>NZ_CP090177.1:0-2400000 GCF_042214795.1 Arcobacter iocasae | reverse complement strand
CACAAAAGTTACACTCTCCCCAACATCCATGATGTGTTTGAATAGAAAATTTTACTGTTTCTAAACATTTTACTTTTCCTTCTGGCTGATGATAGGGATGTAAATCTCTTGTGTATTTAAAATCAGCGATATAATCCATCTCTTTCTCATCCAGATAATCACATGGTGGATTTTGAATTAAAAACCTTGTATCAACTTTTTGACATAGTCCATTTGCATTTATAGGGTCATTATTTTGATAAAAATGGTCAAATAAATCAATATATTTATTTTTGTCTTTTAAACAATCATCATGACTAGGTAGTTGAATATACTCTTCTCTTGGCTCTTTTGAAATATAACAAACTCCTCTAACTCTTCGTGGATCTTCATTATTAGCTAAGGCTTGAGTAAACTCTCTTATTGCTATTTCACCCATACCATAAATCATATAATCAGCTTTTGCATCAAATAAAATTGGCTTTTTTAATTTGTTTGTCCAATAATCATAATGTGTAACTCTTCGAAGACTAGCTTCAATGCCACCAAGTACTATTGGAACTGTATTTTTATAGTGTCGTCTGATTAGATTTGTATAAACCAAAGTGGCTCTATCTGGTCTTTTATTATTTTTCCCACCAGGAGTATAATCATCACTATTTCTAAACTTTTTAGTTGCAGTATAGTTTGAAACCATAGAATCAATACTTCCACCACTAACACCCCAATAAAGCTTTGGTTCACCAAGTCTTGTAATATCACCATTTTCTAAATTTGGTTGTCCTATGATTCCTACTTTAAAACCTAAGTCTTCAAGTATTCTTCCAACGACTGCAACACCAATAAATGGTGAATCAACATATGCATCGCCTGAGATTAAAATAACATCAAGTTGTTCCCAACCAAGTTTTTCCATCTCTTCTTTTGTAGTAGGTAAAAACATTTTATTCCTCTTTTTTAGAGGCTATTTTGTCTGAAAGAACAAATAAATCAGCGAACCAATTAAAAGAGTAAATATCAGTATGAATAACTTCCATATTGTTTGCATTTGACCAAGTATTATAGACATTATAATTAATGCTTTTATCAACTATTAGATATTTTATATTTTTTTCTTTACTTAGTCTATAAATTTCTGTAAATTTAGGACCACTTAATATTTCATTTTCTGCACGATAATATCTAACATCAAATCTATTTAAAAAGTATTCTAATTTATCATTAAAAACCATTACCGCATTTGTAGAATAAAATAAAGTATCTTTTAATCGTAAAAATATTTTATCTAACTCCACCATCAAAGTTTGATAATTTAACTGAAAAAATTCTTTATTACTTGGATCATTTTTTATAAGTATATCAAGCATAACTTTTGTAACTTTTCTAACTCTTAAAGGGTCTAACCAAAAATAAGGATTAATCTTTCCATTATCATAAAGTTTTTCAACATCTTTACTTGTATCAATAACTTTTAAATCACTATTAAATCCAAGTAGTTCTTTTGCATACTCTTGCTCTACTGGAAGTCCTATTGTCAAATAAGCTTCTGAAAAAGCAAATTTCCTAAAATATACATGATCTAATTTTTGAGTGTAGTCTACACCTTCATATAAAGTTCTAACTTTTACTTTGCTTTGACCTATTCTCTCTAAAAAGAATTTTTGAGGTTCAATAGTTACTGTATAACTAACTCTTGCATAAATAAAAGTAGATAAAAGAATAAGGAGTAATATTAATTTTTTCATTATGATAGTTTATAAAAAAGAAGTTAAAACTTCCTTTTTATATAAAACTAATATCCTAGATATTAGCTTGTTTTCTAATTCTAAGACTTAGTTCTTTTAGTTGTTCTTCATCAACAGGACTTGGAGCATTAGTCATAAGACATTGTGCTCTTTGAGTTTTAGGGAAAGCAATAACATCTCTGATAGAATCAGTACCAGCTAAAAGCATAATCATTCTATCAAGTCCTAAAGCAAATCCACCATGTGGAGGCGCACCAAATTGAAGGGCATCTAGTAAGAAACCAAATTTTTCTCTTGCTTCTTCATCTGAAATTCCCATTAAAGAGAATACTTCTTTTTGAATATTTTCTTTATGAATTCTTATACTTCCACCACCAAGTTCTGTTCCATTTAATACAATATCATAAGCAATAGATTCTATTTCTTCAAGATTATCTTTATTTAAATCTTTTGGCATAGTAAATGGATGATGTAAAGCTTTTACTCTACCATCTTCTACTTCAAACATAGGAAAATCAACTACCCATAAAAATTTAAAAGTATCTGCTGGGACAATTTCCATTTGCTCAGCTAAATGAAGTCTAAATCTTCCCATATAGTCCCAAACTATCTTTTTATGACCAGCTCCAAAGAATACAACATCCCCTACTTCAAGCTCTGTTACTTTTACAATCTCTTCTAAATCAACTTCTGTAAAGAATTTTGTTAATGGTCCTTTTAAACCATCTTCTTTCATTTGAAAATACCCTAAACCTTGAGCTCCAAATTTTCTTACATAATCTTCAAAAGCTTTCATTTGTCTTTTTGAGAAAATATTATCCCCATTTGGACATTTAATTGCTTTAATTCTATTATGAGCTTTATCTTTTGCAATACCAGCAAAAATTTCATTTGAACTTCTTGCAAAAATATCAATAACATCTACAAGTGGCATATCAAATCTTAAATCAGGCTTGTCACTTCCATATTGTTCCATTGCTTCATTATAAGTCATTCTTGGGAAAGTTGATGGAACATCTTTTCCACAAGCAGTAAAAGTATCATGAATTAATTTTTCAGCGACTTTTATAACATCTTCTTGAGTACAAAAACTCATTTCGACATCTATTTGAGTAAATTCTGGTTGTCTATCAGCTCTTAAATCTTCATCTCTAAAACATTTTGCTATTTGAAAATATTTATCAAAACCACTTACCATAAGAAGTTGTTTAAATATTTGAGGAGATTGTGGTAAAGCATAAAATTCACCTGGATGAACTCTTGATGGAACTAAATAATCTCTAGCACCTTCAGGTGTAGATTTAGTTAAAATTGGAGTTTCTACATCTAAAAATTCCATTTCATTTAAACAGTTTCTAATAGCTATATTTGCTGTACTTCTAAGTTTAAAAATATCATAAGATCTTTTTGTTCTTAATTCTAAAAATCTATTTCTTAATCTAATCTCTTCATTTACTTTTTCATCACCTAAATCAAATGGCATAGGTTTTGATCTATTTTCAATAATCAGATTAGATAAAACAATTTCAATTTTTCCAGTTACTAAGTTTGGATTTTCTAATCCTTCACCTCTAGCTCTTACTTTTCCAGTTGCAATTAGAACAAATTCGTCTCTAACTTTTTCAGCAGTCTCTAAAGCATCTTTACAATCAGCAGGATCAGCAACAAGTTGTACTAAACCACCCTTATCTCTTAAATCAATAAAAATAATACCACCATGATCTCTTCTACTATTTACCCAACCTGCAACAGTAACTTCTTGACCAATAAGTGATTCTGTAACTTCTGTACAATAATGCGTTCTCAATTCGTGCTCCAAAACAGGGCAATTGCCCTTTATAAAATATACGCGATTATATCTAAAAGTTGTTGAGAGTTTTTTTAAAGTGTTATTTAAGTTCTAGTTTTTTGAAGCTACTCTTTGTAGAATAGTATAAATGTGTATTATAAAGTACTTCTTGATTTAGAATTTGATTTTTTATTAAAGCATTTTTATTTTTAGAAAATAGATAATTGACCCCTACTAATGTAGAGTAATTTACCCAATTATACTTAATATCCGTATCAAGTAAATATAATAATTCCGTTAATTTTGGATCTGTATCTTCAATAGAACTTGCCAAAATTAAATTTAACCTATCTTCATATTGTGTTAAAGATAAGATCAAAGGATCAAAATTAAGTTGAGTAGTCATAATTACACCATTTTCAGTCTCATAAGCATAAAGCTGAGAAAGAATAATAGAAGATTTTACCAATGTAGTATTTATCATCAAATTAGTATGTTTTAGACTTTCATTTGTAACCATACTTTTAAAGTTATTATTACTTTGCATTACTTTTTGATTTACAACAATATTTGGAACTAATCTTTCATAAATACCTTTTAACATATTTCCTATGCTTGAGTCTTCATAAAATTGTGCATTATCACCAGTTGATAACTCCAAAAGTTTTTTCATTTGATTTTCGTAAGAAATAGCTCCATAAATATAATTAGGTGAAGTGATAAAATAAGCATCGTTTCTACTTATCAAAGGAAAGTATACTTGCATATCTGTAAATGCTGAAATATTTCTGATTTTACTTAAAGCATCACTTGTAAATAAAGCAATGATTTTTTTATATCCTTTGTTTTTTATTTCATCCATTGCATTAGATATATTTTCAAAGCTTTCATCTTCACTATCAAATGATTCTATCTCAAATTTTTTATTTTGGAACAACAAATACCCAATTACACTATTAATAGTTGAATTACCATATTTCCCAACTACTTTAGAAGGGAATATGATTGCAATCCTAAAATCTTCATCTTCTAGTTCTTCATTTTTGTTTTGAGTAAAAATTGAACTTGGAGTATAAATATTCGTATTTGTATTAGTATTATTAATTTTTGAATTATTTTGATTGGGTATTTTCATTTCTTTATTAGCACAAGCAGTAAATAAAAAAAGTATTGCGACAAAAAGATAAAAATGTTTCACATTTGCTCCATGATTGCTTTTATTTTTAATAAATCTTCATAAGCCTCACCTTTAGAGGAAGGGTTTCGTAAAAGATAACTTGGTTCATAAGTGCATATAATATCTAAATCATTATTAGGTATAACTTTACCTCTAATTTCACTAAAAGTTGTATTATCATTTGTAAAATATCGATATACACTCTCACCTAATATAACTAATAACTTTGGTTTTATTAGCTCTATTTGTTTATCTAAGTATGCTTTACAATTATTAACATGTTCAGTTTTTATTTCACTATTAGGAGAGATGCATTTTACTATGTTTGTAATATAAACAGTTTCATAAGGTACTTTTAAAACTTTTTCAATCATATTTTTTAATAACTCACCAGATTTTCCCACATAAAAAGTATCAACTTCATCTTCACTAATAGTAGGTGATTCTTTTAAAAACATGATACTAGCGTTAATATTTCCACTTCCAAAAAGAACATTTTCTCTATACTTTGATAATTGACACAAATGACAATTTTTTACTAATTGTTCTAATTGTTTTATATCATCAGGTAGTCTTACTTGTTCAGTATTACTATTTTTGAAATTTAAGTTTTGTCCATATTCATATCCTATGGATTTTAAAAAGTTTAATTGATAAAGTAATTTGTTTTGTAAATTTTTTGTCATGCAAGATTGTACAAAATTATCCCTTTTTTTATAATTTGTTCAAATTATTGGAACAATTTTAGTATTATTATTGACTTTTGTTCCAAATATTTGTACAATATTCAAACTAAGATATATTATAGGATTGATTATGACTGCTCCAAGTTTAAGAAAATTAGAAAATGATTTAGAAATAAATAAAACAACATTACATAATTGGAAAAAAAATAGACCAAAACTTTTTGAATTTATTATTGATTCGTATAAAGATAAAGAGATGTTAAAAAATAATTTAAATTCGTTAATTCAACAAAAAGAGATATTAGAAAAAGAGATTAGTTTAACAAAAGAAAGGGTGAGTGAAAAAATTTAGTACTTATATCTATGGAGTTTTAGTTATTTTTATACTTTTAAATTGCGCAAATAAATGACTAAGGCTTCATAGATATGGGTATTAAACGAGAACTTTAGAATTATCAAAAATTATTCTACTTTTTCCTTCATGTTTTGCTTTATACAATAAAATATCAGCATATTTCATCGCATCTTCGTATGAATTATATTTTGTTCGATAAGAGACTCCAGCAGAAAAGCTAACTTTTACACTAAGATCTTTGTTGTAAATAAATTTATGGCTATCAATAATTTCTTTTACTCTTTTAATGTATTTATATACTTCTTCCTCTTCTGTATAACTTACTAAAGTGACAAATTCTTCACCACCATATCTACACAAGATATCCTCTTCTCTCATAAGTTTTTTAAGTATAGTAGAGAAACTTTTTAATATAACATCTCCACATTCATGGCCATGTTGATCATTTATTTCTTTAAAATCATCAATATCAATAAATATAATTGCATAATTAGAATTAAAAGTAACAAATCGATTCTCAACTTTTAGAATTACAGAAGTGTATCCTCTTCTGTTAAGTGCCCCTGTCAAGAAATCAATATCTTTTTCTATTTTTAGTTTTTCTAAGTCATCTTGTAATTTAACAATATTTTTTTCTAACCTAGAACATGTTTCTTTGCCCTTTATTAATTGAACTTTCGAATCATCTAAATTAGTTTCAATACTGTATATTAAATCAGCAAGTTTTGCATGCAATATTCTTAACTCTCTATTTGAGTGTTCTGATATATCTAACTCTTCTAAGTCATTTTTAAAAATTTCTAATTTTGATGAAGAGTTATCACTAAGAAGTAAGCTATTTTCATACTCTTTCATTAGTAATGCTATAAATTTTTTAATATCTTCAGATTTTGATTTAAAAACAGCTCTATCTAAAGCTACTCTTTCATTAGTAATATTTACCAATTTATTAATCATTGATTCATCATCAAGTTTTTCAGGGTTTTTCATTAACTCAAAAACTACTTCTTCTATTTTATGATAGATTGATTGTTCAATTGAAGGTTTTAATAATTCTGGTAAATAAGTAATAAATTTAAGTATTTCAATATTTTGAAGTTCAGATTTTGTAAAATTTAGTAAATCATTAGAAATTACATTAAGCTTTTGATCTTCTTTTTTATTTTTTTTCAAATCATCAATATTATTAATGTTTTTTTTCATTCTTTTCCAATAATAAATAAGTATATATGTTGATTATATCAGTAAGATTTTAAAATAAGCTAAAAAAAAGAAAGTATTAATATAATACTTTCTTTTTTTTTATTTATATCGGTGAGTAATTCTACCCTTATCAAGTGAATAAGGGGTTATTTCTACTTTAACTTTATCATTAGGTAAAATTTTTATGTAGTGCATTCTCATTTTTCCAGATATATGACATAAAACTACATGCCCATTATTATCCAATTCAACTCTAAACATTGCATTTGGTAAAGCTTCAATTACTTTACCATCAATTACAATTACATCATCTTTTGCCACATTTTTTCCTTCTATGCCTCGCTTAAAATTACTGCTTTTCCATTGATAACAGCAACTGTATGTTCATAATGACTAGTTCTTAATCCATCTTTTGATACAACATCCCAACCATTGTCTAAAATAACAGGTTCTCTATCTTTTTGACAAACCATTGGCTCCAAACAAAATACCATTCCATTTTTTATTTTTGGACCGGATTTAATATTTGGTGTTTCTACATAATTTGGAATTTCAGGTTCAGTATGGGGCTTTTTCCCAATACCATGTCCACAGAATCTAATTAACGGTTGATATCCTCTTTTAACAATAAATTCTTCTATTGCAAAAGATAACTCTTTAAATCTCATACCTTCTTTTATAATATCAATAGCATAATATAATGCATCTTTCGAACAAGCAATTAATTCCTCATCTTCTTTTGATATTTTTCCAATAGGCATAGTAATGGCAGCATCACCATACCAACCATCAATTTCAGTACCTATGTCTAAACCTAAAATATCACCCTCTTGTAGAACAGTATTCGATGGAATACCATGAATAACAACTTCATTTAGAGAAGTACATACTGCATTAGGGAAACCATAAAGGCCTTTAAATGAAGGTCTAGCACCTAAACTGGCTATGAAATCGTCACCCAGAGCATCAACTTCTAATAAAGTCATGCCTGGCTTAACGTTTTCTCTTAGATAATTCAAAGTCTGTCCAACTGCATGCGAAGCAGTTCGAAGCTTTTCTATCTCATTTTGTTTTCTTAGTGCAATTGCCATGATTTTTATAAACCAACCGCACTTAAAGTGTCATATTTGTTCATATACTGTTGAGCTTCAATTTTTCTCATAGTATCAATAGCAACTTGAACAACAATAAGTACTGCAACCCCACCAAAGTAAAATGGAACTCCCATAGACTTAACTAAAAGCCATGGCACTGTAGAAATTGCTCCTAAGTATAAAGCTCCCCATAGTGTTAATCTACCTGCTGTTTCATTTAAAAACTCAGCTGTTCCTTCTCCTGGTCTAATACCTGGAATAAAACCACCTTGTTTTTTTAAGTTTTCAGATATATCTTTTGCATTAAAAGTAATTGATGCATAAAAATATGCAAAGAAAACTACAAGTAAAAACATCAAAACATTAAATGTATAGCTAGTTGGACTTAAAAAGTCAGCAATACCTAATAAAATCTTATTTTGACTACCATGTAAAATTGTAGCTGGGAACATTAAAATTGCAGAGGCAAAAATTGCAGGAATTACACCACTTAAATTTACTTTAATAGGAATATAATTCATTACTCTTTTATTTTGACTTTGCATCATAACTTTTCTAGAATAAGAAACAGGAACTCTTCTTTCTCCTAGTTCTACATAAATAATTGCTCCAACTGTTGCAAGAATTATTACTAAAATTGCAATAACAGTTAAGAAATTCATTTGTCCATTATTAACTAATTCAACAGTACCACCAATTGCATGAGGAATTGCAGAAACAATACCAGCAAAGATAATTAATGAAATACCATTACCTATACCTTTTTGTGTGATTTGTTCACCAATCCACATTAAAAGCATAGTACCAGTTAACATTGAGATTGCAGAAACTGCAACAAATGTATCCATATCTATTGTAATTGCACTTTGACCTGCTTTTCCAGTTAAAGAATTAAGACCCATTGATACACCAACTGCTTGAATTAAAGTAATTACAATAGTTGCATATCTGATAATTTGCATATATTTTTGCATACCATCACGTTCTTTTTTCATTTTACCAAGTGCAGGGAAAGTTGCGGCTAGAAGCTCCATAATAATTGAAGCTGTAATGTAAGGCATAATACCTAGTGAAATAATAGACAATCTTGAGATTGCATTTCCACTAAACATATTAACAAGACCTAATGCATTGTTTGCATTTGAGTCGAAAAATTCTTTTACTACGTCAATATTTACACCAGGTACTGGCACGTATGCCAATACTCTGTATAGAAATATAAAACCTAATGTAATAAGAATCTTATTTATTAGATCTTTACTCATGGTTATTTACCAGTTGTAGTAACGTTTTCATCTTTGATCTTAGAAGTTAAATCTTTTGCACAAGATCCAACTAATTTAACTTTTGTTACTGATTTTGATAATTTATACACAGATCTAATTGTTTCTAATGTAATTTCACTTAACTCAGCAACTTGCTTAACTTTATCAACATTAATTGAATAAGGTTTAGTTACTCTTGATACAAAACCGATTTTAGGAAGTCTTTTTTGGATTGGCATTTGCCCACCTTCAAAACCTCTTTTTATTTTGTAACCAGATCTAGCTTTTTGACCTTTGTTACCTTTACCGGCAGTTTTACCTGTACCACTACCTTGTCCTCTTCCAACTCTTTTAACATTCTTTGTACTACCATCTGCTGGTCTTAAAGTTTCTAATGTCATTTATTATCCTTTTATTCTAGCTAAAGCTTCAACTGTAGCTTGCACTAAGTTGTTAGGATTATTTGAACCTAAAGATTTTGCGATAATATCTTTAACCCCAGAAAGCTCAAGAACAGGTCTTGCCGCACCACCTGCGATAAGTCCTGTACCTTCAGATGCTGGTTTTAATAATATTTTAGAAGCATTATATTTATGCTCAATATCATGTGCAATTGTAGTTCCATGAATAGACACTTTTACTAAAGATTTAAATGCATCATCTAAAGCTTTTTTAATAGCATCTGGAACTTCTTTAGCTTTACCCATACCAAAACCTACAGTACCGTTTTTATCTCCAACAACAACTAAAGCTGTAAATCTGAATCTTCTTCCACCCTTTACAACTTTTGTTACTCTTCCGATTTTAACGATTGCTTCTTGAAAATCTTCTCTATTTACTGCTGCCATCATTAACCCTTATAATTTGATACCATTATCTCTTAGTGATTGTGCAAATGCAGCAATAACACCGTGATATAGGTAACCATTTCTATCAAATACAACTGTATCAATCCCAGCAGCTTTTAAATTTTCAGCAAATTGTGCTGCAACTTTAACTGCATTATCTTTATTAACTGTTAAATCCAATGCTTTTGAACTAACCGAAGCCAGTGTAACACCTTCAACATCATTAATTGCTTGCGCACTTAAATGTTTGTTTGATTTAAAAATTGAAACTCTTGGCTTAGAAGCAGTACCAGAAATTGATCCTCTTACTCTTCTTTTTCTTTTAATTCTTAAAGAATTTTTTTTAGCTATATCTTTTGCTCTACTCATTCTTTACACCTTACTTCTTAGCAGTTTTTCCGGCTTTTCTGATGATTTTCTCATCAGTATATTTAACACCTTTACCTTTGTAAGGTTCTGGTTTTCTAAAGCCTCTAATAATTGCAGCAGCTTGACCAACTTGTTGTTTGTCAGCACCAATAACATTAATCACATTTTTCTCAACAGTAATTTCTAATCCATCAGCGATTTCATAGTTAATTGGGTGAGAATAACCTAATTGTAGTTCTAAAACACTACCTTTTACAGCAGCTCTATAACCAACACCGTTGATTTCTAAAGATTTTTTGAAACCTTCACTTAAACCAACAATAGCATTGTTTAATAAAGCTCTATATGTTCCCCAGAAAGCTGATGATTCTTTTGTTTCACCAACTCTTGCTAAAACTACAGTGTTATTTGCAATTTCTACAGAAACTCTACCGTGAGTCTCTACTGAAGAAGTCTTGTTACCTTTTTTTACATTTATAACTGTACCATCAACTGTAACTTCAACACCAGATGGTATAGCAATAGGTTGTTTTCCAATTCTTGACATTTTCTAACTCCCTACCAAACAGTACATAGTACTTCACCACCAACATTTGCAGCATAAGCTTCATCGTTAGCGATAACACCCTTGTTTGTAGAAACAATGATTGTACCATATCCGTTTTTGAAATTTTTCAATTCAGAAGAAGCTTTATAAACTCTTCTTCCTGATTTAGAAACTCTTTTAATCTCATTGATTGCAGAAGTTTCTTTTTCATCATATTTTAATGTAACTTGAATAGTTTTTTTATTATTAGTTCCATCAACAACTTTAAAAGAGTCAATGTAACCCTTTGCCTCTAATACTGTTAAGATACCTACAACCGTATTAGAATGTAACAAAGTAGTAACTTCAAGTTTTCTCAATGCTGCATTTCTAATTCTAGTTAAAGCATCTGCGATTATATCATTCATCATAGCTTTATTTCCTTACCAACTAGCTTTTCTAACACCAGGTAATAAACCTTCGTTAGCCATTTTTCTTAAACAAATTCTACAAAGACCAAAGTCTTTGTAAACTGAATGTGGTCTTCCACATACTGAACATCTTGTATATGCTCTAACAGCGAACTTAGGAGTTCGTTGTTGTTTCATAATCATAGATTTCTTAGCCATTATTCTCTACCTTTTGTAAATGGAATTCCTACTAGCTCTAATAATCTATAAGCTTCTTTATCAGAAGTTGTAGATGTAGTAATAGAAATATTCATACCATGTGTTTTAATAATGTTATCGTAAACAACTTCTGGAAACATTAATTGCTCATTAAGACCAAAGTTAAAATTTCCTCTTCCGTCAAAACCATTTCTATCTAAACCTTGGAAATCTTTTACTCTAGGTAATGCAATAGAACATAATTTGTCAACGAATGCATACATGTTTTCACCTCTAAGTGTAACTTTTACACCTACTGGCATTCCTTCTCTTACTTTAAAACCAGCAACTGATTTTTTAGCAATGATTTGGATAGCATGTTGTCCTGCAATTAAAGAGATAGTATCTTGAATATTTTGCATCAATTTAGTATCTTTCATTGCTTCACCAGCACCAACAGAGATAACTACTTTTTCTAACTTAGCAGTTAACATTTTGTTTTTAGGAAACTCATTTTGTAAAGCTGGTTTAATCTCTGCGTTATATCTTTCGTATAATCTGTTCGCCATCTTACTCACCTTCTACTTTTGCTACATTAGAGATATCCATTGGCATCTCTTTGTTTACAAAACCACCATTAGGGTTTTTGTCTTGATCAGGCTTTACAGTTTTTTTAGCAACTTTACAATCTTTTACAATAACTTGTAATTTAGATGGGATAACTCTTAAAACTTCACCAGTTTTACCTTTATCATCACCTGCGATGATTTTAACTGTATCACCTTTTTTAATTTTTAATTTAACCGCCATATTATAATACCTCCGGTGCAAGTGAAACGATCTTCATGAAACCTGAATATCTAACTTCTCTAGCAACTGGTCCAAAAATTCTTGTTCCAATTGGTTCTTTTTTTGCATCAAGAATAACTGCTGCATTATCATCAAATCTGATTAATGAACCATTTTCTCTTTGAACTTCTTTGTGAGTTCTAACAACAACAGCTTTAACAACTTGACCTTTTTTAACTTTTCCAGTAGGAATAGCTTTTTTAACAGAAGCAACGATAACGTCACCAACTGTTGCATATCTTCTTTTAGACCCACCTAAAACTTTGATACACATGATCTCTTTTGCACCTGTGTTGTCTGCTACGTTTAATCTAGTAAAACTTTGAATCATTATTTAACTCCTGTAGCAACAATTGTCTTTAATCTAAAAGATTTAGTTTTAGATAAAGGTCTACACTCAACCGCAATTACAGTATCACCTTCAGCTAATTCATTTTTTTCATCATGAACTAAATATTTTTTAAATCTCTTTACAGTTTTGTGGTATTTAGGATGTAATACTGATCTTGTTACTAAAACAGAAGCAGTTTTATCTCCAGAAACTTTTACCACTACACCTTGAATCTCTCTTTTATGCGTACTCATACTACAGATCCTTACTTAGCTTTTACTGCAGTAATAGCTGTTTGAATTTTTGCGATATCTTTTTTCGCAACATTTAATTCAGATGTATTAGTCAACTGCATAGTTTTTAGCTTAGCTTTTAATTCAAAAAGAAGCACCTTTTTCTCTTTTAATAACTCGTTTAGCTCGTTTAGGCTTTTATCTTTAATATCAGAATAAGTCATTTTCGCTCTCTTTTGTTACAATTTTACATTTAAATGGTAATTTGTGAACTGCTAAAGTCAATGCAACTCTAGCTACTTCATCACTTACACCAGCCATCTCGAAACAAATTCTACCTGGCTTAATGTTCATTACCCATTTGTCAACTGGACCTTTACCTTTACCCATTCTTGTTTCTAATGGTTTAGCAGTAAGTGGTTTAGCTGGGAATACACAAATCCATACTTTACCTTGTCTTTTAATAGCTCTTGTCATAGCAATTCTG
Source organism: Arcobacter iocasae (assembly GCF_042214795.1). Lineage (GTDB taxonomy): Bacteria > Campylobacterota > Campylobacteria > Campylobacterales > Arcobacteraceae > Arcobacter > Arcobacter iocasae. The sequence continues at coordinate 2,386,456 of NZ_CP090177.1, read as the reverse complement.
GCAGCTTCGATTTGTCTTGAATCAATTCTTCCATGCTCTAAAGCTTTAATTCCAATATTACCATATGCTAATGTATTGGCTCTCATAGATTTACCTCTATTTCGACCCTTCATTACTTTTCTATATTTTGTTCTTTTAGGCATTAACATAATTATTTACCTCTTTTCTTTGTTGGTCTTCTTTTTGGTTTAGAAGCTTCTTCTTTTTCAACTGGAATACCTTTAGCAAGTACTTCACCTTTGAAAATCCAAACTTTTACACCAACACAACCATATGTAGTATGTGCTTCAGCAAAACCATAATCGATTCTAGCTCTTAAAGTATGTAAAGGAACTCTTCCTTCTAAGTACCACTCAGTTCTAGCCATTTCAGCTCCACCAAGTCTACCAGAAACAGAAACTTTAATTCCTTTTGCTCCACCTTTAATAGCATTTTGCATAACTCTTTTCATAGCTCTTCTAAATGCAACTCTTCTTTCTAATTGTTGAGCAACATTTTCAGCAGCTAATTGACCAGAAAGTTGTGGTTTTCTCTCTTCTTTAATGTTTACAGCAATTTCTTTACCAACTAATTTAGTTAAAGAATTTTTTAATTTCTCAACGTCTGCACCTTTTTTACCAATAATGATACCAGGTCTTGCAGCAACAACTGTTACTCTTACTTTTTTAGCTGTTCTTTCGATTAAAGTTTGAGCGATTCCTGCATAGTAAAGCTCTTTTTTAACGAATTTTCTGATTTTGCTATCTTCTGCAACATTAGCAGGCATAGAAGAGAATTTAGGAAACCATCTTGATTCCCAGTTTCTATTGATACCTAATCTTAAACCAATTGGATTAACTTTTTGACCCATTACTTATCTCCTTTAGGTGCAGCTTCTACTTCAATAAAAATATGTGCCGTTGGCTTATGCTTTGGAGAAGCAGAACCTCTTGCTCTTGGAGTAAATCTTTTTAATACTGGACCTTTATCAACTCTTGCAGATGTAATAATTGCATCTTCAGCTTCCAATCCAGAGTTTGCAACTGCAGAAGCAATAACTTTTGAAATTAATCCAGCAGCTTTGTTAGGTGTAAATTCTAAAGATGCAATAGCATACTCTGCATTCATACCTTGAACTTCTCTAGCAATAAGTCTTGCTTTAATTGGAGAAACTCTAATAAATCTTAATATAGCTTTACCCATCTTATCCTACCTTCTTCTGAACAGAGCCTTTGTGACCCTTAAAAGTTCTAGTTGGTGCAAATTCACCTAATTTATAACCCACGTGGTTCTCTGTAACATTTACAGGTACGAAGTTTCTTCCATTGTGCACATTAAAAGTTAAGCCAATCATATCAGGTAAAACTGTTGATCTTCTTGACCAAGTTTTAATTGGTTTTCTATCTTTAGTCTCAACTGCTTTGATAACTTTTTTCATTAAGTGCGCGTCTATAAATGGACCTTTTTTTACTGATCTTGACATCTTAAACCCTTACTTCTTTTTTCTTGAAATGATTAATTTATCACTAGCTTTTTTCTTTCTAGTTTTATAACCTTTAGTTGGCATACCCCATGGAGTAACTGGATGTCTACCTGAGTTAGTTTTACCTTCACCACCACCGTGTGGGTGATCAATTGGATTCATTGCAGATCCTCTAGTTTGAGGTCTAATACCAAGGTGTCTACTTCTACCAGCTTTACCAACAACCATGTTAGAGAAATCTTCATTACCAACGATACCAATAGTTGCCATACAAACAGCAAGAATTTTTCTCATTTCACCTGAAGGAAGTCTCATAATTACATATTTATCTTCTCTACCCATAATTTGAGCATATCCACCAGCAGATCTAGCGATTTGACCGCCTTTTCCTGGTTTCATTTCAATATTATGAACCATAGTACCAACTGGAATATTAACAAGTCTCATTGAATTTCCAGGAAGAATATCTAAACCAGATTCAGCAGCAGAAACTTTAGCTCCAACTTTTAAACCACTTGGTTGTAAAATATATCTTTTATCACCATCTGAATAAGTAATTAAACAGATTCTACAGTTTCTATATGGGTCGTACTCAATTGTAGAAACAGTACCCTCTACACCAAATTTATCTCTTTTGAAATCAATAATTCTGTAAAGTTTTTTAGCACCTGCTTCTCTATGTCTTGAAGTGATTCTACCGTTACTATTTCTACCAGCTGTAGCTTTTACTCTTGTAAGTAAAGATCTAACTGTTGGTTTTGAAGTAATATCAGAAGTATCCATAACTGACATAAATCTTCTAGCAGGAGTTATTGGTCTAAATTTTTTAATTGCCATACTATCCCCTTATGCTGAAAGGTTCGCTATTTCAGCGCCCTCAGGTAATGTTACATAGAATTTTTTGAAATCAGCTCTTTTACCGATTTTTCCTCTAAATCTTTTCACTTTACCACTTTGTTTTAATGAATTAACTTTTGAAGGTGTAACTCCAAAATATTCTTTAAAAACATCTTTTAATCCGCTTTTAGTCATTCTAGGACTAGTCTGAACAACAATTACACCACTCTCTTGTAACTCGATAGTTTTTTCTGTGTATAATATTGCTTTAATATCTGTAATATCTGCCATCTTATGCCTCTTTTAATGCTTCAAGAACTGACTTCTCAACTAAGATTGAGTGATAAGCAGCTGCGATATAAGCATTTACTTCTTGTTTTTCAATCATATAACAGTTCTTAATGTTTCTATACGCCAAGTAAGTTTTTTCATCAATTGTATCAACAATGATTAAAGTATCTCTTTGGTTTAAACCATTTATAACTGCAACCGCATCTTTAGTTTTACCTGATTCTAATTTAACAGAATCAACTACAAATAAAGACTCTTTTTCAACATGAGTATTAATAGCAAATCTTAATGCTAAAACTTTTTGCTTTTTGTTAATTTTTTGGTTGTAATTTCTAGCAGATGGTCCAAATACTTGTCCACCTCCAACAAATAATGGTGATCTTTTAGAACCCCATCTTGCACCACCAGAACCTTTTTGAGCTTTAGGTTTTTTACCACCACCTCTAACTTCAGTTCTATTTTTTACTCTAGCTGTGTTTGCTCTTTGAGCTGCTAGGTATGATTTTACATATAAGTATAAGTTATGTGAATTAACATCTTTAAATGTTTCAGGTAATTCACTTGTTTTTACTACTACTGCATTACTCATTTAGCAATCCTTACTTTTCCTAATCCACCATTTGGTCCAGATACTGAACCTTTAACAGCTAAAATACCAGTTTCTGCATCAAAAGAGAAAATTTCATTTTTAACACTTACATTTGTATTTCCGTATTGTCCTGGCATTTTTTTACCTGGTTGAACTCTACCTGGCCACTCAGCATTACCGATTGAACCAGTTCTTCTTCCCATTCTATGACCATGTGATGCTCTACCACCAGCAAAGTTCCATCTTTTAACTGCACCAGAGAAACCTCTACCTTTAGTTTTAAAAGTAGTTTTTAATATTTTAGCTTCTGCTAATCCAGATACATCTAAATCTCCAGCTTCAGTATTTGCTACTTCCATAGTTGCAAATCTATTGAACTCTTTAGATAAGTTGTATTTTTTTTGTTGCCCTTCTATAGTCTTGTTAAATTTCTTACCATTACTATATGATACAATTGCTACACCATCAGTTACTTCACATACTTTTGTATCAAGAACTTTTAAAAGTGTAACAGGAACAGCAGGAACTGAAACAGTTCTACTCATACCAATTTTTTCTACGATAAATTCCATTTGTTACCCTTTCTTATTCTTGACCCATAGATCTAACTTCAACATCAACTTCAGGAGCTAAGTCAAGTTTCATTAATGAATCTACTGTATCAGGAGTTGCAGATACGATATCAATCATTCTTGAATGAACTCTGATTTCGAATTGTTCTCTTGAATCTTTATTTACGTGAGGACCTTTGATTACTGTATATCTTCTGATTTTAGTTGGTAAAGGTATAGGACCTCTCAACTCAGCACCAGTTCTCTTAACAGCTTCAACAATTGAAGCAACACTTCTGTCTAAAACTCTGTGATCGTAAGCCTTAAGCTTTAATCTTATTTTTTCCATTTTTTTCCTTTAAAGAACTCGTTAAATGTGCGATAAACACACTCTAACCATTTTTCATGGACGCGCATTATAACTTTTTTATTATACAATGTCAATATATATGGGTCTTCATATATTTAATTAGTATATTTATTTCCTTTTAAAAAGGATAACTATGCTTTTATTTGATATATATTAAGTTAATTGGAAGTTTTGTTATTAATAACTATTTTATACTTCTTAAAGTGCTATTTAAATAAAGTTATACTCATAAAAGGAGATTTATGATTGAAAAAAGATATTTAATTGAAGAGAATAAAGACTATAGTAAATTTAATTATTTTGAAATATCAGATGAATTAGAAGAGATACTAGCAGATGATTATTATACTTATAATTCAAAAGAATACAAAAAAGATGAGCTTGTAGAAAAGATGTATGATATTAATTTTGTAAATAAATATGATATGGAAAAACAACCTGAAGTTTTTTCTTTATACATAAATAATGAAAAATTTAAAGAAAAGGTACTTTTTATTTATTCTATTTTAGATGAAAATAGATACAAAAAATTTGTGGAAAATCATCAAGAAATTGAAAATCCAAATGATTTAACTATAAAATATAGTGTTATTGATTCTGATAATACAAAGGTTTTAATGTATAATATTTCCATAGCAGATATTGCTTTTGTATTTTAAAATAATAGAATAATAATTTAAAGGTTAAAAATGTCTAATATTAAAAATGAGTTAAAAGAAGTTGTCGAAGTAACAATGTTACCAGAAGTTGAAAAATATTTAGAAGACTTATTAATACTCTTAGAAAATAATGAGGCAACGGAAGATGATTTAGAAGCTATAAAAGAGATGGAATCATTTATGGTAGAGCTACAAAATATCGTTGAATCAATTAATACTAATCAAATCAATGATACACAAGCAAGTGAAGTTTATGATAAAATTATGGACTTAATAGATGAGCATAAAGAACATTAGTTTTGGAAGTTGTTACTCTAAGTAGAGATGAATATTTAGAATCAGTACAAAAATTAAGCCACTTTGAGAATCTAAAGTTTTTAAAAAATGCACTTGATTTATGGGATAACTATTATAGTTGGGAAAAATTCCCACCCCTTGCTTTAAAAGTAAATAATCGTCATGTTACATATCTTTTTTATAATATCTCTAAAAATAACAAATATCTAACCATAAACAATATTCTAACTCCATTTAAATATAGAAGAAATGGTTATGCTTATAAGTTGCTAAAATATCTTTTTTCTTCAGTAAAGCCAAATAAGATTGAAAGATGTAAACTATATAGTGTGAACAACTCTATTAAATTTTATAATAAATTAGGTCTTAGATATTGGGGTGTAACTAAAGAGTTACTTTATTACAGTGATTTTAAGATGCCTGAAGATATAAAAGAGATTGAAGAGATTAATTATGAGAGCTCAACTGATGAGTTCAATGATATGGAGTTAGAAGATATCCATAATAAATTAAAAGACAATGCAAACTCTTTTGATGAAAAAGAGATTCTCATCCATGAAGATTGTCTAAAACTTATGAAAACTCGTTTTAAGTTTGATGATTTATCAGATGAAATTAAAAAAAGAGATTTAGACTAGAAGAGCTTAAAAGCTCTCCCATTCATCTTTTTCTTTTTGTGATTTTATCACTTCATTTTTTACTTCTTTTTTTATTACAGGTTTTATAACTTCTTTTTTAACGCTCTGTTTATTATCAGTTGATTTGGCTTTTACACTATCTTTCCCTGTAAACTCTTTATTATCTGCATCACTTACAATTAGTTTAGCTATTTCATCTGTTAAGATTGCTATATCTTGTGTTTCAGATGCTACCATAGCATTTTGTTGTGTTTGTTGATCTAATTCATTTACTGCATCATTAATTTGCTCTATTCCTGACAGTTGCTCTTTTGAAGCACTTTCTATATCTGTAATTAGGTTTGTTGATTCTAAGATATTACTATTTAATGCTTTATATCCTTTTATCATTTCACCTGCTATATTTTTCCCATCATTTGCTTTATTTGTAGCATTTTCTACTAATGATTTTATCTCACTTGCTGCTTCGGCACTTCTTGAAGCTAGATTTCGCACTTCTCCTGCAACTACAGCGAATCCTTTCCCTGCTTCTCCTGCTGTTGCTGCTTCTACTGCTGCATTTAGACTTAGAATATTTGTTTGGAAAGCTATTTGATCAATTACTGTAATTGCTTCTTTTATTGCTGTTACTTGGGCATTTATCTCTTCCATTGCAAGTGTTGTATCATTTGCTAGTTTCTCTCCATCATTTGCTGATTTTGTTACACCACTTGACAGTTCAGACATTTTTGCTATATTTTCTGTATTACTTCTTATATTACTTGTGATTTCTTCTAAGGCTGCTGCTGTTTCTTCTAGAGAACTTGCTGCTTCATTTGAACTTTGATTTAATTTATCTACATTATTTAATAAAGTATTTGAACTTTTATCTAGAGTTAGTCCATTTGATTTATTCTCAACTAACATTCCTGTTATTGAATCACCTAGATTATTTACCCCTGAAGCTAATTTTAGAAGATGTTCTTTTAATCCCTTTGTTGATATTTTATTTAAGTAATTATAAGAAGAGTACTCTTCAACAATATCTAGTACATTATTAATGTTATTTTCTAAGTTATCTGCCATTTTATTTAATACATCTTTTAGTTGCATTAAAGCTGGGTTTGATACATTTATATCTAGTCTTTGTACTAAATCACCTTGTTCAAATTCTCCTAATACTGCTATTGTCTCATCTATTAATTTTCTATCTTCTTCTATTCCTTTTTTTGTCTTTTCTATATTCTCATTTACTACTTTTGCCATCTTTCCAAATTCATCTTCAGAATTTAATTTTATTAATTCTACTTCTGGTATTTCTCGGTTTAAATATTTAAAAAAGTCTATTAAACCATCTTGAAAAGTATTTAATAAATTAGCTATATTTCTTGGTAATGCTATTGCTAGGATGAGTGATAAGACTAATATTACTATAGAAATAATTATAATCAATGATTTTATATTTGAATTTAATTTTTGTACCTCTGGTCCAATTGTATCCTGCTCTTTTTTTATTGATAATTTTATATCTTCAGCTAAATTAGTGATTTTTAAACCATAAACTTTTAACTTTGTACTTATTATTTCATTTCTTTTTATAACAGAATCATATATTTCAGATACACCTTTTCGGTAAGATGAAATTAGTTCAAGAGATTCTTTAAGCTGATTCTTTCTACTTGGGTCTTTCATCATTTTAACCATAATGTTAATATTGTCATTTAACTCATTAAATTCATTATTTAATATATCAAAATCACTTTTTAAGTATGAACTAGTAAATTTTAATGTATAAAGTCTAGATAATAATAAACTTCTTAAAGCTTTACCAATAATAAAAGAATTTTCATATTCTTTATCCTCTTCTGCACTTATATACATAGATGTTAAAATTTTTTCAAGTTTTATACCATTTTGAACTAATACATTTGCCATAGTTTCATTTTTATTATTTGTATATTTTACAACATCTAAAAAACCATCTTTATAAAGTTCAACATTTTTTTCTAATTCTCGCACCTTTTCTGCACGCGTTGGCTTTTTAATTTCTTCTGTTGCAAGTTTAATTAACTCTTCTGTTTTTTTATAAGAAGTATAAAAACTATCAACATCTTTTTTAGATTCAGAATTTAAATATTCATCAACTTTTTTTCTTGTTTCAATCATATTTACTTGAACTTGAGCTGATAAAACACTATCTTTTGCCATTGCTCGGTATGAAATAAACCCATTACCTGATTTTCCAATTGAATAGATGCTATATGCTGCTAAACACATTATTAAACCTATTATTACAATAAATGAAAATACTAATTTCATTTTTATTGTCATATTTTTAAACATTATTATTCTCCTATTTAGTCTTATAGTTTTATTAAAAAAATATTCATTACAAAATTTTTACATCAAAAAATCTTTGTTTTTGAGGGTTATAATTAATATTATTCTTTTTCATTATTTATATAAATGGCACACTCTATACCATGATAATTCTTTTGTTCAAATTCAAATTTCTTATTTTTTATTATGATTTCTCCTTTGTAATGTTCTTCAATAATTTTCTTTGATATATATAGCCCAAGGTCTAAAGGAAATTCATTTATATTTCCATTAGTAATGATAATAGCAATCTTTGTATTATTTTGATTTGTTCTAGTTTTAATTATTATTGATTCAGATTTTTGGCTTTTCTTTAAAATATTTATTAAAGTAGATAGTGTATATGTAAATATTTGTGTTAATTCATTTTCATATCCTGTAAAATGACTATTAGCTAAGTAGTTTGTATTAACTGATATTTTGTATTTTTTTAAAAGTTGATTATGCATAGATATTACATTTTGTAAAGTATTATTGATATTAAATGTTTTTAATTCTTCTTTATCTGATAAAAAAATATCAAAATAATTAATGCTATTTATAATATTTTTTATATTTTCATTTATTGTTATTAGTGTACTTTTATATGTATTTTCATCTGATAGACCAATTTCACTATTAAGTAATACCCCAGAAGAAATAGTATATATATTATTTAGAGGATTTTTACATTCAGCCATAACATTTTGCATAACATCAGCTAATTGTAATATTCTATTGTCTTTTTTATTTAATAAATAATTTTTATTCATTATTAAATAATTTTTGATATCATGGCATTCATAATTTTATATCCTGTTTTAACCAATATTATGTATTAATTAATTGATTTTACTTTAATCTTTTCCTCTTTTGCAATATCCTATAGGATAAAAATAATTTTTTTGTTTTATTAAGAAAGTATTATATATCTCATAAATTTATATTAAATATTTATTTATATTTTTAGCAAAACAAAAGAATCTAATATAATGGGAATTATTATATTTATCCTATAGAATAAAGATAAAAAAATGTTATAACTATATAGTTATGTAGCTAATGCAATAATAGGGTAATTAATACAAAAATGAATTTATTAGATAGTACACCTGAACTTGAACTTGAACTTTTTTATAAAAAGATATCAGGAAATATAAAAAAAAAAAGAATTGAAAATGGATTAAATCAATTAGAAGTTGCACTCGAAATTGGAATAGGATCGGTTGCTTTTTATTCTAATTGTGAGAATTTAAAATACAATAAACACTTTAACTTAGCACATATATATAAATTAGCTAAACTTTTTAATATTGAACCATATGAGTTATTAAAATAAGTAATCAGTTAATTTTTTTAAAATATAACTCTTCCGTAATTATATCTTTTGTGTCTTCGACTCTATCAAGATATACCAAACCTTTTAGATGATCATATTCATGTTGAAAAACTCTTGAAATAAAGTCTTCAAAAGTTTGAGTTTTCTCTTCATTATCTATTGTTGTGTACTTTACTTTAATTTTTTTGTGTCTTGGAACTTCTGCTCTGATTCCAGGAATACTTAAACACCCTTCCCAACCTTTCTCTTTTGTTTTTGATTTTTTTATGATTTTTGGATTGATTATAATTTCATCTTCCATAAATGGAGCATCTGGATATCTTTCATTTGGTTTTGAAGAGATTATAAGTATTTGATACGAATGAAATATTTGAGGAGCTGCAAGCCCTACTCCATTACTCTTTTTTACACAATCTAACATTTCTTTTATGATATTTTGAATTTTTTCACTTTTTATATCTTTTACTTTTTTAGCTTTTTTTCTTAAGACATCTTCACCTAGTTTTGCTATTTCACACTCTGTTTTCATTGGCATACCTAATATCCCATCCCAATAAACTGATGGGCAATATGTTTTGCATGGTTATCAGTCATTCCCACAATATAATCAATCACTCTTTGATACATATTGTATAGTGAGTCATTTTTATTTGGTTTATCATTTTCCATTAGTTGTAAGGCTCTTTGGTCTTTAAATGATAACTTTTTTTCATCTTTAGATTCGTGTAATCTATAAGTAGCTTTTATTATATTATCTAACAAAATTTCGATTATATTATAAGCACCAAGTTCTAATTCTACTTTTCTAGTCTCATTAAATACTTTATCATGACCTAGTTTTTTAGCTACTAATAAACCTTGTTTTAAATCATCATTTGTAAAATATGACAATAAATCTTTTTCTTGACTTTCACTACAAATATCTTCTAAGTTTTCTTCAAACTTCTCCATTGCATGATTTGTAAGGTTATTGATTGATAAAGCAACAAATCTTGATAATCTTTGAAAATCATCATACTTATCACTTGCAAGTGAGTTAGCAACCTCTCCTTTTCCTAATATGTATTCAAAGATTTTTATTGTGTCATTAAGTGTGATGATTTTAAGTTCATGGGCATCTTGTAAGTCCAATAAGGCATAACAAATATCATCAGCAACTTCCATCAAATAAGATAGTGGATGTCTCATATATGTTCCATCTTTTCTTACTAAATCAAGCTCTTTAAATAAAAGCTCAAAAAACTCTTTTTCACTTTGAAAAAAGTTGAATTTTGACTTTCCTATTATCTTACAATTACTTGAAGAATAAGGGTATTTTATAAGTGCACCTAAAGTAGAGAAAGTAAGATTCATACCACCTTTAAAACTATTGTTTTCAAGTTTTGATACTATTCTAAAACTTTGAGCATTGCCATCTAGGTTTAAAAAATCATCTAACTCATCACTTGATAAGGCTTTTAGAAAATTCTCTTCTTTATTTTTGGCAAACCACTCTTTAATAACTTCTTCCCCGGCATGTCCAAAGGGAGGATTTCCAATATCATGTGCCAAACAAGCTGTTTGAACTATATATCCTACATCATAGGGATTTATACTCTCATTTTTTCTTTTAAATATCTCACCAGCTCTTAAACCTAAACTTCTTCCCACACTTGCTACTTCTAAACTGTGAGTCAATCTATTATGAACATGGTCATTTTTAGATAAAGGATGAACTTGCGTTTTTTTTGAAAGTCTTCTAAAAGACTTTGAAAATATCAATCTGTCGTAATCTTTATGGAAACTACTTCTATAAAACTCTTCATTTTTTGATTCTGAGATTTTACCTTCACCATAATATTTCTTCTTAGATAGTAGTTTTGAATACATCTATAACCTTTTATTTAATATTTTATTGATAAAAACCTGAGAAAAGTAAAACATCATCGCTATTTTTATTCTCTAAATCTTTTGTGATAATTTTTCTAACTATTTTCCCAATACTAGGAGCAAAAGTCATACCAAGCCAACCCATTCCCATAGCATATACTAAGTTTTTATACTCTTCATCTCTTCCAAATAGTGGTATATCATTTGGAGTAAGTGGTCTAAATCCTGTCCACTCTTTTATCTCTTTCATCTCAAAGGGAAGTGTGTATTTTTCAAAGTTTGATTTTATACTATCTATTTGCTCTTTTATTACTTTTGTATCAGTAGAACCTAATTCTAATTTTGATGTAAGTCTTACGCTATCTCGTCTTGGAGTCATAACTATAAACAAATCGCTAAAGAGTGTTGATGTTTTTGGTTTAAGCTCATTAGGCATAGAGAAAGTAATACTATAACCCTTTGCAGGAGTCATCATCAAACTTTTCTTTCTAATATCAGCTAAAAGTGTTTGATAACCAGTTGAAAGTACAAAGTTTTCTGCTTCGTAAGTGTTTGTAAGTGAACTTACTGATTTTACTTTTTTATTTGAAAATTTTATATCTATGATTTTTTCATTTAATATAAACTCAACACCCTCTTTTTTTAAAAACTCTTTTGTTTCTAACATAACTCTTTTAGGGTCAAGGTGAGCATTTCTAGTAAATAAAATCGAACCTTTTATTTTCTCATTTCCACAAGGCAAATACTCTTTTGTCTCTTCTTTTGATAATATTTTATATGTTTTTTTATCTTTTGATTCACACTCTTTTAGCTTCTTTTCATAAGTTGCATCTTCTGTAAATACAGAAAGCATACCTTTTCTGTGATAATCAAAATCTAGCTTATCCTCTTTTTGCATCTTTTCATATAATTTTAAAGTGTCTTCCCCATACTTTTCAAAAAGCATAACAGTTCTTTTAAATCTCTTTTCATTTGCACTTGCTGCAAATTTAAAAAGCCAAGTAAAGAGTTTGGGGTCAAGTTTAGGATGAATATTTACAGGAGATTCTCCTTTTAGCATCTGCTTCATTGTAGTTGTAATAACACCAGGATAAGCTAAACATCCTTTATCAAAGGCAGATAATAATCCTGCATTTCCAAAGGAGGTACAATTTGTAATATCACCTTCATCGATAATAGTTACTTTTCGTCCAGCTTTATGTAAATGATAAGCACACATAAGTCCAACTACTCCAGCGCCGATAATAATAGTGTCTCTTTTCATAAATAGTTCTCCAGATTTTATTTGAAATAATACTATGCAAGTATTATACTTCAAGAAGAAATAAGATGTAATAAAATTTTTTAATGTTTAGCAAAAAGAGAAAATCTTTTTACTATAATATTCTACTCTTTACTGCTGTAAATATTATCTCTACTAGTGTATTAGAACTTGCCATATTTGCTTCAACACAAGCACGAGCAGGTGGATTTTCTTTTGATACCCAAGCATCCCAAACTTCATTAAACCCAGCAAAATCTCTAGCGATGTCTTTTACAAATATTTCAGCTCGTAAGATATGGTCTTTATTGCTTCCAGCTTCAGCTAATCTTTCTTCTGCCATAGCCAACACCCTTTGAGCCTGACCTTTTATATCTAAGTCTTTATCATCAGATACAATTCCAGCTAAATAAATAACCCCACTATATTCAACTATTCTACTCATTCTTTCATTTACTTGTTTTCTAATTACCATGTTTAATCCCTAGTTTGAGTTTTTGTGTGTTAAGTATAGCATTGTAAAGTTATATTGGCTTGAAAATAATAAGTTTCTTTTTTTGGCTCTTGAAGAGGATAAACCTCTTCGCTTTCTTACTTTTGTATTGACGAAAAGTAAGCAAAGCGAAGATCTATAGGTGTTTATGAAAATTATTGGGAAATATTTATTCAACTTTTAATCTGATAAATTTCCCAAGAATTTATTAAAAGTGTTATTATAATTTAATTACCTAGTTTAGATAATTCTTCTACTAGTGTTTTAGAAATTAGTTCTATGTCTTCTGGTTCATCTTCAGCTTTCCTTTGAAATGTACCTATTTGTAAATTTACGGCTATGTCTTTAAAATATCCATATTTTGTTGTACTATTTGGTATTGCAAAACTTGCTAATAATTTATCTTGAGTATTATATACATATACAGTATAATAAAACTGTGGCTTATTTAAAGCATTTCCTCCATAATTATATACCCGTGTATAATTCATAGTCACACTAATTTTGTAATCTTTTTCATTACCTTTCAATGATTGCTTTTCTAATTCTTGATTAATAAACATTTCAAATGATTTTTTTAATTCATTTTCATTAATAAATGTTTTATTTTGAATATTTCTTCCATGACCGTGTTCTAATGTTAAATTAAAATCTTTAAGTGTATATTTTGCTTTACCTTGTTTAATTGGTGTTGGTTCAACATTATAATTATACATCGAACTACCACAACCTGTTAAACCTATTAGAATGAATATTGATACTAAACTTAAAATAAATTTCTTCATTAAGTTTTTCCTTTTAATTTTGATTATCTTAAACAATTATCTCAAAAATATTTTATATTGACAGAACCATTTTTCGAATATGTATTCTATATAAAATAATCTTAAAGTTATAATATTTAAGAAATAATATGATAAATAAATTTATTTATCATAATAAAAATATTTTAAATTAATTTATATTGAAAATTGAAGATAACTATATTAGTTTCTTTTAAGGAAGAGTTCTTTAATTGGAAAAGAAAATTTTAATAACTATTTTATTTAAAATACTCCAAAGCATTCTCACAAAGTTTCTTATAAATCTTCCCAAAATCAACAGGATAAACTCTAGTATCTCCTATAGTAGTGATAAAATTAGTATCCCCTCCCCATCTTGGAACAAGATGATAATGAACATGTTCAGCAATACCAGCACCAGCAGCTTTGCTAAGATTCATACCAATATTTATACCCTCGGCATTTAAAACCTCTTTTAACATCTTTGTAGCTTGTTTTACTCTCAAAGACATCTCAATCCATACTTCATCATCTAAATCTTCTATATTTTCTGTGTGAAAGTTTGGAATTACCATCATATGACCCGGAGTGTATGGGTATTTGTTCATAACCACATAGCAGTTTTTATCTCTAAAAACAACACCTAGTTTTTCATCATCATTTGAATTTTCATAAATATGACAAAATACACACCCCTCAATCTTATCTTCTGTTACATACTCAAATCGCCAAGGTGCATAGATTCTTTCCATTACGCTTTGCTCCATGTTAAGAAATTAATAGTGAATAATGAATAATGAATAATTTTAAGCATTGTTTTCCTTAGCTGTTTTAATACTTGTAGTTAATATTTTAATTAATTCTATCAAATCAGGATTTAAACTATCGTACATTTTATCATTTATATAAAAAGAATCTTTTAATAAGCAAAGCCAATACTTAGTTTCATTAGCCTCTTTTATAGAAATATGCAACTTTGAAATAAAATCAGATTTTGATTGGGCATATTGTGATTCTGCAATTAAAGCACCAATTGCAGTACCACTTCTAAGAATTTGTTTAGATAAAATAAATTCTTTTTTTTCTTCTTGTAAATAACGAGACAATTTTACAATCCGTAAAGCAAAATCATAACTTTTAGATTCTAAAATATTATTCATTATTAACTATTCCTTATTCACTTAATTTTATTTAAGCCAAAAGCTTAAATAAAATTAGGAGCGTCGTTTGCAAAAAGGATTAAATCCCCTGCTCTTGTTTTTTCTATTAAAGTCTCTTGCATTTTTGATTTATCTTTTAAGATAAACTGTTTATTTTTATCAATATTATCACTAAAAAGATGAGTATTTAATGAACCAGTTAAAATAACAAAATCGAAGTGTTTATTTATCTCTTTTGCTAAAAGTATATTTGTCTCATCTGTTGATTCAACTAAACCTGGAGTTATGATTACTTTTCTTCCTTTGTATTCACTACATAAATTTACAGCTTCAAGCATACCCTCAAAATTTCCATTAAAACTATCATCAATGATTACTTTTCCACCAGCTTCTATTTTTTGAAGTCTATGTTCTACTGGCTTGATTTTATCTAGGGCTATTTTTATTTGATCTATACTCATACCTAACTCTTTTGCCATAAGAATACAAGCTGTTAGATTTACTGCATTGAAACTTCCAAGTATTGGTGCGTAGAAATGTTCTTGTTTCCCATCAATATTTACATCAAACCAGACTCCATCTAAATTGCTTTTTGTTATGTTTAAATCATTTGGGAACTTTTCTATTTTTGAATAGTCTAAAATTGGTACAGATTCATGTACAAAAGCTTTTATCATTTTTGGTGATTTTAGGATTTCCATTTTTGTGTGGATAATATTATCTAAGGTTTTGAAGTACTCTATATGTTGTTCACCTACTTGTCCTAAGATTGCATAATCTTGGTGCAAGAAGTTTGATATCTCTTCTATATCACCTTGCATTCTAGCCCCTGCTTCTGCTATGTATATTTCTGCATTGTCAGGTAGGTCTCTGTTTACATCTAAAACAAGTCCTGCTAGGGTATTTACACTTCTTGGAGTTTTATAGGCATTGAACTTTGATTTAAGGATTTGGTATAAATAGTTTTTTATAGATGTTTTTCCATATGATGCAGTAATTGCAATGATTTTTAAATCTTTTATACCTTGAAGTCTTTTTTTAGCTCTATGTTTAAAAGAGATAAAAAATATTCGCTCTAAAGAGAAAGAGACCAAATAAGCTATAAATAATGGGATAAAAATACCAGCTGATTTACAATTTTCACTTACAAAACATAAAAGGCTAATACTAAATGTTACAAACAGAAGTATGGCTAAAAATCTTTGAACTCGAGATGTTAAAACCAATGGTTTATCAAGTTTCATATTCCATAAAATCAATAATGGCAAATATAAAGCATAAAAATAAACCAAAAAGTATAATGATGGTAATAAATAATACATCACAAAAGGCGTTACAAAATATATGATATGCCAATGCAATTTGTGATGCTTAAAGATAACTCTTTCTAACTTATAGCTATACCATTGTAAATTGGTAATCAAATACCAACCAAGTGCCATAACTAAAACTAAATGTGTAAATATATTAAAGTATTCCATTTTCTACTCTTTCACTTATATCTTTTGCATGTTCAACAAAGAAGAAGTGAGTCCCTTCGTATGATTTAAATTCACTATTTTTTATAAGTGAGGCTATTTTTTCTCCTGAGGCTAAAGAAGTTGCAGTATCACTTTCACCCCAAAAAATATATGCTTTTCCTAAAAAGTTTTTAAAATCTTCGGTAAAATCTTCATTTAGTACATTTTTAAAAGTTGCATACATATTTTCACTCATATTATCCACATCTTTACTTCTAAAAATCTTAGTAATAGCACCTAATCCCAAGGCTTTAAAAAACTTTGCCATTTTGATTTTTCTTTTTACTTTAGCTGATTTTTCTTCTACTATTCCTGCACTACTTAAAAGTACAAGATTTTTTGGGTTTAGTTTTGTAGCAACCTTTCCACCATACGAGTGTCCCATAATTGTATCTTTTGAAGCATTGATAGTTTTTAAAAATATTTCCATGATATTTGTATAATCATCTGTTGTAAGAACATATTTTGTAGGGCTTTTTCCAAAACCTGGTAAGTCTACATATATATGTCTAAAACTTGGCAAATAGCTTTTGAAGTTTTTACTCATGATATCTTTATTTGAACCCCAACCATGAAGAATAATAATATCTTTTTTTGAAGATTGATTTATTATTTCATATGAGATATCAAAAGTTTTATTATCGTATTGGATTGATTTTAAAGCCAAGGTTTATTTACCCTTAGCCGCTTGGATTTTGTTTACATAGTCATATGAGATTTTGATTTTATCTTTTAGTTTTAGTGATTTTGATAGTTCTTTTATACTTGCATCAAAATCTTCAAACAGATAGTTTGCCATAGAGCCAGGGATTGGATTGATTTCATTTAAATATACTTCATCATCTATTACAAAAAAGTCACATCTAATCATTGCATCATTAAAAGTAGTATTATAAATAGTCTCAAAAGCTTTTTTCAACTTATCTTTTAACTCATCACTAATATTAGCAACACTTACTCTCTCTGTTCTTGCAAAATCAAGGTACTTTTTATCAAAATCTAAAAAGTCAGCTTTTTGTGGCTCTTCTACTATTGAGTATTTGATTTCATTTCCAACTTTATAACCTGCTAGATTGTACTCTTTAATATTTGGTATGAAAGTCTCTATTAAAACTGCATTATCAAACTCAAAAGCAACATCAAGAGCATAACTTAACTCTTCTTTTGATTTTACAATACTAACCCCAATCGAGCTTCCTAAAGTAACTGGTTTCACAATTACTGGAAATTGTTCTACACTTACTTCATCAAATTTTGTAAAATATTGATAAGGTATTGTCTTAATCCCTAAAGATGAAGCATATCCTTTTGTTAAAAACTTATTGAAACTTACACTACAAGCTCCAACTCTAGGACCTATGTATCTTATATCAAAAAATTCAAATAGTGAAGCAACTATTCCATCTTCACCATCTCCACCATGAATTAAGTTTAAGACAATATCAAACTCTACATTTTTTTCACCAAACATAGCTTTTTTTGAAAAGCCACCTTTTTTGATAATTAATTTATCGCACTTTTTATATTCACCAGTACTAAAAAGTTTTGATTTTATTGTTTTAGTAGGAATATGATAAAAGTCTCTGTTCTCATCTAAAAATATATACTCTAATTCACTTTTAATAACATCTCTCATAGCAATAGCAGATACTATTGAAATCTCATGTTCATAACTACTTCCACCAAAAACTATAGCAATCTTCATTCTTATCTAACCTTTAAATCTATTTTTGTAATCTTTTAAGTGCTTCTCTTACTAAGTCACTTGTATTTGTAGCACTACAGCTTTTTAATGCTTTACTTATAACATCTTTTTTGAATCCTAATGATTCCAATGCCATAGATGCTTCCATCATATTTGTTCCCATTGAATCTTCATCACTATTTCCATCAATAACAAATCCAGATAACTCAACCAAAATTCTACTAGCTCCTTTTGGACCAATACCTGGAACTCTTTTTAACATAGAAATATCATTTGAACTTACTATTTGAGAAAAAGAACTTGGAGTAAATGTTGAACAAATTGCAAGTGCTACTTTTGGTCCCACTCCATTTATTTTTATTACTGTATCAAAAAGTTTTTTTTCATTTACATCAATAAATCCATACAAAGCTTGAGAATCTTCTCTTATTATGTATGTAGTGTGTAATGAAATATTATTTTCTGTTATCTTAGAACTGCAGTTAACAGATACAAAGACTTCATAAACTAGCCCATTAACATCAATATGTAAGAGGGTTGGTTCTTTTCTTATTATTTTACCGTTTATTCCAACTATCATTATTTTTTTAAATCTCTTTAAGTTTTTATTGTTTATAAATGGATTTAATTATATACTATTACAACTTAAAGATTAAGGTTAGTAAATGTTTGGATTTATATCGAAAAAAATAAGCAATAAAATAATATTTGCATTAATTATTTTAATGACAATTAGTAGTACATCAGTAATTTACTTTACTACAACAGAAGTAAAAAGAGATTCTTTAAATACTACAAAAGAATATTTAGAGATGTTAAACACTGCAATGTTTCAAAGTCTAAGAAATGCAATGTCAACGGGTGATGTTGCAACAATCCAAAAAGCAGAGAAAGCTGCAGCAACTATAAAAGGTGTTAAAAATTTAACAGTTGCTAAAAGTAAACCATTGATTGAAATGTATGCACCAGGTACAAAGTATACAGAAGACCCAAGTATATTAAAGTCTTTTGACACTAAAAATTCACAATTGTTTGAAACAACAGATAATGGTAATCATGAAATAAGAATGATTAAACCTATGATTGCTGAACAAGATTGTATTATGTGTCATGCAAATCAACAAATTGGTGATGTAATTGGAGTAATGGATTTGACTTTTTCACTACAAGATTCAGATAGGGAATTAGTTGATTTGGTTGTAAGTATTTCTACTACTTCACTTATACTTAGTGTATTGACTATTGTATTGATTTTCTTTTTAGTTAAAAGAGCTACAAACCCAATTGAGTCTTTAAAATCAGGTTTTACAAACTTAATTGAATCAAATGACACAAATATAAGATTAAGCGTTCAATCAAAAGATGAAATTTCTGAAGTTGCTGATTTATTTAACTCATATATGGATAAAGTAAATGCAGGACTTGCACTTGATGCAAAAGTTATAGAAGAAGCAAATGATGTTTTAGAAAAGACAGGTAATGGTTTCTTTGTTTATAATGTAAATTCTAAAGCTGCAAATCCACATGTAGAAGATTTAAAAAATAAACTTAACACTATGATTAGTGGTACTAGAACTACTTTGGAAAAAATAAATGCTACTTTAAAACAGTATTCAGAATCAAAATTTGATGCACAAATTGATGATAAAGGTATTTATGGAGATTTAGGTTCACTAACAGCTGGAATAAAACTTGTAGGACATAATACCTCTGAAATTTTAGCAATGATTATGAATACTGGTGATTCATTAAATGAAAATACCCAAACATTATCAGATGCTGCAAGTAATTTGTCTAAATCATCAAATAAACAAGCTGCATCTTTAGAAGAAACAGCTGCTGCATTAGAGCAAATAACTTCTAATATAAAAGGAACAAATGAAGCAGCTGCTAAGATGAAACAATTGTCTCAACAAGTTACTGCTTCTGCAAAAAATGGTGAAGACTTAGCAAATCAAACTGCTCATTCAATGGAAGATATCAATAAACAAGTAAGCTCAATAAATGAAGCAATTGAGATCATTGACCAAATTGCATTCCAAACAAATATTCTTTCACTTAATGCTGCTGTTGAAGCGGCAACTGCTGGAGAAGCTGGTAAAGGTTTTGCTGTAGTTGCTCAAGAAGTACGAAACCTAGCATCAAGAAGTGCAGAAGCTGCTAAAGAGATAAAAGATATAGTTGAAGCTGCTTCGATGAAAGCAAAAGGTGGACAAGAAATTTCAAGTAAAATGATTGAAGGATATAATGAATTAAATCAAAATATCACTGATACAATAATAATGATAGATAATGTTTCAAATGCAGCTAAAGAACAAGAAGGCGGTATTAGACAGATTAATGATGCTGTTACAACATTGGACCAAGTTACACAACAAAATGCAGGAGTAGCAGAAGAGATTTCTAATATGTCAAGTTTGATTGCTAATATGTCAAATTCTCTTGTAACCGCTGCTTCAAGAGCTAGTTTTATCCAAGACGCTAGAGAGCAAGTATGTAATGTAGACTTAGTTTATGATGCAGCAAAAGTAAAAGTAAATGTTCTAGAACTAAAAGATCAAGCTTATTCTAGATTGGGTAAAAAAACTAAATGGAGTGCAACACCTTCAGAAGTGTTATCTAACTTTATAAATAATTTTGAAGACACTTACCATATTGAAGCATCTAATTCACTTGAAGAGCTTAAAAACTTAAATAATTCATTGGCAAAAAAAATACAAGCACTAACTGATGCAAATGCAAATAATGAACCAAATAATATTTTAAATGAAAAAGCAAAAGAAGTTGAAATAGAGTCTTTAAGAATATTTGGAACTTTAAATACTCTTAAAAAAGAAGTATGTGATAAATAGAAAGTTTAAACTTTCTATTTATTGATTTTAGCAAACATTTTATCGATATCCTCTTGAGATATCTCATCATCATAACTATCACCTGAAATATGTTT
Source organism: Arcobacter iocasae (assembly GCF_042214795.1). Classification (GTDB taxonomy): domain Bacteria; phylum Campylobacterota; class Campylobacteria; order Campylobacterales; family Arcobacteraceae; genus Arcobacter; species Arcobacter iocasae. The sequence goes on along the minus strand of NZ_CP090177.1, from coordinate 2,365,349 downwards.
TGCTGTTGGTGCTATATTAAATCTAGATCCATCTATGCCTTGAGCTTCACAAATGCAATTTACTACTCTTTCAAGTTTTTGTCTGAAGATATCTTCTTCTTGAATTGTATTCATAACTTCCATAATCAAATCACATGATTCTTTTTCTTTAGTATAAGATAAAGCTAATTCTAGTTTATCAAAAACTGATACAGCTACCTTCTCAGAACTCTTTATGACATGGTCTAATTCGACAACTACCTCTTCATAATTCATGATAAACCTTTTATTTAAAACATTAAATTTATTTAAATTAAAGTTTATCAAAGCTAAGCTTAAAAATATAATTTATTATTAATGATTTATTAATGTATTATTTCAGAAATAACTTGTGTAGCATATGAACCTTTTGGTAAAGTAAATGAAAGCTCAAACCAATTTTTATCTTCTTTATAGTTTGATTCTATTTCATCTGGGAAAACCCAAGCAAATCTTCTAGCTCCATCTTCAAATGTTTTTTTATCAAAATCTTTTTCAAATTCTTGAGCTAAACCTTCACTTATTTTCACTCTTTTACCTGGTAATAATCCAGTAGGAACTCTATCTTTTTTATAAAATTTATCACTTTCAACATCTAACTCTTCAGCTATAAATATTTTTCCAAAAGGATAATGACTCATAAGTTCACCAGGAAGCATTTTAAAAGGGTGTTCTTGAGCTTTCATTTGTTTTACAATATCTTGAGGAAGTCCAACTTTTTCACAAATCTCTTTTGGTTCAAAGGCCTCAATTAATTTAGAAATTTCAACTCTTTTTGAAAGCCAAGAGTTAAATAAAAAACTTTGATATGCATTTAAGTACATCTGTTTTAGGTTTCTTCTTTTCTCTTTTAATGTACCTTCAACTATTTGTTGACCTTTTTCATGATTGTCACCAAAGGCTCCAAATCTTTGAACACCAAAATAATTTGGAATACCATAGGTAGCAATTTTTCCTAAAGCTTGTTCTATTTTTTTTGAATCCATAGGACTAACTCTTTTTAGTCTAATAAAAAACTTATTACCTTTTAAATGACCAATTCTGATCTTATTATTGTGATTAACAGTTTCTAAAAATTTGATATTTTCATGGGCAAAACTATTTATTCTCTCTTCAAATTGTTTTGGAATAGAAATATGTTGGATAGTCATTGCATTTTTATCTTTTAATCCAGCATACCCTATATCTCTTAATTTACATCCAATACTATCTGCAATAATTTGTAAAGCATCCCAAGTAGATAAATCTTTTTTTCTAAGTTTTACTACTATATGTTCACCCTCACCTGCAAAGTCATATAAAGGTATTTCTGTAACTACGAAGTCATCTTTGTTTTGTTTAAATAATACATCTATTTTTGAGTGATTTAAATAGTATTGTAAATTGTGTTTGTTTAAGTTTGTGTTTTCTTCCAATATTTTCCCTTAATTAAAATGGTGATTTTTACAATCACCTTTATATGTTCCATCAACTGCTTTTGCAAAGATGTTTAATTTTACTTCATGTTTTTTTGCTATTTTAGAGATGATATCTCTGTTTTTTTGAGAAAAAGAGAATAATATCTCATACTCTTCACCTGAACATCCTATATCTTTACTAATTTTATCAAAAAACTCAAATCCTAAGTTGTTTGTCTCTGATAATCTTTCAAGTTCAAAAAATAAACCATCAGAAATATCAAGGGCACAATTAACATAAGGTGATATTTCATAAAAAAATTCAGGCTTTAGTTTAGGCTTTATGAATTTTGATTTTTTTGAGACTTCTTTCCCTTGTAATAAAAATTCTAAATCTTTTTTGCAAGTTCCTAAATCTCCTGTAAAACATAAAAAATCATCTTTTTTTAAACCTTTTCTAAATATTGGTTTTTTTGTTTTTGAAATAATTGTAATAGAAATATCAAGTTTGATGTTTGATATTGTATCACCACCAATTATTTTAATCCCAAATTTCTTAGCAATATTTTTAAAGCCATTTGCTAACTCTTTTAAATCATCTTTAGAAAAATCTTTAGGAATAGCTATACTTATAAGTGCATACTTAGGAATTGCATTCATAACTATTGCATCGGAGATATTTACAATCATAGCTTTTCTTGCAATATCTTTTAAACTCATCCACTCTCGTTTAAAGTGTACATTCTCAAAAAAAGCATCCATACTATATACATGTGAGCCTACAACTGCCCCATCATCACCTATAATATTTTTATGGGTATTTTTAAATTGTTTTATAAAATAGTCTTCTTTATTCATAACGCGATTTTATCATAAATTGACTTCATCTTGTACTGAAAAGGAAATTCTAAATTTAATCTTTAATTAAGATAATCATTATCAATATTATGTTAATATTCTCAAATGGAAAAAAAGAAAAGTTTATTAGTAGTATTTTTACTTGTTATTTGTACTCACATTTATTTATTTGCTCAATTACATACAGAGGAAAATAAAATTGTAGCACCAAAACCTACAAATTCTACTACGCAAATAAAATTAAATAAAGTAGTAATAAAAAAACAAGAAGTTAAAAAAGTCGAACTTAAAAAAGAAGTTAAAAAGAAAGAAATCGTAAGAAAAAAACTTCATAAAACTAAAAGTAAAAATATAATCAAACACACAAAGAAAAAGAAGTTTATTAAAAAAGAAAAACCAATAAAAAAACTTGTTCATAAAAAAGAGCCTGAAAAAGTTTTTAAAGAAAAAACAGTTGAGCACAAAGTTCAACAAAAAACTAAAAATAAAACCAAAAATATCGATTTAGATAAAGTAAAAGCTATAGAGAATGAATATTTATTAAAATTAAAAAGATTAATTGAAAAAAATAAAGTCTATCCAAATAGTGCGAAAAGACTTAATCAAACAGGAAAAGTATATTTAAACTTTACCATTGCAAGAAATGGAGATATTATAAATATCAAAATAATGGAAAACTCAAAATATAAAAGACTAGATAAAGCAGCAATGGAAATTATAAGTAAAATAAAACATTTTGAACCAATTCCTGATGAACTAAATAAAAGTTCTTGGAATATTACAGTTCCAGTTTTATATCAAATTATTAGGAGTTAAAATACATGGGTATTGATTTAATGAGTTACATTGATAGAGGTGGAGTTATAGTATATATTCTGATTTTTTTAAATATTATTGGATTTACAATAATGTTTTGGAAATTAGTAGTTATTCTATCTTCAAGAGCTGGAAAAGAAAAAATTGTACAAGATATATTAGCTTTTGTAAAAACTACAAACAGCTCATTTGAGAAAGAGTCTGTTGAAAATGTAATAAATAGAAGAATAAGAAAATTAGAATTTGGGTTAAATACCGTAAAAATCATTGCTTCTATTGCACCTCTTTTAGGTCTTTTAGGAACAGTTATTGGGGTTTTAAACTCATTTGATTCTATTACTAAAAGTGGTTTAGGAGACCCAGCTATTTTCTCAAGTGGTATATCAGTAGCCCTTATTACTACCGTTGCGGGTTTAATTGTAGCGATTCCTCATTACATAGGATACAACTATATTGTTGGAATATTAGATGATATTGAACTGAAAATTCAAAAAGAGGTTCTAAAAAGAATATGAAAAAAAGAGAGATTTTAACACCAGATATTACACCTCTTATTGATGTTGTTTTTATTCTTTTAATCTTTTTTATCGTATCTTCAGTTTTTAAAAAAGATGAATTAGCCTTAGTTTTAAATCTGCCAACCTCAAGTGCAAAAGAGATAGAACTAAAACAAAAAGAAGTTATTATAGAACTTGATAGGGAAAAGTTAGCAATTTATGGAAAAGAGAGTTCTATACAAAATCTTGAAGAAGAGATAAGTAAAATAAAAGACAAACAAAGAAATATTATCTTTAGAATAGACAAAGAAGTAAAATATGAAAGAGTTATTGAGATTTTGGATTTACTTCAAAAATATGAACTATTTAATATTTCATTATTAACTGATACTAAAAATAAAACTGGTAATACCTTATAATATTACCGTTTTATTTTTTCCTGAATTTTTAGCTTTATATAAAGCATCATCTACTCTTTTAAAAATAGTATGTGCATTATCACTTTCAGTAAATTCAGATACTCCTAAACTTACTGTTTTATTTTTTACTATATCAAAATTAGTTTTTTCAATTGTTTTTCTTAAGTTCTCAGCGACTATTTGAGCTTGAGTTATATTTGTATTTTCACAAAGTATAAGAAACTCTTCTCCACCCCATCTTCCTACAATATCACTTACTCTTAAATTCTTTTGCATAATAAATGCAATAGTTTTAAGTACTTTATCACCAATATCATGTCCAAAAGTATCATTTACTTTTTTAAAATCATCTATATCTAATATTATAATTGAAAAAGACATTTTATATCTTTTAAATCCTTCGATTTTTATTTGCATTATTTCATCTAATTTCATTCTATTATATAAACCAGTTAATTTATCAGTAATAGATAACTCTTCGATTCTCTTTTTATCTGTTATATCTTCTGATATTGCCCTATAGCCAATTTTATTTCCTGCTTTTATTATTGGCTCTATATACATGTTAAACCAAATGGTAGAACCATCTTTTTTTAAACTTTTGATTTCTCCAGACCATATTTCATTATTTATAATAGTATTCCACAGTTCTTCAAAAAAATTTTCTGAAATATCGGAGTGTCTAATAAGTGTATGTTTTTGGCCTATTAATTCATCTTTTGTATAACCAGTAGCTTTACAGTAAGCTTCGTTAACATCAGTAATTATTCCTTTAGTATCAGTTGTAAGTATTAATACATATTTATTAACCATACTTTGTTGTTCTTCTATTTCATACCTAGCTTTAAGTAAGTCTTTATTAAGAATCATTACGGCTCTATTTTTGTACAAAATAATTAAGACAATAAGTAAAAATACTGCACTTATTTGCCACAAAAGCTTATAGTCAAACTCTTGTGTAACTTTTATTTCAATCCATTTTTCTATCAATGTTCTTTTTTGCTCTTCAGGGATAGAATCTAAAGATTTTTGCATAATAGTATTTAATAATGGTTCATCACTTCTAGAAGCGATACTTAACATAATATTAGATTCTAATTTTCCAGCAATTTTTAAATCAAAATATGAATATCTTTGAATAGCATATCCAATAGTTGGCAAGGCATCAATATAACCAAATAATTCACCACTACTTACTCTTTCAAGTCCCTCTTTAGTATTTTTTACATTAATAATTGATATCAATGGGTTTTTTTCTTTTAATACATCAATAAAGGCATAATCTTTTACAATACCTATTTTTTTATTACTAAGAACTTGAATATCTTTTACAAATAATTTATCAGTTTTTGTAGCTATAACAAAAGGCTCTAAAACATATGGTTTAGTAAAATTCATACTACCTATACGACTTGGAATATTCATAGCTACAGGTAATATATCACACTTTCTATCTCTTATATTTTGTAAAGATTGTGACCATTCTTTTGTTGGAACAAGTTCAATTGGAGTATTGATCCTTTTAGAAATAAGCTTCATAAAATCGGCTCCAATTCCTTTGTGATTTCCTTTATTATCAATTTGCTCAAATGGAAGCCAGTTTGGTAAAACACACATTCTTATTATCTTTTTGTTTTTTAAAAAAACAAGTTCTTCTCTAGATAAATTATTATCTTGTTCAGATATATCCATCCATTTTTTCTTTAAATTTACTACTTCATTATGAGGTATAATTAAATTTACTTTGTCTAAAATTGATTTTAATAATATGTTATCTTTTGATACAGCCATTGGTAAAGCAGTTTTATTTTCAAGTCCTAAATTTTCTAAAGAAATAGTTTTAATATTACTAAGCCAGTCTTTTTGTATATAGTAACTAAGTGTAGGTAAACTTCCAATTGCAGCAGCTGCTTTTCCATAAGATACAGCATTAAGAGCTTCAGCAGTTGATAAGGCTAAATATAAAGACTGATTAGGAAATTTACTTTTTATATATGATTGAATAAACGAATTTTTAGTTACTGCTATAGTTTTATTTTTTAAATCATTCATAGATTTTATGTCACTATTTTTGTTGATAGCTACTCCAGTAGTATATGAAATATGATTAAAATTAGTAAATTCAAAATATTTTTTTCTTTCATCATTAAAAGCTACATGAGGAATTATGTCAATTTGTTTGTTTTTTAGCATTGTTAAAAAATCATTCCAAGACTTATTACTTATAAACTTAATATTTACATTTAAATACTTAGCTACTAGATTCAAATAATCTATGCTATAGCCTCTTGGAATATTGTTTTCATTAAAATTAAAAGGAGGGAAAGTTTGTAAATTTGCAACAGTTAAAACTTTTTTATTTTTTAGGTATTCTTTTTCTTCATATGTCAAATTTAATTCTTCATTATTAATATTAATTGAAGTTCCAAACCATTTTTTTCTTAAACTTTTTTTTACATCTATTGGAATATCTTGCAAGCCTTTATTTAAAATTGAAATAGCTTCAGGATAATCTTTTCTCACAGAAAATACTAAATTTAAAGTACTATTTGGTATATCAGACATAATTTTTAAATTTGACAATCCTTTTTTCTCAGCTAATTTGAAAATCTCAAAATTCCCAACAGTAGCATCAATTTCACCTATTGTTAAAGCATGAATGATTTTATCTAATGATTTATATGGAACTAAAATAGCTTTTTTATATTGTGATACAAGTTTTTTATCAAAAAGATTTCTTTCAAGATATCCAATTTTATTACCTATTAAATTATCATTGAGATTTATTTTTTTTGAATTATTATTTGAAGTGATTAAATACTTTTTACTAGTGTAATAAGTATTTGAAAAATTGAAAAATTTTGCTCTTTCTTCCTGTATTGCACTAGTACTTAGTCCATCAATTTCTTTATTAACAGCTTTTGTAACAATATCATTCCAATTTGCAACAGTTAATTGAAAATTTGCACCAGTATTTTTATTTATTAAATTTAATATATCTACATCATATCCAGTAAGAGAGGGAGCATTATCTATAACAAATGGTGCCCAAGAGGAATCTGTTCCTAGGATAATGGTAGGATGGCTTTGAATCCAATTTTTTTCTTCTTCTGTTAAATCAAAATGTGAGGCTACTAAATTAAGTGTAAATAACCATACAAATATAAAACTAAAATAACTTTTCAACTGAAAATTTCCTTATGATTAAATGGAAATTTACCATATATTTAGTTATAAGAAAGTTAAAAAATAAATTATTTTTTGTTAATTAACTTATAAAAGTGCTTCAATCCAAGATACAACTTGATTTAAACTCTTTTCGTCTTTATTTGAAATAAAAACTGAGGGTTTATTTTTTCTATTATTGTCCACATCACTTTTCATAGATACTAAATCAACTCCAACATATTGTGCTAAATCAGTTTTATTTACTACAAGTAAATCAGAAAAAAGCAAACCTGCACCTTTTTTACGAGGTATATCAGCCCCTTGTGCCACATCTATTACATACATGTAATAATCAATCAACTCATAAGAAAAAGTTGCACTTAGATTATCTCCTCCACTTTCCACAAATGTTATATCTGGATTAAACTTTTCTTCAAGTTCTCGTACAGCTTTTTGATTCATAGAGATATCATCTCTTATTGCTGTATGAGGACAACCGCCAGTTTCTACACCTATTATTCTTTTCTCATCTAAATCAAGTGTTCTTTTAAGATAGTTTGCATCTTCTGTTGTATATATATCATTTGTCACGATTGCTAGTGAATATTTATCTTTTAGTATGTTTGTAAGACTTTCTATTAGTGAAGTCTTCCCACTTCCTACTGGTCCTGCTATTCCTATTTTTAAACTCATCAATAATTTCCTTTTATGTTACAAATAATTTGGGTTCTAAATTTTTATGGCTAAATATTATCTCTTCAAAAAGAGGATTAAAGTTTGTAATCTTTTTATCAATATCTTCAAAAAGAATATTCTCTAAAATCTCATCAAATTCAAAAAGCATTTTTTGTATTTGAGAGGGTTTTATTCTTGATATTTTTAGTGTTGTTGCTGCTATATTTATAAGGTTTTTTTTAGTCCACATTACAATAAAATCTTCCATGCAAATATCCAAGTCAAAAGATAGAGCACTTAAAACTATGATTTCATTTGCTTCACAAGTTTTATTTTCTATATTTAAAAAATAGTTTTTTACTATATCTTTTGTAGGCAAACTTTTGATTTGGGCAAAATAGTTTTCACCAATATCTTTTGAAGCTTTTGCATATTCATAAGTCAAATATGAACCATACTCATTATCAAGTTTTTTTATTAGATTTAATTTATCATTTTCTAAAGCTTTATAGACTTTTTTGATATAAACAAACTCCATCTTTGAATATTGATCTATGATTAAGTTTTTTAAATAAATTTTCAAACTCTTTTCATCATAAACCACTTCTTTTACAATATGAGGCTCTAAACCAAAAGAGTGCACAAACATACCTGAGGGGAAGGTTCCATCAAGTATTTGCAAAAATCTACTTAAAGATTTAAGATTAGTGCGAGTGATTTGCTTTACCATTTGGTTTAAAGTACCCTTTTGTTTTTTCTACATTAATATTCTCATTTGTATAACAATCTTTTATAATATCACCTAAAGAAATATCATCTAAGACTGTAATTTTATAATCTTCTATCATTACTGGTTGATGTCTGTTTCCTATTTCATATGCTGTTTTTGCGAAAACTAAAGCATCTGAGAACTCTAAAACAAAAACCTCATCAGCACTTCGTTTTACTTTGATAGAATAATCATCTTCACATACTAAAATATCATTTTCGTGTAGATGAGTAAATTTTGCTTTTACTACAAAATTTATACCATTTTTACTAACCCCTGTTAAATTTGGTTTTTGCATATCAAACCAAGATAGCTCAACCTCATCAGTTGCATCAATATCCTTACTTATCTTTGCAACTTTTTTTATCATACAATTTTCCAAACTTTCCTCCTAGAACATAAAATATTTTTTTGCCATTGGTACTACTGATACATAGTTTGATTCTATTAACTCTCCATTTACTGTTACATCATAAGTTTCTGGATTAACTTCAATATCTCCAATAAAATCATTTAATTTCATATCTTTTTTACCAATATTTCTTGTGTTTTTCACTGCTAACATAGATTTATCAATTTCTAACTTTTCTCTAATGCCACTATCTAAAGCCACTTTAGAAGTAAAAATAACACTTGTTTTTGCAGCTGCTTTTCCCAAACTTCCAAACATAGGTCTATACATATTTGGTTCTGGTGTTGGAATTGAAGCATTTGAATCACCCATCATACTAAGTGCTATAAATCCACCTTTGATGATAATTTCAGGTTTCACTCCAAAAAATGCTCTATTCCATAAAACTAAGTCAGCCATTTTACCAACTTCAATACTTCCCACATACTCATCTATTCCACAAGCAATTGCTGGATTTATTGTATATTTTGCGATGTATCTTTTAATTCTATTATTATCACTTAACTCATCATCTCCAATTAAAGCACCTCTTTGTTTTTTCATAGAGTCTGCCACTTGCCAAGTTCTTGTAAGTACTTCCCCTACTCTTCCCATAGCTTGTGAATCGCTACTTGTGATACTAATAGCTCCCAAGTCATGTAACACATCTTCAGCTGCAATTGTCTTGCCTCTAATACGACTCTCTGCAAAACTTACATCTTCTGGAATCTTTGGACTTAAATGGTGACAAACCATAAGCATATCAAGATGTTCTTCTATTGTATTTTTTGTATATGGTAGAGTTGGATTAGTACTTGATGGTAAGACATTTGCTAATCCAGCCACTTTCATAATATCAGGTGCATGTCCACCGCCTGCTCCTTCACTATGGAAGGTATGGATTGTTCTATTTTTAAAAGAATCCACTGTATTATCCACAAATCCTGATTCATTTAAAGTATCTGTATGAATTGCAACTTGTACATCATACTCATCTGCCACACTTAAACAAGTATCAATAGCTTTTGGAGTACTTCCCCAATCTTCATGAAGTTTTAGTCCCATAGCTCCAGCTTTTATTTGAACTTCCAAAGCTTCTTTACACGAGCTGTTTCCTTTTCCCATAAAACCAAAGTTAAGAGGTAAGTTATCTACACTTTGTATCATCTTACCTATATTCCACTCACCTGGGGTACAAGTTGTGGCATTGGTTCCTGTATTTGGTCCAGTTCCACCACCAACCATTGTTGTTACTCCACTAGCTAAGGCAACATCAATTTGCCCAGGAGAGATAAAGTGAATATGTGAGTCAATTCCACCAGCAGTTATGATTTTACCTTCAGCTGATAGTATTTCTGTATTGGCCCCTATTTCTAAACCTTCAGTTATACCATCACAAAGGTTTGGATTACCAGATTTTCCAATAGCAGATATCACTCCATCTTTTATGCCAATATCAGCTTTGTAAATACCTGTGTAATCTATAACTGTAGCATTTGTAATAATCAAATCAGCTACATCAACAGCAGTTGGACTTTGTGCCATACCATCTCTTACTGTTTTACCACCACCAAACTTACTCTCTTCTCCATAAGTTGTATAATCTTTTTCTATCTTAGCTATTAAAGAAGTATCAGCGAGTCTAAATCTATCACCAGTTGTTGGTCCATACATTGAAGCATATTTTTCTTTTGATATTTTCATATTATACTCCTAAAAACTTTTCTAAATTTTTCATAGCATTTTCTTTTGTTGAAACATCATCTAAAAAGCCTTCAACCAAACCATTAAATCCACTCATATATCTTTTACCTGTATATGATACTAAAGTTATCTCTTTAGAAGAACCAGGCTCAAATCGCACTGAAGTTCCAGCAGGAACATCAAGTCTTTTACCATAAGCATCAGCTCTATTAAAATCAAGCTCTTTATTAACTTCAAAGAAGTGATAGTGCGATCCAATTTGTACTGGTCTATCACCTTTATTTTCCACTTGTATAGTTGTTAGTTCTTTGTTTTCATTTAAAGATATTTCACCTTCATTTACAAAATATTCACCCGGCTCTATTTTTGCTTTTTTGCTTGTAGTAATAGGATTGTGAACAGTAACAAGTTTTGTACCATCATCAAAGGTAGCTTCGATTTGAACCATATGCATCATAGAAGCAATTCCATCCATAACATCATCTTCACCTAAAACTTTTGTAGCATCAACCATAAGTTGCGCTACTGTTTTACCTTCCCTTGCACCTTCAAGGATATATGAACTTAAAATTGCAACAGCTTCTGGATAGTTTAACTTCAAGCCTTTATCTTTTCTTTCAAGTGCCAATTTTGAAGCCGTGTAAATCATCAATCTTTCTTGTTCTCGATTTGTAAGAAACATCTAGCCCTCCTTCTAAAAATATGTTTTTTTGATAATCTAGTTTATTGTATTAAGTATATCTTATTAAGCAGACTTATTTTTTTTAATTTGTATAAAAACTATTCATTTAAAAGATATATTTCCCCTTTAAGTTCAAGTTCAATACACTCTTCTATTTTATTCTCTTGTATAGCACAATCGGTTCTATCTATGACAATAAACTGTTCATTATCTTCTAAGCTAATTAAAGGAAAATGCCAAACTCCTCTATTATAATGAACCCCTTGGTTACCATTTGTCATGAAAGCTTTTAAAGTAGATAAATCAGGTTCTTCCTCTCCAAGTGCAACAACAGCAAAAAAGGGTTTTACACTTCTTGGCATAAAAGTTTGTGAGAAAAATGGATGTTTTTCTAACATAGGAATTTTTAAAGGAAATTCTCTTTTTTTTGCTTCATATATATGAAGTGTTGATTTTCCATTTTTTTCATTTGCATCCATAATACAAAGTTCATAATGTTTTTTTGCAAAGCCATCATTAATGATTTTTGAAGCACTATCTTCTGAAGAAATTACTTCTCCATACTCTCTAAAAGCTTTCTTTGTAAGAATCTCTGTTTTTATAACTTTTCTCATACTAAATATTTCAACTCTTCATCTTTTATAAACTTACCAAAAAGTTTTAATCTTGAAACTCCACCATCGGGAAAAATATTAACTCTTATATGTGTAATTGGTTTATTATGTAATAAAAAGCTTTTATTATAATAGTGTTTATTATCCATCTCAAGCTTTTGACTTGGAATCAATTCTTCCCAGAATATACTTTGTGTTTCTATTGAGTTATCTGTTGATTCTTTTACAAAAGCGCTACAGATAGAGAAAGAATCAGGAAAATTTCCCTTAAAAAAATTTGTATCTAGCATAATATTATCGATAATAGCGGGTTTTGCTAACTCTATAATTCCCCAGTCAAAACCTGGCGTTCTTCTTCTTCTAGTTTCCCAACCATCACCCATATATAAAGACTCTTTTTCTTTTAAAATATTTTTTAAAGCACCAAAGAACTCGTTATTTGTTCTAACTGCTCTTGCTCCACTTAGCATAGAAATTACATTGATATTATCCATATTATAAAGTTTTTCATCAAAACAAATTGTTCCAAGAGCCTTAAACCTTGCAATCCCACCGTCTGGAAAAATATCCATTCTTATATGTGTTATTTCATCTTGACAAGAAGAATTAAAAGTATGTTTTGTGTCTCCTTGTAAATCACTTTGTACAAGTAATTCTTTCCATTGGAAGTTTTCTGGATTGTTAATAATCTCTTCGTCATTTATATCTTTTGAATAACAAGCTTTAATTGAAACAGCTAAAGGATAATTTCCTTTAAAATGAGCAGTATCAACTTCAAAAGAGTTTATTTTAGAACTTGCTCCCAACTTAATAATACAAAAATCATTTTGATTATCTCTTCGTCTTCTTGTTTCCCAACCATCCATCCAATGTCCATTTTCATCATATTCATCTTTAAATACAGCTTGTGTTTCTAATAGCATGTCTTCTGCTTTTGCAAAAAACTCATCACTTACATATAAAATTTTTGTTCCTAAATCTAAACTTGTTACATTAATCATTAAAATCCTTTACTTTTTTCCAAAATTATTAATCCAATGGTTTGCTATATCTAATCTAGTGCAAAACCATACATCATCAAAATTTCTTACATACTCTAAAAATCTTCTCATAGCCATTATTCTTCCAGGCTTTCCTAATATTCTACAGTGCATACCAATGGACATCATTTTAGGTGAATATGAACCTTCTAAATAAAGTGCATCAAAACTATCTTTTAGATAATTAAAAAACTGTTCACCATTATTAAAGCCACTTGGTACAAATCTCATATCATTATTATCCATAGTATATGGAATAATTAAGTGTTCAATACCTTTTGGTACATCATTTGCAAAATAAGGTAAATCATCATTATAAGCATCACTATCATATAAAAAACCACCCTCTTCAACTATTAGCTGTCTGGTATTTTCACTATCTCGCCCTGTATACCAACCAAGAGGTCTTGTACCTATCATTTTTTCTAAAATTTCTATACTTTTGTATAAATGGTCTCTTTCTAACTCTTTACTAATATTTTGATAATTTATCCATCTGTATCCATGTGAGCAAATATCATAATTATGCAAAGTCAAATATTCTGCAAGTTTTGGATTTCTTGCTACTGCCATTGCTACAGCAAAAACTGTAATTGGAATATCAAACTCTTTAAATAGTTTTAATATTCTCCATACACCAACCCTTGAACCATACTCATAAAGTGATTCAATTGATTTATGCCTTTGTCCTATAAAAGCTTGGGGATTATTCATTTCTGATAAAAAAACTTCTGAAGCATCATCACCATGTAGAATTGAACTTTCGGCTCCTTCTTCATAATTAAGTACAAACTGTAGAGCTATTTTTGCTTTATTTGGCCATTTGGGATTAATATGTTCATTTGCATAACCTACCATATCTCTTGAGTATTGTTCTTGATAATTCATGATTTTACTTTTAAATTAATTATAGGTGTTATTTGTCTATTAGTTTTTTCAAAATTTAAAGCCTCTACACAATGGTGTAAATGATGATTCATAATACTTTTTGCATATTCTATATCATTTGACTCAATTGCTTTGATTAAATTATTATGTTCATCATAGGAACAAAAGTGAGAAGTGCTATCTTCATAGACAAGCCCTGCTAAAATACTTAATGGGATTAAAGGAGTAAGTGCATTGATTAAAAATTCATTTCCACTTAAAAAGGCTAAGTTAAGATGAAAGTCACAAGATGTTTTTACATATTCCCCATTTCTAAATGTAGTTTTTAGATATTTTTCTGTTTCAACTTCATTTTTAAGTGATGATAAATCAATTTGTCCCAAAGAATATTTCTGAGTTATTATTGTAATAATTCCTACTTCTATTATATTTCTTGCTGCATAAACATCTTTTGTATCTTCTTGTGTCAACCATTTTAAAAAAAACCCTTGATTCTTTTTATATGTGACTATTCCCATACTTTGTAATTGACTAAAAGCTTTTCTAACAGAATCTCTACTTACATTAAATATTTGAGCAAAAGCACTTTCTGGAAGCTTCATACCTGGTTGAAACTTTTTATCAAATATTTCATCAAATATATAATTGATAATAGTTTCTTCAATAGAAAGTTCAATAGTTTCATTTTTCATATCTGCTCCTTTATATATGTAACAATTATACAATATTGTCTACAATTATTTTAGACAATAATTGTATAAAAAATATACAATTAAAATCGAATATAGCTATTTTAAAGATTCTGTATATTTTTTATACAGTATTTATGTTGACATTATAAACATTTACATCTAAAATTGTTCACATGATTCACATAGATTAATTTATTTTTCAAGAATTTATCTAAAAGTGTCAACAATATTTCTAAAAGGAAAAAAAATGTTTAAGAAATTTCTATTAAAAGCAATTGCTATGGGAGCACTATTAAGTGTAAGTTTATTGAGTGCAAATCAATTAGCAGATATAAAAGAAGAAGGGATAATTAAAGTAGCTGTTCCTCAAGATTTTCCACCATTTGGTTCAGTCTCTAAAGATATGAGTGTTCAAGGTTATGATATAGATATGGCTAAATACATTGCTGAAAAATTAGGTGTTAAACTTAAATTAGTACCTGTAACTAGTGCAAATAGAATTCCATATTTACAAACAGGAAAAGCTGACTTAATCATCTCAAGTTTAGGTAAAAATCCAGCAAGAGAAAAAGCAATTGATTTTACAGATGCTTATGCACCTTTTTTCTTAGGGGTATTTGGGACTAAAGATATAAAAGTATCATCAGTAGCTGATCTAAAGGGTAAAACTGTAGGTGTAACTAGAGGTTCGGTTGAAGACATTGAATTGAGTAAATTAGTTGATTCATCTGTTACTATTAAAAGATTTGAAGATAATAGTACAACAATCTCAGCTTTTGTTTCTGGACAAGTTAAATTAATAGCAACAGGGAATGTTATCATCAGTGATATTGCTTCAAAATATCCAAATACTGCTCCAGTGACTAAATTTGCAATTAAAAATTCTCCTTGTTATATAGGAATTAGAAAAAACCAACCTGAATTAAAAGCATTTTTAAATAATTTAATTAAAGAATTAAAGTCAAATGGGAAACTAAATGAAACTTCTAAAAAATGGTTAAAAATTAGTCTTCCAAAAGACTTATAAAATTAAGGTACATAATGGATTATCAATTAGACTTTGTAGGATTAATGCCTTATTATAAAGAGATAGTATCTGGTTTACTTTTAACTATACAAATTACTATCTTCACAACTATTTTAGGTGTTACTTTTGGTATTCTTGGAGCAGCATCAAGAGTTGGGGATAACATGTTCTTACAAAATCTTGTTGGTGCTTTTGTAGAAGTTATAAGAAATACACCTTTTATAGTACAACTATTTTTTATATTTTTTGGTTTACCAACTATTGGATTTAAATTAACTGCATTAGAAGCTGGAATGATTGCAATGGTTATAAATCTGGGGG
Source organism: Arcobacter iocasae (assembly GCF_042214795.1). Classification (GTDB taxonomy): domain Bacteria; phylum Campylobacterota; class Campylobacteria; order Campylobacterales; family Arcobacteraceae; genus Arcobacter; species Arcobacter iocasae. The sequence goes on along the minus strand of NZ_CP090177.1, from coordinate 2,349,373 downwards.
CATATTCAACTGAGATTATAAGAGCTGGTATAGAAGCTACTGATAAAGGGCAATGGGAAGCTGGTAAAACAATGGGTTTAAAGTGGTCACAAATTTTTATTCATATTATTTTGCCACAAGCGTTTAATAGAATATCTCCAGCACTTATAAGTCAATGCGTAATTGTGATGTTAGGTTCATCTGTTTTATCTCAAATTTCTGTTGAAGAATTAACATTTACAGCCAATTTTATACAATCACGTACATTTTTGAGTTTTGAATCATATTTTTTAATTACTGCAATATATTTAATACTTGCAATTATTCTAAGATATATACTTACAATAATTAGTGAAAAACTATTTAAAATGAAAGCAATGAAAGAGGGGAATTAATATGGGCGATTTTACAACTTTAGACATATTACAAAATCTTTTACTGGCTGCAAGATGGACGGTTTTATTGTCACTTATAGCCTTTATTGGAGGTGGGGTTGTTGCTGGATTACTTATATTAATTCGTATGACAAACAATCCTTTCTTATCAGGTCTAGTTAAAATTTATGTGGAAGTTTTTCAAGGAACTCCTCTTCTTATGCAGCTATTTTTGGCATTTTTTGGTTTATCGTTAATAGGTCTTGATGTAGGTGCATGGACGGCTGCTAGTTTAGCTTTAACACTTTTTACTAGTGCTTTTTTATGTGAGATTTGGAGTGGTTGTTTAAATTCTGTTCCAAAAGGACAATGGGAAGCTGCTAAAACTATGGGATTAAATTACTATCAATCAATGATTCATGTAATTATTCCCCAATCAATAAGAGTAGCAACAGCTCCTACTATTGGGTTTTCAGTTCAAGTTGTAAAAGGAACTGCATTAGCTTCTATTATTGGTTTTGTAGAGCTTACAAAAGCAGGAACAATGTTAAATAATGCAACATTTGAACCCTTTAAAGTTTTTACAATGGTTGCAATACTATATTTTGTAATTTGTTATCCCCTAACACGATATAGCAAATATTTAGAAAGGAAATTAAATGTCTCTAGTTAGTATCGAGAATGTACACAAGTATTATGGAGAAAAACATGTACTTAAAGGAATTGATCTTAATATCAAAGCAGGAGAAGTTGTCTCTATAATTGGAAGATCTGGTTCAGGTAAAAGTACACTTCTTAGATGTATTAATGGGCTAGAAAATTATCAAAATGGTAATATAATAGTAGATAATTTAGAAGTTACAACAAATGACATACAACTAAGAAAACTAAGTAAAGTATGTGGTATGATTTTTCAAGGATTTAATTTATATCCCCATAAAACAACTGGACAAAATGTAATGCTCTCTCCGAAGTTAGTTTTAGGTAAAAAAGATAATGAGTGCAGAGAATTAGCAATGGAATGTCTAAAAAAAGTAGGTATGGATCAAATGTTTGACCAATACCCAAATAGTTTATCAGGTGGTCAAAAACAGCGTGTTGCAATAGCTAGATCACTTGCTATGTCTCCAAAAATTTTATTATGTGATGAGATTACTTCTGCCCTTGACCCAGAACTTGTTGGTGAAGTTTTAAAAGTACTAGAAAAATTGGCAAAAGAAGGTATGACCTTAGTTCTTGTAACACATGAAATGAATTTTGCTAGAGATATTGGTGATAGAGTTGTCTTTATGCATAATGGAAAAGTATGGGAAACTGGTCCTAGTGATGAAGTATTTGCAAATCCACAAACACCTGAATTACAAAATTTTCTTTCTTCAGTATTATAAATAACTTATTAAGCCCTTTATAGGGCTTAATAAGTTATTGTTTTCCTAGTGAAAACTCTTTCTTAGCTAAATAATTTCTATAAATATTCCAAATAAATTTTTGTTCTTTTTTAATATCATTCATACTATTTGAACTGATTGTTCCTATAATTATCTCTTTTGATTTTGAATAAGTAAATGAATCAAAAGCTTTTTCTTTTAGAATATCCAAGAACTTATTATTATCTTTTGTTTTGATATATATCTTAATAAAAATATAGTTTTCACTATTTTTTCTAATTATATAATCTTTTAGTTCATCACCTATTACATCAAATTTTTCTATGTATTCTAATTTTTTATTTGAATAAAAAGAATTTTTCATCAATACATTTGAAAAATCAAAATCCTCAAAACTTCTTCCCCTACTTAAAATATCCGAGTAAAAAAAAGTTGAGTTTTCATCATATTTTAGATTAAAAAATTGAATATATTTAGAGTCTTTGTACAAAATAAGTTCATCATTTAGAAACTCTAGGTTTGAGTTATTTTGAATCCTTATATCTATTTTGTTTATTCCATATTCCTTTTTTGATGGATAAATTTTTGTAGCTGATTCAGTTGTTAAAATCAAATTTGAATTATCAAGTTTAAGGGAAGTTCGAATCTTGTCTTTAGGAAAGATTCCTTCACCTATGTTTAGAAGTTTTATATAATTCTCTTCATCTTGAAAATAGTAGTGGCGAGAAGGAAGTTCTAATTTATCTAAAGAAAATTTATCATCTTTAAAATTAAATTTTATACTCATTTCTCTCCTAGTTATACTGATAAATGTTGTTTTATTATATCATCACTAAGCTGTGAGATTTCCCCCTTTGCAACCACACTTCCCCTATCTACTACATAAAAATCATCACCATGTCGTCTGGCAAATGGAAGCTTTTGTTCCACAAGTAAAACAGTCATATCTTCTTCTTTTGTAAGATAATCAATCACTTCTCCGATTTGAGCTACAATATTTGGTTGTATTCCTTCACTTGGTTCATCAAGAATTAAAAACTTTGGATCAATACAAAGTGCTCGGGCGATTGCAAGTTGTTGTTGCTGACCTCCTGATAAATCCCCACCTTTTCTTTTTTGCATATCTTTAAGTACTGGGAAAAGTTCATATATCTTTTCTGGAACTTTTGAGATTTTATTTCTATTTGCCAAAACTCCAATTTGTAAATTTTCTAGGACACTTAGTTGTGAAAATATCTCTCTTCCTTGGGGAACATAACCTATTGCAATACTTGCCCGTTTGTGATCTGGTAATTTTGAAATATCTTGTCCATCATAAATGATTTGCCCATCACGAATAGGAAGTAAACCCATAATAACTTTACTAAGTGTTGTTTTTCCAACACCATTTCTTCCCATAAGACAAGTACATCGTCCCTTTTTAATCTCTAAATTCAAATCCCAAAGGGTATGACTTTGACCATAAAATTGATTTATATTTTCTATTTTTAACATCTGTTTCCCTTCAATTCAAAAAAATTCAAAGTATGTTGCTAGTACAAGGCGGAAACTTGAAGGTTTACTATAAGTAAATCGAAAGTTTTCAACGCCGTAATAGTGGCATAATTTGAATTTTTATTCTCCTAAATATACTTTTCGCACTTTTTCATTGTTCTGTATCGCATCCATATTACCTTCTGCCAAAACAGAACCCTCATGTAGCACAGTTACTTTTGAAGCGATACTTCGTATAAACTCCATATCATGTTCAACCACAACTACAGCATTTTCTTTTGATAAACTTGTCAAAATCTCTGCTGTTTTGTCCACCTCTTGTGGTGTCATTCCTGCAACTGGTTCATCTACTAGAAGTAACTTTGGCTCTTGCATGATAAGCATACCTATTTCAAGCCACTGTTTTTGACCGTGAGATAAAATACCAGCATCCATATTGTAAAGCTCTTTTAGACCAATTAATTTCATAGTCTCTTCTATTTTGTCTTTTTGCTCACTTCCTAGTTTCGAAAAAAGTGTTTTAAAAAATCTTTTATCATCTTTCATTGCTAACTCTAAATTTTCGAAAACTGAATGATTTTGAAATACTGTTGGTTTTTGGAATTTTCTCCCAATACCTATTTCAGAAATTGTTGGTTCATCTAGTTCTAATAAATTTACGGCATTACCAAATACAACTTCTCCCTCATCAGGTCTAGTTTTTCCTGTAACCACATCCATCATTGTAGATTTTCCTGCACCATTTGCTCCAATGATACATCTTAGTTCCCCATAATTTATAGAAAAACTTAGATTATTTAAGGCTTTAAATCCATCAAAACTAACACTAACACCATCAACTAATAATATTCTATCTCCTATTTTAAGATTACCAATATTTTGTTCATTTTCATGTCTTAATAGTTTCATTATTTAGCCTTTCCAAGTTTTCCATTAATCTTACTTATAAGTCCAACTACACCTTTTGGAAGATATAAAGTTACAAGAACAAATAATCCACCTAATGCATATAACCAAACCTCAGGAAGAGCAGAAGTGAAATATGTGCTTGCAAAATTTACAATAATAGCTCCAATAATAGCTCCATATAAAGTTCCTCTTCCTCCAATAGCAACCCAAATAACAAGTTCAATAGAAAAGAGTGGCGAAAAAACCCCAGGATTTATGATTCCCACTTGTGGAACATAAAGTGCTCCTGCAATTCCCGCAAGTATTGCAGAAACTACAAATATAAATACTTTGTATTGTTCAACTTTATATCCAATAAATCTTACTCTACTCTCCTCATCTCTAATAGATATTATTACCCTACCAAGTCTTGAGTTGATAATAAATCTACAAATCAAATATCCCAAAGTCAAAGCTAAAAATGTAATGATCAAAAGTCCTACTCTTGTAGTATCAGCTTGTAAATCAAATCCTAAAATATCTTTAAAATCTGTCAAACCATTATTTCCACCAAAACCCATATCGTTTCTAAAAAATGCTAACATAAGTGCATAAGTCATAGCTTGTGTTATGATTGAAAGATAAACTCCTGTAACTCTTGATTTAAAAGCAAACCAACCAAATACAAAAGCTAAAATTGCAGGTACAAGCATAATCATAATAAAAGTAAACAAAGGATTATCAAAACCATACCAAAACCATGGTAACTCTTTTAGGTTCATAAATACCATAAAATCAGGTAAATCAGGATTTCCATAAACTCCACGATCTCCTATTTGACGCATAAGATACATGGCAAGCCCATATCCACCAAGGGCAAAAAATGCCCCATGACCAAGACTTAAAACCCCTAAATATCCCCATACTAAATCTAAAGCCAAGGCTAAAAGAGCAAAGGCTAAATATTTACCTAAAATAGTAACTGTAAAAGTTGAGATATAAAACACTGAACTACTTGGAACAAAGAGATTACAAAATGACACTACGAAAACCACAATAGCAAGAGTTGATAAGACTATTTTCCCACCTTTATCATTTTCCAAAATTTTTAATATAAAAGATTTATTCTTCATTTTCTAATCCTGTGCATCTCGACCCTTTTGAGGGAATAATCCTCTAGGTCTTTTTTGTATAAATAAGATAATAAATACTAAGATAATTACTTTGGCTAAAACTGCACCTGATATTGGCTCGATAAATTTATTAATTTCACCAAGGGTAAGTGCAGCTATTAAAGTTCCCCATAAGTTACCAACTCCTCCAAATACAACTACCATAAAACTATCTACTATATATGCTTGTCCTAAATTTGGCCCCACATTTGTAAGTTGTGATAAAGCAACTCCTGCAACTCCTGCAATACCAGAACCAATACCAAAAGTAGCAGCATCAATAAAACTTGACTTTATTCCCATAGCACGTGCAATTGGTCTATTTTGAGAAACAGCTCGCACTTTTAGTCCAAGTGAAGTCTTTTTCATCACATAAAGAATTGTCAAAAATACCATCACAGAAAATATAACTATATACAATCTATTATAAGTAAGAAATAGAGAGCTATTTACTTCCAAAGCTCCACTCATCCATGAAGGAGTTTTAACTTCTTGATTAAGTGGTGAATATATAGTTCTAACTAATTGTTGTAAAATCAAACTTACCCCAAAAGTTGCAAGAAGTGTTTCAAGAGGTCTTCCATAAAGATGTCTTATCACCAATCTTTCTATTATGATTCCCACAATTCCACTTACTATAAAAGCAGCAGGAATTGCGATAATCACAGAGTATTCAATGAGATTTGGGAAAAGTTGTTGAATCGTATATGTGGTATAAGCACCTATCATAATAAGTTCACCATGCGCCATATTGATTACTTTCATAACACCAAAGGTAATTGCTAAGCCAATAGCTGCTAAAAGTAAAACAGAACCCATACTAAGTCCAAAAAATGCAGTTTCGATAAATGAATAAATACTCTTTTTTATCTCAACTATATCAAGTGAAGATTCAGCTATTGTTTTTAGTTTTTCATCTTCACTATTATTAAGTACATCTTTTAGTGTTGCAAGAGTTTTAGATGAAATAAAACCTCCAAGTTTATCTACAGCTTTATATTTTTCTTCAGCAGTTCCATATTGAGCAATTAAAATAGTATTTGCCTCATCTAAAATATCTCTAATATTTGAGGATTTTTCACTTTGTAAAGCCTCAATGATAATCTCCTTATCATCAAGTTTTAGGTTTTTTAATAAATTTTTAGCAGAATTTAATCTTTTATCTTCATCAGTAGAAAATAGATTTATTTTTGCCAAAGATGCTTTTATAATATTTCTTAATTTATTATTGATTTTAACTTTTTTAAAATCATATTTTGAAGCTTCACTTAACTTCTCGCCAGAAAAAACATCAACTGTATGATAGTTATTTTCTTTTTTCTCTTTTAAAAATACAATTTGTTTATCACTTTTTGTATAATATAAATCTCCTGCTAAAAGTTTTTGTAATAAGTACTCAAACTTTTTTTCACTTTTATACTTTTTAGTTAAATCTAATATAACTGTTTCTTTTTTAGAATAACTATTTGTCAAAAGTTCTTGTGAATCACTTTGAAGATCTGAAGCAATTAGTGAAGATAAAATTAATAAATTAAGCAATATTATTTTTAAGATTTTCATGATTACCTTTCATTTATTATGTAGAGCAAAAAAATATGAGAGTTGAACTCTCATATTTTAATTTTGTTAGTTAGCACCCATACACTTTTTAGTTTTAGTGTTATAGTTTCCACAATTGATTGGTTTAGTCCAATCTGAGATTAAGTCTTTACTTCCTGGTAAGTAGTTTGACCAAGCATCACCTGGAACTTCTTTTTCAGTTTGCCATACAGTTTCAAATTGGCCATCTTCTTGAATCTCACCGATTAAAACAGGTTTTGTAATATGGTGATTTTTAAGCATAGTTGCAGTTCCACCAGTAAGATTTGGAACAGATAATCCAACGATTGCCTCTCTTACTTTATCAACATTTGTAGTTCCAGCTTTTTCAACAGCTTTTACCCATAAGTTAAATCCAATATATGTAGCTTCCATTGGGTCATTTGTAACTCTTTTGTCATCTTTGATATATTTATGCCAAGTTGAAATAAATTTGTCATTTTCTGGAGTAGAAACACTTTCAAAATAATTCCATGCAGCTAAATGACCAACTAAAGGTTTAGTATCAAGTCCTGATAGCTCTTCTTCTCCAACAGAGAATGCAATAACTGGAATAGATGAAGATGTAATACCTTGGTTACCTAATTCTTTATAAAAAGGAACATTTGCATCACCATTGATTGTAGATACAACAGCAGTTTTTTTACCAGCGCTTCCGAATTTTTTGATTTCACTTACAATACTTTGCCAATCAGAGTGTCCAAATGGAGTATAGTTAATCATAATATCAGATGATTTAACACCTTTTGATTTTAAGTATGCTTCTAAGATTTTATTTGTAGTTCTTGGATATACATAATCAGTACCAGCTAAAACCCATCTTTTAACACCCATATCGTTCATAAGATAATCAACTGCAGGAATTGCTTGTTGGTTAGGCGCAGCACCTGTATAAAATACATTTTTGCTAGACTCTTCACCCTCATATTGAACAGGATAAAAAAGTAAACCATTTAACTCTTCAACAACTGGAAGAACTGATTTTCTAGAAACTGATGTCCAACAACCAAATGTAACATCAACTTTATCTTTAGTTAAAAGTCCTCTCATCTTTTCAGCAAACAGTGGCCAGTTTGATGCAGGGTCAACTACAACTGGTTCTATTTTTTTACCTAATAAACCACCTTTTTTATTTTGCTCATCAATAAGCATTAAAACTGTATCTTTTAAAGTTGTTTCTGAAATCGCCATTGTTCCAGATAGTGAGTGTAAAACACCAACTTTGATTGTATCAGCAGCTTGAGCCATCATACTCATAGTTACAATTGCTGATGCAGCTAAAACTTTTGTGAATCTACTTTTCATTTATTCTCCTTTAGATTTAGTCTCTTTGACTACTAAGGGAAGTATAAAATAGAAGTGTTGTTTAAGTGTTGTTTTTTTGTAAAGTTAAAAAGTTTACTGTATATTTTTTATACAGATTTCACTTATCTCTTTATATTTGAAGTTTTCCACAAGTTCTTTTAAATATAGTTTTAAATCATTTTCAATATCACTATTTTCTAAAAACTGCTCAATACTAGAAGAGTCCATTAACAAAGCGAATTCATTTAGTTTTATAAAAAACTCTTTATCAAGTTTTGATATTCTTTCAAAAATATCAGCTTTTTCTTCATTATTTTCTAAATATTTTAATTTCAAATTAAAATACTTTGCCAAAATAATTAATAACTCTTTTTCTTCAACTGGTTTTGCTAAAAATCCATCTGCTCCACTTTGTATTGCTATTTCTTTATCTTCATTAAATACATTTGCAGATACTGCAACTATTGGTATATTTTTGTCTTTTTCATCTTTTCTTATAAGCTTTATAGTTTCTAAGCCATCTAAGCCACTCATTTTTATATCCATAAAAATAAGATTAAACTCTTGCTTTTCAAAAAGTTCAATGGCCTCATATCCACTACTTGCTTGAAATACTTCAAAGCCATGGGAAGTTAATATTTGTGTTAATAGATTTCTATTTACTTCAATATCATCAACTACAAGAATAGTTTTTTTATTTTTATTCTTTTCTATTCCTATAATATCTTTTAATTTTAACTGAGCATCAATATCACTACTATTTGCATTTTTATAATCAACACTAAAATAAAACTCTGTTCCAAGATTAACTTTACTTTTTGCATAAATAGAACCATTCATTAAAGTTACTAACTCTTTTGTAATAGATAGTCCCAATCCTGTTCCATTTTTATTATAATCTTCATGTTTAATTTGCTCAAAGGGTTTAAATATTCTTTTTAAATCTTTATTATCAATACCTATTCCACTATCTTTTATTTCAAAAAATAGTTTTTGGCTCTTTTCATATAAATATAGTGATATTTCACCTTCATTTGTAAATTTCAAACTATTACTTAAGAGATTTATAAGTATTTGCCGAAGTCTTAAATCATCCATTTTTACAACTTCAGGTAGATTATCATCTAAAACAATTTTAAACTCCAAGCCCTTTTCTTTACATCTAAAGGCAAAAATTGAATTGATATCTTCTATTAACTCTTTTAGATTAAAAACTTTTGGAATAATTTCTATTTTTCCAGCTTCGATTTTTGATAATTCTAAAATTTCATTTATGATATTTAAAAGATGTTCTCCACTTCTTTTGATTATATTTAAATTGTTTTTTTCTTCTTGTGTAGCATTCATAGATTTTTTTAAAATATTTGAAAATCCAAGTATAGCATTTAGGGGAGTTCGAAGTTCATGACTCATTCTTGCTAGAAATATAGATTTTGCTTTATTTGCACTTTTTGCTTCTTCCATGGCAAGTTTGATTTGGTGTTCACTCTCTATTAGTTTTTTAGTATTTTCTTTGAAAATAGAAACAGAACCTATCATGTCGCCCACTTCATCATCATACTTGTTCTTATCCAACTCCACACTCATATCATTTGATGAAAGTTTTAACATGGCAACTCTTAATAAATCTATTGGGTAAATGATTCTAAATAAAATTATAAAAAATGACATCAAGAAAAAAATAACTGAAAAAAGAACTATCACATTTACATAAAACTCTTGTTGTTTTACGGTCTTTCTCTCATCATTTACTCTTTCTTGGGTTCTTTTTTCAAAGGCTTTATAGAAGTTATCCAAAGGTTGCATAATTCTTATTTTTGCTTTGTGATACTCATCTGAGTGCATAAGTTCCCTTGCTAGTTTAAAATCAGGTTTTCCTTTTATAGTAAAATTTCCATTTTCATCTTCAAAGATTCCTTTAACTGCATTCATGGCTTTGTGTTCAAGGTTTGTTAAATCATCCGATTCATTTTGTGAAGCAAAAAGTAAATTTAACTCTTCATCTGGGAAGTTTGCCCTTTTCATAAGATCTCTTAAAGGAACTTTTTCACCATCTAAAATAGGCTTTGTACCATCTAAAGTATAAAAATCCCAAAATATTCCATTATATCTTTTGGGTCTGTTTTTTTTCCCGTTTCTTATATCAAGTACTGTTTTATATTGTTCTTCAAATAATGGATTTCCAGTAATCACATAAGTTCTTGCCATCCTTGTTAGATCATCACTACTCTGTCTTAGCTCATGGGCAAGGATAAGTGATTTGTATTGTAGTTGATAGGCATTTTCTAGTTTTACTGTAGAGTTTTGGTATTTATTTATGACAACTGCAACACTAATAAAAGAAATAGTATTTAATATAAAAAGTAACATAAAGAGTTTTTTTAGATTCAAGGAGGTACCTCATTTTGATTTTATATCTTTTATTCTATAATCTTAGCAACAAAGCAATATAAAATGAGATAAATGATGCATAAAAAATATACAATATTAATCATAGATGATAAAAATGAAAATCTTCATTATCTAAATAGCATACTAAAAGTTTATGATTATAATATTAGAGCTACTACAGATCCTAGTTTTGCTTTAACTTCGTCAGAAAGTTATCCTCCTGATTTAATCTTACTAGATATTAAAATGCCAAATATTGATGGCTTTGAAGTTTGTAAATTATTTAAAGAAAATGATAAATTAAAAGATATCCCTATTATTTTCATAAGTGCCATTGATGATATAGAGATAAAAGTAAAAGCCTTCGAACAAGGTGGAGTTGATTATATTACTAAGCCTTTTGAAAAAGAAGAGGTATTAGCTAGAATAAAAACTCAACTTAAAATTTTTGAAAATAACCAAACTATTTTAAGCCTTCTTCAACAACAAGATTTTTTCTTAAAAAAAATAATCCATGAAATGAATACTCCACTTAGTATTATTTCATTAAATGTGGATAACCTAGAACGACAATTAGGACCGAAAGAGCAGTTTGAAGCCATAAAAGCCTCTTCTAAATCTCTCTCTTCAATTTATAATGATCTTTACTATTTAACCAAAAAACAAACTATGCAAAAAAACATAAAAGCAATAAATCTTGTAAACTTTTTATCTTCAAGAATAATCTTTTTTGATGAAATTGCAAAAACAAAAAATATCATTTTGGACTTAGAGATAAGCGATGAATTTGAAATTTCAATAGATGAATATGAGTTCGAGAGAATAATTGATAATACCCTTTCAAATGCTATAAAATACTCTTTTGAAAATACAACTGTAGTAATTGCTCTTAAAAACTATCAAGTAGAAGTAATAAATGAAGGAATAAAAATACAAGATACCTCTTTGGTTTTTGAAAAATATTATCAAGAAAAAGTAAAAAATATAGGTCTTGGACTAGGACTAAATATCGTAAAGTCAATTTGTGAGAATTATGATATAAACATAGAAATACTTTCAAATGAATTTACAACATTTAGATATATATTTCCAAAAAACCTTATAAATAAAGGCTCTTAAAATGAAAATATTTTTACTAGAAGATGACTATTCACTTAATAAAATCATAAAACTCTCACTAGAAAATAGAGGTTTTTTTGTGGAAAACTGTACAGATGGATATGAAGCAGCTAGTAAAATCATAAATAATAAATATGATTTGTATATTTTAGATTTGAATGTTCCAGGATTTAACGGACATGAAATATTAAAAACAATAAGAAAAGATAATCCAAACAGTCCTGTTATCATGATAAGTGCTGAAATAGATATAGAGAATATCAAAAATTCTTTTGATTATGGTTGTAATGATTATATTAAAAAACCCTTTGATTTTGAAGAACTTTTTTTAAGAATAAAATACCATTTAAAACACATATCTCAAAGTAATGATCTGAATTTAAATATTGATTTGGGCTATGAGTATAATTACGATTTGATAAACCAAACTTTATATAAACATGGACATGAAATAGAACTAACAATAAAAGAAAAACTACTCTTATCACTCTTAGTTAAAAACATAAATAAAACAGTCACTATTGATATGATTCATGAATATGTTTGGGATAGTAAAGAGATGGAATCAGTAAGCATGAGAACTATCGTTCATAAATTAAGAAGTAAACTAAAAAATGGAATGGTTTTAAATCTAAGAGGTGTAGGATATAAGCTTTTACAAATAAGCTAAGATAGGAAAAATCTTTCTATCTTAGTGTATTTTAAATGAACAACAATAATCAACTAGTGAAATAACTTTTAATTTAAATTTAGAGTTAGCAGGTACTTTAAAACTTTGTGGTGCAACAATCTTTTTCCAATCTTGTGCAGGTAATAATACTTCTAATTCACCAGATTCTACATCAATTAGTTCTTCATGAATAGTTGTAAAATCATACTCTCCAGGTAACATAACCCCTAAAGTCTTTTTTGAACCATCTTCAAACTCTATTGCTCTACTTGTAACATGACCTTCATATAAAATATTTGCTTTTTTAGCTATTTTTACATTTTCAAACACAGACATCTACATTTTCCTTTTTATAATATGTCAAGAATAATACCATAAGTATAATTATGAAGCAAACAAGTAGTAATCTTTTGTTATAATTTTTTTTCAAATTTAAAAGGAAAATAATATGACTATACAAGAAAAACTTTTAAATCTAGTACACAACGAAGTTATACCTGATGTTGAAGACTATTTAGATGAGTTATTTGAATTAGTTGCATCAAAAAAAAGTGATGATAAAACTAAAGAAGAAATAAAATATATGCAAGAGATGAGAAAAGAGTTTCAAGATTTGATTGATGACTTAGAAGCTGGTGAGATTGATGATGAAGAAGCTCAAGAAATCATTGATGAAATAATTGATATGAAGAGTCTTGAAGAATAGATGCAAGGTTATATAATCGATATAAAATCTGTAAGAGATGATGACTTAATAGTTACTATTCTTACAGATGATAGTATTTATACTACATATAGATTTTATGGAGGAAGACACTCTACAGTTAATGTTGGATATAAGATTGATTTTGAATTAGAATCAAATCTAAAAAGCACAATGCCTAGACTAAAAGATGTACTTCAAATAAGTTTTAATTGGATTTTTGTAAAAGAGAAGCTTTATTGTTGGCAAAGATTTTTAAAACTTTTTTATCCCCATTTAAAAGATGTGGAAGATATAGATGATTTTTATTTTAACCTATTAGAAGAACTGGCTCACAAACTTATAAAACAAGATGCCAAACGAGCTATTTGTGAAACTTATATAAAACTACTAGAACATGAAGGAAGACTTCATAGCGAATATATTTGTTTGCTTTGTGAACAAAAAATAGAAAATGAAATTTCACTTGTACGAAGTTTTCATCCAGTACATCCAAATTGTACTTATTCAAAAAAGTTTGAATTTTACAAAATAGATGAACTTTTTAAAGAAAAATCACTGATTTTCTTAGATGATGAAGAAGTTGAGTATATTTGGCAAATTCTACTTCAAGGTATATAAGTCTTTACTTTTGTTATTCTACTAAATTATTTTTTAACATCTCAATATCAAGTATTGATAATAACTTATCTTCTTTTGAACCCTCAGAAGGAACTACAACAGAGTTTATTAATGTACAATTCCCTAACAAATAATTATCAATCTTCTTGATTCTAACTTTTGGAATCTCAGGAATATCTCCTAGTTCATTTACTAATATACCTATGTAATTCTCACTATCTTTGTCAAAATGTTTTATAATAACAACTTCTTTATATTCTTCTTCAATTTTTTCATCTAAAAAATTCTTAATATCTATCACCCCAACAGCACTATTATTATAAAGGATAGTTCCTTTAAAATAGTGGTCATTGTTCATTGTAGGAGATAGGTCTAGTTTTGAGGTACTCACAACTTCAATTAAATTTTCTATTTCAATACCTAACCACTTTCCACCTATGAAAAAAGTCCCTATTTCCTGTGTATCTTCTGATTTATTTCCACTAATTTCTTTAAATATTTCTTTACTATGAGAAATTTTCAAGTCTGCAGAACTTATATAAGAAAAAAATATTGCAAAAATGTCATTTGAATAATTATCAGCAACTTTATATTCTCTGTATCCTTGCGAGCATTTTATTCCAATAGCATAGTAGTTACCATTGTAAACTATTATTTCACTATGAGATTCACCATTTACCATATTAAAAAGTTTTAAATCAATATCTAAAGTTGTTCCAACTTTTAAGTCATCACTTGTAGAAGAGATTATTAATCCTTTTTTATCAATAAATACACCAAATTTTTTTTCTTCATCTGATGATTTAAAATTTGGAATTGATTCTTCAAGTATTGCTTTTAATTCAACTTTTGAATCAAAAACTACACCAATCCCACCTAGTACATTGTCATTTGATTTAATAGAAGAGTAATAAATGTAAGTGTAATCATCATTATAGAATTTTGTTCTTTTAAAATTTGATACAAAATAATCATTATTGTCTGTTACTTTCATTGTTTTTTCAAGGGTGTTATCATTTAATTGCATTCCTACTAAATGTTTTTCTTTTTCATTAGAAACAGCAAGAATAATTCCATTTTTGTCATAAATAAATAAATTTGTATAAACCGTATAAAGATTATTGATATATTTTAAAATCTCTGTCAATTTACTATTATTAGTTTTATCTACAGAATTAGAGGTTAAGACATCTTTAAAATCTTGAGTTAAAGCCCACCATCTACAATCATTTGCTCTTTCATATAGATTTCTATCCATAATATCTACCATCAAAGAAGCGACATAAGTTGCATTATTTAGTATAATTGTTTTAGTTAGATTAGCAATAGATAAATCAAATATTTTTTTAGTTTTCTCTCCAGTTAGACTTATCTCATTTAAAAGTGCCCTAGAAAAGCTTTTTGTTAATTCACTTTTATCTTGATTACCTCGGTTGAGATTTCCATTCCAAACTAATCTATTTAAATTCTCTTGAATATTATTTGCTTCAAGAGGGATTTTTTTTAGTTCATCACTAAACCTCTCCCCTCCTTGTAAGATTGCTAATAAAATATCTTGATCAATATTTAAATTATCATCTTCTTCAACAAAAGCATAATCTATTGGAACTAAAATATGTCCATACCATTCTTGCCCAAAATAACCTTGATAACCATTTGTTTTACATGTTTTAGATAAATAATCTCTACCTCCATGAGAAATAAAAGAGAATTTACTATTTGGATTAAATTCTAAAATTGTTCCTAAATTCACATGATACTTATCACTAGTAGCAATTACTACTCCATCTTTATCTAAAATTGTTAAACACTCCTTATTTTTTGTCTCTTTTAGATTATTAAAAATACCTTTCATCTCATCTTGAAACTTAAAACATAAGCATAAAATTCCAATTGATTCTGAATTTGGATCATTAGTTTTTGTAACTTTAGAGGCATAAACTAAACTTTTCTTTTTACTTGGAATGAAATCATGAAATTTAAATGATTCAACATAATCATTACTACTTAAAGATAAATCAATAATCTCATCTTCAGATTTATTTATTTTCTCACTTTTATCTAATTGGACTAGGATATTACCTTTTGTGTCCATTAGGACAATGTTATAATATACACTATATTTTTGCGTATATTCTAAAAATCTATTTCTTAATATTTTTACATTATCAGCAAATTCATTTTCATATTTATTTTTATTATTTTCTAAAAATTCTCTTATATCCTTATCTGTAGCTAAAAATCCAATATCAGCAGTTCTTTCATAAAGATTTCGAATAAGAATATCAATAGAGATTTGTGATTTAAATTTCATTTGTCTTATTGTTTTTTCTAGAAGTTCATTTGATAGATGATTTAGCAGTTTTGAAGTCAATTTTGAAAAGTTATTTTTTGTTTCATTTATATTTGCACTATTATTTCCAAAGTTACTTAGTAAAGATAGATTATCCCAACTTTTTGATAATGATACTAATTCTTCTCTATACTCTTCCACTAAAAACATATGTTTAAAATATTGTAGTAGTTCCCGTTTTAGCTCGATTCCTTTATAATTAATAAGTTGATTATTCATTCTATTTCCTTAAAATATATAAAATAATTATACATTTTTAAGGTATAGTAGAGTTTACATTTTTGTATATAAAGTATACAAAATTAAAGTTTTAAAATTATTATTAAATTTGTTCTATTGAATTTTAGACTTTTAGATTTTTGTTAAATATAGTTAGTAAATGTAAAGAAGTTTTCTTCTTTACATTTTAATAATTGAAGTTAGTTTATAATGATAAATCTATTAGACATTAAACCTAAAATGCATAACATCACCATCTTGCACAATATAATCTTTACCTTCAAGTTTTAATTTTCCTGCTTCTTTACACTTAGCTTCTCCACCTAAAGATACAAAATCTTCATAGGCAATAACTTCTGCTTTTATAAAACCTTTTTCAAAGTCATTATGAATCACAGCTGCTGCTTGTGGTGCTTTTGTATTTTTCTTAATAGTCCAAGCTCTAACTTCTATTTTACCAGCTGTAAAATATGATTGAAGTCCAAGTTTATCAAATGCTTTATGAATAATTTGCTCTAATCCTGATTCTTCTACACCTAAATCTGTTAAAAATTCTTGTGCCTCTTCATCTTCTAAACCAACTAGTTCTTCTTCTATTTTTGCACAAAGCATAATTACATCAGCATTAACAGAAGCCGCATGTTCTTTTAATATCTCAACAAATTTATTTCCACCATCTGCTAATGAATCTTCATCAACATTTGCCCCATAAATAACATCTTTATTGGATAAAAATCTAAGTTCTTTATCTAAAGCAATAAAAACATCATCTTCAAGTTTCTCAAAAGTTTTTACTGGGTTTAACTCTTCTAAATGTTTAAATAACTCTTCTGCAATTATTAAAGAAGAAGCCGCTTCTTTTGAAGTTTTTGCTTGTTTTTTAAGTCTATCTATTTTTTTCTCTAACTGTGAAATATCTGCATAAATAAGTTCAGTTTCGATTATCTCAATATCTCTTAAAGGATTTACATCACCTTCCACATGAGTGATATTTCCATCTTCAAAACATCTAACCATATGTAAGATCATTTCAACTTCTCTAATATTAGATAAAAATTGATTCCCTAACCCTTCACCCTTTGAAGCACCTCGTACAAGTCCTGCAATATCTACAAAATCAATTGTTGAGTATTGAATTTTATCAGGAATAACAATTTTTGCTAACGCATCAAGTCTTTTATCAGGTACTGGAACAATTGCTTTATTTGGCTCAATAGTACAAAATGGATAATTTTGTGCCTCTGCATTTTGTGCTTTTGTCAAAGCATTAAAAGTTGTCGATTTACCTACATTTGGAAGTCCTACTATTCCTACACCTAATCCCATTATTTACCTTTAATATTAAATATTTGTTTTTTGTTTTAATCGCATTATAAACGATAATGGCAAAGAGATAGATAAAATTTAAATTATTCTACATACAGATGATATAATGGGTACTATACTTATTTATAAATAAAGAGATTGTTTTCCACTACATTTGATTATTAATGTACTCTAATATAATTAAAAAGATCAATAATGTATAAAATATTTGACAAAATCTAATTTTAATATTATAATGACTAATATTTTATACACAAAAGGTATTTATATGAATTTTGTTGAACTTGGCAAAGAGTTGGCACTTTTAAGAAAAAGTAGAGGTATTTCTCAGAAAACTATCTCTAGTGATTTAAATATTTCAAGAGCAACTATCAGCAATTTTGAAAATGGAACCAGTAGTGACATTGGCCTTAAAAAAGTTTTGCAATTGACTGACTATCTAGGACAAGAGTTAGTTATAAAAGAAAAATCACTATTCCCTGTATTTGAGGATATTGTAAATGGATAAATTAAATGTAAAAGTAAATTCAAATTCTAGTGGTAACTTAATAAAAGAAGATGATGAATTTATATTCTCATATGATTGTGAAGAAAAAAACAATTTTATCTCTTTACTTATGCCTGTAAGAAGTAAGCCATTTATCCATAATAAACTTCACCCTATTTTTGAAATGCATTTGCCAGAAGGCTACCTATTATCAATTATTAAAAAACATTTCTCAAAACTCACAAAAACCGATGATTTTGGCTTATTAAAAGTTATGTCAAACTCAATAAAAGGTAGGCTTTCTTATGAATCAAATTTTATTAAAGCTGATGATAGTTTAAGTCTTGATGATTTATTACATACAAAAAAAGATAACCTTTTTGATGAATTAGTAACAAAATTTGCACTAAACTCAGCACTAAGTGGAGTTCAGCCAAAAGTTTTAGCCCTAATTAAAAATAAAGCAACTTTAAAAGTTGATGATTACATTGTCAAATCTTGGGGTACAGATTATAAAGAACTTGCTTTAAATGAGTACTACTGCATGGAAATTGTTAGAAGATCAAACATTGAAGTTCCAGAGTTTTATATATCTGATGATGAAAAGCTTTTTATTATGAAACGATTTGATAAAGTTGATGATAAATATATTGGCTTTGAAGACATGTGCGTTTTAATGGGTAAACAAAGAGATGATAAATATGAAGGATCTCATGAACAAATAGTAAAAACAATTAAAACTTTTGTTTCACCGCAGCACAAAAAATCTTCACTTATTCAATTTTTTAAAATGACTTATTTAAATTTTTTATTAAAAAATGGTGATGCTCATCTCAAAAACTTTGGGCTTATTTACACAGGAATAGATGACATAAAATTAGCACCAGCATATGATGTAGTATCAACTACAGTATATATTAAAAATGATATTCCAGCATTATTACTTCTTGGCAGTAAAAAATGGTGGGACAACAAATATATAGAAAGATTTGGTATACAAACATGTGATCTAACAAAAAAAGAAATTAATGAAGCAATAAGTGAATGTGACAATGCAATAAAAATTGTAAAAGATCAACTATCAATCAGATTAGAAACTGAATCAAATGAAGATAAAAAAGAGCTATTAAAAAAACTAATAGATTGTTTTATATAAGTAAAATATATCATTTATAAGACCACTCATAGTTTTATGTCTATAACTGATAGTTAATGAAATTATATAATAGTTCGATAAATTAATTTTGAACTTAAAGAAAGTTCCAAAACCTACAGGTCGTTGAACTTATATTCAGATATAGAAATATTATCATTTTTGTGTCTTAAAAAGTCTAACCAGATCATTATTGCTAAACCTCTTACTTTTGGAGTAGCTTTTATTAAAGTGAGGCTTGTTCCTAATAGAGTTGATATATGTATTGGACTCATACATATATTTGACAAAACAAAGAAAAATTGTTAAAATTGAGCGGGTTTTTAATTACCTTCCATTCCCGAGTCTTTTTAAAGATACGGAGAAAATTTATTTATATACAAATTACTAAAATTGGATATTAAGCATTCGCTTTAATGTTTAAGTTGTAGCTAATTTTATTCGGGAATATAAAATGTGATACTCTAAATTAACTTGAGTATTGAGTTACCGTTTAACAGCATTAAAAAGGAATACTTGTGCAAAATACAATTAAAATTAATCAAAGCGACTTTAAAAAAGTTGCAAAAAAACTACGAACTGAAATAACTCCACTTTTAACAAACCCAATAAAGCACGCAGATTCACTGGAATTATTGGCAAAAATAACAAATTATGGAACTTATTACAATTACAATAATTACATAAAATCTATACCTATAGAAAATAAAAATGAATCAGAAATAGGTTTAAATACTGATAGTTTTACTGAAAACTTCAGAATCCAGAGTGTATCTGATTCATTTAATATGGGAGATTTATTAATTGAAAAATTTGAATATTTATATTTATCAGATTTATTAGATGAAGTAAATACAATCAAGTCTGAATACGAGAATATTTTTACTGTTGATATAAAATCATCATACGATCAAGCATCTAGTATTAGGCCAGGATTATACGTTTTTCAATATCCTTTAGTTTTGGATAATAATTTTAATAAGGAACAAATTAAAGTGCTTTTATCAAAAAAAACATATGAATACTTCCTTGGTGACTATGATTTTTATGTTGAAGAATTAAGTCAGCCTAAGCATTATGGAGTAAGACAAAATAAAACTAAAAGTGACAGTAATTTAGATTTAGAAATCGACAATTTGGGATTTGAAGATTTAAATGTATGGCTTATAGAATTAGATTCAAATACAATAACTCATTTTTTACCAAAAAAATTAGAAAAAGATTGGATATTGCACCAAGATAGTATAGATAAAGTATATAAACGAATTAAAAACGAGTTTAATACTGAAAAAGCTAAAAGATTTGTTATGTTTACATGTATTAAAGATAACTCATGATTGATAAAAAAATAGCAGTTTTTTTTGATTGTGAGAATGTAAGTTCAAAGTATGCAAATGAGATATTTGATGAATTAGCAAATCATGGTGAAGTAACTATACGACAAGCATATAAAGATTGGAGTAGTAGCCATAATAAAAGTTGGGATGAACAATTACATAAATTTGCAATTAAGCCAATACATACAGTTTCAAATACACAAGGTAAGAATGTGTCAGATTTTCAGATTGTAATTGATATTATGAATACTATGCATAGTTCTAAAGTAGATATTATTGTAATTGTTTCTAGTGACAGTGACTTTACTGGTTTATCTATAGAAATTAAATCAAAGGGCTTTGAAGTTATTGGATTTGGGGAAAGTAAAACAAATGATTCATTTCGTAATGCATGTTCTAAATTTATAGAATTACCTATAAAAGTTAAAACATCAGTTACAAATAATTCAGATATATTAGTTTTGTTAAAAGATGGAATAAATAAAACAAAATCTAATAATGGATATGCACTTGTTTCAAAGGTTGGAAGTTATCTAATAAATAAAAATGCTTCTTTTAATGCAAAAAACTATGGGGCAAATACATGGGGAGATATATATAAACAATATCCAGATATTTTTGAAATTGATTACAAGGATTCTAGAAAAAGTACAATGATTGTTCGTCTAAAATAAAAATTGTAATTAATTTAAAAATAAAAAAACTACAGCTACAGGCAGTAGCTGTAGATATTTTTATGAGAGGTAAACCCTGGTTGAAGGAGGTGTCACTTTCATCTACCTTAAGAATAAAGAAAAGAAATATTATTGAGTTTTTAAGACATCCTAAATATAGAAAACAGTTTATCTTGAATGTCCCCTATAAACTAGACAATTATTAATCAAGCAACAACCTCTTATATTTGGAACACAACTTTAAGTTTTAGTTAATAACAATTTATGAGATATTTCTACTACCATTAGGATTTTCAATAGGTCTAATTAAAATGTTGATTGAGTATAAATAACAAATCCTTTTGCTAATTCTTTCATCTCTTTATTAATTCTTTTTTGTAAATTTATATCTTGAATATTATCTAGAACATCACATATTTTATTCGCAATTATTTCAAACTCTTTTTCTTTCATTCCTCGTGCTGTTAAAGCTGGACTTCCTATTCTTATACCACTTGTGATAAAAGGACTTCTTGTATCTCCTGGTACACTGTTTTTATTTACAGTAATTCCTGCATTTCCAAGTGCGGTATCTGCATCTTTACCTGAAAATTCTTTATTTAAAAAACTTACAAGTACAAGATGATTATCCGTACCATCACTTACTAAATCATATCCTCTATTGATTAAAACTTTTTCTAAAACTTTCGCATTGGCTTTTATTTGCTTTGCATATTCTTTCCATGAAACATCTAATACCTCTTTAAATGCAACTGCTTTTGCAGCAATAACATGAATCAAAGGACCACCTTGTGTTCCTGGGAAAATTGCACTGTTAAGTTTTTTTGCAATATCTTCATCATTACACATAATCATACCACCTCTTGGTCCTCTTAGTGTTTTATGTGTAGTTGTTGTAACAACATCAGCATAAGGAAAAGGTGACATATGTTCACCAGCGGCAACAAGTCCTGCAATATGTGCAATATCAGCAAACAAAATTGCTCCTACAGCATCTGCTATTTCTCTGAATTTTTTAAAATCAAGTTCTCTAGCATAAGCACTTGCCCCACAAATAATAATTTTTGGCTGTATAACTTTTGCAATATCCATAACTTTATCATAATCAATATATCCATTTAGTTCCACTCCATAAGAGAAAGCATTATAATTTTTTCCTGAAAAGGATGGTTTACTTCCGTGAGTTAAATGTCCACCATGACTTAAATCCATACCAAGAATTTTATCTCCTGCACTTAACAATGCTGCATATACAGCACTATTGGCTTGACTTCCAGAATGTGGTTGAACATTTGCATATTTACAACCAAAGATTTCACAAGCTCTATTGATAGCTAACTGCTCAACTTGATCTGCAAATTCACATCCACCATAATATCTTTTATATGGATAACCTTCTGCATACTTATTTGTAAAAATACTTCCTGTTGCTTCCATCACAGCAGGACTAGTAAAGTTTTCTGATGCTATCATCTCTAGATGATTTGTTTCTCTTTTTAACTCATTTTCAATTATTGAAAATACCTCATAATCTGCTTTTTCTAGACTTTCATTTTTTATAAAACTCATTTTTATCTCCTTTTATTTACTTTTAAAATCATAACCTAACTAACAACATTACACAATCCAAAAATTGCTATTTCTTATTTATAATATCTTCCTACACATTTCATAACATCTATTCCAATAACTGCTGTACCATTTATCATATTTAGAGGTAATTCTTTATTTTTTAAATGAGGTGTAAATTTTTCCACTATTTTTAAAAGTGCTATTTTCTTTTCATCAAAATCCTCAACAATAGTTGCGTGTCCTTGTAAAATTATGCTATTAAATTCAGTATTTACATCACATGGATTTTCCACTCCATCATATAATAAAGATATCATTTCATCTATCTCAAAACATACATTTGGATTTAATTTTATATTATCTATTTTTTCTCCTTTTGGTAATCCATGTAAATATATCTTTTGATTATGCCATACGAAATGCATAGGTACAATATAAGGATAACCATCCTTTCCAAAACTCCCAATACGACCAACTTCAGCTCGTATAAATAACTTTTCAACTTCTTCTTGTGTAAGTAAATGTGTTTTTGTTCTATGTCTCATATATTTTTTCCTTTCAATTTTGTTACAACCTTTTCAAATCTTTTAAATCCCATTTTTATCTCTTTTTTTGATATATTCAATGGTGGCAAAAATCGAACAATATCCTTTCCTGATTTTAGTACTAAAACACCCTGCTTTAAAGATAACTTTACAATCTCATTGAGCTTTGTTCCATCTTTAAGTTTGAGTCCAAGCATAAAACCAAAGCCATTTTTTGATAAAAACAAAGATGGATATCTTTCTATAA
The DNA here is from genome assembly GCF_042214795.1 of Arcobacter iocasae. Classification (GTDB taxonomy): domain Bacteria; phylum Campylobacterota; class Campylobacteria; order Campylobacterales; family Arcobacteraceae; genus Arcobacter; species Arcobacter iocasae. The sequence goes on along the minus strand of NZ_CP090177.1, from coordinate 2,325,757 downwards.
AGTAGTCTAAATAATCATTAAAGTATTTAATGTTTGATTCAAGTTTTCCACTATTTTTATATTTTTCTAAAATATTTAAAACCTTAATTGACACGGTTGTCGAAAGATGATTTCCTCCAAAAGTTGAACCATGATCACCTTGCTTTAAAACATTTCTTAAATCTGTCATCATCAGCCCTATTGGAACTCCTGTTGCTAAGCCTTTTGCTAAAGTTATAATATTTGGTCTAATCTCATAATGATGTGACATTAGAAATTCTCCACTTCTATAAACACCTGTTTGAACTTCATCTATTATCAATAATAATTTCTTTTTTTTCAATACCTCACTTAACTTTTTTACTTGCTCTTTATCTTGCATAAAAATGCCGCCTTCCCCTTGAATCAGTTCAAGCATAACTGCAACAGTGTCATCATCTATTAAGTTTATCGCCTCATTTATATTATCAGCATAAACAAATCCATCAGGATAAGGTCCAAAATATTTATGTTTTTCCTCTTGTGCTGTTGCTTTTAAAGTTGCTATTGTTCTTCCATGAAACGAGTTTTTAATAGTTATAATTTTATACTTTGTTTTACAAAAAGCTGTATTTCCATATTTTCGAGCCAGTTTAATGGCACTTTCATTTGCTTCTGCACCACTATTACAAAAATAACACTGCATATCATAGGTGCTTAATGTAACTATTTTTTTCGCACATTTTTCTTGTGACTTTATATGGTAAATATTTGATGTGTGTAAAATTTTATTGGCTTGTTTAGTTATCGTTTTAACAACTTTTTTATCACAATAACCCAAACTATTCACACCAATTCCAGAAGAAAAATCAACATAATCTCTCCCTTTTTCATCATATAAAATAGAATTCTTACCTTTTACAAATGAGACATCTAATCTATTATATAATGGCAATAAATAATTGTTTTCGTTCATCTCTTCCCTTTTAAGTATGATAAAATGAAAACTGTTCATCTTCATCTTTAAATTTATATCTTTTTGACAATGAGTTTAAAAATGGCTTTCCTAATACTTTACAACTTAGTGCTTCGTTGGTTATTTTTTCATCTAATAATGGATTTACAATAAGTTGATTAAGTTTTTTAATACTTAAGTTGGGATATTTTCTCTTTTCTAAAATAAGCTCATCATTTACACAAACTACACCTTCATCTAAAACTTTTGCATACCAACCTGTTAAACCACTTTGAAAAATAAACTTTGTCATCTCTTTTTTATTTGTATTAGTACTTAATTTCCAACAAGGTTGTCTTGGTTGTGTGATTTGTATTCTTGATCCTCCCAGTTGATAAATATCTCCTATACAAATATCACTTTCAGTAATATTAGATAGAATTATATTCTCTCCAAAATGTGCAACACCATCAATATCAAAAGTTGTTTTTAACTGTTTATTAATTTGTTCATATGTTTTTTGTGAAAATAAGAATAGTGCTTTGTTTTCACCTCCATGATGTTTTAAATCACCTTGTTCATCATCCATAAATCCAGTTCTTGTAAGAAATGCTTTTTTTACAGGATATTTTCTTATTGCCGAAACAATTTTTTTCCTTTTATTATTTTCTAAATTTCGTGTAGTAACTCTTCCTGTTTTAATAAATAAAACTTTTGCTATTTTAGTTTCCAAGTATTCCTCCAATAACTCTATTTATTTAAGTTTTCAGGTGTTATAATAACATACAGCTGTAACTTACTCAAGGTACAAAAATTGATAAATAAAAAGGACAGTTATATATAAGCTTATTAATTCATCAACACCTTTATATATCCAACTCTATAATCAAATTAAAATTAATATTGAAAAAAATTTGCCTGCAGGAACAAAACTTCCTTCGATTAGACAAATGGCTCAAGATTACCAAGTAAGTAAACACACAGTAGAATCTGCATATAGTCAATTATTCGCAGAAGGATATATTGAAAGTTATCCACAAAGTGGATATTTTGTAAGTAAAGATATAGAAAACTATTTACCACTAAAAGAAACATTTCAACATGCTTTAAAACCAACTACTACAAATATTTTATATAATTTTTATCCTGCTCAACTACATAATGATAATTTCCCTAATAAACTATGGTCTAGATTACATAATAAAATTATGAAAGATATGATTAATTTTGGAAGCTATCCTCAAATGCAAGGTGAATATTCTTTTAGAGTACAAATATCAAAATATTTGTGTCACAATAGAGGAGTACAATGTAATCCTGATCAAATAGTCATATGTAGTGGATTTTCAGATGCAATGTTTATTATTGCTACAATATTAAAATCTTCTACTTCACAATTAGGAATTGAATTTCCAGGATATTCAGTAGTAAAAAAAGTATTCAAAAATCTTGATTATTCTATAGAAAATATTCCAATAAATTCTGATGGTATTAGTTTAGAACATATAGAAAAAAATAAGTGTAAACTTTTATATATTACCCCTTCACATCAATATCCAACAGGAGTAACTATTCCTATTGCAAATCGTTTTAAACTTATACAATGGGCTACAAAAAATAATGCCTATATTATTGAAGATGATTATGATAGTGAACTAAGTTATAACAATCGACCAATTCCTTCATTACAAGGAATTAACCATAATAATTGTATTATTTATACAGGTACATTTTCAAAATCTCTTTCTCCTGCTCTAAGAGTTAGTTATCTTGTGTTACCAACAATATTATTGCCACTATACAAAGAGAAATTTAATTTTCATTTCTCTGGTGTATCTATTGATACACAAAAAACGCTTGAATTATTTATTAAAGATGGTTATTGGGAAAAACACATAAGGAAAACTAGAATTTTAAATAAAAAGAAACATAACATTATGAAAGAATCTTTACTCTTTTATTTAAAGGATAAGATTAAAATACTAAGAGAAGGAAGTGGATTATCAATAGTTATTGTGCCTATTGTAAAAATAAATTGGGAAATACTTGAAAAAGAGGCAATAAACAAAAAAATAAAACTTTATTATATACATTCAGATTCTACTGCAACATTTAAAGCTATATGTATGGGATTTGGGAGCTTCTTAGAAGAAGAGATTCCTTTTTCTGTGGAAATTTTTTCAAAAGTTTTTTTACTGGCTATATGTAAATAATATTTTAATAATTATAGACTAATTTTTCTTTTATAACTATAGATTAAAAATTTTGTTAATTTTTGCTAATTTTCCCTAACTAAAATATTAATAATCTAATCATCAATAGGTTTGGTTTAATATATTCCATAATAGTATGATTTATCAACAAGAAATAGAACACAAAATTTTGAATAATCTCTTTCTTAACCACTAGGTTTTGAAACACGAAGTACTCAAGTAAGTTTTCCGTGTTCCATAAAGTGTTCAAAAAGTAAAAACTGCAAAGTTCCATAAACCTTAAGTGATTATGGAAGAAAAAAGTGAACTTTTTAATTTACTCATAATTTATTATTTTGACAAGGACTATTCAAGGACTTTTATATTTTATTTAAAACTTAAATTGGATTAGAAGTCTTATATTATGGTAGTTTAAAGGGAATTATAAACATATAAGTACTGGGACACCTAATCCCATTATTTACCTTTAATATTAAATATTTGTTTTTTGTTTTAATCGCATTATAAACGATAATGGCAAAGAGATAGATAAAATTTGTATTATTCTATATTTTGTTGAGAAAAAAGGTAAATAAATCATTATAAGAAAAATGATATACTTAGTCTTAAAATAAAATATAAGGAAGGTAATGAAAAAGTCTCTACAAATATTAGGAATTTTAGGAATATTCACAAGTTTAAGCGCAACAACAATATCGTTAAATGAAAGTTTTACAAATACTGCAAAAACTACCAGCTACAAAATTAATGTTTCTGCAGAAAATCAAAGTCTTAGTTTTAATACTATACAAAATAATATGGAATCAATACTAAAGAAAGTAAAAGATCTAAAAGAACACAAAAATTTAGACTGTAGTGGTGGGAAATACTCTATAAATCCAAATGTTGTTTATATTGATAATAAAAAAGAAACAAAAGGGTATATTTCTAATATAAATTTTACTTGTACATATGATGATACTAAAAGTTTAAATGAATTCATAAATTATTTGAATAAATCAAATATAAATAAAACATCAATAGGTACTTCTAATCCAATTCTTACAGAAGAAGAGATGTTAGTTTCATACAGAAAGTTAGAAAATCAAGCTTTTTCTTTTGGAATTGATTATGCAAAAAATTTAGAAAAATTATTTTCTAATAAAACTTGTAGCATTAAAGATATTAATATTTCTAAAGATCAAAGATATACACCTGTACTTAGAAATACGCTTATGGAAGCTTCAGCTTTGAGTAAAACATCTAGTATTGCTAAACCTATTGATGATTCTTTAGATGTGAAAATAAATACAAACTATACTTTTCTTTGTAAATAATAAAAGAGCGTTTAAGCTCTTTTATTATTATTATATTACTACTTTAATCTAATCATATCTAGTCACATAAGGTTTACCAAGTTATTGCGAGTTATACTACTGAAATATATGCTTAAATTTTAAAAGAAATAAATTATGAAAAATACTGATCTAAAAAATACTACCTATAAAATTAATCAAAAAGATAACAAATGAAAAATAATATATTTTCAGGTCTAACCGTTGGAATTATTGCCTTACCATTATCTATGGCATTAGCAATTGCAGTTGGTGTTCCACCACAAAATGGTCTTTACACTGCTATTATTGCTGGTATATTAGCATCTATATTTGGTAGTAGTAAAATAAATATCTCAGGACCAACTGCTGCTTTTGTAGTAATATTAATTCCAATTGTACATGAGTTTGGACTTGTTGGACTTTTATTGTGTGGATTAATGTCAGGATTTATTCTTGTATTAATGGGATTATTTAAACTTGGGAACTTAATAGAACTAATTCCTTATCCTGTTACTGTTGGATTTACAACTGGTATTGCTGTAGTAATTGCTACTTTTCAAATAAAAGATTTTTTTGGTTTAAAGATTGAATCTTTTACTGGTCATTTCTATGAAAAAGTTTATACCTTAATCAAAGCCTTTCCTACCTTTCAAATCAATGAATTAATTGTAGGAATAATAACTTTGGGCTTATTAATACTATGGCCAAAAGTAAAAACTAAAATACCAGCTCCTTTGATTGCTTTGTCAATAGTTACAATAGGAGTTTATTTATTTAACTCAAATAATCCAGATATTCAAATATCGACTATCTTTTCAACTTTTAGTTATCAAATAGGAGATATAAAAGGAAATGGAATTCCCCCTATTCCTTTGCAGTTTAATATTCCTTGGGCTAATTATTCAATGGCTGATTTAAATTTAGATTTATTATATAAATTATTGCCACATAGTATTGCAATTGCTATATTAGGTGCTTTAGAATCGTTATTATGTGCTGTAATATCAGATGGAATGACAAACAATAGAACAAATCCAAATAAAGAGTTAATAGGACAAGGAATAGCAAATATAGTAGTTCCTTTTTTTGGAGGTATACCAGCAACTGCTGCAATTGCTAGAACTGTTGTAAATATCAAATCAGGTGGAACAGCAAAAATTTCTTCGATTATTCATTCTATATTTATTCTTTTTTCAATACTATTTTTTGCTTCATATTTATCATTTTTACCTATGGCTTCACTTTCTGCTTTACTTTTAGTTGTTGCTTGGAATATGTCAGAAGTCAAACACTTTATAAAAATAATAAAAGTAGCACCCAAACATGATGTTTATGTATTATTAGTATGTTTTTCTTTGACTGTACTTCTTGATATGCAAATTGCTGTCGCTGTGGGAATGGGACTTGCTTCTATTTTATTTATAAAAAGAACTATAGAATTATACTCTATTGAACTTATTAATAAAGAGCACTCTATTGTTCATGAAAATATTCCAAATGATATTGCTATTTATAATATCAATGGACCTATGTTTTTTGGTGCAGCACAAAATGCTCTTAAAATACTAATTTCTACAAAAGAAGACATAAAAATTGTTATTTTAAATATGGAGCATGTAACAATGATAGATATGACTGCTCTTGTTGCAATAGAATCAATGATAGAGAACTTTGAAAGAAATGAAAAAGTTCTTATAATAACTGGCGTAAATAAGAGAATAATGAATAAATTAAATAAATTTGGGATTATTTTTGATTCAAAAAAATTAATTTTAAAACCTGATATTGATTCAGCACTAAAATTTTATAACTAAATTATTATTTTTAAATAATCAAAAGTTTCTTTTTATTTCCTTTAGCTATAATTAAATAATTTATTTAATCTAGGAATATAATGAAATTTTTTGATAATGAAAAAAATATATTAAATTTAATTAAATATGGTGCAATAGTACCTGTTATAATATTCTCATTTATTATTACATATATATTTATCAATCAAAAAAAACAAGATGTAAAAAATGAAGTTGAGATTTTAAAGGCAAACTATTTAAATGAAAATAAAAAGATTGTTAAATATGAAGTAGAAAATATCATTTCTTTAATAAATGATGAAATAAGTAAAGCAGAAGAGAGTCTAAAAGAATCTATTAAAAATAAAGTTTATGAGGCATACAAGGTAGCAAATATACTTTATACAGAAGAATCAAATGATTTTTTAAATGAACAAACAAGATCAAAAGAGCGTATATTAACAACTATTAAACATGCACTAACAGGAATGTCTTACAACAATAATAGAGGTTATTTTTTTATGGATGATATAAATGGTGTTAAGCTATTACAACCCTTTAATAAAGAATTTGAAGGGAAAAATATGCTTAATTATGAAGATGCAAAAGGTTATAAATTTGTAAAAAAGATATCTGAAACAATTAAAAATAAAACCGAGGCCTTTGATAAATATTATTGGTATAAACCAAATGACAAAACCCAAGCCTATGAAAAAATAAGTTTTTATAAATATTTTGAGCCATATAATGTAGTTATTGGGACAGGTGAATATACTCTGGACTTTCAAGAAAAAATAAAGAAAAAAGTTTTAGAGTGGATAACAAGATTTAGATATAGTGAAAATGGATATATTTTTGTATATGATTTAAATGGAAATTGTCTCTCTGATATTAGAAAAGAGTGCATTGGTCAAAATAGATTAAAAGTAAAAAACTCTAAAGGCGATTTTGTTGTAAAAGATATATTAAATTTTGCAAAAGCTAATAAAGAAGGTTATTTAGATTACTTATCAACTTATAATGCAAACTATAAATCATCTGCCAAAATCTCTTATATAAAGCTTTTTGAAAAGTGGAATTGGGTAATTGGTAATGGATTTTATTTAGATAGATTAAATTCAGTACTAAAACAAAGAGAAATTGAACTTACAAAAAATAGTAACCAAGTTATAAATAAAATATTAATTATTAGTAGTATTATGACACTTATTTTAATAGCTATTTCTTTTTATGTATCAAATATTATTGCTACAAAATTTAAAGAATATAGAGAAAATCTGGATTTAGAAACTAAAAAAACAATCAAAAATGAAATGTTATTGATTCAACAATCTAAAATGGCAATTATGGGTGAAATGATAGGTAATATTGCACATCAATGGAAACAACCATTAAGCTTAATAAGTATGTCAAATAGTCTTTTAAGACTTAACAAAGAAAATGAAAGTCATAATTCCGAAGAAGAGATTAGTGAAGCAATTGATAATATAGATAATTCAGTTGTTCATTTAACAACTACAATTGATGATTTTAGAAACTTTTTTAATCCAAGTAAAGAAAAAACATATTTTAATATAGAAACTATTTTTGAAAAAACATTAAAATTAATTAGCTCAGAATTTAAAACTAGCAATATTGAAATAGTAAAAAACATAAAAGAAACATACTTAAGTGGTTATCAAAATGAACTTTTACAAGTTTTTATAAATATTATAAAAAATGCAAAAGATGAATCTATAAAAAATCCTAATAAAACTCAAAAACAATATGTATTTATCGATGTTTTTGAAGATAAAACTTTTTTATATATTAAAATAAAAGACACAAATGGTGGGATTCCTAAAGATATTTTAAGTGATGTATTTAAACCATATTTCACAACTAAAAAAGAAATTGGTGGTACTGGCATTGGGCTTTATATGAGTAAACAAATTATTACAAATATGAATGGTGAAATAAATGCCACAAATGAAGAGTTTCAATATAATAATGAAACTTATATAGGTGCTCAATTCTCTATAAAACTACCCAAAAATACTTTATAAAGCCATTCCTTTTCAAAAAATAATTAAGTTATGTTTAAATAACTTATGTTATCTTTATAATAACTAACAAAATATAAATATTGTAATTAGTGATTAAACTCAAGTTTATATTCTTATAAATATAAGGGAAAAATATGCAAGTAAACTATCAAGAAATAATAGAAAAAAAGTATTTGCCAGAACTTTTTTTTAATAATAAAGATGAGCCAAGACATGTGGGTATTGAAATTGAGTACTCAAATCTTTCACTAGAAAAAAGTGCCAAACTTATATCTGAGATATTTGGTGGAAACTTAGAGAAAATCACAAAATATGAACTAAAATTAAAAGATACTAAATATGGAGACTTCAAATTTGAACTAGATGCCCAATTACTTCAAAAAATGCAAACTGATAATTTATTTGATAAACTTAGCAATATAATTGGAAGTGTATCACATAGTATAGATGATATTGTGGATAAAACATCTAAGCGATTTGTACCTTTTGAAATAGCAACTCCTCCAATACCAATTAAAGATTTAAAGGAAGCTGATAAACTAGTTGAAAGTCTTAGATTAAATGGAGCATTAGGGACTACACATTCACTTTATTATGCCTTTGGAGTTCATTTTAATATAGAACCACCAAGTCAAAATATAGAAGATGTACTGAGACTTTTTAAATCATTTTTAATTATTCAAAAATGGATAGAACTTCAAAGTGAAGTTGATATAGCAAGAAAGGTTTCACCTTATATAAACGACTTCCCCAAAGAGTATATTAAAAAAATTATTGATTTAGATTATAAGCCAACAAAAGAAGAGTTTCTGCAAGATTACATAAAATATAATCCTACAAGAAATCGTATTTTGGATATGTTACCACAACTAGCTTTTTGGGATGAGGAAGAAGTAAGAAAACATCTTCCAAAAGAAAAAATAAATCCAAGACCTACATATCACTATAGACTACCAAATTCAAAAGTAAATCTATTTAGATGGAATCTTTCTCAAGAGTTTCAATTATGGGTAATAGTTGAAATCTTAGCAAATAACGAAAAAGTATTTAATAAAATGAGTAAAGAGTTTTTGATTCAACTTGATTCACCTTTATTTAATAAAAATGAATGGATAGAACAATGTCATGGCTACATCACAGACCTACTATAATAGTAACAGGTCCTAAAAAAGGATTTGTTTCTAGGTTTTTTATAATCTTTTCTCTTTTTTTATGCGGAGCTCGTACTAAAATAATCACTCCAAATAAACCCTATGATGATTTGGAGATGGATGGATTACTCATAAGTGGTGGAAATGATTTATATAATGCTTTTATTGAAGATAAAACTTGCAAAATAGAAGATGTAATATCTTATGAAAGAGATGTTTTAGAGTATACACTTTTAAATAAAGCTGTAGAAAATAATAAACCAGTTTTTGGAATATGTAGAGGATATCAACTAATAAATATATTTTTTGGAGGAGAACTTTGCAAAGACATAAGAAGAGATGGATATGATTACAAATATACTCCACTACCTTGGAAAACTATAAGTGTAACAAAAGGTGGTATTTTAGATACATGTTTAAAAACTTCAAATTTAAAGATAAATACATTACACCATCAAGCTGTACAAAAACTACCTGAATCTTTTAAATTAGAAGCAGTTGATAAATATAATATTATTCAATCAATATCAAAAAAAGATGACAATAATTTAATATTTGGAGTGCAATGGCATCCTGAATATCTTTTTTACAAAAAGCAACATTTAAAGATTTTTAAAATATTTGTGGATACTGTTAAATCTAAGTTAAAAGATTAATTGTTTTTTTGATACTATTCACATACTAATTAGGCATTCTATTATTTTCACCTAAACCATTAAAAACAACTACTGATCTTCTTGAAGATACAATATGCCTGAACTCTATTAAAGGCAATTATAATGGAAAATTTTATACTTATTATTTTATGTATTGGATTAGGTTATTTGTTTCAAATACTTAAGGCATTTCCAGGAAATACTCCTGAAATTTTAAATAAATTTGTAATTTTTATATCAATGCCAGCTATGATACTACTTGAAATCCCTACAATGAATATATCTCTTACAATGATAATCCCAATAGTAATTGCATGGAGTGTTATGAGTATTACTGCTGTTATTACTTTTTATGTTTCAAGATGGCTTGAGTTTACAAGGGAAGTTACCGGTGCTTTGATGTTAGTGACTGTTTTGGGTAATACTTCATTTTTAGGTATTCCTTTGGTAAATGCTTATTATGGTCAAGAGGCTATGGCTTATTTACTTATTTATGATCAACTTGGTACTTTTATATTTTTAATCAGTTATGCAACTTTTGTTTTAACTTTATACTCAGGTAGTGGAAAAACAAATTTTAAAATTATTACTATCAAAGTTGTAACTTTTCCTCCTTTTCTTTCATTGATTGTTGGTCTTTTACTTATGGGAACAACTCTTTCACCTATGGTAATACATATACTAAAGATATTTTCAAATACTATTGTTCCATTGGTTTTAGTAGCAGTTGGATTACAATTACAATTTAAAATACCAGCCCATGATATTAAGCCATTTTTTGTTTCAAGTTTTATAAAACTAATTATTGGTCCAGCAATTGCTTTTGCTATTTGTTTTATATTTGGGTGGAGTGGATTACCAGCAAAAGTTTCAATTATAGAAGCTGCAATGCCAGCAATGATAACAGCAGGAGCTATGGCATCTATGGCAGGATTAGCTCCAAGATTGTGTTCTGCAATTGTAGGATATGGTATCATCTTCTCTTTTGCTACCACAGGAGCATTATATTTTATGATGCAATAAATTGGATATTTAAAATAATATTAGGTTTTTATATTGATTTTCTTCGTTATAAAGAGTAAAGTTTTGTATGGTATATTTCAAAAAATATTATAAAGGATAAAAATGTCAAAAATAGGAATATTAGTTGCAAGTGCAAGTAATAATAGAAAACTTGGTGATAAATTAAAAGAGTTAGCAACAATTGAAAATGTTGAAGCAGAAGTTATTAATTTAGTGGATTTAGACTTACCTCTATATAGTACTGTAGAAGAAGAAAGAAATGGAATTCCAGATACTGCAAAAGAATTAGCAAATAAAATTTTATCTCTAAAAGCATTTATTATTGTTGCTCCTGAATATAATGGAGTTATGCCACCAGTTCTTAATAATGCAATGGCATGGACTTCAAGAGCAACTGAATCTTGGAGAGATGCTTTTAATGAAAAAATTGTAGGATTAGCAACACACAGTGGTGGTGGAGGACAAAAAGGTCTTCAAGCTATGAGAATACAATTTCAGCACTTAGGTGCAAATATTTTAGCAAGAGAGCTATTAACAACTTATGAAAAACCTCTAAGTGAAGATAGTGCAAAAATTATGATTAAACAGTTAGTTAAACTTTCAAGAGACTAAAAAAAAGGCAAAGTTAAAATAACTTTGCCTTTTTTAATAACAGTAAAATAACTGTTATTTTTAATTATCCAAATCTTCCAGTAATATAATCTTCAGTTTTTTTCTCTTTTGGATTTAAGAATATATTTGATGTCTCATCATATTCTATTAAATCACCAAGATACATAAAAGCAGTATATTCACTAATTCTACTTGCTTGTTGCATATTATGTGTAACAATTGCAATACTTACTTCATTTTTAAGTTCAACTATCAACTCTTCTATAGCAGCCGTTGAAATTGGGTCTAGTGCAGATGTTGGTTCATCAAATAATAAAAGCTCAGGTTTTAAAGCAACTGCTCTTGCAATACACAATCTTTGTTGTTGTCCACCACTTAATCCCATGGCACTTTTATTCATACGATCTTTTACTTCACCATATAAAGCACTACCTTTTAAAGCCATTTCAACTCTATCTGATAGTTCAGTTTTATTTTTAATTCCAGATATTCTTAAACCATAAGCAACATTATCAAAAATACTCATTGGAAAAGGTGTAGGTTTTTGAAATATCATTCCTACTCTTTGTCTTAAAGATATAAAACTATTCTCTTTTTTTAAATCAAGAATATTTTCCATTTTTTTCTTTTTTTGATTTAAAAGCATCAATTTACCAGAATATTCGTTTCCAGGATATAAATCATGAATTCTATTTAAAGATCTAAGAAGTGTAGATTTTCCACATCCACTAGGTCCTATTAAAGCTGTAATTGAATTTTTTTTAATTTTTAAGTTAATATCATTTAATGATTTAGTTTGTGCCGAGGCATATTTAAAACCAAATTTTTCTATACTCATAATTGACATTTTATTTTATCCTTTGTGTCTTGTAATGTATCTTCCAGATAGGTTTATCATTAAAACCAATGCTGTAAGTATAAATGATGCTGCCCAAGCTAAATCTCGGCTTGCTGTAACTGGGTCATTTGCAAGATTGTAAATACTAACAGTTAATGAAGGGAAAGCTTCTGTTAAATCTAAACTAAAATAGTTACTTGTCTCACTTGTAAAAAGAAGTGGTGCTGTTTCTCCAATAATTCTTGCAAAAGATAAAAGTAACCCTGTCATAATTCCTACTTTTGCAGCTTTTATAACAATATCAAGGGTAACTCTATATTTACTAGCACCTAGTGCCATACCAGCTTCTCTTAACTCTCTTGGAACTAGAGATAACATATTATCAGTTGTATTAATAACAATTGGTATCATCATAATAGCCAAAGCAATACTTCCAGCAAATCCACTTGTTCCTCCCGTTGGAACAACAATGATTGCATAAACGAAAGCACCAATAACAATTGATGGAGCACTCATCATAATATCACTAAGGTCTCTTATAACTCTTACAAATTTTTTACCACCATACTCTTGTAGATAAATACCTGCTAACATTCCAATAGGAATACCAATTAGTGAAGCAATACCTGCAATAATAAATTGACCAATAATTAAATTTCTAAGTCCTCCATTTATTAAGTCATTAAAAAATAATGAAAGGTGAAAAGAACTCAATCCTTTTATTACTAAAGTAATTAATATCCAACCTAAAAAAGCCAAACCAATCAAAGCTGAAATAGTTGATAAAACTAAGATAAACTTATTTAAAAATAATCTCATTAGTTAACCTTTCTAAGAAAATAGATTTTTGCAATTGAGATAACTGTAAAACTTATTACAAAAAGTAAAAATGCTAAATAAAACAATGATGACATTGTAAGCCCTGTTGCTTCTCCAAAGTTATTTGCCATAGCAACTGGAATTGAAACAGTTGGATCAGTGATTTTTGTTGGCATTGAAAAAACAGAACCAATCAAAAATGCAACTGCCATTGTTTCACCTAAAGCACGACCAAGAGCAAGTATAATTGAACCAATAATTCCACTTTTTGAATAAGGGAAAATTACATCTTTTATAACTTCAAATTTTGTAGCACCTAAAGCATAAGCTGACTCTTTTAAAACATCAGGAGTCGTTCTCATACTATCTCTTGTAATTGCCGCCATAAAAGGAAGTATCATAACACCAAGAACAAGTCCAGCTGTTAAAAGTGACACTTGATATCCACCCACAATGCTTTGAACAATTGGAGCAAAATAAAACAAACCCCACATACCAAAAATAATACTTGGAATTGCAGCTAAAAGTTCTATTGCTATACCTACTATATTTGAGATATTTTTAGGAGCAATTTCTGCTAAAAAAACGGCTATTCCCATAGCAATTGGAAGAGCAAAAACCATTGCAATCAAAGTTGAAAGAATAGTTCCAACAATAGGAATCAATCCACCATAAATAGTCTTAGTCAATGAATCTGAATCATCAATTAAAATATCATCAAACGCATCATCTGATTCTTCTTCAACAGCTACAGTTGATTTTTTTGTAGATTCTTTTTTTGTAACTTTTGGTTCTGGTTCTTCTACAGTAATATATTTTGCCCAAGAAGAATCAGTAATAAAGCCCCAGCCATATTCATCCATTGCAGGTTTTGCTGAATTAAATAGACTAACAAATATTCCAATAAGAACTACTAGTACAAAACTTGCACTAATAAAAGAGAGATTTTTAAAAATTTTTTCCATTTACAACCAATACTTATAAATTCTAAAAAATGCATAAAATACACTTTTGAAAACTTATACTTTTAAGATAAGCTAAAAACAACTTGAACTTTAGTTCAAGTTGTTTAGTGTGACGATATTATTTAATACCTTTGTCAGCCCAATATTTACTAATTTTAGTTGTTAATGCATCTGGAAGAGGAACATAACCTAATTCACTTGCAAGTGCTTGTCCATTTTTATATGACCAGTCATAGAAAGCTGTAACTTTTTTATTCATTTCAGTTGCTTCTTTTGGTAATAAAATAAATGTTGCAGCAACGATTGGATATACATCTTTACCTGAAGGATCAGCAATTACAGCATAAAAATCTTTCTTAGGATCAAGAGCAGCTTTTGCAGCAGCAGCTTGGAAAGCTTTTAATTCAGGTGCAATATAGTGACCATCTTTATTTTCAACAGAAGCCATTTGAAGTTTATTGTTTGTTGCATCAGCATAATCAACATAACCAACAGAATATGGAGTTTGTTTGATAAGTGCAGCTACACCAGTATTTCCTTTACCACCAACATGGTGATTACCTGGCCAATTAAGAGACTTTTTAGCTCCAAAAGATTCTTTCCAGTCTTTAGAAATTTTACTTAGGTAGTAAGTAAAGTTAAATGTAGTTCCAGAACCATCAGCTCTGTGTACAAAAGTAATTTTTTCATGAGGAAGTTTTACACCTTTATTTTCAGCTGTAATAATTTTATCATCCCAATATTTGATTTTTCCAAGAGCTATTCCTGCAATTGCAGATCTACTCAAACTCAATTTTGAAATATCTGGCATATTATAACTCATTGTGATTGCACCAACTACACCTGGAAATTGATATAATTTTGCACTATCTAATTTTGTAGGATTTAATGGCGCATCTGTACCTGCAAAGTCAACTGCTCTTGCTTTTGCATCTTTAATACCTGCTGAACTTCCTTTTGAAATATAATCAATTTGAACACCTGTTGCTTTGTAATAAGCACCAATCCATGATTGATAAACACTATAAGGGAAAGAAGCTCCACTACCTTTTAAATCTGCTGCTGAAACTGAAGAAACTGTTAGCAATGCTGCTGCTAATAACGCGATTTTTTTCATTTGTTAATTACCTTTTTTTAATTTAGTGAGAGAATTCTAATCTTCTTTAATTACAAAACGGTTACAGTATTAATTAACAAACTTAAGAATAATTATTTAATTTTCAAATTACAAAGCTAAAAAAGCCCTGTAATTAAGCCATCATCATCGATATCGATTTTTTCTGCAGTTGGTACTTTAGGAAGGCCAGGCATCGTCATCATATTTCCAGCAATTGCAACTATAAAACCTGCTCCATTTTCTAGTTTTATATCACTTATTTCTATGATATGATTAATAGGTGCTCCTTTTAAAGCGGGATTTGTTGAAAATGACATTTGTGTTTTTGCCATACAAATAGGAAGTTTTCCATACTTATTTTGAAGTTTATCTATCTCTTCATGTACTTTTGAACTTGCAACTATCTCTTTTGCTCCATATATTTTTGTAGCAATTACTTCAATTTTATTCCAAATAGGAAGGTTATCATCATATAGATAATCAAAACTAGCTTCTTTATTATCAACAATCTCTATAATCTCACGCGCTAACTCTTCCGCTCCAGCTCCACCTTTTGCCCAATGACTTGAAATAACACACTTCACCCCTAACTCTTCACACTTTTTCTTTAAAAGTGAAGTTTCAGCATCAGTATCATGGGTAAAGTGATTTATACTAACAACAACAGGAAGATTATAATTTTTAGTGATATTGTGAATATGTCTTTGTATATTTGCAAAACCTATTTCAAGGGCTTCTAAATTTTCTTGATTTAGATGATCTGTTTCAACACCTCCATGATATTTTAGCGCTCTTACTGTTGCCACTAATACAACAGCAGAAGGTTTTAATTTTGAGCTTCTACATTTGATATTTAAAAACTTTTCAGCTCCTAAATCCGCTCCAAAACCAGCTTCCGTTACTGTATAATCTGCTAACTTTAGTGCTGTTTTTGTAGCTGTTACAGAGTTGCATCCATGGGCAATATTAGCAAAAGGACCACCATGAACTATAGCAATATTATTCTCTAAAGTTTGCACTAGATTTGGCTTTATTGCATCTTTTAAAACAGCTGCCATTGCTCCGTGAGCTTTTAAATCACTCGCATATACAGGAGTGATTTTATCAGTTTTATATCCAATAATTATTCGTCCTAGCCTCTCTTTCAAGTCAGCTCTATTTGTAGCTAAACAAAGTATTGCCATAACTTCAGAAGCTACAACGATATCAAAGCCATCTTCCCTTAAAAAACCGTTTCCTATCCCACCTTGTCCAATAGTTATTTTTCGTAAAGCTCTGTCATTCATATCTAAAACACGCTTCCATTTTATCCGTCTTGAATCTATATTTAAAGCATTTCCATGATGAATATGATTATCAATTAGAGCTGCTAATAAATTGTGAGCAACCCCAATAGCATGAAAATCGCCAGTAAAATGAAGATTTATGTCTTCCATAGGTACAACTTGGGCATAACCTCCACCAGCTGCTCCTCCTTTTAAACCAAAACAAGGTCCAAGTGAAGGTTCTCTTAAACATATAATAGTCTTCTTACCTATTCTATTTAAGGCATCACCTAATCCAACTGTTGTGGTTGTTTTACCTTCACCCGCAGGAGTTGGGCTTATGGCAGTTACAAGTATAAGTTTCCCCTCTTTATTTTGGTGACTTAAACTATCAACATACTCTAAAGAGAGTTTTGCTTTATAATGACCATAAGGGTCAAGATGTTCTGGGGGAATATTAAATTTTGTTTTTGCTAATTCAATAATTGGTATCATAGAGGCTTTTTGTGCTATTTCAATATCTGACATATGTATTCCTATTATCTAAAAATATGATTTTCTATTCTACACTATCTGCCTTTAGAAATATATAGATATTTTGTTAAATCTGTAAGTTTACTGTATATATTTTAACCATTGTTTTGTCTTCTTTTAGTTACAATACGGAAAAATATAAAGGCACTTTATGGAAATTGGAATATCGACACCAGCTTTACTTTTCCCTGCTATTTCACTACTTCTTTTAGCATATACAAATAGATTTTTAACAACTGGACAACTTATTCGTTCAATTAGTAGACAAGCGAGAGAACAAGAAACAGGTGAATTAAGAGGACAAATAGATAACTTAAAAAGAAGACTAGAACTTACAAAATGGATGCAATTTTTTGGAGTAGTATCAATGTTATTATGTACTATTTCTATGTTTTCACTTTTTTTAGAGTTTCATGATATTGGAAAAAAAATATTTGGATTGAGTTTGATTACAATGTGTATATCTTTATGTATATCGTTATGGGAAGTATATATCTCATCAAATGCTCTAAACTTAGAATTAAAAGATTTAGATAAAAAGTGTAAATAGAAGTTTTCTCAAGCTTCTATTTATTTAAAGTATTTTTCCAAACGATGAAAAAGTCCCTTCCAAGTCTTATCTTCCAAATGGCTTAGAACTTCATCTATCTTATATTCATTATCATTTAAAAATTCTACACTAACTTCATCTATTTTTTGGCTAAGTTCCCTTTCAAAAGTTTCTATATCTTCAGCATAAGGAGTATCTACATTTTTTAATCTTGGCATTTTTACATATCTAATTGCACCAAGAGCTTTTAACTCTTCACCCATAAACTCATCAAGTCCGGGTAAGTCTGTGCAAATAACTTTTACACCTGAAGCTAAGGCTTCAATCACAACCAAAGGTAAACCTTCAAAAAATGAAGGAAGAATAAATACATCACAAGTTCGTAAAAACACAGCAAGTTTATCTTGAGATATGGCTCCTAGATAATTAACTTCTGTTTTTCTTTTGCTTAGACTTTTTATAATATCTTGGCTCTCTTCAACATTTCCCTGACCTATCAAATTTAACTCAATATTTTGATAATTTTGAGTTTTATCAAGAGCATTAAGTAAATTAGGAACACCTTTATAATTACAGATTTTTCCTACATAAGCTATCTTTATCTTTTTATTTTTTTCTCTTTTTATAGGGAAAAACATATCAGGGTTATATCCACTTCCACTAGTAATTACTTGTGAATCCTTTACATCATGAAGCTCTACTATCTCTTCTCTTTGAGCAGAATTTAACGCAAAAAGATAATTACACTTTGGCACAGCTTTTTTTACAATAGGAACCAATCTAGGTGAGCGTTCAAGTTGCCGCAAGTCTGTTCCATGGCATAAAACCAGAACTTTCAAATTTGGAAATAAGTCTTTTATATATCCACATAAAAGCCAAATATGATTACAAATCACAACATCAGGTATGAAATCAACTACAGCTTTTTGAATAACCTTTTTAAATGCCTTTTCATACTTCTCATACATTTCTTCATCTAAATCACTATATTTAGTACTAGCATAAGGCATAACATCACTCATACCAACAACTGGAAAATTTAACTCATCACTTTCAAATAATACTGGATAAAAATTCTGAGGCTTTAGATTTTCTATATCAGGATTTTGCTCACTAATAGGAACTCCCGCAATCACTGCTTGCTCATGATTTTGTTCATATCCTGTTTTAAATAACTGTTGTAGAAAAACTCCACTTCCAGTTTTTCCAGATCTTTGTGCTAAAGCATGTAAAATTCTCATTTTTACCTCTGTTGATATTTTATAAGTGAAATCATAACAAATTAATTCTTCTTTTTAAATGCTTCTAGATTTGATTTATAAATAGAAGAGAAGATTAGATTTACCTCCTCTTTGGTTTTAAACTCTTTTTCTTTGGTTTTGTTGTTTACTTTTAAAGCAAATAATAAACTTATACAAATAAATAATACAAACATAGTTTTCATTTTAATTCCTTTTATAAATTATAAAGTTTAAAAGAAATTTTGTCTTTTTATTATGATTGAATATATTTATTAAATCGTGCTATTATTTTTATAATATTCTACTATTTCCAAATTTTGCTTACAAAATATGATAATATCTTTCCATGAAAAAAACTGATACAAAAAATGAACATAGACAAAGAATCAATGAAGTTCAATATCATATTTATAAATATCTTTCTATGAAACTTGTAATTGAAGATTTAGCAAAAATATCGTCATACTCTCCTTACCATTTCCAAAGAATATTTAAAGAAATAACTGGGAAAAGTGTTACGAATTATATAAAGGATTTAAGGTTAGATTGTGCTGCAAATCTTCTTATATTTAATCCTACATCATCAATTACAAATATTGCTTACAATTGTGGGTTTAAATCTTCAGCAACCTTTAGTAATGACTTCAAAAAAGTATACAAGAGCTCTCCTAATGAATGGCGAAAAGAAAAACACAAAAGCCATACATCAAAAGAGTATGAATTAAAAAATAGAAAAGTAGACTTTTCAAAAATAGAGATAAAAAAGATACCTGAAATAACTATCGCATATATGAGGCATATGGGTTTTGATAAGACTATAAAAAAAGGATGGCAAAAATTCTTATATCTTTTAGAAGAAGAGTTTGATATAAAAGAGCCAACGATGATGGCAATACACCATAGTAATCCCAATATTACATCAGTAGAAAAATATAGATATGTCACTTGTGTTGATTTGGAGGGTAAAAAAATAGAACCAAAAGGTGATATTGGATTATGTTCTATCAAGGGTGGACTATATGCAACTATTAGATTTCAAGGTGTTTGTGAAGATGTTCTAACTTTATATCAAAAGATGTATTATCAATGGATTCCTAGTAGTGAATTTGAAGCACTAGAAGGATCAGCTAGTGTTTTATATTACAAAAATAATTATCTAGATCCAAATGATGAGTTTGATATAGAGTTTAGAGTTCCTGTTAGGTATAAATAAAAGTTGCTCTCTTGAAGAGGTAAACCTCTCCGCTCTTTTCTTCTTTTATTGAAAAGAAGAAACAAGAAAGCAACCAGACGAATTGATGAAGGCAAAGCTCCCCTACAGTTATATATTTATTTTCTGCCCTGTAAAACTCGCTAAAGAGTTCATTTAGCACTCTTCTTAACGCTCAAACAGTTTCGGGCGTAATCGAAAATAAACATCTAACTTCCGGCTTCATCAAAGTCTGGAAAAAAGAAAACAATAAGGGAAGGAATCAAAATGAGCTTCGTAGCCATTAGTAGTTTTGTTTATTTTGTCCACACAAAGTAAAAGAACCGAATACCGTTAGGTGTTTATAAAAAATAAAATAAAGTTTCTATAATTTGGTTTCTACTATTTAATAAGCTCACTTATTCCATATATAAAAAGCACAATCGAAAGCAACAAAATTGAATAAAGACTTCTTTTACTGAATATAGCTTTCTTGATATCTGAAAATACTTTTTTTTCATTTTTCCCAAGTGGTTCTAAAATTCTAAAATTTCTACTGTATATTTTGGCAAGTATATCTATACTTATCAAGACAGATAAATTACCGAAAATCATAGAGTTTATACAAGATATAAATATTGCAAAATATTTATATGTAAAAACTTCTACAGTAAATATACCAACATGATTTGTAATAGTAGAATTATCCATCCAATAAAATATAAATCCAAAAAGTATGATTATATAAAATATTAGCATTATAGGATGAAACCAGCTACCTGTTTCTTTAATAGATATTATTTCAAAGTTATATTTAGTATTTTTAATTATATTTAAATTATACAAATATAAATTACTACAAACATGAAAGGTATATAAAAATACTATTATTGCAATAATAAATGAATATGAGTATATAAATTTAATTGTATAATACTCCTCTCCAATAGATTTAGTATAAAGAGAAATTTGTTCTATATGTGCAAAAATATTTCCTATATAATCAGCATACTTTTTAAATATATCAAGACCTAGTATCATATCTTGATTTAAAAATAATAGAGGTAAAAATAATATAATATTAAGATACCATATTCTTTTAAACTTATTTTCTAAAAGTTTTTTTTCATTAAGCACTCTTATCCTTCATCAAATTAGAATAAACTACAAATAAAACCGAATCAACCTACCCTCAATCTCAACCCTAGAAAAACTAAACTCCTCTTTTATCCACTCAAAAGTTTTTCTTTGATACATAAAAATATGAGTTGGGTCATTTTTATAATACCACTTATCAAAATCTATACTTTCATCATAAATATCTGTCATAAGATATAAAATTCCAGCATCTTTTAAAAGTGATTTTAAAAGAGTAAATTCCTTATTTGGCTCTTGAAAATGCTCTATAACCTCACTACTTGTGATGTAATCATATTTTTGTTTTAGAAGTGTTTTATCATCTAAATAAAATATATCATAACCATATATTTCATAGGCATTGTCTTTAAGTACTTTTATAATTGCAGAATCTTTACCACAACCAAAATCAAGCCCAATACTGTTTGTTGGATTATCATTTAAAACTGAGTTTGTAATGGGAGAGAGGAAGTTTTGGTATCGTTTATCACTTGAGTCATTTTTATGTTTTTCATAGATATTTTTTTCAGCTTCACCTATTAAATGAAATTCTTTTGCTTTGAATACTCCAGCACAACACTCACATTTATAGTGAGTGTTTTTATAAAAAAGCTTTGCAAGACTATTGCATAAAGGGCAAGTCATTTATGCAAAGACTCTTTTTGTATCTATTTTTTTAATCTCCGAATAATTATCAAGATAATCCAAATATGCAATTAAATATTTTCTACTAAGTTCAAATCTCTCTTTGAAGTTTGCTATTTCTATATAACCATCTACTTTTATGATACTTTTCATAGCTTTTACTATATTATTCAAACTTTCAAAATGTATGAAAAGATTGTGTTGTAGTCTTATTACTTGTTTTTTAGAAGTTAGAGCTTTTAAGATATCATCACCTAATTTTCTATCAATATCCAAATCATCATAGATATTATAAGGAGCAGTAGGAGAAATATCTTCTTCTTTTAATCTATTTAAAACTATATCTTCTAAATCTTTTAGAAAATCCTCTTTAATATTGGCATTTTTGTATAGATTACCCTCTTTTATTAAAAAGTTTTCTTCTTCTAATTCATCTAAAACACTGTCTATAAATAAAGCACTTGCCCATTTTACTCTTAAGGCAATAGAAGCATTAGAAAGCATCGCATAAGCATTTTTTTCATATACATTTTTTATATATTCTTTTAACTCTACTTTTGTAGCATTTGGATAAATAATTAAGTCTTTTTCATCCACAAATACCTCATCAAGATTTTTAGCAAACGCTAAAGCCTCTTCATGACTTAGAGCAAATCTTTGAGTTGAAGAGATTATTCCAAGACCTTTTCTGTGAGCATTTAGAAGTTCATAATAAGCACTTGTAAAATCACTTTTTTCTAAGGCTTCCAAAAGTTTTCTTTTTTGATTTTTCTTCATGGGATCAATTATAGGGTTTAAAACTTTTCCCCCACATATCGTTTCATTTCCATTTCGCAAGATTACTTTCTCACCAAAAATTGTATATAATTTTTCTGTTGCTTTTATTGTAGCAAAGCCCTCTTCTAGTGAATCTATTGAATCAAAAAGTAAAGCTTTTATCTCTATTTTTTTTGCACCAATAAAAAGACTGTATGCCTTGTTGTGTAAAAGTTTTTTATCTTTTAGACAAGAAAAAGAGATATCAACTCCATCAAATCCTCTTACATATCCTCTTTTAGTAATCAAATCACCTCTAGTTATACTTTTTACATCTATATTTTGTAAATTTAGTGCTGCTCTATTTGATATATTTGCTTCTAAGACATTGTGATTGTGTACTTGTATATTTTTTAGTTTTGTCTCTTTTTGAATTTCACTGATAAATACTTTTTCATTTAGTTCAACTTTTTTTCCTAAAACAGTTCCTGTTACAACTGTACCAATACCTTTTGGTGAAAATACTCTATCCACATAAAATCTAAAGAAATTCTCTTCTTGTTTAGTATTGTTTTTTATACTAAAAAGTTGATTTTTAAGTTTTTCAATTGATGATTCATCATATATAGAAACTTCACTTACAAATATTATTTCAAAATCAAAAGTTCCCAAGAACATCAATATTTGTTCTTTTTTTAAAGCTAACTCTTCAGGACTTACTAAATCTTTTTTTGTAAGGACAATTATTAACTCTTTAAGTCCTAATAAGTTTATGATTTCTATGTGTTCAACTGTTTGAGGTTTTATCCCCTCAGCAGCACTTACCACTAACATAACATAATCAAATCCAAATGCTCCAGCAATCATGTTTTTAACTAACTTTTCATGTCCTGGTACATCTATAAATGCTATATTTTGTTGTCCCTTTGTAAGATTTGAAAAGGATAAATCAATAGTGATTCCCCTTTGTTTCTCTTCGTTTGTATCATCACCTTCAAAACCATTTAAAGCTTTTATTAAAGCTGTTTTACCGTGATCTATATGTCCTGCTGTTCCTATAATGATATTTGACATTAACTAAATACCCTTTTTATTATACTTTCTATTTGTTCTATCTCATCTTCTTGAATTGTTCTAAAATCCAATAATACTTTTTCATTCTCTATTCTAGTTATTAGATTATTTTTTCTCAATAACTGCTCTATTTTATTTGGTTTATAATCTTTATACTCTAATGTTAATGCAATAGTTGGTATCTTTTTATTTGGAGTTGTTCCTCCACCTATAAGTGTTTGATTTTTTATTACTTCACATTTACAAATAGTATCTATTAGTGTTTTTAGTTTATTTGCTCTTTTTTGTAAAACTTCTATTTTTGTATATAACATATTTAGAGTAGGAATATTTTCTAAGTCATCAGTTAAATATGAATTTAGTGTATCTTCAAGTATTGCTAAGGTGATTTTATCAACCCTTAACATTCTTAATAATTGATTCTTTTTGATTTTTGCTATTAGCTCTTTTTTACCTATGATTATACCTGCTTGTACACTTCCTAAAAGTTTATCACCGGAGAAGCTTAAAAGGCTAGGATTGTATTCCATGATTTTTAAAATAGAAGGTTCAGCACTTGATAGATTAAAAGGTAAGTCAATCATATGTCCACTTCCCATATCATAATAATCTATCACCTCATTTTGTGAAGCTACTTTTACTATATCTTCAAAAATAACATCACTAGCAAAACCTTCAATAGTATAATTTGATTTATGTACTTTCATGAGCATAGAAGTATTTTCATTGATAGCGTTTTCATAATCTCTTAGGTGAGTTTTATTTGTAGTTCCAATCTCTTTTAAAACTGCCCCACTTTGAGCCATAACTTCTGGAACTCTAAAGCTTCCACCTATTTCTACAAGTTCGCCTCTACTTACTACTACTTCTTTGTTTTTTGCAAATGTATTCATGATAAGAAAAACTGCACTTGCATTGTTATTTACAACGATTGCATCTTCACATCCAGTTAAAGCTTGTAGTGTTTTTACTATGTGAGCATATCTCTCACCTCTTTGACCTTTTTTTAAGTCATATTCTAGATTATTATATGAAGTAGCTATATCTATAGCCTTTTCTAAACTTTGTTTACTCAATAAACTTCTACCTAAATTTGTATGTACTATTATTCCTGTAGCATTTATAACTTTTTGTAAAGAAGGAGATACTAACTCTTCATATGTTTTAAGAACTTCTTCTACTAATTTATCTTCATTTATTTCGCTAACATTCTTTTGAAGTATTTCACTTCTCAAGTTCTCAATTACCACTTGAGATATTTTAGTAATTAAGTTAATTGAATATCCATCAAAGCTCTTCTTTGATACAAATTTATCAATCTTTGGAATAGATTTAAGTAAACTCATTTTGACCCTTTCAGATTGTTTTAAAAATATTTAATGTAAGATTCATCTCTTACTTTGGGAGATAAGTGTACCTGGTGGGCACCACAGGCTTCAACCCTGATTGACGGTTTATGTGTAATACGCCGTGGGAGGTTCGATTCCTTCATCTTCTCGCCAATTAATAAATCATAATTGGTGTTACTCCTCTTGGAATAACTTCCCCTATAATTGCAGCATAACCATAAGTTAACTCTTCTACTTTTTTTATATACTCTTTTGCATCATCTTTATCCATAGCAACTAATAAACCACCTGAAGTTTGAGCATCACAATACATAAGTTTACATTTATCTGTAGCACACATTACAGTCATCTTATCTTCTAGATATTTTAGATTTCTTTTTGTTCCACCTGGAACTACACCTTGCTGTGCTAAATCATAAGCATCTTGCATAACTGGAACTTCACCACAATGTATTGCAAATGTAGTAGTAGGGTTTGTTGACTCAAAGGCATGTCCAATAAGTCCAAATCCAGTAATATCTGTACAAGAGCTCACATCATATTGTCTTAATATTTTTGATGGTAAATAATTTAAGGTCTCCATTACTTTTATGGCTTCCCTTGTTGTCTCATCACTTAATAAATCTCTTTTAATAGCTGTAGTTAAAATACCCATTCCTATTGGTTTGGTAAGAACCAATACATGCCCTATTTTGGCTGTGTTATTTCTATATATTTTGTTTGGGTGAATCATACCAGTTACTGATAATCCATAATACATTTCAGGGCTTTCAATAGTGTGTCCACCCATCAAAACTCCACCGCACTCTTTTATTTTTTCATTTCCACCATTTAAAATTTCTGCTAATACTTCTCTACCATGGTTTTTTGCATCAAAACCAACTATATTCATAGCCGTTTTAACTTCAGCTCCCATAGCAAAGATATCACTAAGTGAATTTGCAGCAGCTATTTTCCCATAAATATAGGGATCATCAACAACTGGAGTAATAAAGTCAAGTGTTTGTACTAAGGCATTATCTTCACTTATTTGATAAACACAAGCATCTTCACTATTTTCAAAACTTACCAAAACTTTTTCATCTGTCGGTCTAAGGTTACAAAGAGACTGTTTTAGATCACCCGGACCCATCTTTGCAGCTCAACCAGCAGCTTGAACAAATTTTGTTAATTTATATCTGTTGTTCATTATTTCCCTTGTGAATGCATTTTGTGGATTAGTTTATATTAAATAGAGAATATCACATTTTATGTAAACCCAACCCATGAGTTAATGCAAATTAATTGCAGAGATTATATCTTTTTTTAGTTAAATATAGATTTAACATATAGTAAAGTACTTTTTACTTTTTAAGCTTTTGTTTATTAATAAAGGAATATAGTTTTATTTAATAAGTATATTTTAAGGTTACTATCTATCTTAAATAATTTACTTTTAATAGTCTAAGGCTTAGACATACATGACTTAAAAGTTCTTTTATAATATTTCCTTTTTTTTCATGTATAAATAATAATTATAATACAAGGAAAAACTTATGAGTGTAGAAGAACACAGAAAATTACTTTCAGAAATTAATGTTGATGTTGATAGACATGCAAAAATGATGAATATGGGACTTGAGTCTTATAAAACTCAATTTATGTCTCAAAAAAATAGACCAGAAGCTATGAAATACTTTGATTGGTTTATGAGTGAAATTCAAGGTCAAAGAATCGCTGAAATCAATGAACTTAGAAAGCAAAAAAAACCAGCTGTTGGTGCATTTTGCATCTTTGTACCAGAAGAGATAATTGTTGGAGCTGGTGGTGCATGTTTTGGTTTATGTGGTGGAAGCCCTGCAACAATAGCAGATGCTGAGACTGAACTTCCAAGAAATATCTGTCCTTTAATCAAATCAGCTCATGGATTTAAACTTCAAAGAACATGTGCATATACTCAATCTTCTGATTTCATATATGGTGAAACAACCTGTGAAGCTAAGAAAAAAACATGGGAAATCCTTAATAAACATCATCCAGTACATGTTATGAATATTCCACACATGAAAAGAGATAAAGATTTAAAAATGTGGAAAGAGGAAATAGTTGAGTTCAAAGAACATATTGAAGAAGTTACTGGAAAAAAACTAAGTCTTGAAGAGATGTTAGAAGGGACAAGAATTATAAATGAAAAAAGAAAAGCACTTTTAAGACTTGATTCACTAAGAGGAT
This sequence comes from Arcobacter iocasae, assembly GCF_042214795.1. Lineage (GTDB taxonomy): Bacteria > Campylobacterota > Campylobacteria > Campylobacterales > Arcobacteraceae > Arcobacter > Arcobacter iocasae. Next base: position 2,298,345 of record NZ_CP090177.1, on the reverse strand, counting down.
TAAATCCAGAAGTTATGCCAATAACTGGAAAAGATGCACTATTTGTAACTCAAATGGGATTTTTAGATGATCCAAAAAGATATACACAAAAAGTAAATGAACTTTGTGATGAATTAGAAAAAAGAGTTGAAGATAAAATTTCAGTATTTGAAAAAGATACTCCAAGACTTATGATTTTAGGAACTCCAATTGCTCCACCAAATTGGAAACTTCATACTGCTGTTGAAAGTTCAGGTGGCGCTATTATAAATGAGGAATCATGTATTGGACATAGATATTATAAAGATAATGTAGACCTTGATAATATCAAAAATGAAGATGACTTGATGGAAGAACTAATGAAAAGATATAGTGCAGTTGACTGTGCATGTTTTACTCCAAATACACCAAGAATTGATAAAATCTTAAAAATGTACAAAGATAGAAAAGCTGATGGAGTTATATATTATACACTCTCATTTTGTCATACATATAATGTAGAATCTTTCCTAGTAACAGAAGCTTTAGAAGCAGCTGGAATTCCTTGTTTAGTGATTGAATCAGATTATTCTCCTGAAGATGCAGGACAAATAAAAACAAGAGTTGAAGCTTTCTTAGAAAGTATCTCATTTAAGAAAAAAGCAAATAAGCTAAAATCAAAAAGCTAATGTATTGGGGAGTTGATGTTGGTTCCACATATACAAAAATATGTGGAATCAATGAAAAAAAAGAGTTAGTTGAAATGAGTGTTATTCCAACGATTGTAAATCAAGATGAAATAGTAAAAAAATATCTAAAAGATAAAGATATAAAAATGCTAGTTTCCACAGGATATGGTCGGCATATGATAGAAGAAACCTTCTCATGTCCTGTAATAAGTGAAATAAAAGCACATGCAAAAGGCGCATATTTTTTTAATAACAATGCACAAATGGTTATTGACTTAGGTGGGCAAGATAGTAAGGTAATATTACTAGATAAAAGCGGTGGTTTTGTTGATTTTAAGATGAATGACAAATGTGCGGCTGGAACTGGCAAGTTTTTAGAAATAGCCGCAAACAGAATGGGTCTAAATCTAGATGAATTTTCAAAAATTGGATTTGATGCCAATAAAAAATTATCTATTTCAAGTATGTGCGCTGTTTTTGCAGAATCAGAAGTAGTTTCACTAATTGCAAAAAGAGAGAGTGCTTCAAATATCTGTTATGCTGTGCATGAATCAATAGCTTCTAGACTTGCCTCTATGGCTAGCAAGTTTGCTTGTAAAAGTGAGATAATACTTTTTACAGGTGGAGGAGCGTTGGATAGTTTTTTAGTAAACCTTTTATCTGAAAAATTAGAAAAAACTATTCTTCCATCTAAACATCCTCAACTAACAGGAGCGATAGGTGCTGCTCTTTGTGGATATGAAATTTATAAAGAAATATAAGTTTAATCAACAGAGAAAATCTCTGCTGATTGGATTAATTAAAAAGAAACTATATTTTCACTTAGAAGAGATTTTACAGTATCCATTGCATTTCCTGCAACTCCAACTTTTAAATCATCTCTCTTATTATAATAATCAAGGCAAGTTCCACAAGAGTAGATTTTAACACCTTTTTCTTCTATTTTTTTCAAAATAGCAACAATTTCATCATCTTCATCAGCTGTAGTTAAAAGTACAGCACTATTAACACAAATAATAGATTCTGGTGTATTTTCTTGTTCTATAATAGCACTTAAAAAGCCTTTTATTAACATTGAACCTAATTCACCTTCACCCACTTTATCTGATTTTAAAAAAAGAGTTTTTTTAGAAGTTTTCATTTTATACCTTTTTGTATACCTATTCCATAGGTTATTTCAAAATATTTTACAACTCAATTTGTTAAAATGTGTTTAAGCTAGGTCAAATATTTTTTACTTTTTAAGCACATGTTTATGAAGCTTACAATAACATTACGGGATAAATATAGTTCAAGACCATAGGTTATGGTTTGAGTTAATGTGAATTTATTTACTTTATCTCTTGATAGAACAAAACACTATTAGAGGTTATTACCCATGCAAAGAAGAACATTTTTAAAAGGTTCGGCACTACTTACTACAACTATGCTTGTAAGTCCAAGCTTTTTAAGCGCAAAAGAGACAAATCCTTTTGGAATCAAAGAAGGAACTAGAAAATTTACAATTACAAATACATTTGAAATCAAACCAAGTGATGAAGAGACTCAATTATGGGTTCCACTTCCTTTAAATTCTACTTACCAAAAAGTTGCTAATTTAAAATATGAAGGAAATTATAAAGAAGCTTATATAGCAAAAAATGATTATGATACAAAAGTACTTTATGTAAAATGGAATAAAGGGACTGAAAAAAGAGTCTTAACTGTTAAAATTGACATGGTAACTATGCAAAAGATACATAATCTAAAACTTGCTAAAAATGACATGAACTACCCTAAAGATGTTCAAAAATTCTTAGAAGGAACTGCTCATATTCCTGTAAGTGATAAGATGAAACTATTTACAGATAATATTATCAAAGATGCAAAAACTCCACTTGAAAAAGCTCAAGCAATTTATGATTGGACAGTTACTACTATGTATAGAGATAATAGTGTAATTGGTTGTGGAGTTGGTGATGCTAAAAAAGCAATTGAAGAAAAAATCTATGGTGGAAAATGTACAGATATTAGTTCTGTTTTTGTAACACTACTTAGAAATGCAAACATTCCAGCAAGAGAAGTATTTGGAATAAGAGTTGGTAAATCAAAAATTGCCAAAGTTTGTGGAAAAGCAGATGCAAATGGTTTAGCAAAAATAACTGGTGGTCAACATTGTCGTGCTGAATTTTACCTAAGTGGTTTAGGTTGGGTTCCAGCAGATCCAGCTGATGTTACAAAAGTAAGACTTGGTGAAAAACTTACTAATGAAGATAAAAAAATAAAAGATGTTAGAAAATTCATGTTTGGAAATTGGGAAATGAATTGGGTAGCATTTAACTACGCAAGAGATTTCGTACTTAATCCAAAACCTGCACAATATCCACTTAATATGTTAGGATATCCATATGCAGAAAATGGAGAAGATCCATTAGATTACTATGATGCTAAAAACTTCTCTTATAGCTATATCTCACAAGAGCATAAGTGAATAAAATAAATATTCCGATAATAGGAGCAGTACTAACTGCTCTTTTATCAACACTATGCTGTTTGCCAGCATTTTTATTTATATTTTTTGGAATATCAAGTGGAGTATTGACATACTTTACCGAACTAGATTTTTTAAGAATTCCAATGGTTATACTAACCTTTGCACTTTTATTTTTTGGAATAAAAAGATTAAAAAAGAAAATTTCTTGTAAATGCACAAAAAAACAAAGAGTATTACAAATTATCTTTACAACATTATTTTTTTCTTTAATCTTTTTTTTACTTTTGTACCCTGAACTAATACCACTATTTATGGAGTAATTATGAAAACACTTATTTTACTTATATCGTTATGTTCTTTTATTTTTGCTTCAAATATAAGCATAATAAAAGTTGATAAAATGCACTGTCCTTTATGTACTATTGCTGTTAAAAAAGCTATTAAAAAAGTTGATGGTATAGAGAAAGTTAGTGTTAAACTAAATACAAAAAAAGCAACAGTTATTTATAATGATAAAGTAAAACTAACTGATATACTAGCTGCTATTAAAACAACTTCATATGAAGGTGTTGTTATTTCAACAGCTAAATATAATAAATAAAAAAGCTTCACTTTTAAAGTGAAGCTTTTTTTGTGTGTTATTTATTTTTAATACAGCCATCAATACTATATTTTCCAGCACCTTGTAAAAAAATTGCTAAACATCCCATAAGATAAAATATCTGAACTTCCATTGCCCATGCACCAACTTCTGATAATGTAAAAAAGTCATTTAAATGTCCAAGAAAAATTGCCATAATTAATGTAAAGAAAATAATTATAGAAGCTATTCTTACTTTAAAACCTATTATTAACATTATGGGAGCAACAATCTCACCAATATATGCACCATAGGCAATAATAGTTGGTAGTCCTTTACTAGCCAATAATTCTTCTACAAATGATACACCATAATTTATTTTAGCTATTCCATGAAACAAAAGTAAAAACCCAACTGTAAATCTTAATACTAATTTTGCTACATCTGAATAATTACATTCTGAATTAATGCAAGAACTTTCATTATTTTTCATTTTAATCCTTTATAATTAAACTTATTCCTAATAGTTATAAGCTCGGAATAATATCAAGAGTATTCTTAGAAGTATCTTACTAGTAAATTACTTTTAAGTATACTTGCTTTAATTAATAATAAGGTATAATTTTTTATGAATTTAAATGAACTTAATACAGATATACTCGCCCATAAAAAAATAGTGCCTTCTCAACTTAGTGAAATAATAAATTTAACTTTTCCATTCTATTTTGCATACAATAAAATGCAAAAGAATATTTCTAAAATAGAACATGATAATTATAATTTAACTGATACTGAAGTCGATGCTTTAGTTACTATTTTAGCTCTGAGGGATGAGAAAAAAACAATTTCTCCCAAAAAACTAAGTGAAAAATTAATTTTTTCTTCAGCAGCAATTACAAAAGTCCTTAAAAAGCTAGAAGATAGAAAGTTAATAATAAGACTAGATAATAAATTTGACAAAAGAAGTAAATTAGTAAAAATAACTCCTATAGGAGAGGAAATTTGTAGAGAAGTTTTTAAAGATATTCTAACTTATGAAAATAGCTGTTTTTCAGTTTTAAGTGATGATGAAAAAGAGATCTTTCAAACTCTTTTTGTAAAAATATTAAAAAATATTTAAAAGCCATAGTTATGAAATAACTTTTATTCATTATAGTTTGTTTATAAACTCTCCAAAGTAGGAGCACAGAATCTATAAGTTTTATGTTGCACTTTTACTAAAATATTTTTTTCTGAAAGCTCTTTAAAGAGTTTTATTAAAGTTGGTTTTGAGATAGAGAACTCTTCCATGATATCTGTATATGAAGCTATAAACTGACTTTCATTGTCTAAATTATTTATAATATGTTTCACAATAGCTACTTGCTTACTATCTGTAATTGCAGCAATTGTTCTTATAACACTTCTACTTTTTTGTATCTCTTTTTGTTGAACAATTGGCAATAAAATATCATGCAAAGTATTGAGTAACTCTTTTATATTTATAGGTTTTACTATATAGTTTTCAACTTTTAATTTTATTGCATCAAGTAAATAATTTGTATCGGTATGAGCTGTTGTAAGAATAGTAGGAATATTAATATTTTTGCTTTTTATATGTTTTAAAAAATCAATTCCATTTTCATTTTCTAACAAAATATCTGAAATAATAGCATCAACTTTTTTATTTAACAAAATTTCCATTGCTTCACTTGAAGTTTTAACTGCATATATATTATTTACAAAATCTTCTAATACATCTGATGTATGTCTTAACAAGTTTTCATCATCTTCTAAATACAAAATATTAAAATCTTTTAAGATACCCAAATTTCTATTTTTCATTAATATCCCCATCATTTATTGGTATTTTAATTGTAAAAAGTGAACAATTATAATTTTTATTATCTTTGATTTTATGTACAACATTTTTATAAATAATTGAACCATTTATATGTTTTTCAATAATTTGTTTTGACATATAAAGCCCTATTCCAGTGCCTGCACTTTTATATTTTGTTGTATAATATGGCTCAAAGATTTTAGGAACAATCTCTTGTGGAATTCCACCACCATTGTCCAGCATATTTATAATTGCATTATTTTTATACTTATTAACCATAATTTTAATAATTCTATCATTTTTATCAACATTAGAACATAAAGCATCTTTTGAATTTGAAATAATATTTAAAAATACATGAGAAATTTCATTATAGTAACTATTTAGAGTAATTTTATCTTTTACCACAAGTTCAATCTTAATATTCTCTTTTGAAAGAAGATATTTTGACAACTCAATTGAGTGTTCAATACACTTTTCAATATCAAATTTTATTTTTGCTTTATCGGGTGAAAAAAAGTTTTTAAAATCATCCAAAGTATTTGACATATTATTAGCAAGTAATAAGGCATCATTTACTTTTTCATCTATAAACTCATTTGTGAGTTTTCCTAAACTCATCTTTGTTTGGAAACTTTGAACAATCATGGTAATTGAACCTAATGGCTGTCTCCATTGATGAGCTATATTATTAAGCATCTCTCCTAGACTTGCAAATCTTGCTTGCTGGAACATAATAATATCTTTTTTTCTATTTTGTGAAACTTCTTTAGATATTTTCTTTTCTAAAGTATCATTCAATTTTATCAATTCTTTTGTTTTTTCCGCAACATTTTTTTCCAATGAATTATTAAGTTTTTTAAAGTTGTTAGTAATAAAAATAGATAAAAGAATTGAAAATAAAAATACCACAAATATTGAAAGAATAGAAAATATTATAATTATTTTAAATACCTTTTGAGTATCATTTTTTTCATTTATAGCAATTGACAAATCATAATTAATCAAACTAGTTATATATATTGTTATAGCATTTATCTGTAAATTTAAATTAACTATTTGTTGACTATTAGGTTTATAATTTTGCTTATTTAGTATATTTTCTATTGATACCATTTTAGAATCAATATTTTTCATGATATTCTCTTTTAAAATCTCATTATCACTATTTATATTTCTAGTAATAATAAATTTTTTAATAAAAGAAGTGATTATTACATCAGAATGTTTATTTATATCTTTTTTGTATGATTCCCAATTTTTTCTAATTAGTTGTTTACCTAGAGATAATACACCCTCTGCTTGCTCAAAATTGAGATTTTTATTATCTAAATCTTTTAGTGTATCTTGGATATTTACTTTATATGTATCTTTTATATTTTCTAATTTTATTAGTGATTTTGTTCTTTTATTAAAAAATCTATCAAAATCTTCTTTTATAGTAAAAATTGATATTTGAGATAATAAAACAATACATACCATTCCACCAGCGATAATAAAAATCAAAAAATATGTCTTATATGAAAAACTTAATTTATCAAAATAAGCTAGTATTCTATTAAAAAAAGCTTTCATTATTTTATCTCTATAAATTTTTTATTCTCATATCTAAAAAGATATGTTTTATTTAATAGTTGGGAGTTTTTATAATTAATTCCAATACCATTTAAAATATCAGAGGGAGTATTTTTTAAAGTAGAAATTAACTTTTCCCTTGTTCTATCACCTTCTATTCTTAAAATAGCATTTACTAAAACTTTTGCGCTTAAAAATGACTCAAAAGAGATAAATCCTAACTTAGTATTTGGGTAATATCTTTTCATCAAAGTTTGATATTCAAGAACAACAGGAAGTGAGTTATCTGTATAACTTGGAACAACTTGAGAAAAAATAAGATTTTTAGTATTGACTTCATATTTATTTAACTCTTTAACCATTGCATTTGCATCACCAAAAGAGATGTTACAAAAAATAGTATTTTTAAAGTTCTCATTCTCTTTAGCTTTTTTTATAAAAAGTGCATTTGCCTGATACGCTCCTATCATTATTATAGCTTCTGGCTTAGCATCTTTTATTTCATTAAAAGCATGGGTTATAGATAAAGTATTTCTTTTGTATGAGCCCTCAGAGATTAGGGGTAATTTTCTTGCTTTTAAACTTTTTAACAAAGCAACATATCCCTCTTCTCCATAATCATCATTTTGATAAAAAACAGCTATTTTCTTTAAACCACTTTTATTATATAAATAATAAATTAAGCTTTCAATCTCTTCTTCATATGAACTTCTTAAATTTATAAAATTCTTATTTTCTTCATTTCTTAGAAAAGATGCTCCTGTAAATGGAGCAAAAAAAGGTATCTTGCTATCTTGTAATATTGGTAAAATTGCTTTTACCGTTGGAGTACCTACAAAACCAAATAAAGCAAAAACTTTATCTATATTAATTAATTTTTCTGTATTATCTTTGGTTAATTCTGGTTCATACTTATCATCATAAGTTAAAAAATTTATTTTTGTATCACCCAATATTTTTGTATCATTTGCAAATTTAAAATAAGAATTAGCACCAGAAATAACAGATTCTCCCCAAGATTTAATAATGCCTGTTTTAGGTAAAGATGAGCCAACTATAATGGTTTTACTATCATATGTATCAACTTTAACTATACTGTAAATAGAAAAAACAAGAATAAAAAAAAGAATAAAAAACTTAAGCAAATTAACTCCTTGAAATGAAATTATAGCATAAATTAAAACTTAAATTTAAATAAATTTATAAATATAATTAACTTTAATAACTAAATATTAATTATTTAAGAATAAACAAAGTTAAATCTAACTAAAATTGGTAAATTAATTTTTACCTTAAGGCATATGTTATGTGCAATTGTTTTTATTCATTTAAAACTAACAAACAAATTATTTTTTTAAAAACTAACTTAAAAAAACCACTTCATATGCAAAACTTATTCGTACATCAAATATTAATTAAAAAATTATTAACAATATTAAAGGATGAATATTATGAATACACAACAATTAAATAAAGCAAGAGCTCTTTACTATGGACTATTTTCATCTCTATTTTCTTTTATAGATAATACTGAGAAATATGAAAATATACAAAATACAATAAATCTGTTAAGTCAAAATCCACTAGATGAATATAGCGATAATGCTTTAAAAATGATGAAAATTTTTCTTCAAGATAAAGGACAGGAAGGATTACAAGAAGAGAACAATGATGTTTTTTTTAGTCCTAGTACTTCTTTTATTCCTACAACTGCTTCTTATTATTCAGAAGACAGAGATGATGGACAAAAAAGAGTTGAGATGACAAATCTCGTATTAAAATCTAAATTTAGAAAAGATAATGAAAACTTTAAAGAAGCAGAAGATCATGTAAGTTTTATATTTAGTTTTTTACAAACATTAATTGAACAGGATTTTTCAGAAAATAAAAATGACTTAGTTAATGATGTTTATTTAAAAATATTAAATGATGTAATTGATTTATTTATTGGAAAATTATACTCACATGAAAGTAGTGTTTTTTACAAAGAAACTGCAATTTTGTTGAAAGTTTTTATCGAACTTGAAAGAGCATATTTAAATATAAAAACAAACAATAATAAAGTTAGAAATGAAGAAGAGACTTATCATAGAACTAAAAAAAACTTTAAAAAAAAAGATAAAAGAAACTTTGACAAGCCAAAAAGTCTTTAAATTTTTATATTTAACCTTTTTTGGCTTGATATGTCACTTTAAGGACATTTCTATATGTAACCATTACAAATAAGGGATAGTTGAAAAAAGTTTACTTTTTTGAATTATCTCTTAATGAGAATTTATCTTGGGAGAAAAATATGAAAGAACAAAGAAGGAGCTTTATTAAAAAAGCTCTTGGTACAAGTGCAGTTATTGCTGCAACTGGTGTTACTGCGGCAATGGCTAGTAGTAATGAGAAAAGTGCTTCAAATGGTGTTGTGGTTGGAAAATCTCCTAAAAAAGAGATTTTATATAGACAAACACCTGAGTGGGAAGCTTTTTATAAATCAAGTAATTAAGGATATAGAATTATGGGTAAAAATATACTCGATAACTTATCTTTGAAATTAGGAAGAAGAAACTTTTTAAAACTAGCTTCTGTTGGTGCAGGAATTGGAGCAACTTCATTATTTGCTTCAAATGACAAAGTACGAGAAGCAACAGAAGAAGAAGTAAAAAATCCTTTCCCTGGTTCAAAGAAAGTAAAAACAATATGTAGCGTGTGCTCTGCTGGATGTGGAATTGTTGCAGAAGTACATAATGGTGTTTGGGTAAGACAAGATGTAGCACAAGATCATCCTATTAGTGAAGGAAGTCATTGTTGTAAAGGTATTGACCAAATTGATTTAGTTAAAAGTAAACAAAGAGTTAAATTTCCATTGAAAAAAGTTGCTGGTAAATGGCAAAGAATTTCTTGGGAAACTGCTATTAATGAAATCTCTGAAAAAATGTTAAAAATAAGAGAAGAAAATGGTCCTGATGCATCAATGTTTTTAGGATCAGCAAAATTTAATTTACAACAAGCTTTTTATTTCAGAAAGTTTGCAGCAATGTGGGGTACGAATAACATCGATCACGTAGCTAGAATTTGACATAGTGCAACTGTCGCCGGTGTGGCGAATACATGGGGTTATGGCGCTATGACAAATCATTTTGGTGATGTTGTCGGACACTCAAAAGCTATTTTTATGATTGGAGCAAATTCAGCTGTTTCAAATCCAATTGGATTTAAACACTTTTTACAAGCAAAAGATAGAAACAATGCAAAACTGATTGTAATAGATCCAGTTTTCACAAAATCAGCTGCAAAAGCGGATCATTATTTAAGAATTAGAACAGGTACAGATGTAGCATTTATATATGGATTATTACATGTTATATTTAAAAATGGTTGGGAAGATAAAAGTTTCATAGAAAATAGAGTATATGGAATGGATGAAGTTAGAGAAGAAGCTAAAAAATGGACTCCTAAAGAAACAGCAAATGTTACAGGTGTTTCAGAAGAACAAATTATTCAAATAGCAACTCTTTTAGCAAAAACTAAACCAATGACTGTTGTTTGGGCTTTAGGTATTACTCAACATAGTACAGGGACATCAAATACTAGAATTCTTCCAATTTTACAATTAGTACTTGGAAATATGGGTAAAAAAGGTGGTGGATGTAATATTATTAGAGGACATGACAATGTTCAAGGTTCTACTGATATGTGCTGTCTTGCTGATAGTTTACCTGGTTATTATGGATTAGGTGAAGCATCATGGAAATATTATGCAAAAGCTTGGGGTGTAGATTATAAATGGTTACAAGATAGATTTTATTCTCCAAAATGGATGAATGCAAAAGGATTTTCTTTAGCTAAATGGTGGCAAGGTGTATTACAAGAAGAAAAAACATACTCTTCAAGTCCTATTAGAGCTTTATGGGTTCAAGGTAATGGTATTACCTCTATGGCACAAACTGTAAAAGTTCAAGAAGCCTTAGATAAATTGGATTTATTAGTAATTGCAGAACCATTTGTAAATGAAGCGGCAGTAATTACAAATCAAAAAGACAATGTCTATATTTTACCTGTTGGAACTCAGTTTGAAACAGAAGGAAGTGTTACAGCTACAAATAGAACTTCTCAATGGAGAACAAAAGTAGTTGATCCTTTATATGAAAGTAAAACAGACCATGATGTAATGTTTGAATTTGCTAAAAAATTTGGTTTTTATGATGAATATACAAAAGCTATGAAAATGAAAGTTGTAGATGGTGAATTAAAAGAAGTTAAAAAAGACTTTGTTTGGCCAGATGATGCAGCAGATGAATTAGCAAGAATTGTAAAAACTATTGGTCTTGGTGGATGGACTGCAAAAAGATTAAGAGAACACCAAGAAAACTGGAATTTATTTGACCCATTGACTTTAGAAGGACAAGGGAAAATGAAAGGTCAGTATTATGGTTTACCATGGCCATCTTGGACAACAAAACACCCAGGAAGCCCAATTCTTTATGATGTTGATACACCAGTTAGTAAAGGTGGTATGGGATTTAGAAATAGATTTGGACTAGAACATAATGGAGTTTCACAACTACCAGATGAAAGTGTTTCAGTTAAAGGATCAAAAATCAAAGGTGGTTATCCAGAAATCACAAGAGATAACATAGAAAAAGTTCTTGGAATCAAATTAAGTGAAGATGAGAAAAGAAAAATTGGATCAAACTGGAAAACAGATATTAGTGGAATCATTCAAGAAAAATGTGATGAAGCAGGTGTTTGTGTATACGGAAATGCTAAAGCTAGAGCAAAAGTTTGGACATTCCCTGATCAAACTCCATTGCATAGAGAACCAATTCACTCACCAAGAATGGATTTAGTTACAAAATATCCAACATATGAGGATCAAAAAAACAACTTTAGAGTTGATGTTAGATTTAAATCAGAGCAAATGGCACAAGATTGGTCTAAAGAGTTCCCAACTATGTTAGTTACTATGAGAGTTGTAAATTTAAGTGGTGCTGGAATGTTAGAAAGAACTAGTAAATATCTTTCTCATATTACACCAGAAATGTTTGCAAATATTCATCCTGAACTAGCACAAAGTCATGGTATTCAAGATGGTGATATGATGTGGTTACATTCACCACAAGGTACGAAAATAAAAGTAAAAGCACACTATAGTAAAAGAGTTACACCAGATAGAATTGCTTTACCATACAACTTTGCAGGAGTTATGCAAGGTGTTGATATGAGTGCTAATTATCCAGAAGGAACTAAACCATATGCAATAGGTGAAAGTTCGAATACAATTACGAATTATGGTTTTGATATTATAACTCAAATACCAGAGTTCAATGCTGGATTATGTAAAATTGTGAAAGCGGAGGACTAGGAGATGAGTGAAATGGCTAGAATGAAATTCTATTGTGATGAAGATAGATGTATCGAATGTTTTGCTTGTACTGTAGGTTGCTCTGAAGCTCATGAATTACCAACTGGTATTAGTAGAAGAAAAGTTATTACAATTGATGAAGGAATAGAAGGATTAGAATACTCTTTATCTATTGCTTGTATGCATTGTACAGATGCACCTTGTGAAAAGGTGTGTCCAGTTGATTGTTTTTATATAAGAGAAGATGGAATAGTACTTCATGATAAACATAAATGTATCGGGTGTGGGTATTGTTTATATGCCTGCCCTTTTGGAGCACCTCAATTTCCAAGAGATGGAGCCTTTGGTACAAAAGGTGAGATGGATAAATGTACTATGTGTGCAGGTGGTCCAGAAGAAACTAACTCAGAAGAAGAGCGAGAACTTTATGGTCAAAATAGAATTGCTGAAGGTAAAGTTCCTATGTGTGCAGCTGTATGTTCTACAAATGCACTTTTAGTAGGAGATGCGGAAAAAGTTACAGAAATCTTTAGAAAAAGAGTTTTGTCAAGAGGACATAATCATAACCTCGATTCTAAATCTTGGTCTTCTTCTAAATTGTAGAGAAAGAATTAATATGAAAATAAGAAATATAATATTCTTAATCATAGCACTATCAGGTATTGCATTTGCTGCAAATACCGAAAGTGCTATTTTTGGAAAAGATTTAGTAGCTAATATCTTGGCTTATAACAAAGAAGGAACTCTACACTTAGGAAAACTATTTACAGTATTACAAGATAAATATTTTTCAATAGTATTTTTAGCGATTTTATTAGGAGTCCCAGCCGTATTTTCAATCCACTATTATATTATTGGACCAATGATTTTTGCCCATGATAGAAAAAAAATATATGTATTTACTATGTTTCATAGACTAATCCATTGGATAGCAGGATTTTCATTTATTGTATTAATCCCAACAGGATTTATCATGATATTTGGTTCAACTTTTGGAGGAGGAGAATTTGTAAGAATAGCAAAAGAGTTACATGCAATTTCAACACCATTTTTTGCAGTAGCAGTACTACCTATGTTAATAATGTGGTTTAAAGATATGTTACCAACATCTGATGATATAAAATGGATGATGATACTTGGTGGATATTTAAATAAAAGAAAAGACCCCATTCCAGCAGGAAGATTTAATGCAGGACAAAAAATGTGGTTTTGGATATGTACTTTAGGTGGAATTATTATGATCATTACTGGTGCAGTGATGTACTTTCAAGATTTTAAACTTGGAATAGCAGCCTCTATGGGATTATCACAAATTGATTTCCTAAGATTAAGTGCAATTGTACATAATGTATTTGGAATGGCAGTTTCTGCACTATTCTTTACCCATGTTTATATGTCTGTTTTTGCAATAAAAGGTGCAATACATTCTATTATAACTGGATTTAAAGAAGAAGAAGAAGTTGAAATTCTTCATAGTACTTTCTATAAAGAATTAAAAAAAGAGAAAAAAATATAAGTAATCTTCTTTTTTAGAAGATTACTTAATAATTAAGTAAAGAACTTAACTATTTGTAACACAATTAAACTAATAGTAAAAATTAATTAACTATTTAAGTTGTACTTAAAAATGTGCTTGTAGAATTTGGTAAAATTTATTTTACCAAAGGCATATTTTATGCAAGAATTTATTTATTATAATCCCAACGGATTGGATTTTCCTATTAGTGAGGAAATTTTTGTAACATCAAATATAGAAGATGGCGCAAAATCAGACTTTTTAATATCTAACAGTCCACTTATCAAAAGTGAACTAACCGCTAAAGAAGTAGATTTTTATATCAAAAACTCTAAAGATTCTTTATCAAACAAAATCGAAAATGTATCAACACTTTATGAAATAGCAGCTACTAAGTATGATTTATCACAAGATATTTCTTATAATCAAGAATTAAATAATGAAGTTTTATTAATAGCGAATAATGAAGAAGAGTATAAAATTTTTGTAGAAAAGACCTTAGATGAAGATTTCAATTTATTTTATATCACAACAGATCTTTTAAAATCTATTTCTGGACATATAGGAAACTTAAGTGTTATAGTTGATGATGAAGGTAAAGATGTTACTTTAAATGTTTCTCAAATTGTTTGGTTTGATGCAAAAGAAGAAGGTTTAAAACAAAGTGGAACCTTTGATCCAAATCTTTCAAGTTTAGATGAAGTAATCAAACAATTAAAAGATAATATTGAAAACTATGAGTACAGAAAATTCATAACTTATGATTCTTCTATTTGTCAATATCATGAAAGAAGAGAAGAGATTTGTTCAAGATGTGAAGATGTTTGTCCAACAGTTGCAATAACAAAAGATGATAAAACAAAAACTCTATCTTTTTCTATGGTTGATTGTCTTGGTTGTGGTGGATGTATTAGTATTTGTCCATCAGGTTCACTTGAATATACACCAATGTCAAGAACTTCTATTTATGAAGTTTCAAAATTTTATAGCGGAAAAATTCCATTAATTATTCCAAGTAAAATGAATATGGAAAACTTATCTATAGATTTAAAAGAGAATGTTTTACCATTTGCAATTGATGGTGAAAAATTTTTAGATGAATCAATGTTTATTACAATAGCACAAGAATCAGGTTCACAAGTTGTTTTTTATAGTGACTTTTTATCAAAAGGAACAAGAAATGCTATTGATATCATCAATCAAATTTATCAAAAAAAATACTCAAAAGATGCAGTAATAGTTGCAGCTAATGAAGAAGAATTAAGTGAGGCTTTAAAAGAAGTAGACTTAATAGAAAACTCAAGATTTACATTTAATCATACAAGTTCTAAAAAAAGAGAAATCTTTGCAATTAGATTAAAACATATAGTAGGAGATGAGGATTTAGGAACAGTTAGCACAGGAGAATTTGTTCATTATGGAAAAATTCAAGTAAAAGAAGAGAACTGTACTTTATGTTTATCATGCGTGGGAGCCTGTAACGTCGATGCATTAGTAGCCGATGCCAGAGATAATACACTTAGAATAAATTCAAGTTTATGTACATCATGTGGATACTGTTTAGTTACTTGTCCAGAAGCTGATTGTATTAGTATTGAATCAGATGTAATTCACTTAAATAAAACTTGGTTTACAGAAGAAATCTTAGCACAAGATGAACTATTTGCCTGTGTTGAATGTGGTAAAGAGTTTGCTACAACAAAAGCTATTAACAAAATCGCAGCTATCATGAGTCCCTTATTTGCTTCAAATCCCGTAAAACAAAGAACATTATATTGTTGTGAAGATTGTAAAGCAAAACTTATGATAAAACAAGGATTATTAGATGCATAATTTAGAAATTGATAAAGCAAGACTTTTTTTATATAACTTATTATCTTTATTATTTGTAGAAGAATACTCTAAAAATAAAACAGAGCAAATAGTTGAAAATCTTGAAACACTATCAAATAATTCATTTGATGAAGATGTTAGAAAAGCAGCACTTGAGATTTTAGAGTATTTAAAAGAGAATGGAAATGAAAAAATTTATAGACGATTTCAAGAACTTTTTATTGTGCCATTTGGTACTTTCGTATCTTTGAGTGCTTCTTGGTATCACGAAGAGAGAGAAGGTGGTTATATGCAATTAAAAGTAAGGGATATCTTAGCTAAAACAAAAATTAGAAAAGATGAAAAATCATTTTCTGCACCTGAGGATCATTATGGTTTTATTTTTACTTTAAGTACATATTTAATAGAACAACAAATAGCAAATGAGATAAAAGAAGATTTACAAAAAGAGTTATTTAAAGATGTTATCAATCCATATTGTGATGAACTTTTTTATAAATTGATTGCTTCAGATGATCCTATATATAGTCCTGTGGGACTAATTTTAGGAAATGTTTGTAATTTTGAGAGAACTTATTTGGATATAGCAAAACCAAATAAATAAAAAAGGATAGAAAGTCCCCTTAAAAATTTTGTGGAATTTTTAAGGGGGCTTTTTACCCAAATTTAAAAAAGGAGTTATCATGGCGGATGAATTAAACCAAAGACGTGATTTCATCAAACGAGCTGGAATTGCGGCAACAGTTCTTGCAGGTTCAGTTGTTGCTACTGCTGCGACTTCTGAAAGTAGAGATCGTGGTGAAGTAAATAATGCTGGAAACGGTGTAGTTACTGGTCGTGCGAAGAAAAAAGAGATTCTTTACAAAAAGACAGCTGCATGGAATGAATTTTATAAAGCTGCAAAATAACAAAAGGAGATAAAAATGCAAATGCTTAAGAGCTTTGGAAGAAGAAGTTTTCTAAAAATGGCTTCTCTTGCTACAGCTGTAACAGCGACATCTGCCTTTGCAAGTACGGATAAAGTATTAAGAGCTGCTAGTGAAGAGGAAATCAAAAATCCTTATCCTGGTTCAAAACTTATTAAAACTATCTGTTCGCATTGTTCAGTTGGATGTGGTGTTATTGCTGAAGTACAAAATGGGGTGTGGGTTAGACAAGAGGTTGCACAAGACCATCCAATAAGTCACGGAGGTCACTGCTGTAAGGGTGCTGATATGATTGATAAAGCAAGAACAACTAATAGACTGCAATATCCAATCGAAAAAGTAAATGGTACTTGGAATAGACTTTCTTGGGATGATGCTATGAGTAAAGTTAGTGATAAACTAATGGCACTTAGAGATAAATTCGGACCAGATTCAGTTCAATTTATAGGATCAGCAAAAGTAAGTAATGAGCAAGCTTTCTATATTAGAAAATTTGCAGCTATGTTTGGAACAAATAATATAGATCACCAAGCTAGAATTTGACATAGTCCAACAGTTGCCGGTGTGGCAAATACGTGGGGATACGGAGCTATGACAAATCATATAGGTGATATGCAAAACTCGAAAGCTATTATTATTTTTGGAGCAAATCCTGCTTCTAACCATCCTATTGCTATGCAGCATATATTAAAAGCTAAACAGCTAAATGGGGCAAAAATCATTGTTGTAGATCCTAGATTTACAAAAACTGCTGCAAAAAGTGATCTTTACTGTCGAATTAGAACAGGTACAGATATCGCATTTTTGTATGGAATTATTAGATTAATTCGTGAGAATAAATGGTATGATAAATCATTTATTGCTGATAGAGTTTATGGAATGGACGATATTTTCAAAGAGTGTGAAGAGTATACTCCTGAACATGTTGAAGATATAACTGGCTGTTCTAAAGAACTTCTTATTCAAGCTGCAACTGCATTTGCAACAGCTGATCCTGGATGTTTGATTTGGAATCAAGGTTGGACACAACATACAATCGGTTCTTCAAATACAAGATTGGGATCAATTATGCAATTATCTCTTGGTAACTTAGGTAAACCAGGTGGTGGATGTAACATTTTAAGAGGTCATGATAATGTTCAAGGTTCAACAGACTTAGGATGTTTGGCTGATACACTTCCAGGATATTATGGATTAAGTGAAGGTTCTTGGAAATATTTTGCGAAACAATGGAATGTTGATTATGAATGGCTAAAAGGAAGATTTAAAACTAAAGAGATGATGGAAGCTAAAGGGTTTAGTCTTGGGCTTTGGATTCATGGTGTTTTAGATAAAGAAAATGAAAAAAATAATGCTGATACTCCAATTAAAGCTTTAGTTTGTATTGGTAATGGTATTTCTACTATTACTCAAACACATAAAGTAAAAGAAGCATTAGATAAATTAGAAATGGTTGTATTTATAGATCCATTTGTAAATGATGCCGCTGTTATTACAACAAGAAATGATAATTTATTTCTATTACCTGCTTCTACACAAGTTGAAACAGATGGAACAGTTGTAAATACTGCAAGAAGTGCACAATGGAGAACTAAAGTAATTGAACCTCTATATGAAGCAAGAGAAGATCAAGACATCTTATTTGACTTTGCAAAAAGATTAGGATTTTATGATCAATATATTGCAGGTATGGGTAAAGGTGATAAATTTAAATGGCCTGAAGATGCTACAGATGAAATTGCAAGAAGTTTAAAAACTATTGGTATGCAAGGACGAACTGCAGCTAGAATTAAAAAACATACTGAAAATTGGCACTTATTTGAGTCTACTTCTTTAAAAGGAAGAGGTCCAGTTGAGAAAGAATATTATGGTTTACCTTGGCCTTGTTGGACTGAAACTCATCCAGGAAGCCCAGTTTTATATAATATTAATATTCCTGTTGCTCAAGGTGGTATGGGATTTAGAAATAGATTTGGTTTAGAAAGAGATGGTGTTAATTTATTATCAGCTGAAGGCTCAGCTCCTAAAGGCAGTAGAATCAATGGTGGATATGCTGAAATTACAGCTAAAAACATTGAAGAATTAGCAGGAATTACATTAACAGATGCTGAGAAAAAAGCGGTTGAAGGTAAAAACTGGAAAACTGATGATAGTGGAATTTTAAATAAATATGCACTTGCTGCTGGACTTGCTCCTTATGGAAATGCAAGAGCTAGAGCTATTGTTTGGAACTTTATTGATCATATTCCAAAACACAGAGAACCTTTACACTCATTTAGACCTGATTTAGTGAAAAGATATCCAGCTGTTAAAGATAGATTAAATCACTTTAGAACAAATGTAAGATATGAAACTGAACAAAATGCACAAGTTTGGGTAAAAGATTATCCAATAAATATTGTTTCAGGAAGAATTGTTGAACACATGGGGTCTGGAACAGAAACAAGAGCGTCTAAATATTTATCTGAGTTATCAGGTGAAATGTATGGGGAGTTACACCCAAATCTTGCAGCAACTTTAGGTATTAAAGATGGTGAGATGATGTGGGTTTATGGAACTGGTGAAGGGAAAATAAGAATCAAATGTAAATACTCTTATAGAGTTGATGAAAAATCAGTATTCTTACCACAAAACTTCTCAGGTGTTTGGCAAGGTGAAAGTCTTTTAGGTAGATATCCTGATAAAACTGCTCCTTATGGAAGTGGTGAAAGTTCTAACCAAGTTACAAGTTACGGTTTTGACCAACAAACTTCTTGTCCTGAGACTAAATGTTCTCTTGTAAGAATTGAAAGAGCATAGGAGATACAAAATGAGTAATAATAATGTAGATTTTTCAAGAATGAAATTTTACTGTGATGAAAATCTTTGTATCGACTGTAATGGATGTGTTGTTGCTTGTAAAGAGGCACACGAAGTTCCAGTTGGAGTTAATAGAAGAAAAGTAGTTACTGTTAATGAAGGTATTGTAGGAAAAGAAATCTCTATTTCTATGGCTTGTATGCATTGTGCTGATGCACCTTGTCAACAAGTTTGTCCTACTGATTGTTTTTATATTAGAACAGACGGTATTGTTTTACACAACAAAGATATTTGTATTGGTTGTGGTTATTGTTTATTCGCTTGTCCATTTGGTGCTCCTCAATTTCCAAAAGATGGTGCATTTGGTACAAAAGGTAAAATGGACAAATGTACTATGTGTGCTGGTGGTCCTGAAGAGACTAACTCTCATGAAGAGTTTGAAAAATATGGTCAAAATAGAATTAGTGAAGGTAAAGTTCCTATGTGTGCAGCAATGTGTTCTACTAAAGCTTTACTTGTTGGTGATGCTGATGAAGTTGCTTTAATCAAAACTTATAGAGCTACTTTCAAAGGTAAAGGTATCGCTACTGAATCATATGGTTGGTAAGGATAGATAATGGAAAATAGCTCATTTTATAGTAGAAACAAAGCTTATATTCTTACACTTCTTGGGCTATCAATTGTTGGATTTATATTTGTTAAGTATCTCATGATTATGGATTGGGATTACTTGATTAGATATTCAATTCATGTTATCACAGGTGGAAATGTGGATGGAGTTTTAACTCCTCCCTCTTCTACTCATAAAGCTATGGTTGATGCAGCATTTGGACCTAGTTATGAATCTATTGCTCCTGAAATTATAAGAGCAAGTAATGAAAGACAACTTTACATTTGGTGGGTTTTTTGTGGTGAAATTGCAATTTTCTGTTTCATGTATGCTTTTTATGGAAGAAAAAGTGCAGTTATTACAAATCCTAATGACCAAGTTCAAGTATTCTCTTTATTTCATAGAGCCATAATTTGGTTAAATGTTGTTATTATTATAACTCTTGTTATTACTGGATTCAACATCACTTGGAGTTTAAGAAGTGGTGGTGGTTTTATTCCTTATATATTAAGAGGTACTCATGAGGTTACTGGTTTAGTTTGGATACCTTTATGGTTTATGATGACAATAATAGCTTTTAAAGATGCAAAACTTTTGATAAAAAATAGTATTATTAAAAAGATTATTCTTCCGGGTAAATTTAAGCCTATGAAAAGGGTAATTTTTATAGCATTTGTAGCAATGGGAGCAGGTTTAGCACTTAGTGGTGGTATTATTTGGTACATTGATCCAGATGCTTATACTAATGCTCAATTTATTCAACTTAAAAGAGCCTTACTTTACCTACACTTCGGTGCTAGTGTATTGATTATGTTCTTTTTATTAGATTTTGTGTATTCTGTTTTAGTTGCTGTTAAAGGAAATTTTAAAGGTTTAATTACTGGTAAATATCCAAGAGAGCATTTACAACAACTTGCACCTGACATTTTAGAAGATTTAGAAAATAAAAAAGGATAATGGCATGACAACGCCTATGAGAAGTGAAAACTTCTCCCTTTTTCCTCAAGATTTTAGTCAACTTTTTAAAGTTGACTATTCAAAATATCTCAATTCCATATTATTTACTTAAAAATCAAATAAAACATTAACAATTTGTAGCACAAATACTTATTGGTAAAAATTAATTAACTATTTAAGTATATTTTAAGATTATGCTTATAAAATTAGATTAAATATATTTAACCAAAGGGCATAGTTTATGCAAGAATTTATTTATTATAATCCCAACGGATTGGATTTTCCTATTAGTGAGGAAATTTTTGTAACATCAAATATAGAAGATGGCGCAAAATCAGACTTTTTAATATCTAACAGTCCACTTATCAAAAGTGAACTAACCGCTAAAGAAGTAGATTTTTATATCAAAAACTCTAAAGATTCTTTATCAAACAAAATCGAAAATGTATCAACACTTTATGAAATAGCAGCTACTAAGTATGATTTATCACAAGATATTTCTTATAATCAAGAATTAAATAATGAAGTTTTATTAATAGCGAATAATGAAGAAGAGTATAAAATTTTTGTAGAAAAGACCTTAGATGAAGATTTCAATTTATTTTATATCACAACAGATCTTTTAAAATCTATTTCTGGACATATAGGAAACTTAAGTGTTATAGTTGATGATGAAGGTAAAGATGTTACTTTAAATGTTTCTCAAATTGTTTGGTTTGATGCAAAAGAAGAAGGTTTAAAACAAAGTGGAACCTTTGATCCAAATCTTTCAAGTTTAGATGAAGTAATCAAACAATTAAAAGATAATATTGAAAACTATGAGTACAGAAAATTCATAACTTATGATTCTTCTATTTGTCAATATCATGAAAGAAGAGAAGAGATTTGTTCAAGATGTGAAGATGTTTGTCCAACAGTTGCAATAACAAAAGATGATAAAACAAAAACTCTATCTTTTTCTATGGTTGATTGTCTTGGTTGTGGTGGATGTATTAGTATTTGTCCATCAGGTTCACTTGAATATACACCAATGTCAAGAACTTCTATTTATGAAGTTTCAAAATTTTATAGCGGAAAAATTCCATTAATTATTCCAAGTAAAATGAATATGGAAAACTTATCTATAGATTTAAAAGAGAATGTTTTACCATTTGCAATTGATGGTGAAAAATTTTTAGATGAATCAATGTTTATTACAATAGCACAAGAATCAGGTTCACAAGTTGTTTTTTATAGTGACTTTTTATCAAAAGGAACAAGAAATGCTATTGATATCATCAATCAAATTTATCAAAAAAAATACTCAAAAGATGCAGTAATAGTTGCAGCTAATGAAGAAGAATTAAGTGAGGCTTTAAAAGAAGTAGACTTAATAGAAAACTCAAGATTTACATTTAATCATACAAGTTCTAAAAAAAGAGAAATCTTTGCAATTAGATTAAAACATATAGTAGGAGATGAGGATTTAGGAACAGTTAGCACAGGAGAATTTGTTCATTATGGAAAAATTCAAGTAAAAGAAGAGAACTGTACTTTATGTTTATCATGCGTGGGAGCCTGTAACGTCGATGCATTAGTAGCCGATGCCAGAGATAATACACTTAGAATAAATTCAAGTTTATGTACATCATGTGGATACTGTTTAGTTACTTGTCCAGAAGCTGATTGTATTAGTATTGAATCAGATGTAATTCACTTAAATAAAACTTGGTTTACAGAAGAAATCTTAGCACAAGATGAACTATTTGCCTGTGTTGAATGTGGTAAAGAGTTTGCTACAACAAAAGCTATTAACAAAATCGCAGCTATCATGAGTCCCTTATTTGCTTCAAATCCCGTAAAACAAAGAACATTATATTGTTGTGAAGATTGTAAAGCAAAACTTATGATAAAACAAGGATTATTAGATGCATAATTTAGAAATTGATAAAGCAAGACTTTTTTTATATAACTTATTATCTTTATTATTTGTAGAAGAATACTCTAAAAATAAAACAGAGCAAATAGTTGAAAATCTTGAAACACTATCAAATAATTCATTTGATGAAGATGTTAGAAAAGCAGCACTTGAGATTTTAGAGTATTTAAAAGAGAATGGAAATGAAAAAATTTATAGACGATTTCAAGAACTTTTTATTGTGCCATTTGGTACTTTCGTATCTTTGAGTGCTTCTTGGTATCACGAAGAGAGAGAAGGTGGTTATATGCAATTAAAAGTAAGGGATATCTTAGCTAAAACAAAAATTAGAAAAGATGAAAAATCATTTTCTGCACCTGAGGATCATTATGGTTTTATTTTTACTTTAAGTACATATTTAATAGAACAACAAATAGCAAATGAGATAAAAGAAGATTTACAAAAAGAGTTATTTAAAGATGTTATCAATCCATATTGTGATGAACTTTTTTATAAATTGATTGCTTCAGATGATCCTATATATAGTCCTGTGGGACTAATTTTAGGAAATGTTTGTAATTTTGAGAGAACTTATTTGGATATAGCAAAACCAAATAAATAAAAAAGGATAGAAAGTCCCCTTAAAAATTTTGTGGAATTTTTAAGGGGGCTTTTTACCCAAATTTAAAAAAGGAGTTATCATGGCGGATGAATTAAACCAAAGACGTGATTTCATCAAACGAGCTGGAATTGCGGCAACAGTTCTTGCAGGTTCAGTTGTTGCTACTGCTGCGACTTCTGAAAGTAGAGATCGTGGTGAAGTAAATAATGCTGGAAACGGTGTAGTTACTGGTCGTGCGAAGAAAAAAGAGATTCTTTACAAAAAGACAGCTGCATGGAATGAATTTTATAAAGCTGCAAAATAACAAAAGGAGATAAAAATGCAAATGCTTAAGAGCTTTGGAAGAAGAAGTTTTCTAAAAATGGCTTCTCTTGCTACAGCTGTAACAGCGACATCTGCCTTTGCAAGTACGGATAAAGTATTAAGAGCTGCTAGTGAAGAGGAAATCAAAAATCCTTATCCTGGTTCAAAACTTATTAAAACTATCTGTTCGCATTGTTCAGTTGGATGTGGTGTTATTGCTGAAGTACAAAATGGGGTGTGGGTTAGACAAGAGGTTGCACAAGACCATCCAATAAGTCACGGAGGTCACTGCTGTAAGGGTGCTGATATGATTGATAAAGCAAGAACAACTAATAGACTGCAATATCCAATCGAAAAAGTAAATGGTACTTGGAATAGACTTTCTTGGGATGATGCTATGAGTAAAGTTAGTGATAAACTAATGGCACTTAGAGATAAATTCGGACCAGATTCAGTTCAATTTATAGGATCAGCAAAAGTAAGTAATGAGCAAGCTTTCTATATTAGAAAATTTGCAGCTATGTTTGGAACAAATAATATAGATCACCAAGCTAGAATTTGACATAGTCCAACAGTTGCCGGTGTGGCAAATACGTGGGGATACGGAGCTATGACAAATCATATAGGTGATATGCAAAACTCGAAAGCTATTATTATTTTTGGAGCAAATCCTGCTTCTAACCATCCTATTGCTATGCAGCATATATTAAAAGCTAAACAGCTAAATGGGGCAAAAATCATTGTTGTAGATCCTAGATTTACAAAAACTGCTGCAAAAAGTGATCTTTACTGTCGAATTAGAACAGGTACAGATATCGCATTTTTGTATGGAATTATTAGATTAATTCGTGAGAATAAATGGTATGATAAATCATTTATTGCTGATAGAGTTTATGGAATGGACGATATTTTCAAAGAGTGTGAAGAGTATACTCCTGAACATGTTGAAGATATAACTGGCTGTTCTAAAGAACTTCTTATTCAAGCTGCAACTGCATTTGCAACAGCTGATCCTGGATGTTTGATTTGGAATCAAGGTTGGACACAACATACAATCGGTTCTTCAAATACAAGATTGGGATCAATTATGCAATTATCTCTTGGTAACTTAGGTAAACCAGGTGGTGGATGTAACATTTTAAGAGGTCATGATAATGTTCAAGGTTCAACAGACTTAGGATGTTTGGCTGATACACTTCCAGGATATTATGGATTAAGTGAAGGTTCTTGGAAATATTTTGCGAAACAATGGAATGTTGATTATGAATGGCTAAAAGGAAGATTTAAAACTAAAGAGATGATGGAAGCTAAAGGGTTTAGTCTTGGGCTTTGGATTCATGGTGTTTTAGATAAAGAAAATGAAAAAAATAATGCTGATACTCCAATTAAAGCTTTAGTTTGTATTGGTAATGGTATTTCTACTATTACTCAAACACATAAAGTAAAAGAAGCATTAGATAAATTAGAAATGGTTGTATTTATAGATCCATTTGTAAATGATGCCGCTGTTATTACAACAAGAAATGATAATTTATTTCTATTACCTGCTTCTACACAAGTTGAAACAGATGGAACAGTTGTAAATACTGCAAGAAGTGCACAATGGAGAACTAAAGTAATTGAACCTCTATATGAAGCAAGAGAAGATCAAGACATCTTATTTGACTTTGCAAAAAGATTAGGATTTTATGATCAATATATTGCAGGTATGGGTAAAGGTGATAAATTTAAATGGCCTGAAGATGCTACAGATGAAATTGCAAGAAGTTTAAAAACTATTGGTATGCAAGGACGAACTGCAGCTAGAATTAAAAAACATACTGAAAATTGGCACTTATTTGAGTCTACTTCTTTAAAAGGAAGAGGTCCAGTTGAGAAAGAATATTATGGTTTACCTTGGCCTTGTTGGACTGAAACTCATCCAGGAAGCCCAGTTTTATATAATATTAATATTCCTGTTGCTCAAGGTGGTATGGGATTTAGAAATAGATTTGGTTTAGAAAGAGATGGTGTTAATTTATTATCAGCTGAAGGCTCAGCTCCTAAAGGCAGTAGAATCAATGGTGGATATGCTGAAATTACAGCTAAAAACATTGAAGAATTAGCAGGAATTACATTAACAGATGCTGAGAAAAAAGCGGTTGAAGGTAAAAACTGGAAAACTGATGATAGTGGAATTTTAAATAAATATGCACTTGCTGCTGGACTTGCTCCTTATGGAAATGCAAGAGCTAGAGCTATTGTTTGGAACTTTATTGATCATATTCCAAAACACAGAGAACCTTTACACTCATTTAGACCTGATTTAGTGAAAAGATATCCAGCTGTTAAAGATAGATTAAATCACTTTAGAACAAATGTAAGATATGAAACTGAACAAAATGCACAAGTTTGGGTAAAAGATTATCCAATAAATATTGTTTCAGGAAGAATTGTTGAACACATGGGGTCTGGAACAGAAACAAGAGCGTCTAAATATTTATCTGAGTTATCAGGTGAAATGTATGGGGAGTTACACCCAAATCTTGCAGCAACTTTAGGTATTAAAGATGGTGAGATGATGTGGGTTTATGGAACTGGTGAAGGGAAAATAAGAATCAAATGTAAATACTCTTATAGAGTTGATGAAAAATCAGTATTCTTACCACAAAACTTCTCAGGTGTTTGGCAAGGTGAAAGTCTTTTAGGTAGATATCCTGATAAAACTGCTCCTTATGGAAGTGGTGAAAGTTCTAACCAAGTTACAAGTTACGGTTTTGACCAACAAACTTCTTGTCCTGAGACTAAATGTTCTCTTGTAAGAATTGAAAGAGCATAGGAGATACAAAATGAGTAATAATAATGTAGATTTTTCAAGAATGAAATTTTACTGTGATGAAAATCTTTGTATCGACTGTAATGGATGTGTTGTTGCTTGTAAAGAGGCACACGAAGTTCCAGTTGGAGTTAATAGAAGAAAAGTAGTTACTGTTAATGAAGGTATTGTAGGAAAAGAAATCTCTATTTCTATGGCTTGTATGCATTGTGCTGATGCACCTTGTCAACAAGTTTGTCCTACTGATTGTTTTTATATTAGAACAGACGGTATTGTTTTACACAACAAAGATATTTGTATTGGTTGTGGTTATTGTTTATTCGCTTGTCCATTTGGTGCTCCTCAATTTCCAAAAGATGGTGCATTTGGTACAAAAGGTAAAATGGACAAATGTACTATGTGTGCTGGTGGTCCTGAAGAGACTAACTCTCATGAAGAGTTTGAAAAATATGGTCAAAATAGAATTAGTGAAGGTAAAGTTCCTATGTGTGCAGCAATGTGTTCTACTAAAGCTTTACTTGTTGGTGATGCTGATGAAGTTGCTTTAATCAAAACTTATAGAGCTACTTTCAAAGGTAAAGGTATCGCTACTGAATCATATGGTTGGTAAGGATAGATAATGGAAAATAGCTCATTTTATAGTAGAAACAAAGCTTATATTCTTACACTTCTTGGGCTATCAATTGTTGGATTTATATTTGTTAAGTATCTCATGATTATGGATTGGGATTACTTGATTAGATATTCAATTCATGTTATCACAGGTGGAAATGTGGATGGAGTTTTAACTCCTCCCTCTTCTACTCATAAAGCTATGGTTGATGCAGCATTTGGACCTAGTTATGAATCTATTGCTCCTGAAATTATAAGAGCAAGTAATGAAAGACAACTTTACATTTGGTGGGTTTTTTGTGGTGAAATTGCAATTTTCTGTTTCATGTATGCTTTTTATGGAAGAAAAAGTGCAGTTATTACAAATCCTAATGACCAAGTTCAAGTATTCTCTTTATTTCATAGAGCCATAATTTGGTTAAATGTTGTTATTATTATAACTCTTGTTATTACTGGATTCAACATCACTTGGAGTTTAAGAAGTGGTGGTGGTTTTATTCCTTATATATTAAGAGGTACTCATGAGGTTACTGGTTTAGTTTGGATACCTTTATGGTTTATGATGACAATAATAGCTTTTAAAGATGCAAAACTTTTGATAAAAAATAGTATTATTAAAAAGATTATTCTTCCGGGTAAATTTAAGCCTATGAAAAGGGTAATTTTTATAGCATTTGTAGCAATGGGAGCAGGTTTAGCACTTAGTGGTGGTATTATTTGGTACATTGATCCAGATGCTTATACTAATGCTCAATTTATTCAACTTAAAAGAGCCTTACTTTACCTACACTTCGGTGCTAGTGTATTGATTATGTTCTTTTTATTAGATTTTGTGTATTCTGTTTTAGTTGCTGTTAAAGGAAATTTTAAAGGTTTAATTACTGGTAAATATCCAAGAGAGCATTTACAACAACTTGCACCTGACATTTTAGAAGATTTAGAAAATAAAAAAGGATAATGGCATGACAACGCCTATGAGAAGTGAAAACTTCTCCCTTTTTCCTCAAGATTTTAATGATTTTTGTAAAAAAGTAATCATAGAAAAGTTTGATGAAAATGGGATTGAACTAATTGAAGACAATGTTATTAAAGAAGAGCGAGTAGAATTTTTTATAAACAATGAAAAATTTCTTTCTGTGATGACAATCGCTAAAGATCAAGATGCACATATTGTTGGGTTTTTACTTAGTGAAGCTGTTATAAAAAGTTTTGATGATGTAAAAGATATATCTATTTCAGAAGATGGATTAAAAGTTAATATCAATGCAAACATAAGCCAAGATGGCTATGCAAACCTTTTCAAAGAGAAAACACTTACTTCTGGTTGTTGCGTTGGAGTAACGGGAAATGCAGACAAAAGTTTTGAATGTGCTTTTGTAAATACAAAGTATAGTGTAAATGCAAATGATATTTTATCTAATATGAGAAAATTTAACACACCTAGTGAACTTTTTGAGAACACAGGTTGTGTACATAAAGCTGAACTTATTTTGGAAGATGGTACAATTTTTACTTCTGAAGACATTGGACGGCACAATGCTATTGATAAAGTTGTGGGTCTAGCTTCAATGAATAAAAAAGATATTAAAAAATCAGTTTTATATGCAAGTGGAAGATTATCAATGGAGATGGTTGTAAAGTGTGTAATGCACAAAATCCCTATTGTTGTATCAAAAGCTGCTGTAACTTTTCAAGGATTAAAAGCTGCCAATGAACATGGAATCACATTAATTGGCTTTGCAAGAAATAAAAAGATGAATATATATACACATTCTGGAAGAATAAATGTCTAAATTCCAATTGGATGAGACACAAAAAGACCTTGTATTAACTAACTTAGACGAAGACGGGAAACTATCTTGTCTAAAAGCATTTAAGGTTGCAAGATTGATTGGTATAAAACCAATTCAGATGTCAGAAGCTTGTAAAAGTATTGATATCAAAATAACAAATTGTGAACTGGGAGTTTTTGGAAAACTGGAATTCAAAGATTTCGAAGAAAATATTTACAATAGCCTAAGTCGTAACTTTGCATATGATAAAAAAGTAGAGTGCAAAATCTTATGGGATGAAGCAAGAAACTCAACATTAAGAAGAGTTGGGTCAACAGTAAAAGCTTCAGATATAAAAGTAACTCACTGCCAACTTGGATGTTTTAGGGAAAGAAAAGGCAAAAAAGAGAATGCCTAAACTAAATCACATTCAGTATGCTAAAGCTGAATCTATTTTAATAGAAAATAACTATTCTTTAAGTGCACTTGTCGAAAATACTTCATTTGATGAATTAACTCAAGAGTATAAAAAAAAACTTCACTTTACTAAACTAAAAACATTTTCTTTTTCAAAAGAGGGATTTTTAGGTCTTCTTTTAGAATTAAAAACAAATATTGCAATTAGTCTTGGAGAATCACAAGCTATAATAGCTGCTGGAAAGTTATTCGAAACTCTTGGATTTGAAATCACTTGGTTAGATTTAAATATAGATGGAAAAGTAAAGTTATCTGCTTTAGAAAATAAAACGATAGATTTTCTTTTTTTATCTTCATATGTTATGGATACTTTTGTAATAACAAATTTACAAAAGATAAAAGAAAAAACAAAAGCTAAAATCATCTCAAATGCAAGTGCAAACCTTGATAAAAATTCTGATATTATATATTTTGATCCATATAAACTAACAGGCTATAATACAAATACAGTGCTTCTATTTAATGATGAAACTTTCTCATTACTGCCAATAGGAGAAATAGATGCAATAGCTTGCAAACTATGCCTTAATGCAATAGATAAACAACACTTCAATACAAAACCAAAAGCTATATTTTTAGAAAAATTAAAGGCGACTTTCAAAGATGATATTTACTTTTTTGTTGAGCCAGATACGACTTTAGAGTACACTTTGCATTTTGCCCTAAAGGGTATAAAAGCAAGGGAATTAATACGAACTTTAGCTTTAAGTGAAATATATCTTACAAATGGAGAGGGTTGCTCTTTAGGGCTTTCAAAGCCTTCAAGAATCATACAAGCTATGGGTTATGATGAAATGACAAGTAGAAACTCTCTTAGCTTATCTTTTGTGGATGAGATAAGCCAAGAAGAGATTGAAAAAGTAATAAAACTTATGTATTTAAAATATAAGCAAATAAAGTCTTTTTCTTAAAAGATTTTATTTTGCTAGTGACATTAAACCATCAGCTAAATTAACTTTCCATGCATAGTAATCATGACCATTTTGAAACTCTTTATATATAAAATCATAACCTTTTGATTCAAGTACTGTTCTTAAGTGTCTATTGCTTTCTAAAATATCTATTGAGAAATATCCTGTCTCATAAACACCAGCATTTAAATAAAATCTGATATCTTTCTTTTTACTTTTAGCAATTTGTCGTGTTAACCATTCTGGTTCAGGGTCATTGTTAGAATCTTTCCAAAAAGAACCAGATTGACTTAAGACATTTCCAAAATATTGTGGGTAAGTAAAAGCAACAAAAGCAGAAGCCAAACCACCATAACTAGAACCAGTTAAAATAGTATTCTTTGCTTTAAATTTCATATTTGTTTTTTGTTCAACAAATGGTAATAACTCTTTTGCCATAAAATCAGCAAACTTTTTGTTTGAAGGTAATTCCTCCGCTCTTGAATTTCTTGTTGGATTATCAATAAAAATAGCAATTGTTGGCTTGATTTTATTTTTATAGATTAAATTATCAAGGATAGTAGGTGTATCAACTTTTACTTGATATTCAACTCCATCAAATACAAAAAGAAGATTATAATCTTCTTTTTGATTAAAATCTGTTGGTTTATAAATAGTAATATTTCTAGTATTATTTAATATCTCACTTTTAATTTTATAATTATATAATGAACCTTTAGGACTATTTGATTTTACACCCCAGTCCTTGTATCCCTTATTCTTTATTTCAAAAGTTGAATTAGTCATATACTTATCTAGCTTTAAATCTTTTGCCATCTTATAAGGGTGCTTATTTAAGGGATCCATTTGTGATGTTGCTAAAATAGCCATTCTTTTTTCTCTACTAGTCCCATCAATAATAGGAACATCAGGTGCGATTTGATATGACATTCTAATACCATTTTTAACCACGAAACTTTTAAACCAAATATCACTATTCCCTAATCTATTAAAATAAGCATGTTCATGAGTTGGTCCACCAAATAATCGTACATTGTGTTTTGCGCCTTGATATAAAAATGTCAGGATAGACTCATTTTTATTTATTGGTTCCACTAGTGGTGTTCCTAGTTTTCTAATTTTTTCCCAAAATTCATTTGTATCTTTATTTGTTAAAAGGTTCTTTTTCCCTTTTTTGATTATTTCACTTATTATTTCTACTTTTTTATTCTCTTTGAATTTTATAGGTAAAATCTTATCTATGCTTAATTTAAAAGTGTTATCTTTTGATTTATTTTTTAAGTTTATGTAATATTTACCAGACTCATTTGTAACAAATATTAACCTATTTTGAAGCTTATTAGATTGATCTAATCTTCTTACAAAATGTTTATTATTATCCAACAATTCAATCCTATCAACTTTAGCACTTAAAGTAAAACCACCTATAATATATGAATCTTTTTTTAACTCTAGAGGAAATAAAGCTTCATTATTAGCTTTTATTTTCTCTTCTAAAACAATAGGTTTTGATAGTGCAAATAATGATGAACTAAGAAATACAATACAAACCAAAGAGAAAATAAAACTTCTCTTTATTTTTCTAGAATCTATATTCAAGTGATACTCCATAACTTCTTGGTGCTCCATACATTGTATAGCCACCTTTCATTAAAGAAGAAAAATATCTTTCATCAGTTAGGTTATTTACATTAAAAGATATATTTGTATTTTTATTGATTTTATAACTTGACATTAGATTATAAATTGTATAACTTTTTTGTGATACATCTTCATATTTTCTATCATGCGCTTTACTTTTCCAATTTGCTGATATACCAACTTTTAAACCTGCAATTTCTTTAGGAGAATAAGTAAGCGAAGCATTTAACATTCTTCGTGGAATATATCTTGTAACATCTTTTTTGTTAGCATCTTTAATAGAAAGGTTTGTATAACCAATAGAAGTGTTTATAGTATCATTAATATCACCAGAAACTTCTATTTCAAATCCTTTGCTTGTAACTCCATCTATGGCTTTATAATAACTATCACCATTAGCTCGTTTACCAGCTTCTTCTGCAACATTTTCTTTTTCTATTTTAAATAAAGCAAAAGAACTATTTAATGCTCCATCAAAAAATGAAGATTTAAATCCAACTTCATAATTAATACCCTCTTCTGCATCTAATTGTGTTCCACCTTCATCACTATTATTTTGAGGATTATATGTTGTTGTATAACTTACATAAGTAGATATATCATCTGTTATTTTATAAACTAAAGAAAGATAAGGAGTTAAAACTGAAGTGTCTTTTTTACTATATGCTCCATTCCACGCCATTCCTTCTTCTTCAAAATTTGCTATTTTACTACCTACTAATAAACTAAAATTATCAACTATATGAAAATTTGTAGCTGCTGTAAAAGATAACTCTTTTTGTGTATAATCTGTATTTTCAACTGTTGAAGGGTCATAATTTCTAGGAGGTGTTGAACCATCCCATGTACTTAAATTTATAGGATATTTTGTTACTTCTCTTAATCCTTTCCCTTTATATTTTTGTTTAGTATAATTTGTATTTAAAACAATTTCATGCTCTCTGTCAAATAAAGAATATGCTCCATTTAAAGTAAAATCTAATGAATTTGTTTTGTATTCATCATCAGCATATATATTAGCCCAAACTTTACCTGGATCTAAATTTGCCACATCATTATCTTGTTCATTTTTATTATAAGAATAAGTTGATTTGAGCTTCCACTTATCTGATAAAGTTGATTCTAATTCTAAAAATGCATTAGTTGTCTTAGTATTTCTATATGACCAATCTGAACTTGGATTTATAGATATGTCATATTTCTTTTCTTGCAACTCACGACTATCAAATCCTCCATGTTGAGAACCATTATTTTTATCTTCAACTCTTGTTAATCCGAAAGTTAAAGTATTATTATCATTAATATCTCCATCAATCATTGCAGATAAAACAGTTGATTTAGTATCTCTTCTATCTAAATAAGAATCTGCTTTTTCATACGCTGCTAAGATTCTTGTTCTTATGGTTTTAGATTCATTTAAAGCCCCTGAAACATCACCTTCTACTCTTCTTTTATTCCAAGAGCCACCTGATAATTTGGTACTTGCTTGAAATTCTTTAGTCGGTCTTTTTCTAACCATATTAATAGTAGCAGAAGGATCTCCATGATTACTTGTAAGTCCAGTTGCTCCCCTTGTAACTTCAATATGATCATAAAGGAACATATCCATATCACCATAAATATATCCATTATTACTAGAACCTACTCCATCTACTAAGAAGTTAGTAATATTAAAACCTCTTGATGTATATCTTGTTCTATCACTTTCAAGTTGTTCAACTTCTATTCCTGTAGTATTATTTAATACTTCATTTATTGTATTTAAATCAAAATCTCTCATTTGCTGTTGCGTTATAACAGATACACTTTGAGGAGTATCCAATATTGATAGATTCATTTTTGTTGCAGAAGACATAGAGTTTATAGTATAAGAATTACTATGCTCTGTTGCATCATCACTATTTGATACAACATCAACTGAACCCAATGAGGTACTGTCTTCATTTATTTTGTCACTTGCAAGCAAAGTATTACTTAATGCAATTATTGTTGCAAATGATAGTAACGATTTTTTAGAAAAAATCATTTAATCTCCTTTTAAATTGATACTGAGTATCATAACCAATAGAAATGACAATGAAATAACTTTAGGAAGAAAATTGACAAAAATTCCAAATTTAACGCAAAAAGATATAAATATTTTAATTGTAGAGAATGAAACACTTTTAGCAATGGGCATGAAGTGTGTATTAAATGAATTTAATTACAATGTGACAGGAATAGAAACAACTGGAAGAAATGCAATAGAACATGTAAAAAAAAATCATCCAGATCTTATATTAATGGACATCAATCTAAAAGATAGTATGAATGGAATAGAAGCAGCCAAATATATCTGGCAATACTATAAAGTACCAATTATCTTTTTAACCTCATATGGAGATAACAAAACAATAAAAGAAGCAATGATTTGCGAGCCTTATGCATATTTACTTAAACCTTGTAGAGATGAAGAAATAAGAGCTACAATAGAAACAACCCTACATAAACATAATTATTTTTTTAAAAACAAAGAAATAATTGGAGAAGACAAAAATATACAAACATTTTTTTTAGAAGATGATTTCTTTTTTGATAAAACAAAAGGTATTTTATATAAAAATGACAAACCTTTAAAACTAACAGGCAATGAAGTAAAACTGATTCAATTATTAAGTGACTATCCAAATGAACCTGTAAATTTTAATAGAATAAGCACTTATATTTGGAGAGAAGATGTATATGACTTAGCAAAACTAAGAACGCTAATATATAGATTAAAAATAAAAATTAAAAGCAATATTATTGAAAATATATATGAACTAGGATATAAGTTGAAAATAAAATAGATGTTTAAAGTTAATCTAAACTCTCTTAATACAAAAATATTTATTACCTTTATACTATTAGGGTTATTTTTATTAAGTGTATTATTAGTACAACTTATTCCAAATATGCAAAATGAACAAAAAAATCACATATCTGATGAAATAGAAAATATCATATATCTAACTACTCAACAACTAATTCTTGCAGAAAAAGCAATCAAAAATAATGGTATTATAAAAAGAGATAAATTAAAATCTATTATGGAACTAGAAGCAAATAAAATTTATAACAAAATAAACAAAACAAATAAGATAAAAGATTTCTCAGCTATTAAATATAAGACAAATAATAAAGAAGCGATATTTAATATTTCAATTTTAGATAAAAATAAAAATGTAATCTTTCAAGTAGAAAAAGAAGACTTTTCTAAAATAAAAGATAAATTAAAAGAAGATGAGTTTTTAAGATATGATGAAAAAAATGAATATGTATGTTCTTCTGGAATTAGAAAATTCTTTTATACAAAAAAATTAATTAAGTTAAATAAATATCTTATAATTTCAAGCGATATAGATAAAATGCCCATAAAAGGCAAAGGTCTTGAACTAAATATTAAAACTGATATTCAAACTAGTTTTTCAAGATTGGAAAGATTTCATAAGGGTAAGACTTATTTGATGTGGTTAAATATCAAAAATGCTCAAGATAATAAAATCTTATATAATAAGAATGATAACTC
This sequence comes from Arcobacter iocasae, assembly GCF_042214795.1. Classification (GTDB taxonomy): domain Bacteria; phylum Campylobacterota; class Campylobacteria; order Campylobacterales; family Arcobacteraceae; genus Arcobacter; species Arcobacter iocasae. The sequence continues at coordinate 2,262,657 of NZ_CP090177.1, read as the reverse complement.
AGAATATAATACAAAATATTGTTTAAGTAGATTATCAAAGTTTAGATTTCCTAAAACTGGACTTTTAACAGGAAAACAGATTTTAGATGCAATTGATAAAGAGCCTATCAAACACCTTCTTGACTCGCCTGAAGATCCAGGTAATTATATTTATCCCACATTAACTTGGGTTAGATTAATAAGTAGTGATACCACAGAAAAATTTCTTTATATAACTTCTGTGTATGAAAAGGATTTTATTCAAAGTATCGATTCTTCATTGTTAAAAGTTTTACCTGCTGTGATTATTTCTTTTATTATTGCACTTATAATTGGTTCATTATTATTTAAACGATTATTTAAAAGTATAAATATTCTTACTCATACTTCAAAGCAAGTAAATGAAGGGAAATTAAATCATAGAAATAATCTAAAAGGCAATGATGATATAGCCATGCTAGCAAATGCTTTTGATAAGATGTTAGATTCTTTAGAAAAAAATATCAATGAATTAGATAAAAAAGTTGAAGAGAAAACAAAACAATTAACAAATTCTTTAAAAGAAAAAGAGACTTTATTAAAAGAGATTCATCATAGGGTAAAAAATAATTTAGCTATCACTATAAATCTAATAAAACTAGAAAAATCAAAAATAAATAATGAGGAAACAAAAAGTTCTCTTACAAATATCCAAGATAGAATCTTTGTGATGGAATTACTTCATAGAAAGCTATATGAATCAGAAAATTTAAGCTTTATATCACTAAAAAAATATATAAATGACCTAACAAAAGATATAGAACTCAGTTACAATAAAACAAATTATGTCAAAATAAATAATGATATTGATGATATTAATATGGATATCGACCATGCACTGCCTTGTGGACTTATTATAACGGAGTTGATAACAAATTGTTTTAAATATGCATTTAATGGTAAAGATGGACTAATTGATGTATCTTTTAAATGTATTGATAAAACATGCTATTTGAGTGTAAGGGATAATGGAAGAGGACTAAATAAAGATATTGATATAAATAACACTCAAACTTTAGGTTTACAGATTATTTCAAATATTGTAAAAGGGCAACTATTTGGTGAATTTAAATACTTTTATGCTAATGGTTCTAAGTTTGACATAATTTTTAAGATATAGGTATTATAAGGAAGTTAAATCCTTATAATACTTCAATCTGACAGTTTAAGTCTATGCTTCCACCTTTGATAATTTGAGCTCTTAGCCCTGCTTTATGTACCATTTGAGTTAATGCTTTTTTCTCATCTAATTTTTCTGCTATATATTTACAAGGTTCGCATAGTCTAATACCTTTTAATACTACTTCTCCTATTTGAAACTCTTTCCCAACTAGTGAGTTTAAATCACAATTTGTAACTGCGATATTTCGTCTAAAGTCTTCAGGTGTAAATGAAAGATTGTGTTCTTCATTTAATGCGTTTATATTTTCTATTTCTATTAGTGTTACATCTCTATCAGGTTCTACTGTTCCTTTGTTAGAAAATGTTCCTTCTTGGTTATAATATCTATCTCCAAAGATTCCTTTACCAACTTCTAAAACTACTTGATTTACATTTTGCATAGGGCTTTCAATACTTTTTGAGATAAGAAGATTTGATATTTTTCCTGACATAGTGTTTTCCTTTATTTCTTTTGATTATAGCTTAATATTATAAATATTTCCTCTCTTGAAAACCTAAAGGTTTCCGCTTTCTTACTTTTTGATCTCGAAAAAGTAAACAAAAAAGACTGCCGAATTGATGAAAGCAAAGCTCCCTTCCAGTTATATATTTATTTCCTGCCCTGCAAAACTCACTAAAATGACCATTTAGGTCATTTTTTAACGTTCGAACAGTTTCGGGCTTTACCGAAAATAAACATCTAACTTCCAGCTTCATCAAAGGCAGAAAGGGATTCCTATAGTTCAAACTATCATTTATAAATTTAGTAAATAAAAGTTTTAACATAAGACAATCAAAAATGTAAATGTCCTTATCCCACCTTTATTCCAACATTTGCAAAAGCCGAATATTTATTTCTCTTTTTGGAAAAGACTTGTAACTGTTTGAATATAACAAATATGCTATAAAGCATATTTTTTTATGAGTTTTGCAAGGCAGGAAAGATAAATAATAAATGAGGGAAACCCGAAGGGCTTTGATACGGTTGGTGGTTTTCTCAAAGAGAGTGCAAGCACAAGGTTTACTTTGTATGGACAAAGTAAAAGAAGCGAAGAGGTTTACCTCTTCAAGAGCATGTTTAATCCTCAAAAAGCTTTGTATGCTTCCCATCAAAACTAAGCACATTTTTCTTCTTCATATAAGCAATATGCTCCTCTTCACTCATTTTATTATAAATCACAGGTAAATCCTCCCTTTGACCTATAAAGTCATATAAAGGAACACCTTGACCGCATGAGTTATTTATATTTTCAATTGTTACTTCAAAAACTTGTCTTGCTGCTCTTTTTGTAGAGAAGTGTGAAATATACTCTTCCCATGCATCATCTCTTTTTTGTATCGCTTTTGCTTTACAATAAAGTCTTAGGATATTTGGTGCACCCTCAAAAGCACAAAACATAATAGTCATTCTATTATCTTCTAATAAATGAGCTGCCGTTTCATTTCCACTTCCAAAATAGTTTAGCCATAAGATTTTATTTTCATTTATTATTTTAAAAGTATCATCTAAACCCTTTGGTGAAAGGTTTATTTTACCCTCTTTTGGAGTAGTTGATACAAAAAACATCTTTTGGTTTTCTATAAATTCTATATCAATCTTGCTAAGTTTATCAGTAATATTTGCCATATATTTCCTTTAATAAGTTGATAAAGACTTTAAGATTTTTTGTCTTTTATTTTGATAAATATATTAATATAAAAATTCTAACTGCTAAATAAATATATTTAATAATAATGATAATGACTATTAATTAATACCTAAGCTTATTTGTTTTATAATCCTTTTTTTATAAGGAATGACAATGGAAAAAACGATAAAGCTCATAAGAGTTTCACTTGGTATTATATTTTTATGGTATGGGATGTTAAAATTCTTCCCACAATTAAGTCCTGCTGAAGACTTGGCAATTACTACTATTCACAAAATGTTTTTTGGGCTTATTAGTGATACCTTATCAATCAAGCTATTAGCTATTTGGGAAGTAACTGTTGGTCTAGGATTTATTTTTGGCATATATACAAGATATGTAGTTGTTTTATTTCTAGCACATATGATTTGTACTTTCACACCATTATTTATCTTACCAGATATCTCATTTACCCATGCACCATATGCCTTTACACTTGTAGGACAATATATTGTAAAAAATGTGGTATTTATTTTAGCAGGAATTTTGATTTATCAAAACGAAATAAACCAAAGAAAAGAAGTAAAAGCAGTATAACAAATGAAGAGTTTAACTCTTCATTTTGCTTTTATTCAGCTAGTAAGTTTCTATAAAACTCTCTATATTTTGTATCACCCTCATCTCTTGCTTTCATAGCAGCTCTTGGATGTTCATTTAACTGACCAGTTAACATATATGGAATACTATATCCCCAATCAAGCTCTTTTTCTAAAGGTACAATATACTCTTCAATGAATTTAAGTACTGGCATTAGTTTATATTTTGGATTTTTTAGAAAACCAATTAAAAGTTCAAGTGGACAATTTCCAGCTCCTCGTCCAAGTCCAGAAATAGTCACATCTAAAAAACTTGCTCCATACATCATAGCTTCGATTGTATTTGCGTATGCTAGTTGTAAGTTATTGTGAGCATGAATACCAATTTTCTTACCAGTTTTTTCTGCATAACCTAGATATTTTTCTGTAAGTTTATTAATTTGTTCAGGATAAAAAGAACCAAAACTATCAGCAATATAAATAATATCTACATTTGTTTTACTTAGTTGCTCTAATACTTCGTTTAACTCATCATCAAAAGATTTAGATATAGCCATAATATTTACAGTTGTTTCATAACCTTTTGCATGAGCTTCTTCGATTAGCTCAATGGCTGCTGGAAGTTGATGAATATATGTTGCTATTCTTATCATATCAACAACACTTTCACTTTTTGGAAGTAATTCAGAAGATACAGTTCTACCAATATCTGACATAACTGCTATTTTCATGCCTGTATTGTTTTCACCAACTATTCTTCTTATATCTTCTTCTTTACAGAAGTTCCAAGCCCCAAATTCATCTTCACTCATAATAGAAGGAGAATTATTTTTCCCTATTTCCATATAGTCAACACCAGAAGCAACACAAGTTTCATAGTGAGCTTTTACAAACTCATCTGTAAAGTGATAGTTATTTACCAATCCACCATCTCTAATCGTACAATCAAATACTTTTATGTCTTCTCTTACTGACAATATTGAACCTTTTTTCTCAATCATCCTTCTATAATCCCCCTAGCTTTTTTTTATTTTACAATAAGTTCTTCAAGAACTCAACTGTCATTCTAACCCCTGCTCCACTTGCACCATGAGGATTATATCCCCAAGCTTTTTCTACAAATGCAGGTCCTGCTATGTCAAAGTGCAACCATTTATCTTTATTTTCATCATATATAAAATTATCTAAAAATAACCCAGCTGTAATTGCCCCACCATATCTTGTATTAGCAATATTACAAATATCAGCAATCTCAGATTTGATAGTTTTTCTCAAAAATCTATTAAATGGTAAAGTTGTTGCATATTCCCCAGAGTTTAAGGCATTGCAAACTGCATCTCTTTTTAAAACTGTATTATTACCCATGATTCCAGTTGTGTATTCACCAACACCTACCACACAAGCACCAGTTAGAGTTGCATAATCAAAGATATAATCAAAATCTTTGATTTTATCTTGGGCATAACATAAACAATCAGCAAGTACTAGTCTACCTTCAGCATCTGTATTTCGCACTTCTATAGTCTTACCATTTTTAGCAACAAGTACATCGTCAGGTTTATAGGCATCTCCACCAATCATATTTTCAACAGCACCAATGATTCCATGAACTTCAATTGGTAAGTTTAGTTTTGCAACAGCATTTAAAATACCAATAACTGCACAACCACCACTTTTATCTGATTTCATAGTAACCATAAAATCAGCAGGTTTTAAAGATAATCCTCCCGAATCATAAGTTAAACCTTTACCTACAAGTACCACTTTTCTAACTGGATCTTTTGGTTTATATGCCATATGAATAAGTTTTGGTTCATGAACACTTGCTCTTGCCACACTTAGCATGGCATTCATTCCATTTTTTTCTAAGAACTCTTCACCATGAACTTTACAAATTATGTCATTTTCTTTTGCAACTTTTTTTGCCTCTTTTGCCATAACTTCTGGATAAAAGTCTTGTGGAGTTGTATTTACGAAATTTCTAACTTTATTAACTGAATTTGCAATATGAGTTGATTCTTCTAAAACTTCTTCTAACTCTTTAGAAACTTTACAACAAATAATTAACTCTTTTTTTAACTCTTTTTCTTTTTTACTTTTATATTTATCAAAAGTATAAGATCCTAAAATAGCACCTTCAACTAAAGCTTTTAAAGTCTCTTTTTCTTCACCAAAAATTTCTACTTTTGCATCTTTGTATTTTGTTGAGTTAAACTTTTTCATAGCTGCTGATATTGCAATTGCAATTGCATCATAAGACTCTTCTTCACATCCTACATATATCTTTTTTGATTCAACTAAAAATACAACTTCTTCATCTTTTGCTTTAAAGTTTAAATCATCTAAAATCTCTTTATCATATTTATTTACATCTTCTAAATTTAAAACAATACTTATCTCAACTGCTGTATCTAATTTTTTGATGCTATCATTACTTAGGGTTATTTTCATTAACTTTTTCCTTTTTTTTTGATGCTTGGTTAAAATAATAAATCATTCCACCACCTATTAAAATTGCGAATGGCGCTGCAAAATACCAATGTTCTTTTGCAAATTTTATCACAATTAAAATCTCTTCTCCAAAATACCACACAGGAATTATTGTAATAGCTGCCCAACACCAAGCACTAAGTATGTTTATAAATGCAAACATTTTTGCACTATATCTAGTAAGTCCTATTGAAACTGGAATAACGGTTCTCATTCCATACATATATCTTTGTGCAAAAATTATTGGCCACCCATACTTTTGTAATAAAAGATGTGCTAAGGCAAATTTTCTTCTTTGACCTGAAAACTTTTTGTGCACATAAGCTTTATTAAATCTACCAATATAAAAATAAATCTGATCACCAACAAAACCACCAAGTCCAGCTACAAAAATAGCTAAATAAAGGTGCATAGAACCATCATGAGACATAAGTCCTGCCATGATTAATCCTAGCTCACCTTCTAAAATAGACCAAGCAAAAAGGATAATATATCCATACATTTTTAATAGATATAAAAACTTATCTTCTAATCCGCTAACGGGTGCCTTGTATAATTCGTAAGCAATAAAAGAAAAGAATATTACTACTACTAAAAAAAGTATTTTACCTGAGTTGTTTTTTAGTCTATTTCTCAAAAATATTCCTATTCAAAATTTAATAAATCTTTTGCTTGAACCATATCTTTGTCACCTCGACCTGATAAATTCACAATTACTGTTTTTCCTTGGAATTTTTCTTTTGCTTTTTTCAAATATGCTATTGCATGAGCACTTTCAAAAGCAGGAATAATTCCTTCCTTTCTACTTAACCATACAAAAGCATCAAGTGCTTCTTCATCTGTGATAGAATCATATTGCACAGTTTTATTATCTTTATGAAAAGAGTGTTCTGGTCCAATTCCTGGATAATCAAGTCCCGCTGAAAAAGAGTGCGCTTCTAGAACTTGTCCATCTTCATCTTGAAGTAAATAAGAACATTGTCCATGTAATATTCCAGGAGTTCCTTTTTCTAAAGAACAACCATGTTTATCTGTGCTTGTTCCAAGTCCTCCTGCTTCTATTCCTATACAAGTAACTTCTTTATCTTCTAAAAAGTGTGAAAAAATACCAATAGCATTTGATCCTCCACCAATACAAGCTAATACGAAATCTGGTAATCTTCCATCTTTTTGTAGAGCTTGTCGTCTTGCTTCCCAACCAATAACTGATTGGAAATCTCTTACCATCATAGGATAAGGATGAGGCCCAGCAACAGTTCCAATTATATAAAAAGTATCTCTTGCATTTGTAACCCAATATCTAATTGCATCGTTCATTGCATCTTTTAAAGTTTTACTTCCAGATTGAACAGCTACGACTTTAGCACCTAAAAGTTTCATTCTAAATACATTAAGTTCTTGTCTTTCAACATCTTTTGCACCCATAAAAACTGTACACTCTAAACCTAAAAGTGCAGCAATAGTTGCACTTGCAACTCCATGTTGTCCAGCACCAGTTTCTGCAATAACTTTTGTTTTTCCTAGTTTTTTTGCTAGTAACCCTTGTGCAATTACATTGTTTATCTTATGAGCACCAGTATGATTTAAGTCTTCTCTTTTTAGATAAACTTTTGCACCAATTTCTGCAGAGATGTTTTTAGCATGATATAAAGGATTTTCTCTTCCCACATACTCTCTTAATAGCTCATTTACTTCTGTCCAAAACTCTTTGTCAAATCTATATTTTTTGTATTCAGCTTCTAGTTCAAGTAAAATAGGCATCAATGTTTCAGGAACATATCTTCCACCAAACTCACCAAAATGTCCATTTTCATCTGGATCAAATTTACTTTTTTTAGGTATATATATTTCTTGCATTATATCTCCAATACTGAATAAACAGGGGCATGTTCAGCTACTTTTTTATCCCCAGATAAAAATTTAAGATTTAATAAGAAGCATACTTCAACTAAGTTAGCATTAACATGTTTGATAAGTTTTGCAGCAGCATTAGCAGTACCTCCTGTTGCTATTAAATCATCAATTAATAAAACTCTTGCATCTTTTATAGGAAAAGCATCAAGATGAATCTCTACCTCATCAAAGCCATACTCTAATTCATATTTTTCACAAACAGTAGTTCCTGGCAATTTTCCTTTTTTTCGAACAGGAACAAAACCAATACCAAGTCTATCAGCTAATGCTGCTCCAAATATAAAACCTCTTGAGTCAATACCTGCAATATAATCTAAATCATAAGATTTATATCTCTCTTCAAAATGATTCATTAAAGCTTGATATGCTTCTTTATTATTTAATAAAGTTGTAATATCTTTAAATATTATTCCCTCTTTTGGGAAGTCTTTTATATCTCTTATTGAATTAAAAATTAAATCTTTTTGCTCTTGCGTTAAACTCATCTAGTTCCCTTCATATGCATCATCAATTAGTTGACAAATAGTATGTCCAAATAGTATATGCATCTCTTGAATTCTAGGTGTATCATTTGATGGAACTATTAAGTTAACATCACAATAAGAGTCCATTTCTCCACCATCTCTTCCTGTAAGTCCGATAATCTTACAACCTAAATCTTTACCTACTTCAAAAGCATTGATTACATTTCTTGAATTACCAGAAGTTGAAATACCTATAAGTAAATCACCCTCATTTGCTAAGCTTTCAACTTGTCTATCAAAAACTCTATCATAACCATAGTCATTTCCAATAGCAGTTAGTGCACTTGTATCTGTTGTAAGAGCAATACCTGGTAAACCTCTTCTTTCAGTTTTATATCTGCCTGTTAATTCTGCTGCTATGTGTTGTGCATCGGCTGCACTTCCACCATTTCCAAAAATCAAAATTTTATTTCCAGCTTTTAATGTATCAACTGCTAGTTTCGAAGCTTTTTCTAAAGGTTCGCTCATCGTTTCGATTACTTTTTGAATTGTTTCTAAATGTGCTTGAAACTCTTTTTCTATTGTTTTTTTCATATTATTTACCTAAAATCTTTTCAATTGTTGAAGTTGTACTTTTACCTTCTACAAAGTCTATCAAAACTGTCTCTTTTGCAATATCAGAGCCAATTACTTCTTTACCTTCATAATCAGCCCCTTTTACTAAAACATCAGGTTTCACCCTTTGTATTAATTCATATGGTGTATCTTCATCAAAAATTACTACATAATCAACACACTCTAAAGCTGATAAAATATAAGCTCTATCATCATGATTATTTATAGGTCTATTTTCACCTTTTAATCTTCTTACACTATCATCTGAATTTAAACCTACTATTAATATGTCACCTAAAGCTTTCGCATTATTTAAATATGACACATGTCCTTTATGTAAAATATCAAAACAACCATTTGTAAAGATTATTTTTTTATTTTGTTTTCTTAATCTTTTTGCTACTTTTTTTATCTCTTTGACTGTTTTTATGTGCAGGTCAATAGAGCTTTTATGTAGTGTTGCTTTGTAATCTTCTATTTCGTCAAGAGTTACTGTTGCACTTCCAAGTTTCCCAACAACTACTCCTGCTGCTAAGTTTGCGAACTCTAGTGCTGCAAAAATATCATCAGTCATAGATAAAGCATAACCTAGTGATGCTAAAACAGTATCACCAGCACCTGTTACATCAAATACTTCTTTTGCAACTGTAGGTTTAACAGTAACTTCTTTATCTTTTAAAACAGCTATTCCATCTTCACTTAAAGTAATTACTGACATCTCTAAACTAGCTATTTTTTGTAACTCTTTTAAAGCATCTCGTAAACTATCACTTGAATCAATTTTTATACCAGTTGCTACTTCTGCTTCTTTTTTATTTGGTGTTAAAAAATATGCCCCTGCATATTTTGCATAGTTTGTACCCTTTGGATCTACTATTACTTTTTTATTATTTAGTTTTGCTATTTTAATGATTCTTTGTGTCAAATCGTTTGTTAAAACACCTTTCCCATAATCTGATAATAAAATTAAATCATAGCCATTAACTATTTGTTGTAGTTTTGCATATACTTTATCAGTTGATTCAAAAGAGATATTATTTTTACTCTCATGGTCATATCTTACGACTTGTGATTTTGATGCCATAATTCTAGATTTTTTAGAAGTTTTTCTTCCCTTTTGAAGTATTAAAAAACTTTTTGCATCTGTTGCATCAATAAGATATTTTACCTCTTCTGCAACACTATCATCACCAACAACTGATAAAACACCAACATCAGCACCAAGGCTTAAAAGATTGCTAATAACATTACCAGCCCCACCTAATACTTTTGTCTCATTTTGTACATCAATAATTTGAACAGGAGCTTCTGGTGAAATTCGTTCACAAGTTCCCCAGAGATAGTGGTCAACCATTAAATCACCAATAACTAATATATTTGGTTTTTTTTCATTTTGTAAAATTCTTTCCATTATTTAACCTCCATCTCATAAATTCTCTTTATCTCAGAGATATAATCTTTTATTCCATCTTCCATTTCATACTTTGGCTCATAATCTAAATAAGTTTTTGTATCTTCTATATTTGCTTCTGTATGGAATTGATATTGTCCAATATATGGATTTGGAATATAATTTGTTCCTAAATTTGTACCTAACTCTTTTTGTAAAATATCAGCTATGTCTTGAAAAGATCTAGCTTTTCCAGTTCCCACATTATAAACTCCACTTTTTTTAGGAGTTGCTGCTTTTATATTTGCTTGAATTACATCTTCTATATAAATAAAATCTCTAAGTATTTTATCACTACCTTCAAATAATTTTGGCGTATTACCAGCTAATATTTGATGTCCAAATTGTATTACAGTTGAAGCTGTTTTATTTTTATAAAACTCCCTTGGACCATACACATTAAAATATCTTAGTCCCACAATAGAGATATCTAAATCTTTTTTTAAATAATCATAAGTAATATTATCCATCATAAGTTTTGAAAAGCCATAAACATTTCCTGGATTTTCATTTCCAACTGTTTGAGGAGAAGCAGCATCCCCATAAGTTGCTGCACTACTTGCATAAATCATGTTTGCATTATGATTAATTGCCATTTTTAATAAATCTTCATAGGCATTAACATTTGTTTTTACCATCAAGTCTTGTTCACTTGCAGTCGTATCTGAAATAGCAGCTTCGTGGAAAATAAAATCAAATTCGTAATCTTCATCAATTTGATTTAATAGTTCTTTATCATTGATATCCCCACTAATAACTGTTCCTGTAAAACCTAATAAGTTTTTATAGTGTCCAAAAGACTTCAAGTTACCATTACTTAAAGTTTCACCACTTCTAAATGAATCTAAAGCAATAACCTTTGAATTTGGATAATTGTTTTGAAAATAAAAGCATAAGTTTGAGCCAATAAATCCTGCGGCTCCTGTAATTAATATCGTTTTTTCATTAAAATCATATTCTGTATATTTCATATTTACCTACTTTACATAAATGGGCTTTATTCTATCGAAAATTAAGTTACGGTTTTATAATAAAATCAGATAATTTAAAATATAATTTTTTAAATTATATTTGGAGTTCATATGAAAATTTTCATTATATTAATATTTATCATCTCAAATATCTTTAGTCTAAATTTAGAAAAGCCCAAAATATATAAAAATCAAGAGATAAATAACTGGCTTATGAGTGAAAAACTAGATGGAATAAGAGCCTATTGGGATGGAAAATCTTTATATACAAAAAATGGTAATAAAATATTTGCACCAACTTCTTTTACCAATAATTTTCCACCCTTTGAACTTGATGGTGAACTTTGGAGCAAAAGAGATGATTTTGAAAATATTCAAAGTATAGTTTTAGATAAAGCAGCAAGTTCAAGATGGAGTGAAATAACATACAATATTTTTGAAGCTCCAAACTCAAAAGGCAACTTTTACATGCGATTAGAAAAAATTAAAGATTGGTTTGATAAAAATCCAAATATAAAAGTGAATATAATCAAACAAATACAATGCAAAAATAAAAAAGAGTTAGATAATTTTTTAGAAAAAATTGTTTTATTAAAAGGTGAAGGAGTAATAATAAAAAATCCAAACCTTGAATATATAAACAAAAGAAGTAAAAATTCTCTAAAAGTAAAAAAGTTTTATGATGAAGAGGGAATTGTTCAAAGAATAAATTATAATAATAAAAAAATGAAAAGTTTAGAAATAAAACTAAATAATGGAATAATTTTTAATCTTGGAAATGGTTTTAGTGATAAACAAAGACTAAATCCACCAAAAGTAGGAGAACAAATTACATTTAAATATTACGATTTAACAAAAAATGGTAAACCAAAATTTGCTTCATTTTTAAGAGTTAGGAAGCAGGAATAATTATATTTTTAACTTCTTTTATTGAGTCACAAACAAAATTTGCTAAGCTACTTGATTCATCAAAGTCATGTCCAGTTTTTACTTGAATACTGCTTTTAATACCAGCATTTTTAGCACATAAGATGTCTGATTTTTTATCTCCAATTAACCAAGAGTTTCCCAAATCAATTTTATGGTTTTTGAGTATATTATCTATCATTCCAGTTTTTGGTTTTCTACAATTGCACTCTTGAGTTGGGGCATGGGGACAAAGTTCTACTTGAGAGATAGTAATACCATTTTTTGCAAACTCCTCTAGCATCCATGAAGTTAAATTATTAAAATCCTCTTGTGTATAATATCCTCTTCCAATACCTGATTGGTTAGTTATAATAAAAAGTTTATAATCATTATCTTGTAGATATTTTAAAGTATCAAAAACACCAGTTATAAACTCAAAATCTTCAACTTTATATAAATAGTTTTTTTCAATATTAATAACTCCATCTCTATCTAAAAAAATTGCTTTTTGCATTATATTCCTATTATAAATCATACTCAGAAGAAGAAATACCAGAAGCTATTATTTTCTCACAAACACTTCCACTATTTTCATCATTTATGATTACACTTAATTTTTTATTCTCTATATTTACAGATACACAAGAGCTATTGTCATCTTTATAAATCGCTGTTGTACCTTCTATATTCCAAGTATTCGGATTCAAAGTTAGAGCCTCTTTAAAATCATCAAGTTTATTATTTACCATATAATATGCTCTAACTGATGAGATTATTGTTGCTATGTCTTTTTGAACAATTGCAGCTTCTGCGTTATCTTTTGTATCTAAAAGTTTTGGCACTGCTACTGTTGAGATTATTCCTATTATAACTATTGCAAAAATCAATTCAAGTAATGAAAAAGCTTTTGTACTTACCATTTTTTACCTTTTTAATAATAAAATAAATTATATCATTAAATTTTTTAATTACTTTTTAATTATTCTTAAATGACAGATATTTAAAAATAGCATCTTTTACTTCTTTAACTTTATCTTCATCACCTTGCAGTCTATCAAAGTATTTTTCTATTGGTTCATCTTTTTCAATCAATGAGATTTTTGAGAAAATTTCTAAAAAGACATAAAAGGGAACATCATCCCCTCTTTTTAAAAAATGAATTGCCCGTTGAAGAGTTACAAAAGGATTTAAGTTTACTCTTGTCAAACCATTCTTTTTTGTAAGTACATAATTTACAAAATCTTCTCTAACATCAGCTTCATTAACTGTTATTTCAAAGTTTTTAGTATTTAAGACACATTTAAAACCTATTTTGGTTGAATGAAAATCGAATATATCTACAATAAATTTTAAATCTTTTTCTAAAAATCTTTCCCTATATACTATTTGAATTAAATCAGTATCATAAAGATAAGTATTTGAGTTGTTTTCATATAAAAAATATTTTCTATCTAAATTAGCACATACTCTTTTTAATTTTTCTTTTGTAAATAAAAATATATCAATATCTCTAAATGTATCAGCCTTTATACATGATCCTGCTAAATAAAACTCAACATATTCATCTTCAAAGGAGTCAATTTTTACATTTTTAAAAAAATTTTTTAATTTATTAGTTACATTTTCTAATCTATAATCAAATTTTATTGCCAATTCATATGGTATAAAATCAAAATCATTAAAAAAATCATATTTCATTTTAACTCCTTTATAACTTATTATATATTATTTAACCACAAAATTTGGATTCAACAAATCTTTTTTGTTGTAAATTAGTGGTTTTTCTAATTCCAAATGATAAGTCATCTTTCCTGCACATCTTACTATTGCATCAGCTGCTGCTGTATCCCATTCCATAGTAGGTGCAACCCTTGGATAACAATCAGCGCTACCATCTGCTACTAAACAAAGTTTTAATGAACTTCCCATAGAAATCAGCTCTTTTTCTTTTGTTGTTTCTATGTTATCAATATATGTTTGTGTTTCTTCTGACATATGTGATTTACTAGCAACAATGATATATTTACTATCATCTCTTTTTATTGGAAGTTTTTGCGTATTTTTAAAAGCACCTACCCCTCTTTTGGCACTATACATTACACCAATTGCAGGAGCATAAACAACTCCTAAAACTGGTTCTTGATTATGTATTAAGGCAATATTTACAGTAAACTCACCATTTTTTTTGACAAACTCTTTTGTTCCATCAATTGGATCAATACACCAATAATACTCCCAATCTTTTCTTATCTCATAATCAGTCTGTTTATTCTCTTCAGACATAATTGAGATATTTGGATATAAATTTATTAAACTATTACAAATAATTTCATTTGATTTTATATCAGCTTGGGTAAGTGGAGAATTATCTTCTTTATACTCTACTTCAAAATCTTTATTATAAATTTCCATTATTACTTCGCTAGCTTTTAGTGCAATATCTTTTATATCATTTAAATTTATTGTTTCTAGCAAGTTTTTTCCTTAAAGAATATTTGGAATATCAATATTTGTCTCTTTTTGATTATCAGCAACTGTTTCAAAAACAACTTCAATAGGTGCTTCACCACTATGTTCTTTATCAACAAATTTAGTTAAGGCTTTGTGGAAATCAAGTCTTACTGTTCCAATTGGTCCATTTCTTTGTTTTCCTATAATTACTTCAGCTTCTTCTACTGGCTTATTTGTAAAGGTTGATTTATAATCTTCCCCTTTATCTTTTGCCTCTTTTTCTTTTCTAGCCTCATCTCTTTCTTTATACACATCATCCCTATAAACAAACATAATAATATCGGCATCTTGCTCAATAGAACCAGATTCCCTTAAGTCACTTAGCATTGGTCTTTTATCAGGTCTATTTTCAAGTCCCCTATTTAGCTGAGATAGTGCAATAATTGGTATTTTCATTTCTCTTGCCAACATTTTAAGACCCCTTGAAATATCAGAAACCTCTTGGTGTCTATCTTTATTTCCAGTCCCTTGCATAAGTTGTAAATAATCGATAATTACTAAAGATATATTATTATCTTTATTTTGAGCTAATTTTCTCACCCTTGCTCGAAGTTGATTAATATTAACACTTCCCCCATCATCAACAAAAAGTCTTTTTTTATTTAAGTCCTCAAATGCGCCACTTAAATTTGACCATTGAGCATCATCTAAATCACCTTTTCTAAGGTTTTGTAAAGGAATTGAAGTCTTAGCCGCTAACATTCTTAGCATAAGTTGTTCTGCTGGCATTTCAAGTGAGAAAAAAATCACCCCTTTATTTGCTTCAACATTTTTTAATGCCATATTTAAAACTAAAGCTGTTTTCCCCATGGCTGGCCTTGCTGCAATAATAATTAAATCCCCATCATTAAAACCAGTTGTTTTTTTATCTAGTTCATAAAAACCTGTTGTTTCACCAATAAGATGTTTTCCACCAAGCTCTTTCATTCTTTTTATATAGGACAAGGTATCATCTGTGATTACATGTATATCTTTAAGTTCTGTTGAGGCTGAATCAGTAGTGATTTTATAAAGTGCATTTTGTACTGTATCTACAGCTTCACTTGCTGCAATATCATCTTCAATGGCAACTTTTTTTATTGTAGTTGCTAGAGTTGCAAGTTCTCTTTTAACACTTGCATCTTTTATCTCTCTTGTATATGCTAAGGTATTTGTGATTGGATTTGCAGAAAGTATCTCTATTAAAATATCATCATCAACATCTTTTGGATTTACTCTTCTTCGAATAAATTCTTCATCTATTGGCATGTCTTCATTATGGAGTTTTTCCATAACTGCAAAGATTTTCTGATGAGCAGGAAGATAGAAGTCTTTTGGTTTTAAAACACCTAAAACATCTTCTATCTCATCGGGATTAAATAAAATCGAACTTAATACCGCTCTTTCTATGTTTAAACTATAAATACTATCCATTATTTCTCCAATTAAAGGATAATATTCTAGCTAAGAATAGATTATTGTTTTGTTAATTTACTCTTTTTGATTTGCCACTTCTTTTTCAACCTCTTCTAAAAATCTCTCAAGAAGTTCTTCTGTTGGAAGTTTAGCTATAGTTTCACCTTTTTTTATAATCAAACCACTACCTTTTCCATAAGCAATTGCAACATCTGCACTTTTTGCTTCACCTAAGGCATTTACCACACAACCCATTACTGAAACATTTAATGGAGTTCTTATATGTTTGGTTCTCGCTTCAACTTCTGCCACTGCACTAACTAAGTCAGCTTCTATTCTTCCACAAGTTGGACAAGAGATTATATTAAGCCCTTCTTTTGTTAGACCCGCATCTTTTAAAATTGCTCGCCCTACTTCTATTTCTTTTTCCAACTCCCCAGTTATAGAAATACGCATAGTATCTCCAATACCATCAAGAAGTAAACTTCCCAATGCAATTGAAGACTTAATTGTTGAATGAAACAATGTTCCAGCTTCTGTAACTCCTAAGTGAAATGGATAATTATTCATAGGTCTTAAGTTTCTATAAGCTTGAACAGTTCTTTGAACATCACTAGCTTTTAGTGATACTTTTATATCTGTAAAGCCCAAGTCTTCTAAGAATTTGATATTATAATCGGCACTTGCAACCATACCTTCAGGTGTTTGTCCATACTTATTTTCAAACTCTTTTTCTAGTGAGCCACAATTAACCCCAATTCTTATTGGTAAGTTTCTATTTTGACAAGCTTTTACAACTTCTTTTACTCTATCTTTACTACCAATATTTCCCGGATTTAATCTTATGCAATCCACAGATTCTGCAGCAATTAGTGCTAATTTATAATTAAAATGAATATCAGCAACCAAAGGCAAAGAGGTTTGCTCTTTGATGCTTTTTAAAGCTAATGCTGCTTCCATATCAGGAACAGCAACTCTTACTATATCTGCACCTGCAAAATGCAATAGTTTTATTTGCTCAATAGTAGCTTGAATATCTGATGTTTTTGTATATGTCATTGATTGTACAGATATTGGAGCATCACCACCAATAGCAACATTACCAACGAATATTTTTTTTGTAGGGTATCTTTTTATCATGTCAGGATTGTAGCAAAAAAAAATAAATTTTCAAATAAATATTTCCATTAATATTTTATATAAGAAAGGATATAATAAATACATGAATAAAAAACCTTTAATTATATACATACTATTATTTATTATAATAATTTTTACTTTTGTTTATATCTCTTTTAATTACCTAAAAAGCCATGAAAAAGAGTTATTAAATAACAAATATACTATTTTGTCAACTCAACTTAATAAAAACATAAATTTTTTAATTGAAGATAAAAAAACAGCTACTTTGTCCCTTGCCATTGCAACCTCAAAATTTGAAAATATAAAAAATTCATTAATAACAAAAGATATAAGTAATTTAGATTTATCTAGTTTTTCTAAAGAACTTGGAGCGAATACAAGTTTTAAAAATATTTGGTTTATGATTATAGACAAAAATGGAAAGAGTCTTTATAGAAGTTGGACTGAACACAAAAATGATACTTTAATATTTAGAAAAGGCATTAAAGATCTACTAAAAAATCCAAAAATTACAACTACAATTAGTGTTGGTCGGTATGATATGACTTTCCATTCAATAATACCAATATATGACCAAAAAGAGTTTCTTGGAATATTTGAAGTTATTACTCACTTCAATTCAATTGCAAAGGATATTAATAAGTCTAATGCAAATAGTCTTATTTTGGCAGATAAAAAGTATTTTAATTCTTTAAAATATCCTTTTACTAATAACTTTATAGATGAATATTACATCTCAAACTTAGATGCAAAAGATTATTTAATAAACTTAATAAAAAAAATAGGAATAGAAAAAGTACTAAAAACTAATAATTATTTGATTATTGATAATAAGTTTATAAGCACTTATAAAATAAAAGATTTTGAAAAAGAAAATATTGGATATATTGTTTTTTCTAAAAACCTTGAAGATATAGATATGTCTGACATAAGTAAATTTAAAACTAATTTTATAACTAATGCTATTTCTCTACTTGTTTTCTTAACTTTTGTTTTAAGTTTGATTTTTTATTATATTTTTTCTCGAAAAGTTATTATAGAAAAGAAAAAAGCACAACAAATTATTGATTCACAGCAAAATATTATTATTTTAACAGATGGAGAAAATTTAAACAATGCAAATAAACAATTTCTAAACTTCTTTAATCAGTACACATCTATTGAAGAATTTAAATTAGAGCATAGATGTATATGTGAAATGTTTATAGACCTTAATGACGAAAATTATGTAGTAGATAAAGACTATAATGGTAAAAATTGGGCACAATTTATTTTAGAAAATCCAAAAAGAAATTTAAAAGCTGCCATGAAAAAAGATGGAGAAATTAAGCACTTTTTATTAAATGTAAGTCTAAATTTGTTTAGTGGAGAAAAAATACCTTATATTGTTGTTACACTAACAGATATTACTTTGGATATAAAACAAAAATCTGAATTAAAAATTTTAAATGATAATTTAGAAATTTTAGTTGAAGAAAAGACAAAAGAGCTAAAAAATCTAAATGAATCACTTGAAGTAAGAATAAAAGATGAGATTTTAAAAAACAAAAAGAAAGATGAAATACTTTTTCAACATAATAAAATGATAGCAATGGGAGAGATGATAAATAACATAGCTCATCAATGGAGACAGCCTCTTAGTGCAATATCCTCTTCTGCTAGTTCAATATTATTAAAAAAAGAGATGAATAGTTTAGATGATGAAAGTTTAGACTTCTTGTGTTCTCATATAGTTGAAAGTTCAAAATTTTTATCAAAAACAATAGAAGACTTTAGAATATTTTACAAAGAAGATGAAAAAGAAGAAGAGTTCTTATTAAAAGACATAATTAATCAAAATATAAAAATAGTTACAAATAAATTAGAAGATGAACATATAGAAGTTGTAAGTAATATTGATGATAAAATAAAAATATTTGCGTCTAAAGAACAATTTCAACAAGCTATTTTAAATATAATAAATAATGCTATTGAAGCTTTAGTTGAAAATAAAAAAGAACAAAGATATATTTTTATTACAACTTTTGAAAACACTTTATCAATAAAAGATAATGCAAATGGCATAAATAAAGATATTATAGAGCATATCTTTGAGCCTTACTTTACAACCAAACACAAAAGTCAAGGAAGAGGTATCGGATTATATATGACAAAAACTATTTTAGAAAAAAATATGCATTTAAAACTAGATATAGAAAATAAAGCTTTTACTTACAAAGAAAAAGAATATTTTGGTGCAAATTTTATTATAGATTTCAACAAATAAACCATTAACTTTTCTTTTAACTATTTTCGATATAATTGCCAAATATTATATAAAAGGAACCAAATGCAAGAGTTTTCTACTTTTGACATGATTATTGTTGGGATTTCAGTAGTATTAGGACTTAAAGGTCTTTTTAAAGGTTTTATAAAAGAAGTTTTCGGACTTGTTGGTATTATTGGAGGTATTTTTATAGCTTCAAGATTATCAGAAACAGTTGGAAACCTTATTAAACCATTAATTGGAATTGATAGTAATGCTACATTATCATTAATCGGATTTGTTGTTACTTTAATTGGATTTTGGATTTTAGTTTATATTGCAGGTTCAATCTTAAGTAAAATGAGTGAAATGAGCGGATTGGGTGCACTAAATAGACTGTTTGGATTTGTTTTTGGTACAGCTAAGATATTTTTAATTATTTCAGTAATTTTTTATGCTTTATATCAAATTCAATCATTTAGAGCTTCATTAGATAAGAAACTTGCTAATTCAATAGTTTTCCCAGTTTTAGTGGAGACAGGTGGATTTATAGTTAAGCTTGATACTTCTAAATTTTTACCAACTAGTGAAGAAGTAACAAAAAAAGAGACAGTAGCTGAAACTACTAAAGAGAATAAAGATGAAACAACTGTTGATGAAATAAAAAAAGATGTAGAATCTGGAACAAATATTGATAAAGAAGAAGTAAAACCTGAAACAACTCCTAAAAAAGAGACTTTAGGTGATAAAATTATTCAATCAACAAGTGATGCAGTGCAAAAAGTAAAAGAGACTGGAACAGAGATAATAAAAGATACTCTTACAAAACCAGCAAATGAAGAGAAATAAAGGAATTATATATTGTTTGAAAATACATACATACAACAAAGAATTGAAAAAGCAAATAACTTAAGAGAACTTGGTGTAAATCCTTATGCTAATGAATCAAAAAGAAATACAACTATTGCAAAATACTTAAATGTAAACAGCGATATTTTTCAAAAAGAAGATAAAAGAGATGAGAAAAGACACTATATAGTAAGTGGTAGAATTAAATTTTTTAGACTTATGGGAAAAGCATCTTTTCTAAAAATAGAAGATGAGAGTGGAATGTTACAACTTTATCTTGCAAGAGATAATTTACCAGAAGGTTTTTACAACGATGTATTTAAAAAGAATATTGAAGTTGGAGATATTATTGAAGTTGGTGGATATCCTTTTGTAACAGGTCAAGGTGAATTATCACTACATGTTGATAGTGTTCAAATACTTACAAAAGCAATTTCTCCACTACCTGAAAAATACCATGGTATTCAAGATAAAGAGTCACGATATAGACAAAGATATTTAGACTTAATTATGAATAGTGAAGTGAGAAAAACTTTTCATATAAGAAGTAAAGTTATTAGCCTTACAAGAAGATTCTTTGAATCAAAAGGTTTTTTAGAAGTTGAAACTCCAATGATGCATCCAATTGCAGGAGGAGCAAATGCTAAACCATTTACTACACATCACAATGCATTAGGTGTTGATAGATTTTTAAGAATTGCACCTGAATTATATTTAAAAAGATTAATCGTAGGTGGATTTGAAGCTGTATTTGAAATAAATAGAAACTTTAGAAATGAAGGAATGGATGCAACACATAATCCAGAATTTACTTCTATTGAGTTTTATTGGGCTTATAAAACATATAAAGACTTAATTGTCCTTACAAAAGAGTATTTTGAGTACTTGTTTGAAAACTTAGATTTACCAACAAACTTACCATATGGTGATTTTGAAATTGATTTTAATAAATTTACTGAGATTCCATTAATTCAATCACTTTATGAAATTGGTGGCGTTCCAGAAGATATCGTTGAAGACAAAGACAAAATTATTGCATTTATGAAAGAAAATAAACTTGAAGTAAATGAAAAGATGAATATTGGACAACTTCAAGGTGAACTTTTTGATGCATATGTTGAAGAGAAATTAATTAACCCAACATTTATAACAGAATATCCAGTTGAGATTTCACCATTAGCAAGAAGAAATGATGAGAAAACTCATTTAACAGATAGATTTGAATTATTTATTGCAGGAAAAGAGATTGCAAATGCCTTTTCAGAGTTAAATGATCCTTTAGACCAACTGGGCCGGTTTGAAGGCCAAATGGCTGCTAAAGATTCAGGTGATGATGAAGCACATGAGATGGATGAAGACTTTGTAAATGCTTTATCTTATGGAATGGCTCCTACAGCTGGGCAAGGTATAGGTATTGATAGACTTGTTATGATGTTAACAAATCAACATAGTATTAGAGATGTATTACTATTTCCAGCAATGAAACCAGTTAAACAAGAAATAGATTTACATTCAGAAGACCAATAATAAAATAATAAATCAGGAGAATTAAAAATGAGTTATATTAGTAATAATAGTTTAGAGCAAGCAGATAAAGAAATTTTTGATATTTTAGAAAATGAGTTAGACAGACAAACTACACACTTAGAGATGATTGCAAGTGAAAACTTTACAAGTCCAGCTGTAATGCAAACTATGGGTTCAATATTTACAAACAAATATGCAGAAGGTTATCCATATAAAAGATATTATGGAGGATGTGAATTTGCTGATAAAGCTGAACAACTAGCAATCGATAGAGCTTGTGAAATTTTTGGTTGTAAATTTGCAAATGTACAACCTCATGCAGGTAGTCAAGCAAATGGTGCAGTTTATGCTGCATTGATAAATGCTGGTGATAAAATTTTAGGTATGGATTTATCTCATGGTGGACATTTAACTCACGGATCTAAACCTTCATTTTCAGGAAAAAATTACCAAGCATTTTATTATGGGGTAGAACTTGATGGTAGAATTGATTATGACAAAGTTATGGAAATAGCAAAAGTCACTATGCCAAAAATTATTGTTTGTGGTGCGAGTGCATACGCAAGAGTGATTGATTTTGCTAAATTTAGAGAAATAGCTGATGCAGTTGGTGCAATTTTATTCGCTGATATTGCTCATATTGCTGGTTTAGTAGCGGCTGGTGAACATCCATCACCATTTCCTCATGCACATGTAGTTACAACTACTACGCACAAAACATTAAGAGGACCAAGAGGTGGACTTATTTTAACAGATGATGAAGAGATTTCTAAAAAAATCAATTCAGCAATATTCCCAGGACTTCAAGGTGGACCTTTAGTTCATGTTATGGCTGCAAAAGCTGTTGCATTTAAAGAAGTACTTGATCCATCATGGAAAGATTATGCAAAACAAGTTAAAGCAAATGCAAAAGTTTTAGCTGAAGTGTTAATGAAAAGAGGATATGATATCGTAAGTGGTGGAACAGACAATCACTTAATCTTAGTATCTTTTTTAAATAAACCTTTTAGTGGTAAAGATGCAGATGCAGCTCTAGGAAATGCAGGGATTACTGTAAATAAAAATACAGTTCCAGGAGAGACTAGAAGTCCTTTTGTTACAAGTGGGGTTAGAATCGGAAGTCCAGCACTTACAAGTAGAGGGATGAAAGAAAAAGAATTTGAAATAATTGCAAATAAAATTTGTGATGTTTTAGATGATATTGAAAATGCAGAATTACAAGCAAAAATAAAAGAAGAATTAGAAGAATTAGCTAAAAATTTCGTTATTTATACTAGTTCTACATATTAATAAATAATAATAAAGGCTTATTATGGAAATAAAAGGCGAAGATTTTATAAAAAATGTTCAAATAAAAAGGGAACAAACAGAATTAGAGGAGAGATTAATGGAACTAGAGTCACAAGCTAAAAACATAAATTCTTCTTCGAAGAACCCATATGAACAAAATAATCCTTATGCAAGTAATGATAATTTTACTTATGAAGAAGAAGTTAATAAAACAGAATCTGAATTAGATGATATTTTATTAGGAGCTAGTAATTCTTCACAAAATAAAGACAATAAGAAAAAATATATTGTCTTAGGACTAGTTTTAGCAGTTTTATTTTTGATAACGATTATAATCTTTCGTCTTTTAGATAACCAAACTAAAGTAGAAGATGATTCATTAACAAAAAAAGAGACAATTGAGCAAGATAAGCCCTTAAATGATAATATTGAACAACAATATCAAAAAATAGTAAATGAAAAACTAAAAAGCATTGAAGATTTAAACAATAAAACTGAAAAACAAAATAAAGATATAACAGAGGCAATGGATCTTAATAATATCCAAAAAGAAGAGAAAAAAGTCTCTTTACCAGAGCCTTCGCAAAAAGATGTTGAAAAAGCAAAAGAGTTAAAAAAAGATATCTTTAATGTAGAATCAAAAATAGCAGAAAAAGAAGTAGAAAAACCAAAACCTGTGGTTAAAAAAGAAGTTGTTAAAAAAGAAGTAGTAAAACCTACTCCTAAACCAGTTGTTAAAACTACAAAGAAAATTTTAACGAATGAACCAAATGGTACTTTTATTCAAGTTGGAGCATTTTCTAAAAATATAGATAAAAAATATATGGATAACTTAAGAAAAAGTAAGTTTAAATATGTTTTTTACAAAGTAAATGTTAAGGGTACAACTTTTACAAAAGTGTTAGTAGGTCCATTTAAATCTAGAAGTGATGCAATTAATAATATGAATAATGTTAAATCAAAACTTAACATTAGTAGCGCTTTTATTTTGAAATTTTAGTAAGGTTCAAATTGCATGCAGATTTTTTCAAAAGAACTATTTTTAGACCAATTTACACCCGTATCAATTTATAAAAAAGTAAAAGACATCTACAAAGATGAAATTACTTTTTTATTTGAAAGTACAATCAACTCAAGTGATGGTAACTACTCTTATATTTTAGTTGGGGCAAGAGAGCGAGTGTGGCATGAAGATACAAAAACATTTTTCAAAAATGAAAAAGCTGAAATAAAAGAAGTAGATTCAAATCCACTTAAATTTTTAAAAGAGTATTACAAAAACTTTGACAAAGAGTTTTATAAACAAAAATCTTTGGAATTAGGAATTGGATTAATTGATGGTTTTATTGGAAATGTAGGTTATGATATTGGAAAAGAGTTTGAACCAGTTTTAAAACCATATATGGATCCATTAATTGATGAATTAAATATTCCTGATTTGGACTTAATACGACCAAAAATAATATTAGGTTTTTCACATAAAACTTCTAAACTTGTAATTGTTACAAGTTGTGAAAAATATAAAGATGATTTAGAAGTTATTGAGAAAAGTCTATTTACTCCTTATGAATTTTTGCCATTAAAAAAAGCAAAACTTTTAGATGAAGGAAAATTTAACTATTCAAAAGAACAATTTTTCGATATGGTATCAAAATCAAAAGAGATGATAAAAAGTGGTGATGTTTTTCAAATACTTATGTCAAATAGATTTACTCAAAAAGCAATCGTAGACCACTTAAGTTTTTATAGGGCACTAAGAAGTAAAAACCCTAGTCCTTATCTTTTTTTACTTGAATTTGAAGACTTCTCAATTGCAGGAAGTTCTCCTGAAGTTATGATTAGACTTGTAGATGGGCATATACTTTTAAGACCAATTGCGGGTACAAGAAAAAGAGGTAAAACCATAGACAAAGATTTGGAAATGGAAAATGAACTTCTTTCAGATACAAAAGAGAGAGCCGAACATATCATGCTGATCGATCTTGGAAGAAATGATGTGGGAAGATGTGCAAAACCTGGAACTGTAAAAGTAACTGATTTAATGAGAGTAGAAAGATACTCACATGTGATGCATATGGTAACTGATGTAGAAGCAGTTATTGATGATAAATATGACATGTTTGACCTTTTTGCAGCAACATTTACAGCAGGAACTATGACAGGAGCTCCAAAGATTAGAGCTATGGAATTAATTGCACAATTTGAAGGAATTAAGCGAAACTTTTATTCAGGAAGTATTGCTTATTTTGGTTTTGATGGAAATATGGATAGTGCAATTACTATTAGAAGTACCATGCTAACAGATGATAAAGTGATATTCCAAGCAGGTGCAGGAGTTGTAGCTGATTCAATTCCTGAACTTGAGTATTTGGAAGTTCAGAATAAACTTGCTGCTAATATTGCAACACTAAAAGACTTATCATAAAATATTAAAAGATTTATCTTAATTAATATTGGATATTATGTTATTTTAAAACTATACCCAATATTAAAAGGATAAATTTTGCTACTTGGCGTAAACATAGATCATATTGCTGTATTAAGAGAAGCCAGAAAAATAAATGACCCAAACCCACTTGATGCCCTTGGAATTTGTAAATTAGCAGGTGCTGAACAAATTACAATTCACTTAAGAGAAGATAGACGACATATCCATGATGATGATGCAAAAAATATTATAAAATTATCAACTCTTCCAGTTAACTTAGAGTGTTCAATCAATGAAAAAATCATAGATATCGCATGTAAACTTAAGCCCTCTCGTGTAACACTAGTTCCAGAAAATAGAGAAGAAGTTACCACAGAAGGTGGTTTGAATTTGAAATCAAACTTTGAGAGAATAAAAAATGCTGTTAATAAACTTCATGAAAATGAGATTGAAGTTTCACTTTTTATTGACCCAACAAAAGATATGATAGAGTTATCGCAACAACTACAAGTTGAGTGGGTAGAACTTCATACTGGAACTTTCGCAAATATATATGCTGTGTTACATGGAAATTTAAATAATACGCATCACAGTATCAAAGAGTTAGAATTGCCAAAAGAAGATTTAAAAAAACTTCTAACAAAGAGTAGAAAAGAGATTAAAAAAGCTTCAATATTTGCCAAAGAATTAAATTTGAAAGTGGCAGCTGGTCATGGTCTTAATTATCAAAATGTTACTATGATATCAAGAATAAAACAAATAAGCGAATTAAATATTGGACAAAGCATAATAGCAAGATCAGTTTTTACTGGATTAAAAGATGCAATTATTGAGATGAAAAATCTTATCAAGGATTAAGAAGTATGACAAAAGTAAGTGACGAAAGAATTAGTAAAAAAAAAGTTGCAATATCAATTGGAGATTTAAATGGTATTGGATTACAAATTGCTTTAGAAGCACATGAAAAAATTAAAAAATATTGTTCTCCTGTTTATTGTATAAATAAAGATTTATTAAAAGATGGTGCAAAACTACTAAATCTAGATATTCCAAAAGACTTCGAAGTTGAAAAAGTAAAAGGCAAATTTGTAATTAGACCAGGAACTGTGGCAAAAGATGCAGGTGCTTATTCTTTTGATTCTTTTACATGTGCAATAAAACTAGCTTCAAAGAAAAAAGTTGATGCAATAGTAACTTTACCAATAAATAAAGAGTCTTGGAATAGAGCAAAAATTCACTACAAAGGTCATACGGAAGTTCTAAGAGATTATTTTGGCAAAGATGCAATTATGATGCTTGGATGTTCTAAATTATTTGTAGCTTTGTATACAGAACACATTGCACTTAGAAAAGTGGCAAAAAAAATAGAAGAAGAAAAAATCACTAAATTTTTATTAGATTTTTATAATAATGTAAAACAAGATAATATTGCCGTACTAGGTCTCAATCCACATGCAAGCGATAATGGGGTTTTAGGTGATGAAGAAGTTGAGATTATAAAAGCTATAAAAAAAGCAAATAAAGAAATAGGAAAAAATATCTTTAAAGGTCCATTAGTACCTGATACTGCATTTTCTCCAATGAACAGAAAATATTACCAATACTATGTTTGTATGTATCATGACCAAGGATTAATTCCTTTAAAATCTTTATACTTTGAACAAAGTATAAATGTAAGTTTAAATATTCCAATTATTAGAACCTCTGTAGATCATGGAACTGCATTTGACATAGCTTATAAGAACTCTAAAGTATCTTTAAAAAGTTATATAAATGCAGTAAAAGAAGCTATTAATTTAAGTAACTAATCACATGAGAATTTTAGATGCTTGTTATGAGTTAGAATTTAATAAAATAAATTTTCAAGAAAGAAAAGAAAAAATAACGCATCCTAAAACTATTGTATGTGGCCCACCAAAAACTGGAAAAAGTTATCTGATTTATGACTATTTGTCAAACTTTAATAGCCAAGAGTATTTATATATAAATCTAAATGATTTTAGAAACCACAAAGATGAAATTGTTCTATTTCTAGATGATTTTATAAAAGAGAAAAAAATCAAAATTTTAGTTTTAGAAAACTTTGATTTTGATTTTGAGCTTCCCGAAGTACAAAGTATTTTAATCACAAGTTCAAATTACAAAGAGATAAAAGGATTCAAAACAATTTTTGTTCATGGTTTAGATTTTGAAGAATATTTATTACATGATAACAAATACCAAAATTCAATTACATCTTTCAATCATTTTTTAAAATATGGCAATTTACCTGAAATGATTGTAATTGATGAAAATAAAAGAGTAAATAGATTACAAGAGATTGTTAAACTATTTTCTAAAGACACTACTGAAATAGAAGTTTTGAAACTACTTTTTTCATCAATTGATGAAAATAAATCAATAAATCAATTATATACAATACTAAAAAAAAGTATCAAAATATCAAAAGACAGATTCTATGAACTTTGTAAATTTTACGAAGCAAATCAATTAATATTTTTTATAAAAAAATACAATCATGAGAAGTCAACAAAAAAAATATATGCTTATAATCATGCTTTTTTAAACTCAATTTCCCATAATAAAAAATTCAAAAATGAATTTACAAATATGGTCTTTTTACAATTACAAAAAGAGCACAAAAACATATACTATTTAGAGAAAATTGATTTTTTTATTGAAGATACAAGAACCTTAGTTTTAGCAATTCCTTTCTTTAATACTTTGTTAAATAATACAATTATAAAAAAAATATATTCAACAATTGATGAATTAAATATTCAACAAGTATACATAATAACAGCAGGTAATAATGATATTTTAAAGTACAAGAAAGTAGAAATAAATATTTTGCCTTTTTATGAATGGGCAGTACAATGATTTATTTAAATGAGTATTTAGTTTTATTTAGATATAATCCAAAAATTATAATAAGGACACCTACCTATGAAAAAAAGAGTACTTGTTAAGTTTTCAGGTGAAGCTTTAGCTGGTAGTGATGGATATGGTATTGATACAAAGATACTTGATTACATTGCAGAAGAGATAAGAGAATTAGTTGATAATGATATAGAAGTTGGTATCGTTATTGGTGGAGGTAATATTATTAGAGGTGTAACTGCAGCCGCTGATGGTGTTATTAAAAGAACTAGTGCAGATTATATGGGTATGTTAGCAACTGTTGTAAATGGTATTGCTATGCAAGAAGCACTAGAACACAAAGGTTTAAATGCTAGATTACAAACTGCTATAAAAATGGAACAAATTGCTGAACCATATATTGTAAGAAGAGCAAAAAGACATTTAGAAAAAGGAAGAGTTGTTATTTTCAGTGCTGGAACTGGAAATCCATTTTTTACAACTGATACAGCAGCAACTTTAAGAGCCACAGAAATTGGTGCTTGTATGTTAATTAAAGCAACAAAAGTTGATGGTGTTTATGATAAAGACCCTGCAAAATATGATGATGCTATTAAATTAGAAACATTATCGTATGATAGAGCTTTAGAAGATTCAATAAAAGTTATGGATGATACAGCTATTGCCCTTGCAAAAGATAATAGCCTTCCAATAGTCGTAGCTGATATGTACACAAAAGGTAATTTACTTAAAATCATAAATGGTGATTTAAGTCAATGTTCAATAGTAAAATAAATAAAGGAATAGTATGAGATTAGAAGAGAGATTATCACTAGCATTAAAAAAAGTAAACAACGATAGATATATTCTTGCATTAGCAGTTGGTCAAAGAGCTGATGAACTAAGCAAAGGTGCAAAACCACTTTTAGAAAAAAATACTCAACACATGAAATATACAGATATTGCGATTGATGAAATTGGAGAAGGGTTATTAGTTATTGAAGGTTTAGTAAACAAATAACAAGTATGGATCCATATATAAATAAAATTCAGCATATAAACACTATAAAAGGTGCTTATGCTGAATTAAGCTCTCAAATAGAAATAACTCCTAAATTAAAAGATATTGTTGATTTTTCAATTCAAGCCCATGAAGGCCAATTTAGAAAAAGTGGTGAACCTTATGCTGTGCATCCATTATTGGTTGCTTGTATAACTGCACATTTCTCAGCTGAAGAGTCAATCGTTGCAGCTGCCTTACTTCATGATGTAGTTGAAGATACCCAATATTCTTTAGAGTTTGTAAAGGAAAGATGGGGTGAAGACATCTCTTATATTGTTGATGGATTGACAAAAATTGATGAAATTAGAGAGAGTGAATTAGTAGCTTCAGATTCAGATAAAAAAATAGTTACTTCTGCTTTAACTTTTAGGAAACTATTAGTAGCTTCAATTGATGATCCAAGAGTCTTAGTAGTTAAACTTTGCGATAGACTTCATAATATGTTAACACTTTCAGCATTACCCCCTAAAAAACAATTTAGAATAGCAGAAGAGACTTTAGTAGTTTATGTTCCTATTGCTCATAGACTTGGTATTTCTACTATTAAAAATGAGCTAGAAGATTTGGCATTTTTTTATATTTATCCAGATGAATATAAAAAAATTGATGATTTTATGAAAGAAAATCAACAAACAATTCAAATAGGCTTTAATCAATTTATCTCTTCAACAAAAATGCTTTTAGAAAAGAATGGTTATGATGAAAGTAAAGTTAAAATATTTTCAAGGGTAAAACACCACTACTCTATTTATATGAAAATACAAAGAAAAGGTGTAACAATTGATGAAATCTTAGATCTTATGGCAATACGAATTCTTGTAAATAAAGAGATTGATTGTTATAAAGTCTTGGGACATATTCACTTAGAATATAAGCCTTTAATCTCAAGATTTAAAGACTATGTTGCAACCCCTAAAGAAAATGGTTATCAAACAATTCACTCAACTGTTTTTTTTAATTCAAAAATTCATGAAGTGCAAATTAGAACATTTGAAATGCATAAAGTTGCAGAATATGGAATTGCAGCCCATTGGAAATATAAAAGTGGAATCAAACATTCACCTAATTTAAATTGGTTAAAATCATTGGAATATACAAATGAAAATGTAGAAGAATTCTATAGTGAAGCAAAAGAAGATTTGTATTCTGAAGATATGGTAATTTACTCTCCAAGGGGAGATACTTTTACACTTCCTAGAAGTGCAACAGCTTATGATTATGCATATATGATTCATACAGATGTTGGAAATAAAGCTGTTGATTGTTATATAAATAAGGTTCGAAAGCCTTTATTAACAGAGCTAAAAAGTAGTGATATCGTCTCTATTAACACAACAGATCATAATATTCCAAGATGTTCTTGGATTCATATGGTAAGAACAAATAGAGCAAAAAAACAAATAAAATTATTGTGTACACAAAGAGACAAAGAGATAAATGAGTATAGTGGAAGAAATATATTAAACACTATTTTTACAAAATATAAAACATATATTGTAGCAGACCATAAAATTGAAAATATATACAAAATTCCTTTATTATTAGACTATTTAAAACATACAAAAAAAATGATTGAGAAGAAAATTCAAGAAAATATGAATTTTGTAGAACGATTTAAATTAACTCCAAAGAAATTAAAAGAATACAAATTTGAAAATATTCTTATTTATTCAAATTATTCAATTAATTCAGTCTCTTTTGAACACTGTTGTCATCCAAAAGTTGGTGATGATATAGTAGCTTTCAAAGAAGGGAATAAAGCAATAATTCACCACAAAATGTGTGATAAGGCTTACAAAAAAATAAAAGCAGAGAAAGAGATGCTTTTTTGTAAATGGGTAGAAAATGAACTTTACCAATACAAGATGGTTGTAAGTTTACAAAATACAAAAGGTGAATTAGCTAAATTATTAACATACATGAGTCAATATGAAGGTTATATTTTATCAGTTAGTTATGGAAGAGAACAACATAATTATATTCAATATTGTGATATAGAATTTGAAATTGATAAAAAAAATAGAGATGAAGTGCGTAAAATTATAGAAAAAAAGGCAAAAGTTATTGAGTTTTTTTCAAAAAAAGATGCATATAACAAAAACTAAATTTTTATTTAATAAATAAAAAGTATAATATGCGATTATTTAAAGAGGTATTATGGAAAACAAAATAAAAGAAGCATTAGCAGAGATTCAAAGAGGAAGCTTTGAAATAATTGATATTGAATCAATTGAAAAATTATTAAAAAACTTTTATGAAAAAGGTGAAAACTTTTATGTTAAAGCAGGATTTGATCCAACAGCTCCTGATTTACACCTTGGACATACTGTTCTTCTTCAAAAATTATCAGTTTTCCAAAGATTTGGAGGAATTGTTCAATTCTTAATAGGTGATTTCACTGCAAGTATTGGAGATCCTACTGGTAAAAGCGAAACAAGAAAAGTTTTATCAAAAGAACAAGTTTTACAAAATGCTCAAAGTTATAAAGATCAAGTTTTTAAAATATTAGATGAAAGTAAAACAGAAGTGGTTTTTAATTCAAACTGGCTAAATGACTTAGGTGCTGCTGGAATAATTGCACTTGCCTCAAATTTAACAGTGGCAAGAATGTTAGAGCGAGATGATTTCTCAAAAAGATATGCATCAAATACTCCAATTGCCGTAAGTGAGTTTACATATCCCCTACTTCAAGGTTATGATTCTGTTTATTTAAAATCTGACATAGAAATTGGTGGTACGGATCAGAAGTTTAACCTTTTGATGGGTAGAACATTACAAAAAGCATATAATATAGGAAAACAACAAGCAGTTTTAATGATGCCAATTTTAGAAGGACTTGACGGAGTTCAAAAGATGTCAAAATCCTTAAATAATTATATTGGTGTAACCGATGAAGCTAATAATATGTTTGGAAAAGTATTATCTATATCAGATGAACTTATGTGGAGATATTTTGAGCTTCTATCATCTAAATCATTAAAAGAAATAAAAGATTTAAAAAATGGCGTTGAAAATGGTACAATTCATCCAAAGAATGTAAAAGATTCATTAGCAATAGAAATTGTTGATAGATACCATGGTGCAGGGGCAGGATTAAAAGCTCAAGATGAGTTTAAAAAAGTTTTTGCAAAAAAAGACATTCCAACGGATATGCCAGAATTTAAACTTGAAGCTGGTACTTGGATTTGTCAAGCATTAGTTGATACTAATTTAGTTACTTCAACATCACAAGCAAGAAGAGATATAAAAGCAGGTGCTGTTAAAGTTAATCAAGAAAAAATTGATGATGATAAATTAAATTTATCAAAAGGTGAATATATTTTACAAAAGGGTAAAAAAAGTTTCGCTAAGATAGTAATAATATAAAGGGCTAATTTGAAAATAGGTAAATACGAAATTAAACACAACATTATTCAAGGTGGAATGGGTGTTGGAATAAGCTGGGATAAATTAGCAGGAACAGTAAGTAAAGAAGGTGGACTAGGTGTAATATCAGGTGTGGGGACTGGATATTACAAAGAAAATGAAAGCCTTGATATAAAAATGAGAAGAGACAAACCTGTTGATGTTCTAAATTTTTACAGTAAAGATGCTTTAAAAAGAATCATTGATAAAGCAAGAGATATTTGTGGTGATGCACCATTGGCTTGTAATATTTTATATGCATGTAATGACTATGGAAGAATAGTAGAAGATGCCTGTGAAGCAGGAATAAATATAATTATTACAGGTGCAGGAATTCCTACAAATATGCCTGCATTCGCAAAAGATTATCCAGATGTTGCATTAATACCAATAGTATCAAGTGCAAGAGCATTAAAACTTATTTGTAAAAAATGGAAAAGATACGATAGACTTCCTGATGCTGTAATTGTTGAAGGACCATTAAGTGGTGGACATCAAGGTTTTACTTATGAACAATGTTTTCAGGAAGAATATAGCTTAGAAAATATCGTACCACCTGTTATTGAAGAAGCAAAAAATTGGGGAAATCCTCCTATTATTGCAGCTGGTGGAATTTGGGATAAAAATGATATAGATAAATTCATTGCTATGGGTTGTGCAGGTGTTCAAATGGCAACTAGATTTATAGGAACAGTTGAATGTGATGCTGCTGATTCATTTAAAGAAGTTATTATTAATGCAAAATCTGAAGATATTCAACTAATGAAATCACCAGTTGGTCTTCCAGCAAGGGGAGTTCAAACTAATTTACAAAAA
This sequence comes from Arcobacter iocasae, assembly GCF_042214795.1. GTDB lineage: Bacteria > Campylobacterota > Campylobacteria > Campylobacterales > Arcobacteraceae > Arcobacter > Arcobacter iocasae. The sequence goes on along the minus strand of NZ_CP090177.1, from coordinate 2,228,910 downwards.
ACTATGAGTGAGGGAACTGCTCCAAAAGTTGCTTGTATTTCGAACTGTGTTGCTCCTTGTCATAGAGGAGTAGAAGCTAAAGCAGTTGGATATTGTATCGCGGATAGACTAGGTGCTGCTTATCAAGGAGATACTGATACTGGATTGTTTTTTTCAGGTTCAAATGGATATAGAATAAAAGAGTTAACAACGGTTCATGAACTTATGGAAAAATTGACAAAAGGAGAATAAAATTTTTATTAAATTTATTCTTCTAGTCTTACTTTCATATAATCTTTTTGCTTCAACAAATGATTTAACTAATCAATACACTTCAAATAAAATGGATTATTTAAGAGCAGTCTTAAATAATGATAAAAAAAGTGAGAAGCAACACTTACAAAATCTAATAAAGATAGGTAAAAAGTTAAATAGAAATGTCAATACTTATGAAAAAGAGCTAAATAAATTAGCTTCAGTAGAGACTACAAGTAAAAAAGTAACTCCTAAAAAAGTTGTAACAAAGAAAACTACTCCTAAAAAAAAGACAACAACATACAAAAACTCTTCATATAATATAAGTAAAGTAACTGTAGAAGATAATCAAATTATTATTGACTTTAAACATTATATTAAAAAAGACTATATTCATTATTCAGAAGAAAAAAGAGGTGGAAAGTACTACGACATCTTTGATTTTGATGGAAGATTTGAAGATGCATCACCCACAAAACTAGTAATGAATGGTGTTGATAGAATTAGAATAACTCAATACAAGTATAGAACACTAAGAATAGAACTTATAAATAGTTTTAATTTAAAAGCAATATATATTATAAGCAAAAAAAGAGTTATTATTAAGATTCTAAATAGAAAAATTGAAAAAGAAAATAATTCAAAAGCTCTTCCAAAAATTGAAAATAATAAAGATAAAGTTGTAGTGATTGATCCTGGACATGGTGGCAAAGACTCAGGTGCCATAGGAGTTAAAAAAAGATATGAAAAAAATACTGTTTTAACTGTTGCTAAATATTTGTATTATGATTTGAAAAAAAGGGGATATACCGTTTATCTAACAAGAAATAAAGATAAATTTATAGAACTAAGAGATAGAACAAAATTTGCAAATAGAAAAAATGCAGATATATTTATTTCTATTCATGCAAATGCAGTGCCAAAATCTCAGTGGCAAAAAGCTAAAGGAATTGAAACTTTTTTCCTAAGCCCTGCTAGAAGTTCAAGAGCTAAAAGAATTGCAGCAATAGAGAATAAAACAGATATGTCTAGTATGAATAATAGCTCACAAAATGCACTTTTAACTATTTTAAATCAAAGTAAAATTACTTCAAGTCAAAAACTTGGAATTGATGTACAACAAAACTTATTATATACAGCTAGAAAAAAATATAAAGATATTCAAGATGGTGGAGTTAGAGAAGGACCTTTTTGGGTTCTTGTTGGTGCACAGATGCCCTCAATTCTTATTGAAATTGGATATATTACAAATAGTACTGAAGGTAGAAGATTATTTGAAACTTCATACCAAAGACTTTTAGCAAAAGGTATTGCTAATGGGGTTGATTCTTATTTCGCAAAAAATCAGTAATCTTTGATAATAACTTACTTTGTTTTGATCTAATATTTGGTAAATCAAAAATAGAAAAGAATTTTACCTTTGAGTTTTCCCAAGATAAATTATTATCTAAAAGTTTATCTTCAAAAAAATACTCTTCTAAATTTGATACTTTATTAGCATTTACTAACCAGATACCAATATCTTTTTCTAAATTAATTTGATCAAAAAACTCTTCAAAATCAGGAATTTCTACTTTGATATTACACTCTTCATAGAACTCTCTTTTAGCACACTGTAAAGCAGTTTCATTACTTGTTTTTACACCTTTTAAACAACCCCATTTATTGAAGCTTTTAACTGACTTACATAATAATATTTTAATATCATTTTCTTCTATTTTGTATAAACATATACCATAAGCATATTTTTTTGCCATTATTTATAACCTATTTTTTTCTTAATTAAAATGTATGTAATAATATACCATAAAAATATTGGCAATAATATTGAAACTTCAGGATTTAATACTCCACCTGATGAAAATTTATGAAGCATGAAAAATACTCCCCAAATTACTAAAGTTGATGCAATAGAAAATGAGGTAAATTTTCCTATGTTAAAAAATCTACTATTAAAAGATGTATATGAAAATATCAAAATTATCAATGGCACAAAATATAAAGGTGCAACTATTTCATAATACAAAGATGCCCTAATTTTACTTGTATTTACCTCTTGATTATTTAGAAGTGCCAAGGCAGTAATTGCATCAAGAATAGAAAATGAAGATGTGGATTCATAAACACTATCTAAAATCTTAGGTTTAAAACCTTCTAGAGTATATAAAAATTTTTCATGATGAATCTCTATTTTTGAACTATTCCAACTTATAACTTTAGGTTTTTTAGTAATTTTTGCATCAATTACATACCATCTATTATTTTGAAAGTATGCTTTTTTTGCAACAATACCCTCTTCAATATCATCATCAACAACTTTATAAATATGAATATCTTCAGCATATTTTTGTAATGGATACAACTTTTTAAAATATACAAAATAATCATTATATTTAACAAATATATCACTTTTCGAACTTGTAAAATATGTATTTTTTAAAATCTTTTCTTTATACTCATATGAATAGGCTAAAGGAGTCATTTGTAAGCCTATTAATAAAACTATTAAAATAATTGATACATTAACAACTGGCATAAAGATTTGTCTATTTCCAACACCTAAAGAGAATGAGGCTACCATTTCATTAGTTTTGACCATAATTACAATAGTTATAATCCAACCAAAGACTAAAGACAGGGGTAAGGTAAGTGTTAATGTAAAAAAACTATTATATAAAATATATAATAATTGCAAATTGGCAGAATTTGGAACTTCGTCAAAGTTTTGTAAGAAATCAATTCCCACAAAAAATATTTGTAAAGATATTAAAACTATGACAAAATTTCTAATAAATTTTCGTAGTAAATATTTTGTTATTATTCTCATTTATTTCATTGTAAATTTGGATTTTACTTCATCTATTGAATCTACTTTTAAAGACTCGATAGCATTGATAGTATGAGAGATTATACCTTCTAGTTTATTTAATTCTTCTTTTGAAAAGTCCGATAATACATAATTGGCAACATCATTTTTACTTTCAGGTTTTCCAATACCAATTCGAACCCTAATATACATGTTCCCAACATGAGAATCTATTGATCTTAAACCATTATGACCACCATGACCACCACCTATTTTAAACTTTACAGTTCCAAAGGGTAAATCCAAATCATCATGTATTACAATTATATCTGCAAGACTTAATTTATAATATTCTTTTATTGCATGAACTGCTAATCCTGAGTTATTCATATAAGTTGTAGGTTTTACTAAAAGTTGATTTGATGCTTTTAAAACATCTGCATTGAAGTTTGATTTATTAATATTTGAAGTTGTAAGATTTTTAGCTATCTCATCGATAACTAAAAAACCTACATTGTGACGATTGTTTTCATATTTAGTACCTGGATTTCCAAGTCCTACTATTAAAAACATAATTTTACTACTTAGCTTTAATTACACCAACGATTGGTACTCTTGGGTCTAAATAACAATCTACACCTTCTGGCATAGTTAAATTTCTTACTAAAACATTATCACCAGTATCTAAATCAGCAATTTCGATATGGAAATTTTCTGGTAAGTTTTCAATTGTACATTTTACTGCAACTCTTTTTTTATGGAAAACAAATAAACCTTTGTTTTTTAAACCTTTTGGAGTTCCATTAACAGTTACAGGTACTAAATAATTAGTTTTTACACCTGGTAATGCCATCATTAAATCTACATGTAATAATTCAGAAGTAATAGGTGCTTTTTGGTACTCTTTTACAACTACTTTACAAACAGTGTCACCAACTTTTACATCAAATGCAACAGTTGTTTTATTTTTTAAGTATCTAACAAAATCATTTCTTTTAAATGCAGCATTGATATTTTCAACACCTTTTCCGTAGATATTAGCTAAAATGTAACCATCTCTTTTAAGTTGTTTAGCACTTTGCTTAGTTATACTATCTCTTACGATACCCTCTAACATTTTAATTCCTTATTTTAATTTAAAGTTGGGGATTATACAAAAGTATTGATTAAACTTTCTTTAAGTTGTAGGCTATTTTTTCAAGTTTCTCACATAAAAATAAATTGATTTGATCTCATCATTAGTTAAGAAGTATGAAGGCATGATATTTGAACTACCTCTTTTTGTAGTTAAAACATCAACATAATCTTCAAAAGGAACATTTTTAATTGCAGGTGCCATTAATGTTTTTGTTATATTTTTTTTATTTTTGTACTTTGCAATTACAAGGCTTTTATCACCATCTCCATGACATTTATTGCACCCTATTCCCCTTGGATTTGCATATAACATTGCACCATATTCATATTCTGTAATAAATGAGTTATTTATAATATCTTTTGCAAAACTTATATTTACAAATAAAAAAATAATCGCAAGCTTGGCTATTCTCAAACTTAACCTTTGTATAAATTGTTTTTGGGTATTATAGCAGGCTAAAATTAAACAGTTATAAGGTAACTAGATGGTTATATTAGATGGTAAAGCATTATCAGCAAAAATAAAAGAAGAAGTTAGAGTTGAAGTAGCAGAGTTTGTAAAAAATGAGCAAATCACTCCAGGACTTGCAGTTGTATTAGTTGGTAGTGATCCAGCAAGTGCAACTTATGTAAATAGCAAGCACAAATCATGTGAAGCAGCAGGTATTTATTCTGAGGTTCATACAAAAGATGAATCTACTACTCAAGAAGAGTTATTAGCGTTGATTGAAAATATGAATAATAACCCAAAACTTGATGGTATTCTGGTTCAATTACCACTTCCAAAACATATTGATACTAGAACTATTTTAGAAGCAATTAATCCTTTAAAAGATGTAGATGGTTTCCATCCTTGTAATGTTGGGAAAATGGTTTCAAATCTTGATTCATTTTTACCTGCAACTCCTTTTGGTGTAATGAGAATGTTTGAAGAGTATGGAATAGAATTAAGTGGTAAAAATGCAGTTGTTATTGGAAGTAGCGACATTGTTGGTAAACCAATGGCTTCACTTCTAATCAATGCAAAAGCTACAGTTACTGTTTGCAACTCACGAACAAAAGATTTAAAAGCTCATACAAAAGATGCTGATATTGTTGTCATTGCTGTTGGTGTTCCACACTTACTAAAAGCTGATATGATAAAAGATGGTGCGGTTGTTATTGATGTTGGTATTAATAGACTTGATACTGGTAAACTAACAGGTGATGCTGATTTTGAAGATTGTAAAGACAAATGTTCATTTATCACTCCAGTTCCTGGTGGAGTTGGACCTATGACTATTGGAATGTTATTAAAAAATACTCTTAAAGCTGCAAAGTTAAGAGAAAAAAGAGAAAGTAAATAAATGTTAAAAAAAATATATAACTGGTCTAGTTCTTGGACTGGTACAATTGTAATTGTTTTATGTATCATATTTTTTGTTGCACAAGCATTTGTAATCCCAAGTGGAAGTATGAAAAATACACTTCTAATTGGTGATATGCTTTTTGTAAAAAAGTTTTCTTATGGTATCCCTACTCCAAGAATTCCTTGGCTAGAAATCAAAGTACTTCCAGAGTTTCATGATAATGGACACTTAATTACAGGTGAAGGTCCAAAGCGTGGAGATATTGTGGTTTTTAGATATCCAAATGAAGAGACAGTTCATTATGTAAAAAGATGTGTTGCAGTTGGTGGAGATATCGTTGCCCTTCAAGACAAAGTATTATATTTGCACCCTCATGAAGGTAATGAGTATGTTAAAAATAACTATCCAATAACACAAATATCAGAATTTGATGGAAAACTTTGGATAAAAAATCCATACAGAAAAGATCATCCTGGAATTCATAATGACCCAAGTGTTACAGATAATGGATTTAATCCACAACAACTATTTAATATGTCTCCTATTAAAGTTCCTGAAAATGAATATTTTATGATGGGTGATAATAGAGACCACTCAAATGACTCAAGATTTTGGGGAACAGTTAAATACAAATATATAGTAGGAACTCCATGGTTTATCTATTTTTCTTGGGACAAAAATAAAGAAGTTAGATGGGATAGAGTTTTTAGAACAGTTGGAAGTATAGAAAAAGATATAGAAGGCAAAGAAATCAAAATCAATCACGAAAAAGGAATTTACTAAAATGAAATATTTTATTGGTGCAGATCATGCAGGAATTGATATTAAAGCATATGTAAAAGAGCTTTTTGAAGCAAAAGGTCATGAAGTTATTGACTTAGGACCAAGTAATAAAGATAGAGTTGATTATCCTGATTTTGCAGCTAAAGTTTGTAAAGAAGTTTTAGTAAATGAGGGTTCAAAAGGTATATTAATCTGTGGTTCTGGTATTGGTATGAGCATGGCTGCTAATAAATTTGATGGTATTAGAGCAGCCCTTTGTCACAATGAATACTCTGCACAAATGGCAAGAGAACACAATGATGCTAATATAATTTGTCTAGGGGAGAGAGTTTCTGGATTAGGAATGGTAGAAGCGATTGTTGATGCTTGGGATAAAGCAACTTTCCAAGGTGGAAGACACGAAGGTAGAGTTGATAAAATCAACAAACTTTTTGGCAGCTGTAGAGCTTAAAGACTAAAGAGTTATCTCTTTAGTCTCATCTTCATTCCATCTTCATCATCATAAAAATTTTCTAAAATCTTCACTTTTTCAAATCCAAACTTTTCATATAATTTTATAGCTGGAATATTGCTAATTCTTACTTCAAGTTCAAAGATATCTTTATTCAAATTGTTTAAAGAAAACTCTAATAAAGACTTACCTAAACCTTTTCCTTGAAAATCTTTTAAAATAGCAAGGGAATAGAGTCTATAATGATTTTTTCTTTTGAGCCATAAAATATAAGCTGCAGTTTTTTCATCAATTATTAACTTATAAATAATATTTCTTTTTAAATGATAATTAAAAGCTGCCCTACTTAAAGCAGCACTATCTCCCAAAAAGAGTTCATTTTCTATAAAAACAAGCTCTTTTATATCAGAAGTTGTTGCTATTTCTATTTTCATTTTTGATAAATTGTATATTTAGGTACTAATTTATTTGGTCTATATGACATTTTTACTTTTTTCAAGTTTTCAAATCCCATATCATCACCCACATTTATATAATCAACATTGAACTTATCTTTTAAGATTTTTGTGAACTCTCTAAAGATAAATTGTGCACAACCAAGTATTTCGAAATCTGTTTTTTCAATGATTACACTTGCAGTTTGTGCATTTATTTGCTCACCTACTGTGAAACCTTTTATCTCATCATTTATATAAATAACAAGTCCAATAATGTCAAGGTTATCATAATCGTTTATTAATCTTTTTATGGCAAATCTCTCAAAATATATCCCATCCATAAAAACTTCAACTTCTTCTTTTGGCATATATGTTGTTCTATCTTTTACCCATTTGTTAAACAGACTTAGAACTTCTGTTCCATGCTTTTCTTTATTTAAAATCTCAATTCTATGGTCTGGATAAATTTTCTTGAATTTGTTTATCTCATTTCTTTTTGATTTATAAGAGTCACCTTTTAATTCAATTAAATCTTCAACTTTATAAATATAATCAACAAGTTTTTTTTCAATAATAAAGTCTTTAAGCATTTCATATACTAAAGTACCCTCTTCCAAATAATCAACAAAGCCTTCTAATAACTCTTCATGTACATACTCTATTTTAGAATAGTTTCTATTACTATTGTGAGCATTCATTATTTCAAAACATTGAAGCATTGCATCATAGGTATTATTTTTTTTACCAATTGGAGGTAAAAGCATAGATAACTCACCAGAGCTTAAAATGAACAAACAAAAGGTGTCATTCACGATTGCATAAAATCCAGTCGCAGTTGATAACCAAATATAATTTCCTGCAAAAGTATAATCACTTACATCCACATTTATTAGTTCTAAATATTTAGTCATTTCCTCTTTTGCTTTTAAATCAAAGTGTTTTAAAGTATAGTTGCTTATTGTCAAAGTTGACATTATTTTTCTTTTTCCTTGTATGAATTTTTCAGAATTATACACCTAATTTTTCATTTTGCGTCAAAAATAAAAAAAGTTTTTTCTAAGTGCCTATTTATCAATATTATGGGATAATCAAAACAAAACAAAAGAGTCTAAGATGCACGAACCATGGGTAGCTTATGTAGTAGTTGGAACAGTAACAACACTAATGATGATAGGCAAAAAAATGATATTTTTTGATGACTCAAAAAAGAAAGATAAAAAAGATGATTAACCACAAAATTATAGACTATATTTTTACTTCAGCCTCAATTCAAAGATGGAATGACTATCCCCGAATGGTAGAATTAGTAGAATTAGATAAACAAGCTCATAAATTTGTTATTGCATATTTTATTGCAAAACTTGAAGATGATATAAATTACACACACCTAATAGAAGCAGGAATTTTTGAATTCTTACGACGAGTAGTAGTGACAGATATTAGACCTGATGTTTTTAGAAATGCCTTACAAAAAAAATCAAAAGAGATAAATGCTTGGGTTATAGAAAAACTCCATGATTCTATAAAAGATATAGATGGTGGTAATTTTTTAAAAAAATTCCAAGAATATTTAGAAAATCCAGAAATGTACAAAAAAGAGAGATTTATAAATAAAGCAGCATCATATCTTGCTACAAAATGGGAATTTTCTATTGTATATCAAACAAGTGCTTTTTTAAGTGACATAGAAGATGTAAAAAAAAGTGTGGAAGAAGAACTTGAAGACTATTATGAATTAATAGGTGTGAGAAAAATTGCACTTAATAAAAAACTATCTAAAATTGTTGATTTAAGTGGAAGATTAAGATTTCAAAAAAGATGGTCACAAACACCTAGAATCCCTGAAACTTCTGTTTTAGGACATATGTTAATAGTGGCATTATTTGGATACTTTTATTCCCTTGATGTAAATGCTTGTGATAAAAGATTGCAAAACAACTTTTACACAGCACTTTTCCATGATTTACCAGAAGCACTAACAAGAGATATTATCTCTCCTGTAAAATATTGTGTAGATGATTTATCTGAAATCATTAGTGAATATGAAATCATAAAAATAGAAGATGACATCATGCCAAATGTTCCTGAAAAAATAAAAGAAGAGTTTTCATATCTTCTAGGTTTATATGATGGTGTAAAAGATGAATTTTTAGACAAAATAAATGAAGATGGTATAAAAATTGTAACTGGTGGGTTAGCTTCATACAATGTTGATAAATACAATGCAATAGATGGACAAGCTTTAAAACAGTGTGATAAGTTATCAGCTTTTATTGAAGCTAGTTTATCAATTTCCCATGGAATAAAATCAAAAGAGTTGGTAAATGGGAAAAAAGAGATTATCAAAACCCTTAAAACTATTCAAGATGTTGATTTTAAAGAGATAGCTACAAAAATCGACCTAGCATTTGGAACAACAGGTCAGACTCAAGTTAGAATGGACTTTGAATAAAAGGAAGAAATCTTCCTTTTATTTTATTAGAATTTATATCTTAAATTAATATATCCATATCTTCCTGGATCATTAAAAGTAATTTGATTTCCACCTATAACTGTATATGAAATATCTTTATAAGTATTTGTTGAAGCATAAGTTTTATCAAATACATTATCAACACCTAAAGTTATTTCAAAATTTTTGCTTATGCTATTTTTATATTTTAAATTAAAAAGAGCATATCCGCCTAACTTCTGTTCACCATTATCACTATCAATTTTATTCCAGTTATCAACAGCTACCATTTCTGCTGTTAGTTTATGAATTGAATACTCATAATTTAAAGCTATATTAGCTTTTAAAGGAGGAATTTCAGCTAAGTTTTTATTTGTTTGACCATCTAGTGCTTTATCTTTTTTTCCTCTTTGATAAGCAATTCCATAATCTGCTGAAAATGAATCTCCTAATAAATAGAATCCACTTATTTCTGCACCATAAATCTTAGCATCAACATTTTCAAACTTTTTACTTGTTGCATTGTTATAAATATAATCTTTTAATACAGAATAAAAAAGTTTTGATTTAATATTAAAATTACCTATTGTTTTTTCAAAACCAAGATCAGCTTCATAGTTTTTTGTTTGTTTTAAATCTTGATTCCCTTTTGAACCCATTCCTGAAAAATAAAGTTCTCTTGCATCAGGAACTCTAGAAGATTTACCAATTCCTGCAAAATACTTAGTAAATTCGTCTTGATTATAAACAGCAAAAACATTTGCACTTAGTGCATTGTATTTTCTTTCATTTTTTGTATTACCATCTGGCTCAATATTTGTATGGTCATATCTTGAACCAAAGTCTAAATTTAATTTACCAAAATCCTTTTCTAATTTTGCAAATATTGCTTTATTTGTAGTATCTGTTGATGGAAAAGAATCAGCAGTTGGTGTAATCTTCCCTGTTGTAATTGATGTTTGATAATTATTACTTCTCCAGTTTCTAACACTTGTATCTAATCCAACTGTTAAAATTGAATCAGCAATTTCCATACTATTTTTTAATTTTGTTCCCCAAATTGATGTTTTCATATGACTTGTCATATACATCATACTAGGATTTCTTAATTTTGTACTCATAGGATGATCTACATCTGAGTAATAATAATCTAAATTCAACTCTTTTGAATACTTACCTAAATCTCTTTTTGTATACCCAATGGTATAAATATTTGAATCATCATAATCAGCATCCATTCCACCAGCTGGATATAATACATTATCGCTTCTGTTTGCCGTATATGAAAGTTTTACTTCTGAACTATCATCTATATTAAAAATTAGTTTAGATAAGAGTGTTTTTTTAGTATATGCTTTTTCATTAGAATCTTTATAACGTGTTGTAGAAGGGACACCTTTTTCAACTTGTTGTTCATAAAAGTCATTACCATTTCCATCTTTATATTGGTCACTTTTTTCAGTTGAAGCTGAAAGTAATAATTTAAATCTATCTGTTCCTCCACTTATTGTTGCACTTGCTTTTCTATAATTAAAGCTTCCAGCATTTAAATTAACTTCTCCATGTAAATCTTTTGTTGGCTCTTTTGTATGTACTTGAACTTTCCCACTTAATGTTCCAAAGTTCTCAACATCATATGGTCCTTCTATTACTTCTACACTTTCTACATTATTTGTTAATATATGTGATGTTACTGGATCCATTCTATTAGGACAAGCTCCATAAATCTTTGCATCATCAATTAATACATTGATATTATCTTTCTTTTGTCCTCTTAAAATAATATCATTAGCAATTCCATTTCTTCTTACAATAGATATTGAAGGTACATTTTTACTTAAGGCTTCAGCTAAATCTGCTGATTTAAGTTGATCTTCACTTATATCTTTAACTACTTTTGTATTAACTTTTTGAGCAACATTTACAGTTGGTATTTCAACTTCATTTCCTAACAAAACAGTTGAAGCAACAATACTTAACAAACAAATAGACTTTTTCAATACATTCTCCTTATTTTTATAATGTATTATTATGTATGTCTGTTAATTTTATGTTAATTTTTATATTTAATTTAAGATTTATAATATTCTAAGAAAAACTAAATTAGTCTTTCTTAGGAGGGATAAACATTATAAGATATTTTAAATCTTTATCTAGTTTGTCTTCATTAAAAGGATAAATAAATACATGCTCACTCTTTGTAATAATAGCAATTATCAAAGAATTTTCCGCATTATTTTTTATAGCATCTTCATAAGTAAATTCTTCTGATAACAGTGTTGTTTGAAATTTCCACCCATCATTAAAATTATTTGTGAAATCATTGTAAAACATTTTTGAATCAAAAAGAGTAGTTCCTCTTACTGCTTCACTTGGTAATTTATTTTCATTTTCTTGTTGCCAGGCTACTTCATAAACACTATGTTGCCCAAGTTCTGGAGCAAACTGTGAGCAAACCAAAGTGTTGTAAGATTTATTTGAGGTTAAAGCAAGAAGTTTAGTTATATGGGAAAGCTCTAAAACTTCTTCTGTTCTTTCAGCTAAAATTTCTCCATAAAAAGTAGGAATATTTTGCATTCTTGCAGGTTTGAGATTTTCCCATTTTTTATCAACTAATAATACTGGAATTTCATTTTTTTGTAATTCACTAGCGAATGCAATACTCCAAGGTAAGACACCAATTAACATCAATCCATCGGGATGATTAGATGCCAAGTCTAATTTTTTTGCCAACCAGCCAATACTTAATCCATGAAAAACAACAGTAAGAATAATTAAGGCAAAAACTAAAGGAAGTAATAATTCAGCACCTGCATAACCTTTTTCCATAAGTTGAGGACTAAATAAACCAGCAATTGCAGCTGCAACTATACCTCTTGGAGCAATCCAAGCGATAAATAACCTCTCCTGCCAATCTATGTCAGTTCTAATTGTAGATAAATAAACACTCACTGGTCTAAACACAAATATTATTAAAAATAGAAGTAGCCAACTTTCCCAACCTAATCGTTGTAATATTTCAGGTTGAATATCAGCTGTTAATATAATAAATATAGCAGAAACAAGTAGTATTGTCACATACTCTTTAAACCGTCTTAATTCATCCAATGAATTTAATTTTTGATTGGCAAGAGTAATTCCTAATATTGTTGTGGCCATAAGTCCAGCTTCACTTTGAACAAGATTTGCTAAGGTATAAACTAGAAAAATACTAATTAAAATAATAGGTGATTTTAGATGTTCAGGAACTTTTCCTTTTTTAAAGGCTTCTGCAATAATAAAACCAATACCCACACCAAGTATTAAAGATACAATAAGGCTTAATCCAAGTCCCATTACTATATCAATTACTAAAGTTTCACTTTGTGACAACATGTAATAACTATAAATCAGCACTACAAGTAAAGCTCCAATTGGGTCATTAATAATACCTTCCCATTTTAATAATGCAGCTGGTCGTCTATTTAAGTTTGCTTGCTTTAATAGTGGTCCAATTACAGTAGGACCAGTTACTATTATAATAGCTCCAAAAATTAAAGCTACAGGAATTGATAAACCTACTAAATAGTATGAAGCTATTGCCCCAAATAAAAAAGTAAATAAAACATTCCAAGTTATTAGTCGATTTATAACTTGTGAATTTTGCTTAAATTCATGCCATTTTAAGTTTAATCCACCTTCAAATAAAATTATCGCAACACCAAGTGAAATTATTGGATGAAAGATATCTCCAAAATCTTCTTTTGGATTTATCCATCCAGTTATTGGTCCCATAACAAATCCAGCAATTATCAAAAGTATCAATGCTGGGATTTTTAAACGCCACCCTATCCACTGTAAAACAATACCAACTATAATTATTGATGCCATAATTTCTGTAAGATGTTGATGTTGCATTTATTTCCCTTATTTATTGATTTTTCAATAGTTTAGCATTTAATAAATTCAAAAAAACTTCTTTTATCATTGAAGCAAGAAAATAAAAAAAGAAAAAGTTACTATTAAAAGCCATTTTTTATTTATTAATTTAATTATGATAAACATAAATTTTAATATAATAAATCTAAATATGATATACTAAAATAAATTTATGGAATAAATATGGCAAAGATTACATTAGATATTGAAGATAAAAATTTAGATACTATTTTAACGATATTACAAAGTATAAAAAGTGAACTTATAACTGCTATTAATGTGGATGAAAAGGTATTAAGTAAAAAACCTTTTAAATATATACCAAAAAATGTAATTAAAAGAAGAATCAATTCTGAAACTGCGCCAATAAAAGGTACAGTGAGTTTAAAAGATGATTATAAAAAAAATCTTCAAAGTAAACTGTCATAAATAAAAAATTAAATAGGAAAACTTATGCAAATATTTTTAGGAATTATATTAGTTATTATTTTAATAGGAATTATTATCTATAAACTAGATAATAAATTTGAAAAAAGAGAAATTATTATCTTATCCGCTATTGTCATAGTTGTGATATTAGTTTTTACAATGTATCAAAAAAATCAAGAGAATTTTTTCCCAAATGCTTTTAAAGAAAAGTATAAACAAGAGAAAAATATAGAAATATTAAAACTCTCAAGTGAACTTTTAAATAATAAAGTTGTCTCTTCAAAAGATCATTTTGTTTATAAATTCACTTACATAATTAAAAAGAATAACAAAGAGTATTTATGTGTAGCAAATAATGTAAATATCAATAAAATTGGCGATGAGTATATTTTTGACAAATGGAGTGAAGAGTGTAAAGAACAATAATCTTTTAGCTCTAAGAGGGCTTAAAAGATTGTTTTGTCTTACAAACATGAGGGAATAAACAATTATCACATTCAGGTTTCACTGCTTTACAAGTATATCGACCAAATAAAACCATCGCTTGGTGGAAGATATGTAAGTCACCCTTTAGTTTCTTAACCAAATGTTCTTCTGTTTGCTCCACAGTTTTACCATCACTAAGACCTAATCTATGAGATACTCTAAATACATGAGTATCAACAGCCATCAAGTTTGCACCCTCTGCTTCTATCATAAAGACATTGGCAGTTTTATTCCCCACACCTGCTAACTTCATCAAAGCTTTTGTATCATGGGGAATATCTCCACCATGATTTTCAATAACACTTCGAGCCATCTTGATGATATTTTGTGACTTATTATTAAAAAAAGAACATGAGTTTAACAATTTTTTCACATCTTCTAAACTTGCTTCAGCCAAATCAAACGGAGTAGGATACTTTTCAAACAATGCAGGAGTAATAATATTCACTCTTTTATCAGTACATTGAGCCGATAGTATAATGGCAATTAAAAGTTCAAAATCATTTTTATAATTTAGTTCTGTAACAGCATCAGAGTATTTTTCAACAAAGGCTTCTTTTATTATCTCAATATCTTTTTTAGTTGCTTTTTTCATAAGTAGAATTGTATTGTCTTTTTATTAATATAAGTTTATAACTAAAATTGTAAATAGAGATTTAGATTTTGTTTAAAATCAAGGCGGAGAGAAATTTTTAAGCGGAGTGTACTAAAGTACATGAGCATTAAAAATTCCTATCCAACGCAGAGTTTGGACAAAAGATGAATCTCTATTTACAGTTTTTTGATTTTTTCTATTTCGTCTCTTAGTCTAATCGCTTCTTCAAAGTTCAAGTCCTTCGAAGCTTTCGTCATCGCCTTATTCAACTCTATGAGCATCTTCTTTCTCTCAGCAGCTGGCATTTTATTTAACTTATCTAACTTCAAGGCTACAGCATCATACTCTTCAAGTTTTAGATTATCTTCTAATACTCTTGTGGTACTAATTGGAGTAATTCCATGTTTTTTATTGTGAGCTTCTTGAACTTCTCTTCTTTTGTTTGTAACATCTATGGCAAACTGCATAGAATCAGTTACTCTTTTGGCAAATAAAATAACACGTCCATTTTGATTTCGTGCCCCTCTTCCCATAGTTTGGATAAGAGAAGTTTTACTTCTTAAAAATCCTTCTTTATCCGCATCTAAAATAGCCACCAAAGAAGTTTCTGGAATATCTAAACCTTCTCTTAAAAGATTGATTCCAACTAAAACATCAAATTCACCCAATCTCAATTGCCGAATGATTTCTACTCGCTCTAAAGTATCTATCTCACTATGCATATATTTTACTCTAATACCTAGGTCTAAATAATATGCTGTTAGTTCTTCTGCCATTTTTTTAGTTAAAACTGTAACTAAAACCCGCTCATTTTTTGCAGCAACTTTTTTGATTTCATCGTGAAGTTTTTCAACTTGAAATTCACTATCCATAATCTCAATAGTTGGGTCTAACAATCCAGTTGGTCTAATAATTTGCTCAGCTACAACTGAACTCATTGAAGTTTCTAATTCATTTGGAGTTGCACTTACAAACAGATAATGTGGTGCTTTCTTGATAAACTCATCAAACATCAAAGGACGGTTATCTAAAGCACTTGGTAATCGAAATCCATACTCAACAAGAACTTCTTTTCTACTCCTATCTGCTGCATGCATTCCTCTAAACTGAGGTAAGGATACATGAGATTCATCAACTATGAGTAAAAAGTCTTTTCCTATTTGTTCAAAATAATCCATCATTGAATAAGGTGTTTCTCCAGGCTCCAATCCTGTCAAATGTCGAGCATAGTTCTCTATTCCTTTACACATACCAGTACCTTCAATCATCTCTAAATCAAACTCTACTCGCTGTTTAAGTCTTTGATACTCTACAAGCCTATCTTCAGCCTTTAAAAAGGCTAATCTCTCTTCTAACTCTTCTTCTATTTTTTTTACTGCAGTTGCTAGGTTTTCACTATTTACAACAAAAGGATTTACTGAATAAATTGTTACATCTTGTACATCTTTTTGTTTGACATTAGTCATGTATTCATGAATAGAAATTGCTTCAACTTCATCTGCAAAAAACTCTACACGAATAAACTCATCTTGCCAATAAGCAGGAAATACATCAATAACATCTCCATTTACTCTAAAATCTGCACGGTCAAAAAACTTATCATTTCTTTTATAACCCATATCAACAAGTTTCATTAAAAGTGTGCGCTGTGAGTATTCAAACCCTACGGAGAGTTTTTGCACCATAGATTTATATTCAGCTGGATTTCCTAAACCATAGTTTGCAGAGACAGAAGCTACTACAATAACATCATCAAAAGAGAGTAAAGAAGCTGTTGCACTTAATCTCATTCTTTCAAGTTCTGAGTTTATAGAACTGTCTTTTTCTATAAACAAATCACTTCTTGGAATATAAGCTTCTGGTTGATAGTAATCGTAATAAGAGATAAAATATTCCACATGATTGTTAGGAAAGAAAGATTTAAATTCACTATATAGTTGGGCCGCCAAAGTTTTATTATGAGTCATAATAAGAGTTGGTTTTTGAGTTTTCTCAATAACTTTTGCCATAGTATAAGTTTTACCTGAACCTGTTACTCCAAGTAGCGTATTATATTGATTACCTGCAAGTATTGATTCACTTAATTTTTCTATTGCTAGGGGTTGATCTCCAGCTGGGCTATATTTACTTTCAACTTTAAACTCTGCTATAACTTATCCTTCCTTACTAGTGTTTTTATATTTGTACAAATAATACATCAATCTTTCTACTTCTTTGCCTTCCCAAATTAGGTGTTTGGATAAGATATCTTTTGATTTATCTACTCGTACTTCTTTTTTATATTTTGCCATTATTTGTTTTAGTGATATTTGAAGATTTTCTAAACTATCTTTTAGTATTTCTTCATGAAAAACATCATTACATGTTGGTAAAAAAAGTTCCAAATCTCTTTTGTACATAGCAACTAAAAAACTCATTTGCCAAGAGTGCCAAGATTTTTTTTCATATTCCTCATGTTTATTTTTATAATCTAGTAATTTAAAAATTTCAAATAATTCTTTTGATTCTTCCCTCAAAGTATTATTACTCAAAGATTCAAATGATGAAGGTAGAGTTATAAGTCTTGTATTAATATATTTTTTTGTATCTTCTTTATGGTATGAACCTATAACTCTTTTTATCTTTTTAACTTTATAAAAAAATAGAGTCAATAAAAATACAACTATCAAAATTAAAAAAACAATTAATACAAAAGTCAGATTACTCATAAACTTTTTCCTATAAATTCATTATTCACTAAAACTACATATTCGTTACTACAAGTTAAAGATTGTATGTTTTTATATCTTTTTTCATCGATAATATACTCTTTTCCTTGATGAAAATGTCCTTCAATGATTATTTTTGCATCATAGTGCTTAACTCTTTTTGAAACAATATCTTTAAAACTTTTAATATTATGACAAATATTCTTCCCTAAAAGACCATAATATATCTTTTTAGAGATAAAATTTTTAAAATCAATTGCATTCATAAAAAGTAAAAATATATGATTTCTAATAAATTTACAATAAACATCATAAAATTTATCATTTACAAATATATCACCATGACTTAAAGCTACTTCTTGGTTTTGATAATTCATAAAAATAGGCTGTGATTCTCTTTTGTATATTTTCACATTTGGGAATAAATTTTTCAAATTGTAGTCATGATTACCTTCTAAATATATCATTTCAATATCTTGTGATAACTTATTTATTAAAGAGATTACTTTTTTATTTCTTTTTATAAAATATTTACTCTCTCCTGAGATAAAATCAAACATATCACCCATCAAAAATAACTGTTCAGTCTCTATCTCTTTTGATTTTAATTTTTTAAAAAAAGTTAAAAGTTGAGACCTTTTTTCATTGAAGTGAGAGTCTGCAATGAAAATAGCGTTTTCTTTTATACTAGGAAACATAAGCAAAATATGAGAAGTTTAATTTAAACATTATAGTTCAAGTTCTTTGTAAAATACTTCCAAGACTTCAAAAGTTTTTACTCCACCTGGTAAGGTTGCACTAAATTCATCACCCTCTTCTTTTCCCATTAGTTGTTTAGCTAAAGGTGAATTAAATGAAATCATTCCTTTTTCAGCATTAGATTCAACACCACCTACAATTGAGTACTCATACTCTTCATCAGTATCTGTGTTTACTAATTTTACAGTTGAACCAAATGAAACTCTATCGTGAGGTAAAGAAGTAGGATCAATAATTACAGCTTTGCTTAATACTGCACCTAGTTCTGCAATTTGTACATCTATTAATTTTAATTTTTCTTTTGCAGCATGATATTCAGCATTTTCTTTTAAATCCCCTAATTGTCTTGCTTCTTCAAGGGCAATAACAGTTTCAGGACGCTCAGTACTTTTTAAAAAATCCAATTCCCCTGTAATTTTTTTATACCCCACATTTGTCATTGGTTCTTTTTCCATCAACCTCTCCATAAATATATTTTCTATTTTAATCTGCTATAATACCCAAAAAATAAAAAATAAAAAATAAATTTACGAAAGAAGATGTAGTATGTCAAAATACGATAGAACTCTAAAACTTTTTGGAGATAATAATTTTGATAAGTTTCAAAATACAAAAATAATACTTTTAGGTGTAGGTGGAGTTGGTTCATTTGCGCTAGATTCACTTTATAGAACAGGAATAACAAATATAACTATAGTAGATTTTGATACTTATGAAGAATCAAATTTAAATAGACAAATGGGTAGTGAAGGCAATATTGGAAGAGTAAAAGTTGAAGCTTTAAAAGAAAAGTACCCAAATGTGCAAATCATACATGAAAAGATTACAGAATCTTGGGTTGATGAATTTGACTTTTCTTCATATGAGTATATTTTGGATGCAATTGATGATATTAAACCAAAAGTTCGACTAATTCAAAAATATTACGATAAACTTATAAGTACAAGTGGTAGTGCAAAAAGAATCGATCCATCTAAGATTGAATATATTTCAATTTGGGATACGTACAATGATCCATTTATTAGAAAAATCAGATATGAATTAAAAAAAAGAGGCTTTAAAAAGAAGTTCAAAGTAATCTTTTCAGGTGAAAATCCAAATTGCATTGAAAAAGGCAGCTTTGAGGGTGTTACTGGTTCTTTTGGTTTAATGATGTCTTCTGTTACAATTCAAAAAATAATTGCTAATTAGAAAAAATCAATAAACTATAAGAAAAAAATTAATATAATAAGAATATTTGCAAAAAAGGGAATACATGAGTGGTATGAATAGTGTTGAGCAAATGACTCAAGGGCATCTTAGAAATGTGCAACAATTAGCTGTATTTTATACTGGTAAAAATAATATTTATGCAATTAATATTGCCAAAGTAAAAGCTTTTGTAATAACTGAAGAAGTAACAATAAATGATACTCCATCTGATACTGACATCATAGCAGGTATTGCAACTATTAGAGGGGAACCAGTTACTTTAATAAAACTTGACGCTTGGTTAGGTAATAAAACACTTGAATTAGCTGATTATAAATTAATAATTTACTGCGAATTCAACCATAAAAAAGTTGGTTTTTTAATTAAAGACATGCTTGATATAGTTGAAAAAACTACTGATGAATTAAGACATTCAGAAGAAACAAATTCAAAAATCACATATACAACATATGTGAAAGTACATGATAAAGATGAATTATGTACAGTATTTAATGCAGAGCAATTATTAAAAGACCTTGGTTGGGTAAATGATGGCGATGATGTTATGAATAAATATATTGAAGCTCCATTTACTACTAAAAAGGTTGTTTTAGCAGCGGAAGATTCAAATGTAGCAAGAGAAGTTTTAAGAAAATTTTTCAAAAAAGCAAATTTGAAATATGAAATTTATAATAATGGTGCAGATTTATTAGATAGAATTAGAGAAATTAACCCAGAAGAAGTTGGTTTAGTAATTACTGATATTGAAATGCCAGAAACTGATGGATTCCAAGTTGCACAATTTATAAAATCAAGTAATAAATATGCTAATATCCCTGTTATTGTAAACTCATCTATGACAACAGATGCTGTTAAAAATAAAATGAAACAAATTGGTGTTGATGGCTTTATTGGTAAAACTGATATCCAAGCACTATACTCTACATCTAGAGAATTCCTAAACTAAAAATTAGATGATTTTAAATCATCTAATTTTTTAACCACTTCTCAAATATCTCGATTTGCTCTTTTGTATTTTTAGTAGATGTTCCACCAAAAGATGTTCTTGCATTCATAGAAGCTTTTAAATCTAAATACATCAAAATCTCTTCATCAATATTTTTTACCTCATCATTAGCAGATCTAATTTCTTCAAGGCTTAATTCACTAATATCTTTATTTAAAGAATTTGCAACCGCCACCACATCTTTAGTAATATAATAAGCAGTTCTAAAAGGCATAGCTTGTTTTTGAACTAAATAATCAGCTAAATCAGTAGCACTTAAATGTCCTATTTTACAAGCGTTTGCCATTTTCTCTACATTTACTATCATAGTTTTTATAACTTCATTTAAAATAGAAATAGAGATTTCAATAGTCTTAACAGAATCAAAAACTCCCTCTTTATCTTCTTGTGTATCTTTATTATAAGCTAGTGGTAAACCTTTCATAACTGTGAATAATGAAACTAGATTTCCATAAACTCTTCCAGTTTTTCCTCTTAATAATTCAGGAACATCAGGATTTTTCTTTTGTGGCATGATTGAAGATGTTGTTGCATACTCATCACTCATTCTTACAAATTGGAACTCATAAGATGACCAAGTAACTAACTCTTCAGATATTCTGCTTATATGCATCATTGCTGTACTTATATTAAATAAAATTTCTAAAGCAAAGTCTCTATCAGAAACTGTATCAAGAGCACTTATTGTTGGAGAGTTAAATCCTAGTTTCTCAGAAGTAGAAAATCTATTTATATTATGTGGAGTTCCAGCAAGTGCTGCACTTCCTAAAGGACAGTAATTATTTCTCTCATATGAGCTTTCAAATCTTTCAAAATCTCTTTTAAACATATTTGCATAAGCTAATAAATGATATCCAAAGTTAATTGGTTGAGCATGTTGTAAGTGAGTCATACCAGGAATTAAAGTCTCAGTGTGCTTTTTAGCAACTTCTACAAAAGTATTTACAAGCTCTTTTAACTGTGATTTAATTGATAAGTTTTTATCTTGAACATACAATCTAAAGTCAGTAGCAACTTGATCATTTCTACTTCTTGCTGTGTGCAATCTTTTTCCAGCTTCTCCGATTATTTCAGTTAACCTACTCTCAACTGCCATATGAATATCTTCATGTTCTATTTTAAATTCAAACTTTCCTGATTCTATCTCTTCTTTTACTTGAAGTAGCCCGTTTTCAATATCTTCTTGGTCTTTCTTTGTCAAAATACCTTGTTCTTTTAACATTTGTGAGTGAGCAATTGAACCTTTTATGTCTTGAGCATATAACTCTTTATCAAACATAACTGAAGCATTAAATTCATCTAAAAGCTTTGCATTTGTATTTTTTAAAATTTGGTCATTTGCCATTAAATCTATCCTTTATAATCTGCCATAAATTTTTTTGCATTATAGCAAAAGATTTATTATGATGGGATTTGCAAGATTTAATTAATAATTTGAGATTTTGTCATTTGAAAGTGTGATTTGGTGTTTATACATATTTGCTTTGATTAAAATATCTGAATACTCCACAGGATTATTCTCTTTATCAAAAGATAATCTATGTAAAGATAAAAGTGATGAGCCCTCTTTTATACCTAATTTTTCGGCTTCTTCTTTTGTAGAATCTTTTGCTTCCACTGTCTCTTGGGCATTGTAAAACTCTATATTGTATTCATCTTTTAAAAAGGTATATAAAGATTCTATATTAAACTTTTTCTTTAGATTTGGAACTTTGTCAAAATCTAAATAATTTAACATCAAAGCAAAAGGAATACCATCCATCTCTCTAAATCTTTTTATGCATAATAAAGTATCACATTTTAATAACTCTTTTACATAATGTTCTTTTTTTATAACTAAGAATTCAATTGATTTAGTAGTTAGTTTATGATTTTGTTTGTTTAATCTTTGAGTTAAAGAACCAATAGAATTTGCATCATAAAGAATTTTTTGCTCTTTTATAAAAGTACCTGAGCCTTGTTTTCTCTCTAAGATATTATCTCTTTCAAGTAACTCAATTGCTTTTCTTACAGTTATTCTACTTACTTCATACTCTTTTTCTAGCTTTATTTCAGGAGAAAACAGATCTCCTGCTTTATAATTAGCTTGAATATCTTTTAGTAATTTATTTTTTAATTGTACATATAATGGAATACCATTTTTACTAAACAATAATCATTTCCTTTGATTTATATATTTGACAT
This sequence comes from Arcobacter iocasae, assembly GCF_042214795.1. Taxonomy (GTDB): domain Bacteria; phylum Campylobacterota; class Campylobacteria; order Campylobacterales; family Arcobacteraceae; genus Arcobacter; species Arcobacter iocasae. The sequence continues at coordinate 2,205,964 of NZ_CP090177.1, read as the reverse complement.
TTTATCATTTGATAAAATTATCTTATGTTTATACATATCTGATTTAATAACTAAATTTGAGTACTCTATTGGCTTATTACTTGTATCATATGAGAGTCTTTTTAAAGATAATAGGGGAAAACCTTCTTTTACATTTAACCTTTTGGCTTCATCTTTATTTGCAGCTTTTGCTTCTACTATCTCTTCTGCATTGTAAAACTCGATGTTATACTCTTCTTTTAAAAAGGCATACAATGATTCAAGATTTAATTTTTTTTCAATGTCAGGTACAGTATTTACATCAAAATAGTTTATCATCAAGGCAAATGGAACTTCATTCAATAATCTTGTTCTTCTAATACACAGTAGCTTCTCACAATTTAGCATATCTTTTACAAAATGTTCTTCACCCTCTTCAATTATTTCAAAAGATATAGATTTTGTAGTAAGAAGATGTTTTTGTTTTTCTAACCTTTGAGTTAAAGAACCAATAGAATTTGCATCATAAAGTACTTTCTTTTCTTGTACAAAAGTTCCTCTACCTTGTTTTTTAATAACTACATTTTCTCGCTCTAGTTCTTCAATAGCTTTTCTTACAGTTATTCTACTTACTTGATATTTCTCTTCAAGTTTGCCCTCAGCTGGTATAATATCATCAGCTTTGTAATTTAACTTAATATCTTCCAATAATTTCTCTTTTAATTGAAGATATAATGGTATACCATTTTTAGCAAACAAAAGTATTTCCTTTTAAGATAAATATTGATTTGTAATATATTATAACAATATATTCTATTTATTATTGCATATTACATAATTCAATTTTAAAGTGCACTTAATATTTGTTATAATGAATTATTTAATAACTCCAAAGATTTTTCTTTTTCAATATTTACTCTTTTTTCATCCCAATTTAACTCTTTTTGCATTATTTCTAATACTTTGTCTAAAATCTCTTTTGCAGCTTTTTTATCAATCAAGGCCAAAGATGTTCTTCTTACTATATAATCCATAGGTTTTTGTACAAATTCTTCTTTAATAGTATAAATTAATTCTGCATTTGTATGTGCATAGTCTTTATGTAATCTCTCTATTTTTTTAGTACAACTTAAAACATCATTTGCTTTATCACCATACATTTTAATCAAATATTTTTTAATATCTTCATCTAAACAATCAACTTGCATCTCTTTTGTAAAGTTTTCACTTCCTATTAATTTTAATTTTTTTGTTTGGCACTCTTTGTTTTCTAAAGCAAATTTAGAAGTCACATAATCAACAAGCTCTTCTGACATCTTTCTATAAGTTGTCCATTTGCCACCTAAAATACTAACTAAGCCAGAATCAGAGCTAATAATAATATGCTCTCTTACAATACTTTTTGTTGAGGCATTTTTAGGCGCTGCTACTAATGGTCTTATTCCACACCATGACGATAATATTTCACTTTCATCAATTTTTAAATCAAAATATATTTCTAAGTGTTTTAATATATATTTTATATCTTCAGCAGAAACCTCTGGATGTTCACTTAGAGTTGTTTTTTCATCTGTAGTTCCAACTAAACATTTACCCATCCAAGGAAGTATAAATAAAACTCTTCCATCTTCAGTTTTTGGAATCATCAAACCTTCATCAGAAGGCAAATACTTTTTGTCTAATACAATATGAATACCAGAACTTAAGTCAAGCATTTTTTTTGCTTCTTTATTATCTAAAGTTCTTACCTTATCAGAAAATGCTCCCGTTGCATTTATTATAACTTTTGAGTTTACAATATAAGTTTCATCTGTAATTTTATTTCTTACTTTTACCCCAGAAATTTTTCCCTCTTCGTATAAGAACTCTTCAACTTCACTATAATTTCTACAATCAGCCCCAAACTTTTGAGCTGTTTTAAGTAGTGTTACATTCAATCGTGAGTCATTAAAACTTCCATCATAATATTTAACTCCACCTACTAAGGCATTTTTTTTGATACTTGGAAAGTTATTTATCATCTTATCTTTACATACAATTGAACTTCTACCAAGACCTCTTCTTCCTGATACAAAATCATATAAACTCAAACCTATAAACATATAAGGTAATTCCCACCATTTATATATAGGAGTTACAAGGGTAAGTCTAGAACATAAGTGAGGAGCATTTTTCAAAAGTCTTGATCTCTCTTTTAATCCCTCTTTTACTAAATTGAATTGGTCCATATTCAAGCCCTTCACAGCGGCTTCCAAATAACGAACTCCACCATGTACTAGTTTTGTACTTCTAGAACTAGTTCCTTCAGCAAAATCATTTTTTTCTAATACTAAAGTTGTAAAGCCTCTTGATGCGGCATCTAAAGCTGTTCCACTTCCGGTTGCTCCTCCACCTATTATAATAATGTCATATTTATTACTTTCCATAATCTTACTATCCTTAAATAGATTACATTATAAGGTTATAATGTTGTTGAAGACATTATAATGATATAACTATAAAAAGAATATTAAATAAATTATAATAATAAAAAATGCTTCTTAAAACTTCAGCTTAAAAAACAACTACTTTTTTACAATTTTTAAAATCCACTTTAAGTAATTTATAAGGTCAAAGCAAGCAAGCTACCATCGTATCGCAATGCTATTTTATTGCTACGTTTAAAGATGAAAAAGATTTTAATTAAAGACAAAAAAATGGTTACCTTTTTAAGCATACTTTAAAATTCTATACGTCACTATTAAAGACAACATTATAATGTTATGATGTAAAAATTATTACATTGATAATTTTATAAATATAAGAATTGTAGCAAGGAGATTGAATGTCATTAGAACTTGAGAATGTGTCAATGAAAGTTGATGGACAAACTCATATTTATAATACAAACCTAACACTACAAAAAGGTACAATGAATGTACTTCTAGGTAGAACCTTATCAGGAAAAACAACCTTGATGAGAATAATGGCAGGATTGGATGTACCTACAACAGGAAAAATTCTGTGGGAAGGGAAAGATGTTACTAGAATGAGAGTTCAAGATAGAAAAGTTGCGATGGTCTATCAGCAATTTGTCAATTATCCTTCAATGAGTGTATATGAAAATATTGCAGCACCTTTGAGAATAATGAAAAAAGATTCAGATGAGATAGACAAAGCAGTTAGAGAAACAGCTGCACTTATGCGTTTAACAAATATGTTAGATAGAAAACCCTTAGAATTATCAGGTGGGCAACAACAAAGATGCGCACTAGCTCGTTCACTAGTAAAAGGTTCTGGATTGGTACTATTAGATGAACCCCTTGCAAACTTGGATTACAAATTAAGAGAAGAACTAAGAGAAGAGATTCCTAAAATGTTTGAAAAATCTGGAGCAATTTTTGTATATGCTACAACTGAACCAGAAGAAGCACTTTTATTAGGTGGAAATGTTGTGACCTTATGGGAAGGTAAAATAACACAATTTGATGAAACTACAAAAGTTTATCACAAACCAAATACCGCTATTACAGCAAAAGTTTTCTCAAACCCTTCAATGAATTTTTTAAATATAAAAAAAGAAGGTGATTACTTTTATTATGGAGATAGACAAAAAGCACTTGCTACAAATGGGCTAAAAGATATAAAAGATGGAAAATATCTAGCAGGCTTTAGACCAAATCACCTAGAACTTACAAAAAAATCAGAAACTGCAATTGAATTCTCAGCTCACTTAGATGTTACAGAAATAACAGGATCTGAGACTTTTTTACATATGCAACATAAAGAAGACAATTGGATTGGTCTAGTTCATGGAGTACATGACTTAGAATATAACTCAGAAATATCAGTGTATTTAGATACTCGTCATATTTTTGTATTTTCTCATGATGGCGATTTAGTTAAAACTGCCTCTTATGTAGAAGAAAGATAGAAGGAGAAGAAATGGCAAAAATAACTCTTTCAAACTTAGCCCATAGTTATATGGAAAATCCAATTTCAGATAAAGATTATGTATTACAACCTTTAAATCATGAGTGGGAAGATGGAGCAGCTTATGCCCTACTTGGACCTTCTGGATGTGGAAAATCAACTTTACTAAATATTATATCTGGAATTATAACTCCATCGGAGGGAAAAATTCTATTTGATGATAAAGATGTTACAAATGAAGATACAGCACATAGAAATATTGCCCAAGTATTTCAATTCCCCGTTGTCTATGACACAATGACAGTCAGACAAAATCTAGAATTTCCTTTAAAAAATAGAAAAGAAAAGCCTGAATATATCAAACAAAGAGTTGATGCTATTGCAAAAGCAATAAAAGTTGAAGATATTTTGGATAATAAAGCAAGTGGTTTAACAGCTGATGCCAAACAAAAAATATCTTTAGGTAGAGGAATGGTAAGAGAAGATGTAAATGCAATTTTATTTGATGAACCTTTAACTGTGATTGACCCTCATATGAAATGGGAATTAAGAACTCAATTAAAAGCTTTACACAAAGAGCTAAAACATACAATGATATTTGTAACTCATGACCAAACAGAAGCTTTAACCTTTGCTGATAAGGTTGTAGTTATGAACCAAGGAATTGTTTTACAAATAGGAACTCCAGAAGAGTTATTTGAAAAACCAGCACATACCTTTGTGGGATATTTTATTGGTTCACCAGGAATGAATCTTTTTGATGTGAAAATTAATGGAAACATAGCAACTTTAGATGATTATGCAATTGAATTAAATTCTAAATATAAAGATTTAGAAGGTGTGATTCAATTAGGAATAAGACCTGAATTCATAAACCTTTGTGAAGATGGAGAGGGAATCAAAATAGATATTACCAGGATAGAAGATGTGGCTCACCATAAGATTGTACGAGCAAAATACAAAGATAATAATATAAATATAATAGTTTCAGAAGATACAAAAATCACTTCAACAATGAGTAGCATGACTTTTGATTTAGAAAAAATCAATGTATATGAAAATGATTGGATAGTCCAAGGAGAAGCACTATGAAAAAAACTGTAAATCAAAAGGCATGGTTTCTTGTACTTCCAGTACTAATCCTTGTTGGTTTTTCAGCTGTTATTCCTTTAATGACAGTTGTTAATTATTCAGTTCAAGATACCTTTGGAAATAATGTATTTTTCCCTGCTGGATTACAATGGTTTGAAGAAGTTCTTCACTCAGAGAGAATTCATGCAGCATTAGGAAGACAGATACTTTTTACAGGAATTATTTTAGCAATAGAGATTCCTCTTGGTATTTTTATTGCTTTACATATGCCTAAAAAAGGGTTTTGGTCATCAGCTTGTTTAATATTAGTTGCTCTTCCACTACTTGTTCCTTGGAATGTTGTTGGTACTATTTGGCAAATATTTGGAAGAACTGATATTGGACTTTTGGGTCATACTTTAGTATCAATGGGGATTGATTATAACTACACCCAAAATGTACTTGATGCATGGGTTACAATAATTGTAATGGATGTATGGCATTGGACTTCGTTAGTTGTTTTACTTTGTTATGCAGGATTACAATCAATTCCATCAGCTTATTACCAAGCAGCAAAAATCGACCAAGCTTCAAAATGGAGTGTTTTTAGATATATCCAACTTCCTAAAATGATGGGAGTATTGCTAATTGCTAGTTTGCTTAGATTTATGGATAGTTTTATGATTTATACTGAACCTATGGTTGTAACAGGTGGTGGGCCTGGAAATTCTACTACATTTTTATCTATAGATTTAGTTAAAACAGCAATTGGTCAGTTTGATTTAGGACCAGCAGCAGCTTTTTCACTAATATATTTTCTAGTGATACTATTAACATGTTGGGCATTTTTTACAATCATGACAAACATAGATAAAGAAGAGGAGTAATTTATGAGTACAGCAATTAAAAAAGGCTTTTTTAGCAGTAAATCTCCTACTATTATGCTTATATATATTATCTTTTTGATGTTACCTGTTTATTGGTTAGTAAATATGAGTTTTAAAACAAATGAAGAGATATTGGGAACTTTTTCACTTTTTCCTAATGATCTTACTTTTCATAATTATATTGTTATATTTACAGACCCTACTTGGTATTGGGGATATATCAACTCAATGATATATGTTGTAATGAATACGGTTATTTCTGTTTTAGTAGCACTTCCAGCAGCATACGCTTTTTCGAGATATAGATTTTTAGGAGATAAGCATTTGTTCTTTTGGTTATTAACTAACAGAATGGCACCACCTGCTGTATTTGCGCTGCCATTCTTTCAACTTTATTCAAGTGTTGGTTTATTTGATACACATATTGCGGTGGCTTTAGCTCATACATTATTCAATGTTCCATTATCTGTTTGGATTTTGGAGGGCTTTATGCGTGGTGTACCAAAAGAAATAGATGAAACTGCATATATTGATGGATTTAGTTTTTTTGGATTTTTTACAAAAATCTTCACTCCATTAATTGCTTCTGGTATTGGTGTTTGTGCATTTTTCTGTTTTATGTTCTCTTGGGTTGAATTACTTTTAAGTAGAACATTAACAGCTGTTAATGCCAAATCAATAGCAGTAACTATGACAAAAACAATATCAGCTTCTGGAGTTGATTGGGGCGTTCTAGCAGCAGCAGGTGTTTTAACACTTGTTCCTGGTGCCATAGTTATATATTTTGTTCGTAATCACATTGCCAAGGGTTTATCTCTTGGACGAGTTTAAGGAGGTTTAGTATGAATTTATCATGGATGGCTTGGACAAGTGGAACTGCAATATTTTTCATTTGTATCTTTGTTGCACTTATAATCATGACTATCTGGGCCATTAAGTGGCCGCAGGCACCAAGAGTAGGAATTTTACGAATAAAAACCACTCCTGGTGATCGACTTTTTCTAAGTCTTTTAGGCTCGGCATTTATTTGCCTTGGCTATTTAGCAATGTTTGGTACTCCAATTTACGGGGGAATGGTTCTTTGTCTTTTTTATGCTATAGCAGTTTTTCGCTGGGTATAAAAATACTAAAATAAAATTATCAAATTTTATTTTATTTATAACAATTTAACTTAAGAAGGGGAAAAGAATGAAAATAAAAAATAAGATTACTACTTCACTTGTAGTAGGAATATTAGGACTAAGTAGTTGTGCTTTTAGTGCAGATATGAATAAATGGATTGATGAATTTCAACCTTCATCATTGACAAAAGCTCAACAAAAAGATGAGCTTACTTGGTTTAAAGATGCTGCAAAACCTTATAAAGGTATGACTATAAAAGTTGTATCTGAAAGTCTTACAACTCACTCATATGAGAGTAAAACTTTGGCAAAAGCATTTTACGATATTACAGGAATAAAAGTTATTCATGACCTCATTGGGGAAGGTGATGTTATTGAAAAACTACAAACACAAATGCAAACAGGGCAAAATATTTATGATGCTTATGTAAATGATTCTGATTTAATAGGTACACATTGGAGATATAAACAAGTTAGAAATTTAACTGATTGGATGAAAGGTGACGGTAAAGCTGTTACAAATCCAAACTTAGATTTAGACGATTTTATGGGATTATCTTTTACAACTGCTCCTGATGGAAAACTATATCAGTTACCAGATCAACAGTTCGCTAACCTTTATTGGTTTAGATATGATTGGTTCACGGACCCAAAAAATATGGCTGATTTTAAAGCAAAATATGGTTATGAATTAGGCGTTCCAGTTAACTGGTCTGCATATGAAGATATTGCAGAATTCTTTACAGGAAGAGTAATCGATGGTAAAAAAGTTTATGGACATATGGATTATGGTAAAAAAGATCCTTCATTAGGTTGGAGATTTACTGATGCTTGGATGTCAATGGCTGGAGAGGGTGATCCTGGTTTACCAAATGGACTTCCAGTAGATGAATGGGGAATTAGAGTAAATGAAAAATCTCAACCAGTTGCTTCTTGTATGGATAGAGGGGGAGCTACAAACTCACCAGCTGCTGTTTATTCTATTGAAAAATACAACAAATGGTTGAAAGAATATGCTCCACCAAGTGCTGCTGGTATGGTATTCTCTGAAGCTGGACCTGTTCCTGCACAAGGTGAAGTTGCACAACAAGCTTTCTGGTATACAGCTTTTACAGCAGATATGGTAAAAAAAGGTCTTCCAGTTGTAAATGCTGATGGTACTCCAAAATGGAGAATGGCTCCATCACCACATGGTGCTTATTGGAAAGAAGGAATGAAAGTTGGTTATCAAGATGTTGGTTCTTGGACTTTAATGAAATCAACACCTCTAAAAAGAGCTCAAGCTGCTTGGTTATATGCACAATTTGTTACATCAAAAACAGTTGATGTTAAAAAATCACATTTTGGTTTAACATTTATAAGAAAATCTAGTATTAATGATAAATCATTTACACAAAGATCTCCAAAACTTGGTGGTTTAGTTGAATTTTACAGATCTCCTGCAAGAACACAATGGACTCCAACAGGAACTAATGTACCTGATTATCCAAAATTGGCACAATTATGGTGGCAAAATATTGGTGATGCATCATCAGGTGCAAAAACTGCACAAGAGGCTTTAGATTCACTTTGTTTAGCTCAAGAGAAAATTCTATCAAGAATTGAAAGAGCTGGTATCCAAGGTGATATTGGACCAAAACTTAATGAAAAGAAAACTGCTGAATATTGGCTAAAACAACCAGGTGCTCCAAAACCTAAATTAGCTAATGAAAAACCAGCACCAGTAACTATTTCTTATGATGAATTAATCAAATCTTGGAAATAATTTTATAAATCTAAACAAAAGTTGAGTATGTCTCAACTTTTGTTACTCTAAAGTGAGAATAAATGAAATACATACTATCAATAGATCAAGGTACAACTTCTAGCCGAGCAATTCTATTTAATAAACAAATGAAAATAGAAAAAATTTCGCAAGAAGAGTTTCCTCAACACTTCCCTCATTCTGGTTGGGTTGAGCATAATCCTGAGGATTTATTTAATACAGTTTTAAATAGCTGTAAAAATGTATTAAAAGATGCGAATGCTAGTATAGAAGATATTGTATCTATTGGAATAACTAATCAAAGAGAGACAACTGTTGTATGGGATAAACATACAGGAAAAGCAGTTTATAATGCAATTGTATGGCAAGATAGAAGAACATCAAAAGAGTGCGATGTCTTTAAAGAAGCAGGACACGAAAAGATGATTAGAGAAAAAACTGGTTTATTATTTGACCCTTATTTTTCTGCTATGAAATTAAAATGGATTTTAGAAAATGTTAAAGGTGCTAAAGAAAAAGCTCTTAATGGAGATTTATTATTCGGAACAGTTGATACTTTTTTAATCTGGAAATTAAGTAATAAAAAAAGCCATGTTACAGATGCTACAAATGCTGCTAGAACAATGTTATACAACATAAAAACAAATGAATGGGACAAAGAGATTTGTACCCTTTTAGATATTCCAATGGGTATGTTACCCGAAGTTAAAGATTGTGCAGATGATTTTGCAAATATTAGTAAAGAGTATTTTGGAAAAGAAGTACCTATCAATGGAGTTGCAGGAGATCAACAAGCTGCACTTATAGGGCAAGCTTGTTTTGAACCAGGAATGGTAAAATCTACTTATGGAACTGGGTGTTTTGCTATTTTAAATATTGGCTCAAATATGATTTTATCAAAAAATAGACTGCTTACAACTATTGCATATAGATTTAATGGTCAAACAACTTATGCCTTAGAAGGTTCAATTTTTATAGCTGGTGCCGTTGTCCAATGGCTAAGGGATGGGTTAAAAATCATAAAAAGCTCAAAAGAGGCTCAAGAACTAGCACTCAATGCTGATCCAACAGAGCAACTCTATTTTGTACCTGCATTCACAGGACTTGCTGCTCCTTATTGGGATACTCAGTGTAGAGGCGCTATTTATGGACTTACAAGAAATACAGGACCTGAAGATTTTGCAAAAGCTGCTTTAGAAAGTGTAGCCTATCAAACTAAAGATTTATTAGAAGCTATGTATAGTGATTGGAATAATTTTGGAGAGTGTATTGATTGTGCTAAAAACTCTGTTTTAAGAATTGATGGTGGAATGTCAGCTTCAGATTATACTGTTCAATTTTTATCTGATATGTTAGGAACTTCAGTTGATAGACCTGAAATACTTGAAACAACTGCACTTGGCGTTGCTTGGCTTGCTGGAATGAAAGCAGGATTTTATCCTTTAAAAGAAGAGTTCTCAAAAGGCTGGAAGCTAGAAAAAGAATTCAAACCTACTATTAGTGAAGAAAAAAGATACGACCTTTATGCAGGCTGGAAAGACGCTGTACAGAGAACACTTTCAAAAAAATCAAATCAAATCTAACAAATTTTAAAGATGAATTTAATTCATCTTTAGAATAAATATTTCACTCTCAAAATTTGTTATAACATTATAATCTTTAAGTTTTGCCTAAGTTTTAAGTCATTATAATGTTATAATAATATTCAAGGGGAAAAAATGAAAAATTTAAATCAAAATGAAATAATAAAATCTAATAATTTAGAAATAAATATAAATGAACCAATGAAAAACCTAATATGTGGAGAATGGAAAGGAAGTGATGAAACTGCACAGAATATAAATCCTTCTGATATTGCAGATATAGTATCAACTTATTATAAAGGAAGTTATGAGCATGTATCACAAACTGTTGAGTTTGCTTCAAAAGTACAAAAGTCTTGGGCAAAATCTTCAATCTCATTAAGAGAAGAAGTATTAAAAGATATAGCAATTAAACTTCTTGATAATAAAGATTACTTTGGTGAAATAATAGCAAGGGAAGCTGGAAAACCAATAAAAGAAGCAATAGATGAAGTTGTAAAATCAGCTGAATTTTTTAATTATTTTGCAGCAGAAGCTATTAGAATGAAAGGTGCATTTATGGATTCACCAAGAGATAATGTTGATATAGAAGTAATACATGAACCAATAGGTGTAATTGGTGTCATTACACCTTGGAACTATCCATTAGCAATTCCAGCTTGGAAAATAGCCCCTGCCCTAGCCTATGGAAATAGCGTGATATTAAAACCATCAAGTAATACTCCAGCAATTGCCTATATACTAGCTAAAATAATTGACTCAACAAAACTACCTAAAGGTGTATTTTCATTGACATTTGGGCAAGGTGGAGTAATAGGTGATACTTTAGCACAATCAAAAAAAGTGCAAGGAATAACTTTCACAGGTTCTGTTGCTGTTGGTAAAGAACTTGCTAAAAAATCTATTGATTCTATGACTAAATTACAATTAGAAATGGGAAGTAAAAATTCACTTATAATACTTGATGATGCAGATATTAATACAGCAGTTGAAGCTTCTATAAAAGGCGCTTATAATGCAAATGGTCAAAAGTGTACTTCTTGTTCAAAACTAATTGTTACAGAAGGTATTTATGAAGAGTTTATAAGTGCTTTTAAAAATAAAATGCAATCATTAGTTGTAGGAAATGCTATGAATCCATCAAGTCAAATTGGACCTTGTATTGACAAAAAACAATTAGATGCTAACTTAGAGTATATCAAACTTGGACAAGAAGAAGGAGCTACTTTAGTTTGTGGAGGAGAAGCTATAAAAACTGATACCCAAGGATTTTATTTCTCACCTGCGCTATTTATAGATGGAAAATCTTCTATGAGAATAAACCAAGAAGAGATGTTTGCAGCTATTGCTTGTGTAATAAAAGTAAAAGATTATGATGAGGCAATTGAAGTATTAAATGATACAGAATTTGGATTATCAGGTGGAATTATTACAAATGATTTAAAAAAATCTATGCAGTTTAAACATGATGCAGAAATAGGAAATGTAATGATAAATCTTCCAACAGCTGGAATGGATAATCATGTACCATTTGGTGGTAGAAAAAGTTCATCTTATGGTTCAAGGGAAAAATCATATACAGCAAGTGATTTTTATACAACTACAAAAACTGTATATATCAAATACTAAAAAAGGGGAAAGAAACTCTTTCCCCTTTTTAATTCATATTACTTTTTGATTAGATTGGTAAAACTCTAATATTTTCATCTACTTTTTGTTTTAATACAGACTCAATAGCGTAAAGTGTTCCTGTATCTCCAGATGCACATCCATTACATGCACCTAAGTATCTAATATAAATATCATAATGAGGAGTATTTTCTTTAATATCAATAATCTCCATATTTCCACCATCCATTGCAAGCATTGGTCTAATTTCACCATCTAAAACTTCATCAATTACTTTAATTCTTTGAACAATTGTCATTTTATCAAAACTTGATTGTCCAGCTGCACTTGCATCTGCTGCTTGTTTTAATTTATCATGGTCCATTTCAGCATGAACATCTTTTAAAATATCTACTAAATAGATATCTTTTGCTTCATGTCCACCTGGCTTGATACATGACTTACAAAATGCTCCAGCTTTTGTATAATCAGTTACTTCTTCAACAGTCTGTAAATTATTTAATTTAATAACTTCTTGTAAAGTTGCTAATGAAACCCTTGCACATTCACAAACTATAATCTCAGATTCTAAAGATTCCATATCAACACCTTTATATGTTGATGCAGCTTTTTTAATAACATCATATGCCATAACTGAACAGTGCATTTTTTGAGGTGGAACAGCAGGAACATCTGGATGATCTCTTAATGCTTTTTCAACATCAATATTTGTAATTTTAATTGCTTCATCAACAGTTTTTCCTATACATAATTCAGCCATAACATCAGAAGAAGCGATTGCAGTTCCACATCCAAAAGATTTGAATTTAGAATTTACAATTACATCAGTTGTTTCATTAACAACCCAATATAATCTTACAGCATCACCACATGATTCAGCTCCAAAATCTGCAACGATTAATTTTCCACCAGCATCTTTAGCCATCTCTTCTGTAATCTCACCTTGGTGAGTTGGTTCATCCATTCTTCTTATTACTTGATTTGAGTATTCATCCCAAATTGAACCGCTTATTAAATCATTTTTAGCCATTTTATATTCCTTTTAATATTTTTATAATTGTGAAACGTGATCTTTTGGTGTATAAGCATAAGAACTAGAAATATTTCTTAATCTATTTACAGCATTTTTAATCACAGTAATCGCATAATCAATCTCTTCTTCAGTATTAAATCTACTTAAAGAGAATCTAACACCTGTATGAGCCAATTCACTATCACTTCCAAAAGCATTCATAACTGGATTTGCTTCTAAATCTTCACTTGCACAGGCACTTCCAGTTGATGCACCTATTGTTTTTTGGTTCATATCCCAAAGCATAGATTCACCTTCAACACCTCTAAATGAGATTAAAGTTGTATTTGGAGTTCTATTTTCTTTTCCACCAATAACTAATGTTTCTGGTATTTCTAAAATTGCATTTTCTAATTTATCTCTTAATTTTCTTACATGATTCTCTTCATAAGCCAATGCTATTTCTGAAGTTGCAAGTTTCATAGCTAAACCCATACCAACCATAGAAGCAACATCAACTGTTCCAGCTCTATGTCCACCCATTTGTTCACCACCATGTAAAAGTGGAGTCAATTCAAAACCTTTTTGAACATATGTTCCACCTATACCTTTTGGTCCATGGAATTTATGTGCTGAAAAAGACAAGTAGTTTACATTACAGGCTTGTACATCAACTCGAATCTTTCCAATTGCTTGTGTTGCATCTGTGTGGAAAGCAACTCCTGCTTCTTTACAAATTGCCCCAATTTCTTTTATTGGAAAGATTTTACCAGTTTCATTGTTTGCCCACATAATAGAGACAAGTGCTGTTTCTTCTTTTATATGTTCTTTTACTAAAGAAGCATCTAATGTACCATCTTCATTTACAGGTAAATAAGTTACATTTACACCTTGTGATTCTAAAAATCTACAGGTTGCAGTAACAGCTGGATGTTCTACTTCTGAAGTAATTATGTGATTTTTATTACCATTTAAAATTTTATCAATCCAAATACCTTTTATAACAGTATTAATACTTTCAGTTGCATTTGCAGTGATTATTATATCATCAGCATCAGCTGCATTTATACCTTCATATAAGTAATTTAATGCCTCAACCATTTTAGGGTGTGTTCCTGCTCCAAATTTATGTAAAGAGTTTGGATTTCCATAAATGTGACAAAAAAATGGCTCCATCGCTTTAAAAACTTCTGGATCAACTTTTGTAGTGGCATTGTTATCTAAGTAAACTTCCATATTTTAATTCCTATCTTTTTCTTTATTCATATGCAAATGCTATTCCGTAAAATTATAGCTTTTTTATACTTTTTTTGGAATTATAAAAGAAATAGGATAAAAATTGTCTTAATTAAATAGAATAGCTAAATTTATTTATAAATAAACTCTATAGTTTAATCTAAGATTAAAAGATAAAGTTATATAAATTACTAAACAGCTAATTAATATATATATGTTAAATTTACAAATAGGACAATATTAGTCCTATTTAGAATTGGAGAGATTATGAGTAATAATAAAATTCAAAATGTTATAAAAAATGACTACAAATTAGGCTTTGAAACCATTGTAAATTCAGATACATTTCCAAATGGTTTGAATGAAGATGTTATAAAAGCTATATCAAAAAAGAAAAATGAACCACAATGGCTTTGTGATTTTCGTTTGAAAGCTTATAAAAAATGGCTTACAATGGAAGAACCTGAATGGTCAAGTTTACAAATAGATAAAATAGATTATCAAGACATTTCATACTATTCGGCTCCAAAAAAAGAATTAGATTCTTTAGATGAAGTAGATCCAAGTATTTTAAAAACCTATGAAAAACTTGGAATTCCACTTGAAGAACAAAAAATGCTAGCAGGTGTTGCAGTTGATGCTGTATTTGATTCAGTATCTGTTAAAACAACTTTTCATAAAGAGTTAGAAGAGTTAGGAATAATATTTTGTTCAATTAGTGATGCTGCAAATAAGCACCCTGAACTATTACAAAAATATCTTGCTTCTGTTGTCCCAGCAGGAGATAACTATTTTGCCTGTTTAAACAGTGCTGTATTTACAGATGGAAGTTTTGTGTATATTCCACCAAAAACTAGATGTCCAATGGAGTTATCAACTTATTTTAGAATCAATGCCTTAAATACTGGGCAATTTGAAAGAACACTAATAATCTGTGATGATGATTCTTATGTTTCATATAATGAAGGCTGTTCTGCTCCAATGAGAGATAATAGACAACTTCATGCAGCAGTTGTAGAATTAGTAGCACTTAAGAATTCACAAATAAAATATTCAACAATCCAAAACTGGTATCCAGGGGATAAAGATGGTAAGGGTGGTATTTTAAACTTTGTAACTAAAAGAGGTATTTGTAAAGGTGATAATTCAAAAATATCATGGACACAAGTTGAAACGGGGTCTGCAATTACATGGAAATATCCTTCATGTGTTTTAAAAGGTGATAATAGTGTAGGAGAATTTTATTCAGTAGCACTTACTTCCCTAGCTCAACAAGCAGATACTGGTACTAAAATGATGCATATAGGTAAAAATACAAAATCAACTATTATCTCAAAAGGTATTTCAGCAATGCATGGTTCAAATGCCTATAGAGGATTAGTAAGAGTTGCAAAGGATGCTAAAAATTCTAGAAACTTTTCACAATGTGACTCTTTACTTATAGGAAATACCTGTTCAGCCCATACTTACCCATATCAAGAAGTAAGAAATGCCAGTTCGAAAATAGAACATGAAGCTACAACTTCAAAAATATCAGATGAACAACTCTTTTATATAAGACAAAGAGGGTTAAGTGAAGAAAATGCAGTATCATTAATAGTAAATGGTTTTTGTAAAGAAGTACTAGATGAACTTCCAATGGAGTTTGCAGTTGAAGCTAGAGAGTTATTAAATATCTCACTAGAAGGTAGTGTTGGTTAAAGAAGAGAAGACAACTCGTTGTCTCCTTTAGAGTTTGTTTCTTTAGGTGTGGCTTTGCCATACCGATAAAAGAAATTATAAAAGAAAAGGTTCCCTTAAAAAATGGAACATTTTTAAAGGAAATAAAATGTTAAATATTAAAAATTTAAATGTAAAAATAGAAAATACAGAAATAATAAAAGATTTTAGTTTAAATATAAAAAAAGGTGAAGTACATGCCCTAATGGGAATAAATGGAGCTGGAAAATCTACTCTTGTAAAAGCTTTATGTGACCATTATGAATGTGAAGTTACATCGGGAAGTGTAGAATTCAATGGAAAAGATTTGTTAGAACTTGATGCCAGCCAAAGAGCAAATGAAGGTCTATTTTTATCTTTTCAAAATCCAATTGAAGTAGCTGGTGTAAATAATATGTACTTTTTAAAATCAGCCCTTAATGCAAAAAGAGAGTATCAAGGTTTAGAAGAACTCGATGCTGCTAGTTTTTTAAAAGAGATAAAAGCTATAACAGCCGAGTTTGGAATTGATAATAAAATTTTAAAAAGAGATTTAAATGCTGGTTTTAGTGGTGGTGAGAAAAAAAGAAATGAATTATTGCAACTATTAGTTTTAAAACCTGATTTGATTTTACTAGATGAGATTGACTCAGGATTAGATGTAGATGCTATAAAACTTGTGGCAAATGGTATAAATTCACTTCTTGATGGTAATAGATCAGTATTGATGATAACCCATTATGATAAATTATTAGAGGCAATTAAACCTGATTTTGTACATGTTTTAAAAGATGGGAAAATCATTCAAAGTGGTGATTATTCATTGGCAGAGACTATTCAAGAAAAAGGTTACGAAGCAATAGGAGTGTAATATGAGAAATTTAGATATCAAAAACTTCCCAATTGCAAATAAAAAAATTGAAGAGTTTAGAAAGTGTAATGTTAAAAACATTACTGAACTAGAATTCAAAGAAAACAGTTTTAAAGATGTGTCAAGTTTTGATTTTGATTATTTGAAAATTGAAGGCTTTAATACAATATTTTTTGCAAATGAGAAGATAAAAGAGCAAAACTTAATTGATAATATAACGCTTAAAGAAAATACAATAATTATAAATAAAGAGTGTAAAAACCCAATAGTAGTATTAAACTATTATGATGATGAAAATACAATTTTTGAAAAAGATTTAAAATATATAGTTGATAAAAATAGTGATGTTACAATATTTGAGATATTTATATCAAGCAGTAAAAAGAACTTTATAAATCAAAAAAGAGATTTTGATATAGATAACTCATCAAATGTGGAGTATGTATATTTACAAAAACTCTCTTTGGAAGACTTTTTAAATATTAAATTTAATCCAATCATTCGTGAAGATTCGAAGTTAAAATTTTTTAACTTTAATTTTGGCTCATTAAATGCTTACAATCAGTTTGATATAAATTTAGACTTTTTGAATTCAAGTTTTGACATGGAAGCTTTAACAACTATTGCTAAAAAACAAGAAATAGCAAATATAGTAAGTACAATTCACAATGGTAAAAATACCTCAAGTAGTGTAAAAGCAAACCATATTTTAGATGAAAATTCCCATGGAATATTTGAAGTAAAAGCTAGAGTAAATAATGAAGCAAATAATTCAGCTGTAATACAAAACTCCCAAACAACACTTCTGGGTGATGATGCCATAATAAATGCAAATCCAAGACTTGAGATATTTATTGATGAATTAACTGCAAGTCATGGGGCGACAACTGGTAGTTTGGATGAAGATATTTTATATTATTTACAATCAAGAGGATTATCTAAAAAGCAAGCTTCAAAAATGATGCTTGAAGCCATTGAAAACAGAATTTTAGATAAAATTACAAATAAGAAAATTAGAAATATAATAAAGGAGATATGATGTACAAAGATTATTTTCCTTATTTTAAAAATAGCAATATTGTCTATCTTGACAATGCTGCTACGACTCAAAAACCACAAGTGGTTATTGATGAAATTGTAAATTATTATTCATTTTATTGTTCAAATACACATAGAAGTAATCATGGAAATGCAAATAAAGCAACACAAAATTACGAACACACAAGAGAAGTTTTAAAAAAGTTTATAAATGCAAAAGAAAAACATGAAATAATCTTTACAAAAGGTGTGACAGAGAGTATTAATTTTATAGTAAATTCATACGCAAAAAATAGATTTAAAAAAGTGATAATCTCTTCTTTAGAGCACCACTCAAATATTGTGCCATGGCAAATAGCTAATATAGATTTTGAAGTAGTAAAATGCAATGAGAATCTTGATTTTGATTATGAAGATTTTGAAAATATATTAAAAGAAAATCCTAACGCACTTGTATCTATTACACATATATCAAATGCCTTTGGAAAGATTCACGACATAAAAAGAATCACTAGCTTAGCCCATAAATATGGCGCGAAAGTTTTAGTTGATGGAGCGCAAAGTTTAACTCACAAAAAAACTGATGTGCAAGATTTAGATATAGACTTTTTTGCAATCTCTTCACATAAAACCTTTGGACCAACAGGTGTTGGAGCTATTTATATAAAAGAGAATTTACTAAATGATATTTTGCCTTACCAAACAGGAGGAGCCACAATCAATGATGTTACTTATGAGCGAAGTATATTACTTGACTCTCCTTTTAAATTTGAAGCAGGTACTCAAAATATAGCAGGTGTCATTGGATTTGGAAAAGCAATTGAGTTTATAAAAGAGCTTGGATATGAAAATATTGAAAAAAAAGAAATAGAGCTTTACATATATCTTTACGAAGAGTTATCAAAAATAGATGATATTATTTTTTATAGTGACATAAAAAATTCTATTGGTTCACTTAGTTTTAATATCAAAAATATTATGGCAGAAGATGTGGGTATTTTAGTTGATAAAATGGGCATAGCTTTAAGATGTGGACATCATTGTGCTCAACCTATTATGAAAAGTCTGGGAATAGAGGGAACTATTCGGGTTAGTATTGCTTTTTATAATGAAAAAGAGGATATTGATAAACTAATTATTGCTTTAAAAAAAGCCATAACTATGTTAAAGGATTAAGATGAGTATTGAAAAAAAAATTGAAGAGTTTAAAGATGATTTGGAACTTTTTGATGATGAACTTGAAAAATATCAATTTATCATAGATTTGGGTAAAAAACTAAACCCTTTAGATGAAAAAGAGATGGTTGAAGAAAATTTAGTGCAAGGTTGTACTTCTAAAGTATGGCTTATAAAAGATGTTAAAAATAATGAATTGGTTTTTAGAGCAGATTCAAATGCAGCTATTGTTAAAGGGTTAGTTTATATTATCACAACAATATTTTCAAATGAAAAAAAAGATGATATAAATAATCTAGATATAAATATTTTGGATAAATTAAACTTAACAGAAATAATAACACCAAATAGACAAAGTGGTGTCCAAGGTATGATAAAAAAAATAAAAGAGTATGCGAAGGAAAAATAAATGGGAAATTATAATAAAGAAGAAATAACTGAAAGAGTAATTGGACAATTAAAACATATATTTGACCCAGAGATTCCAGTTAATATTTATGATTTGGGATTAATTTATAAAATAGATTTAGAAGAAAAAGAAAAAATACTTATATGTAATGTTGATATGACTCTTACAAGTCCAGGTTGCCCTGTTGCTGATAGTTTAGTAAATGATGTAACTTATGCAGTAAAAGTAATAGAAGAAATAGGTGAAGTTTATGTAAACCTTACCTTTGACCCTCCATGGGATAAAACTAAAGTCACAGATGATGGGAAAGATATAATGTTAGCAAATGGCTTCCTTATATAGATTTTATTATTTTTCCAATATAATGAAAGTATAAGGAAAAATTTATATGGAAAAAACATCTAACAAATGGTCTAAATATATAAAGATAGCTGTGGTTTTACTAATACTTATTTTAGGTTATTTATTTATTCCTTCAAGTCAAAATAGCTTTAGTAATACATATAGTTTAAGAAGTTCAGGTAAAAATTCCGACCCAATTAAATTACAATTTAGAACTGGCTTTCAATATGATAAATATAAACCTCCTAAAAAAAGTACTTTTATGCAAAAACAAATGGAGGGAAAAGATGGGGATAAACCAATTTTCTGGGACAATAAAAACAAATAAAAAGGAACTAAATGGAAGAAAAAGAATCAAGTAATAAATGGCTATATATAATAATATCATTAGTGATAATTGTATTAGTAGTTGCTTATATTCTTTTACCTAGAAGTTGGTCAAGTTTAGGAGATACCTATAAACCAAGAACCGTAGAAAAAGATGGAGGTCCAACTCCTACTTCTTTGCAATTTAGAAATCCTTTTAAATATGATAACTATAAACCTGAAAAAAGAATTGAACCAAAACGAAAAGAACAAGGGCAAAAAGATAAACCCTTGTTTTGGAAATAATAATATACTTTAAACTACTTCTCTAAAATTCTATTTAAAGTTTCTACTGAAATATATTTATCATAATAAGCTTTATAATAATTTTGTTTTGCTGCACTAAGTAAGTAGTTTGCATCGATTAAATCTGTATTATCAGACAAACCTTCTTGGAATCTATTTTTAACTATTGTATAGTTTTCTTCTGCTTGTTTAAGTGCCAATTTTGAAGTTTCAAAATTAGCTTTTGATACAGCAAGAGAAGAGAGTGCATTTTGATATTGAAGTTTTATACTTAGTCTAATTTTTTCTAAATTAGCCACTGCTTTTTTCACTTGAATATTTTTCTTTATAATATCACTATAATCACTATTTCCATTATACAAATTCCAAGAAGCAGTTACATTAACTACTTCTTGTGAATCAGGATACAAATCTCTTCCCCCAATATTTTCATCATCTCCATATTTATTATAAGAAACACTTGCATCAACTTTTGGCATAAAAGTATTTCTTGAACCAAAAGATTGTTCTTTTATACTTTTTAGATTTAGTTCATATGCTTTTATTTCACTTCTATTTTCTAAAAGAGATACATCATAAACAAAGTTTTTATTTTCATTTATATTTAACTCTTCTATCTTTTCATTTGTTAAGTCGTACCCACCTAAAATATTACTCAAAGAGTATAAAGAAATATTCAAATCTCCTTTTGCTTGAATTACACTTTGTTTAGCATTTAGCATATTAACTTCAACTTTTAATAAATCATTTTTTGAAACCAATCCTTGTATAAACTGGTTTTTTGCATCTATGTATTGATTTTCAAATAATTTATATGAATCTTCTTGTGTTAAAAGATTTTTTCTTTTATTTAAATAATCAATATATGCTTCTTTTGTACTTAATAGGATATCTTGCTTTTTAGCGTTATAAGAAAACTTTGAAGCATTTCTTAAATACTTAGTGCTATAAAGTTCACTAAAATCTTTAAATCCATTAAAAAGATTATAAGAGATTGTTGCACTAGCAGTTGAATCTTCTTTTATCTGCCCAGGTGTTTGTTTATCACTATTGTTATAAGAATACGACAAATCGACTTTTGGCAAAAATGCAGATTTTGATTTATTATAATCTTCTTTTGTCTCTTTATATTCATAATTACTTATTGCAATATCTAAGTTTTTTTCCAATGAGATATTTAAAACCTCATCAAGTGATATTGCAAATAAGTTAGTTGCAACTAAAGATGACAATACTAAATATTTAATTCTTTTCATTTTTTATCCTTAAGATTTACTAACATCAACTGGTCCTTTATTATTACCTCTTTTTACTCTTTGTTCTAATTTAATAAAAAACATTAAAAGTGCAGGAGTAACAAATATTGTAAATATTGTTGAGAATGCTAAACCACCCGTAATAACTGAACCTAACCCTCTATAAAATTCACTTCCTGGACCTGGTACTAAAACTAAAGGCAACATACCGAATACAGAAGTTAATGAACTCATATAAATAGGTCTAATTCTTGTTCTTGTAGCTTCTATTACTGCTTTTTTATGTTCCATTCCTTCATCTCTTATGTAGTTTAAACTTTGATGAACTATCAAAATTGCATTATTTACAACAATTCCAACTAGAATAATAAACCCTAACATTGTTAATATATCCAAAGGTTGTGGAGCAATAAATGTATTTGTAAGTTTAAGCCCGATAAATCCTCCAGCAGTTGCTAAAGGTACAGTAAACATAATAACTATTGGATATAAGAAGTTTCCAAATAATGAAGCCATAAGTAAATACACAATTACTAAAGCTAGAATAAAATTATCCATTAAAAGTTTTATTGTCTCAGTTAACTTATCAGCTGTTCCAGAAATACCAATTTTAACACTATCATTAATAATTCCTTTTTCTTCCATTCCTTTTAACATTCCACCAATTGTTTTCATGGCTTCATCTATTGTCATGCCTTCAGGAGGTGTAACTTGTAATGTAATAGTTCTTTTACCATTTAAGTGTCTAATTTCTGAAATTCCAGTTGTTGAAATATAATCAGCTAAAGAAGAGACAGGTAAAATCATCCCATTAGGTAAAGCAAGTTGTGTTGCCATAATATCTTCAGGTGTTTTAATGATATTTTCATCTGCTTTTAAAATCAAGTCAATTTTCTTTTTACCATCTTGTTCAAAATCACCCACTTTTCTTCCACTCATCAATACATCAATATCAATACCCAATTCTCGAGAGCTAAGATCTAATGCTTTTAATGCATCTCTATCAGGTTTGATTCTAGCTTCTGGATAAAGTAACTCAATAGATGGTACAGGTCGAACTTGACTGCCTGGAATTGCTCCCATAGTAGCTCCAAAAAGTTGGGCTCCAATATTTGCAATATCTTCAATTTTTTCACCACTTATATCAATATCAACAGTATTACCCTCACCTATATCTGATTCAAATACACCTGATTGAAGAGAAACTCCAAAAACAGAGGGTATTGAATTTACTATTGGTCTAAACATTGGTATTAACTCTGCCGCTCTATCTTCATGCATTGAAGTTCCACCAAATAAGCTAAAATCACCAAATGATACATAAAAAGCTCTATTAAGCCCTGGAGTATTACCAACATCTTTATTTATATAAGGCTCCACTTGTTTCATTAAATATGTTCCCATTCCATATCTTTCATCGTATGAAAGACCAGGAGGAGTAATTAGAATATTGAAAATCAAGTTTTTATTCCCTTTTGGTAAGTAATCAAGTTTTGGGAAAAGAACATAAATAGCACCAATTGAAAAAATTGTTAATGATAAAATTGTCACTACCTTTGTAAATGTACTTCGTAAAGACAAAGTAACAATTGACATAATTAAATCAACCATTTTATGACCAAAATTTGCTATTGCACCCGCATCTTTTGGCTCTCTTTTTGACATTCCTGCAAATTTTTTCCAAAGCATTGGAATAACTGAAATAGAAACAAATAATGAAAATGTAACAGATGCTGTTACTGCAATGGCAATATCTTTAAATAGTTGCCCTGCTTCATCTTGTAAAAATACAATTGGCAAAAATACAGCAATTGTTGTAAGTGCAGAAGCAATCAAGGCTCCCCATACTTCGCTTGCCCCTTTATACGCAGCGTCACCTACACTCATACCTTCTTTTCTATGCCTATCAATATTTTCTAAAACAACAATAGCACTATCTACTAGCATACCAACAGCAAAGGAGATACCAGCTAAAGAAATAGTATTTAGACTTCTTCCCATAGCATCTAATATAATAAATGTACCAATAATAGATATTGGAATAGCCACAGAAATAACAGCAGTAGGAGAAATACTTCTTAAAAATAAAATTAAAATAAATATTGCAAGAACTCCACCTATAATAATATTTTTCTGCACTAAGTCAACAGAACCAACTATATATGGTCTTTGATCATATATCCATTGTATTTTTAATTTTTTATCTTTTAAAATTCCAGCATTAAGTCTATTTACAACTTTTTCAACTTCATTTGTAAGCTCAACAACATTTGAATCTGCACTTGGTTGAACTCCTAAGAATATTCCATCTTCTCCTAAGTACATCGCAACACCATTTGCAGTTTCATACCCAAAGTCTACTTTAGCAATATCTTTTATAGTAACTTTTTTATCTCTTGTTGAGATTAAAACTACTTTCTCAATATCTGCAGGTGATGTAAATTTATTTACAGTTCTAATTCTATAGGCTCTTCTATTTATATTTTGAATACCAGCAGAAACATCAATATTTTCATTTTGAATAATTGAAATTACTTGTGAAATAGTTAATCCATAAGAAGCAAGTTTATTAGTATCAAATACAATTTGCATTTGTTTTTCTCTACCACCAATATCCATAGTTCCAGAAACACCATTTACTCTTTTTATAACTGGCTTTATTTCATCATTAAAAAAAGTTCTATACTCATCTATATGTCTTGGATTATTATCAATAGTTTGTAACATCATCCAAATAACAGGACTTGCTGTTGCTGTTTCAATTATTGGTTCATCAACATTATCTGGATAAGAACTTACTTCATTTAATTTATTTGAAACATCTTGTAAAGCAACTCTAATATCAGTAGATAATTTAAAAGTTAAAGTGATTTCACCTTGATCATCACTAGCAGATGATTCATATTTTTCTAAATTATTCAAACTTTTAAGGGCATCTTCTTGCTCTTCAATTATCTCTCTTTCAACTTCATGAGGAGTTGCACCTCCCCAAGTTGTTGTAATCTTAATCTCAGGTTTTGTAACTGAAGGTGTTAATTGATATGGTAATTTAGAAAGTGATAAAAAACCAAACAATACTACGATTAAAACTGAAACAATAATTGTTACAGGGTTTTTAATCGAAAATTTAATTAAATCCATTATTTATTCCTTTAAAGTGTTCCTCAATTTTAAGGAACCTTTTCATTTCTAACTTCTTTTAGTGATGGAAAGAAATTCCAGCTAAAGAAACCTTGTGCTCGCACTCTCTTTGAGAAATCCTAAAGGAGACAACGAGTTATCTCTATTTGTTTATTATTTTTACAGGCGAATTAGGAAAAACTCTTTCATTCCCCTTACTAACAATATCTTGTCCAACCGCTAAACCTTCAGCTTTAATGGCAACTTTACTTTCTAAATATGCAATAATTTGTACAGGAATCATTTGTGCAATCATTTTATCATTTATAATAAAAACGACATTTTTCCCAAATCTTTTAATAACTGCATCTCTTGGAACTATAAGTGATTCTTGTTTAGCATTTTTAGATAAATTAACCCTTGCTTCTTGACCATCAAAGACAAAGACATTTTTAGTATTGGCTTTAAATTTAACAGGAAAAGTTCTAGTTAATTTATCACCACTTGGAATTGCTCCACTCATTTTTCCTTTTAAAATATTTTCACCTACATTAATATCATAAATAGCACCTTTTTTTAATCCATTATAGATATTTAAAGGAACATTAAAAGTTATCTCAGCTTTAGATGTATCTACAATTGAAGCCAATGCAGTTCCTGCATTTACCCACTCACCTAAGTTTATTGATTTTTCAACTACTATTCCACTATATGGTGCTTTGATACTTTTTTTCTCTTTTTCTATTTCTAGTTCATTCAAAATACTTTTTGTAGTAATTGAGTTTAATTTAATATCATCATATTGTTTTTGAGAAATAGATTTTGTCTCTAATAATTTTGTATATCGTTCATAATCTCTTTTTGCATTTAAAGCATTTGCTCTTGCTGATTCAACTTGAGCATTTAATATATCTGCATCGATTTGAACTAAGGTCTTACCTTCTTTAACTATATCCCCTACTTCAAAATTTATTTTTTGAACAACACCAGAATTTTGCGCAGCTAAGACAGAATTTCTATCAAATTTTAATGTTCCTACAAACTCTTGTAAAGGATTTACAACTCCCTTTACTATCTTTGTAGTTTCTACTAATGAGGGTCCACCAGCTGCATATAATGCTATTGATGAAAGAACTACAATAACTAATTTTTTAAACATATATTATCCTTCTACTTTTATTAATTTATTAGTGATTTTATGCACAAGAGGTGCTACAACAAAGACAATAGGAAAAGCACAAATAAATGCTTTAACAAATGCTTCCATCCATTTTGACACAAACCCTTCTACAAGATTTAAGTTTATAAATGTAATTACAAAACTCATTATAAAACTCATTATTAGTGCCATAAAAAATGCAAAAACTATTCTTGCATATTTTTTATTTATCATTCTTTTTCTCCATAACTTCAAAAATACTATCTAAAAACTTTTCACAAGCATCTATTGCATTAAATTCCAACTGTGTCATTTTCATCAAAGTAAGACCTTTCTCAAAAATCATAATTCCATCTATAAAGCTTCTTGCAATTGGTAATAATTCATTGTTTTTTATTCCTTCTTCAATTATTAAACTAAGTTGATTTCTAAAAAAATTTGTGCAGGAATTATTAAACTTACACCTTTGAATATTTTCTTCAGCTAATACAATTGACAAATATTCTCTATATCCATTAAAATGTTTTAAATTATCTTCTGTGCTACTTGTAACAAAATTAAAAAGTTGAAATACCTTATTTTTTATTGTCTTTTCTTTTTCAATATTTTTTATAATTTCCTCATGCTGAAGCTCAATATGCATATTTATTATTTCAAAAATAATATCATCTTTATTTTCAAAATATTCATATATAGTTCCTTTACCAATCTCTGCTTTTTTTGCCACTGCAGCGACTGTTAAGTTTCTAATTCTCGCATCATGAACTAAATCAAAACAAGCAAGTGCAATTTCTCTTCTTTTAGTTTCTTTATTGATTTTTTTAGGACTCATAAAACTCCTTAACTAATTTTGACTGACCGTCGGTCAAGTTTGAAAGTATATCTTTTAAATCTTTATTATTTCTTAAGATTGACTAAAGGTCAAGTTAATTAACCATTCATTAACTATTTTTAAATATCATACATAAAAAGGGGCAATTAATGGATAATTCTTTGAATGAAAATTTAGGAAAATTATTTTTACGGTTATTTTTAGGCTTTTTATTTATTTTTCATGGATATGCAAAACTTATTCATGGAACATCATTTATTGAAACCATTTTGTTAGAAAATAATCTTCCTCAATTTCTTGTTTATGGAGTATACATTGGAGAAATAGTTGCCCCTATATTTATAATAATTGGATATTACACTAGATTTTTTTCATTTGTAATTATAATTAATATAGTATTTGCCATATATCTAGTTCATAGTGGTGATATATTTTCATTGAGCAAAACTGGTGGCTTAGCTTTAGAACTACAATTCTTCTACATATTTAATGCTTTTATTTTGATGATTATGGGAGCAGGAAAGTATTCTATAGACACAAAATAAATTAACTTAATTAAGAATTATTAATTTAGTGATATAATAAATAACTTTTAATTAGGAATTGCCGATTTGAATAAAAATGTAAGTTATGTTTTTTTAAAAAGTTTGATATTTTTTATTTTTATTTTTTTACTAGTTTCAATCACTTATATAAAAAACTTAGAAAATATTTATACAAAAGAGATAAATAATTCTATAGAATCAGAATTAAATCTCAAAATATCAACTGCAAAAAATAATTTTGAAACTCTAAAAAAAGACTTACTTTATATTTCTGAAGTATATGAACTCAACAAAGATTATTCAACTATTAAAAAAGAGTTATCAACTCTACTTGCTCTAAAAAAATCATACATGGAAATTTGTTTCTTAAAAAATGATGGAACAAAACTATTAGAGGTTAAGAAAAAGACAACAAACGAATTTGAAAGTAGTAAATATCTATCTATAATTAAACAGCTAAAAAAAGGTGATATTTATCTTTCACAAATAGTATTAAAAAAAGAAAATAAAAATATAACAAATCCAAGAATACCATTCTTAAATGTTATAACACCCCTTTTTGATAAAGATAAGCCTGATGGTTTTCTAGTAATTAATTATCCATTAACTGAATTATTTGCTATTTTTTCAAGTTCAAATTTTAATTTAGAAACTTTAGTTATAAATAAAAATAATTATATTTTAAATTCAAAAGATGAAGAACTAAATTTTGGATTTATATTTAATGAAAATAATACATTTGATAATATTTATAAAAACCTATCAATTGCAATATCTAGAAGTTTAAATGGGAGTTTAGGAACATTTAAAACTGATGATTTTCATGTTAATATAAATGAAGTCAATCTTACTTCATGGATCAATAATAATACTCAAATTGAACCACTAAAATTAAAATTAGTTACAATAATTGATAGTAACTTAATTGATAAAAGAGTAAATACTTATTTAAAAACAATAGTATGGTTAGCATTTTTATACTTCTTTATTGCAATGATTATCTCAATAATTTTTGCAAACTATAATGCTAGAGAAAAAGAAACAAGACTCAGACTTAAAATTTCAGATAAGATGTTTGAAAACTCTCATGATGGAATTTTAGTCACAGATAGAAATAATAAAGTTCAAAGAGTCAATAAGTCTTTTACAAAAATTACAGGTTATACTGAAAAAGAAATTTTAAATAAAACTCCTAAAATCTTAAAATCAACTGGCTATCATACTAGACTATTTTACAAAAATATCTGGGATAATCTTAATGAACATCTTCATTGGGAAGGTGAAATAACAAATATTAGAAAAAATGGAATGCCTTATACTGAAGAACTTAGTATTTCTAAAATATATACAGAAGAAAATGATTTTTTTTATATTGCTTCATTTGTTGATATCACCGAAAGTAAAAAAAATAAAAAAATGATTGAAGATAAACTAGAAGAAAATAAAACATATCTTGAAATTATAAATGACTATTTGATTACATTAAAAGTTGATATAAATGGCAAAATTTTAGATGTTTCTGATGCCTTTTGTTTAATATGTGGTTATTCAAAAGAAGAACTAATTGGACATAATCATGATATTTTAAGACATCCAGAAACGCCAAATGAGTTTTATTTTTCAATGTGGGATACTATTTATTCAGGGAAAAACTGGGAAGGTGAAATTAAAAATATTAAAAAAAATGGTGAGACTTATTATGTCCATACCAAAATTTCTCCTATGTATAATAATCTTAATACAATTACTGGATATGCATTAGTAGCAATAGATATAACAGATAAAAAAAGAATCGAAAAGATGTCAGTTACTGATGAGCTAACTCAAACTTATAATAGAAGATATTTTAATTTGACGATAGAAAAAGAGATCCTAAGAGCAAAAAGAGATAATAAAACAATTGCCTTTGCTATTTTAGATGTTGATTTCTTCAAGCAATATAATGATACATATGGACATGATAAAGGTGATTATGCTTTACAAAGTGTTGCCTTATGTTTAAGAGAAACTATTTTTAGAGCTAATGATTTTGCCTTTAGATTGGGTGGAGAAGAGTTTGGAATATTAACAACAGATATTACAGCTACTAATTTTAGAAAAATATTAGAGAGAATAAGAACAAATATTGAAGATTTGAATATAGAGCATTCTGCAAGTGAAGCATCTAGAAATATTACTGTATCAATTGGTGGTATTGTAATTGATGCAAAAGATGCAACTAGTGTAAAAGTATATAAACTTGCAGATAAATTACTTTACAAAGTAAAAAATGCAGGAAGAAATCAAGTTCTTGTCCAAGAAGTTTAATCAAAAAACTTAAAACCTTTTTACCTTATGGAACGAAACTTGTATATAAGGTTTCATAATTAAAAAAGGAAACTCCATGACACCAATTGAATACATCAAAGAAAACAATCTAGAATGGCAACCATCTTTTAGTGGTAATATAACTCCAACACTACTTGGATATAGAGGTGCTCTAATCATAGAAGAAGGTAAAAAGATATCAGAGACAAGAGTTATGCCTCCAAAATCACAAGCAAAACAAGTTATTATGGTAAGTGAAAATGAGAAGGTTAAATTCTTTGCATGTGAACTTGAAACATTCGGATTTTTTAAAGACTTCTTTGCAAAATATGGAGAATATTTTGATAAAGATTCTATAAATTTACTTTATGTTATTGACTTAGATGCAGATGGTACTTTTGAATATGAGGGCGTGAAATTTTCAGCTTTTATGTTAGATGAAAGTTCAGTGTGGAATGAAGTTTTAGATTTTGCATCTTTAGAAAAAGGTGACCTTAAAAAATTATCTAGTGAAGAAAAAATAGAAAAAGTTTATGATGAAATACTTTCAACTCCACTAGATGTTGTTAACAAAACTTATGATGAGATGCTATCACTTATGGGTAATACAAAAAAAGCACTAATGGGTGCTGTTTAAAACAAAATAATTCCTTTACTTTAGGACTATATGTATTTTTACTTTAAATTATAATTATAAGTTATAATTTAATCTTATTATTGTAATTTTATTTAAATAAATAAAAGGAATTACCATGAAAAAGATTGTTTTAACTTCAATTATTTTAGCTGGATTAATTACTTCTTTAAGTGCTTATGAATTAAATGGAAATTTAGGTGTAAAATGGACCGGCTATAAAACAGAAAAAAAAGTTCCTGTTTCTGGTACTTTCAATGATATAAGTTTAGATATAAAGTCATCTGATGATTTATCTACATTTTTAAAAAGTTCTATGGTTACGATTCAAACTAACTCTTTTGAATCTAAAAATCCAGAAAGAAATAAGAATATCATATCAACACTATTTTCACTTGCAAGTGAAAAAGAAATAAAAGGAATGATTTCAAGTGTTGATGAAGATAATAAAATGTTAACATTAAAAGTTACTATGAATGAAGTATCGAAGTCTGTTCTTATGAAATATGAAATGTCAAATGGAAATATTATTGCAAAAGGTGCTATAGATATTTTAGATTTTGGTATGAAAAATTCATTTATTGCCTTTGCTAAAAAATGTGCAGAGGCTCACCAAAACAAATCATTTTCAGATGTAAATATAGAATTTACGATTCCATACAAATAAGATAATCTAAATTCTTATCTTATGAAGAACAACTAAGTTTTATATTTGAAAATTCTAATGGTGTAGCTTTTGAATATCTTTCATACTCTTTATGCTCATCATATGGATTTTGTGCAATATTTAACAAATCATTTACCAAAGTAAAATCACCATCTTTGGATTTATCTATTGCCTCTTGTAACATATAGTTTTTAATCACATACTTTGGATTTACTTTTTTCATGCTATTTTGAACTTCATCAAAATCTTTATTTTCTAACTCTCTTAGCTTTATATACTCTTCAAGCCATTTATCTAAAGTTTGTCTATAAATTGAGATATCAATTACTTTTGTAATTTCATCATAGTTTTTACACTTTGTTAACTCATAAAAGAATTGATTATAATCAGTTTTAGAAGCTTGTAAAGCTTTTAAAACTGAGATAATTAAATCTGCATAAGAATCACTGCTTTTAGAAATATCAAGTCCTAATCTTTTTGCCATAAGAGTCAAGTATTCTTTTTCTTGAATAGAAAAGTATGTTTTTAAATACTCATGAAGTTTTTCAACATCACAAATCTCTTTTAAGCTATTTGCTAAAACTTCTAAATTCCATCTTGCAACATAGGGTTGATTATTAAAAGAGTATCTTCCTTCACTATCTGTATGATTACATATTTGATTAATATTAAAATAATCCATAAATGCAAAAGGTCCATAATCAATACTCAATCCTGCCATAGAAAAATTATCAGTATTCATTACGCCATGCATAAAGCCATAAGCTTGCCATTTTGCCATTAAAATAGCTGTTCGATCAACCATTTCATAATACATTTTTTCATACTTTTTTTCATCATCAATCAAGTGTGAATAAGAGTTTCTTATCACATAATCTGCAAGTTGTTTGACATTATCTTTTGCATCTTTACTTCTTGCAAAATACTCAAATGTTCCAATCCTAACCCAAGAAGGTGACATTCTTAATACAGTAGCTCCCGTTTCACTTACTCCATAATCCCGGAAAACGGGATGAGTAGAACCTATGAGTGCTAAAACACGAGTAGTTGGAATATCCAAAGCATACATTGCTTCAGAGATGATATATTCACGAATAGAAGATCTTAAAACTGCCCTACCATCACCTTGCCTTGAATAACGAGTTAACCCAGCACCCTTTATTTGTAAATGCCAAGAGCCAATTTTTCCAAGATTTATCGCTCTACCATCGCCTAATTGAGGTACAAAATAACCAAATTGATGACCAGCATATGCAGTTGCATAAGGTTCTGAGCCTTCTAGCAATTTTTCACCATTTACAAACTTTACAAAATCATCATTTAAAGTCTGTTCATAATCTAAATCAATTTCATCAAACATAAGTTTGTTGTAAGAGACTAAGTGAGGATTATTTAATGGTGTTGGATTTATTTTTTGATAAAACTTTTCATCAAATTCAAAGTAGTCATTATCTAATTTTATTTTATCTAATTTCATTATATATCTTTATTTCCAATTTTACAAATTCTATTCCCTTTGAGTTAAATGCTTGTAATAAATTTTTATTAATAAATACTTTAAGATTTAATTTATTCTAATAAGAATAAAATTAATTAATAGAATATTAATTTATTCTAATAAGGAGATAAAAGATGAAGATTAAACACAAGATAATTGGGGCCTTTCTCGTATTAATTATAGTGACCTTACTTTCAAGTTCATATGTAGCATACAATATTAATCATATGCAAAAAAATGTAAAAGACTTAAGTGGAAGAGATTTTGCGGGGGTTGCAGTACTTTTAGAAGCGGATAGAGATTCTTATCAATCAAATGTAGCACTTTCACAAACGATTAATTTAGCTGGAATAACTTATTTATTAGAAGCAGATAGAGATTCTTACCAATCAAATGCTGCGTTAGCACAAATAGTAGGCTCACCTGACCATTCAGCAACTCAGAAATTACTTGACAAAGGTGTAAATGATAATATCAAACAAGTTAAACAAAGATTTGAAAAATTCAAAAATTTATTAAAAGAGTTAATGCCTGAAAATAGCGCAAAATTTGAAGAGTTTGAAAAGTTATATGATTTAACTAATAAAAATACTGAAAAACTTGTTCAATTAGTAAAAGCAAATGACTATGCTAATGCACAAACTTTTTATTTTAATACATATCTTGTAGATTATGAAAAAATGAGAGATATAATTGACTTTTTCACAGGAGAAGCATATAAAATAATCGCTCATGAAGAAAAAGAAACAACTGAGTTAATTGATAATTCATTGGCTTCTTTTGTTATCATCACCATTATTAGTATAGCTCTTGCAATATTCTTTACATTTTTACTTAGTAGAAATATTAATAAATCTATCAATAATTTTAAAGATGGATTATTGGATTTCTTTAAATATTTAAATAAAGAAGAATCAAGTGTAGAATTATTAGACACAAGTGCAAATGATGAAATAGCTGCAATTGCTCAAATTGTAAATGAAAATATTACAAATACTAAATCTCTTTTAGAAAAAGATGACTTATTAATTAATGATGTAAAAAGAGTAGTTGAACTTGTAAAAACTGGTGATATTAGTAAAAAAATAGAAAAAAGTACTCATAATCAAGGTTTAGAAGAGTTAAAAACTATTTTTAATGAGATGATACAAATTATCTCTGAAAATATTTCTAATGATACAAATGCAATTGAAAAAGCACTACAAGAGTATCAAAGACTAAACTTTAGACATAGAATCACTAATGCTACTGGTAAAACTGTTGATGGACTAAATACCTTAGCAAAAATAATTAATGAAATGCTAGTTGAAAATAAAGCAAATGGTCTAACACTTCAAAAAAGTTCAAGTGAATTATTATCAAAAGTTGATTTAATAAGTCGTTCATCAAATGAAGCCGCGGCTAGTATAGAAGAAACAGCTGCAGCATTAGAAGAAATTACTTCAAATATTTCATCAAATACACAAAATGTAATTGCAATGTCAACTAATGCAAATGAGCTTAAAAAATCAGCAAATGAAGGGGAAGAACTTGCCTCTCAAACTACTGGTGCAATGGATAGCATAAATGAGCAAGTTACAGCAATCAATGATGCAATTTCAATCATTGATCAAATAGCATTCCAAACAAATATTCTATCTCTTAATGCAGCTGTTGAAGCAGCAACTGCTGGAGAAGCTGGAAAAGGTTTTGCAGTTGTTGCTCAAGAAGTACGAAATCTAGCTTCAAGAAGTGCAGAAGCTGCAAAAGAGATAAAAACTTTAGTTGAAAATGCTACAACAAAAGCAAATGATGGTAAAGCTATCTCGGATAAGATGATAAAAGGTTATCTTGGATTAAATGAAAATATTTCGAAAACATTAGAATTAATCGGTGGCGTTGAATCTGCTAGTAAAGAACAACAAATGGGTATTGAACAAATCAATAGCGCTGTTGGCTTATTAGATAGACAAACTCAACAAAATGCATCAATTGCAAATCAAACAAAAGATATAGCAGATGAAACACAATATATTGCAAATGAGATTGTAAGAGATGCGGATGAAAAAGAGTTTGAAGGCAAAGAGAGTGTAAAAAGTAAAAAAGTAGATATTACTTCAAAAACAACTTCTATAACTCCATCTAGTCCTAAAAAAGAAAACAAACTAATAGAAGAATCAAAACCAAAGGAAAAAATTGAAAAAAAAGAGACTACATCTCCAAAAGTTCAACCTAACAATAAACCTCAAGTAATAACTTCTAATAGTAAAAATGATGATGAATGGGAGAGTTTTTAAACTCCCCTTCTCAATAATATTATTTTTCTGCTATTTTTATGGAGTGTAACCATTCTGTAAATATTATATGTTACCTTATAAATTATTTTATATATGAGGATACATATAATGCCAACAATTTCTACAAATAGAAAGCTTCTTTTTTTCCCTTTATTATTTTTAATCATTATTATAATATCTGGTCTTACTAATAGATATTTTTCTGCTAAAGCAAAATTAAGTATAAATACTGCGATGGAAATTGATAAAATTATAATACGAGTTTTACATGCAAGAATTACTTCAAAGCAATTTTCAAGTGATCTTGATGAAGATACTGCCGATATGGTGATAGATTCTTTCAAAAGTTTATATAAAGATATAAATGAATTAAAAAATGTCAAAATAGACTTTTTACAAAAAAACTCTGAACAAATTGACGAATTACTTATAGATATTAAAAAATATCAAAATATCTTTGAGAAATATTCAACAACAAAAATTGATAACCTTGATAATGGTATAACAAATGATTCAAATGAACTACAATCTATGTCAGGAGTAATGATTAGTACAGTTCAATCAATAGAAGGTGGGTTAAATGAAATTCATGACCAAGCTATATCATTTAAAGAAAGAGCTTTATACCTTCAAGATCTTGTACTAATTGCATTAGCTAGTGTTTCTATACTTGTATTCACTTTAATATCTTTTTTAATCTCAAGAACAATTGTTAGGTCATTAAAAAATTTTAGAAGTGGACTAATATCATTTTTTGCATATTTAAATAAAGAAACAGATGAAATAGAACTTCTTGATGATAAAAATAAAGATGAATTTGGAGAGATGGCAAAAGTAGTTAATGGAAGTATTATTAATACAAAAAAAGGTCTTGAAGAAGATAATACATTAATTGAACAAGCTATAAGTGTTTTAGCTAAATTTGAACAAGGAGACTTATATCAAAGAATACAAATGAATGTTTCAAATCCTTCATTAAATAAATTAAAAGATGTCCTTAATGATATGGCCCAAACTATAGAAACAAATATAAATAATGTTTTATATATTGTAGAAGAATATGCAAGATATAACTATCTTGGAAGAATAAATGAAGATGGATTAAAAGAACATCTTTTAAAACTTGCATCTGGTGTTAATAACTTAGGTAATGCAACTACTCAAATGTTATGTGAAAATAAAGCTAATGGCTTAACACTAGATGAGAGTTCTGATATTTTACTAATAAATGTTGAAAAATTAAATCAAAGTTCAAATGAGACAGCAGCAAGCTTAGAAGAGACCTCAGCAGCCTTGGAACAAATAACAAGCAATATTAAAAATAATACCGAAAATATAGATAAAATGGCGAAACTCTCTAATGGAGTTACACTTTCAGTTGAAAAAGGTCAACTATTAGCTTCAAATACATCTATTGCAATGGAAGATATTAATAAGCAAGTAACTTCAATAAATGAAGCAATTAATGTTATAGATCAAATAGCCTTCCAAACAAATATTTTATCACTAAATGCAGCAGTAGAAGCAGCAACAGCAGGAGAAGCTGGAAAAGGATTTGCAGTAGTTGCTCAAGAAGTTAGAAATCTAGCTACAAGAAGTGCAGAAGCAGCTCGTGAAATAAAAACTTTAGTGGAAAATGCTTTAATAAAAGCAAATGAAGGGAAAACTATTGCTTCTGATATGATTAATGGTTATGGAGAACTGAATAAAAATATTTCTCAAACAATGAGCTTAATCTCAGATATTGAAACAGCAAGTAAAGAACAATTTCAAGGAATTGAACAAATTAATAACACAGTTACAATACTTGATAGACAAACTCAACAAAATGCTGCAGTTGCTGCCAATACACATGAAGTTGCAGCAATTACTGATAATATTGCAAAATTAATAGTTAAAAATGCAAATGAAAAAGAGTTTATAGGAAAAGATGAAATAAAAGCAAAACAAGTAAGATTGGAAAAACAAAACGAAGAGATGGAGAGTTTATAAGCTCTCCTTAAATAATTCATATCATATTTACATTAAAAAATAGTAATAGCCCTAAGATAAAAATAAATATAGGAGAAGCTATTTCAATAATATTCTTTATATTCTCAACTTTACTTGATACTTTATTTAAATTTAAACTTAAAAATGAGGATGCAAAGATAACTAAACCCATACCTAAACTAATAGCAATAGATGCTAAAATAACTGCAAAATAAGTTTTTAATACAAAAGCATATAAAAATAATATAACAGTACCAGGGCAAGGAATAATTCCTGCTGTTAAAACAAAAAATAAATCTTGTTTTTTTATCTTCTTGTCATTGTCATGATTATGTTCGTGTTCATGATTGTGCTCATACCCATGATGTGCACAACAAGTAGGACAAGCAGAGTTTTTATTTCTTATTTTTTTATACAAAATAAATACAGCTAATAGCATAATAAATACAGCACTTAATTTAGTAATCATTTTTATTGAATCATCAACAAAACTATTTAAAAAAGTAGATATTAAAAATACTGATATTAACACAAGAATTAAAGCTCCAAGTATATGAATAAAAGCAGTAAATTGTGAAATAATAAAAGCTCTGGTGTAAGAACTTTTATTACTCATAAAATATGAAAATGCCAATGATTTTCCATGACCTGGTCCCATGGCATGAATAATTCCATAAATAAAAGATATAAATAAAAGTGTAAATAAAGCAAAAGTATCACCTTTGTCTATTTTTAAAAGATTTTGTTTTATTTTTTTTGAAAATTTACTTAGGTAGTTTTCATCTTGGGGTTTAGGTGTTTGTATTGTTTCTTCTTGTAGTTCAACTTTTTTTATAGGAGTAATTTCTTCTTTTTTTTGGACTTCTATGTCTTTAATAATATGAAAACTTACACTATTTGCATCAATTGTCTCTTTTTTAAATACAGTAGGATCATACTTTACAGCATTTTCTGCAATTGTGACTAGAAAATAACCCTCTTTATCATTTGTATTGAAATATAGAATATCATCTTTTACTAATTTATAATCTAGTAATATTTTATATCTAATATGCAAAAGACCATTTTCAATATCAACTTTTAAATCATTTACTTTTATTCTATTTGATCTTAGTTTATTTATTTTTTTTCCATAAGATATATTTACTAGAAAGTCTCTTGGCTCAACATAGTTGCGAAAAGCTATTTTCACATTTTCTAATTCATCTTTATCTAATTTATTATTTAAATTAGTATCATAAACATTATTTAAAGTCTTTGTAAAAGCTTTTGTAACTATCCATTTGACGTCAATTTCTTTTATTAAACTATCATTTGTCTTTACATCAAGGACAACTCTAGTCTTTGGAGAATACACTGCACACAATGCACATCCAAAAACTGTTTGAGCTATTAAAATTAAAGTAAGTAATAGCTTCATTGTTTATATGTATTTACCAATTTTTCTGAAACATCAACTAAACTTTCTTCCCATTTATATGATAAAGGATCTATTTCAATAACTCTTCCACCTATATTTTCAGCAATTGTCGTTGCGGCTACTTTTGAAAACTGAGGAGCTACAAATAGTACTTTTATACCTTCTTCTTTTGCTTCTTCAATAAGAGCTATCATCTCTTTTGGTTTAGGGTCTTTACCCTCTTTTTCAACTGCCTCTTGTTCTAATTCATATCTTTTAGCAAAATATCCCCAAGAAGGATGAAAGACCATAAATTTTTTGCCTTTTATTTCTCTTAAGGTATTAGATAATTTAGTATTTAAATTATCAAGTTCTATTAAAAAGTTTTTATAATTATTATAATAAAACTCTCTATTAGTAGTATCAACTTTCACTAGTGCATCTAAAATATTTTTTGCTTGTGTTTTCACTAATATTGGGTCTAACCAAATATGTGGATCTAAAGACTCTTCATCATGATGATGTTCTTCATGTTCAGCTTCACCATGGTGATGATGTCCAAGCATTTTATTCTTTTTAATACCTTTTGCAGTATCTACAAGTAACATATTTTTATTTATATCTGTAAATTTACTTAACCATGATTCTTCAAAAGGGACACCAATAGAAAAATATATATCAGAATTTATTAACTCTTTCATTTGAGAAGTTTTTGGCTCATATGTTGCAGGTGAAAAACCAGGTTGAACCATAACATTTATTTTTACTTTATCTTTTGCTATTTTTTCTACAAAATACTTCTGTGGTAAAATACTTACTGTGACAGTTTTTTGTGCATAAAGTGATGAGCATATTATTAAAAATATGTAAAAGATTTTTTTCATTTAGAGAACTCCTATTTATTGCAACCAGGTTGCATTTTCAGAATTTTAGTAATATTTAGCTTTAACGCAACTTAGTTGCAAGTTTCATATGTTATAATTATATATGGACAATATAAACGAATTATTTCAAGATAGAAATATTAAACTTACAAGCTCGAGAAAAGCGATATTAGAAGTACTATCTAATTCTTCTAAACCTTTGTGTTATGAAGAAATAAAATTTTCAATCAATATGGATAAGGCTACTTTTTACAGAAATATCACTAAATTTGAAGAAGAAGATATTATTGATTCTTTTGAATCAAATGATAAAAAAAGATATTTTGAAATAAAAAAAAGTAAGCACGCACACTTTATATGTACTAATTGCTCTAAGATAGAATGCCTTCATGAGGATTTTAACTTTAAATTAATAAATCACAAAATCGAGAACATAATTATAAAAGGAATATGTCCAAATTGTTTATAAAAAGGAATATTAATGATTAAAAAACTTGTCACCTTAGACAAATTTATAAATAAAGAAGCCCTTAGTGGAATACTTCTTTTTTTAGCAACAGTAGCAGCCGTAATAGTTGCAAATTCTAGTTTAGGACAAGCATATTATGACCTATGGCATTTGCCATTGGGAGTAAATTTAGGGGAACATAGTATTTCTATGACTTTAACTTATTGGATTGATGATGCTTTAATGGCACTATTTTTTCTAATGGTAGGATTAGAGATAAAAAGAGAGATGAGTGTTGGGGAACTTTCATCTGTAAGCAAGGCTTTATTTCCTATTATTGCAGCTCTTGGAGGGATGATTATTCCCGCACTTATTTATGTAGCGTTAAACACAGATAATCCACTAGGATTTGGTATTCCAATGGCTACAGATATTGCATTTGCATTAGGTATCTTGATGCTTTTAGGAAAACGCGTAAATCCAGCTTTAAAATTATTTTTAGTTGCCCTTGCAGTTGTAGATGACTTAGGTGCTGTTTTAGTTGTGGCTACTGTGTACACAAGTGAAATTCATACTCAGTATTTTTTACATGCAGGTGTAATTTATGCTTTAATTTGGGCTTTAAATATAAAAGGTGTAACTAAATTACTACCTTATTTAATTCTTGGTATTGCTTTATGGATTTATATTCATGCTATTGGAATACATGCAACTGTTGCAGGTGTTTTATTAGCTTTTGCTATTCCAATAAAATCAAAAATTGGTGAAAATGCATTTATTGAAGATACAAAAAAAGATATAGTCGAGTTCGAAAATCACATTGATCCTGTACCTATTTTAAACCACCATCAAATTGATGCTTTGGAAAATATTGCATATAACTATGACAAAGTACAAAACCCTCTTATGAGATTAGAGCATAGTTTACATGGTCTATCTGCATACTTTATTATGCCTTTATTTGCATTTTCAAATGCAGGAGTACTAATAGACTTTTCTGGAATAAATTCAAACTTAATGATTGTACTAGGAGTTGTATTTGGTTTAATTATTGGGAAACCAATAGGAATATTTGGATTTACATATCTAGCAACTAAACTAAAACTAGTTAAAAAACCAGATAATATTTCATGGTATGAAATTGTTGCAGTTGGATTTCTAGGTGGAATTGGATTTACAATGTCTATTTTCATAACTCACCTTGCTTTTCTTGATGAGACTATAATTTCCGCTGTAAAATTAGGAATATTTGTAGCTTCATTTATTGCAGCTGTAATTGGAGTGTTGTTAATATTATTAAAAAAAGATTTAACACATAATTAACACTTTAGTTATAAAATTTTGGAAATCAAAAAAAGGTACAAAATGAAAAAATTTCTTCTTTTAGCACTACTTAGTGCATCAACACTATTTGCTTCAGATATTGAAGTTAAAGATGCATATGTTAGAGCAACACCTCCTGGACTTCCAAATTCGGCTGCATTTATGAGTGTAGAAAACAAAACAGATAAGAATATTGCTCTTGTAAAAGCTACATCTGATGTTTCAAAAGTAGTTGAACTTCATACACATAGCATGAAAGATGGTGTAATGAAAATGTACCAAGTTCCAAAAATCGATATTCCTGCAAATAAAGAAACAACACTTAAACCAGGTGGTTTTCATGTTATGTTAATAGGACTTCATAAACCTTTAAAAGTAGGAGAAGAAGTAACTATTACTCTTGAGTTTTCAAATGGTGAAAATAAAACTATAACTATTCCTGTAAAAAGTGTAATGGGTGGAATGATGAAAAAAGAAATGAAAAAAGGTATGAGCTGTGGTACAGGTAAATGTGGAAGTAACTAAATAATGCCAGAAGAAAAAAAAGCTAACAATTTAAAAAGTGCAATACTACAAGTAGTAGTTGTACTTTTTATTGTTGTAGGGTATTTTTTAATAGATTTTTCTTCACTTTACCAATCTTTTAAAGGTGAAGCGCAATTTATAACACAAGATTCAAGCTGTGATTTACACCAAAGTTCTTGTATTGTAAAAATACAAGATGGCACAACTTTTAAATTAGAAATAAATCCAAAATCTATTCCACTAATGCAATCAATTAAATTTGAAATCAAAAGCAATAAAGCGGATTTAAAAGACTTATACTTGAATATCTATGCAACAAATATGTTCATGGGTGATTTTAATCTACCAATTAAAAATCTTGGAAATGGAAACTATGAAGCAGTAGGTACTCTTCCAACTTGTCCAGTTGGTAATATGATATGGAATGCAGATATAAGAATTGAAAAAATAAATAAAACTATTGGAGCTAGATTCCAATTTAAGACAGGTAAATAATGAGTAAAGTTTTCAAACTTTTGTTTGCAATAGTAATTGCAATCGCAATAATTATTATAGCAAAACCATATGTAAAAGATTACAATGAACATAAACAATATGATTTTAAAGTAAATACAATTGATGGAGAGATTACAAAAGATAGTTTCAAAGGAAAGTATTTGGCTGTCTATTTTGGATATACTTTTTGCCCTGATGTTTGCCCTACTTCATTAAGTTCATTAGCACAAGCAATAAACAGACTTCCAAAAGAAAAAGCTAAAGATTTTGTTGGACTTTTTATAAGTGTTGATCCAGACAGAGATACACTTAAAAACCTAAAAGAGTATGCACACTATTTTCATCCAAACTTTATAGGTGCAACTTCAACAAAAAAAAATATTGATGACATTACTTCAAGATATAAAACTTATTACAGCAAAATAGAACTTGAGGATTCTGCAATGGGCTATTCTGTTGCACATACTTCATTTATCTATGTATTTGATAAAAGTGGTAAATTTAGAGCAAAACTTGACCACTTTTCTGATCCAGCTAAAATAAAAGAGACATTAGAAGAAATAGTAAAATAGCAATTTTCTTCTATATTTCTTTTTTATTTTAGATATAATTTTGCCATGTCAAAAATATTAAATAATATTCTATTTGAAAATGTAAGCCATTCCAATGAAGACTTTACAAAACATTACCATGATACATACACTATTGGAATAACCTATAAAGGATTTATTAAAACTTTTAATGTACACCAAAGTTATTATTCATATGAATATTCAATAAGAATAAATAATCCAGGTGAAGTTCATGGTGGAAAAGCTAAAGAGTGGTCTCACGCAAATTTTTATCCAACGGTAGAAATTATTTCAAATATTTATGAACAAATATTTTATGAAAAGAAAATACCCTATTTTCAAAGACATATAGTTGATAACAAAATATTATTCCTAAAAGTCCACAACTTCTTTGATGCATATTTTAAAAAAGAAGATGAACTATTGATTGAAGCTTATTTAATAGAAGCGCTATCTAGTTTAATTTTAGATTCAACTTTATATACAAAAGATTATAAAAAAATTTTTGAAGATAAAAAAATTATAAAACAAACCTATGAATTTATAAATGATTCAATAGATACAAACTTTACCCTTGATATACTTGCAAAAAATGTTAATCTTAGTAAATTCCATTTTCTAAGATTGTTTAAAAAAGATATTGGACTTACACCCCATGCTTTTATTGTAAATGAAAGACTTAATCGAGCAAACTCTCTAATTCAAAATGGTTTATCCATTTGTGAAGCAAGTATTCAAGTTGGATTCAATGACCAATCCCATTTTACTCGTAATTTTAAAAAATATTTTGGATATACACCTTCTTATTTACAAAAAAATAGCAATTTTATTCTATAAATTTTTAGTTTATTTATATACAATTTGCTTATCAATAAAAAAGATGAGATATGACAGACAAAAACAAAAATATTTTTTATGCTCTTATGTTTCTAGCTATGGCTGGATGGGGAGCTTCTTGGGTTAGTGCAAAAGTTTTAAGTGCTTATATAAATGAGTATGAATTAGTATTTTTTAGAAATATATTTACGATTATTACACTTCTTCCCGTATTGTTATATTCAAAGAAAAGTTTTCATATAAACTTAAAAAGTTTTATTTTAGTTGTTGTAGCTTCAATTGTAATGATAGCTTATATGAAATGCTATTTTTTAGGGACAAAATTTGGAACAGCAAGCCTTGGTGGAGCACTAGTAACTACTATGATTCCAATAAATACTTTTTTAATTATGGCACTATTTTTTGGTAGAAGAATAGGAAAAAAAGATATCTTTGCCTTAGTTCTTGGAGGTCTTGGAGTTCTAACTATGCTTAATATTTGGTCTTTTTCACATGAGCAAATATTTTCACAAAAAAATATTTATTTTGTATTAGCTTCGATTCTTTGGCCAATACTGACAATTGTAAGTTCAAAGGCTACAAAAATCTCACCTATGGTATTTACATTTTACATGTATGTTATTTCAACCATTTTGGTTATGATATTTTTTGTTGATTTACCAAATATTGATTATAAAGCTTTTGATTGGATTTTTTGGTTAAATATTCTATCTATTTCAATTATCTCTACAACTTTTGCTACAACTATTTATTTTGTAGGAATAGAAAAATTAGGAACAAATGAAGTTAGTTCATTTATTTTCCTAGTTCCACTATTTGCTATTGTTTTAAGTGTTATATTTTTAGATGAAAAAATAAGTCTGTCAATCATAATTGGTACAACTCTTACTTTACTAGCAGTAAAAATATTAAATAATATTAAATTTAAAAGAAAGTAATGTGCATATAGAAAATAAAAAATTAA
Organism: Arcobacter iocasae; assembly: GCF_042214795.1. GTDB lineage: Bacteria > Campylobacterota > Campylobacteria > Campylobacterales > Arcobacteraceae > Arcobacter > Arcobacter iocasae. The sequence goes on along the minus strand of NZ_CP090177.1, from coordinate 2,161,911 downwards.
ATACCTTTACTTTATCAGGACTTATTATTGGTCCAATTTTAGGCTCTGGACTTATACTGCTTCCCCCTCTTTTATATAATATGGTTGGAAATTTTTCTTTAATTATATGGCTTATTATTTTGAGTCTTGGATTTATATTTGCACTTATCTTTGGAAGACTTGCTATTCTTTATCCAGGTGATGGAGGGGTAAGTCTTGCAACAAAAGAAACCATAGGTAAAAAGTATCAACTTCTAACTTCTTTTTATCTTATATGTGCTGTATTTTTTGGGTCTGTCGCAGTTTTATTGATTGCTGGTCAATTTATTCAAGCATATTTTCCCAATACTCCTTTAGAACTTTTAGGATTTTATATTTATATTTTAACTTATATATTACTACTTATTAAAATAGACTTTCTTGGAAAATTAATGTTAACAGTTAGTTCAATTATTACATTTATATTTTTTATATCAAGTATAAATATACTTTTAGGCATAGATAAATTTATATTCTTTATACCTACTATATCATTTAAAGAGTTCGGATATTCACTTATACTTGTTTTTTGGGCAATAGTTGGATGGGAAGTTATTGGAAACTATTCACAAGAAGTTAAAGAAACAAAAATGCTTACAAATGCAGTTAAGTTATCAGCGATAATTGTTTCAAGTGTATATATACTTACAACTATTTCTATATGTTTTGGTGATTTTCCAAAAGATACTGACTTTAAGTTGGTTTGGATTATTGAACCAATTTTTGGAAGCTATTCAGATATAATATTGGCTACTGTTTCTATGATACTCTGTGTTGGAACATTAATACTTTTTATTGGTGGTACAGCAAGACTTATTTCATCACTTAAATTTTTATCTTGCACAAGTAAACATATGCAAAATGGAACACCAATTGGGGCTTTAAATTTTTTATCTTTAATTATCATATCTATCTTATTTTTAGTATACTTTAAATACATAAGTTTGGATAATCTTGTAGCATTTGCAGACGGATTTTTTATATCAAATGCAATAATTGGATTAATAACAGCAATGATAATTTTTGAAAAAGGTTTCTTAAAAACTAGCTCTATTTTATTAACTTTATTATTCTTCATAATTCTTTTATTTTCTAATATTTTTATATTAATTACAATATTAGGACTTTTTATTTTTACTTATTTTAAGAAGTAGTAAAAAATTTTTGAGAAAAAAAGATTGAAATAATGTATTTAGAATTTATAAAAAACCAACCAATAAAAAAGTCAAAAGACTTTTTTATCTTACATATGACCCATTATTAAAGTCAACTGTAGTTCCATTTACATACTCAGGACAAGCTGTAGCTAACCAAACTATAACTTCAGCTGCTTCACTTGGTTCTGCAAATCTTCCACAAGGAACTGCTTTTTTAAATTCTGCTTTTCTCTCTTCAGAGTTATCTTTTTGCATATCAGTTTCAACAGGACTTGGAGCTATACAATTTACAATAATATTATGTCCACCTAAAAGTTTAGCAAAAATTTTAGTTGCATTCATAAGCCCAGCTTTTGCAATCCCATACCAAATATCAGGATGACCGATTTGTCCAGCGATTGATGCTGTGTTTACTATTCTTCCATAATTTCTTTTTTTCATACCTTCGCAAAATAGTGTCATAAGTTCAACAGGAGCATACAAATCCACATTCATAATATGCTCTTTTGCGTCAAGGGGATAGTTATCATAAGAGTATTTTGGTTGCATATATCCAGCATTATTAATCAATGTATCGATTTCTCCTACTTCTTTTGCTAAATCTTTTAGCCCAGACATATTTGATAAATCATACTCTATGCATCTAACTTTTTTATTATCTTTAAATTCAAAATTTGAAAAATCCCTTGCTACTACTACAACTTCATAATCAAGTTCAATAAATCTTTTTACAACTGCTAGTCCTATTCCTTTATTTCCACCTGTTATTAATACTTTTTTTAATTGTTCCATTTTTTTCCTTTTCAATTAACTATTTATTAACTTTTCAACACTATTCATTAAATATTAGCCTATATAATTCAATTATACATAGGATATTACATGAAAATAAAATTTTTACTATTAACAATTTTTACAATTATTACTCTTGCTTCTTCATCTTATTTAAATAAAGATACAAAAATAGATGAAAAATTATATTCAAAAATCATCAATACTCCCCTTGAAAATCTATCAGGAGTATTTAAAATTGATACGAAAAATATTATAAAGAAATTAACTGATAATAATATTAAAATATTAAACAAAGAACAAACTATAATACAGATTGCACTTTCTAATTCAAAAGATAGCAATGAGATAATAGATTTAATTTTATCAAATTAAATCTATTTAAAAAAACTTTTTAATAAATTCCCTGCTTTATCACCTAACTTTTTCTCAACTGTATCTTGAATTTTCTCTTTTACTTTTTCTTTAACTCCACTTTCTAAAAGCTTTTTAGTATCAACTTTAACTTTTGGATTTGCTATATCCCCAGATATTTTTGTATCAAATTTTATACCTTTTATGTCTGTTTTTACTAAAGCATCAATTACTTTTGCTTTTGTATCAATAGTTGATGGGTTAACTTCAATTGTAGTTAATTTACTTTTCATATTTACTGTAGACTTAATTATGTTTTTATTTATATTACTATCTAATGAAATATTTTCATAAACTTCTTTTGTAAGATCAAATTTTGCAAAACTATTTATTATAGTTGAATACTCATTTTTCTTAAACTGCCCATTTAATAAATCACCTTTTAAATCACCTACTTGTTTTGCAAGATTATAATCTAATTTCAATTTTGATTTTGAGGTAAAAATTTCTGGATAATAAAGCATATGTAATACTTTTAATATTTCAACATCATCAATATTTGCAGAAAAATCATCATTTAAAAGTTTAAATCTTAATTTTCCATCTAATAATTCGGAATAACCATTTACAAGTAAATCTTTGTCTTTTTTAATATCTCCTGCAACATCAATTTTCCCTCTTAACTTAGTTTGTGTAACATCAAAAAGTTTTGAAAGATCATCAACATTTAAAAAATAATCACTTTTTATAATCATATTCTTCAAATCAACCTCTGCTTTTTTCACAAAAAGATTTGCCATAGTTGAATAAAAATCAACTTTAGATAGAGCTTTATTTGGTTGTAAATCTGTTTCTATGTCACCACGAAAAGTTAGTCTGTCTACTAATTTTGTATTAAAATCTTTATTAATTAAACTATTTGTTACAAGTCCATTTGCAATTTTAGTACTTATATTTCCATTTAATTTATCTAATTTTGCATTTTTAATATCAGCATTAATTGATATATTTCCCATAGCATATCTAGGTTTATTTATTAAATTCAATATCTCATCAATTTTTGCATTTTTTACATTAAATATTATATTAGAAGGTTCAAAATTTACTAACTGTATTTTATACTCTGTAATACTTTTAAAGATGTCACTATTACCTTCAAGTGTAGCTAAAGAACTATCTCCTTTAAGTGTTCCACTTGTCTTGAAACTTCCATTTAGTTTTTGTTTTGTATATTTTTCTAATTTTGATAGATCCAAAATATTTATATCATATTTTATATCAGCAGTTTTTGAGAATAATGATAAATCACCAATAATTTTTATATTTGAGTTTTTATCTAATGAGGCATCGAACTCAATATTTTTTGTAGTTAATACAAACTTATTTATTTTAAAATTTAAATCTTTTTGTTCATTTACTTTGCTTTCTACTACTGAAGAGACTATGCCATTACCAGTTGTTGTAAATAATAAAGCATAAATTCCTACAAGAACAATAATAATTAAAAATGTTAACCCAAAAAAAAGTTTTTTCATTATGAAGCCTTAATATTTTATTTATTAAATTATACACTAGTATGTTTAAAATAGAATCAAAAATAAGATTTCAAAACTGATTATTACTATTAATTTTCACTTTAATATATTATTATATTTATTTTGTTATATTACTTTAATATAAATATAGGAATTTAAATTGAATTTAAAAAACATTGATTATTATGATATTATTTTTAAGAATTCTATTGACCCAATTCTATTTTTAAAAGGTGACAAACTTATTGATTGTAATAAGGCTGCGCTTGATATACTTAAAATGAAAGATAAAAAAGAACTATTTAATATTCACCCTTCACAAATTTCTCCAAAATATCAACCTGATGGAAAATTATCAGCAGAAAAAGAAAAACTAATAATCCAAGAATGTTCAAAGAATGGATTCATAAGATTTGAATGGATTCATACAGATTTAAATACAAAAGAATTTTGGGTTGAAGTTACACTTAAAAAATCAACTTTAAATGGTGAAGAAATATTTATTGCTGGATGGAGAGATATATCAAAAGAAAAAGAAAAAGAAAAAACTATAGAGAGTAAAAATAAAGAATTAAAAGAAAAATATAGTCAAATTGAGAGTTTAAACCATATTTTAAATGACATTAAAGATGCTGATTTATCCGAAGCCCTAATGCTCTTAGAAGAGTATAAAAAAGCCTTAGATGAGAGTTCAATTGTTTCAAAGACAAATACGAAAGGTATAATTACATATGTAAATGATAAATTCTGTGAGATATCTGGATATTCAAGAGAAGAGTTAATAGGTAAGAATCACAATATTATTAGAGATCCTAAAACTCCAAAAGAGTTTTTTAAAAATTTATGGGAGATACTAGAAAGTAAAAATATATTCAAAGCCATAATTTCAAATAAGAAAAAAGATGGAACTATTTATTATGTCAACTCCACAATTATTCCTATTTTAGACTCAAATAATGAAATAAAAGAATATATTGGCATTAGAAATGATGTGACTTCATTATATGAAAAAGATGAAATAATTACAAAACAATTTACTGATAATCTAACAGGTTTAGCAAATAGACAAAAACTTGTGGAAGATTCTAAGAACTTCTTATTTCCTAAACTAGCTATGATTAATATTAATAACTTTAGAGATATAAATGATGTATATGGGATAGATATGGGTGACTTTATACTTAAAGAATTTTCAAATAAGTTGTTAAGTTTAAGTAATTTTAATATTAATATTTACAGAATTAATGGGGATATCTTTGGGATATTAGCTTCAGGAAACTACTCAACAGAGTCATTAAAAGACTTGTGCTTAGACTTTTTAGAGACAATAAAAATAAATCCTATTAAATATGATAATCAACAATTAAACTTATCTTATTCAATTGGTATTTCAAGTGGTAGAGAATGGCTATTAGTAGAAGCAGAAATGGCTCTCCAAGAAGCAAAAGAAGAGAATAAAACTCTTGTAATGAATTTAGAAAATAAAAATAAAGATGCTTTGAAAAAGAAAGTAGAATTAACTAATAAAATAAAATATGCCCTAAAAAATGACAACCTTTTAATTTATGGTCAAAAGATTATAAATAATATTACTGGTAAAATAAAATATGAAGTACTAATGAGGCTTAAAGTAGATGATAAGATATTATCACCTTTCTTTTTCTTAGAACATGCAAAAAAAGCAAGACTATATCATGAAATGACAAGAAAAATGATAAGCTTAGCTTGTGATTATTTTAAAGATAAAGAAAACTCTTTTTCTATTAATCTAACAATACAAGATATTACAAATGAAGAAACAGTAGAGTACCTCACAAATATTTTACTTGAAACTAAGACAAATAAAAAAATAATATTAGAAATCGTTGAGTCAGAACAAATAAGTCAATTTGAAAAAGTCTCATTATTTATCAAAAAAATGAAAAACATAGGTGTAAGAATTGCAATTGATGATTTTGGAACTGGGTATTCAAACTTTGAATATATCATTAAACTAAATGTAGATATTTTAAAAATAGATGGCTCTTTGATTAAAAATATTCACAAAGATAAAAATATCTTTATTACTGTTTCTACTATTGTAAACTTTGCTAAACAATTGGGATTGGAAGTTGTTGCAGAATTTGTTGATTCACAAGAAGTATTAGAAACAATTAAATCATTGGATATTGATTATGCACAAGGTTATTTTTTACATGAGCCTGAACATTTAATTTAAACTTTGTTACATAATGTAATAGTTTAATTATTTTAATACTCACTATAAAGAAAATTTAACCTAATAGATTGTATAATACACCCCAACAAAGTGACAAGTAGGGAAATATTTGCATTTATGTAAGTATTGCTAGTCTATTTATAGATTGGTTACGCTATCCGAACAGACTTTGTAAACAAAATATATTATAAGGATATAGAATGAAAAAAATCGTTCTTTTAATGCTAGCTATCGCTGGTGTAGCTTTCGCTGCTGACGGTGAAGTTGCAAATGAAACTTTAAAAGCTTACTCTGTAGTAGCTGCTGGTATTGGTTTAGGTCTTGCTGCACTTGGTGGTGCTATTGGTATGGGTAACACTGCTGCTGCAACTATCGCTGGTACTGCTAGAAACCCAGGTTTAGGTGGAAAATTAATGACAACAATGTTCATTGCTTTAGCGATGATCGAAGCACAAGTTATTTATGCACTTGTTGTTGCAATGATTGCATTATATGCAAATCCATTCCTAGGTTAATATTTAAATCTACAGATTTAATAAAATCTAAAAGGGGTCAAGAGTTTTCTCTTGACCCCTTTTTTTATTCCTTTTTTGACACCAAAAAGACACTTAATTAAAATATAATTAAGAACAAAGGAATAAATATGAAAAATACAACTATTAAGAAAAAAGTACTTGTACTTATATTTCTAAGTGTCTTGCTTTCATTTGCTATTTTAGGCTTTTATAATTCTTATAACAATTATAATTCTGAATATAATCTTACTAAAAATAAAGAGTTAACTATTGCAAAATCTGCAACAATTTCTATTAATGATTATCTTCAATCAAAAATTGATATTGTAGAAGCAGTTGCAAAAGAAATAACACCACTTACATTAGATATAAAAAATGAGGAAATAGTAAAAAGACTAAGACTTGGGAAGATTGCTGGTAAATTTGAAGGTCTATATTTAGGTATAGGCGAAAATGGAAATTTTCTTCAATATGATGGCACATTTAGAACTCCACAAACCCATGATTATGATTCAAGAGCAAGACCATGGTATAAAATAGAAAATACTACAGTTAGCGAACCTTATATCGATTATGATACAAAAAAACTTGTAATTTCTGTATCTTCACCTATTAAAAGAGATGGAAAAATCATAGGAGTAATTGGTTCTGATATTTTTATTGACACAATAGTTGATACAATTTTAAATGTCAATTTAAATAATATTGGATTTGCATATTTACTTGATAATAGTGGGAAAATTATTGTTCATAAAGATAAAAAACAAATAGATAAACAAAGTAAAGTCTATGAACAAATAAAATCAGACAAAAGCTTATACTTTGCAGAAGCAAATGATAATGGAAATACTCAAATGGTTGTTTATAATACTATTCCATTAACAAATTGGAAATTATTAATTCAACTTGATAAAAATGCGATTGTAAAAGAAATAAAAAAACATCTTCTAACTGAGATAATATTATACCTAGTACTACTAATTGTGATTTTATTTCTTCTTTATTTTGCACTAGTAAAAATTTTATCCCCTCTTAAAACTGTAGAAAGTGGTTTAGAGTTTTTTTTCCAATACTTAAAAGGTGAAGAAAAACATATAAATAAACTTGATATAAAAACAAATGATGAATTTGGAAATATGGCAAAAGTAATAAACAAAGAGATGGAATCAATTGCAAAAAATATTGAAGAAGATAGAGCTTTAATTGATAATGTTAAGTATGTCGTTTCCCATGTAAACGAAGGAAGACTAGATGTAAAAGTAGAAAAAACAACTTCTACAAAATCTCTTAATGAATTAAAAGACATCTTAAATCATATGATTGAAACTATTAAACAAAATGTTAATAATGACATAAATCCAATTTTGGCTCAACTTGAAGAATATGCTAAATTAAACTTTGTTAACAACATTCCAGAGGCTAATGGTAATATTGCAAAAGGTTTAAATAACTTATCGGACATAATTAATGAGATGCTTCAAGAGAACAAATCAAATGGTTTAACACTAGATGATAGTTCAAAAATCTTATTAAAAAATGTTGATATATTAAATACTTCATCGAATCAAACTGCTGCATCTCTAGAAGAAACAGCTGCTGCATTAGAAGAAATCACAAGTACAGTTATATCAAATACTGAAAGAATAGCAACTATGGCTAAGCATTCTAATGAATTATCAGCATCAATTGAAGAGGGACAAGGATTAGCCAACACTACAGTTGATTCTATGAACTCAATAAATGAACAAACGCAAGCCATAGCTGATGCAATTATTGTTATTGACCAAATTGCATTTCAAACAAATATCTTAAGTCTAAATGCTGCTGTTGAAGCTGCTACTGCAGGCGAAGCAGGAAAAGGTTTTGCAGTTGTTGCAGCAGAAGTGCGAAATTTAGCTTCAAGAAGTGCAGAAGCTGCAAAAGAGATAAAAACATTAGTTGAAAATGCAACAGACAAAACAAATAATGGTAAAAAAATAGCTGATGACATGATTCATGGTTATATAAAACTAAAAGAAAACCTTTCTCAAACTACAGGCCTTATATCAGATATCGCTGACTCTTCAAAAGAGCAAAGAACTGGTATTGAACAAATAAACGATGTAGTAAATAGACTTGATGTTCAAACTCAGAAAAACGCTTCTGTAGCAACACAAACACACGATATTGCTTTGAAATCATCTGAAATAGCAAGTAAAATTTTAGAGACAGTAAATCAAAAAGAATTTAGAAACAAATAAATTCCTATAAAAGCTCAAATCTATCCTTTGAGCTTTTTGTTTTTATAACTTATTTTTTAGAAAAACTAGATATAATTCTACCTCTTTTTTGTGCAGATGTGGTGGAATGGTAGACACGCGGGCTTGAGGGGCTCGTGGCGAAAGTCGTGTGAGTTCAAATCTCATCATCTGCACCAAAAAACTTTATACACAACAATTTTTAATTATACTTAATACATACCTTCCTCTTACAACTTTTTTACTAAAATAAAACTCTTTTCATTACTTGTTAATTAAAATTTGAATACCATACTAGTACTTAAAAATAAAGGTTTATAATGAAAACATTTTTAATAGTAGTAGGTGTGATTGTTTTAGCATTTATTGGAGTTTTATTTGCAAATGTTAATAATGTACCAACATTAGATGAAAATGTAAAAGCATCTTTTTCACAACTTCAAAATCAATATAAAAGAAGAGCCGATTTAATTCCTAACTTAGTATCAACTGTAAAAGGATATGCAGAACATGAAAAATCTACTCTAACTGAAGTGACTCAAGCAAGAGCAAATGTAGGGAAAATATCTTTGACTCCAGATATGTTATCAAATCCTAAATTAGTTCAACAATTTCAACAAGCACAAGGAGCTTTAAGTTCTGCACTTTCTAGACTTATGGTTGTTGTTGAAAAATATCCAAATCTAAAAGCTGATAAGAACTTTTTAGCATTGCAATCTCAACTTGAAGGAACTGAAAATAGAATATCAGTTGCAAGAAGAGATTACATAGAAAGTGTAAAAAAATATAATATGGAATTAAGAACTTTCCCTGGAAAAATTATTGCAGCAATTCTTTATCCTGAAGCTAAAGTAAAAGAGAATTTTACAGCTACTCAAAAAGAACAAGAAACACCAAAAGTAAACTTCTAAAATGAAAAAAATAGTTTTTATACTTTTTAGTATCTTACTTTTACAAAGCCTACTTGTAGCAGATATTGCTTTTCCTAAATTAACAGGAAGAGTAGTTGACAATGCAGGGATTTTAACTTCAAATCAAAAAGAGACTTTAACAAATATAATAAATGCCCAAGAAAAAGAGACTTCAAATCAAATAGTTATTTTGACTTTAAAATCTCTTGATGGTAATGAAATAGAAGATTATGGTTATCAAATAGGAAGATATTGGAAAATCGGACAAAAAGATAAAGATAATGGTGTTTTATTAATTGTTTCAATGAAAGAAAAGAAAATCAGAATCGAAGTTGGATATGGATTAGAAGGAAGTTTAACAGATGCTAGATCTCACGAAATAATCGAATATAAAATCAAACCATATTTTAAAAAAGGTGATTATTATAAAGGAATTTTAGAAGGAACTAATGCAATTATTAGTTCAATAAAAGGTGAATATAAACAAGAAACACATACTAGTAGTAGTGGGAATATATTCCCACTATTTATTTTATACTTTATGATAATATTTTTAGCTCCATTTATTGGTACAATATTTGCTAAAATGAACTTAAAAAAGACATCAAGAATTTTTCAATCAATGACATTTGGTGGGTTTGCTGGACTTTTTATTACAATTGGTACAGGTAGCTTTATTATCTCACTTATTGCGTTTATCTTTTTTACTTTAACAATTTTTAGAGTTAATAGCAAGATAGGAAATTCAACAAATAATTCAAACCGTAGTTCTAGATATAATAGCATTGGTTTTGGATCTGGCTTTGGTGGTGGCTTTAGTTCAGGTTCTAGTAGTTTTGGTGGCAGCTTCGGCGGAGGCGGTGGAAGTTTTGGTGGCGGTGGCGCTAGTGGAGGATGGTAATGTATTTAAATAATAATCAAAAAGAAGCTATAGAAAAAGAGATTAAAAAACTTGAAGAAAAAAGCTCTGCGGAACTTGTTGCTGTAATTACAGACTTCTCATCTTCTTATAATCTATTGATTTTAATATTTTCTTTAGTTTTTACATTTTTAGTTTCACTTATAAGCTTATATTTTGATGCAAATAGCATAATGTTTTTCGAGATACAATTATCAACTTTTGCATTTTTTATACTCTTTTTTCATAATTTTAAACAGTACTTTTTATATCTTTTACCAAAAAAATATAAGTATAACAAAGCCTCAAAAAAGGCCAAAGAAGAGTTTATTAATCAAGGGCTTTATGACACTCAAACAAAACTAGCAATCATGTTTTTTGTATCAATTGAAGAAAAATATGTAGAAATAATTACAGATAAAAATGTAAAAGAAAAAATAGATGATACATATTGGCAAGAAATAGTAAACCAATTTATAAAAGATGTCAAAAATAAAGAATTTGAAGAAGGATACAAAACTGCAATAAAAAGTTGTAGTGAAATCTTAATAGAAAATTTTCCAATAAAAGAAAATGACATAAATGAACTTAGTAATGAAGTAATAGAACTTTAAATTTAAAAGTTGCTATTACTTCATTTTCAATATTTCACAATAAAATTCTAAATCAAAAATTCTTCAAATAAATTCACCTAATAATTTAATGCCAAAGTATGATATAATTTTTAAAACTATAAAGGATATTTCATCGAAAAAAAGATAGTTGGAAGAAAAGAGAGTATCTCAATACTTGACTTGGAATTGTTTGATTTAGATGCTAAAGTGGATACGGGTGCTGATTCAAATGCTTTACATTGTGATGATATTGAAATTGAAGAAGATAAAGTAAGTTTTACTTTACTTGATGAAGTACATGCTTCATATCATGGTAAAAGAATAACTTTACCCATATATAAAATAAAACGCGTGAAAAGTTCAAATGGAACAGTTCAAATAAGACCTTCAATAAAAATTACTGTGAAATTTTTTGGTAAAAAATACAAAAGTATCATTTCCCTAACTAATAGAGCCGATATGAAGTTTCCTATGTTAATTGGAAGAAGATTTTTAAAAGATAAGTTTTTAGTTGATGTTTCGCAAGAGTATTTATGTAATAAAAAAGAGGAAAAATAATCATGAGAGTTTATATATTATCAAGAAATAAAGAGTTGTATTCAACAAGAAGATTAGTAGAAGCAGCAGAAGCAAAAAAGTGGGAAGTAAAAGTAATTGATTATTTAAAATGTACCATTGAGATAATGAAAGGTGAACTTATCATAAATTATTTAGGAAAAGTATTACCTACTCCTGATGCAATAATTCCAAGAATTGGAGCAAGTAGAACTTTTTATGGTGCAGCAATGGTAAGACACTTTGAGATGATGGATGTATTTAGTACATCTGGAAATTTAGCAATTACAAGAAGTAGAGATAAACTAAGAAGTTTACAAGTTCTTTCAAAGAATGATGTTGATATGCCAAAAACAGTATTTGCTTCAAATAAATCAAGTGCGAAAGATGTTATTGCTCTATCTGGTGGAGCGCCTTTGGTTCTTAAAATACTTGAAGGAACTCAAGGTGTTGGTGTCGTTTTAGTTGATAGTGAAAAAGCTGCAAAGTCTGTTCTTGATGCTTTTTATGGTATGGATGTAAACTTACTTGTTCAAGAGTATATTGAAGAAGCAGGAGGGGCTGATATTAGAGTATTGGTTGTAAATGGAGAAGTTGTAGGAGCCATGAAAAGACAAGGTGCAGAAGGTGACTTTAGATCAAACCTTCACCAAGGTGGAAGTGCTACAGCACATAAACTAACAAGAAAAGAAAAATCAACTGCAATAGCAGCTGCCAAAGCTATGGGTCTTGGAGTTTGTGGAGTGGATATGATACCCTCATCTAGAGGACCACTTGTTATGGAAGTAAATTCAAGTCCTGGATTAGAAGGAATTGAAAAATCGACAAATCTAGATATTGCAAGTAAAATCATGGATTATATTGAAAAAAGTGTAACTCCAGCATCAGAAAAAAGTACTAAAAAAAGAAAAATAAAAAAAGATAATATTGGAGCTTAAACTAGATGCAAAGTAGTGATTTGGTAATTGGTGGTATTGTTGTACCAAGGGGAAAAGAAGTAAAGATAAATTTAGAGTTACCAAAACTTTATAATACTCCTACAAATTTGCCAATAAGAGTAATACGAGGTAAAAAAGCAGGACCGATAGTTTTTATCAGTGCAGCAATTCATGGGGATGAATTAAATGGTATAGAGATTATTAGAAGAATCAGAAAACTAAATATTTTAAAAAAACTACATGGAACTATAATCTTTGCACCCATTGTAAATGTTTATGGAGTTATGACACTATCTAGATATCTTCCTGATAGAAGAGATTTAAATAGAAGTTTTCCAGGAAGTGGTAAAGGCTCTATTGCCAGTAGAATTGCAAAAATCTTTTTTGAAGAGATAGTTTCAAAATGTGACTTAGGAATTGACTTACATACAGCCTCTATTCACAAATCAAACTTACCACAAATAAGAACAAATATGGATAATGAATATACTCTAAAACTAGCTCGTGCTTTTGGTGCACCTGTTATCTTACACTCTGAATTAAGAGATGGGTCACTAAGAGCAGAAGGCGAAGAAAGTGGTATTCCAATACTTCTTTATGAAGCAGGTGAAGCTTTGCGTTTCGATGAAACATGTATAAGAATTGGGGTAAAAGGTATTATCAATGTTTTAAGGGAAAATGCCATGCTTCCAAAAGTTTTACGAAAAGGTAGCAAAGCACCAATAACTTCAAGGGTAAGTAAATGGATAAGAGCAAGTGAAAGTGGAATGATAAGAACAATAAAAGCCTTAGGTGAAATTGTAAAAGAGAATGAAGTTATTGCGTATATTGATGAGCCATTAGATGATAATAGCTTTGAAATATTAGCTCCCTTTGATGGAATCATTATAGGAAAATCTCAAATTCCACTTGTGCAAGAAGGTGATGCGGTTTTTCACATAGCAAAATTTGGTAATTTAAATATTGCAGAGAATAAAATGGAATACTTTAATGAAGATGCCATAAAACAAAGTGAATTTTACGAATTAAATAATGAAGAGATAATAGAATAACATGGAAAAATTTTACGATATTTTAAAACAGCTAATTAGAACACCAAGTGTTGTTGGAGCAGAACACCCTTTTTTTATGCGAGTAAAAAGAGAGCTTGAAGAGTTAGATTTAACAGTTGAATATTATGATGGAGTTTTGGTCGCTAAAGGAAATACTCCTGAAAGTGGCTATATTTCTGCCCATGCAGATAGACATGGACTTATTTGTACTGGACAAAATGAATTCCAATATGCTGCCTTTATTGCAAAAAACCAAGCCGATTTAAGGGGAAATTCAAACTCTGAAAAACTTTTAAAAAACTTTGAGATGAGATTTATGGATCACAAAGTTCAATCATATGAGCCTTGGTCTGGAAGTTATTTGGGAATGGGAGTTATAAAAGATGCTTTTCTTTGCGATAGAAGAAAAAATATCATTTTCAAAATCGATGGACTTAAGCATCTTTTGCCTGGAACGGCCATAGCTTTTATGGATACTTTAAATATAGATGAGAATGGATTAGTTTCAGCTCAACTTGATAATGTTATCTCTATTGCTATGATTATTTATTTATACCATCTTGGCTACCAAGGAACTGCATTTTTTACAGCAAGTGAAGAAGCTGGTAAAAGTTGGAGATTTTTACTTGAATATTTTAGAAGATTAAATACTACAACAGATGAACTTCTTGTTTTAGATACAAGTCCTTACAGTAGTGTAGATCATATTACAAATTTAGATATTGTGTTGAGAAATAGAGATGAAAATGCTGTTTTCAAATCACCTTTAGAAGAAAAACTAAAAAAAATAGTTATTGAAAATAATATAAGTTACCATTATAAAGATGCATATTTAGAAAATCAAATGTTAAGTGCAGGAACAAAAGGCTCTGTAGGAGTTACAGAGTTAGGAAGAATAATTGATGCAACAGATGGTGAGATTCAAGGTACAACTCTTCAAATTCCAACTATTGGATATCATACAGTAAGAGAAACAACTACTAAAAAATCTATAGACTCTATGGTTTTGATTTTATCAAAACTTTACATTGAAAATAAAGATAACTAAAAAATAGTTATCTTTTTTTTATAAAAAATACTAAAAGTATTGACATAATTGCGGAGAAAAAAAGTATATTTATTACAAGTTGAGTTCCACCTATTCCTTGGGTGAAAGGCAAAGAAGTAGTATTCATACCAAAAAATCCCACAATTAAATTTAAGGGTAAAAATACTCCTGATAATAAAGTCAGTATATAAACAGTTCTATTCATCTGTTCATTATTTTCTACTATATATGAATTATGCAAAGCATCAAGTTTTTCTAATAACATACCAGAATTTCTATGTGCTCTATTTAAGTGCTCTTGCATATCTTCAAAATTACTCTTTAAATAATCATCATCTTTTTTATAATCATTTATCAAAATTGCAATAACTTCAACACATTTGAATAAAACTCTATTCATCTTGATAAAATCATTTTTGTAAGAAAACCATTTTTTATTAAAGTTTTTATCTATATTATTTTCATAAAAGCTATCTTCAATATCTTCTATTTCATTTATATAAGCATTTACCATACGCATTATAGAATCAACATCTTTATTTAAAAACTCATAAAATCCATCAATATTTTTTAAATCAATAAAATTTTTGTTTTTTCTATCATAATAAAAATAAGAATTATCAGTAATTATAAAAGCTTTACTTACAGGCACTACTCTATTATTGGTTAACTTTGGAATTCTGATTATAAATAAATCATAATTTTCATCTTTGAAAAATATTGAAGGGTGGGCTTCATTATCAATATCAGTTAGATGAAAATCATCTATTGTATTTAATTTCATTATTTACTTAATTGTTTATATAATGAATTTAGATCACCTAAAACCCAAATCTCTTTGATTTTTTCATCTTCTATTCTAAAAAATGAAGCTCCGTTATATCTTATTCTTTTATTAGTTGCCTCTATATCAAAAAGTTTTCCTAAGTGAGTTCCATTATATATAGCTCTTGCACTTACCAAATTGTTTTCTGCAATCATAAGTTCAACCCCATGATATAAATTTGGAAGGGCATGTAAAATCATATCAAAGTACTCTTCAAACTCTTTTTTACCATGCGTTTCAACATCTAATGTACCTCTAAAAAGTATATCATCATGAAATAGTTTATCAATATATGTTTTATCTTTTTTATTCCAAAGATTTTCATAATAAGATTTTACAATTTCTTTATTTTTGTTCATTTTCTCTCTTTTTTGTAATTTTAAAAAATTATACTACTTTTTTTCTTTTTTTTTCACTTAACTTGACTAAAGTTCCGTTGCATTTTTAATAATATCAATTCCATACTTATCTCTTAGCTTATTAATTTTATTTGTTAACTCCAAATTCTTTTTATCATTTTCATATTCAAAAAGATCAAAACTATGATTTTTATTTTCAGTAAAATTTGATACTGATAGATTTAATTGGACAATATGATGGGTTGGATGAATATCAATATCTTTAAAAAGCTGTAAAATTGAGTTTTTAAAGTATGTTTCATTAAAAAGTCTATTTGTATTAATATAATCTTTTGATTTACTTTTGTAGTCATAACTTATTTGTAAAAAAAATGTTTGAGGAGTAACTTTTTCTTTAAATACTAAAAAACTAAGATATCTACATAAGATTACAAGTCTTCTATTTATCTCAGATCTATCTTGTACAGGATCAAAAGTTCGTCCTATTCCTATTGATTTTTTAGAAGTTCTTGTTTGTGTCTTTTCTTTATCTAATCCTAATACTCTATTAAAAAGTTGTATTCCAGATTTTTTCCATGAATAAAAAAGCTCTTTTTTATCTCTTATTTGACCTAACCTTCTAATTCCATGTGCCAATAATTTTTTTTCAGTACCTTTTCCTATACCTGGGAATTCTGAGATTGCTTTATCTTTTATAAAATCATAGACTTCATCTTGTTGTACTATTTTTATACCATCTGGTTTTGCACCATTTGTTGCAAGTTTTGCTATGTATTTTGTGTTTGCAATCCCAATAGATATTGGTAATTTAAACTTTTCAAAAACTTCCTTTTTTAACTCTTTTGCAAAATTTTCTATATCACTATCTTCAATATATCCACTTAAATCTATATAAAATTCATCAATACTAGATTGTTCCACATGGGGTGTTTTTGTATACAAATATTTATTAAGTTTTTGGGATAAGTCATGATACAAAGAATAATCAGGTGGAATCATTATCAAATGAGGACAAAGCATTAAAGCTTCATTTACACTCATAGCAGTTTTTACACCATGTTTTCTAGCTTCATAAGAAGATGTTGTGATTATTCCTCTTATTCGTCCATTTTGGTCTTTGTAGTACTCTTTAGAAGTTTTACTATTTTTAGTTAAAATAGAACTAACAAAAGCACCATTACTTTCACTTAGTACTTTTTTATCATTTGATTTATTATCAAATATTGATGTATTACTTCTTCCTCCAACAGCAACTGCTTTGCCTAATAGTGTACTGTCTAGTGTTCTATGGGCAGATACAAAAAATGAATCGATATCTAGGTGTATAATCATAGAGCTATTATACAATATTTTATTACAATTTGATATAAAATGGCATAATGTAATATTTGACTTTAAAAAAATATTGCTGTATATTTTCAATTTTAAAGGATAAAAAATAGAACCTTGTAGAAACTGTAAAAGCCAAATAGAACCTAAATTAAGACAATGTCCCTATTGTGGGATTTTAAACCCTACTATTAAATTAAAAGAGATTTTTATTGGTATTTTTTTCGTAATAGCTGTTATGAGTATAGTTACTTATTTTGTAAATTAATTTATTTAAAAAATTTACCCATAACAAAACCAACAGCCAAACCAATAAGATGAGCATACCAAGCTACTGGAAGACCTATTAAAACAGGTGCAACAGATATTATTAAAATCCAAGTAATGATACCTTTTCTTTGATAGGTATCAATAAGTGCAACATAGCCTAAAAGCACACAAATTGCTCCTGAAGCACCTACTAAGTTATTATTCATACCAATTGCTTGCATAAAATAAAAACTCAATAATGAAGTTATAACTCCACCTATGAAATAAAGAACTAATAAGGCTTTTACACCTCTATATTTTTCTATCATATTTCCAAATTGAAAAAGTACAAACATATTCATCAATATATGCCCTACTCCACCATGGGCAAACATTGTAGATAAAGGTTGATACCAAAGTCCCTCAAGAAAGAACATGTTTAGTCCTAAATATAAAGAACCATTAGGCATATTTATTTGAATAATGTACATTAAAACCGTAATAAAAATAATTATATTTGTGACAGTTATTAGTTTTTCATTTTGCATTGTGTTTAAAAGCCTTTATTGTACATTCTATTCTATTTTTAATCTCATTTTTATCATAATGTAAAAAGTTTGTTTCCATCATAAAAACCTCTTTTCCATTTATTCTAAAAGAGCTTAATATAGTTCCAGCAAAAGATTTACTTTTTTCATCTTTTTTTCTAGGGTCATTTTTATCATTTTCTATAATTTCATATTTTATTTTTAAGTATTTTACTGGATTTTCTCTTTGAGGAAAAGAAATTGAAGTTTTAAAAAAATTATCTGCTTCATCTATAGAGATTTTATCTTTTAAATAAAACTTTCCAAATCGAGGTTTTGTAAAACCTCCACTTAAAACATACAAACCATTTTTTAAATAATAGTTTGCATCTTTTAAGAGTTCAGGTCTTGTAATAGAATCAAAAGTGAAAGTCTCTTTTTGACATTGTAAGTTAGAGTTAACTCTATTTTCTTTTTTCACTTTTGGTCCAAATTTTGAATAAAGAGTAATTACAACCGCAAGTATTATAATAGAAACCAAAGTAAAAAAGTTATTTACTGTTTGGCTTATTCTTCTTTGACTTGCGCTCATAAAATTAAATCAAACCCTCTTTTAGTACATCTTCAATTTTATCTACTGGTTTTATTTCTAGAGCTTTTTTAACTTCCTCAGGAATATCTTCTAAATCTCTTTCATAATTTTTTCTAGGGATTAAAGCTTTTTTCATTTTTGCTTTAAAAGCTGCGATTAGTTTTTCTTTTAATCCACCTATTGGTAAAACTTTTCCAGTAAGTGTTAGTTCACCTGTCATACAAAGGTCAGATTTAATCTCTTTATTGCTTAATATTGAAGCAATAGTTAAAGCCATTGTAATACCAGCACTTGGTCCATCTTTAGGAGTTGCACCTTCTGGAATGTGCAAGTGAATATCATATCTTTTATAAATTTCACTTGACTCTAAAACTGTATTTTCATCTTTTTCTTTTAAAGACTTAGGAATACTTTTTGAATCAATTTTTAGTCTACCTTCATCAATTAAAACTTTTACAACTGAGTATGAAATTCTTGATGACTCTTTCATTACATCACCTAGATTTCCAGTAACAACTAAGCTACCTTTACCTTTTAGTTTTATAGCTTCGATTTTTAAAACATCTCCACCGACAGCTGTCCAAGCTAAACCATTAGCAACACCTATCATATTCTTTTTATCTGCTGGGTCTATTTCAAAAATAGGATTATCCAAGAACTCTTTTAAATTTTTAGTATTAATTAAAACTTTAGATTCATCTTTAGATAATATTTTCTTAGCAGCTTTTCTAAATAATTTAGAAAATACTCGTCTAAGATTTCTAACCCCTGCTTCTCTTGTATATTTTGAAATAATCATCTCAACAGTTGTTTGACTCATACTTATTTCAGTCTTTTTAAGACCATGCTTTTCTAACTCTTGAGGTATCAAGTAATCTTTTGCGATATGATATTTTTCATTTGGAGTATATGAAGATATTTCAATAAACTCCATTCTATCTCTAAGTGCTGCTGGTATTCTTCTAGCATCATTTGCAGTTGATACAAATATAACTTGTGATAAATCTATTGCAAAGTTTAGATATAAATCTCTAAATTCATTATTTTGCTCAGGGTCTAAAACTTCAAGCATAACAGCTGTTGGATCACCTCTGTTATTTGCTCCTAATTTATCTATTTCATCAAGAACCATTACAGGATTCATTTTTTTAGCATCAACCAAGCCTTTTACAAGTCTTCCTGGCATTGCTCCAACATAAGTTCTTCTATGACCTCTTAGTTCATTTACATCTTCCATCCCACCTAAAGCAACTCTTACAAGTGGTCTTTTTAATGCTTTTGAAATAGAGTTTGCTAAAGAAGTTTTACCAACACCTGGAGGTCCCACAAAACAGAGTACTGTACCTCTTGATTTTGCATTTTCAACTCCTCTTTGTTCTAAAAGTTGTTTTACTGCAAAATACTCAGAGATTCTCTCTTTTGCTTTTTCTAGTGAGTAGTGATCTTTATTTAGTTGTTTTTCAACTGCATCTACAGATATCAATTCATCTGAATATTGTCCAAATGGGATATCTAAAACTTGCTCTACATATGTTTGTAAAAGTGAAGCATCTGGTGAATCTTGATGCATACGAGAAAGCTTTTCAATTTGTTTTTTTGTCTCTTTGAAAGCATCTTTTCCCATAAAAGGTTTAAGTTTTTTTAATCTTTTTGAATAAGATTTTACCTCTTCATCTTTTTTATTTCCAGTTCCAAGTTCTTGTTGTATTGCTTTTATTTGCTCTTTTAGAAAATAATCCTTGTGTGTCTTTTCAATTTTTGAATTTACTTTTTGAGTAATATCTTTTTGAATTTTGAAATTTTCTATCTCTTTTTGTATTATTTCTATGATAGCTACTAATCTAGCTTCAATGTCTGTTTGAGAAAAAAGTTTATATGATTGTGATTTAGTCACTTTTAAAACAGAAGAAATTAAATCTGCAATTCTAACTGCATCATTATTTTCATCAATAGTTTTTATCAAATCAACTGGAAACTTAGTATTTATTTTTGATAATTTACCTACATTTTCTCTAAGAATATTTAATATAGAAGTAACACTCTCTAGTGAATATGGTTTTGTTTCTATTAATTCTACTTGGCAAACATCTGGGTTATCAGCTTTAAATTCACTTATTCTTCCCTTTGCTAAACCTTGAAAAAGTACTTTTATCTTACCATCTGGTAAAGATACTTTTCTCATAATGTTACCTATTACACCAACATCATAAAATTGACCATCAGCTCTTTCTTGACTCTCTTGCCCATCTTTACTGACAGCAACTATTACTAACTTATTTTCATTTATTGCTTTTTCAACTGCACTAATATTTGTTTTATTATTTAAAAAAAGTGGTGCAATCATAAATGGGTATAAAAATACCTCATCTTCGATAATTAATGGTAATTCCTGTGGAAACTCATCATAATTTGTTAAATCCATTAAAATTAACTCCTAAAATATTTTTGTACTATTCGAATATTGATCTATACCATGGTACATTTACTTCTTTTATCTCTTTTGGGTCTACCCAATTTTTACTTACTTTTTCTTCATAAAATTTTGCAGCTTTTGGTTTATCTACTCTTTTATATAAATCTGCAATTTCTTGATCAAATGAAGCTTTAGCCATGGCTAATCTTGCATTTATTGTTCCTACAAGGGGCATATAAGGTGAATTTGGGAACTTTGCTATAAACTCATTTATCTCATTTTGTGTTTGAGTAATTAAGTTTTGTTCTCTAAACTCAGAAGAAAAAGACAAAAAGTTTGCTTTTATTTTTAAATATCTAAAATAATCAATACTTTTACTAACTCCAAATCTTTTAGTATACTCATCAATATAAAAATTTGCTAACTCATATTCTTCTGCATCTATATGTGCATTTACAAGTATTTGTAAGGCAGTTGCTAGTAAAGGTGAATTTTTATGTTCACTCTCCAAAGAAATATAAGCATCATCTGCTCCTTCTAAATCACTAGTTGCTATATCACTAGCAATTTTATTGTACCAGTAAATAGCAGGCTGACCATACTCTTTTGGTCCTTTTTTTGATGAACAAGATATAAGAGTCATTGTAAATCCTGCAATAATTACTAAACTCAAACTCTTCTTTACTACTGTGTTTAAACCAATCATTATTAATATCCTTTTGTAAAAAGAAGTATTTTAACTAATCCAAGCTTAGGAAATATTTGATATAATCTAAAAAACAATATTAAGGTAGAATATGAAAATTACATTAATTGGAAATGGAATGATGGCAAGAGCCTTAGCAAAAGGTTTAGTCGAAAGCCATGAAGTTGAAATTTTAGGAAGAGATGAAGCAAAATTAGCAAAATTAAAAGAAGTTATACCCGAAGTTGAAGTAAAAGTTTTAGATGATATTGAAGATATTACAAATAAAAATATAATTTTTTGTGTTAAACCTTATGCCTTACAAAGCGTAGCAGTAAGACTTGAAGGAAAAGCGAACCTATTTATCTCAATTTTAGCTGGTACAAAGATTGAGAGTCTAAAAAAACACATCTTATCAAAAACTTACATTAGGGTAATGCCAAATGTTGCAGCATCAATTAAAAAATCTATGACTACAATTACAGGGGATAGAGAATCAAAAAATATAGCAATTGAATTGTTTAATTCTATTGGTAAAACTTTATGGGTAAATACAGAAGCACAATTAGATATTGCAACAGCAGTTGCAGGAAGTGGTCCTGCATTTTTAGCTTTAGTTGCAGAAGGTATTGCTGATGGTGCTGTAAAAGCAGGTTTAGAACGAGAATTTAGTACATACTTAGTACAAGGACTTTTTGAAGGAGTTGCTGGTTTATTAGAAAAAAATCATCCTGCTGTTTTAAAAGACTCAGTTACTAGTCCAGGAGGAACAACAATCGCAGGAGTTGCAGCCTTAGAAGAAAAAGGCGTAAGAGATGCCATGATTAAAGCAATTGAAGCAGCTCACGAAAAAGCCGTTGAAATCTCTAAAAAATAGTTTTATTTTTTTAGAAACAATTGTTTCTTTGATAGTTGTATCTATTATCGTAACTATATTTTTTAAATTAAGTTACGATAATAATACAAATAAAAAATTCCAAAGCCTAAATAACATCTCAAATAAACTTAAAAAATCAGACTATTCTAATATGAAAACTTCCCAAGAAGAGATTATCATCTTAGAAAATAGCGTAGAAAAAAAGTTATCAGTTAAAAAAATCACTTCAAGCACAAATGAAATAAAGTTATCAAAATATGAACTTATCAAATAAAAAAGCATTTTCACTTATAGAACTTATTGTTTGCATTTTTATAGTTTCTCTTATTTCTATTTATTCAATATATTTTTATAAAGAGATTTTTGTAAAAAATGAACAAACTTTTCAAGATGAAAAAACGAAACTTGAACTTCTAAATTTTAAATTTTTTTTAGAAAAGAACTTAGGATTTGATAAAATAAAATACCAAAATAAAAATCTTTATTATGATGATTCTTTACTTTTAAAAGATGTAAATAAATATGAATTAACTGTAAATAATAAATATGCTTCGATAAATATTTGTTTAGAAAATAGAATTTGCCAAGAAGTAGTTATTGTAAAATGAAAAAATCTTTTTCCCTACTCATTACTTTAATCCTAATATCAATATTCTCATTTTTTGCAATACTTATTCTTCAAACAAAATCATTATCTATTTCTAATCTTACAAATTCATACTTACAAACTCAAGCAAAACTGCATATGGACTTTTTTAAAAATTATATAAATACACTAGATTTGAAGTCTAATTGCATAGAAAACTTATCTTTTGATGATGATATTTATAAATTAAATGCAATTGTAACATTTGAAAAAGGGTGTTTAAGTACTCTTCCTCAAAGTGTCACTATTGATATTTTTGTAAATGCAAAAACATTAAACAATGAAATAAATCTACATAAACAACTAATAAAAGAGTTATAAAATCACCTCTAAAACTTTTTTTGCTAATTTTAAAGCTTTACTTCTATGTGAAAATTCATTTTTTTCCTCATGAGTTAATTCACCTAAAGTTCTATCATAACCTTTTGGAATAAACATAGGATCATATCCAAAGCCTTCCGTTCCTATCTCTTTTGGAATCACATTACCATACATCCAACCATGTACGGTTGAAACTTCACCTTTGTAGATAATACATATACAAGCTGTATAATAAGCTGGTGTTATTTTTAAGTTCTTTTCTACTAATTTTGAGATTAATTTTGCATTATTTTCTTTATCACTAGCGCCCTCACCTGCGTAACGAGCTGAATAAATTCCAGGTTCATTATTAATTGCAGGAACTGTGATTCCACTATCATCAGAGATTACAATATATTCTTCACTATTTAATTTTTCATATATAGCTTTTGCTTTTATAATCGCATTACCTTTAAAACTATTAGCATCTTCAATTATTTCCATTTCTCCAATTAGCTCTTTAAAAGTATATACCTCTTCATTTGGAAGAAGTTTTTTAAACTCCCCTATTTTTCCTTTGTTTGATGTAGCTAAAACTATTTTCATTACTTTCCTTATTTATGTTAGATTAATATATTTAGTATATAATTTTTTCTTATTTTATCAAACTTCAGGATTATAAATGATTAAATCTATTATGCCATTAAGTGTTATTATTTCACTAAGATTTTTCGGGCTATTTATTGTATTACCAGTTATCTCTGTTTATGCAATGAACTTACAAGGTGCAACAACTACTATTGTTGGAATTATAGTTGGGGGATATGCTCTAACTCAAATGATTTTTCAAGTTCCTTTTGGAATTATGAGTGATAAGCTTGGTAGAAAAGGTACTATTATTGTAGGACTTATTTTATTTGGTTTAGGATCAATAATTTGTTCTGTTTCAAATGATATTTTGACTTTATTACTTGGAAGATTGATGCAAGGTGCAGGAGCTATTGGAGCAGTTGTAACTGCAACTATTAGTGACCTAGTAAAAGAGGAACAACGACCTAAAGCTATGGCTTTAATGGGTGGAAGTATTGCTATGGCATTTGCTGCTGCTATGATTTTAGGACCAACACTTGGTTCATGGTTAGGAGTTCAGTCTTTATTTATTATTACTGCTGTTATTGCTTTTGCTTCAATTTTTGTTTTAATAAAAGCTGTTCCAAATCCTCCAAAGATAACTCACACTTATAATAAAAAAGGTGCTGTAACATCTGTATTATTTAATAAAAACTTATTAAAGATGAATCTTACAAACTTTTTACAAAAAGGTTTTATGACTTTTGCTTTTATGATTATTCCAATGATTTTACTAAAACACTTTGAATGGTCAATGTCAGATTTATGGAAAGTATACATGCCAGCTACAATATTTGGAGTACTTGCCATGGCACCTGCTGCAATATTAGCTGAAAAAAAAGGAAAATTTAAAGAAGTACTTATTGCTGGAATCTTTTTCTTTGCTATTTCATACTTAGTAATTGGAACATCATCTAGTGCTACTGTTTTTGCAATTGGTGTAGTTCTATTTTTCATTGGATTTAATATACATGAACCAATTATGCAATCACTTGCTTCAAAGTATGCAAAAGTACACCAAAGAGGTTTTGTCTTAGGTGTATTTAACTCTTATGGTTATTTTGGAACTTTTATTGGTGGTTTATTAGGTGGAGTATTTTTTGAAAAAGTAAATCTTTTAGATATAGTAATAGCAATAGCAGCTATTTGTATTGCTTGGGCAATTATGATTTTTACACTTCCAAATCCACTGAAAAAACAAACTGCTTATTTAAATTTAGATGATTATGATAAATCAAAGTTTTCAAAATTTGAAAATAGTGATATAATTGATGAATGGTATATAAATGATACAGAAAATCTTTTAATAGTAAAATATGATAAAGATAAAATAAGTGAGGATGAGCTAAAAAGCACTTTAAAATGATATGAGAAAAAAATTAATCATCTCTTTTCTTCTTATTATTACTTTTATAAGCTTTGCCTTTAGTGTAAAGACATTTAATATTTCTCAGGAAAAATTAGATAAATTTACGCAAAAATATGGCGAAAAAGCAAAAATAAGAGTTTTAGTTTGGGATGAGATGGTTGAAAATGCTAAATCAAAAGATATACTACACAAGCTAAAAGATGTAAATGACTTTTTCAATAAAATAAAATATGAAACAGACCAAAGCCATTGGGGCAAAAAAGACTATTGGGCAGCTCCTTTTGAATTTATGGGTACAGGAGCTGGAGATTGTGAAGATTATGCAATTGCTAAATACTTTACCCTAAGAAAGCTAGGTGTTCCTGAAGATAAATTACGAATAACCTATGTAAAGCTACTTCAAAGGGGAACAAAATATGAACAAGCTCACATGGTTTTGACATATTATCATACACCAAGCTCTACACCTGTAGTCTTAGATAATGTAAATAAAATATTAAAATTAGCCAGTAAAAGACCAGACTTAAAACCAGTTTATAGTTTCAATGCCCAAGGATTATGGGAAGCGAAAAATAAAGGTAAAACTTCACAACTTATGGGTAAAAATAATCTAAAATCGTGGAAAGATTTAATGAGTAGAATTTAACAAAGGAAAAATATGTCTTTATCTAAACAACTTTATTTAATAATATCTGTAATATTTTTTGCAATATTTGTAGGTAATTTTATTATTAGTGTCAATAATACAAAAGAGTACTTAGAAATAGAATCAGCAAATAAAGCACAAGATACTGCAACTGCACTTGGGCTAAGTCTTAAATCACTTATTGGTGATAAACATGATCCTGAAATAGAAAGCACTATAAAAGCGATTGCAAATAGAGGGTTTTATAAAGAAATAAGACTTGAAGATGTTGAAATTTCATTTACAAATGATGATTTAATCAAAAATATTGAAGATATTACTATCAATAAATATAGCTCTATTAGCGATGTAAGAATTGACCCAAAATATGGGAAAATAGAAAAAGACACCAATGACTCTTATTTTGAAAATGCTTTAGACTCTCTTGATTCTGTTTCCAATAATGAAGTAGTAGCTAATGATGTTAAAACAAATACTAAATATATTTTTACACCAACAGATGAATATAAAGATGGTGGTAATTTTGAAGTTTCATTTAAAATAAAAATTAATAATAAATTAGTAAATGCCAAATCTCAAATAAATCTAAATAAAATTTTAGTAAAAGAGTATAGAGAAGAAAAATTTGACTATGTACCACAATGGTTTATAAATCTAATTCAATTAAATATGCAAGAAAAATCTAGCGAAATCAGTGATGGTTGGAAAAATGTTGCAACTATTTATATTAGTTCAAATGCAGGTGATGCCTATGCAAAACTATATGAACAAGCAAGAGGAGCTATTATTTATTCTCTTATTGCCTTTTTTATATCTTTAGCTATTTTAGTTTTATTTTTACAACTTATTTTAAAACCTTTAAAAAATATAGAGAAACTAGCAGTAAATATTGCACATGGTAAATTTGGCAAAATAGAAAAACTACCTGTAACAACTGAGATAAAAAATGTAGCAATTGCTATGAATGATATGTCTAGTAAGATTGAAGGAATTATCAAAAAACTTAATGCAAATATTGAAAATGTTACTAAAAAGATTTCTCAAGATGGTCTTACTAAATTAGAGATGAGACAAACATTTGAAACAGATATGAAAAATATGTTTATTTCTAAAACTGATGGCTATGTAATGAGTTTAAAAATCGAATCTTTAGCTGAATTTGCTAAAAATAACTCAAATAGTGCAGTTGACAAATTTATCAAAGACTTTGCAAATATATTACAAAACTCAAATGAATCATTTAACTTTGAAATAAAAGCCTTTAGATTTTTTGGTTCAGAATTTGCTTTAATCGCTAAAAACTGTTCTGAAGATGAAATCAAAAATTTAAGCCAATATCTCAAAGGAAAATTTGATACTTTTTCAAAAGAAACAAATTTAACAAATATCTCAAATATTGGCGTAACTATGTTTAACCAAATAGGAACAATTCCTGAAATGCTAAGTGCTGCAATAGAAGCAAGAGAAAGTGCAAAACAAATTGGTCCAAACGAAGCAGTTATTAGAGATGCAAGTGATTTAGCAAGGGATATGGAATCTTGGAGAGAATTAATATTTGATATTATAGATAACTCAAAATTTAATGTTAGATTTATCAATAGTGAACATATTCTAACAGGAGTAGATGAAGGAAAACTTATCATGCAAGAAGCCTTTACTTCTGCATATGATAAAAATGGAGAACAAATACCAATTGGAACATTTATCTCTATTGCTGAAAAATATGAAAAAGTAGTAGATTTTGATAAAGCAGTTGTAAGTAATGTAATAAAACATATCAAAGAAAATCAAATAGACAATAATGTTTCAATAAATCTATCTCTTGATTCTATTGTTGATTCTAATTTTATTGATTGGCTAATAGTTACCCTACAAAACAACAGTTCAATTGCTAATAAATTAGTATTCTCAATTACAGCATATGGAGTTGCAAAAGATATAGAACACTTTAAAGTTTTTGCAAAAGTTGTAAATCAATATCATGCTAGAATTATTGTAAAAAGATTTGAATCTAAATTTATACCATTAGAGAGTATAAAAGATTTAAATCTTGACTTTATAAGACTTGCAAGAGATTATACAAATGGTATATCTAGTGATTCTGGTAAACATGCCTTTGTTGAGTCTATGCAAGATTTATGTACTTTAGTAAATATAAAAGTAATGGCAGAAAATGTAAAATCAGATGAAGATTTAGAGAAAGTAAAAGAGATAGGATTACACGCAGCAAGTAGATAAAAAAACTTATAATATTAGTAATTATTAATCAAAAATTAATAATTACTATCTATAATTTCATATAAATACTAAACTTAGGCAAAATATGTTTGAAAAAATTTTAAAGTTTTTTGTAGAAAATTCAAGAATAAACTACACTCTTTTTTTCATGATTTTTGCAATTGGAATATGGGCATATAATAAAACTCCAAAAGAAATTTTTCCTACCTTTGAACTTGAAATGATTTCAATAAGTGGCTCTTATACAGGGGCTTCTGTTGACATTCTTGATAAAATGGTTGTAAATGAAATTGAAGATGACCTAAAAAATCTTGATAGTGTTGATACAATAACTACTGTTATTAGTCCTGGTAAATTCTCTATTATATTAGAATTAAAAAAAGGAAAAGATAGATACAATGAATCAGATAAAGTAAAAGATATAATTACCTCTGTAAAAAAAGATCTTCCCTCTGATATGGATGAACCCACTGTTAAAGTAGTGGATAGAACTAGAACACTATTAGATATTTCATTAACCTCTTCTAAATACACTCTTGATCAATTAAAACCTTTAGCTGATGATATTAAAAGTCAGTTAATGACAATAAGTGGTATAAATGAAATCACCATATTTGGAGATTCTGATAAATTTTATGAAATATCACTAGATGATCAAAAAATAGAAGCTCTTGGATTAAATAAAACAGAAATCTTCAATGCAATATCAACACTTTCATATATTTTTCCAATAGGCAAAATAGAAGGAAAAAAACACTACTATATATCAACATACAACGGTGCAAAAGATGCCCAAGAATTTGCAAAAAGTGTTATAAGAATAGGTAATCAAACAGTTTATTTAAGTGATATTGCAACTATAAAAAAGAAATATGAAGACTCTTCAACTCTTTACTCTTTTAATGGCAAAAACGCTCTATCTTTAAAAGTAGAACAAAACGATACAGCAGATGCTTTAGTTATAACAAAAAATATTGAAAAACTTTTACCAAAACTAAATAAACAAAATAAAGATGTAAGTATTATAATAGCAGATGATAATAGTGAAAGAATCCGAGATAGACTAAATATTGTTGTTTCAAATATCATGCTTGGTATTATTTTAATTACAATAATAGTTATGCTTCTAATCAATGCTCGAATGTCATTTATTATTGCCCTTGGGATACCAACTTCATTTGTAATGGCAGCTTTATATATCTATTTATCTGGTTATTCAATAAACATGATTTCTCTTGTTGGAGTTTTGATAGCCATTGGTATAGTTGTTGATGATGCAATTGTTGTAAGTGAAAATATTCAACAATATATTGAAGAAGGATATGCTCCAAAAGAAGCAGCAGTATTAGGGGCAAAAGAGATGGTCGAACCTGTAACCATTGCTTCTATCACAACACTATTTTCATTTTTGCCAATTTTAATGATAAGTGGAACCTTGGGTGAAGTTATGAAACTTATTCCCATAGCCCTTTCTGCATTAGTTGTTGCCTCATTAATAGAATCATTTTTATTCTTACCAATACATGCAGCACATACTCTTAAAAGTGATTCAAAGGTTACTTCTTGGGAAAGAGTAAATGTTCTTTATAATAAAACTCTTCATTTTTTTATGGATTGGAAAAAAACATTTTTAACTATTTTTATTATCCTTGTACCTCTTTGCACTTATCTTATTGCAAAAAACTCAAAGTTTCAGATGTTTCCAAAATTTGATGCTACAGATGTAAAAATAACAATCAAAGCTAACCAAAATACAAAACTTGAAGATGCCTTTAAAATAGTACAAGCTATTGAAAAAGATTTGATAGCTAAAAAAGATGTCTATTATATTAAAAGTATTGATTCAGTTGCCGGATATAGAAGAGATACCGCAAGTAATACAGAAAGGTTCCCTTATGTTATGTATATGACACTGGAACTTCAAAAACCCAAAGAAGCAAACTTTTTGGATAAATATGTAACTCCATATTTGAGTTTTTATTATGATGACAAAAATAGAACAAGAGAATTAAAATCAAAAGAGATAGCAAAACAGTTAAAACAATTCTTGATAAAACAAGATTACAAGTCTAAATATAAACTCTCAGAGATATCAGTTTTAGAAAGAAGAGTAGGCCCTGTAAAATCTGATATTAAAATTGGACTTATTTCAAATGACAATAAAAAGATAATAAAAGCAGTCAATAAACTACAAAATACCCTTCAACACTTAAATGGTATAAAAAATACGACAAATACTCTTAAGTTTGGAATAGATGAAATAAAACTAAAAGTAAATACTTATGGGGAATACCTTGGATTGGATGAGTCAAGTCTTGGTTCATATTTGTCTAATCTTTATCTTTTAAAGAAAAAAGCTGTGAGTTTTGATACAACAGATATGCTTGACATAAAAATCCAAAGCCTAAATAAAGATGATTTTGAAGCATTTAAGAATACTCAAATTCCATTAAGCGATGGTACTTTTGTTAGTTTATATGAAGTAGCAGATTTCAATATCAAAAAAGGCTTTGAGCAACTTATAAAAGAAGATGGAGAAAAGAATTTTTATGTTTATGCAAATGTTGACCCAGAAATTTTAACAGCAAGTGAAGCCTTAGAAAAGATAAAACCTCTTTTAGATAAATTTAAAAATGAGGGTATTAAACTAGTTTTAAAAGGTGAAGCTGAGAAACAAGCAAGCTTAAGAAGTGATATGTTATTTGCTTCTGCATTAACTTTTGTTTTAATTATGTTGTCAATGTTGTACTTATTTAACTCTTTTAGGGAAACTTTTATTTTGATGAGTGTTATCCCTTTCTCTTTATTAGGGGTTCTAATTGGTCATCAAATTATGGGTTTAAATCTTTCTATGCCTTCACTAATTGGAGCTCTTGGATTAGCAGGAGTTGTTATAAATGATGGAATTATTATGATGACATATTTAAAAAAGGCAAAAAATATAGATGAGATTTTTTCTAGAGCAACAAAAAGATTTAGACCAATTTTTATCACAACAATTACAACACTAATAGGTATGAGTTCACTTATATTTTTCCCATCAGGACAAGCAGTTATATTCCAACCCATAGCCATAGGACTTGGCTTTGGGCTTTTATGGGGAACTATTTTAAACCTTATTTATCTACCAGTTTTATTTACGATTACACACAAACTAAGAAAGAGTTTTTAATCCTATAAAAAGATAAAAAGAGATTTTATAGTATTTAAACTCATTTGTGTAGGTTCCGTTCCAAGTCTCTCTAAAGTAGTACCTACTCTAGCTTTCATTTGTAAAATAATATGTTCAAATGATAAATTTGAATATCCAAAAATACTCTCTTCTCCATTTTTAATATAAGCTAGATTTTCAAAATCTTTCCAAGTTGGTTTTAGGCCAGCTTTAACTTTTTTTTCTAATTCTATTTGCCAATTATTTTGCCAAGTTAAAAAGAGATAATTATCACTTAAGTCTTTTTCAACTTTAATTTTCCAAGCTAATATTTGTAAATTTTTGTAAAGCTTTAAAAGCTTCTCTTTATCATATGAAAAAGCAGTTATTTTATAACTACTTGAGATATCATAAGCATCATAAATATTTTTATATAAACCAAGTATCAAAAAATCATTTCTATTTTTTATATCATCTTTACTAAAAGCGATTTGTAAATAACTTTTGTAAGAACCTACTTTATTGTTTTTAAATCTTAAGTTTATATTATCTTCTAAACTATCAATCTCTGTATAAATACTACTTGCTAAATCTTCATCATAAGCTTTTGGATTTCGTTTATCAAGTTTTTCTTTTAAACTAATTACCAATCTAGTGATTTTTTTATAATCATTTTTTATTTCAACTGCATTATTTGATTGAAACATCTCTTGAACATTCTCTTTTTTTATAGAAACACATCCACTAAAAAATGCTACTGTAACTAGGGCTAATACTATGTTTTTTAAGTATGGCAAGCTTTGTCCTTTTTTGTTAATAAATTGAATTCTATTCTAGCATATTGATACATAAAAACTATTTTATTCTATCTTTTAAAGATAATCTAAACTGCACTTTTTATTACTTTAATGTTATAATTTCCAAAAATTATTAAGGAGGTTAATATGCCTATTGTTATTCCTAGAAAACTCCCTGCTGTTAAAATTTTACAAAAAGAGAATATTTTTATCATGAATGATAAAAAAGCTATGAAACAAGATATTCGACCTCTAAAAATTCTAATATTAAATTTGATGCCAAATAAAGTAGAAACAGAAACTCAGTTGTTAAGACTTTTAGGTAATACTCCTCTACAAACAGAGATTACTCTTTTGAAAACTGCAACTTATCAGTCTAAGAATACATCTGAAGATCATTTAGAAAGTTTTTATAAAACCTTTGATGAAATAAAAGAGCACAATTTTGATGGACTAATAATAACAGGTGCTCCAATAGAAACTATGCCTTTTGAAGAAGTTTCTTATTGGGAAGAGTTAACTCAAATCATGGAATACTCAAAGACAAATATAACTTCGACTTTGCATATTTGTTGGGGTTCACAAGCAGGACTTTATTATCACCATGGGATTCCAAAATATGAACAAGATAAAAAGACTTTTGGTGTTTTTGAACATGACTTATTTAATAAAACAAACCCTCTTTTAAGAGGTTTTGATGATGAAGCTTATATTCCACACTCAAGATATACAACTGTTTTAAAAGAAGATATAGACAAAGTAGCTGATTTAGACCTTCTTTTATATTCAGAAGATTCAGGTGTTTGTTTAGTGGCTTCAAAGGATAGGAAACATGTATTTATGAGTGGACATGTGGAGTATGATTTTGATTCTTTACAAAAAGAGTATTTAAGAGATGTAGAAAAAGGACTTGAGATAGATGTGCCTAAAAACTATTTTAAAAATAATGACCCTAAACAAGACCCAAAAGTAAAATGGCGTTCAACTGCTCATTTATTATTTGCTAATTGGTTGAATTATTTTGTTTATCAAGAAACGCCTTTTGAGTTGAAATAGTAAACTATTTCTTCTCATTCATAATTTTTAATTTAAAATTCTTTATCTAATTTTTATCTTTTAATTCATCAAATAAACTAGCTTGTAAATTATTTCTTTGCATTTTTTTTCTTTTATATCCTCTTGTTGTAATTCTATTATCTCCAATACTATCATTTACAACTAATACACTTGACACAGAATAATGAGGTTTATTTATGATTTCACCATCTTCATCAAATTTTGTTGTAATTTGTAGAACACAGAGAATAAAGCTTCCATTTGAAAATTTATATTTTTTATTTAATACATCAGTTTTAAATTTAGTATCACCCATACTAAAACTTATTTCAACTCCTTTATATAAACCTTTCCATTTATATGTCCCCATATTAAGTACTGGAGAAATAATACTTATTTCAGCAACTTCATCTACCTCTATTGTAGTTTTATCCTCTAATATAAAATCTTTAAAATACTTTTTCTCAATTTTTATTTCTTGTTTAGTAGTAAAATTAAAAAAACCTATTTCTCTAATTTTTTCATATCCATTAACTTTTGTGTAAAAGTTCGATACATTTCTTATTACTGTTTTATTCTCATTTATTTTTGATAATTTTTCTTCTATTTCAATTTCTTTTAACTTAGAATCTAATCTTAAATTTTTTATTTGTTCTTCTTTAAATATATGTTCATTGGTAAAATAATATGAAATTAGATTATTAATTGAAGGAGATAAAAAACCTATAGTTGCAACAAAACCTGTAATCAACAAATTTTCTTTTAATCCACCTTCATTATATGCCTCTGTATCAATTGATAATGAATTAATTTCTAACAGTTCAGCAATATTACTTATAGCTTCAAGGAAATCTTTCTCAGCTTTATTCCTAACTAATGCATTCATTGAATGTGAATCATCAATAAAGTAATAATGAATTTGATATTTTGTATTTATCTTAGTTGATTCAACATCTATATCCATATATATATCCTATAAATTTTCAAAACTATTTATTTAATATTCATTTTATATTAAATGTTCTTAAAATTAGAAGATAGTTGTGTATTTAAATTTTTTTTATTTATTTATGAATAAATAGAATAATTCTAAAATTTATATATAAATCTCTCTTGAAGAACAAGTTCTTCGCTTTCTTACTTTTGTATTGACGAAAAGTAAGCAAAAGCAACTACGGCTCGTATAATAAAATTAATGGAGATATAGATAATATATTTTCATGGAGTTTGTTAAATGATATATCGAACTACGGCGAAAGAGATTAAAAAATAATCATCTTGATTTGAAGTCAGATAGTCATATTAAAAGTTTGAGTGGCAACAAGAACAGTAATAATCTAGTTCGAATTTACGAGTCCGAAATATGTATGACAAATCAGGTAGGAGAAATCCTACCCTAACGAACTCTTTATTCTAAAATAAAGGTTCCAGATATGTATTCTATCGGATTAGATATTAGTAAGTCAACAATCAATGTGTATGTTCCATATAATGATTTAGATTTGGTTATTGAGAATAATATAAAATCATTAAAAAGTTTGTATTCTAAGTTAAAGAAACAATATAAAAAAGATATCGATAAATTAGTATTTGTTTATGAACCAACAGGGAATTATTCTTCTGTTATAAAAAAGTTTGCAGCAAATAAAAATATTAAATGCTTTATTGTAAATCCTAAACAAAGTTCAAATTTTAGTAAAGCAATAGGACAAAGAAATAAGAATGATGTAAATGATGCCCGAATGTTATCTCAAATGATAGTAACTGCCTCAAAAGAACAAATTAAAGTACCAGTAATAAGACAAGAAATAGAAGAGATAAAAGAGTTAATAACTTACTATCAATTTTTAATTAAACAAAAATCACAAAATAAAAATCATTTGGAATCTTTAATTGCAAAAGATGGTATAAGTAAATTAATACAAAGAATAAAAAAAGAGATAAAGCTTTTAGAACAAAAAGAAAAAGAGATACTGCTTGAAATAAAAAAAGTAATAGCAAAAGATGAAAAACTTCAAGAAGCATTTATTAATATACAAAGTATAAAAAGTGTAGGAGAAGTATCAGCAATAGTATTATTGCATCATTTTATACAATATTCTAATGCAAACCAAAAAGAGATAATATCCCTAGCAGGATTAGATCCAATAGAAAAAACATCTGGAACATCAATAAAAGGTAAAACAAGAATATCAAAAGCTGGTTCAAAACTATGTAGAAGTGTATTATTTATGGCAAGTCTAAATGCAACACAATATAATGAAGAATTAAAAAGGTTTTATAATAGATTAAAAGAGAATGGTAAACATACCACTGTAGCACAAATAGCAGTTATGAGAAAAATAGTAGTAATCGCACATAGTATTTATAAAAATAACGAAAAATATGATGAAGAAAGATATAAAAGATATTTATGAAAATTCTAATATTTTTATTGGTTTTTAAGGTGGCAACTTCGAAGCCAAAGGTTCCCTCATTTATTATTTTTATCTTCTCTGCTTGGCAAAACTCGTTTATTAAAACTTCCATTTAGGAACTTTTAAACACTCAAACAGTTGCCAATCTTATTTAGAAAAGAGAAAAATAAACATTCGGCTCCTGCAGATGTAGAAATATTCTTTGTTTATTGTATATAAGTTTATAAATTCATAGTTAGAACTACAGAGGATTCTTTCTGCCTTTGATGAAGCTAAGATTTTAGGCTTTATTTTCGGTGAAAAGTGAGAATATGTCTGAGCGTAAAGAAAGAGTGCTAAATGCACTCTTTTAGCGAGTCTTCGAACGCAGAAAAAAAGACTGAAAGCTTAGGTAGCTTTGCCTTCATCAACTCGGCAGTCTTTTTTGCTTACTTTTTCGAGACCAAAAAGTAAGAAATGCGAAGACCTTCAGGTGTTCATGAGAAAATATAAAATTAATCCTTAAGAACACTCTCATCAATATTATCAATCAATACAGGTACAACAAAAATTGATGCAATTACTGCTGCTATTGTTCCAAAGATTAAAGATACACCAAGACCTCCAAAAACTGCGTCATTTGCTAATAATAATGAAGCTAAAATAATCGAGGCAGCGGTTAGAATAATTGGTTTTGCTCTAATAGCTGCAGATGTTGCTATAGCTTCTTTTTTTTCTGTTCCACTTGCAACTAAATGTTTTGTAAAGTCTATTAATAAAAGTGCATTTCTTGAACTAATACCAATTAGCGCTATAAACCCTATAAGTGAAGTTGCTGTTAAAAAGAAAGTGTGAGTTGTAACTATGTCTACAAATAGATGTCCAAAGATTACACCAATGATTGATAAAAAGCTTGATAACAATACAATTCCACTTAAGGCAAAGTTTTTATAATAAACAACCATAAGTAAAAATATAAGAACAAGTGCTGCTATAAAAGCCCCACCTAAATCTCTAAAAGTATCTAGTGTAACTTTTAATTCTCCATCCCAAACAAGCTTTAATTTTTCGCCTGTCTTTTTATCTGTAAGCCAAAGATTTAGCATATTTGCACTAGTAACTTCATAATCATCAGCAAAATTCTCTTTTATGAAAGTTCTAGCATCAAGTAGTGGGTAAATTTGAGATACCATATCTGTCTCTGCCACTACATTTAACATCGGTTTTAAATCTTTTGAATATATTGTTTTTTCATTTTTCATTTTTTTTACTTTTACAATACTTACTAAAGGCACTAAATTACCATTTGAACTTTTTACTTTTAGAGATGATAAGGCATTTTCAACATCAAAATCTCTTTGTTTTGTTCTAACAAACAAGTCAATCTGAGTAGAGTATTTTGATGAATTTTTAGTATTGATAACTTTACCATTAAATGCTATTTCAAGTAAATCTGTTACACTATTTACTGTTATTCCAAGTCTTTTTATTTTTTCATAATCAAGGATATACTCATACTTTTCATAATCATCATCACCAATAATATCAATATCAACTAAACCATCAGTTTTTTTGAAAACT
The DNA here is from genome assembly GCF_042214795.1 of Arcobacter iocasae. Taxonomy (GTDB): domain Bacteria; phylum Campylobacterota; class Campylobacteria; order Campylobacterales; family Arcobacteraceae; genus Arcobacter; species Arcobacter iocasae. The sequence goes on along the minus strand of NZ_CP090177.1, from coordinate 2,124,402 downwards.
TTTTCAACTTTTCTTGCAAGTTTTTCTATAGAATTATAATCATCTCCATAAATTTCTGCAACAATTGCCGCTAATACAGGAGGTCCAGCTGGTGGTTCTACCATTTTTATAGTAGCCTTTGAATTGATTTTTTCAACAACTTTATTTATCTCTATTCTTAATCTTTGAGCCATAAGAAATGAAGGTTCTTCTCTATCATGTTTTTTTAATATATTTACAACTATTTCTGCAAAGTTTTCTCCGCTTTTTAATCCACTCATTTTAACAAGTCCAGCAAAATCAAGGGGAGATGAAGTTCCTAAAAATACTTCTGAGTCTAAAACTTCTTTTTCTTTTTGTAATACACCAACAACACCATCAGTTACTTTTTTTGTCTGATAAATCGAACTTCCTGTTGGCAAATCCACATATACTGTAAAAGTATTTGAGTCTTTTCCTGGAAGCATTTTTGCTTTTACTATTTCAAGAGGGATTAAATATACAGAAAATAAAAATGCAAATAGAGTTACCAAAAGCACTATTGTTTTATTTTTTTTATCTTTTATACAAAAATGAACCAGATTTTTAATGCTATTCATTATTTTCCTCTTTTTAATATTTTATTTGCAAAATATGGGGTAAAGATATATGCGATTATAAGTGAAGCAGCCATTGCTACTGGTACATTTAAAGGAATTGGTCTCATAAATTGTCCCATCATTTGTCCTACAAATGCCATAGGTACCATTGTAAGAATAATTGCTATAGTTGCTATATTTGTAGAAGCTCCTATTTCATCAGTTGCTTCAACCATAATCTCTTCATTTGTTTTATTTTTACTATCTTCTTTATGAAAGTGTCTATGAATATTTTCAACAACAACAATAGCATCATCAACTAAAAGTCCAAGGGATAAAAGAAAAGCAAACAGAGTAATTCTATTTATTGTCTGATCACCTAAATATGCTACAAAAAGAGTAATCGCAAAAATAGCAGGAATGGTAAAAGTTACAATCATAGCCTCTTTCCATCCCAGAACAAATACCAATAACAAAATAATGATAATAACTGAAATCAAAAGGTGAAACATAAGTTCAGTTACTGCATCATTTGCTCTCTCACCATCATTTCTTGTAATAGTGTAATTTATTCCCTCTTTTTCAAATTCACTTCTCATTTCAGATAATCTTTCAGTTACTTCATCAGCTATTACAACGGCATTTGAACCTTTTAATTTAGATAGGGTTAGTGTAACTTGTGGATAAAGATTTTTATCTTTTAGATTTATTTCTACTTTTTTATAGTTTTGAAAGTCAACCCCATCACTTATAGTAGCTATATCTTTTAAATATACAATTGTATTACTTGCGGGAATAATTATATTTTGAACATCATTTATAGATTGAAGTACATTTTTTATACTTCCTATTTTAATTTCATTGCCTCTACTTTTCTTTAGTTCAGGAGCGTTAATTACAACCGCGCTAAGGGCTTGGTTTACATCCCTAATTGTTAAATTGTAACGATTGAGTTTATTAGTATCAAGTAAAATATTAAATTGTTTTTTATGTCCACCGATAATATTTGCTTGTGCAATATTTTCTATAGAATTAAATTTTTGTTGTAATTGTTTTACTTTTTCGTATAAGTCTGCTTGGCTTATTTTATTATTCTTAGAATAAAAAGCAATAGAGTAAATAGGAATATCAGTATCAATATCAAGAGGTTTAATCAAAGGTTGACTAGCTCCCCTTGGTAAGATATCTAAGTTTTGCATCATCTTGTCATACATTTTTAGATTTGATTGTTCTTTATCTTCTCCAATAAAAAACATAACATTTATTATTCCAACATCTTGTCTTGCTATTCCTTGAACATGCTCAACACCTAGAACCTCTTTCATCTTTCTCTCAATTGGTTTTACAATAACATTTTCAACTTCTTGGGGTGTTGCACCAGGAAGTGAAACTATAATATTCCCACCAGATACAATCATCTGTGGATTTTCTTCCCTTGGCATAAAAGTAAGTGCTATATATCCTAAAAGTAAAATAAAAACCGCAATCACAGGAGTTAAAGGATTGTGAAGAAAAGTCTTAGAAAGTAGTCCACCAATATTGTGTACTTTTATAGATTTATAATCCATTTTATTCAACTCTCACTTTTGCGTACATTCCTGGAAGTACTCGATTGTCTGTTCTTTTAAAACTTAGCTTTACTCTAAAACTATTAATCCCAGAATCAACACTTGGCAATATTGCTACTACTTTTGCTTTTTGATTTATATTAAGTGATTCTATATAAATATCTAACTCTTCTTTTCCCCTAAATTTTGCTAAATCATTCTCTGCTACATCTAAATAAAGATTTAAATTATCCACATCACTTATTGTCAATAGTGGAGTTCCAGCAGTTGCCAATTCCCCTTCATTGATGTTTTTTTTGATTATTAACCCATCACTTGAGGCTCTTATATTTAAGTATTTAAGATTTTTGTTTATCTCTTGAAGTTTGTCTTCACTTTGTTTTATAGATTTTTTTGCAATTTGCAAGTTTCTATCTAGATTGTTCTTTTTTAATTCAAAATTTTCATAATCACTTTTTGAAATCATCTGTTTTTCAAAAAGTCTTTTATATCTATCAAAATCAATTGTAGCTTTATTTAAATCATTTTTTAAAATATTAAAATTTAATTTAGCTTGTTCAATACTAAGTTTAGTTTGAGATTTTGATGTTGACATTTCTTTTGAATCTATTTTTAAAAGTAGTTTTCCTTTTTTTATATAATCACCTTCGTTTATATAGATTTTTTCTATATAACCATTGTATTTACTTGAAATTGTTTTTTGATTATCACTGACAATAAAGCTAGATAACTCTAAAGACTCACTATAGAGGTTTGTAGAGATTATTGAAAGTATAAAGACCTTCAACAGATGACTTAAAAAAGTTGTTTTCATTAATTTTTACTCCAATTAATTATAAGTATTTATAATTATACATTTTTATAAATTATAAAAATATTAAAATATTTTAAAATAAGAAATTCTTATAATTTAAGCTTTATATAATTTATAAAGATATAGAATTTGTAATTATACTATAATAAGGAAAGATTATGGCAAGACTTGTCGTTTTAGGGGGAGGGGTATCTGGACATACTGCTGCATCATTTGCAGCGAAGTGGCTTGGTAAGTCTCATGAAGTTGTAGTTGTTACGCCAAACTCAAAATGGAATTGGATACCATCAAATATTTGGGTTGGAGTAGGAGAAATGGGTAAAGAAGATGTAACTTTTGATTTAGCACCTGTATATAAAAAAGCTGGTATTACATATAAACAAGCAAAAGCCTTATCTATTCACCCTGAGGGAAAAACTGAAAATTTTAAACCTTATGTAACTATTAAATATACTAGTGAAGATAAATCTTCACAAACAGAAGAGCTTACATATGATTATTTAATTAATGCTACTGGTCCAAAACTAAATTTTGCAGCAACTCCTGGATTAGATCCTGAAGTTGATGGAAATACAGTCTCAGTTTGTACAGCAGATCATGCTGTCCATGCATATCATGAATTAGAAAAATGCATTGAAAAAATGTCAAAAGGTGAAAAACAAACTATCTTAGTAGGCACTGGACATGGTATGTGTACTTGTCAAGGTGCTGCTTTTGAATATATTTTCAACATAGAACATATTCTTAAAAAAAGAGGTGTTAGAGAAAATGCCAATCTAGTCTGGATATCAAATGAAGAGACTTTAGGTGACTTTGGTATGGGAGGAATGCATATCAATAGAGGTGGATACCTAACACATTCAAGAGTATTTACTGAATCAATTTATGCGGAAAGAGGATTGACTTGGATTACAGGTGCTCATGTAAATAAAATAGAAAAAGGTTTAGCCCATTATGAACTATTAAATGGAGAATACCATACACAAGAGTTTGATTTGGCTATGTTGATTCCACCATTTGCGGGGGTTGGATTAAAGGCATTTTCAAAAGATGGAAGTGATATCACAGATACAATTTTTGCACCAAATGGATTTTTGAAAGTTGATGCTGATTATACTCCCAAAGCATATGAAGATTGGAAAGCTAGTGATTGGCCAAAAACATTACAGAACCCAACTTATAAAAATATATTTGCAGTTGGTATTGCTTTTGCACCACCACACCCTATTTCTAAACCACAAAAATCACCAAATGGCACAATGATAACTCCAACCCCACCAAGAACGGGGATGCCAAGTGGTATTATGGGGAAAGCAGTTGCTCACTCGATTTGCGATATGATTACTGGAAAATCGACTACGCCTACACATACAGCAAGTATGAGTAGTATGGGTGCTGCTTGTGTTGCAAGTACAGGTAAAGGTTTCTTTACAGGAACAGCTGCTGCGATGACAGTTTATCCGGTAGTTCCTGATTATGAAAAATATCCAGAAACAGGAAGAGACCAAGACTCAACTTTTGGAGAAGTGGGAACAGCAGGACATTGGATTAAACATTTGTTACATCATATGTTTATATATAAAGCTCAATTAAAACCGGGCTGGACTTTAATCCCAGAATAATAGGAGAAATATTATTATGAATAAAAATACTAAACCTTATGAGCAAGCATACTATCCACCAAAACCAAGTAGATTTGTAAGATTTATGAGAACTTGTATCTTATGGCAAATCGTTAGATTTATTGTGATTAATATTAAGATGATATTGGTCGTAAGAAAATCGCACTAGTTAATAAAGAAGTTTAATCTTCTTTATTATCCTCTCTTTAAAAACTTATTATTTGTTTCTGATTGCTTTATTTATAGCTTTTCAACTATAGAAGTTGGTTCCCCTAAATAATACCCTTGAGCATAATCTATATCCAATTCTTGCACTTTTGATAAGATATCTTTACTAGAAACAAACTCAGCAATTGTCTTAACACCAATTTTTTGGGCAAAATCAACTATTGTTTTTGTTACCAATTGAGACTTTTCATCCTTGTCAATATTTTTTATCATACTTGCATCTATTTTTAGATAATCAAAATTTAGTTTTATAAGATATTCAAAATTAGAATACCCTGTACCAAAATCATCTATAGATATTGTTGCACCATATTTTTTTACGGTTGTTATAAAACTTATTATTTCATTGTAGTTTTCAATACCCTCAGATTCAAGTATCTCAAATGTAATATTACTTGCAAAATTAGATTTTTTAAATTCATCCTCTATGAATCTAATAATTTCATTATTTGCCATATCATCTTTAGTTAAATTTATAGAAAACTTTTGCTTTGTTTCTTTACAAATAGCAAAAGTTTTTTGAAGCATTATCAAAGTCAATTTAAAATATATTTTATTTTCTTTTGAAATATCTAAAAAATGTATAGGAACAATATAGTCATCATCTCCACTTTTAATTCTCATAAGTGCCTCATACTTAATAATTTCCAAAGTTTTACAATCAACAATAGGTTGAAACAGTGGTACAATTTTATCATCTTCAATTGCTCTCATAAGTCTTTGTGTCCAACTTAATCTATTTTCATACTCTTTTAAGGTTCTCATTTCATCAGTATAGATAAGATAATGTTTCTTATTCTTCTTTGCAAGTTTAAGTGCCATATCTGCATTTGGGAGAAGAAGAGTTGACCCATGAGAAATACCAATAGTAAGGTTAATAAAAATAGTTTTTTCTTCAGATATTTTAAATTCATATTTTCCTAAATGACCTATAATATAAGAAGCAATATTTTCAAAATCTTCTAAATCCATCGAGCCATGTGATATTACACCAAATTCATCCGCATGCATTTTGTATAAAGTTGCAGTGGGAGGAAGAAGCTCTTTGAACTTGTCTTTATATTCTAAAAGTATTTTATCTCCAATTTCATCACCATAAAGATTGTTAATTTGCTCAAATTTATCTATATTGATTATCATAAATAATAAGTATTTTATATCATCTAAATCTTCTAATAAAGCTCTTCTGTTTTTTAGACTTGTCAAATGGTCATAATAAAATTGATGTTCTATGGAATCAAGCATTTCGTTAAAAATAACTTGCATTGATTGTATCTCATTGATATCATAATCTACTGTTACTCTTTGTTTGATATCACTACTTTTTTTGATGATATTTGCAGTTTTAATAAAATTATTAATAGGGGCAAGTAAGTATTTATTAAAATTTAAAAACAGCAGTATAAAAATTATAATTGTAAAACCAATAATAAAAATCAAAAATATATCAATCATATCATTAAATGATATTTTCAAATCTGTTATAGGGTAGTTTATATTTATGACACCTAATACATCACCTGAAACTGCATTGGTATGACAAGCGTTACATTTGTCATTTGCAATTACAGGGAAATAATATTTAATAATTTCTGAATTAACTATATCTAAAGTTTCAGCTCCTTTAAAAGCATTTTTAACACTATTATTTGTAGTTCTTACTCGTTTGTCATTTTCAATATCTCCAAAAATATTAGCAACTTTTTTGCCTCTATAGATAAGGATTTCAAGATTTTTATCTACTTTATTAAGTCTATGAACAATCTCTTGAATGTCATCTTTATTCCACCCTTTTTGCATAGCTGAATACATTGATTCAAATACTAATCTACTTGTTTTTTTAGCATCTACTTTTGCTAGATTTACAATAACATCTTTTTTAATATATTCAATATATGTAAAAGCAAGCCCTAAAGTAATTAATAAAATAATAAGTATCATTTTTGCTGTAATTTGATTGTAACTTGTGCTCTTTTTAGACATTTTATTAATCTTTCGTAGTAAATTATTATATAAAATTTGAGGGAAAGATACTAAATAATTAAATTTTATTTTCTTAAATTTAACTATTTTTTTATTTTATAATCAATCCCTAATAGTTATTTTATTCTAACATAAAAATTATTATTTTTACTTGTATACCTATAAAAGAATAAATTAGCATTATATATATAAAGAAATTTAATTATTTTTTAAGAGAGTACAAAGTAAAAGAAAGCGAAGACCATAAAAGGTCTTCAGAAGAAAATATAAAAGTTAATTCTTAACTTAGAGACTTTAACTCAGTCTCAACCTTAATTAACTTCTCTTCAGCAGAAGATAATCCAGCTCTATTTTCTTCAATAACATTAGCAGGAGCATTAGCTACAAATCTTTCATTTGATAACATTCCTGATAATTTTGCTATCTCTTTTTCTAATTTCTCTTTTTGACGAGTTAGTTTATTGATAATAGGAGTCATATCAATCTCACCAGTTGGTAAGTAAACTTCTAAGTTATCAGATACATCTGTTATAGAGTTTTCTTGTTTTGCATCTACGAACTCTATATTTTCTACTTTTGCAAGTTTTTCTATAAATGGTTTTGCTACATCTTTATCAATAGTTTTATCAAGTTTGATATAAGCTTTTGCAATTTTACTATTACCCATATCTATGATAACTTTTGCTCTTCTTATTGCTACAATTGCTTCTTCGATGATAGCAAACATATCTTCCATTTCTTGATTTTTTGCTATTTCTTTAGGGAAGTTTGTTATCATCAAAGATTCACCCTCTTCTAGAGAAGTTCCACTTAATTTATGATATAAAAAATCAGAAATAAATGGCATAAATGGACTTACCATTTTTAGTGTTTCTTTAAATATTGCTCCAAGTTCTACAACTGAGTCTTTGCTAGCTTTTGCATACTCAATACCCCAATCACAAAACTCATTCCATACAAATTTATAAAGAATAGAAGCTGCTTCATTGAATTTGAAAGTATCAAGTGTAGCTCTTACTTCATCAACTGCATCACTTAATCTACTTTGCATATAAATACCAAGTGGTGTTTTGATTTCTATATCTTTTAAATCAGGGAATGTATCAACATTTAGTTGTAAAAAGTTTGAAGCATTGTAAAGTTTATTTGTGAAGTTTCTAAACTGCTCTAAGTTTTTAGCTCCAAGTTTTATATCTCTTCCTTGAACTGCTAAATATGCAAGTGTAAATCTAATAATATCAGCAGAATGTTCTTCTACCATATCAAGTGGGTCGATTACATTTCCTTTACTTTTAGACATCTTTGCACCATGTTCATCCCTTACAAGAGCATGCATATAAATATCTTCAAATGGTAACTCTTTTTTAAAGTGTTCACCCATCATCATCATTCTAGCTACCCAAAAGAACATAATATCAAAACCAGTGATTAACAGACTATTTGGATAAAAATCAGCTTCATCAGTTGAGTTGTATAAATCTTCCAGTTTCCCATTGTTTCCCCAACCTAAAGGTGACATTGCCCATAGTGCTGAAGAAAACCAAGTATCAAGTACATCTGGGTCTTGAGTATATTTTTTACTTTTACATTTTGGACACTCTTCTGGCTCATCAGCTTTATCAGCCCATTGATGTCCACAATCATCACAGGTAAATACAGGAATTCTATGTCCCCACCAAAGTTGTCTTGAGATACACCAAGGTCTTAATTCATCCATCCAAGCTGTATATGAATTTATCCAATGTGCTGGATGAAATAATGTCCCATTGTGCTCTCCAGAAGCTGCTCGCTCTTTTGTAGTCTCTTTTGTTTTTCTAATAGATTCTTGAGCCATATCTGAGCTTAAGAACCATTGTTGAGAGATAAATGGCTCAACGATATTCTTACATCTATAACAATGTCCTACTTGGTGAACATGCTCATCTATTTTTACTATATAACCTTCAGCTTGAAGTTTATCAACAATTGGTTTTCTAGCTTCTAATCTTTCAAGTCCAGCAAACTCTCCACAGTATTCATTTAAAATACCTTTTTCATCAAATACTTTGATAAACTCTAAATCGTGTCTTTTTCCAACTTCGTAGTCATTTTGGTCATGGGCAGGAGTAACTTTTACAACACCTGTTCCAAATTCCATATCAACATAAGAGTCTGTAATTACTTTAATAACTCTATTTGTAAGTGGGAGTAAAACTTCTTTTCCTACAATATTTGTATATCTTGAATCATCAGGATGTACCATAATTGCAGTATCACCAAAGTATGTTTCTGGTCTTGTAGTTGCTACTTGAAGTTCACCACTTCCATCTGCAAATTTATAAATCATATGATAAAACTTACCATTAACTTCTTCATGCTCAACTTCAATATCTGATAGTGCACCATCATGAGTACACCAGTTTACCATATAGTTATTTTGAGTGATATGTCCTTCATTGTATAAAGATACGAAAGCCTCTTTAACTGCTTCTTGTAAACCCTCATCCATAGTAAATCGTTCACGCTTCCAAGCAGGAGTAACTCCTAGTTTTCTCATTTGGTGAACTATGTTTCCACCACTTGTCTCTTTTTGTTTCCAAGCTCGTTCTAAGAATTTTTCTCTTCCAATTTCTTCTTTTGTCGTACCTTCTGCTAACAATTGTTTTTCAACAACATTTTGTGTTGCAATTCCAGCATGATCAGTTCCTGGTTGCCATAAAGCCTTAAATCCATCCATTCTTTTATATCTTGTAATAATATCTTGTAATGTAAATGTTAAAGCATGTCCAATATGTAAACTTCCTGTTACATTTGGTGGTGGCATCATTATTGAGAAATTCTTCCCATCTTCTTGTATGTTTTTGTTACCATCTATTTCAAAGTAACCTCTTTCTTCCCATATTTTATAAAATTTATCTTCTACAATTGAAGGTTCATACTTTTCACTCATAAATTGTCCTATTTATCTAAAATTACGCGATTATACCTTATTTTGTGTATATAAAAGATTAATAATGATAAAAAGTATTTTTAAACATAAAAGTAGTATAATAATTGCTTTTAAATTGTAAGGTTGGTATGAAAAAATTATTAAAAGACAAAACAATTGTATTCTTGTTACCATTAGTTATTATTACTTTTTTATTCCTATTTATTTGCTACAATTATTCTATGGGCACATATAAAAATATTGAAGAAAAACAAAATAATAAAGATATTAAAAACTTTATTTATACAGTAAATATTTCTACTCACGATTCAAATATAAAAGAAAATTCGTACTATCAAGAAGTTAAGAAATTATGTGAAAACTATTTTGATGAATGCTTAGTAAAAACTACAATAAATAGTAAAAAAATAAATAAAGAAAAAATTACAATAGATACTTATCATTTAAATTCATTTTTAATAAATGACTTTCATTTTTTTGATATGAAAAATAAACTCATATTACATATCAAAACAAAATCAAAAGAGCATATAATAATCACAAGTAAAAACTCAATTCAAATTTTTTCTTCTTTATCAATTATTTTTTTAATACTAACTATACTAATTACAAATTCATACCAAAAGCATATATTAATAGTTAATAATCAATTAGAAGATAAAGTAAATGAAAGAACAAGTCAAATTACTCATACCTTAAAAGAGTTAGAAAAAGTTAATCTTAGACTTTTTGATTTAGCACATACAGATTATTTAACACAAATAAAAAATAGAAGAAGTTTCTTTTTACATGTAGAATCAATGTTCCAAAATCAGAAAAAAGTAAATAAGCCTATGAGTATAATAATGATTGATATAGATAATTTTAAAAAATTTAATGATACATATGGTCATGAAATGGGAGATAAGGTTTTAAAACTCTTTGCAAGTACTATAAATAATTACTTAAGTGAAGATGCTATATTTGGAAGATTAGGAGGAGAAGAATTTATTATTGCTTTACCTAATGAAAAAATAGACTCAACAATAGCTATTGCAGAAGATATTAGAAGGATAATTGAAACCTTAGTAATAAGAGTACCTTATTCAGAACTATTTATTACTGCTAGTTTTGGAGTTAGTGATTCTACTAATGCAAATACAATTGATGAAATAATCAAAAATGCAGATGATATGCTTTATGATGCAAAAAGTAAAGGTAAAAATAGAGTAAGAGGTAGAATATCTTAATTCATTTCATCTATTAGTTTAGCTTCTGGTTTTCCATAATAAAAACCTTGTGCATAATCTACGCCTATATCTCTTAGTATTTTATCTATATTTTCATTACTTACAAACTCTGCAATAACTTTTATATTAGATTTTTGGGCAAACTCTAATATTGATTTTACAACATCTTGTGTTCTGATATCATTTTCAATTAATTTTATGATTGAGCCATCGATTTTTAAATAATCTGCTTGTAACTTAATCAAATAATCATAATTTGAATAGCCACTTCCAAAATCATCTATTGCGATTTTTACACCTTCATCTTTAAACTTTTTAAGAAGTTTATTTATGTAATCACTATCGTCTATCTCTTCTGATTCTACAATTTCTAAAACCATCCTATCAAATACACCTTTTTGTTCTGCATAATCAAAAACATATATCATCAATTCTTCGTTCATCAAATCTTCAATACATAAATTAAGTGAAAACTCATAATTATTAGTAGCAAATTTACTAATAACTTTTTCTACCATTTTATATGTTAATTCTGGATATAACTTTGTTTTTTTAGCAATATCTAAATACTCATTTGGATAGATAATCTTTCCATCTAAAACTAATCTCATCAAAGCTTCATATTTATCGATTTTTCCAGTTTTATAGTTATATATAGGCTGATAGTGGGGGAATATTCTATCTTCTTTTATAGCAAGATGTAATCTTTCAACCCATAATAAATTATTTCTGAACTCTTCAACATTTTTCATTGAATGGCTATACTCTTTTATTTTTACTTTTTTGTTTTTTGCTTCAGTTAATGCAATATCTGCGTAAGTTAATAAGTTTTCACTATTAGAAGCTATACCACAAGTATAAGTAAGCATAAATTTATCTTTACCAAATGTATAGGACTCTTTTCCTAGTGTATTCATGAAATTATTTATATCCGCTATTATGCTATCTTTATTACTTATAAAGAGTGCAAAAATATCAGATTGTAATCTATATAAATCATATCCTTTATCATTAAAATACCTAAATAGCCTATCAGCTAATGCTTTTATTACTTTATCACCAATAACATGATTGTAACTATCATTTATCTCTTTAAATCTATCAATATTGATTAGTGCTAAGGTTCCACTTTCTTGCTTAGAAATATGATCAATTAAACTTACTCTATTTCCTAAACCAGTTAAAGCATCAGTTTTAAATAGATTTTTAAGTTTTGACCGATTTTCTATTAGTTCAGTAACTATTGTACCTGCTGATATAAACTCTTGAATATTGCCTTGAGAATCTTTTATTGGAATAATAGTAATACTATTATAATAACTATCCCCATCTTTCCTTTTATTTTTAAGTATACCTTTCCAAATCTTTCCTTTTAAAATAGTATCCCATAATTTTTTAGATTGACTTCTTGAAGTATCTGGATGAGCAATTATCTTATGGGTTATACCTATAAGTTCACTTTTATTAAATCCACTTATTTTTTCAAAGCTATCATTTACATAAGTAATAATTCCATTTTTATCAGTTTTAGAAACAACAGAACTTCTATCTAATAACAGTTTATACTGTTCTAGCATATTCATATGTTCTTCTCTTTCAATTTCAACATTATGAATTTTTATTGAAAGATACCTTGCTATCAACAAAGATATAGAAATCAAAATAGTAAGAACAACAAAAACTTTTAATAAATATTCATCAGATAATTCTTTAAGTGCTTTCTTTTCTTCTTCTAATATATCTTGTAGTTCTGTAACATAAAATCCTGCTCCAATAATCAAATTCCAATTAGGTATTAACTTTACATAAGAGAATTTTTCATCTTCTTTTTTTGTATCTGGTCTTATCCATTTATAGTTTATATATCCCCCACCATCTAAAGCTTTTTTAATAGTAGTTTCATTAAGAATTCTTCCTTTTACAGAAAGGACATCATCATTTATTTTACCTACAATTTCAGGATTAAGTGCATGCATTTTCATAACTTTATCTAATCCTAATATCCAGAAATAACCATATTTATTATCGCCAAATCTATCTTTTTTAAAATCTTCAAAAACTAATTCTTGAACTTTTTTATCTATTTCTTTTTTATAAACGCCAGCTGCTATGTACACATCATGTTTTTCATCTCTTTTTATATAAACATATTTTGTATAAACTTCTTTTGGACTTTCATTTGGTTTATACCATTTGTAAGAACCATAATTTTCATCTAAAATTAAAGCCTCTTTTAAAAAATCATATAACTCTTTATTTGTTTTTGATGATTCAAATACATTAGTATTTATGTATTTTTTATTACCACCATGGTATAAGATCTTTCCATTTTTATCAAATATATAAAAGTACCCTGTTCCATTATCCCATTTTAATAAATTTAATTCTTTTTTATATTTAGACAAAATAATATTAAAATCTTTGTCATTATTTGAATCAAATAAATTTTTAACAAAACTTACTTTTTCTTTTAAAATAGATTCATTTTTTTCATAAATTAAGTTATTTATTACTTCTATTCTTTTTATAGCTCTTTGAATTTCATTTTTGATTATTGCTTTATTTTTTTTATAATAACTTTTTTCGAGTGAAATAACTTTTTTTTCATATAACTCTTGGTTAAATTCATAAATAAAAAAGCCCAGTATAATTGAAAAAACAACTATTATAGAAAAGATATTTAGAAAATTTATTTTGGAAAGACTAAGTTTCATATTATATAACCTCAAAAGAATTAAAAGTAATTTATTAATATTTAGATAATTTTATTCTAACTTTTAATATATTATTACTAATTAACTGATTATTAACTTAGTCTTAAAAATAGTTTATTTATTGAAGATATAATTATTCTGTATCATCTTTTATTAAACCAGCTTCTTTTAAAAATTGAGAGTGCACAAAACTAAGTTTTTTTACTTTATCATACTTTGCATAAGATAGATACAAAATATCTTTAGCCCTAGTAACAGCTACATAAAATAGGCGTCTCTCTTCTTCTATACTTCCACCTTTTGCGATTAATTTTTGATTAGGAAATCTTCCATTCATCAAATCTATTACATAAACTTCTTTAAACTCTAAACCCTTTGATGCATGAACAGAAAGTAAATTTACTCCATCTCCTTCACTCATTTCACTACCACCTAAAACCATAGCATTTATGAATTTTTCTATATCACTATAATTATAAGATAATGATTTCAATAAAGTTATTTTTCTATTTATTCTTACTATTGAGGTCTGTTTCATAGCAGGATCTACTTGTCCATCTTTTCTAGTAGCTCTTTTTGTAGATAACATTTCTATTAAGTGGTCATACAAGTTAGATTTAAATATATGATCAATAGCACTTCTTGGATTTTTTATTCTTTTTAAATCTTTTACTATCAAATAAAATTCAAATAAGAACTCTCCACCTTCAACACAAAGTTTTGGATGTTTTAAAATTGGATTTCCTAAAAACTTATCATCAAAACCACAATCTTTGAATTTAGAAACAGAACCTAACTCCGCGAAATCATCAAAAAGTCCTAGCTGGACATTCTTTGTTTTTGTTGACACATATGGACTTTTTATATCTGGGTCTGGATTAAATAAACCTTGAAATAAATCTCCATGCCCTAACTTCATCAAAGCATCAAATAAGTCTTTTGCTATGGCTTTTCCAATACCTTTTCCATACTCTAAAATATGAATGGCGGCCATCATATCATTATGACTTTTCATCAAAGTGATGATATCTAATACAAATTTTACCTCAGCAGCTTCGAAAAAGCTTTTTCCACCTTTTCTCTTAGCAGGTATTGAAAACTCCCTTAAGTTTGCTTCTATACCATCTGCACTTGAATTATTTCTAAAAATTATTGCTATATCACTGTGTGGAGTTGTACTTTGACTTATAAGCTTTGAGATATGTTCATATTGGTCAAAAAGTTCACTAAAAGTTAATAACCTAGGTGAATGTTCAGCATCTTGTCTTACTACTTCAAGATTTTTATCATAAATTCTTTCATTATGCTCAATGACTTTTGTGGCTAATTGTAAAATTGGTCTAGTTGAACGATAATTTTTTCTAAGAGTAAAAACTTTTGCACCATCATATCTATCTGCAAAAGTAGAAATAATTCCAATATCAGAGCCATTGAAAGCATAAATACTCTGGTCATAATCACCCACACAAAAAAGTGACTTTGGTTTAAAAGCTTCTAATAATTTTCCTTGCAAAGGATTTGTATCTTGATACTCATCTACCAAAATCTCTTTAAAGTCAAAATCATTAGTTTCAAGTAATTCGAGCATAATGGTTAATAAATCATCAAAATTAGCATAACCATACTCTTTTTTTAATATATGAAACTCTTTTATTACATCTTCATAAATATCTGTATAAATCTCATGTCCAGCATTTTTTTCAACTATCCAATCCCCAAACTCTTCATTATTTTTAGAGTTTAGATATAGAGAATAAATATCATACAAATACCCACCATCATATGGGCTTGTTGAATCATCCCTTTCAAAAAAGACTCTTTTTTCATAAATAGATTTAAAAAGTGTTTTTAATTCATTTGGTTGTTTTAGTGTTATATTTACTTGTAATTGTTTTATTAACTTATAACTAACACTATGAAAAGTTCCAGCCATAATGGCTCCAGCTGTCTCTTTTCCAAAAAATTTAGAAACCCTTTGTACCATCTCTTGGGCTGCTTTATTTGTAAAAGTTAAAAGTATTATTTCAGAAGGTTTAACTCCACCATTAATTAATGTAGCAATTCTTCCAACAATAGTGGATGTTTTTCCAGTACCAGCACTTGCAATGATAAGGTTAAACCCAGGGTTACATGTGGCAGCTGCTAATTGTTCTTCGTTTAGATTAGATAAGGGCATTTAGTGTATATTCATTTTATTTGTCATTTGCGAATAGTATCATAAAGTGCTTTATTAAATAGTAAAAATCTAAGCATATGATATAATAATTACTACACAAAAGATTTACAAATTTTATATAAGATAAAACTATGAAAAGAAGAACATTTATAAAACTAAGTACGCTTACCCCTATTATTGTAAATAGTTATATGATGGCAAAAGATGTTGATGACACTATTTGGACAACTATCTTAGAAGTACAAAATATACTTTTCCCAAAAACTTCAAAAATGCCAAGTGCTAAAGAGTTTGGAAGTGTTGCTTACTTAAAACAAAATATAGACCACTATAGTTTTGATAAAGATGATTTAGAGCTTATTTTAAATGCAGCTCAAGTCTTTAAAGAAACTTTTTCTGAATTTTTCAAAGCAACAAAAGATGAAAAACTAGAAATCATAAAACAAGCTAATGGGAGCGAGTATGGTTCTTCATGGATAAATATTTTAGTTTATTATGGAATTGAAGCCATGCTTAGTGATCCAATATATGGTGGAAATAAATTTCAATCAGGATGGATGGCATTAAATCATAAACCTGGAATTCCAAGACCCAAAAGAAAATATGGAGCAAAAGTTGATGTATGATGTATGTATTATAGGAAGTGGAGCTGGAGCGGGACCAATAGCTTATACCCTTGCAAAAGAAGGGAAAAAAGTTTTAATTCTTGAAAAAGGTGATATATATACAGAAAAAGACTTCTCAAAAGATGAAATAGCCTATTCAAGAAGAGATATTTTTACTCCAAACTTAAAAGGTGAATACCATGTAATAGAAGAAAAAATCGATGGTAAATGGTATAAATTTCCTACATACGAAACTGGTTGGAGTTTTTGGAATGGGAATATATTAGGTGGTTCATCAAATTTTATGAGTGGATATTTTCATAGACTTAAACCAAAAGATTTTAAGTTAAAATCAACTTTTGGCAAATATAAAGGTGCCAATGTTGTTGATTGGCCAATCTCTTATGATGAGATAGAACCCTATTATGACATGGTTGAAAAAGTTATTGGAGTATCTGGGGAGTATACAAAATACGAACATGCGGAGCCCCGAAGTAGTAAAAACTATGCTTATCCAAGATTACAAGAACACCCAATAGTTGATTTAATAGATAAAGCCTGTGAAAAATTAGATTATGTTTCATATAAAGTTCCAAGAGCAATTTTATCTAAAAATAAAGAGAATAGAAATGCCTGTTATTATTCAAATTATTGTGGTTCGTACTCTTGTTCAAGTGGAGCGAAGGGAAGTTCAAGGGCTTCTTTAATCCAACCTATTTTAAATAGTACAGATATAACAATAATACCAAATGCCTTTGTATTTAAACTGCTTACAAACAAAGATAAAAAAATACAAAAAGCTGTATATTACACAAAAGAAAAGATAGAAAAAACAGTTGAAGCTAAACTTTTTATTGTGGCAACTCAAGCAGTTGAGAGTTCAAGACTTCTATTAAACTCTAAAAATAGTGATTTCCCAAATGGTTTGGCAAACTCTTCTGGACAAGTTGGGAAAAATATGCTTTTCACAGGTGGGGGACAAGGAAGTGCTATTATTGATACAAAAATGTTAAGTAAAGATAAATTATTTGAAACTGGCTTTTTTGTAAATAGAGGTTTACAAGATTGGTATTTTACAAAAGAGTTTAAAGGTGGAACTATAGATTTTCTATTTGACCATGCCAATCCCATACGAAAAGCACTAAGGCTAAAATCTGATGATAATGGTAATCTTTTATTTGGGGAAGAGTTACAAGATAAAATCTATAAAAATTTCACAAAATCAAGAATACTAAATTTTGAAGTTTTTACAGACTGGATGCCAAATGATAATTGTTTTGTAAGTATTGATGAAAAATACAAAGATAAATATGGAGTTCCCGTTGCAACAATTAGAATTGGAGCCCATCCACAAGATGTAAAAGTTGGTAATTTTTTAGCACAAAAAGCAATAGATGTTTTAAAACAAATGGGAGCTAGCGATATTAAAAGTGATATTTCACCACTTCCCTCTGCTAACTTACAAGCTGGTGGCTGTAGATTTGGTAATGACCCAAAAAAATCTGTCTTAAACAAATATTGCCAAAGCCATGACATAGAAAACCTTTTTGTCACAGATGGAAGTTTTATGCCAACAGGAGGAAGTGTTCCTTATACTTGGACAATATATGCAAACTCTTTTAGAGTAGCTGATTATATAAAAAAGAGTAATTTAATTTAACTTTACTCTTTGTTTAAATTTAAAAAGTCCAATTATAATAATAATTAATAAATATCCCATTTGTGAAATTGATAAAGCTTTTTGAGCCATAACAAAATGAATAGTTGAGAGTATTAAAACTATATATATGACTTTATGATATTTAAAATATAGTTTAAAAAGTTTTCCAAATGAAGTAACTGTCATAAATAATAAAAGAATAAAAGATATCATTCCTAGATAAATAAATGGTTTTTCTAAAGTCTCTTTTATCACTTTTTCAAAATCAACTTCCATATCCAAGATTACAAAATTTAAAAAATGCAAAAATACATAATAAAATCCAAAGAGTCCTATCATTTTCCTATAAGAGATTAGATTTACTCTTTTTCGTATAAGTGAAATAGTTGTTGAAAAAAAGAGTAAAACCATTGCAATTGCACCGGTTACAGTATAGATATATTTTATTGGATCAATAAGATCTTGTACTATAAAGACTTCATATCCCAAAATAAATGATGGCAAAATTAATAGTATAAAAATAAATACTTTCATTAAAAGTTCTTTCTTAAATCCATTCCTTTATACATATAAGCAACTTCCTTTTCATAACCATTGAACATCAAAGTATCTTGTTTTAGAAATTTACCCAAAACTCTTTCCCTTGCTTGACTCCATCTTGGATGGTCAACTTTAGGGTTAACATTTGCATAAAAGCCATACTCATTTGATGCTATATCTTGCCAAGTATTTAAAGGCTGTTCTTTAACAAACGATATTTTTGCAATTGATTTTATTGATTTAAATCCATATTTCCAAGGTACAACCAATCTTAATGGTGCACCATTTTGATTTTCTAAAGTTTTTCCATATAGACCTACAGCTAAAAGAGTAAGAGGATTCATTGCTTCATCCATTCTAAGACCTTCCACATAAGGATAGTTTTTAATATTTGCAAAAACAACACTCCTTTCTTGGTCAGGGAACATCTCTTGGTCATATTTAGTTTCAAACCTTACATATTTTGCATCACTTAAAGGTTTACATTTTTTTATTAATGTAGCAAGTTCAAAACCAATCCATGGAACAACCATAGACCAGCCCTCAACACATCTAAATCTATAAATTCTCTCTTCTAAAGAATTTGAACTAATCAAATCTTTTATGTCAATTGTAAATGGCTTTTCAACAAGTCCATCAATCTCAATAGCCCAAGGATTTGGTTTCAAAGTATGAGCCATATATTTTACATCTTTTTTTGAAGTTGTAAATTCATAAAAATTATTGTAAGAAGTGATTTGCTCAAAACTATTTAATTTTAGATTATTAGCATTTATATCTTTTTTATAAGTTAAATTTGGTGTTGGTAAACTCTCTTTTGCCATTAGTTCCATCAAAGTTGAACTAGCTACTACTGAGGCAGCACCTAGTTTTAAAAACTTCCTTCTATCTTCAAACAGTTCTTCTGGAGTTATTTCATTTTCATTTATTTTCATAACATATCCTTTATTTCATTTTTTATTTTATTTTAAATATGTTAAGAAAATGTGTAGTTTAAAAGATTACTATTTTCCTTTTAGAAGTATTACAATATATTTTGATGACCATAAAATAAAAACAAGCAAAAAGAGTATAGCACTTAGATTTATAAAAAATAAATAATCAAATCCAAAATTTATACTATACGCTGTAAATAGTCTCAAGAATACAACTACTTGAAAAACAAGATATAAAATAACTGTAAATCTATTGGCAGTTGGAATGGCTCCTGAATGACCTAAGGTAACCCTTGTCCCAAATCCTAGTAAAATAGTACAAAAATATCCTAAAGCAAAAATATGAATAATACTTTGTTCAAAAACAATTGAATTATCAAAGATATTTATTAGTGATTGCATAATTGAAAGAAAAAATCCAATTGGAATCCAATATAAAGAGATATATAAAATCCACATGATAGAACTTACTTTTTTAAGAGAAAGTTTCCATTTTATTAGCTCTTTTGTAAATATTATAAAAAGAGGAATATCACTAATTAGATTATAAGGATTTGGTAAAAAAGTTAAAATAAGCACTTTCAAAACTAAAAGAGCAAACACGGTTTCTAAGATATATTTTGATTTATTTATTACATATCCTTCAATTTTAGCTGAAGAAAAAAATGGAACCATTCTTTGAGCAATAGAAAAAATAAGCATAAAAATAAAAAGATAAAATCCACTATTTATAGATAATTGTCGTAATACACTTGCATAAGATAAGGGAATAAAAGAAATAATAAATAGTAAATTTGCCCCAAGCCCACAAGCAAATGATATAAGTACCCATAAAGTATCTTTTTTAATTTTTATAGTTGATTTTATATGAATATTATATAAAATTTTAAAACTACTCAATTGAATACAAAAAAGAAAAAATATTGAAAAAATATTGAAAACTTCACTTGTAAATATCGATATAAAAAATAGTAAAGAACCAATAAAATATAAAATAGCTTGTTTGGAATAAACTTCTTTTTTAATATCTGCTTGCATTAAAAATTTTGGAAATACAACAAATAAGAAACCTAAAAAAAGTTGAATAAATACTACAAAAAGTAAAGCATATGCATGAAATACTAATAAAGGTACTTTTATAGTAACAAGATTTGAATAATTTAAAAAAATAGTTAAAACAAAAAGTAATAAAAAAAGAATCCCATTTGTAAAAAATGGTTGGTGGGGTTGAGATATAAACTTGTTATACCAGTTTTTCATAATACAATCTCCTAAAGTTAATTAAGAGATTGTATGAGATTTTTTAACTTAATTCATTGATTAATGACAAGTTCCACAACAAGAAGTTTCTGTAACTTCTTTTACCGCATTAAGTGCTGCTTCATAATTTGGTTCATCACTTATATCTTCACAAATTTCTTTATGTCTTACAATTCCATTTGCATCAATTACAAATACTGCTCTACAAGTGATTCCAGCTAATGGACCATCACCTATTAATACACCATAAGCATTTGCCAAATCTTTATTTCTAAAATCAGATGCAACTTTTAAGTTTTCTATTC
The DNA here is from genome assembly GCF_042214795.1 of Arcobacter iocasae. GTDB lineage: Bacteria > Campylobacterota > Campylobacteria > Campylobacterales > Arcobacteraceae > Arcobacter > Arcobacter iocasae. The sequence continues at coordinate 2,103,277 of NZ_CP090177.1, read as the reverse complement.
CTTCAGTTGTACAAAATCTTCCCATTGCAAATGGTAAATCCATAGAAACAACTACCGCTTCTGCTTCAGTTTCTACAGCTTCTTCATTGAATTTTCTAGTTTCTGCTGCACATACAGGAGTATCTAGTGATGGAACAATAATTAAGATTTGTGCTTTATTACCAACTTCAATATCTTTTAAATCTTGTCCAACAACATTAACAACTGGAGCTTTATCACCAACATTTACTTCATTACCTAACAAATTTATTATATTACCTTGTAATTTTGTTGTTGCCATATTAATCCTTCTTTAAATTTCTAATGTAATTATATTTAAATAGGATAAAATTTATCTTAATTAAAAATTTGAAATCATATTTAATTTTTTATTTTACCTGTATATAATTATCTTCTAATCTAATCTTTTCTTTTGATATCAATTCTGTAAGTGCTGCTTTAAAAGCTTTTTTGCTCATAGCAAAGGCTTTCATTATATCTTCTGCTTCACTTTTATATGTAAAGTTTATTTTTCCATTATTTTCTTTTAAAACTTCTAAAACTTTTTGGGAATTGTCACCAGATTTTTTTTGACCAATCTTTTGTAAAGATAAATCTAGTTTACCATCATCTCTTATATTTTTAATATAAGCCTTTTTTAAATCACCAATATTAGTATTTTCAAAAATTTCTGTATGAAAAATCATTCCTTCATATAAGTTATTTACTATTACTTTATATCCTAATGGAGTTTTTGAAAATAAAAGAATCATAACCTCATCATTTTTTTCTAAGCCAACTATATCTTTTGATAAAAACTGAGTAAACTTTTCTGTTGCAATTAGTCTTTGTGTTTTTTCATCTTCAATCACTCTTAAAACTTTTCTAGCTCCAACATTAAAAGTTGAAGTTTGTCTATTTATTGGTACAAGTAAATCTTTTGGAAGTCCAATATCAACAAAAGCTCCAAATTTAGCAGTATCAACAACTTCTAAGCAAGCATATTCATTTTTCATGGCATATGGCTTTAATGTAGTTGCTACTAATCTATCTTCTGAATCTGTATATATAAATACATCTACTAGTGTTCCTATTTCCATATCACTTCTTATATATGCATTTGGCAATAGTACAACTTCTTCATCTAAAGCTTCTAAATATATTCCAGGTTCTGTTAATCTATTTACTTTTAGAGTATTCATTACTCCAAGTTCTATTTTTTCATTTAATTTAGTCATTCCGTCTCTTTGTTAATTTATATTTATTATACCAAAATTATTTAATTTAAAATATCTTTTATCTTAAGCCAAGCAAGTCCTATGTATTCGTGAATAGCAATACTGACTTTTCTTAAGTCATTTACACTCAAATAACTATTAGAAGTTTGCTCTTTTACTGTAAAATCTGTAGGTACAGCTATAGGATTTAAGCCTTGCATTTGAAATATTTTCATTGCTCTTGGCATATGGTAAGCACTTGTTACTAAAATAAAAGGCTTATTATTTAAAAGTTTTTTTATTGACTTTGCTTCTTCAATAGTATCTTTTGGTTTTTCTTGCATGATAATTCTATTTTCCTTTATACCCAAACTTATTAACTCATTTTTGGCATATAAAGCATCTGAAATCATCATTTTTCCTGCATATCCTGAGGTTATAATTTTGGCATCTTTTAATTTTAGACTTAATTTAATTACCTCATAAGCTCTTGATTCAAAATCTCCACCTAATAATAAAATATATTCTACTTTAGAGATATCAACATTTTTTTGGTTTTTATATTGATTTTCTAAAGGTGATATTAAAAAATTAGAAAATAAAGAATTTGAAATCAAAAATATAAAAATCAAACCTACAAATAAAATCGATTTTGCTTTTTTATAATTATTAAAAAGCAAAAATATAAATGCTAATAATAAAACCAAAAATCCAAAAGTAAAAGGTTCTAAAAAAAATGAAATAAATTTTTTCAAACTAAATAACAATACTCTCTCCTATTACAAAAGAAGCATAACCTACAACTTTTGATTTATCTTTTGTTACATCAAAGCTTGTTTTATAATCTAAAAACTTCACTTTATAATCAAACTCTTTTGCTGTTATTAAAAGTGCTTTAACACCCTCTTTCCCACAAGCTTCGCAACCCTTAGTTAACTTATCTAAATCTTGATTTTTGATAGCTTCAATACAAATTTCATCTAAGATATTTGCTTCAGTTAAAGTATAAAAATGACTTAAATCTGTACTTATTACAAGAAAATTATCTTTGTCTTTTAAAAGTTCCGTAATTAATAAAGATAAGTCTTTAGCATCTATTTTGCCATATACTATTTCTAAAACTTCTGAGTTAAAATAATTTTTAATAAAAGGCATTTGAGTTTCAGTTGAGTGTTCCATGTGAGCATTTTCGTCAAAATCTAAAAAATCATATTTTTCAATTAATTTCAAGCAAAATTCTTTATCAATATGTAAATCGCCTAAAGGGGTTTCATAAGAATCAAAAATACTAAGAGAGGCCCCTTTTAAATAATATCTATGGGAAGGCCCAATAACTATTACTCTTTTGGGTTTCTTTTCTTTACTTAAATTATATGCCATATTTGCAACACTTCCTGAATAGATATATCCAGCATGGGGTACAATAATAGCTCTTGGGCTAATATCTAAGTTGATTTTTTCTTCATTTAAAGTGAAAATTTCAAAATATTTTAAAAGTCTTTTTTTATCATCAGGATAAAAAGTACCAGAAAAATTCATTTTGTTTTTTATCATTTTACCTTTTCTACTTGATATGTATAAATATCAGGGAAGTGAGTAAGTGAACCAATATCTAATCCAGCTTTTAAGCTAAGATTCTCAAAAAATTCATCAAAAGTTGGTAACTCTTCCCAAACTTGAGGTAAAAATGTTGCTTGATTTTGTTCTTGCTTTAAAATAACACCATCGATATTTGGTCTGATTTTTTCTTTTAATTCTTCTATTGAATCATAAATTACAATTTTAGGAATACTTAAAAGTGAAATTTCTATTTGTACACTTTCAAACTCTTTTTTTGATAGGGGTTGAAATCTAAAATCCCTAAAAGCTGCATTTTGAGCATTTACAATTATATCATCTATTAATTTCCGGGTAGGAAATAAAGAACCAATACACCCTCTTAATCTTCCGTCAGAATAAAGCGTCACAAAACAGGCTCTTTGTTCATTCAATAAATCAAAACTTGCTTCTAAATCAACCCTATCAATCTTTGACTTATCAAAAAGTTCTTCTTCAATCGCATCTTTTGCTATTTCTAAAATTATGGAATTAGACATTATTACCCCTTATCGTATCAACTCTTCTATTACATTAATAAATTCATCACTATCATTTACACAACTAACTACTTTATACTCATTTATTCCTAATTCTTTTGCTATTTCTTCATACTCAATATGAAGTTCAAACATAGTTTCAGAATTATCCACTATAAAAGCAATTGGATAAATAAGTACATTTTTATCTTTTAACTCTTTTAATCTATCTTCTAAAGATGGAGTTAGCCATTTTAATGGTCCTACTTTAGATTGATATGCTAATGAAATTGATTCAAATTCTACTTTTTTATTTTTTAATATTTCAGATAAAATTTTTACATGCTCATTAACTTGTTTTTCATATGGATCTCCAGCATCTACTATTTTTTGTGGTAATCCATGTGCTGAAAAAATCAAATTGTATAACTTTGTATCTTCAACACTACTTATTATGTCATTTGTAACTTTATCATTAAATTTTTCATTTTTATAAAAAGGTTCTATTACTCTTACTTTAAAATCGTCCTTTGCTATATCCATAAAATCTTCCACAGAAGACTTTGTAGTTGTAGTTGAGTATTGAGGGTATAAAGGTAAAAGTACAACTTCTTCTATGCCTTTTTGTTTTAATTGCTGTACACATTTAGCAGCAAAAGGAGGAGTGTATCGCATCACTTGAAATACTTCAAAATCTTCAAAAGTTCTATTTAATTTGGCAACTAAATCTTCAGTTAGTTTATTAATAGGAGAAGAACCACCAATAGCTTCATAGTTTTTCCAAGCAGAATTTTTTCTACTTAAAACAATCATTGTAGCTATAAAAGATCTTAAAATATCACTTTTTACAGTAATAATATTTTTATCATTAAACATGTTTCGTAAAAACATCTCTAATTCATCTTTATCCCTTGGCCCACCCATATTTAAAAGAACTAAGGCTTTTTTATTTTCATTCATAAGTATCCAATTTTATTATTTCATCACTACACCAAGATGCTAAATGCATATCATGAGTTATTAGAAGTATTCCATAATTAGGCAAAAATTTCAATACCAATTTCATAACATCAAGGGCAATTATGTTATCTAAAGCAGAAGTTGCTTCATCAACTAACAAAAGATCTGGTTTCATTAAAAGTGCCCGAAGTATTGAACATCTTTGAAGTTGTCCTCCACTTAATTTATCTGGTTTATTTAATATCAAGTCATAATCTAAACTTAATTCATCTAATAAAGAATTTAATTCCTCTTTATTTATATTAGGAACTACATCATTTATTTGCTCAAGTATTGAATATGTAGGATGAAAGGAGCTATAAGGGTCTTGATAAATTGAAGCTATTTTAGATGAGATTATATGCCCTTTTAAAGGCTTTAGTGATTTTGTAATTAGTTCAAAAAGGGTACTTTTACCACTTCCACTAGCACCAACTATTGATTTAACTTCTGATTTTTTTAAATTTAAGGAAAAATTATTATAAATTAATTTGTCTTTTTTATATCCAAAATTTAACTCTTTTATTTGAAGAACAAACTCATTATTATCCATTTTATACCCAATATTAATAATTTATTAACTATATTATAAATAGACTTTATATAAAGTTATTTAACAAAAAATCTAAGCTAATAAAAAGAAATTATAGGTAAAATTAAGCTTCAAATTTCAAGGAGAACAAATGAAAAAAATAGTTTTAGGAACAGTGATTGCTGCAGCATCACTTTTTGCAGCTGCAAATACAACTGCATGTGCTGGATGCCATGGTGCAAACTTTGAGAAATCTGCTTTAGGAAAATCTCAAATTATTAAAGGTTGGCCTGCTGCAAAAGTTGAGGAAGCTTTAAAAGGTTATAAAGCTGGAACTTATGGTGGTGCTATGAAAGGTGTTATGAAAGGTCAAGTTGCAAGACTTTCTGATGCTGACATAAAAGAAATCGCTGAAAAAATTTCTAAATTATAATCATTGTTTACAACTTCTTAAAGTAAGTCAATTTTTTGGCTTACTTTTTTTTTGCTCTTCTTTATCTTTCTCTTTTTTATTTTCTCTAGTAATCGCATCATTTAAATCTTCTTGTGAGTCAAAAAGCAATCCATCCATCATTTTATTACTATCATCAAACTGTCCAGTTTTTGCACCCCAAATAAACATACCCAAAATTGCAAATGAAACAACTAATCCAACAACTAGCATCAACAAAAGTGTACTTCCTATCATCTATTTTCCTTTTATCCTAAGTGAGTTTGCAACAACTATTAATGAACTTAAACTCATCGATAATGCAGCAACTAGTGGCATTACAAATCCTGCCATGGCTAAAGGAATTGTAACTAAATTATATAATAAAGATATTGATAAATTTTGTTTTATAAATTTATATGTTTTTCTAGAAATAATAAAAGCTTGATTTAGGCTTTCTAAGGAGTTATTCAATAAAACGATATCTGATACAGCAATAGAAATATCAGCACCATTTCCCATAGCAATTGAAACATTTGCACTACTTAGTGCTACTGAATCATTAACTCCATCTCCTGCCATAACAACAGTATGACCTTGTTCTTTTAGCTTATTAATATATTTTGCTTTTTGTATTGGATTTATATTTGCAACAACAGTTTTAATTCCAACTTCTTTCGCAACATAATTTGCTACATTTTCATTATCACCAGTTAACATTATAACATCAATATTATTTTTTAAACAATCACTTACAAACTCTCTTGCAAAATCTTTTATTTCATCTTTTAATTCAAAAGTTGCAACTACTTTTTTATTTATAGCAAAAATATATACAGAATTTTGTGAATCAAATTTATATTTTACACCAAACTCTTCCATAAGTTTTTGGTTTCCACCAAGAATTTCAAACTCTTTATCTTCTAGGTTTTTATAAACTGCTTTCATACCTTTGGCTTGTAATGTTTTAACATTACTTAAGTTTTTCAAGCTCAAGTTTTTGTAGTGATTTTTTAAATACTCTTTTATTGAGCTACTAATTGGATGGGTTGAACTGTCTAATAAAGAGTACAATAAATCTAATTTGTGAATATTTTCATCTAAAATTTGCGCTTTTACAACAGATAATTTACCATTTGTAATTGTTCCTGTTTTGTCAACCACTAACTTTGTAGTTCGAGCTAACTCTTCAATAAATTTTGCTTCTTTAAAAAGTAAACCTTTTTTTGCTAACTCAGATATTCCAATTAAACTTGCAATTGGAGTAGCAAGTGCTAAAGCACAAGGACAAGCTATTACAATAACTGAAATTGCCACAATAAAAGATTTTTCAAAATGACTTACTCCATCATAATTAAAACCTAAATCAATACCAAAAAAATACCAAACTAAAAATGTAAGAATTGACAATGCCAAAATCATGACAGAAAAACCTTTTGATATCTCATTTGCTTTGTGCTCTATTTTTGGTTTTGAGGCAAGAGAATCTTCTAATAGTGTAACAATAGAGTTTAAAGTAGAATCTTTAAAAGTTTTTGTAACTCTATATTGGACGAGGGAATCTTGGTTTAGTGTTCCTGAAAAAATCACATCATTGGCTTTTTTATAAATAGGTAATGATTCTCCAGAAATTGATGACTCATCAAAAGAGCTCTCACCTTTTATAATTATTCCATCAACACTTGCTTTATCACCTGTTTTTAATTCTACTATATCACCTATTTGAATATCTTCCACAGATACTTCTACTTTTTTACCATCTTTTATAAGTGTTGTTTCTAAAGGTATTTGGCTTTTAATGGTATCAAGGGTATCAACTGCAGATTTTTTACCAAGTACCTCAAGATATTTACCAACTAATACAAAAGTAATAATCATACTAACAGAGTCAAAATAGCTCTCGCCTTTTAGTCCAAAAAGTATAAAAACTGAATAAATATATGTAAAAGTTGCCCCAGCACTTACTAGAAAATCCATATTTAAAATACGGTTTTTCAAGCCATAATAAGCACCTCTATAAAAAATCCACCCACTATAAAAAATTACAGGTGTAGATAATATAAACTCTCCTAAGTGAATTAAATGTCTAACTTCAGGAGTAATCCCTGTAAAAAATCCAGTATATTTTGCAACTGATAACATCATAATATTCATTGTTGCGAAAACTGCCACCATCATTCTAATAAAATAATCTCTTTTTGCTAATGATGCTTTTTCATCAGCTATTTTAGAATTATAAGCAAAGGCGTTATAACCTATACTTCTGATTTTTTCTATTATTTGAGATAAGGCTATTTTTTTACTATTCCAAACTATTTTTGCTTTATTATTTGTAAAATTAATACTTGCATCGATTATTCCATCTGTGTTGTATAAAACTTTTTCATTTAGCCAAATACAAGCTGCACAATGGATTCCCTCAATAATTAAATCAACTTTCTTATAACCATTTTCATCTTCTGTGACATAGATTTTTTCAAAACTTTGTGTATCAAATTTGTTTAAATCACTACTTACTTCTAAAGGAGGCTGAATAGTTTTATTTCCTAATTTATCATAAAATGAATCAAGATTTTGATCTTGCAAGAGATGATAGACTCCTTGACAGCCTTTACAACAAAAGTTTAATTCTTCTTCTTTTATCATCACACTGTCACTAAATTCTAAATGACAATGATTACACTTAACTTTTGACACTAATATTCCTAAAATTCAATTTTAACTTTCTTATTTAATTTAATTATGCTACTATTTAGATATAATTCAATTTATATTATATCTTATTAGTTTTGGAGTTTAGGTTAATGATTAATAATATTTCGATTTTAAAAAATATTACAATTTTATATGCAGAAGATGAAAAGTCTCTAAGAGACATAACTCTAAATATACTAAAAGGCTTTACAAATAAGCAATTTGTAGCAGAAAATGGGCTTGAGGGCTTAGATCTTTTTAAAAAACATGAAGAAGAAATCGATTTAATCATCACAGATGTTAATATGCCACAAATGAATGGCTTAGACATGATAAAAGAGATAAAAAAAATAAATCCAAATATTCCTATTATTGTAGCAACTGCTTTTTCAAATACAGAATATTTACTAGAGGCTATTGATATTGGAGTTGATAAATACATATTAAAACCAATTGATATGAAAAAACTTTTACAAGTGATGAGCCAATCATTACTTTATCATGAGTTAAAAGATTTATATGTTGATAAACTAACAAGATTACCAAATAGAAATAAGTTAAAAAAAGATTTAGATTTAACTGCTCAAGATTTAATGGCACTTATTAATATCGATAAATTTTCAACTATTAATGACCTTTTTGGTGAAGATAATGGAAATAAATTATTAATTCAATTTTCTATGATAATAAAACAATTCTTCTCTTCTGATGATTATAGAGTTTACAGAATAGAATCTGATAAATTTGCAGTTGTAGCAAAAGATTATGCAATGGATATCAAAGAGTTTGAAGTCCTTTGTGAAAAATTTGCAAATCATATTGAAGAAAATGCAATCTTTATTGACGAAAATGAGATTGACTTAAATGTTACTATTGGTATTGCTTGTGCTGATAATAAACTAGCTTACAAATACACAGAGAGAGTTATAAATTATGCTAGAAAAAGATTTGAACAAATATTAGTTTATGATAATTCTTTTAATATTCAAGAATCTTTTGAAGATAATATCAAGTGGGTAAAAGAAGTAAAAAAAGGTCTAAAAGAAGGCTTATTTGTAGCCTTTTATCAACCTATTGTAAATACCCAAACTCAAGAGATTTACAAATATGAAGCACTTATTAGATATATAAATGAACAAGGTGAAGTAATTGCACCTATTAAATTTTTAGACATAGCAAAAAAAGCAAAACTATATTCACATATTATAGAAATTATGCTTCTTGAAGCTATTAGTTTAATAAAAGAACAAAATAAAAGAGTTGCAGTTAATATCTCATTTGATGATATTACAAATACAAAAACAACTAAAAAAATATATGATACACTAGAAGAAAATAAAGAGTTCGTTCATCTTTTAGAATTTGAAATATTAGAATCTGAAGAGATAAATAACTTTGCTACAGTTACTACATTTATTGATAAAGTTAAATCTTTAGGTTGTAGTGTTGGAGTTGATGACTTTGGAGCTGGATATTCTAACTTTAATATGCTTACAAATTTAAATATAGATTTTGTAAAAATTGATGGTTCATTAATAAAAAATATTGATACTTCTAAAAACCAACAAATTATTGTTGAAACAATTGCTGATTTCTCTAAGAAATTTGGATTTAAAACTGTTGCAGAATTTGTATCATCAGAAGAAATTTATGAAAAAATCAAAGAGTTAAATATTGATTACTGCCAAGGTTATCACTTTGGAAAACCTGAAAGTAAAGATAAAATCTAATCTATCCAACTCTCAGGTAATTTAGGATCAAAAAGTTTACTTTTAATCCTAGCCGCATTAGCAATACTCACAAGTTCTTTACTAGCACTTTCTAAATCATCATTTATTATAAAATAATCATACTTTTGAAAATGTTTTATCTCTTCTTTTGCATTTTTTATTCTATTTTCAATAATTTCTTTACTATCTGTTGCTCTATTGTTTAATCTTTTTTCTAATTCACTTAAATTTGGTGTTGTAATAAAAACAGAAGTAATAATATTATTTAGTTTTTCTCTAGCTATATCGTGACCTTGAACATCAATATCAAAGATTGCTAACTTTCCTTCACTAACAGCTTTGGTTATAGGCTTTAAAGATGTTCCATAATAATTTCCATGAACTTCTGCCCATTCTAAGAAATAACCAGCTTCTATATCTTTTAAAAACTCTTCTTTACTAATAAAAAAGTAATCAACTCCATCTTTTTCTCCAACTCTTGGAGCTCTTGTAGTTGAAGAAATTGAAAAATAATAATCTTCAATATCTTTATATACTTCTTTTAATAAAGTTGATTTTCCACAACCACTAGGTCCTGATATGATTAGTATCGCACCTTTTTTTTCATTTACCAATTCTCTACCCTTACTTACTTATTGATAATTTTAAATCTACAATCTCACCTTGAGATAATCTATCTATTATTGATTGATTGCATTTAGTCAATAGTGGTCTTAATTCATCTATATTATATTTACTTAAGATCAATTCATACGGTTCTTTATGATCTAAATCGAACTCATACTCTTTTACTTCACCTAAGGCATCATCAATAATTTGAGAAAGATCTTTCCAATCAGTTTCACTCATTTCTGATTCATCTGCGAACTCTTTTTCAAATCTCTTTTGTAAATTATCATCATTTAAAATACTATTAATTTTCCCAAGTTCACCAACATCTAAAATCCCACCTGATTTAAGCGCTGCAATTGAGATAATACTCTCATCACTCTCATCTTCAATATCATATGCAATATCGTCTGCTAAGGTCTCTATGTATTCAGAAACATCATCAGCTTCATTATGTGAATATTTATTTTTATTTTCTCTTTCTTCTTTAGCTTCTTCATTAATTATTGAAATTTGTTCATTTAAAATTGAAAATAAATCATGTGGTAAAAAAGGTCTTGAAATTAAAAAATCTCTTGATTTATCAAAGGGTAATTCTTCATTTGAGATTGCACCAATTTTCGAAGTAAATTGTTTAATGATATTAAATTTATCATCTATTAAATCTTGATCAACAATTACAAAATCATAATTTTTACTAACATTTGAACTCTCTTGAACAAAAAGTCTTATATCAAGTTTTGTACATATCAAATCAAAAATTTTGACAATCATATTTGTTTTTGTTATCAACAATAAAGTCACTTAATCTCCTGTAGTTCCAAATCAACTAGTTTATAAACCTTGTCGCACTTAAAAGCAATATCTTCTTCATGTGTTACAAGAACTAATCCAGCATTATTAGACTTTATATATTCAAATAAAGTATTCATTACATCATGTGCAGTATCTTTATCTAAATTTCCTGTTGGTTCATCAGCAAAAATTATTTTTGGTTTTTTTGTTAAAACCCTAGCAATAGATAATCTTTGCTGTTGACCACCACTTAATTCACCAATACCTTGATGCAAGACATGATTTATATCTAAACTTTCTAAAAGTTTTTCATCTACAACTTGATTACTTAAAAATTGAGCAATTTGTAAGTTTTCATTTGCAGTAAAACCTCTAAAAAGATAATGTGCTTGAAATATTATACCAAAATCTTCTCTTCTTATGTTTAAAAGCTTTTTATTCTTTATTGTATAAATGTTTTGATTTTGGAAAATTACTTCACCTTGAAATGGCTTTAAAAGTGATGAGATAATATTGAGCAGAGTTGATTTTCCACTTCCACTTTTTCCAATAATAGCAATTGATTCTTTTTCATTTAATGAGAGATTTATATTATTAAAAAGTTCATAATCAAATTTATGAGAGATATTTTTTGCTTGTAGTATAGGCTGGTCGTTCATTTTTCTCCAGTCTTAGATAAAAAGAGGTAGAAACCTCTTTTTAGTAATTTCTTAATAATTTTTATTAAGCCATTTGAGCAGCAACTTCAGCTGCGAAATCTTCTTCTTTTTTCTCGATACCTTCACCAAGTTCAAATCTTACATATTCAACGATTTCGATTGACTCATCACAAGCTTTGATAGCTTGCTCAACTGTCATTGAATCATCCATAACATAAGTTTGAGATAATAAAGCATAAGTTTTATCTAATTGAGTATTATCTTCAATCCATCTAGCAATTTTACCTTTAACGATGTTTCCAATAATTTTTTCAGGTTTACCCTCTGCAATTAATTCTTCTTTCATTTTAGCTTCAGCAGCTGCAATAGCTTCATCAGTTAATTGAACTTGAGAAACAAATTCAGGAATATTTTTTAATGGTTTTCCAAGTCTTACTAATTCTTCATTTAATTTTTCAATATCAGCAATAATTGCTTTGTTTTCAGATTCAATAAAATCAGCATCTAAATCTTTATAAGAAATAACTGTTGGTTTCATAGAAGCTGCATGCATAGCAACTTTTTTTAATATATCTTTAGTTTTATCTTTTGCACTATCAGCACAAGTAGCAGCTAACATAACTCCAACTTTACCTAAGTGAACATAACCATTAACAACACCATTATCAGAAGATATTGTTGCCATTTTTCTAGTAACAATGTTTTCACCGATTGTTGCAATTTTACCATTTAAATACTCTTCAAAGTTTACACCATTGATAGTAGTTTTTAATAATTCTTCTTTCTCAGAACAACCCTCAGCTTGTACATGAGCAGTAACTTCGTTTGTTAAAGCAATGAATTGATCATTTTTAGCAACAAAGTCAGTTTGAGAATTGATTTCTACCATAGTAGCTTTTGTAGAATCATCATTTACTAAAATAGTAATTAATCCTTCTGCTGCTACATTTCCAGCTTTTTTAGCAGCTTTTGCTAAACCAGATTCTCTTAAGTATTTCATAGCTTCATCTAAGTTACCATCACACTCATTTAAAGCAGTTTTACAATCAAGCATACCTGCACCAGATTTTTCTCTTAATTCTTTAATTAATTTAGGAGTTGCGCCAGCCATCTTATACTTCCTCTGTTTCTACTACTTCTGTTTCACCTTCAGCAACTGCTTCTGCAACTACTTCAGCAACTTCTTCACTTGATGCAGGTTCAGCGTCTTCTACAACTTCACCATTTGCTTCTGCATATGCTGCTTTACCTTCATTCATAGCTGCAGCCATTTCGTTACAAAATAATTGAATTGATCTAATCGCATCATCATTTCCTGGAATTGGCCAATCAACTACATCTGGGTCACAGTTTGTATCTAAAGGAGCAACAACTGTAATTCCTAATCTTCTAGCTTCTGCAATAGCAATTTTTTCTTTAACTGCATCAAGTACAAACATCATATCAGGTAATTTAGTCATATCTTTGATACCACCAAGATATAATTCTAATTTTTCTTCTTTTCTTGAAAGCATTAAAGCTTCTTTTTTAGTTAAAAGATCTAGTTGACCTTCTTCTCTCATTTTTTTAATAATTTCTAATTTTCTAATTGATTTTTTAATTGTTCCGTAGTTTGTTAACATCCCACCTAACCATCTATGGTTAACATAAGGCATACCACAAGAGATAGCAGCATCTTTAACCGCTTGACTAGCTTGTTTTTTAGTACCAACAAACATCATTGTTTGACCTTCAGCAGCAGCATCTCTAATAAGAGTATATGTATATCTGAAGTATCTTAAAGTTTTTTGTAAATCTATAATATAGATATTTTTTCTTACACCAAAAATATATTTTTTCATTTTTGGATTCCATCTTCTCGTTTGGTGTCCGAAGTGTACACCACATTCTAATAGGTCTTTCATTGTAACCATGTTTTTTCCTTGTTTATGTTTTATTTGGGTTTAGCCTCTGTGCCCCTTAATGTTTTCACACAACCCAGACCAGGATTGACACATGTGAGGTTTCTATTTAAAATAGAACCGTGATTTTATCTAAGTAAACTTTAATATTTTATTAAATCATTTTCGATAAAATCTGCGAATGATTTAAAAAGGAAATTTTAAATGGATTATATGAATAAGATAAATGAGATTAGAAGTGAGTTGTCAAAATCAATAATTGGGCAACAAGATATGATAGATGCCTTACTTATTGCACTTTTATGTGATGGACATGTTTTACTTGAAGGAGTTCCAGGACTTGCGAAAACCACTGCTGTAAAAGCCTTGTCTAAGTGTTTAAGTCTAAACTTTAAAAGGGTTCAATTTACACCTGATTTAATACCATCAGATATTATTGGGGCTCAAATATTTAATATGAAAACAGCTGAGTTTAGTATAAAAAAAGGTCCTATCTTTACAAACTTACTTTTAGCAGATGAGATTAATAGAGCTCCTGCAAAAGTGCAATCAGCCCTATTAGAAGTTATGCAAGAAAAACAAGTGACAATTGCAGATGAAACATACTCTTTGGAACTTCCATTTTTAGTTCTTGCTACTCAAAATCCAATCGAATCACAAGGAGCTTATGAACTTCCTGAAGCTCAACTTGATAGATTTATGTTTAAGATTTTGCTTAATTATAATTCAAAAGAACAAGAGTATGAAATAGCTAAAAGTGTAACTTTAAACTCCTTTGAAACTCCAAATAAAGTAGCTTCTCATGAAGATTTAATTGAATTAAAAAAAGCCGTGGTGAATGTACATATAGATGAAGAACTTGAAAAATATATAGTAAATCTTATTTTTGCAACAAGAGAACCTGAAAATTATGGTTTACAAGAGATTAAAGATTATATTCAATTTGGTGCAAGTCCAAGGGCAACAATAGATATGTTTAAAGCTGCTAAAGCAAAAGCTTTTATAAGAGGTAATGACCATGTTACTCCAATAGATATTGCTTTAGTATTTAAAGATATAGTAAGACATAGAATTGTTTTATCTTATGAAGCACAAGCTATGGATATTACTAGTGATTATATTTTACAAAAAGTAATTCAAAAAGTTGAAATTCCATAAGATATGAATAAAAATTTAAAAAAGATTTTAATCAAAACAAAAAAACAAGTCTTTACAGAAATTTCTGGAAATAATAGTTCAAGCCTAAAAGGTGAAGGTTATGATTTTTTAGAATTAAGAGAATATGAGTTTGGTGAAGATATTAAAAATATTGACTGGACGATAAGTGCTAAAATGAACACTCCATATGTGAAAGTTTTCCATGCACAAAAAGAGCTAAATATTAATATATTACCAATTCTAAATGGGAGTATGATTTTTGGAACTAAGAAAATAAAACAAGATTTAGTAACTGAAGTTTGTTCACTCTTAGCATTTTCTAGTATAAAACAAGGGGATCCATTCTCCTCTTTTATAGTAAATGAAAAGTTTCAAAATATCACAAAAAGAAGTAAAAAACTTGCAAGTGTAGCAAGTATGAGTGAGCAAATATTTAATTATAATCCAATAGGAAAAGAGATTGACTATAAACTTTTATGTAATGAATCATTTAAATTAATAAAAATGAAATCAATCTTATTTTTAATTGGAGATTTCATTGGAATTGAAGGTTTTGATTTAAAACTATTATCACAAAAGCACGAAGTATTTGTAATAATCATTAGAGATATTTTTGAAGAAAATCCACAAGAATTAGGAAATATAAGTTTAGTTGATACAAATAATGGATTAAAATTTGAAGGGATTATTGATAAATACTCAATCAAGGATTATAAAGCATATATCAAAAAAAATGACCATGATTTATTTTATCATTTACAAAAGTGTAATGTAAGATTTACAAAAATATATACCCACGAAGAACCAGCTTCAAAAATAATTACATTGGTGAGCAAATGAATGAATTAAAAATAAATGATATAAAAGATTTAGTAAGTATTCCTGATATCTCTTTTTATATTTTAATATTTCTTATTGTTTTAGGTACAGTTATTATTGGATTTGTAGGATATTTAATTTATAGATTTTTTAAAAATAAAAAGAATCCAAGAAAAAGATATTATGAAATAATTAAAAATCTTGATTTAAATGATACTAAAAATGCAGCATATCAAATAACTTTGTATGCAAGAAAACTAGCAAAAAATGAAAGAGAAATAAAAATATCAGAAGAGTTAATATCCCTATTAGAAGAATATAAATATAAAAAAGATGTAAAAAAATTCGAAAATGATATTTTACAAAAATATGAACTTTTTATGGAAACAATAGATGTTTAGTAATTTTTCTTTTGAATATCCGTGGGTTTTAGTCCTTATATTTGTTTTTATCTTTTGTGATATGTATTGTAAGGAAAAGAATTCCTCTTATTATTTTGTGCATCTTAAGATATTTAAACAACTAACTTATAGTACAAATGCTATTGTTTATGTATGTAAATATTTAACTATCATTTTAACTTTAATTGCCCTTGCCTCACCTGTTAAAATATTAAATAATCAGCTTTTAAAAAAAGAGGGTATTAATATTATCTTGGATTTGGATACAAGTGGTTCTATGAGAGAGCGAGGATTTAATCCTAATGATTTACAACAAAATAGATGGAATGTTGTAAATAATGTAGTTCAAGATTTTATTGAAAAAAGAGTAAATGATAATATTGGATTAGTAGTTTTTGGAAGTTCTGTATTAACAGCCTCACCTTTAAGCTTTGATAAAAATTCACAAAAAGAGATTATAAAATATATAGATATTGGAATTGTAGGTGAACAAACTGCAATGTTTGATTCCCTTGCAACTTCAATTAATATATTAAAAAACAGTAAAGCAAAATCAAATATTATTATTCTCTTAACAGATGGGGAAGATAACGCAAGTAAAATACCTCCTCAAATCGTACTAAAGCTTGCAAAGAAATATAAAATAAAAATATATACAATTGGTATTGGGGAATCAAATAGACAAATGTTAAGAACAATTGCCCAAGAAACTGAGGCAAAATCTTTTCTTGCTAACTCTAAAGATGATTTAATAGAAGTTTATAATACAATAAATAAATTAGAGAAATCAGATATTGATAAAAACACTTTAATCTTAAAAGATTACCTATTCTTTTACCCACTTTTTATAGGAATAATTTTTTTAATTTTTTATATTTACCTAAAAAATAGAGATTGACTTGATATTTAAATGATTTTTGCTTATAATAATAAAAATTACTAAAGAAGATAAATGAATAAAAAAGAATTAATTGACTTGTTAAAGAAGAGTTCAAAAGAGAGTTTAAATGAAACAAGCACAATTGAAGAAGAAATTCCAAAAGAAAAAACAACTACAAAAAAAATAAAAATTGAAAAAGAAGAAAAGAAAAAAAGTAGTTTTAGTTTTTTTTATATAATCCTTACCTTAATTATAATAGGTGCTTTTATATTCATAAATAAAAATAAAAATGCAAACAATGGAACAACTCCACTTACTTTTGATGATTTACCTTCTAATGTACAAGCTATTTATGTATCAAAAGACACCTTACAAAATAGTGTTCAAGCAAAAGAAGATGAGCTAAATATAAAAGTTAAGCACTTAAAAGAAGAGCTTTCTATTTTAAATGAAAAATTTGAATTAGCAAATATTGAAAAAAATGAAATAAGAGTAGATGCTCAAAAATATAGATCAAAAAAATATGATGCTACAGGTTGTTATGATGAACAAGAAGGTACTTTTGTTTTTTATCCTTCTTGTTTAGAAAGAATTAATAAATTTTTAGATGAAAACAAAGATGCAACTTCTTTTCAAATAATCCCTGTTACTGATGCAAAAGATAGACTTTATATAAATAATATAATTGAGAATATAAAAGATACAAAAATTGATAAAAAACCTTTAAAAGACTATTTAATGGAAGGATTATCAAGAAAACGAGTATTAGAAGCATCATGGCATGTTAAAAAAAGACTAGGGAAAGAAGCAATTATTACTTATGTAAATTATATTGCTGATACTGCTGATAAAAGAGGTTTTACTATAAGAGCTTATAGATAAGAGTTTATAACCTCTTTATCACTAAAAGGAAGCTTTTGGTCATAAATGATTTGATACTCTTCATCACCTTTTCCCAAAATTAAAATCACACTATTTTCTTCAAATAAATCTATAGCTTTTTTTATAGCAAGTTTTCTATTTATCTCAACTTCAACTTTTGATTTATCACTAATCCCTTCTAAGATATCATTAATAATTAAATCAGGATCTTCAAATCTTGGATTATCACTAGTTACTATAATGTGTTTTGCATAGTTTTGTGCAATTTTTCCCATAAGTGGACGCTTTTGTTTATCTCTATTTCCCCCTGCCCCAAAAACTACAATAATATCCTTGTGTCCAAAACTCTGTAATACCTCTTTCATTCCATCAGGTGTGTGAGCAAAATCAACAATAATATAAGGATTTAAACTAAGTGTTTCCATTCTTCCAGAAACTCCTGCAAAGTTCTCTACAGCTTCACAAATTTCATTTAATGACTTATTTGTAGTCATATGAACAGCAGCTATTGCAGCTGTTAAATTGTATATATTAAACAAACCCATCATCATAGAAGTAAAACTCTCTACTTTTTCAAAATTCTGTAAAGCAACATTCATCCCATCTTTAAATGAGTATGCCTGAACTTTATAAGTACTTGGAGAATCAAGACCATAAGTTAAACAATTTTTAGGATTAAATTTTGCTTTTTTTTCATCTTTATTTATAAGTTTTTTACTATCATCACTAAAAAAAGAGTTTTTTACATTTATATACTCTTCAATACTCTTATGATAATCAATATGATCTCTTGTAATATTTGTAAGAATTTTAAGCTCAAAATTTAAGCCCTCTATTCGTTTTTGCTCAATTGCGTGGGAACTAACTTCCATTACAAAAAAATCACAGCCATTTTCTATAGCTTTTTGAATGTGTGCAAAATTACCAAGTTGAACAGGAGTAGTTAAAGAATATTCTTCAACTCTTTGTTCATTAATAAAAAAGCCTCTTGTTCCTTGAAGAGCAACTTTATAACCCAAATCCAAAAGAATAGAATAAATAGCAGCTGCTGTTGTAGTTTTACCATTTGTTCCAGTTATTCCTATGATTTTAATGGATGAAAAGTCACAATGATTTTTTAAATCTTCAGCTTTTATAATCTCAACACAACCATTTTTTTTGGCATCATCAATGAATTTTTCATTTTGTTTGGAATAAATAAAGGCAGAATTTTTATCTGCCTCTTTAGAATTATCTGTATATGTTTTATTATTTATGTGAAGTTGCAATTTTTTTTTCTTCTAGCATTTTATATAGTTCTTCTATTTTTGAATCATATGCAAAATATTCATTAAACCCTTCAAGGTATGAATATGCAGTTGTGTTAAAATCATTTTCTATTAATTTTGTTACAAAATCAAAAAAATCATCTTTTGAATCAATTGCAACTTTAGTAGAAAACATTATGTCTTCAAAGGCTATTCTAAAAGAACCTCTTGATTCAATTAAAGTTTTAAAATCATCATATTTAATAGCATCCAAAGAGTCAACTGTAGAAGTAGTCAAATCTTTTAACATATCCATCATTTTATCAATATCCCCATCATATGCATCAATTACATTATGTACATAAGCGATGGCTTCATCAATATCTTTATCTTTTGCAACTGTAAAATAGTCAAATAATGATAATGCTTTATTTTCATCATCATTTGCAATATCACAAAATAGTGCATAAATTGGATACTCTTTATTGTATTTAAAAATCGATGATAATTGAGCGTAAATAAACATAGCTTTGTCAAATTCTTTATCTAAAAAATAGCTATTTGCATCATTTAATAATTTTTTTTCATTTACCATTACAACTCCTCTAATCTATTTTCCATACCAATTTCTACATTAATTATAATCAATTCAGGATGAATTGCAGCTTTTAATTCTTTTTCAACAACATATTTTAATGTACTTCCACTGGCACTGCAACCAACACATGCACCATTTAACTGCACAAATACCTTTCCATTTTTAACATCTAATAAAGACATAGCACCGCCATCTTGTGCAAGCATTGGTGCTATTTTACTATCAATTATATTTTTTACAACAGGAAATAAATCCTCATCACTAAATGGCATCATTGTTTAAACCTTTAATCTTCTATCTTTTTATTCTTTACAAAAAATATTCCAATAGCCATAAAAACTATTATTATAGCTATTGTTGTAAAAATTGTAAAAAGTGTTACTTCTTGTGTAAACATAAAAACTATCCTATAACTTCATCACATCTTGGGCAAAGTTCATCTTCACTTTGTGATTTAAATTTCCAACATCTAGGACATTTTGCATTTTTTGCTTTATATGCTTCAAAAAGTTTTCCATCAATTTCAAAACTGATTAATGCTTCTTCTTGTTTAGTACTTAAGATATCACTAACTAAGAACCAATCTTCAGCTTCAATAGCTTCTAAAGAAAGAACATCATCAGAATTTGTGTAAATATCAAGTTCCAATGTAGATTTTATTATTTTATCTTTTTTTAGTTTATCAACTGATTCAGAAAACTTCTCTTTAACTTTTATTAAATATTCTTCGTTAAGTTTACTTTCAACTTCAGGGAAGTCAAATTTATTTAAATCAAATACATCATTAACATCATCTTTTAAAATTGCTGGTGCATATTCTAATAATTCATCGACAGTATATGTAAGAATTGGTGCTAACACTAATAAAAGTTTTTTAGCAATCAATGCCATTGCACTTTGAGCTGCTGTTCTATGAACATCATTTTTATTATCACAATATAATCTATCTTTACAAATATCTAAATAAACACCAGATAAATCCACAACTAAAAAGTTATTTAATTTATTTAGTCCTTTTGAAAATTCATAAACACTAAATGAAGCATCAATTTCATCAAAAACTTTTTTTGATTTGCTCATAATCCATTTGTCTAAAACACCAAAATCTTTTACATCAATAATTGTTTCTAAATCACTAATATTAGCTAATAAAAATCTTGCGGTATTTCTTATTTTTCTATAAAGTTCTGCATTTTGTTTTAAAATATTATCAGAAATCTTTTGATCATTTTGATAATCACTCATTGCAACCCATAATCTAAGTATTTCAGAACCATACTGTTTCATGATTTTTGCAGGATCAATTACATTACCCTTAGACTTAGACATTTTTTCGCCTTTTTCATCCATAGTAAACCCATGAGTAACTAAAGCTTTATAAGGAGCAACTTCACTTGATGCTAAAGTAGTAAGTAAAGAAGATTGAAACCAACCTCTATGTTGATCACTTCCTTCTAAATATACATCAGCTGGAAATGTTCCTGCATCATAATTTCTCGATCTTAGTACTGCATTTTGAGTAGAACCAGAATCAAACCAAACATCTAAAATATCGACTGTTTTTTCTAAATCATCAGGATTTAGTCCACTACCTGGATATAATAATTCACTAATTTCTAAATCATACCAAGCATCACAACCTTTTTGTTCAAAAATCATTGCAGTGTAATTCATTACTTTTTCATCAAAAACAATCTCATCTGTTTTTTTATTTCTAAAAAAGGCAATTGGAACACCCCAATCTCTTTGTCTTGAAATACACCAATCAGGTCTTCCATCAAGCATTGATTTTAATCTATTTCTTCCCCACTCTGGGTAAAATTTAAGATTTTCCACTACATTTAAAGCATTTTCTCTTAAAGTTTTATTCTCTTTTCCATATTTATCATCTATTGATATAAACCATTGTTTTGTTGCTCTGAAAATAATAGGTGTATGTGTTCTCCAACAATGTGGATAAGAGTGTCTTATATCTACTCTTTTTAATAAAGCAGTACCTAATTCTTCAAGAATTAATTCATTTGCTTTAAATACATTTAGTCCTAAATATTTTTCAGTATCCCTAAATAGCTTTTCTCTAATTATTGTTTCATCATATTTTCCATATGCATCAACAGGCATAATAACTTCAAGGTCATAAATAAGCCCTACTTTGTAGTCATCTTCACCATGACCAGGTGCAGTATGAACAGCTCCTGAACCACTATCCATCATTACATGTTCACCTAAAATAATTTTAGATTTTCTATCATTTAATGGATTAATTGCAAAACTATTTTCCAAATCTTTTGGATTAATTGTTTCTACAACTTTTCCAGAAATCACTTCATTTTCTACAAGTGAATTATAAAGTTTTTTAGCAACTATAAATTTATCACTTGTAAGTACATACTCTTCTTCACCATTAAGTGAGATACCTGTATTTGCAGGAAGTGTCCAAGGAGTTGTAGTCCAAATAATTACACTTGCATCCATAGTTTCATGTTTAAATGCAACATAAATAGAAGGTGAAGTTTTATCTTCATATTCAACTTCAGCTTCAGCTAGTGCTGTTTGAGCAGCCCAAGACCAGTAAACAGGTTTAGATCTTTGTACTAATAAACCTTGTTTTGCAATAGCACAAAGCTCTCTATAAATATTTGCTTCAAATTTAAAATCCATAGTTAAATAAGGCTTATCCCAATCAGCAATAACCCCTAATTGTTTGAATTCTTCTCTTTGAATATCTACAAATTTTGCTGCATGATCTCTACACAATTGTCTTAATTTTGATTTAGGAAGTTCTTTTTTCTTAGTGCTTCCTATTTTTTCTTCAACTTTTTGTTCAATTGGTAGACCATGACAATCCCAACCCGGAACATATCTGATTGATTTTCCATCAAAATAATGAAATTTATTAATCATATCTTTTAAAATTTTATTTAGTGCATGACCTATGTGAATATGCCCATTTGCATATGGTGGTCCATCATGCAAAGTGAAAGATTGAGAACCTTTTCTATTATCTTTCATTCTGTCATAAACTTTTTGCTTATCCCATTTTTCATATCTTAATGGTTCGTTTTGAGGAAGATTCCCTCTCATTGGGAAATCTGTTTTTGGAAGTAATATACTATCTTTGTAATCCATTTTTATAATTACCTTATTTCTTAAAATTTGGTGATTATATCCAAAGATAATTTAATATAAAGTTATCATGACAAAAACAAGTTAAATAATCTTTTTAAAATTATTAGATATAAAATATCTTGTACAACAATTGTACGACATAGTCCACTTTCTATACAAAATACTTTATATAATGTTTCTAATGTACACAATTACAACAAAACTATAATCTATATAATGTTACTAAATAGAATATTTTTGTACTTGCCCATAAATTTACATTAAATTTCAGATTAATTTTTATTATCTATGCTATTATTTTGCTATATTTTATTTTAGGAATTTGAACAATGAGTAATAAACATTATGACATTTTAGTTGTAGGTGGTGGAATTTCGGGTGCTGCGACATTCTATGAATTTGCGAAATATACAAATATTAAAAGCATATGTATGCTTGAAAAATATGAAAGTTTGGCAACTTTAAACTCAAAAGGTACAAGTAACTCACAAACAATCCATGTTGGTGATATAGAAACAAACTATACTTTAGACAAAGCAAAAATCACAAAAAGAACTGCAAAAATGATTGAGAAGTTCTGTCTTCAATATAACTTACAAGACAAAGTTATGTTTAAACACCAAAAAATGGCTTTAGGTGTTGGAGAAAAAGAAGTCGAATTTATTAAAAATAGATATAACGAATTTAAAGAAGTTTTCCCTTATTTAGAATTATGGGATAAAGAAAAGTTAAAAGAACTAGAGCCTTTATTAGTTTATGCGGACAAAGAAAAAAAAGTTGAAAGACCAGAACCTATTTTAGCAATGGGTGCTAGTAACGAATATACTACAGTTGAATATGGTCTTATGACTGAAGAATTAGCAAAAGCAGGACAAAAAGCAGATCCAGAAAAAATCACAGATATTTATTATAATTCTGAAGTTGAATTTATTGAAAAAATTGGTGATAAATTTAAAGTTAGCACAATAGGTGGTTCAGTTTATACAGCTGACTTCGTTGTAGTTAATGCAGGTGCACATTCATTATTTTTAGCTCACAAAATGGGATATGGACAAGATATGGGTTCTTTATCAATGGCTGGAAGCTTTTATATTACAAATGATAAATTCTTAAATGGAAAAGTTTACATGGTACAAAATCCAAAACTTCCATTTGCAGCACTTCATGGAGATCCTGATATTTTATGTGATGGTAAAACTAGATTTGGACCAACTGCACTTGCACTACTAGTTCTAGAAAGATATAAAGGTCTAAAATCTTTATTCCAATGTATAAAAACTTTAAACTTCGATAGCAATATTTTAAAAATCATGTGGGACTTAATTAAAGATAGTGAAATTAGAAACTATGTATTTAAAAACTTTTTATTTGAAGTACCAGGAATCAATAAAGGTCTTTTTGTAAAAGATGCAAGAAAAATTGTTCCTTCATTAACTCCAGATGATTTAGAATATGCAAAAGGTTTTGGAGGGGTTAGACCACAAGTTTTAAATAAAACAGAGAAAAAACTTATGTTAGGTGAAGCATCAATAAATCCAGGTAACGGAATCATCTTTAATATGACTCCAAGTCCAGGTGCAACTTCATGTTTAGGAAATGCAGAAAGAGACATTAGATATATTGTTGATTACTTAGGGCTAGAATTTGACGAAAAACAATTTTTAGCAGATTTAACTGAATAATATTAATAATAAAGTTATTTAAAAGGGTATGGGTCTTCTCATACCCTTTTTTTATATACAAAAAAGGAAGAACATGTTTAATGAACTATTTAATGAGCAAGAGATGATTGCTATGCAAAACTTATTGCTTAAACATAGTAAGAGTATTACTTGTGCTGAATCTTGCACAGGAGGGTTGGTTGCTTCACTAATAACAAAGATATCTGGCTCTTCAAATATTTTTAATGGAAGTATAGTTTCATATTCAAATAAAATAAAAAATCAAGAGCTAAATGTATCAAATGAGACCTTAGATAAATTTGGAGCAGTTTCTAAAGAAACAGTTAAGGAAATGTTAAGTGGTGTAATAAAAAAATTTGATGCAAATTATGCAATAGCAATTTCTGGAGTTGCAGGACCTAGCGGTGGTACAAAAAATAAACCTGTAGGTCATGTAGTTATCGGTATAATGGATGATACTGGTTATCAAGAAATAGATATATTTCAATTTTTTGGCAATAGAGAAGAGGTGCAAATTCAGGCTGCAAAAAGTTCATTATTTAAAATTTCAAAACTTTTGCAAAAAACCCTTGACAAATAAAAAATTTTTTCTTATAATTCCACTCCATTTTAATTAAGACGACCCGTTAGCTCAGTTGGTAGAGCATCTCACTTTTAATGAGGGGGCCAATGGTTCGAATCCATTACGGGTCACCATTAATTAAAATGTTTAATTTTCATGTTTATTTTTTTAATATACATTATTTCGATTGGCCCCTTCATCTAGCGGTTAGGATCTTGGATTTTCATTCCAATCACAGGAGTTCGAGTCTCCTAGGGGTCACCAATCGGTCGATTAGCTCAGTTGGTAGAGCGCTACCCTTACAAGGTAGATGTCATAAGTTCGAGTCTTATATCGACCACCATTTTTAAGTGTTATAAATTAGTGCGGCTGTAGTTTAGTTGGTTAGAACGCCTGCCTGTCACGCAGGAGGTCGAGGGTTCGAGTCCCTTCAGCCGCGCCACTATTTATGACCCGTTAGCTCAGTTGGTAGAGCATCTCACTTTTAATGAGGGGGCCAATGGTTCGAATCCATTACGGGTCACCACTTTTAAAAGTAAACATTTCAAATATTTCGATTGGCCCCTTCATCTAGCGGTTAGGATCTTGGATTTTCATTCCAATCACAGGAGTTCGAGTCTCCTAGGGGTCACCAATCGGTCGATTAGCTCAGTTGGTAGAGCGCTACCCTTACAAGGTAGATGTCATAAGTTCGAGTCTTATATCGACCACCATTTTTATAATAATAGTGCGGCTGTAGTTTAGTTGGTTAGAACGCCTGCCTGTCACGCAGGAGGTCGAGGGTTCGAGTCCCTTCAGCCGCGCCACTATTTAAAATTCTACATAATGATTTTATCATCTAAAATTTGCTATTCTCTTTTATCTAAAATAGGACAAAATATGATTAAAGCAAAATCCCTTTATCACTTAATTCTTTATAGTATTATTTTTATAGTTATTCTAATATCTTTTTTTACTTTTATTATAATAGAAAATGCATTTGATGACTTTCAAGAAAAAATAGAAATAATAAAAACTGACTATGCAAATAAACAAAAATATAAAATCAAAAATGAAATAGAAAATGTAATTAATTTTATAGATTTTTATGACAAAAAATATAGAAATATAAAATCCCAAAAAGAGATTCAAAAAGATATTTTAGAAGCAATTGAAAATATGAGAGATAAAAATAAAGAAGAGCACTATTTATTCATATACGATTATTCTGGAAAAGCAATATATAATCCTGCATCAAAAGAGTTAGTGGGGAAAAATCTTCTTAATTACACAGATAAAACTGGTAAGAAATTAGTTAAAGAATTAATCAATGTTTCAAAAGATAATGCAGGTGGATATGTTGAGTATCTGTGGATTAATCATAAAGAGAAAAGAGAAGTAAGAAAAATCTCATTTGCTCTATCTTATGAACCTTGGAAGTGGACAGTTGGAACGGGTGTGTATTTAAATGAATTGGATAAAATAGTTGCACAAAAACAACTTGAATACGATGAAAAGATTTCAAATTATACTCTTCAAATTTTGTCTTTAACTATTATGCTAGTTCTATATTCTATTTTTATATATAAAAATGCAACTATACTTATAGTAAATGATGTAAAAGCTATAGGGAAATATTTTAAAGACTCACAAAACAATGACAATCCTATAAACCAAAATAAAATAATCTTTGGTGAGTTTAAAGTTATTGCTAATTATGCATATGATGCAATGCATAGTATGAAAGGCAAAAATAACATGTTGAGTGATTTAAATACACATTTGGAAACAACTGTTACAAAACAAACAAAACAGTTAACTCAATTAGTTGAGAAACAAAAAAAATTCATAAAAAACTCTGTACATGAGATAAATACTCCTTTGTCAATTATTCAAACAAACCTAGATCTTTATAAGATGAGTAACCCTACTAACAAATATATAAGAAATATAGAAAGTGGAGCAAAAACTATTCAATATATTTTTGATGATTTATCTTTTATGATTAAAAAAGATAGAGTAAACTATGAAAGAGAGATTTTAAATTTTTCTGAATATTTAAAAGATAGATTAGACTTTTTTGATGATATATGTACATCAAATTCACTATTTTTTGTTACAAATATTCAAGATCCTATTTTTATAAGCTTTAATAAAACTTTATTACAAAGAATTTTGGATAATAATCTTTCTAATGCAATAAAATACTCTTTTAAAGACTCACCTATTTATATAAAATTATTAAAAGATGACTTAGGAATAATTTTTGAAGTTAAAACAATTTCTAAAAAAATAGAAAATACAGAAAAAATATTTAATGATTTCTATAGGGAAAATGATGCTAGAGGGGGCTTTGGATTGGGTCTTAGAATCGTAAAAGAAATTTGTGATAAGAATAAGGTTATAATTAACTTAGATTCAACAAATGAGAATACAAAATTTACATATAGGTTTACAACAAATGAAAATACTACTTCTTGAAGATGAAATGATGTTAAATAATGCCATAAGTGAATATTTATCTAATATTGGACATAGAATAACAAGTTTTACTGATGGTCAAGATGTCTTAGATAATGTGGATACATCTTATGATTTATTAATATTAGATGTAAATGTTCCAACAGTAAATGGTTTTGATATTTTAGATACTTTAAATAAAAAAAATACATTTGTACCTACAATATTTATTACTGCACTAATAGATATAGAAGACATAACAAAAGCTTACAATCTTGGGTGTAGAGAATACATAAAAAAACCTTTCCATTTAGAAGAGCTTGGTATTAAGATAAATCAAATACTAAAAAAAGATAAACAAACTACTTCACATATGAAATTTTCTGAAAATTATTCATATTCAAAAACTGACAAAATCTTATATTTTAATAATGAAGCTCAGAACTTGACTAAAAAACAATTAGAGATAATCCATATTCTTGCTCTTAATATAAATATGATTGTTGACTTTGAGAGATTTAGAGTTGATGTTTGGGATGCAGAAGACATAGACAATCCTACAATTAGAGCAGAAATTTCAAGACTAAAAAAAACACTAAAAGAAGATTTTATTAAGAATATTAGAGGACTTGGATATAAAGTAGAAAGATATTATTCAGCTTAAAGTACCTTTTTTTAGTACTTTATGCTTTTTCTTACATATAATTTACATAAATTTCAAAATTCATTCAAAAAATTATTCAATTGCTATCCTTTTGCTATTTACCCTTATTACAATTACATTGTTAATTATTAAAAGAGAAACTTTTTCTTTTAATAAATTCAAAAAAGGAGAACCTATGAGTCCAGAAAAAGCTCAGGCTTATTGGAAAGAGAATATTTCAACAATCTTTAAACTACTTATAGTTTGGTTTGTTGTTTCTTACGGATGTGGTATTATATTCATTAATGAATTAAATGCTATAGAAATCAGTGGTGTTAAACTTGGATTTTGGTTTGCACAACAAGGTGCAATATATGTGTTTGTTGTTCTTATTTTCGTTTATGTTAAATTAATGAGTGGCATTGACGAAAAATATGGCGTTCACGAATAGGAGAAGTAGAGTATGGAATTACAATCATTAATTTATCTATTCGTAGGTATCTCATTCGCAATTTATATTGGTATTGCTCTTTGGGCAAAAGCTGGTTCTACAAAGGATTTCTATGTAGCTGGTGGGGGGGTTCACCCAGTTGCAAATGGTATGGCAACAGCAGCAGATTGGATGTCAGCGGCATCTTTTATTTCGCTTGCAGGTATCATATCGTTCAAAGGTTCTGATGGAAGTGCTTACTTAATGGGTTGGACAGGGGGATATGTTCTACTTGCTATGTTACTTGCTCCATATTTAAGAAAATTTGGTAAATTTACTGTTCCTGACTTCGTTGGTGACAGATATTATTCAGATACAGCAAGATTAGTTGCTGTTATTGGTGTTATTTTCGTTTCGTTCACATATGTTGCTGGACAAATGAGAGGTGTTGGTATCGTTTTCTCAAGATTCTTACAAGTTGATGTTAATACTGGGGTGCTTATAGGTATGGGTATTGTATTCTTCTATTCTGTTCTTGGGGGTATGAAAGGTATCACATATACACAAGTTGCTCAATATGTTGTTATGATTTTTGCATATATGATTCCTGCAATTTTCTTATCACTACAAGTTACTGATACATTTTTACCGCAATTAGGTATTTTTAATACTACTACATTTGCATTTGATGATGGTGTTAGAGTTATTCCAGAAGGTACATATTTATTGCATGCATTAGATACGGCCGTTACTGATTTAGGCTTTAAAGCTTATACTCAACCAGGTAACTTATGGAATACATTTATGTTAACAACTGCATTAATGCTTGGTACTGCTGGTTTACCACATGTTATCGTTAGATTCTTTACAGTTCCTACTGTTAAAGATGCTAGAGTATCTGCTGGTTGGGCATTAGTATTTATTGCAATTATGTATACAACGATTTCTTCAGTTGCTGCATTCTCAAGAGTTAACTTAATTAAAAATGTTCAAAATGTTGAATATAAAGCATTTGTTAATGGTGAAATTGAAGGTAATAATGGTAAATGGTTTAAAACATGGGAACACGGTGGATTATTAGCATGGACTGATAGAAATGGTGATGGTAAAATTCAATATGCTCCTGATGCTGCATTTAAAGGTAAACCACAATTCGATGGTACTAAAACTGGAGAGCATGGTGAAAGAGTAACTACAAATGCTGTACCTGCTGCAAACAGTGGGAAAATAGAAAATGAGTTGTATGTTGATAGAGATATCATGGTTCTTGCAAATCCTGAAATTGCAAACTTACCTAATTGGGTAATTGCATTCATCGCTGCTGGGGGTCTTGCTGCTGCATTATCAACTGCTGCTGGTTTATTACTTGTAATTGCTTCTGCAATTTCTCATGACTTAATGGGACAAGTTATTTTCAAAGATAAAGAAACTGGTAAATCTACATTAAACGAAAAAACTGAGTTAATGTGGGCTAGAATTTCAGCTGTAGTTGCAATTTGTATTGCAGGTTACTTAGGGATTCACCCTCCAGGATTTGTTGCACAAGTTGTTGCTTTTGCATTTGGACTTGCTGCTGCTGCATTCTTCCCTACAATTATCCTTGGGGTATTTGATAAAAGAATGAATAAAGAAGGTGCGATTGCTGGTATTTTAACTGGTTTAATTTTCACATTCGGATATATTATTTACTTTGTATTCATGGGCGGAGACAAAGCAGATTATCTATTTGGAATTGCTCCAACTGGTATTGGAACAATAGGAACAATCTTACACTTAATTGTTGCATTAGTTGTGTCTAGAATGACTCCTCCACCACCACAAGATATTCAAGATCTTGTTGAAAGAATTAGAATTCCTTCAGGTGCAGGTGACGCTGTAGATCACTAGGCTTAGAATTAGTCACTAAAAAGTATACCTTCGGGTATACTTTTTTTTTGCTTTTTTATTTCTACTTTTTAATTTAACGAGTAAGAATAAAAGAGTACAATATTTTTAAAAAGGTTTTAAATGAGTTTAAGAGACCAAGAATCTTTCCTATCAAATATACATCCTTTTGAAGTTTTAAATGAAGAAGAAATGAATCTTTGTATTAGAAATATGGATATAGCTTATTATCCAAAAGATACAACGATATTGAGTCCTGAAAAAAACTCAACTCACTTTTTTATTATCATAAAAGGTACAGTTCATGAAATTACAAGTGAAGAACAATTGGTCATGGATTTTCACCAAGAAGATTCATTTGATGCAAATGCCTTAATTTATGGTGAATGTAAAAATAACTTTATTGTAAAAGAAGATTTAATTTGTTATGAACTAGAAAAAAAGACTTTTTTGGCTCTTCTTGAAAAAAATGCTAAGTTTAAAGAGTTTTTCTTAAATAATTTAGTAAATAAATTACAAAATTTAAAAGAGAAAAAATATACTTCAGAACTATCATCTTTTATGATTGCAAGAGTAGATGATACAGTTACCCATGAACCTTGTATTGTTCAAAGTGGAACAAAACTTATTGATGCCATTGAAAGTTCTATAAAATTTAACACTTCAACTATAATTGTTCAAAAAGAAGGAAAATATGGAATAATAACAGACTCCTTATTAAAAATGAAAGTTCTCTTAGAGGGTCGAAACTTAACAATTCCAGTAGATGATATTGCAATCTTTCCTCTTCTAACGGTAAATAAAGATGACTATTTATTTGATGCTTTTTCTTTATTAATAAAGAAAAATATCAAAAGGGTTGGAGTTGTAGATAATGCTGGAAATATGATAGGAATTCTTGAGCAAATTGATGTTTTATCACATTTTGCAAATCACACTTATGTTGTAGATTCAAAAATAAAAAAAGCTTCAAATATAAAAGATTTAAAACAAGCAAGTATTGAGTTAATCAATACAATTACTATTTTAAATGCAAAAGGTGTAAAAGTAAATCATATATCAAATTTAATTGGTCAATTAAATACAAAGGTTTATAAAAAACTATATGGCTTGATTATGCCAAAAGAGTTACTAAATAATGCCTGTTTAGTTGTTATGGGGAGTGAAGGAAGAAATGAACAAATCATAAAAACTGACCAAGATAATGCTTTGATTATAAAAGATGGAGTCGATGTTGAACAATATAGACCATACATGGAAGAGATAACAAGAACATTAATAGACTTTGGTTATCCACCTTGTGAGGGCAATATAATGGTCTCTAATCCTTTTTGGTGTAAAAGTTTTCAAGCATATACAGATGAAACAAAAAAATGGATTGAAGCTCCGGATATGCAAAACTATATGGATTTAGCAATATTCTTTGACTCATTTGCCGTTGCAGGTGATAAAGAACTATTAATTAAATTAAAAGATGATTTATTTAATAAACTACATGACCAAGATGTTTTTATGGCATACTTTGCAAAAGCCACATTAGCCTTTGATACACCAAATATTATTGCAAATTTTATGACAAAGACACACTATATTGATATAAAGAAAACAGGTATTTTTCCTATTGTTCAGGGAGTAAGAAGCCTTGCATTAAAAGAAAGAATTAGAGAAACAACAACAGTAAAAAGAATCAAAATTTTAGAGAGAAAAAAAGTTTTAGAAACAAGTATGGCAAATGAATTATTAGAAGCATTTGATGTACTTTGTACTTTGAGATTAAAAGCACAACTTTTAAAACTTCAAGAAAATAAAAAAATAAATAATGAAATAGATACCCATGCCCTTGGAAAAATAGAAAGGGATTTATTAAAAGATAGTTTTAAAATTGTAATTGATTTTAAAAAGTTTATTACTTATACTTTTAGAATAGATAAGATTTCATGATGTTTAAAAATTTTTTTAGAAATTTACAAAAGAAAAAACTTATAAAAAAAGAGTTTGAATATCTTTTTGATGAAGAACCAAAAAATGAATATGTCTGTTTAGACTGTGAAACTACAGGATTAAACCCCAAAAAAGATGAAATATTATCTATTGGGGCAGTGATAATTAAAGAAAACAAAGTATTGATGAGAAAAACATTTAATATTTATGTTAAACCATCAGATAAAATATCTATTAAATCAATTCTAATTCATAGAATTAGACCCATAGATTTAGAAAATGCAATTGACCCAGAAGAAGCAATATATGAACTCCTAGAATTCATAGGTTCTAGGGTTATAGTAGGATATTATATTAAATTTGATATTGCAAT
Organism: Arcobacter iocasae; assembly: GCF_042214795.1. Classification (GTDB taxonomy): domain Bacteria; phylum Campylobacterota; class Campylobacteria; order Campylobacterales; family Arcobacteraceae; genus Arcobacter; species Arcobacter iocasae. Next base: position 2,070,589 of record NZ_CP090177.1, on the reverse strand, counting down.
TATTTCAAGATATACTAAAAAATATATTGGAATAAAACTTCCAAACTCATCAATTGAAGTATCTTCTATGTATTATAGAACTAAAAAAAGAAGAAGTGATTATGAGTTTGTAGATTTAAAGTTTGACACAATAATGAAAGAACTAGATATACCATTATTAGGAAAACATGATGCATTAAATGATGCAATAATGACTTCTATGATTTTTTTAAAACTAAAAGGTTTACCCGCTGCCCAATCAACATTTTATACTTAACAAACAAATTTAAATACTAACTTAATTTGTATTTCCAAAAAATACTACTATAATCTTTACCTTAAATTATAATGAAGGGATTTATATATGTTAGTACTTGTATTAAATGCGGGGAGTTCTTCTTTAAAATATCAACTAGTAGATACTAAAACAGGGGAAGCAATAGCTAGTGGATTAGTTGAAAGAATTGGGATTGATGGGATACTTAAACATGAAGTTGGTGTAAATAAAAAACTAACTTTTGAAATAGAGATGCCAACACATAAGGAAGCAATAGAACTTGTTTTAAAAACTTTAACTATTTATGAAACTAAAGTTATTGATTCTGTTGATGAAATTGATGCTATTGGTCACAGAGTTGTTCATGGTGGGGAACACTTTAAATCATCAGTAATAATTACAGAAAAAGTAATCAAACAAATTGAAGAGCTAATACCTTTAGCACCTTTACATAATCCAGCAAATATTTTAGGTATGAGAATTTGTCAAGAACTAATACCTGGGAAGCCAAATGTAGCAGTATTTGATACAGCCTTTCATCAAACAATGCCACCTGAAAACTATTTATATGCTGTTCCACATGAAGATTATACAAAATTCAAATTAAGAAAATATGGTTTCCATGGTACAAGTCACAGTTATGTTTCAAAAGAAGCAATAAAACTTTTAGGAAATAAAAAAGATACTAAAATTATTGTTTGTCATTTAGGAAATGGGTCTTCCCTTTGTGCAGTTAGAGATGGGAAGTCACTATGTACAACTATGGGATTAACTCCATTGGAAGGGCTAATTATGGGTACTAGATGTGGAGATATTGACGCTGGTGTTATTCCATATTTAATGGGCAAAAAAAATATGGATCCCCATCAAATAATTGATTATTTAAATAAAAAATCTGGTATTTTAGGATTATCTGGTATTAGCTCTGATTTAAGAGAAGTAATAAAAGCTGCTAATGATGGAGATAAAAGAGCAAAAACTACTATTAAAATGTTATGTAACAAAATTAAAAGATTTATTTGTTCATATGCTGGATTAATGGGTGGAGTTGATGCTATTTGTTTCACAGCTGGTATTGGTGAGAACTCAGATTTAATAAGAGAAAATGCCTGTTCTGATTTGGACTTTATGGGTATAGTACTAGACAAAGAAAAAAATAAAATTAGATCAAAAGAAAATAGAGAAATAAGTGCAGAAGACTCTAATACAAGAATATTTGTAATTCCTACAAATGAAGAACTTGTAATAGCACAAGACACATATAAGCTAGTAAAGGGTAACTAACCCTTTACTTCATAGTTCCTAGGAGTTTGTTTATAATACTTTTTATAAGCTCTAAAAAAAGAGCTAGACTCTTTATATCCTAATAAAATAGCGATACTCCCAAAATCCATTTTTGTATTTTTTATATAATGATTTGCCAATTGCATTTTAACACTTAACAGCGCATCTCTAAACTTTTTATTTTCAGCTTTTAAGTTGTATTGTAATGTTCTAGTACTAACATTTAGCCTCTTTGATATAAATTCAATACTTATATCATACTCTCCAATATTTTTTAGAACCTCTCTTTTTACTTTTGAGTACCAAGTACTTACTGTCATAGTTTCTAGTATTCTATTTGCTTGTGTTTCAAAATATTCTAACATCAAAGGATTTGAATTATTTATTTCAATATTTAAATTACTTTTTTTAAATAAAATCGCATTTTCATTTTTGTTTAAAACAATGTTTTTCCCAAATATTTCATTGTATTTTTCAATATCATTTAAACTATTTGTTGAGAAGAATGTTAAGTCAGGAGTAATTTTATGACCAATAAGTTGATTTAAAATTGCCATTATTGCACTTAAATGAACTTCAGCATGATATTTAGGTACTGGAATCACTGGGTTTTCATTTATATATATAGCCATTTTATAATACTCTTCATCTTTTGATAAATTAAACTTCATAAAACCACTAATAAGCTTTTGATAATTATCAAATTTTTCTATCACATCTTTTAAATTTTTAGCATTAAGCAATAAATAGCCTAATATACCTAAAGAGTGATAGGTAATAGAACTTCCTATTTTCAAAGATAAAGTATTATCCCCACTTTTTTTTATGCAATAATTAAAGATATCAGATAATTTTGAGCTTTCTATTTGAACATTTTCCTTTAATAAAATCTCTTTTGATAAAGCAACTTGTTCTAACATTTCATCAATGGTGATTAAACTATTTTTTTCTAAAGCTTTTATTACATAATGAAATGTAATAGAAGAAACCTGTGCCATGTAACTCCATTTCGTAAAATGTCAATAATTTTTCATTTAATATCATAACAAAATGTAAATTAAACTGTATAATTTTTAGACATACTGTAGGAGAAAAAATGTCTAATTTTGAAATAAGAGTAAATGAAAGTTATGAAAGCTTCAAAAATATTGATTGCTTTGAAAATGCTTGTGTAGTTATTGACAATATGTTAAGGGTTCTTAAAAATCCAGAGAATATGAATATTTATTGGAAAAAAATAGTGCCGATGATTCCACAGGCTTATTATGATAGAAATCCAAAATCTGATACAAAAGAAGAACTTTTGTATTTAGTTTGTTCTAATAGTTTTTATTTAGATGAACTTTTTGAAAAAGCAGAAGATGAACAAGCAATTAATGCATTAAATAAATGTGAACAAGAGTGTTGTTAATAATACACTCTTGAAACACATCTACTTACAAAATAAATTTTTCTACAACTAATTTTTTATTACTTTTCTTCCCATATTTTTATTTTAAATCAAAATATGTACAAATTATGTATCTTTTGGTAATACATTTCATAAAATAATTATGTACTTTTTAGATTATACATACTTGCTATATTAATGCTATCTTAGTAAAATATAATCTAAATACAAATTAAGCAGAAAGGGTTAATTCTATGGGTCTAATTGACAATATTAAATCAAAAGCCAAAGAGGAATTAAGAACTATCGTTCTTCCAGAATCTGAAGATGAAAGAGTTCTAAAAGCAACACAGCAAGTTTTAAAAGATAAAACTGCTAATGTTATTTTAATTGGAAATGAGGACAAAATCAAAGCAGATGCAAAAGAATGTGGAGCAGATATTGACGGAGCTTCAATAATAAATCCAAAATCTTTTAATGATTTAGATAAATATGTAGCTGAATTAGTTCAACTTAGAAAATCTAAGGGATTAACAGAAGAAGAAGCCAGAGAAATCATGACAACAGAACCTAGGTTCTTTGGTTGTATGATGGTAAGACTTGGAGATGCTGATGGTTTAGTTGCAGGTTCAAATTCTCCAACAGCAGATGTTCTAAGAGCTGCAATTCAAGTTATTAAAACAGCACCTGGAATAAACACTGTTTCTTCTACCTTTATAATGGAAACGGCTGATGGTAAATTTGGGGATAATGGTTTAATTTTATTTGCAGATTGTGCTGTAAATCCAGAGCCAAATGCTGAACAACTAGCAGATATTGCCAGTGCTACAGCAGCAACTGCTAAAAGTGTAGTTGGATTAGAACCAAGAGTTGCAATGTTGTCTTTTTCTACAAAAGGCAGTGCAAAGCACCCTTTAGTTGATAAAGTTCAATTTGCTTGTGATATTTTAGAAGAGAGAAATGTTGATTTTTCTTTTGATGGTGAAATGCAAGCTGATGCTGCAATTGTTGAAGCAGTGGGGGCTTCAAAAGCACCAGGTTCAAAAGTAGCTGGAAAGGCTAATGTTTTAGTATTCCCTGATTTACAATCTGGAAATATAGGATATAAATTAGTACAAAGATTTGCAGGGGCTGCAGCACATGGACCTATCGTTCAAGGTTTAAATAAACCAGTTAATGACCTATCAAGAGGTTGTTCAGTAGAAGATATTTCAAATTTAGTAGCTATTACAGCAACTCAAGTAGTAAAATAATTAACAATCAAACAAAGGAGTTTTATTTATGTTAGTATTCATCTTAAACGCAGGAAGTTCATCATTAAAATATCAATTAATGAATCCAATTATCAAAAAAGTTTTCGCATCAGGTATTTGTGAAAGAATAGGTATTGATGGGATTTTAACACATGAATATGGAGATGGTAAAGAATTAAAACTTGAAATTGCTATGCCAACTCATAAGGAAGCTATTGAAGCAGTTTTATCAACTTTAACTTCGGGGGAAGGAAAAGTAATTGATTCAATTAATGATATCGAAGCAATAGGACATAGAGCTGTACATGGGGGAGAAGAGTTCTCAGCTTCTATTTTAGTAAATGAAAGAGTAATTGAGACAATGAAAAAACTTATTCCTCTTGCTCCATTACACAATCCTGCAAATATTTTAGGTATGGAGATTTGTCAAGAACTTATGCCTGGTAAACCAAATGTTGCAGTATTTGATACAGCATTTCACCAAACTATGCCTGATTATGCGTATATGTATGCTTTACCATATGATCAATATACTAAACATGGTATTAGAAAATATGGTTTCCATGGAACTAGTCACTTCTTTGTATCAAATGAAGCTAGACAAATGTTAGATAGAAAACATAACACTAGAATCATCGTATGTCACTTAGGAAATGGTTCTTCTGTTTCTGCTGTTCATGATGGTAAGTGTATTGATACTTCTATGGGGCTTACTCCTGTTCAAGGTCTTATGATGGGTACTAGATCTGGAGATGTTGGAGCGGGAGCTTTACAATATATGATGCACCAAGAAAATATGACTATTGAAGAAGCATTAGATATTATGAATAAAAAATCAGGTATTTTAGGGATTTCTGGAAAATCATCAGATCTTAGAGAAGTACTTGATGGTATGCAAAATGGTGATGAAAGATGTAGATTAGCTGTTGATATGGTTGCTTATAATATTAAAAAATATGTTGGTTCTTATGTTGCTGCACTTGATGGTGTTGATGCTTTATGTTTTACAGGTGGTATTGGTGAAAATGCTGCACTTATTAGAGAAAAAGTTTGTGCAGGTCTTGATGCTATGGGATTAGTTTTAGATCCTGTTAAAAATAACAAAAGATCAAAAACAGCTAGAGATATAGCAACAAATGGTTCAGCTTCAAGAATCTTCGTAATTCCTACAAATGAAGAGTATGTAATTGCAAATGATACATTTAAAGTAGTTACAGAATCTAGATAATAATTTAAGGCTAACGCCTTAAATTATCTCTCAAATTATCTCACAAAATAAATTTCTGATATAATTTCTTTATACAAAAAAGAAGGAAATATTATGAAACTTTTTATCTTATTTATATCTCTTTTTATTCTAAATACAAGCCTATTTTCACAAGAAGTTATCACTTTAAAAACAAGAGACAATCTAACTCAAAGTTTTTTATTAGAAATTCCAAAAAATGAACCTAAAGCTATAGTTTTACTTTTCCCAGGAGGAAGTGGAAGAATTAACTTATATAAACCAAAGAACAAATGGATTACTACAAATTTTCTGATTAGCTCAAGAGCATACTTTTTAGATAATGATTTTATAATTGCCTCAATAGATGCACCAAGTGATAAACAATCAAAAGATGGTCTTTATTATAATTTCCGTGATAGTAAAGAACATTTATATGATATTAAAAAAGTTATAAACTATTTAAAAGATAAATATAATAAACCAATATGGCTAATAGGTACAAGTAGAGGAACTGAATCAGTTGCATTTATGGCATCAGAAGAAAGTGATTTGATTAATGGAATAGTGTTAAGTTCTTCAATATCTAAAAGAAATAAAAAAGGAAAATCTCTTCAGGAACTATTTTTAAATGAGATAGAGGTTCCAACTCTTATTATCTCACACAAAGATGATGGTTGCAAAATTACTCCACCAAAAGGCTCTATACAAATTTACGATATGTTAAATGATAAGATAAAAAAAGAGTACAAAGTTTTTGAAGGTGGCAAAACAGAAGGGGCACCTTGTAAAGCAAAATCACATCACGGATATAATGGAATAGAAAAAGAAGTTGTAGATTATATTTCTAATTGGATTTCAAAATAAATTTAGCTCTCTAATCCAATTTTGGAATAGGATAAAGAGCTAAATTTGTTTTATTTAATAAGCTTTCAATCCGTCGTTAAACTTCAATGAAAAATTAGTAACTGTTTCACTAACTATTCTATCAATAAATTTATCAAATTTATCTTGTTTGTTCCAAACAGGATTTCTAACTTTTGATATTTTATAAAGTTCATTTTTAGCAATACTAATAGTTCCAACCTCATCAATTAGCCCTACTTTTTTAGCTTGTCTTGCTGTAAAGATATGTGCATTTGCATATTTTTCATTGTTTTGTTTTTTTAGTTTTCTTGCATTTGCAACATCTGTTATAAACATATCATAAGTATCAGATATAACTGATTCTAATTCTTCTTTTTCATTTTCATTCCATGCTCTTGAAAAAGTTCCAGCCTCTTTATATTTTCCAGCTTTGATTGTTTGTGTTGAAACACCAATTTTTTTCATTAGTTCTTCAACATTTGCACCTTGGAATATAACTCCAATGGAACCTACCATACTACCTGGATTTGCAATAATTTTATTTGCCCAAATAGAAGCATAATAGCTTCCACTAGCCATTACACCACTGGCATAAGCAACTACTGGTTTCACAGCTCTTAGCTCTTTTATTGCATAAGCTAACTCAACAGAAGGAGCTACTGAACCACCAGGAGAATTAACTACTAATAAAACCCCTTTTATGTTTGGATTTGTTTTAGCTTTGCTTATTTCATCTAAAACTTTATCAACATTTAAAATTGGACCAGCTAATTCTATTTTTTGTAAGTTTGTATTATCTTCAACTGAAGTTAATCCCGAAGTATTATTTGAACTTACAATAAAATAAATAATAGTTAAAAATACTATTGTTTTAAAATATTTAGTTATAAAATCTAAAATAGCAATTATTGGTGTAAAAATCGTTTTAAAAAAATTAAACATGTTTTTCTCCATTTATATAGACATCTTGTACTTCTTTTGTATGTAAAATAATTTGAGTACAAAGTTCTTCTTTATTTATTACTTCATCTGGAAGTTTGCATACAATTACATCTGCATCATATCCTTGTTTTATTCTACCTTTGTTTAAGCCCAATGCTTTTGCACCATTTAAAGTTGCAGCTTTTATTAAATCAACTGATAATTCATTTATATTTAAATTTGTATGTATCATAAGAGCATTTCTAAGTTCATCAAACATCTGTAAAGAGTTATTTGAGCTAAGTCCATCTGTACCAATAGAATAATCTATGTCATCTAAATCTTCTATTTTAAGTCTTTTGTTATTTAAAACTCTATTTGATGTTGGGCAGTGATTAATCACAGCACCTAATTCTTTGATTTTTCCTAAGTCATCATCACTAGCTTCTACACAATGCGTAAAAGATAAGTTTTTTATATTGGAAAATTGTCGTAAAAATTCCATAGGTTTTGTTGCACTTTTTTCTTGTCCTAAAAAGTTTTTAAAAAACTCTAAGAATTTACCCTCATCTTTATGCAACCAATCAAACTCTTCAATTGATTCTAAAAAATGCGCACTTACGCTTAAGTTTTCTTCTTTTGCAAGTCTTAAAGCTTCTCTAACTAAAAAAGGATGTACTGAATAAGGTGAATGTATAGCAATAGCTGGAATAAAATTTTTAGAACTATTTTTTTTAACATTTTCTAATCTAGCTTTAAAATCAGAAAAAAGAGTATCAATCATATCTGCTTTACTTCCAATTACTTCAGAAAACAAAACAGTATTTATTGGTGTTTTTTTACAAGCTTCTATTTCAAAACCATATGAACTAATAGCTCCAATTGTGGTAGTCCCACCTTTTAGCATTTCATCTAATTTTGTATTTATAAGAGCTGTATTACTTTTTTCAATCAAAGCTTCTCTATTTACAATAACAGAATTTAACCATGACATGAAGTTTCCATATGATAAACTTGTACTATTTGAAGAAAATTCTAAATGAATATGTGAGTTAATAAGACCTGGCATTATAACTGTATTACTACCTAAATCTTCTACTTCTAAATCTTTATATTTAGCTTTTAAAGATTCTACTTTTCCAAAATCTTTGATTTTTTCATCGAATAAAATAGCACCATCTTTTATGATAGTACTATTTTCATCAACACATATAAGCCAAGAGGCTTTTAATATTTTCATGCTTACGCTTGAACAGTTTGTTCTGCTCTTGCTTTTTCCATAGCTTTTACTTCACTAATAATTTGACCTAATGAAATAAGTGCTAAGTGGTAACCAAATGGTCCAAAACCAGCAATAACACCTGTACTACTAGCAGCTGTAATTGACTTTTGTCTGAACTCTTCTCTTTTATATATATTTGAAATATGTACTTCAACTGTTGGTAAATTTACAGCAGATAGTGCATCTCTAATAGCAATTGAAGTATGCGTATATGCAGCTGGATTTATAATAATACCATCAGTTTCACCTAAACACTCTTGAATTTTATCTACGATTTCACCTTCTAAGTTTGATTGAAAAAATTCTAATTCTATTCCATTTTGAGAAGCTTGTTCTTTCATACCTTGATGAATTTGGTCTAAAGTCATAGGTCCATATATATGTTGTTCTCTTACACCCAACATATTTATGTTTGGACCTTGAATTACCGCAATTTTCATATTATTTTTCCTTGTGTAAAATTTAGCTATGATTATAATCAAATTATAGTTAAGGCTAAATAAGTGAGCAATTATATACTAACAAATGAAAATGCGATTTATTATGAATGCAACTACTCTTGCGATAATGTGATTTTTATAAAATTAGGAAATGAATCTTTTTTTATCACAGATGCTAGATATACAATAGAAGCAAAAGAGAAAGTTAAAAATACAGAAGTAATAGAAAGTAGTGACTTAATAAAAAGTGCACAAGAATTATTAACAAAAGAAAAAATCAAAGAAATAATCTTTGATGGTAATGACTTTACATATAATAAATTTAACAAATTAACAGAAAATTTAAAAGTAAACTTTACAAACCAAATAAATTTTTCACATTTAAAAAGAGTTATTAAAACAGATGATGAAATAGCTATTTTAAAAAAAGCTGCCAAAATTGGTAGAAATGGATTTGAAAGACTTGCAAAGTATATCAATAAAAATGGTTTAAATAAAAAAGAAACTTTACTTCATTTTAAAGCAGTTGAAGCATATAAAAATATGGGAAAATATGACTTAAGTTTTGACCCAATCATTGCTATAAATGAAAATGCAGCAAAACCCCATGCTCTTCCTACAAGTAAAAAACTACAAAAAAATGATTTACTTTTGGTTGATGCTGGAGTTAAATATAAAAGATATTGTTCAGATAGAACTTGTACAGCATCTTTTGGTGGCGAATTAAATTTTTCAAGAAAACAAAAATTCAAATCAAAAAAACAACAAAAAATCTATGACTTAGTTTATGAAGCTCAACTGAATGCAATAGAAAATGCAAAAGTTGGAATGAAGGCAAAAGATATAGACAACTTAACAAGAAGTGTCATTGAAAAAGCTGGTTTTGGAAAATATTTTATTCATAGCACTGGACATGGAGTAGGACTTGATATTCATGAACATCCATATATCAATTCAAAATCTGATGTTATTATTGAAGATAATATGGTTTTTACAATTGAACCTGGTATTTACCTTCCAAATGAATTTGGAGTAAGAATCGAAGATACAATTGTAATGAAAAATGGAAAAGCTGTAATATTATAACTTAGTAAATTACGCAAGATAGTTCTAGCTTATTTTACACATAAAATAGGCTATTTCTTGAGTATTTTACTAAAGATTATTTAAGGAAATTATGAAAAAAACTATAAATAAAGATTTAACACTTTTTTTTACTGCAAATTATCCTAGATTTATAAAAAAAGACTCCAATAAAAGATACTTAATAACCATAGGTATTGGGGGAAATATAGGAAATACAAAACAATTATTTGATAAATTATTTTTGTGTTTATTAAAAGATTCTAGATTTGATTTATTAGAAACTTCTCCCCTACTTTTAAATCCTCCTTTTGGTTATTTGGAGCAAAATTATTTTTTAAATGGTATAATTCGACTTAAATCAAATCTTTGTGCTAATGATTTACTAAAAGTTATGCAAAGATATGAAAAAAAATTTGGAAGAAAGCGGTCTTTTCAAGATGCGCCTAGAACCTTAGATATTGATATAATATTTTTTGATAATAAAAAAATAAATACAGAAAAACTTATTATTCCTCATAAAGACTGGGCAAATAGAGAATCAGTGATTATTCCTTTAAAACATTTTAAATAAAAGAACAACTCGTTGTTCCCTTTAGAATTTGCTTCTTTAAGTGGAATTTACTTCCACTGCTAAAAGAAGTTATTAAATATATGGTTCCCTTAAGAAAGGAACTTTTTTAAGGAAAAATAATGATGGAAAAAAATGGAATCCTGCCTGCAGGTAAAAAAAAAGTAGTTGTAGGTATGTCTGGTGGTGTTGACTCTTCAGTTACTGCTTTACTGCTAAAACAACAAGGCTATGAAGTAGTAGGCTTATTTATGCGTAATTGGGAGTATGGAATCGAAGGTAGTCAATGCCCTAATCGTATTGAATTTGAAGATGCTAAAAAAGTGGGTGAACTAATTGGTATTGAAGTAAAAGGTAAAGATTTTGTTGAAGAATACAGAACTAAAGTGTTTGATGTATTTTTAGAAGGTTTAAAAAAAGGTCTTACTCCAAATCCAGATATACTTTGTAATCGTGAGATTAAATTTAATGTATTTTTAAATGAAGCAAAAAAAATGGGTGCAGATATGATTGCAACTGGACACTATGCCAAGATTGCTAAATATAAAGACCACTATGTACTTGACACTCCAAAAGATAATAGTAAAGATCAAACTTATTTTTTACATGCACTATCAAGTGAACAACTATCTCATGCTATGTTTCCTCTTGGAGATTTAACTAAAAAAGAAGTTAGAGAAATAGCTAGAGTTCACAATCTTTCAGTTAGTGATAAAAAAGATAGTACGGGTATATGTTTTATAGGTAACCAGAGATTTGATGAATTTATTACACAACATTTAAAAGCAATTCCTGGTGATATTGTAGATGAAAATGGAAAAGTATTAGGAAGACATAAAGGTCTTATTTGTTACACATTAGGTCAAAGAAAAGGTATTGGTCTTGGTGGTATAAAAGAGAATGAATCAGCTAATCATATCCACAATCCATGGTATGCAGCCAAAAAAAATATGGAAGACAATACATTAACAGTTGTACAAGATACCAACCATCCCTTACTTATGAACCAAAGTGTAGAAGCTAGTCATATGCATTGGGTACTAGATGAAGCACCTAAAATTGGTGATAAATTAATGGCACAAATTCGTTATCGTCAACAAAAGCAAGCTTGCACCGTGACAGAAGCGAATGAGAATAGAGTTCTCGTACAATTTGACAAGCCACAAAGAGCTGTGACTTTAGGACAAAGTCTTGTTTTATATGAGGGTGATTATTGTCTTGGTGGAGGATTTATAAGTAATTACTATGCATAGGACAAGATATGAGTGAAATTAAAAAAGTAATGGTAGGTATGAGTGGAGGAATTGACTCATCAGTTACAGCATACATGCTACAAAAAGAGGGTTATGAAGTTGAAGGATGTTATTTAAAACTTCATAATAGAACAGATGGTTATCATGAAAAAAACTTAGAATATATCAAAGATGTAGCTGATTTTTTAGGTATAAAATATCACATTTTAGATTTGGCTGATAAATTTACAGCTGAAGTTTATGATTACTTTGTTGAGTCTTACTTAGAGGGAACTACACCTAATCCATGTGTTAAATGTAATAAACAAATCAAATTTGGTGCAATGTTAGATTTTGCAAAAGAACATGGAGCAAGCTATCTTGCTACTGGACATTATGCAAAAACAGATGGTAAATTTTTTTATGAAGCTGATGATAAAACAAAAGACCAAAGTTATTTTTTATCTCAAGTAAGTAAAGAAGCACTTCCATATATGATGTTTCCACTAAGTACTTATAAAAAAGAAGACATCGTAAAATTTGGTGCTGAACTAGACTCTGCATACAAAAGAATTACAGAAAAAAACGAATCCCAAGAAATCTGTTTTGTTGAAACTGTTTATACTGATGTTGTAAAAAGACATGCAAATATAGATGTACCAGGAAATGTTTTAGATGAAAAAGGTAATGTTGTAGGCGAACATAAAGGTTATGCTCACTATACAATTGGTAAAAGAAGAGGTTTTTCAGTTAATGGTGCTCATGAACCTCACTTTGTAACTAAATTAAATCCAAAAGATAATACTATTGTTGTAGGTAAAAAAGAAGCCCTAGAAATAAATAATGTAATAGCAGATAATTTAAACATGTTTGTTGATGATAAAGAGTTTTCTTGTACTGTAAAATTAAGATATAGAACTCTATCAACACCTTGTGAAATAAAAATCGAAAATGACAAAGTAAATATTTCATTAAAAGAACCTGTTTTTGGAGTAGCTACTGGTCAATTAGCAGTATTTTATGATGAGCAAAAAGTTATTGGTAGTGCATGGATTAAGGAAACAAATTAATCCGCACTAAGTAATTTTTATGAAGTTTTAGCTATAATCCAAAAAAATTATAAACATAAATCTAAGGAAAATCATGAGAGGATACAGACTATTCACGGGATCAGCTAACCCTGAATTTGCCAAGAAAGTTGCAAAATACTTAAATATCGAAATAAGTCCAGCAAAACTAACAAAATTTAGTGATGGAGAAATTTCTGTAAAAATTACAGAAAGTGTTAGAGGAATGGATGTATTTATTATCCAACCAACCTGTGCTCCAACAAATGATAATTTAATGGAACTATTAATTATGGTGGATGCATTAAAAAGATCAAGTGCAAAATCTATTTCTGCTGTTATTCCATACTATGGATATGCAAGACAAGATAGAAAAGCAGCTCCAAGAGTTCCAATTACAGCAAAACTAGTTGCAGATTTATTAGAAGCAGCTGGTATTTCTAGAGTAATTACGATAGACTTACATGCAGCACAAATTCAAGGATTTTTTAATATCCCTGCTGATAACCTTTTTGGTTCAATTATGTTTATTGATTATATTAAATCAAAAAAATTAGCTAACCCTATTATTGCTAGTCCAGATATTGGTGGGGTAGCAAGAGCTAGATCTTATGCAGAAAAACTAAATTATGATTTAGTAATTGTTGATAAAAGAAGAGAAAAAGCTAATGAATCTGAAGTTATGAATATCATAGGTGATGTAAGTGGTAAAGATATAATTTTAGTAGATGACATGGTTGATACTGCTGGAACACTTGTAAAAGCGGCAGAAGTATTAAAAAATAAAGGCGCAAATTCTGTTATGGCATGTTGTACACATGGTGTATTAAGTGGTCCCGCTTATGAAAGACTTGAAAATGGTGAAGCTTTAGATGAATTGGTAGTTTCTGATACGATTCCTTTAAAACAAGAACATGATAAAATTACAGTATTGACTGCTTCAAATATAATTGGTGAAACAATCAGAAGAATTCACAATAATGAATCAGTTAATAGTATATTCGTGAAATAAATACTATAATAGTAAAATAAGGAGAATAAATGAAAAAATTATTATTGACAAGTTTAATATGTTCGTCAGTCTTATTCGCAGCAAATAGTGAATATAAATATGAAGTTACTCCTATGATCTCAGGTGCAATTACAGAAGGTAACTTAGACCTAGATAGAAATTATGCAAATGCGGGTGTCTCTTTAGGATTTAATCTAGATGACTCAATGTTTGATCAAATTGAATTAGGAATCTTAAGAACTCTTGGTGATGTTGATTATAAAAATAGCAATCAAGATACAGCAGTAACAAGATTTTTTACAAATGTTGTTAAAGAGTACAAATTAAATGAAAAATCTTCACTATATGCATTAGCGGGTCTTGGTGTTGAAATTTATGGTAATGAACAATTTAGTAATGAAACTGGACCATTTGCAAATTATGGTTTTGGGTATAAATATAAACTAGATAATGACATGGCTATCAAAACTGATGTGAGACATTTAGTATCATTTGATAATGGAAATAACAATGTAATTTATACAGTTGGTTTAGCAATTCCTTTTGGTAAAAAAGCAGCTCCTGCTCCTGTAGTAAAAGAAGAGCCTAAACCTGTAATGGAAGAGCCTAAAAAAGTAGAAGAGCCTAAAGTTTTAGATTCAGATAACGATGGTGTTATTGACTCATTAGACCAATGTCCTGATACTATGAGAGGAGCTAATGTTGATAAAACTGGTTGTATAGTTATGCTTGATTTAGAAGTTCATTTTCCAATCAACTCTTCAATCATAGATGAAACTGCTAAACACAGAGTTAAAGAGTTTGCAGAATTTTTAAATAAACATCCAGAATTAAAAGCTACTATTGAAGGTCATACTGACTACACTGGTACTGAAAAATATAATTTATGGTTATCAAAAAGAAGAGCAGATTCAGCTTTTGAAGCATTGAAAAAATATGATGTTGATCCTGCTAGATTAAAAACTGTTGGGTATGGTGAAACTAGACCAAAAGCAACAAACAAAACTAAAGAGGGAAGAGCTCAAAATAGAAGAATTGAAGCTACAATCTCAAAATAATCACACATGATTTTAGGCTTTTAGCCTAAAATCACTACTTTTTTCTCTCTTAACATTATCATTACAATTTTTTAGATATAATCGCGAATATTAATATAAACATAGGATTTATTTTGCAAGCAAATATAAGAAACTTTTCAATTATCGCTCATATTGACCATGGGAAGTCAACTCTAGCTGATAGAATTATACAAGAGTGTGGTTCAGTAGCAGATAGAGATATGTCTGCTCAAATGATGGATACAATGGATATAGAAAAAGAGCGTGGAATTACAATCAAAGCTCAAAGTGTACGATTAGATTATGTAAAAGATGGTCAACACTATGTTTTAAATCTAATAGACACTCCAGGACATGTGGACTTTTCTTATGAAGTAAGTCGTTCTTTAGCATCATCAGAAGGTGCACTTTTAATTGTAGATTCAACTCAAGGAGTTGAAGCTCAAACTATTGCCAATGTATATATTGCTATGGACAATGACTTAGAACTACTTCCTGTTGTAAATAAAATCGACCTTCCAAGTGCTGACCCAGATAGAGTTTTAGAAGAAGTTGAAGAAGCTATTGGACTTGATTGTACATATCATAACTTAATTAGTGCAAAAACAGGTCTTGGAGTAAGAGAATTAATTGATTCTATAGTTGATAGAGTTCCTTGTCCAAAAGGTGATGAAGAGGCTCCTACAAAAGCACTTATTTATGACTCATGGTTTGATAACTACCTTGGTGCTTTAGCCCTTGTAAGAGTTTATGATGGAAGTATCAAAAAAGGTCAAATGCTTAGAATGATGAATACAAAAGTTGAACATTCTGTTTTAAATCTTATGTATCCTCATCCACTAAAAAGACAAAACACAAATGAAATCAAAACAGGTGAAATCGGTATCGTAGTTCTTGGACTTAAAACATTAGATGGTATTGCCGTTGGTGATACTATGACTGATGCTAAAAATCCAACAGCTGAAATCATTGATGGATTTGAACCAGCAAAACCTTTCGTATTTGCTGGTATTTACCCAATCGAAACTGATAAATTTGAAGACCTAAGAGAAGCTCTTACAAAACTTCAGTTAAATGACTCATCTATCTCTTTTGAACCAGAGAGTTCTGCTGCATTAGGAAGTGGATTTAGAGCAGGTTTTCTTGGTATGCTTCATATGGAAGTTATCAAAGAAAGATTGGAAAGAGAGTTTAATCTTGATTTAATAGCAACAGCCCCAACAGTTATTTATGAAATTGAAAAAACAAATGGGGAAATGATAGTTATTAGAAATCCTTCTGAACTTCCAGAACCAAGTCAAGTAAAAACGATATTTGAACCATATGTAAAAGCTACAATCTTAGTACCAGATGAGTTTTTAGGAAATGTAATAAAACTTCTAAATGACAAAAGAGGTATCCAAAACAAGATGGACTATATAGGTGCTAGAGTTTTACTTGATTATGATTTACCTATGAATGAAATCGTAATGGATTTTTATGATAAATTAAAATCAACAACAAAAGGTTATGCATCTTTTGATTATGAACCAATAGGTTTTAGACCAGGTGTTTTACAAAAACTTGATATAAAAGTTGCAGGTGAAATAGTTGATGCCTTATCAATCATAGTTCCAGAAAATAAAGCCCTTAGTAAAGGTAGAGAGTTTATCAAAGCCTTAAAAGAGTTAATCCCAAGACAACTATTCGAAGTAGCAATACAAGCCTCTATTGGCTCTAATATCATTGCAAGAGAGACTGTAAAATCTACAGGTAAAAATGTAACAGCTAAATGTTATGGTGGAGATATTACGAGAAAAAGAAAATTACTAGAGAAACAAAAAGCAGGTAAGAAAAGAATGAAAGCCATAGGGAAAGTGAATGTTCCACAAGAAGCCTTTATGGCCGTGTTGAAGATTTAATCTTCAGCACATCTTCTGCGTTGAAACTTCAATTTTTAATGCTCATTTACCTTTAACCTTTAGTAAACTCCGCTTTAAAATTAAAGCTCCGCCTTGAATCTATACTAAATATTAAATCTCAACGAAATTATAAAAATCTGCACTACCTATCCTACAATAGTGTAATTCTTGTCCTCAACTATTTTCTTTTACATATGTTAAGTTTTGCTACTTCAATGCAAAGCTAGAATTTTAAAACTGAATATGCAATTAATATACATTATCAGTTTCATTGTTGTTATATTTTATTATTTAATAAATTATATGCTATAATAATCCTATTATATAGGAAATCTAATGAAATTATTAATATTATTATTTTATTCTGTACTTTTTATTTCGTGTACATCTAATGAAACTACAATCGAAGATTGTACAAAATTAAACAAAAAATATAAAATAGAAAATGTTCTAAATTATAGAACAGGGGAAAGAGTAGATAAAGTATTTTGTATAGATAAAACTAATTAAATTTTAATTGGCTTGTGAAAACTTTCATACTAAATTATTTGTAATAAATATCAATCTAAACAAAAGAATCATTAATTAAGTAATAGTAAAAAAGAGGGAGTCCTCTTTTTTACTTATTCATGATGATAATCGTCATAAATTATTTTTGAAGTTTTAAATTTCATTTTTTTAAGACTCATAATAGTACTGTATTCTTCTTGAGTGATTTTTTCCATTCTTACAGCTGCTTTATAAGTTGGAGTTTTTGTTGTATAGTCCCAACCACCACTTGTTAGCTCATTACATAATCCTTCCCAATAATGAAATGCCATTTGCATAATATTATCTGGAACTACTTCAGTTATTTCTACTAAAAGTGCAATATAACCATATCTACTCTCAACTTTTATAAAGTCATGATTTTTAAGATTATATCTTTTTGCTAAATTTGGATGTATCTCTGCTGATGGTCCATGTGAATCACCACCATATTCAAGAGTTTTTGATCGTCTAGTCATAGTTCCAACTGTATATTGATACACTTTTCTTGTTGTTAACAATGATATAGGATATACTTCATCTACTTTTTCATCAACAGAACCTACCATACATGGATAGTTTTCTGGAAGATTAAGTTTTTTTCTTAATTCATCTTCTGCATCCACCATATTATCTTTATTATCAATAAATATTACAGGTACCAAGTTTGCTTTTGTATCTTTAGTAAAGAATTTTTTATCCATATATAAACTTGGTGTTCCAGGATGATCTTCACTTGGACAAGGCCATGCAATACCTTCTTTCCCTTGTAATCTTGCATAACTAATACCACCAAATCTTGCTGGATCTGCTCTTCGTACTTCATTCCAGATATCTTCTGGTTTTTCATAATCAAAATCAGTAGCACCAAATCTTTTTGCTAATTCACAAATGATTTCCCAATCTTGTTTAGCCTCACCTTTTGGGTCTAATGTTTTATCGTTTAATTGAACTCTTCTTTCAGCATTTAAATAACACCCTTGTTTTTCACCAACACTAACTGCTGGGAAAACAACATCTGCTTTAAGTGCAGTTTCTGTCATAAAGATATCTTGAACCACATAAAAATCAAGTTTTGATATACCTTTTAAGAAGTGGTTTGTATTTGGTTCTGACATAACAGGATTTTCACCTATTGTATAAAATACTTTTACTCTACCATCCATAATGGCATCAGGAACTTCTGTTTTATGAATACCAATTTCTGTACTTAAAGGTTGTTTACAATCCCATAATTTCTCAAAAAATGCTTTATTTTCTGCACTTGAAACAAGTTTTAAGTTTGGAAATATATTTGGTAATACACCCATATCACAAGCACCTTGAACATTTTGTTGACCTCTAAGAGGTAAATCCCCTGCTCCAAGTTTCCCGATATTTCCAGTTATTAACATAATATTTGAAATATCACAAACATTACCAACACCGTGATTAAAGTGAGTAACACCCATACCATGTGTAATTGCAGCTGGACTTACAGTTGCATATAATTCTGCTGCTTTAATTAATAACTTAGCATCAACTCCTGTCATTTCAGAAACTTTTTGTGGAGTGTATTCTTTTACTGCTTCTTTTAAATATTCAAAACCATGAGTATATTTTTCCACAAACTCTTTATCATACAAATCTTTTGCAATTATATGGTTAATCAATGCATTTATAATTGGAATATTATACTCAGGTGGTAACTGAATAAATACATCTGCTTTTTGAGCAAATTCTGTTCTAATAGGATCTATTACTATTAGTTTTGCTCCCCTATTAATTGCTCTTTGTATATACATAGCTGCGATTGGATGTGCATTTTCTGGATTTGAACCTATCATCATAATACAATTTGTATGTTCTTCAAATTCAGTAAAACTATTTGTCGCTGTACCATTACCTATAGTTTTAGCCAGACCGGCTACTGTTGGTGCATGACATACTCTAGCACAATGGTCAACATTATTTGTACCAATGATTGCTCTCATAAATTTTTGTGCTAAATAATTTTCTTCTAAAGTACATCTAGCTGAAAAATTTCCAACAATAGAATCTGGTCCATATGTTTCTTTAGCCTCTTTCATTTTTGAAACAACTAATGATAATGCTTCATCCCATGAAGATTCTTCAAAAGTTCCTTCTTTAGAAAAAACACCATCTTTTTTTCTAATTAAAGGTTTTGTTAATCTATCTTTTGACTCAACATAATCCCATCCATATAATCCTTTAAGACATAAATGTCCTTCATTTACTGGATTTGATTTAACACCTTCAATTTTTACAATTTTATTATCATGCGAAGTTAATTTAATTCCGCAACCTGTCCCACAATAGGGACAAATAACATTTGTTTCTTTCATAATATTCACCTTTTTATTTTTTCATATCTGTCTTATGAGACATAAATCCTATTACACCAACAAAAAACAATCCACCAACAATATTTCCCAAAGTAACTGGTAATAAATTATTAGGGAAGATTTTTGTAAAACTCAATGCTTCCAATTTCTCTACAGAAATATTCATATGTTCTGACAAGGCTTGAATTCTTCCTCCTACTTCATGTAAATAATGTGCTTTTGCCAATAATGCTTCTGTAAAAATAAACATATTTGCCACGACGTGTTCATAACCTGAACCCACAAATGCTGCAATTATAAACAGTATTGATAAAACTTTTCCAGCAGCATCAGAAGCGCCAGTTGCAGCCCAAACTGCCATACATACAAAAACATTACAGAATATCCCTCTAATAAATGCTGCTTCAAATGACAAACTATTTTTTCCCACACCTAATACAAGGAAGTGATGTAATATCTCTCCATCATATTTAAGTGGCAGTTGTGACCTATAATACATATAAGCAACTACAGCAGCTCCAATAAAATTAAAAATCCAAACAATAACCCAATAAGCAATCATTTTTGAAAATGTCAATTTATGATCTATTGTTGAAACTCCTGTCATCAAAGAACTTGTAAATAAATGTCCTCCAAAAAAAACAACCATCATAAGTCCTACTGAAAAGGCAACTCCTCCAATAAAGTTTGCAATTCCAGGAGAAGATGCTTTGGCAACGCCAACTGTTGAATGGGCCCAAAAAATGTCACCCATTGCTATTGAGCCACCTGCCATAATAGATAAAAATATAACACTTACTATTGGCATTTTTGCTTTATGACTCATTCCACTAAATAACGACTGTGCTGTATCTGCTGGTGATAACATAATTTATTCCTTTTTTAATCATTATCAAAAATTGAATCAATTTCAAAAACTTTTTTCAAAGCATTTCTAGCTGTAATTTCAGCTTCTTTTGAAATATTCTCATTAATCTCTAATACATTTTCTAAATCTACTGTAAGACCTAAAAAAAGAACGCTTTTACAAAATCCTTTTAAATAACTCATTAATATTGGTGCTGGAAGATTATGTGTTGAATACATATAATCTCTTTCATTGCTAATATCAATAACTTCCACTTGTCCTATTTTCATTCCTGTCATTGCATCAGCAACAACAACTAAATCGGGTTCATATTCTCTAATTTTATGAAATTGACTCTCTGGTACATCTTCACCATAAAATATTTTCCAATCTAAAGATTCTTCACCTTCAATTAGCTTTCCTAAATATGAAGTAATCCCATCATCACCTCTTAAGGTATTTCCTATTGTAAGAATTGCTTTTTTCATATACTTTTCCTTATAACAATAAAACCTTCTTCTAAAGAAGAAAAAATATCTTTTAAAGAACAATCTGGCATTTGGGGAATTAATTTCTGTGCATGTTCTGGGAAAATTTCAACTTCAAAATATTTAGTTAAATTTCCTAATTTAAACTGTGCATAATCCTCACATTGTTCTATAAGTTTTTTATAATCTTCTTCTTTTATCTCTTCTATACATTCCATAAAATCAATTGTGCCAACACCATGGCCAACAGACATAGAAAAAATTTTCACTTGTTCATATTTTTGAGGTAACTCATTTGATGTGGGTTCCACTCTTCTTTTTGTTAATTTACATATTTCAATCATCTTAAACTTCTTATATTATAAATTTATAATCGTCTTTTATGGGTGCAAACTGTTTCATATATCTCAAATAAACATTATTATGAAGTCTTTTCATACACTCTTCATATCTTGAATCTTCTTCTTCACTACTATATATTTCAATTACCTCCTTAGTTTTTTTAATATTTTTAATATCAGTTGATTTTTTTAGTGCACTTATATATTTTTCATAAAGTTTTCTACCAAAAAAATAACTCATCAATCTTTTTGATTCGATTAAAATATCTCTTTCAAAAAGAATATTTCCTATTAATGAATCCTCCACAAGAATTGCTTCATCACAATCTTGAGTGTGCTCTTTAAATTGTAGTTTTTGATCTAATATTCCTAAAGCAGAAGCTAATCCATGAATAATAGTTGCTGGATGGGGAGGACAACCTGGAATATAAACATCCACAGGTATAACTTTATCAATTCCTCCCCAAACACTATAAGCATCATGAAATATTCCTCCACTAGAGCCACAAGCACCAATTGCTACTACTACTTTAGGATCAGGAGTTGCTTCATATGCTCTTAAAAGTGGGTAATACATTTGTCTAGTAACTGGTCCTGAACAAAGTAAAATATCTGCATGTCTAGGACTAGCTACTAATTTAAATCCCAATCTTTCAGGATCCCACATTGGTGTAATAGCGGCAAACACCTCAATTTCACAACCATTACATGAACCACAATCCACTCTATAAACATTAAAACTTCTTTTAATATTTTTTAGATGCTCAAGTTTGGCTTCAAGAGTATTTGAGTTTTCTATCTCTTCTGGTACTACATATGTTTTACTCATTTTATACCCCTTTTTAAATATTTTGTCATAACTTCAGTTTTTTCTTCTCTTTTACAAGTAGGGCAAGTTTTTGCATATTTTATTTTTTCACCTAAAGTCTTTTTATCCCAACCAACTTTTTCTAATCTATGGAAGATGTATGAAATTAATCTTTTTGTTGTAAATGGTTTATTGCAAACCTCACAATATTCAACATCAAGTTCGCCTCTTTCTTTCAAATTATTTTTATCAAACTTAACAGCTAATTCAAACTCTTGAGAAAGAACAATTGCACCAGTAGGACAAACCTCATCACATCTACCACAAAAAATACATCTTGCAGCATCAAATTCCCAAACAAGTTTTGTTTTATCTTCATTTAGTTTTACATTAATTGCATTTGACGGACAAGCAACTCCACAAGCTGTACAACCTATACAATTTTCATATGTATATGAAGGTTTACCTCTAAATCCTTCAGATACTTCATAAGGTTCTAAAGGATATTTATAAGTTGCTTTCCCATATTTTTTTGTCATATCTAGTAGTTTCATCTCTTACTCCTACATATTTTTCAATGGATGATTTTTCGAAGATTGTGAATATCTTTTCAAATCTTGATAGTTTAATATTTTTGTTTTTTTACTTTTAATATCAACAACAGTTACTCTTTCTGTACAAGAGTAACAAGGGTCCAATGAACAAACAATAAGAGCAGCATCAGCAATAGTATTTCCTCTAAACTGATATCTTAAAGATGTCCAGTTGTTATATGTCGCAGCCCGACATCTCCATCTAAATACTTTTTGTGCATTACCATGCATAATCCAATGAATATTTTCACCTCTTGGTGCTTCATCATTACCAATTGCATATGCACCTGGTTTAATCATAGTTTGTGGTTTAATTACAGTTAAACCTCCTGGCATCATCTCAAAACACTGTCTTATAATAGATACTGATTCTAATAATTCTCTATATCTAACGGTTTCTCTTGCAAATACATCACAGCCATCTTCAGTTGGTATTTCAAAATCTAATTGTGTTAAAAAATCATAAGGATGGTCATATCTTGAATCTCTTTTAAAACCACACCCTCTAATATTTGGACCAACAGGAGAAAAGTCTCTTGCTACTTGTTTATCTAAAAGTCCTACACCTTTCCATCTTTCAACTTGATTTTTATCATCCATAACAGCATCCCAAACTTCTTTAGTTTGTACTTCTATTATTTCTAATAACTCAAGACTTTTTTTAATCTCAGTTCCTGTCATATCTCTTCTTAACCCACCCATAACAACATTTCCGTATGTTTTACGACCACCTGTTACTAATTGAGCTAATTCCATAGAAAATTCTCTAATTCTAAAAATATGCATAAAAGCATTTACATTTCCAGTTACTTCACAAGCAAGACCTATATTTAATAAATGTGAATGAAGTCTTTCTATTTCTAGACAAATTACTCTCATTGCTTGTGCTCTTAGTGGTATTTCTAAACCAATCGCTTTTTCTGCAGCTTCTATACAACCAATAGCATGAGCATAACCACAGATACCACAAACTCTTTCTGCTAAATATCCCATTTGGTCATAATTCATTCTATTTTCTGCAAGTTTTTCCATACCTCTGTGTTGATAAAAAAGTCTATAATCTGCATCAATAATAGTATCTCCATCACAATACAATCTAAAGTGACCTGGCTCATCACTTGTAATATGTAAAGGTCCTAAGGGAACATCAAGTACTCCTGCACCTTCTGGTTTTAGAAATTTTGCTTCAGGTTCATCTTTATGATCAACGGGATCTGGTCTATGTCTATAATCCATAGCATCTTTTCTTAATGGAAATAAACCCTCTGGCCAATCATCTGATACAACCAATCTTCTAGGATCAGGTAAACCAATTGCCGTTAAACCAAACATATCATATGCTTCTCTTTCATACCAAACAGCAGCAGGTACTTTTAAAGTTACAGATGGAAAAGTTGGGTCATTTGCTGGAATAAAAGTTTTAACTGTTATCCAACATTTTTCATCTTGTGGTAACTCATCCTCAGGAGTCATTTTTCCACCTTCCATTGACAAGACATAATAAAGGGCAAAATTACCATTTATTTCTCTTTCATCATTTGGAATCATACTTGATAACCAACCACCTAAATCGTAATACAAAATTCGTACAGTCTCTGGCAAATCATTTCTATCAACGGTTATTGTAATTTGATCTTCTGGTTGTCTATAGATTTCGTGAATTGTTATTTTTTCTTTCACTTTATTTATTAAATTGTCACCTTTTCTCATATCATATCTCCTTACATTCCCATGATAATATTTACTGCATTTCTAAGCAGTTCAAACCAAGGTTCAATAGTAAACAATCCAAAAATTATAATTAATGCTGCTAATCCAATTAACGGTAAATTAGCACTCAATGGTAATTCTTTTCTTAATACTTTTGAATTACTTTTTCCAAATGTTGCAAGATTAAAGTGTGAAAAGTCAGCAATAAAAATAATTATAAGTCCTATGATAAAGAGAATTACTTCAATATTCATATTATTAACAATTGATTGTTTTATCATTAAAAATTCACTGAAAAATATTGCAAATCCAGGGACACCTACTAAAGAACAAACAGCAATCCCAAATAAAATCGCTGTAATAGGAGCTATTTTTATTAGTCCTCCCATTTTTCTCATATCTCTTGTTCCATATATTTGAATCATATTTCCTGTTACACAAAATGCTAGGGCTTTTGTAACTGAGTGTGCTAAAGTGTGAAACAGTGCAGCAAATAATCCTATTGGCCCACCAATTCCTAATCCAAATGCAATAACACCCATATGTGCAATTGAGTGATATGCAAACATTCTTTTTACATCATGTTGAACAAGAAGAAAAAATGATGCTATAAATATAGTAATCAATCCACTAAAAATCATCATTGTTTGAACATATTCAAATCCTGCAAATGAGTTTCCCACAATTGCGTAATATCTAATAAGTCCTAATATTGCACATTTTAAAAGTATTCCCGAAAGCATTGCTGATGATGGTGCTGGTCCTTCTGAGTGAACATCTGGTAACCAAGTATGAGTGGGTGCAAGCCCTGCTTTTGTACCAAAACCAATCAATGCAAAAACAAAAATAAGTTTTAATGCATCTTGATCTATATCTTTAGAATGTGCCATTAAAGTAGTCCAAAGCATTGCACTATGACTGTCATTGATTACATTAAACCCTGCACTATAAAGTAATACAGTCGCATATAAAGCAAAAGCTAAACCAATACTACAAATAACTATATATTTCCATCCAGTTTCAGTTGATTTACTACTTTTATGTAAAGCAACCATAAATACAGAAGATAATGTTGTGGCTTCAATTCCTACCCACATCAATGCAATATTATTTGAAAGCACAGAGAAAGTCATTGTAAAAACAAACAAGTGAAATAGTGAGAAAAACAGTTTTGTATCTTTTACTTCTAAATGTTTATTTTCAACTTCCCATTGCATATATTTAACAGAATATAAATTTACTAATAATCCTGTTACTGCTATTAAGCTAATAAAAATAGCGCCTAAAGAATCGAGAAAAAACATATCATTAAATAGAAAATATGTTGTTCCATTTATTACATTTGAAATTGCCATTAAACCTACAATTGTAGTAAGTATTGAGGCAATAATATGTAAAGTACTTAATGCTTTATAATTATCTGCACAAAGCCAAATAACAACTGATGAAACAAGGGGAATAAGCATTAATAATATTAATAATTGTTGCATATCCATAACTTAACCTTTCAATTCAGTTGCTTTAGAAACATCTAAAGAACCAAAATATTTATAAAATCTTTGAGCAAAGATTGATAAAATAATTACTGCAAACAATGCATCAGTTAAGATTCCAAGTTCAACAATTTCTGGTGAATTGTATGCCATTAAAGCAAGTGATAAATGAATACCATTTTCAAATGTACAATAAGCAAGTATTTGTTTGATTGCAGAATTTCTTAAAACAAATCCAAATATTCCTATCATAAAAATTGTAATAGATGCAATTAATGGAATATGCTCTTTAATCAAAGAAAATTTTAAATAAATTGGATATAAAGCCATTGCAATAGCTAATGAAAATGCAATAGCAACAATTGGACTAACAAAGAATCCAAGTACTGGTTCATCTTCATGAACAACATTTAATTTTTTTATTAATCTTAATAATATAAATGGCACAAATATAACTTTTGTAAAAAATGCAATAATTGCCCATCCACCTAATTCATTAGCAGAGTATGTTGCATAAAGATATAAAAATATCAATACCAATATAAATGTTTGAAATGAATATGTATATATGGCAATTTTATAATTTCTAATTCCAAATACACAAAGTGAACTAATAATTAAAACTATTGATAAAATACTTAGTATATCAATCATCTTAAACTCCTACAACATATAAAGCAAGCGCAATAATTGAAACAATTAAGGGAGGAATTGCACTATTTTTAAAACTTGTCAATATTTTAAATCTTGGGCCAAAGTTGTCAATAAAAACAGCGGCAACATAAAAAATCCCTGCTTTAAGAATAAAACCAATAAGTGCTAAGAATGGATTTTCGAAATTCCAAGGTTCAAAAATAGTAAGGAATAATCCAATCATCGCGAATTGTTTTAAAATTAAAGCTGCATGTGCAAGGGAAAAATCTGAACCAGAATATTCACCTAAAACACCCTCTTGTAACTCTTGTTCTGCTTCTGCTAAATCATATGGATTTCTTCCCGCTTCCACATACATTGCCCATAAAAATGATATTGAAGCAACTGCAAAGGCTGGTGTTTGATAACCTATTTGTCCTGTTCTAACCATATGTTGGATTTCAACTAAATTAGTAGTGCTTGCTAATAAAATAACAACTAACAAACTAATCATCATAACTGGCTCAACAAAAATACCAATAATTTGTTCTCTTCCTCCACCAACACCTGCAAATGGATTTCCAGAATCAATTGATGTTGCACCAAATATAAATCTTAATAAAGCACCTAAATAAATAAATACTAAAATATCTGAATAAGCACCTGCTAGAGTATTAGTGCTATATGTAATTGGAATAGCTGCTAATAAAGCAGCACCTGCTGCAAACAGAGTATAAGGTCCTGTTTTAAAAACCCAATGGGCACAATTTGGTCCTGTTCTTGCTCTTTTCATTAATTTATAAATATCCCTATATGTTTGAAAAAAATCAGGGATACCTTCTCTTGATTGAAGTTTTGCTCTTAATTTTCTAGCCATCCCATCAAATAAAGGAGCAACAAGAACAATTGCAATAACTTGAATAATCATAAAAAATATACTACTCATAACTTATCCTTTAAATAATGTAGCTAATGCCAACAAAAAGGCATAAAGCAAGCAAGATATATAACGAGTACGCATTTACATTTCCATTTTGCATTTTTGCAACAAGTTTTGCTGTATTAAGAGTTAATTTGATTACAGGTTCATATAAATAGCTCCACCAAACATCTTTTGCGTGAGTTTCATATATAACTGGTTTAAAATAACCTTGGTCGATAACTTTTGTTTCACTTTTGTATAACCAATTAAGAAGTCTTCTTAAATCACCTGTAAAAGGTGAAGCAGTCATTTGCATTCGACTATCGTATTTAAAACCACAAGCCCAAGGATCTGTTAATCTTGGTTTTGATTTATTTGCTCTTGATATTTTAACTATCAATAAAGGAAGTAATAAACTAACTGCTATAACTACAGCTATTAAAACTGGTGATACAATTGAACCAATTGGTGAAGTTACAATAATCCCATTTGTTGCATTATATGTATTTGAAAAAGATGAAATTACAAGCATAATATTTTCAACTACTACATTTGCACCTAAACCAAAAGCGACACATCCTGCAACTAAAATAAACATTCCAATAACCATAGTAATAGGAACTTCTTTTGCTTTTTGAAAGATTTTTTCATCCCTTGGCACACCACCAAAAATAACACTATAAACTTTTACAAAACACATAATTGCTAGAGCACCTGTTAGGGCTAGTGCTATTATAGAAATTGTAAAAACAACTCTACTACTTACATATTCAGATAAGGCACCTTGAATCATTCCTTGATAAGTAAACCATTCACTAATAAAACCATTTAATGGAGGAATTGCTGTGATTGATAAAGAACCAATTAGAAAAGCAAAGGCTGTTAATGGCATTTTTCTAGCTAATCCACCTAAGGCATCCATATCTTTTGTATGTGTGCTATATAAAACACTTCCTGCACCTAAAAATAATAAGCCTTTGAAAGTTGCATGGTTTAAAATATGATATAAACCAGCTAAAAATCCTACTGCTGCTAAACTTGGCATATTCGCAGCGATTCCATACACTCCTGTTCCAATACCTAATAAAATAATCCCTATATTTTCAACAGAGTGATATGCTAAAAGTGCTTTGTAATCATGTTGTACTAAAGCGTAAAGTACACCTAGTATTGCAGATATAGCACCAACAGTAATAATTAATAAGCCCCACCATTTCATAACTGGAAGCCATAAACAAAATTTAATAATTCCAAATATTGCAATTTTGATCATCACCCCACTCATCAGTGCTGAAACATTAGTTGGAGCTGCTGGGTGAGCTTTTGGTAACCAAACATGCATAGGAAACATCCCTGCTTTTGATCCAAATCCAATAAATGCAAGTATAAAAATAACACTTGCCATAACTGGTGATAAAGTTACATTTTCAAAAGAACTAAATTCTAATGAACCACTTTGTGAAGCTAGCAGTAAAAATGCTGCTGTAATACACATAGCTCCGATGTGTGCAATTCCCAAATAAATCATAATTGCTTTTAATGAAGCTTTCGAATCATTAAAACAAATTAAATAAGCAGAAATTACTGTCATACATTCCCAAAAAATTATAAACCAAAATACATCTGATGATGAAATCAATAAAAGCATTGATAGAATAAAGGCATTAAACATACTTGCCATAACAGCAAGACTACCTTTATTTTCATACTCTTGTGAATATTGTATTGCATACACAGATGAAGCTAGTGAAACAAGAGAAACTACAAATGAAAAGAAGTTTCCTAATGGATTTAATATAAATGTTGGACTATAAAGTAAGCTTTCAAACATACTAAAACTACTTGTTTGTCCTAAATTCATCAAAAAGTAAATTACCGCATACGCAGAAGCGATTGCAGATATACTAAATCCTACTTTTCCAGCAATTCTATTTTGTTTATATAATAATAAAGAGATAACACATCCAATAAGATATAAAAAATATACTTGTGTCATAAATCATCCTTTACAAAAATTTTGCTCTTTCTTTTATATAAACTTCAAGACTTCTTTTTGCTGTATCATCAATTGCATTATTATTGTTTTCAAAAGATAAAGCTTCCGTTGGACAAACTTCAACACAGGCTGGTCCATCTTCTCTTCCCACACATAAATCACATTTAACTGCTATACTTTTTGCACCAACTTCTGATTCAATACCTAAGTTGTATTTAGGTTGTGTAATATAATCAACTGAAGGCATTAACTCAGCTTCTGGTCTAATTGCACCAAAAGGACAAACTAATGTACACATTTTGCAACCTATACATAATTCTTCATGAACCAAAATAGAATCTTTCCCAAACTCCAATGCCCCAACAGGACAAACATTTGCGCAAGGTGCATCATCACATTGTCTGCATATATTAGGTACTGTTCCACTAAATGTTCTAGTAACAATTAATCTTGGAGCTGCTAATTTACCCCTTTCATATGCAGACTCATAACATGCCGCCATACAAGTAGCACACCCTATGCAAGTATTTGGATTTGCAACAACAAATTTATTATTCAACGCTAAGCTCATAACAATCTCCTTAATGTTTGATTTAATTCAGAAAGATGCATTTGCATATCTGTTTAATCAAGAATTTCTGAAAAGTATAATTTTCTTCATTTAAGCAACTAGCTGATGAATATACAATCACGCTAACTGCACCATTTTTTTCTTATTCTTCACTTCTCTCTTATTACTTTAAAAATTATAAGTAGTATAAATACTTAAATATAATTTAAAAACTTCCAAATTTTAATATATTAATAATATTTTTTCTGTCATGGATATGACATATAAAAAATTGTTTTCAAATTTCAAATAATATTAAATAATAAATATTTATCAAAAGTATCCATTTTACAAGGCTTTTGGATGGGAATATACTTTTATAGTGTCATATCGGTGACACTTTTTATATGATTTTTTACGATAAAATTATTTTATTATACATATTATTATTAAATAATAATATGTATAATAAAGTGAATTTAGTAAATTTTATTTTACTTTATAATAACAAAAGAATAATATTGCTAGTATTTTTGATATTAAGCTTAAAAAATACTTTTACTTTAAGGATGAAAATGGATTCTAATAGGTTAAGAATTGATTCAATTAATTTAACAGAGATTTTGTCTGAAGAGGATTTTTCTTCATTAAAAACAAAGAAATTTAAAAAGGGAACTTTAGAATATGAAGATGGAACTTTGACACTTTATGTATTTAAAAGTGGAAAAGCAAAAGCTATAATTTATGAAGATGGAGAAGAGTTTGTTTTATATTTTTTGAAACAGAACAATATAATTATTCCTGAGACTTCATGTAGTATTGAATTTTTAGAAGATAGTGAAGTTTATTTAATTGATGCAGAAAAATTTACTTATTTGTTTGCTAATAAAGAGTTTTCTACATCTGTTATTAGATCTCTTAAACATAGAGCAGAACTAGAAAGAAATATAATTAAAAATCTTGTTTTTAAATCTTGTAAAAGAAAAGTTGCATTATTTTTAATGGAAATTGCTACAACACAAGATACATTAATAGATGGTAAATATTGCATAGATTTAAATTTATCTATTAAAGATCTTTCAAGTTTTATTGGATCAAAGCGTCAAACAGTATCAACTATTATGAATGATTTAATAAAGAAAAATGTTATAGGAAAAATTGATAAAAATAGACTTATAATTCATCAATTTAATAAGCTTGAAAACTATGATTAATTTTATAAACTTTATAATGCCCTATTAATAAAATATTTATTAAATAAATTTAGCTAAAACACTTGGTCTATTTTTCATAAAAAATCTAAAAGCGAAAATAAAAGTAACTATCTCTGCGCAAGACAAGGCTATAAATATTCCTATATTCCCAAAAACAAAAGGTAAAGTGAAAATAAATATCATAGGAAAAATAAAACTTCTCATAATAGCTATTAGTCCAGAATAAAGTGGCTTTTGTATTGATGTTAAATATGCACTTGCTAACATGTTTAAACCTGAAAAAATGAAAGCTGGCCATACATATGAGATGAATTTTAATGTTATCTCTTTTGTTTTTATATCATTGTCATTGATAAAGATGTCTATCAATGACTCTGGGGCAATTATCACAAAAAGGGTTAAAACTATCTCTACACATAAAATACTTATTAATCCTAATTTTAAAAAACTTTTCATTCTATTGAAATATTGTGCGCCATAATTTTTACTAATAATAGCTTGCAAAGAATCAGAAACAGCAAAACTTGTCATAATACTAATTGCTATAAAATAACCAACAATAGTAAAAGAAGCAATACCTAAAGGACCAAAGGTTTTTAGTAAAATATAGTTAAAAACTAAAATAGTAATACCAACAGATGATTCATTTACAAACTCAGAAGAACCATTTTTCAAAGCATTAAATATACTTAAAAAACTTCCCCTTGGTTTTACAAGTCTTAGTGTTGTCTTTTTCATAAAAAAGTGTGGAAGTAAAATCAAAAGAATAAAAGTCTGTGAGATACCTGTTGCATATGCAGCACCATTTATACCCCAATCAAATTTTACTATAAAAATATAATCTAGAACTATATTTATAAGCGAACTTATAACCAATGCTAGAAAAGATAAGTTTGGGTTTTCATCTATTTTTACAAAATAATCAACTGTAATTCCTATCATTAAAAATGGTAAAAATTTTAAAATAGTAGGAAGATAATTTAGGGTTTCAACTCTTAATTCATCTTTTACATTTATTAAATCTAAGACCTTATCTATATTTAAATAAAGTAACAAGTTCAAAGAAATTGAGAGTATTACTATTACATAAATAGCTTTTGAAAAAACATTTGAAGCTTCTTCTTTGTTCCCTTCACCCATTAATTTACCAGTCATTACAGAACTTCCAACTGCAAACATCAAAGCAAATCCAAATAGAAGATTAAATAAAGGGAAAGATACATTGATTGCTGCTAAACTTACAGAACCCACATAGTTTCCCACAAAATAACCATCAATGATACTAGCAGAAGATACAGCTAAAAAGCCCAACATAGAAGGAATAACATATTTGAAAAATAGAATAAATGGTTTTGACACAAGCATAAATTTTCTTTTGTAGAATTTTTTTGGAAAGGATACTCTAATATTTTAGAAGTAAGCTTTAATATGAGATGTAAAAACTACATCTCATAAGTATTTGAGCTTACCTCATTTTTTCCTACAAACTCTTTATCATCTGCACTTTTTAATACTGCTTTTGAAATATGGTCAGTCTCTTGGGCTATACCATTTGTCTGAGTTGCAATAGATGCATTTTCTTGAGTTTGTTTATCCAAACTATTAACTGCATCATTGATTTGTTCTATGCCTTGTAACTGTTCTTTTGATGCCATTTCGATATCAGAAATAAGATGAATAGTTTGAGAAATATTTTCATTTAATTGTATATATCCTTGTATCATTTTTCCAGCTATTTCTTTTCCATTATCAGCTTTGTGACTTGCATTTTCAACTATGTCTTTAATCTCTTTTGCAACTTCACTACTTCTATTTGCTAGGTTTCTTACTTCTTGAGCAACTACTGCAAAACCTTTTCCAGCTTCACCTGCTGTTGCTGCTTCTACAGCTGCATTTAATGAAAGGATATTTGTCTGAAAAGCAATATTATCAATTGAAACTATTGCTTCACTGATTGCTTTTACTTGCTCGTTAATCTCATCCATAGATACTGTTGTCTCATTTGCAAGTTTTTGTCCATCACTTGCAGAGTTTAATACATTTTTAGAAAGTGATGACATTTTAGATATATTTTCAGAATTATTTCTTATATTTCCTGTTATCTCTTCTAATGCTGCTGAAGTCTCTTCTAAACTTGCTGCTGCTTCATTTGTAGAATTATTAAGTCTACTCATATTATCAAGTAATTGTTTTGAGCTATCATCTAATTTAAGCCCTATTGATTTATTTTCAATAAGCATTTTATTTATTATCTCTGCTAGTTCATTTAATCCAACTGCAACCAATCCTGAGTCATTTTTTATTCTTTGAGTAAAATTAAGATTTTTAAATTGTAAAAGTACATCTTTTAATTGATTTACATTTTGGCATACATTTGTACTTGTTACATTAAGCATCTCATTAAAAATTTCTTTTAATTCTTCAAGACTTCCATTATTTGTACTTACGGTCACTCGTTTATTTAAATCACCATTTTTTGCACTATTTACTACAGCTTTAACTTCTTCAATAAGTTTTAAATCTTCTTTTATTAAATCTTCTGTTCTATTTATATTTTTATTAATTACTTCAGACATTTGAGCAAATTCATCTTCACCTTTTACCTCTAATAGTTTTACATTAGTACTTTCTTTATTTATATATTTAAAAAAGTCTAAAAGACCAATATTTAATTTTTTAAGAGGAGTACCTACAACTTTTGAAGTAACAATAAGTAATAAGACTGAAATAATAATTAGAGTAATAATAAAGGCAATTGATATATAAGTAGTTGCTTTTTTACTAAAAGAATAAACATCATCAATTGTATCACTTACTACTAAAACAGCATTAAATCCTTTTAGATGCTTTACATATGCAAGTTTTTCAATATTATCAGTACTTGTGTATTTTATAAGTCTATCTTCACCTTTTATCATATCTTTAAAAGTGAAAGTTCCTTTATTATCTTTTACATCAAAAAGATTTTTCCCTTCATTTGTTGGGTGAATAATTAAATTACCTTTATTATCCATCATAAAAGCATATCCATCATTATTGATTTTTATATCTTTAATATCTTTTTTTAGGGAACTCAAAGCAGAAGTAAAATCATATCCTATAAAAAGAATTCCAATAACTTTATTGTCTCTTAAAATTGGTTCATATACTACATAATAATCTTTTCCAAAAAGCTTTACTTTTCCATAAAAAGTTTTACCTTCTAGTATAGATTTCATTGCTGGTGACTTTTCTCCTAACATTGTTCCAAAAGCTCGACTTCCATCTTCTTTTTTTAATGTAGTTGTTACTCTTACAAAATCATCACCCATTCTTGCAAAAACTGTAGCAATTACACCTGTTGTATTAGTATATTTTTCTAAAGGCTCAAAATTATTATTTAACAATGTAGTCCCATTATAAAAAGCAGGAGCATCTATTTTTCCTACTTTTACTATTTTCTCTTTATCTATCCTATAAAAATCAGGTAAATATGTTTTTATTACATTTAAATACCCTTTCATGACTTCATGTAAATTATTATCTAATGTATTAAATGCAATTGTAATATGCTCTGCACTACCTTGAAATTGATTTTCTGATTCTTTTATAGATTTATTTGCAATTATATTTGATAATACAATTGTAACAATAACAAATACTACAAAAAGAGTAGATATTATATAAACTAAAAATTTTGATTTTAGAGAGTTAAACTTAATCACTATAATTCCTTATTATTATTTTTTAAAATAATAGCATAATTTAAGTAAAATAAAATTTACCATTTGTAGTTTTCTTAAAAAAACTTGAATTAAATTAATTAATAAATTTTTAGTTAAAATAAATTATGAGATGTATACTATGTGAAAAACTATCTTTTAAAATAATATGTAAGTCTTGTGAGACAACTTTACTTGCTCCTTCTTTTCATAAAAGGGAAGTTGAAGAGGGATTTTATAACTACTCTTTTTATACTCTTAGTGAACTTGAAGATTTACTCTCATCAAAGTACTATTTTTTCGGAGATAAGATTTTTAACATACTTGCAAAATTATCTTTTGAAAAATTTGCTTCTACTTTTCATTACAATAATGAGATAATATCTATACCTATTGATGATCATTCAAGACATGAGTTTTCACACACTGCAATTTTAGCTCATGCATTAAACTCAAAAAATATCAAGGCTCAATATAATGTTCTAAAAGCAACAAACATTGTCAAATATGCGGGTAAAGATAAAGAATATAGAGAGAAAAATCCAAGGCGATTTAAACTGACAAATATTTATGATAAAACAACAATTTTATGCGATGATATAATTACTACTGGTGCTACAATTAGAGAAGCCAAAAAAGCTTTAGAGAAAAAAAATAATAAAGTATTATTTTCTTTAACCCTATGTAAAAACTAATATAGTATTAATCTCTATAATTAATTATAAGTACCTAAAATATGCACTTTTACAGTTTAATTAAACTCCTTAAAAACTACAATAGTTTATAACAAAATATTATTAAGTATACTTTTTAGTATAATTCTAGTATACTTATAGATATATGTATATTGGAAATATTATGAATAAAAAATACTTATTGTTAGAAATATCTAATAGAAACTGTAAAGGAATAGCTTATCTAACTGATTTACCTTTAACTAAAATTACTTCAACAAAAGACATTAAAGATAAATCTTTTAAGTTTAGATTAAAACTTAGAATTGATGGACAACTTGTAAAAAAAATTTATACATTTACAAATGATATCAAGTATGATACATTTCTAAAAGCATTAGATTATGTAATTTCACAAAAAGAAATAATTCGTGAAAGCATAAGAGAATTTGGTACTTTAAGAAATAAATTGAAAGTTGAAAAATCCAAAAGAACAATTACTATAAATGATAGATTTTTAGAAAAAGCAGAAGAATGGATAAGAGAAAAAGATAATCCTGATATTCCATCAACTACATTTAATAGAAAGGCATCTCTAATTATTAGAGCAACTGAACTTCATAATTTATCAACAAAAAGTATTACAACATCTGATATAAATTCAATGATTAGTAGATTAAAAAATGAATTTGCACCCAATACAGTTAGAGGAACAATTAGTAATATAAAAATGTTTTTAAATGATTGTGAGAATGACTTGATTAGATGGGATAAAATAAAACTTCCAAGTATTGAATCTGTTAGTTTTAAAAAATATAATCTAAGTGATGATGATTGCAAAAAGATTGTTAATGCAATGCTAGAGTATAGTTTAATTAATATTAAGGGAGAAAAATTTTATCAATATCCTGTAATAAGAAATATATTTACATTTTTACTAACAGGAAGAAGAATTGGAGAAGTATTAAAATTAAAATTTGAATATTTTAGAGATGATGAATATGATATTCCAAAAGAAATTAGTAAAATTAAAAAAACACTTACTTTTGCATTAGATGAAGATTTAAAAAGAGTAATAAAAGAACAAAAAAAGACAAGTAAAGGAGATAAACTATTTAATGTATCCGTTGTAACTGTTAGAAAACACTTTCATGATATGTTAAATGCATTAGGATACCCTAACATAAGAATACATGATATTAGACATTTAATAGCTTCAATCTTAGTACAGAATGAAACTACAATTGAAGATATAAGTGTGATGCTAGGACATCAATCTACGAAATATACAGAGTCTGTATATGCAAGTAAAGATAAAAAACAAGCTCTACGAGCAACAAATAAATTTAAAAATATGATGAGATCCGCAAAAGTTGATATTCGTATTGAAAAACTAAAAATTCTTATGCCCGACAAAACAGAGGAAGAATTAAAAATTTTACTAAATATTTTAGATGGATAAGATAAAATACAAAATGAATTTTCTTAAATTAATTATACTAACTATTTTATTTTCTCCAACATTCGCTTTTTCTTTTTCTATTGAAAACTATATTAATAAATCAAAATGTGACCAAATTATTGATAAGCAACTATATCAAATTTGCTATTCTTATAAATATAAAGGTGCATTAAGTGGTTGGGTAAAACTTGATGGAAAACTTGTTAATACAACAAAGGACATTAAAAAAAGACCAAAGTTTTATAATGAAAAAACTATACCTATGAAATATAGAACAAAATATAAAGATTACACTGGTTATGGCAAAGATTGGAACAGAGGACATTTTATAGTTGCAGATGCAGATTTTGATTATGATAAAAAAGCTTTAAATAAAGCATATACCATGGCTAATATAATACCTCAAAGTGCAGTAGTAAACCAAAAGACATGGACGAAAGTAGAAAGATACGGTAGAACACTAGCTCAGAAGCTAGGATATATAAATTCTATTTCAATAGCCAAATATGAAAATCTTAATCAAAAAATTGGTAATAATATTATAATCCCTACAAAACTTTATAGAATTTATTTTAACAATGATGCAAAGTTTGAGAAGTGCTTTGAATATGAAAATAAATTAGATATTGATTATAAAAAAGACAACATAAAACAACATGAAATTAATTGTTTAAATATTAAAGTAAACAAATAAAAGGCTATTAATTAAGTACTTTAATAACTTAACTTCTTGAATAATTTATACTCTTTCTCATTTTGTTTGTAAAATATTGGTTCATCTTTAGATAAATCAAAAAATAATATATTAAGTACTAATTTATTGTTTTCTTCTTTTTGATATAAATATCTCAAATCTAAATCATTATTATCATAAGGATATATCAAATATAACTTTTTACAATCTGTGTATTTTGTACCATAAGCATAAAGTTGATACATATCACCTTGAGATATATCTTTCTCATCTTTTATAATTTTCCATTTAGTATCTGCAATTAGTTGCTCATCTTCTTCATTTTCTTTATTTATAATAATATCAGGTCTTAGTGCAAATTTATTAGGCTCTTCAACAAGATATTTTCCTTTATCTTGCAAACTTACGTTTAAGCCTTTTTTCTTTAGGTAATGACCTACATATGATTCAAACAATAAATTCATATCAAATAGAAGTGCAAAAGCTATATCATTACCCTTATAAGGACTAAATGAATTTTCTAATAGAAAAGTTCTACACCATAAAAGAACTTGTTCATAGTCTTTCATTTGACGATTGAGTTTTACTTTTGAAAAATCAGATTTAATACTGTATGAGATTTCTATTTCATCAAATACAAACAAGAATTCTCTAATTCTCTGTTGATTTTTATTAGATTTAGATTTTTTATATAAAAATGCTAAAGTTGTTTTGATTAGTTTGTTTTCAATTCTACTGGACAAAAAATCCTGATATTCCACAAAGAAACGTTCTTTGTGGACATAGTTTTGTTTTATCTGTTCATTAATCTTTAGTTTACCTTTTAGGAACTTTAGATTTTCTTCTTTAGTGATATAGTCTGATTTAATTCCTTTTTGAATTAATTTTGCTAATTCTTCCAAGAACATAGTAATAAATATTTCAAGTAATGGCATTTTTGAACTTTTAAGATGAGCCATATTAAAGTTTTTAAATGGAGATTTTTTTAATGTTTTTAACATCTTAATCAAAATTTCTTTTGATTTATTCTCATCTAGATTTCTTATCTTTGGTAATATTTCGATTGTTGTACTATCTTGTGTTTGTATAATTCCAACATAATTTTGAGCTTGTAGAGTTTCTCCAAGTCCATTTTTATGTGATGGTTTTAAAAAGAGTGTTTGTTCATTATTCTTTAATACAAATTGTTTTAAATCATTAAATACTTTTTTAGGTACAACAAGATTACCGTCATAATCTTTTGCATAAATATCATATGATTTATAATAAATAGATTTATATTCTAATATTGAAAAACAGTTTTGTTTCATTTTCTAAGCTTACTATAATCAAACTCTTCCATAATAGAATATTTAAACTTTTCATCTTCAATATAATCAGTACCTCTAAACTCTTCATCAAAAATCTTAGATTCAAATTTATCTTTTTTAATAAAGCCATCACCAAGCACCATTCTTATTTTTTCCCAATCATCGTAAAAATATTCTTGAAGTAAAGGAATTATCTTATTTCTAAAAATATTATCTAGCTCAATTTTCTTTTCATCTTCATCTTTATTTTCTAAACCCATAAAATAAGCATGACCTATAGTGTGGTCTCTATCGTATAAGTATTCTATTCTTTTATTAATATTGTCCAGAAGTTTACAAACTTCAATATCTTCAACAATAATATCACTAACTGCTTCTAAATCTGGCATCATCTCTTCAAAATGGAATCTTCTTCTTAAAGCTGTGTCCATTAATGCAATACTTCTATCAGCTGTATTCATTGTTCCTATTATGTAAAGATTAGAAGGTATGCCAAATGTATCATTGCTATAAGGTAATTTCACCTCTAAAGCCTCATCTTCTCCCAATCTTTTACTTGGTTCTATTAATGTTAATAGTTCACCAAAAATCTTGGAGATGTTTCCTCTATTAATTTCATCGATTATTAAAATATAGTTTTTATTTATTTTTTTATTAGAAATATCAATTGTATTATCAATTTTCCAATCAATTAGACCATTTGACATTCTTCCTAATATTACTGATGAAGCTGCACTTTGACTTTGAAATAAATAATCTTCTTCTAAAATAAAATATTCACTTTCTTCTTTCAGTTTCGCCTCTTTTAAAACATCTACCCTTAATTTACTATAATTATAATTTTTAAAAGAAGGAGCCTCATCTTTTCTAATTTTAGAACCTTTTAACACCTTAAAGTTATCTTTGTCAATTTCAATCATTTCTGCTTGAATATTTATTGATGGAGCGTTTAATTTGTAATGAATCTTTTTATTTGAGTTTTTAATAATGCTATTTTTTGCATTATTGGAAATATTTTTAAATATCCCATCAACTACATCATAAATCATTTCATCATTTTCATTGCCATCTTTACCAACTGGTATAGCCTTTATACCTTCAATAAACTCTTCATATCCATAACTTTGATGAAATGTAATAAATTCAATTTGATTTCCTATATAATGTTCAAAAATGTTTTTCAAAACTTTTCTTTTAATATTTTCATCATCAATTTGTAAAGCTTCATTATAAGATATTTCTTTTTTATAAAAATCAAAATTATAAAATACTAATTCATCTTTATCTTCTTTTTCAAAAATTATTTCTAATGCTTTATTTATTGTATTGTATGTTTTACCAGTCCCAGGAGGTCCATATAAAATTTGGTTAAGTGGTTGAATTTTACTCAAATTTTTTTTATCTTTATAAGGTGATATAGTAAGGCTATCTTCAATCTTTATAAAATTAATAAAATCATCAATTGCAACATTTAGTGTACTAATAACTTCATCTATATTATTTATTGAAATTTTTTTTGAAGGATAATTATCAATAGCTTCTACAATTTTATGATTAACTCCAGGATTATTTTCTCGAGATTTACCCAATCCAACTTCAAAAGTATTATTTTTATACTCATAACTAATATAAGGATAAACACCTTTGTTAGTAACAAAACCATCTTTTAAAAAATTCATATAAGGTAGCTTGGGTTCAGATAATCTTACTCCTTTACCAAAAGAAATATTAATTTTAAATTCTCTATATTTACTGGGCAAGTTTTCTAAGTAATCTTTCCTCCATAATTCATTGGTATTATCCCATTTCTCACAAAATAACTTAACTATTTTTTTTAAATTTTCTTCTCTTTCATTCATTTCATCACCTTCATTTAAAGCTTCCAAATATATCTTTGCTTTAGTTTTTAATGTACTAAAAAGATGTCTATCGTCAAATCCTAATTCTTTTTGAGACTTATCATACTCTTCAAAATTTACACTACCATTTTGCATAATTTCAAAAACTTCATGTAGATTTTTATCTTCAATACCTCTTATATTTTGAAAAATCTTTACTGCTTTTTTCAAATCTGAGTAATAAGTATTAATTGTTGTTTGATTATCATATTTCTTTTGTAAATACTTTTTATATTTTTTATCAGCATATAGTAAAAAACCATTTCTCTCAACACACCATTGTGCACTTGCTTTATGATTACCTGTTGAATTATAAAGATTATTGTCCAATAGCTCTTGATTATATTTTAAACCATAAGCAATTCCAACAATATACTTATGTGGATATTCCTTACTATTATGAAATAATAAATACTCTTTTGCTTTTCTTTTAGTATTTAATTCATTCTTTATTTTGAGTTCATCATATCTATTAAAAGCATTAATTATATCTTCTCTACTTATTTCACTAAAATCAATTTTATCCATACTCTACCTTTAGTTAATCATCTAACATAAATCCTAATCCAAGCCCACTAATGAATGGTAACAAACAATTAAGTTCATTTGACTTTGTATTATTTACTATAAAATTAATTATTTCACTTTCAATCTCGATATTAGGAATAAAGGTAACTTCTTCATCACTGATTTCTAAGAGTACATTTTCTAGTTTCTCACACCATGTAATGTAATCATATAGTACTTTTTTACTAATCTGTAGTGATAATAAAGATTGAATATTATTCTTTGAAATATTACATTCTATTTCTATGTAAATTTTAGTAAGCTTTTTAACTTCAAAGTTAATACTATCAAAAGAATTTTTAACAGCTTTTATCATCTCTTCTTCATTATTGTAATTATTATTAAAAGTATTTGCTTCTTTTTTTATAGAATTAACTAATTTTTTTGTATGCTTTTGGATATTTTCTAAAACGGAATTAAAATCAATAGATAAAGCTCTTGAGTTTTTATCCTCAAAAGCTTTTATAATTGGTTGTTTAGTTTGTTTTATAATTGTAAGAAGTTCTATTAGTAATTTTTCATTCATTTTATTAAATTTCTTCTTTTCTCAACATTTCTTCAAAATCATCACAAAGTTTTTCAACCAAATCTTTAGTCTCTTTTATAAAAAACTCTCCAACTTCTTTTTTCTTTCTTCTTACAAAACTATTATAAATCTTTCTAAAATCACTATATACTTCATCTTCTCCAAACTGAGTAGCAAACATTTTCGCTTTTAACTCTTTGAAGTCTTTATGAGCTTTTATGTGGTCAAAAAATATTTCTATTTTTTCCTGAAATTCTTCAATAAGTTTCCCTATTTCTTCCTCTTCTTCATTCCGTTTTTCAATGATGTCTAAAATATTATATTTATATCCAACAGAATCATTCCCTTTCCCTTTTCCACCTGTAGGAGGAGTATTAGGCTTAATTGGTTTTTCTTTTACATTTTCAACAATACCCATTCGATTATCATAATAAATTTCTACTTCATCTTTTTCTTCATCAGTTTTATTTACACTATTATAAATACTGCTGTATCTTTTATAAAATTCTAATAAATAATACTCTAAATATTTTTTATCAAAATCAATAACAAACTCAATTAGATTTAATATCTTAAAATAGTGATTTACTTTTAACTTTAACTCTTTACTTTTATCTGGATTAGCTTTAATATAGGCTATTAAACTATTTTCTAAATTCATATATAAATTAGGGTCTGATTCATTATCATTACTAATTTTAGAAAAATATACAAAGTATTCTTTATAGATATTTGAAGCCCTTAAATCTTTATATAATACATCAAGGGCTTTTACCTCTCCTAATGGATCAAAATCACTTACAACCACATCGCTAAAATGTTCAAAAGCTTCTTTTAAATTATTGACATTTACATTTTTATAAGAAAAATCAATGATTTTACAATCATTTTTATATTTTGTAGTTCTATTTACCCTTGAAATTGTTTGAATAGCATTGATACCTCTTATCTCTTTATCAAGATATAACGTATGTAATTTAGGTTCATCAAATCCAGTCTGAAGCTTATCAACTACAATAATTAAACCATTTTTGCTTAGTGCAAAGTTTTGAAGTACTTTTTCTTCAGTTAAGCCACCATTTAATGTACTTGCACTACTTTCATTTTGAGGTGCACTATAAACTATATAAATTGGAGTTTCATTATAACTTTTGTATTTTTTATCTTGTACTATTTGATTAAAGTGATATTCAACTCTCTCTTTATATTTTTTAGCAGCTTTAATAGATGCAGTTGCTAACATCGCCTTTCCAGTACCTCTAATTTGTCTATAGACTACCTGTACTAAATTTTTTGCAATATGCTTACTTATTGCATCAATTCTTTCTTCATTTTCATAAATTCTTTTCTTTTTAATAGAGTATTGTTTCTCTACATCTGCATCTTCTAAACCTTCAAGTACATTATCAGGTAATTCAAAATACATCTTTGCAGCCATTGCAACTATTCCACTTAGTGGATTTAAAATATATCCATCTAATATCGCTTCTTTCATAGTATAGCTATCAAATGGCACCCATAATTTTTCAGCTTCAGCATATTTATTAAACTCCCCAAATCTAGCTAGTGTATGATGACTAGGAGTAGCAGTAAAACCAATAATTAAATTC
Organism: Arcobacter iocasae; assembly: GCF_042214795.1. Lineage (GTDB taxonomy): Bacteria > Campylobacterota > Campylobacteria > Campylobacterales > Arcobacteraceae > Arcobacter > Arcobacter iocasae. The sequence continues at coordinate 2,026,837 of NZ_CP090177.1, read as the reverse complement.
TTTTTGTGATTATTACTAGCATATGCTTCATCTGTATCAAAACTATTTTGGAGTTCATCAAATACACTTAGCATCTCTTCACTTTGACTTCCACTATTTGACCTATGAATCTCATCAATTAAAAAGGCTACTCTAAGATTTGATAGTTTTTTTAAAGTATCACTATCCATAATATTTCTAAGGTCATTAAACTTTTGAAGATTAACTATTACAAGTCTAGTATCTTCTCTTAAAGCTTTTTGAAAACTAGTCTTATCACTAGCTTCTACATACATTTTATTATCTATATTCATATTAAACATTTTTGTATCAAGTTGGTCTCTTAGTTGAACTCTATCTACTATTAACATGATTTTATCATACACATAAGAAGCATCTTTTTTAAGGTCTTTTAATTGTAAAGCACTCCAGCCTATAATATTACTTTTTCCAAAACCTGCAGCATATTGAAGTAGTAATGAGTAGATATTTTTATTATTGTGAAAAGCAAGTCTTTTATTAATTAATTCCTCTTGCATACTTTGAGGTAGATGTTTTAATTCATCTTTTAATTTATTTATAAAATAGTCAGACTCATTTTCATGCTCTAAAAACTCATCTATTTTACTCATTATCTTATCTACACCAAACTTCTGTTTTGGTCTAGGGCTAATTAAATTACCCCTTTGATTTTTTAGAATCTTATTACCTTTTTTATCTTGTTCAATTTCTCTTTCGATAAAGTTGTAATAAAGTATTTCTTTTTCAATCATCTTTTTAGAATAATGAGCTTTAAAGACCTCTGCTAATTTATCTTGTTTTTCTTCACTTGTTGTTATAAGTGGATATTGTTTAAAGTTTTTCTCTACTTTTTGATTATATTGTTCATAATCATATTTACCCTCATCATAATGAGCTTTTACTTCATCAAAAAACTTTGTAATATCTCTTATGATATACGTTTCATTTATATCAGTAGTACTAATCCAAATAGCTTTCTCAAAAACTTTCAACATATCTTTTCTTATATCAAATCTTTGAGTTTCGGTTAAATGGCTATTATTTTCAATATTCTCAAGGTAACTTATAACTGCTTCTTTATAATCTTTGATTACTTTTAATCTACCCTTTTTCTTTGAATTTTGATTATTCCAATTTGATTTTAATTCACAGTATCCCAAAAAAATACCATTTACAAATAATGTAATATCAGGTCTAAAAGAATAAATTAATTTTTTTTCAAAGTGGTACTTATACCGTAACTCTTGTACAACACTAAAAATATTCTCATCAAAGTCAGCATCACCTTTTATTTCACTTTCACTTCTATTGAACAAATAAAACTTTAAGCCCTCAAATGTGATAGTTCCAGAGTTATTCAAAAATAAAGCCATATTTCTAAAGTCTTTGATTTTATCTTCGATAAACTCTATCAAAGAATCAGTTAACTCTTTTTCACTTTTAAACTTCTTTTCTAACTTTTTAAAGTTTGTTTTGTTTACTTCACTTGTTTTTAAAAACTCTATCAAGTCACTTTCTATTAATAAGTTACTTGTTACTGTATTTGGTTGGACTTCTTTATATCCTAAACCCATACCGTGATTTGTTGTAAAAAATGGTATTAAAAACTTATCTTGTAAATGTAATTCATTCATCTATGCTACCTTCACTTTTCCAGTTACTACATCATTTATTAATGTTTTTCTAAACTCTTTTAAGACTTCAATTTTTTTGCCAATAGACTTAACAATAGAGTCAATTTTTACTGTTTTTTCATCAAGATAATTTGCTATTTCTACTTGTTCTTCATATGGAGGTATTGGAAAATCTATTGTACGCATCAACGAATATTTTGTACTCATTAAATCATCTACAATACCTTTGCCATTTCTATAAAATTCTTCGATAAAAAAGTAACTTCTAAATAAATGATGTAAATATTTACCAAAAAAATCTTTTTTAGGTTCTAAAATAATATTGATAACAGAAACTGAACCATCTTGAAGTGCTAACCCCGATGAACCTCGTCTATCTGATCGACTGTTAATTACATAATCACCAGATCTTACTAACATTCTATTGTCATTATGCATTGTTTTTGCAACATTTTCAAGTTGAGGAACAACACCATTCTTTGTCACTGATAATGGAGGATATTGACTATCACTTACTTTAACACGACGTTCCTGAAAAGCATTATCTATTCGCTTTATTTCCCAATGTTCCGGAATATAACCTATCCATTCAGTTTCACTTTCTTTCAGGACAAAATTTTTATTTAGTCCCCTTAAAACTGTTTCAGATATAAGAGTTTTCTTTAGTTCTATGTATTTTTCTATTTTTTGTTCAAGTATCAATATTTCTTTATCTGTTTTTTCTATTTTTATATCTAAATAGTTTACAATTTTAATTTGCGTTTCTTTGTTTGGTAAAGATATAAAAAGATTTTTCAAATGATTAGTATTAACTCTAAATACTTTTAACCCTGTAGCATATCTTCTTAATTTATTTGAAAATACTTTTGAGCAATAAAACAAATATTTATTAATAATATATTTCGTATTTGGTTTTATTAATATTTGTTCACCGCCTATTAGTCCTAAGTCATTTATTTTATAGAAACAAGTATGTCCTAAATCTTCAAGCGTTTCAGATGTTGATATTAAAATAGTATCTCCATTTTTTACAACTTGATTAGATTTGTAAAATTCACCATTTACATAAAATTTAAAAGTTTCATCTATGATATTAACTTGATATGTTTTTCCATATTGTAATCCTATATAATCACCTTTATCTAAAAGTTCGTCTTTTTTAAAACTTGAATTACCTCTAATTAACTTACTAATCCAGTCAATTCTATAGTTATTCCAATCTTTAGGTATCTTTTCAAAGCAATTTAATTCATTGTCTTTATATTGATCGTATCTTACAATTTTCATACCCCTAGCTCACTTTCAAGAGAATCTATCTCTTCATTAAGAGTATTAATATCAAGTAAAATATTTTCTAGCGGTCTAAGTTTTTCAGGCTTATAAAAGATTCTATTAAAATTAATCTCAACTCCAATTGTATTTTCTTTGTATTCAAAAGGTCTAGTTATGTACTTAGCCATAAACTCCTCTATATTTTTTTGGTTTTCATCTTCATTTTTGCTAAAAGGAATAACTTCATAGTCTTTTTGATAATCAGGTGTTAATTCAACTGAGATTACAATTGAAGCAGCTTTAGTTTTACTTTCTTTTTTATAACTACTTTTTATAACAATTTTTCCACAGCCAAGTTCTTCTAGGCTTTCTCCGACTTGTTTGATAATGGTCTCTTTATCTTCATTGTAAAAATAAATAGCGTCTTTCGTATGAACTTTTAAAGACTGTTCTTTATAATCAAACTCTTTAAGTAATAATTTTACACTAATATCATTGTAGTGCTTTAAGCTAGAGTATCGTTCTTCATCAAAACTTGTAATTTCAAAACTATCTATTACTAAATCGTCTTGTTCTATTTTAATTGGATTCAGTTTTATAGATCTTACTTTACCTTTTAAAAGACTTTCAACTGTCTTATCCTGATAATCTAAATTTGTAAGCTGTATTGCTTGTTTGTTATAGTGAAAATGTTCTTTATCAAACACTTGGGCATAATCATTAGATTTAAAATCATTTAATGTTTTAACTATATCTAATCTACTTATTTCATCTATTTCTTTTCTTTTTTTACCTTTGCTTTTTTTTAGTGGCATATATTTATCACTAGCATTTATCATCATTACTTTGTTAGAGTTTTTTTTATTTTTATTTAATACCCAAAGATATGTAAAAATACCAGTATTAAAGAATTCATCTGTTGGAAGTTGAATAATAGCTTCTACTATATCTTGTTCAAATATCCATTTTCTAATTGCACTTTCACCAGTTCCTGCATCACCACTAAATAAAGATGAACCATTATGAACTACTACTGCCATACCCTTTAAGGATATTTTTGAAATTATATGCTGTAAAAATAATAACTGTCCATCACTTACAGCTGGAAGGACATGAAATCTTTCTGTTTTATCTTTTTCAATATCTGAACTAAAGTCTTTCCAAGGTATACCATATGGTGGATTCGCAACAACTACATTAAACTCTTCATCAAACTTATCATTTGTCAGAGTATTTCCATATTCTATTTTTGAATTATTTCTGAATCTACTTTCAATTTTTGCTAATGCATACAATGCATCATTCCAATCTTGACCTCTTGTAGCTGTTGGTCTATTAGGAAATTTTTCTTTTATTCTATCTTCAACACCATAAAGCATATTCCCACCACCACAAGTTGGGTCATATATAGTCAAGAACTCTTCACTATTTTCTGTTTTTGAAGTAATTATTTCAGAAATAAGTGCAATAACATCATCAGGAGTATATTGTTCTCCTGCTGTTTCTGCTGAGATATCTGCCCACTTTCTTTTGATGTGTTCTTCTAGTGTTGTAATTTCACTATTGTTAAATGGTTTTAAATCTATTTCACTCCATGCTTTTACACTTGAAAATAGAATTTTCTTTTTATTTAAAAGTCCAGATATTCCAGATATATCAAGATACTTTTCTTCATCATTTCCTTTATTTACTCCAAGTAAATCTTTTGTTTCTGCATCAAATCCAAGTAAATAAGCATCAAAATCTCTCTCAAAGGTTTTATCATTTTTACAAATATCTGCTAATGTTTTATTATGTTCAAATAGATAAGTGTTATAGCCTTTCTCTTGGTCTTTTATCTCTTCAATAAAATCTTCTAATTCTAAACTATCTCCACTTGCTTCAAGTTCAGCTTTTAATTCATCAGCCATTCTTACAAATCTACTCTCTACCATAATAAGAGCAAAAAAAGGCATCATATACTTTGGGAAATCACTTTGTTTAATCCCTGCACCTATTAATAAATCTGCTGTTGCCCATACCTTTGATTCATACTTTAAAATATCTTGACTCATTTACTTTTTCCTAAAAATTATTTTTATATGTTGTTTTTATAGCATTAAATATATATTTAAATATTGAAAAATCATTTTTACAATAATTGGATATTATAACTAAAGAGATTTATTTTATTACTTATACAGAGAGAAGTAAAAATTAAATTATAAAAAGAGTAATTATTTTTTCAAAAAATTTAATTTAACTTTCTCCATTTTAGATTTACATTTAGGACAAATACTTATCATATCTGCTGGATTGAGTACATCACTTTTTGGAGTAACAATTTTACTATAACCACATTGTATACACTTAAATTTAAAAGGTTGTGGTTTTATCATATTAAAACCACATCTTTTTTATCCATCCTAAACCTTTTTTAATAAGTTTAGGTGCATTTTCAATGATTATATCAGTAACATCGCCTTTTACTGAATCCCATACGTCATCAAATCTTTCTTTTATATAATCGAAGATACCTTTTTCTGCTTTGATATAAGTCTCTTCTGTTATATTCTCTTCTTTCGCTTCTCTGGTAAATGAAGACTTTTTTTCATTTGGTAATACCTCTACTACTCTTGAAACTAACATTTGTAAATTATATTTCTTATGTGATGATATTGGTACAATTTTACTAATTGAAATATCAAATCTTTCAGAAATATCTATTTGCTTTTTATCTAAATTTATTACTTGTTTTTCATCAGGTTCATTATTCTCATCATTCCACTTACCAAATGGTTCAATTTTTTCTACTTGAGTTATTGCAAAAACAACTGGACAATTTTCTAAATTTGGTTTTAAAATAGTTTCATAAACATCCATTGCTGTTGCATATTTCCTATCATCTGCTTTAATTGCCCAAATTATTAAATCTAAACTAGGTAATAAACTTTTATATAGTTCTGTATATTCTTTATGTCTTTTAGGGTCTTCTCCCACACCTGGAACATCAATTAAATGAATTCCACCACTATTCTTATCTCCTATAAAAATTTCTTGAGGTTCTCTAGTACAAGCTTCAACATCACTAATCTTTGCAACATCTTTTCCAAATAAAGCATTACATAAACTTGATTTACCAACACCTGAATCACCAAATATTGCAACTTTTGGAGTATATGACTTAATTCTTTTTATTACATCATTAATTTCTTTTATTTTACTACTAGTATTTTCTTTTATATTATCATAATCAAATGAACTCATTTTTTTCCTTTTTATAACTAATAATTAGTATTCTAAAGTCCAATTACCTTTATCAGTAACAACTTCAACTTTTATAAGATTACAACTTGCAGAATATCCAGCAGTAGCTTTTTGCCCATAACTTAATGTTTTAGGAAATTCCTTTTTTCTATGTGCAGTCATTCTGCAATTACCGTTATTTGCAATGACATCGCTAACAGTTACTGAATCTACTATTGCTGTTACTTCTACAATAGGAACAGAAACATAACCAATAAAACTGTTACCAGATAACATTTTAACCTCAATTTTTACAGGTGGTTTTTCAGGTTCACTACTGCAACCAGTAAAACCTACAATCAACAAAAATGCCAATAAACTTGAAATTATAATCCTCATTTTTATCCTTTAATATAATCTATAGACGAGTTGTCTATAGAAGATTGATTGAAAATTCTACTTAAACTAAGATTAGTATAAAGTTAACCCATAGGATACTAACCATGTTTACAGCTAATGTTGATAATGAAGAAATTAAGAATTTTTACAAAACTATTTCTAAAAATGTAAAAAAATATAGAATTAAAAAGAAGATGAGTCAACTAGAATTAGCTTTGACTATAGGGCAAAAAGGCAATGCCTTTTATAATTATGCAGAAAACAATACTGACAATAAGCACTTTAATTTAGAGCATTTATATAAAATCTCTAAAGCACTTGAAGTTGATATAAATGAGTTTTTTATAGAATAAGAATTGAGACCATTCAGAATTTTGTGTTAAGAAACTGATAGTTATTAGTATTATCTTATAATTTAACAATTTATTTTGATACTTAGACAAAGTTCCAAAACCTACAGGTTGAGAGATATTTATAATTAAGTATTTAAAACTATAAATAAAATAGCCATCTTTCTTAGATGACTATCTTAGTTCTTTTTTGAAGATATAGCCTTAATCCATTGCTTACCAACAAAATAAAACATAGTGACTAAAAATATAATAGCACCACCTATATCAAATATTGATTTTGATTCACTTTCTAAACTATCTAATGTATAAACAAACCATTCTTTTGGAAATGCAAAATCAATCATTAATGCAAATGAAACAGTAACAACAATAATTGAAATCAGATATATTATTAAGACATCATTTCCAAGAATTTTCTTTATAATCCCTGCTGTGATAATATTTGTAGCAGGAGCTGCTGCTAAAAAAATAAAAGCTACTCCAGGACTTACTCCAACTGCTAACATTGATAAAGCAATAGGAATGGCTGAAATAGAGCATACATATAAAGGTAATGCAACTAAAAAAACTAATGCATAAGCGATAAACAAATTATCATTTAAAAATTCAACCCCATTATTTGGAATTAAAAGTAAAAATAAAGTTGCTAATATTAGCCCATAAAACATTGGTTTGGCTAAATCACTAAAAACTTCATTTATTGCATAATCATATGCTTTTTTAAATTGACTCTCTTTTACTACTTCATTAGAAGAAGAACCACAACAAGAAGAACTACAACAAGACTTTTTCTCTTCTTCTTGAATGTCATCATATGATTCTTTTACAAAACTACCAGCAACAACTCCACTAATGAAACTTGAAATAACTCTAATTATTGCCATTGGAAGACCAAATACTCCATATGTAGCTATAATTGAATCAATTCCTGTCATTGGAGTAGTAATATAAAAACTTGTCACAGCTTTTTTAGAAGCACCTTTTTGTCTTAAACTTGTAGCTAAAGGTATTACACCACAAGAACAAAGAGGAAGAGGAATACCATATAATGCCCCTTTTAAAGCACTATATTTATTGTCTTCACCTAAATGTTTTTTAATCCAATCTTCTGAAATATATAAGTGGATTACTCCTACAAAAATTAATCCAATTAAAACATATAATCCTATCATTACTGATAGTTCCCAAAAGTTTTGCAAAAAATTTAATATAAATTCCATAGTTATTCCTTGAATAAAAATATTTTTTCTAATAAGCCTATTAAATCAGGGTTATTCACTTCATCAATAAAATAGTAAATAGTTAAACCTTCTCTTGATTTATTCAATATTCCACCATCTTTTAATTTTCTAAGGTGTTGAGAAATTGCAGATTGATTAACTTCTAATATTTCACCAATGTCACATACACAAAGTTTATTGAAGTTTTTAAGTAGTAATACAATTTTTAGTCTGACACTATTTGACAGTAGTGCTAATTTTTCTGATTCTTTTTCTATCTCTAAATGATTATCAGAAATAAAACTCTTAGCTTTTTCAACTTCACTGATATTACTTGATTCTCTATAACATTCTTCACTCATATAAACTCCAATATAAATATATTAGAATATTATAATATAATAAAATATGTTTGTCAAAGGGGGGGGGTATTATCTATAAGCATTTATTAGTAAAGTAATATTAAGAATATGAGATATTTTTATTTAATTATCAAGATTTGAAACAAGACTATGAATGGTCACTTCCTTAATCTCTTATTTTTGGAACATAAAACACTTATATTAGTTTTCCGTGTTCCTCAAAGTATTCAAAAAATAAAAACTGCAAAGTTCCATAAACCTTATAGGATTATGGAACAAAAGAAGTGAGCTTTTAAATTATATATTTAAATCTTCCATTTGAAACAAATATTAAATTCTATAGAATTACAAATTCCATCAGACTTACACAAAATATTTGACACTTTCTAATATTCTACTTCATTCTATCGTGAAAAGGTATCTTATTTTTTTGTTTTGATTTATATAACCTAAAACCTATAAAACCAACTACCATAAATATGCTACTTACAGTTATAATTAATTTTATCACTTGTTAAACTCCAATCTTATTAACTTGAATCTTTTCATAAATAGTTTGTTAATTCAATAATAAATTTTAATCCCACTTTTTTTCAATCACATATCATCTCCATAGTCAAAGTAATTACTCACTTTGAAATCCCACATAAACTAAGGAGCAAACATGCAAAAAAAAGGAAGTAAAAAAAAGTTCTACCCAGTCCGTGAAACAATCTTCTCAAAAATTCTAAGGTTACTAAGAAGAAACCAAAAGCTAAAAGACTTAGGAGTATGAAATGAAACTCAAAGATAAACTACAAAAAGAACAAGAAAATGAGTTTGAACAAGATTTGTCATTTGAAGAGTGGCTTGATTTTTTTATAAAAGAGCCTACTAAAAAAGAAATTAATGATATGGAAAAACAAATAGAAAAATCCAATTCATTCAAAGCTACTAACAACATAAGCTATCACCCTTTTTTACAAGGAGCATAGTTATGAATATACCTCCCTCTGTATTTCTTGCAATTGTAATTGCAGCTGCAACAATCTTAAAAGAGACTCTAGATAAAGATGGAGAATAAGTTTTAGTCAAAAGACTTTCAACAAAAACAAATTAGACATAAAAGGATTAACAATGTCATCAAATATGAAACCATTAAGTAATGAAGAATTAAAAAGTAAAGCACCAACACTTTTTACTCAAGAACCACATTTTAAAGTAAGTGATAAATATCACTTTATTCCAACAATAGATGTTATTGAAGAGATAAAATCTCACAATTGGCATCCAGTTAGTGTAAGTGTTGCAAATGTTAGAGATGAAGATAAAGAAGGATACCAACAACATTGTCTTAGATTTAGACACTTTGAGGATTTATTAACTCCTGGGGAAAATGCAGTTGAACTATTGCTATTTAATAGTCATGATAGAAGTAAAGCTTTTTCTATAACAGCAGGAATTTTCAGATTTGTATGTGCCAATGGACTTGTACTTTCAGATAGTGTATTTGAATCTTATAAGATTAAACATTTAGGAGATAGAAATAATGATGTAGCAAATGCAGTTAATAAAATTACAGCTCTTAAACCAAAGCTTCTAAATAAGCTAAAAAGATTAGAGTCTATAAAACTAAACTCTAATGAAAAAGAGTCATTTGCAAAAAGCTCAATTCCTCTAAGATTTGGTGAACACTTAGAAGTTAATCCAAATGATTTACTTCTACCACATAGAGAAGAAGACTTCAAAGATGATTTATATACAACTCTAAATATCATCCAAGAAAATCTACTAAGAGGAAATATCCAAGGAGTAAATAAAGATACAAAAAGAAAGTTCACTTCAAAACAAATTTCATCTATCTCTGCTGATGTAAAAGTAAATAAAGGTCTTTGGGATATTGCTGAAAAGATTGCATCTATCAAAGAACCAGAATATTTAATGGCTGCATAAGGAGCAAAAAATGAAATTAACAAACTATGCTTTACAAAATCAAATAGAGTATCTAGGTGAGAATAAAACAAATTCTCACTTTAAAGAGTATATTCAAAACATACTAGAAGATACAAGTAAGCCTTATTATCAAAGATGTGATTATGTAGGCTTATCTTTAAATGAATTAAAACTAAAGATTGATTCTTTAGGAAAAGATATTCAAGAGTTACAATCTTTAAAGAAGAAGCTAACAAGTGCTTTAGAAATTGCAAAAGAGTTAACAGCAGAAGTCTTTATCAATAATGGTATTGACAGAATTGATGGAACTATTATCTCCTCACTTACCATCTCAAAACCTACAACAAGTACCAAAGAGTTTATTAATATCAAAGATGAGAATAAAGTCATGGGCTTAGGGTTTGTAAAGTTCTCTGTTGATGTTGAAGCAGTTGAAAAAGCTTTAACTACAAAGCAAGGCAAGAAAGAGCTTGAAGGTTTAGTTGAAGTTACACCTATTACAACTTCAACCCAAGCTAAAGTAAAAGTTAATACAAAAAGGTCATCTGTAAATAATGAACATACAGATGAAATCTTAATCATTGAAGAACAAGTAGCATAAGGAGCAAAATATGTTTAATGATAATCAGGTTAAAAGCTTAGAAAATGAACTAGATAGTTCAAGAATTAAAAGTAGAGATAAGGGTAATATTTCCCTCTCTTACTTAGAGGGGTTTGATATTATTGAGTCTGCCAATCGTATTTTTGGATTTGGGAATTGGAGTTATCAGGTTAGTTCATTAGAAAAAGTTTCAGAAGAGACCAATGCTAATCAAAACTTTGTTATATGCTACAAAGCTATTGTTAATGTCATAGTACATAATACGGGACACTTAAAACAAATAAATCGTGAAGATGTTGGAGTTGGTACAGGAATAGCTAAAACATTAGCTGATGCACATGAGGGAGGAAGTAAAGAAGCAGTCACAGATGCCCTTAAGAGAGCACTGAGGACATTAGGAAATCAATTTGGACTATCTCTTTATGATAAAACAAAGAACCATCAAAACAGCTCTTCTAAACAAAACAATCAAACACCTACACCTACTCAAAATGTAAATACTAACAATCATTCAAATAAACAATCATCCTTTGACCAATATGAGTATCAATCCCTTTATAACTTAGGATTAAACATAATTGAACAAAATGGTTTTTTACTTGTTGTAGGTGATGATATCTTCTCTAAGAAAGATAGTATTAAAGCTTGTGGCTTTAGATGGGATGGTAATGGTAAGCAGTGGTATAAACAAATTGAACAAGGAGCTGCTTAAAATGAAAAGCTTTCTGTTTTTTACAAAGGAAGGGTTTACCTATGACCCTAATGATAAAGAGATTGAGAATCTTCAAATACTTGGTACTGGTGAAGGTAAAGATATATTAGAAGCCTTTAAACATTTTAAAATTAATCAATCTTACTTAAGTGACTTTGCATTTAAAGAAGTAATAGCGTTAGAGTATGTTGGTGGTTTTATAAGAAACTTAGAACTGTGAGAGGAAATATAAAATGGAGTTAATACCAAAAGAACTACTAGAGAGTATTCCTACTCTCTATGAGACAGAAAGAGCTTTAAATCCAATTTGTCAAGTAAAACTGTTTACTCCTGATGCTCAATGGATATGGTACATAATAGAAATTTCTCAAGAGGATAAAGATATTTGTTATGGATATGTTAAAGGATTAGAGAATGAGTTAGGATACTTTTCTTTAAAAGAGATTGAATCTATTAAAGGTCCACTTGGGTTAGCTGTTGAAAGAGATTTATCTTTTGAGCCTAGTGCTTTATCTATTATTAAAAAAGGAGATTCTTAAAATGAGTACAAACTATGATGAGCTAATTCCAAATAAAGTTTTATTTTCAATCAAAGAAATTAATGACTTAGGCATTATAAAAAGTGCTATGTGCAAAAAGCTCTTATATAACCGAGATATTGAAGTGGTCAAGTTGGGTAAAAAGAATTTTATATCAAGAACTGAGTTAATAAGATATCTTGAATCTAATACTATTTCTATAGATAAATTTGTTGCATAAATTTACTTTTTTAAAAAGGAGAAACAAATGTCAAAACAACCAACACTTAAGGATATAGTCAAATTATTTAAAGAAAATGATTATGTAGAGATAGGCTATATAACTGGTATAAAAAGAGTTTATTTATCATAAATACAAAGGTAAAACACATCCTAATCATAGTCCTTTTGACTATGATTAGGTACTTTAATATTATATTCAATTTTTTTTCTTTTTTTTTTATAACTAAAAGTGCGTGTTTTTGTTTTAATAATTTGTGAGTTTAAATTGTGGAGTTGAGCTGTTTTTTAATAATTGTCTTCTTCAACACAAATTGTGTTTTCTTCTAAATAAGCAATAATAGATGAACGTGAAATGAAGTTCTTTTTTCCAAGTTTTACAACTTCTATTTCTCTTTTATAAATAAGTTTTTTAAGCATATCTGATTTAATTAAATTCATTTCATCTATTTGTCTTATACTAAATAATATTCCTTCTGGAATTAATGTATCATAATCTGTCTTTTTCATTTTTGATCCTTAAAATTATTCTTTTTCATATTAAAGAATAGTTTAAAAAAAATTTGTAAAATGATAATTATGTTAAATTTATTTGGATAGATTTACATTTAAAAGAGGAAGAACAACACTTCCTTGAAGATCAACATATGCTTCTTTAACTTGTCTGATAAACTCTTTAATTACAGCAGAATTTATCTGAAGTCTATTTTTTTTAGATATGTCTCCCCTATTATATTGGTTTATTACATGTTGCTTTTCTACAAAACTATTAAAGTGCATTATGTCATACCTATCAAGAACATTTATAATTGAATTTACATTAAAATTGTTTTTAAGAAAGAATCTATTTTGAAGTTTGACTTCAAATCTAGTAACGATAAAAGGCAAGTTTTCTTTTGCTGTTTTATTATAGACATAAGCTCTTAATACTGCATTCTTTTTTTGTTGCATATTACTATAGTCTTCAATGTATGAGGTAGGAATCTTATTATAGTATTGAACTTTACCTAGTTCATTGTATTTCACATTTGGAGACTTTCTTGTGCATCCTACTAATACATTATGAAAAGTAGAAAATATATCTATTGCAACATCAAGTTCTGCAAACCTATATTTTGTTCTTGTTGTATTTAAATATGCACATATAGTTATCAAGCATTTATATGCTGCCATATCCTGTAATGGCTTATGGCTCTTTAATCCCGCAAATCTTATACGAAAATAGTAACATTCAATAAATCTGTTATTCTCATCTTTTGTTCTTGTATAGCCTGTATGAATTGTTGCTAACTTACTGTTTCCATGTAATAAATTATATTTAATCGAGTGTTTTTGTTTATTACTAGCATCTATTTTTAGATTTCCTAATCCTCTTTTTACAATCCAGTCGCATAGCCATTTAAGTTTATTCCTTTGATCAATCTGATTATCAAAGTCCAATTGCATTGCAACTGTATCTATATTTGTTTCATGTCTTAACATTTCTATATCCTTATGGTGTTTTAAGTAATAGAAGATAAATTAGATTATAAAGGTTATGATTTATATGGTATTTGGAATACCATAGATACTTAAGAATAAATATAATTTTATAGTGATTACTCACTGTTAATTATATAAATGAAAAAAGTGCTGCTATAACGTTAGTTTTGAGATTTTAAAACGAGTAGTAATTTTAATACTTTTTAACAATTTTAATCTGATTTATTTCTATCAGATTATTAGTAGAGTTGAAAATTTTATTTTATGATTATGAATTTAATTAAATATGAAAGATAGATACAATTAATCTAGAAATTTTAATATTTTAGTACTCTTTTAAAAAATACTTATATAATATTAAATAAAAACCTTATTAGCATCTTTAAAATATATTTTTTTTAGTATCTGAAACACTATCTACAGAATTAGAATGATTAATTTGCATATTAGGAAAAATATTGCCCTCTCCATAAATTATTTTATCTAATTCACTTTCTTCTATTTCTAAAGCATTAGATACAATTTTTATTTTAACATTTTCTTTAAGTAGTCTTTTTGCTATCTTTATTTTTTCTTCAAAAAAAATAGGCTTAGCTTTAACAGGTACTGATTTTACTGGTGGAATTTCATAGCCTCTAAACGGTTTATTTACTAAGTTTGTAAAATAAAATCCATCACAATTATTATTTAAATTTTTAAAACTAAAGGATTTACTTTTAATATTTAGTGCCTCATGATAAAAATTTCCTATACCAGTAGCTTTTGCATTTAAATCAAAAAAGAATAATCTATATACGATAATTGATAATCTCGATGTAAAAATATTCTTATATTTAAACATATCTACATCTTCATATATAAGTTCCATTAAATCTCTTTTATTATCTATTAAATATGTAGTTTCTTTTACTAATAAACTTATATCAATATCAAAAGTATCACCATACACAAATAATACTTTTTTCAAAATATCATTTACAAGTTCTATTTCATATTTTTTTAAAGAATCAATAATATTAAATATATTGTAATTTATTAAGCTATCTTTGTTTAAATCAAAGAAATCACTAATTTTTTCATCAATTTTGAGTAGTTTTATTGGTCTGTTAAAATTTGTAAATAATTTTTTATTTCTTGTTATAAGTATGATTGTATCTAACTTATTTTTTTTTATTTCTTCTATTAGCATTTGTTCATTTTCTTTTAAATTGTAAATTCTATATTTCAATTCTTTTGCTTTTTCTTCTAAATATTTAGCATATTCTTTATTGTTATTATTAAAATTCACTCCACTAAAATAAAATAAATAAATTGGTTTTTTATTAACTTGATACATATTGACCTACTTTAATTTTTTTAATATACTAGCATAAAGAAGCTTTATTCGGTACTTAAAATAAATAAGTACAAGCTAAACATAATTATAAAACTAGTTATAAACTAGTTATTATTATATTTTATTAGTATTAATTTTATAAAATAAGTAAAATTACTATTTTATAAGATAAAATTAGATTTTATAGATATACTCTCTTAAAATAAATAAAAAAAAGACCCCATAAGGGTTATTTAGAGCTATGATTCATTAA
Organism: Arcobacter iocasae; assembly: GCF_042214795.1. Lineage (GTDB taxonomy): Bacteria > Campylobacterota > Campylobacteria > Campylobacterales > Arcobacteraceae > Arcobacter > Arcobacter iocasae. The sequence goes on along the minus strand of NZ_CP090177.1, from coordinate 2,011,298 downwards.
CAATAAAAAAACATATATTTTCTATAATATTTAAAGGTACATTCATCATTTTTGGTAATCCTGTAGTTTTACAAAGTGATAGAACTATGTCATTCTGAACTTGGAAAAAAATATATATAACAGAAAAATCACAAAAAGTAAAAGCCTATTTTCTCAGTAAAGAATAAATAGAAGTATTAATTTGATATAATCATCATAGATAGAAAAGAAATTATACTTTTTTTGCATTCAGTATAACTTTAGTATACTTTTTAAATAAAAATACTTTAAACTAACGTTATTATAGGATTCTTTCAACTTTAACCCTAGCTGATGCAAAACTTTAGTATAATTTATTTTATATGATAGGGTTCCCTTTAATTGGTGGAACCAATTAAAGGGACAAAAGTGATTGGAATTATTGATTATAATATGGGAAATTTAGCAAGCGTTTACAATGCTTGTCATTTGTTAGATGCAAAGGCATCAATTGTAAAAGACCCAAATGAGTTAAAAAACTTTGACAGAATAATTTTACCAGGTGTTGGTGCTTTTGCAGATGCAATGAGCAACTTAAATGAAACAGGTATGTATCAAGCAATTCATGAGTTTGCAAAAACTGGTAAACCTATGATTGGGATTTGTTTAGGTATGCAACTTCTTTTTGAGAGTTCACAAGAGTTTGGTCATAGTGATGGTTTGGGTCTTATAAATGGTGAAGTTGTAAAATTTGATAAAACCAAAATGCATGAAGATTTTAAAGTTCCACATATGGGTTGGAATACAATAATAAATAATAATGACCCTTTATTTGATGGACTAAAAAATCCATATTTATATTTTGTTCACTCTTTCCATGCGGTTACTAGTGAAGAAAATATTATTGGAAAGACTATTTATGGATATGAGTTTGTAAGTGCTGTAAAAAAGGATAACATTTATGGTTTTCAACCTCATCCAGAAAAATCACATGACAATGGAATTAAAATTTTAAAGAACTTTACAAAACTATAAATAAAGGATTAACCATGAAAACAATAGCAATATCAGGAGCTAGTGGTTTTGTAGGTAGCAGTTTGACTAAATTCTTTACTAATTTAGATTATAAAATTCTTCCTATTAAAAGAGAAATTTTAAATGACAAAACTAAATTGGAAGAGTTACTTAATAAAAGTGATATATTAATAAATCTTGCTGGTGCAAATATAATAAATAGATGGAGTGAGAGTTATAAAAAACTTCTTTACTCAAGTAGAATAAATACTACACAAAAATTAGTATCTGCAATAAAAAACATAGATAATCCACCAGAATTATTAATCTCAACTTCTGCTGTTGGCATATATGACAATAAAGCAACTTATGATGAGAATGGAACTTACTCAAATGATTTTTTATCATCAATTTGTCAAGAGTGGGAAAAAGAGGCTTTAAAAGCAAAAAGTGAAAATACAAAAGTTTCTATTTTTAGATTTGGTATCGTTTTAGGAAAAAATGGTGGAGCTTTACAAAAAATGATACTTCCTTTTAAATTAGGACTTGGGGGAGTAATAGGAAGTGGAGAACAAGCATTTTCATATATCCACATAGAAGATTTACTTGAAGCTTATAAATTTGTAATTGAAAACTCTTATGAAGATACATTTAATTTAAGTGCTCCAACTCCAACTACAAACAAAGGTTTAACTCAAGCTTTAGGGAAAACACTAAAAAGACCTACTATACTTCCAGTACCAGAATTTGTTTTAAATATAATTTTTAGTGAAGGTGCAAAAGTCTTAACAGATGGACAAAGTGCCTTTCCTAAGAAACTATTAGATTTAGGTTTTGAATTTAAATATAAAACAATACAAGAGACTATAGAAAACTTATGTAAATAAAGGATAGCATTTATTATGGATATATTACCAGCGATTGATTTAAAAGATGGAAAAGCAGTAAGACTAAGCAAAGGGTTAATGGATAGTGCAAAAATCTATTCAGATGAACCTTGGCAAGTTGCAAAAAGATTTGAAGAACTTGGAAGTAAATGGGTTCATATTGTTGATTTAAATGGAGCATTTGCAGGAAAACCAGCAAACTTAGAACAAATCAGAAAAATAAGAGAAAACTGTAATCTAAAAATCGAACTTGGTGGTGGAATTCGTGATGAAGAGACTATTAAAATGTATGTTGAACTAGGAGTTGATAGATTAATCCTAGGTTCAATTGCAGTAAAAGATCCACAATTTGTAAAAGACATGGCAGCAAAATATCCTATTGCTGTAGGAATTGATGCTATGAATGGAATGGTAGCCGTTGAAGGTTGGGCAGAAGTTTCTACTATGGAAGCTACAACTTTGGCTCGTGAGTTTGCAAATGCAGGTGTTCAAGCAATCATTTGTACAGATATAAGCAAAGATGGAATGCTTTGCGGTGTAAATGTTGAGTTTACAGAATCTATTGCCCTTGCTAGTGGTATTGATACAATTGCAAGTGGTGGTGTAAAAGATATAAATGACATAACAAACTGTAAAGTAAATGGAAATATTGCTGGTGTAATAGTTGGAAAAGCTTTTTATGAAGGTACACTTGATTTAGAAGAAGGATTTAAAGCTTTATAGATGCCTTTAAGAAAAATCAATCCCGATAGTATTTACAATAAACTTGTAAATGAAGAAGATGCAAGAGTTTGTAAAGCTATAGATGAAAAAGCATGCAAAGTGGTACCTGGTAATTTTTTTCTAACTGTTATTAGTTACTTCTTTACTAAACTCGCAGATGCAATTTCTAATACAAAAATAATTTTACCATGGATAATGCATAGCTTAAATGTTCCTGTATTTTTAATTAGTTTTTTAGTCCCAATTAGAGAATCAGGATCACTTCTTCCTCAACTTTTTATAGCAGCATATGTAAGAAAACTTCCTATTAGAAAATGGATATGGGTAATTGGCTCAATCTTACAAGCCTTGTGTATCTTTGCAATTGGACTTGTAGCTTGGAATTTAGAAGGATTAAATGCAGGTTTCGCAATTATTGCATTACTAATTCTCATGAGTTTAGCAAGAGGCTTGTGTTCAGTTGCAGCAAAAGATGTACTTGGTAAAACAATCCCTAAAACAAGAAGAGGTGCATTAAATGGACTCTCTGCAATGCTCGCAGGTGTGCTTGTTGTTGCACTTGGAGTTTATTTTTTGTTAAATGGAGAAAAGCCTTTTTCTTCTCAAAACTTTGGAGTACTACTTTTTATTGCTGGAATTTTTTGGATTTTAGCTTCAATAATATATTCACGAATAAATGAATTTCCAGGAGAAACACATGGTGGAGGAAATGCTTTTACAGTAGCCATTAAAAAACTCTCAATTTTAAAAACTGATAAACCATTTAGACTTTTTGTTATAACAAGAGCACTATTTTTATGTTCAGTTTTAAGTGCACCATTTTTTGTAATTATAGCTAAACAACACTCTAGTGATGACACTTATTTATTAGGTCTTTTTATTCTTTCAAGTGGACTTGCAGATTTATTATCTGCTAATTTTTGGGGTAAATTCTCAGATATATCTAGTAAAAGAGTTATGATTTTAGGAGCAACAATTGCTACAAGTGTAGGTTTTGTTGTATCTTTTATTTATTATTTTTATTCACAACTTTTCTCATTCATATGGATTATGCCTATTATCTATTTTATTTTAAGTATTGGCTATCAAGGTATAAGAATTGGTAGAAAAACATATATCGTTGACTTAGCAGAGGGAAATAAAAGAACAGATTATGTTGCTGTTAGTAATACTCTAATTGGAGTAATTTTACTTTTAAGTGGATCAATTGGAACTCTTAGTTCTATAATTGGAGTTGGGGGGATTATTTTATTTTTATCTTTAATTGGAATAGTTGCAATATACCTAGCAAAAAAACTTCCTGAAGTTCAAGAAGATTAGTTTACTTTTAAATTATAATTTATTTCTTATTTTTATTTAATATAGGTTCTAATTTTGATTTTAATATGTCCGCATTAAATGGTTTTACAATGTAATTATTAACTCCACTTTTTAAAGCTTCTATAACTTCTGATTTCCCACCTTCAGTTGTTATCATTAAAATTGGGGTATGTGCATATTTAGGTAATTTTCTAACATTTTGAACAAACTGTAGTCCATTCATTCTTGGCATATTCCAATCTGTTAAAATAACATCATAGCTATTTGTTTTTACTTTTCCTAAGGCAACTAATCCATCTTCTGCTTCATGAATATAATCAGTAGAGATACCTAATTGTGTTAAAACATTAACAATGATTCTTCTCATAGTTGAGCTATCATCTACAACCAAAACTCTTAAATTCATTATTTTCCTTTAACTAAAAATAAATTATATTAAGAATATACTTAAAACTACTTCTTACTTTTGTTTTAATTATAAATAATTTATATTAAATCAACATAAAATAACAATTTTTTTGTAAAATTACAAATAGTTATATTAAAATTAAATTCTAATTATGATAAAATTATTTAAACTCTTATTTAGGTTAAAAGATGGATTCAAATAAAAAAATAACGATAATAATTTTTTCAATGGTTACCCTATTAACTATTGTAATAGTAGCACTAGTTGCAATTGGTTCAAGAGAGAGTGGATACAATGGAGCTATAAAAAGGGCTTATTTAGCTGCAGATATTGTAAAAGAGACATTAACTTCCCATATGATTAATGGAACTATGGATAAAAGAGAAACTTTTTTAACTAGCATTAGTCAAATAAAAGAGATAAAAGATTTATGGATAATAAGAGGAGATACTGTTTCACAGCAATTTGGTAAATCAGCAAATAGAAATGAAAAACCAAGGGATGCAATTGATGAAAAAGTCTTAAAAACAGGGAAAGTAATTACACTTCCTAGTGAGTCTTTAAAAAGTGCCACATTAAGAATAACTATTCCTTATACTGCTTCATCTCTTGATAAACCAAACTGCTTAAGCTGTCATAATGCAAAAGAAGGAGAGGTTTTAGGTGCCATATCTTTAAAATTTGATATCCAAGATGATAGAATTTCAAGTATTACGGTATTGTTAAATATAATTGTAATTATTACAGTATTCTTAATACTTATTCTTATATATATAAGTAGAAAAATCAAACCTTATACTTCATCATTTGATTCAATTACAGAAGTATTAAAAAAAGTTCATGAAGGTGACTATTCAGTTAGAGCAAAAGAAGGTGTCCTAAAAGAAGATAAAGAAGCCTTCCAATGGCTAAATGAAATCATTGAGAAACTTGAAACTGTATTAACAGGTATTGAGAAAAACTTAACATCATTTGTTCATAATAGAGCAACTAGTGGAAATAGTGATAAACTTTTAACTGCACAAAAAATAATAGAAGATATAACTGAAATATACAACTATAAAAAAACTATAGAAACTGATTTAACTAAAGATGATATTTATTATAGATTGGTACAAGTTTTTAAAGATAAACTAAAAATAGAAAATTTTTGTATTTATGAAAATGATTTAAAAAGAGATACTAGAAAAATAATATTTTCAACAGAAAATACAAAGCCTTGTTGTAGTCTACTTAAAAACATAAAAGAACAATGCAGAGCGGAGAGAACAGATACCGTAGTTTTATCTGAAAACTTCCCAGAGATTTGTAGAATTGCTTCTTGTGATGATTGTCTAGATTATATTTGTATTCCATTTACAATAAACAAACACAAAAGTATAACAGTTCATATTATGTGTGATGGTAAAGAGCATTTAGAAGATACAAAATATAAAATTGGAATTATTAGAAAATACTTAGAAGAGACTAAGCCTATTTTAGAAAGTAAAATTTTAATGGATGTTCTAAGAGAGCGAAATCTTGTTGATGGATTGACAGGACTTTATAATAGAAAATACTTAGATGAATTTATAGAGAAAAAAATGCCTCAAGAATTACTTCTTGGCTCAACTTATGCTGTTATGTTCTTAGATATTGATTATTTTAAAATGGTAAATGACACATATGGGCATGATGCAGGGGATGCTATTTTACAAAAACTTTCAAAAACAATGAAAGCAGAAATTTCTGATAAAGATTTCATTATTAGATTTGGTGGAGAAGAGTTCTTAATAATTATGGAAAATCCAACTGAAGAGAGTGCAAAAGATTTAGCTACAAGAATAAATAGTGAATTTGCAAAACTAGTATATACTTTTAATAATGAATCATTTAGTAAAACTGTAAGTATTGGGTATGCCTTTTTACCTAGTGATACAGATCAAATGTGGAAATGTATCAAATTTGCTGATTTATGTTTATATAAAGCAAAAGAGACAGGCAGAAATAAAGTTATAAGATTTACTAAAGACCTTCTCACTAATAAAGATAAAGACAATTATTAAAATTGTCTTTATCATCCTTTTATTTTAATATTATTAAATAAACTAATAAAAATAATCACTTACACTAATTAATTTAATTATATAAAACTTGTATATTTTTTATACAACTCTGCATATCTTTACATCTTCATTCAAGCTACAATTTTAATGTAAAATTATTCTAAAGAAATTGATAATCAAAATTCTTTGACCTTTTACATTAGGAATGAATATGAAGACCACATACAAATATATACTTGGACAAAAGACTTATACCTTTAAAAACTTAGCTGATTTAATGGCAAAAGCCACACCCAAAAGATCTGGAGATGTTCTAGCAGGAGTTGCAGCAACTTCATCACAAGAGAGAGTAATTGCTCAAATGAGGTTAGCCGAAGTACCATTAAAAACTTTTTTAGAAGAACATCTTATCTCATATGAAAAAGATGAAATCACAAGACTTATTATAGATGACCATGATAGTGAAGCATTTAAAATCATTTCTCATCTTACAGTTGGTGATTTTAGAGATTGGCTACTAAGTGATAATACAACTCCTGAATTAATAAAACAAGCAAGAGGTGGTATGACACCTGAAATGGTTGCAGCTGTTAGTAAAATAATGAGAAATCAAGATTTAATCTTAGTAGCAAAAAAATGCCCTATTACAACTGCCTTTAGAGATACAATAGGATTAAAAAACCATCTTTCAACAAGACTACAACCAAATCATCCAACAGATGATATTAGAGGAATCACTGCTAGTATTTTAGATGGTTTATTATATGGAAATGGAGATGCAGTAATTGGTATCAATCCAGCTACTGATAATGTTGAACAGACTATAAAACTTCTAAAAATAATGGATGAAATAATTGCAAAATATGAAATCCCCACACAATCATGTGTTTTAACCCATGTTACAAATACTATTGAAGCTATTGAAAAAAAAGCACCCGTTGATTTAGTTTTCCAATCTATTGGAGGGACAGAAGCTACTAATACAAGTTTTGGAGTAAATTTATCTATTTTAAAAGAAGCAAGAGAAGCAGCACTCTCTTTAAATAGAGGAACCGTTGGAAATAATGTTATGTATTTTGAGACAGGACAAGGAAGTTCCTTATCAGCAAATGCAAACTTTGGAGTGGATCAACAAACATGTGAAGCAAGAGCTTATGCTGTTGCTAAAAAGTTTGATCCATTATTAGTAAATACTGTTGTTGGTTTTATAGGACCTGAATATTTATTTGATGGAAAAGAGATTACAAGAGCTGGATTAGAAGATCATTTTTGCGGGAAACTATTAGGACTACCAATGGGTTGTGATATTTGTTATACAAACCATGCAGATGCAGATCAAAATGACATGGATAATTTACTAACTCTACTTGGAGTTGCTGGATGTAATTTTATTATGGGTATTCCAGGTTCTGATGATATTATGCTTAATTATCAAACAACATCTTTCCATGATGCACTTTATGCTAGAAGAGTTTTAGACTTACACCCTGCTCCTGAATTTGAAGCTTGGTTAAAAAAGATGGAAATATTTACAAACACAGATACTTTTTCTTTAAACAACAATATTCCTTCTGGCTTTTCAAAATCACTTGAAAAAGTAATTGGAGTTTAAGATGGATAATAAAAATATAAATAAAACAACTAATAAGTCAAATGTTATAAAAAATCCATGGTCAGTGTTAAGAGAATATACAGATGCAAGAATTGGACTTGGAAGAAGTGGAATTAGTCTTCCAACTTCACACTTATTAGAGTTTCAACTAGCCCATGCCCAAGCACAAGATGCTGTTCATTTACCACTAGATGTGAATTATATATTTGAACAAATAGATAATACCTCATTTAATGTAAATATTGTAACTTCAAATAGAACTAACAAGGAGCTTCTGCAAAAAGGACATAAAAGTATTCTTCTACACTCTGAAGCAAAAGATAGAATTGAATATCTGCAAAGACCTGATTTAGGTAGAAAACTAAATCAAAAATCACATAACTTACTAAAAGATACTCTTTCAGTTGAAACTAGACCTTATGATTTAGCAATTGTTATTGTAGATGGGCTTTCATCTTTAGCAATAAAAGAAAATGCCATTAATTTTATAGATAAATTATGTCAAGCACTATCACAAGATAAACAAGAATGGAGCATAGCACCTTTCACAGTTGTTCAACAAGGAAGAGTAGCTATTGGCGATGAAGTTGGTATGTTATTAAATGCAAAAGCAACTTTAGTATTAATTGGAGAAAGACCAGGGTTAAGCTCCCCTGATAGTCTTGGTTTATATCTTACCTGGGACGCACAGGTTGGCCTTACAGATGCAAATAGAAATTGTATCTCAAATGTTCGATTAGATGGATTATCTTATGCCGAGGCTGTAAAAAAAACAATTTATTTATTAAAAGAATCTCGAAGATTAGAATTATCGGGAGTGAATTTAAAAGATAGAACAACAAATGATGAAATCGAACTAACTAACAGTGAAGAAAATTTTCTTCTAAACTAAAGGATATAGGAAATGGGAAAAACTAAAATTGATCAAGACTATCTTGCAAAAAGACAGTTAAAAAGGGGAACAGCTGGTTGGATGTTACTTGCTGGACTTGGTATTTCATATGTTATTTCAGGTGATTTTGCTGGATGGAACTTTGGTATTGCAGAAGCTGGTTGGGGTGGATTTGCCATTGCTGCTGCTTTAATGGCTGTAATGTATTTTTGTTTAGTTTTAGCATTAGCTGAAATGTCAGCTGCAATACCAGCTGCTGGTGGTGGATATAGCTTTGCAAGACAAGTTATGGGACCAGCTGGTGGATATTTAACTGGGCTTGCTATTTTAATAGAATATGCTATTGCACCTGCTGCTATTGTTATTTTTATTGGTTCTGCTGTTGAGGCTTTACTTGGTATTAATGGTCCATTAGTTTATGCACTATTTTATGCAGTATTTATTGCTATTCACTTATTTGGTGCAGGAGAGGCTTTAAAAACTATGATGGTAATTAGTGCTTTAGCTGTATTTGCTATTATTGCTACTGCTCTTGCTTTAATTGGTAATTTTGATATGTCAAATTTATTTGATATTAAAGCTTCTGCTGATGTTGCTGGAGCTACAAGCTTTTTACCATTTGGTTGGCATGGTGTTTGGGCTGCATTGCCATTTGGTATGTGGTTATTCCTAGCAGTTGAAGGTGTACCACTAGCTGCTGAAGAAGCAAAAAATCCTGAAAAAGATGTACCAAAAGGTATTATTGCAGCTATGATTTTCCTACTTATCTCTGCAGTTTTAGTTGTATTTTTACTTGCAGGTGTTGCAGGTGCTGATGCAATGGGTAAAAGTGCTGTTCCTTTAGTAGATGCTTTAAATGTAAATGGAAATACTACTTTAGCAACTATTGTTAATGTATTAGGTTTAGCTGGTTTAATTGCTTCATTTTTCTCTATCATATATGGTTATAGTAGATTAGTATTTGCCCTATCAAGAGCTGGTTACTTACCACAATTTTTATCTTTAACAAGTAAAAAGAAAACTCCTACTTGGGCTTTAATTGTTCCAGGTGTTTTAGGATTCTTAGCTTCACTAACTGGTGAAGGTGATTTAATGTTAGCTATGGCAGTTGTAGGTGCAACTATATCATACGCGCTAATGGCATTTAGTCATATCTTATTAAGAGTTAAAAATCCAGATATGCCAAGACCTTATAAAACTCCAGGTGGAGTTTTAACTTCTGGTATTGCTTTTGTATTATCTATCGTTGCACTAACAGGTGTTTATGCTTTTGACCCAAGAGCGTTTAATTATACTCTTGTTTTATATGCAATTGGTGCTTTATATTACTTCTTCTATAGTAAAAATCATTTAGTTGCAAAAACGGCTGAAGAAGAGTTTGCTATGCTTGAAGCTGCAGAAGCTGACTTAACTCATGAGTTAAGTGAATAATAAATTTATAATCAAATAACATAGACTTAAGAGTCTATGTTATTTTTCTTCATCTACCATCGTATAATGCAATTCCAAACCTTTTGAAGTAGCTATAAATCCATTTACATTTATTTTACCCTCATGTACCATTTTATGATGTTCTTTACATAGAGGAATTAAATTATATTTATGATTTGCATTTACATGACCTATAAAGCCATCTTTATTTGCCCTTGCTTGCTCTTTTATATGGTGAACATCGTCAACATTTTTTCCACATATTACACAAGTAGAAACAATAAGGTCTTTATTGTATTTTGAAGTTTTTCTTTGTGAGATTCTTTCAATTGGTTCATAATCATCGGTTAGTTTTTTTCTTATATCATTTGCCATTCTAAGAAACTCTTTATCCATATGAAGTGATTTAGCATACTCTAAACCATACATACTACTTCCACTTCCATATTGAAGTTTTCTATTAAATATAAGTTTATCTTCACTATCTTCGTACATAACTGATAAATGTAGACATATTATATTTTTTAGTTTTTCTATTTCTGGAAGTTCAGGTAGTTGATGTAAATGTGTAGCAAACATAAAAATCGATTCTAATTTTGCTAATTTTAATATGGCACTTGCCACAATACTAACTCCACTCATAGTTTCAGTACTATGACTTATCTCATCACCTAAAACTAAAGAATTTTTTGTAGCTCGATTAAATATATTTTTAAGTTCTAACATCTCAACTGCAAAAGAAGATAAACCTTTTGCAATATTATCAGCCCCAGAAATTCTTGTAAATACTGCATCAAAAATAGAGAATCTCATTGATTTACACGGTACATAAAATCCAGCTTGTGCCAAAATTACTGCAATTCCTATTGATTTCATAAGTGAAGATTTTCCACTTGAATTTATTCCATAAAGTAAAACACCATGCATTTTATTATTGAACATATTTATTGGATTTGAGTTTTTGATGATTACATTATTTTTGTATTCATCACTTGCAAGACTAAGCTCCCCTAAAATAACATCATTAGGTACATAAATTCCCTGCTCTTCTCCATGCTCAATTATTGGATGTCTTAAATCTATAAGTTCAATAAAACTCTCATTATCTTTTGTTTTTACTATTTTAGGAGGTGAATAATTATGTTTTTTTGCTGTTTTTATATTTGATACTGTTAAATCAATTTCAGCAATAAATTGAACTAATTCTTCTAATAAAACTGCGAAATTTTTCTCAAATTCCACAAGTTTATCTTTAAAAACAAGTTTATTTAGCTCAATGATTTTTCTTAAATTATGAACATATTTATCTGAGATATCCTCTGTTAGTTTACAAGTTATTTTTACAGAGTTTGTTTGAACTTTTATTTTAAAATCTTTAAATAAAAGTAGCTCATCATCAATTATTAAATGTGAATTTAAAAGCTCTTCTCTCATAAGATTAAATCTACTTTTTGTAAGTCCTAAATAAAAACCTTCTTTATCAAGTCTTTGAATACTAACAAAGTTTTGATCATTTGATTTTAAGAATCCTAATATATGCACTCTTAAAATATCTAATTTATCTACTAATTTTTTATTTTCATTTGTAAGCTCATCAATTTTTGTATTGATTCCTTCACAAATCATATTTGCTTCCACATCTTTTAGCATATACTTACCACTAATAGATAAATCAAAAGTAGAATCAATAGAATCAATAAACATCTGTAACTCAGCAGATGAGCAAGGTGCTGTGAAAAACTTATAGTTTTCCATGAAAGCCACTACTTCTTTAATACTAAGAAGAGAGTCATATAAGTAGTTTAATTCAAAGGGATGAAGTCTTGAGAGTTTAATTCTTCTAGTTAATCTTTCTATATCATAAATATTTGCTAACTCGCTCTCAATTGGAGTGTGATAATCATACAACTCTTTTGATAAAGCAAATCGTCTTAACAACTCTTTTTCATCTTTAACAGGATGAGTGAGTCTCTCTTTTAAAAGTCTTTTTCCCATAGCAGTTGAAGTATTGTTTATGATTTTTATTAAAGATGGATTATGTGAAGTTTCTATTATATTTAATTGCTCTAGGGCATTATTTCCAAGATAAATATATCTACTAATATCTAGTTTTTGAGGGAAAGATAGTTTTTGAATAATCTTCGCATCATGTCCAATCACAAAATCAATCAACACCGCTAGTGATTCAGTAGCTAAAGGTACTCTTTCCATATCAAGATGTTCTATTGAAGTTAGAAGTGATTCTATATTAAATACATTTTTAAATAGTTCATTTTGATAAACAATTTTTGGTCTAAATGAACTTATATGAAAGGTTTTGTGAGATAATTCAAGGTATTCTATTATCTCTTTTTGATTAATTCCTTTATCACAAAATGAGACAACTACCTCGTTTGTTTTATGCATATTCATATAATTGAAACACTCATCAAGGGCAAAGTTTTTGTCTTCACTTGTTCCATGAACTTCATTGTAATAACATTTTCCAGTTGTAACATCAATGGCACTATAACCAACAGAAAAGATTCCCTTATTACAATCAATTGTAAGAGAAGTAATATTATTTTCATCTTGATCAATCACAAAATCAAAGTTTGTCCCAGGACTTACAACTGTATCAATATACCTGCTAACTTTAGGAGGAAGACCTTTTTGTCTTATTAATACAACTGTATATTTTTGTTCACCAATTATTCTAGCAAGATGTTTTTCTAGTGAAATTGCAGGGACACCTGCCATGATTGGATTCTCTTTAGAGTTTTCTAAAATTGCCTTGTTTTTTCTTGTCAATTGTATATTTAAAAGCTCAGCAATCTCTTTTGCTTTACCTATTTGTTCTTCTTCATTATTTACTTCATAAACTTCAAAAAATGTCCCTATTTCCATAAGAACTACAGTATTTACTCCATATTTTTCTTCAAACTTTTTTTGAAGCTTAAAATAAGTTATTGTTAGAAGTTCTTTTTTATCTTGTAAAAGTTCATTAAGCTCAGCGTTTACCACTATCTTCTAACTCCTGTCCATTCTCTTATTAATTCTCTTTGTTCTTTTGTCAAATTAGCTTCTTTATGTATCCAAGTGTAACTAGCCAAAGGCATAGCAGCATATGCTGTTCTATAGATTTCTTTAAGTTTTTTTTCTTTTTCTTCTTTTGTATAATTTGCCCATTTGCTAAAATCTAATGCTTTTCTTCCATCAACTACATGTCCTTCTATTATCCAAGATCCAGGTGCAATTGAGCTATACCATGGCCAAATAGTTTCACTTGAATGGCAGTCATAACAAGCATTTTTAAGTAAAACTTTAACCTCTTTTGGGGTTTGAATTTCTAAAGATTTATCAATAACAGGGTTTGTTTTATCTATTTGTATTGCTTGCATTAAAAGCAAAACTACAAAAAATATTAAAATAGTAATTTTCATTTATTCTCCATAAAGCATCTCATAAGGTCTTTTTATTGCATTTATAAAAGCGCTTATGCTTATATTTTTTCCTTCTCTTAAAAACTCTTTCCCATCAAGGTAAAATAAAATTGTAGGAGCTTGAAATACTGAAAAATAAGAACTTATTTCTAAGCTCTCATCAATTTTTATTTCGAAAAAACTAATTTTATCGAAATAAGTTGAAATTTCTTTTTCTATTTTTGGTTTTAACACTTTACACACTGAACAACTTTTAGAAGAGAAGTATATAATCAAAGCCTCTTTCGAAGTTATCTTCTCTTTAATTTGTTCTAAATTATTTATTACTTTCATCTTCTTTTATTAATTCTTCTTCTTTATTTTCTTCATTTTCATCTTTTCTATCTTTTCTATTTTGAAAAATATCATGTCTACTTAAACTAATCCCTTTCATATGAGTTAAAGGAAAAGCAAAAGCGATACCTTTTCCTTCTGTTGTTATATGAAGGGAATGAATAATTGATTTTATTACAGGATTTACCCTAGCTTTTGGCAATAAAAACAGAAGTAAAGAATCATTTGCTTCAAAAGATGTTCTATAAAAATTGTGCATTTTTCCAAGTCCCATACCATCTGCTCTTAAGACTGTAACGCCATTTGCACCAGCTTTACTAGCTGCTTGAATGGCATCTATTTTTTTATCTTTTGGAACTATTATTGCAACCGCATAAAAATCCATCGGTAATGAGTGTCTTCTATTACTTCCATCAATATTTACAGTTGCTAAATCCATATTCTCAGCATCAACTAAATTGTCTCGTAAGATATTTTCAGCTTCAATTTGAGTATCTGATTTAACCCCAAGTTTTTCTGTTAATATCCCATAAAGCATAACAGTAATCATAGGAAATAATGAAGCAAAGGCAATAAGTCCAAAACCATCAATAAGTGGGCTTCTTCCAGGAATATTTGTTGCAAGTCCAATTCCAAGTGCTGCAACCAAAGGAACAGTTACTGTTGAAGTTGTAACTCCTCCACTATCATAAGCTATAGGAATAATATACTTTGGTGCTATAAAAGTTAATATTATAACAAGAATATATCCTACAATAATATAATAATGAATATGTCCACCATCAACTATTCTAAATGCACCAAGAGCAATACCAATTGCAACTCCAAGTGCAACAAATAACCTTAGTGCAAAATCATTTATTCTACCATCACTAATCTCTTTTGCTTTTTTTGCAATGGCCATAAGTGCAGGTTCTGCCATCGTTGTAGAAAATCCAATAGCAAATGCAAATGCATAAATTACTAATACTGACTTACTTTTTGTTAATTCATAAGCCATCGTTTCACCAAGGCTAAATAACCCTAGTTCTAATCCTAATATAAATGCATATAACCCAATAATAACAAGAATAAATCCTAAAAAAACAGTTTTTATATTTTGAATACTTTTTTTCAATACACCATATTGGAAAAATAAAATAATAAGTAATATTGGCGTTACATCTTTTATAACTGCTATTATTCCCATTATTACAGAACTTACTGTTATATCTTTTGGTGAAGAGATAATTGGATTAATTACCACTTCGGCCACATCTTTTGCATCAACTAAAGAATAAACAGCTATTCCATAGATTTGAACAAAAATCATAGGAGTAAGTGAAGCAAAAGCAATAAGTCCAAATCCATCAATTACAGGATTTCGTCCTTTTATATTTGAAGCTAATCCAATACCAAGAGCTGCAACAAGTGGAACGGTTACAGTTGAAGTTGTAACTCCACCTAAATCGTATGCAAGCCCAATAATTTCTTTTGGAGCAAAAAATGTAATACTTACAACAAAAAGATATCCTACTATTATGTAATAGTGAATTGGATGACCTTTTATTATTCTATAAACACCAAGTAAAATTGCAAATCCAACAGAACCAGCAACAACAAACCGTAAAACAGAAGCATCAATTCTACCACTAGAAATTGAAGCTGCCTTATCTGCAATTACAGCAAGTGCTGGTTCGGCAATGGTTGTACCAAAACCTATCATAAATCCAAATATTAAAATCCAAATTGTCCATCCAGATTTTGCAAAATCTCTAGCAAGGCTTTCCCCAACTGGAAATATTCCTATTTCCAAACCTTGTAAAAAGATTGCAAGTCCAACACCTACAATAATCAAACCAATACTTGTTGATATCCACCCTGGTGGTACTGTTTGTAAAATTGCTAATTGAAAAAATAAAATTACTAAAATTATTGGAAGAAGATCTCTGAATGAATCTTTTAATAATTTCAAGAAAAAGTTAAACTGCATCATAGTTTAAAGCGCACCTTTTGTTAAATTTATATTATATTACCAAAATAAAATAAAATAAAAGTTTTAAAAGGATAATTATAAAGAAGAAATAATATAAGAGATTAATCTCTTATATTAAATTTGATGTTCATTGTTTTTAGATAATCTTTCTTTTTGAGAAAGGTATGAATTAAGTGCACCTAAGTATGCTTTTGCAGTTGCAAGCATAGTATCAATACTCAAACCATGCCCTACAAATGATGGTGAAGATTCATCAAAAACAACTCTTGTAGTTACTTTTGCCAAGGCATCTTTACCTTCAGTAACTGAAGTTACATTATAACTTTGTAACTCACCACTATACCCTGTAAGTCTATCAATAGTTTTGAAAATTGCATCCATCGTACCATTGCCAATATTTGCCTCAATCATAACTTCATCTTTATATTTGATTGATACAGATGCCATTGGAGTTCCAGATGAACAATCAGAAATTTGTAATCCAACTAATTCATAAGTTTTGTCATGATTTAATGACTCATCTGTAACTAACATTCTAATATCATCATCTGTAACATCTTTTTTCTTATCAGCTAAGGCTTTAAATTTTTCAAATGCAGTATTTAATTCTTCATCAGAAATCTTATCAAATCCTAAGTGCTCTATTTTATCTCTAAACGCAGCACGCCCACTATGTTTTCCTAAGATTAAATTAGAGTCTTTATAAACACCAATATCTTCAGGCTTCATGATTTCATATGTTTCTTGATTTTTTAACATACCATCTTGGTGAATTCCACTTTCGTGGGCAAATGCATTTTTACCAACAATAGCTTTATTTTGTTGTGGTTCAACACCTGTAATTGTTGCTACTAATCTAGATGATGGATAAATCTCTTTTGTATTTATATTTGTATATAAATCACCAAAGGCATCTTTTCTAGTTTTAATAGCCATTACAGCCTCTTCTAAAGCAGAATTCCCTGCTCGCTCACCCAAACCATTAACTGTAACTTCTATTTGTCTAGCACCATTTAAAACAGCAGCTAAAGTATTCGCTGTTGCCAATCCTAAGTCATTGTGATTGTGAACTGAGATTATTGCTCTATCTCCTGCAAAATCACTTAATTCTTTTACCATTGCACCTAATTCTGTTGGTAATCTATATCCTACAGTATCTGGTAAGTTAATTGTACTTGCCCCTGCAGCAATTACTGCATCCATAACCTCTTTCATAAAAGATATATCACTTCTTCCTGCATCTTCTAAAGAAAACTCTACATCATCAACGAATGTTCTTGCATATTCAACTGCATGAACAGCTCTTTTGATAACTTCAGCTTCACTCATTTTTAATTTATATTTCATATGAATTGGAGAAGTTGCAATAAAAGTATGAATTCTGTGCATTGCAGCTTTTTGCACTGCTAATCCTGATTGTTTAATATCATTTTCAATTGCTCTACTTAAAGAACAAATACTTGAGTTTTTAACAACTTCAGCTATTCTTGAAACAGCATCAAAATCCCCAGGACTAGCTGCTGCAAAACCAGCTTCAATAACATCAACTCCTAACTTTTCTAATTGCAAAGCAACTTTAATCTTTTCATCAGTATTCATAGAACAACCAGGGCTTTGTTCCCCATCTCTTAATGTTGTATCTAATACTATAATTCTATTTTTATCCATCTTGTAACCTTTGTAAATTGGGCATATTATATCTTTTTTTAAATAAAAGAAAAACTTGTACGGGAATTAAATTGTATTTATATAATAAATGTTAGAGGAAGTTTTTGAGGAGAAGTTGAGAATTTGTACTTTTGGTAAAATTATTTTTGAAAAAATCAATATTTTTCATTACGCTCTCCTATTAAGTTTAGAAGATAATTATATTTTATAAAATATGATTTGTCAAGGAAAAGTTTATAAAACTTCTCCTACTTTTAATTTTTGTGCAAATTTTAGATTTAAAGGATAAGAAGATGGAATATAAATTTTTACAATACCATTTATAAAAACACCTATTTTATCATATTGTTTTACATTTCCCACATTGTTAAATTCATGTGAAATATTAAATCTTCCAGATATCAATTCTAATCTAATATCATCAAATTTTAATACTCTTTTTTCATTTAATTCTTTTGCTTTATAACTATTTGTACAAAAGTTAAGGCCATTTCTATGAAATTCTTCTTTAAATAAAGAATCTTTTGGAGCAATTAATATGTGAGAATCCAATATTCCTACATTTACATATACTATATTTTGAGAATTTAATTTATCAATTGCAATAATTTCCCCACTTATGGGAGAAACTAAAGAATCAACTTTTACTTTTATTTTTAAATTATTTCTATAAATAAATATTAGAAATAATGTTATTACAAAAGTTATAAAAGCCAATGTATCACATATAAACAAATATGAAAATACAAAAATAGCAAAAGAGATATAAATATATACTCTTCCCTCTTTTGCTACAAAATTATTAATCATCTTTTTTCTCATCTTTATTAGATGAATCTTCATCATTAGTAGAAGGTTCATCTTCTTTTTTATCTTCAGAAGTTTCAGGAGTAGCTTTATCTACTTCAACATTATTTTCTATTTTATCAGAATGTAAATCTTCTTCTTCAAAAACAACTCCACCGTTTGCTTTAATAATTTCTCTTACTCTAACACCTGAGATAACTTCTACTTCAAGTAATTCTTTAGTCATTTCCTCGATTGCATCACTATTCTCTCTTAAAGATTGAAGAACAATTTCATATCTTTCATTTAATACAGTTTTAATATGAGTATCAAGATCTTTTGCCATATTATCAGAGAAGTCTTTTTGTGTTTGACCACCTAAAAATTGATTTGATCTTTTTTCTAAAACCATTAATCCAGCAATATCACTCATACCATAGATAGAAGCCATAGATTTAACTATATCTGTTGCTCTTTCTAAGTCATTTCCAGCACCTGTACTAATCTCTTTGATAAATACCTCTTCTGCTGCTCTACCACCTAATAATACATCAACTTCTGCTATTAACTCATGTTTTTGCATTAAGTATTTATTCTCTTCTGGATTATTTAATGTGTACCCTAAAGCTGCAAGTCCTCTTGGAACAATTGATACTTTATTTACTTTTTTAGCACCTTTTGTAATCTCTGCAATTAAAGCATGCCCAGATTCATGGTAAGCTACAATTTTTCTCTCTTTTGGAGAAATTCTTCTTGATTTTTTCTCTAAACCAGCAATTTGTCTCTCAACCGCTTCTTTAAAATCAGTATATGTAACTTCTTCTTTTTTTGCTCTTCCGGCTAGTAGTGCTGCTTCATTAATAATGTTTGCTAAATCTGCCCCTGCTAGTCCAGCTGTCATTCTAGCAACTTCAACTAAGTCAACATCAGTACCAACTTTTACACCTTTAATGTGTACATTTAAAATCTCTTTTCTACCTTCGAAGTCAGGTTTGTCAACTAAAACTTGTCTATCAAATCTTCCTGGTCTTAATAATGCAGGGTCAAGAACTTCTGGTCTGTTTGTTGCAGCTAGTACAATAACAGGTGCAGATTCTGTTGCAAATCCATCCATTTCTGCTAAAAGTTGATTTAGAGTTTGTTCTCTTTCATCATTTCCACCCATTGGTCCACCTGAAGCTCTAGATTTACCAATAGCATCAATTTCATCAATAAAAATAATTGCAGGTGCAACTTTTTTTGCTTGTTCAAACAGGTCTCTAACTCTTGAAGCTCCAACCCCAACAAACATCTCAATAAATGCAGAACCAGATACTGATAAGAACTCAACATCTGCTTCACCAGCAACTGCTTTTGCAAGTAAAGTTTTACCAGTACCTGGAGGTCCTACTAGTAAAACACCTTTTGGAATCTGTGCTCCAAGTTTTACATATCTATCAGGGTCTTTTAAGAAATCAACTACTTCTTGAACTTCTTCTTTAGCCTCTTTATTTCCAGCCATATCTTCAAATTTTACATTTGGTTTTTCTGAATTTATCATTTTTTTAGAAGATCCAATTCCTAGGATTCCTCCACTTCCACCACCCATTGATTTTGACATTCTTTTAGCTAAGAACATCCAAATTGCAAAGAATATAAATATAGGTAAAACCCATCCAAATAAAATATCAGCTAAAACATTTTCTTCATTAACTCCACCATAATCTATTCCATTTTTTTCTAACATAGGAATCAAGGTACTATCTGGAACTACTCTTCTTGCCGTATAAGTTGTAATATCAGCACCATTTGGTTTTGACACAGCTTTAATATTAGTATTTCCAATTCCCACATATTGAATTTTTCCACTACTAATTAAATTCTTTAAGTCAGAATAAGCAATAGTTTTATGCTTTGTTTGTCCAAATGCTTGGATATTTTGGTTTGTCGCAGTTCCTTGCTCTTCTGGAAATAAGGCTTTAAAAGCCATAATTGTAACTAGTGAAAATAAAACAAAAACTAATAATGGATTATTACTAAAAAAATTATTGTTATTATTGTTATTATTATTTTTGTCTTGTTTATTGTTTTTCTTATTTTTCAAACTAAACTCCTTTTTTTAATACAAGGGTAACCCATTCATTTTTTTGAATTACCTCAATTTGTTCTAAATCTTCAAATTTTTTCAACACTTTATTTAAATGATTATCTAATATCCCTGATAATACTAAGGTAGACCCCTCTTTTAAGCATTTTTTCAACTCTTTTGAAATCATTACTAAAACATCTGCAACGATATTTGCAATAACAAAATCATACTTCTTATTAGAAAGCATTGCACTTCCTGTCCATGCATTGTTAAATTGTGCATTGTTTAGTAAAAAATTTGATTTTGAACTTTCAATACAAACTTCATCCGTATCACAAATATCAACTTTTGCCCCTAATTTACTAGCTGCAATTGATAAAATACCACTTCCACACCCTACATCAAGAACTTCATATTCATTTTTCATGTATTTAGAAATAGCTTCTAAACAACTATTTGTTGTTTCATGATGACCTGAACCAAAAGAAAGTGCTGGATTTATGATGATATCAATTTTATCATCTTTAGCTTCAATCCAAGATGGTCTTACAAAAAATTTACCAACTTCTACTGCTTTTACAGATTCTTGATACTTTTTTATCCAATCTTCATTTTTTTTCACTTCTATAGAAGTCTTACACTCAACTCCTAAAGCTTTTGCAAACTCATTAATTCCAAGTTCGACATCTTCCAAATTCTCTTCACTTCTTGAAATAAGTACATTTTCTTCTATCTCAACTGCACCTTGAGTTAATTGAGTTAATAAATCTATGAACAACTCTTGTGAACTTTTTACATTTATCACTAACTCATAATAATTTTCTTTCACACATTGCCCTTTAAAAGTTTAATCTATTTTAATTTTGTAACTCATTTGATGTAAAAAAGCTTTCAATTGTATCTCTCATAATATCTGGCTCTTTTATAGTATTAATTATATCCCTAAATTCTGAGGCACCATTGTAGCCTTTAGAATAAGAGTGAAGCAGTTTTCTAAACATAATCGCTCCATGTTCACCATGAAATCTTAACACTGCATCATAATGTTCTAATATTATAGCTTTTTTTATATCTTCACTTATATCTTCTACCCCATGTTTTAATTGGTAGAAAATCCAAGGTTTACCAATAGCACCTCGTCCAATCATTAGTCCATCTGCTTTTGTATGAGCAAGTACTTCTTTTGCTTTTGCATAATCTTTTATATCACCATTTGCAATAACTGGGATTGAAACAGCTTCTTTTATTGCTTTAATTGCATCATAATCAACTGGTGCTTTATATTTTCCAGCTCTTGTTCTTCCATGTACTGAAATAAAATCAACTCCACAAGCTTCTACTGCTTTTGCTATTTCTACTGGAATTTTTTCATTTACCCCAATTCTAACTTTTGCACTAGTATAAAGTTTTTTATTATATTTTTTTACTGTTCCTAAAATTTCCTCTAATTTTTTCAAATCACCCAAAAGATTAGAACCACTTCCATGGTTAAAAACTTTTGGAGCAGGACAACCACAGTTTAAGTCAATCCCATCAATACCTTCCATGTCATTTAGTATCTCAACAGCATCACGAACTAATTCTGCTTTATTACCTGCAATTTGTACAAAGTAAGGATCTTCTGAAGGTGATTTTTCTATCATTTTAAAAGTCTTTTGAGAATTGTAAACAAGCGCATTTGATGAAATCATTTCAGAAATAGTCAAATCTGCACCAAACTTTTTAACAACTGCACGAAAAGGTAAGTCTGTATATCCAGCAAGAGGAGCCAACACCATTAAGGGTTGGCTAAAATCAAGTTTTTTCATATTATTTGTTATAACAAAGATTCTCTAAAGTATAATATTTACCTGAATCTTTTAAATCTAAAAGAGCTCTGAAAGATTGATATTCTTCTTTTTTATAACCATTTAAAGTCTCTCTAACCTTGTCAATCATTTCATATTCAAATAAAACAACCAAATATGCATCCATTGCCAACTCATTGTCATTTGAAATTGTTTCAAACATTTTTATAAGTTCATCTGGTTGAATAGATTTTTTATAAAGTTTAGCAAAAGTTAAATAATCTTCTTTATCAAACTCAACATCTTTTGTATATTTAATAATTGCATCATGTTCTAATGCAAATTCTGAATTATCAGAATCTTTTTTCATAAGTTCTAAAACCATCTCTTTATCAAGTTTTAAACCATCAAGAAGTTTTTTAATTGTAGTCATACTTTTATTTTTTACTACATTAAAAAATGCAGCTTTTACAATTTTATCTGAAAAATCTTTTGATTTTTTCAAAACATCAATTGCATAATCAACATCTTCATTTACTTTATTTAAAATATTTTTTTGAGCAACTTGTCCATTTTTATTAAATTTAAAAGACTTATCGCTTACATACTCCCCAGAATTGATTTTAATCATATTATTTACAATAATCTTAATATCATTATTTGAAGATTCAAAATTTTCAACTTTCGGAGACAATTTCATTTGTACTAAAATATCAGCTAACTCTTTCAATGCTTTTTGTTTAAATTTCTTATTAGAATTATTTCCTAATAATAAATCTTTAAAAAACTCAATTATATTCTCTTCGTCTTTTTTTATAGCACTTGCTTGTAAATAGTTCTTAAAACCATAAAAAACTATATGTAAAATAGTTACTAAAAAAAGTACAACAAGAGGTAATACAACCCAAACTGCTATTGGTAAAGCACGTGAATAATCTAAAATGCTTACTGTATAATTACCTGTTTGTATACTGAAAACAAATATATAAACTGCGATTATTAACAACAATGAAAAAGCTATATATTTTTTAAGTCCCATAAATTATCCTTTAGATTTAATTATTCTCACTCTCATAAATCTCTCTACAAGGTGTACAAAATTTTGCAAATGGTTTTGCTCTTAATCTTCCAATTGCAATTGATTCATCACACATCTCACAAATACCATAAGTCTTGTTATCTATTCTTTTAAGTGCATCTTCAATCTCACTTAACTCTTTAGATTGTTGATTCGCAATAATCCCTTCCTTGAACGAATCACTTGAAACCTCAGCATAATCATAATCATCATTACACTCTGAATTTTTTAAAGAATCTAGACTGTCTCTACTCCCCTGAATATTTTTTTCTATTAATTCTTTTCTTTCTGCTAAAATAATTTTTAACTCATCTATTTGTTTTGTATTCGCCACTTTTAACCCTTAATCTAAAAATTTCGACATTATACTCAAAATTATCTAAATTATTTATGATAGGGATGGTTATTATTTATACACAAAGCTCTAAAAATTTGTTCTAGGAGTACTATATTCGCTATTTTATGAGCAAATGTAAGTTCACTTAAACTAATTTTTTTATCACATTTATGTAAAAAAGATGTTTCAAATCCAAAAGCACCACCAATAAAAAAGTTAATTACTGCATTATTTTGTAATAATTGTGCAAATTCATAACTATCAACTTTCTTTCCAAGAACATCTAATGCAATATTATACCCATTATTTAAAAAAGGTTCAAAAACTTCACTATAAGATTTCTTTGCTTCTATATCTGAAATAGTTTGAGCTTTTCCAATTTTTTTATTAAATAAGTTATATATTTCAACTTTTGCATACTTTGAAGACATTTTTATAAAATCTTCTATAATTTTATTAAACTCATCATTTGAAGATTTTGCTATTTGATAGATATTTATTTTAATCATATAATCTTGATCCTACTACATTAAAAGAAATATTTGCTATGAGTTCAGTAATCTTTACTCCACCTATAGCACAAACTGGATGCTTTGAGATCTTTGCAAGATAAGATATCTTATTACCTAACATTACACTCACATCTTTCGTTGTAGTTGTTCTGTAAGCTCCAAGTCCTATCATATCCAAATCCAAATTATTTGCTTCTAATATCTCTTTTTCATTATGTGTAGAAAGACCCAAAAGCTTATTTCCAATTTTTTTTCTTATTAGTTTTACAACTAATTGTTTATTTGAATTAATTTTATCAAAATCTTCTTGTCCTAAATGTAAACCATCACAATATTGTACTAAATCTATCTCATCATTTATGATTATTGGAATATTTGTTTTGCTTCTTAGATAAAAAAGGTTTTCTTTTTTTGTTTGATAATTTGAAAGTTTATCTCTGTATTGAATAATTTTTGCATCAAACTTTTCGCAAAGTTCTAAGAATCTTTCAAAGGAAATATTTTTATTTTTTAGAGTTTGAAAGTCACATAAAGCATATAACTCATTTGAAGAACTTTTAGGATCAAATCCTAAAAGTTCTTCAAAACGATTATTATTCATTAACTAACTTGAATAGTATTGGTTGAAAACATTGTTAATAAATCAGAAAGAGTTTTTTTCATATCTGCTCTATTCACAACCATATCAATTGAACCTTTTTCAAGTAAGAATTCAGCTCTTTGGAAGCCTTCAGGTAAATCTGCTCCAATAGTTTGTTTAATAACTCTTTGCCCTGCAAATCCAACTAATGCACCTGGCTCTGCCATTATAATATCACCCAAAAAAGCAAACGAAGCAGAAACTCCACCCATAGTAGGATCAGTTAAAACTGAGATATAAGGAAGTCCAGCAGCATCAAGTTTTTTTAGTGCTGCAGAAGTTTTAGCCATTTGCATAAGAGCAAAAGTTGATTCTTGCATTCTAGCACCTCCCGAAGCAGAAACAATAATAACACCTTGTTTCTTTTCTAGTGCACGATTTACACATCTAACAATCTTTTCACCCTCAACTGAACCTAAACTTCCACCCATAAAAGCAAAATCAAAAATTGCCATTTGAACACCAATACCATTGATAGTACATTCACCACTTACAACAGAAGAGTCTCTTCCTGTTTTTTTAACAGCTTCATCAACTCTTTTTTTATAAGATTTACTATCAACAAAGTTTAATGGGTCATTTGGAATTAAATCATTATCATATTCTACAAAAGAATTTTCATCACATATGATTTCGATTCTTCTTTTAGCACCAATTCTCATATGAAAATTACATTTAGGACATATATTGTTTTGAGACTCTACTTCCTTAAAAAACATCAAAGAACTACATTCTGGACACTTTATCCAATGACTTGGTGCATCTTTTTTTGTTGGTTGTTCTTTTTTACTATCAAATTTTATTTTATTAAATAAATTCTTCAAATCCATTATATATCCTTCTTAAAACTATTTCTTCAAACTTATAAACTTGTCTAATTCATCAAGTTGTTCCCAAGGATAATCCTCTTGTCCAACTTGTCCTCGTGCTGCTACATCTGCATAAAGGAAAGTATCAACACTAGGTTTATCTAAATTGAATTTTTTCGTAATCCAGTTTGGAGTTAACGAAAAACTATCATGTACAAATGTAGATAAAATATCATCATTTAATCCATCAATACAAGTCCCACAAGTATCAACAGAAATCGAAGTTGGTTTAGCAACACCAATTGCATAAGACAGTTGAACAATTGCTTTTTTAGCAATTCCAGATGCAACGATATGTTTTGCTATCCATCTACCTGCATACAATCCACTTCTATCAACTTTTGTATAATCTTTACTTGATTGAGCTCCACCACCAATTGGTGCATATCCTCCAAAAGAATCAACAATAAGTTTTCTTCCTGTTAATCCTGAATCATGTAAAGAAGAGTGTGATACATATTTTCCTGTTGGGTTAATATGAATAATAGTTTTTTCTAAATCAAATAACTCTTTTGGTAAATCTGTATCTTTAATTAATCCCAAGATTAATTTTCTTACTGTATCTATATTCATTGTAGATACACAAGGAGCTGAAACAACGATAGTATGAATATGTTTTGGTAAACAATTTTCAAAATTCTCTTTTGTTTCATAATCAACAGTAACTTGTGTTTTAATATCAACACCTAAAACATCTGGATTTGCTAAAGCGTAAGTATAAACTTTTTCCATAAGCATTCTTGCATATGTAATTGCACTTGGCATAAAGTTTGCTGTTTCACTATTTGCATAACCAAACATAATTCCTTGATCTCCAGCACCAGTTTCACCATCAACTTGATCAACACCTTGATTAATATCAGGAGATTGTCTATTTAATAAAACTTGTACATTTACATCATCAGGGTGTAAACACTCCTCTTTTGTAAAATGAGGATGACCATTATACCCAATTTTTGCTAGAGCATCAATTACTAAGTCTTTGTAATCTTGCTCAGATAAATTTGTAGATGAAGTAACTTCTCCACCAATAACAACATGTTTACCTGCAACAAAAACTTCTGAGGCAACTCTACTTTTGCTATCTCCGATAATTAATTTATCAACAATTGTATCTGCTATTATATCTGCACACTTATCAGGGTGACCTGGGCTTACTACTTCACTAGTAAATAAATATTCTGTTTTGTTTTCCATTTTTGTTTTCCATTCCTTTGTTTTCCAAAAGCTAAAATTGAATTACTTTTCAAATCTTTTGAAAAGAATTTTTAAATCTTATCTTTATCGTTTTCCATTCTTTTGTTTTCCATTTTCGTTTTCCAACTAATTAAAGTTAAAATTAAAAATAAAATTAAAAGCTTGAACACTTTTATAAAAAGTTACGAATTTTATCCAAAATTTACTTTTATAACTTTAAACTATATTGTAATTAGTATTTTTAAGAAAAACCTTTTACTCGACTGTTACTGACTTCGCTAAGTTTCTTGGCATATCTACATCATTGCCAAGTCGTACTGAAATTTCCATAGAAAACAGTTGTAAAACAACTAACATTTCAAAAAATTCTAGCATATAATGCTCATACTTATTTGTTTTTATATAATCATCTGCTAATTCAAAATCAAGTGGTGAAATAGCGCAAATAGTACTATCCCTAGCACTTAGTTCTTCTACATTTGATTTTATTTTATCATATAATAAATTTTGTGGCATAAGAGCTATTGTAAAAAGTTCTGGATCTGCTAAAGCTATCGGTCCATGTTTCATTTCACCTGCTGGATAACCTTCAGCATGTAAATAAGATATCTCTTTTAATTTTAAAGCACCCTCTAAAGCTAAAGGGAAGAATACGTCTCTTCCAATAAAGAAGAACCCATGACCGTGAAGATATCTTTTTGATAATCTTTTTGTCTTTTCATGGGTAGAATCATGAACTTTAAGTGATTTTGGAACTTCTCTTAAAGCCTTTAATTCACTGTTCATTTCTTCAATGCTAAGTGAGTTTTTATATTGTGCAAAATAAAGTGCCATCATCCATAAAACAACTGTTTGAGTAGAAAATGCTTTTGTTGAAGCAACCCCTTTTTCAATACCAGCTCTTGTTAGAACTGAATAATTAGCAACTCTTGTCATAGATGAGTTATCAACATTACAAACTACAATTGATTTAAGACCCTCTTTATTCGCCATTTTTAAGGCTTCCAAAGTATCTGCAGTTTCACCACTTTGAGAGATAACTATAAAAAGTGTATTTTTGTTTAATAGAGGTTCTTTATATCTAAATTCGCTTGCAATTTCCACACTACATCTAACCTTTGCTAATCTTTCAAAAAGATAAGAAGCTGTAAGTCCTGCATGAAAAGATGTACCACAAGCACAGATTTTAATCTCTTCAATTCCTTCAATTATAGAAGAATCAAACTCTTCAAAATCTACCTTTTCATCACACATTCTTCCAAGCATTGCATCACTTGTGACTACACATTGTTCATGAATCTCTTTTTCCATAAAAAATCTATATCCATCTTTTTGAACAAACTGTTTTGATGTTGGTAATACTCCCCAAGAAATTCTTTGTTCATCGAAAAATTCTATTCGTTTAGCACTTGCTACTCCTCCACAACCATCTTCTAAATATACAACTTCATTTGCAAGTCCTATTAATGGTGCATCTGAAGAAGCGAATAAAACTTCCTCTTTCTCATTTCCCCGCGCTATAATTAAAGGTGAACCATGTTTAAAAAAGTATATATCATTTGGGCAAGATTTTGAAATCAAAAGTATAGAGAAAGCACCTTCTAATCTTTTTATTGTATTTTCAAAAGAAGTTTTACAATCATTTAATTTATTGTTATAAAATTCAAACAAATGAACAATAACTTCAGTATCTGTTTGAGATACAAACTTATGACCAGCAGCTTGTAACTCTTCTTTTAGTTCTTTATAGTTTTCAATAATTCCATTATGTACAACATATGAATATTGACCTAAGTGTGGGTGTGCATTTAGTTCTGTTGGTTTTCCATGGGTTGCCCATCTAGTATGTCCAATTCCTAAATGGTAAGTATGATCTGTTTTTACTTTTTCTTCTAAATTTTTTAATTTCCCTAAAGCTTTAAATACTTCTATTTTGTCATCACTCAATAATGCAATTCCTGCACTATCATAACCTCTATATTCAAGCTCTTTTAAACCATCTAATAAAATATCTTCTGTTTTTTTATTCCCAATATACCCAACAATTCCACACATAAATTAGCCTTTTTTATTTTAAAGTGATATTGTACAAAAATATACATGATATATTACTTTTAGCATTTTTTGATACAATTCTTTTTTATTTCAAGGAGCCAATATCAAATCATTTTTAAAAATTGACAAAGATATCTTTTTTTCTAGCTGCGAAACTTGTGAAGCTAGATGCTGTGATGGAAGAAAAGGAAGTGTTTACTGTCAAATAATTCTTGAAGATTTTGAAAGTGTATATAAAAACTTTCCTATTTTATTTATCTTTGGTGATATGGGATATTTAAAAGCTACTATATTATTAAGTGATGGAAAAAGTTTATGCCCTTATATTGAAGACTTTAAATGTACAATTTATGAAAATCGACCAACAGTTTGTAAAGCCTATCCTCTTAGTACAAATATTGACAATGTAGTTTATTATGATATTAATTGTCCAGGAATTTCTGAAATAGGCACTGATCTTGTAAAAAATGGAAAAGTTTCACCCTCTTTTGACTCTTATATTTTTGATGATTATCAAACAAGATATATAAATACCCATAGAAAACTTGAAAATTTTAACAATTTTGATGATTTTGGACTAGTAACTACAATCAATAATATTAAATTTTATAAATATATTGGAAAAGAAATAAACCCCTATATTACGATGCATCTAGACTCTTTAATTCATCTAAAAAAGTATAATATATAGATATAAGTTTTACTTTAAGTTTACATTTGGATATAATTACAATATCCAAAACAATATGGAGGTTTAAATGAGAGTACTTCTACAGTGGTAGAATTTATACCAAAATTTATTGTTAATCTTTAAGAATTAAAAAGCTTTATTTTACCAAAGCTTGAGTTTACAAAGTTTGTAAGCTTCAAAAGTTAAAAAGGCCCTTTTTATAAAGGGCCTTTTTTTATTTCTAATTTAAATGGAAGGATTATTAAAAATAATCCTTTTTGATATAAGAGAAAAGGTAAAAATAGATTTAATCTATTCTTACATCATTCCACCCATACCTCCCATTCCGCCCATACCACCCATATCTGGCATAGCAGGAGCAGATTTTTCTTCTTTAATATCAGTAACTGTAGCTTCTGTAGTTAATAATAATGAAGCAACTGAAACAGCATTTTGCATTGCGATTCTTCCAACTTTTGCAGGATCTACGATTCCAGCTTCAAACATATCTACATATTCACCAGTTGCAGCATTAAATCCGATATTTTCATTTGCAGATCTTTCTACTTCATTTACAACAACACCAGCATCAAATCCAGCATTGATTGCAATTTGTTTCATAGGTGCTTTAATAGCTCTTAAAACAATAGCAGCTCCGATAGCTTCGTCACCTGTAAGGTCAAGTTTAACTTTTGCAGCAGCTCTGATTAATGCAGCTCCACCACCTATTACAATACCTTCTTCAACAGCAGCTCTTGTTGCACTTAATGCATCATCAACTCTATCTTTTTTCTCTTTCATTTCAGTTTCACTAGCCGCTCCAACTTTGATAACTGCAACTCCGCCACTTAGTTTTGCAAGTCTTTCTTGTAGTTTTTCTTTATCATAATCACTTGTTGTATTTTCAATTTCTGATTTTATTTGAGCTACTCTACCATTTACAGCTTCAGTACTTCCTTCACCATCTACGATAGTTGTATTATCTTTATCAATCACAACTTTTGCAGCTGTTCCAAGTACATCAATCCCACAAGTATCAAGTTTCATACCTAATTCTTCAGATACAACTGTACCATTTGTAAGAACAGCGATATCTTGTAGCATAGCTTTTCTTCTATCACCAAAACCTGGAGCTTTTACAGCTGCTATATTTAACGAACCTCTTAATCTATTTACAACTAAAGTTGCTAATGCTTCACCATCAACATCTTCTGCAATAATTAATAAAGGTCTTCCAGCTTGATTAACTGCTTCTAAGATTGGCAACATCTCTTTTAAGTTAGAGATTTTTTTATCATATAATAAAATATATGGATTAGCTAATTCTGTAATCATTTTTTCAGAATTTGTTACGAAATATGGAGATAAATATCCTCTATCAAACTGCATACCTTCAACTACTTCTAATTCATCAGAAATACCTTTTGCTTCTTCAACAGTAATAACTCCATCTTTTCCAACTTTTTCCATAGCTTCTGCAATCATTGAACCAATTGCATGATCAGAGTTTGCAGAGATAGTAGCAACTTGTTCTATTTCAGTTTTATTTGCAACAATTCTTGATGCTGCTTTTAAATTAACTAAAATAGCTTCAGTAGCTTTGTCCATACCTCTTTTTAAAATAATTGGATTAGCCCCTGCTGTTACATTTCTCAATCCCTCTTTAAAAATAGAGTGAGCTAAAACAGTAGCTGTTGTAGTTCCATCTCCTGCTTCATCAGCAGTTTTTGAAGCAACTTCTTTTACAAGTTGTGCTCCCATATTTTCTAATGTATCTGCTAATTCAATCTCTCTTGCAACAGAAACACCATCTTTTGTGATTGAAGGGGCACCGAAAGATTTTTGTAATAATACATTTCTTCCTCTAGGTCCCATTGTAACTTTTACTGCATCTGCTAATTTCTCAACACCTGCATATAATCTATTTCTTGCTGAATCACTAAATAATACTTCTTTTGCCATTACATAACTCCTATAATATTTTCAATTTCTAATACTAAATAATCTTGTCCATCTAAAGTGAACTCTGTACCTCTATATTGTTCAAATACAATAGTATCACCCTCTTTTAATTCTGTTACTTCTGAACCAATTGCTTTTACAACAGCAGTATTTGGTTTTTCTTTTGCTGAATCAACTAAAATGATTCCACTTGCAGTTTTTGATTCTACTTCAGTTCTTTCTACAAGAACCCTTTTTCCTAGTGGTTTAAATGTCATTATATACTCTCCTATCAAGTTTCTTTATAAATTTTGTAAATTTTAGCACTCTATTTTTTTGAGTGCTAAATTGTAATAAAATTTTTGATTTTTGTCAAGTAAATTGAGTAAAGATGACTAAGAGTTTAAGAAGTAATTTATTTATGCCGATTTATATATTTTATTAATAGATTATTCAGTGAATCATACAAGTTTTCATCTAAAGAATTTAAACTTTCTTCACATTTCAAAGCAAGTTCATTTGCAGCATTTATTGCACCATCAAGTCCAAGTAAATTTACAAAAGAGTTTTTTGCTTCATCATTATGAGTAGTTTTTCCAGCTTCTAAAGAACTTTGTGTTTCATCTAAAATATCATCTTGAATTTGAAACAGAAGTCCAATATCAATTCCAAAATTGTAAAGTTTTTCTTGAGTAGTCAAATCATAGTTTGCAATAATTGCACCCATTTTTAAACTACCTGCAATTAGTTTTGCAGTTTTATGAATATGTAAAAATTCTAGTTGAGATAATTCTAATTTTTGATTTTCAAAAAAACAATCAATTGCTTGACCAATAATCATTCCATCAATTCCACCATCACTTGCTAATACTTTTATACACTCAATCTTAACATCACTAGATAGTGGAGCATTTGCTATTTTATTAAAAGCTTCAGTATTTAAAGCATCACCTACAAGTATAGCCGTTACCTCATCATACTTTTTATGCAAAGTTTCAAAACCTCTTCGTAAAGCAGCATCATCCATAGCAGGTAAGTCATCATGAACTAAAGAGTAAGTATGTAGCATCTCTAAGCCTAAAGCTACAGGAAGAGCACTCTTTACAAGAAGAGAATTTTTTGAGTTTACAACACTTAATAAAAGCATAGGTCTAAATCTTTTTCCACCAGCATCAAGCATTAAACTTAAGGCATCTTCAAAATGAGGATGAAAAGTTTTTGATACTGGAAGATTAGATTTTAAGTAGTTTTCAAAAGTTTCTAAAAGTCTGTTCATTATTTATTTTGACCAAATGATCCCATACCACTCATCATGTTCATAGCCATCATTTTTTTATTTTCATCTGATTGTTTTATTACATCATTCATAGCAGAAATCAGTAAAATTTGTAAAGAGTCTTTATCTTCAAGTAAAGAATCATCAATTTGTAAATCTATAACTTCAGAATTTCCATTAATTGATAACTCAACCATTCCTCCACCTGCTTTTGATGTAAAGATTTTTGAAGCATTATCTTCTTTTGCTTTTTCACTCATATTTTGAACTTGCCCCATAATATCATTTAGGTTAAGTTTGCTTAAATCTATTCCATCAAACATGATCGCTCCCAATTAATTCATTTGTTATAGTAGTTACATTGTTTTTTTCATCTACAAGCACAACTATTGGCTTATAGTTTTCTAATTCTTTTTCACTGTAAGAAGCATAAGCAATAACAATAATTTTATCACCAATTTCTACTTTTCTAGCTGCTGCTCCATTTAGACACATGTCTTTACTTCCCGCTTTGCCTTTTATAACATAAGTAGCAAATCTTTCGCCATTATTTACATTTACTATTTCTACTTTTTGTCCAACTCTTAAACTTGATGCATCCATAAGTTCTTCATCAATTGTAATTGAACCTACATAATTCAAATTTGCATCAGTTACTGTTGCTCTATGAATTTTGCTATAAAGCATATCAATTGTCATAATTCCTCTTTTATTTTGTTAAATTAATAGGTTCACCCCAAAACTGTTCTGGAATAATAAATTCTTGAACAGGATTTCCACCTATTATATGTTCTTGCACAATTTTATCTATTTTTTCCTTAGATAGTTTACAGTACATTGTATGTCCTGGTTCTACTAAAAGTACAGGACCCATTTGACATCTTCCTAGACATGAAGTTCTAATTGCTTGCACAGGTCCCATTAAACCTTTTTCCATCATTTTTTGAGCTAAATAATTGAATAAATCTCTATTTTCTTCTGTTACACAACTAGGTTTTGGCATCCCAGGAGGTGCACTTTGCTCACACTTGAATATATAAAATGTTGGTTGAGGGATAACTGGCATTTCCACTTTTTCTTCCTTCTTGTCATATTTTCGATAATTTTATCCAATAAATATTAAAGACTTCTAAAAACTATTTTTTTAATAAACTCTTAAAAGCTAAGATAATATACTTTAGACCTAAAAAAACAAAGGTAAAAAATGAAAAAAATCTTTATATTAGCAATTTTTGCTATTTCACTTTTTGCTGCAAATCCTGTAGCAATTTTAAAAACAACCCAAGGTACAATTGAGATTGAGTTAAGACCTGACATGGCTCCACTTGCAGTTGAAAACTTTACAACACATGCAAAGAATGGTTATTATAATAATTTGATTTTTCACAGAATTATAAAAGACTTCATGATTCAAGGTGGAGATCCAACAGGTACAGGAAGAGGTGGAGAATCTATTTGGGGAAAACCATTTAAAGATGAATTTTCACCAAATGCAGTATTTGATAAACCAGGGATTTTAGCTATGGCAAATTCAGGGCCAAATACAAATGGAAGTCAATTTTTTATAACTACTGTTCCAACTTATTGGTTAAATGGTAGACATACAATTTTTGGTTATGTAAAAAAAGGTATGGATGTAGTAAAAAAACTAGAAAATGTACCTACAACTGGTAAATATCAAGGAAATAAACCTATAGAAGAGCAAAAAATTATTTCTTTAGAGATAAAATAAAAATTTTATCTCCCATTATAAATTTTTGAAAGGGTTTTTGAATCAACAAAATTCATAACTCTTTTCTCTAAATCCTCAATTCTAACTCTTTCTTCTTTTGCTTTTTCTTCCCAATATTTAGCCTTTTCCAATAATACTTTTGTATCTGTAGAAGCATGCGAAGATTTAACTTTTTCTAACTCTTTTTCTAAATGCTCAACTTCTAAATTTGAAGCACTTCTTAATTGATTTATTTTTTTCTGAGAGTTAATAATAAGCTTTTCCATATTATCTCTTAGTCTTTTAATTTCAATTTTTAAATTTGCATTATCTTTTTGAATTTTTAAGACATCGATGCCTTTTATATTACTTATCTCACTCTTTTCATATTTATTAACTTTTGATGTCAAAATTTTAATATCATCTTTATACTTATCTAAAAGCTTTAGATATTTATCATTATCTAACTCAGCTTTACTTAACTCTTCAAAGAGTTGCTTAACTTGATTTTCAAGCTCATTTATTTGAACACTGTTTTTGGCAAAAGTCTCTTTTGTTTTTATGAAAATATCACTTTTCTCTTTCATTAAAGCAACTTCAACCGCCCTTTGCTTTTTTACATCTTTTGTTATGTCACTTTGAATAATCATTGAGCCATTTATATTACCATCTTCATCATGGGAAGGTATTATAGAAGAATCTAAAATCAAGATATTATTATCTTTTGTGATTTGTTTTAACTTCCCTTTCCACATTTTATTATCTAAAATTTTTGCAAACATATTATTATAGATTTTTATATTCACATCATGATACTTTAAACTTGAAAACTCTTTTCCAATAAGTTCAGTTTTTGAAAAACCTGATATTTTACAAAAATGAGAGTTTACATAAGTTATATTCATTTGAACATCTGTTTTTATTACTATACTATTTATATCAATTGCTTCTTTGTATAAAGAGAGCTCTTTATTTTTAGTTTTAATGATTTTTTTAGCTGATAAGTGTTCTGCAAACTCACTAATCGATTCTAATAAAGTTCTTATATCAATTGGTTTTATAATATAATTAACTATTTTTAATTTTATAGAATCAATTAAAAATTCTTTATCAGAGTATGCAGTTGAGAATATTACTCCCACCTCTTTGTCTAAATTCCTAATTTCTTTTATCATATCAATACCAGACATTTTTGGCATGTTAATATCACTAATTATAAGATCGATTTTTTTATGATTTTTTTTAAATATTTCTAAGCCTTGAGTTCCATTGCTAGCACAAAAAACTTGGGCGAAAAAATTTGTAAGTAAAGAAGCTAATTCTGTTCTCATTACATCATCATCTTCTACATATAAAATAGAGATTTCTTTTAATAAAGTCTTATCTAAAGACATTTAGTTTAACTTTTTTTGATTAATCAACTCAATAAATTTTATAAAATCAAATGGTTTAAGTAAATAATCATTTACCCCATAACTTGCAGCTTCAATCTTATATTTAGCTTCAGTGTGAGCTGTCATTATAATAATATCCAAGTGAGGATATAAAATTTTTGCTTCTTTTATCATCTCTAAGCCATTCATCACAGGCATACTAATATCAGTTACTACTATATCGACTTCACTAGAATGCTCTTTTAAAACATCTAATCCTTCTTGTCCATTTTTGGCCAACAGAAAGTTTACTTCTAATTTTTTTAATGTTTCAGCAATAATATCTAATAAATCTTTTTCATCTTCTACAAAAAGAAATCTTAGTTTCTTTAAGTTATTAATGCTATCTTGTAAACTCTCTGACATCTGTCACCTTTTTTACTCTAATTCTGCTTTACTAACAACAGTTTCAATGTCCATTATTACTAACATTTCATTATTATGCAGTCTTACAAAACCTTTTAAGTATTTTGCGGGAATTGATGAACCTATTTCAGATACTGGAGATAAAGATGTTAAATCAAGTCTTTGTACATCATCAACTTTATCAACAACAATACCAATCATTCTTTTATCTTCTGTTACAACAGCAATTACAGCTGTATTTTGATTATTTACAATATCACCAGTTTTAAATTTAATTCTTAAATCTACAACAGGAACAACTTCACCTCTTAAATTAATAAGTCCTTTTATATATGTAGGAACATTTGGCAAAACAGTTATCATCTCTGGATAAGTCAAAATCTCTCTGATTTTAGGTAGCTCAATTGCGTATTGCATAGAACCTAATACGAACTTCATGTACTCACTTGTGTTAGCGTAATCAATTACGGCATTGTCTTTATTTTTATTTTCCATATGAACTGAACTCCTATTAATAGTGTGTTATCATTTTTTATTATATTTTACTATATTTAGCTTAAATTTTATATATTTTTAATATCTAAAATATTACATCTAACTTTCAATTTAGAACTTTCTAATATTATTTCTTCATTAACTTGTACTTTCTCTAAACTAATGACTTTATTATCTTTTGAAATTTGAACATATCCATCTTTTATTTTTTTATCTGGATGACTAGATTCATAAGTACTTTTTAGATAATTTAGTTCATTTTGTTTTTGTCTTAATATTTGAGACAAAGTATTAGAAAAGTTTGATTTTAAGTAATCTATCTCTTTTTGAATAAATGAAAACTTCTTGTCTAAAGAGTGTTGTTCAAAGTACTTTTTATAGTTTAATATAACTTGTTCTTTATTATAAAGAACTCTTTTAAATCTATTCTCAAATTCAACTTGCAAATTATCCAAATATTGAAGATGTTCATTTTTATCAGGAAGTGCGATTTCCATGGCATTTGAAGGAGTTGCAGCTCTAACATCTGCTACAAAATCAGAGATTAAAAAATCAACTTCATGTCCTACTGCTGATATTACAGGTGTTTTTGCTTCATAAATAGCTCTTGCTACTACTTCTTCATTAAAAGCCCAAAGATCTTCAATACTTCCCCCACCTCGTCCTACAATCATCACATCACAATTTAAGCTGTCAGCTTTTTTTATAGAATTTACTATATCAAATTTTGAAGCTTCACCTTGAACTAAAGTAGGAATTAAAATAAGATTTGCCAAAGGCCATCTATTTTGTGCAACTTTTTTCATGTCTTCAATAGCAGCACCCGTAGGAGAAGTTACCATTACTATAGTTTTAGGATATTTAGGAAGAGCTTTTTTAATATTTGAATCAAAAAGTCCTTCTTTTTGAAGTTTTTCTTTTAATTGTTCAAAAGCAAGGGAAAGAGAACCTTGACCATCTGGGTCAATTTTTGTACACATTAATTGATAATTTCCCCTTGGAATGTATGCTGTGATACTTCCAGAGATTATAATTTTCATGCCTACTTCTAATCTAAACTTTAAATATTGAGCATTTCCCCTAAACATTACACAAGAGATTGTAGAGTTTTCATCTTTTACAGAGAAATATATATGTCCTGAAGAGTGATATGTCAAGTTAGAAATTTCCCCTTGAACATATACACCTATAAAAGTAGTTTCAAGTAAAGACTTAATTTGATTATTTAGTGTTGAGACACTAATGGCTTGATTCATATGTTAAATCAAACCTTTCTTGCAATAAATAGTGTTGAGATATTCATTGAAAAACCTTTTACATAAATAGGTTCCAATCCTGCTTCTTTTAGTTCTAAACATAAATTATCTTGAGTTAAAAATTCATCAATTGAAGTTGGTAGATATGTATATGCTTCTTTATTTTTTGAAATAAGTCCACCTACAGTTGGTAAAATTTTATTTAAATAAAAATCTGTAAGATAATCAAGGGGAGAATTTTTTTCATTTTTTGTAAACTCTAAAATAACTAAAAGTCCATCTTTTTTTAAAGTTCTAGCAAACTCATGGAAAGCCTCTTGTCTTTTAACCACATTTCTAATTCCATAAGAAATAGAAATTATATCAGCTACTTCACTATCAAAAGGAAGTAATTCAGCACCAGCTTCAATAAACTCAACTTCTGGCAATTTTACTTTTGCCACATCCATCATTCCAACACTTGGATCAACTCCAACTCTATTTTGAATCTCTATTGCATTTTTATCTGCTACTTTTTGCCAAGTAGTAAGCATATCACCTGTACCACAAGCCACATCAATTATCTTTTCTATTTTGTTTTTACCATAAAAAGAAAAAGCTAAATTACAAGCTTTATTTCTCCAACTTTTATCAATCCCCATACTCATAACTCTATTTGCTACATCATAAGTTCCAGCGATGTCATTGAACATTGATACTATTTTTTCTTGTTTACCCATTATAAATATCCCTATTATTTAAATAAAAAAACTCCAGCAAGTAAGCCTCCAATAAATCCAACATTTAAAACTACTAATAGTTTTAAAATATCTAATTTTTTGTCTTTTTCTTGCATAAGTTTCAATAAATGCTCTTGCATTTTTAAAGCTTCATTAAATTTTTTACTTGACTTATCTATATCATCAGTTGATTTTTTAAGTGTTAATTCTGTTAACTCTAATTTTTCAACAAGCTCTTTTGCTTGTTTGAAACTCATATCACTCATGTTATTTTTTTTCTAACCATTTATCCAAGTCTTTAAAGATTGGATTTAATACATTTAAAACATAATCTTGTGCTTCAGATTGCACTCTTCTAAAAAATATATATTTTTTTGCACTTGCAACATCACCAGCTTCTTTTGCTTTTAATGCTTTTTCCCTAAAGTCAGTATTATTGTGTGCCATTTCCCAAACTGTACTACCTAAATATCTGCTCATAGTAATTACTTTATCATTTTTTACTGTAAAGTATTTTGGATCTTTCATAAAATCATACATTACCGTATTTGAAGCTAAATATTTATGTCCAAAGAAATTTATAAATTGTTCTTCAACATAATCTTTTTCCATAGATATTGCACGGTTTAGTGCAAATATAATATTTTCATCGGGACTTTGTTCTATTTTTCTTATTTTTTTCATAGTTGCAATTGCATTTTTTCCATCAAGCTCACCATCACCTAAAGGAATAATCCATTTTAGATTTCCAAAAGAACCCACTTTTTTAATCTCATCTAAAACCAATGATGAAGTTTTATTTCCACCAACATCTATAATTATTTCATGATTATCATCCATTAAAATAAGCTCATCCAAATCACTTACTTTGTTTGTTCTTAGCATTCTTTTATTTACTATTTGAGTTGTTGTAAATGATTGACTATCATTATTTTCATCGTCAATTTCTATGTAAGTAATCTTTTTCCCATGTTTTTTATACAAATATGGAGCTATTACTTGCATAGCAACTGTTGATTTTCCAACGCCACCTTTAGTTTGAGGAATAATAATCATTTTTATAAATCCTTTAAGACTTTTTTTGATTTTTCATGAATTCTACAATTTTGCCATGAAATCTACAATATATCATATTTAATGTAATGTCATAATCATAAAGCGAGTCAATTTTATCGAAATTTTCATTAATTCCATATTCTAACCAAGCTTTGAGATCATCATAACTTTCAAACTCATATCCAAAGGTTTTGACTAATCTATTAGTGTAAGAATCCACAACCATTTCTTCTTTATGACAAGCATAACACAAAATTGCATCACAAGTTTCTGCCCCAATTCCCTTTTGAGAAAGTAACCAGTCCCTAGAAACATTTTGTTTAAAAATTTCAAAGTCACCAAACTCTTCAAGTATATTTTCACATATTTTTTTGATTCTTACTGACTTTTGATTTTTAAAACCACTTGGAGTAATTGCAGATATTAAAATATCTGTATCAACTGTTGAAAGTTTTTCTAAATCCAAAAGTTCTAGTTTTTTTAGGTTTTCTAAAGATTTTTCTACATTTATCCATTTTGTATTTTGAGTTAGTATTGCACCTATGAAAACTTCAAAATCACTGTTTGTTGGCCACCAATATTTATACTTTGTATCTATTAAATTCTTTTCTTTTAAAAAAATATATAAATCAAAAGAGTTTAAAATACTATTCAAAAAGTGCCTTTGTAATTATCTCTTCATCTTTATCACATAATATTTTTATTTTAAAAGCATCTTTTGATTTACCATCTTCTAAATCCATCACAAGAACTTGTAAAATAGACTTACATGAACTAGAAATTGTAAAGTGCCCACCTAAGCCAGTTGTTGCTTTATCTATTGGATTTTTTGCATCCATTCCTATGACATTGTCTCTGCAACCAGTTAATCCAATATCACTTAAGTATGTAGTTCCATCAACTATTTGTAAATCATCAGTTCCCACATGAGTGTGAGTTCCACAAATACCACTCACTTTTCCATTAAACATCATGGCCATGACTCTTTTTTCACTTGTAGCCTCACCATGAAAATCTATAAAAATATTTTTGATATTTTGTTCTTCAAGTTCTTTCATAATTTGGGTTGCTTTATTGAAAGGATTATCACAAATTGGCATTGCAAAATTTCCCATTAAATTTATAACTGCAAGTTTTTCACCAGCAACATCAAATACCATATGTCCAACTCCTGGCATCGCTTCTGGGAAGTTTGCAGGTCTAAGTACATTTTGGCTTGTTACTAGATTTATCATCTCTTGTTTTTTATCAAAAGAGTGATTCCCTCCTGTTATTAAATCAACCCCTACTTTAAAAAGTTCATTTGCATTTTTAACTGTTAAGCCAAAACCGTGACTTGCATTTTCACCATTTGCAATTACAAAATCAATTTCATATTTTGCTCTTAGTTTTTTTAAATTTTGTTCTATGATTTTTCTACCAGGTCTACCAACTATATCACCTATAAATGC
Source organism: Arcobacter iocasae (assembly GCF_042214795.1). Lineage (GTDB taxonomy): Bacteria > Campylobacterota > Campylobacteria > Campylobacterales > Arcobacteraceae > Arcobacter > Arcobacter iocasae. Next base: position 1,969,906 of record NZ_CP090177.1, on the reverse strand, counting down.
TATTTTCAAATTATTTCCCTTAATTTATCTAATTGGATTGTATCAATTAAAAAGTTAGTTTTTTCTTTTATTTCTCTCATTTTTTATATTTCGAATCATAAGCAAAAGAAAAAACAGACCAATTGTAAAACTTATAATTGATGGAATTAAATTTGTTGAATCATAAAAATTATATGCAATTACAAAAGATAACATTGATATTACTAAACACATCTTTAATCCTTAGTTTTATATTTATAAAAATATCCAATTATTCTAATATAAATGATTAAATTTAAAATTTACCTTTCCTTTTGCAACTAAGTTGCATTTAAGAAAATCGGATGTATTATTCCAAAACTAAATGCAACTTAGTTGCAAATAAAAGGAAGAATTATGTTTAAAAAAATTTTAGTATTAAGTATATTAGCATCATCAGTTTTGTTTGCTAAATTAACAGTTACGACAACTATATATCCACTATATAGTGTAGTTAAAGAAGTTGGTGGGAAAAATGTTATTCTAAATAATTTAATTCCATTTGGAACAGAACCCCATGATTTTGAGCCAAATCCAAAAAATATGGTTGTTTTATCAAAAAGTGATATTTTTATAACAAGTGGTCAAGTTATGGAACCGTGGAGTAAGAAGATTATAAAATCAATGGAAATAGCTGACAAAACATTTGATATGAGTAAACATGTAAAATTAGCAACTCACAAAGAGTTTGAAGATGGTAAAGTTTATGATCCTCACTATTGGCTAAGTTTTGATAACTATATTAAGATGATAAAAAATGTTGAATCTCTTTTAATCAAAAAAGACCCTGCGAACAAAAAAAGTTATCAAAAAAATGCAAGTACATATCTAAAAGAAATAACTACTTTGCAAGCAAAATATCAGACTTTAAAAACTTGTAAAAATAAAAAAGTTGTTGTAAATCATGATGCATTTGGATATTTAGCAAATGATTATGGAATAACACAATACTCTATTTCTGGTATGTCTCCGGATGAGGAACCATCAGCTAAACAAATTGCCGAGCTTATTAAAATAGTAAAAAAAGAAAATATTCATACAATATTTTTTGAAGAGTTTGCAAGTGACAAAATAGCAAAAACAATTGCTGATGAAGCAAATGTTAAAACAGATGAACTAAGTCCAGTTGAAAATATAACCCAAAAACAAAATGAAGAAAATATTGGTTTTGTTTCTATTATGGTAGAAAATTTAGCTAAATTAAAAGATGCAATGAATTGTCAATAAAATTCTCTGATATCATAATTGATATAAAAAACCTAGGATATAAAGATATCCTTCAAGATATATCTTTTGAAATATTAAGGGGTGAATATGCTGCCATCATTGGTCCCAATGGTGGTGGTAAAAGTACCTTAATGAAAATAATATTAGGATTAATAAATCCTAATATTGCAGATATTAAACTATTTAATACCAAACAATCTTTATTCAAACAATATTATAAAATTGGATATGTACCACAACGAGCAACTTTAATTGACAGTAGTTTCCCTATTACTGTACAAGAAGTGATTAATCTTGGATTAGCCTATAAAACTTCTTTGTTTTCAAAAATATCAAAAGAAGATCATAAAAAAATTGAATCTATTATGGAAAAAATTGAAATTACTGATTTGAAAAATAGAAGAGTTTCTGAACTTTCAGGTGGTCAAAGACAAAGAGTAATGATAGCTAGAGCACTTATAAGTAGTCCAGAATTATTAATACTTGATGAACCAAATACAGGTGTAGATACCAATTCTCAAACAAAATTTTATGAAATATTAAAAAAATTAAATAAAGAAGATAATATCACAATACTTTTTGTCACTCACGATTTAGGAGTGATTGTAAATGATATAAAAAGAGTTTTATGTATTAACCAAACTCTTCTATCATGCCATACTCCACATGAGATATTAAATAATAAGCAAATGAGTAAATTATATGGCATTGACACTAATATTGTTTGTCATCATCACTAAGGAAATATATGGAAATCTTTGAATACTCTTTTATGATAAGAGCTTTTATAGCAGGTATTTTTATAGCAATTTTAGCACCTACTTTAGGTACTTTTGTAGTTGTAAGAAGATATTCTATGTTATCTGATGCTTTAGCTCATATTTCGCTACTTGGTGTTGCCCTTGGTTTTTTGTTCTCAATCTCAACAACATATAGTGCAATTTTAATAGCCATTTTAGCTTCACTTTTTATAGAATACCTAAGAAAAAACCATAATATATATTCTGATTCTATTTTATCAATATTTTTATCTTCAGCCCTTGCACTTGCAATTATTATAGTTTCAATTTCAAACTCTTTTAATGTAGCTTTATTTAGTTATCTCTTTGGTTCAATTGTTGCTGTTTCAAAAGAAGATATTTGGACAATTTGTATATTTGGAATTTTATCTGCTCTTTTCATTATCAGCAATTATCAAAAACTACTTTTTGTAGCATTTGATGAAGAAGTTGCAAAAGCTTCTGGAATAAATGTAAGTTTTTTAAATTATATGTTAGTTTCACTTGTGGCAATTACAGTTGGACTATCCATAAAAATTATTGGTGTACTATTAATAGGTGCCTTAATGATTATGCCAGTAATTTCTGCAATGCAATTTGAAAAAAGCTTTTTTGTAACTTGTTTATTGGCAGTACTTTTTGCAGTTTTAGCTGTTGTAGTTGGGCTTTTTGTCTCATTTTATATATCTTTACCAAGTGGTGCGACTATTGTGGTAAGCTCATTGGTTTTATTTATACTAAGTTTATCATTAAAAATAAACAAAAAAAGAGTTATATAGATTTATTTAACTCTTTTGCACAAACAAAGGCACTTGAAAATGCAAACTGAAAATTAAATCCACCAAGTTCGCCTGTTACATCCAAAGCTTCACCTATAAAGTATAAATCTTTTTTGATTTTGCTTTCCATGGTTTTAATATCAATCTCATCAACTTCCACTCCCCCTTTTGTAACTTCTGCTTTTGTATATCCAAAGTTTCCAGCAGGTGCAAACTCATAGTTTTTTAAAACTTCTAATTTATTTAATTCTTCTTTTGTCAAACTACTAATTGGCTTATCATCTATTTGAACAGACTTTAAAAACTCTTGCATAAATCTTTTTGGTAAATTAAAACTTGAAGAGATATTTTTATTACCTTTTAAAAAGGATTTAAAAGTTTTATTTGGCAAAAAGTCTAAGCTCATCTTTCCTTTTTTCCAATATAAAGAACTATTTAAAATCACAGGTCCAGTTATACCTTTATGGGCAAAAAGAAGACCTCCTTCAAAACTTTTATTTTCTACATTTGCTTTTACAAACATAGAAACTCCACTTAATTCTTTGAACCAAAATTGCTCTTTTTGAACTGTGAAACCTACAAGGGCTGGATTTAAAGGATTTACTTTATGATTAAAAGATTTTGCGATATCAAAAGCGATGGAACTAGCTCCCAAACTTTGATAACTCAAACCTCCACTTGCAATTACTACTTTTTTTGCTTCGATTGTTTTACTGTTTGTTTTTATTTTATAGAAGTTTTCATATTCTATATCTGTTACTGTTGTATTTAAAAAAACCCTTTTATTTTTTATAAGTTTTGAAAACATATCAATAACATCTTGGGAAGTATTACAAAAATATGTTCCTTTAACAATTTTTTCATTTAGTTTGAAATCCAAATTTTGTTTTTTTAAAAATCTTATTAAGTCTTCATTTGAAAACTCTTTTAACACTGAAGCTACAAAATCACTCTCACCTAGATAATTATTAGCAGTAACTTTATTGTTTGTAATATTACACTTTGCGCCACCTGATACTTTTATTTTTGCACCAACTTTTGCATTACTATCTATTAAACAAACATTATCATTTTTTAAAACAGAAGCTAGCATCAAACCACTTGCTCCTGCCCCTATAATTGCAATATCAAATATTATTTATCCTTTTGTTCATTCTTAGCTATTATAAAAATATTTATGCCATCTTTGTACTCATATTTAAGTATGCAATTATTTGCTTTAAGTATAGAATTTACTATATATAAACCAAGTCCAAAGCTATTTTTACTTTTACTTTCATTTGCAAAAAATGGTTCAAAGTATTTTTCAAGGGGATACTTCAAGCCCTCACCTCTATTTTCAAATATTATTTCATCTTTATCATTTGACTTTATAGTTACTTTTTTATCATCAGAATATTTTATTGCATTGTCAATTAGATTTTTAACAGCCAAACAAAAGAGTTTAAAGTTTACATTTAGTTTTTTATTTTCGTATTCTGAAATAATCACATCTTCTTCTACCATAAGCATATCTGTAGCATTATCTATAATATCATCTAAAAAATAGTTATTTTTTACAATATTTTTAGTAGAAGAAATGAGCTCTTCGATTTGAGTAAATTCACTAATTAAAGATTCTAATCTAGTAAATACTCTTCTCATTTTTTCAGCATTTTCATCACTACTTTCCAATTCACTTAGAAACTTACCTTTTGTAATTGGAGTTTTAAGTTCATGCATTATATTTCTAATAAATACATTCCTTGATTCTTTTATATCTTTTAATTTTTTTGCTGTATTTTTAAACTCAATTGCTAATTGGGAAACTTCATCCGAATCATTTGTATCATATTCAAAATCAAAATCCTCTTCTCCTAGAGTTTTTACTTTGTCTTTTAAAAGTTTGATAGGATATAATTTTTTCCAAGTGGTAATAAAAGATAAAATAATTGCTATAAATAACACTGCAAAAACCACTATTAAATATATCAGTGGATTTACATGTTTATAGTCACTATCTTTAAACATTATTTCTAAGCCATCACTTTTTATAAACAAATAGCTATCACCATGTAAATCTAAAACTCTAACTAGGATTGTTCTATATCTTCGCTCTAAAGCAACTTTTGTTTGGGGATTATATAAAACTGCATTCATTTTGCCAATATCATTTATAAATTCCATATCCATATTTGATAAAGATTCAACAAAAAATTTAGTCAATCCATTTGTTCTTTGTTGTTCTAATACCATTTTAGCTACTGGTAAATATTTTTTAGAAAGATGTTTTTCTTTATCATCTTGAGTATGAAGTACCAATATAATAAAACTAGCTATTACTAAAAATATAGATATAACAAAACTAATTGTTACAGTAAAAAATATTGATTCTTTTTTCATTGTAAAAATTTGTATCCCATACCTCTTATTGTATGCAAATAATTTGGTGTTTTGGGATTTGCTTCTATTTTGTGTCTTATTCTATTTATTATAACTGCAAGTGAGCCAATATTGTCATAATCACTATTTAACAAATCACTATTTTCAAAGATATCATCCCTTGAAACAATAAATCCCTCTCTTTTTATCAATAAAGATAATACTTCATATTCAGCAGCTGTTAGTCTAATAAATTTACCATTTTTTCTTATCTCTTTTTTCTCTTCATCAAAGATAAAAACTTTTTTTGGTTTCTCTTCTATTTTAGTACTTATATTATATCTTCTTAAAATAGTTTTGATTCTTACTTCTAACTCTCTTGGATCATAAGGCTTTGGTAAGTAATCATCAGCTCCCAGTTGTAAAGCAGTAACTTTATCTGTAATATCACTTCTTGCACTTGAAATAATAATTGGAATATCATGGTTTGTAATTATTTGTTTACAAACATCCAAACCATCCATTCCAGGAAGAGTTAAGTCTAAAATTATCAAATCAAATTTATTTATTTTTAAACTACTAAGGGCCAAAAAAGGCTCTTCATAGTTTGTCACTTTTATATTAAACTTACTTAAATATTCGGTTAGAACTTCTGCTAATTCTGCATCATCTTCCACCATTGCTATATTTATCATTTTCAAAACCTTTATGAGTCAAGCATCTTTTCTAATTGTTTTTTTTGTTTATCTGTTAAAATATTATAAATCTTTTCTGTCAAAGAAGCTTCATATTCTACCATATTTTTATAGTTATTCAAAGATATGCCGATATATTTATTTTTATCAAATTTTCCATCTTTAAATGCTTTTGAGTAAGATTGGATTTTTAGATTTGAATTATTTGTATAATTACCACTATCTTTTTTTAAATCCACTGCAAATAAAAATGTTGATACTAAACTACTTAGTAACAATACAGTTATAAGAATTCTTTTCATGTATACCTCCTTAATTATAATATTACAATTGTGGCAGAGACATATAACCATTTCTAAATAAAATGTTAACTCAAAGTTAATATGTGTTACAAAAATATTCATATGATTTTCATATGATTTTGAGATTAAAAAAAACTAAGCTTCATAAACTTTAATTAGTTATACTTATGCAATTTAATTATAAAGGTATCTAATTATGAAAAAAATAACCGAACAAGATATAATAGATAGTATAGCAGACGCATGTCAGTACATATCGTTTTATCATCCAGAAGATTTTGTAAAAGGAATGGTAGAAGCTTATAATGTAGAAAAAGGTGAAGCTGCAAAAAATGCAATAGGACAAATATTAATAAATTCAAAAATGTGTGCAATGGGTCATAGACCTTTATGTCAAGATACAGGAAGCGTTAATATCTTTGTAAAAGTTGGATTAAAAGCTAACTTAGACATTAAAAAAGAGTTAGTTGATTTATTAAATGAAGGTGTTGCAAAAGGATATACAGATCCTGACAATACTTTAAGATATTCAGTAGTATCAGATCCTGCTGGAAAAAGAGTAAATACAAAAAACAATACACCAGCTGTTATTCATGTAAGTGTAGATAATTCAGATGAGATAGATATTACAGTTGCAGCAAAAGGTGGAGGAAGTGAAAATAAATCTAAATTTGCTGTATTAAATCCAAGTGATAGTATTTATGATTGGGTTATGGAAAATGTTAGAAATATGGGAGCTGGATGGTGTCCTCCTGGAATATTAGGAATTGGTATTGGTGGAAATCCTGAGAAAGCTATGCTTTTAGCAAAAGAGTCTTTAATGAGTCATGTTGATATACATGAACTTAAAGCAAGAGGTCCTCAAAATGCACTAGAAGAGTTAAGACTTAAATTATATGAAGATATTAATAAAGTAGGAATTGGAGCTCAAGGTCTTGGTGGAATAACAACTGTACTTGATGTTAAGATATTAGATTATCCATGTCATGCAGCATCACTTCCTGTTGCTATGATTCCAAACTGTGCAGCAACAAGACATATTCACTTTAAACTAAAAGGTGATGGACCAGCAGTATTTAATAAACCAGATTTAGATTTATGGCCAGATATTGAATTACCAATGGATACTATTAAAAGAGTAAATATAGAAGATTTAACAAAAGAGAATTTATCTCAATTTAAATCAGGAGATACACTTTTATTATCTGGAAAAATCTTAACAGCTAGAGATGCAGCACATAAAAAAATAGTTGAATATAAAAATGCAGGTAAAGATCTTCCTAATGGAGTTAAATTAGAAGATAGATTTATTTATTATGTTGGACCAGTTGATCCTGTAAGAGATGAAGCAGTAGGACCTGCGGGACCAACAACATCTACAAGAATGGATAAATTTACAAAAGATATGATGGAAATAGGAATCATGGGAATGATTGGAAAAGCTGAGAGAAAACAACCAACAATTGATTTAATCAAAGAGTATAAATCAATGTACTTAATTGCTACTGGTGGAGCTGCTTATTTAATATCACAATCAATTAAATCAGCAAAAGTCTTAGCCTTTGAAGAACTTGGTATGGAAGCTATATATGAGTTTGAGGTTAAAGACATGCCTGTTACTGTAGCTGTTGATACTGAAGGTGTTTCTATTCACACTACGGGGCCTGCTAAATGGAGAACTATCTAAAAACTTAGTACAAAGCTTCTAGCTTTGTACTATTTATTTAAAAATACATATGGATTTTGTGCTACCATTTTTTTATGACAACTCTTTTTAGTTTCACCTTCATGTGAATGTGAATGACAAGAAGAACTTTTATCTCCTTTGTGCTCTTTAACTATTTTTTGAAGTTCATCTATTGATAACTCTTTTAAGCTATTAGTAGTATAGTTTTCTAATACCTCATTTGTAGTAACTCTATCATTACCTGCATACAATACTTTTATAGCCGTTTTAGAAATAGCTTCAAAAGGTTTAGCACCCATCTCTTTTATTACTATTGTATCTACGCCTTTTTCATTAAACCAATTAATAAGTTTTGAACCTCTTTCGTATGGATTTGCCTCAATACTTAAATTTTTGCCATCAAAAAAAGCAAAATATTTTGCTTTACCAAACAGGGGTGACACCGCTGCATTTTCTTTATTTGTTTTTAGTGGAAATGTAATCATTTTTATTATCCTTGTTATAATAATATTTATATATATTCTGCGCTAAATTTACAAAAAGCATAAAAAAAAAGAAATAGATAAAAGTTCTTTTCATCAATTTAATCATATTAAATTTTCTTTATGTTCCATTCTATTAATTTATAAGAAATATATATCACCAAAGGCCATGAAACAAGCCAAATAATTGAACTTAAATATTCCATTTTAGCTCCTAATATTTATGATTATGAGAATCTTCCATCTCATCTTTAGTTATTTTCACTTTATCCATTTGATACCAAGCATAAGTTATATATGCCAAAACAAAAGGAACAATTAGTGAAACATACGACATAGTAGTTAAAGTATAATGACTTCCTGAACTATTTTGAATAGTCAAGGAACTTTGCATATCATAAAGTGAAGGATAATATGAAGTTCCATTTAATCCAACATTTAAAAACAAAGCCATTACAGTTAATACAATACCAACACCTGCTGTTTTGATACAACAAGTTCTATTAAAATGAATAGTCATAAAAACTGCAATTATAACCATCACTAAGCCTATTAAAAACATTCCTAAAACTATTGGCATCTCTACAAAATTATATAAATATTTGTACTCTTGATAATATACCAATCCATTATTATCATAAGCAAAACCACTTTTACTCAAAAGTAAATATAAGAAAATCAAAAAGAAAAATAGGAAAATAAGCATATCAATTTTTATACTTCTTATTGCTCTTTGTTTTATGGTTTCATTATCAATATTATTTATAAAATATAAGGCTCCTGAGATTCGCACTAGAAAAAATAGTGCAAAACCTAAAGATAGATTAAATATACTACTTGCAGCTTCTAATCCTCTAAGTGAACCATGCCAATGGGAAAAATTATTTGAGTCTACACTAAAACTTGAGCCAGAAAAAAATGTAGCTATAGCAATACCTAATAAAATCACACCTAAACTTCCGTTTATAAAAAGGAAAAACTCATAAACTTTTTGACCTAAAAAATTATTAGCTTTTTTTCTAAATTCATAACTAACTGCTTGAATAATAAAACAAAATAAAATTGCCATCCAAACCCAATAAGCTCCACCAAAACTTGTAGAATAAAACAAAGGAAAAGCAGCAAAAAGTGCTCCTCCAAAAAGTACTAAGGTAGTAAAGCCTAGTTCCCATTTTCTACCAAGTGAATTTATAAGCATAGTTTTTAAAGTTTCATCGCCTTTTGATAATCTTCCCAATAGGGTTTGTCCACCTTGAACAAACATAATAAATGCAAATAATCCACCTAAAAGTGAAATTATTATCCACCAATACTGTTGTAATTGAAGTAAAGTCAGATTTTCAAACATATTAATGTCCTCCTTCAAAACCAAGAGATATTTGTTTAAGCATTATTTTTATCTCAGCTATAAGAAGCAGTGTAAACAAAACTGCAAACAAGAAAAAGCTTACTTGTACACTTGAAGATGAGATATCAGTAACTGCAATCCCAACTGGCATCAAATCTTGTATAGCCCAAGGTTGTCTTCCAACTTCTGCTACTATCCAGCCAGCTTCACTTGCAATATATCCTAAAGGAATAGATACTATGGAAGCTATTAAAAGAGTTTTATATTTCAAGATATCTTTTTTTATACTAAAAAATAAAATTAAAACAAAAAGAAGAAAAAACCATGTTCCAAGTGCTACCATTGTATGAAAAGAGTAAAAAGTAAGGGCAACAGGAGGAACAACATCTTCAGGTTTTTTCAAGTGTCCATATCCAAAATATTTCATATTTTTTTCTAAAATAGATCTACTTATTAATTGACTTACTAAATCATCATTCTTTTTTGCGTCTTTATATTCTTTTAGTGCATCAATAGCAATTTTCCCTTTTATCATTTTTGATTCAACAGATTCAATACCGTACTTTTCATTTCCATAAACCAAATCTTTTAAACCAGGAACAAAAGAATTTATGTCATGAAATGCCAAAAAAGAAAGGGCATAAGGAGCATTGATTTCAAATAAATAACTCTCTTCATCATTAGTTAAATTCTTATTAGGATTTAAAATACCAATACCAGTTATTCCAGCTTTCTCTTTACCTTCATATAAACCTTCCATGGCAGCTAGTTTTACAGGTTGTTTCAGTGCAACCTGATGGGCAGATTCATCTCCTGTTAATAAAATAAATATTGAAGTGATTAGTCCAAAAGTAGCACCAACTATCATTGATTTTTTTGCAAATTTGGTTTCTCTTTTTTTCAATAAAAACCAAGCAGATACTCCTACTACAAATAAAGAAGCCATAATATAACCACTTGAAATTGTGTGCAAGAATTTTGTTATGGCAACTGGAGATAAAATAACATCCCAAAAATTATTCATCTCATTTCTAACTGTATCTGGATTGAATTTCACTCCAACTGGATATTGCATCCAACCATTTGCTACTAAAATCCACAAAGCACTTAAATTTGAACCAATGGCTACAAGCCAAGTTGAAAGAAGATGAAATTTTTTACTTACCTTATCCCAACCAAAAAACATAACAGCAAAAAAAGTTGACTCCATAAAAAATGCCAAAAGTCCTTCTATTGCTAAAGGAGCGCCAAAAATATCTCCAACAAACCACGAATAATTTGCCCAATTAGTTCCAAACTCAAACTCCATAATAAGTCCAGTTGCAACGCCAATTGCAAAATTTATAGCAAATAGTCCCATCCAAAATTTTGTTGTTTTTTTCCAGAACTCATCGCCAGTTTTTACATAAATAGTCTCCATAAAAGCTATGATAAATCCTAATCCCAAAGTTAAAGGAACAAAAAGCCAGTGATAAATAGCAGTTAATGCAAATTGGGCTCTAGACCAATCTACTAAATGTGCTTCCATATTTAATCCTTTGTAATATTTTTATATACAAAATTTATTTTTTCTTTGGTAGTTTTATATTCACTATTTATTGATTTATCATAAATGTAAAAATTTAGAAGAGCTATAATTATAACTACTTTTATAATTATAATTTTCCATAGAGTTTTCCCTAAAGTAAGGTTTTTAAAGCCATCAATGTAAAAGTTGAAAAATTTTAAATATTTGTACATTTTTAATTCTTTAATAATTTAAACTTATTATTATTTTGGAAGTATACAACTTAAATATTAATTTATTATAAATAATATTATTACTTTAGATTATAATTATAAGATAAAAGAAGAATAACAAGAACTAAAATTATCTAATTTAGCACTAAAATATTAATTTTATACCCTTAATACCTATTTTATAATATAATAATATAAAAAATAAAAGTCTTGTAATGAAATTATCCAATTTGATATTGAAAGCTATCTTTTTTACAGCAATTGCATCTACCTTTCTTGCATTTGTAATTAATACACTTTTTGAATATAATAATTTCTTAAATGAAAAAGATCAAATGAGAAAAGATTTTACTGAACAAAAGAAAAGTGAGATAAAGCGTGAAGTAAATAAGATGTATAACTATATATCTTATAATGAAAATAATATTATAATAAAAGCAAAAGAAAAATTACGAAATAGAGTAAATGATGCCTATGCCATTGCTTATAAAATATACAATAAAAATAAAAATATAAAAACCGAAAAAGAAATTCAATACTTAATAATTACTACTCTACAAAATATCACCTATGAATCAGATACATACTTTTTTATCAATTCAAATCAAGGTAGAGCAATACTTTTTAATAAAAAGTCTTATTTAGATACTAATAAAAATATTTGGAATCTAAAAGATGAAAAAGGTACTTATTTTATTCAAAAACAAAGTAATATAGCACTAAATAAAAAAGAGGGTTTTATAGATAACTTTTTTGTAAAACCAAATACAGAAAAAAGTAAGCCATATGATAAATTGACTTTTATCAAACTATTTGAACCATATAACTGGCATATAGGAATGGGATTTTATATTGATAACCTTACTAATGAAACCAAAGATGAAGTATTAAAATATATTGCCTCAATTAGGTATGGGGAAGATGGATATTTTTTTATCAACTCTTTAGATAAAAAGGCCTTAATTAATGATGGCAAAAGAGCAGTCCCACCTATAAATTATCCTAATGACTCACTATTTCAAAAGCAACTAGATGCAATAAAAAATCCTGCTGGTGGATTTTTCTTTTATAAATTTAAGAAATTAAACTCTTCTGATAAGTATGAAAAATTAGCTTTTATAAAAGAGTACAAAAAATGGGAATGGATTATTGGTACTGGTGCATATATGGATGAACTTGATAATGAGTTATTAAAAAAACAAAAACAATTAAAAAATGCAATTATTATAAAATCAAGTATTATTCTTTTTATATTTATATTTATATTTATTCTTATTTATTTCGTATCTAAAAAAATAACCTCTTTTATTGAATTAAACATAATAAATTTAATTTCACTTTTTAATTCAGCCTCATCAAATTTGAAGAAAATAAATTTAAATAAGTTTTCTTTTGTAGAGTTTAGAACCATCGCAAAAAAACTAAATAAAACATTAAAACTAAGAAACAAAGCAGAAAAAAGAGTTCGTGATTTATTGGAAATAATTAATAAAAATGTAATCATAACAACTACAGATGTTAGTGGTAAAATACTAAGTGCAAATGATTCATTTTGTAAAATTTCAGGATACACAGAAGAAGAGTTAATAGGCCAGTCGCATAATATAGTTCGTCATCCTGATATGCCAAAAGAGACTTATAAACAAATGTGGAAAGCTCTTCTTAATGGTGAAGTTTGGGAAGGTGAAATAAAAAATAGAAATAAAAGTGGTATAACATATTGGGTAAAAGCAACTATTTATCCAACTTTTAATAAAGAAAAAATAAAAGGTTATACAGCAATAAGACAAGATATAACTGATAAAAAAAGAGTTGAATACCTTTCAATAACAGATGAATTAACCCAAACTTATAATAGAAGATATTTTAATACAAAAATAGAAGAAGAGATAAATAGAGCAAAAAGAAATAACTATTATTTAGCTTTTATTATGTTAGATATTGATTACTTTAAACTATATAATGACACTTACGGTCACCAAGAAGGGGATGAAGTCCTTGTAAAGGTTTCTCAAGTATTAATTAAGCATACTGCAAGAGCGAGTGATTTTACATTTAGATTAGGTGGAGAAGAGTTTGGAATTCTTTTTTCATACAAAAATGAAGAAGAATCCTTAGAATATGCAAATTCAATTAAAGATGAAATTGAAGCTTTACAAATTGAGCACAAAAAAAATAAGACAAGTCCTTACTTAACTATTTCACTTGGATTGGTTGTTAGAGAAGGTAAAAAACTTGAAAGTGTTGATACTGTTTATAAATTGGCAGATGAAGCACTCTATAAAGCAAAAGAAAGTGGTAGAAATAAAGTATGTGTAAGTATTTAAGAATTATTTTCTTAAATACTTTAAAGCAGTGGCAATAATATCATCATCATCTTTACTTGGTGATTTTATTGTCTCTTTTGTATCATCATTTTTAGTGAAAGTTACATTCATTTCATAACTTGATACAGTTTTTATCTCTTTTTGTAAAGCTAAAACTTTTATCATAATTAGTTCTAAAAATTGTTTTGTAGGAATATCTGGTTTCCCAAATCTATCTTCCATCTCTTCTTCAATTTCATAAATAGCTTCTTTTGATTTTGCTTTTCCAAGCCGTCTATAAAGCTCTAACCTTACTCTATCTTCAACTATATAATCATGTGAAATAAAGGCAGAAATAGCAAGCTTTATATCTACTACTTGACTCTCTTCTTTTGATTCACCACTTAAAACAGCAAGTGTATCTTCTAACATTTTTAGATATAAGCCATATCCTATTTGTTTGATATGTCCACTTTGAGCTTCACCTATGATATTTCCACCACCTCTTATTTCTAAGTCTTGGTGGGCTAAGGCTGTTCCACTTCCTAGGTATGAATTTGACTCTAAAGCAAGTAATCTTTTTATAGCATCACTTGTGATTTTTTTCTTATCTTCAACTATAAAATAACAAAAACCTTCTTTATGCCCTCTCCCTACTCTTCCTCTTAGTTGATGTAAATCTGCTATTCCAAATCTATCTGCACCATCAATTATCATTGAGTTTGCATTTGGTAAGTGAAGTCCTGATTCTACTATTGAAGTTGCTAATAAAATATCAAATTTCCCATCATTGAAATCTTCGATTAATTTTTCAGCTTTTACTTGAGTGATTTTAGAGTGAATCATCTCAATTTTTATATTTGGTAAAATCTCTTGAATATCTGCTTTTTTACTCTCCATAGAAGCAATATTATTATGCACATAAAAAAGTTGTCCACCTCTTCTTTTTTCCCTTAAAACTATCTCTTTAATAAGTTTTATCTCAAACTCTTTAACATAAGTTCTTACTCCCAATCTCTCAGTTGGAGGAGTTAAAAGCGAACTCATACCTTTTAGTTTTGATAGGGCTAGATTTAGGGTTCGAGGAATTGGAGTTGCACTCATTGAGAAAATATGAACATCTTCTCTTAGTTCTTTTAATTTCTCTTTTTGTTTTACACCAAATTTATGCTCTTCGTCAATTATAACCAAGGCTAAATCTTTTGTTTTAATATCAAGTAAAGAGTGAGTTCCAACTACTAAATCTATATCTCCACTTTCTAGTGCTTTTTTCACATAGGTTTTTTCTTTTGCAGTTGTTTTTCCATCAAGTTGAGCCATTTTTATGCCATACTCATCAAACCTTTTTTTCATACTATGAAAATGTTGAGAAGCCAACAAAGTAGTAGGACATACAAAAAGAGCTTGATGTCCATCTAAAATAACTGCTAAAAGTGCATTCATAGCAACTTCTGTTTTACCAAAACCAACATCACCAGAAAGCAATCTATCCATCACTTTTCCACTACTTAAATCATCAAATAGCTCATTTATACTTCTTTTTTGATCTTTAGTATAGTCAAATCCCGCACTAGTGCTAAAATCTTTTAATATTTTTTTATCACAATTTATTTTAATACCATTTACAAGTTCTCTAGCAGCTGCTAATTTTATAATATCATTTGCAATTGCAAATAGTCTATCTTTTACTTTATCTTTTAGTTTGGCAAAACTTCCCTTACCAAGTGTATCAACAACAGCATATGAACTTCCATCAGCCACATATCTATCTATTAAATCTATATTTTCAACTGGTATTAAAAGCTTATCTTCATTTGCATATTGAACTATTACAAAGTCTCTTTTTGCACCCATTACAACAACAGGCTCTATTCCTTTGTATTGTCCAATACCATGTTGTTCATGTACAACAAAATCATTTACAAGTAGTTCATCAAGGACTAGTTTGATTTTCTTTTTTCTTTTTTTCTTTATCTCTTTATTTAAAGAGATAATTACCTCATCATCACTTACAAGATTTATAATATATGGTTCAAAAACATATTTTATTTTTTTGTCAGCTAAGTCTAAATCAAAACTTTTTACTTTGGCTTCAGTTGTTGAAATGATAGTATGTTTTTTGCCATCATGAAAAGTTAAAAACTCTTTTACATTTGCTGGTTGTATTATTTGGTATTTTTTTGCTTTTGGTATTTTTGGAAGTGTTAGAAACTTCTCTTTATCTATTCTTTTTGCCTCAAAGATATAAGCTTCTTCTAATTCATCAAGGGCATTATAAGTAATATATGAATCAAACTTTGAAGGTAAATATTCACCTAAATCATCTAAGTACCAAAAACCTAAAGAGTGAATATCTTTTATAAAAGCATCACTTTCAACAGTTTCAAGTTCTTCATTGATTCTATCTATCTCAGATTCATCTAAAGCTAAAAAAGCAGGGGTAATATTAAAAGAATCTATCTCTTCTTTTGATGATTTTTGATCTTCTATATCAAACTCTCTGATACTTTCAACCTCATCATCAAACAAACTTACTCTAAAGCCTTTAACAGCTCCTAAAGGGCAAATATCAAGAATATCACCACGAAGAGACACTTCTCCCTCACTTGTAACAATATCTACAAAATAGTATCCCCAATTGTAAAGTTTATCTTTTAACTTTTCTAAATCAATGGTTGAGGCAAACTCTATTTTAAAAGAGTCAAAACACTTTTCAACTGGCATTTTAAAAGAAGCTGTTCGTAAAGGTATAACTAATACTTTATTTTGTTTTTTATAAGTATAAAATTCATTTAATGTTTTTGTGATATTTTGTAATTCTTCAGAAAAAGATAATAAATCATCTCCAAAGTTTGCCCTAAAGTCAGCTAATACAAAAGGTTTTTTCTCATTGTAAGATAAGACATCAGAGGCCTCTTGAGCCTCTTTATCATCACTTACAATTAATAATTTACAATCATTTTTCTCTTTAAAAAATTCAAATAAGCCGTTCAATACTATTTAACCTCTTCAAAATCATTTGTAGTTTTGTCATAAGTATATGGAGGGTATGGTGTTTCATTAAGTAAAAATACCATATTACAAGAGTCAAACGCTGTCTTTTGTAAACCTTTTTTAAATACTTCTAAAATATATGCCTTTGTAGAAAATGTTGTTGTACTTGAAATCCCAGTATAAACAAATTCTTCTTCTGGAACGATACTAAAGCCCTCTTTTTTTAAGTGCTTCTCAAACTTCTCTTTATCTTCTAAATTTTCTACTTCTAATATAACTACTAACTCAATATTTTCCAATTTATCTCCTAAAGTACTACTGTACTAATTAAACCAATAAGTCCACCAAAAACTCCACCCCAAACAACTAACCAGCCAAGGTGCTCTTTAATCATCTTTTGAACAATCTCTTTTACCATCATAGGAGTTAACTCTTCAAGTCTTTTATTTACTATTGAGCTAACCTTCTCATAAATGTCATCGCTGATATTTGATGAGCCTAAACTTTCGTGCAAAGAGTTTTGAAAAGATTCATTCTTTGAAATACTAACAATGGCACCTTTTAATTTTCCTACAAAAGGTTCTTTTAAAGGCTCTAAAGCAGCTTCTCCACCAAACATCCCTAACATATTTCCAAATGGTGACTCTAAAACTGCTTGTTTTAATGAATCAAAAGCTGGTGTAAAATCTGTTTTTTCTAATATTGGGGATAAGTCAAAGTTTGATTTTTTTGAAGTAATTTCTTCTTCAAAAAATTTTTGCAAATTTTCTTTTGTAAAAAATTGATCCATTATTAAAGAATGAATTCCTTTTTTAAACTCTTCAAATCTATTTTCAACAACGCCAGAACCATATAAAAAAGGAACTTTTTCAAAAAGCATATGAATTGCTAACGCATTTGTAATAGCTCCACTTAAAGCAAAAAGCCCTACCATAAAAAGCATATCTTGTTTTAAAACAAAACCTAAAACAACTACCAATAAAGATAGTAAATTTGTAACTAATGATTTGTTCAAAAACTTCTCCTTTAACTTTTTTTGTGGAGTTTACCATAATATAACAAAGGAAAAAATCAAAAAAAGAGTAACCATCATGTAATCAATTAAATATAAAATATCAAATAACAAAAGGACACAAATGGTTAATGTAGAAAAAGAGATAAAGAAAAAATTTCCAAAGCTTGATTTAGAGTCATCTTTTATAAATAAATCTTTAATTTCACTTGCGAAAAAAGTAGTACATGAAGACTCAATCAATGAGTTTTTACAAACAAATGCACATAAAAAAGGTTTTGAATTTGTAGATGCAGTTTTAGATAATTTTGATTTTGACTATACTGTTTCTAGTAATGACATACAAAATATACCAAGTTCTGGAAAAGTAGTAATCATAGCAAATCATCCCTTAGGTGGATTGGATGCTTTATGTTTATTAAAACTTGTGGGAAAAGTTAGAAAAGATGTAAAAATAGTTGCCAATGATTTTTTAGCAGGAATTGAAGCACTTAGTTCTTTATTTGTCCCAATAGATAATTATAAAAGAAGACAAAGCAAAAAAGACATCAAAGCTATATATGATGCACTAAATAATGATGAAGCAATCATAATCTTTCCAGCAGGAGAAGTAAGCCGTGCAACACCAAAAGGAATAAAAGATCCAGTATGGAGTAAAGGTTTTTTAAGTTTTGCCCAACACTGTAATGCACCAATTTTGCCAATATTAGTTGATGGTAAAAACTCTAAAATATTTTACACAATCTCTATATTGAATAAAACATTTTCAACTTTACTTTTATCACATGAAATGTTTAAGAAAAAATCGAAAAAAATAAGTATAAAAATTGGTGAAATTATTCCAAATGAAAATATTATGCCAAAAGGAATTAACAAAAGGTATCTTTTAACTCTTTATAAAAAACATCTTTATGCTCTAAAAAAAGGAAAAAAATCTTTTTTTGTGACTCAAAAAGCAATTGCTCACCCTGAGAGTAGACAAGATATTATGAATGAATTAAAAAGTTCAAAAATTATTGGGGAAACTGCAGATGGTAAAATAATTTATTTATATAACTATACAGATGATTCAATTGTCTTAAAAGAGCTTGGAAGACTAAGGGAATTGTCTTTTAGAAGTGTAGGTGAAGGAATAAATAAAAAAAGAGATACGGATAAATATGATATTTATTATGAGCATATTATTTTATGGGATAGGGAAGCTTTAGAAATTGTAGGTTCTTATAGAATTGGAAATGGTGAATTTATAAATAATAATTTAGGAGTTTCTGGATTTTATTCAAGTACCTTATTTGAGTATAAAGATGAGTTTCTTCCTTATTTAAATGATTCAATTGAACTAGGAAGAAGTTTTGTTCAACCAAAATATTGGGGTAGTCGTGCCTTAGATTATCTTTGGTATGGGATTGGTGCATATTTAAAAACTTATCCACAAATAAAATATATGTATGGTCCTGTTTCTATTTCAGCATCATTGCCTAAAATTGCAAAAGATATGCTTGTCTTTTATTATTCTCACTATTATTCAAGTGATAAGAATCTATTGGAATCAAAAATTCCTTATCAATACTCTATTGATTTGAAATCATTAACAGCTATGTTTGAATTAAATGATAAAAAAAATGATTTCAAAATATTAAAAACATCCCTTTCAAATATGGGAATCGCAGTTCCAACACTATACAAACAATACTCAGAACTTTGTGAAGAAGGTGGAGTAAACTTTCAAGGTTTTAATGTTGATCCTGATTTTTCAAACTGTGTAGATGGTCTGATTGTAGTTGAAATTGATAAAGTAAAAGATAAACAAAAATCTAGATATATGAAATAAGATACTTATAAAGTATCTTATTTATGTGAAAAATCGATACTACAAACTCTAGTCTCTTCAACTAAAGCTTTTGCGACTACTTGATCATCAACAATTATATGTTCTAAATGTAAACCTTCTAAGTTCTTTTTATCTTCTGTTTTTGTAATTTTTACTATTGTTTTAGTATTTTTTGTCAATTCATTAATACTTTCACAAACAATTCTTAATTGCTCTGGATTATCAATTGCAACTATAACTGCACAAGAGGTTCTTATATTTACAGATTCTAAAATATGCTTATGTGCTGCATTTCCAAAAATAATTGGTTCTTTATCATCTTTTCCCATTTTATAAAAAAGAATTTTATTTTCGATTATAATATAATCATTATTAAGCTCTTTTAGCTCTCGTACAATCTCTTGTCCTAAGTGTCCATACCCAAGAACTACTACATGCCCTTTTAAATCTTTATCAACAGCTAAGGTATTAGTAGTATCCATAATATCATCTGGCAATAAAGAACTAGCAATTTTTGATAAATTTTTAAGGGCAATTGGAGTTAAAATCATTGATAAAACAATAGTTACAATTAAAATTTGGGTGTGAGTTGCATTTAGTAAGTTTGCACTTCTTGCTAACTCTAATATTGCGAGGGAGAACTCACCTATTTGTATTAGTGAAAAAGCAGTTTTAAAAGCCACTCTTTTTGTATCATCGATTCTAACTATTAAATAAATTATGCAATATTTTAAAATCATTAAAATGGGTAATAAAAGTAATATTGTAAACAAATGTAAATAAATTATTTCAAAATTTATTTGCATACCAACAGTTACAAAGAATACACCTAATAATAAGTTTCTAAATGGAATAAGATCTGATTCTACTTGATGCTTGAACTTTGTCTCTGAAATCATCATACCAGCAATAAAAGCTCCAAGTGAATAAGAAAATCCAAAATAGTGAGCCATATATGAAGCTCCGATTGCTATTAATAAAACAGATCCCACAAAAAGTTCTTCTGAGTTTGTTTCACTAACATGGGTTAAAAATGGCTCAAGTAAATATTTTCCACTTAAATATAATATTCCAATCAAAATAACCGCTGCAATAGTTGTTTGTAAAACTATATATAAAACACTGTTTTCAGAATTTGTTGTAAAAATTGATATCATTAAAAGTATTGGGATTACTGCAATATCTTGCATAATCAAAATTCCCAAAACCCTTTGTCCATGTCTTTTTTTGATATCTCTAGTTTCATTATATGTTTTTAAAACAATAGCCGTCGATGATAAAGATAAGGCCGTTCCTATTATCATAGAAGTTTGAAAATCAAAATTTAAAATATAAAAAGAGATAAGAACAACAATTAAAGTTGTAATAATTATTTGCAAAGTTCCTGTAAAAAAAACTTCTTTTTTCATACGAATTAGTGCATTGACTGAAAACTCTAATCCAATTGTAAACATTAAAAATACTACACCAAACTCTGCAATCTCTTTTAAATCATGATTATTGACTGCTGTTTCATGTAATCCAAACAAATAAGCTATTATTGTACCTGTGAATATATATCCAATAATAGTTGGTAATTGGAACTTTTTTAATAATAAGTTTACAAATATTGCAATAAAAATTGTAGATACAATTATTCCTAACATATAAATCCTAATAAATTTTATAGTGCATTTGTTTATAACCTTCAAGCCTTTTTTTAAAGGTTGAATTTAACATTGCATTTTTTGAGTCAAGCAAATCAATTGCTAAACACTCTTGTCCATCTCGCCCTACTCTACCTAGATATTGAACCAATCTTCCATAATAAGAAATTGGTGTTACAAAAATAATTGTATTTAAATGAGGGAAATCTATCCCTTCTCCAAAATAAGAAGTTGTAGCAAGAATTAAATTGCTATTTTCTATTTGTTCTAAATTTTCTTGTTGCTCTTTTTTACTTAAACTTCCATGTATACTAACATATTTTAAATTATTTTTTATTAATAATTCTTCCAAAATGTTTATGTGCTCAATTCTATCTGTTAATATTAGAATCTTTCTATCAATGTACTGTTTTACCTCATTTATAATCAATTCATTTCTATTTTTATCTATTGTGATTTCATTGATTAGTTGAGCATAATTATCTGCTTGGCTTTTAAAATCAGTATTTATAACTTTTATTCTATGAGTGAGTGTTCTTTTTTTCTTATATTCATATGATATTTGCCCTAATTGTTGAAAAAGGATTGGCTCTAAACCATCTTTTCTATTTGGTGTTGCACTAAGTCCTAAAACATATTTACCACAGAAAAATTTAATAATTAACTCAAAAGTAATAGCTGGGATATGATGACACTCATCAACTATTACAAAAGAGTAGTTTTTTATAAGTTCTGGTTGGTTTTTCAAACTTTGCATAGTAGCAATATCAAGTTTTCCAGTTAATTTATTTTTGCTTTTACCTAAGAATCCTATATCTTTTTTATTCATTCCAAAATAATCAACAAATCTTTGAATCCATTGGTCTAAAAGCATATTTTTATTTACTATTATTAAAGTATTTACAGCTCTTAATTCTATCATTTTAGCACCAATTAAAGTTTTACCAAAACCAGGAGGAGCAACACAAATAGAAAAATCTTTTTTTATTACTTTAGATATAGCTAAATTTTGATCATCTCTTAGCTCATATTTTATTTTTGGATACTCTTGTTTATTTTCTACTCTTTTATCATCGATTATGTATTTAACACTATTTTGTTTTAAAATTCTTAAAATAAAGCCCAAAACTCCCCTTGGAAGTTTTAAATAAGTTTCATCTTCTTCATAATTTTTTATCTGTTTTGGAGTATTAAAAAGTGGTTTTCTCAAACCCAATAAAATCTTTATTTGGGGATTATCAAAAACAGCTAATTGTTTCAATTCATTTAAAAATGGCTTTGATAGATTTTTACTTTTTATATATACATAATCATATATTGTAATATCTACTGAAAAACTTGGATACTCAACAGCATTTTCATTTTGTTTTTCCCAACTCTGAAGAGTTTTTTGCTCATTTGATTTTGCTATTTTTAATGCTGTATTTTTAGGTATTTTTTGCACATTTTCCAAATAATCCCACTGATCTTCAAAAGGCACTAAACTATTACAATCAAAAAATACTGTTTTATTACTCTGTCTTAATTTTAAATGCAAAGGTAACTCAAGATATGAGCCAAAGTTTGAGCTATTGACAAAATCTACATTTGGATATATTTTTGCACTTATATTTGCATTTTTGATTATGTTTTGTAAAAACTCTTTTGCATCGCGTGCTTGAATATTCTCTTCATAAAAAAACCAAACCAAAATATCATTATATGAATCAAACTGATAATTGCCTATTAAATTTAGTTGTACTAAACTTGTTTGTAATTTTGAAATATCATTTTTTGAGATTTTTAAAACACCATATTTACATTGATTGCTTATGGAAATATTATAAGTTGAAAGTTGAACTTTGCCCCTTAAATGTTGTTCAATATCTTCATTTAAAAGGGGTAAATAATCATTTCCTTGGAAAGTTTTTGTAACTGGAAAATAAGACTCCTTTGAAGAGTCTTTACTAATCCACTTTTTTAAGTATACATCTGCACGAGAAATAAACAAAGTTCTAAATAAATCAATCTTTTCATCTTTATTTAACTCTTTTTTATTTAGTTCTTTTTCTAATAGAGCTATCTCTTTTTCAATATTTAGTTTGTCTTCGTAAAGCTTACTTAATCTTTTCTGTACTTGGTTTTTCATATGAAATATCTTCTTCTTTTGTTGATACAAAACCACCAATTCTATTCTCTATTTCATTATATCTACTTTTTAGTTCAGAATTTTTTCTAATAACTCTTCCCTCAAACTTAGCATCTTCTTCGATAATTAAATCATTATAAGTAAAATCACCAATTACTTTTCCTGCTGCTAATACTTGCATAACATTACAATCAATCTTACCATCAAAAAAACCACTTACAACTACATGATTTGCTTTAATATCACCGATTACTTCGCCTGTTTTTCCAATTGAAATTGCATCAGCTTCAAGAATTACACCTTCAAATTTTCCATCTATATGAACTGTACCTTGAGTAGAAATCCCACCTATAATGCAAGTTCCTTTAGCGATTATAGTTGCTCCAGCTTCTGTTGTTCTTTTATCAGATTTACCAAATACTCCCACTGTACTCTCCTTTGTTTACTAAATATTGATTCATATTTTTTCAAATTCCAATCTATGAAATCCCTAGGATTTAAAACCATACTTGCATATCTTACTTCATAATGCAAATGTGGCCCTGTACTTCTTCCAGAATTTCCAGTCATACCTATGACCTGATTTTTTTTAATTACATCACCAAGTTTTACTTTAGTGGCACTTAGATGTGCATATACTGTTTCAAATCCAAAATTATGTGAAAGAATTATAACTCTTCCATAATCTCCTGTATTTTTTGGTTGAACATATCTTACAACTCCATCTGCTGTTGCAAAAACTGAAGTTTTAAGATGTGCTCTTAAATCAATTCCCCTGTGAAATTTCTTTTCATGGGTTACAGGGTGAATACGATATCCAAAATTAGCTGATACACTAATTCTTTGTAAAGGAGCACCATTTGGAATAGTTGATAACATATACATTTTTTGAGCTGGTGTTATTTTAGTTAAAGTTGCCTTTGTAATTGCTATTTGCTCATTTGTATCTCTATTTAAACCAACAATTTCTTCTATACTATCTAACTTACTACTAAGTTCTTCAATATCTTTAACTTTACCCTTGATTTTCATAGAGTAAAAAAGATTTTGAGCTTGAAGTTTTTTCTCTTTTTCTGTTAATAGTGCAATTTCTTTCTCTTTTTTACCTTTGAAATCACTAATTTCATTTGATAAAAAAGAAATAAACCAAAAAGAACCAGCAATCACAACAAAGGCAACAATAATCGCAATAAAAATTATTTTTTTAAAAAGTTGATGGATATTGTAAGACTTAGTACTATTTACATCGGAAACTGTAATTACTAATCTATTATTTAATATCTTCATCTAAACTTTTCTCAATCTTCAAAAATTTTTCAATTACTAAAAATGAACCAAAGACTAAATACTCTTCATCTTCTTTTATTTCATTTTTAAATACATCTGTTATTATATTCAATTTAGCACAAACAATCATTAAATCACTCTTTTTTACTACTCTTTTATCCTCTAAAGGTAGTATATACAACTTTTTTATTATAGGCTTTAATATTTCTAAAACTTTATAATAGTCTTTATCTGCATAACTGTTGTAAATTAAATTAATTTTTTTATTTTCAAATTCTTCTAAAATACTTCTTGCTGCAAGGGGATTATGTCCAACATCTAAAGTAATATTATTTTTGTACTTTTCACATCTACCATTTAATTTCATATTCTCAAATTTCTTAATATCTATATCAATATTTAAATATTTTAGTACAGCAATAACTAAAGAGATATTTTTTAATAAATATTTTGGAAAAAAGTTTTTTAAACTACTTACATCAGTTTTAAAATCATCAAGAGTTAATAACTTTATATTTCTTTCTTGTTCAATGATTTTTGCATGCAAATAAACTTCTTCATGTATTTGAGAACCAACAATCATAACCTTATCACAAGCACGCATTTTTGTTAAAGAAATCTCTTTTATACTATTTCCAAGAAAAACTTGGTGATCTAAATCAATTGTAGTAATAAGAGATAAGTCATTTGTAGCAACATTTGTGGCATCAAACTCTCCGCCAAGACCTGCTTCTAAGATAAGATAATCCCTATTAGAACTTAAATAAAATGATAGTAATGTTGTGTACTCAAAGTATGTAAGTTTTTCAAGTAAAGGTATGTCCAAAATCTTTTGCAAGAATTTATGGGCTTCATCAAGAAGAGAATCACTTACATCAAAATCATTTATCCAGATTCTTTCATTAAAGTTTGTTATATGAGGAGAGCTATAATGTAGAACATCTTTACCAATACTTGATAAATATTTTGCTAAAAATCTTCCTGTAGTTCCTTTACCATTTGTTCCAACAATATGTATGATAAAAGGTAAATTTATACTTTTTTTTAAAATATTAAAAGAGTTTTGTACTATGGTAAAATCTATTTTATCATAGTACATAGTTTTGTACTCTAAAAACTCTTTTAAAGGTATTTCTTTAAAATTAATCTTCAAGGTCAGGTTTTTTAAATGATAATATTGCTATTTTTGAAATAACTTCGTCTAAAGCTTTTGAACTTGCAGCTTTAATTGCTTCAAATCTTTTACTATCTGAAATCGTTCCACCACTATCAATAGAGAAGTCATAAGTACCAGAAACACTAAAGTTTCTTCTTAACTTTTGTTTTATATTGTTATATTGAACACTAATACTTGATGTCGCTTTATATAGTTTTGAATAACCATCACTATCATACTGTAAAGTAGCAAAGCTAGTAGAGTTTAATCTTACTACAACAATTGTATCAGCTAATTCTTTCTTATTCACTAATTTTGCGTCTAATTTATGAACTAATAGTTCATTCATAGCATCTTTTATCAATACTGAGTTTTTAGGATCTTCTATATTAACTTTTAAGTCAACAAATACATTTCCTTGAATCTCTTTCTTTGCATAGTATGAACCTGGTTTATAACCACAAGCTACAAATACAAGCCCAATCAAAACTGCTAATACAATTGATTTCAATCTCATAATTATCCCTTAATTACTAAGTTTACCAATTTATTTGGAACAACTATTTCTTTTATAATTTCTTTGCCATCTATCCATTTAGAAGATGCCTCTTTAGCTATTATTAAAACTTCTTCTTTTGAAGCACTAGGAGAAACTTCTATTTCTGCTCTTTTTTTACCATTTATTGTAATAGCTATTGTTATTGTATCAGATACAAATACTTCTTCTTTAACTTTTACATCATTATTGAAGTTTTTTAACTCAAATAATTCATTTGATAATTCCCAACATAAGTGAGGAATGATAGGCTCTAAAATATTTGTTAAAATATAATATCCCTCTGCCCAAATAGTTTTGTTATCTTGTGCATTTAAAGCATTTAGTGCTTCCATTGAAGCTGCAATTAAAGTATTAAAAGCATAAGTTTTAGAAAAGACTTCATTTGACTTTTGTAAGGCTTCATAAACTTTTTTTCTAGCTTCTTTCTCTTCTTTTGTTAAATTGTCATGGTCAATTGAATTTATTTCTTCAATTGAAATACCTTGTGCCATTTCAACTTTTGCTGTAAATCTTTTAATAAATTTAAATGCTCCATCAACAGCACTGTCATTCCAATCAAGCTCTTTAGTAGGAGGTGCAGCAAAAAGCATAAACAATCTAGCTGTATCAGCTCCATATTTTTCAACAATTTTATCAGGGTCTACAACATTACCTTTAGATTTTGACATTTTTGCCCCATCTTTTAAAACCATACCTTGAGTAAGAAGTCTTTTAAATGGCTCTTTAGAGTTTGTGTATCCTAGTTTATTTAAAGCTTTTGTGAAAAATCTAGAATAAAGAAGATGTAAAATTGCATGTTCAATCCCACCAATATATTGGTCAACATCCATCCAATAATCACTATCTTCTTTTGAGATACCTACACTATTCCATTTTTTGTTATTTGTTGCATATCTTAAAAAATACCAAGATGATTGAACAAAAGTATCAAGAGTATCTGTTTCTCTTAGTGCTGGTTTTCCACATTTTGGACAAGAAGTGTGTTTCCATGTTGGATGATTATCTAGTGGATTTCCCTCACCTGTAATCTCAACATCTTCTGGTAATGCAACTGGAAGATTTTCAAGTTTTTCAGGAACTAATCCACAACTATCACAATGTACAAAAGGAATTGGTGCTCCCCAATATCTTTGTCTTGAAACTCCCCAGTCTCTTAATTTATAATTAATCTTTTTTGTTCCAAAAGAGTTTTGTTCAAAGTGATAAATAATAGCTTTTTGTGCTTTTTTATTATCTAAATTTGTAAAACCTTCTGAATTAATAAGAGTTCCAGGTTCAGTATAAGCTTCTCTCATATTTGAGATAATACCCTCTTTCCCTACAATTACTTGATTAATTGGCAAGTCATACTCTTGTGCAAATTCAAAATCTCTTTGGTCATGGGCAGGTACAGCCATAACTGCACCACTTCCATAAGATACTAATACAAAATTTGCAACCCATACTGGAATTGTTTTTCCAGTTAGTGGATGAAGAACATCTAATTCTAAAGAAACACCTTCTTTAGGCATAATTGATCTATCTCTTTCACTTACTTTTTGCATAGCTTTTATTTTATTTAGTTTATTTTCATCTAATAATTCATTTTCTACTAAATATTTTACTATTGGATGTTCTGGTGAAAGAGCTGTATATGAAACCCCATAAATAGTATCGGGTCTTGTTGTAAATACATCAAATGAAGCAAAATTTTTATTTAACTTGTATCTTGCATCTTTTGTAAGTTCAAATGAAAACTCTAAACCTTCACTTCTTCCTATCCAATTCTCTTGCATAGTAAGAACTTGTGATGGCCATGATCCTTCAAGGTCTTTTAAATCATCAAGTAATTCTTGGGCAAATTTTGTAATAGCTACATAATACCCTGGCATCTCTTTTTGCTCAACAGGAGTGCCACATCTCCAACAACCACCATCTTCTACTTGTTCATTTGCTAAAACTGTATGACAAGGCTCACACCAATTTACTGTAGTTGATTTTTTATATAAAAGACCATCTTCATACATCTTGATAATAAACTCTTGTTCCCATCTTGTATAAAGTTCATCACTAGTGGCAAATTCTCTGTTTTTTGAGAAACTTAAACCTAAACCATGAAGCTCTTTTCTCATGTAATCTATGTTTTCATAAGTCCATTTTTTAGGATGTAGTTTGTGTTTAATAGCAGCATTTTCAGCTGGCATTCCAAAACTATCCCAACCAATTGGATGCAATACATTGAAATTTGATTTTCTAAAAAATCTAGCAAATGCATCACCTAAACAGTAGTTTCTAACATGTCCCATGTGTATTCGACCACTTGGGTATGGGAACATACTTAAAATATATTTTTTATCTTTTTTTGTATCATCACTTGGCTCAAAACTATTGTTTTCTAACCAATAGTTTTGCCATTTTTTTTCTATCTCTTGTGGATTATACTCCATTAAAACTCATCCTTTTCCTGACTTTTTGCACTTTCTATTAGTGCTAAGGCTATAGAGAATATATTTGCAACAATTGCTCCAATAGCAAGAGCTATAGCCAATCTTTCATCACCCATAAAAGTAAGAACCATAAACGCAGGTATCAAGTGTAAATCAGCAACTAAAGAACTTGCAAGTAATTCTGCAGATAATAAGTTTCTAACACCTAATTTTAAAATAGTAGATATTACATTAACCCCAGCTGCTAAAAATAGTGCTAAAGAGTTTGGTTCATATAAAAACCCTGCCGTTGTAGTTAAAGACATTAGTGAAAAGAATATATAGGTTACTTTACCCCAATCCATGATTATCCTTTTAAAGTATTTCTAAAAGCAATTATAATAGCTAAAGTATGATAAAAAAGCTCTTTTATAGTTCTAAAAATTAGAACTATAATTTATAAAGTTTTTGTAGCTCGAAGAGATT
The DNA here is from genome assembly GCF_042214795.1 of Arcobacter iocasae. Classification (GTDB taxonomy): domain Bacteria; phylum Campylobacterota; class Campylobacteria; order Campylobacterales; family Arcobacteraceae; genus Arcobacter; species Arcobacter iocasae. Next base: position 1,940,678 of record NZ_CP090177.1, on the reverse strand, counting down.
TGATTAGTTGGTATATCAAATAGAAAATTATAATTTTGAAAAATAATTGAATAATCAAATTTATTCCCGTATCACTTTGAATCAATCTAAATATATTTATATTTTTTATAAATAAATCAAAAACAAAATCGTGAGTGGTAATCAAATAAACTCCAATAAATCCAAATAAAATAAGATACAAAATAGAAGTTTTATCCCAAAATACAAGATTATACATACACAACCAAATATATATAGTAACTATCAACCCAATAATTATTTCTGAATAAACTCCATCTGGAATATGCATCATAATATCTGGTGTTTGATGCACAAAAGAGTACTCAATCATAGTTGCAAGTATTTCAAATATAACTATCCAAAACAATGCTAAACTCCAACTCTCAGAGTTATTCGAAGTTATTTTATCAAAAGTAGTTCTAATGCTCATGTACTTTTCCCATATAGTATAAATTTTTTATGTTATATTCTATACTCTTATTTTTAAAATTATATTAAAATAGTAATCAAATTTTTAGTTTGTATTAATAAAGAACATTATAAATCACTTCCGCCTTGTGTTTTGTCTTATTGAAATAATAAGTTGGTAGATTAGATATGCGATTATTATTTTGAAGATTAGAGTACCAAAAGTAATTGGCTCATCACCTCTCATAATTGAAAAAGGATTTAATACATATGCAAAATGATTAAAAGAAATATCTCTTGTATAGTTTAAATAAAATATCAAAGATATAAATAAAGTTGATAATATTAATTTTATTTTTTCAAACTTTAGCAAAGATAACAACAAAGTAAAGCATAATAGAGGAATTAATATTCCTAAATATAATTGATTTAAAACATACTCTTTTTCAGTAAAAATATAATTTTCATCATAACTTATAAAGGAACATAATAACCCTAGTATAATAATCCAAAATAATGAAAGTGTCCAATCTTGTGAATGGTTAGAACTTAAACTATGAATTTTGAAAACTAACCATTCAAATGGTTCTTTACTAAAGTTTAACTCTTTTTCTCGTTTTTTCATTTCTAAAGCATAAAATTTATTTGCTTCAATAATATTGTTTTGTTGTTCAAAGGAGTCTTTTATTATCCGTGCTGTTTCTCGATTTGATACTTTTATATCTTGATACTTATCTTTATTAGAAGAAATACCTAAAAAATTAACCCTATTATAGAAATATGTATTTCTTAAATCTAAATTTTTAATAAAAATAGTTTTATAAAATCTTGTTGTACCTTCAAATTTGCTAAGAGTAAATTTAACTTTATTTTCAGTCTCTTTTGCTTTTTTTTCAACATTATATGTATCAAAAACATCAAAAATGATTGCTTCATCAAAAATACAATTTCCACAAAATCTAGTTCTTTTAAAACTTGTTAATTTAAATATTGTTTTATAAAAATCTGATTCTTTTTCAAATAAACAATTATCAAAATCTGACTTACAAAATTTTAATCTTTTAAATTTTGCATTATTCTTAAAAACAGCTCCTGCAAAATTTACTTCTTCAATAGAGTATTCTTCTTTATTATAATTTTCTAATGAATTAATCATTTCGAAATTACCTTCTGAAATAAGACCATTAAATTGTATTTTACTTTTAAAAATACAATTTTCAAAGATAATATCATCTTGCATTTTTACATTTGTAAAATTTAATGTATCTAAAAATTTACAATTTTTAAAATATAACTTTTTATTAAAAACATAACCATATTCTTTTAAAAAATCTTTATTTTCAAACATGAAATTTCCAGACTCATCTTCAGTTCTGGGAAAAATAAATTCATTAAATAAATAAATTTTATTATTCTTTGCCGTAAAAGATGGACATTTTACATAATTACTTTCTATTATATTAGAGTTAATATATCTAATATATTCTCGAACTTCTTCCCAAAAGTACTCTATCTCTTTTATAAAATTATTTTCTTCTGAAGATTTACTCCATTTATCTTTATCACAATGAAAAATACATTTATTTTCATCATTAGTTAATTTAAATTCTTCTTCATCAAATTCTCTTTTACAACTCTTACATTTACAAGGATATTTCTTAGTTTCTGACATAATTATTTCTTTTAATGATTTTAAATTACATTATACATTTCTATTTCTTATAAGTTATATTTATATAGATAAGACTGTTATTTTATTAGATTTTGAAAGAGTTCAAGGCAAAAAATTAAATTTGTGAGGGAGCTTACTGTAGTAAGTGAGTGAATAAATTTTGTTTTTTAACGCAGAAATATTTTAAAAGATGATGAAAGAACAGTCTTATCAGACTGTCCCTTGCTCAAACATGGCTCTCATCTTCTCTTTCTCTTTTTGTTTCTTAACTTTCTCAACTTCTTTAGCTCTAAAATCCTCAATAGAGAATTTTAATTGAACTAAAAATGAAGCTGCGATAAAGATAGATGAATAAGTACCTACAATAATACCCACTAATAAAGTAAAGGCAAAACCGTTGATAATCTCTCCACCAAAGAAATATAAAGTCGCAACAACAAAGAAAGTTGTCAATGATGTAAGAGTAGTTCTTGATAGTGTTCTTGAAACAGATTCATTTACAACTTTTGAAAGGTCACTCTCTTTTGAAGTTTGAACACCCTCTCTAATTCTATCAAATACAATAATTGTATCATTTAATGAGTATCCTAAAAGTGTAAGAATAGCTGCTAGAATATCAAGATTAACTTCTATTCCAAACAAACTAACCGCCCCTAAAGCAATAGTAACATCATGTACTAAAGCCAAAATAGAAGCAAGGGCAAATCTCCACTCAAATCTAAAAGATACATAAATCATAATCACGATTAGTGATAAAACAAATGCCATCAAACCTTTTTCTCTTAACTCACCACCAACTTTTGGTCCTACTATATCAACTCTTCTTATTTCAAATTTTCCAGTATCTGCTAATACATTTCTAATCTCATCACTTAAGTCACTTGATACACTATTTGTTGATGTTGTTACTCTAATAATTATTTCATCATCACTACCAAACTTTGTGATTGAAGAATTTTTGTACTCTTTTGTGTTATTTAAAATATCTCTAATCTTATCAATTGGAGCAGCTTTGTCATATTTTACTTGAACTAAAGTTCCACCAGCAAAATCAATACCAAAGTTAACACCTTTTGTAAAAAGTAATACAATTGATGCCACAACTAAAATAGTAGAAAAACCTAAAAATGGTAATCTCTTACCCATAAAATTATATATTTTATCGCCTTTAAAAAATTCCATTATTTCATCCCAAACCATTTTCTTAAATTTTTCTCTCTATTCATCTTAGGTAATAAAGACTCATAGATACCATGTGTACCAAGTATTGCAGTTAACATAGATGCTAAGATACCAATAGAAATAGTAATAGCAAAACCTTTAATAGGTCCAGTTCCATAAACATAAAGAATAACTGATACAAGTAAAGTTGTAACATTTGCATCTAAGATTGCTCTCATTGCATTTGAATATCCATCTTCTACAGCTTTTGTAATAGAAACTCCATTACGAAGTAACTCTTTTATTCTTTCTGTGATAATAACATTGGCATCAACAGCCATACCTACTGTTAATACAATACCTGCCATCCCTGGTAAAGTTAAGGTCGCTCCAAACATAGCCATAATAGCTATGATTATAAATATATTTGTTACAAGTGCTACATTTGCAACAACACCAGCTAGACCATAATAAACAATCATAAATACAACAACTAAAGCAAAACCTGCAATTAGTGCTATCATAGAAGATTTAATAGAATCAGCTCCCAAAGATGGTCCAACACTTCTTTTTTCTAATAACTCAACAGAAGCAGGTAAAGCCCCACTTCTTAAAGCAATAGCTACATTTCCAGCTTCTACAACAGTGAAGCCACCAGAAATTTGTCCACTTCCGCCACCAATTCTTTCTCTAATATTTGGTGCAGAATATACTTTACCATCTAAAACAATAGCAAGTCTTTTTCCAACACTTTTTGCAGTAAAGTCACCAAAAACTTTTGCACCAATAGAATTTAGTGTAAAGTTAATAATCGCTTGATTTGATTGATCAAATGATACTTGTGCATCTGTTACTTGACTTCCATTTAAGATTGGTATTTCTTTTACTAGATATTTTTTTGAAGGATCTTTTGCATCTTCTAAAATAATATCTCCATATTGTGAAGCTTCAGAACCACTCATAGTATAAACTTGATCTGCTCTTTCTTCATCTACAGACATAAGTTCTAAGTTTGCAGGTTTTGAGATAAGTTCTCTTGCTGCTTGTTCATCTGCTTGGGTTTTTATTCCTGGAAGTTCAACTACGATATCAGTTGTACCTTGTCTAATAACAGTAGGTTCAGCTAAACCAAATTGATCAAGTCTATTTCTAATAGTCTCAACAGCTTGTGAAACAGCTTGGTCTTTTGTAAGTGCAATCTCTTCGGGAGTTAGAGTTAATTCATAATTATTATCTTCACTTTTTGAAATAACTAAGCCTTTGATTTTCTTAAGCATATCATCAACTCTTTTAACTTCATCTGGATCTAGTATAACAAAACTTACACTGTCTGGGTTTATTGATAAATCTTCAATCAATATATCTTCATCATCAGTATAATATTTTACTGTTGCGGCTATTGATTTGATTTTAGAAACTACTGCTTCTTGCGTTCTTACACCTAATAAAAGATGAAGTCCACCTTGTAAGTCTAGTCCTAAAGAGATTTTTTTACCTGTATCGGTTTGGAGAAATGATGGCATAGAAAATGCAACACCAAAAATAATGCTTAATATAAATATTATAAGTCTATAATTTAAGATTTTCAATCTTTATCCTTAAATAGTAAGTTGTTTATAAAGGTAAGTGGTAAGACATGTAAAAAGTTTTACATGTCTTAATTTTTATTCAGCAAGTTTAGCTACAAACTCTCTTGCCAATTTCATTTCTGAACCATCTACATTTTTAACAGTTAAAGAAGTCTCTTCAACTTTTGAAATTTCAACGATTAAGCCACCATTTGTTACAATCTTGTCACCTTTTTTCAAATCCGCAATCATTTGCTTGTGCTGTTTAGCTTGCTTTTGTTGTGGTCTAATAATTAAAAAGTAGAATATTGCAAATAATGCAACAAGAGGTAATAATGAACTTATTAAGTCACCGCTTTGACCCATGGTACTTCCTTTATAATGGTTTGATATGTTTTTCCTAAAACGCGTGTATTTTAACAAAATCAATATAATAAAAGGCTTGATTACAGCTTTATTGTTCTCAACTCCTATATATTTAGCATATTTTGGATTTGAAATCAAAATAATCAATACAATACTTTTACTTCTTTCTTTGTATTTTATTCTTAAAATAGATAGAATTTCACTATTTTATTGTGGTTTTTTTGTTGGAATTTTATGGTTTTATTGGGTAAGTTTTTCTTTTAGATATTATGATTTAAGTTATTTAATTCCCCTTGTCATTTTATTTTTTGGCCTTGTATATGCTTTACTTTTTTTACTTATTTCCATAAAAGACAATATTTATTTAAGAGCTACACTGTTTTTTAGCTTAGCTTTTTTAAATCCATTTGGTTTTAATTGGTTCAAACCTGATATTTTACTTTTAGATAGCTATTTTGAAGCAAATAAAATAGTTCTTGCTCTTGTAATTTTATCTACTGTATTTTTAGTTAAAAAAAGAGTCTTTATTTATACAATATGTATAATTGCTATTTCATTTATACATATAAATCCAAAGCCAACACCTCTTAGCAATATAGATATTTCTTTACCAAATTTTTATTTTAATCAAGATTATAAATGGGATAGAAAAAACCTTGCAGCTGTTATTGATAAAAATTTTAAACAAATAAATAAGGCAATTGAAAATAATAAAGAGGTAGTTGTATTACCTGAAACTACTTTTCCTTTTATCTTAAATAAGCAAGAGTTTGTACTGCAAAGTTTATTAGAAAAGTCACACAAAATAACAATCGTAGCTGGTGCTTTATATTATAAAGATGATGAATATAAAAATTCAACTTATATTTTCAAAGCTGGAAATTTACAAGTTGCTTCAAAAGTTGTATTGGTGCCTTTTGGAGAAGAGATTCCTTTACCTAAGATATTTAGGGATTTTATAAATAAAATATTTTATAATGGTGCAAAAGATTATACAAAAGCTAGCACGCCAACAGAGTACAGAATAAAAAATATCTCTTTTAGAAATGCTATTTGTTATGAAGCAACAAGTGAAGAGTTATACCAAAATCTAGGAAATACAAAAAATATAATTGCCATATCAAATAATGCTTGGTTTACCCCATCTATTGAACCAACTTTGCAAAAACTCTTGCTAAGACTTTACTCAAAAAAATATGGAGTTAATATTTACCATGAGATAAATGGAAGTGAAAATTATATCATCACACCTTGATATATTTTTCTTTTATTTTCTCTATTATTAGCTCTTTTGATAAGTCTTCATCAAGTTGTAAATCAAAAGCATAGTCTAAAATCTCTTTAAATAAAACTCCTGGAGCAAATCCTAAAGCTATCAAATCTTTTCCCATAACAATAGCTTTTGGTCCACTATTAGTAACTTCTAATTGTGAGGCTCTGTTTTTTAACCAAGAAATGGCTTCGTGGCATTTGCATTTATCTTCAATTGTTCGACCTAAACAATCAGCTAGACAAACCAAACAAAGCATCTCAATATCAACTTTTAAAGCCAATCTTTTGACAGCCTTATCACTGCTATTATGTAAATATAATTGAAAAGGTGAAAGATGATTTTTCACTAAAGGAAGAATATCAGCTATGAGTTTTTTGTCATTTGTTAATTTTTCTAAAAATGAGATTGTGGGCTCTATTCCTAAAGACTCATGCTTATGGGAAGTTATTTTGCCATCAATTACTTTTGTACATAAAGGTTTTCCAAAATCATGACAAAGTATTGCAAAAAACAAAACTAAATCTTTATATTCATCACCTGTTTTTAATTTTGCCATTTCATCTAGGCACATTAAAGTATGAATCCAAACATCACCTTCTGGATGATATTGTGGCTCTTGCTCGCAGCCAATTAGAGCTTGTAATTCTGGATAATATTTTAAAATTCCCAACTCTTTTAAAAGCTCAAATCCAACTGAGGGCTTAGATGATTTTAAAAAGAGTTTTTTTAACTCTTCAAAAATACGCTCATTTGGCAACTCTTCTAAATCATTATTTGAAACCATTTTTTTACATAAGTCAAAACTCTTTTCAGCTAATGTAAAATCAAACCTTGAAGCAAATTGAATAGCTCTATAAACCCTTAAAGGATCTTCCATAAAACTATTATCATCTATATGTCGTAAGATTTTATTTTCTAAATCTTTTAGTCCATCAAAGGGGTCTAAAATCTCTTCATTTATAAAATCATATCCAAGTGCATTGATTGTAAAATCTCTTCTTTTAGCTGCTTCTTTGAAGCTTAGATAACTATTACTTATGACTTCAAAGCCTTTGTGACCTTTTGCTATTTTTTTCTCAACTCTTGGTAGAGCAAAATCATATTCATCATTATCAACTGAGAGTTTTAACACTCCATATGATTTTCCTACAAGTTTTACTTTTCCAAATTGTTCTAAATATTTTGTGAGGGTTTCAAAGTCATCTATATGAAAAACTTCTATGTCATAATCTTTTATTTGTAAGTTTAAAAAATGGTCTCTAACACATCCTCCTACAAGAATAGGTTTGGCACCTTTTTCTTGTAAAAGTTTTAGTATCCCTGTTAGAGTATTAGGTAACTTGATACTAGTTTTTTTCGTTGATAATATGTACATCTCTTTGAGGGAAAGGAATAGAAATTCCTTCTTTATCAAATGTATTTTTAATCTCTTCAATTAAAGCCCATTTTACAGCCCAAAAATCAGGTGTATTAACCCAAGCTCGAACTACAAAATTTACTGATGAATCACCTAATTCTGAAACAGCAACTGTGATTGCTTCTTCTTTTAGAACTTTTTCATTTGATTGTACTATTTTAGTAATAATATCTTTTACTATTTTTAAGTTATCTCCATAACCAACACCAATAACTAAATCAACTCTTCTTTTAGGATGAGCATTTACATTTGTTATGCTTCCTGCAGTAATTGCACCATTTGGCACTAAAACTCTTTGATTATCAGGTGTTGTAAACTCTGTATTAAATAAATGTACTTCAGTAATAGTTCCACTTACTCCACCAGCAGTTACATAATCACCTATTCTAAAAGGTTTAAAAAATATAATCATAACACCAGAAGCAAAGTTTGATAATGAATCTTTAAGTGCTAAACCAACAGCAAGACCAGCAGCTCCAATAATAGCTAAAAATGAAGTTGACTCAACTCCAACTTGTTCTAATGCTGTTAATACAACAACTACAAGTAAGACATAATAAATAATATCATCAAAAAAGTTTACTAGTGTCTCATCAAGTTTTGGATTTCTTCTTAATATCTTTGCAACAACATCTGTTATTTTTTTTGCTAACCATTTACCAACAACAAATATTAAAATTGCTATTGTAATATTTAATGAATAAACACCAATCACATCTGAAACTGTTTGAACACTATTTTCCATCTTTAATCCCCTATATTAATTTTTTTAATTTATTTACAACTTCTTCTAATGAAACTTCTTCTTTTTCTAAAGTTTTTCTATTAACAATTTCAACTATACCTTCTGGCAATTTTTTACCAACAACTACAGCATAAGGAAATCCAATAAGTTCAAAATCACTCATTTTAAATCCAAATCTAGCATTTACTCTATCATCTAAGATTGTAGAGATACCTGCTATTTTAAGATCATTATAAATCTTCTTCCCAGCATTTAACTCTTCTTCTTTTTTTGCATTTGAAACAATTACATCAACCATAAAAGGAGCCGTTTCTTTTGTCCAAATACAACCCTTATCATCGTGATTTTGTTCAATAACAGCTGCTACTAATCTTGAAACTCCAATACCATAACAACCCATTACAAATGGCTGTGCTTTTCCATTGTTATCTAAAAATGTAGCATCCATAGCACTTGAATATTTTGTTCCAAGTTGGAAAATATGCCCAGCTTCTATTCCTTTTGTATGAATTAGTTTTCCACCACAACAAGAACAAACATCTCCCTCTTGAACAACAATCAAATCAAAATATTTTGCATCTTTTAAAGTTGTTAAATCAGTTCCTGTAAAGTGATAATCAACTTCATTAGCACCACAAACTAACCCAACTTCATCTTTTAATTCACTATCAATTACATAAGTTAAATTTTCAGGTAAATTAAATGGTCCACAAAATCCTGCAACTAATCCTGCACTTAAAACATCTTCTTCATTTGCTTCAATTAACTCTAAAGCATCAACTGCATTTGCTGCTTTTGTCTCTTCAAGTTCATCATTTCCTCTTACAAAGAAAACTACCACTTCTTCTTTATCTTTATAAATTGCTTTTTTGATAACTGCTTTTATTGATTGGGCTTTTGGTGAACTTAAGAAATTAGAAACATCTTCGATTGTTTTCATACCTTCTGTTAGTACTTTTTCCATTTTTACATTTTCAGAACTTACATCATACCAATCTTTAATCTCTTTTTTTGCTCTAACAGCAGCTTCAATATTCGCCCCATATTCACAATCTTCACATACAACAATAGTATCTTCTCCTGAGTTTGCTAATACCATAAACTCTTTAGAACCACTTCCCCCAATAGCACCACTATCAGCAGCAACTACTCTAAACTCTAAACCTAGTCTTTCATAAATCTTTTTGTATGCATCTTCCATAACATGAAATTCTCTTACTAAATCTTCATGTGTAGCATGGAAAGAATAAGCATCTTTCATCAAAAATTCTCTACCTCTCATAAGTCCAAATCTAGGTCTTGCTTCATCTCTAAATTTTGTATTTATGTGATATAAATTTACTGGTAAATCTTTATATGATGTAATTCTATTTTTTACAATATCAACTACAGTCTCTTCATTTGTTGGACTTAGTACAAATCCTGCACCTTTTCTGTCTTTAAATTTTAGTAATTCAGGTCCCATAACACTTGCTCGACCTGATTGTTCCCAAAGTTCTAAAGGTGTAACAAAACTCATTAAAAGTTCATTTGCACCTGTATTATCCATCTCTTCTTTTACAACAGCTCTTATCTTATCTAATACGATTTTTCCAAGGGGTAAAAAATTATATAAACCAGAACCTGTTTGAGTTATAAAACCACCTCTTAATAAATATTGGTGAGATGCCAAAGTTGCATCATTTGGTGTCTCTTTTGTAGTTGGCATAAACATTTGAGAAAATTTCATTAACTTATTCCTAATAATTAAATTTTATTGCGTGATCACATTTCTTAATAGAGTTTGAACCACCTTCTAAACCAAAAACAGATTGTACTGTTCCTAAAATAATATCACATTCCACATCTTTTGAAATCTTTTTTAATCTTGTTGTTGGTTCATGTAAAAACTCATTTAAAACTGTTTGACAAAGTTTTTTTATATTTTCTTCATCTTCAGCTTTTATAAATCCTTTTTTTATAGCATTTTCTAATTTCTTTTCAATTACATCATCAGCTTTTTTATATAGGTGTTTTACTACTGGTTCTACTTCTAGTGATTTTAACCACTTAAAAAATTTGTCAGATTCTTGATTTACAATCATATATGCTCTTTTTGCTTGTTCTGCTCGAAGTATCATATTAGAATTTACAATATCTTGTAAATCATCCACTGCATAAACTTGTAAGTTTGGACTTTCAAACTCTTCAATATCTCTTGGAAGTGCAATATCAAACCAATATCTATTAAAAGTACATGGTTTCACCATATTTTCTTTTATGATTGGATATGGAGCTGAAGTTGCTGTAACCATAACTGGAACTTCATTTAAATATTTTTCCAGATTCTCATAAGCTTGAACATCAACTTCAAAATCAAAAGTATCCACTAACATCTTAGCTTTTTTAATATCTCTACTAATTAAAATAATATCAAATCCAGCTTTATTTAAATGCTTCATAGTAAGCTCACTCATCTCACCCGCACCAATAACTAAAGCCTTCACACCTTCGGTATTTTTAATAATATCTTTTGCTTTTGAAACAGCAGTAGAAGCCACTGATACTGAACCAGTTCCCAAACTTGTTTCTGTTCTAACTCCAGCTGCACATTTAAAAGCATAATTCATAGCTTTTGAGATATCTTTTCCACAATACCCTTTTGATAAAGCTAATCTAAAAGAGTCTTTTAATTGTCCTACAATTTGTGTTTCACCAATTACAAGTGAATCCAAAGCAGATGCCACAGAAAAAAGATGATGAATAGCACCTGTATTATCATATATATCTGCTATTTCTATTAAATTATCAAAATCCAATCCAGAATATTTTGCTAAAGTATCAAAAATCTTATTTGTTGATTTTTTTATATCTGAAGAGGTAGTCATAATCTCTACTCTATTACAAGTAGATAATAAAACAACCTCATCAATTGAATCATCTGCTTTTACACTTTTTAAAAAAGTCTCTACTGAACTTTCATTTGAAAAAGCAATCTTTTCTCTTGTTTGTATATCTGTATTTTTGTGTGTAAAAGAGATACTTAAATAACTCATATCCTAAAACTCTCTTTCTATCATTTCTTTCATTATCTTAATTAATCCCTCAGAATTTTCATCTTCTAAAATCATAATCGCCTCTCTTCCTAAAGCTTTTGCTTGAGAAATTGCATCATTTAATGAATCTGTTCTTTCCATTTGTTGTTTTATCCAAAGAGCATCTTCTTCATTTAACTCTTTTTTGAAAAGCGATTCTAATTTTGTCTTATCATCTAGTCTTTGGTGTAATAATAAATATGGAATAGTAGCTTTTCCTTCTACAAAGTCAAACATTGCAGGTTTCCCTAAAGTAGCTGAGTCTTGAGTGATATCTAAAATATCATCAATCATTTGAAAAGCAAGACCTAGATTTTTTCCATAAAGAGCATATTTTTCTTCATCTTTATTTGCTAGTATTGCAGCACTTGCAGCACTTGCTTCTATAAGCGAAGCAGTTTTTTTATAAATCATATCAAGATATAATTTATAATCAGTATTAAAAGTTTCGGTTAAATCAATATCCATCATCTCACCAATACTTAATTTAGTAACGGCACTTGAGATATTGTAAGCAACTTTTCTATTCATTTGTGAAAGTTCAGTAAAGGCTTTAGAGTATAAGACATCCCCAAACATAATGGCAGTTTTTGCATCATATAAGGCATTTACAGAAGGACTTCCTCTTCTAGTAGTTGCTTCATCTATAACATCATCATGTAAAAGTGATGCAGCATGGATCATCTCAACTATTGCACATAGTTTTATAGACTCTTCATTTACTCCTGCAATTTTAAGTATTAGTTTAGACCTTAACATCTTTCCAGTTGCTAAATGCCCAAAAAGCTCTATACTTTTTTCATCATCACATTCTTTTATAAACTCTAAAATTCTATCTTTTACTATTTTTAACTCTTCCACTAATAAATACCTTATGAATCTAATCTACAAATAATTTCACCAGTAAACTCAATATATAAATCATCTTTTACATTAGACACCTCATCTAAGTTTTCTAAAACAAAAGAGTTTATATCTTCATTTACATCATAGTTCTCACCCTTGTCTTTTGATAAAAGTAATTCCATCGCTGCATATTTTTCCAATATTTTATCTAACTCATCATCTACTATTTCACTTGATGCATGTCTAAGCACATCTAAAAATTTTGATTTAGGTGTTCCAAATAAAATATCATCCATACTATTTTTCTAATCTCACTCTTACAGATTTTGCATGAGCTGTTAGCCCTTCTGTATCTGCAAGCAATGCACAAGCTTCACCAAGCTCATCAATAGCTTCTTGTGAAAAACTTATTATTGAAGATTTTTTCAAAAAGTTTTCCACATTTAATGGACTATAAAACTTAGCTGTACTTCCAGTAGGAAGTGTATGATTTGGACCTGCAATATAATCACCTATTGGTTCAGGTGTATTTTTACCTAAGAAAATAGCTCCTGCATGTTTGATTTTTGGAAGTAGCTCAAAGGCATTGTTTGTCATAATTTCTAAATGTTCTGGTGCTATTTCATTCATATATTTTATAGCTTCTTCCATTGAAGATGCAACTATAATCACACCTCTTTCATCAATAGATTTTTTAGCTATATCTTTTCTACTTAGTTCTTCTAAAAATCTATCAACTTCTATTGAAGTTAATTCTGCTACCTTGTCACATGTTGTTATCATAATAGAACTAGCCATTTCATCATGTTCTGCTTGTGAAAGTAAATCAATAGCTAAGAATCTTGGATTTGCACTAGCATCACTTAAGATTCCAATTTCACTTGGACCTGCTATCATATCAATATTCACTTCACCAAAAACTAGCTTTTTAGCAGTTGCAACGAATATATTTCCTGGACCAGTTATAACATCTACTTTAGGAATAGTTTCAGTTCCGTAAGCCATAGCAGCAATCGCACTTGCTCCTCCTACTTTGAAAGCCTTTTTTATTCCACAGATATGACATGCAGCTAAAAGTAATTCATTGATTTCATCATTTGGAGTTGGAGTACATACAACTATCTCTTCAACACCTGCAACGATTGCTGGAATTGCATTCATAAGTAAGCTACTTGGATATGCTGCTTTCCCACCAGGAATATAAAGCCCTGCTCTATCAACAGCACTTACTTTTTGTCCTAGGATACTTCCATTCTTTTCAAAGTCAATCCATGATTTTGGAAGTTGTTTTTCATGGTAAGCTTTAATTCTATCATATGCAATATGAAGTGATTTTCTTAATTTTTCATCAATATTTTCATAAGCTTTTTTCATATCATCAATAGATATTTCTAAATCGCTATCTTGCTTTACTTCCCATTTGTCAAATTTTAAAATATGCTCTTTTATAGCAGAATTTCCATTTTCAACAATCTCATCAATAATATTTGTAACTATTGCAGAAACACCTTTTATATCTGTTTTTGCTCTTGCTTGTATATTTTCAAACTCTTTTTTAAAATTTGAATCTGTAGTATTTATTATTTTCATTTAGTCCTCATTTACACTTGCTTATTAATTCTTTAATAATATCTTCCATATCTCTAGCTTCCACATCAACTATTACATCAGATACTTTTTCATACTCTTTAATTCTTGTTTCATAAAGTTTTTTTGCTTCATCAAGATTTTTAAGAAGTGGTCTTTTATCTAGTTTTTGTTTTGCATTTGGAGCATCATTAATTCTTTTTAGAATACCTTCAAAAGATGATTTCAAATAAACAACTTTACCAATGCTTTTGATATTCTCTTGTCTATAAAATCCACCACCTGTAGATATAACAGTGTTTGTAATTGATTTTTCCAACCATAAGGCACATTGTTTTTCTAAGTCTCTAAAATAAGGTTCACCCTCATCTTTGAAAATTGTTTTAATTTTCTTTTTTGTGATACTCTCTATTAAGTCGTCTGTATCAATAGAAAATCTACCACTAGATTTAAACAAAGCTCGTGCAATGGTACCCTTACCTACACCCATAAAACCGATTAGTATAATATTGTTTTTATTCATAACTTGCGATTATATCTAAATAAAATTAAAACTTTAAAGAATAGGCAAATAAATGAGGAAATTAGCACCTTTATATTTTTTATTTTCCCACTCAAACTCTTCATTTCTCACTTCAATTTTTCCATTAATATGGTTTTCAATAATTTGATGAGTCATGTATAAACCAATACCAGTACCATTACTTTTATGTTTTGTAGTAAAGTATGGTTCAAAAACTTTATCGATTATATCCTTTGGAACTCCGCCTGCATTATCTTTTATTGATAAAACTAAATATTTGTCTTCTTTAAAAACATCAAAAAATATAAATTTATTTTCATTCGCATTATTTAAATTTAAGGCATCTTTTGCGTTATTAAATATATTAACAGTTGCTTGAATTAATTCATTAAGATAAGTATTTATCTCTAAATTTTCACACTTATTATTTGTAAAAATTGTAATTCCATTATCTTTTAAAGTACTATTTATCAGATTTTTATTTTTATCAATGATAAAAGTTGATGTAACCCGAGTCTTTTCTTTATCTGATTTATAAAAATTTCTAAAATCATCTATAGTTTGAGACAAGTATTGTGCTGATTCATTCATACTATCCAATGAAGAAATAATATTTTCTTCATCATATTTACCTACCATAAGTTTTAGTTTTAATCCTGTAGATACTGCACTAATAACACTTAATGGTTGTCTCCATTGGTGTGCAATATTTCCAATCATCTCACCCATTGCTGCCATTTTTGATTGTTTGAAAAATAACATCTCTTTTTCTTTTATATCTCTTAAGTCAATTAAACTTATAACATAAACAGCTTTTCCTTCAATAGAAGTTGTTTTTACTTTTATTAAAGAAGGAATTATATTATTGTCTTTATCTTTTATGTTTATTTCAAAGGGCTCATCTTTTGTATATAAATTTTTTATAATCTCTCTTCTTGAAGTACTTTCAAGATAGTTTAAAATATTTTTTCCTATTAACTCTTTTTTTTCTTTGTATCCTAAGAGTGCTACAGCATTTTCATTTGTGTCTATGCAAATATTTTTTTCAATCACAAAGATCGAATCCATAGTTGAACTAAGAAGCATTTCAAAGCTCTTTAAAGTTTGTTCTAACTCTTTTTGCATTCTTTTAAATTGATTATTACTCTCTTTTAATTTATTTCTTTGCTCTTCTATTTTCTTATTTTTATTAATCAACTCTTTTTGTCTATAACTAATAAGAAGTATCACTCCTAAAAATCCAATAGTAACTTTCCATAATAAAGAGTAATCAATACCCTTATCAAACTTTATATTTACCCATTTATTTAGTATTTCTTGCTTTTTATCTTCTGGAAAACTTTCTATACTTTTATTAAAAATTTCCAATAATTCCAAATCGTCTTTTCGAACGCCAATACTTAAATTTAAAGCTTCATCAAATTTTCCTACAATCTTAAGTTCACTTGTAAAATCTTTTTGAATTTTATATCCAACAACAGACAAACAATCAATATATCCAAAAACCTCACCTGATAGTACTTTCTCTAATCCCTCTTCAATTGAATTTACTTCAACAATATTATTGTAATTATATTTTTCTTTTAAAATATCAGTAATTGCATAGTTTTTTACTACAGCTAATTTTCTTTTTCCTATGATTTTTTTTACATCAGGAATAAATAACTCATCATTTTTTGTAACAATAACAAAATTTGAAGAAATATATGGTTTTGTGAAATTAATATATTTCTCTCTATCTTTCGTATCCATTGCAAGGGAAAGAATATCACACTCTTTTTCTTTTATTTTTTTTAAACTTTCACTCCAACTATTTGTAGGCACTAAAGTAATTGGTATGTGGAATATACTTTGAAAATAATCCATGTACTCTTTACTTATGCCAATATATCTACCATTTTGTATTTTCTCTAAAGGCATCCAATTTGGGTCAATACAGACATTTATTTTCTTTTTATTTTCTAAATACTCTTTATTTTTGGTACTTAAAATATCATTTTTTTTATAATAATTTTTTTTAAATACAATATCTTTAATCGTAACCTTTTTACTTAAATTAGAATCTTCTAATTTCTTAAGTATACTTCCAATAAATTCACTTCTAATGCTACCTATTTCATATATATCTGGCATGATTAGCTTTTCAATTTCATTTGCTTCAAATAATAGGGCATCTTTTGATTTTAGTTTTGAATATTTATTATAAATAATATCAACAATCTCTTTTTTATGTGCAAAGGCATATTTCCAACCTTTATTTGTAGCATCAATAAATTTTCTTATTTTTTCAGGATTCTTTTCTACAGTACTTTTTAAGGCAAATAAATTAAGACTAAAAGTAGCTAAGTCATAATTTGAAGGGTCAATTATATTATAAGGGATTTTTGATTTTTTGATTTCATATAATTCATTTGATAAATATGCAGTTATAATATCTGCTTTGCCATTTATAAAATCTTCTGAAGAGAAACTATGGGGTTTAATATTCTTAAAGTCACTTTTTTTAATTGAAAACTTTTTAAGTAGTTCTGATAAAATAGATTTCTCTAACTCATTTTTACTTGCCATTATGGTTTTATTTTTAAAATCATATGGAGTAATAATATCTTGCTTTGCCACAAATACTAAGGCAGATTTTTTCATATAATTTGCTAAAAGCATTAAAGGTTTTTTATCATTATAATATTCAAATAATGATAAATCAAAAATAGCAAAATCAGCTTTTTTGTTTATTACATCGTCAATTACATTTGTATTTTTTGTAAACTCTTTTATATCTACATCAAGCCCAATATCTTTGTAATATCCTTTTTCATATGCTGTTATAAAACCTGCAAATTCAAATTGATACTTCCAATTTAATTGAAGAGATACTTTTTCTAATTCTTTTGAAAAAAGAGTAGAAGATAAGAATAATAATATTAGTAGTAATTTATTTATTTTCATTAACCGCCATTCTAGTAAATTTAAACTTAAAGATATTTGTTTTTATACCTATTTTCCATACTTTCATTACCTAAAATCCCACCTTGGTGTATATACAAAATTTTACTGTCTTGAAAAGCTTTTGATGATATTAAAGTAAGCCAACCCAAACTATCATAAAGTAAATCAAACTCAATATTTGTTTGTCTTAGAAGATTTAAATGTATTTCATAAAACTCTTTATAAAGCTTTCCAAAATGATATTTCTTTTTGGTTTTTATTATTGTAGGGTGTTTTGATTCATCAGAGTTAAGCTGCAAAAACTGTTTTTTAAGATAGATTTCATCTCCTACACAAGGACAAGTTAATACCTCTACTTCTAAATGTTTTTGTAAAAAAAGTGCAGTTGTTCCTGTACCACTTGGCAAAAACACTTTTAAATTTTCTTTTTCGTTTTCTTTTATCCAAGTGTTTATTTCATGGGCTAAAATCTTTATACCATATTCAGCCTCTTTTACTCTTCCACCCTCTTCTATATATACAAAATCTTTTTCATCTTTTAAAATCTCTTGTTCTACATACTCTTGACTAGTCAAATCATCTTTTTGTATTTCTATTATATTTGCACCATTTTTTAATGCCTCTTTATAATTACCTTGGGGATTCTCTTTTAAAAAAGAAGCTATGTGTGAAACATAAAAATCTAGTTTTACATTTTTTATTTTTGCTAAAACAGACAAGGAGTATAAAGAGTTTGCCTGAGGCGAACCAAAAGATATGATTTTTTTGATATTTTTAAAATCTTGATTTAAAAAATAGTAAAATTTTCTTGCTTTATTGCCTGAGAACTCTTTACTTAATAAGTCATCTCTTTTTAAAAAAACTTGATGATTTTCAAAATTTATTGAGTCAATTCTTGAGTTTATATATTCCATTAAACTTATTATACTAAAATAACTAAAAAATTTGGAGTAACTAATGGATTTAATGCAATATGTTGATAAGGGTGGAATTATTGTTTATATTCTTATCTTTTTAAACATCATAGGATTTACTATTATTATTTGGAAATTCTTAACACTTCCAAGAAAAAATGCCATGGTAAAAAAAGTAAGAGATAAAGTAAATACTCAAAATCCACTTACAATATATGCTCAAATAGAATATGAAGTAAAAAAATTAGAAACTGGATTAACATATATAAAAAATATAGCTTCAATTGCTCCACTTCTAGGACTTTTAGGTACAGTTTATGGAGTATTTAAATCTTTTGAAGCAATTACAAAAAATGGACTTGGAGATCCAAGTATTTTTTCTAATGGTATCTCAATAGCCTTAATTACTACAATTGCAGGTCTTATTGTTGCAATTCCACACCATATTGCGTATAATCACTTTATTTCACAAATTGATGCCATAGAACTAAAAGCAAAAAAAGAGATTGTTAAATCATGAAAAGAAGAGAATCCTTAGGTATGGATTTAACACCTATCATTGATGTGGTTTTTATTTTACTTATATTCTTCATAGTAACTTCTGTATTTAAAAAAGAAGAATTAGCTTTAGTTTTAGATTTACCAAAATCAAATGCAAAAGAAACAGAAGTATCAAAAGATGAGATATTTATTGAACTTTCACCTACAAAATTAGCAATAAAAGGAATAGAAGTTTCTTTTGAATCATTAGAAGACAATCTAAAACAAATAAAAGATAAAACCAAACCACTAATAGTCAGAATCGATGAAAAAGTTCAATATAAAAGAGTAGTAAGAGTTTTAGACTTATTACAAAAATATGATTTAAATAATTTAGCACTGATAACAGAAAAACAGAGCTCAGATTAGTAGAATAAATAATTATTTTTTTTGTTCTTTATAAAATAATTATTTTATTTTTGCTATTATTAATAAAAAAACTTCCGAAATATCGAAGTAAGGTAATCTATGATAAAAAAATATTCAGATGAAATAATTCTTATTTTATTAATACTAATAATTTCTCCTATCTTAATTGAACTTAATTTATTTGAAAAAATATACAACTTCACTCGTGATTATGAAAAATATAAATTAGATGAGTTTTTTTTAATCTTTATTTCCATTTTGATTGCCTTGTCACTTTATGCACTCAAAAAAGTTAAAGATTTAAAAAAAGTTAAAAAAGAACTTATTTCAATAAATGGAATTGATACTCTTACTAAATTAGAAAATAGAAATGCATTTTTAAATATTAATGAAAGTGAATATAAATATGTAGTTCTTTTAAATGTTATTGATTTTGGTGTTTTTAATAAGTATCTTGGATTTAAAAAAGCTGATAAACTTCTAGTAATGATTGCAAACGAATTAAACTCTATAATAAAAGAGAATTTAGAAGTAAAACTTTATAGAATCTATGGAGATGAATTTGCATTTTATTCTAATGAAAGCAACATTGAACATTCTATAAAAAGGATAAAACTTCTATTTGAAAAAAAATCTTTTAATCTTGATAAAAACGAATTCACTATACACTTAAATTTTGCCTATTCAGAAAGAGCACCTAAATATCTTACTGCTCTTTCTGCACTAAGATATGCTAGAAATAGTATCCATAAAAGTATTTATCACTATAATGAAGATATTGATATAAAATCAGACTCATTAGAGATGTTAACTACACTAGAAAATGGATTTAAAGATAAAAGAGTAATTCCTGTTTACCAAGCAATTCATGATAATAAAAATAAACTAACATATAAATATGAAGCTTTAGTTAGAATAAAAGAAAAAGACATCTTATTAAGTCCTTACTTATTTATTGATGTGGCAAAAAAGTTTAAACTTTACCACAAAATTACCAGAAATATTTTTGAACACACATTTAATGACTTTAAGGATTTAACAGATGAGTTTTCGATTAACTTATCTTATATTGATGTTATAAATCAGCATACCAATGAATTTATATTTAAAATGCTTGACTCTCATCCAAATATTGCAAATCGTTTGACAATAGAATTTTTAGAAACAGAAAATATAATGGATTATGAGTTTTTGATTCAATTTACAAATCAACTAAGGCAATATGGTACTAAAGTTGCCTTAGATGACTTTGGTTCAGGATACTCTAATTGGAACAATATTCTAAAACTAAAACCTGACTATCTAAAAATAGATGGTAGTCTTATTCAAAACCTTGTAAATAATCAAAATAATATCAATATCATAAAACTAATTGTTGAATTTTCTAAAATTAATGGTATCAAAACTGTTGCAGAATTTGTTGATAATGAAAAACTTGCACAATTAATTATTGATTTGGGTATTGATTATTCTCAAGGCTACCTTTATGCTCAACCAAAAGAAAAACACTTAATATGGAAAAATTAATGCACTAAACTTTCTATTTTTTTATTTATATTCACAATTAATATATATGTTAATCATATTCTTGATAGAATTAAATAGTTTTAAATTATTCTGGGAGGTTTAAACTTGAAAAATAGACTTAGTTTAGTAAAAATAATTTCACTTATATTTTTATATGCTTTTTTTGCAACTGGCTGTACCGAAAGTACAACTAATAAAAAGAAGCCAAAAGAATATACACACTTTTATCCTTCTGAAAGAATTAAGACAGATATAGATAGAAATGAGACTGTATATGTTCCTGTATATTCTCATGTTTATACATCTGATGAAAAATATGAGTTAATGGGAATTACACTTAGTATTAGAAATACTGACTTTAACCAAAATATGTGGATAAATAAAATATCTTATTATAGTACAAAAGGGGAACTTCTAGAAGCATATGTTTCAAAACCTCATATATTAAAACCTATGGCTTCAATTGATTTTGTTGTTGATTTAAATGACATAAGAGGTGGATCAGGAGCAAACTTTATTGTGGAATGGGAAGGTTCAAAAACTCTTTCAAATCCAATAGTTCAAGCTGTTATGGTTAATAACTCTGGAAATAAAGCATTTTCTTTTATTACTAATGGGGAAAATTTAAAATAAACAATGTAACTTCTAATGTAGTTTAAAATGTGTTTTAGTTTAATTAATATTTACTATAAAGGGAAGGAAATACTAAAATCTTACTAGTGTAAGATCCGTATTATAAAGGTGGTACCGCTAGTCGGACTTGAACCGACAAGACCGAGGTCACCGGATTTTGAATCCGGCGTGTTTACCAGTTTCACCATAGCGGCACACAAGCTAGTATGTAAACTAGCTTGGGATTATATATTTTTATATATTAGTTTTTGTTTAAAGCTTTCAAATCTGTGTATGCAATTTCTAATCTTGCAATCATTGATTCCATTCCAGCTCTTAACCATTTTCTTGGATCATAGTAAGATTTGTTTGGTTTATCTTCACCATCAGGGTTACCAATTTGCCCTTGTAAGTAGTCGTGATTTTTGGCTTCAAATGCTCTTACACCATTCCAAAATGACCATTGAGTATCTGTATCAATATTCATTTTAATTACACCATATTCAATAGCTTCTCTTATTTCTTCTAATGAAGAACCAGATCCACCATGAAATACAAAATTTACAGATTTTGCAGGAAGATTAAATTTTTCAGAAATAAACTTTTGAGAGTTATCTAAGATTTTAGGACTTAAAATAACATTTCCTGGTTTGTAAACACCATGTACATTACCAAATGATGCAGCAATAGTAAAATGAGGTGATACCTCTTTTAATTGCTCATATGCATAACACACTTCTTCAGGTTGCGTATAAAGTAGAGCATTATCAACATCACTATTATCAACACCATCTTCTTCACCACCAGTGATTCCAAGCTCTATTTCAATCATCATATCAATAGTTTTCATTCTTTTAAAATATTTAACACAAGTGCTAATATTCTCTTCTAAGCTCTCTTCTGAAAGATCAAGCATATGAGAAGTAAAAAGAGGTTTACCATGTTTTGAATAAAATGACTCGCCAGCTTCAATTAAACCATCAATCCAAGGTAAAAGTTTTCTAGCAGCATGATCTGTATGTAAAATAACAGGTACTCTATAAGCTTCTGCTAAAGCGTGAACATGCATAGCTCCTGAAATTGCACCATATATTCCTGCATTATTATCTTTTAAACCTTTACCAGCAAAAAATTCAGCTCCACCATTTGAGAACTGAATAATAATTGGTGAATTAACTTTTGCAGCAGCTTCTAAAACTGCATTAACTGAATCTGTACCTACAACATTAACAGCAGGTATTGCAAAAGAGTTCTCTTTTGCATATTCAAAAAGTTTATGTGCTTCACTACCACTTAAAACACCAGGCTTAACAATATCTAAAACTGACAAATTTTTCTCCTATTTACTTGATAATTATTTTTGCATCTTTTTTAAGTTTTTCAACTTCTTCTTTAATCATTTTTCCATATTTTTCTTGAACAATCATTTTAGTTATATTAGCTTTAACTTTATCAAAAGGCAAGATTTGAGAAACTTCTTTATTCTCTAAATAAATTACATGATAACCAAATTGTGTTTTAACTGGTTTTTTAGTGTATTCACCTTTTTTCAATTTTAATGCAGCTTCTGAAAACTCAGGTACCATTTGTTTAGCTTGGAATTTTCCAAGATATCCACCTTTTGTTTTTGTTGGCCCTATTGAGAATTTTTTTGCTAACTCTTCAAATGAACCTTTTTTATTTTTTGCAATATTAAGTTTTGCAATAATATCATTAGCTTCTTTTTCAGTTTTAACTAAAATATGACTAGCTTCTAAAGTATCAGGTGTTTTAAATTTCTCTTTATTTTTGTCATAAAAACTTTTTTCTTCTGCATCAGTTGCTTTTACTTTTGCATACTCTTTTTGCATCCATAATTCTAATGCTAAATCTTCTTTGATTTTTGATAATGCATCTTTATATTTTTCATCTTTTTCTATACCACTTTTAACAGCTTTTTGTGTTAATAGTTTTTTTTCAATTAATTGACTAATAACTTTATCTTTTGTCTCTTTTGGTAGATTTTCAAATTGAACATTTTGTCCTCTTAAAAGTTGCGCAACATCTTGTGTTGTTACATCTTCACCATTAACAGATGCGAAAGTTTCAGCTGCACTTAATGTTGTAGCTGTCAGTGCGAAAGCTGTAACAATACTTAAAATCGTTTTTCTCATATAAAATCCTTAAATTTGTTATAAAAGATATTTTACCAATTTTTTATTAATATATAGTTAATGGCCTTATCATAATAAATATGCTCAAAAAGAAATTTAACAATTTTCCTTAAAAACCCTTTAAATTTGAAATTATTTATGATATAATTCGCGAAAATTAAATTAAACTTAAGTTTAACATAAGAAAGTAAGGGATATAAATGAGAATTTTAATTATCGAAGATGAAATTACGCTTAACAGAACACTGCAAGAGGGCTTGACTGATTTTGGTTATCAAGTTGACTCAGCAGAAAACTATAAAGATGCAGAATATTTTATAGATATCAGAAATTATGACTTAATATTAACCGACTGGATGCTACCAGATGGTGATGGAATTGAGTTATGTAAAATTGTTAAAAACAGAAGTAGCAGAACAGCAGTTGTTATTATCTCAGCTAGAGATGATAAAGATAGTGAAATCGAAGCATTAAAAGCAGGTGCTGATGATTACATTAAAAAACCATTTGATTTTGATATTTTACTTGCAAGAATTGAAGCAAGATTAAGATTTGGTGGAACAAACATAATTGAAATTGATGAATTATCAATCAATCCTGATGAAGAAAAAATTCTTTATGCTGGAGAAGAAATTGAATTAAAAGGTAAACCTTTTGAAGTATTAACTCACTTAGCTAGACATAGAGATCAAATTGTTTCTAAAGAACAATTACTTGATGCTATTTGGGAAGAGCCAGAATTAGTTACTCCTAATGTAATTGAAGTTGCAATTAACCAAATTAGACAAAAAATGGACAAACCATTAAATATCTCTACAATTGAAACAATTAGAAGAAGAGGTTATAGATTCTGTTATCCAAATACTGATGACGAACCTACAGCTTAATTAAAGAATTAAAAAGTGAATTTTAAAAGCATTTATAAACAGTTTTACCAAAAACTTATAATTGCTACTTCACTTTTTATAATCACTCTTTCATTTTTATTCTACGGTTATACAAAAGCTACAATTTATGAAGGTATCAAAGAAAGTCTTTTCAATGATGCCAAAATAATCTATCAAATAAGTGTTAACAACGAACAAACAGAAGATAACTTCAATATTATTACAAACTCTGGAATTATTGTAGATATTGTTACCATAGAAGATCTTACCGAAGTTAAGTATAAAGATTATCGACAAGATGACAAATATTATATTGAAATCTTATATCCATTTGATATTAAAAATCATAAATTTATTAAAATAATAAAAAATGTTGACTATGCAATTTCAATGCTTAATAAAATATTTAATAATGTAATATTACTTTCTATTGGTGGATTAATTATGGTTGTTTTATATGCATTTACAGTATCTAAAACTTTACTAAGACCTATTATTCAAATAACTGATAAATTATCAAATATGAATGAAAACTATTTAACAAAAATAGATAAAAATGGACTGCCAATAGAATTTCATCCACTAGCAAACTCCATTAATAAACTTACAAATAGAATACAAACCTTTGTTATGTTTAAAAAAGAGCTTTTTGTTGGTGCTGCCCATGAACTTAAAACTCCTCTTGCTGTTATGAAACTAAAAAATGAAGTAACACTTATGAAACAAAGAGAAGCAGAAAAATATCAAGAAACTTTAAAATTAAATATACAACAAATAAATGATATGAATAAAATGATCTCTTCTATTTTAGATATAGGTAGACAAGAAGGTGCTCAATTTGAAAAAGCAGAAGAGTTAGATTTAGTTCAATATATGAAAAGAAAAGCAAATGACTTTAGAATGTTAAGTGCTGAAAAAAGAGTAACAATAACATATTATGCAAGTGTAAATAACTTTTATACCTCTATTCAACCAACACTTTTTAATCAAATACTACAAAACTTTATGCAAAATGCTATTAAATTTACTCCTGTAGATAAAAGTATAGCAATAGTGTTAGATAGAATAAATGATAAAGCTGTATTAACAATAACTGATGAAGGTATTGGTATTGATGAATCAATGGATTTGTTTGCTCCATTTAAGAGATTTGGGGAAGAAAGTGGTGCTGGACTTGGACTATTCTTAGCAAAAAATGCTGCTGATGCCTTAGGCGCTAATATTACATTAAAAAATAGAACAGACGGCAAAAGTGGGACTGTAGCAATAATAGAATTACTAAACAATCCACACTTAAAAAATCTAACTAAACTTAAAACAGAGTCGCGTGCTCTATTTTAGTACATTTATTTTGTACTACTTTCATACCTGCTTCTTCAGCTTTTTTAGCAGCTTCATTATTTACAAGTCCCAACTGAGTCCATACAGTATCAATATCTCCTCTTTTTATACAAGCATCCACAACAGAAGCTATTGCAGCTGGTTTTCTAAATATATCAACCATATCTATTTTAAAAGGTATCTCTTCTAAACTTCTATAAACCTTTTCCCCTAATATAGTCTCTTCTTTTGGATAAATTGGTACTATTTTAAAACCAGCATTTTGTAAATACCTAGCAACCATATTACTAGCTTTACTAGTATCAGGAGAAAGCCCTGCTATTGCTATTGTTTTAGTATTATTAAATATCTCTTTTATCTCTTCATTATTTGAATTAACAGTTGGAAATTCACACTCCATATTAGTCCTTTTATTTATTATATATATTTATAAATTATTATAGCAAATAAAAAACTAAAGGCAAAAATTAATCTATTAAATTGTTTATGAATTTTTATTAATCCAACTAATTATTCCATCAAGAGTTTTAAAATCACTTGTGGATCTAACAATTAGATTTGAATCTAACTTTTGAACCATTTTACTAAGAGCCTTACCTGGTCCTAATTCTAAGATAACATCACATCCAAATTCTAATAAAGTTTCTAGTGTCCCTTCCCATTGTATAGTTTGTGATATTTGCTTTGATAAAGTTTCAATTGCACTAGTTTTATCATGTATGAAAGTATTATCAATACTTGAAACAGCAGGTATAATTGGATTTTTGAAATTACTTTCTTTTAATGCTTTGTTAAAATTTTTACTTGCAGATTTTAATAAAGGTGTATGAGATGCCAAATATACACTTAAAGGCTTAATAATAGCACCCTTTTCAAAAGCAAAAGATTTAAAATTTTCTAAATTTTTAATCTCTCCTCCAATAATAAAATGCTTATCTACATTTATAATTGATATAAAAGCATTTGCTTTTTTGCATAAATCCTTTACTATATTTTGAGGTAAATTTTGGCAACTCAATAATGAACTTTTTTCTTTATTTGCTAAATCCATGAGTTCCGCTCTTTTTCTTGCCAAAAGAATAGCTTCCTCTAACTCTAATGATCCATTACATCCATAAACACTTAGTTCTCCTAAACTGTATCCTGCAAAAATCGAAGAAGGAATTATTGAATTTTTTATCGCGTTATATGTGGCAATTTGTGTTGCACAAATCAAAGGTTGAGCTAAACTATTTTGAAAAATATCTGTTGATTCATCCAAAGTAAATAAATCAATATTTAAAATATCACTTGCTTTATTTATAATATTTTTTGCAATTTCATTTTCTTTTAAAAAATCAAGCATAGCTAGATTTTGACTTCCTTGACCAGGACATAATATTCCTAATTTCATATATTCTCCTTTTCAAGACTATAAACAAAATAACTTGAAGCTAACAAATCAGCACTACCACCAGGAGAAAGGTTTTTTGAAATAAATTGTTTATGTATTTTAAATACTTTATTTTCCCAATTTTTTTGAAAGACTCCACCCTTGTTCAAAAAATCTCTTGAGATTTTTTGAACAAATAGTAAGCCATCTTTCCCACCTCTATGAACAATATTTGTATCAGAAAGGTTTTTCATAAGGATAAAAAGTGTTTGCATTAAACTAGCTTCTTCCTTTTTTGAGGTAATCATTGTATTTTTTAGTACTGGCAAAGCAAGCTTTGTAATGGTTAAAAATCCATTTGCTGCTTCATATCTAGCTCCGTTATAGCCATATTTTTCTTTTACTTTTTGTCCATTTGATATTGGATTTTTATTTGGATTGTCATAGTTTAAAATTATATCTCCCCAATTTTCTTTTATGACTTTAGAAAGGTTTTGTGAGTTAAAATCTATTTTCTTAGAATATAATAATCCAACTCCTGCACACAAAATTCCTAATGAAAAGATTGCACCTTTGTGAGTATTGATACCATTCGTGGCTCTTAACATCTTTTTTTCAGCTTCAATTCCTAAAAATTGAAGATATGAAAAATCTGCATTATTACTTCCAGCTAAGGTTATTTTTTTGAAATAATTTCTCAAAGAAAAGATACTTCTCATAAAAGTAATAGCATCCATATCTTTATGACTTCCCGTATCTATAAAACTTACAAGTCCTGGCTTATGACTCAAACTCAGTTCTTTGTATAAACTTCTTATTGCAAAGAGTCCTATTTTATAAGTAAATTTTTTGTCATTAATACTTATTTTATGATTTAACTTTGACATTTAAACTAACCTTTAATTGAGTTAATAAAATCTGCTTTATTTTCTAAAGAGACTTTATTTAATCCTTTAACAATAATATTATCATCATCATCATTTAACAACTCTTTCCACGAACATGCACTTTCACAAGGAAGCTCAATTTCACCATCAATTTTTAAAGGATATTTCTTCATCCATTCTTTTAAATATTCTAAGCCCTTTTCTAATTCAAAAAAAGTTTTAGGCTTCCATAATAAATCCACATCAGAGTTTTCTGTCATGTATTTTTGCCCAATAATACTTTCCCACATTGAAGAACCAAAGACAAACAACTCAACACCTAAAGATAAAAATGAATCAACAAGTTCTTTTAAAGGAATTTGCCATTTCTTTTCTATTTTTAAAAGAACTTGAGAAAGTTTTACAGGACTAGTTTTTTTAGAAATAGAGTTAGTATTTACAATCACTCCAACTCTTTTTTTGCCCTCTTCTAAGGGTAATAAAAAAGCTAGATTTGTATTATTATCATTATTATCTAATTGTCTTGTAACAATAAATGGATTATTTTTATTAATCCAATTTAAGATAATACTTTTATCACTAAAACTACTTATTAAAAATTCATTTGATTTACAATAATTTTCATCTAACCAAACTAAATCATGTCTTCTCATTTAAATTGTTTCTTCCACTAAATTAGAAACTTTCAAAGTCTCTATTCTCCCATTTCTCTTAGTTCCTAAATCTCTTCTCTCATCCTTTGGACTTTGAGAATTAATTGTAGTCATAAGTAATGTTGTCAAGTCTTCACTTTTATCCCATAAAGCTTCTAAGGCACCCATAACAAAATAGTTATTTACATTTGTATCAAATAGAGGTGATGTTTCACTTAGACTTTCAAGTTTTTCTAAAGGAATTTGTGTGATTCTAGACATAGAAGGTAAATTCATAACACCTATTGAAGCACTATTTAGTGCATAACAATGGTCTGCCAGTAAATTTGTACACAATGCTCCACCACTAACAGCTTGATTTCTTACAATACTAATAACTTTATGCCCATTTAGTCTAGCTAACTCTATACTCTTAGATAAATGTGCCAAATATAAATTAATCCCCAACAATTCATCATGATGGCTTAATTTTTGTCCCAAAGTATCCACAAGAAGTAAAATAGGTTCTTTATTGTTTTTTTGAATAATCTCTAATATTTTACTTGATAAACTTAGTACTATTTCATTTCCAATATAAGTATTATTTTCTGTTCCTAAAATAAAAACTTTTTGAGTTCCTAATTCTCCGACTCCATGAAAGACTTCATTTTCATCAGTAACTAAAAACTTATCTTTAAACAATAATGTAAGTAATTCATTTTTATTCATTATAG
Organism: Arcobacter iocasae; assembly: GCF_042214795.1. Classification (GTDB taxonomy): domain Bacteria; phylum Campylobacterota; class Campylobacteria; order Campylobacterales; family Arcobacteraceae; genus Arcobacter; species Arcobacter iocasae. The sequence continues at coordinate 1,911,124 of NZ_CP090177.1, read as the reverse complement.
TTTCCTTTTATTAATTCTAAAAAAGAGTTATTATCAAGTAAAGGTATTGAATCAATATTTTTTATATTTTTCATTTCCCAAATATCTTTTGCATCACTTGCCTTCTCGTAATCTTTCATATCTTTAGCCAATTTTTGATGTTCTTTTAACATATCATCTAGATTTATTTCTGCATTGCGATTTAAATTTACTAATTCAATGGCAACTTTTCTAAAATCTTCTTTTGTATCAGATACTATATACTCAACTAAACCCATGATAAATCTATGTTTACCACCTAAAGTTCGCCATACTAAAGGTTTATCTTTTGAATCAAACTCTTCAACCCCATGTACTGTTTCTATAACTTCAGGACCAGATAGACCTAATCTTCCCTCTTCATTCATAACAATAGTATTGCAACAACCTGCAACAATTCCCATTCCACCAAAACATCCATTTTGACTTCCTACGATTGCATATACAGGAATATTGTGACTTCTTACTTCAAAAATAGCTCTCATTATTTCTGAAATAGCTATTAGCCCTGCATTTGCTTCATGCAATCGCACTCCTCCTGTATCAATTATAAAATATACAGCAGATACTTTATCTTTAATAGCTTTTTTCAAAAGTCCTAATATTTTTGCTCCATGAACTTCACCTACTGTTCCACCCATGAATTTACCCTCTTGAGAAGCTATTAAAACTGGTTTTTTATCTATCTTAGCTTTTCCGATTATTACTCCATCATTAAAAGAATTAACAATGTCAATTTTTTTTAAATGTGGACTTTGTATTTTTAGTTCAGAGGGAAGTATCTCTTCAAATGAATTTTCATCAATTAAACTATCTATTCTTCCCCTTGCATTTGATTCATAAAAACTAATCATATTTATTTCCTTTAAACTTTTCTACTGCTTGTTCTAATCTTAGACTTACTACAGAAGGAGAAGCTCCACTATCATTGATATACACATTTGCATTAGTTAGTTGATATTTTGAAAAAAAATCTTCAACTACACATTTCCAAATATTTCCATATCCAACTTCGGATGTCACAACTTCACATTTACAAATATTGTCATTATTTTTTTCAATTAAAACTTCTAAATTTCCTGAAGAAACAACACCCACTAATATAGGTGAACTATCATAAGAATTTGTTCCTGTAGAAGATTCAAAATTTAAAGACTCCATATATAACTCCTTATTTTATTTTTTACCAATTTCTAAATTTCTTAGGTGGTTCATATAATCCACCTGAAGCCCGAACTAAATCTTTTATTGATCTTGCAGCTAATAAATTTCTACTTGCTTGTAATTTATTAACACCTAAATCTTCTGCATAACGAACTACACCTCTATCTCTTAAGGCTTTTGCCATTTTCTTATCTCTTGATAATCCCATAGGTGTATAACCAGCAACTGCTTTTATTGCTTCTTCTCTTTCTTTCATATTTTCACATAAAAGTAAATTTGCAATACCCTCTTCTGTAACTATATGTGTTACATCTTCTGAGTAAATCATTACAGGAGGCAATGCCATATTTGAATTTTTTGCCAATTCTATTGCATCAAGTTTTTCAACAAAAGCATATTCCATTTGTTGTCTATATGTTTCTACTATTTGAACTACAAGTTTTTTACCTACTGGAAGTGGATTTACTCGTGACTTATCTTCAGCTCCAACTCTTAGCCAAGTATCACTTGCATGTCTACGACCTGCTGCATTTGAACCCATATTTGGAGCTCCACCAAAACCTGCAATTCTAGTACTTGTTGCAGTTGAACTATTTCCATAGTGGTCAATTTGTAAAGTCGAACCAATAAACATATCAACTCCATACAATCCAGCTAGTTGAGAAAAAGTTCTATTAGATCTTTTTGAACCATCTCTTCCTGTAAAGAAAATATCTCTTCTTTGTTCAATATATTTTTCCATTCCTATTTCAGATCCTGGACTATGAATAGATTTTATAAATCCAGCTTCAATAGCAGGGATAAGCGTTGGATGAGGATTTACTGTCCAATGGGAACAAATTTTACCTTTAAGATCTAACTCTTCCCCATAAGTAGGAAGTAATAACTCAATCGCTGCTGTGTTAAAACCAATTCCATGGTTTAATCTTTGAACTCCATACTCTGCATAAATACCTTTTAATGCCATCATTCCCATTAAAACTTGCATTTCAGTAATTTGAGCAGGGTCTCTTGTAAAAAGAGGTTCAACATAGTTTGGATATGGACTTTCAATAACAAAATCAATCCAATCACCTGGTATATCAACTCTTGGTAATTCATCAACAAGTTTGTTTACTTGAGCAATTACAATTCCATTTTTAAAAGCAGTTGCTTCTACTATAGTTGGAGTTTCTTCAGTATTAGGACCTGTATACAAATTCCCATTTCTATCCCCCGCTTCTGCTGTTATTAAACATATATTTGGAGTCAAGTCTAAAAAATATCTAGAATACAATTCTATATATGTATGAATTGCTCCAATGCTTATTTTTCCTGCATTTGCAAGTTTTGCTAAGCGTAAAGCTTGAGGTCCAGAAAAAGAGAAGTCTAGTTTACTAGCTATTCCTTTTTCAAAAACATCAAGATGCTCAGGAAGTGCAACAACCGATTGCAACATATGTAAATTATTGATTTTTGAGCTATCAACTGAAGCTAATGTACGAGCAAGAAAGTCTGCTTGTTTTTGATTATTCCCTTCTAAACATACTCTATCTCCAGATTTAATAACTGTTTCAAATAATAATTTTGCATCACTTGCTTTTACAACTTTCCCATCACTAATACTTTTTGCACTACTTATAATTTTTTGTTGATTTATTAACTTTGAATTCCATTTATTTTCTTCCATAAAAACTCCTTATTTTATTTGACCCATCATTTTATCTGGCAACCAAGTAACTATTTCTGGGAATATACTAAATAAAACAATTGATAACATCATGATAATTACAAAAGGTAGTGCACCTTTTAAAATTGTTGGTAAACTAACATTTGGAGTAATTCCATTAATAACATATAAATTTAATCCTACAGGTGGTGTGATTAATCCTATTTCCATATTAATTGTTAAAATAACTGCAAACCAATAAGGATCAAAACCAACTGATGTAATAATAGGTATTAAAATAGGAGCTGTCATTAATATAACTGCAACTGGAGGTAAAAAAAATCCTGCAACAAGTAAAAATATATTAATAATTGCTAATAAAAACCATTTATTTACACCTAAAAGAGTAATCCACTCTGCTATAGATTGAGTAATATATAAAGATGATAATGTGTAACTAAATAATGCAGAGGCACCAATAATTAACATAATCATTGTACTTTCTCTCATACTTGATTTTAAAATATTCCAAATCTTTTTTATATTCCACATTTTGTATATCAAAACTACAAAAATCAAACAAAATAAAGCTCCTACTCCTGAAGCTTCAGATGGTGTTGCAAGTCCCCCATATAATATATATAAAATTGCAAAAACTATAAATCCAAATGGAAGTACTTTTGGCAATAGTTTTAATTTATCCATAAATGTATAATTGATTAATTTAATATTTATATTATTCTTTTTATTGTGTCTTGAAACATAAAATATTGACCATGCCATAAATGACAATGATAATAAAATACCAGGTACAACACCTGCTACAAACAATCTTCCTATAGAAGTTTCTGTTGCTACTCCATACACAATCATCGTAACACTTGGTGGTATTAAAATACCTAATGTTCCACCAGCAGCAATCGATCCTGTTGAAATTGCGTCAGGGTAACCTTTCTTTTGCATTTCAGGTATTCCCATTTTTCCAATAGCTGCACAAGTTGCAGGTGATGAACCACTAAGTGCAGAAAAAATAGTACAAGCACCAATATTTGCTATAACCAATCCTCCGGGAATTCGATATAACCAACTATCTAAAGCTTTATACAAATCTTTTCCTGTAGGAGAAGAAGAAACAGCGGTTCCCATAAGTATAAACATGGGAATAGCTATAAGTGCAAATTCACTTAAACTTTCATACATCATTTCTCCAACACCTAAAAGACTTGAAGGTCCATCAAAAAAATATAAAAATACTACTGCTACAAAACCTAAACCAAAAGCAATAGGTACTCCAGAAGCTAAGACTACAAGAGTTACAAAAAATAGTAATAATGCTATTTCTAATGGTGACATTTATTCTCCTTCTTTATAGTCTATATATATGCATTTTTTAAATCTAATTAAAGAAAAAACATTCAATAATAATTGGATACTTAATCCCGTAACACCAATAACTAATGATAATAATGGAATCCATAATGGAGGTGCCCACGCTGACTCACTGTGCCAATCTTCTACATAAGTTTCAATAAAATATTCCCAACTACTATAAAATAATATAAGAACAAATGTTAAAGAAATAAGTGTAGAAATGATTTCTAATATCCACTTATTCTCACCTAGTGCATTTGGTAATAAATCCACATTTACATGTCCATTCGTTAATAATACATAAGGACTACCTAACAAGGTTGAAGCTACTATTGAGAAAACAACAAATTCTGTTTCCCAAATAGTAGAACCTCCAATAAAATAACGAATGTATACCATTTCTGTAACGACTAAACAAGCTAAAAATAGCATTAATACTGCTAGCATTGCTGTAAAAGTTGTCACATACTGATTTAATTTAAGAATTAAATTCCACATAACATTCCTTACAATTATTCAACTGATCTAGCTTCTTCTATTAACTTAGCTCCATTAGGAACTTTTGTAGCAAAAGATTTATAAGAAGTCTCTGCTGCTATTTTTTTCCATTTATCAGCTTGTTCTTTTGACATATAAACAACTTTTACACCAGCTTTTTTAAATGTACTAACAAGTTTATCATCTAAATTTTTCGCTTCTTTTTCGAAATATGTTTCAGCTTTTTGCCCAGCTTTCATTAAAGCTTCTTGTTGTTTGCTATTAAGTTTTTTCCAAGTTTTCATTGATATTAAAATAGGCTCATACATAAACCATAAGGCATTATCTCCTGGTGCTGTAAGACATTTAACTTGCTCATAAATTCTATATGATACAAAGCTTCCAGAACTTGTATTTGCAGCATCTAGAACACCAGTTTGTAAAGCTGTGTATATTTCAGAACTTGCCATTGATGAAATAGAAGCTCCTGCTCCATGAAGCATCTCTTCAAAATTTGAACCTGCTGCTCTAATTACTTGACCTTTTACATCATCTGGTTCTAAAATACAATTTTTAGTAGATACAAAACCACCTGCTAACCAACTATCAGCTAATACTTTTGCTCCTGCATCATTTATAACTTTTTTGATATCTTTCATAAATTGAGAATTATTAATTCTTTTAGCATGATCATGATTTTTTATAAGTCCTGGCATTAATGTAGCACTAAATTCTGGATGTCGCCCCCCAGCATAATCCAAAGGTAAAGCTGTCATATCTAATCTGCCTTTTACTAAAGCAGACCATTGTTCTTTTGGTTTATACAATGATTTACTCGGATAAATCTTTATTGTTAAGCCAACATTTGCTTTTTCAACTTCATCAGCAACTATTCTTACCATCTTATCTCTAACATCTTTGCCTCCACCTGGCCATTGATGAGATAATTTTAAAACCTTGTCTCCTGCAAGTAATACACCAACACTTAATATTAATAATACACTAATCTTTAACATGTTTTCCCCTTTGTATTTATGTATACAATTATTAACTTTATGTATACTAGAAAAAAATCTTATCAAAATAAAATATACATGTCAACAAATTTTTATTCAATTTTGAGCTTATTGCATACATATTGTTAAATTATGTATAATTTGCTATACTAATGCTACGATACTCAGAAAAAAGGAAAAAATTGCAACAAAAAAATGAATTACCAATGGCACAAATTATTAAAAATAAAATAGAAGAAATGATTATAAATAATGAATTAGTAGCTGGTACAAAGTTAGAAGAACTAGATCTAGCAAATCAATTTAATGTTTCAAGAACTCCAATAAGAGAAGCTTTGCGTAATCTAGAAGCTTCACAGTTAGTCACAATCATCCCTAAAAAAGGTGCTTATGTCAGCGAAATTAGTGTTCAAAAGCTAATTGAAATCTTTGAAGTTGTAGCTGAACTTGAATCTTTATGTGCAAAATTGGCTTCAAGAAGAATTTCTGAGAAAAATTCTAAACTTCTTTTAAGTGCATTAGAAAAGTGTCAAAAGGCGTATGATGATAAAAATATTGATAAATACTTTATTGAGAATTTAAATTTTCACAAAATAATTTATGAATCTAGTCATAATGATTTTTTGATAACACAAATGAACCAATTAAAAACAAGATTGTTGCCATTTAGAAAAGTTCAACTAAGAGTAAGAAATAGAATGGAACTATCTATGAATGAACACAAATTAATTACAGATGCCATTTTAAATGGAGAGGAAACCTTAGCTCAAGAACTAATGAGAAATCATGTTTTAATACAAGGTGAACTTTTTACAGACATGGTTGCCTTATCATTTGTGAATAAATAGCTATTACTAACATCATTTATGTATAAATTTATTGAATTCGACTTTTATGTCTGAATTCAATAAATTTTTATAAATGTACCTAAAAAGTAAGATTTATTTTTTGCCAATAAAACTTTTTTCTTCTACTTCTTCTAAAATTTTACTTGCAATTTTTTGTGTTTTTTGTGCAATTTCATTACTTAGATTAGCAACACTAGCATTCTTTTGTGTTTGTTGATCTAAACTAGTAATAGCGTTATTTATCTGTTCTATTCCAAATTTTTGTTCTTTACTTGAAACTTCAACATTTTCAATTAATCCAAGAGTTTGGGTAATATTATTTTTTAATTCAAAATAACCTTTAATCATCTCTGTTGAAATTGTTTTACCTTCATTTGCTTTTATAGTCGCTTTTTCTACAAGTCCTTTAATCTCTTTTGCAGCTTCAGCACTTCTAGATGCTAAATTTCTAACTTCTGCTGCAACTACTGCAAATCCTTTTCCTGCTTCTCCTGCTGTTGCTGCTTCAACTGCAGCATTTAAACTTAGAATATTAGTTTGAAATGCTATTTGGTCAACTACTGTAATTGCTTCACTTATTGCCACAACTTGTGTGTTAATGCTATCCATAGACAAGCTTGTTTTATTTGCTAATTCTTCACCATCCTTAGCAGATTCTGAAACTTTATTTGCAAAAGAAACCATTTCTAAAATATTGTGAGTACTAGCAGTAATATTTGAAGTAATTTCTTCTATAGCAGCAGCTGTTTCTTCTAAAGAAGCAGCTGACTCATTTGAAGAAGTACTAAGTGTAGCAACATTTTTCAAAAGTTCTTTTGCAGAATTTTCTAAATCTAATCCATTATTCATATTATGAATTAACATTTCATTGATGGTATCAGCTAAAGAGTTTAAAGCTTGGGCAACTTTACCATCAGCATTTTTTATTCTATGTGTAAAATTCATATTTTTAAGTTCATTTAATACCTCATCAACTTCATTTAAATTGTGATGAATTTTATTTGAAATAGAATCAAGCATAATATTAAAAATATTTTTTAACTCTTCCAATCCTTCATTATCAGTTTTTCTTGTAACTCTTGTACTTAAATCTCCTGAATTTACATCTTTTACAATATTTTTTACATTATTAATAACTTCTTCATCTTGGTCAATTAAAAGTTTTGTTTTTTCAATATTTTCATTTACAATATTTGCCATCACTCCAATTTCATCTTTGTTAGTAACAACTATTTTTTCTACACTTTTTGTTTCTTTATTTAAATAAGAAAAAAAGTTTAGCAATCCATTTTGAAAAGATGATAAAGGTCTATTAATTTGTTTATTCACAAAATACATTACAAAAATAGTAATAAATACTGAAACTATTAATGCAATAGTTAAGATAATCCATGAAGTAGAGATTATATTCTTATTTGCTTCTTTTCGCATTTTTTCAATATGTGCGTCAATTTCATCTGTATATGCTCCTGTTCCTATCATCCACTGCCACTCATCAAAACCAATTCCATACCCTAATTTTTCATATAGTTTTTTATCATTTGGCTTAATAAAATTATATTTTACCAATCCCCCATCTTTTTTTGCTAAGATAATTAGATCCCTTATATGTGCAGATTTCATAAAGTTCTTACCAACATTTTGAGGTTTTATCGGATGCATTACATTATTTCCATTATAATCATATATGAAAAAATATCCATTCCCATTTTTCCCATATCTCATTGACTTAATAGTTTCTAATGCTTTTTGCTTTAATTCTTTAGTAATATTGTCTAAATTATCGCCTATCTGATTATTATTTTTTGCGTTTAGCAATTCTTGATATTGCTTTTCAACTACATCTCTCGCAAATTTAACATATGATTTTAACTCTTTTTCTTTAACTTCATAGGCACTTTTTTTATATAATGCTATATTTCCTTTAGTTAAACTATTTAAAGAATAAATTGATTCTATTGCTATTAAACCAGCTACAATAACTATAGAAAAGACTATTACCCCTAATAGTTTAGTCCTTATCGTAATATTTTTCATTTTAACTCCGATGTTTATTTAAACAAGTATACAAATATAAATAAATTGTATACTTGTTTTAGATATTAACATTTTTTTATTAAAAGGAGATACAATTTGAGTTAAATAAAATTATTTTTTAAAGATTCTAAATTATATTAAACTAAAAAATTAAAAACATATCCCACTAAAATTATTCCAAATCCTACTATACTAAAAAAAAGTAGTATCAATTTAGTGTGTAAAACTCTTTTTAGTATCATAGCTTCTGGTAAAGATAGTGAAGTAACAGCCATCATAAAAGCTAAAGCACTTCCTAAAAGCATACCTTTTGAAGTTAGAACTTCAACTAAAGGCATTACCCCAGCTGCGCTTGAGTACATCGGAATTCCCAAAATTACTGCTAATGGTACAGTATACCAAGCATCTCCGCCTGTATATTTTGCAATAAAATCAGTTGGAATATATCCATGAATAAAAGCTCCTATTCCTACACCAATTATCACATAAAGATATATCTTTTTAAATATGTCAACAGTATAATCCCAAGCCTCTTTTACTCTTTCTTTTGCTTCAAAACTTATAGTTGGATTTTCACAACATCCATCCATAGGCTTTACATCAAGTAAAATATATTTTTCCATATTAAGTTTTCCAATAACAAAACCTCCAATTATTGCAACAATTAATCCAAAACCAATATATATAGCAGTTACTTTCCAACCAAACAGTCCAAATAACATAGCAATTGCTACTTCATTATTTAGTGGAGCTGAGATTAAAAAAGAGAATGTAACACCAAGTGGTATTCTAGCTTGTATAAATCCTAAAAATAAAGGAATAGCACTACATGAACAAAAAGGAGTGATTATTCCAAATAGACTTGCCAAAATATTCCCCGTAAATTCTGATTTGCCCTGTAAATAAGCTCTTACTTTTTCTACATTAAACCAAGTTCTTAAATATGAAACTAAAAATATAATTACTATTAATAATATAAATATTTTGATGGTATCAAATATAAAAAAGTGTAGAGAATTTGCTAAATGTTCATTTTTATCTAAACCTAAAAAATTGTAAACAAAAATATCAACTAATTTTTCCCAATAATAAAACATCTATTTCAAAGCCTCAATAATCTTAGGTAATAAAACCTCATCTATTTCTTTAAAAGTACTTTCAAAAGCTTCAAAACCTTTTCCATCTGGATCTTCAAAACCCACATGTATTTTTTTAATAGGTTTTGGAAACATAGGACAAGTTTCATTTGCATGATCACAAACAGTAACTATCAAATCATATTCATTGTCAATAACTGTATCTAAAGTTTTAGAATGATATTCATCTTTCCATATTCCTTTTTCTTCTAATAGTTTTTTTGCATTTGCATTGACTTTTCCACTAGCTTTTACACCAGAACTATCAGCACTGATTCCTTCAAGTTTACTATTTACCAAAGCTTCAGCGATTATACTTCTACAAGAATTTCCTGTACACAAAATTAATACTTTTTTATTCATTATTTTTTCCTTTTATATTAGTGTTAATAAAACTATAAATAGTACAGGTGGCGTTACTATAAGCCCAAATTTACTATATTGCCAAAATCCAATTTTCACTCCCTTTTGACTTAAAACATGAAGCCAAAGTAAAGTTGCTAGGGAACCAAATGGTGTCATCTTTGGTCCTAAGTTACATCCTATAATATTCGCATAAGCTAAAGTTTGATTTCCTACATCATGTAGTGCAATATCCATTATCATAACTGTAGGCATATTATTCATAATAGCACTTAAAAAGGCACTAATAAATCCTGTTCCCATCACTGCTACAAAATCACTATGAGTGCTTAAATCTTTTAAAATAACAGTCAAATAATCAGTAAGTCCTGCATTTTTTAAACCATAAACAACTATATATAGTCCAATACTAAACCAGACAACCTGCCAAGGTGCAGTTTTTATTGTAATCCAAGCCTTTGCTGATTTTGTATAACTTGCAATTGCTAAAAATATCAATGCTCCACCTAAGGCAAAAAGTGAGATTGGTAAATCATATCTATCCCCTATAAAGTATCCAACTAAAAGTAAAGCTAAGAAAAACCAAGAAAATTTAAATAACATCTTATTTTTTAAAACATCATCTGGATTTTTAAGTAAGCTAGTATCTATTATTTTTGGAATATCATTTCGTAAGACTAACCATAAAACAATAATTGAAACAAAAGTACTCATAAGATATGGAATAAGCATATTTGATAGGTATTGCATAAAACCTATATTAAAATAGTTTGCTGTTACTATATTTGTAAGATTTGAAAATACAAAAGGTAAAGAAGCACTATCACTTATAAATCCACCAGCTAATAAAAAAGCTAAAATTGTCTTAGCATTTAACTTTAAAATTCTCATTTTTGCTAATAAAATAGGAGTTAAAATAAGTGCGGCTCCATCATTTGCAAATAATGCTGATACAAAAGAACCAAGAACTAAGGCATAAACAAACATCAAATGTCCATTTCCCTTTGAAAGTTTTGCCATTTTGATTGCACACCACTCAAAAAATCCTATTTCATCTAAAACCATAGATAAGATAATGATTCCAATAAAAGCTAAAGTCGCATCCCAAACAATTCCTGTTACTACTAAGACATCATCTAAACTTACCACTTGTAAGATTAAAGCAACTATTGCTCCAATCACTGCAGTTGTTCCTATTTGTAAACCACGAGGTTGCCAAATTACAAATATCAAAGTTGCTAAGAAAATAGATATTGATAAAATCATAGTTCACACCCTTTTTCTAATGTTGGAATGTCTAATTCCAAGTAACTTATCTCTTTAATAATTGATTGTCTAAACATATCCATTGGAATTCTAATACTATAATATGCCCATCGCCCTTCTCTTCTTAGACTTAAAAATCCACCATCTTTTAAAATCTTTAGATGTCTTGATACTCTTGATTGAATCATATCAAATGAATTTTCGATATCACATACACAAACTTCACCATTGATATCTATAAATTTTAATATCTTAATTCTGGTTTCATCATTTATTGAACCAATTGTATTTAAAAAATATTCCAAGCTAGTCCTTTGTCATTTTTGAAATTGTATCATATTTATATTTATATATCAAGATATATTGATATATAAATATAAAAAAAAGAGTTTAAGAAGTTGAGTAAAACTCAAACTTCTTAAAAACTCTCCCACTCATCATCATTTGATGAAACTGGTTTTATTATTTTATTTGTTTTTTCTTCTATCTTTTCATCTTTATTAGTTTTCTTCTCACTATTATTTAATGGGTTTACAGATTTTTTCGCATTATCAATTTTTTTCTCTTTTTGTACATTATTATTTAATAAAATACTATTTATATCTTTTGCTTTTAGAGTATCTTTCCCTGCAAATTCTTTATCATTTGCATTACTTACAATTAATTTAGAAATTTCGTGGGTAATCATAGCAATATTATTTGTCTCCGATGCTATTGATGCATTTTCTTGTGTTTGTCTATCTAGATTATTAATAGCAGCATTTATTTGCTCTACTCCATCTAGTTGCTCTTTACTTGCCATTTCAATATCAGCTATTAAATTAATTGTATGAGTAATATTCCCATTAAGATTTTCATAGCCATTAATCATATTCGTAGCAATTTCTTTACCCTCATTTGCTTTGCTAGTTGCTCTTTCAACTATATTTTTTATCTCTTTTGCTGCTTCTGCACTTCTTGTTGCTAGATTTCGCACCTCTCCTGCAACTACAGCAAATCCTTTTCCAGCTTCTCCAGCAGTTGCAGCTTCAACAGCAGCATTTAATGAAAGGATATTTGTTTGAAATGCAATTTGGTCAATTACTGTTATTGCTTCATGTATTGAAGTAACTTGGGTATTAATCTCTTCCATTGCAATAGTAGTTTTATTAGCTAACTCTTCACCTTCATTTACTGATTTTGTTACATTATTTGATAACTGAGACATCTTTGCAATATTTTCAGTATTACTTCTAACATTACCCGTTACTTCTTCTAATGCAGCTGCTGTTTCTTCTAATGAGGCAGCTGCTTCATTAGAACTAAGATTTAATTTATTCATATTAGCTAATAATATATTTGAACCACTATCTAAAGTTAAACCATTTACTTTATTTTCAGATAATATATTTGTAATTGAAGTTCCTAAATTATTTACTCCATTAGCAAGTTTTAGTAAATCTTCTTTGATATTATTTGTACTTACTTTATTTAAATAGTTATAAGCAGAATATTCTTCAAGTACATTAAGAACTTTATCAATATTATTTTCAAGATTTTGTGCCATACTATTTAATACATTCTTTAGCTGTATAAGTGCAGGATTTTTAACATTTGAACTCAATCTTTGGCATAAGTCACCTTGTTCAAATTCACCTAATACCAAAATAGTCTCATCAATTAATTTTCTATCTTCTTCTATTCCAATTTTCGTTTTTTCAATATTTCTACTTACTATTCTAGACATATGTCCAAACTCATCTTTACAAGTAATTGGAGTAAAATTCATCTCATCTTTTTCTCTATTTAAAAATGCAAAAAAGTTTTCAATATTTTCATTTAGTAATTTTACTTTTGAAACGATATCCTTACTTACCATAGAAAATGTGCTAAATAAAATAATTAGAATAATTAGAATAATTCCAGCTGCTTTAATTATATTATCATTAAAGTCTGCATCTATATCATCAATATAAATTCCAGTTCCAATAACCCAACCCCATTGATCAAACTTTTGTAAATAAGATAATTTCGGCACAAGTTCAGTAGAAGAAGCTTTTGGCCAAGTATATTTTACAAATCCCTTTCCATTTTCATTAGCAACTTTTACAAAAGCTTTAAACATATTCATATTATCAAGTTTTTGAACTTTGTCCCCATGCTCTATGCTAAAGGCATTATTGAATTTTTCAGCATCAAGTGTTGCATTTACTAATGATTCATCTATAGGATGCATTATTATTCTAGGAGTTTCTTCTGAATCATTATTAATAAAAACATAATTTGTTTCATCAAATCTTAATGATTTTAATAGTTTTTTTGCAGTCTCTTTTGCAGTTTTTTCATCGATCTTGCCATCTTTGAATTGTTGATATTCACTATCAACTAAACTATATGACATTTCAATAAGATTAGTTAATTTTGCTTTTTTTTCTTTAAGCATTACATTTTTTTGATTAATTATAAAATATGCACTTAATAAAGCAATTGCCAAAAATGTCAATATTCCTATTGATAATAATTTTTTGAAAACACTTAAGTCTCCAAATATTTTTCTTCCAATCATAACAACATCCTTATACTAATTTTATAAATGATATAGTATAGATATTTAATTACAACTTATAAAAAAAATGTACTAATTTTAATAACTTTTAATAATTTTATAGTTACTTTATGAAACATTTTTATTAATCAAATACTAATAAAATCTTTCTTATATTTTAGAACTTTTTTTAAATAATTTCGTGTTTCTTCATAGGGCAAATTATTTATAAGTACCTTATAAACTTCAGAAGGTTTTTTACTATTAATACTATTTTTTGCTTCATCTTTATCTTTTGAAAAAGTTCTTAAAACATTTCCACTTCCTGTATTATATGCACTTATAATACAATACTCTTTTGATATTGGATTTTGTATTCCACTTAAATACTTACTTCCTAATATTTTTAAATATGCACTTCCTAATTCGATATTATTTTGCGCATCAAATAAATATGATTTGCTAGGTTCCCAAGTTTTACCTTTAACATATTTATAGGCATCTTTTCCAGCACTTGTAGGAACTATTTGCATAAGTCCATAAGCATTTGCACTACTTATTGCAAATTGGTTAAAATTACTCTCTGTTCGTATAATTGAATAAATTAGATTCTTACTAATATTATATTTTTTAGCAAACTTATCAACAAAAGGTTTGAATTTTGCCACTCTTATATTTGCATGGTCTTTTACCATAGGTATTTCTACAAAATAGATTTTTACATCTTTGCCATCTTTTTTTATTATTTTAGTATTTAAATCATTTTTTACTAAAATATTTGCAAATCTATTTGCTCTCCATTCATATCTTATCTCTTTATTTTGGTCATCTTTAATTTCACCAAGTAAATAAGGAGTAGAGCCAAGTTTTACACTTTTTGCTTCAAATAAATCAGCAGCTCTTGGGTCATCTGGTAATAATAAAGTGGTTACTATTGCATTTTTTAAACTTTTTTGAAAGTTTTTATCATCTAGTGTTTCAACAGTTACTATTCCATTATCAAAATCAACCAATGCCCTACTTTTGTAGTTTTGTAAATATTTTACATACTCTTTTTGTTTTGGTATTTTGACATTCTTTTCACCCCAAATATTTGTAATCTCTTTTACAAAATTTGACAAAAACTTATCTAAGCTTGCTATATCTTTTGATAATCTTTTAGGGTTTGTTGTATATTGTATGGATTTTGATTTTGCTATGCTCTTTAAAGCATATGAAGGATCTTTGCTAATTGCAGCTTGGGCTATGTTTTGAACATCTGAAACACTACATGAACTTAAAAAAAATACTATAAAAATCAAAACAAATTTAATCATTTACTTTGTTCTTTAAGCTCTTTATCTCTTAGACTTATTACATCTAATAAATCTTCAATTCGTTTATTTCTCTCTTCTAATCTTTTTTGTAAATCCAAAATCACATCTTTTTTTAATTCAATTTCATTTTCAAGTTCTTTAAAATCTTTTACAAGTTTATCATTTTCTGATTTTATTTTTCTTAAGGCAAAAATAGATTTAGAAACTTTATTGTTTGCACTATCTATTAACTCTTCATTCTTTTTTCTTATAGCAACTATTTCTTTATCATATTGATTTATTTGAGCTTTTAGTTGTCCATTTTTCTTTTTCATATTGTCCATTTGATCTAAATATATAGATAAATCTGGTTTTACATTTGACCTAATTTCTTGCTCTAATTCTCTTATTTTATTTATATACTCAATCTCTTTTTTCTTTGATTGTTGCATATTTTCAATTACTTTTTTTCTAAATTCTCTTTTTGAATTTTCCTCTTCAGTTGTTAAAAATCTTATTCCAACATATTCTACTATTTCACTTCCAAGCTCATCAAAAAGTGGTATAATAGTACTATTTACATAATAAACAGAACCATCTTTTGCTAAATTTTTAATTTTACCATTCCAAGTTTCACCTTTTTGAATTGTTTCCCAAAGATTTCTAAAAATCTCTTTTGATGAATCTGGATGTCTTACTATATTATGTGGTTTTCCAATAAGTTCTTCTCTTTTATATTTTGATATTTCACAAAAGAAATCATTTGCAAAAGTAATATTGCCCTTTAAATCGGTTTTTGAAATAATTGCAACATTATCTATTGCAGCTAAATATCTTTCTAATTCTTCTTTTTGTTTTTCAATTATTTGATTTTGATTGTATTTGTGGGCATCTTTAATAACTTTTTTTACTATTACTGATATATCAATTGGTTTTATAAAATATGCAGTAACATTTAATTTAATTACTTCTAAAAGGTTATTTTCATCTGAATAAGCAGTTGTAAAATAAAAAGGAATATCCTCATTAACAGCCCTTATATTTTTTAATAAAGATACACCATTCATATTTGGCATATTAAGATCACTTATTATTGCATCTATTCTTTTATTTTCTAAAGTTAATTTATTAAATATTTCTAAAGCTTCTGCACCATCACATGCAACATATACATCTTTAAAAAAATCTTTAAATATTTCTTGAAAGTTTATTCGAACCTGTTCGTCATCTTCAGCATAAATAATATTATATTTCTGCTCTGAAGCCCAATTCTTATCATCATTCATAACTTTGCCTTAAAAAATAATTAATATATAATATCAAATTTTTATGTCAAAATAGATAATATTATTAATTATGAGAGAAAAATAACTAAATTTAGGTACAAATAATCTTATATTTTAATATTATCTAACTTATTTTGAATATATTTCTTAACATCAGTATAATTTATAACTTCTTTAAAATCATCAAATTTACAACCAGAGGCATTAGGATGTCCACCTCCATTTGCCAATTTTTGTGCAAGTAATCCAACATCTAAATTTCCATCTGCTCTAAAACTTGCATTTCCTCTTTTTGAAACATCAATAAAAAAGTCATAATCTTTATTAGCTTTTAAAAATGCATTTGCGGGAATTGAAATACCACCTAGAGTATAAGTTAAAACACCTTTTTTATCTTGAAAGTTAATTGTAAGTTCATCTTTTATACTTGTAATAGAATTTACCAAATATTTTGCACTAAGATTATCTATTGTGTCATCTTTTCCATCAAGATTTAAAAACTCCTTTTTTAAACTATGAATAGCACTATCTAGTTTTATATTTCCATCAACTTCATTTAAGTACTTAGATGCTTTTTTTAGTAAATGAATTCTAAAATCTCTATTTATATTTGCAAAAAGAACATTATTGATTTCCCTTACATGAGAAACCATACTAAGTAATACTTTTCCAAACTCAAAATCTTTTTTATTATCTTCTATCCAAATATCAATTGCATTTATTGAATTTACAAGGGGTTCTATCCAAGCTTGTGATTCATCTTGAAAAGCATTATAATTTTTTACAAAATAGTCATAAGTGATTTTTGTAGCACATCTTGAAATATCTAAAAAGTACCAATCATACTTGTCAGCACTACTTTGACCTGTAGCGTGATGATCTAAAAGTTGAAGTTTAATTTTATAACCATCTTCATTTAATTTTATTACTTCATTGTTTATATATTTTGATTCAGCATTTGTTAGATTAACATCAGTTATTAAAAATAGTATTTCATCTTTTATCTCTTCATTTTTAATGTGTTCTATAAAGTGAATAATACTTTGTTTTACTTCTAGTCCATAATTTGCGTTTAAGTAGTAACTTTGGGAAAATATCTCTTTGGTTAAAAGTTGGCAACCATATCCATCTAAATCCGTATGAGAGATATGAAATAATATCATTGAGCGATGTCCTTTAGTGTTAATTCTTCTAAAAATTCATTTATCTTACCTTGCAAATTATTTAATAAAGGCCATATTGTGCATAAGTTCCCAGAATCACTAGGGCATGATTCCATTGATGGTGCACATTCAAAGACTGAAGGGATTTTTTCTTCAGCTGCAGCCGTTATTGAAAATATAGTAAGTTCATCATAAGGTTTGGCAAGAATAAATCCACCATTTACACCTCTTTGTGATATTACTATCTCATTTTTGGCTAAATTTTGCATAATTTTGGCTAAAAAAGATTTGGGGATTCTTAGTTCTCTTGATAATTCATCCACATTTTTTGCTTTATCGCTTTTAGCAATAGAGATTAGAGAAAGAAGTGCGTACTCACTTTTTTTAGTCAATAACATCTTTGATTGATTCCTTTTTTAAAGTTTTTCTATTTTACAAGAAAGAATATTAATAATCATTATACAGTAAAATTAATTTTTTTATTTAAAAAAAAAGGGTTGTAACTAAAAAGTTACAACCCTTTTTAAAGTTAAGTAAACAAAATTACTTAGCTCTGATTCCTAAATCTGCAACTAATTCAACAAATCTAGCATACTCAGTATTTCTAAGATATTTTAATAATCTTTTTCTTTTTCCAACCATTTTTAAAAGACCTAATCTTGATGAGTGATCTTTTTTATTGATTTTTAAATGTTCAGTTAAAACTCTGATTTGCTCAGTTAAAATTGCAACTTGAACTTCACAAGAACCTGTATCTTTTTCATCTCTTCTGTATTTTTCGATAATACTGTTTTTTACTTCCTGATCTAAAGCCATAGAAGACCTCCTAATAGGTATACTAATCTCACTTCTATTGAAATGGACGCGAATTATAGTGAACTTATATTTAAACCTTGTTTAATAATTATATTTATTTAGATAAAATACTTTTTTTTAGAAAGGTTTTAATTATGAATATTATAGATTTTGAAAATATACATGTGAGTTATGACGATAAACTTATATTAAAAGAACTCAATTTGAAAATAGAAGATAATCAGCATTGGGCAATTTTAGGGGCAAATGGTAGTGGTAAATCTACCCTTATAAAATTAATCTCTTCTCAAATTCATCCAAGACAAAATTATCCACATAAAAAGTTAATCTTAGGAAAACAGAGATACTCACTATTTGATTTAAGAAAAGCTATGGGAATAATCACAAATGATTTACACAATCATTTTTATGACCAAGGAAATTTTCTAAGTGGATATGAAGTTGTACTTAGTGGCTATTATAGTTCAATTGGAGTATTTGAACATCAAGATTTCACCCAAGAACAACATGACAAAGCAAATGAGATTTTGGAATACCTTGAAATCACTGACTTAAAAGATAAAATTGTAGCAAAAATGAGTACAGGACAACTTAGAAAATGTATCATTGGACGAGCTTTAATTCATGATCCAAAAGCTTTTATTTTAGATGAACCAACAGTTGGACTTGATATAAAAGCCCAATTAAACTTTATAAAACTATTAAGAAAACTAAGCCAAAAAGCAAATATTATTTTAGTAACACATCATCTTGAAGAGATTTTTGAAGAAATTACCCATGTGGCTTTAATAAAAGATGAAACAATATTTAAACAAGGGGAAAAAGAAGATATTTTAAATTCAGAAAATATCTCTGATACTTTTGGTTTAGAGTTAAAAATCAATTCATCAAATAGTAGATATTTTATTCAAGAAGTATAAAAAGAGCAAAAGCTCTTTTTATGATTTGAAATCCATTGAAGATATAATTCCAGCTGTTCCATCTTCTCTTAAAAATATTGAGTTAGATTTTAAGTACGCTAGACTTTCATTTACTGATTTGTTGTAAGCCATCCCTGCTTTTGCATCATTTAAATATAAAGCCCCTATTCCTGTTTGTCCTAAGGCAATAAGTTTATCTTCTCCACTTTCATTTTTAGTCCAGATTTGCAATTTATCAAATATTAGGTCATTTTCATCTATCCAATTATTTCCATCACTATCATATTCGCTTAATTCACCAAAGCCATCATTTGAAGAAGGTCCAAATAGTTCAGTTCCATTATCTATTGTTCCATTTCCATCTTTATCAAAAACTAAAAATCCATTTCCATCTTTTAAAAGTGGTAGTTCTTTTTCATCCCCATCACTATTAATATCAAAATTGAAACACATTTTGTCGCTTATGCTATCAAAAGCAGTAGATGCACAATCATATTGAATAACTAAGGGATCCATAAAATGTGTCTCTTCAAATTTTAGTGTTTCACTATGTTTTTCATAAAACTCTCTTGAATAAGATAAATCTAAATCGATATTTATATCTTTATCTTTAGTTTTAATTGTAGCTTGCGAATTAAAAGATATAGAATCACTTCTATAATACTCATGTGTAGTTTCTATGGATACTGTTCTTTTCATCAACATCTTAGGTATGCCTGCTGTAGGATCTGTAGGCTCAGAAGAACCCGTATTTTTACATTTTAAGTCATTTAAGTTTTTAAAATCGACTTTTTTATTTCCACCTAAAAATGCTTGAAGAATCATTTCTAATATTATTCTTGTAACATCTTCATATGGCTTTACTAATGCTTCTGTTTGTTCTATATTTTCCGTAGCATCAACTTTTTCGAAACCATCTGATTCAAGACTTTGGGTTTTTTCATTTACATCTAATAAACCTAATAACTCATTTCTAAAATCTACTTTTGACTGACTTACCATTTCATATGAACTCATAGTTTCTGAGCTCATTTCAACTTTTGAAGACTCTATTATCATAATAACTCCTTTTTAAAATATAGTTATTATCAATGATAGTATTATTTGAATATAAAAAGAAGAGAAAAGAGGTACAAATAATAAATAATGTTATTTATTATTTGTATTTTTATTTAATATAAAGAATTGAATAGTTAAGTTTATCACCCACCAGTTTCATAAAAAGCTCGTGTTGATATTTCTGAATTTTCTGACCATTTGTTTTTTTCAGGCTTATTTAACAATACATCTTTTAATATTGCTGCTGCTTTATCTATATCATTATTTTTAACTGCCTCTTTTATGCTTTGAGAATCTTCAAAATATAAACATGGAATTAAAATACCACTTGCAGTAAGTCTTATACGATTACAGTTTGCACAAAAATCATCTTTATGTGGTTCAATGATTCCAAATACATAACCATCATCCATAATATAATCTTGAGACGGAGAGGTACCACTTCTCTCTTGCTTCTCAAACTTATATTTGGTTTTCAAAATATCTTGAATTTGAGTAGAATTATATCCTTTAGCTCCATCTTTTGCATGATTGTTTTCCATAAACTCAATAAATCTAACGGTATAACCTCTTGCTTTACAAAAATCTACTATATCACAAAGTTCATTATCATTTATACCTTGCATTGGAACAGTGTTTATTTTGATTTTTAATCCCGCTTTATCGGCAGCTTCAATACCTTTTAGTACTGTTGCTAAGACATCTTTTTGAGCAACTTTATGGGCAATTTCTGGTTTTAAACTATCTAAAGAGATATTTAATCTTTTTAATCCAGCATCTGCTAGTTTTTGTGCAGTTTTAGGAAGCAAATAACCATTTGTAGTTAAAGCTAAATCAATATCATCTTTATATTCGGCTATCATTCTTATAAAGTTATCTAAACCTTCTCTTAAAAGTGGTTCACCACCTGTAATTCTTACTTTTTTAACTCCACTATCAATACATACTTTTATAAATTTAAATAATTCTTCATATGATAAAAGTTCCTCTTTTGGAACCCATGAAAATGGTTTTTCTGGCATACAATATTGACATCTAAAATTACATCTCTCAGTTACTGATACTCTTAAATAATCAACTATTCTACCATGTCCATCTTTTAACATTTATACACCTCAACGCACCTAAAGAAATGGCACTTAATATTAAATTTCGTTAGCTTATTATAAAATCCCTTAAATAAAAAGGACATAAGGAATTTAATGGACAAATTAAAGACGATTACTCAATTAGACTTTTTTACAGAGTTAAATAAAGAACAAATTGAAGAATTATCTACCATATCTAACTTAATTACTTATCCTAAAGACTCAATACTTTATTATGAAGATGAGATAAAAGAAAATATTCTTTTTTTAGTTGATGGTCTTATAAAAATATATAAGTTTGATAAATTTGAAAATGAGATATTTTTATACCATATTTACAAAAACTCCATGATTTCTGAATTAACTTCTGTAAATAACAGTAGTATTTATTGTTTTTCAAATGCTGAGTTTGTGGAAGATTCTGTTGTCTTATCAATAAATTTTGAAAAATTTAAAGAAATGTTTTTAACTAAAAATATTTTATCAATAAAATTAATTGAAACATTATTAGAAAAAACCCATCAATTACAATGTATAGTAAATCGGGAATTAGTCTTTGACTCAACAGCAAAAGTAGCTTTTATGATTTATAATGACCTTGCTATGTTTAATAAACTAAAAAGACAAGAGGTCTCTTTTATGCTTCATATTCAACCAGAAACCCTTTCAAGAGTTTTAAAAAAACTTACAAGAAATGGGTCTATTAGTATTGAAAAAAGTGAAGTTATAGTTTTAAATAAAGAACAACTAGAATCAACCTTTAGAGGAGTTGGAATTTGAAAACAAATAAAATAAGTACAAAAATAAAATTAATAGGTGCTTTATTTATATTCTTGATGGCAATGATAATTTTTACCACTGTTTATTTAAATGATAAAAATAAAAAAGATGCTTTAGTTATCAATATAGTTGGTAAAGAGAGAATGCTTACTCAAAAAATATCAAAAAATATTTTTTATCTTTTTTATACAAAAAAAACTGATTTTTCAGAATTAAATAGTGCAACAGAAGAGTTTATTCAAAATCTACAATCTTTGAAAAATGGGAATAAACTACTAGGAATACCACCTGTTCCAAATGATAATATTGGACAACAAGTGTATAAAGTAGAAATTTTGTGGAAAGAATTTTTTCATAATATAGAAGAATTCAAAAAACTACAAATAAAAACTGATGAATCTAGTTTGAAACTTTTAAATTCTGCAGTTGAAGCAATTTATAATACTAATAATAACTTACTTCAAGAAGTTGATAATTTAGTTAGCATGTACACAGTTTTTACAGAAAATAAAACTATTTTAATCAAAAATTTCCAATATGGTGCTGCTTTTATAATCGTTTTATTAATAGTGTATAGTTTTGTTCAATTAAAAAGTATTGAAGAGAATGCTAATAAATTCTTAGAATTTTCAAAAAAATTAGCTAATGAAGAAAATGAACAATTAGAA
Organism: Arcobacter iocasae; assembly: GCF_042214795.1. Lineage (GTDB taxonomy): Bacteria > Campylobacterota > Campylobacteria > Campylobacterales > Arcobacteraceae > Arcobacter > Arcobacter iocasae. The sequence continues at coordinate 1,888,181 of NZ_CP090177.1, read as the reverse complement.
CCAATATCTATTGATGTAAAAGAAAAAGAGATATTAGATGTAACAGATACTTTTAACTGCTTTATAAATAAGATAAATTCAGCCATGAATGACTCAGCTGTTGCAATGGAACATTCAAAAAATGCCAGTTCAAAACTAGAAGAAATAACAGATGAATTTGATAAAATTTTAGATGAACTTGAAAACTCTTCTGAAATTAATAAAACAATAAATAAAAGTGAAGATATGATTATTCAATCTACAGAAGACTTAATTAATTCAACAAAAAAACTTCAAGAATTAAGAAATGAATTAAATAGTTTAGTCATTGGTCGCAAAACAAAAATATAAATAATAAAAGGCAATATGTGGGTAAAGTTTATTTAACAGGTGCAGGTCCGGGTGATCCTGAATTATTAACATTAAAAGCTATAAATGCAATAAGAAATGCAGATATCATAGTTTATGATAGGTTAGTAAATAAAGAGATATTAAATTATGCAAAAAAAGATGTTGCTTTAAAATATGTTGGAAAAGAGAATAAAAAGCACACTGTTCCCCAAAATGAGATAAATGAAATACTTTTTCAAGCTTCACAGAAATATGAAAATGTTGTTAGATTAAAAGGTGGAGATCCATTTGTATTTGGCAGGGGAGGAGAAGAAGCAATTTATTTATTTGAAAGAGATGTTAAATTTGAAATAATTCCAGGTATTAGTTCATCTGTTGCTGTTGCTTCATATGCAGGAATTCCCGTAACTCATAGGGGAATTACTACTTCATTTAGAGTCGTAACAGCTCATGAAACCCCTGATAAAAAGATTTCACAACTAGAGTGGCAAACTTTTTTAAATGACGAAACAATTGTCTTTTTGATGGGATTGCATAATATTGAATTAATAAGTTCAAAACTAATAGGTCTTGGAAAAGATAAAAATTACCCATGTGCTGTTATTTCAAAAGGAACTACAAAAGAGCAAAAAGTAGTAATTGGAACTTTAGAAGATATTGTTGAAAAATCTAAAGGTTTAAAATCACCAGCAATTATCATCGTTGGAAAAGTTGTGAACTTAAGAGAACAGTTAAGATGGTTTGATTAAGTTTATTTCAAAGAAGAAATAAACTCTTTACTTTTTTTTCTTGATATTTCCATTCTCTCTTCACCTTTTGGCATAGTTGCTCTTAGGTTTTTCATATTTTTTAAAAAACTTCCTACACTATCTGGAATAATTTTTTCTAAATACTTTTTAAACTCTTTAGAAAAAGCAGGAGATGCTCCACTTGTGGAAATAGAGATTACTAAATCATCTTTTTTTATTATTGAAGAGAATGTAAAATCACACAACTCAAAAACATCAGCGCAATTGTATAAAATGTTTTTTTCTCTTGTATGTTTGTAAATCTCTTTTTGAAGATTTATATCATCAAGACAAGCAATTACAATATGAAAGCCTTCAATATCATTTTTTTCATACTCTTTTTTCAAAGTTTTAATATCAAGCTTTTCTAACTCTTCACTTATCTTTGGTGCAAGTACAACTATATCATTTGTAAAATCCAATAATTTCTTTACTTTACTAGTTGCTATTTTTCCAGCACCTATAACTAAAATCTTTTTATTTTCTAAATTTAAAGAGATAGGAAAGTTACTCATTAATCTAACATCTCATAAGCACTATTTATGTCATCAGCTTTATTTGCACAAAATAGATGTAAAGCTGCATTTAGTTTCGCAAGTTTTTCTAAATCTGCACTTGGGTTATTAATCTCTTCTATTGCCTCTTCTAAACTAATCTTTTCAAAAGTTTTATTGTAATTTATTCCATAATACTCTGGGTCTATAATAAACTCTTCAAGTCCAGTTGCTATTTTTACCCAAGCTTTTGATTTATTGAAAATCTCTGGTCTTCCCTCTGCTGCTTTAACTACAACAAATTTTTCATAATTTGAAGCGAAAATTTCACTATACTTTTCAACATAAGGTTTATGATACGCAGAAGTTAAAGCAAATCTTGAATTTGCAGGATTAAGTAGTTTTTCAACAGTATTAAATGCACTTCTTAGTTTTAATATTCTTCTTAAATCAGTAATTGCACTTAATTTTGGCAAAAACTCAGCTCTGTCAAAATAGTGAATATTCTCATCAAGTTTTATATTTGTAGCAATATCTTTTATTGTAATACCACTTTTAGCAGGTTGCATTAAGTCTCCACTTACAACAATATCCAAATCAAACTTCTTCAAGTATTTTCCAACAAGTGGGAAAAGATATGTTGCATCTGTTTTTCCATCATAAGGAAATCCAAGCTCAATAGAGTTTGGTATATTTACTTTTTTGATATACTCATTACATACATCTAATGTAGCTTTTAATTCAGCATTGCTTTCAAGTCTAACTCTCCACCCTAATAAAAAAGCAACTATAATTTCACTTGAAACTTCTTGATTAAGTATTTGTCTAATGCAATCTTTCATCTCTTCTGTATTTAATTCCCTATTTGACTTAGGACCTGTTCCAACTGCTCTTATAAATGTATGAAAATCCATATAAACTCCAAAATAATATCTATAAATTTTTTGATTTATTATAACAAAATATAACACAAAAGTAATAGGACAAAAACACTCCTTAATTAAAACTTATAAAAATTGATTAAAGTCAAGGATTATGTGAATTATAATAGTTAGAATTAGGAAGTTAGAAATTGACTTAAACTTTTCAAAGGAGATAAGATGACATTATCAAGAAGAGAATTCTTAAAAAGCTCAGCAGCAGCAAGTGCAGCAGCAGCTATTGGTATGAATGTACCAACTGCTGTTCAAGCAAAAGCAAACGAAGCTGAAGGTGGCTGGAGATGGGATAAGGCTGCATGTAGATTTTGTGGTACTGGTTGTGGGATTATGCTTGCAACTAAAGGCGGTAAAATCGTTGCAGTAAAAGGTGACCCTGCAGCTCCAGTAAATAGAGGACTTAATTGTATTAAAGGGTACTTCAATGCAAAAATCATGTATGGTGCAGATAGATTAAAACAACCATTATTAAGAGTTAACCAAAAAGGTGAATTTGATAAAAATGGTGAATTTACACCTATTTCTTGGGAAAGAGCATTTGATGAAATGGAATTTCATATGAAAAAAGCTCTAAAAGAAAAAGGTCCTGAAGGAATTGGTATATTTGCAAGTGGTCAATATACAGTTATGGAAGGTTATGCAGCTCAAAAAATGATGAAAGCTGGATTTAGATCAAATGCAATTGACCCAAATGCAAGACACTGTATGGCAAGTGCTGTTGTTGGATTTTACCAAACATTTGGTATTGATGAGCCAAGTGGTTGTTATGATGATATTGAATTAACTGATACGGTTGTGTCATGGGGTTCAAATATGGCAGAGATGCACCCTATTTTGTGGTCAAGAGTTACAGATAGAAAATTATCAAATCCAGATAAAGTAAAAGTTATAAATCTTTCAACTTATAGACATAGAACATCAGATTTAGCTGATACTGAAATTATATTTAAACCAAATTCAGACTTAGCACTATGGAATTATATTGCAAGAGAAATTGTTTATAATAATCCAGAATCTATTGATTGGGACTTTGTTAAAAATAACATTATCTTTGCAGCAAGCCCAGTTAACATGGGTTATGGGATGAGAAGATCTGATGAAAAATCTATAGTTGAAGGTAAATATACAGATAAAGAGATGGAAACTATCTCTAAAGAGATGCAAAAAGTTGTATCAAAAGATGAAGCACCAGCACTTGCTCCTTATGGATATAAAGAGGGTGATATGATGGTTAATAAAAATGCTGGATTAAAACACTGGGAAATATCTTTTGAAGAGTATAAAAAATTCTTAGAGCCATATAATGCTGATTATGTTACACAAGTATCAAAAGGTAATCCTGATGAATCAGATGAAGATTTTAAAAAGAAAATCAAAGAGTTAGCTGACCTTTATATTGAAAAAAATAGAAAAGTTGTATCTTTTTGGACTATGGGAATGAATCAACATACAAGAGGTTCATGGGTAAATACTTTAGCTTATAATGTACACTTTTTATTAAATAAACAAGCAAAACCAGGTTCGGGAGCATTTTCACTTACAGGACAACCAAGTGCTTGTGGAACGGCAAGAGAAGTTGGAACATTTGCACATAGATTACCAGCTGATATGATGGTAGCAAATCCAAAACATAGAAGTATTGCTGAAAAAGTGTGGCAAATTCCACAAGGAACTTTAAATCCAAAAGGTCATCAAGACATTATGAAAATTCATAGGGACTTAGAAGATGGCTCTATGAAATTTGCTTGGGTTAATGTTTGTAATCCATACCAAGATAGTGCTAGTGCCTCTCATTGGATAAAAGCAGCAAGACAAATGGATAACTTTATTGTTACAAGTGATGGCTATCCTGGAATTTCTGCAAAAGTATCTGATTTAATTTTACCATCAGCTATGATTTATGAAAAATGGGGAGCTTATGGAAATGCTGAAAGAAGAACTCAACATTGGAGACAACAAGTATTACCAGTAGGTGATGCTATGAGTGATACTTGGCAATGGGTTGAATTATCAAAAAGATTTACGGTAAAAGACTTATGGGGTGAACAATCACTACTAAGTACAGGTGGTAAGAAAAAACTTCCAGATGTAATAAGTGAAGCTAAAAAAATGGGTTATACAGAAAATACAACTATGTATGACATCTTATTTGCAAATGACAAAGCAAAATCTTATAAAGCTGATTTAGAAGATCCAATTCAAGCAGGATTTGATAACTCTGAAGTATTTGGAGATAAAAGAAATGTTGTAGGAAGTGATGGAAAAGTATTTGATGGATATGGATTTTTTATTCAAAAATATTTATTCGAAGAGTATGCTAGTTTTGGTAGAGGGCATGGTCATGATTTAGCTGATTTTGATACTTATCATAAAGTAAGAGGACTTAAATGGCCAGTTGTTGATGGGAAAGAGACACAATGGAGATTTAATGTTAAATATGACCCATATGCTGCCCATGCAGTAAAAGAAGCAGGAACTAATAATTCTCATGCTTTTTATGGAAAAATTGCAAAAGCACTTCCATTTGGAGATTTAAATGGAATTACAAATAAAGATAAAAAACCTTTAATCAATAAAGCAAAAATATTTGCAAGACCATATATGGATGCACCAGAAATGCCAAATGAAGAGTATCCAGTGTGGATGTGTACGGGAAGAGTTTTAGAACATTGGCATTCAGGAACTATGACAATGAGAGTTCCAGAACTTTTTAGAGCAGTTCCAGAAGCCTTATGTTATATGCACCCAGTTGATGCAAAAAAATATGATGTAAAACAAGGTGAATTAGCTTGGGTTGAATCAAGACGAGGAAAAGTAAAAGCTAGAATTGAAACAAGAGGAAGAAATAGACCTTCAAGAGGTTTAATTTTTGTTCCATGGTTTGATGAAAAAGTATTTATTAATAAAGTTTGTCTAGATGCAACTTGTCCAATGTCAAAACAAACAGACTATAAAAAATGTGCTGTAAAAATATATAAAGCATAAAAGAAGAAAAAATGAATAGTGATAGAAGAGAATTTCTTTTAAAGAGTGCAAGAACAGCAGGTCTTGTATGCCTTAGTGGTCTTATTTGGAGTGCTTATGTTGATGAATTAACTGCCTCTAAATTAATACTTAGACCACCAGGTGCACTAAAAGAAAAAGATTTTTTATCGACATGTATCAAATGTGGATTATGTGTAGAAGCCTGTCCATTTGATACTCTAAAACTGGCAAAACCAGGAGATAATAAACCTCTTGGAACACCATTTTTTAATCCAAGGGATATACCTTGTTATATGTGTATTGATATTCCATGTGTTCCTGCTTGTCCAACTAATGCTTTAGATGAGAAATTAGTTAGCACAAACGGAAAACTTGACATAAATAGTGCACAAATGGGAGTTGCCATTATAGATAGCCAAAGCTGTATTGCTTTTTGGGGTATACAATGTGATGCATGTTATAGAGCCTGTCCAATATTAGGTCAAGCTATTACTATTGAATATGAGAAAAATGGAAGAACAGGAAAACACTCTTTTATGAAACCTGTTGTTCATACAGATGTTTGTACAGGATGTGGTTTGTGTGAAAGAGCATGTGTTACGCAAAAAGCTTCAATCTTTATCTTACCTAGAGAAGTTGCCCTTGGAAAAGCAGGCGATTATTATGTAAAAGGTTGGGATGAAGAAGATCAAAAAAGAGTTAAAAATGCAAAAGAGATTAAAACAACAACAAAAATAAGTAAAGATAAAGCAATTGATTCTTTAAATGATATGGGAGATTTATTAGATGACTAATATAATTTTAAAAAACCGATATCTTATTTTAAGACGAGTAAGTCAAATATCAATTATGACTTTATATATCTTTGCAAATATTTATGGGTTAACTATTTTACAAGGTAATTTAAGTTCATCATTAATATTTGAAACAATTCCTTTAAGTGACCCTTTTGCTGTTTTGCAAATGCTTTTTGCAGGTGCTTTAATATCAACAAATATAATTATAGGTGCATCAATAATAACACTGTTTTATTTTTTTCTTGGAGGAAGAGTTTTTTGTTCATGGGTTTGCCCTGTTAATATAATAACTGATTTAAGTTCATTTATTAGAAGAAAATTAGGATTTGACACCATACAAAAAAGACAACCTGCAAGTAGAAATATGAGATATTGGGTTTTGGCTTTAAGCTTAATACTATCAACTATCTTGGGTGTAGGTGCTTTTGAATTTATTTCACCTATATCTATGGTTCATAGAGGTTTAGTTTTTGGTCTTGGATTTGGTTGGGCTGCGATACTTATCATTTTTCTTTTTGATCTTTTTGTTTTAAAAAATGGATGGTGTGGACATATTTGTCCTCTTGGTGGATTTTATTCACTTGTAGGAAAATATAGCTTTTTAAGAGTTACTCATAATCATATTAAATGCACTGAATGTATGAAGTGCAAAGAGGTATGTCATGAGAACCAAGTTTTATCAATGATAGGGAAGGATTCAATTCCTGTTCTTTCAGGTGAGTGTACTAATTGTGCTAGATGTATTGAAGTTTGTGAAGATGATGCTTTAAATTTTTCAATAATCAATAGATTTGCAAAAAAATAGGAGAAAAAAAATGAAAATTACTAAAATAACTTTAGGATTAGCAACAATAACTGCAATATTTGTTACAGGTTGTGCTATTGCTCAAAAAACTTATTCAGAAGAGTCTTTAGGCTTAAGAAAAGTAGATATTTATACTGAAAAAACTACTGTTCCAGACAAAACAGATTATACAAAACCACCAGCTGGAACATCAACAAAGATTGATAGAGCATTTGAAAATGCTCCACCTATGATTCCCCATGATGTTGAAGGAATGTTACCAATTACTATAGATAATAATCAATGTATCATGTGTCATGATCCAGCAGTTGCAGAGTCTATGGGAGCTGTTCCTGTTCCAAAAACACACCTTACAGATTTTAGACCTAAAACTTCTTTATCTCAAAGTGGTAGAATAGTAAAAGATGGTAAAATAATTGTAAATACAAGTGACTTAAAACTTCCAGAACAAAAAAATTTAGGACATCTAGCAGGGGCAAGATTTAATTGTAGCCAATGTCATGCTCCTCAATCAGATACAAAACTAGTTGTTGGAAATAATTTCAAAGCTGACTTTAGAGAAAATGGTGAAAAAAATTCATCAAATCTAATCAAAAATATGGATGAAGGTGTAAAATAAATTATGAAAAGAAGAGAGCTATTTAGCTCTCTTGCTTCCTCATTTAAAAATAATGAAAAGCAAGAGAAAGTAATTCGCCCACCATATTTTAATAATGAAGCACTCTTTTTAAGTGAGTGCATTAAATGTGAAGGCTTATGTGCTAACTCTTGTGAAGTAAATATTATAGTTATTCAAAAAGACAAAACTCCAAAACTAGATTTTACAAATAGTGGTTGTACTTTTTGTGATGAGTGTGCAAAAGTTTGCCCAAGTGAAGTTTTAAAACTGGAATATAAAAAAAATATCTCTGCAAAAATAGAAATAAATATTTTGGAATGCTTAAGCTGGAATCAAACCATGTGTTTTTCTTGTAAGGATCCTTGTCTTGATGATGCTATAAAATTCTTAGGAATGTTTAGACCCCAAATAAATGAAGATTGTACTTCTTGTGGATTTTGTTTAAAAGTTTGCCCAACAAATGCAATAAAAATAGGATAAAAATGAATACTGTAAAAACTTTACTTATACTTTTTATAATATCTTTTTTAAACGCAAATGAAATAATGCCAACAAAAACACTTAATATAAGTGCAGGAACAACTGATTTAGTAATAAATGATAATAAATTATTTGTTTCAACAAATGCTGGGGTAATAAATACCTTTAGTTTAAAAGATTTCAAACTAATTTCAAATATCACAATTCCACAAATAAAAAACTTTATGGGAGAGATTAGTAATAGTAAAATATACTCTATTGATGTGTTAAACAATAAAGTTTTAATTTTATCCCAAGGAAAAAAAGGTGCAAGAAAAATTGACATCTTTGAAAATGGAAAACTAAGAAATATCATTTCTGATACAAAACACTTGTTTATTGCACGGGCTAAATTTATAAACGATGAGGAAATTGTATTTTCACTTCTAAGTAATGAATTACTCTTATATAATGTGAATAAGAAAAAAATTATATATGATAAACAAATCAGCCAATCAAGATTCTCTTATTTTGCACTAAGTGAAAACAAAAAAGATATTTTAATTGCAGATGAAAGTGGAAATTTGAAACTATGTGATGTTACAACAGGAAATTTACTTAAAACCTACACAGGTCAAAACTTAGATAATGTCTTTCAAATAGATTACAAAAATAGCAAAATAATAACAGCAGGGCAAGATAGAAGAGCCGTATTTTATTCAAAAAATGATACATATTATAAAGAATCAAATTTTTTGATATATTCTTGTGCTTTAAACTCAAATGGAAAATTAGCAGCTTACTCATCAAATGAGAATAATGATGTAACTATTTTTGATACTTTATTAAAAAAAGATTTATATCAATTAAAAGAAAATAGAATGACACTTACTAAAATCTTATTTATAAATGATAATGAAATTTTAGTAGCAAGTGACGATAATAAAATTAACTATTACAAAATAAAGGAATAAAATGAACATTTCAAGTATAGTAGTTCAAACACTACCAAAATATTTAGAGCAAGTGATAGAGGATTTAAAAAACTGTAAAGCTTGTGATTATCATATGCATGATGAAAAAGGAAGAGTTATCATAACTATTGAAGGTGCTAGTGTAAAAGAGGAGTTAGAAAAGCTAAAAGTAATAGAAGCAATTCCTCATGTTATAAGTGCTGATATGCAAATGGCTTATAGTGAAGATGAACTTGATGAAAATATAAAAGTACTAAATAATGCAGATGCTGTTCCAAATATGTTAAAAGATGACAATGTTGACCCCTCTAAAATTGTTTATAATGGAGATTTAAAGAAAAAAGATTTGTACAGTTTCTCAAAACATCTAGAAGATAAATAGTACTTTTTGTTACTTTTTTTCTTACAATATTAAAAATCCTAAATTTTTTTTAGAAAAAGTGGGTAAAAAGTGGGTAAATATTGATTTTATGTCATAATCACAAATTTTACCCAATAAAATGTAAAATTGGTTAAAAAATATACAGCTCTGCTATTATAATGCTACGATTCTCAAGTAAAATTTTTATGAATTAAATATTAATTTACAATTAACAAAAAGGATTAAAAATGAAACTACTAAAGACACTATCTTTAAGTATTGCAGCCCTTGCTATTGCATCAACTGTATCATCTGCTGATACATTAGATACAACTATTAAAAATGGAAAATTAAGTTGTGGACTAAACACAGGTCTTCCAGGTTTTGCTGCTCCGGATTCAGATGGGGTTTGGAAAGGTATTGATGTTGATGTTTGTAGAGCTGTTGCTGCTGCTGTATTAGGTGATGCGTCAAAAGTTAAATATGCTCATTTAAATGCAAAAGAGAGATTTACTGCACTTCAAAGTGGTGAAATTGATTTACTTGCTAGAAATACTACTTGGACAGCTACAAGAGATACTTCATTAGGTTTAAACTTTACAGGTGTAAATTACTATGATGGTCAAGGTTTCTTAATATCAAAAAAATTAGGTATTAAATCTGCAAAAGAATTAAGTGGAGCAACTTTTTGTATCCAAGCAGGAACAACAACTGAACTTAACTTAACTGATTATTTCAAAGCAAACAAAATGGACTATACTCCTATTACTTATGATACATCAGCACAATCAATTCAAGGTTTTGAAGAAGGTAGATGTGATGCTTTAACTTCTGATGCTTCACAATTATATTCATTAAGAACTCAATTAAAAGACCCAAGTTCAGCAATGGTACTTCCTGAAATCATTTCGAAAGAACCTTTAGGACCAGTAGTTAGACAAGGTGATGACAAATGGTTCAATATCGTAAAATGGACTGAAATCGCAATGTTAAATGCAGAAGATTTAGGTGTTAATTCTAAAAATGTAGATGATATGTTAAAAAGTACAAATCCAAATATTCAAAGACTTCTTGGTGTAACTGGTGATATTGGTAAAAACCTTGGATTAGATCCAAAATGGGCATACAATGTTATCAAACAAGTTGGAAACTATGGAGAATCATTTGATAGAAATGTTGGTAAAGATTCACCTTTAAAAATTGAAAGAGGATTGAATAAACTTTGGAAAGATGGTGGTCTTCAATATGGAGCACCTATTAGATAATCTAAGTAAACTATTTACAAAAATTATTTAATAAAAAAAAGGGGAAGAATAACTTCCCCTTTTTTCATTATAAGGTGAAAGAATGAAAGAACACAAAAAAATAGTAAAAGGCGTCGCTTTTTACAATAACCCAAAGATTAGAGCAATTATTTATCAAATATTAGCTCTTGCAGCCATTTTTCTATTTACATATTATGTTTTGCACAATATGTTTGTTAACATTGAAAAACGTGGGATTAATACAGGATTTGACTTTTTAGGTAATGAAGCTGGATTTGGTATCATATCAACACTAATTCCCTATACAGAATCAGATACTTATGCAAGAGTATTTGTTATAGGTATATTAAATACTCTTTTAGTATCAGGAATTGGTATATTCTTTTCTACAATAATTGGATTATTAGTTGGAATTGGTAGATTATCAAAAAACTTCATGATTTCTAAACTTTGCTTAGTATATGTAGAAACATTTAGAAATATTCCAATACTGTTACAAATACTATTTTGGTATAATGTTGTATTAGCCGCACTCCCAGGTCCCAGACAATCCATGTCTTATATGGATGCATTTTTCTTAAATAATAGAGGATTATATATCCCAAGACCTATTTTAGAAAGTGGTTTTATATCTGTAATAATTGCATTTTTTATTGCAATTGCAGCAGTTGTTTATCTTGCAAAATGGGCAAAAAAGAAACATGATGAAACAGGTGAAGAATTTCCAGTTTTTTGGACTTCTTTAGTTATTTTAATTGTTAGTCCAGTTTTAGTTTATTTTGTTAGTGGTTCTCCTGCAACACTAGAGTATTCAGCACTTAAAGGCTTCAACTTTGTTGGTGGTTGGACTATGACACCTGAACTTTTAGCCTTATCTTTTGCACTTAGTATTTATCCCGCTACTTATATAGCAGAAGCGGTAAGAGCAGGTATTGAAGCTGTTCCAAAAGGGCAAAAAGAAGCAGCAAATTCATTAGGATTAAAAAACCATATTATCCTAAGAAGAGTTGTTCTTCCTCAAGCATTAAGAGTTATTATTCCTCCAGTTATTAATCAATATTTAAATTTAATGAAAAATTCATCACTTGCAACAGCAATTGGATATCCAGAACTTGTAACACTATTTGCAGGAACTGCACTAAATCAAGTTGGTCAAGCTATAGAAATAATCTTAATGACAATGGCTGTGTATTTAACAATTAGTATATTCATATCTATTATAATGAATTTTATTAATGCAAAAATACAAATAAAGGAGAGATAATGGCAATTTATGAAAAATTAGAAACAAGACCGGCTCCTTTAGGAGTAAGTGGACCTATTAAATGGATAAAAGAAAATCTTTTTCCATCACCAATTAGTTCAATTCTAACTATTTTATCTCTTGTTTTACTTTATTATATTATTCCACCATTGTTAAATTGGATGATTTTTGATGCAACATGGACTGGGACAAAAGAAGAGATAACTAAACATGGGGCAAGATGGATTTTTATTTATGAAAAATTCAATCAGTTTATTTATGGTTTTTATCCAGAAGATTTATATTGGAGACCTAATCTTATTTTAGCTTTATTTGTAGCTTCAATAGTATTATTTAAAAAAATTAGACACATAAAAGTAAGAGCAACTATACTTATTTTGTTCCCTATTGCTTCATTTATTTTAATTCATGGTGGATTAGGATTAGAAGTAGTTCCCACAACAAAATGGGGTGGATTAATGCTTACTATGGTTGTTGCATCTGTTGGTATTGTCGTGTCTTTTCCTATAGGGATTATATTTGCCCTTGGACGACAATCAAATATGCCTATTATAAAAACAATAAGTGTTTTATATATTGAATTTATTAGAGGTGTACCTTTAATTACTCTGTTATTCATGTCATCTGTAATTCTACCTTTATTTTTCCCTGAAGGTGTGACTTTTGATAAGTTATTAAGAGCATTAATAGGTGTTACTCTTTTCCAAGCTGCATATCTTGCAGAAGTTATAAGAGGTGGATTACAAGCAATTCCTAAAGGACAATATGAAGCAGCAGATTCAATTGGACTTTCATATTGGCAGGCAATGGGCTTAGTTATTTTACCGCAAGCACTAAAGATATCAATTCCAAATATTGTTGGTTCATTTGTTGCATTATTTAAAGATACAACGCTTGTATTGATTATTGGATTATTTGATGTTTTAGCAATGGTAACATTAACAACATCAGATCCGCATTGGTTAGGATTTGAAACAGAAGGTTATGTTTTTGTAACAATGATTTATTGGATAATTTGTTTTAGTATGTCGAAATATGCACAATCAGTAGAAAACAGATTTAATACAGATCATAAATAAGAATAGGAAAAGATTATGAGTAATTTAGATTATATGATAGAAATGACTAATGTTAACAAGTGGTATGGAGATTTCCATGTACTAAAAGACATTAATTTAAGAGTAAAAAAAGGTGAGAGAATTGTTATTTGTGGACCTTCAGGTTCTGGTAAATCTACAACAATTAGATGTATGAATAGACTTGAAGCCTTTCAAGAGGGTGAAATGTATGTTGCTGGATTAGAAATGACTGAAGATGTAAAAAGAATTAGAGAGATAAGAACACATGTTGGAATGGTATTCCAACATTTTAATCTTTTCCCACATCTTTCAATTTTGGAAAATTTAATTTTAGCTCCAACTTGGGTAACAAAAACTCCAAGAAAACAAGCTATAGAAACTGCAATGCACTACTTAGAGCGAGTAAAAATTGCAGAACAAGCACATAAATTTCCAAATCAATTATCTGGTGGACAACAACAAAGAGTTGCAATAGCAAGATGTTTGTGTATAAACCCTGAAATCATGCTATTTGATGAACCAACATCAGCACTAGATCCTGAAATGATTGGTGAAGTTCTAGATGTAATGACTGAACTTGCAGATGATGGTATTACAATGGTTTGTGTAACACATGAAATGGGATTTGCAAAAAAAGTTGCAGATAGAGTTATATTTATGGATGCTGGACAAATAGTAGAAGAAAATACTCCAACTGAGTTCTTTGATAATCCTCAATCTGATAGATTAAAACAGTTTTTAGAGCAAATTTTAGACCACTAAAAATACGAGAATAAAAATGAGCTTATTAAATGTAATTGCATTTGCAAGTGCAATGTTTTTATTAGCAATTACTCCAGGTCCTGGAGTTTTTGCTACCATTTCTAGAGCATTAGCTTCAGGCTTTTCCAATGCAGCTTTTGTTGTATTAGGAATTGTATTTGGTGATATTATTTTCTTATTATTAGCAATATTTGGACTTAATGCAATTGCATCTATTTTAGGTGATTTTTTTATACTTGTTAAATATTTAGGTGGGATATATCTTCTTTTTTTAGGTTATAAGATATTGACTTCAAAAGAAAAAGATACAGATGTAAAAGCTGTACTGGAATTATCATGGAAGAAAAATTTTATAACAGGACTTCTTATAACATTAAGTAATCCAAAAGTTATACTATTTTATTTAGGGTTTTTACCTACTTTTGTAAATTTACAAACTTTAAGCACACTTGACATTGTTATAATTTCACTTATAGTAACTTTTATACTAAGTGGAGTAATGCTTTTTTATGCATATAGTGCAAGTGGTGCAAGAAGTTTATTCAAAAGTAAAAAAGCAAAAAGAAAAATGAATATCGCAGCTGGTAGTGTAATGATTACAGCTGGTGGCGCTTTAATTATTAAGGCATAAAGACTTAATAAATTTCTAATCATAGGATTATTTTAATGACTATTTTTAATCTTTTTAAAATAGGTATAGGACCTTCAAGTTCCCATACAGTAGGTCCTATGTTAATAGCAAAAAGATTTTGTGAAAAAATAAGAGAAGAAAAATTCTTTGATAATCTTACTAGAATAAAAATCGAACTTTTTGGTTCACTTGGTTCAACTGGAGTTGGTCATCAAAGTGATGTTGCAGTAATTTTAGGATTATTAGGCAATATTCCAAAAAGTGTAGATATCAATAATATTGATAAAATAATAAATGAAATAAAAAAAGATTCTACAATTAAATTACAAAATGAAAAAATAATAAAATTTTCATTTAAAAATGACCTTATTTTATACAAAAACAAACCTCTACCCTTCCATCCAAATGCAATTAAACTAACTATTTATCAAGATTCATACGAATTATTTAATAAAACATATTATTCAATTGGTGGTGGAGAAGTAATTAGTGAAGATGAAATTAATAATAAAATAAAAGAGACTAGACAACTACCCTACTTTTTCTCAAGTGCAAAAGAACTACTACATCTTTGTAAAAAAAACTCTTTAAATATTAATGAACTAATCCTTGAGAATGAAAAAGTACTTAAATCAAAAGAAGTCATTGAAAATGACTTACTTGAAATTTGGCAAATTATGAAAGAGTGTGTTCAAAATGGATTAAAAGCTGATGGAATGCTTCCTGGTGGATTAAATGTTCCAAAACGAGCATTTAAACTTTATACAAAACTAAAAAGTAAACAAGAAAATGATCCTTTAATTTCTATGGATTGGGTAAATCTTTTTGCACTTGCTGTTAATGAAGAAAATGCAAGTACAAGAAGAGTAGTCACAGCACCTACAAATGGTGCTGCTGGAATTATTCCTGCAGTTATGCATTATATTACTCATTTTTTAATAAAAGATAATGAAGATGAAAAAGAAGTTGTAATCAACTTTTTATTAACAGCTGGTGCTATTGGACTTTTATACCAAAAGAATGCCTCTATTTCAGGTGCGGATGTTGGCTGTCAAGGTGAAGTTGGTGTCGCTTGCTCCATGGCAGCAGCTGGTCTTGCACAATATCTAGGTGCAAGTATTGAGCAAATTGAAAATGCAGCAGAAATTGGTATGGAGCATAATTTAGGACTTACTTGTGATCCTATTGGTGGCTTAGTTCAAATACCTTGTATTGAAAGAAATGCTATGGGTGCAATAAAAGCTATAAATGCTGCAAGAATGGCATTAAACTCTGATGGAAAACATTATGTTTCATTAGATTCAGTGATAAAAACTATGTACGATACAGGGAAAGATATGAAAAAAAAATATAAAGAAACATCAAAAGGTGGACTTGCTGTTCACTATGTTGAATGTTAATAAAAAATTTAAGGATTTTTAATGATAAATAACTCAATAAATAAAAAGATTTCGATTTTAATTGGAATCACCCTTGTAACTGTAATGATTATTTTTACTGTTATTATGATAAATAGTATTAAGACAAAAATCATAAAAGATTTAGAAATAAACTTACAATCTCAAGCAGGTGATTATCTTCAAACAACAAAAATATATAATGATTCATTGGAAGAAAATGCCCTAGTGCTCTTTAATGTATTTCAAAAATCTTTTTTAAACTTAAGAATACGAGGAACAGATACTGTTAAAATAAATGGAGTTGAAACCTTGCTACTTTACGATGGATTTGCAAGATTAAACAAAACCTATGATAGAGTTGACCGTTTTAAAGAATTAACAGGCCAAGTTTCAGCAGTATATGTTAAAGATAAAAATCAATATATTAATATTTCATCTTCTATATTAAATGAAAAAGGTGAAAGAATTTTAGTAAATAAGATTGACCCAAATGGACAAACTTACAAAAAAATTGAAAATAAAGAAAAATATATAGGACTAGAGAAAATCGCTGGAAAAACATATATGTCTATTTATTCACCTATTATAAAAAATGACAAAATTATTGGGGCTTTATATATTGGATATGATTTTACAAAAGGTTTGGAAATACTAAAAAAAGAATTAAAGAAAGTAATTATTGGAGATACAGGATATATTTATATTCTTGATAACAAAGGTAATTTAATTCTTCATAAATCTTTAGAAGGTAAAAATGTATTTAATTTAAAAGATGCAGATAATAAAAGTTTTATTCAAGAAATTTTAAAAAATAAAAATGGTGTTATACATTATAATTATATTGAAAAAAATAAAACCACCAGAAAAATTGCAGCATTTAATACTTATGATAAGTGGAATTGGACTATTGTTGTAGGTTCAAATGAAAATGAGTTTTTAGCAATATCTGAGCAAGTTCAAATAATGTTTATCATTGCTACAATTATTTTAACATTACTTTTACAAGGTGTAATTTTTATTTTAATGAATAAAATGGTTTCTAAACCATTACTAAAATTTCAAAATGGTTTATTAGAATTTTTTGCATATTTAAACCATACAAAAGATGATGTTGCAAAAATTGATATTAAAAGTAATGATGAAATTGGTAATATGGCAAAAGTTATTAATGAAAATATTGAAGCAACAAAGGCTAATTTGACAGAAGATAAAAATCTAATTTCAAATGTAAAAGAAGTAGTAAATGATATAAGTAAAGGATACTTAGCTAATAGAATTAAAGCTACAAGTAATACTTCATCTTTAAATGAATTAAAAGATCTTATTAATAATATGCTACACAATTTAGAAGAATTTGTAGGAAAAGATATAAATGAATTAAGTTCTGTATTAGAACAGTATGCGAAAAAAGACTTTACAAAAAATCTTAATAAAAAAGCTAATGGTAAAGTTGGTCATGAAATTGCAATAATGAATAGTATTATTACAGACATGTTATTAAATAATCAAGAAGATGGATTAAAATTAAGAGATACAGCAAGTGAGTTATCAACTAATGTTACTGTTTTAAGTAAAAATGCTACAAATCAAGCAGCTTCATTAGAAGAAGTGGCAGCTTCTGTTACAGAAGTTACAGCTAATGTTAATCAAACTAGCCAAAAAGCACAAAATATGTTTACAATCTCTTCTGAAACTCAAAAATCATCAAACTTGGGTAAAGACCTTGCTAATAAAACTGTTTTAGCAATGGATCAAATAAATGAAAAAGTTCAAACTATCAATGAATCAATTGCCTTAATTGATCAAATTGCTTTCCAAACAAATATTCTTTCACTAAATGCTGCCGTTGAAGCAGCAACTGCTGGAGAAGCTGGAAAAGGATTTGCAGTTGTTGCACAAGAAGTGCGAAATCTAGCATCAAGAAGTGCAGAAGCAGCTCGTGAGATTAAAGATTTAGTTGAATCAGCCAGTCAACAAACCCTAGAAGGTAAAGAGATTAGTACTAGTATGATTTCTGGTTTTGAAAAACTAGAAGATAAAATAAATGAAACTAATATAATCATAAATGATGTTGCAAGTGGTGCAAAAGAGCAAACTGAAGCGATGATAAGTATTAGTGAAACTATAAATAATCTAGATAAATTCACCCAAGAAAATGCTCAAGTAGCAGAAGAGACAAATAAAATTTCAAATGACACTAAAGAAATTGCTAATAAAGTTGTAGAAAATGTAAATGAAAGTGAATTTACAGGGAAAAAATAATTTCTAAATAGGGATTTAGGTTAAAGCTAACCAAATTCCTATTCCTATCATCATAGAACCAGCTATTTTATTTAATAGTTTTACATTTGAAGAGTTTTGTAATAACTTTCTTAAAGTAGTTCCACCTGTGGCATATATAATCAAACAAGAAAATTCAAGTAAAAGTATAAGAAATATCAAAACAGCTAATTGAGGTATATAAGCTAAGTTTTCATCAATAAATGGTGGCAATAAAGCAATAAAAAAAGCCCACCCTTTTGGATTTGCAATTGCTGTTACAAAACCTTGAATAGCAAGATTTCTTCTAGAAACATTAAAACTACACGATTCTAAATTTAAAGCCATTTTCCCTCTTGATAACCACATAGTTACACCTAGGTATATTAAATAAGCTCCTCCACAATATTTTAAAACTAAAAAAATAGTTGGATGACTTAGCATAATAGTAGCAACACCAATAACTGAAGAAGTAGCAACTAAGCCTACTCCTAAAAGCTCTCCTACCATCATATACATTGTTTTTTTCAAACCAATGCTCATACCCATACTCAAAGATAAAGTCATACACATTCCTGGAGTAATTGAAACAAAAAAGAAAGTTGGTATAAAAATTGCTAAAATTGATATATTTATATAATCAAACATGGAAGTCCTTTTTTAAAAAGGAAAAATTATACAGAAGTATTATTAAATTAAAGCCAATAATATAAATTATTGACTTTAAAAAATTTATAGTTAAATTAGAAATTTACAGGTTCATATGCAATATTTAAACTTTTTGCAACAGCTTCATTTGTTAATTTCCCATCATAAGTATTAAGTCCATTTAATAAGTGTTTATCATCAGCAAGAGCTTTTTCTAAACCTTTATTAGCTATTGATAAACCATGTCTTAGCGTAGTTGCTGTTAATGCTAAAGTAGAAGTTAAAGAAACAGCCCCTGGCATATTTGCAACACAATAATGTAATACATCATTTACAACATAAGTTGGAGCATCATGATATGTAGCTTTTGAAGTTTCAAAACAACCACCTTGGTCAATTGCAACATCAACTACAACTGCATTTTTCTTCATAAGTTTTAAATCATCTTTAGAGATAAGTTTAGGAGCAGCAGCCCCTGGAATTAAAACAGCCCCTATTACTAAATCTGCTTCTTTGATTGATTTTAAGATATTTGATCTATTTGAAAATAGAGTATTTACTTTTGAACCAAATAAATCATCATAATATGCCAATCTTGAAGCTGAAATATCCATAACTGTAACATTTGCACCAAGTCCAACACACATTTTACAAGCATTAAGCCCAACGATTCCACCACCAATGATTACTACATTACCTCTTTGAACTCCTGGAACTCCACCTAATAAAACTCCTCTTCCACCAAATGGTTTTTCTAAATACTTAGCACCCTCTTGAGCTGCAAGTCTTCCTGCTATTTCACTCATAGGAGTTAGACAAGGTAATCCACCCTCAGCAGATGTAATAGTTTCATATGCTATTGCTTTTACTTTTTTAGACAATAACATTTCAGCTTGTGGTTTATCAGCTGCAATGTGTAAATAAGTATATAAGATCTGACCTTCATGGAAAAAGTCATATTCCTCTGGCAAGGGCTCTTTTACTTTCACAATCATTTCAGAATCATCAAAAAGCTTTTGTTTATCTTCAACAATTGTTCCCCCAGCTTTTACATACTCTTCATTTTCAAATCCAGCCCCAATACCCGCATCAATTTCAACAAAAACTGTATGTCCATTATTTACATATGTAGCAACATCATCAGGTGTTAAACCAACTCTATACTCATGTACTTTAACCTCTTTTACTAATCCTATTTTCATCTTTTTATCCTTTTTAATAATTAAATATTTTTGTGTGTCTTTTACTTATATATCTTTTTAAAAAGTAAGCTATGAAGCCCTTTACTTTTATACCTAAAACTATTCCTACTGTATTTTTATTTGCCAAATCTACCATAACTCCTTTTGTCTGTGATTTATTTTTAATTAATAAGTTTCCTTCTATAGAATTTAATAAATTCTGTGCAACTATATTTGCATGCAATTTTGCTATTTGTGCTGTTGGTAAAACATAATTTCCATTTTTATCTTTAGTTTCTGCCACATCTCCCATAACAAAAACCTCTTTATGATTTGCAAGTCGTAAATATTCATCAACTACAAATTGATTTTTAATATTTGTTTGTGCACTTTCATCATTTGATAATTTTTCACTAGAAACTCCTATTAAAAAAAGTACCATATCAAATGGAATTTCAGTAGAATCACTTAAATAAATCTTCTTGTCTTTCACTTCATTAACAAATGCCCCATGATATCTTTTGATATTTAGTTTATCGCATGCTTTTTTTGTTTGATTTACTAAAAAAGAGTTCATATTTGGCAAGACATTGGGGAATTGTTCAATTAAAGAAATTTGACAATCTTTATTTGATAAAGCTCTTTTTTTAATCATGTTTGCAAATTCTAAAGCAATCTCAACACCAGATAATCCACCACCAATGATTGCAATATTTTTGCCTTGCTCTTTTGAATCTAAAAGTTCTAAAAATTTTGCTCTTTGCTCTTTTAATATATTTAACTCTTTTATATCAGCTGCATATTCTTGGATATTTTTTATTTGTTTTGGGAAGAATGAAGCACTTCCTGTTGCAATAACTAAATAATCATATTTTATATTTTTGTTATTATTTAAAATTACTCTTTTAGTTTTAAATTCAATATCTTCAACAAAAGCTTCAATAAAATTAATATTTTTATTTTTGCAATATATCTCTAAGTTAAAAGATATATCTTCTAATTCACATTGTCCACTTATATATTTATGAATATCAGTTTGATGTAAATGATATAGATTTTTATTTATTAAAGTTACTTCAAGATTTTTATTGTTACTGATTTTCTCAACCAATGAAATACCACTATAACCTGCACCTATAATTACAACATTCTTTTTAATATTATTAAACATCTTTAATCCACTTATGTTAATTATATTAAAATAAATATATTTTTAGTTAAATATTTTAATATAATTAAATAATAACATATATTTTATGATATTAATCAAGTTTTTGTATAAGATTTATACAAATTTTACTTAAATTATTTAATTAGATTAAATAATTTACTTTATTTGGTTAAGAGAGTTTATGTTAAAATAAAAATTATTACTTAAAGGGTAGATTTTGACTGAAGAATTCAATGTTGGTAAAAAAATAAAATTTCTTAGAAAAGAAAAAAAGATGAATGCAAAAGAACTAGCAAAAGATGCTGGTATCTCATATGGGATGCTTTCACTTTTAGAAAGTGGATCAACACAAGGTTCAGTTGAAACTTTAAGAAAGATTGCAAAAGTTCTTGGTGTAACTATTGCTCATTTATTTACAAACAGTGAAGATAGTGATTTAGCCACAAGACCAAAAAATTTGGACAATGAAACTTCTTATGTTGTAAGAAAAGACCAAAGAAAAAAAATATCTTTCCCTGATCCCCAATATACTTGTGAATTGCTTGTTCCTGATTTACAAGGTGACATTGAATTTTTGCAAGTAAATATGGAACCAAATAGAATAACTGAACACTTAATTCCCCACACTAAAGGTGGTGAAGAGTGTGATTATGTGATAGAAGGGGAGATTGTTGTTACTTTAAATGAAAAAGAGTTTGCCTTATCTCAGGGTGATTGTATAAGATTTAATCCTGAAATTCCACACAAAATAGAAAATAGAAGTTCAAAAAAAGCCTCTTATCTATCTGTAATTACTCCCGTTTCTTTTTAAAAAGTAGAAAATAGATTTCTACTTTTTACATATATTTTTTTAAAACTTCTGGAATAGTAATAGTTCCATCTTCTTGTTGATAGTTTTCCATAATAGCCACAAGTGTTCTTCCAACAGCTAATGAAGAACCATTTAAAGTATGAGCTAAAATGTTTTTTTTACCATCTTTATATCTAATTTTTGCTCGTCTTGCTTGGAAATCTCTTGTATTAGAAATAGAGGATATTTCTCTATATTTTCCTTGTCCTGGTAACCAAACTTCTAAGTCAATAGTTCTTGTAGCACTAAATCCTAAATCTCCAGTACAAAGCATAACTTTTTGGTGAGCAAGACCAAGCGAAGTTAATAAATCACTTGCACAAGAAACCATTTTTTCAAAAACTTCTTCACTTTGCTCTTGTGTAGTAATAGCTACCATTTCTACTTTATCAAATTGGTGTTGACGAATCAGTCCTCTTGTATCTCTTCCTGCACTTCCAGCTTCTTTTCTAAAACAAGGAGTATAAGAAGTCATAAGATAAGGTAACTCCTCTACTGGAATAATTTCATCATTATAAAGATTTGTTAAAGCAACCTCAGCAGTTGGAATCAAATATAAATCCTCACCCTCAATTTTAAATAAATCATCACCAAATTTTGGTAATTGCCCAGTTCCTTGAAGAGCATTTGTATTTGCCATAAAAGGAACATACCACTCTTCAAAACCACGCTCTGCATTGAAGCTAAGCATATAGTTAATAAGTGCTCTCTCTAATTTTGCAGCTTGTCCTCTCATAGCAGTAAATCTTGATTTTGCAAGTTTTACACCTCTTGTAAAATCCAGTGTTCCATTACTCTCACCTAAATCCCAATGCTCTTTTGGCTCGAAAGAAAAACTTGGTTTCTCTCCAATAGTTTCTAATACAACATTTTCATTCTCATCAGCACCATCTGGAACATCACTATCTGGCATATTTGGAACACCTAAAATAACAGATGAAAGTTCTTCTTCTAAAACTCTAACTTTCTCTTCTAGATCTTGTTTTTGATTTTTAAGTTTGTTAATATTTTCTTGTAAAGGTGCAATATCTAAGCCCTCTTTTTTATATCTTCCAAAGTCTTTAGATAAAGTGTTTTGCTCAGCAGTAACATTTTCCATCTCTTGTCTTTTTGCTTTTGCATCAACTGAAAGAGCTTTTAAATTATCTAAAATATCTTGGCTAACACCTTTTCTATTCAAAGCTGTTGCAACTTCATCAAAATCTTTTTGTAATAGTTTAATATCAATCATCTTCTCTACTTCTTATATTTATTTTTAAGATATCTTTTATCTTTTTTAATTTTGGAAATTATATCCAATACCAAATTAAACTTATAAAATATAGCCTTAATTAATCTTTCTCCTTGTCATGATTAATAAATAATTAATTCAAAATTAAATAAATTTTGATTATTATTCTCAAAATCATATATTATTAAAGGTAAACTATGAAATTAAGTAAACTAGTATGTGCAAGTTTGATAACTGTGTGCACCTTAGATATTGCATTAGCAGAAGATACATCTTCAGATATTACACAAGATGTTATTGGATATCAAGAAAGTGCTTATGGACAATTAAAAGGTATTGTTGCAACTAAAAGTTCGACAGGTTCTAAAATGGACATTGATATTACAGAAATACCACAATCGGTATCTGTCATTACAAATGATATGATGAGTACTATTGGTGCACAAAGCATTCAAAATGCTACTTCTTATGTATCAGCCGTTACTCAACCATATGGTGAAAATGGTGATCATAGAACAAATTATGGGAAACTAAGAGGTATTGGTTATTTATATAAATCTACATTTTTAGATGGTATGAAACTACTTCATGCTGGTCATTTAATACCTAATATTGATCCTTATGCATTAGAGAGAGTTGAAGTATTAAAAGGTCCAGCATCTGTACTTTATGGAGCGAGTGGTCCTGGTGGTCTTATAAATATGCAAAGTAAAACTCCTACAATAGAACCTTTAAAAGAAATAGGTATCTCATATGCTTCAAATAATAATAAATCTGTTTTTGCAGATATAAGTGATGCTATCAATGAAAAAACTCTATTTAGATTGACAGGAAAATATAAAGAAGGTGATAATGAGTTACAAGATTCAACAAATAAATCATACTTTTTTAATCCTTCATTGACATATTATATTAATGATAATAGTTCAATCGATGTTATTGCTTCAGTGGCAAAAGACCAAATCAAAGGTTTGGGAATGAGTTTTAGTGGTTCTAAAAGTATACTAAATTATCAAAATAGTATTGCAGACAAAGCCTCAACTATAAGAGCATATCTTAATAGTCTTGGGATGAGCCTTACGACAGCCTATGATGATAACATAAGAAGTTCAGCTGCCACAGTTAATGCTTTAAATCTACCTAGTGATTTACTTATTGGTTTAAAAGATAAGGAAATCTTTGAAAAAAAACATAAATCTATTTCAACAGTTTATAAAAACAATATTAATGATGATTTAAAGTTTCGTTCAAATATTAGATTTATGAAAATGGATGGAAAATATAACTATTCAACACCATCAGCTACTGGATTAAATCCCTTATTGCAGAACTCATCTCCAGATTTAACGCAATTTCCTTTGGCATACATTGAAATAGCATCTAAGATGAAGACTTTTGCAACAGACAATAATCTACAATATACAGCAAAAACTAAAAATGCAGAATATACTTCATTGGTAGGATTAGATTTTCAATATACAGACTATGATAGAAAAACAACAAAACAAACTGAGTATTCTTATGATTTAGTAAATAGACGACCAACAAGTATTCCAAGTGCCTCAAATACATATACTGATAATTTTAATCAAAAGTCTTTTCAAACAGGTTTATATGCGCAAAGTCAAGTAAAAACATATAATAATTTTATTATCTCATCTTCTCTAAGATATGATAAATTGAGACAGAAAAAAACAGACCATCTTACAGATACACAAAGTTCACAAAGTGACAATAATATCTCAGGAAGATTTGGATTAAGTTATCTGTTTGATAATGGGATTACTCCTTATGTTTCTTATTCTACTTCTTTTCAAAGTAATATTGGTTCAGGGTTTGATGGTAAAACATTTGACCCATCTATTGGTGAGCAAGTTGAGGCAGGAATTAAATATAAACCAAATAATTTAGATGCTTTATTTACAATATCAGTATTTAGTTTAAAAGAAAAAGACATAGTACAAAGTGATCCTAGACATACAGGATATAGTATCCAACAAGGTGATGCAGAAGTAAAAGGTTTAGAGTTTAATATTCTTGCAAGTCCTACAGAAAATCTAAATACTGTTTTTTCATTTTCAAAAATGACTGGAAAAGAAGTAAATATGGCAAATCATGCTTATGAGGGAAGAGATTTAGCTGATATTCCTAATTATTCTGTAAGATTATGGACAGATTATACTTTCCCTAAAACTCCAATAGGTGATTTTAAAATAGGTGCAGGAGTTAAATATATAGGAAAATCAAAAGCCTTAAGTGTTGATCAATTTAATTTACCAAGTAGACCTCAAAAACTTTATGATGTGGATGATTATACAATTGTTGATGCTCTAATTGCAACAAAATACGATAATTGGGATATCTCTTTAAATATCTATAATTTATTTGATAAAGAAGCTAGGTTAAATAACAATTCAATACAAAGTGCCCAAACAGCTGGTAGATCATTTATGTTAACTACAAAATATAAATTTTAATGGAAGAGTTAAACTCTTCCATTGAAAAGAAACTATTATGACTATAATTAAAAACTTATTCAAAAAAGATACAAATGCTTCTTTGGGAACAATAAGACTACTTTGTTCTATATTTGGTTCCCTTGCAGTTGCTTACTTATTACTAATAAAGTTTGCACAATTATTAAACTTCTCAATATTTGAAAACATCGTACTTGCAATTATACTATTACCAATACTTTGGTCTTCTATTGGATTATGGGTTGTTTTATCAAAAACTAAAATTGAAGCATTATTAAAAGTTTTTATTCCTTTTATATTGCTCTTTTTCATTATTTACGGATTGGATTAAAATGAATAAAAGATTATTTAACATACATAAACTAATAGGTATAAATGTTTTATTGTTTTTCTTTATTTCTATATTTTTTGGAATATTGACTATATTTAGACCTTATGTTTCTTTTTGGGAAGATAAAGAAAAACATATTTCTAATGTAGAGATTCAAAATATAAATTTCGAAAAATGCATTAAAGAAATAAAAAAAAGAAAATATGTTGGTGAAGATGGTAAAGTTATGAGAAATGACTTTATAAAACTAATATTACCAGCAAAAGAGTTTAGATCAAATAACTTAATTCAAGTAAATAATAGACCAAACTTTTACCTAAATCCAAATACCTGTAAAAAAATCAAACCAAAAAATTTTACTATTTCAAAGTTTTTTGAACTAATACATTATGGTCGTATTTTCAAATCTTTAGTTGCTCAAATGATTTTTGGTTTTGCAGCAGTTGCTGTTGTCTTTTTATGCCTTAGTGGTGTATTTTTAATCATAAAAAATAATTATAAAAACAAAAAGACTAAAAATCTAAAAGGTTTTTTTGCTAAATATCACAGACTTTTATTATTATATACCCTACCCTTAGTTTTTATGTTTGGATTAACAGGAGCTCTTTTTAATCTAGGAATTTATAGCACTCCAGTTATGACTAATTATTTGACTGATTCAAAAACATCAAATCTTTTAGCTGTAGAAAAAAATATTCTAATTGATAAAGATTTAAAATTATATAAACCATCGCAAAAAGTTAAAACATTAGATATTAATACTTTATATAAAAAAGCAAAGGACTCATTTTCAGATATCTCTTTTTATGCCATACAGATATATAACCTTGATGATATAAATGCAAGGGTTAAATTTATAGGATATGAACCTAAATCATTTTTTATAAGTTCTGTATACAATGAAAGCTATGTTGTCTTAAACGGAACCAACGCAGAAATTATTTCAAAAAAGAGTGCACAAGATGGAACATTCACTGAAAAAACTTTAGATTCAGTATTTTATTTACATTTTATAAGAACTTTTAGTGATATTCCAAGAATTATTTTTGCAATTATTTGTTTTACAATTTTATTTGGTGTTACAGTAGGATTATTATTATGGATGCAAAGAGCAAAAAAAGACAAATTTACATACAAAGTATTACAACCATTGAGTTATACAGTTGTTTTAGGATCATTAATAAGTGCTAGTTTATTATTTGCAACAACTTGGTTAATTCCAAAACAATATATGTATTTTAATTTATTAAACACTCTTTACAATGTACAAGAAGTTTTATTTTATAGTGTATTTATTCTTATATTTATTTACATAAAAATTATCTCATCTTTATATAAAGTGACTAAGCATAGTCTGTTTTTTAGTGGTTTGTTACTTATAATTGCAACACTTTCTCATAACTTTACAAGTGGATTTAATCTATTTAAATCTTTTTCATTAGGATTAAATGAGATTTTCTTTACTGATTTAGTTTTATTCTTTTTAGGAGTATTACTAATTTATCTTTCATTTAAAATTCCCACAAAATTTTTTATTGAAACAGAAGAAATAAAAAAATAGTAATTACCATGAGTAAGAATAGTTTAATCAATATTTAAATTAATTTTGATTACTATTCTCATTATTTAAACAAAAAAGGAAAATAATGTTTAAACCATTGAATTGTCTTATACTCTTTGCTTTTATATCATCAGGGCTTTTTGCTTCAGATTTAGATAAATCTCTTGATGTTATACAAAAAAGTAATAATACACTAAAGTCTTATCAGAAAAAAATTGATAAAAATGAGGATATACGAGAAACTCTTTTTGATCAATATAAACAAAAAACTGCACAATTAAAAAATACTCAGAAATATAATGAGCAGTTAGAAAAAATCATTGTATCTCAAAAAGAAGAGCTGCAAAGTATGGACCAACAGCTCATTGATATTGAACAAACAAAAAAGAATATCTACCCTTTAATGTTAGAGATGATTAGTTCTTTAAAAGTATTAATTAAGTCTGATACACCCTTTTTACTACAAGAAAGACAAGATAGGGTAAAAAGACTTGAAGATAGTCTTACAAAAGCAGATATAAAAACAAATGAAAAATTTAGAATTATTCTTGAAGCTTTTAAAATAGAATATGATTATGCAAAAACAATAGAAGCATATCAAGAAAAAATAGGAAATACAAGCTACAACATTTTGCGTCTTGGAAGAGTTGCCTTATATTATCAAAGTTTGGATTTGAAAAACTATGGTTACTTTAATAAAGAAACAAATAAATGGGAAGAAATCACAGATAGCACTTCAAAGTCAAATATAAGAACAGCTATAAAAATTGCAAAAAAACAAGGGAATGTTACTTTATTAAATTTACCCTTCTTAGCTAAAAAGGAAGCAAAATGATACGATATATACTTACTCTAACACTTTTTAGTACATTATCATTTTCAATGGACTTAACTTCACTTTTACAAAGTGTTCAAAATGATTCAAAAAAAGAAATGCAAGCTGAAAAACAGAGATTACAAACATTTATTGATAATAAAGAAAAACAAAAAGAATTACTTATTCAAACAGAAGAAGAGCTTAAAAAAGAAGAACTACGAACTGATAAATTAAAAAAACAAATTGATGAAAAAGAAAAAGTATTAGCTAAAAAAGAAGAAGAACTTAAAATAAAAGCAGCTAATTTAGGCGAAATATTTGGAAGTGTTAGACAAACTTCTTCTGATTTTTTAATTAACTTCCAAAGTTCACTAACAGCATCTGAAGATTCAAATAAAGAAGAGCAGTTTTTAAAATTATCAAATTCTAAAAAACTTGCAAATATCCAAGAATTAAAAGAATTTTGGCACTCTATGTTAGATGAAATAATCAAAAGTGGAAATATCGCACAATACGATGCTGATGTGATTTTAGCATCAGGAGAAAAAACAAAAGAAAAAGTTACTAGAGTGGGCTTATTTGCTGCAACTTCAAATGGTAAGTATTTAACTTATTCAAATGACATGAAATCATTAGTAGAGTTAACTGTTCAACCAAGTGGTTCTGCTGTTCAATTAGCAAAAGATTTTGAATCATCAAATGAAATTTCAAATATCATTATTGATCCAACAAGAGGTACACTTTTTGAAATGATTGCAAATAATCCAACCATAATGGATAGAATCACACAAGGTGGGATTGTAGGATATATTATTTTGATATTAGGAGCATTAGGTTTACTTTTTGCTTTATTTAAAATGATTGTATTAAATATTAGTTCAATAAAAATCAAAAAACAAATGAAAAATATATCTGAAATTAATCAAGATAATTCATTAGGAAAGATTGCACATATTTTTTATAAAAATTCAAATGATTCTATAAATGACTTAGAAATTAAAATTGGACAAGCCATTTTAAAAGAAACAACACAAATAAAAAAAGGGCAAAGTTTTGTAAAACTTCTAGCAGCTGTTACTCCTTTATTGGGATTATTAGGAACAGTTACTGGGATGATTGCAACTTTTCAAGCCATAACTTTATTTGGTACAGGTGATCCAAAACTTATGGCAGGTGGTATTTCAACTGCATTGATTACTACTGTTTTAGGATTAGTTACAGCAATACCACTTCTTTTTGCATATACATACATCTCTTCAAAATCAGAAGAACTTGTATCTATATTAGAAGAACAAAGTATTGGATTATTAGCAAAAACATTGAAGTAATATGATTGATTTATATATAGATGATTTATTCTCTTTCTTTGATAAGGGAGGTTTAGTTTTATATTTTGTTTTTTTTCTTGCAATTATTTTATGGACATTATTAATTGAAAGATATGTTTATGTTAGTTTTACATATAAAAAAGAAAAAAAAGCGATTATAAAAGAACTAGAGGATATTCCTTCTCAAACTAAATTTAAAGATGAGATTAAAAGATATTTTCTTCATAGTTCATCTTTTAAACTTAAATCAGGTCTTGATTTAATCAAAACTATGATTATGGTTTGCCCCTTAATTGGTCTATTAGGAACAGTTACTGGGATGATTGAAGTATTTGATGTTATGGCAATTACAGGAAGTAGTGATGTGAAATCTATGGCAAATGGTGTATCAATGGCTACTATTCCAACAATGGCAGGAATGGCTGTAGCACTTAGTGGTATTTTATTTGAAAAGAAACTAGAACTTTCAATTAGATATAAAATACAAAAATTCGAACTAGAACTCTCCAAGGTGATATAATATGAGAAGATTTTCACAACATAAATATAAAGAAGAAACAGAAATCAATCTAACTCCAATGCTTGATGTTGTTTTTATTATGTTAATATTTTTTATTGTTACAACTTCTTTTGTTAAAGAAACAGGTATTGAAGTAAATCGTCCAAGTGCAAAATCAGCACAGCAAAAAGGTAAAGCAAATATCCTAATAGCTATAAAAAACAATAATGAAATCTGGATTGATAAAAGAATGGTAGATATTCGTTCAGTAAGAGCAAATATTGAGAGATTAAAAGCCCTAAATTCTCAAAATTCTGTTGTAATACAATCAGATGTAGATTCTAAAACTGGTATCTTAGTAAAAGTAATGGATCAAATAAGACTTGCAGGTATATTTAATATCTCAATTTCTACACTAAGAGATAACTAAAATGCGATTTCTTTTAGCTTTAAGTTTGTCTATTATTATTTGTCTTGGTTTATTTTTTGGTATGTTTATAATGACAAATAGCAATAATAAAAAATTTGAAGAACCTACCCAATTGCGACATTTAGTCTATTTAAGAGAAAAAGATGATACAAATATTGAAAGAAAAAAAAGAATTAAAGAAAAGCCAAAAGTTAAAAAACTAGAGCAAAAACCAAAATTTCTTAAAAAATATTCTACAGAACCTGAAAAAAATGTGAAAATTGTTCCTTTTAAAGTTCAGCAAAAAATCGAGATATCAAAAATATCATCACTATCTGGTGCTAAAGTTATTTTAGATGCAAATACTTTAGCCCCTTTAAAAAAAGTAAATCCAAAGTACCCAAGACAAGCAAAATCTAGAAAACAAGAAGGTTATGTCAAATTAATTTTTGATATTGGTAAAGATGGCTATGTTTCTAATGTAAAAGTTTTAGAATCCAATCCGGAAGGTATTTTTGAGCATAGTTCAATAAGCGCAATTAAAAGATGGAAGTTTAATAGAAGTGAATACTCAAAAACTGCCACTATAAAATTTAATTTTAGGTTAGCAATATGAAAAAAATAATCTTAATTTTAACTATTTTAGTTTTATCATCTTTTGCAAAAGAGACTCTTTCAAGTGCAAACTTTAAAAAGCTTCAAGAAGCAGAAAAACTTATTGAAACAAAAGATTATAAACAAGCATCTAATCTTTTAAAACCATTATTAAAAGATACAAATGCTATTACTAAATCCTATGCTTTACAAAGCTATTCAAGTATATATTTAGAACAGAATAAATATAAAGAGGCGATTTCAAATTATGAAAAAATACTTAAATTAAATGTTTTTAAACCAAATGAAATAAATAGAGTTAAATATGTTTTATCTCAATTATATTTATCTGAAACTCTCTATAAAGAAAGCATTAAATATTCATTGGAATTATTAGAATCAAAAGATATTAATAAGCAACTCATTTATCAGAATTTAGCTTTAGCATACTACTATGCACAAGAATATAAACAAAGTATTGTATATGACGAGAAAGTAATTAAATACAAGAAGGAACTATTAGAAGAGTATTTAAAAGATTCAAAAGAAAATCAAAAAAATAAAAGTAAACCAAATTTGGAAACTTGGTATAAAATTTTGTATTCATCTTATTTTGAATTAAAACAATATCCTAAGGCTATTGAAATTATTAAATATATGATTAATAATTTTGAATCAAAAGAAGAGTATTGGATGCAATTAGTTTTGATTTATCAAAATACAAATGACTCAAAACAGATGCTCTCTACCTTAGAATTAGCCTATGACAGAGGACTAATTAACCATAAAAACAATATCCAATATTTTGTAAATTTATTATTACAAAATGACTTATATAATAAAGCAGCACTTTTAATCGAAGATGGTATAAAAAAAGGAATTTTAGAAGATAATAAATCAAATTTTAAAACTTTAATTAATTCACATTTAAATGCAAAAAATATAAAACATGCCATAAAACTTTTAAATACAAATGCAAATGCAAAAAGTGAATATTATGAAATTTTATTAGCAAATATTTATTACAATGAGTCAAATTATAAAAAAGTAATTTCAACTTTAGAAAATTTAGAATTCAAAAAAAATTCAAAAAATGATGGGCAAAAAAACATCTTACTTGCCCTTTCTTATTATGAGTTAGAAAAAGAAGATTTTTCAAAAAAATACCTAAAAGAAGCTCTATTAAATAAGTTTGAACATGCAAGGGCTAAAAAAATCATCAAACAATTAGGTTACAAAATATGATTAATCACAAACGGACATATTTTAGCCATATTTTTTCATTATAATATTAATACTTACTATTAATATAATTTATGAAAAGGTGGCTAATGACCCTAAATGAAATAATCCCATTTAAACCTGCAATAATCAAAGAGATTAATGCAACAGGTATATTATTGCAAAAACTATATGATATGGGATTTATAGAAGGAACTTCCATAAAACTTATTCGACACTCTCCTTTAAAAGACCCTTTGGAAGTAGAACTATTATCTTATCATATTACACTACGAGTAAATGAAGCTAAAGCAGTTAGAGTAAGCTATGAATAGCATCAATTTAGCCTTAGTTGGACAACCTAATTGTGGCAAGTCTACTATTTTCAATATGTTAACAAACATCAAACAACACATTGCAAATTATCCAGGAGTAACAGTTGATAAAAAAGAGGGCTCATATACTTATAAAGATTCAAGATACAATGTAATTGATTTACCAGGAACTTACTCTTTTTCTTCATATTCAGAAGAAGAAAAAATCACAAGAAGTTATATCTTAAATAAAGAAACTAACATAATCATAAATACAATTGATGCTTCAAATTTAAGAAGAAATTTGTATTTAACTATGCAACTTTTTGATATGCAAAAACCTATGATTATTGCATTTAATATGTTGGATATTGCAAAACAAAATGGTCAAGAAATTAACTTTGAAAAATTAGAAAAATTAGTCAATGCAAAAGTTGTGCAAACAGTAGCTACAAAAAAACAAGGATTGAATGAACTAAAAGATTCAATTATAGAAGTAAATAATGACTTAATATCTCATGTATCCACTGCCTTGTTTTATGAAAAGTTGCAGCCATATATTGATAGATTGAAACCTCAACTAAATGTGGATTCTTTTGAATTATCAAAACATTTTATTTGCATAAAACTTTTTGAAAATGATGAAGGAATTAAATCTTTTGTAAAAAACAATGATTACAATTATGATGAGATATTTGATATTGTTCAGAAGTATAAAGAAGAATTTAAAGATATACATAAAATAAGTGTTGAACAATATATTGTAAAAATTAGATATGAAAAAGCAGATGAATTAGTAAAATCATGTACAACAAAAAGTAAAACACAAAATAAAACAATAAGTGAAAAAATTGATACAATAATATTAAATAAATTTCTTGCCCTTCCTATTTTAGGTCTAATTATTTTTACTTTATATAAGTTTTCAATAGTATACGGATATGACCTCACTAATATAACTTGGCCCATACTAGCTTGGGTTAAATATACCGTAGTTTCACTATTTCCAAGTGAAGATATTAGTTCCATTCCATATTTGACTCAACTTGCTATTTGGATGATGAATAGTATTATTGCTTTACTTAATTATATTCCAATATTTTTAATACTTTTTTTCTTAATTGCTATACTAGAAGATGTAGGATATATGCCACGAATGGCCTTTATTTTAGATAGAGTTTTCTCAAAATTTGGCTTGCATGGAGAGTCTACCCTGCCCTTAGTTTTAAGTGGGATTTTTGCAGGTGGTTGTGCAGTTCCTGGAGTAATGGCAACAAAAGGAATGAATGACAAAAGAGCAAAAATAGCTACAATTTTAACTATTCCTCTTATGAACTGTTTAGCAAAGATTCCTTTTTTTATATTGATTATAGTAACTTTTTTTAAAGTACATATGTCTTTGATGATGTTTATGATTTCAACTATTACACTATTTATTGCATTGATTATTTCTAAGCTATTAAGTATAAGTGTTTTAAAGGCTTATCCCAATACTCCTTTTATCATGGAATTACCCTCTTATCATATACCTACATTAAGAGGCTTATTAGTTAAAGTTTTTGATAGGGTTTGGTTATATTTAAAAAAGATTGTTACAATTGTAGCAGCTGTTGCTATAGTTTTATTTGTACTAATACAATTTCCTGGTCTCTCGCAAAAAGAAAAAAATCAATATGATATTCAAAGTAAAGCAATGCAAGATACTTTTTATAAGCAAACAAAACATAGCACATATTTTACTTATGTAAATGAGAAAAAAGAACTAAAAGAGTTAATTAATTTTTATACTCAATATAAATATGAAAAAATGAATACAAAAGATGTAACTGTTTCAAAAGCTATTGATGAAAAATTTCAAGATAAAAATCAACTGTTTTTTCTTTTTGCTAAACCTAATAAAAATAAAGAAGCTAGAAAAATAAATAAAGCGTTAAAAATACTTTTAAATACAAGAAAAAAATTACTAAGAGAATTAAAAAACAATAAAATTGAGAATTCTTTTTTAGGTTCTATTGGAAAATTCTTTGTTCCAGTTACCCAATATGCAGGCTTTGATTGGAAAATCAATGTGGCATTTTTAAGCTCTTTTGCAGCAAGGGAAAGTTCGGTTTCAACTCTTGGTGCATTATATGAAAGTAATCAAAATAACTCTTTAGGAGATAATCATACATACTCTCCACTAAGTGCTGTGGCGATTATAATATTTATGGCATTGACACCTCCATGTATAGCAACAATGATTATGATAAAAATCCAAACAAACTCTTTAAAATGGATGTTATTTGCCCTATTTTATCCAATAATTTTAGGACTATTGTGTGCCATTTTTATTTTTCAAATGGGCACAATTTTTAGTTTATCAGAAATTGAAGCTATGGGTTATTTTTATATCTTTATTATATTAATAACTCTTGCTTTAGGATTAATACCAACAAAAAAGGAAACATATGTTTAAAAAAATTTTAATAACAAGTATACTTTTAATAAGTAGTTTAGATGCACATACGGCCATCATGACATGCTTTGACAATGGTGATGATAGTATCACTTGCGAAGGCGGGTTTTCAAATGGAAGTAGTGGAAGTGGTGTAAGAATGTATGTAAAACATGATGACAAAAAAATTATTGAAGGCTTAATGAATGAAAATAGTGAATTTACTTTTTCTAAACCACAAAACTCATATGAAGTTGTTTTTGATGCAGGAGAAGGGCATGTTGTTTCTATAAAAGGTAAGGAGATTATAGAATGAGTCTATATGAACTACTTTTTACTGTAATTATTTTTGTTCTTGCACTTTCTTACATATATAAATCACTATTTAAAAAGAAGAGTTGTGGTGGTTCTTGTGGTTGTGGTTCACAAAATAATTCTAAAGAGAAAAAGAAATTTCCTATAAATTAAGAATTTGTTTTTTTAGACATTCTTTAGCCATTGTTTTTTCATACAATTCAAGTATGAGTAACAATGAAATATTAAATTATTTAAAAAATGCCAAAATCGATACTACTGTTTTAAAAAAGATTTGTAAATATTTTACAGAAGATTATACAGCAATACAAACGGCTCAAAAATTAAATCTAAGTAGACAAACTATAAATAATTATTATAAAATTATTAGATCATTATTACTTTCAAAAGAAGATGAAATATTTTATTTATTAAAAAATAATCATTTATCTAATAATAGCTTTTTAATAAAATATGTAAAAAATGGACCATACATTAACTATTTTATTGAATACCAAAAGAAAGCTTTTATTTTTGAAAATAGTGAAAATATTTTTCCAAATCTTCAAGAGTTTATAAATGAAAATATTCATTTACAATTACAAAATAGTAAAAAAACCAATTCTGCAAAAGTTTCATTTGATAAAAAAGAGAATAAATATACCTTATTGTATCTTACAAAAAGTGATGAGAGCATTCAAGATTTTATTCAAAATAGATTAAAGAAATTTAGAGGACTAAACAAAAACAACTTATTTTTGCATTTAAAAGAGTCTCAATTTCGATATAACCATTCACAAGATGTTTTATATGAAACTCTTCTTTCTTTATTACTTTTAAAAAAATCTAATATGACTTATACTTCAACTTTAAAACAAGCTCCTTCTTTGGTATTATAAGCACTAATTGTACCTTCAAAGTGTGATTCTACAATTATCTTTGACATATAAAGCCCTATTCCACTACTATTATTTTTTGTACTAAAATAAGGATTAAAAATCTTGTTTATAATATCTTCAGAAATTCCCTTTGCATTATCTTTAACTGTTAAAATACTTTTATTATTTGTAAATTCTAAACAAATATCTATTTTAGGGTTTTTAATTTTTCTTAAATATAATACCTCTTTAGCATTACTAATAAAATTTAACACTACTTGAGAATATTCATTTTCAAATGCTTCTATTTCCCTATCTTGAAAGATTACGAAATTTAGTTTTATATCTAAGTTATTTAAAGAGGGTTTGATTATATTAATTGCTTTATTAACAGCTTCACTTATAAAAAACAGTTCTTTATTTTTAACTGGTTGATAAAAATCTTTAAAATTATCAATAGTTTGTGACATAAATTCAATTTGCTCATAGGATTCATTTATTTTTTCGTCTAAGTATTTTTTATCTAATTCTTTACTATCTTGCGCAGTTTGTATATCCATATTTATAAATGATAGATGAGTTAGCGGTTGTCTCCATTGATGGGCAATATTATTAATCATTTCACCCATAGAAGCCAATTTACTTTGGTGTACCAAAAGTTGCTCTTTTTCTTTATTTTCATGAATACTTTGTTTTAATTTATAACCAAGTGCAAAACTTAAAATCATAGATTCAATAGGAAATCCAATATGAAAAATAAAGAGTTCATGTATATTTATTAAATTATATTCACTAACTACTAAACTTACAAAAAGAACACTCCAACCCAAAATATAGAAGATTGCTACTTTCTCTCCTTTGTATAAAGTAATAATTCCAGCCACCATTAAAAATAAGATAATTAATGTTCTAGATATATATTCATACAAAATTGAATATCCTATAAAAGGTATACAAAATAAATCTATTAAATTTATTATAATCAAACCATACAAAAACTTATCCATAATAGGTATATTCTTTTTTGTATTTAATATCTCTTTAGAAAATAAAATAATCACAATAAGACACAAAGTCTCAATTATATCAAGGACCATAATTTCAAAAGAGCTTCTATAAGTCATAATAGAAAACCTAACAAGGTCAACTAAAATAATTAACAAAAAAATCTGCATTAAAGAGTAATAAAAGAAGGCTTTTTTTCTGGTATTTAAAAATATCACAAGATTATATAAAAAGGCTGAAAAGATTATTCCATATGCTATTCCATATAATATGCTTTTATTTTCTAACATATATTGATATTCAAATTCACTAAATACCAATATCTTAAAATTTAATAGTTTTTGTTGTTTATTTTCATATGAAAAATATATATTAGAAGGAGTATTTTTATCAAGTTTTACTATTATCTTATCTAAGCTTTTATTATAATCTACATTTGAACTAATTAGACTTTTTACTTCAGTAGTTATAAATAAATAGTATGTTTTATCTTCTAACACTTTTTTATTTATTTCTAGTTTTACATTGAATCTTTTAAAATAGTCATTTTTTAAATCATATTGTTTATAACTCTTATATTCTCCATTATCTGTAGCAATATAAGCCCCACTTATTATGTTATTTCTTCCATTTGCATATGCGAAAATATTTATTATAAAAATACAAATAATAATTCTAGCTAATGGCATTGAAGTTTATAACCCATTTTTGCTATATTTTCAATACAATCTTCTGGTAATTTTTTTCTTAGTTTTCGAACCATTGAACGAAGAGCATCTTCACTCATATAAGAGTCATACCAAATTATATTCTCTATTTCTTCATATGTTACTACACGGGTTAGATTCATGCATAATAATTCTAAAAACTCTAATTCTGTTTTAGATAATTTTACTATTTGTTTATCAAAAATTAGTGTTTTATTAAAAATATCATAAATACAATTTTGACGAATATGAATAAGATTTAATCTATTTTCTTTAATATTTAAAGCACATTGTTTTAAAACAGAGTGCATCTTGTCGTGTCGTATTGGTTTAATTAGATATTTTACCAGATTCAATTCTACAGCTTCAAGTAGAAAATTCGTATCTGTATATGCAGTTAGAATTACTATTTGACATCTTTTATCTAGTTCTCTAACCTTTCTAACTAAATCTATACCTGACATTTTTGCCATTTTGATATCAGTGACTATAATATGTGGCTTAATCTCTTTAAATATATCAAAGGCATCTAAGGCATCTTTTGCTTCATATACCGTTTCAAATAAGCGGCTAAAGTAAGACATAGCAACTTTGCGTATATTATTTTCATCTTCAACATATAATAATTTTAAATTCTTAAATTCGTTCATTGACATAAATTATTTTAGCATAATATTGTTTAATTATAATAATCACTATCATAGTTAAAGCTATTTTAAACATATTTAACTATTATAAGAATTAAATTGTAAGGAAAATCAAGAGATGCTATATAGATTATTAAATACAAAATGAATGCCTCACTTAAAGTAAATTACACAGATTTAATTGATATTGTTAAAACAACACAAAACCCTTTTTCTAGACAAACTTTTATTGCTAAAATAAAAAAAGAGTATGGTGAAGGCTTTACTATTTTTTATGATATGGGAAATGGTATTGGTCTTTTTGTTAGAAAAATTATTCCAAAGAAAGATTTAATCTTATATGAAGAATCACAAGTTCCAGGTGCATGTTTGATTTTTAACTTTGGTGATAATATCAATTTTACATATAAAGACAAAAAAGAACATATTTTAAAAAGTAATTATTTTTTTATTGAACTAGCATCCAATAAATTTTATTGTGAAATCCCATTAAAAAAAGATGAACCTTTTTTCTGTATTTTTGTAGGTATAAAAAATGATTTATTTTTAAAACTTGCATATTCAATTGTAGATATTGAAAGATATATGCGACTAGCATTTAAAGAAAGTTACTATATTTTAAAAGATTTACAAATTGATGCATTGCAATTAGAGTTATCAAATGATTTTAGAGATGAAAATTCTTTTGAAGATATTTTAAAAAGCATTTATCTAGAATCAAAAATTACAAACTTACTTCACTATACTCTTGAAAAGGTTTCCAAATCTTTGAGTAATTCCTCTTCTATAAGTCATAAAAAAGATAGAATTTCATCTTTAGAAAGAGCAAAAGAGATTATTATGAATAACTACAATTCAAAATTATCTATAAAAACTATAGCCTATAAATCTGCAATAAATGAATGTTATTTAAAAAAAGACTTTAAAGAGTATTATGGCATGACCATTTTAGAAATGATTCAAAAAAGACGATTAGACATAGCAAAGAAATTATTAAAAGAAAATCTCAGCGTAAAAGAAGTTACAGTAAAAATAGGATATAACAATGCTAGCTATTTTAGCAAATTATTTTTTAATAATTTTAAAATAAGTCCAAATGATTATAGAAAAGAGCTCAATAACTTTTAATTTTTCCCTTTATCCCATAAACTTTTCCTCATAGTGCCTTTTAACATATTGATAATTAGTATCAATTTATATAATATCCCTAGATAAAAATTCCAGGAGTATTATATGAAAAAAGAATTTCTTAAAAGAAATTTATCAATAAGTCTTTCTTCTCTTTTATTAACAAGTGAGCTACTTCTTGCCCAAGAGAGTACAACATTAGATGAAATTAATATTATAGAGAATAGCATTTCAAATTATCAAAGTGAAGAAAGAGTAAAATTAAATCGTACAGGTATAGATATAGAAGATACTGCCAAATCTATCCAAGTTTTTAATAAAACATTGATTGAAGATGCAAGCCTTCAAAATATTGATGACATTATAGAATTATCATCAAATACTGTTTACACTGGTGATACAGATGGAAAATCAACTAACATTTCTATGAGAGGATTTTCAGGAGTTCCTATTTTAATTGATGGCCTAAAAGTTACAAATAAAATCTCAAATCCAGAAGTTTTTGATTTAGAATCAATAGAAGTACAAAAAGGTCCAGATTCATTACAATATGGACAATCAAGTCCAGGTGGAATAGTAAACTTAGTTAAAAAGAAACCTTCAAAAGAGACTATTGCAAATATTGAATTACAGATGAATAATAATCCTTCTTTTAATCCTAAAGTTGATATTGGAGGTAGTTTAAATGAAGAGAAATCATTATATTTTAGACTTATTTCTTCTTACGAATATGATGAGGGATACACAAATAGTAATACAAACACAAATAAAATATTTATTGCTCCTAGTTTAGCTTATGATATAAATGATAACAACACTTTTACTTTTCTTAGTGAATATACTAAAGAAACAACTCCTACAAGATTTGGAAGTAATGTTAATAGCAAGGGAGATCTTGTAGCACCTATAGAAAATGTTGCATCGCATCCCAATGAAGAGTATAAAAGAACACAAAAAGTTATTGGATTTAATTTTGATACTATTTATGATACTTGGAACTCTAACTTTAAATATAAATATATCACACATGTAAGAGATTATGGAAATGTTTATTTACCTCTTCGTTACAATGAATCAACAAACACAGTCACAAGATACCCTGCTGATCAAAGAAGTGAATTTAAAGAACATGCCTTACAATATACACTTAACAAAGAATTTAAAATATTTGATATGAAAAATAACATTAGCATTGGAGCTGATTACAATAAGGCTTATTCAGAAGGAACTTCACATATTGCAATGCAGGCATATAATATAAATCTTGCAAATCCAGTTTATGAGAAACACATAAATTCTGTAGATTCATATCCTATCACACGGGATATGTCAGGAGAAGCTTCATATGTAAAATCATGGGGAACATTTTTACAAGATAGTATAAAACTAAGGGATGACTTAATATTTAATGCAGGAGTAAGATATAGTGAATCTAAACCAAAAAATGGCAAAAAAACTGATGCAATTAGCCCTTCATTTGGATTAGTTTATCATGTTACAGATAAAACAAGCCTATATACAAATTACTCTGAATCTTTCACACCAAATAGTGCTACAGATAAAAGTGGAAATATTTTAGACCCTGAAACAGGGAAAGGATATGAAATTGGAATCAAACAAAAACTATTTGATGATAGATTAGACTTAACAGCTGCAATATTTAAAATAGAAAAAGA
The DNA here is from genome assembly GCF_042214795.1 of Arcobacter iocasae. Taxonomy (GTDB): domain Bacteria; phylum Campylobacterota; class Campylobacteria; order Campylobacterales; family Arcobacteraceae; genus Arcobacter; species Arcobacter iocasae. The sequence goes on along the minus strand of NZ_CP090177.1, from coordinate 1,846,570 downwards.
AAATATTGCATTAACAGATCCAGATGCTCCTTCTCTTAGCGGATGGTCAGTTCCAAGTGGAAAACAAGAAAGCCAAGGATTTGAATTAGATTTAGCTGGAGATATTACATCAAACTGGTCGATGATTGCTTCTTATGGATATACTAAAACAAAAACAAAAAATAATGATGATAAAAACTTAAGAAATATTCCAAAACATACAGCAAATATTTTTACAACATATAAGTTATCTACTTTTGATTTACCAAATTTTTATATTGGTGCAGGAGCTAGATATTTAGGAAGTAAATATGCAGATGATGCAAATAGTATAAAACTTGATTCTACTATTATTTATAATGCAACCCTTGGTTATAAGAAAGGAAACTGGAGAGCAAATATTAGTATTCAAAACTTAACAGATGAAGAGTATGTTGATGGATCAGCTTCAGGTAAGACAAGTGATACCAGAGTATATGTAGGAGATCCAAGAACTTTCCTTGCAACTATAAGTTATAAATTTTAAAGAAAGAAATAATGATACAAAAATTATATAAATATTTATCAACACCAGAAAAAAGTGGCAAAAGAATAGGAATATTTAGAACAATAACCTCCATCTTTGGAGGTTTAGTTGTGGCTTACTTAGGTATGACCCTACTAGCTTTTTTAATTCCAATTGAAGTACAAAAGTCTGCAATTATATCTATAATGCTAAATACTTTTGCTTGGGCAATAGCAACAGTATATATTGCATTATCCTTTACAAAATTAAGTGCATTACTTAGATTTTTAGTTCCTACAATCGTATTTTCACTTGCACTTTATATTTTTTATTAAAGGTTATAAATGAAAGAAACAAAAGCAAAACTGTTTAAACAAAGACTTTTTAGGATGCACATAGCAATAGGAATACTTTTTTCTTCTTTTATGTACATTTCTATTTTTTTTGGAGTTTTTACAATACTATTACCATATATAAAAACATGGGAAAAACCATCAAGACTTATAGAAAAAATTGATATTAGAAAAATTGATTATAATTCTATGATAAATAAAGTTTTGGAGAATCCAGACTTCCCAAAAGATAATATACTTATTAATCTACCTGGAAATATGGGTGATCCAGCAGTTACTATAACTCATAGATTTGCAAAAGAACATGCCTTTAATCCTCATACTAATAAAGAAATAAACAATGAAACAAAAGAAGAATCTAATCTTGCTGATTTTTTAAATCAATTACATTATGGATGGCCCTTAAAAACTATTGGAATGATCTTTTTAGGATTTGTAGCAGTTGGAACGCTTGTATTAATAATCACAGGAGTTATTTTGATTATTATCGTAAAATTTAAAAATAAAGGTCAAAATCAACAAGCTTTATTTTCAAAAATTCATGTGAAGATTTTCTCATGGATATTTTTACCCTTAACCTTGATTACCACTACTGGTGCAGTTATGAACATAGGATTAATCACTGCTGGCCCAATGTCACAATTGCTTACAAAAGGTGAAGCAAAAAGTATTGATGCAGTTGTAGGGAAAGTATTATTTGCACAAAATAAACCACCAAAGAAATCAAATGAAAAAGCACCAATGAAAAAGCTTAGTGATTTATTAATAAAAGCAGAAAAGACAAATCCTCAACTTATTTTCAAACAAATAAAATTAATCAACTGGAATGATAAAAAGGCACAAGTTGAAATCATAGGATATAACCCATATAAGCCATTTTTTAATGGAGGTACTTTTAATAAGCCTACAATTATACTAAATGCCGTTACAGGTGATTTAATAAATAATCAAAAAGTAATGGATAAACAGTGGCCAGTATTTGTTGCTGAAGGATTATTTTTCTTACACTTTTTATTTGGTATTGATATATTTTCTAGAATTATTATGGCCTTATTAATGGCTTTATGTGCTATAGCAATTGGGTTTGGAACAATGTTATTTCTTGAGAAAAAAGCAAAAAAGTTTCAAAATAAAATTGTATTTTATCATTGGATAGGAAAATTCTCTCTTGCTAGTATGGTAGGAGTTATTCCAGCTACAGGGATGTTGTTTGTTTTGCAATGGATTTTTCCTTTTGATTTACAAGATAGAGTATTATGGCAAAAAGGGATTTTTTATAATGTATGGTTATTTACTCTCTTTTGGTCTTTTTACAAAATAAATTCTTATGAAGCAGCTAAAAACTTCTTTTTTATTGGAGGATTTTTATTTATACTATCAGTAATCCTTCATATAGCTTTTTTAAATATTACAATATCAGAACTATTTAGTCTGAAAAATATACTTGCAGTAGATATAAGCTTATTTTTATTTGGTGCAAGTTTAATTTATGTTGCAGAAAAACTACCTAAAAATAGAGATGAAGCAAAACAATTTTGGACACTAAAAAAAAAGGTTAACAAATGAAAATATGTTTAAAAATAATTATACTTATTCTTCTAGGCATAAATCTTTATGCCCATGAATTAGATATAACAATAAAAGACAATAAAGATAATACAATGACAATAACAGCATTGTTTAATACAGGGGAAAGTGCCGCTGGAGTATTACTTAGATTAGAAGATAAAAAAACAAAAGAAATACTTTATGAAAAAAGACTTCCTACTGATAACAAATTAATAGTTGATATTCCTAAATTTGCTTATTTAATAATTCTTGATGAAGGGGATAATGATTTAACAATTAAAGAAGGAATTCCTCCAAAAGAAGGATTTCAAGAACAAAAAAAAGAAAAGAAAAAAGAAAAGAAACAAAAGAGCAGACTTGATACTCAACTCTCTACAAGTAAAGCAATAACAGTATCTATATTTATTGCTTTCTTATTACTCTTTGCAACAATATTTGTAAGTATAAAAAATACTAATAAATTAATAAAAGAACTTCAAAACAAAAGATAGAAGCTATTTCTATCTTTTATATTTCATTTAGTTAGCTATAATTTGTTTTATTATAAAGTATTTAATACAAAATAAAAGTGATTATTATGAAATACAGTTTTTTGAAAATATCTATTCCCATTTTGATTGTTATTATTGCTATGTTTGCTATAACATCAAAGTTTATTCAACCAGCTCCTATTAAAAAACTGGTTATTGCAACTGGTTTAAAAGATGGCAATTATTATAAAATAGCAACTGAATATAAGAAGCTTTTAGAAGAGAATAAAATAGATGTAACTTTACTTACTACAAAAGGTTCAGTTGATAATATAAAACTTATAAAAGAGGGAAAAGCAGATATTGCCTTTGCACAAAATGGAATAATACAAGCTCCTGACTCAAATATAGAGTTTTTGGGAAATATTTATTATGAACCTTTATGGATATTTTATAAAAACGACCAATACAAAATTGATTATCTCATTCAACTAATCACTAAAAAAATATCAATTGGTGAAGATGGTAGTGGCACAAAAGATTTATCAATGAAGCTTTTAAAAGATAATGGAATAGACAATAGTAATAGCACTATTTTAGCTCTTGACACACAAACTTCAAAGAAAATGCTTCTTGAGGGTAAAATTGATGCTATGTTTATGGTAACTTCCCATAAATCACCTGTAGTAAAAGAGTTACTTGAAGATCCAAAAATAAATGTATTAAGTATAAAAAGAGCAAAAGCTTATGGACAAAAGTATGGATTTTTGGCAGCTTTAACTCTTTATGAAGGGACACTTGATTTATATAAAAATATTCCAGAAGAAAATATAAACTTATTATCTACCAGTGCTAGTTTATTAGTTAATAAAAATGTTCCAGCAGAACTGACTCGACTCTTTTTAAAACAAGTTAAGCTAATACATTCAAAAGAGTCTTTATTTGCACAAGAGAATCAATTTCCAAATTTATTAAATACAAACCTTGAAATAAACAGAGAGGCAAAACAATACTTTACTAATGGAGATACTTGGTTAGAAAAGATTTTTCCATATTGGATTGCATCTAATATTGATAGATTAAAGCTTCTTTTAATTCCATTATTAACTTTAATGTTCCCACTTTTTAAAGGTATTTTTCCTTTATACCAATGGAGTATGCGTTCAAAAATATATAGATGGTATAAGATATTAAATAGAACTGACAAAAAAATAGCTACAGCAAATAATGAAGAATTAGAAAGATTTAATAAAGAACTTGATGATTTAAATATTGAGATACAAAAAGAGACAAAAGTTCCCTTATCTTTTATGGGTGAATATTATAATTTAATGGTCCATTTAGAATTAATCCAAAATAAAATCAAAGAAAGACTAAATCTAACACAAATCAACAATTAGGTATAATTCTGAAATTTTTTATAAGGACTAAGATTTGAGAATACTTTCAGGAATACAACCCTCAGGAATTATTCATATAGGTAACTACTTTGGAATGATTAAAAAAATGATTGAATCACAAGATGATGGTGAACTTTTTGCCTTTATTGCTTCATATCATGCATTGACAACTGTAAAAGAAAAAGAGCTTTTAGAAAAAAATATCTTTGAAGTAGCAGTAAACTTTTTAGCACTTGGAATGGATCCAGAAAAATCAACTTTTTGGGTACAACATCATGTAAAAGAGGTACTAGAGTTATACTGGCTTTTATCAAATCATACCTCTATGGGTTTACTTGAACGAGCACATTCTTATAAAGATAAAGTAGCTCGTGGTTTTCAAACAAACCATGGACTTTTTTCATATCCTGTACTAATGGCTGCAGATATTTTATTATATGACTCAAATATTGTGCCTGTTGGAAAAGATCAAATTCAACATGTGGAGATGACAAGAGATATTGCAAATAGCTTTAATAACCACTATAAAACTGATATTTTAGTATTACCAGAAGCAAAAGTTGATGAAGTTGTTGCAACAGTTCCGGGAACTGATGGTGCAAAAATGTCAAAATCTTATGGAAATACAATTGATATGTTTGGAAATGCAAAAACAATCAAAAAACAAGTAATGGGAATAGTAACAGACTCAAAAGAGTTACATGAAGCAAAAGATTATACTACTTGTAATATTTATAAACTTTGTGAACTATTTATGAGCCAAGATGAGTTAAATGAATTACAACAAAGATACGCAACTCCAGGTGAAGGCTATGGTCACTTTAAAATGACACTCTTAGACAAAATCAATGAGCATTTTGCACCATATGCAGCAAGAAGAGAAGAACTCTTAAATAATCCTAAAGAAGTTCATGAAATACTTGCACATGGAGCACAAAAAGCTAGAAAAATAGCAAATAAAAAAATGGAAGTTATTAGAAATATAGTAGGACTATAATTTTTTAATAAGTGTAGATAAACTTAAAGTTTAACTACACTTACTACTTCGTCAAGCTTTATAGTTCCAAAACTCCAGCTTTGAAATTCATATGTAAGTAGTTGTTTTGAGTTGTGTGTTTATCTAAGTATGCATTCCCAATCTGGAGATTGGGAACGAGGGAAAGTAGTTCTGCTTTTGCTCTATTTGGTTTAGGTGCTGATGTGGGAGGAGGAACATTATCTGGTGGTTTATCTAGCCATTATGATTATAATAATGGAGCCATAGATGGTTCCTTTGGAACAGAGTATCTGCAGGATTAGAAATGTGTGTAGGATATAAATGGTAAAAAAAATATTCAATGATTATGGAATAATATGCATTCCTTTTATTATTTTAATATTAAGTATAATTGTCAGTATAATTGGAAAAATATTTTTAGTTGATGATACTATAATAACTTATATTAGACAATTTTTGGGAGGTATAATTTTACCACTTAGTTTAATTATTTTAATAATTAAGAATTTGATAAAAAGCAAAAAAAACAATTATAATAAAGATAGACATATGAAGTATGTATATTACTTTGGATATTTTATTTTTTTGCCATTTTCCATATTAATATTTATAATGGGGATATTTTATTTTATGCAACTATGCCAGGAATAAACATCGGGGTCAGTCGCCACCTTAGCAGTTCCAAAGCTCTAGCTTTGAAATTCACATGTAAATAGTTGTTTTGAGTTGTATTTATCTAAGTATGCATTCCCAATCTGAAGATTGGGAACGAGGAGAATTGCTCAAGCTAAAATGGAAGTTATAAGAAACCTAATAGGACTTTAAAACCACATAAGTATAGTCAAACCTAAAGTTTAACTATGCTTATCACCTCATCAACTTTATTAGATATCTCTTTAACTCTTTTTTGCCAAAGTTCTCCAAACTCTTTTTGCTCATCTTCACTTGCTTTTTTTGCAATAGATTTTTGCATCAAAATTTGAAGTTCTTCACTCATTTTTATAGAACTTACATCGTAAAAAACATCTACACTATTTTGAGTGTCAACTCTTGTAAATCTTGCATTTGATGTGATGTCCTTTTCAAAAAACATTAAATGTCTTCTATCAAAACTTCCAGCTAAACCTTTAAATCCAGTATCAGCTGTAGCACCTGTAATATTTGACATTATGTTTGAAATTACACCTGTAACACCATCATTTTGTTTTGTAGAAAACTCTATTTTTATCTCACCACGAATTGGTATTTCATTAGGATATAACTCTTTTAAAGCTTTAAAAGTCATAAGATATGCACCTAAAACAGTAGGACAAGAGTGCCCTGCACTTTTTACGATATCTTTATATGAGAAAACAACCTCGCCATCTGTAAAGGCACCTAAGAAACTAGAAAGATTGTCTTTTAATTTTATTTTGGGAATTTTGTCAAAAAATTCTGGGTAGTTCATAAAAAATCCTTTTAAGATTTTTTACAGATATATATTTCCTTATCACTTTGACCGCAATCATGTAAATTAAAATCAAGTACTCTTTCAACTTCAAAACCTGATTCTTTTAGAAGTTCTTTTAAACCATTTGTTTCATAATAGTATTGAATAATAGCATCATTCTCTTTTTTAAAAAGCTGGTTTTTGTCTTGTGTGAAAAGCGTAATATCTGTAAATAGTTTCTCTTCTTCAAAGACGGCATCTATAACTATAAATTTATCACCTAAATCCATACTCAAAGTTCCTTGTGCTACATCTTCAAATCCAAAAAGTGAGTTTACATCAAAAATAAAATATCCGCCTTGATTTAAAACAAGATTCATCTCATCAAAAAAAGTTTTTATTCCATTTTTAGGAATATAATTTATTACATCAAAAATTGCAGTTGCACAATCATATTTCTCTTTTACTTCATTTAAAGGCATAGACGAGACATTTTTTATACCATTTTTTTTACAGATTTTTATTTGTTCACTACTTAAATCTATACCAAAAGAGTTTAGTTCTAATAATGCTAATTGGTTTAAAAAAGAGCCTTGTCCACAACCCACATCTAAAATATTGTCAAGTTTTTTTTCTATAATTATAGACATAAATTCACTATGAAGTCTAAAAACCTCATCTTCAAAATCTAAGTACTCTTCTATTTTTGCATATAAATTTAAACCCATTATAAAACTGCTTTGATTCTTTCTCTTAATTCTAAGATTTTATCTTTTTTTGCATAATATGAATTTTTGTTTGCTATTAAGTGTGCACTACTTAACATAATAGTTGGACCTACTTCTAAGCCATTTTGCTTCATCGTTTCACCTGTTTCTACAATATCCACAATACAATCACTTAGATTAACTAAAGGTGCAAGTTCAATAGAACCATAAAGTTTTATAATTTCAACAGCCATTGCTTTTTCTTCGAAGTATCTTTTTGCTATTTTTTCATGTTTTGTTGCAACTGTAATTTTACTTTTTGTGAAGTCTAACTCTTCGCCCTTTCTAAGACCAAAAGCAACTTTACACTTTCCAAGTTGCAAATCAAGAAGTTTGATTAAGTCATACTCTTTTTCTTCTAAAACATCTAAGCCAACAACACCTAAATCAGCCGCTCCATGCATTACATAAGTTGGTACATCTTGGTTTCTTACATTTAAAAACTTAAATCCACTTTTCTCTAAAATCAATTTTCTTTTTTCAAATATAAACTTTTCACCAAAAGCTTTCTCAAATTTGTCTAAAGTCTCTTCTGCGATTCTTCCCTTAGGCAATGCAATTGTTAGCATCAATAATCCTTTTCATGTTCTTAAATATCAAATCTTTTTTATATATACTATTTTCAAAATATTTACTAAATAGCTCACCATCACCACCTGTAAAAATGATTTTTCTGTTTTTGCTTACTTCTTTGATTGGTAAAATAATAGATTTCATCATGGCATATGATATAGCATCTTTTGTTTGAAGCGGTATTTTATCCAAATTTATATTTATATCAAAATCAAAATTTAGTTTTTTAGAGATTTTAGGGTAAGTATTCATATATGCTCTACAACCTGGTAATATATAACCACCAGAATGTTTCTCATCCATAATATCAACTGTTATGGCACTTCCTGCATCTACAACTACACAGTTTTTTTCAAAATAACAAGCAAGTGCTCTATCTATTCCCAAGCCTTTATATTCTGTCTCAAACTTCATTAGCTTTTCTATATTTTTTGCTTGTGGATTTGATTTTATAAGTTTTTTAGAACCCTTATCATTTACTGAAACAAAATATATTTCATCATCAAATTTTGGCAGTTCTTCGTCTAATAAATATCTTTTATCTTTACCATTTATCAAAAAATGGTATGTACTATTTCCTATATCACATAAAATCAATATCAACACTCCATTTATTATCCACAAGTAATTTTTTAGCTTTTGAGCATAAAGGTGAACCAATGAGCAAAATCTTTTTCTTAAAATTATGTTCTTTATAAGCACTTAATTTTTCAAGAAGTTCCATCAATTCTTCCGCAGTCTTTCGTATAAATCGACTTTTTGAGTTATGTAATATAATAGCATAGTAGTTTTTATCAATTCCAGTTGCACAATAAATTTCAACTTTTTTTCGACTCCCAATAGTTTTTGGGTCTATCTTTTCTATTGATTTAAAAATAATATCTTTTTTGTTAAAATAGTTGGTTAAATCTTTCAAATATGATTTCCTTATAAAAAAAATATTGTATCAAAAAAATCGTTTAAAAGTGTTAAGGATAAAGTCTATGAATGAAGAACTAAACAGTATACGCTTTATTAAGTTTCTTTTCTAATTTCTTTTGAATATATGTAAATACTAAAACAATAACCCAATAAACTAATGCAACTGCAAGAAATGACTCAAAGTATTTATAACTACTAGAAGCTTCAAGTTGAGCTTTTGCCATTATTTCAGGTACACCTAGTGTAAATGCAAGAGATGTACTTTTTATTAAATCAATAAAGTTATTCATCAAACTTGGCACCGCAACCCTAATTGCTTGAGGTAATATAATATATATGAATGTTTGTGTTTTTGACATACTTAATGAATAAGAAGCCTCAAATTGACCTTTATCAATTGATGAAATAGCTCCTCTAATTGATTCTGCCATATATGCAGAAAAATGTAAAGATAAACCGGCAACTGATGCAGAATATGCATCTAAATTTGCAAAAACTGGAAATATTTGAGGAAGTCCATAATATAGTAAAAATAGTTGAACTAATAAAGGAGTTCCTCTTAAAAAGGAGATATACAAATCACAAAATTGAGAAACTACTTTTACTTTATATGTTTTCATTACAGCAATTAATATTGCAATAAATAGTGCTATTACAGTTCCTATGAGTGCCATAGATACTGTAATATCAATATATTTAAATAATATTGGGAAAATTCCCAATGCATAATCTAGATCAAAAGTTTTCATTATTTCTCTGTAATGTTAGTATCAAACCAATATATAGAGATCTTTTTTAATGTTCCATCTTTTCGAAGTTCTTCAATAGCTTCATTTACTTCTTTGATCAATGTCTTATTTTTTTCATTTTTTACAAAAGGAAAAGAGTTTGTTAATACTTTAAGAGGTTCACCCACTATTTTTAAAGGTAATTTAGTTTTTTTAATAAGTTCAACTGCAGAGGTTCTATCTTGTACAAAAGCTGCTATTCTATTTAATTTTACATCTTGTTCAAATCCATTTCCTTCATATGTTACAAGTTCAATTTCATTGTTTTTATCTAAACTTCTTACAATATCTGCATAATTTGTTCCTAAAGTTACACCAACTTTTTTACCCTTTAAATCATCAAAAGATTTTATATCATTATTATCTTTATTTACAATAATTTGAGCACCATCATATACATAAGGAGTTGTAAAATCATATTTTTCTACTCTTTTATCTGTCATTGTCACTTGATTTGAGATAGTATCAATTTTACCAGTTTCTAACATTCCAAATAGTCCTGAAAACTTAGCAGTTTTAAACTCAATTTTTGCATTTAGTTTTTTACCAATGGCATTCCAAACATCAATTTCAAAACCTTGTAGTTTATCATCTTTATAAAATGTGAATGGGAAATATGCACCTGAAGTTCCAACTTTAATAACTTTTTCATTTACTGTTGTATCTGCATCTTTTTTCTCATCTGAACAACCTATAAATAATAAAGTTGATAGAGTAAGAAAAATTAATGTTAATTTTTTCATTAATAGCCTTTTATTTGTTTTCTGGAATTTTACACACTTTTGGTTAATCCTTACTTACTTTTTATTTATATATTATAATTTAAAAGTTTATATTTTGAATAAGTATTTTAAATGCAATAATTACTAAAATTATTCCTCCAAATATTTCAGCCTTACTTTCATACTTCTTAGTTCCCCTTTGATCCAATCATAACCCTAATAAAACTAAAGATAAATGTTATTATTCCAATAATAAATAGTGATAAATAAAGAGATTTTCCATATAATAATTTAATATTGATTATCAATTTAATTAAATTTAAGTTTGAATTATATACTATATAGGGGTATACTATATTAAGGAACAAAAATGGCATATTGTTGTGATGTGGAGAGAAAAAAACTTCAAAATAGAATCAGTAGAATTCACGGGCAAGTTCATTCATTAAAAAATAAATTTAATGACGAAAAGTTCAATTTAGATAATGACCCTTATGAAACCATTAGACAATTGACTGCTATAAAAGGTGCAGTAAGTGGAATGATAAGTTCTTATATAGAACATTATGCAAAAGGTCATTTAATAGAAAATATAAAAAAAGGTACAAACTCAGAAGCTGAAGTACAAATTGATAATCTATTAGAGATTATCAAAGTATATGGAAAATAAAGGACATAAATATGGAAACTTGTAAATTTGGTCTAAATGATCATAAACCCTTTCTTGACGAAAATAATCATCATGATCATGAACATAATTGCTCTCATAATCATGAGAAAGAACATTCACATGAACATTCGCATGACCATAGAGGAACAGACAAAAAAGTATTGAAATGGGCATTAGGTATTACACTTATCACAATGTTTGCAGAGTTTTTTTACGGCTTTTTATCAAATTCTTTAGCTTTAGTATCTGATGCTATACATATGTTTACTCACTCCTTTGCACTTATAATTTCACTTTTAGCAATTATAATTGCAAGTAAACAAGCCCCACTTGAAAAAACTTTTGGATATTATAGAGCAGAAGTTTTAGCTGCATTTATAAATGGTATAACAATAGTTTTATCTATTTTGTGGATTGTTTATGAAGCAATTGAAAGATTTTTAAATCCTGAAGTTATTGATATAAAAATTGCTATGATTGTGGCAACTGTTGGTCTTATTGTGAATATTATTACTGGTGTAATTTTAATGCAAGGAGATAAAAATAATATTAATTTAAAATCATCTTTTATCCATATGTTAAGTGATGCTCTATCTTCTGTAGCAATTATTATTGGATATATAATAATTTATTTTACTCATTGGTATTTTGTTGATATTATATTAGCAATATTAGTTGCTTTAGTTATTGGGAAATGGGCAATAGGTATATTAAAAAGTTCTACAAATACTTTAATGGAAACTTCTCCAGTAGAAATAGAAAGAGTAAAAAACTTTATAGAAAAAAAAGATAAAGTAATTGAATTACATGATGTACATATTTGGGAAATTACCCAAGATATGTACAATATGACTGCACATGTCAAAATTGATTCAAAATATATTGATAATTATGAAGATATCTTACATAATATAAATCATGATTTAAAAAAGAAATTTAAAATCGTACATACAACATTTCAGTTTGAGTGGTAAGAGTTTTTATTAACTATGCTATTTTTTATACAATTATATTCATTAGTTTTTTAATAAAAGTGATAAAATACTTTTATGGAAAAAACTAATGAATTATGAAGAACAAACAAAAATTACAAGAGCTGTTATAAAATCAGCTGTATTAATGTTAGAATTTGGAGCTGAAAGTATTCTAATAGAACAAACAGCTCAAAGACTTGGTCGTGCTTTAGGTGTTGATTCTGTAGAGATATCTTTGATACCTTCTGCCATTGTATTAACTACTTTAAAAGACTCTCAATCAGTAACTACGACAAGGCGTTCACATCACAAACCTATAAATATGTCAATTGTATATGATGTGCAAAAAATGACAATTGATGCTGAAAAAAATAATAATTTGACCGCTGATTATATAACTACCACTTTAAAAAATATTGAACCAAATTATTATAACAGATGGCTTGTAGTCTTTATGGTAGGACTGTCTTGTGCCTCTTTTGGATATTTAAGAGGTATAGATTTTAATGGTTTTTTTGTAACTTTTTTTGCAGCTTCAATAGCAATGATAATAAGACAAGAATTAGCAAAAAAGAAATTTGTACTAATTTTAACTTTTGGAATTACAGCTTTTTTTGCAACAGCAATTGCACACTTGGCTTCATTTTTTAATATTAGTTCCACTTCAAATATTGTTTTATCAGCTTCTGTTTTACTTTTAGTTCCCGGGTTTCCTTTTATAAACTCAATGCTTGATGCAACTAAAGGGTATTTATCAATGGCTTGGGGGCGTTGGATGCAGGCTTCACTTTTGACACTTGCAACTTCTATTGGAATAATTATTGCCATGTCAGTTTTTAATATAAAGGGATGGTAAGATGCTTTTAATTTTACAAAATCTATTTTTACATGCTATTTTTGCAGCTATTCCAGCTGTTGGATTTGCTATGCTTTTTAATGTACCAAAATCAGCACTAAAATATTGTGCCATGGGTGGAGCTATTGTTTATACTTGTAGAGAATTTTTTATGACTTTACATTTGACAATAGAATTATCAACATTTTTAGCTTCTGTTATTATTGGAATTATTGCACTATATTGGTCTAAAAAGAACTTAGTTCCAAGACCTATTTATACTGTTGCTTCGATTATCCCTATGATTCCAGGAACTTATGCTTTTACAGCAATGATAAGTTTAGTTGACATGAATTCCCATGGAGTAAGTATGGAATTAATTGCTATTTTTATTGACAATGGATTAAAATCAGTCTCTATTATTGGAGCAATTAGTTTTGGTCTTGCACTCCCATCACTGTATTTTATGAGGTACAAAAGACCAATAATCTAATTATAAAAGTATTAAAGTTGCAAGTCCTAAGAAACTAAAAAACCCAACAACATCAGTAACAGTTGTAAGTAATACTGTACTTCCAATTGCTGGGTCAATTTTTAGTTTTTGCAAAGTCAATGGTATAACTGCACCAAAGAACCCTGCACTAATCAAATTAATAACCATAGACATTGCAATAACAAGTCCTAATAAGGGTAATTTAAACCATAAGTATGCTATTACACCTATGACTGCGGCAAAAAGAAAACCATTTACCAAAGATATTATTACTTCTTTGATTATAGTTTTTTTTGCATCTTCATTTTCAATATCACCTAAAGCCATCTGTCTTACTGTTACGGTTAGGGTTTGTGTTCCTGCATTTCCACCCATAGAAGCTACTATTGGCATAAGTACAGCTAAGGCTACAAGAGATTGAATAGTTGCATCAAACATACCAATTACAATAGAAGCGGCGATTGCAGTAAGCAAGTTTACACCTAACCAAATCGCTCTACTCTTACCAATTTGATACATGCTTTCTTCTTGCTCTGCTTCATCATTAACCCCTGCCATGTTATAGATTTGCTCAGTTGCACTATCTTGGATGATGTCATATACATCATCAGAAGTAATTCTACCTATTAATCTATTTCTATTATCAACAACAGGTAAACTAGATAAGTTATAGTTTGTAACCATATCTACCACTTCTTTTAAGTCAGCTTTATGGGATACATTATAATTTCTTAATTTTTCACTTGGAACATCTGAAAATTTCATATCATGTTCAAAAATAATAAGCTCTTCAAGTCCAACACTTCCTAAATAAACTCCTCTTTTATCTGTAACATGACAGTGCCAAATATTATCAACTTCTCCAATTTCTTTTAACTCTTTTAATCTTTTTATTGCATCACCGATTTTTTCATCGATTTTTGCAGAAAAAAGCTCTGTTTGCATATAAGCACCGGCTTCATCATCACTATATGCGATAAGTTGCTCAAGTAACTCTTTATCTTCATCATCAAAGCTTTCCAAAATCTCTTGGGCCAACTCTTCATTATCTTCTGAAATATTTTGAATAAAGTCAGCTGCATCATCGGTATCCATACTCGATGTAATTGCAACAATTTTTTTAGTACTGATATGATCACTAATCTCTTCTTGAACAATATCTGGCATCTCAGATAAAACTTCTGCAAGAAGAGCACTTGGAATTCTTTTAAGCATTTTAGAGTATTCATCTTCATCAATATCTCTAAGTTTTAAAAGTTGTTCAGAGATATCATAAGGGTGAACGCTATTGTTATTATCTGTTTTAAACTCTAATATTTCACTATTAAGTATTTCAACTAATTGATCAAGCTGTTCTATGTTTTTATCATTCATATTAAATCTTCTTTTTTATCTCTAGTTTTTGAGGCCTAATTGTTATATCAGTAATAACACCATTATAATTTATGATTTCTAATACACTTTTTGCAATATCGTCTGCTATTAGATATGAATTCTTACTATCTCCTGGTTCAAAATTAAAATCATCGAAAAAATTTGTTTTTGTAAGGTCTGGATTTATTGTTGTAACTTTTACATCACTTCGCCTAAGCTCTTCAAATAGTGCTAAACCAAAATCTCTAAGTCCTGATTTTGTTGCAGTATAAAGTGCTGAAAACTTGGAATGTCTTGTAGCTTCTATTGAAGCTATATTTATAATATGCCCCTTTGTTTTTTTCAAACTTCTAAGGAGTAAATTTGATAAAATAATTGGTGCTGTTAAATTAACATCAATCAACTCTTTTATTTTAGCTAATGATATCTCTTCATGAGGTTTAAAAATACCAATACCTGCACAATTTACCAAAATATTGATATCGTTTTCTTTAAGTAAAGATTTTATCTCTTTTTCTAAAGAATCAAAATCATTTAACCTACTATATAATTTTATTACTTCAAAACCGTTACTACTTAAAATATCAGAAATCGCTTTTCCAATTCCTGAACTGTATCCTGTAACTATTACTTTCATAAGCTTACATTTTTTCTTTTATAATTTTTATAATATAAATATGCAACTATGCTTAGAATTATTAAAAGAGCAATAACAATATATCTTAAATATTCTTTGATTAAAAGTTGATTATCTCCTATAAAGTACCCAACTAAAACCAAGATTATAACCCAAACAGCAGCTCCTAAGCTAGTATATAAGGAAAATAAAAAGATATTCATTTTCGCTAAACCTGCTGGAAACGAGATATATTGTCTAACAGCTGGAATCAATCTCCCTGAAAAAGTTGAAATATGCCCATGATCTTTAAAAAACTTTTCCATTTTGTTTATAGTCTCTTCATTTATGAAAAAATACTTTCCATATTTAATTAAAAACTTTCTTCCAAATCTTACAGCTAAATAATAGTTAAACAAAGCTCCAGATAAACTTCCCAATACTCCACAAATAATTGCAATACTCATACTCATCTCGCCTTTAAAGGCTAAATAACCAGCGGGTACCATAACTACTTCGCTAGGAAAAGGGAAAAAAGAGCTTTCTAGGAACATCATTATAAATATTCCTATATAACCTAAACTTCCAACTGTTTGAACTATGAAGTCAACTATTTCATGTAACATTAAGCACCAACTCTAATTTTTTTATATATTATAAACATAAATAGTGACATTGCGCTTACAATTATTATAGTTGCCCCTGAAGTTAAATTATATGTATAAGATAAATAGAGTCCAACTAGCGTAAAAAGTGAAGATAAAAGAGCTGATATTGCCATCATACCATATAATGAATTCGATAGTTTTTCAGCAATATATATTGGAATCGTCAAAAGAGCAATTACCAAAATCAATCCCACAACTTTTATAGCAATTACAACTGTTAGTGCTGATAAAACTAAAATCAAGGTATAAAATACTTTTACATTTATTCCTCTTAATGAGGCATATTCACTGTCATATGACACAGCCAAAATATCCCTATAAAAGAAACTCACTATTGCAATTATGAAAGCCACTAATATTGACATAAAAACTAAATCATCACTTCCAACGGCTAAGATTGATCCAAATAAATAACTCATCAAATCCACATTATAACCAGGTGTTAAATCAACTAAAATAATTCCAATAGCCATACCACAAGCCCAAATAAGACCAATAAAAGTATCTATTCTTTCCCTTTGATAAAGGGTCAAATATGACATTAAAAGTGCAGCCCCAATTGAAAATACAGTAGCTCCTAAAAAAATAGGAAGTCCAAAATAAATAGCAATACCAATTCCACCATAAGAAGTGTGTGCCATCCCACCTGCTAAAAATACCATTCTATTTACAACAATCAATGAGCCAATAATTCCAGCAGCAATACTAACTAACAATCCTGCAATAATTGCATTTTGAATAAATGAATAATTTAATGCTTCTAACATCCACAACTCTTTTTAGTACCAACATTAGTTCCAAGTAATTGAAGCATTTCAACTTCACAAAAATGATTATCAGCATTTGGAATATCACTTTTTCTATTTGAGATATCATGAAAAGTCAATTTTTTATTTATATGGGCTACTTTTGAAGCATACCCCAAAATAACCGAAATATCATGGCTAACTACAACAATTGTAATTGATTTATTTAAAAGTTTCAATAAATCATAAATTTGTTTTTGTCCATCAACATCAATACTAGCTGTTGGTTCATCTAAAAGTAAAATTTTAGGATGAGCACAAAGGGCACGCGCTATCATTACCCTTTGTCTTTGCCCACCTGAAAGAGTTCCTATTTTTACATTGGCAAAATCTTGCATACTAACTTGTTCCAAAGCACCCATAGCACAAGCTATTTCTTCTTTTTTATACCCAAGTAATGGTCGCTTATGTCCAACATGTCCCATCATAACTACTTCTATTACTTTAATTGGAAAGTTTACATTTACATTTGTATTTTGAGGAACATAACCTATTGTTGAAATATTTTTTTCAACCTTAGAACCTAAAAATCTTATTTTCCCTTTTTTAACTTTGTTTATTCCCAAAATTGCTTTTAACAAAGTGGATTTTCCCCCACCATTAGGTCCAATTATTGCTAAAAAATCATTCTCTTTTATTGTTAAACTTATATCTTCAAGAATAACTTGTTTATCATATGAAAAGCTTAATTTATCTATTTCAAGTATATTCATTTATCTTCTTTTATTTATTTTGCTTAAGTATGACATCTTCATCATATCTTCCATTTGATTGTTAGAAAAGTATTCATAACCAAAACAATCTTTCCAAAGTTTGTGGTCTTCCATGCATAAATAGAAGTATACCTTATTGTGCCAAGCTTTAAAAGAGTCATAGGCAAATTTAAACATCTCTTGTTTTATCTCATAAGGGTATGATTGTTTTTTATTTATCTCTTCAAAAGGCATTTGTAAGATTTTTGATTTAAAATCTCTACTTTTTATTTTATTTATAACTGGTTTTATGAAAGTGAGTGTTCCAAAGGATACTAAAGCTACATCATCTGGATTAAATTCAGTTATTAATTTATCAAAAACCTCTTTATACTCATCTAAATAGTTTTCATAATGAACGATTGGATGAAAGTGAAAACCTACTACAACACCTTTTTTTGATAATGCCTTAGCAGCATTAATTCTTTGGTCTAATGTTGCAGTTAAGTGTTCTTCATTTTTAATGATTGTTGGAGTATTTAACGACCAAGTACAAATTATATTTGCTGGTACTTCATTTTCTAAAAAATATTTTATGTTGTTTGATTTTGTTTTAAACTCTAAAATTACATTTTGATTTTCTCTAGCAAAATCAAATAATGCATCTAAAAGACCATCTTTGTTTCCCCACATAAGTGAATCAGAACTTTGCCCTGTTCCTATATGATAAGTATAATTTGGGTCTAGTTTTAATTTTTTTAAATTATCTTTAAAATTTACATCAAAACCTATTTTATCTTGATTGTAAAAAGATTGAATAGAACAATAAGAACAATCAAAACCACAAGACTGAACTGCATCAAGAGTTAGCAAATTACAACATCTTGTACTTTCACTAGCAACAGGACAAGAACCAAGTCCAACACTTTCTTTTTTTATTTCATTAAAAGAGAATCGTCTTGGTTTTTCATATGCTTTTTCATCAAAGGTTTTGTATGAATTTGAAGAACTCTTTAAATCATCCCAAATCTTTCTTATGTGATTAAAGGCATTTTTTCTTGAAGCATATTTCTCTTCAAAAACTTCATAAAGCTCTTTTTCATTCCACATATTAAAATCAATCGCAAAATCAATTAGTTGTTTTAACTCTTGATAGGAAAAAAGATATTTTAGATATATCTCTTTTATAAACTCTTTATTTTTTTCTTTTAAATTTTCATAATTTGTTCTTAAAATATGCTCATTGAATTTTTCTATACTCATATATATTTTCCCCAAGATTTAAAACTATTTTGTATAAGCTCAATAACAAATGATTTTTTTGGAATTGTTACATCTAAATAATCAGAAACCACTTTAAAAACATATACATCTTTTATATACTTTAAACAAGTTTCTTTAAAATATAAACTCTCCATATCTACTAAGAGTGTTTCTAAGTTTTCATCACTATCAAGAGGCTCATCAACTGTAGTAATTGATGCAAAATTAATATTTGGCAATAATCTATTTGTACAAAACAGTGTTCCTATTTTTATACTTTCATCACAACATCCTACGATTCCAATATTTATAGCTTTTTTAATATTATAGTTTTCAAATACATACTCTAAAGAATCTATAGTATTAGTTTTACCCATACCTGATACTATTAAAATAATATTATCATTAAAAAATAGTTTTGAATTTTGAACAGAAATGTCTTGTTTAAGTTTATAGTAGTTGATTAAATATTGTGCTTCTGGTTGAAGGGCTGTATGGATTAAGACTTTTGAAGTAATCATAAGAATAAAAAAGTCGAAGTAAAAACTTCGACTCTAAAAGATTACTTTTTAAGCTCTTTAATTCTAGCTTTTTTACCAGTTAATCCTCTTAAGTAGTGAAGTTTAGCTCTTCTTACTCTACCTCTTCTTAATACTTCAAAAGTTTTAATTGACTCTGAATATAATGGGAAAATTCTTTCAACACCAACTGAGTTAGCTCCGATTTTTCTTACTGTTAAAGTAGCACTAACACCTTCAGCACTTCTTGCAATAACAACACCTTCAAAAGTTTGAACTCTTTTTTTCTCACCCTCTTTAATTTCAATACCAAGTCTAACAGTATCACCCGCTCTAAATTGAGGAATCTCTTTTTCTGCAATTTGCGCTGCTTCAAAGCTCGCAATGTATCTATTTTTCATTGTATTTCCCTTTGGTGAAAGTGCCCGCATTTGCAAGTTGCGGGATATCACACTTCTATTTTGTTTTTTTGTTCGTGATTAAACCTGGTCTATAATATTTTGTTTTGCAAATAGCCAGATTATTTTTCAAGTCGGCAATTTTACTATGATTTCCCTTTAAAAATTCTTTAACTACACTTAATTTCTGAAAAATTTCAGGTTTTGTAAAAGATGGAGCTTCTAAAAGATTATTTTCATAACTTTCCATCACTAAAGAGTCAGCATTTCCAAGTACACCTTCAACATTTCTAGAAATTGCATCTGCCATGACTAATGAAGGTAATTCTCCACCCGTTAGTATATATTCTCCTATACTAAACACCTCATTTGCATACTTTTCTATAACTCTTTCATCAATTCCTTCATATCTTCCACTTACAATAACTATGTTTTTTTTCTTTGCTAATCTTTTTGCATCTTTTTGATTAAATTGTTTTGCAGCAGCTAATGGAAAAATAATATATGCATCAGGATTTTTGATTTTTATATCATCCAAACAATCAAAAAGTGGTTGAGGAGTCATTAACATTCCTGCTCCTCCACCTACCATTTGCTTATCAACTTTATTATGTTTATTTTCTGTATAATTTCTTGGATTATAAAATTCATATGATATAAAGTTATCATCTACTGCTCTTTTTAATATTGAGTCATAAAAATAAGGCTCAATAAGATTTGGAAACAGTGTTACAAATGTAAATTTCAAATTATTATCTTCATACTTTAAAAAAGTATGTTACCCCTTTTCTTTTTTGAAAGTCTAGCATAATAATTTTTATTTGTAATTAAGCTTTAATAACATATATTCTATTTTTTAAAAGGAAAAAACAATTGAGACATTTAAAAGGTTTTAGAAAAAACTACTTTTCATTATCAGCAATCACTGCCTATTCGACTGCAAAAAAACTTAATGATAATGAAGTACGGTCTAAAAAAACTGCTTTTATATACTCAAGTCTTTGTGATGAAGATGAAGAAGAATCCCCTCCTTTAGAAAAACTCATTTTAAATGCTGCAACTTTTGCTGCACATTCAAAACCTTGTTATTGTGATTGTGTCTTTAGATTAAAAACAAAACTAGCAATCTCAAATTTTAAATTTATTCCAAGATGTCCATACTATTCAACACACTTTGCCTTTAGGCGTACTGGTGTTCATCCTCCACTTATTATTCATTAATCAACAAAATTACAAACATAAAAAATATTAAGGATAATAAAATGTTAGAAAGCACATATGTAGTAGGTTTCCCCCGAATTGGAGAACAAAGAGAGTTAAAAAAAGTATTAGAAAGTTATTGGGCAAAAAATTGCTCATTTGATGAAGTGCAAAAAGTCGCAAGTGAATTGAAAAAAAGACATTGGAACTATCAAAAAGAAGCTGGTATTTCATATATAAGTTCAAATGACTTTAGTCTTTATGATAATGTTTTGGATACTGCAATTATGTTAAATGCTATTCCAAAAAGATTTAAAGACCTAAAAGGTGAAGAGTTATATTTTGCAATGGCGAGGGGAAATAAATCTTCAGTTGCCATGGAGATGACAAAGTGGTTTAATACAAACTACCACTATATAGTTCCTGAACTTAGTTTAGAAGATGAGTATAAACTTAATGCTTCAAAGATAATCAATGAATACAATGAAGCAAAAAAACTGGGAATAAAAACAAAAATAAATCTTATTGGTCCAATTACATTTTTGGCTTTGTCAAAAAGAGTGGATAGAGGTGATACTTTTGCCTTATTACATAAAATTTTACCAATTTATGTTGAACTATTTTATGAGTTATCAAAGCTTGATGAAGTGGTAACTATTCAAATAGATGAACCAATTTTTGTAAAAGATAATGAAGCAAAGATTTTAAGTCTAATAAAACCAACATATGATGAGTTGTCTTTAACTACAAATAATATAAAACTAATAGTAACTACATATTTTGAACACTCAAATGAAGCAACAAAAATATTAGTTAATACTCCAATTTGGGGATTAGGACTTGATTTTTTATATGGAAGTGAAAATTTAGACTCTTTAGAAATTATCGCAAATAGTGGTAAAAACTTAATTGCAGGAGTAGTTGATGGAAGAAATATTTGGAAAAATGATATTAAAAAATCTTTTGATTTATTAACTGAAATTTCAAAAGTACTTGAAAAAGATAAAATCATTATCTCATCTTCTTGTTCACTATTACATACTCCCTTTACACTAAAATATGAAGATAAACTTGATGAAGAAATTAAAAACTGGTTGAGTTTTGCTTGCGAAAAACTTGATGAAGTAGTACTTCTTGCAAAAGTTTTTTATAAAGGAATTGAGAATTTAGATGATAAAGAACTTGAAGCATTAAATAAAAATAAAGATGCAAACAAAAGCAGAGAATCTTCACCTTTAATACATGATAAAGAAGTTCAAACTAGAGTTGAAAACTTTAAAACATTTAATAGAGAAGGAAAATACGAAGATAGAATCAAAATCCAAAAAGAGTTATTAAATTATGGCTGCTTAGCTACTACAACTATTGGTTCCTTTCCTCAAACAAATGAAATAAGAAAATCAAGAAGAGATTTCAAAGCTAAGGCTATCTCAAAAGAAGAGTACACAAAATCTATGAAAGATTATATTGATGAGTGCATATCTTTTCAAGAAGAGTGTAACTTGGATGTTTTAGTACATGGAGAACCTGAGCGAAATGACATGGTTGAATATTTTGGTGAGCAGTTAAAAGGTTATGGTTTTACTTTAAATGGTTGGGTACAAAGTTATGGAAGCAGATGCGTCAAACCTCCTTTTATATTTGGAGATATATCAAGACCAAAAGCTATGACAGTTGATTGGATTACTTATGCTCAAAGTAAAACTAAAAAAATCATGAAAGGAATGTTAACAGGTCCTGTTACAATTCTTAACTGGTCATTTGTAAGAGATGATAAACCAAGAGATGAAGTATCAAAACAAATAGCAGTTGCCCTTAGTGATGAAGTAAATGATTTACAAAATGCAGGTATTAAAATAATTCAAGTAGATGAAGCTGCTTTTAAAGAAGGATATCCTTTAAGAAAAGAGAAAATCAAAATCTATGAAGATTGGTCAGTTAGAGATTTCAAGATTTGTGTAAGTAGTGCAAGAAAAGAGACTCAAATTCATACTCACATGTGTTATAGTGAGTTCAATGATATTATTGAAACAATAGAAAACATGGATGCAGATGTTATTTCAATAGAGACAGCTAGAAGTGGAAATGAACTTTTAAAAATATTTAAAAAACATGGTTATAAACAAGAAGTCGGACCTGGAGTTTATGATATTCACTCACCAAGAGTTCCAAGTGTTGAAGAGATTGTAAAACAAATCAAAGCTCTTTTAGAAGTTTTACCAAAAGAGCAACTTTGGATTAATCCAGATTGTGGTTTAAAAACTAGAAAATGGGAAGAAGTAATTCCAAGTCTGAAAAATATGGTAAAAGCAGTAGAAATTATAAATAAGGAGAATGAATAAGGGGTAAATTACCCCTTATTTAAAAATAGTTTTTACTCAAATAATAATAGTAAAAACTATTTTTAGATAACATTTCAAACAAAAAATATGAAAAGATATAAAATGATTACATTAAAAGATATAAAAGACGCAAAAACAAAACTAGAAGGAATCATATTAAAAACGCCCCTTACTTATGCCCCATTTTTAAGTGAAGAATTTGATAGTAATGTATTTCTAAAAAAAGAGAATCTACAATTAACAGGAAGTTTCAAAATAAGGGGTGCTTTTAATAAAGTTGCCTCTCTAGATGAAGAAACTAGAAATATAGGAATAGTAGCAGCAAGTGCTGGAAACCATGCCCAAGGTATTGCTTATGCTGGAAACTATTTTGGATGTGATGCAACTATATTTATGCCAGAAGCTACACCACTTACAAAAGTAAGTGGTGTTAGACAATATGGAGCAAATGTTGTTTTAACTGGACAAAACTATGATGAAGCATATGCTGCTGCCATTAAGTTTTGTGAAGAAAATAATAAAACATTTATTCATGCTTTTGCTGATGATAAAGTAATTGCTGGACAAGGAACTATTGGATTAGAAATTATTGAGCAAATAGAAGATTTAGATGTTATAGTAATCCCAATTGGTGGTGGTGGGTTAATCGCAGGAGCTGCTGTTGCTGCAAAATCTATAAATCCAAATATTAAAATAGTAGGAGTAGTTGCAAGTGGTGCTAGGGGTATGAAAGACTCTTTTGAAGCGAGATTACCTATTGACTCAACATCTGTTAAAACTATAGCAGATGGAATTGCGGTAAAAGTTGTAACACCAAAACTACTTGACTATGCATTAGAATATGTGGATGAAGTTGTAGAAGTAGAAGAACATGAAATAGCAAATGCAATTTTATTTTTATTAGAAAAACATAAACTTGTAGTTGAAGGAGCAGGTGCTGTTTCAGTTGCTGCACTTATGCATAAAAAAATAGAAGTAGAACACTTAAAAGTTTGTGCAATTATTAGTGGTGGTAATATTGATGTAACTATGTTATCTCAGATTATTGAAAAAGGTTTAGTAAAATCTTATAGAAAAATGAACCTTATGGTAACACTTATTGATAAACCAGGTTCATTGATGCATTTGACATCAATATTCCAATCAAGTGATGCGAATATTGTTCAAATAGATTATGATAGAAGCTCGATAAAACTGGAGTTTGGTGAGGCTTATCTTACTGTTTCATTAGAGACAAAAGGTGAAGAACACCAAAAAGTAATACGAGAAAATTTGAAACAAAATGGTTACAGATTTAAACAAATCTGATTATTTTTTATACTATTTATAAAATATTTAGAAATTTCAGTATATAATAGGCACCATAATTAAATAGAAGAAATCACATAGAAGGAAGAAAATGGAAGGAAGATTATTTACATTCTTAGGGGCTATCGGTGGTCATAGTCAAGAATGGATTATCCTGTCGCATTATGTTTTAGTAATCGCGATTATATTTTTAGTTGCTAGAGCAGCAACAAGAAAGATGCAACTAGTTCCAACTGGTGCACAAAATGTAATGGAAGCATATGTTGGTGGTGTTATATCTATGGGTGCAGACACTATGGGTGAAGAAAATGCTAGAAAATATTTACCATTAATTGGTTCATTAGGTCTAGTTGTTGTTGTTGCAAACTTAATGGGTGTAATTCCAGGGTTTGAATCGACTACTAGTAATATTAACTTTACTTTATCATTGGCATTAATAGTATTTGTTTATTACAACTACTTAGGTATTAAGAAAAATGGTTTTATTGGTTACTTTGCACACTTTATGGGACCTATGCCAATACTAGCTCCTTTAATGTTCCCAATTGAAATTATTTCTCATATTTCAAGAATTATTTCATTATCATTCAGACTTTTTGGTTCAATTAGAGGGGATGATATGTTCCTTATGGTACTTTTAATGTTAGTACCTTGGTTATTACCACTTCCAGGATTTTTCCTATTAACAGCGTTTGCATTTTTACAAGCGTTTATTTTCATGATTTTAACTTATGTGTATATCGCAGGTTCTATCATGATGGAGCATGAAGACCACTAATAAAACCTAAACGGTTTTATTATGGGCTGAGAATCATTAATAAATGAATTCTTTAAAAAAGGGAAGACAAAAAGTCTTCCCTTTTTTTATATCCAATAACTAGGCTAAAGATGAATCAAACTTTTAACTATTATCTTATTACTGACCCAAAATATTATACAAATGATAAAAATATATTTAAAGAAAAACTAGAAGATATATTAACTAATAAAAGAGTTGATATGGCATGTTTTAGAGATAAAGAATCATCAAATTATGAAGAGCTTGCAAATATATTCATAAACACTTGCAAAAGATTTAATATTAAACAAATCATTTTAAATGAAAATTTAGACTTAGCAATAAAACTAAACTGTGGCATTCATCTAACTTCAAAGCAGTTTGATAAAATCAAAATTGCAAAAGAGGCAAACTTATACACAATAATTTCTTGCCATAATGAAGAAGATATAAAAAAAGCCATACAAGAAAAAGCAGAGGCAATAACTTACTCTCCTATTTTTCCTACACCAAACAAAGGTGAACCAAAGGGAGTAAAAGTCTTAGAAAATATTCAAAAGAAATATAATATAAAAATAATAGCTCTGGGTGGTATTATTAATGACTTACAAATAAAACAAATACAAGATTGCCAAGTTCATGGCTTCGCCTCAATTAGATACTTTGTTTAAATAGCTTTTAAATAAGCCTTTTCATTTCCTAAATATACCAAATAAGCATAAACCTCATCACTCTTGCTTATCTCTTTGATTGCTTTTTTATAAAATGATATTTGTTTTTCGTGTTCTTTATTTTCTTGAACTGTTGTTTTATAATCAAAGATATAGTACTTATTTTCTTTTTCTATAAGTAAATCTATTATTTTGATTTCTCCATTATAAATCAAAGATTGTTCTCTTAAAAAATTTGCATTTTTTAAAAAGGAATTAAACTCTTCATTTTGAATTAATAAAAGAATTCTTTGTTTTATATCATCAAATTCTTTATCTTGCAAATAAACAGAATATCTGCTTTTTGTAAGATTTAAAGAGTACTCTAATTGCTTAATTGTAAAAGCATTCATCATCTCTAAACAATAGTGTGTTGCTATTCCAAAATATCTAGCTTTTAATTCAAAATCTTCATCATAATCTTTTACAGATTTATTTTTTTGTCTTCCTAAAATAAGTGGCTTATATTCTACTTTTTCAATTTTTTGATTAAAGTCTTTTTTAACTTCATTTATAATTAACTCACCTATTTGGCAAGACTCTAGTCCAATTAAATCAAAAACTGATTTTTCTTCTTTTTTGAAAATAAACAAATTACTTTTTGCTCGTGTAAGAGCTACATATAAAATATTTATCTCATCTTCTGCTTGCAAAGCTTTTTCTTTATTTAAAGCTCTTTTATAATTCTCATCAAAGCTTTCTAGATTTGATATTTTATAATAAACATTATCTAAATATACTCCACTATACTCAAACAAAAGTGAACTTCTATCAGCATTTTTATTTTTTATTCTATCAAGTAAGATTACTGTATCAAACTCTAATCCCTTTGATTTAAAGATTGTCAAAATTTGTAAACCTATTTGCTCTTTATTTTCAATTGGAGTTTCCATTAAATCAACTTCATAAACAAAATCAACAATATCTGTAAAGTTTTTTGACTCTTCTATAAATTTTATTACATTATCATCTAAGATATTGAAATATTTTGCTATTTTTAAAACAAGTTCAAACACCCTATTCTCTTGTAAATCAAAGTCAAAATCTAGTTTTGTATTTGGGGTATTTCCAATTATTGCATTTAAATTCTCTTTATAAATATTTTCTTTGTAATAAAGATATTTTATAGCATTTATACAAGCTTTTACATTCTCTTGATTTATAAGTTTTGAAGTCATCTCTGTAGAGATTTTAAGTGTGGGGAACATCTTACTTAAATATGAATATAGTTCTAGAACATCATCATTTGTATAAGTTAAAATAGCAATTGAGTTTGGGTCAATGTTTTTTCTAATAAGTTTAGCAATTGTACTTGCTATTGTTTGATACTTTTCATCTTCTTTTAGTTTTTCATCACTTATTACTTCCACATAACCATTTTCTATATTGCTTAATTGCTCATAGTATTCATAATTGTTTAGGTTTATAAATGCCCTATTTACAAACTCGACTATATTTTTTGCACTTCTAAAGTTTGTATTTAAAATCTCAGTTTCTATTTGGTTATGTTTTTTACTTACAAAGTCAAATAGCTCCCTCTTCCCACCTCTAAATCTATAAATTGATTGTTTGATATCACCCACATAAAAAAATGTCTTGAACTTTTCGCTATTACCTGAAAGTGCTTCTTCTATAAGTGGTTCTAAAATCTTATATTGTAAAAGTGAAGTATCTTGAAACTCATCTATTAATATGTGATTGTATTTACTATCAAGCCTAAAGTATAAAAAGTCTTTATCAATTTTACTTGAGAGCAGTTCATATACATAGTTTGAGATATCATTAAAAGTAAAGTAGTTTTTATTTTTGTTATAACCCTTTTTAAAATCCTTAAATAACTTATATAACTCATATAAAGAGCTAAGGGAATATGATGATCTTAATTTATAGTAATTACTTATTTGCATTTTTAATTCTTGGAAATTTTGTTCAAACTCTTCATTTGAACACTTTTTAAAATCCCTAGAATCCGTAGATATATCTTTTGTAAGCCAAGTTTTTCCTTTAAGTAATAACTCTTCAAAGTTATCAAAATCAACAGACTTTAAAGCTGCATTTGAAGCACTTGGGCAATTTTGAATATGTTTTTTTAATCTAAATGCAATTTCTAAAGCTAAGTTTTTTTGTAAGTTTATTAGATTTTCTTCTATTGGAACTATTTTAAAATCTTCATTTTTTTCATTTAGATTTAAAAAGATATCAAATATAGAGTTAAACTTTTTGGCTTCATAATATGAAAAGTTAATCAATTTATCAAAATTTTCTAAATTTAATGATTGTAAGAATTTATATTCAAGATTTTCTATATTATCTTGCTTAATTGAAAAATCATCATCAACACCAATATATCCACTAAACTCTCTTAAAATTTTATTTACAAACTTATCAATTGTATAAATAGATAGTTCGGAATTTAAATATAAATTTATTAGATAATCTTTTTTATTGAGTATTTGTTCAATTGAGAGTTCTGATACACTTGATATTTGTTCTAAGTAAATCTTATCTTCGCCCAAACTCTTTAAAGTCTTAAAGATTCTTTCACTCATCTCTTTTGCAGCTTTATTAGTAAAAGTTAAAGCTAAAATCTCTGTAGGACTAGCCCCTTTTAATAACAACGATATGTATCTTACAGTTAATGCAAAAGTTTTCCCACTTCCTGCACTAGCTTTTAATGCTAAATAATTTTTCATAAAAAATGATACTAAAAATCTACCAAATATTGCATTATATTACAAAAAGAAAATTTGTTGTATAATGCCTCACTTTTTAATAAGGTTTTAAAATTATGCAAATAAAAAATACAACTGTAGAAACATTACTCGAAGCCATACCATATATCAAAAAGTTTTATGGAAAAATAATTGTTATCAAATATGGGGGAAGTGCACAAACTTCTCCTGCTTTACAAGAAAAATTTGCCCAAGATATAGCCCTACTTTCTCTTGTGGGAATCAAACCAGTAATCGTACATGGGGGAGGAGCTAGAATTTCTGAGTTACTGAAAAAACTTGAGATTCATTCTGAATTTATTGATGGACATAGGGTTACTTGTGCTGATAGCATGAGAGTTGTGGAAATGGTTTTAAGTGGAGAGATTAATAAAAACATAACTTCACTATTAAATCACCATGGTGCAAAAGCCATAGGTATTTCTGGAAAAGATTCATCTATTATAAAAGCCCAAGCAAAAGATGGTGGAAAGTTTGGATATACAGGTGTTATTACTGAGATAAATGGAAAAATGATTACAAATCTTATAAATGAAGGTTTTGTTCCAGTTATCGCTCCAATTGCAGATGCAAAAGAGCCTGGACATCCTGGGTTTAATATCAATGCTGATGTGGCAGCTAGCAAAATAGCTATTGCACTTGGAGCACAAAAAGTTCTATTCTTAACAGATATTGTAGGAGTATTGGATAAAGATAAAAATCTATTAAACTCACTAGATAAATCAGATGTTGAAGCTTATAAAAAAGATGGAACAATAGCTGGTGGGATGATTCCAAAAGTTGATTCTTGTATAGAGGCTATTTATAATGGCGTAAATAAAGCTCACATAATAGATGGAAGAGTTGAACACTCAATTATACTTGAACTATTTACAAGTGATGGAATTGGTACACAATTTGTAAGAAAAGATAATCCAAATAATGGAATAAATTTAGAAAAATTATTAAATGACTAAAAGTAAGGACTAATATGAATTTTATAGAAACTAGAGGAAATGATGGAGTTAAAGCTAAAGAAGTAAGTTTTAGCGAAGCAATTTTAAGCCCAAGTGCTTCTTTTGGAGGACTTTATGTACCCAAAAGTTTGCCAAAACTTGAAGATGACTTTTTACAAAATCATATTAACTCAAGCTATAAAGAACTAGCATATGACATACTAAAAGCTTTTGGTATTGATATAGATGAAAGTGAAATAAAAAAAGCTTTAGATTTATATGATAACTTTGATGATGCTTCAAATCCTTGTCCTGTAGTTAAAATAGAAGATGACTTATTTGTACATGAACAATACCATGGACCAACAAGAGCTTTTAAAGATATGGCACTACAACCTTTTGGTTCAATTTTAAGTTCAATTGCAAAAAGCAAAGATGAAAAATATTTGATTCTAGCTGCAACTTCTGGAGATACAGGACCAGCTGCTTTAAATACTTTTAAAAATAAAGATAATATTCAAGTGGCTTGTCTTTATCCAAGTGGAGGTACAAGTGATGTGCAAAGACTTCAAATGGTTACAGAAAATGGAGCTAATCTAAAAGTAATAGGAATAAAAGGAAATTTTGATGATGCACAAACAGCATTAAAAAGACTTCTTGCCTCAAATACATTTAAAGATGAACTAGAAAAAGATGGTATAAAATTAAGTGCTGCAAACTCAGTAAACTTTGGAAGAATCATATTTCAAATAATTTATCACTTTTGGTCTTATATTCAACTATTAAAACAAAATGAAATCACTTTTGGAGAGAAAATTTACTTAGTAGTTCCAAGTGGAAATTTTGGAAATGTTTTAGGTGGATTTTATGCACTTAATATGGGTGTGCCAATTGAAAAACTTTTAGTAGCATCAAATGAAAATAATATTTTAACACAATGGATTAATACAGGAATTTATGATATTAGAGGAAAAGAGTTACAACTTACTAAGTCTCCTGCAATGGATATACTTAAATCTTCAAATATAGAAAGAGTTATTTACAGTCTTTGTGGAGCTAAAAGAACAAAAGAATTAATGGAATCATTAAATGAAAATTTATTTTTTGAAATGAGTAAAGAAGAGACTAAAGAGCTTCAAAAATATTTTTCTGCTGTAAACTCTGATGATGAATATGGAATAAAAATTATAAAAAAATATATCGATAAAGATTATATTATGGATCCTCATACTGCAACTTGTTTAAAAGCATATGAGACTTTAAAAGAAAAAGATTTAAAAACAGTTATGTATTCAACTGCTGAATGGACAAAGTTCTCACCAACAGTTCTAAATGCTATTTCACAAAATAATGAAAAATATGATGATAAAACTGCTTTAGAAAATATCTCTAAAAATTGTAAAGTTAAAATTCCTGATTCAATTTCAGAACTATTTAACTCAAAAATTCTACATGATGAAGTAGTAGAAAAAGAAGAAATAGAATCAAGAATAATCGAATTTATCACTAAATAATATAACTTAAACTTATAATTCTAAGGTTATTTTTAACCTTAGAAGCTCAATATACCTCAATTTTTGTGTAGATACGAGACAATTTGCTATTTTACACCTTAGTTTTGACTTTAGTCATAAAAATTTAAGACATGTTTAAATATAATGGGAAGATTTTATTTTAAAAGGAAACCAAATTATGTCTAACGAAACTAATAGACGAGATTTTATTGGTTATTCATTTGCTGCAGTTGCTGCAGTAGGTGGTGCTGCTTCGCTTGTTGGGATGAAACAAGCATGGGATCCACTTCCTAGTGTTTTAGCTGGTGGATTTACAACTGTAGATTTATCTACTATAAAAGCAGGTGAACCAGAAACTTTCGTATGGAGAGGTAAACCAATATTTGTTCTTAAAAAAACATCAGATATGGATCAATCTAAGAGAGATTTAATAGTAGGAAGTGATAGATTTATCATTGCTATTGGGTTATGTACACATTTAGGATGTATTCCTGCGTGGAAAAAAAATACTTGGAAATGTGCCTGTCACGGTGGAGAGTACAATGCAAGTGCTAAAAATACTTTTGGACCACCACCAAGACCACTTGATGTACCTCCATTTGAATTAAAAGGTACTAAAGTTGTTTTAGGTGAATCTGGCCCTGAATACAAAGAAATTGCTGCTTTTGTAGCAACAGAAGCGTAGGAAGGAACTAAAATGGCAAAATTTGAAAAAGCAAACTCAGTTGGTGAGTGGTTAGATCAAAGATTAAATCTTACAGCGTTCAATAAAGTTATGATGACTGAATATTGGATTCCAAAAGATATAAACTTTCTATGGGCTATGGGTGTTCTTTTAGCTACAACATTTGGTATTTTAATTATCTCAGGAATTTTCTTGATGATGTACTACAAACCAGATATTCATTTAGCTTTTGATTCTGTAAATTATACAATTATGCAAGAAGTTAAATTTGGTTGGCTATTTAGACATATGCATGCAGTTGCTGCATCAGTTGTATTCTTAATTATTTATATTCATATGTTTACAGGAATTTATTATGGTTCTTATAAACAAGGAAGAGAAATGATTTGGATTTCTGGTATGTTATTATTTATGACATTCAGTGCTGCTGGGTTCTCTGGATATATGTTACCTTGGGGACAAATGTCTTATTGGGCTGCAATGGTTATTACCAACTTATTTGGTGGTATTCCTTTTATTGGTGATGCCCTTGTTGTATGGATTAGAGGTGACTTTAATGTTGCTGATGCTACATTAACTAGATTCTTTATGCTACATGTATTCTTATTACCTGTTGTTATTATGGGAATAATTGCATTACACTTCTATACTTTAAGAGTTCCTCATGTTAATAATCAAGATTCAGAAGAGTTAGATTTTGATGCAGAAGCTGAAAAATACCTTTCTGGAAATAAAAAAGAGTCAAAAGTAATTCCTTTCTGGCCTGTATTTATCTCTAAAGATTTAGCAGTTATGGGAATTTTCTTAATATTCTACTTTTACTTAGTGTTCTTCCATTATGACTTTGCAATGGATCCAGTTAACTTTGATCCTGCTGATAATATGGTTACTCCAACTCACATTTATCCTGAGTGGTATTTCTTATGGTCATATGAAGTATTAAGAGGTTTCTTCTTTGATGTTGGTCCTTTAAAAGCATTTGATATTGGATTAATGGCATTTGGATTTGCAAATGTTATTTTCTTATTGTTACCATTTTTGGATAGAGATCCAAAAATCTTACCAGCACATAAAAGACCTAAATTCTTTATTTGGTTCTGGATTTTAATGGCTGATTTAATTGTATTAACTGTTTTTGGTAAATTACCTCCAACAGGTACTAATGCATATATTGGATTTGCAGCAGCAATTTCATTTATTTTAATATTCTTAGTATTACCAATTGTTTCTAAATCAGATGCTAAGAAAAGGGGTGATGTATGAGAGAATTAAAAATATTAGCAGTAGTTGTAGTTTTAACACTAATAACTTACTGGGGAGTTGAACCTTTTGCTCACTCTCAAATGCACCCACATGTAGATGTGCCAAATTATGATTTTGCACAAGCTGATAAAATGACATCTGCTGAAAATGTAGAAAAAGCAAAAGTAGAATTAGAAAAAGCAAAAAAAGCAGATGATAAAAAAGCAATTAAAAGTGCAACTACTGATTTAACAAATGCTGAAAACTTTGAAAAAGATACTAATGCTTTTTGGGCAACAACTAAAGAAGCAATTGCAGATAAAGGTAATGTTGCAAATGGTGAAGTATTAGTTACTAGTAACTGTACAGCTTGTCACTCTATTGAGTCAAAAGGTTTTCCAAAAGTTATGGATAACGCAAGTTCAGCAGCTGCTTATGGTGTAGTACCACCTGATTTAGGAACTGCAGGAAAATTATATACTAAAGAATACCTTGCTGGTTTTGTTATGAATCCTGCAAGAGCTTCTAAAGTTACTCATAAATTTGTTGATGGAAGAGTACATCCAATGCCAGGTTTTGATTGGATGCAACCACAAGAAATAGCTGATATTGTTGCATATTTACAATCAATTGCACCAAAAACTATGACAGATAAAGAAGTATTTAACAATGCTTGTCAAAGATGTCACTCTATTAAATATGGAGATATGCAAGGTGGAACTATGCAAGCATATACACCTAGTGAAAACATAAAAGCTTATATGGGGAAAATACCACCTGATTTATCTCAATATATTAAATCAAGAGGACCTAAATATATTCACGAATTTGTAAATGACCCTCAAAAACATTTAGAAGGTACAGCAATGCCAAGAGTTGGTTTAACGCTAGAATCTGAAAAACAAGTTGTTGGTTATTTAGAAGAAGTTGGTGATTCTAAAAAAGCGCAAAGAGAAGAATTAGGACCTAAGTTTTTAATTTACTTAGTAATTTTCGCGATTTTCGCTTGGTTATGGAAATCTAAACAATGGAGAGAGATGCACTAAGCATATCTTTTCATTTAACTTCAAAGGGGACTAATTTAATTAGTCCCCTTTTTTTATATAAAAATTTTCTTAATATTAAACACTACTAACTTTTTAAAAACTAACATTAACTTAACACATCAAGAGTAAAATTACCTCTAATTAAAATAAGGAGGCTACATGGATATTATAGGACAATTTCCGTTGTTTTATTTTCCAGAATACGGAACTGCTTGGATGATGGGTATGACAGGAACTATACACATCTTAGCATCACATACTTCCGTTGGTGCAGCAATGCTATTTGCATATTTATCATACAAAGCATATAAAGAAGACAGAACTGATTTATATCCGTATATGAAAAAATACGGTATGTTTTTGTTGATTTTCTCATATGTAATTGGTTCAATTACAGGTCCAGGTATTTGGTATACAGCAACCGCTGCAAGTCCCAGAGGTATAAGTGCACTTATACATAACTTTGTATGGGTTTGGGCAACTGAATGGGTATTTTTTGTCTTTGAAGTAATTGGAGTCTTTGTTCTTGTTTACTTTATTGATAAGATTGATAAAAAAACCCATTTAAAATTAACTTTCTCTTTTGCAATGGCTTCAGTTGGAACTTTAGCATTAATTATTGGGATAATTAGTTTTATGATGTGGCCAGGAACACAAGCTTATTATACAACAGGAAGTGCTAGTGATGCATTCTTTGGAACTAATACCTTTCCCCATATGTTTTTAAGACTTGGATTTATGATTATGCTTTCAGGTGTAATTGGTTTAGTAATTTCAAGTGCTATGAAAAAAGAAAATATTGAACTCTCTCGTGAACTAACTAGAAAGATGGGTTATATAAGTATGCTTGGTGGATTTTTAGTTTTATTCTTCTTTATGTGGTATATGGGAACATTGCCTGATAATGCCCATGCTGTATTTAATATTACAAAAGCTAGCGTTATTCAAAGTAGAATTATTCTCACAGTTGTTTTTTCAATTTATTTTTTAATTGCAATTTTAAAACCTCAATTTATAAGTACACCATTAGCTGGGATTATGATTTTTGTAATTCTAATTGGAGGAATCTGGCCAGGTGAAAAACTAAGAGAATCAATGAGAAAACCTTATGTTGCTGGTCAATATATTTATTCAAATCAGATTATTAGTCGAGATGTACCGGGAAAAGGAATCAAAAGTGAATTACCTATCATAGCCCAAAAAGGACTATTACAAGTAAATCCATTTATTCCAGAAAATTTAAAAGTTATAACAGAAGAAAATAAACATGAGGCTGGAAAACTTTTAGCAAGAATGGCATGTTCTAATTGTCACTCTTTAGAAAAAACTGGTAAATATAGACCACTTAAAGATAGACTCGCAGGTATGGATAAAGAAGCAATCAAGTCTATTTTATATGCAATAGGAGCAGGAGGTATGCCATACATGCCAACATTAAAATTACCAGAAAACGAAACTGATGCAATTGCCCAGTATCTTGCATCAATGAAATATTAAGGAGGAATTATGGACGCATCAGTATTATTAGCTCTAAGAGATCCAGCAGGAGTGCCTTTTTATCCTGTAGTATTTCAAGCACTTTATGTTTTAACATGGGCATTACATGCAGCTTTTGTTTTTCTAGCACTTGGTTCAATGGGACTATCATTATATGGAACCTTTAAACAAAAAAGTGACTCGAATTGGAAAATATTAACACCACATTTAATTCAAACAGGGAAAATAAGTATTTCAATACTTATTGTTTTAGGGGTTGCACCTTTACTATTTACACAAGTTATTTATGATCCAAATTGGTATGTAACAAATACACTTTCTGGAATGTGGATATTTATATTTATTTATACTTTAGTTCTTGGTTATATACTTTATTATTGGTACTTTTTTGCTAACAAAAAAACTAATGGTGGTGGTAAACTAATAGGAATAATTTCATTTCTTATTTTGATATTTGCAGGAGTTTTAATGCATAACTTTGCAGTAACATCTCTTATGCCAAATGATTGGATGAATATGTATGCACCAAATGGAATAGTTGACAATAGTGGTTGGACATTTAATGTAGACATAGTAAGATTGATTTTTATGTTAAGTTTATCAATTCCAGTTGTTGGATTATTTTTACAAAACTATAGTAGATTTTTAAGTACAAGAGAAGACTTTAGTAAAATATTTGTGGAATACACAGCAAGCCTTGGAACAAAACTTGGAATAGTAGGTTTAATTATAAGTGCACTAGCATTTGTAGCTTGGATGTTACAAGTTGGATATTTATTCCATCCATTATCTATTGCTATTGTAATAGGTGTTGTTATTTTATTATTTATGATTATTAAAAATAGTAATAGTTATATTACAACTATCGTATTAGTTGTTGTTGCCTTACTAATCTCAGCTATGAGAGAGCTTATTAGATTTGATATTATGGCAAAACTAGGATATAGCATTTATGAATATCCTGTGAATTTAGAGATTCCTACAATTGTAATGTTCTTACTTACTTTCTTAGTTTTAGGAGGAGTTGGAGTTGCTTACCTTTTAACACTTGCTTGGAAAGTTGGTAAAACTCAAGGTATCTTTGATGGAACAAAAGACAAAGCTGTTACAAAATTAGGTAATTATACTCTTTCTATAATGGTTTTATGGATGGTTGTTTATTTTGGTTGGGGTATGACCATACTCTTTATGAATATACTCTAATATTTAAAAACTAAAAAGTTAAAGAGTTTTTCTCTTTAACTTTTTATAATTGGAGTAAACTATGATTGGCACTAAAATACTATTTTTGGAAGATGATAAACTCTATCAAGAAACTATAAAAGATCTACTTGAAGAAGAAAATTTTATAATTGATACTTGCTCAAATGGTGAAAAATTTTTAAATAAAATATATGATAATATATATGATTTATATATTCTTGATATAAATGTCCCTCAAATTGATGGTTATGAAATCATGAGAATTTTAAATGAATATGAAGATGAGACTCTAAGATTAGTACTAACTTCTATTTCAAATAGTATAATTAGGTCATTTAAAAGTGGATGTGATGGTTTTTTAAATAAAACAGGAAATAATCAAGAACTAATTCTAAGAATACAATCTCTAATCAAAAGATCATATCGAACATATCACCAAGATATAATTATCAGTGAAAATCTTTCATACAATATCTTTTCAAAAGAACTTTTTCAAAATAAAAAACTATTAGAAATAGAATCTCAAGCTTTACTAGTATTAAATTACTTAATTAAAAAAAGAGGAGAATTTGTAAGCAAAGAAACCTTGGAAAAAAATGTTTATCCTAGTAATAGTAATTCAAAATCTGATGTCATTCGATACCATATTTGGCATTTGAGAAAAATTTTAGGAGTTGATATTATTGAATCACAAAAAAATAGAGGATATAGACTAAAGCCAATTGGTGTTTAAAGGCTTTAGTTTTCCGTGAATAGATAAAAGTTAGTAGGAGTTTATCTTATTCTTTTTGTTTGAACATTGTAATTATAAGATAGTAGTGTTAATTAAGTGTTAGTTTTAAACTATTAATTTTGCAGCAATAGTTGTAACTGCTGTTTCACTTCTTAAAATCAAATTAGAATTAATCCCAACAGTTTTTTCTTCTGTGAATTTTTCTAACTCTTTAGGTGAAAAACCACCTTCACATCCTACAATTATACTTTTTATATCTTTCTTATCATCTATGTGATTATTAGAAAAATTAAAAACAAAACTATCTTTGTAAGAAGCTAAAACCTCATCTAAAGAAGTTAATATTTCTAATTTTATAATTGAACTTCTTCCACATTGTTGTGATGAGTTTATCAATATTTTTTCAAACTTTTCTATATTTAATTTAAAGTTTTTCTGTGAATAATCAGCATAAAAAAAAGTAATTTTATCAACACCTATTTCATTTAAATAAGGAAGTTGTTTTTCAATAGTTTTTGGATCAACAATAGCCCAAATAATATGAAGTTTATTATTAGCCTCAACTATCTTTTCTTCTTTTTTTATAAGTCTTAAATTTGCATCTTTTTTACTAATATCAAATATTTCGTACTCATAAACAAAATTATTTATTAAATTCCTAAAAAAAACAGTTGAACCAACTTTTTCTCTTCTTGCTTTAAAAAGATATTTATATATGTCACCTTCAACCTTAATTGTTTCAAGTGATGCCTCAGATGAATAAACAAATTGCACTAAAAAATCTTACTTATGATATATGTTAAAACAATTATAACAATTTCAATAAGATAAATTTTCCTAGAAAATCTAAAAAATTCCTCTTGCAATTGAGTATCATCACTTTTTATAACTCTCATTTTTTTGAATCTTTTTATCTCTAATACCATTACAGCAATTGCAGCTGCTATCATTATAAATATAGTAAAACTAAATGTTCTTTGATAAAAAGCAACAATTGTTCCTGTATAAATAATAATTGCATTTAAAGTATGATACAAAGGGGTAAAGAATTTAAGTCTTTTTGCTAATTTTATAAAATTATTTATATTATACACACTATAAAAATTAATTATCATAACCGATATAAAAAGGTATACAAAAAATACATGTGTGTCAATTGTTGAACTACTAAAATCCATGTTTATCTCACTTTTAAAAAATTTTGCTATTATATCAAACTTAAGCATAGGTTGAAGTAAAAGGATTTTATATGAGTGTATCAATTGAAGAAGCTTTAAATATAATTGTAAATTCTATTCAAATAAACAAGTTTGAAATAGTTCCAATTGAAAATGCAACATCAAGAATAAGTGCCGAAAATTTACATGCAACTGTATCTTTGCCAAAGTTTAATAACTCTGCAATGGATGGATATGCAATACTTTTTGAAGATAAAGACAAAGAATTGACTCTTACAAATAAAATATTTGCAGGTGATAATAATCAAGATATTTTAGAAACAGGTACAACAATTAAAATCATGACAGGGGCTAGAGTTCCACAAAACTGTGAAGCTGTTGTTCCACAAGAAAATACACAAACTATTGGAGATAAAATTAAAATTACTTCTGATATTAGAAAAATGCAACATATTAGATTTATTGGTGAAGATATACAAAAAGATGAACTATTAATTAAAACTGGCGAAGAATTAAATTTCTCAAAAATCACTCTTCTTGCATCTCAAGGTATTTCCCATGTAAAAGTTTATAAAAAACCAAAAGTTGTAGTTTTTGCTTCGGGTGAAGAGTTAAAACTTCACTACCAAGGAATTAAAGAGTACCAAATATACAATTCTAATACTCCAACTTTTATAGCAAGAGTTAAAGAATTGGGTTGTGAAGTGAGTTTTATAGGCCAAGCAAAAGATTCAATAGAATCAATAAAAGAGCATGTAATTAACTCTTTGGATGCAGATTTAATAATATCCTCAGGAGGTGTTTCAGTTGGAGAAGCAGATTTTACAAGGGAATCATTTACCCAAGTTGGATTAGAAACTTTATTTGATGGAGTAGATGTAAAACCAGGAAAACCAACAATTTTTGGAAAAATAAAAGATACTTTTATATTAAATCTTCCAGGTAATCCTTTAGCTTCAGCTATGGTTTTTGAAATGTTAGGTCAAATAATTATTCAAAAAATAATTGGTTCTAAAGATTTTTACCATAACTTTATAATGGCAAAACTTGACCAAACACTTTTAAATAAAAAAGGAAGACTTACCTTACTTCCAGGTTTTTTTGATGGAGAGAAATTTACTCCTTCTGATAAAAAAAGCCCAGGAATGGTATCTATTTTATGCCAATGTAATTCATTCATTGCTTTAGATAAAAATGTATCAAAATTAAATGAAAATCAAAAAGTAAAAGTTATTCCAATAAATTGGAAATTCTTTTGCGATGAAAAAAAGGACTATATAACTTATGAGTAAAAAAGCTATTTGTATTTTAAGTGGAGGTATGGATTCCACTCTTGCTTCATATATTGCTAAAAATGAAGGTTATGAAATAATTGCTATCCATTTTAACTATGGACAAAGAACACAGAACAGAGAATTAAAAGCATTTAGAGATGTTTGTGAAAATTTGAAAGTTAAAAATAAATATGAAATTGATATTCCATTTTTCACACAAATTGGAGCAAGTGCTTTAACTGATGCCAATATTGATGTTCCAATTGATGGTGTTAAACCAGGAGTTCCAGTAACTTATGTGCCATTTAGAAATGGTATCTTTCTTTCAATTGCCGCAGCAGTTGCAGAAAAAGAGAATGCAGAAGCAATGTTTATAGGAGTGGTGGAAGAAGATAGTAGTGGATATCCTGATTGTACAGATGCCTTTATAAATCAAATAAAAAATGCAATCAACGAAGGAACAAAAGAAGCAACACACATTAGTATTAAAACTCCTTTAGTAAAACTTCACAAAAGTGAAATTGTAAAAAAAGCCCTTGAATTAAATGTTCCACTTGAACTTACTTGGTCTTGTTATAAAGAAGAAAAAGAGGCTTGTGGAGTTTGTGATTCTTGCAGACTACGATTAAATGGATTTGCACAAGCAAATTCAAAAGATCCAATACCATATAAAGGTTCTTGATGAAATGGAATATTTCAAAAGAGTTTGATTTTTGTTATGGCCACCGAGTTTGGTCACAAGAATTAAATCCAGAATTTTCACTTGATACTTGTTTAATGTGTAGACATTTGCATGGACATCAAGGAAAAGTAATAGTTCACCTAGAAAGTTCAAGTTTAAAAAATGGAATGGTAACTGATTTTAAACACTTAAATTGGTTCAAAAAATTTCTTGATGATACTCTAGATCATAAATTCATCTTAGATTTAAATGATCCATTATTTGAAACTTTATTACCTCATTTTAAAAACAAAGAAGAGTTAATTTTCCATGAAGAAGGATTTTATACCTTTGATTTAAATAGTATAAAAGAAGAAGCAATTCACATTCATGAAATGTATGAAGGATATGTACTTGTTGATTTTGTTCCAACAAGTGAAAATCTTTCTGCTTGGCTTTTAGAGATTATTCAAACCAAGATGAATGAATTACCAATAGAAGTATCCCATGTAGAATTTTTAGAAACTCCAAAAAGTAAAAGTACAGTATATGCTTGAAGTAAATGAGATATTTGGTCCAACGATTCAAGGTGAAGGTAAATATGTTGGTAATCCCTCTATTTTTATAAGATTTGGCAAATGTAATTTTAGATGCGAAGGCTTTGCAGTTGAATATGAAACTCCAAGTGGAGTAAAGAAATGTTCATGCGATTCATTTTATGCAGTTGATCCAGCATTTAAAGACCAATGGCATAAGATGAATAAAGATGAAATCATAGAGCAAGTTAAAAAGTTAGAGCCATCATATAAAGCAGATATAGTAATAACAGGTGGTGAACCACTTTTGTATTGGAAAGATGAAGAGTTTCAAGAAATTTTAGAATATTATATATCAAATGGATATAAAGTTACAATAGAAACAAATGGCTCTTTAAATATAGACTTTACAAAAGAGTATCAAAAAGAGTTAATATTTTCTATGAGTGTAAAACTTTCAAACTCCCTTGAACCACTTAAAAAAAGAGTCAATGAAAATACTCTTAAAAAAATTATAAATAATACAAAAGAATCTTATTTGAAATTTGTAATTAGTAAAGAATTTATAGAAAAAGCAAAAGATGAGATTGAATCAATTTCATCAATTATACCAAATTGTGAAATTTATCTTATGCCAATGGGTGATAGTGCTTATGAAATAAATAAGCATAGCGAAAGCGTTATAGACATGGCTATTAGTTCAGGGTATAAATATTGTGATAGGCTTCATATAAGGGTTTGGGATAATAAAAGAGGCGTATAAATAGAAATTAAATTAAAATTTTGATATTATTAAAGCTATTTTTATAAAATAAACATAAGGATAAAGATGAAATTTACAGGTTCAAATGTACTAGTTACAGGTGCTAGCAGAGGTATAGGTGCGCAAATTGCCAAAACTCTTGCAAGTCATGGACTTAAAGTATGGATTAATTATAGAAGTGGAGCAGATGCTGCTTCTAAAATTCAAGAAGAAATTGAAGCTGCTGGTGGAAAAGCTGCAATTATAAAAGCAGATGTAACAAATGAAGATGAGTTTGTAAGTGCAATTAATACAATTATTGACTCAGATGGTGAGTTATCATACTTAGTTAACAATGCTGGTATTACAAAAGATAAATTAGCTCTTAGAATGTCTGTTCAAGATTTCAATGATGTTATAAGTGCAAACTTAACATCAGCATTTATTGGTTGTAAAGCTGCATTAAAAGTAATGGGTAAAAAAAGATTTGGTTCAATTGTTAATATCTCTTCAATAGTTGGAGAAATGGGTAATCCTGGTCAAACAAATTACTCAGCTTCTAAGGGTGGATTAAATGCTATGACTAAGTCATTTGCAAAAGAAGCAGCATCTAGAAGTATAAGATACAATGCCGTAACTCCTGGTTTTATTCAAACAGACATGACTGATGAATTAAAAGATGAAGTAAAAGCAGAATATGAAAAAAATATCCCACTAAGTAGATTTGGGAAGCCAAGTGAAATCGCTGATGCGGTTGCATTTTTGTTAAGTGATCACTCTTCTTATATAACGGGAGAAATCTTAAAAGTTAATGGTGGATTATACGTATAAAAGCTAAAAAAATTTATTTAAAAGAATATTTAAAGGCTTTTAGGTATAATTCTAGGACAATTTTAAAAAAGGAAAGAAAATGGCATTATTAGATGATGTGAAAGAAGTAGTAGTTGAGCAATTAGATTGCGATCCAGCTGAAGTTAAAGAAGATTCAAAATTCATTGAAGACTTAGGGGCAGATTCGTTAGACGTTGTTGAGCTAGTTATGGCTTTAGAAGAAAAATTTGACATCGAAATACCTGATGAAGATGCGGAAAAAATCTTAACTGTTTCAGATGCTATCAAATACATCGAAGATAATAAATAATCAAGTAATAAGACATTATTCTTGACTCAAATAGAGAGTTAACTTTTAACTCTTTATTTAAATTTTTGAATTTTTATAAGAAAATTGAACAATTTAAATAATTAAATTATAATCACAAATGGAGCTTAAATAGATGAAAAGAGTTGTAATAACTGGTCTAGGTACTATAAATTCTTTAGGACACAATGTAAATGAATCATTCGATGCAGTAGTAGCAGGTAAATGTGGAATTAGAGATATTACTCTTTTTGATTCAACTGAATATTCAGTAAAGTTTGCAGGAGAAGTAAAAGATTTTGATCCAACAACAGTTATGGATAAAAAAGAAGTAAAAAAAGCTGATAGATTCATCCAATTAGGTATTAAAGCTGCAAAAGAAGCTATGATTGACTCTGGTTTTGCAAGTGAAGATAATAATAAAGTGAGCGATGAACTTTCTACAAGATTTGGAGTAATTTCTGCTTCTGGAATTGGTGGATTATCAACAATTGAAAAAAACTCTGTTGTTTGTGATACAAAGGGACCTAGAAGAATATCTCCTTTCTTTATTCCTTCATCATTAGTAAATATGTTAGGTGGATTTATTTCTATTGAGCATGGATTAAAAGGGCCTAACTTATCTCATGTAACTGCTTGTTCTGCTTCAACTCATGCTTTATCAGATGCTGTTAAAACAATTGCTTTAGGTGGTGCTGATAATATTTTAGTAGTTGGTGCTGAAGCTGCAATTTGTGGTGCTGGAATTGGTGGATTTGCTGCAATGAAAGCATTATCAACTAGAAATGATGATCCACAAACTGCATCAAGACCTTTTGATAAAGAAAGAGATGGTTTTGTTATGGGTGAAGGTGCTGGAGCTTTAGTTGTAGAAACTTTAGATTCTGCTCTTGCAAGAGGTGCTAAAATTTATGCAGAGATAATTGCATTTGGAGAAAGTGCTGATGCAAATCATATCACTGCTCCTGTAATGGATGGTCCATTAAGAGCTATGAGAGCTGCATTTGAAATGGTAAAATCAAACACAGGTGAATATCCAAAAATTGATTATATTAATACTCATGGTACTTCTACTCCAGTAGGAGATGCAAATGAAACTAAAGCAATAAAAGAATTATTTGGTGGAAAAGAAAATTGTCCTCCTGTAACTTCAACAAAAGGTCAAATTGGACATTGTTTAGGAGCTGCTGGAGCAATTGAAGCAATTTTTA
The DNA here is from genome assembly GCF_042214795.1 of Arcobacter iocasae. Lineage (GTDB taxonomy): Bacteria > Campylobacterota > Campylobacteria > Campylobacterales > Arcobacteraceae > Arcobacter > Arcobacter iocasae. The sequence goes on along the minus strand of NZ_CP090177.1, from coordinate 1,802,125 downwards.
CAATTAAATCATTAAATGAAGGTATCATTCCTCCAACAATTAATATGATTAATCCAGATGAAGATTGTGACTTGGATTATGTACCAAATGTTGCAAGAAAAGCAGAACTAACTACAGTTATGAGTAATAACTTTGGTTTTGGTGGAACTAACGGTTCAATCATATTTAAAAAATTTATAAAATAATTTATATTAAAAGATAAAAATCTTTTTAATAAAGGAATAAATTGTCAACTTATTTAACATTTGAAGAAAAAATAAAAGCTATCGAAGAAGATATAATAGTAGCAAAATCAAAGTCAGATGAACATGCAGTTGAAATATTAGATAAAAAGTTAGAAAAAGAAGTTGAAAAGACTTTTAAAAATTTAACTGATTATCAAAAACTTCAATTAGCACGACATCCAGATAGACCTTATGCCTTAGATTATATTAGAGGTCTTTTAACAGATGCTTACGAAATCCATGGTGATAGGCACTTCAATGATGATAATGCAATAATTTGTTATTTAGGTAAAATTGGTGATGAAAAAGTTGTAGTAATTGGTGAACAAAAAGGTAGAGGTACTAAAAATAAATTAAAAAGAAATTTTGGAATGCCAAGTCCGGAAGGTTATAGAAAAGCTCTAAGAGCTGCAAAAATAGCTGAAAAATTTAATTTACCAATTCTTATGTTAGTAGACACTCCCGGTGCATATCCAGGAATAGGAGCAGAAGAGAGAAATCAATCTGAAGCTATTGCTAGAAATTTATATGAATTTTCTGATTTAAAAACTATTACAATTTCTGTAGTAATTGGTGAAGGTGGTTCAGGTGGAGCATTAGCTATTTCAGTTGCTGATAAATTGGCAATGATGAGATACTCTGTTTACGCTGTAATTTCACCTGAAGGTTGTGCTGCAATTTTATGGAATGACCCTGCACAAGCTGAAACTGCTGCAAATTCTTTAAAAATCACTGCTGAGTCATTAAAAGGTCTTAATTTGATTGATGATGTAATAAATGAACCATTGATTGGTGCACATAGATCAAAAGATGAAGCAATAAAAGCCTTAGCTGATTATTTCCTAGAATCAGTAAAAGAGCTAAGAGATATGTCTCAAGAAGAGAGATATGAAAAAAGATACCAAAAACTTATGTCGTTAGGTAGTTTTTCTCAAAAATAATAAAAAGAGGAAAACCTCTTTTTACTGTTTAGCTTTTTCTCCAACTAAACTCCCCACATATTCTCCACCTAATATATGGAAATGTAAGTGATGTACAACTTGACCACCATGTTCACCAATATTTGTAATAATTCTATATCCATCATCTCTTAAATTTAGTTTTGAAGCAACTTTTTGAATAAACTCAGTCATTCCGGCCATTACTTTTGGAGGTACAACATCAAATGAAGTATAATGTTCTTTTGGTATAACTAAAGCATGAACTTTAGAAGCTGGATTTATATCTTCAAAAGCTAAAAACTTTTCATCTTCTAATATAGTTTTATTTGGAATTTCCCCATTCACAATTTTACAAAAAATGCACATATCCAGTTCCTTTTAATAGTATTAATTTTTATTATAACCAAACTCTAATAAAAACTTAAGTACAATAATCACCTTTTATATAAATGAAAACAGGGGAAATAAGTGAAAGAGTGGATCGAAAAAATAGAATCTGCTGATTCTATAGAAGCCTTAGAAAATCTAAGAATTGAGATACTTGGTAAAAAAGGTTTTTTAACAAAAGAGTTTGCAAGATTAAAAGATATTCCAAATGAAGAGAAAAAAGCATTTGCACAAAATTTAAATACTAAAAAGATTGAAATAACAAATGCCTTAGAGTCAAAAAAAGAGATTTTAGAAAAAATTGAATTAAATAAAAAACTTGAAGAAGAAAAAATTGATGTATCAAGATTTAATAATAAACTAACTTGTGGTGCAGTTCACCCAGTAGTTGATACAATGGATAAAATCATCTCTTATTTTCAAAACTTAAATTTTGCAGTTGAAGAAGGACCATTAGTAGAAGATGACTTCCATAACTTTGAGGCTTTAAATCTTCCCAAATATCATCCAGCAAGAGATATGCAAGATACTTTTTACAATAAAGATTATACACTTTTAAGAACGCACACTTCTCCTGTGCAAATTAGAACTATGTTAGCGCAAAAGCCCCCTATTAGGATGATAGCACCAGGAACAGTATTTAGAAGAGATTTCGATCTTACTCATACACCTATGTTTCATCAAATAGAAGGATTAGTAGTAGATAGTTCTGATAAAATCTCATTTTCAAACTTAAAACATGTACTTGAAGAGTTTTTAAAACATATGTTTGGAAATGTTGAAGTTAGATTTAGACCTTCTTTCTTCCCATTTACAGAACCATCAGCTGAAGTTGATATTTCATGTGTATTTTGTAAAGGTGATGGTTGTCGTGTTTGTTCGCATACAGGATGGCTTGAAGTTTTAGGATGTGGAATCGTTGATCAAAATGTATTTAAAGCAGTTGGATATGAAAATATGTCTGGTTATGCCTTTGGATTAGGTGTTGAGCGATTTGCAATGCTAATTCATAATATTGGAGATTTAAGATCTCTATTTGAAAGTGATTTAAGATTATTAGGACAGTTCAAATGATAGTTACAAAAAGATGGTTAGAAGATTTTATAGACATCTCTAAAATTGATATAAATGATATTTGCAAAAAATTAAACTCTATTGGTTTAGAAGTTGATTCATTAGAAAAAGTTAGAATACCTTCAGGTGTTGTAATTGGATATGTGGAATCAAAAGAAAAACATCCAGACGCTGATAAACTATCAGTTTGTCAAGTAAACATAGGTAGTGAAGTTACACAAATCGTTTGTGGAGCTAAAAATGTAGCAGCTGGTCAATATGTACCAGTTGCTACTGTTGGATGTGTTCTTGGAGCTGATTTTAAAATAAAAAAAGCAAAACTAAGAGGTCTTGAATCAAATGGTATGATTTGTTCTTCTACTGAAATTGGTCTACCTAAATTAAATGATGGAATACTAGAACTTGATGATTCTATTGGTGAGTTAGTTATTGGAAAAGAACTAAATGAATATAGACTTATCAATGATGATATCATCGAAATAGAATTAACAGCTAATAGAGGTGATTGTTTAAGTATTCATGGAGTTGCAAGAGAGTTAAGTGTTTGTTATGGTGTAACTTTATGTGAACAAGAAAAAAACTTAGAATACAATGACATTGGAATAGGACAACTTCTTGAAATAGAAAGTGATAGTACTATCTCATCATCTTTAATTTATAAAGCTGGAGATTTTACAGAATTAAAAGTTCCTATATTATATAAATTAAGAGTTGCAACTATAGATTTATACAAAGAGTGTGACATAGAAAATATTTTATCTTATGCAACACATGCTACTGGTGTAACAATGCACGCTTATGCAAAAGCTGATTGTGATACTTTAAATGACTTATCTGTTCTTCATATTAAAAAATCAAAAGATGGCTTTGATGAAGTTTATGGAAAAGAAAAATTAAGCACAATTAGTATAAAAAATGAGGCTATAAATAAAGATGATACAACTTATATCTTAGAAGCTTCATATAATAATCCTGAAGAATTATCAAAAAATGTATTTGATAAAAAAATAAAAACAGGAGAAGTTTATTATAAAACATCAAGAGGAAGTGAGCCAAATATTGAATCAGGAATGGAGTATTTTACTACTTTAATTTCAAAATTTGGAGCAAAACTTTATAGAGGATATGAAGTATTTACGGAAGATAAAGAGAGACTATCAATAGATGTAAGTATTAAAAGAGTTAGCTCAATTGTTGGAAAAACTTTTACAAAAGTAAAAATTGAAAAAATATTAAGTGGTTTAGGATTTACGGTTAAAGATGGTGGTTCAGGTGTATTATCTGTTCAAGTTCCACTGTTTAGACATGATATTAAAAATATTGCTGATATAACTGAAGAGATTGTAAGAATAGTTGGTATTGATAATATTGAATCAACTCCTTTACAAATCGAAGAAGTAAATAGATTAAATGAAGCATCAAGTAAAATTACTAAAAAAAATAAAGTAAGAGCAAAAGCCATAGAAAATGGTTTTTTTGAAACCCTAACATATGTATTTACAAGTAAAGAAACTCTTGAAAAATATAATCTTGAAACTGTAGATGAAAAACTAGATATTTTAAATCCTATAGTAAATGAATTAAATACATTTAGAACTACAATATTAACAAATCTCATTGAAGCTTGTTCAAATAACTTCAAACAAGGATTCAAAAAAGTAGCTTTCTTTGAAATTGGAACAGTATTTGATAATCAAAGAAAAGAATCACAAAAAATTTCATTTATCTTTAGTGGTGATAGTGAATATGAATCATTTACAAATAATGGTAAACCAGCAAGTATAGAGTTTTTTGGATTTGCAAAAAAAGTTGCTAATACTATTGGTAAATTTGATTTAGAGCCAATGAATGAAATCAATAATTTATTAGTTCATCCATATCAAAATGCAAATATAATAGTTGATAATAAGAAAATCGGATTTATTTCAAAACTTCATCCAAATGTTGCAAAAGATTATGACTTACCTAATACTTTTATTGCTGAAATTGATTTTGACAAAATTGCAAATAATTTAATAAAAGCAAATGAATATTCTAAGTTTCAAGCTTCAAAAAGAGACTTAAGCTTAATTGTACCTAAAGATATTTCATACTCAAAAATAAGAAATGTAATTAATAGTATTGAAGATGCTACAATCCAACAATTTAATTTAGTAGATACATATAGTGATGAAAAATTAGGTGATAAAGAGAGTTTAACAATAAGATTTGTTTTACAAAGTTTTGATAAAACACTTGAAGAAGATGATATCAATGCTACTATGAACAGTATTTTAGAAAAATTAAATTCTGCATTAGGAATAGGAATAAGATAAATGCAAAGCTTTAGTATAGATGCTTTAAAAAAACCATTTAATATCGTTATTGATAATATTGCAAGTGATAAATCTATCTCTCATAGATGTGCAATGTTTTCACTTTTAAGTAGTGAAACATCACACATCAAAAACTTTTTAACAGCAGAAGATACCCTAAACACTCTTTCAATTGTAGAGCAATTGGGGGCAGAGATTAAAAGAGATGGTTCAACAGTAACAATTACTCCAAAAGGTACTTTAAGGGAACCTGCTAATGTACTTGATTGTGGGAATTCTGGAACTGCCATGAGACTTTTTTGTGGTTTTTTAGCATCTATTGATGGTGCATTTACCCTTGTAGGAGATAAATATCTTCACTCAAGACCTATGAAAAGAGTTGCCAATCCACTTAGAAGCATTGGAGCTAAAATTGATGGTAGAGAAGATGGCAATAAAGCCCCACTTTTTATAAGAGGTGTAAAAGAATTAAAAGCATTTACTTATCACTCACCTGTAGATTCTGCACAAGTAAAATCAGCAATGATACTTGCAGCTCTAAGGGCAAATGGAGTTTCTAAATATAAAGAAAATGAACTTACAAGAGATCATACGGAAAGAATGTTAAAAGGAATGGGTGCAAAAGTAGAAACTGATAATGAAGGATTTATAAATATTCATCCTTTAACTTCACCTTTAAAACCTTTGAATATAACAGTTCCTACAGATCCTAGTTCTGCATTTTTCTTTGCAGTTGCAGCTGCTATTACTCCAAATGCAAAAGTAACAATTAAAAATGTGACATTAAACCCTACAAGAACAGAAGCCTATGTAGTTTTAAAAAGAATGGGTGCAGATGTTGAATTTATCGAAAAAGAGAATGTCTATGAACCTATGGGAGACATTGTAGTATCTGCAAATGAGTTAAATGGTGTAGATGTTAGTGAAAACATTTCATGGCTTATTGATGAGCTTCCAGCGCTTAGTATTGCTATGAGTTTAGCAAGTGGGAAATCAAAAGTATCAAATGCAAAAGAATTAAGAGTAAAAGAGAGTGATAGAATAAGCTCAGTTGTAAATAATCTAAAACTTTGTGGAGTAAATTACACAGAATTTGAAGATGGATATGAAATAACTGGTGGAAAGTTAAAAAAAGCAACAATAAATTCTCATGGTGACCATAGAATTGCAATGAGTTTTGCAATAGCTGGATTAAATTCAGGTATGCAAATCCAAGATGTAGATTGTATTTTAACATCATTCCCAAACTTCAAAGAAATATTAGACACACTAAAAGCCTAAAAAGACAATTCCTTGTCCTCTTTAGGATTTGCTTCTTTAAAGTAGTTTTGCTATTTTATAAAAGAAGTTAAAAAAGAAAAGGTCCCTCAAAAATAGGGACTATTTTAAGGACAATTTATGAAAGTAAAATTAGCATCATCTTATGGATTTTGTTTTGGAGTTAAAAGAGCTATTAAAATAGCTGAAGAATACAAAAACTCAGCAACAATGGGTCCTTTGATTCATAATACAAATGAAATAGATAGATTAAAAAATGACTATAATGTAGGACTTTATAATAGTTTAGATGAAGTAAAAGACAATGATACTATTATCATAAGAACCCATGGAATTCCAAAGTTTGATTTAAAAAACTTAAAAGCAAAAGATGCAAAAGTTATAAATGCAACTTGTCCATTTGTTACAACTCCTCAACAAATAGTAAAAAAAATGTCAGCAGAAGAGTATTCTATTGTTATTTTTGGAGATAAAGACCATCCAGAAGTTTTAGGTGTACAATCTTATGCAAAAGATCAAGATGATGTTTTTGTAATACTAGAACCAGAAGATTTAAATAATATTAAATTTAAATACTCAAAAATTGCAACAATTGCACAAACAACAAAGAAAAAAGAAAAATATCTTGAAATAGTAAATACTTTAATTCCAAAAAATAAAGAAGTAAGAGTATTTAATACAATTTGTGATGCAACATTTGAAAATCAAGATGCTGCTCGAGAATTATCAAAAGAAGTAGATATTATGATTGTAATTGGGGGGAAAAACTCTTCAAATACAAAACAGCTACTAAACATCTCAAAAGAAAATTGTATAGATAGTTATCTTTTAGAAGATGAAAGAGAATTAGACCCACAATGGTTTAAAGACAAAAAGCTTTGTGGCATAACAGCGGGTGCCTCAACGCCTGATTGGGTTATTCAAAAAGTTGTAAACCAAGTAGAAGCATATTAACTAAATTTTAAAATTAAACTTGTTTAAGCCAATCTTCGATATAATCACTGCATTTTATAAATAATGGTTATACGAAGGAAAAATATGGGTATCGAAGATATTGAAATTGGTGAAGACTTTGACTTTGAGCAAATGCTTAATGAGTCTTTCGAAAATGCAGAGAACAACTCTGTAGTTGATGGTGTTATTGTTGAGATTTCTGGTGAAAATGTTTCTGTTGATGTTGGTCAAAAAGTTGAAGGAAGACTACATATCTCTGAAATAACTATTGGTGGTGAAGTTAAATATAAAGTAGGTGATACAATCCCTGTTATATTAACTGGTATTAGAGGTGAAAAGCCTTCTATCTCTCATAAAAAAGTTTTACAAAAAGAAAAATTTGACGCTTTTGTAAAAGAGCATACTGAAGATTTAGAAAATGTTACAATTGAAGGTAAAATTATCTCTATTAAACCTAGAGGTGGATTTATAATCGAAGATGACAATGGCTGTGAATACTTCATGCCAATGGCTCAATCATACTTAAAAGCTCAAGGTGCACTTGGTAAAAAAGTTAAAGCGAAAGTTTTAAAAATCAATGAAGCACAAAACTCAATCATAGTTTCAAGAAAAAAACTTATTGAAGAATCTAAAATAGAAAAAGATGCAAAAGTTGCACAATTTTTAGAAAATGATGGTCTAATCAATGGAACAATCAAAAAAATCACATCTTATGGAATGTTTGTAGATTTAGGTGGAATTGATGGTTTAGTAAACTACAATGAAATCTCTTACAAAGGTCCTGTTAATCCATCTAATTATTATGCTGAAGGTGACGAAGTTACTGTTAAAGTTTTATCTTATGACAAAACTAAACAACACTTATCATTATCAGTTAAAGCTGCACTTTCTAACCCTTGGGAAGAAATCAGAGACGAATTAGATGTAGGTGATACTATTACTGTTACTATTTCTAACTTTGAATCTTATGGTGCATTTGTTGACTTAGGAAATGATATTGAAGGTTTATTACATATCTCTGAAATTTCATGGAATAAAAATCTTAAAAATCCAAAAGACTTATTAACATTAGGTGATGAAGTTAATGTTGAAGTTATTGAATTAGATGTTGATAAAAAAAGATTAAGAGTATCTTTAAAAAATCTTCAAGAGAAACCTTTTGCAAAATTTACAAAAGAGCATAAAGTTGGAGATATCGTTACTGGTAAAGTAGCAACTTTAACTGAATTTGGAGCATTTGTTACTCTAGGTGATGTTGATGGGTTATTACACAACGAAGAAGCTTCTTGGGAAGGTAATGCAAAATGTAAAAACCTTTATAAAAAAGGTGATGAGCTTGAAGTTAAAATTATCAAAATTGATAGAGAAAAAGAAAACATTTCATTATCAATCAAAGATATTACAGACTCTCCAGCTAAAAATTTTCAATCAACTCATAAAATTGGTGATATAGTTAAAGGAACAATTAAAGATCTTAAAGATTTCGGATTATTCATTAAACTTGAAGACAATTTAGATGGATTAGTTAGAAATGAAGATTTTGCTCCTACTACTGCTGAGAATATCGAAATTGGAAAAGAAATTGAAGCTGTTGTTGTAAATATTGATACTAATAGAAATAGAGTTAGATTATCAATCAAAAGATTAGAACAACAACAAGAAAGAGAAATCTTAAAATCTGTAAACGATGATTCGTCTATGACTTTAGGTGATTTATTAAAAGACCAAATGAAATAATTCAAGGATTTAGAAGAATGAGTAAACATACAATTGTAGTTTGTGATCATATCCATGAAAATGGACTAAATATACTTAAAGCTGCTGAAGACATTAATTATGTTTTTGCAGCTGATATTGATAAAACTGCATTATTAGATGTAATTAAAGATGCTGACATCGCAATTACAAGATCTTCAACTGATGTTGATGAGAAATTCTTAAATGCAGCAGTAAACTTAAAAGCTATTATAAGAGCTGGTGTTGGTTATGATAATGTAGATATGGAAGGTTGTAGCAAAAGAGGTATTATTGCTATGAATGTTCCAACTGCAAATACTATAGCAGCAGTTGAACTTACAATGACACACATGCTTTCTTGTATGAGAAAGTTTCCATATGCTCACAATCAATTAAAAAATGAGAGAGTATGGAAAAGAGAAGATTGGTATGGTAATGAACTATTTGGTAAAAAACTAGGTGTTATTGGTTTTGGAAATATAGGACATAGAGTAGCCCTTAGAGCAAAATCATTTGAGATGGATGTAGTTACTTATGACCCTTATATCCCTTCAACAAAAGCGACTGATTTAGGTATTAAATACACTACAAACTTTGATGATATTTTAGCTTGTGACATTATTACTATACATACACCAAAAAATCAAGAAACAATTGATATGATTGGTGAAGCTGAAATTGCTAAGATGAAAGATGGAGTAATTCTAATCAACTGTGCAAGAGGTGGATTATATAATGAAGAAGCATTATTTAACAACCTAAAATCAGGTAAAATTGCAATGGCAGGAATTGATGTTTTCAAAAAAGAGCCAGCAATAAATAATCCATTATTAGATTTACCAAATATAACTGTAACTGCACATTTAGGTGCAAATACTAGAGAATCACAAAAAGAAATAGCAGTTCAAGCTGCAAGAAATGCAATTGAGTCAGCAAGAGGTATTTCATACCCAAATGCTCTAAACCTTCCAATAGATGAAAGCAAAATTCCTTCTTTTGTAAAACCATATATTGAATTAACTCAAAAAATTGCATTCTTAAGTGCACAAACTGACAAAAGCGCTATTAGATCAATAACTGTTAGTGGACAAGGTGAAATCAAAGAGTACTTAGATTCACTTTTAACTTTTGCAACTGTTGGTGCTTTAAAAGTTGCTGGTGGTGATGAAGTTAATTATGTAAATGCAAAATTTTGGGCTGAAGAAAAAGGCATCAAAGTTGATACTTGCGAAATCGTAAATGGCAGTGGCTATAGCAATAAAGTAACTGTAAAAATCACTACTGAAAAAGGTGTTAATACTATTTCAGGAACTGTATTTGATGAAGATGTTCAAAGAATAGTAGAAGTTAATGGCTTCGTATTTGATATTGCTCCAAAAGGGAATATGATATTTTTAAGAAATTCTGATATCCCAGGAGTAATTGGAACAGTTGGAAAAACTTTAGGTGATAACAATATCAATATCGCTGACTTTAGATTATCTCGTGGAAAAGATTCTGCATTGGCTGTTATATTAGTTGATACTTTTGTTTCTCACGATGTTTTAAAACAATTAGAAAACTTAGAAGCTGCAATTTCAGTTTCTTATGTAGAAATTTAATAAGGGGTAACTTTGGCAAATATAGGAATGAGTGAATTAAAAAAGGGAATGAAAATCCAACTTGATGGAATCCCTTACAAAATTACTGAATATCAACATGTTAAGCCTGGAAAAGGTGCAGCATTTGTAAGATGTAAAATCAAATCTTTTTTAAATGGAAAAGTTATTGAAAAAACTTTCCATGCTGGTGATAAATGTGAAACTCCAGATTTACAACAAAAAACTATGCAGTTTTTATATGATGATGGTGAATTACTTCAATTTATGGATAACAATACTTACGAACAAATTGGTTTAACTTATGACCAAGTTGGAGAAGCTTTTGATTGGATTATTGATGGTATGAGTTGTGATATGATGTTCTTCAATGGAAGTGCAATCACAGTTGAACCACCAATGACAGTTGAACTTAAAATTGTAGATACTCCACCTAACTTTAAAGGTGATTCTCAAGGTGGTAAAAAACCTGCAACTCTGGAATCAGGTGCAGTTGTACAAATTCCATTTCACTTAGTAGAAGGTGACATTATTAAATGTGACACAAGAATCGGTGAGTACATAGAAAAAGTAAAATAAAAATACAAATCTTTATCGCTATAAACTGCGATAGAGATTTCTTTTCTTCAGTTTGATAAAATTTGTTTAATTCTTTCTTTTTAGAAAAACTATTTTTTCTTCACATATATAGTTCTCATGTACTATTTCGAAGTCCATGTCTATTTCATTTAGGGCATTGATTCCATTTCTGATTTTTGGGCTAACTAAAAGTATCATATAGTCAATTCTTTCTTTTAGGATATTCATTAAGTTATAGATTCCTTCTACCATTACAAACTTATAATCTAGTAGTTTAAATAAATCATCACTTATTATTACTTCTCTATTTGGTACTTTAAATAAGGGGATATTATTATCGAAGATTTTATTTTTACTATAAATCATTACATTTGGGGCTCGTCCAGCTATGTATCTTGCATCTAGGGTTGGTTTATCTGTTCTTACTGTATTTCCACCTATTAGCATTAGGTCTATTTTATCTCTTAGTGTATGTACATAAAGTTGTGCCATAGTTGATGATACTTTTCCATCTATACAGCCATTTAGGGTTTGTGCCATTTTATAAAATATAAATGTTCCACTGCTCCACTTTATAAAAGGATATAGAAGGTCATAGGCTTCTTTTTTCATACAATCTAGTGTTATGTCTATATTTACACTTTCTAGGGTTTGTATGCCTCCTGAGGCTTGTTTGTTTGTATCCTCATGAGCTATAATTACTCTTTTTGGTTTTAACTCTTTTAATAGCTTTGCACATGAGGGGGTTTTACCTATATGATTACATGGTTCTAAGGTTACATAAATTTCACAATCATTAAAAAAGTTATTATGATTTTTTAATAAATACTCATGAATCTCATGGGAACTCTTTTTTATCTTTAAGGTATCATTTGCATGTTTTTTTAAATATGCAGCTTTTAGGGCATTTACTTCTGCGTGAGGCATTCCTGCTTCTTTGTGAGCTTCTATGGCTAAAATCTCACCATTTTTTACAACAACACAACCAACTGCTGGGTTTGGGTAAGTTAGAAGTTGATATTTCCATGCTTCATCAATAGCAAGTTTCATATAAAATTTATCGTCTATTACCATTATGTTTGCCTATTAAATAATAAGAAACTTCCAGCTGCAATCATAATTGAACCAGCTGTATAGTTTAATCTTTTTAATGCTTTTTGAGATTTTAAAACTTGTTTTGCTTGGGCTGCTAAAATTGATACAAACATTAATCCTATCATCAATGCAACTAATGCTAAAGCAGAAGCTAAAAAAATGTCATAAGCACTTAGGGATTTTATATCTAAAAATGTTGGTAAAAAAGCTATATAAAATAGTATAACTTTTGGATTAGAAGCTGAGATTAAAAAGCCTTGTATAAAGCCTAAGAAAAAATCTTTTTTAGCTGCTTTATCTTTTGAAACAGTTTCAATTTTAATAGGTGTGGTAAACATCTTATAACCCAAATAAAACAGATAAAGTGCTCCAGCTATTCTTATAAATTCAAACAATAAAGCATAATTTTGTGCGATTGTTGCTAATCCTAGGCATGCGAAGATTAAGTAAATAATATCACTTATAGACATACCAAAAGCTAAGGGAATACATTGTTTAGTGCCAAGAGTCATTCCTCTTGCCAAAAGAGCAAAAACTCCAGGTCCTGGAGTAATGCTAAAAATAAATATTACTAAGAAAAAAGTTAATGAGCTTTCAAAACTCATACATATTTCCTTATATTACCATTCAAAGTAAGTTGAAGCTGAAGAGATTTTATCATAAGCAATAGTTTCTTCACCCTCTTGAGTTTTTACTTTTATTTCATTTTCATCAGCAAAAACCAATTCACCTTTTAATACATTTTTATCAAAATCTTTTACTTTAACTTTTTCACCAATAGAAGATATATAATGAGCTGTTCTTTTTAGTCTTCTCTCAATTCCAGGAGAACTTACTTCTAAGTTATATTTTCCATACATTGGTTCATTTGTATCTAAAATAGGTGAAACTAATCTTGAGATTTCAGCACATTTATCAAGTGAAACACCATCTTTAGATGTTATATAAATTCTAAATATGTCTCTATCATTTTCTTTAGTAGTCAAAATATCATATAATTCAACTCCACAACCTTTTACAGTCATTTCAATTGATTCTTCTAAAGTCATTAGTCCTCTTTTGTGTCTTTTTTTATTTTTTCAAATAAAGACTCTATTTTTAAGTCTTTTTCTAATTTATCATCTGCTTGAAATTTAAAGTTTGGACATTTATACCAACCTGTTGCATTTAAACAATAAGTTTTAATATGACCATTTGCTTTAAATAAAAGATTATTTAGTATTTGATGCTCTTTTTTATCATAATCACTTCCATCATAATAAACTATTGCATCATATTTACCGTTTCTACAATTAACTTCAGTAATTCCAAGTGATTTTATTCTATTATCATTTAAAGTAGCAAGAGCCTCTGGAATTAATTCCATAAGTAGAGACTCTGTTCTTTGTAGGTTTACACTTTTCATATTATAAATCTATATTGATTTTTTCTTCAATTTGAATAAATGTTTCGATGAAATCTCCAACTTTTATATCATTGAATTTTTCAAACATAATACCACATTCAAATCCATTAACAACTTCTTTTGCATCATCTTTGAATCTTTTAAGTGATGAAATTTTACCTGTATATGTAACAACACCATCTCTAATGATTCTTGCATGTCCACCTTTGATAACTTTACCATCAGTTACTAAACATCCAGCAACAGTTCCAACTTTTGGAACTACAAATGTATCTTTAACTTCTGCTTGACCAGTATTTTCTTCTCTAATTACTGCACTCATCATACCAGATAATGTAGCTTTGATATCATCAATTAAGTCATAAATAATACTGTAAGTATTGATTGTGATTCCATCAGCTTTAGCTTTTTGTTTAATAGAACCAGTAGGTCTTACATTAAACCCTAAGATAATACAACCTTCACTAGCTCCTGCTAAAACCACATCAGACTCAGTGATTCCACCAACTGCTGCATGTAAAATTTTAACTTTTACTTCATCATTTTGGATTTTTTCTAATGAACCTTTAATTGCTTCTAAAGAACCACCAACATCAGTTTTAATAATCACTGGAAGTTGTTTGATTTTTCCTTCTGCAATTAATCCACTCATCTCTTCTAAAGATACTTTAGTTGATTTAGATAACTCTTTTGCTCTTGCATGTTCAGCTCTAGTAGTAGCAATATCTCTAGCTTCTTTTTCACTATCTTGAACAACCATAACTGAACCAGATGTAGGAATATCATTTAATCCTAATACATTACCAGTTTCTGAAAGTCCTAATTCTTTTACAGGTTGTCCCATATCATTAGTTATAGCTTTCACTCTACCATATGTAGTATCACTAACAATATTATCACCAACTCTTAGCGTACCACTTTGCACGATTACAGTTGCAACTGGACCTCTACCTTTTTCAAGTGTAGCTTCCACAACTGTAGCTTTTGCTTTTGAACTAGGATCTGCTTGTAATTCTAACATTTCTGCTTGAATTAAAATATTTTCAAGTAAATCATCAATACCTTCACCAGTATGAGCTGAAACACCGATAAACTCAATGTCTCCACCCCAATCAACAGGAAGCATCTCTTTTTCTGCCATTTGTGATTTAACCATATCAGGATTTGCAGTCTCTTTATCCATTTTATTCATTGCAACAATGATTGGACAACCACTAGCTTTTGCATGTGCGATTACTTCTTCAGTTTGTGGTTTAACACCATCATCAGCTGCAACAACTATGATAATAACATCAGTTACACTTGCACCTCTTGATCTCATTTCACTAAAAGCAGCATGTCCTGGAGTATCCACGAAAGTGATTTTTTTACCATTTTGTTCAACTGTATAAGCAGAAATATGTTGGGTAATTCCACCAGCTTCACCTTTTGCAACTTTAGCACTTCTAATTTTATCTAATAATGAAGTTTTACCATGATCAACATGTCCCATTATTGTTACAACTGGTGGTCTAGTTACGAAATTAGATTTATCAATTTCTTCATTGAAGTCTTCCACATAATTTACATCTTCTAATGCATCTCTTACAGTTACTTCAATACCAAACTCTTCACCAAGAATTTCTAATTCATCTTGTTTTAAGAAGTCATTCTTTGTAACCATCATTCCTAAAGAAAACAGTACTGTAATTACTTCTGAAGCACTTTTCCCACAAGCTTCTGCAAACTCATAAACCCTAACATCTTCAGGTATTGTGATTTCAGTAACTTCTGCTGTTTCAACTTCTCTTTTAATTCTTTTCTTTCTTCTACCTCTTTTTAAACCTTGAGGTCTATTTCCAAAGGCAGCAGGTTTTGAACTTCTAGTTTGTTTATCATTATTATTTTTTGCTGGTTTATGCGGATCATCAAATAATTTTGATGTATCAGTTAATCCCATATCAAGTAAAACAACTTCTTCACCTAATAATGAATCATCAGATTCTTTAAACTCTTGTTTAGATATTTCTAAAACTTTTCCATGTTCATGAGCTCTTGGTGGTGCTTTTTTCTTTTGAACTTTAGCTTTAGCTTTTGCGGCTTCTGTTTGATTTTCTTGATTATTATTTCCACCTAAAATTTCACTAAGAGATTTCATAGGTTTTTTTACTTGTGAAGAATCAGCTGAAGAGAAACTTGGCTCTTCTTTTTTTTCTACTTTTGGCTCTTCAGGTTTTTTCTTTTTAACAATTTTTAAACCTCTTCTTTTAGGTACAACTTTTTTAACAGATAAAGTATCAGTAACTTCTTGAGTATCATCAGTTTTTTTAGGGCTAGTATCTTCAATTTTTTTAGGTTTTTCAATTACTGGCTTAATTTCTTCTTTTGGTCCTTCAACCTTAGTTTCTTTAACAGTAACTTCTTCTTTTGGCTTAGTTTCTTCGCTTACCACAGGTTCTTCTTCAACTATTTTAGGTTCTTCAACCTTCTTAGCTACTTTTTTCTTTTGTGGAAGTTTTTTACTTTTTCCAGTCATTATATAGTTTACTATCTCTTCTGCATCCTCAACAGTTGTTTGACTTTGAGGTGATTTAAGTTCAATTCCTAAATCTTTTGCTTTATTTATGACATGGTTGCTGCTAGCCCCAGCTTCTTCTGCAATTTCATATACTCTTACGTTATCTGACATGCGTTATTATCTCCTTAAGTTGTACCAAGTACTCGTCTTTTTTTTTACACTGTTTAAAAAGTGCTTTTTCAATTTTTTTTGTTTCTTCGTCTAAAAGAGTTTTTTCTTGACACTCTTTACAAATATAGAAACTCCTACCTATTCCATCAAAACTGATAAGTTTGTAATCCTTACACTGTAGTCTAATTAAGTTTTCTTTACTTAGTTTACTACGACAAACTATACAAGTTCTTATAGGTTTTTCTAATTTAGGCAATGATTATATCCAAAATTTATTAAATTTCCAATTTTTATGCTTCAACTTTAACTCCATAGTTATCAAAACCAGAAATAAAAACTTTAAAATGTGGAAATTTTGCTCTTAATTCTTTCTCTATTTTCTTTGCATCTTCAAAATAACAAATAGAAAAAAGTGTAGAACCAGAACCTGATAAAGTGCTCATTAAAGCACCACAATTTAATGAGCATTTTTGAACCTCAAAAAGCTCTGGCATTTGTCTCATTCTATAACTTTGATGAAATTTATCTTGAGAGGCTATTTTTAACATCTCCCAGTTTTCACTCATAAAAGCAGCTGTTAATAATGAAGAATGAGATACATTAAATATAGCATCTTCTTTAGAATACTTATATGGTAAAGTTTTTCTTGAAAGTTGTGTAGAAATTGGTCTATTAGGAACAACAACTACCGCACTTAAACTCTTAGGAATAGACTTATTTATAAATTTTACTTCATTATCTTCAACTGATGAGACTGTAAAACCACCCATAACGGCTGGTGTAATATTATCAGGATGAGACTCATAAGCTAGTGCTAAATTAAGTAGTTTTTCTTTTGGCAATTCCATCTCTTCTATTGCATATGCTGATGCAATTGCACTAACAATTACAGCAGATGAACTTCCTAAACCTCTTGATAGTGGAATTTGATTTTCAAATTCAAATCTAAAAGATCTTTTCTTTTGTGATAAATTATTATAAAAATCATTAAAAATAGCAATAAACATATTGTTATCTTTTAGTATAGGGTTATTAGAACCTTCACCTTTTAAAGATACACTATGAAATTTTGCTGGTCTTATTGTTACTTGATTTTTTATTTTTAAAGCTAATCCTAGGGTATCAAAACCTGGCCCTAGATTTGCACTCGTAGCTGGCACACTAATTCTCAATTATCTTCCTTTTATACTGCTGGTAAATTGTAAATTGGCAAAGTGTTAGATGAAAATTTTGTTTTATCTAAACTTTTTGGTAATTTAAAATCCGAAATTATACTCTTTTCTTCTAAAAAATCTATAATTATTTCACCATTTTTATTAAAAAAGTACTTTTTACCCAAAGCTTTAATAGGAGAATTGTCATTAAATAAAAATCCACTAGCAGCATTTAACTCTATATTTCTAGAAATACAAACAGTTTTTAAAAATACATAAGCTACTTTTATTGCCATATAAGAACCAGGAGTATTTACATAAGTTATAGATTTTATATCATATTCTTGTAATAATTTTTCAAAAATTAAAGGTAAAATATCAGAAGTTTTTCCTTCTTCTTCAATCTCTTTAATTAAAACCTGATTCTCATAAATCCCAATTTTTATTGGAGTTGAAATTGAAATAACTATAATATCTATCAAATAATCCCTTAATTAGCATCAACTAAAGCATATGCCTTTTGGAAAACATAACTCTCTTTTTGTGCTTCTTCTAAATCTAAAATTTCATAATTTTCTTCTGATTCATAAACTTTTTTTGTCAAAAGATGATTTAAGTGATGGCTTCCAGCATGTGCATCATACTCACCTATTAATGTATAACCTAAAAGTGACATATCACCTATTGCATCAAGAATTTTATGTCTTACAAATTCATTTTCATATCTCAATCCTTCTGGATTTAAGATTTTGTCATTATCCACAACAATAGCATTTTCCATACTACCACCTTGAGCTAAGCCTATACTTCTTAAATATTGTACTTCATGTAAAAACCCAAAAGTTCTAGCTTTTGAGATATTTTCTTTGTACTCATCTATACTATAATCAAAGTGATAATTTTGTTGTCCTATTACTGGATTTTCAAAATCAATAGAAAAATCATAAACAATGTGATTTGAAGGTTTTAAAGATACTCTTTTACCATCTTCAGTTGTAACTTCAACCTCTTTTTTTATCTTAATTACTTTTTTTGATTCACTTAACTCTTTTATTCCAACTTCATCAATTAGCATACAATACCCAGATGAACTCCCATCAAGTACTGGAACCTCATCATTATCAAGAACAACACGCAAATTATCAATCCCATAAGCATAAACAGCAGACAAAAGATGTTCAATAGTAGAAATAACAACTCCATCTTTTCCAATAACTGTTGCCATTTTTGTATCAACAACATTTTCTATTTTTAGAGGAATTGTCAAAGCTTCATCGGACCTATAAAAGATTATTCCTTGATTAGCTTCCAAAGGCTCTAATCTCATTTTTACAGGAACACCTTTATGGAGTCCGATTCCAACTATTTCTACTGCTTTTGCTATTGTTCTTTGTTTCATTTGCTATCTATTACCTTTTTTGCATCACTTATGATATCTGTAATTCTTGTTTTAATCCAATTTTTATCCATCCACTCTAAAGGATCTACTTCTAAACCTTGAACTAAAACACCAAAGTGTAAATGGTCTCCTAAAACAGCACCAGTAGCACCAGTATTTGCGATTTTTTGATTTTCTTTAACATCTTCACCTACAGTTACATTTGAAGAACTTGTATGTGCATAAAGTGATTGTAAACCAAATCCGTGATCTATTATAATAACATTACCATAAATTCCTAAATAATCATTAAATATCACTCTACCTTTATTTGTAGTAAAAATATCAGCTTTTTTTACACTTGCCCAATCAATTCCTAAATGCCAAGCTTCATCTATTTTTTTACTATTGTGATAATATGATCTTTCTTGTCCAAATCTTCCAGCAGTTGCAGCGTTTTCTAATCTTTTAAAAGGAATAAGATTAAAACCACTTACTAAATCTCTGTCCATAAACTTTTTAGATACTTCTTCTATTTTTTGCACATTTTGATTTCTTAATACTTCATTTTCTTTTAAAAATACATCAGCTAAATTATCAGGTACATCTTTTCCACTTTGTTCTAAAACTTTTGTACTTACATTTTGAATAAATGCATCACTAATTTTTATATTAGATTTATCATCTTTTCTATTTCTTATGTATAAAGGCACTTTTATTATTGATTTATTATCAGCTTTATCAATTGCAATTAAATTTACAATATTAAATTTTTCTATTTTTATTGGCCAAGCAATTATTGCTGCATAATAGTTTTCTTTATAAAAAGGAATTAAATCAAATCTTTGCTCATTGTTAAATGTAATATATGAGTCTTTTAAATTTTCATCTTCAACTTTTACTATAACTAAAGCACTTCCACCTCTTCTAACTGCAAAAGAGTTAGCTACAACTGAAGCTACAGGTTTTTTTCTATCAATTTTTAGATGAAAAGTCTCAATAACTTTATTACCCTCTAAAAAATTCCATTTACTACTATCCACAGCTTCAACAATTATTTCAACATCATTACTTTTAAAGAACATATCAAGTTCTGGTGATTTTAATTCTAAGTTGATATTCTTTTCTGGTTCTAGTAACACTTTTGAATCTAATACTATCTCTTTATTTCCATCTTTAAAAATCACTTTATAAAATTTTATACCGCTATCATCACTAATACCAAGGTTTAGTTTGCTTTTTAAATTCCAATATATATTATCTTTAAAATCTACTTTCGGGGGATTTTTCTCAAACATAGGCGATAAATAAACAAAACAACCAGCTACAATGGCACCTATTATAAATATAAATAATACTACTTTCCCAAAACTACTTTTATTTCTCAAGAATTTCCTTTAATATAATCTCTTTTGCTTCAAATATATCATCAGTTTGGATAACACAACCTGCGGCATTTAAATGCCCTCCTCCACCAAAGGTAGAAGCTACTTTTGAAACATCTATTTTCTCTTTTGATCTAAGAGAGACTCTAACTTTATCATTTACAACTCTAAAATAAATCGCTACTTTTACAATAGCAATATTTAAAACCATATCTAGTGCAACTTCTGTTTCAAGTGTTGTTGCCCCACTTTCTTCAAACCACTCTTTTGTTGCATATATTGTTGCAATTTTGCCTTCATCAAGAAGTTCTAAACTATTGAAAATCTTAGGCAAAATCCTATATTTTGCTAAAGAATCCCTTTTTATAAATTTATCTGCAATATAAACAGGACTAGCTCCACATTTAACTAAAAAATTAATTTTCTCATAAGTAAACTCATCACATCTAGGTGTTGTAAAAGCCAATGAATCATCATATATTCCCACATAAAGTGCTTCTGCTGTATTTTTTGTAATATACAATCCATTAAACCTAAAAAAATCATATACTATTTCAGAAGTTGAAGACTTATTGATATCTACTATATTAATTGTTCCAAAATCATCATTTGATTTGTGGTGATCAAAGTTTATCAAAGGTATATCCTCTGGAAGTGTTATTCCAAATCTATTTGAAGTACCACAATCAACAGAAATAACCAAATCATAAAATTTTGGAATTTGGTTTGTTATTTTTTCATATCTTTTTATAAAATCACATTTTGCAGGAAGATTTTTCCCAGCATTAAAAACTTTATGCTTGATTTTATTTTCAGATAAATAATTTGAAAGTGCAAGTCCTGAACAAATAGTATCAGGGTCTGGATTTACATGAGTGATTATTAAAATATATTTTGAATTCTCAATTAATTTTAAAGCACTCACGAAAGAAGCTGTATTTACTTTATTGTTTGTTATAAAATCTTTACTCAAATACTCTCCTTTTTAAAATCATTTTAATCCTAACATACTAACACTAATCAAAAGTTAACCACTAATCAAATTTCATAGAAAAATCTAACCAAGTTGCTTGGTGAATAATACTTCCAGAACTTAAAGCATCAACTCCTGTTAAAGCATACTCTCTTACAGTTTTTAAATTAATATTCCCACTAGCTTCTAAAACTATATGAGGATGAGTTTCATTTCTATATTTTACTACTTCTCGTATTTGATCTGGTGTCATATTATCACACATAATTATATCACCACCAGCTTCCATTGCATCTTTTACTTGATACAAGGTTTCACACTCAATCTCTATTTTTGTAACCCAAGAGATTCTTTTTCTTGCTCTTTGAATAAATTCTTTTAGATTAATAATTGTTCGAAGATGAGTATCTTTTAACATCAGACAATCATCAAGTCCAAGTCGGTGATTAATTGCACCTCCTACTCTACTTGCATATTTTTCAAAATCTCTAAGTTGTGGTCTTGTTTTTCTAGTATCAAGTAAAACTACATCTAAATCTTTTATTATAGAAGCATAAGAATTAGCCATAGTAGCTATTCCCGAAGCATGTTGTAGCATATTTAAAAATGTTCTCTCAGATGAAAGTAAAACTGCTGCTTTTCCATCAAGTTTAGCAATAATATCACCTTTTTTAATTTGTTCGCCATCATGTTTTAAAAATTTACAATCAAATTTCTCAGTTTTTGACAAAGCTTTTGCATAAATTTCACCAGCTAAAATACCATCATCTTTTGAAATAACTTTTGCTGTAAATCTTCCCTTAGGAGCAACATCAAAGAATAAATCCCCTCTACCATTATCTTCAATGATAGCATTTTTTACAAACTTTTTAATATTAATCATACTTCAAACATCCTTTGTAGTGCTACTTTTGCCCACTTGATTACATTGTCATTTACAAATATCTCATTTGAAAATACTTCTTTACCATCTTTTATCTCTTTTAAACAATTATAAACATCTTGCAATGTTGTTTCATTCATAGTTGGACATTCTGGTTTAGTTGAGCTTAATATATATGTATTTTTATCTCTTAATCTATTTACCATATTATACTCAGTTCCCACTGCAATTTTTTGTTCAGGATCCAATTCTTTTATATATGTAATAAGTTGAGAAGTTGAACCAACAAAATCAGCCATATCACAAATCTTTGGATCACACTCTGGATGAACTGCAATTAAGATATCTGGATATTTATTTCTATAAAACTCAATATCATCAGTTGAAAAAAGTTGATGCACAGAACAAAAACCATCATAACAAATAATATCAGCTTCTTTTGGATCACTTCCATCACCTATAACAGTTGATTTTAGATTTAAACTTTTTGCAAAGTTTTGTCCTAAACATCTATCAGGTACAAAAAATATTTTCTTACCAGATTTCAAACCTTTTTCAATGATTTTATAAGCATTTGAAGAAGTACAGACCATACCACCCATTTCACCAACTCTAGCTTTTACTGCTGCACTTGAGTTTATATATGTAATAGGAAGAAGTTCCTCAGTTGAAACACCCATTGCATTTAATTTGGCTAATGATTCATCAAAATAATCCACATCAATCATTCTAGCCATTGCACAACAGGCAATTTTTGGCATAAGAACTCTTTTTTCGGGACTCATAACTTTTACACTCTCACCCATAAATCCAACACCACAAAATACGATATACTTACTACTTGTTTCCATAGCTTTTTTAGCTAATTCTAAAGAATCCCCTGTGATGTCAGCTAGCTCAAACACTTCATCTCTTTGATAAAAGTGAGCGACTAAAGTAACATCAAGTTCTTCTTTTAATTTTATTATTTCATCTTTTAAATTCAAAATTTACCCTTAGGTTTATAATATTTAACATTTAACGGGAATATAACAAAATTTTTGTTATAATCCATTTAAACATAATCAAAAAAATTAATTGAGGTCATAATGGATTTTTTAAATACAAATCTTATTTTTTATATTTTAGCTTATCTAATAGGCTCTATTCCCTTTGGTTTACTCTTAGCAAAAACCTTTGCAGGAGTAAATATAAAAGAGCATGGAAGTAAATCAATAGGTGCGACAAATGTTCTAAGAGTAGTAAAAGAGACAAACCCAAACTTAGCAAAAAAACTAGGTCTTGCAACTGTTATTCTTGATGCCATAAAAGGAACAATCATTCTTCTTATCGCACAGGCTTTCGGAGTAAGTGAAGCTACACTTTGGACAATTGCTGTGTTAGCTGTGGTTGGTCATTGTTATAGTATTTATTTAGGGCTTGAGGGTGGAAAAGGAGTAGCAACTGGACTTGGAGTATTTTTAGTACTAATTCCAATTCCAACACTTATTGGTGCTATTGTTTGGGGATTTTGTGCAAAAGTTTTAAAAATCTCTTCTTTATCATCTCTTTTAGGACTGATTGCTGTAATAATTGCAGCAATTGTATTTAACAATGGATTAACAGTAGGCTCAAATGCACCTATGTATTTGATTTCATTTATAATTTTTTATAAACATATTCCAAATATCGTAAGACTTATCAAAAAAGAAGAACTAAAAGCTGTCTAATGAAAGTAAAAATTGAAGACCTTACTTTTGATTGCATAATTGGTATTTTACCCTTCGAAAGAGAAAAAGAGCAAAGAGTTATAATAAACTGCTCTTTTTCATATAACTTCATAAATTCTGAATTTATTGATTACTCAAAAGTAGCATTAGATATTGAAAATCTAATGAAAAAAAATAAATTTGAGTTGATAGAAGATGCACTTTTAAATTTGAAAAAATGCTTAAAAGATAAATATTCCATAAAAAAACTAAATATAACTATCAAAAAACCAGATATTTTATCCAATTGTAAAGTAAGCGTAAGCCTATAAAATATGGCTTTTTTATAAATAAAACTTAAAATAATAGATTAAATTACTCAAAAACCTTGAAATTAAGAAAACTTTAATTTTAAAGCATGTAAAATTTTCGCAACGGTGAATCGGAAAGTATCTTTCAAGTATTTATACAAGAAGATTGTTCGCGCGTCCGAGGAACTGATTTAAAAATAACCCTTTCAGGAGATCAAATGAAAAAATTCGTAAAATTAAGTTTAGTAGCTGCTGTTGCAGTAGCTGGTTTAACTACTGCTAACGCAAAACCTTTAGAAGAAGCTATCAAAGGTGTAGATGTATCTGGTACAGTTGCATACCAATATAATGATAGAAGTAATGATGACCAATCAGATAAAAATAACTTTACACAAAGTAAATACAAAATTGCAATTACTGCTAAATCAAATGTAACTGATGATATTACTTTTGTAAGTAAAACAATTATTGGTACTGGTAATGATATGGCATCAATTGATTCTGGTGTTTCAGATATCAATGCTACTTTTGCATTAACTCAAGCAAACTTCGTATATACAGGTCTTGCTAATACTACATTTATTGCTGGTAAACAAGCTGTTCCATCTCCATTTGCAGTTCAAGCTGATTCAACTGGTGATGAAAATACAGGTAATGGTTTAACTGCAGTTGTTAATGCTGGTCCTGTAACTGTTGCTGGTACTTATTTACAAAATACTAACTTAATCACTGGTGGAGAAGCAATTGCAGGTTTAGGTGTAATGGCTAACGTTGGTCCAGTTGCTTTAGATGCATGGTATTTAGATGCTGCAGAAGCTAATGACTCAAGTAATGATGGACACCAAGCTTATACTTTAGGTGCAAGTGCTAAAATCAATGTAGTTTCTTTATATGCTAGATACTCAGCTGTAAAACATGATCAAGATGGTGCAGATACTGAATCATTATTTAAATTAGGTGCAAAAGCTAAAATTGGTATCGTTGGATTTGGTCTTGATTATGGTATGACTAATGACATTAACAATGCAACTGGTGTAAAAGCTACAGGTGTTGCATTACATGGTGATGATGATGCAGAAGTTGGTTTCCAAGGTTGGGGATTAACTCTTAATGGTAAAGATGATGCTGATTTAACAAAAATCAATGTTAATGTAGATGTTACAGATTCAATTAACCTTTCTGCTAACTATAACATATTTACAATTGACTCAGTTAACAACTCTGATGCAGACGAGTGGGTATTACAAGCAACACATTCTGTGGCTAAAAACTTCAAATATTATGTAAGATTTGGTCAAGTTGATAGTGATGCAAAAACTGATAAAGGTACAAGAGGTAGACTTAACATTGTATATTCTTTCTAATATTAGAAATATATAATAAACTACTAAACATAAAGGTTAGAAGCTTTGCTTCTAACCTTTTTTTATAAATAAAAACTCAAGAAACTTTATGATAAAATGTCCTTTTAAAAAAAAGGATATAAACTAATGATAAAACTAATTCCAGCACTTACTTTTACAGTACTTACAACTATGTCACTTTATGCACAAACAACTATGTGCTTTAAAGAAAATCACAAATCTATGTCAACTATTGAAAATACAAAACTTGACGGGGGATTATGTGCAGGAGAAAAATCACCTTCTGAAATGAAAAATGAGGGTTGGAATGTAAATGACATAAAAATTACAGATACAAAAAATGGCTACAACTATATTTATGTATTCAAAAAAGAAGAAAAAGTTAGTAATTTTGACATTGATAAATTAGAAAAACAAATTATGAATAGACTTGCAGATAAAGAAGAAGCAGCTAAAAAGGAAGCGATAATAAAAAGAAACTATGCAATGTCAGTTTCAGGAAAACAAAGATATATAGCAAAATGTCAACAATGTCATGGTGAAAAAGGTGAAATAGAAGCAAGAGGAACTTCAAGACCTTTGAGGGATCTTTCTCTTGATGATTTTACTATGGCAATGAGAGATTATAATCTTGGAACATATAATAGAGGTCAAGCATTTATTATGATGCCTTATGCAACTATTACTAGTCAAGATGACTTGAAAAATATTTATGTTTATTTAAAATCAGTAAATAAAGATGAGGCAAAAAAATAAGTGGATAGTTATGAGTATTCTGAATTACTAAAATTATTAAATAAAAAACTTCAAAATATAAAAGATATACTCAAACCTGATGTTTTGAAATCAAGATTAAAAGAGATAGAAGAGTTAGAATCTTCTCAAGACTTTTGGAACGATGTTGAAACAGCTACTAAAATAGGTATTGAAAAAAATAGAATATTGAGTAAATTATCTAAATTTAATAAAGCTAATGAGTCTTTAAGTGGTACAAATGAACTTTATGAGATGGCAATAGATGAAAAAGATGAAGACACTTTTGAATTACTTCATGCAGAAGCAGAAGAGTTAGACAATCTTATAAGATCTACTGAAATATCAGTAATGCTAAGTAATCCTGATGATTCATCTAATGCTATTATTTCTATTCACCCAGGAGCTGGAGGAACTGAGTCTCAAGATTGGGCTAGTATGCTTTATAGAATGTATCTTAGATGGGCTGAAAGAATGGATTTCAAAATAGAAGTACTTGACTATCAAGATGGGGAAGAAGCTGGATTAAAAGATGTATCTTTTATCATAAAAGGTGAAAATGCCTATGGATATTTAAAAGCAGAAAATGGTATTCATAGACTTGTTAGAATCTCTCCTTTTGATTCAAATGCTAAAAGACATACTTCATTTGCATCTGTAATGGTAAGTCCTGAAATTGATGATAATATTGATATTGTTGTTGAAGATAAAGATATAAGAATAGATACATATAGATCAAGTGGTGCTGGTGGGCAACATGTTAATAAAACTGAAAGTGCTATTAGAATCACTCATATTGCTACAAATATAGTTGTACAGTGTCAAAATGATAGATCTCAACATAAAAATAAAGCAAGTGCCATGAAGATGTTAAAATCTAGACTTTATGAATATGAATTAGAAAAACAACAAGCTATAAAAGATGGCGTTGAAAAAAGTGAGATTGGTTGGGGACATCAAATTAGATCTTATGTAATGCAACCATATCAACAAATAAAAGATACAAGAAGTAATATTGGATATTCAAATGTGGAAGCAATATTGGATGGAGATATTACAAAAATGATTGAAGATGTTTTAATAGCAACTGCAAGATAAAAGTACAAGAATTATCTTGTACTTTTATCTATCACAAATAGTTTTAAATTCACAGTACTGACAAGTTGATGTTTTCTCACATTTTTCAAAGTTTACTTTTTTTGTTTTTAGCTCTATAAATATATTTTTAAGTAACTCTAACTTTTCAAATAAAACAACTTCTTCAAGCAGTTTTGAATTGTTTAAATCATAATAATAAGCTTTAATATTGTCATATCCAAATAGTTCTAAGCAAGCTAAATAATAAAATTCCAATTGAAAGTCAACACTATTTTCATAAGTTTTAACACTATCAATTTTTAGACTTGCTGATGTTTTATAATCTATGAGTAAATACTTATCATCTTGTTTATCAATTCTATCAATACTTCCTTTTAAAACTATTCCATTGTAATCAAATTTAAAGTCTTTTTCTATTTCTAATACACTCAAACTTTTATCTTCAAATCTTTTATTTTCAAACTCTACAAAAGTATTTAATTTTCTTAAAAATATTTCTTTATCCAAAAGTAAAAAGGGATTTTCATTCATCTGTTTTTCAAAGAGTGACTTTATAATCTCATAATTAATATTTTGCACCTCAAAGCTCTTATATGCATTTTCTAATGTTTTGTGAACCATACTTCCCAATTCAAAACCTTTTGGCTTTAAGCTTATGTTATGGTCTTTTATTTTGCATATATACTCTAAGTAATACTTTCTTTTACATTCTAAATACTTTTTAAGTGAAGTAGCTGACCATTCTTGTTTTGATAAATCAATCTCATGTTCAATATTTTCATTAAAATGATTTATTGATCTGTTTTTATAAAGTATTTGTTTGTATTGTTTATCTTTTGTAGATGAGTTGATTTTATCTTTAAACAACTCATCAGCAAATCTACTTACTTGCATAGTCTCATTTTGAGTATATGAAATATAAAGATTTTTTGCTTTATTCATCAATCTATAATAGTAGTATTTTTGTAAATTCTCCCTATCTTTTTGAGTGGGAAGTTTTACTCTTTTTTTAATAATTGATGATAAGAATTTATCTTTAATACTAGATTTTGGTATATAGTTCTCATTGAAATCACAGATTATAACTGCTTCAAATTCAACAGCTCTAGTTTCTAATAAACCCATTACAGTAATAAGTCCAGAGTTAATGTCATCAAGTGTTATTTTTTGTATTTTTTGAATAAGTATTTTTACAGCTTCTTTGAAAAGTATATTTTGAGAACTATTAAAAAATAGGTGATTTAATTTATAAGTTAATTCATCAAATTTTTCTATTAACTCTTTATTGTGTTCTATTGATTTTAAATATTCAATTAGAATATCAAAACTTATCTTATCTAGTTTTTTATTCCATATTTTTTTAATACTATCAATCATTTCAGAATTGATTTTATAAAACTCTATTGATTCTTTTGTTTTTCTTTCATTTTCATTTAAATAAGAGTATATGGAATTTACTACTTTATAAATTTTGCTATTATTTATACTTTTACCCATAGCATAATTAAAATATTGCTCATCATCAAATTGTTCTAGTATCTCTACAAACTTTTCATCAGGAACTATTAACGCTATATCTTCTGGCTTTATTCCACTTTTTACTGCATCTATTATAGATTCTTTTATAAAAGCTATTTGATTTATTCTACTTGTAAATGCAATAGCTTTTGTATTTTTCAAGTTTGATATTTCTTTTTGTTTTTCTATTATAGATTTGTTTGTTAAATCGATTTTATATTCATAACCTTCTTCTAATTCAAAACCAAAATTTATAAAACTTTGTATTGATTTTTGATTGTATTTATTTGAAAATAGATTAACTATTATTTTAGTATATTTTGATATTTCAAATATAATTTCTAATTCAAAATTTGTAAAATATCCTTCAAAATATATTTCTATGCTTTCATATCTATTTAAAAAGTTTTGATTAAGTTCATAATTATTAGGAAGATTTATTTTATCAATAACATTATTTGTATCAAGTATTGTTACATAGTTATTGTAAATCTCTTTTAATATAGCTATATGTTCTTTATAGTACTCATAAGTATCAACTTCATCAATACTGTCTATTGAAACTTTTTCAGCAGCTAATTCGCCAAAAAACCTAAATAAATAATCTGATTGTTTTAAAAATGAGGTGAAATTATTTGAAATACCAAGTTTGTTAAGATTTTTAATATCTGAAGCATCTTTTAAATATAAAAATCTTTGCTCTTCATCAATATATTTTTTATTTTTTATGGATATGGATTTTTTTAAGAATTCATCGATTGTTAAATAAGAAGGAAGCAATAAGTTCTCATTGCTTCTTCTTTTTATAGATTCTCTTATAGCCCTAGAAGTTGGAAATACTATAAGTGTTTTACTTGTCTGTAGCATTTGATTTTATATAAAAGAAACCTTTTTCTCCATCATTTGTGTCAAGTATTCCAGTAATATTCCAATTACCAGCTTTTTCTAAATTGAAAGTAAATTTTTCATTCTTCTTCTCATCATTGTTTATATCAATGTCAGAATAACTATTTGTAGTTCTTGTAACTTTAAAACTAATTTTAAAATTTGGAACTTTTACTCCATCTTTAGTTGTTAAATCAAAAGAGATATTGTTCATGCCTTTTTTAAAAATATCTTTGTGCATTGATTTTTGGTCAATCACTCTTTGTGATAAAAAGACATCATTTAATACTAAAGAGTCAAACTCTTTATCATTTATTTTCATTTTAAGATTATATTTTTTAGAAAACTTTTCATTATAATCAACTATATCATTAAACTCCACATCCATAATATGATATGAACTTAAAAATGATTTATCCTCATGTACTGGTGTTTTTATAGCTGACATAACGGTCCAAATTACCATTGAAAATGTAAATGTAAATATAGCTATAAAAAATAACGGCCAATAATTTCTTTTTTTCATTTAATACCTATTTTTTCTTTTTTGATCTCAATACTGCAAAAGTATATAAAAACACACCTAGTATAACTAAAGTATACATAAATACTTTCCAAATTGTTCCAGCTGTTTTACCTGAACTTGGAATTCCTGATTCAAGTTTTTCAATTCCATTGGCATGTGCAACATCATCAGCCATTTCAGAATATCCATTTAGTACAGCAGCACTAATTTTTGTAAAAAGTGTATTTTTATCTTTTGAAGCAAGTAATGGCACAACATAACCATCTAGAATATCATCTTTATTAATTATACTTTTGAGTTTTTCAGACATTAATAGATTAACATGCATTTGTTCCACTGCTATTGTTAATACTGCATAAGGTTTACTTAGAGTTGAAGTTAATTCAGTCTCTTCTTTTTTAATTAATTGCATTTTTTCTTTTATAGGTATATTTTTATCTATTCCTAAATCAGTTTTTACATATACATACAAATTTACATTTGTTTTCTTTTTTACTTCAGATCCGATTTCAAGTATTTTTTGTGCTGTTCTTGGATCAATGACAACATCGTCTGATAATACATACTTATTTATGCTTGCATTTAGTGGGATTAAAAAAAATAGCAGTGATAACACTGCTATTTTTAAGATATTGAAAGCTTTCATTTATCCTACAAAAATTCTTGAAGAATCAAAGAATGATAAATAGGCAGTAAGTAAAGCTGAACCTAATAATAATAGTCCGATAATTTTATCCATTGTTTACTCCTTACTTCACTTTACCAACAAGCTCGTACTGACTTGAATTATCAGGACTATTAGCTTTAAGACCATTTAAGTCTTGGTTGATTTTATAGAAGTTTTGTGCTTCATTCTGTTGAACACCTATTGCATTTATTGTTAAGAAAGCAAGAATTGACAGTAATAAAACTGTAGCAATCAACATACCTGTAATTCCACTAAGAGCAAAAAGACCTCTCTCGTTATCGTTCATTTGAGAATTTTTAGCCATATTACTCTCCTAAACTTTTAATATAAGCAGCAACTGCTTTTTCTTGAGTAGCATTTAATCTACCTTTGAATGCTGGCATTTGACCAATTTCACCTTTTTTACCATTTTCTAATACTGCTGAAATTAAATCTGCTGTATAGTTTCTGATATTTGGAGCAACATATGCCATACCTTTTCCATCTGCACCATGACAACCTGCACACACACCAAATGCAGCTGGTTGTTCACCCTTAAATCCACCTGCAACATATGAAGATACATCTTTAATATCTTTTTCATCTGTTAACATCATTGGAGGCATACCACCTGGATATACTGTTTTAAGGTTATTTGCACCATTTTTAATCACATACTCAACTGAAGATTGTGACATTCTTTTTGTTAAGTTTTGAGCTTTTCCATTAATACCTTCTGCATCAACACCATGACAAGGAGAACATTGTACTAAAAACACTGATTCACCCATTGCAGTTAAAGTTTCATTAGATGGGTTTTCCCATTTTGACTCAAACTTTTTATTAAATTCAATAGTTTCTTCATTCCATTGACCAATTTGAGAGAATCCATTTGTTGGATAACCAATTGTCATGTACCAAAATAACCAAACAATTGTTCCAATAAATGCTAAACCCCAACCTGTAGGAATTGGATTTTTATACTCACCAATACCATCCCATTTTTCTTCTGCTAGATCACCACCAGCAGTATCATTTTTCATTTGATTAATATACTTAAGAGCAACAAATACTGTAATTGTAAGAATTGCAATTGCTCCAAGCATTGTTAAACTATTGATATAATCATCACTATTAAAAGCATCACCTGCAACGAAGTAAGTTCCTGCTAATAAAGCGACGATAAGAATAATTCCACCTATTACCATAGATTTCATACTATTTCTCCTTCTCTTTTTCGTCTAAATTGTTGTTTCTATCTTCAAGAGGTTCAGAGTCAATTGAATCATCGTGTACCAAGTTTGAATATTTTTCAAAATCTCTCTTACCTTTTTTGTCTCTTTTATATATAGAGTAAGCGTAAGAATAAAATATAATAAATACTACAAGTAAAAGAAAGAATTTCAAATACCCTTGTAAATCAACCAGTTCTTCATGACTCATAATAACCTCTTATTTTAAAGAATTCAAATACGCGATAAGCGCTACAATCTCAGGAATCTGACCGTTTGCTACGGCATCTTTTACAGCTTGATTTTTCATATCAGCAGCAATCGCTTTTGCTTCTTTTAAAGCCTCTGCTTTTGCCTCTTCAAAAGTCCCTAATGGAACATCAACTTTCCCATCTCCATTTAAATCTACATCATAAGGAGTATTAAACACACCTTTTACTGTTACAGCTTCTCCATATGCAGTCTCTATATCTGCCATATTTGTAAACTCATGAGCATAAGATGGCATTATTGAACCTGGTACTACAGATGCAGGATTCATCATATGATTCTCATGCCAATCTGTTGTTCTATAGTTCCCAACTCTCATTAAATCTGGACCAGTTCTTTTTGATCCCCATAAAAATGGTCTATCATATACATACTCACCTGACAATGAATACATACCATATCTATCTGTCTCTGATTTAAATGGTCTAATTAATTGTGAGTGACAAGCATTACATGAATCTTTAATATACACATGTCTACCTGTTAACTCTAATATTGAGTATGGTTTTGTACCTACTGTAGGTCTACTTTGTTTTGCAAAATCTGGTATAACTTCTACTATACCTGCAAATGCTATAAATATAAATACTAATACCGCAAAGAAAAACGGTCTTTGTTCGAACCAATGAAACATAATAATTCCTCCTTCTTATGCAGCTACTGGCGTTGCGTTGATTGGTTCTTTATCAAGAACTCTACCTGCAGTTGCCGTTTTATACATATTATATGCAAACATAAAGAAACCAATTAAGTACAATAATCCACCAACAGCTCTAATTGTATAGTATGGTTTTAATACATTTACTGTATCTATGAAAGAGTAAACTAATGAACCATATTCATCATATGCTCTCCACATCATACCTTGTGTAATACCAGCTATCCACATAGATGTAAAGTACAATACGATACCTGTAGTTTGTAACCAAAATTGTGTATCCATTAACGATTTAGAATAAATCTCTCTACCATACATTCTTGGAGCCATATGATATAAAGCTGCCATAATCATAAATACAACCCAACCCAATGTTCCATCATGTACATGTCCTGGAATCCAGTCTGTAAAGTGAGCAATTGCATTAACTGATTTAATTGATTGAATTGGACCTTCAATTGTTGATAACATATAAAAAGTAGATGCTAAAATCATAAATTTAATTAATGTATTAGATTGTAATTGTTGCCATTCACCCTTCATTGTTAAAAGCATATTAATAGCTGATCCCCATGATGGTAAAATTAAAACAATAGACATAACAGAACCCATAGTTTGCATCCAATCAGGAACAGTTGAATAAATAAGGTGGTGTCCACCAGCCCATAAATAAACAAACATTAATCCCCAGAAAGCTAATATAGATAACTTATATGAATAAACATTTTGTCCTGACTCTTTTGGTAAAAAGTAGTAAATTAAAGCAATAATTGGAACAGTAAATACAAAACCAACTGCATTATGCCCATACCACCATTGTACTAATGCATCATTTGATCCAGAATACATAGAAACAGAATGATACCATTCTCCATATCCAGAATATAAAGCAGTAGGAACTTCCATACTGTTAAATAAATGTAGCATAGCAACTGCTAAGAATGATGCAATAAAATACCAAATTGAGATATACAATGTTCTCTCTCTTCTTATTCCAATCAATCCGAAAATTCCAACACCCCATAATACCCACCAAACTGTGATAAGGATATCTATAGGCCACTCTAATTCAGCATACTCTTTTGAAGTTGTAATACCAGCTAATAGTGTAACAACTGCTAAAAGAATTGTAATGAAGAAAAGTAAAAAATGTAATTTACCAATAAACATTAAAAATGGTGACTCTTTCAAAGAAACTTTTAAAACTCTTTGAGAGATGTAATACCATCCTGCAAAAATACCACTCATAGTAAAACCAAACGCAACACCATTTGTGTGTAAAGGTCTTAACCTACTGAAAGTACCATATTCCCCAGCTAAATCACTTAACTGTGGGAAAGCCATTTGGAACGCTAGAATAACACCAACCAACATACCAATGATACCAAACAGAATTGTTGCAAATGTAAAGGCTTTTGCAATTGAGTAATCGTACTCGATTTGTGCACCGTTTTGCATCAATCTCCTCCTACTAATTTTTTTATACAAGTCACAGAACTGTCACTTATGAAAAGATACTAACGAATTAGGCATAAATATTAGCTTAAACATTATTTTTTAGTTTAGTAATATTTTTTAAGAATCATTTAATATTACTAAAAGTAACTAATTTGATTATTTAGATTTTTTTGATAAAAGAAGTATAAAAGAATTGATAAATTTACCAATTTTTTATTGCTTGTTCTGATTCTCTTTTTAAACTTTTTTCTTTTAAGTCAGCTCTTTTATCATAAAGCTTTTTACCTTGTGCAGAGGCTATTTGTAATTTGGCAAAGTTTTTAGCATTGAAGTACAGTTTTAAGGGTACTACAGTCATTCCTTCTTTAGTTACTTTTTCAAAAAGTTTATCTATTTGTTTTCTATGTAAAAGCAATTTTCTAGGTCTAGTTTCTTCAGGTCTATACATGGCATGAGTAGTCTCTAAATATGAGATATGCATATTCAAAACAAAGACCTCATTTTTTATAATTCTTATATAAGAATCTTTTAGATTTACCCTTCCTTCTCTTATAGATTTTACTTCACTTCCTAGAAGTTCTATACCTGCTTCAAAACTTTCAAGTATAAAATAGTCATGAAATGCCTTTTTATTCTTAAATGTTAAATTAATATTTTTTTCTTTCTTAGCCATTATTTTTCACCTTAAAAAAACTACTTCCACTTCCACTAAAAAACCAATCTTTTTTTCCATAATCTTCAAGTTGTGGATAACTTTTCAATGCTGGTTCATATAAATCATTTGCTTCAAATGTATTAAGTTGTTTTAAAATATCTATTGAACTCATACTCAAAAGTCTACTTTTTTCTTCATTTGAAATCTCTTTGTAAAAACTCTCTCTAAATGATGCAAATATCTTACCTGTATTACATTCAATTTTAGGAGTTACGATTTCTATGTCAAGTGCATCTTCTTCATACTTTTCAACTATTTCACCAATACCTGTTACATTTGCACTATCATATTCATAAATAAAAAATGGAACATCAGCACCAATCTTTGCACCAATTTTTGCTAGTTTTTCTTTTGAATAATATAAATCAAATAGTTTGTTTGCCATTATTAAAAATGTTGCAGCATTTGAACTTCCACCACCAAGTCCTGCAAACTCTGGAATTCTTTTATCAACTTTAATACTATAAATTCTAAAATAAGCATCTATTTTTGGACAATTATCTCTTAAAGCTAAAAATGCTTTATATATTGTATTTTTTTGTGTTTCACATCCAAAGTCACCAATAAGATTAAACTCATTTGTTGAATTTTCTGGAATAAAAGTAATAGTATCATATAAATTTTTTACTCTTACAAATCTAGAAACTAATTCATGATAATTATCTCTACTACCAGCAATTTTTAAAAAGATATTAACTTTTGCATATGATTTAGCGCTTATATTCATTTATATCATTACCTTGTTTAATATATATTTTACTTCATTATTGTTTATTTCAATTATAGAAAAGAAATCATCAAATTTTACTAAATATTTTCCATCTTCTTTTTCATCCAAATATTCACACAAGATTTTTTTACCTTGCTCAAAATATGATTTTTCACCACTATAATTTATCTGTTTTATATCTAAATAATCCAAAGGATTTAAGTCTTTTTCATTTTCATAAAAAAACTCTCCTTCATTTAATCTATTCAAATAAGACAAAGTACCAGTTGAACTTAACTTTTCAAGTAAGATTTGAGCTAAACTTCTTATATAACTCCCCTCACTAACTCTTGCTTCAAAAGTGATAAAAGGATGATTATATGAAATAAATTTTGTGTCAAAAACTTTCATGACACTTTTTTTCATCTCTACATCTTTACCTTCTCGGGCTAAATTGTATGCTCGCTCTCCATTTATTTTTTTAGCAGAAAATTTTGGAGGATAATATTCTATCTCCCTTTGTAAATCATTTATCTTTTTTTTTATATCATCGGCTTTTAACTTATTATGTTCATTTATAGAAGTAATATTTTCTATATCAAAGGATTCAGAAATAGCCCCCAACCAAATAACTGCTCTATAAGTTTTAGGAGTCTTTTTAAAAAATTGAAAAAGTTTTGAGTATTGCCCAAAAGCAACAATCAAACATCCCTTTGCAAAAGGGTCTAAAGTCCCTGAAAATCCAGCTTTTTTATTTTTGTATTTTCTTTTTATTCTGTTTAAATAAGAATTTGAACTCATAAACATGGGTTTATTTACAACAATTAACTTATTTAATGCTTCTTTATTATAAATTCTTTTTTGCATGTAACTCTTAAGCTTTTTCTACAAACGACGAAAGAATATCTCTTTTAGTTCCACCAAAATTAATAGTAAGTTTAAAGTCTTTTCCAGCTTTTACAGCTTTTTGTACTCTTCCCATCCCAAAAATTTTATGTTGTACTAAATCACCTTTTTTATATGATGATGACTGTTGTTGAATCATTAGTGAACCTTTTATTAGTCCTGATTCTGCTAAAAATCTACTTTTTAATAAAGAAGTTCTTTTTCCTTTGTAAAATCTTGAGTGTACAAAACTACAAGTAAGATTATCCATAGCTCTTGTAAATGCCACATATCCTAATCTTCTCTCTTCTTCGGTATCACTTCCATCTCCAACTATTGGAAAAAAACCCTCTTCCATACCTATAATAAATAGATTTTTATATTCTAAACCTTTAGAAGCATGTATACTCATCATTGATATTGCTTCATTTTCAAGTTCTGTGTCTTCTGTTCCTAAGGCAATTTCATTTAAAAAATTATCCAGTTCCAAAAGAGGATTTTGAATAAAATAATCCCTAACATATCCATAAAACTCATCAATATTTGCTTGTCTTTCAAATCCATCTGGAAGATTTTCAAATGAAGCTCTAAAATCAAAAGTATCTTCAAAAATATCTAAAAATCTCATTTTAGACTCTTCTAGCGTATCTTTTAAATCTAAAATTGATGCTAGAAATACTTTTAGTGTTCTTGAATTTTTCTTTCCAACAATAACACTTAACTCATCAGGTGAGAATTCATCAATTATTTCAAAAATAGGTTTTTTAAGTTCAACTGATTTTGCTTCAAGTTTATCAACTGTAGTTTTTCCTATACCTCTTTTTGGTTTGTTTATAATTCTCTTAAAAGAGAAGTTATCATATGAATTTGTAATAATTCTAAAATAAGCAATTAAATCTTTTATTTCTGCTCTTTCGTAGAACTTCATACCACCTACAAGTTTATAGTTTAATCCAGCTTTATTAAATCCCTCTTCTAGTGATCTAGAAAGGGCATTAACTCTAAACAATACAGCAATATCTCTACCTCTTACTCCACTATCTAAAAGTTTTTTAACATCTCCAATTATTTTTCTTGTTTCTTCATTTTCATCATGTGATTCATAAACTCTTACGCTATCACCCTTTGCTCTTGTCCCTATTAATCTTTTACCTAATCTATCACGATTGTGTTCTATTAATTGGTTTGCATGGTCAAGTATTGTATCTGTTGATCTATAATTCTCTTCAAGTTTTACAACTAAAGTATTTTCAAAGTGCTCTGTAAAATTTAAAATATTTTTTATAGTTGCACCACGCCACCCATAAATAGATTGGTCATCATCACCCACAACACATAAATTACTATGTGTCATACAAAGTAGTCTTAAAAGCTTATATTGTAATTCATTTGTATCTTGATACTCATCTACCATGATATATTGATATTTAGCACTTGTCTCTTTTGCCAATGATTCATTGTTTGATAGTATTTTATATGGCAATAAAAGTAAATCATCAAAATCAACTAAATTATTTTTTAATAAATAATTTTCATACTTTTCATATACATCTGCTACTTGTTGATAAATCTTAAGTTCAGCTCCTGCTTTTACTTGAGTAGGAGTCAATAGTGTATTTTTATATTTTGATATTTCTGAAACTAGCATAGCAACAGGTATATCTTTTTCTATGGTTCTTAGTATTCTTTTTTTATCATCGGTATCTATTATTATAAAGTTATTCTTTCTATTTAGTTCGCTCATATAAAACTTTAGAAATAGTAAACCAAATTTGTGAAAAGTACATAAAATTGGAGGAGTGCTCATATTTGAGCCAATCATGGCGTAAGCTCTCTCCCTCATTTCTGTTGCTGCTTTATTTGTAAAAGTTAATGTTAGTATTGAAGTAGGATCTATCCCTATTGATATTAAGTATGCTAATCTTGTTGTGATAGTTTTAGTTTTACCAGAGCCAGCCCCGGCTAAAATTAATAAAGATCCATCGATATGTTTAGCTGCTTTTTGTTGTGATTCATTTAAACCTGATAAAAAAATTTCTGACATTTTAACTCCAATTAGTTTTTATTATATCAAAAATAAAATAAAACTATAATCTTTAATATTTATGTTTAAAAATAAATGTTATTATGTTGCCAATAAAAATTAAAGGTTTTAAATCAATGTTAAATGATTTTGCAAAAGTAAATACATTTTTAACAGTTGTTAGAGAAAAGTCTTTTTCAAAAGCTTCTGCTAAGCTTGGTATTTCACAACCTGCCGTTACTCAGCAGATGAAATTCATAGAAGAATATTTAGAAGTGCAATTACTTGATAGAAAGAAAAATGGTATCAAAGTAACTAAAGAAGGCGAAATGCTTTATAACATCGCTCAAAAAATTGAACGAACTGTAAGTAATTGTGAAAAAGAGTTATTAAAAATAATGAACAAAGATATTACATTTATGTTTGGTGCTTCATTTATCATAGGTAACTACATTCTTCCTCGATTTTTAAATCAATTAAAAAGAGATATTCATAATGATGTCTCTATAAATGTCTCTGTTTCTCATAAAACAATAGCAGATTTATTAGATAAAAAAATTGATATTGCCTTAGTTGAAAACTATATTACTAATGATGATATTATTTATAGAGAATGGATGGAAGATGAGATTGTAATATTTTCAAATCAAAAACTTCCAGCACGAGCTAAACCTGAAGATTTACTATCTTACAAGTGGGTTTGTAGAAATCCTGATTCAAATACAAGAATGATTTTTAAAGAAAATCTTGATAAAGAGAATTTTCCAGACTGTGACCAATTTGATATTACAAGTGAAGTTACAAGTGCTACAACAATCATTCAAACAGTTTTACACTCTGAAATTACTGGAACACCAACAGTTTCAATTGTTTCAAGAAATGCTATTGACTCATTACTTAAATCAAATACATTATTTGAATCAAGAATAGGGAATAGTAGAATGACTAGAAAACTATATATTGCCTATAGAAAAGATAGAAAACATGATGCATTTATCGAAAATGTAGTTGACTATCTTCTCAAAATAAAAAGTTAATTTGTATCTTAATAGATACAAATTAATACCTCAATCCCTCTTTTACTAAAGCCTTTTTTATCTTTTGTATTTGTGCGTGTTTATCTTTGCACCATAATGGAGCTAACAAACTATTATCAGAAATTCCAGCTGTTATTCTTTGAATAGAGATATTTTTAGGAAGCATTTTAATAGATTTTACAACCGTATCTATATATAACTCTTCGCTTATTGGGGTAAATCTTCCCTTTTTATACTCATTTGTCAAAAGTGTATTTTTAACTACATATAAAGGATGAAATTTTATTGAATCAATATTTAATTCAATTGTTTGTTTTAGAGTATCTAACATCATCTCTTGGTTTTCATTTGGCAAACCATAAATCAAATGCCCACAAACATTCAAGCCTTTTTCTTTTGATTTTGTAATCCACTTTTTGATATTTAAAGATGTATCACCTCTATTTATTTTTTCTAAAGTTTCATCATAAAAAGATTGTATACCATACTCTATCCAAATCTCTTTTTCTTTTGATAAATCAGCTAAATAATCTAATATTTCATCAGTAACACAATCAGTTCTTGTACCAATACTAAGACCAATTACATTTTCAAAGGACAAAGCTTTTGTATAAAGAGCTTTCAGTGTTTCAAAGGGGGCATAAGTATTTGTAAAAGATTGAAAATAAACTATAAATTTTTTTGTACCAAATTTATTACCAAGTCTTTCTTTTGTGGCATTAAATTGCATTTCTAGTTGTTTTAATTGTCGATCTAAATAGGGATTTGAAGGATTTGAAGGATGCAGTTTAAATTTGGCTTTTTTTTCTTGTAAGTTGGGAGAAAAAGAGTCATTTTCACAAAAACTACAACCACCTTTTGCTACAGTTCCATCAATATTTGGACAAGTAAATCCAGATATTGAGATTGGAACTTTATAAATAGTCTCACCAAACTTACTACGGAAATACTTTCCAATAGTAAGTAGCTCTTCTAAAGATTTTTTTTGTTTTATTTTTTTATTTTGTAACGAAATAGTCACCATCAAAACTTTCTAAGGCATAATTTCTATCATTTCCAATAGAGTTCTTTAAATCTTCTATTGAAAGATATTCTAAAGTATCAGCTTGGATATGTTCTCTAATCTCTTCTTTATTCATACGATGTGAGATTAACTCTTCTTTTGTAGGCGTATCAATTCCATAATAACAAGGGAATTTGATCTCTGGACTTGCAACTCTAAAGTGAACCTCTTTAGCTCCAGCTTCTTTTAGAATTTTTACAATTCTTCTAGATGTAGTTCCTCTTACAATAGAATCATCAATTACAAGTAGAGATTTTCCTGCAATTAGTGACTTCATAGGAGATAATTTCATTTTAACTTTTAAATCTCTCATTTCTTGTGTTGGTTCAATAAATGTTCTTCCAACATAATGATTTCGAATAATCCCAAGTTCAAAAGGAATTCCACTTTCTGCTGCATAACCAAGGGCTGCAGGAACACCTGAATCTGGAACTGGAATAACCATATCTATTTTGATATTATTTCCTCTATCATTAATAGCTAAAGTTTTTCCCATATCTTCTCTTGCTCTATATACACTTTTACCATCAATTACTGAATCTGGTCTTGCAAAATATACATATTCAAAAGCACAAGGTCTATATTCTGGCTCATATAGTTGAATTGATTCTGGCTCTTCTACTTTTTCACTAAAAATAAGCATTTCACCTGGTCTTACATCTCTTATAAACTCTGCATCAACTAAGTCAAAAGCACAAGTTTCACTAGCAACTATATATCCACCAGATTTTAATTTTCCAATTGATAATGGTCTAATTCCATATCTATCTCTAATAACAAACTGTTTAGACCGTGATTGAATTATAAAACAATATGCTCCAATAGTCTTATCTAAAGCCTCTTTTATTCTATCTCTTAATCTATCTTTTGAATTCTTTGCAATTAAATGAATTAAAT
This sequence comes from Arcobacter iocasae, assembly GCF_042214795.1. GTDB lineage: Bacteria > Campylobacterota > Campylobacteria > Campylobacterales > Arcobacteraceae > Arcobacter > Arcobacter iocasae. The sequence goes on along the minus strand of NZ_CP090177.1, from coordinate 1,760,340 downwards.
TTTCAGTATCCATTCCCGTTTGAAAAATAGCACCATTATCGATTAAGTCTTGTCTTACAGCTTTTTTATTAATCAAATTTCCATTATGCACTATCGATATTTCACCTAATTTATATTTTGCAAATACTGGTTGAGCATCTAAAATAGAGTCCCCACCTGCAGTTGAATATCTATTATGACCTATTGCCATGTTACCTTTTAGATACTCTAAAGCATTATTATCAAAAACTTCAGAAACTAGTCCTCTATTTTTAATAGTATAAATTTTACCATCACTTGATGAAGATATTCCCGTTGCTTCTTGTCCTCTATGTTGCATAGAAAACAGAGCCAAAGAGGCCAACCTAGAAGCTTTTTCATTACCAAAAATTCCAACTATTGCGCACATATTATTTCCTTATAGACCTAAACAATCATTTATTGAGTATAAACCAGCTTCTTTATTTACAATCCATTTAGCAGCTTTTATAGCACCCTTTGAAAAAGTATTTCTAGAAGTTGCTGTATGATTTAATTCAATAAATTCACCATCATTGTATAAGCCAACAGTGTGGCGCCCAACAATATCTCCACCTCTTAAACTCATAACTGCAATTTCATCTTTAGATCTTGCACCAATAATACCATCTCTTCCTGAAACTCTTACATCATCAAGATTTAAATCCCTTGCGCTTGCTGCATGTTCTGCAAGTGTTAAAGCTGTACCTGAAGGAGAGTCAACTTTATTTCGATGATGTTGTTCTACAATTTCTATATCAAAATCTTTTAATGTTTTAGAAGCAAGAGTAACAAGTTTATTTAAAACTGCAACTCCCAAACTCATATTAGTTGCATATAAAATAGGTACTAATTTACTAGCTTCTATAAGTAAATTTTGTTGATGCTTAGAGAATCCAGTAGTTGCAATTACTAAGGGCTTTTTATTCTTTCCTTCAATAACTTCAGTAAGAAGAAGCTCTGTTGCAGCTGGTACTGAGAAATCTATAACAACATCAGAACTTTCTAAAAGTGTATTTATATCATTTGTTACAACTGTACCTTGGGGAACAGTTTTATTTAATTTATTAGAAACATGACAAGCGCTTAATTTCACTTGCTCATCATTTTGTAAATCATCTATTAAAAGTGACCCAACTCTACCTGTACTACCTAGTATACCTACATTTATCATATTTGTTTATCCTAAATATTCAATAATATTAACAGCAGCAGTAGCACCATCGCCAGCTGCACATACTACTTGTTTCGCTGCATCTATTCTTACATCACCTGCTGCATATAGTCCTGGTACATTTGTTCTCATCTTTAAATCTACCACTACTTCTGTTGCTTCATTTACTTCACAAAGGTAACTTCCATCTTCTTGTTTTAAGCTATCACTTAATACATCTCTTCCTACAAATGTAAATACTCCAGGAACTGGTAAGTCTCTTATATCACCTGTCTCTTTACTTTTTACTTTTAGTCCAAGTACTCCTGATGCATCACCGTATACTTCTTCTACTGTTACATTTGTAACTTCTTCTATATTCTCACAAGCTTTCATATGTTCTATTGTACTTGGTGCTGCTCTATATGTATCTCTTCTATGAACTAAGTATACTTTTGAACACATCTTTGCTAAATAAACTGCTTCTTCTAAGGCTGAGTCTCCTCCACCTATTACTGCTACTTCTTTATTTTTATAAAAGAATCCATCACAAGTGGCACAAGTCGATACTCCTCTTCCGAAAAGTTCTTTCTCACCTTTGAACCCACCTTTTTTTGGAACTGATCCTGTTGCTAGTAATACTGATTTTGCTTCTTGTTTTGTTCCATCACTTAATTCTACTGTAAAGACATCACCTGTTTTTGTTACTTTTGATACTTGATTCATCTCATGTTTTAATCCAAATCTCATAGCTTGTTCTGGCCATGATTCCATCAAGTCCATCCCACTTACTATTTTTGCTTGTCCAGGATAGTTCTCTATTTCACTACTTCCTGTGATTTGTCCTCCTGGCATTCCCATCTCGAACATCGTAACATTTTTTAATCCACCTCTTGTCGCATACAAACCTGCTGTAAGTCCAGCTGGTCCTCCTCCGATTATCGCTAAATCTAACATCTTCTTTTTTCCTTTTAGTAGTCAAGTACTTTAAAATCACACAAACGATATATATTATCATATATTTATAAAGGCACAATAATACTCAATTTTTATTAAGTAGAAGATTAATTTAATTAACTTAATTTTATGTGTTAAGTTTATCTTCACTTTTAAAAAAATCATAATTCTTTTTATTATTTTATAAGTATTAATTATATCTGAATAAAAAATATTACATTTTTTTAATAAAGTCATATTAATGACATTTGCCTCCTATAAACTCCTTTTCAGAATAAGTAATTCAATTAAGGAGAGAAAATGAATGAAGTTATAGAGGCTTACACAGGACAGGATTCTGATGGCAATAAAAGTAGAATGCCTGCTAAACTTGATAAAGCATTAACAGCATCTGGTGTTATACTTGCAATTTTTATGATGGCACATATGTTTTTTGTGTCAACAATACTTTTTGGTGAAAATGCAATGTATACAGTAACTAAAATGTTTGAACTAGATTTTATATTTGATGGTGGACTTCCATTTATTGTAAGTATTTTTGTAGGAATAATTACAATAATCTTTGTTGCCCATGCACTTTTAGGAATAAGAAAATTTCCTACTTCATATAAAGCTTATATAAAAATAAGAGAACACTCAAAAATGATGAAACACCCTGATACTTCAATGTGGATGTTCCAATGGATAAGTGGATTAATTATGATGTTCATAGCAACAATTCACTTATATATTATGTTTACACAACCTGAAAATATCGGTCCATATTCAAGTGCATATAGAGTTGTAAATCAACATATGTGGCTTTTATATATGGTTTTATTAATCTGTGTTGAGCTTCACGGTTCAATTGGATTGTATCGTGCGGCTATGAAATGGGGTTGGTTTGATGGGAAAAATCCTAAAGAGACAAGAAAAACAATGATGAAAGCAAAAAAAATTGTAAGTATTTTCTTTTTAACTTTAGGAGTAATAACACTATTTGCTTATATAAAAATTGGTATGGACAGAATTGACCATGCACCTATGAAATATAATCCTAATGATTCTATACAACTAATGAAAAAATAAAGGTTTTAATATGAAAATTAAATATTGTGATGCGTTAGTAATTGGTGGAGGTCTTGCAGGACTTCGTTCAGCAGTTGCAGCTGCGCAAAAAGGTTTAAGTACAACAGTTTTAAGTTTAGTTCCAGTTAAAAGATCTCATAGTGCAGCAGCTCAAGGTGGTATGCAAGCTAGTCTTGGTAATGCAAAAATGAGTGAAGGTGATAATGAAGATGTACACTTTAGTGATACAGTAAAAGGAAGCGATTGGGGATGTGATCAAGAAGTAGCAAGAATGTTTGTTACAACTGCTCCAAAAGCAATTCGTGAACTTGCAGCTTGGGGTGTTCCTTGGTCTAGAATCAAAAAAGGAAACCATGAAGCAGTTATCAATACAAAAAGAACTAATATTTTTGAAGAAGATGAAAAACATGGTTTAATCAACTCAAGAGACTTTGGTGGTACAAAAAAATGGAGAACCTGTTATACCTCTGATGCAACAGGTCATACTATGCTCTTTGCCGTTGCCAATGAGTCATTAAAATTAAATGTAAATATTGAAGATAGAAAAGAAGCAATTGGATTAATTCACCACAATAACAAATGTTATGGTGCTATTGTTAGAGATTTAATTACTGGTGATATTGTAGCTTATGTTTCAAAAGGTACTTTAATAGCAACTGGTGGATATGGAAGAATTTATGAAATCACAACTAATGCTGTTATTTGTGAAGGAATAGGTACTGCTATTGCTTTAGAAACAGGTATTGCAAAACTTGGAAATATGGAAGCTGTACAGTTTCACCCTACTCCACTTTTCCCATCAGGGATTTTATTAACTGAAGGTTGTCGTGGTGATGGTGGTGTTCTAAGGGATGTTGATGGACATAGATTTATGCCAGATTATGAACCTGAAAAAAAAGATCTAGCTTCAAGAGATGTTGTATCAAGAAGAATGATGGAACATATGAGAAAAGGAAAAGGTATTGATTCAGTTTATGGAACTCACCTTTGGTTAGATATTTCAATTTTAGGTAGAGAACATATTGAAAAAAATCTAAGAGATGTACAAGAGATTTGTGAATCATTTGCAGGAATAGATCCAGCTGATGAAGGTCAAAAAGGTTGGGCACCAGTTCACCCTATGCAACATTACTCTATGGGTGGTATTAGAACAAAACCAACAGGAGAATCACAAACATTACAAGGGCTATTTTCTTGTGGAGAAGCTGCTTGTTGGGATATGCATGGATTTAATAGACTTGGAGGAAATTCTGTTTCTGAAACAGTTGTTGCTGGTATGATTGTTGGAAATTATTTTGCAGATTATTGTATAGAGACTCAAATAGATATCCAAACAGATGTTATTGAAAAATTTGTCCATGAAAAAGAAGCTTATATGAAAAACTTAGTTTCTAAAGATAGTGGAGATGATGTATTTAAAATCAAAAATAGAATGAAAAAAATTATGCAAGATTATGTTGGAATTTTTAGAGATGGTGATGGTTTAGGAAAAGCAGTAAAAGAGCTTGAAGAGTTATATATCAAATCTAAAAATGTAGCTGTAAGAAATAAACAACTTACTGCAAATCCAGAACTTGAAGAAGCATATAGAGTTCCAATGATGTTAAAAGTAGCTCTTTGTGTTGCAAAAGGTGCACTTGATAGAACTGAATCTAGAGGTGCTCATACAAGAGAAGATTATCCAAAAAGAGATGATGCGAACTGGTTAAAAAGAACTCTTACTTCATGGAATGAAGGAGATACTATGCCAACAGTTGAGTATGAACCATTAGATATTATGAAAATGGAAATACCTCCTGGATTTAGAGGGTATGGAGCAAAAGGTAATTTAATTGAAAATCCTATTAGTGCTCAAAGACAAGCGCAAGTTGATGAGATGGTGGAAAAAATGGAATTAGAGGGTAAAGATAGATATGAAATCCAAGATAAGCTTATGCCATTTCCACTTCAAGATGAATATAAAAGAAAAAATATTAGATTAGGAGATTTGTAATGTCTAGAGAATTAACTTTTAAAATACTTAGATATGATCCACAAGATGAAAAAAATGTTAGAGCTTACTTTGAAGAGTTTAAAATTCAAGAAGCTCCTAGTATGACAATTTATATTGCTCTTACTCAAATTAGAGAGAGTCAAGATGCGGGATTGAGCTTTGACTTTGTATGTCGAGCTGGGATTTGTGGTTCTTGTGCGATGATGATAAATGGAAGACCAAAACTTGCTTGTAGAACTTTAACAAAAGATTTACCAAAAGAGATTATTTTACTTCCTCTTCCTACATTTAATCTTATCAAAGATTTATCTGTAAATACTGGTGTTTGGATGGATGAGATGAGTAAAAGAGTTGAATCTTGGGTTCACTCTTCTCATGAAGTAGATATTGCAAATATTGAAATGCCTATTGAGCCTGAAGTTGCTGATGCTGTATTTGAATTAGATAGATGTATTGAATGTGGATGTTGTGTTGCTGGTTGTGGTACAAAACTTATTAAAGAAGATTTCGTAGGTGCTGTTGGATTAAATAGAATTGCTAGATTTGAATGTGATCCACATGATGAGAGAACAATTGAAGATTATTATGAATTAGTTGGTGATGATAATGGTATCTTTGGTTGTATGACTCTTCTTGGTTGTGAAGATACTTGTCCTAAACACTTACCTCTTCAAACTAAAATCGCTTATATGAGAAGAAAATTAGCTACTGTTAAAGGTTCTTAAGGAGGACATTATGAAAAAAATAACCGAACAAGATATAATAGATAGTATAGCAGACGCATGTCAGTACATATCGTTTTATCATCCAGAAGATTTTGTAAAAGGAATGGTAGAAGCTTATAATGTAGAAAAAGGTGAAGCTGCAAAAAATGCAATAGGACAAATATTAATAAATTCAAAAATGTGTGCAATGGGTCATAGACCTTTATGTCAAGATACAGGAAGCGTTAATATCTTTGTAAAAGTTGGATTAAAAGCTAACTTAGACATTAAAAAAGAGTTAGTTGATTTATTAAATGAAGGTGTTGCAAAAGGATATACAGATCCTGACAATACTTTAAGATATTCAGTAGTATCAGATCCTGCTGGAAAAAGAGTAAATACAAAAAACAATACACCAGCTGTTATTCATGTAAGTGTAGATAATTCAGATGAGATAGATATTACAGTTGCAGCAAAAGGTGGAGGAAGTGAAAATAAATCTAAATTTGCTGTATTAAATCCAAGTGATAGTATTTATGATTGGGTTATGGAAAATGTTAGAAATATGGGAGCTGGATGGTGTCCTCCTGGAATATTAGGAATTGGTATTGGTGGAAATCCTGAGAAAGCTATGCTTTTAGCAAAAGAGTCTTTAATGAGTCATGTTGATATACATGAACTTAAAGCAAGAGGTCCTCAAAATGCACTAGAAGAGTTAAGACTTAAATTATATGAAGATATTAATAAAGTAGGAATTGGAGCTCAAGGTCTTGGTGGAATAACAACTGTACTTGATGTTAAGATATTAGATTATCCATGTCATGCAGCATCACTTCCTGTTGCTATGATTCCAAACTGTGCAGCAACAAGACATATTCACTTTAAACTAAAAGGTGATGGACCAGCAGTATTTAATAAACCAGATTTAGATTTATGGCCAGATATTGAATTACCAATGGATACTATTAAAAGAGTAAATATAGAAGATTTAACAAAAGAGAATTTATCTCAATTTAAATCAGGAGATACACTTTTATTATCTGGAAAAATCTTAACAGCTAGAGATGCAGCACATAAAAAAATAGTTGAATATAAAAATGCAGGTAAAGATCTTCCTAATGGAGTTAAATTAGAAGATAGATTTATTTATTATGTTGGACCAGTTGATCCTGTAAGAGATGAAGCAGTAGGACCTGCGGGACCAACAACATCTACAAGAATGGATAAATTTACAAAAGATATGATGGAAATAGGAATCATGGGAATGATTGGAAAAGCTGAGAGAAAACAACCAACAATTGATTTAATCAAAGAGTATAAATCAATGTACTTAATTGCTACTGGTGGAGCTGCTTATTTAATATCACAATCAATTAAATCAGCAAAAGTCTTAGCCTTTGAAGAACTTGGTATGGAAGCTATATATGAGTTTGAGGTTAAAGACATGCCTGTTACTGTAGCTGTTGATACTGAAGGTGTTTCTATTCACACTACGGGGCCTGCTAAGTGGAGAACTATCTAATCTTTAATTAGAAAAAATTAGTCTTAAGAGTTTTCTCTCTTAAGACTTCTCTCTTCTAACCTTTACTATTACTTAAAAAAATTTACACTAATCTTTTTTTCATAAAATTTTAATATTTTCTCTTAAAAACTAATAAATATCACTTTTAGTTCATTTACAACTACTAAAATTCTTCAACATGAATTAATTAATAGGAGAGAAAATGAATGAAGTTATAGAGGCTTACACAGGACAGGATTCTGATGGCAATAAAAGTAGAATGCCTGCTAAACTTGATAAAGCATTAACAGCATCTGGTGTTGTACTTGCAATTTTTATGATGGCACATATGTTTTTTGTGTCAACAATACTTTTTGGTGAAAATGCAATGTATACAGTAACTAAAATGTTTGAACTAGATTTTATATTTGATGGTGGACTTCCATTTATTGTAAGTATTTTTGTAGGAATAATTACAATAATCTTTGTTGCCCATGCACTTTTAGGAATAAGAAAATTTCCTACTTCATATAAAGCTTATATAAAAATAAGAGAACACTCAAAAATGATGAAACACCCTGATACTTCAATGTGGATGTTCCAATGGATAAGTGGATTAATTATGATGTTCATAGCAACAATTCACTTATATATTATGTTTACACAACCTGAAAATATCGGTCCATATTCAAGTGCATATAGAGTTGTAAATCAACATATGTGGCTTTTATATATGGTTTTATTAATCTGTGTTGAGCTTCACGGTTCAATTGGATTGTATCGTGCGGCTATGAAATGGGGTTGGTTTGATGGGAAAAATCCTAAAGAGACAAGAAAAACAATGATGAAAGCAAAAAAAATTGTAAGTATTTTCTTTTTAACTTTAGGAGTAATAACACTATTTGCTTATATAAAAATTGGTATGGACAGAATTGACCATGCACCTATGAAATATAATCCTAATGATTCTATACAACTAATGAAAAAATAAAGGTTTTAATATGAAAATTAAATATTGTGATGCGTTAGTAATTGGTGGAGGTCTTGCAGGACTTCGTTCAGCAGTTGCAGCTGCGCAAAAAGGTTTAAGTACAACAGTTTTAAGTTTAGTTCCAGTTAAAAGATCTCATAGTGCAGCAGCTCAAGGTGGTATGCAAGCTAGTCTTGGTAATGCAAAAATGAGTGAAGGTGATAATGAAGATGTACACTTTAGTGATACAGTAAAAGGAAGCGATTGGGGATGTGATCAAGAAGTAGCAAGAATGTTTGTTACAACTGCTCCAAAAGCAATTCGTGAACTTGCAGCTTGGGGTGTTCCTTGGTCTAGAATCAAAAAAGGAAACCATGAAGCAGTTATCAATACAAAAAGAACTAATATTTTTGAAGAAGATGAAAAACATGGTTTAATCAACTCAAGAGACTTTGGTGGTACAAAAAAATGGAGAACCTGTTATACCTCTGATGCAACAGGTCATACTATGCTCTTTGCCGTTGCCAATGAGTCATTAAAATTAAATGTAAATATTGAAGATAGAAAAGAAGCAATTGGATTAATTCACCACAATAACAAATGTTATGGTGCTATTGTTAGAGATTTAATTACTGGTGATATTGTAGCTTATGTTTCAAAAGGTACTTTAATAGCAACTGGTGGATATGGAAGAATTTATGAAATCACAACTAATGCTGTTATTTGTGAAGGAATAGGTACTGCTATTGCTTTAGAAACAGGTATTGCAAAACTTGGAAATATGGAAGCTGTACAGTTTCACCCTACTCCACTTTTCCCATCAGGGATTTTATTAACTGAAGGTTGTCGTGGTGATGGTGGTGTTCTAAGGGATGTTGATGGACATAGATTTATGCCAGATTATGAACCTGAAAAAAAAGATCTAGCTTCAAGAGATGTTGTATCAAGAAGAATGATGGAACATATGAGAAAAGGAAAAGGTATTGATTCAGTTTATGGAACTCACCTTTGGTTAGATATTTCAATTTTAGGTAGAGAACATATTGAAAAAAATCTAAGAGATGTACAAGAGATTTGTGAATCATTTGCAGGAATAGATCCAGCTGATGAAGGTCAAAAAGGTTGGGCACCAGTTCACCCTATGCAACATTACTCTATGGGTGGTATTAGAACAAAACCAACAGGAGAATCACAAACATTACAAGGGCTATTTTCTTGTGGAGAAGCTGCTTGTTGGGATATGCATGGATTTAATAGACTTGGAGGAAATTCTGTTTCTGAAACAGTTGTTGCTGGTATGATTGTTGGAAATTATTTTGCAGATTATTGTATAGAGACTCAAATAGATATCCAAACAGATGTTATTGAAAAATTTGTCCATGAAAAAGAAGCTTATATGAAAAACTTAGTTTCTAAAGATAGTGGAGATGATGTATTTAAAATCAAAAATAGAATGAAAAAAATTATGCAAGATTATGTTGGAATTTTTAGAGATGGTGATGGTTTAGGAAAAGCAGTAAAAGAGCTTGAAGAGTTATATATCAAATCTAAAAATGTAGCTGTAAGAAATAAACAACTTACTGCAAATCCAGAACTTGAAGAAGCATATAGAGTTCCAATGATGTTAAAAGTAGCTCTTTGTGTTGCAAAAGGTGCACTTGATAGAACTGAATCTAGAGGTGCTCATACAAGAGAAGATTATCCAAAAAGAGATGATGCGAACTGGTTAAAAAGAACTCTTACTTCATGGAATGAAGGAGATACTATGCCAACAGTTGAGTATGAACCATTAGATATTATGAAAATGGAAATACCTCCTGGATTTAGAGGGTATGGAGCAAAAGGTAATTTAATTGAAAATCCTATTAGTGCTCAAAGACAAGCGCAAGTTGATGAGATGGTGGAAAAAATGGAATTAGAGGGTAAAGATAGATATGAAATCCAAGATAAGCTTATGCCATTTCCACTTCAAGATGAATATAAAAGAAAAAATATTAGATTAGGAGATTTGTAATGTCTAGAGAATTAACTTTTAAAATACTTAGATATGATCCACAAGATGAAAAAAATGTTAGAGCTTACTTTGAAGAGTTTAAAATTCAAGAAGCTCCTAGTATGACAATTTATATTGCTCTTACTCAAATTAGAGAGAGTCAAGATGCGGGATTGAGCTTTGACTTTGTATGTCGAGCTGGGATTTGTGGTTCTTGTGCGATGATGATAAATGGAAGACCAAAACTTGCTTGTAGAACTTTAACAAAAGATTTACCAAAAGAGATTATTTTACTTCCTCTTCCTACATTTAATCTTATCAAAGATTTATCTGTAAATACTGGTGTTTGGATGGATGAGATGAGTAAAAGAGTTGAATCTTGGGTTCACTCTTCTCATGAAGTAGATATTGCAAATATTGAAATGCCTATTGAGCCTGAAGTTGCTGATGCTGTATTTGAATTAGATAGATGTATTGAATGTGGATGTTGTGTTGCTGGTTGTGGTACAAAACTTATTAAAGAAGATTTCGTAGGTGCTGTTGGATTAAATAGAATTGCTAGATTTGAATGTGATCCACATGATGAGAGAACAATTGAAGATTATTATGAATTAGTTGGTGATGATAATGGTATCTTTGGTTGTATGACTCTTCTTGGTTGTGAAGATACTTGTCCTAAACACTTACCTCTTCAAACTAAAATCGCTTATATGAGAAGAAAATTAGCTACTGTGAAATAATGCAAAATTACTTAATATACTTCACACTATTAGTTCTTTAAATAACATGAATACAAAGGATTTCAATTCCTTGTATTCTTAAGGAAAAAAAATGAAAATTAATAATATAAAATCGAAGTTGTTGCTACTAGTTTTAGTTAGCATCTCTTGTTCTTTCCTAATCCTTGGTTTTTACAATACACGAAATAAATATAACTCAGAATATAACTTAGTAAAGCAAAAAGAGCTTGATATCTCACAAGAAACATCTAAGTTTATTAATAGCTATTTAGAATCTAAAATCAAAATTATTCAAGCTATGAGAGATGGAATACTAACTGAAAATTTAGATATCTCAAATAAAGTTTTAGTTAGTAAATTATTATTAGGTGAAAGAGCAGGTGAATTTGCAAGTACTTATGTTGGAATACAAGAAAGTGGAGATTTAATTAAATCTAATGGTATTTTAAAAAATATTATAAAAACAAATTATGATGCAAGGCTTAGACCATGGTATAAAAGAGCAATAGAAGTAAATAAAGCTGGAATAACTGAGCCTTTTATTGATAATACAACAAAGCGATTAATAATAACAGTTTTTGCCCCTTTAAAAAAAGAAGGAGTAACTATTGGAATTGTTGGAGCAGATATATTTTTAGACACAGTAGTTGATACTATATTAAATCTAAAAATGGGAGATGGTGGCTTTGCATATTTATTAGCCGAAGATGGAAAAACCTTAATTCATAAAAATAGAGAACTTTTAAATAAAGAAAATATTTTCTTTAAACAAATAAAAACAAAATCAGATAATAATTTTGGTGAAGTATTAGATAATAATAATACAAAAAAAATTCTTGCTTACAGTAAAATTCCTGTAGTTTCTTGGTATTTAGTAGTTGAATTAGATAAAGAATCTATTTTTAAAGAAATTAATAAAAATATAATTTTTGAAATAGTTCTTTATCTTGTACTTCTCATAGCTATTCTTTTATTCATCTATATATCTTTAATAAAAATATTAAAGCCTTTAAAAACTCTTGAAAAAGGATTCTTAAATTTCTTTAATTATTTAAAAGGAGAAGTAACTAGTATTACAAAATTAAATATTACTTCTAATGATGAATTCGGGAATATGGCGAGTATAATCGATCAAGAGATGGAACTAGTTGAAAATAATTTAGAAAAAGATAGAAATTTTATAAACAATGTAAAAGATGTTGTAAAAATAATTAATGCAGGTAAATTGGATGTCTTTGTTGAGAGTACTACTTCTAATAAATCTTTAAATGAATTAAAAGATATTTTTAATGAAATGATTAAAACAATAAGTATTAATGTCGATAAAGACATTAATTCTATTTTAGAGTCGTTAAAAAATTATTCACGATTAGATTTTACAGATACTATTAAAAACCCTACAGGTAATATATCTTTGGGGTTAAATGACTTGAGTAATATTATTAATAAAATGTTACAAGAAAATAAACTTAATGGCTTATCATTAAATAAAAGTTCAGAAGACTTACTTGAAAATGTTGAGATATTAAACAGATCATCTAATAATACAGCAGTGTCATTAGAAGAAACAGCAGCTTCTTTAGAAGAAATTACATCTACAATAAGAAATAATACTCAAAGTATAGCAACAATGGTTAAATATTCTGATGAACTATCTAAGTCAATCAATTTAGGACATGAACTTGCAAATTCAAGTGTTGAATCAATGAATCAAATCAATGAGCAAACTAAATCTATTTCAGAAGCAATCAAACTAATCGATCAAATTGCTTTTCAAACAAATATTCTTTCTTTAAATGCAGCTGTTGAAGCAGCTACCGCTGGAGAATCAGGAAAAGGTTTTGCAGTTGTTGCACAAGAAGTAAGAAACTTAGCCTCACGAAGTGCAGAGGCAGCTAAAGAAATAAAAGATTTAGTTGAAAATGCAACTATTAAAGCAAATGATGGTAAAAAAACTACAGATGATATGATTATTGGATATATCAGTTTAAAAGAAAATCTTGATAAAGCAGAAAAAATGATTCAAAATATTTCTGAATCATCTCATGAGCAAAAAGTGAGCATAGAACAAATTAATGATGTAGTTAATAAATTAGACCAACAAACACAAAATAATGCTGCTGTAGCTTCAAAAACACAGGATATAGCTATTTATACAGCAAGTATTGCTAAAACAATTTTAGATTCTGTAAATGAAAAAAAATTTATCGAAGACATCGATAAATAACTCTTAAGTTATAAAGGAATTTTCCTTTATAACTCAACTATTAACAAATACAAATATCTCTACACAAATACTCCAAACTAATACTTTATATTTTAACCATCTATTATTCTTATAATAAAGATAGTTTTCTCTTATAAATATAGCTAATTTAATGCGATTTATTAAAAACATAACTTTTAGTTCATTTTAGAGGATTACAATTTCAATATTAAAAAGAAATATTAATTTTTAAAGTTAAGTTTCTAATAATAATAAAAGGAAATAAAATGACAACTAAAATGAAAACAAGATTGGAACATGATTTACTTGGAGAAAGAGAAATCTCTGATGAAGTATATTATGGAGTGCAAACTAAAAGAGCTCAAGAGAACTTTAATATTACTGGTGTGACTTTATCACAATTTCCTACATTTATCGTATCGTTAGCAAAAGTAAAAAAAGCTACTGCACTTGCTAACTTTAATTTAAATTTATTAGATGAACATAAAAAAAATGCAATTTGTGAAGCCTGCGATGAAATTATGGGAGGAGCACTACATGATCAGTTTGTTGTTGATATGATTCAAGGTGGAGCTGGTACTTCTGTTAATATGAATGCAAATGAAGTTATTGCAAATAGAGCATTAGAATTACTTGGTCATAAAAAAGGTGAATATCAATATCTACACCCAAATAATGATGTAAATAAATCACAATCAACAAATGATTCATATCCAACAGCATTTAGAATTGCATTATTTGAAAAAATTTATGAATTAACAGATGCAATGAAAATAATGCAAAACTCTTTTGCAAAAAAAGCAATTGAATTTAAAGATGTAATTAAAATGGGAAGAACACAATTACAAGATGCTGTTCCTATGACATTAGGTCAAGAATTTCATTCATATGAAACAATGATTGCTGAAGACATACAAAGATTAATTGAGTCTCAACAATTAGTAAGAGAAATGAACCTAGGAGCAACAGCAATTGGTACAGGTATTTGTTCTCATCCTGATTATGCACATGAAGTTGAACAAAGATTACAAGAAGTTACAGGAAGACCTTTTGTGACTGCAAAAGATTTAATTGAAGCTACACAAGATACAGGGGCTTATGTACAAATTTCTGGTGTATTAAAAAGAGTTGCAACTAAAATTTCTAAAATTTGTAATGACTTAAGATTATTAAGTTCAGGTCCAAGAACTGGATTTAACGAAATTAATCTACCACCAATGCAACCGGGTTCATCAATTATGCCTGGTAAAGTTAATCCTGTTATTCCTGAAGTTGTAAATCAAGTAGCTTTCCAAGTAATTGGTGCAGATGTTACTATTACAATGGCAAGTGAAGGTGGACAATTACAATTAAATGTATTTGAACCAGTGATTGCATTTAACTTATTTAACTCAATGAATATGATGATAAAAGCTTTTCAAACATTATCTACAAAATGCATTGATGGTATCACAGCAAATGAAGAACACTGTAGAACTTTAGTTTTAAATAGTATTGGATTAGTAACTGCATTAAATCCATATATTGGTTACGAAAACTCAACAATTGTTGCAAAAGAAGCATTAGATACTGGTAAATCGGTATATGAAATCATATTAGAAAGAGAATTATTGACAAAAGATGAACTAGAAGAAATTATTAAACCAGAAAATATGATTAAACCGAGATGTATTAATAGTTAATAAAAAAATATCTAAATAACAAAAGGAGACATTATGTTAATTTTAGAAATAGCAGTTGTATTAGGATCTATATTTTTAGGTGCTAGAATGGGCGGTATTGGAATTGGTTATGCAGGTGGATTAGGGGTACTTGTATTATGTTTATTTTTTGGTCTTGAACCAGGAAGTATCCCGATTGATGTTATCTTAATTATTATGTCAGTAATCGCAGCAATTGCTGCGATGCAAGTTGCTGGTGGACTTGATTATATGGTTAGCATTGCAGAAAAAGTTTTAAGAAAAAACCCTAAACATATTACATATTTAGCACCAGCTGTTACATATTTTATGACATTACTTGCAGGTACAGGTCACACTGCATATTCAACTTTACCTGTTATTGCAGAAGTTGCAAAAGAACAAGGGATTAGACCTTCAAGACCATTAGGTGTTGCAGTTGTTGCTTCTCAGATTGCAATCACTGCATCTCCAATTTCTGCTGCAGTTGTATTTTTCAGTGGAATTTTAGAACCTCTTGGTGTTGGATATATTGAGTTGTTAGCAATTGTAATTCCAACAACTTTTGCTGCTTGTATGATTACTGCTTTTGTAAGTAATTTTTTAGGAAAAGATTTAAAAGATGATCCTGTTTATCAAGATAGAATGAAAAAAGGATTAGTAAAATTAAGAGGTGAAACAAAAGTAGAAATTAAAGAAGGTGCAAAACTTTCTGTTGCAATTTTTTGTATGACTATCTTCTCAGTTGTGACTTATGCAACATTAATTAGTGATAAAGTAGGAGTCATTACTAATCCAACATTGCCAAGAAATGAAGCAATTATGGTATTTATGTTAGCTTGTGCAACATTGATTGTATTATTTACAAAAATTGACTCTGGTAAAATTATTAGTGCATCTACTTTTAAATCAGGGATGAGTGCTTGTATTTGTGTACTAGGAGTCGCTTGGTTAGGTACAACTTTCGTTGGTGCACATATCGATGAAATCAAAGGTTTTGCAAGTACATTATTAAGTCAATATCCTTGGATGTTAGCTGTTACATTATTTTTTGCAAGTATGCTTTTATATTCACAAGGTGCAACTACAAAAGCTTTAATGCCTGCTGCTTTAGCTTTAGGTGTTGATCCTGGTACTGCAATTGCATCATTTGCTGCAGTTAGTGCATTATTTGTATTACCAACTTATCCTACATTATTAGCAGCGGTTGAAATGGATGATACAGGTTCTACACGAATTGGTAAACTAGTATTCAATCACCCATTTATTGTTCCTGGTGTCTTAGCAATTACATTAAGTGTTATATTTGGATTCATCGTATCAGGAATGATACTCTAATTAAAAAATTTACGGACTTCGTGTAAGGTCAAACTTACACGAAAGTTTTAATCTAATTGGTTTGAATAATTACAAACCTTTCTAATTTAAATTTACAAAAGGAGAACAAAATGACAAAGTTATTAAGAACAGTTGCAGTATTTGCATTGATTGGAACATCGGTACTTTTAGCTAAACCTAATATTGTAATATTAGCTACTGGCGGAACTATAGCAGGTGCAGGTGATTCTGCTGTTAAGAGTGAATATTCAGCAGGTTCAGTTACTATTGATAAATTAATATCAGCAGTTCCTTCAATCAAAAAAATGGCTAATATTAAAGGTGAGCAAATTTCTAATATTGGTTCACAAGAAATGAACTTTAAAGTTTGGTTAAAATTAGCAAAAAGAGTAAACGAATTACTTAAAAAAGACGATATTGATGGTGTAGTTATTACACATGGGACAGATACTATGGAGGCAACTTCATATTTTCTTGATTTAACAGTAAAAAGTAAAAAACCTATCGTTGTTGTTGGTGCGATGAGATCTGGTTCATCTATGAGTGCTGATGGACCAATGAATTTATATAATGCAGTTAGTGTAGCAGTAAATAAAGACACATATAAAAAAGGTGTTGTTGTTGTAATGAATGATGAAATTCATAGTGCAAGAGAAGTTACAAAAGTAAATACTTCTATGGTAAATGCATTTGCATCTCCAAACACTGGAAGAATTGGTACTGTTTATTATGGTGATGTACATTATTATATGACTAGTACAAGAAAAAATACATTTGATACAGAATTTGATATTGAAAAAATTAACTTTTTACCAAGAGTAGATATTGTATATGGTCACGCTGGTGGTAATGATGTTTTTGTTGAAGCATCAGTTAAAGCTGGAGCAAAAGGTATTATATTTGCGGGTATGGGAAATGGAAATCCGTATCCAACAACTCAAGATGCTTTAGTAAAAGCGGTTAAAGAGAATGTAATTGTTGCTAGAACTTCAAGAGTTGGAAGTGGTAGAACAAATTTACATGGCGAAGTTGATGATCATAAATATGGATTTATCGTAACAGATAATTTAAATGCACAAAAAGCAAGAATTTTATTAATGCTAGGTCTTAGTAAAACTCATGATAAAAAAGAACTACAGGATATGTATTTCAAATATTAATATAAAGAGAGGAATTTAACTCCTCTCTTTTATATATTTAGATAATATCTCTTGCTTAAAATAAGGAAATAATACCATGAAATTCAAAGTTTTTTTATTTTTAATAAGCCTTACATTATTAAATATTAATCTTTTTGCAAACAACAATAAAAATATACTCATTATAAATTCATACCATAGAGGATTTCAATGGAGTGATGATGTTTTAAATGGCATAGAATCAGTTTTAGATCATAAAGAAGTCAATTCTACAGTTTTATATATGGACTCAAAAAGAATTACATCATCGAAATATTATAAAAAATTAAAAGATCTTTATAAATTACAACTTTCAAAAAACAAATATGACTTAATTGTTGCAATTGATAAATTCTCTTATGAATTTATTTTACAAAATTATAATGAACTATTTACCCATGAACCTGTATATTTTATTGGGCTTGAACAATTTTCACAAGATGAAGTAAAAAAATATAATTTAGAAAAAAAAATATCTGGATTACTTGAAAAAAGAGCAATTAGTGATAATCTAGAAATTCTATATAAACTAATACCTAATCTAAAAAAACTTTATATTATAAATGATAAAAGTGAGAATGGAGATGACTCTGATCCTTTTATTCAAAATGAAATATATAATTTAAATGATAAGTTTGAAGTTCAATATATAAGAAGTTCAACATTAGATGATTTAAAAGAAAAATTTTCTACATACACTCCAAATGAAGCAGTTCTCTTTATTAGATTTTATAATGACAAAAATGGAAAATTGTATACTTATAATGAAATCTCTCAAATGATAGATTCTAGTAAAATTCCCGTTTTTTCCACAGATACACTTTTTATAAAAAAAGGTTCAACTGGAGGAAAATTAGTTCCAGTAAAAGAACTAGGAATTAAAGCAGGAAAAGATATTTTAGCAATTTTAAATAATACGATTGCTACCCCTTTTATTCACACAGCAGATAAATTTGAATATATATTTGATTACGAAAAAATAAAAAAATTTAATCTCTATCCAAATGACTTAAAAATTAATTATAACTATGTAAATTATCCAAAAGATTTTTTAGATAGAAATAGACAATTTGTTGATTTCGTTTTTTTAATGTCTCCTTTCTTATTATTTTTAATTTTAGGACTTGTACATAATATATATCTTAGAATAAAAAATACAAAACTTCTTAAACAAAGAATGGAGTTTGATAAAGTTTTATTAGATGCCATTAAAGCTCCAATTGTTTGGCAAGATGAAAAAGGTAAAGTGGTTGATTCAAATTCAAGATTTTGTGAGTTCATGAATTTCCCATCGCCAAAAGAAAAAGGCAAAAAGTTAAAAGATTATTTTCAAGAACATACTACAGAACCAATATATAAAATATTAGAACCATTTATTAATAATACTATAGAAGGTAATCATGTGGTAATCAAAGGTGAAGATGATAAAGAGTATACATATTTAATAGATCAAACAAACTATAATGAAAATATTTTTAAAACAAAAGGAACAGTGACTGTTTTTACTGATATTACAAATGAAAAACAAGCTATAAAAGAAAAAAGAAAACATCAAGAGTTTGCTATTCAACAATCAAAGTTAGCAGAAATAGGAGAAGTGTTTTCTTCAATTGCACATCAATGGAAAACACCACTTATTGAAATTGCAACAATTGCACAAGAGAGACTTTATTATGATCACAACAGTGATTTTGACGAACTAAATAATAATTATGCAAGTGATATTATGGTTCAAGTTAAATATATGACAGATACCATAAATAGTTTTCAAGAGTTTATCATGCCATCAACTCAGAAAATTGTATTTGATATCAATGAATCAGTTGAAGAGATGTTAGAAATAATTCGCCATAATATGAAATATAATTATGTTAATGTAAAAATAAATGTAGAACCAGGAACTGATTTAATAATCTTTGGATATAAAAATGAATTGATGCAAACTTTATTAAATATTGTTAATAATGCAAAAGATTCTATTATTAAACAAAAGTCTAAAGGCAAAATTACACAAGGGGAAATACATATAAATATAAAAAATATTAACAGCAATGTACAAATAGATATAGTAGATAATGGTGGGGGTATTCCTATTAAATACATCAATCAACTTTTTGAGCCTTATTTTACTACAAAAAAAGATGGTCATGGTATTGGATTATATATGGCAAAATTAATTATTGAAGATAAAATGGATGGTCAAATCTTTGTTGAAAATGTAAAAGGTGGTGCAAAATTTAGCATTATACTGGAGTTAAGAAAATGAAAATACTAGTTTTGGAAGATAATGAAAGATTATGTAGCTTAATAAAACAAGCATTAACTAAAAGTGGATATCAAGTTGATACTACTTATGATGGAGCACAAGCACTGGAGATGATTACAAATGGTTATTCTTGTTTTATTCTAGATATTAATGTTCCAACAATAGATGGAATAACAATTTTGGAATCTATAAGAATGTATCATAACGAGGTACCTGCAATAATAATTAGCTCTAATCATGATTTAGAAAAGATTCAAAAATCATATGAAATAGGCTGTGATGATTATTTAAAAAAACCTTTTTTCATGTATGAACTTATTCAAAAAGTACAAAAACTTTGCCAAGTCAAATCTACATTGTTAGACTTAGGAAATGGTTATATTTTTGACTATAATAAACACTTTTTGATGAAAGAGGAGGAAGAAGTTCAACTAGCAAAAAAAGAAATTCTTTTTTTAGAATTACTTGCTAAAGATATTCATAGAGTTTTTAGTTTTAATGAAATTGAAGATTATGTTTGGGAAGGTGAAGAAACATCTCTTATGAATGTTCGTGCACTTGTAAAAAGAATTAGAAGAAAAATTCCAGAAAAAGCTATCAAAATTGTAAAAGGAATTGGGTACTCAATAGATGCAAGCCAAATTCCAGAACAAAAATAAATTTATGAGATAAAAACTGCTTTACTTAAAGAGTATCCTATCCCTTTAATAATAATTATACTATTTTCAGGAAGTTTTTTTCTCAACCTTTTTATCATTGATCTTATATTAACGAGGGTTGTTTCTTCTCCCTCCCATACATATTCTTCAAGCTCTTCATAGGTTGTGACATGATGTGGATTTTTTGAAAATAACTCCAAAAAAAGTATCTCTTTTTTTGTAAGTTCATATTCAATTTCATTTATAAATAATCTATGATTTATAAAATCATATTTACAATCTTCATTAAATTTTAAAAACATTTTAGGAACAGAACAAAGTTTTTTTACTTTCTGAACAAGTTCAAATATATAAAATGGTTTTTTTAAATAATCATTGCATCCACCTTCATATGACTTTTGTATTTTTTCCAAATCATGATTAGAACTTATAATAATAACAGGTGTTTTTGAATGATTAAATCTAATATATTCTAAAACAGTTATTCCATCTAAATTTGGTACATTTATATCTAAAATAAAACAAGAATAACCATTACCTAAAGCTTCTGAAGCCTTCTCCCCGTCATCAAAACAATCAACCTTATAGTTTTCATTAATTAAGGCTTGTTTTATTACCTTACTAAGTCTTTCATTATCTTCTAATACTAATATTTTCATCTAATTTTGTTCCAATTTTATAGTAAACATAGCACCACCATCTATATTTTCAACAGAGATTTCACCATTCATTTTATCTTCGATAATTACCTTTGTCATATACAATCCAATACCATGTCCATCTTCTTTAGTTGTATAATATGCTCCAAAAATTTTATCCATACTTTTATCATTTATTCCACCAGCATTATCTTTTATAGTAATCATTAATTTTTTATCTTCATTAAAAACTTTTATTTCTATATTTCTATTTTTATAATCAATATTTAAAAGGGCATCTTTTGCATTATTTATAATATTTAAAAATGATTGCATAAACTCATTTTTATAACCATATACAATCAAGTTTGTATTTTCTTTTATATCTAAATTTATATTAATACTATTATATTTTATATTATGATTTATGATTTCAAGCATTCTTTCAATAGCTTCTTTTATATTAAACTCAATCTTTTTGTTAGAAGGCATAATAAATTTTTGAAACTCATTTATAGTATTTGTCATATAGGTTACTTGATTCATTATATCTTTTACAAAACTATCATCTTCTTTTATTTCTTCACATTTTTTAGCATAAAAAAGCTCTTGAGCAATTGCTGTTATTTCTACAAGTGGAGATTTCCATTGGTGTGCAATTGAAGAAAAAACTTCACCAATTTCGGCTAATTTACTTTGTTGAATAATAAATTGTCTGTTTTTTTGTTTCTCAATAGTTATTTCTCGCTCTTTTGTAATATCTGTAAAAATAGTTACAAAACCTTCTGATTTTGTTTTTTCATCTTTAAATCGCTCTTGTTTTATAAGAAAAATCTTCTTTTTCCTATTACTATCAATGAAAGTAAATTCATTATTTTCTTCTACATTTAAATTATAATTATCTATTACATTTATGATTTTCTTAACATTTTTATTTTCACTGAAATGCTCAAGTTTTTTTCCATATAAATCATTGCAATTCACATCTAAAAGCTTACAAAAAGTTTTATTAGAATCAACAACAATACCTTTGAAATCTTGCCAAAATATTGGACTTTCTATTGCATTTAAAAGTGTTTCATCAAACTCTATTCTTCTTCTTAAATCTTTTTCAACTTGCTTTCTCATATAAATATTATGAATAAGTCCTAATATTAAAAAAAGGAGAAAAGGAGAAATAGTAAATACAAAATTGATAAATCCTCTATGTCTTTCATAAAAGGTAAGTCTTTTATTAATTAATTTAAAAGGAATTGATAATCCATCAACTGGAAGATAAAATTGACTTAATTTTTGAGAATCAAATATATAAGTTAAATCGTTATAAGTAACTATTTTATGAGGTTTTTTATTTAATATATCTAAAGCCATTTCACCTGATAATCTACCAAAATTATTTAAATCAATTACTTTACCACCAGTTGCACCTTTTTTTATAAATATAGAATCTGTTACAAAAATAGGTATTTGTGCATTTCTTATAAACTCTGCTATCTCTTGATTTTTATTTAATTTACCACTTTTATTTTTATAAAATCTTATAAAAAGTGCCGCACTATTCTCTTCTTTTTTAGAAAATTTCTTTTTTAGAAGTTCTAAATTATCTTCAATTATATATTTAATATCAAACTTACCTTTAAAGTCATTTATCATCTCTTCAATAAGTGGCTCAGTATGTTTTGCATTTGGGCTTTTATCATTTATAATATATAATTTTCTAATACTTGGGAAGATGGTTCTTATAATATCTACATTACCTTTTAAATCTCTTTTTTCTAAAAGAGCAGATACTTTATTGGTAACACCATAATATTGTGCTTTTTTAGTTGAAAAGTTTTCAATTCCAACTGCCAATATTGGTTCATTTTTAAAAAATTCTTTATAAATACTTAATACAAAATCATAAGCAAATCTATCAACTGCAATTATTAAATCATACTTTCTATTTTTTAATTGTACTCGATAAAGCTTCTCTAGACTTTCATAATACTCTTTAGAAGTAACTCTTTTAGAATCCATATACAAAATGTTTACATCAATATCTGAGTGAGGATATACAACTTTTTCGATACCATTTATTATGCTATCACTAAATTCATAGCCTTTATGATATGAGTTTATTATTAGAATTGAACTATTTGCAAAAAGAAATGTTTGAAAGATAAAAAATATTAGAAGTTTTTTCATAGGAAATTATAGTCAAATTTTCTAAAAATGGTGCCAAAGTATGGCACCAGATTTTTAGATAATTGTTTTAAAGGATTACAAATCCAAGAGCAACTAAAGCTCCTAAATATATAGCTCCAAAAATAAGACCTAATTTCCACCATGTAGCTTGTGTAATATACCCAGCTCCATACCAAATAGGTGATGGTCCTGTTGCATATGGAGTTATGATACCCATAAGACCTAACGAACCTACAAGAAGAATAGCAAGAGGTTGAAGCATTTCTGCTGGAACTAAATTTGCTGCTATTCCTAAAAATAGTGGTAATAATGCTACAGTATGAGCTGTAACACTTGCAAATAAGTAATGGAATAAGAAGAATAATACTAATAGTACAATTCCAATCATTATTGGATCCATTCCCACTAACCAAGTAGAAATTAATCCAGATGCCCATTTCAAGTAACCTACTTCTTTAAGACCAGATGCCATGGCTACAAGTGTTGCAAACCAAATAAATACATTAATAGCTGCTTTATTAGTAATAACATCTTCCCAATTAATTACATCAAATAATACAAGTAAACAAAGAACAGCAATAGCTGCAACTGTACTATTTACTCCAATTGTACTTCCAAAAATCCACATCGCAAGTGCTAAAAGACCTAAACATAACATTGTGATTTCTTTTTTAGTAACAGAACCCATCTCTTTAAGTTGTTTAGCTGCCCATGTTGGAGCTTCTGGAGATACTTTTTGTTCTGGTGGATATACTATATATGCAAGATATGGCACTAGTAAAAACAATGGAATCATAATAACTGCTAAAGTACCAAACCAACTACCCCAACTAATTGAAACACCAATATTTTTTTCAACAAGTGAAACTGCAAGTAAGTTTGGAGCAAGTGCTGTTAAAAACATTGAACTTGTCACACAAGTTGCTGCAATTGCGACCCAAGAGATATATGAACCTATTTTTCTTGGGTTTTGATCTGGTAATGAATCAAACATTTGTGGAATATTAATAGCTATAGGGAAAATTGTCCCTGCACTTCTTGCCGTATTTGATGGCATAAAAGGAGCAAGAATTCCATCTGCAAATGCTACTGCATATCCTAATCCTAGAGTAGTTTTACCTAGTTTTTTAACCAAAAGTAATGCAATCCTTTTACCAAGCCCTGATTTTTTATAACCAAGAGCAAACATAAATGCTGCAAAAATCAACCATATAACCCCGTTAGAGAAACCACTTAAAGCCCATTTTGCTGAAGCTTTTGCACTATCACCAACTAATCCAAATGTTGCAGAAAAAGCAACACCCACTAAACCTATTAGTGCAGGTGGAATTGGTTCTAAAATTAAACCAACAATTACTCCTAAGAATACAGCAAAGAAATATTGTGCATTTACAGCTAAACCTTCAGGTGTAGGAAGAAGTGCTACAATAATTGCGACTAAAATTGGAAGTGCCATTTTCATATTATTGCTCATAATAAACCTTTCATTTCGTTATTTATGAAATGATATAGGTTTGATATGGCATTAGTGTGACATTTTTTAATTTATTTTTTTAATTTTTAGATTTAAGTAAGAAAGAAGATAAAGAAAGTCTACTTTATCTCCTTTTAAGAGTCATTTAACATGTAAATACTTATTTTAACCAACATATTCAATAATATTAACAGCAGCAGTAGCACCATCGCCAGCTGCACATACTACTTGTTTCGCTGCATCTATTCTTACATCACCTGCTGCATATAGTCCTGGTACATTTGTTCTCATCTTTAAATCTACCACTACTTCTGTTGCTTCATTTACTTCACAAAGGTAACTTCCATCTTCTTGTTTTAAGCTATCACTTAATACATCTCTTCCTACAAATGTAAATACTCCAGGAACTGGTAAGTCTCTTATATCACCTGTCTCTTTACTTTTTACTTTTAGTCCAAGTACTCCTGATGCATCACCGTATACTTCTTCTACTGTTACATTTGTAACTTCTTCTATATTCTCACAAGCTTTCATATGTTCTATTGTACTTGGTGCTGCTCTATATGTATCTCTTCTATGAACTAAGTATACTTTTGAACACATCTTTGCTAAATAAACTGCTTCTTCTAAGGCTGAGTCTCCTCCACCTATTACTGCTACTTCTTTATTTTTATAAAAGAATCCATCACAAGTGGCACAAGTCGATACTCCTCTTCCGAAAAGTTCTTTCTCACCTTTGAACCCACCTTTTTTTGGAACTGATCCTGTTGCTAGTAATACTGATTTTGCTTCTTGTTTTGTTCCATCACTTAATTCTACTGTAAAGACATCACCTGTTTTTGTTACTTTTGATACTTGATTCATCTCATGTTTTAATCCAAATCTCATAGCTTGTTCTGGCCATGATTCCATCAAGTCCATCCCACTTACTATTTTTGCTTGTCCAGGGTAGTTCTCTATTTCACTACTTCCTGTGATTTGTCCTCCTGGCATTCCCATCTCGAACATCGTAACATTTTTTAATCCACCTCTTGTCGCATACAAACCTGCTGTAAGTCCAGCTGGCCCTCCTCCGATTATCGCTAAATCTAACATCTTCTTCTTTCCTTTTTATTTTAATTCTATAAAGGATAATTTTTATCCCTTAATAATATTTATCGTATTAAACAGTAAAATAGATAAATTATGCAATTGATTTATTTTTTAGAATCTTTTTTTAATCAGAATTTAATATTAGAGATAAAAAAAGGGTAAGAGAAAATCTCTTACCCTTTTTAGAAGTATTTATTATTATATATTATAATAAAGAGTTAATTTTATCAGAGAAAGCTTGTTTAGAAGCAGCACCAATCATTTGGTCTACAACTTCTCCATCTTTCATAAAAATTACTGTAGGGATAGATCTAACACCATATTTTACAGCTAAATCTTGCTCTTCATCAGTATTTACTTTACAAATATTCGCTTTTCCTTCGAAATCACCAGCTAATTCATCAATTACTGGAGCTAACATTCTACAAGGTCCACACCATGGTGCCCAGAAATCTACCATTGAGATTCCTTCTTTTACTGTAGCTTCAAAGTTATCTTGTGTCAATTCTATATATTTACCCATCAATATTCCTTTATGTGTATTATTTCAAAAATTATACATACTTAAACTTTAAATAAACTTGTACTTTTTTGCATATAATCTTTAATAAATTATATTTTAGCTAGAATAATTGCTCTTAAATTATAATTGGAAATTTACATGGATATCAGAAAAGAGTATTTAGATTTTTTTAAAAATAAAGGGCATGAAGTAATATCTTCTATGCCACTAGTCCCAGATGACCCAACACTTCTTTTTACAAATGCAGGTATGGTTCAATTTAAAGACATTTTTACAGGTGCTATTCCAGCTCCAAAAAACCCAACTGCAACATCATGTCAGTTGTGTATTAGAGCTGGTGGTAAACATAATGACTTAGAAAATGTAGGATATACAGCACGACATCATACATTATTTGAAATGTTAGGTAACTTCTCATTTGGAGATTATTTCAAAGAAGATGCGATAGCTTATGCTTGGGAATTTATTACAGTTAATCTAGCCTTACCTATTGATAAATTATGGGTAACTATACATGAAACTGATGATGAAGCTTTTAATATTTGGAAAAAATATATTGAGCCTTCAAGGATCAAAAGATTTGGAGATAAAGACAACTTCTGGGCTATGGGTGATACAGGTCCTTGTGGTCCTTGTAGTGAAATCTTTTACGATCAAGGTGTTGAAAACTTTGGAAGTGATGAAGACTACTTAGGTGGAGAAGGTGATAGATTTTTAGAAATTTGGAACTTAGTATTTATGCAATATGAACAAAGCAATGGAGTTAGAACTCCACTTCCAAAACCATCAATTGATACAGGAATGGGATTAGAGCGAGTTATTGCTATAAAAGAAGGTGTTTTAAATAACTTTGATTCATCAAATTTTAAACCACTTGTAAATGAAGTAGCAAAAATAGCTAAAAAACAGCCAACAAAAGAGACTATTGGTTCATATAGAGTAATTGCAGACCACTTAAGAGCTGTATCATTTATGCTATCTCAAGGTATTTTATTTGGAAATGAAGGTCGTCCTTATGTAAATAGAAGAATCCTTAGACGTGCTGTTAGACATGGTTATTTATTAGGTCTTAGAGAAGCATTTATGTCAAAACTTGTAGATATATTAATATCTATGATGGGCGAACACTATACAGAATTAAAAGAGCAAGCTTCATTTATAAAAGAACAAATAGCACTTGAAGAAGAGAGATTTTTCAAAACTATTGCTTCTGGAATGAGTTTATTTAATGACGAATTAGTAAATACAAAAGAGCTTTTCTCAGGAGAAGTTGCCTTCAAACTATATGATACTTATGGATTCCCTTTAGACTTAACAGAAGATATGTTAAGAGAAAAAGATCTAAAAGTAGATATTGAAACATTTGATAAGCTTATGAATGCACAAAAAGCTAAAGCCAAAGCTGCTTGGAAAGGTAGTGGAGATGAAGCTAGTGAAGGTGATTTTAAAGTATTACTTGAAAAATATGGAGTAAATGAATTTGTCGGATATGAAAACACTTCATATAAAAGTACAATTGTCACTCTACTTGATGAAAAATTCAATGAAGTTAATTCTTTAGAAAAAGGACAAACTGGTTGGATAATGCTTGATAAAACACCATTTTATGCTACAAGCGGTGGACAAAGTGGAGACATTGGAGCTTTAGAAGATAAACAACATATTGCAATTATTGAAGAGACTTCAAAATTCCATGGAATCAATCTTTCAAAAATAAAAGTGGAAACTTCAAGTTTAGAAAAAGGTGATATAGTAAATGCAGTTGTAGTAAACAGATATGAAGTTGCAAAACATCATAGTGCTACTCACCTTTTACAAAGTGCCCTTAAAATGGTTTTAGGTGATACTGTTTCACAAGCTGGTTCGTTAAATGATTCTTCAAGATTAAGATTTGACTTTACTTATCCAAAGGCTATGACAGCTGAGCAAATAGAAGAAGTACAAGATTTGGTTAACTCTATGATTACAAGAGGACTAAAAGGAAGTGTTGAAGAACTTCCTATTGAAGAAGCTAAACAAAAAGGTGCTATTGCAATGTTTGGTGAAAAATATGGAGATATGGTTAGAGTTGTAAACTTTGGTGATGTTTCTGTAGAGTTTTGTGGTGGAACGCATGTAAGAAATGCTCTTGATATTGGAAGTTTTTATATTATAAAAGAATCAGGTGTTAGTGCAGGGGTAAGAAGAATAGAAGCTGTTTGTGGAGCTGCTGCTATTAGATATACTAATTCTATAATTTCTAAAATGAATGAGATAGAAAGTGAAATCAAAAACAGTGATGTAATCTCTGGTATTAAAAAACTAAAAGAGCAAATTAAGACTTTAAAACAAGAAGTTATTGAAGCTCAAAATGCTTCAACTACACCGATAGCTGAAGAGATGATTGGTGATACAAAAGTAATAGTAGACATTGTAAAAAATGGTGATATTAAAAAAATAGTTGATGATGCAAAAAATGGAAATGAAAAAGTAGCAATACTTTTAATTCAAGCAAAAGATGACAAAGTTATGCTTGTAGCTGGAAGTAAAAACACAAATATTAAAGCTGGTAATTGGATAAAAGAGATTGCTCCAATTGTTGGTGGAGGTGGAGGTGGTAGACCTGACTTCGCACAAGCTGGTGGAAAAGATGTATCAAAAGTAGATGAGGCAAAAGCAAAAGCACTAGCTTATGCAAAAGAGAATTTATAAGGTTTTAAAATGAAAGAATTATTTTTATCAATGCCAAATGTGATTATATTTTTACATGTAATCTCTGCTGTATTATGGGTAGGAGGAATGATAGCTATTAGATTTGCTATTCATTACTCTATGCAAAATATAGAAGATCCTAAAATCAAACTAGGAAGAACCTTAGAAAATCTACAAAGATTTTTTAATATGGTTATTCCTGCTATTTTAATACTTTTAATAACAGCAATTATGATGATTTTGGGACTTGAGTTAAAAGCAACTCCTTTATATAGCTTTGCAATCGCAAAAGAGATTATTTGGACTGTTATGACTTTAATCTTTATTTATATTTATATAAAAAGATTAAAAGCTCAAAAGTATTTTGACAAAGGTGAATTAGCTCTTGCAAAAGCTGCTTTAGAACCAATAGCAAAAATATTTATACCTACAAATATTATCTTAGGGCTGATTGCCATTTTTACAGGAGTTACACTAAGAGGGTTTTAATCCTCTTTACTCTTTAGCTCTTTTTTGATATATTACATAATTCTTTTAGGATATATCATGAAACCCATACTCTTTTTAATTTTCTTATTACTTTTAATAACTGGTTGTTCTACAAAAAATCCTTATACTCCTACAAAACCACTAGTAGCATACAAAACTAATACTACATATAATCACATAAATGTCTCAGATGCTCTACTTGCCCATTATAAACAATGGCAAGGAGTGGGTTATAAATATGGAGGGCAAGATAGAGATGGGATTGATTGTTCCTATTTAGTTTATGATGTATATAGAAAAGAATTAAGAAAAAATATCCCAAGAACTACCTTATACCAATCAAGAAGTGGAAAAAGTGTCAAGAAAAAAGATTTAAGAACTGGAGACTTAGTATTTTTCCTCACAAGTAAAAAAGGCTCTAGACATGTGGGGATATATTTAAGTCATGGTGATTTTATGCATGTATCAACATCAAATGGAGTGATGATATCTAGTTTATCAAATCCATATTGGCGCGCTCACTATTGGAAAGCAAGAAGAATTTTAAATACTAATTAAAATCCTCCATACCAAAAGATATATAGTGGTATTGCTATTACAGAGACCACTGTACTTAAAAACACAGCTAAGCTTGCCTTTTCTGGTTTTGCATTTAATAACACCGCTAGCGTTACAGTATTACCCGCAAGTGGTACTATTGCAAAAAGAAATAAAACTTTATATAAATCTTCATTTAAAAACATAAAAAAGGTTTTATCTAAATATATAAATCCTACAATTGCTAAAGGCCAAAAAATAAATTTCATAAAAAATGCTATAGAGATAAATTTCACATCAAAATTATCATCACTATTTTTTAATCCAATCAATCCCATACCAAGCATCATCATTCCTAAGATTCCATAAGCACCTTTAAATTGTGCGGTGTAAGAACTTATTGCCTCAGGTATTTCAAAACCTACTAGATTTAATATAATTCCTAAAATAAAAGCGTAAAGAATTGGTAACTTTGACATTTTCTTTAAAGCTTGAGTAACAGTAAAATTACCCTTTGCTGTTACATAAAATCCTGTCGTACTTTCATATAATAAAGAAGTTAGCACTGTAAAAATATAAATATCCGCTAAAGCAGGAGGAAAAAATATAATTGCAAGGGGAATACCAAAATATCCAGTATTTCCAGTTCCTGCTGAAAAGGCTAATATATTTCCAGTAGGATCAGACCAAGAATTTTTGAATAAATAAAGTGAGCCAAAAGCTAAAACTGAACAAAATATATATAAAAATATAGGTAAAAAAGCAACTGCAAAATTAATCTTAACACTTAAAGTTGCCGAAAAAACTACAATAGGACCTAAGATATAAATAAGTAGTGCAGCAACTGATTCTCTTTTTACATCAAGATATTTTGTAGATAAATATCCTAAAATCACATTGATATAAATAGGAAATACTTTTAGTAAAATTAGAAAAAATAGACTCATATCTTATTTACCCTTTTTATTGTTTATTTTTAGTATATAAATTATGTATGAAATATGTATGATATTATTTTATAGTATAAACTTATCTAAAATATAAAGGGTTATTACACAAACAAGGTACATCTTTATTACAAATGGAAGATTTAATAAGAATACTTCTTTTGCTTCTACATTATATCTTGCTTGAATAGTCAAATTTAATCCACTAAAAGGTGAAGAAGAAACAGTAATTGCCCAAGCCATTAAAAAAGTAACTGCCAATAAAGTATGATTGAACTGAAGTAAAAAACTAGCAATAACAGCAATAGTAATAATAGGATGAATTCCTATAAAAGACAATAATATAAATCCCAATAAAGTAATAGAAGCTTCCATATAAGTAAACTGCGTAAATGGAACTGTTACATGGTATCCATTTAAAATGGTGCTAACAGACACTCCAAATAAACCAGCAACCAAAAATAGTGATATTTCCATCTTCATTTTTGGTAAATCACTTGTAATATGTTGTTTAAATAAAGAAAGTGTTTTTGTAAAATTTACTTTTATTAGTGAAATAAAAATAGTCAATAATAAAGAATAAATACTCACTAAAATAATAACTTTCAAGTTCTCTTCATAATATTTTGTTATCAAAATAAATATTACTAATAATACTGGGATATAAAGTGTTTCTAAAGAGATAGGATAACCTTGGAAACTCTCCATTTCAAACTTTTTACCAACTTCAAAATAAGTTACTATTAAAGATATAAGAGCAAGAATGATTCCAGTAAAAAAGATTGTTGATTTATCAAAGTTTGGCAAATATGTTAAAGCAGCGGCAAAGGCTACAAAAAATGGTGACCAATAAGCATCCGAAGAGAAAGCTCTTGTAAGTACTACTAACTGTAGTTTAGATAGTGGACCTTTTTTATACATCTTATCTGCTATTAAAATCAAAGATGAAAGATTTATCACTGAACCAAAAAGATGCACTCCTAAATAGGTTTTAAAAAAAGAGCTTTTACCTGATTCTATTTTTGCTTTTTTTTCAAACTTTGGTGTGGCAATAAGTTTTAAAAAGGTAACCCCTATTAGTAAAGTAAGAAGGTACTGGTTTATACTCAAGGCTTTTATAAAATTTATATCAAAGCCTTTTATATATGAAAATAAAAAACACAATAAACTTAAAATCAAAAGTGTAAGAATTATCTTCTTTTTGCCCAAAGTAATAAAAAGTAATAAAAAAGCAATCCAAGCAAAACAGCTTGCATAAATCAAAAGATTACTATCTATAAAATATGCAATATTTGTAAATAGAAAAGATAAAAATATCAATACCCCAGAAATGCTATTTAGCAACTGGAACTCTTTTTAAAAATATTGATAAATAAATACCCGTAGCAATAAAAGTAATTCCTACAATATGATAAGGATGCAAAGACTCATTTAAAAATATGTATGCCAAGATGAAACCAAAGACTGGCATCAAGTGAATAAATTGACCAGCTTTTGTAGCTCCAACCTCATATGTCGCACTGTTCCAAAAATAAAAGGACAATATAGAAGGAAAGATTGATACATACATTAAAGTAAATAATAATTTATCATCATGCAAAAATCCATACTCAAATTTAAAGCCAAATATTACACAAACTAAAAAGAGTATCACAACCCCAATAAAAGTAATAATAGATAAAAACTCTAAAGGCTTTATATCTTTTGGTTTAAACTTCAAATATATAGAATATATAGCCCAAGTAATACAAGCTAATATAATCCATAAATCATATTTTGTAAATTCTAACTTCATTAAGGCTTCGTAGTCACCTTTTAATAATAAATATACAACTCCTATAGTCGATAGAAGTATTCCAAAACCTTGTATTTTTGTTATTTTTGTATTTATTAGTATTGAAGATAAGATAATAATAAAAATTGGAATTGAAGAGTTTATTAATAAAGTATTCGTAGCAGTTAAATGCTGTACTCCCAAATAAATAAAAGTATTATAAGCACTAATACCTAAAGTTCCACAAAGTAAATATAATAGTGGATTTTTTTTGAATACATCTATTAATCTTTTTCTATTTTTAATAGTATAAGGTGAAAGTATCAGCACCACAAAAAACCATCTAAAAAATGATAATTCCATGGGTGAAATATCTGTAGAAACATATCTACCTACAACAACATTCCCAGACCAAAACAAAACTGCTAAAACCAAATAAATATAGTATCTCATAAATCACACTTTAAATTTTTTTATATATAGTAGTATCAAAAATGATAAAGTAGAGGTACTAACCATCAAAATAAATATTGGACTTAAAGTATCATCATGAAAATAACTTGCTAAAAATCCAACAAATGAGGCAATAATAAAACCTATCACTCCATATAAAGAGTTTGTTGTAGCACTTATATCCCCAAAGTCTTCAAGAACCAAAGCAATAGCATTTGCAAAAATAAATCCTAATGCACCTACATATATCATAATGAAAAACGCAACGCTTATTATGGTATTATGTTCATTAAAAGCGTATAAACCTATGGCACTTAATAACTGTAAAGATACGCCAAAACGAAGTAAAGTAAAAGTTGCATATTTTTTTAAGTAGTGCATATTTAATCTACTAAAAATAATCAAAGTAAATACATTTAGTCCAAATAAAAGTGTAAAATATTTTGCATCAACTCCAAAATAATCCATATAAATAAATGAAGACTTTGTTATAAATACAAACATCCCAGAAAAACCAAAACCACCAGCGAAGATAAGAAGTATCGCTTTTTTATTTAAAAAGATTCTTCCATAGTTTTTAAAAATATTTTTATTTTTTGTTTTAGGCGAAGTTTCTGGTAATTTTGTAATAAAATAAATTATACAAAATGTATAGATAGCTAAGAATATAAAAATATACTTCCATGAATAAAAACTTAAAATCGTAGTTCCAATAATAGGAGCAACCATAGGTGCCACCATCATAATCATAGAGATGATAGAAAATACCCTTGCGGATTCTTTTCCATGGTAAATATCTCTAATAATAGCATTTGTATTTACAACAGCAAAACCACCACCAATAGCTTGAAAAAATCTAAAAGTCCAAAGTTCATGGATAGATGAAGCTTGTGAAATCAATAAAGAAAAAGTAATATAAATACATAAACCTGTAAATATAAAAATCTTTCTTCCATATCTATCAGATAAAGGACCACCAATTAGTTGTCCAAAAGAAAAACCTAATAAATAAAGACTAAGAGTAATTTCAACTTCATCAATAGAAGTATAAAAATAGTTTGCGATATTTTTAAAAGCTGGAAGATATACATCAATGGCAAGAGGTGTGATTGAACCCAACATTGCAAGTATAAAAACGAAACCTTTTGGTAAGTTATATTTAGTATTTTGTTTCATTTGCGTAAAATATCATAATTGAATTAAAAAGGAAGTTTATTGATAAGATTAGGTTCAAAATCACCCACTAGAGCTAAGATTCTAAAAGCTCATAATATAGAGTTTATCCAAAGTGGAGGAGAGTTTGATGAAGATACAATCACAACCCAAAACCCAAAAAGTTTCGCCTACCAAGCAACCTTAGGAAAGTTTGATGAACTATACAAAAAATATGGAGTAGAAGAGTACCCTCTCTTAGTATCTGATTCAGTAGTAACAGCAAATAATTTATTACTACGAAAAGCAAAAGATAAAAACGACGCCAAAAGAATGCTAGAACTACAAAGTGGCAACCAAACCTCAGTAATAAGCTGTATGAAATACAAAAGCAAAACCCTAGAACTAATAGACATATCAATCAGCACATACATCTTCGAAAAGTTCGATGAAAAAGATATGCAAAACTACCTAAACTCAAATGAATGGATGGGAAAAGCGGGAGCAATTATGGTAGAGGGATTTTGTAAGCCATATATCAAAGAAGTGATTGGTTATGAGAGCACTGCTATGGGTTTATGTGTGGAGAAATTGAAGGTGTTTTTGGGTTAAAATAAATTAAAAGTTTTTTAAATCGTTTCATACGCCCATATTATCTGAATCTCTTATTATAGTCGTCAAGTTCTTTTAAATATCCATACAATTTATATGCACCATATACATATATTGGTAATATAATCAACAAAACTAAAATTGTAACAAATTCACCAAAAAAGTATTTA
The DNA here is from genome assembly GCF_042214795.1 of Arcobacter iocasae. GTDB lineage: Bacteria > Campylobacterota > Campylobacteria > Campylobacterales > Arcobacteraceae > Arcobacter > Arcobacter iocasae. Next base: position 1,725,178 of record NZ_CP090177.1, on the reverse strand, counting down.
CTGATAAAAACAACTATCACTGGTACAAATAAGTAAATACCTGCTTTTTTAAAATTTTTTTCTTCTATATTTAATCCTTTAACTCTTTTTTTAAATTAATAAAACCAAAGCCAATAAAAGGTATACCTAACAACTTATAAGAATAAAAAAGATTATCTGGAATAAATATTTCATTAAATAAAATAATAAACCCTAAAATAATAATTATGCTATTAAATAAGATTTTCATTTATACCTACTTATTTTGATACGAAATTTCTTATTATATTTCTTAACAAAAAGTATAACAAAGATAAGGTAAAAGAAAATAGTAGATTTTTTCTATATCAAGGCGGAGAAGTTTTTTAGGAAGGAGCTTACGCTTTAGTAAGTGACTGAGTAAAAAATTTCGACAACGCAGATAGAGGTAAAATATGCTGTTTTATTTTACCTTATCAGCTAATTGTTGAGGAAGTAGGCCTAGCGACTCTTCCACTACTTTCGTATCTCCATGCGGTATAAAATCATCTTCATACTCAAAGCTTGTCAAGTTTACACAAACTTTCTCTTCATTTAAAAACTCTAAAATGGCACTAGCTACTCCACCTTGTTTTTGTGAATCTGAGAAAACATACCAGTCATCATATTTTTTTGCTAACTCTTTTAAAGTTTCTTTATCTAATGGTTTTACAAATCTTAAATCTAAAATTGCTATATCTTCAGCGTGAAGTTTTTCTGTTTCACAAGCTCTTCCAACTCCTGCTCCGTAAGCTATGAAAAGCTTATTTGATGTTCCTTCTTTTAGAAGTTCTGCACGACCAAGTTCAAAAGGAGAAGAAGGTGCACATACTTCTTTAAATGCACCTCTTGGATATCTAATAGCACATGGACTATTTAAAGTATATGCAAATTCTAGGGCAAAATTTAGTGTTTCATTACATCTAGGAGCAAATAAAATTATATTTGGAATAAATCTTAAAAATGAAATATCAAAAGCACCTTGATGTGTCTCTCCATCATTTCCAACTATTCCTGCTCTATCTATTGCAAATACAACTGGCATACTTAACAAACATACATCATGAATGATTTGGTCAAATCCTCTTTGTAAAAAAGTAGAATAAATAGTAATAAAAGGTTTAAATCCCTCTTTTGCCATAGCAGCCATTGAAGTAATAGCATGTTGTTCTGCAATTGCAACATCCCAAAATCTTTCAGGAAACTCATTCATAAGTTTATCTATACCTGTACCACTTGGCATTGCAGCTGTTACTCCAACTACATTTTCATGTTTACGAGCTAATTCTAATAAAGCATCAGCAAAAACAGCTGTTGCTGATTTTGGAGCCTCTTTTTTTACAAATGCTCCATCTTCCACATTAAAAGGTCCAACTCCATGCCAACATTCATGTTGTCCTTCAGCTATTTTATAGCCTTTTCCTTTTACAGTATGTGCATGAACGATAACTGGCTTTTTCATAGCCTTTGCGATTTGCAAAGTTTCAATCACTTCTTTTATATCATGTCCATCAATAGGTCCTATATAATCAATACCCATCTCTTCAAACAAAATTCCAGGAGTGATTAGCTTCATAGCTTCTTCCATTCTTTTTGCTATATATGTTGTACCTTCTGGCATGTTCTTTTTAATAAAAGTATCGACTTTTGCTTTAAAACCTTGATAATATTTTCCAGCTAATAACTTAGATAGATATTTAGATATTGCACCTATTGGTTTTGCTATTGACATCTCATTGTCATTTAAAATGATTACCATAGGAAGTTTTAAATCACCAATCTCATTTAAGGCTTCATAAACCATCCCAGCAGTCATAGAACCATCACCAATCATAACAACTGGCACTCTATCTTCATTTTTAAGTTTGATTGCTTTTGCTGCACCCGCTGCTAGGGAAAGAGATGTAGAACTATGTCCTGCTACGAAATAATCAGCATCACTCTCTTTTGGTTTTGTAAAACCACTAAGACCATTAAATTGTCTAATAGTTTCAAACTCTTCCCATCTACCAGTTATAAGCTTGTGGGGATAACATTGATGAGATACATCAAAAATAAAGGGGTCTTTACTTGAATCAAAAACATAATGCATACCAACGGTGAGTTCAACTGCACCAAGAGTTGAAGAAAAATGTCCACCTTTTCTAGATACAACATCTATTATTCTATCTCTGATTTTTTGACTTATTTCTTCTAATTCTTTTGGCGATTTGTTTTTTATTTTCATATCTCTTCTTAGTTTATTTTAATTTTTCTAACACTTCATCTAGCACAGAAAATACTTTTGTATTTTGTTCATTTGTACCAATTGTAATTCTTATCGCATTTTGTCCATATCCAGTTAAATCTCTAACTATAATACCCACTTCTAAAAGTTTTTGTGCCACTTCTTTAGAGATATATTTATCTCCCATTTTGATGGTGATAAAGTTTGTATAAGATGGAATATATTCAAAACCTTTTGATTTCGCATACTTTTCATATCTTTTCATCTCTTCAAAGTTTTTAGCAATACAAGTAGTTACAAATTCTTCATCTTTTAGTGCTTCAATTGCAGCTGCTAGGGTTAAAGTTGTAATATTAAATGGTGCTCTTAATTTATATAGAGTTTTTATAATATCAGCCCCAGCAATACCATATCCAACTCTCATACCACCTAAAGCATAGGCTTTTGAAAAAGTACCTAAATAGATACAATTTGGAAATTTAGTAATTAAATCTTTTGGTACTATTCTTTTATTTTCATCTTTAAATGCTGCATACTCTTGATAAGCTCCATCAACTACTACTAAAGTTTCACTATCAATTTGTTCTAAAAACTCATATACATCTTTTGTATCTACAGCTTCTCCTAAAGGATTATTTGGTAAACATAAAAATATAACATCAGCTCCATGCTCTTTATAAAGTGCTAAAAACTGTGATAGATCATGGGTATGAGATTCAGTTTTTATTATTTGAGAACCTGTTTGTTTGCCATAAATTTCATACATAGCAAATGTTGTTTTTGCCATAAGTATTTTAGAGCCTTTTTCACATTTTGCATGTATACAAAACTCCAAAATTTGATCACTTCCCGAACCAATAATTACATTTGATGAATCCACATCAAACTTTTTACCTAAAGCCTCTTTTAACTCATACATAGAATCATCTGGATAAACAAACATATTCTTTACTAACTCTTGAATTTTAGCAGTAACTTTTGGACTTGTTCCATATGGATTCTCATTTGAAGCCAATTTTATAACATCTTTTGGATCTACACCATACTCTCTAACAACTAATTCAATTGGTTTTCCAGCTTCATAAGTTGTAACATTTTCTAAAACTTCATTAAATTTCATCAATTTTCCTAAAATTAAATATCATCTATTTCTTTAACATATGAACCCAAGAACTTGATAGATTCTTTATGTTTTTTAAATATCTCTTTTACATTTTCATCATCTTTATGCCCATTGAAATCAATAAAAAAGATAGAGTCACCTTCAACAATATGTGATTTTATCTTAGTTAAATTGATTTTAGCCTTATCAAAATCAGTTAAAAATTCTACTAAAACACCTTGTAAATTTGGTAATTTTACTAAAATAGATGTTTTATCATTTCCACTTTGAGCATTTTCAAAGTCACTTATAATAAAAAATCTAGTTTTATTATTGTCTTTGTCCTCTATATTTTCAAATAAGATTGGAAGATTATAGAGTTTTGCACCAACATGTGAACAAATAGCAGCACTATTTGGTTCATTTAGAGCTAACTTTGCAGCCTTTGTTGTTGATTCTACTGGAATATGCTCCACCTCATCAAGTCCAAAATTTTCTAAAAATCTTCTACATTGTTCAAAGGCGATATCTTTTGAATATATCTTTTTAATGTCTTTTACTTTATCACAAGTAGTTGCAAGAGTATGATGAATATTTAAAACAACTTCAGCAATAATTTTTAGATTATAATTACTTAGGCAGTTTATTGTATCTGAGACTATTCCATTAGAAGAATTTTCAATAGGAATAACTCCAAATCTAGCTTTTTTTGTACTAACTTCTCTAAATACACCTTTAATAGAACCAATTGAAATATATGAACTCATAGCCCCAAATCTTGCTTCTGCTGCTTGGTGAGTAAAACTTCCTTCTGGCCCTAAATAAGCAATATTTTCTGGTAATTCAAAATTTCTACTTATTGCAAATATCTCTAAGAAAAATGCTTCAATCGCAGCTCTATTTAATTTACCTTTATTTAGAGTATCAAGTCTATCAATAATAGCTTTTTCTCTTTCAGGTCTATAAATAGCTCCACCACTTTTTGCTTTTAAAAGTCCCACTTCATGAACTAAATCCATTCTTTTATTAATAAGTTCTAAAAGTTCATCATCAATTGCATCTAATTTTTTTCTTAACTCTAATAATCCAGCTTCACTCATATTTCACCTTTATTTAAAAGATTCAAAACTCCACCTATATCTTTACATATAAAATTAGGTTTATCTTTTTCATCTAAAGTAGATAGTATCTCTTCTTCACTTTTTATTTTTCCACTTAATACCAAACAAGAACTCATACCCAAATTTTGAGCTCCTATTAAATCACCTATCATATCATCAGAGACTATCATTATATCTTTAAAATCTACATTAATAATATTTTTAGCACTTTGAAAAAATCCAATAGAAGGCTTTCCAACTACTTTATAATCTTTATTTGTAGCAAATTTTATCATCTTCATAATTGCCCCAACACCTGGATATCTTCTTCCATCTTTTGAGTATATAGAAGTATCATGCATCCCAATTATGCTATTTACTCTTAAAGCAATCTCTATCATAGAAGCATAATCTTCATTTGTGTAATCTTTTTTAATAGAGACTATTAATTCTTTTGGATTTTCATAATCTAAAATATAGCCCAAATCAACCATAGTTTTTAAAAATTCATCTGCTCCAAAAGCTGCAACTCTTTTTTCTTTTGTTACAGTGTTTAAGATATAAAAAGGGTCAATATAGTTTTTTATATTAAAACCCTTGTCATTTAAAAACTTTTTAAAGTCTTCACTTTTAAATTTAGTGTTGTTTGTAATTACGACATAAGGTATGTTTTTTTCATTTAAAGTATCAATAAATTCTATTGCACCATTTATTGGGTCTTTATTAATATCATCAATTAATGTACCTTGTACATCAATGAAATAAGCCTTATTCATTTATTTTATAAATTCCTCTTCAAGTGCAATTATATCTTCAAAAGTTTCTCTTTTTCTTATAAGTCTATCTTGACCATTTTCCACAGCAATTTCAGCAACTCTACCTCTTGTATTGTAGTTAGATGCCATTGTAAAACAATAAGCCCCTGCAGAATAAATAGCTACTAAATCATTATGCTCAGTTTTCGGTAGTTCAATATTTTTTGCAAAAAAATCACCACTTTCACAAATAGGTCCTACTAAATTACAATCAGATATATCTGAACTCTTATCAATAACTTCAATTTTATGATGGGCATTGTATAAAGCTGGTCTAATTAAGTCATTCATAGCTCCATCAACTATTACAAATCTTTTATTACCATTTACTTTTTCATATAACACTTTTGTGATAAAAGTTCCTGCATTTCCAACCATAAATCTACCTGGTTCACATACAACTGTTATATCAAGTCCAAACATAGTCTCTAGTACTGATTGTGCATACTCTTTTGTATCAATAAGTTTTTCATTATCATATACAATACCAAGACCACCACCAATATCCATAAAAGACAATTCTATATTTATAGCTTTTAAGTTTCTAACTAAATCAGCTACAATTTTTACAGACTCTTTTATAGGGTCTAATTGAGTTAGTTGAGAACCAATATGTAAATGAATTCCTACAGGGTCTAGATTATTAGAGTTCTTACATTGGATGTACATTCTTTTAGCTGTATCAATATCAACTCCAAATTTATTCTCATGTAAACCAGTTGAAATATATGGATGAGTTTGAGGGTCAATATTTGGATTAACTCTAATAGAAATTCGAGCAATTTTATCTAACTCTTTTGCAATCATCTCTACTCTGTTTAACTCAGCATCACTTTCAACATTTATCATCAAAATATCTAAATTAAGAGCCTCTCTTATCTCATCATCTATCTTCCCAACACCTGAGAAAATAATCTTATAAGGAGCAATTCCAACTTTTAAAGCTCTTCTTACTTCACCAATAGATACACAATCAGCCCCAGCACCAAGATTTGCAAGGTGTTTAATAACAGATAAATTCGAGTTTGCTTTAACAGCATATGCAACCAATGATTTTCTAGCTTTAAAAGCATCTTTTAATTCAGTATATTGACTTGTAATATGATCAAAATCATACACATAATAAGGTGTTTTATATTTGTTTGCTAATTCTTTAAAATTAATATTCATTTCATTCCTATGTTTTCTAAAATCTTAAATCTAAATTCCAAAAATTTAAATCTAAAACTTTTATATTAAAGATAAGCAGTTAGAAAGTGTGAGATTTTGAGTGAAGTTCAAGGCGGAAAACAAATTTTAGGCAGGAGCTTACAGTAGTAAGTGAGTGTCTAAAACTTGTTTGACAACGCAGAAATTCGCCAAAAGCTCACGCTTTATGACTACTTATCAGTTCCGTTCCATGCAATTGTTGGACGACCTTCTTCGTTGAATTCAACTGCTGGCATACCCATGATATTATAACCACAATCCACATAATGAATTTCCCCAGTAACTGCACTTGATAAATCAGATAACAAATACATTCCAGAGTTTCCAACTTCATCAGTTGTTACATTCTTTTTAAGTGGTGAGTGAGCTTCATTCCATTTTAACATAAATCTAAAATCACTAATTCCAGCTGCTGCTAAAGTTTTAATAGGACCAGCACTTATTGCATTTACTCTAATTCCATCTTTTCCCAAATCTTCAGCAAGATATTTTGTAGTCATCTCTAAAGCAGCTTTTGCTATTCCCATTAGATTATAATTTGGAATATATTTTGCTCCACCATAATATGTAAGAGTTAAAATAGAAGAGTTTTCACTCATTAATGGTTTTAACTCTCTTGTAACTTCAATAAGTGAATAAACAGATACATCCATAGCAATATCAAAAGCTGATTTTGTAATATCATAAAATCTTCCTGATAATCCCTCTTTTGGAGCAAAAGCAATAGAATGAACGATAAAATCTATTTGACCTAAGTCTTTTTCTAAAGAAACTTTTAGTGCTTTGATTTCATCAGGATTTGATACATCACAGGGATAAACTAAATCTTCACTGTCAAATTCAGCAGCAATAGGCTCAACTCTTTTTTTCAAAGAATCATTTAAATATGTAAAAGCTATCTTAGCACCTTGTGCAGCACACGCTTTTGCAATACCATAAGCGATAGACTTATTATTTGCAACACCTAAAATTACACCTTTTTTACCATTCATTATCATCTTATAACCCTTTTATGTTTTCTAAAATTTGAACAAAATCTTCTTTTACCCAAGAAGCTGTCCCTATTAATGCCCCATCAACTCCATCAAGTGAACAAATTTGTGCAACATTTTCTACTTTTACACTTCCCCCATAAAGAAGTGGTTTATCTATTTTACTTTTTATTACACTATGAACTGATTTTATATCTTCTGCTGTAGCAGTAACTCCAGTTCCTATTGCCCAAACTGGCTCATAAGCTAAAATAAGATTTTCATAATTTGTATCTATTCCAACAAATTGCTCATAAATATACTCTAAAGTTTTTTCTAATCCTTGCTCTTTTACTTCTAAAGGCTCACCAATACAATAAACTATTTTATATCCTAGCTCTTTATAAAAAGCATATTTTTTAGCAATCTCTTCTTGAGATTCACCTAAAATATGTCTTCTTTCACTATGTCCTATTAAAATAGTTTTGATATTAAATTCATCAAGTTGTTGAGTTCCTATTTCACCTGTAAAAGAACCTTTGTTTACACTATAAGCATTTTGTGCCCCAATAGTTAAATTAGAACTTGTTTCATAATTATTCAAAGATGTAGCTGTTGGGAAGATAATTACTTCCACATCTTTTTCTTTAGTTAAATACTCATTTACAAAAGAGATATACTCTTTAGTACTAGCTCTTGTATGGTTTGTTTTGAAGTTTGCTGCAATAATCATATTAATCCTCTAAAAGTAAGGCTTTTACACCTGGAAGGATTTTACCTTCGATTAATTCTAAAGAAGCTCCACCACCAGTTGAGATGAAAGTCATTTCATCTTCATCACCAGTTATTCTAACTAAATCAGCAGTATCTCCACCACCAACAACAGTTGTAGCAAATGATTGAGCAACCGCATGGGAAACTCTTGTACTTCCTTTTGCAAATTTATCCATTTCATAAACACCCATTGGTCCATTCCAAAGAATTGTATTTGCATCATTTAGTGCTAATTTAAACAGTTGTGCCGTTGCAGGTCCAATATCTAATCCAAACCAGTTTTTTGGTATCTCTTGAACAGTTACAAGTTTTGCAATTGCTTCTGCATCAAATGCTTCAGCTGCAACTACATCAACAGGTAAATAAAGTTTTACACCAAGAGCTTTAGCTTCATCCATAATCTTAATAGCTTCAGGAATCAAATGCTCTTCTACTAAAGATTTTCCAACTTCTAATCCTAAAGCTTTTAGGAAAGTAAATGCCATACCACCACCAATTAGTATTTTATCAACTTTTGGTACAAGATTATGTAAGGCTTCAAGTTTTCCAGAAACTTTTGATCCACCTACTATTGATACAAAAGGTCTTTTTGGGTTATGTACAATATGATGGAAAAATTTAATCTCTTTTGCTAGTAAAAATCCAGCTGCTTTATGTTGCATATCAAAATAATTTGTAATACCTTCAACAGAAGCATGAGCTCTATGAGATACTCCAAAAGCATCATTTACATAAACATCTGCCATAGATGCAAGTTTTTTTGCAAACTCTTCATCATTTTTTGTTTCACCTTCATGAAATCTAAGATTTTCTAAAAGTAAAATATCACCTACTTCTAAATTTTTTGCAATCTCTAAAGTATCATCTTGAACAATATTTTTAGCCATTTTTATCTCTTGCTTTAAAAGTGTATGTAATCTTTTAGCAATAGGTTTTAAAGAATATCTTTCATCAAAAGGCTCTTTTGGTCTTCCAAAGTGAGAAGCTAAAATAACTGAACAATCATGATCAATACAATATCTTATTGTATTAAGTGCACTTCTTATTCTTCTATCATCAGTTATATTATTGTCTTCATCCATTGGAACATTAAAATCACATCTAATAAATATCTTTTTACCAGATATGTCAATATTCTTAAGCTCTTGTAATTTCATTTATATCCTTAGTTTTTAGCTACGTAAACAGCCATATCAATTAATCTAGAAGAGTATCCCCACTCATTATCATACCAACTCATAACTTTTATCATATTCCCACCAATTACTTGTGTTAAATCTGAAGCTATAATTGTAGAGTTTGTATTTCCTACTAAGTCACTTGATACCATCATTTCATTGTCAACGGCTACTATTCCAGCAAACTCTTTTGCTTTTGATTCAAATAAAGTATTTAACTCTTCTTTAGTTGTATCTTTTCTAACTACAAAATTTACATCTACCATAGATACATTTGGTGTTGGAACTCTTACACTTTGACCATGTAATTTCCCATCAAGTTGAGGCATAATTAATTTCATTGCTTTTGCTGCCCCTGTTGTAGTTGGTATCATATTTTGAGCCCCTGCTCTTGCTCTTCTTTTATCTTTATTATGTTTTACATCTAAGATATTTTGGTCATTTGTATATGAGTGAATTGTTGTCATTAAACCTTTTTCAATCCCATAAGCATCATCAATGATTTTTGCTATTGGTCCTAAACAGTTTGTTGTACAAGAAGCATTTGAAACGATTAATTGCCCTTTGTACTCTTTTTCATTTACACCCAATACAAAAGTTGGTGTATTATCTTTTGCAGGTGCAGACATAACTACTTTTTTTGCACCATTATCAATATGTACTTGACAAGATTCTTGTGTCAAATATGCTCCTGTACACTCTAAAACTACTTCTGCTCCATACTCTTTAGTAAAAGTTAATTCCTTAGCATCTCTTGTTGAATAAAGCTTTGCATTGATTTTTCCCATCTTTAAAAATCCATTTACAACCTTTACTTCTCCATTAAAAGTTCCATGAACAGTATCATATTTCGTGATATACTCTAGCATCTCAACAGAAGCTGTATCATTAATCGCAACTAATTCTACATCATCTCTTTGTTCAATAATTCTAGCAACACATCTACCAATTCTTCCAAAACCATTTATAGCAACTTTTATAGCCATTTCGTCCCTCTTATTTTTATATATATTTTAGGCATTTTATCTAAAAGTTGCTATAATATAATTTAAGTATAATACAAAGGATTATATTAAGTGCAAATTGCAATTTTTGGTGGTAGTTTTGATCCGGTACATATTGCCCATGAGACTATCGTAATAGAAGCTTTAGGCAAACTTGACTTAGATCTAATTATTTTAGTTCCTACTTTTTTAAATCCTCAAAAGATAACCTCACATTTAAGTCCAAATGAAAGATTGTATTTATTGAGTAAAAACTTTAAAGATTGTGAAAAAGTTTTAGTTAGTGATTATGAAATAAATAAAAATAGACCTGTATATTCTATAGAAACAATACAATATTTAAAAGAGTACTACAAACCAGATAAAACATATTTTATTATTGGTGCAGACAATTATCAAAAACTAAATACTTGGTACAAAGTTAATGAGATTTTAAATGAAGTAGAATTGGTTGTTGTTACAAGAAATGGTTTTTGTAATGATATTTATGATAATATATTGACTTTAGATGTAGATATTGATATAAGCTCTACTGAATTAAGAAATAATTTGGACTTAAACTTTGTTCCAGAAAAAATAAAAGATGATGTCAAAAATTTTTGGCACTAAAAAGGTACACATATTGACTAGAGAAGAAACAATTGTAAAAGTTTTAGAAGATAAAAAAGCAGTAAATGTTGAACTTATCAATCTTCAAGACAAAGATTATATTGTAGATTTTGTTGTTATTGCTACAACATTAAATGCAAAGCATGGATTTGCTTTGTTAAACTATTTAAAAGAGCAGTTAAAACCAGCAGGTGAAGAATTTTTAAGAGTTGATGACAATGATGATTGGACTGTTATTGACTTAGGAGATGCTTTTATACACCTAATGACAGAAAAAACAAGAGAAAAATACTCACTAGAAGAGTTCTTAAGCGAACTAGAGATTACAAGAGAGGGTTAATTCACCCTCCTCTCATAACTTTTCCATAATTACCTGCGGCTTCTTTTGCTCCACCCATGTAACCTGTAACTATTGCGAAAGTAATTATTGCAGCGAAAATAATAATGAACCATTTCATTACATTACCTCCTTAGCCTCGATTCCTAATAATTTTAAACCTGTTCTTATCGATAAAGAAACTACACTTAGTACTTTTAAATAACTATTCTGTTCTTGTGTTTCTAATATCTTGTGTTCATTATAGAACTTATGAACTGAAGATGCAAGGTTATACAAATAATCAGTTATTTTTTGCATATCTCTTTTTTCAAAAGCTTCACTAATAATTGTTGGTAAAAGTAAAGCTTCATAAATTAAGTTTATACTATCTTCGTTTAAATCTCCAAATTTTTCATTTATTACATCTTTTGGAGTTAAATTTGCTTTTACAAATACTTGATTTATTCTAGCATGTGCATAATTTATATAAAACACTGGATTTGAAGAATCTTGGTTTTTCAAAGTTTCTAAATCAAACTCCAAGTGAGTATCACTTTTTCTTGTCAAAAATACAAATCTTAAAGCATCAGCACCAATTTCTTCAGAAATATCACTCATAAGAATAAAGTTACCTTTTCTCTTACTCATTTTATAAGGTTCTCCACCTTTTAAAAGTTGTACCATTTGAGAAAGAATAATCTCTAATTTTGATGAATCATTTCCTAAAAACTCAATTGCAGCCTTTACTCTTGTAATATATCCATGGTGATCTGCACCCCAAATATTTATGTATCTATCAAAATTTCTATCATATTTATTTTTGTGATAAATTATATCACCAGCAAGGTATGTAGGAATTCCATTATCTCTTACAACAACTCTATCACTATCATCACCATGTGCTGTTGATTTTAAAAATATTTTTTCATCTTTTTCATACAAAGAGCCATTTTTTTCTAAAACATCTTTTGTATTTTCCCATGAAGAGTATAAAGAATTTTCTGAAATAAAAGTATCAAACTCTATTCCAATATCTTTTAAATCTTTTTTTATGATTTTAAGAACTTCATCTTTAGCAAACATTGCCATTTCTCTAAATCTTGATTCATCATTAAAAATGTCATCACCAAAATTCTTTTGAATCTCTTTTGCAATATCAACTAAATATTCACCTCTATAATAAGATTCTGGATACTCAACTGTTTCATTTAATAAAAACTCTCGTCCAGCTAATGATACAGAAAGACCAAGCATGTCCATTTGTGCACCAGCATCATTGATATAATATTCTGTTTGTACATCATAACCCAAGTGTCTTCCAACACGAGCTAAGGTATCTCCAAAAATTGCACCTCTTGCATGTCCAATATGAAGTGGTCCCGTAGGATTTGCACTTACATACTCTAAAAGAATTTTTTCATTTTTATTTTCACCTTTTGCAAATGAGTTCTCATCTTCAAAAAGTTTTGAAATAAGTTTTTCCAAAAATGTATTAGAAAGTTTAAAATTCACAAATCCTTTTACTGCTGTTACACTATCAAAAATCTCTGAATCTTTAAACTTATCAGCTAATTCTTGTGCAATTTGCATTGGATTTTTTCGTAATTCTTTAGCTAAAGAAAAGGCAACAGGAGTCGCAAAGTGACCTAAAGATATATCTTTAGGTTTTTCTAAAACTAAATTTTCTAATTCTAATATTTCTTCTATATGTTTTTTTACTAAGGTTTGCAACTATTAATCCCTAAACTTTTTTTGTATCTTCAGCATTAACTGATTTTTCAGCTTTTTTATCTTCTATCTCGTCTGCTTTATCAGTTTTAACTACTTCTTCTTCATCATCTTCTTTAACTGCTTTTTTAAAGTTTTTGATTCCTGAACCTAAACCTTTAGCTAATTCTGGTATTTTTTTACCACCAAAAAGTAATAAAACAACTAACGCAATTAATATCCATTCCATACCACCTGGCATACCCATAGTATTCTCCTATATTGAACTTATTTTTAAAATTAAGAGGCTATTATATCTTCTTAATCCTTAAATAAATTGCACTTATTTATCTAAGCAAAAAGTGAATAAGTTTATATCCTCCACCAGCGGCTACGATTGTTCCAAAAAGATTTAAAAACATGCTTGTAGCTGCAAGAAAGATTGAAGTATTAAGTAAAAAGTAACTCTCAATAGCAAAAGTTGAGTAAGTAGTAAAAGCTCCTAAAAAGCCTGTAGTTAAAAAAGATTTTAAAGTATCTGAAACAGTATAATGCAAGAAAATTGCAAATAAAACTCCAATTATGAAACTTCCTAGAACATTTACAGTTAAAACTCCCCAAGGGAATTCTGACTTCATAGATAAGTTCATATTATGAGTTATATAAACCCTAGAAATTGCTCCAAAGAAACCTCCACATCCAACTGCTAAAATTGTTTGCCATGATAGTGTCATTAGAGCTCTTTTTTCATTTCTATTGATAAAATTTCTCTCATTTTTTCTTCTGTATCTTTATACCAATTAGTTGTTTTATCAGCTTGAACTGGATCTAAATAGATGATTTTTACTACACCTGGATTTGCATCAAGTTTTTGAGAATCAAGAATGTTTTTTGTATTTATTATTATCAAGGGTTGAACTCGCAAATTTAGCTTATTTGCAACCATTGCAGCACCTGGTTTAAAAGATCCCATAGTCTTTCCATCACCTCTTGTACCTTCTGGGAAAATTGCAATTGGCCTATTTTTTGATAATCTATCTTTTGCATCTTTTATCAGTTTTAATAAACCAGTTTTATTTTCTCTATCAATTGTAATCATATCTGGAGCTTTCATGATATGACCAAAGAAAATTAGATTTGTAATCTCTTTTTTTCCTACCCAAGCTAAGTGTTTATTATGAATATGTTCTATTACAATGATGTCTAATAAACTTTGATGATTCATTATTACCATATCGCATGATTCATCCATTTTTCCAACTTGCTCAAAAGTAATACCTAAAAAGTATATTTGAAGTCTCATCCAAAGTTTTATAATTTTGTGCACATGATTTTTAAAAGTATACATTCCAATAACAACAAATGCTACACTAATAGTAAATTGTATTAATACAATAATACCTCTAATTCTTGCTAAGATCATTCTCTTTAACCCATCCAATCATACTTTTATCGCCTTCTCCTAAAATAACTTTTACGAAGTCACCTCTTTTAATAGATACTTGAACTTCATGTTCAGTATCAGTTTTTTGGAAAATTGTTGATTTTTTTGTAGGAAGTATATAAATATAACTATCCTTTTTTAATATTTCTGTTTTATTAGGAATAGAATAAAGTAATAATATAACAGCACTTATTAATGCAACAATTAAATAAGTCTTTTTTCTTTTCCAAATAAAGATTATCAAAAATAGTACAAACAAACTTCCAAAAACAACTCTTTTATAAAATAAGACATTGCTTTTATTTGGATTTAAATCTGTTTGAGTACTTACTAACTCATTTTCTAATACTATTGGAATATTAATAGTTATAAATTTTTTCTGATCACTGTTATAATAAGAAAAATCAATCTTTTTAGTATGAACAGGTAGAACTAAATAGTATAATAAATTTTGTTCAGGATACTTATCATCAATCGTTGAAACCCCTTGTTCTTTCACATTTTTTATATAAAAATCTTCTAGATTTGATTCTTTTGCATTGATATCCATAATTGTGATTAATTCATCATTATTATATTGTTTTGTTTTGTAAGCATTAATTACTAAATCTTTTGCAATTACTGATGAAAAATTTTCAATATTTTTACCAATTTCAGTAAAAGAGACTTGTTTTGGCTGTATATTCTCAACTTCTATTAAAACATTACTTTTATATATTGCAACTTGAAAAGTAGGGATTGCAAAATCAGCTTGATTTGCCTTAAAATAAAACATATTTTCAAAAGTTTTATCTTCTACTTCTTTCCATGGTGATTGGGGATTTATTACATTCATATTTTTTGAGTTTATAAATCTAGTTTCTATTCTGTCATAATCATCACTTGTAATTATTGCCTTTAAAATAATTTCAAATCTTTGATTTTTAAAAATTTTGTTTGGAAAAGATTTATAAGTTAGGTATATATTCTTTTCTGCTGATATATCTTGTGCATCTGGCTTTATTATCTCTTGATAATAATCTGGTTTTAATTCTTCTACTTTAGCGCTATTATTAGCATCGAAAACTGAAGTTTCATTGTTCGTCAAACCAGTATTATTCTGTGGTTCATTTGCGAATAAAGTAAGTGAGATAAGTAGTAAATAAAAAATACTCTTCATATTTTTCCTATTTTTAAGAAGTAGAAAACTACCTCTTAATTATTTAAAAAACCTTCTAGCATCTTAACACCATCATCACATCCAAGAAGTGTTTCAATTGCTCTCTCAGGATGAGGCATAAGTCCATAAATATTTTTTTCTTTATTACAAATACCTGCAATATTTGAAACAGAACCATTTACATTTGCAAGG
Organism: Arcobacter iocasae; assembly: GCF_042214795.1. Classification (GTDB taxonomy): domain Bacteria; phylum Campylobacterota; class Campylobacteria; order Campylobacterales; family Arcobacteraceae; genus Arcobacter; species Arcobacter iocasae. The sequence continues at coordinate 1,709,371 of NZ_CP090177.1, read as the reverse complement.
CTTCCATTTTCATCGCAATATTTTAATAATATTTGATTATTTTCTTCAAGCTCTATTAAACCAGCTTCATCTATAAAGTAATTTCCATCATGATGTGCAATTGGAATATTTACTACATCATTTATTTCTAATTTGTTAAGAAATTTATTATTATTGTTTATTACTTTTAAGTGGTTATATTTAGAAATAAAATGCAATGAACTATTTCTTTTCATAGCACCCGGAAGAAGTCCAGCTTCAAGTAAAATTTGAAAACCATTACAAATACCTAAAATCTTTCCACCATTTGCTGCATATTCTTTTACAGATTCCATGATATTTGCAAATCTTGCAATCGCACCTGATCTTAAATAATCACCATAAGAAAATCCACCTGGAATAACTACTAAGTCAATATTTTGAGGTAATTTACTCTCTTTATGCCATATAATTTGAACATTTGCACCTAATTTTTCAAAAGCATATTTTGTATCATACTCACAATTTGTACCGGGAAATTGTAATACTGCTACATTCATAATTCTACTCAGTAATTGTAATATTGTAATCTTCAATTACAGTATTAGCTAGTAATTTTTCACACATCTTTGTAACTTCAGCTTGTGCTTCTTCTTTTGAGCTAGAATTTAATTCTAAAATAATTTGTTTTCCAATTCTTACATCTTTAACAACTTCTTTAAATCCTAAAGTGTCTAACGCATGGTGTGTTGCTTTACCTTGATCATCTAAAACACCTTGTTTTAACGCTACATTTACGATTGCTTTCATTTATTACCTTCAATTTATATTTTTGCGATTATATCTAAAACTAGCTGAAGTAGTTTTTCTAAGAAAAAAATTTCTTTAAAACTATTTCTTAATAATACTACTACTTAATCTTTTATGGATAGTTTTATATCCATTTAAAACCTCATTTTTAATAGAATCAGGAACTTCTACATCTAGTTTTTCACCTGCTTTTAAATCTTTTGCTTTTTCTTTCCAATTGTTTTCTTTAGCAAAATTTCTAAGAATTTGCTTATCCATTGAGATGAAATTTTTTGCATCAAAATTCTCTTTTGAAATAAATCTTGAACTCTCTGGTGTTAAAATCTCATCACCTAAAATCCACTCACCTTTTGCATTTACAAATACCTCAAGTTTTGTATCCACAACAACTATTCCATTTTCTTGTGCATATTGAGTAAACTCTTTAAAAAGTCTTTCTAAGCTAGAGATGATTTCAGGAAATTTTTCTCTTACTTTTTGAGAGTTTAGAGGAATATCTTTTACACCTTTTGTAGTTGGAGTGAAGATTGGAGTTTCAAATTTATGCCACTCATTTAAAGTTGAAGGTAAATTTAATCCATAAGGATCATTACCATTTTTTGTTGCTTCAAATAAAGAACCCGTTAAATAGTTTCTGAAAATAAATTCAAATTGTACAACATCTCCATCAATCTCAGCTTCTAAGGCTTTGCATAATTCCATTATTTGACATCTTGGTGCTATACTTAAAGAAGGGTCTACAGTTTCAGATAAAACAGCTGTTCTTATACCTGCTTTTTTTGCAAATTTTGCACCACTATTTGAAATTGCAGTTTGCCAAACTCCCTTTTCTTCAATTTGTAAATTTAAAGGAATATCAAATACCGAACATCTATCACTTCTTACAAGTAATACTTTTGCTCCATCTCCTGGGCAAGTATAAAGATCTGCATTTTTGCCAATATAAAAAAGGTTATAACCCAAATCTTCTAGTTCTGCGATACCTTTTTGAGTAGTTGTTTTCTTTGATTGGGGCCAAAGGCCAAGTGCTACAATATCACTTATATTCATTTACTTTCCTTTACTTATTTTCATTTCTATTTATTAGTAATTATTAAACTTCTTAATATATCAACACCAGTTTTTAACTGATTGTCTTTAAATACATCTTCATCTGTGATGATTTTTTTATCATCTTTTTTAACTTCTTTTTTAACTTCTTTTTCTTTTCCATCAACTTTTTCTAATTCACTTTTTAAGTGTTTTTTCAAATCAGCTTCTTTTATCATAAAATCCATATCAGGTGCTTTTACAGCTTCTCCAGGATATGCCATTACATCAGGAGTAATACCTGTAGCTTGAATTGTTCTACCACTTGGTAAGTAATATTTTGCAATAGTTAATTTAATAGCTTCGCTTTTATCAGCAGTAATTGGTAATACAACTTGAACTGAACCTTTTCCAAAAGTTTTTTGTCCAACTAAAATTGCTCTTTTATGATCTTGTAAAGCACCACTTACGATTTCTGAAGCAGATGCACTACCACCATTTACTAGAACAATTAAAGGTACTCTTGTCAATGTTTTTGAGTAGTTTGCATTAAAAGTTTCTTCACTTGAAACATCTCTACCTTTTTGAGAAACAATTATTCCTTTGTCTACAAATAAATCAGTTGTTCCTATTGCTTGTGTCAATAATCCACCTGGATTATTTCTTAAGTCTAAAATAATTCCTTTAGTACCTTTTGCATCTTTGATTGCCTTTGTTAATCCATCTACAACATTTTTGTCAAAACTTGTAACTCTTAAGTATAAAATATCTTTTCCAATAGTTTTTGCTTTTACAGATTCTATTTTAATAATATCTCTTACAATCTTTATTTCTAAAGGTTTTCTCTCAGCTTTTCTAACAACAGTCAATGTTATTGATGTCTTAGGTTTTCCTCTCATTAGACCAACAGCTTCATCTAAACTCATATTTAGAGTTGACTTGTCATCAATTTTTAAAATAATGTCTTCTGATTTAACTCCAGCTTCATATGCAGGTGTTCCATCAATTGGTGAGATAACAGTCAATGCTCCATCTCTCATTCCAACAGTAATTCCTAATCCGCCAAATTCACCATCAGTTTGGATTTGCATCTCTTTGAAATACTTTTTATCCATATATGTTGAATGTGCATCCAATTCTTGCATTAAACCTTTTAATGCCTTATTTACGATTTCTTGTAATTTCAAATCATCCACATAGTATTTCTCAACAGTGCCAATAACATTTGTTAATTTAGACAATGATTCAAATCTACTTTGTTCTTCTTTTTTATCTACTTTTTCTTCAGCGTGTAAAAAATTTAGTGAAATAACTAAAACTATAATTGATAATATAAACTTATTCATTTTAACCCCAGTGCTTTAATAGGTTTGTATTATATAGAAGTTTTTATAAAAGTAAGATTTTATGAAAATTTTTGTACACTTATAACTAATTTTTTATAAGGTTAATCAATGAGTTTAAAAGACAATATGGATTTCGTAAAAGAAGGGCTTAATAGTGAAGAAAAATTCCTAGAAAGCTTTGTTAGAGTTGAAAGAATTTTCAAAAAATATAAACTTATAATTATATCGGCTGTTGTACTAATTGTACTTGCATTAGTAGCTATGTATCTTACTTCATATTTTAAAGAACAAAATAAGATAAAAGCAAACATTGTTTTTCAAGAATTATTGAAAAATCCAAATGATGAAAAAGCATTAGAAACTCTAAAAGGTCTTAATGTAAATCTATATGACATAATACTATATAGTCAAAGAAATAGCAAAAAAGATATCTCTATCAATGCTAAGTTTTTTAAAGAACTATATGCATATGAAAAAGCGATGAAAGAGCAAAATGCAAATAAATTAGGTGACCTTTCAATGGAAAATGATTTTTTATTAAAAGAGTTTGCTATATTTAATAAAGCCCTAATTTTGGCAGAAAATGGGAAATATAAAGAGTCAAAAGATGCTTTAAAACTGATTCCTGAAACATCACAAGTTAAAGATTTAGTTGCTTTATTAAATCATTACTTAATCACAAAATAAAGGTATATAATGAGACATTTATTAATTTTGATTTCAGCAATCATTTTATTTACTGCTTGTTCTAAAAAACAATATTTTGAACCAGAAGATAGTTTGTCATTTAATAAAAGTACTAAATCTATTGATTCAGATATTGTCTCATTTAACAGAGATGGTGCAACTTTGGATAATGGACAATTTATTAGTGCACAAGGTGTTTCAAGTATAAAGATACCTGAAGGTTTTCAATTTTTAAACCTAAGTGAGGGAAAAGTACTTTCAACAAATATAAAAGATAAAATTTATGTTGATAAAAAAGAAATTGTTACAAATACAGCTGTTGTTGCAGCATCACTTAAAGATGATATCTTAGCAATTGTAAATAGTGATAACTCAATTATGGCTTATGACTTAAGAGATGGAAAAATCATTTTTAAAGAGTATTTAACAAAATCTTTAGCAAATGATACAAGAATTGCAGCTCCTTATTTCATGCAAAATCTTATTTTATTTCCAACTTTAGATGGTAAGATTTTAGTTGTATCTGCACAAAACTACAAAGTAGTTAGAAATATCATCGTTGATGCAGATAGTCAATTTAACAATATCATTTATTTAAATGTTGTAAATGATACTCTTATAGCTGCAACTTCAAAAAAAGTTATCTCTGTTGGAGATGGTGTTTTAAATATCAAACAATATAACTTGAGTGATATTATTGCCCATGGGAACGATATTTATTTAGCAACAATTGATGGTCAAATCATTAAGACTGATATTTCATTAAATGTTATGAATAGAAAAAAATATAAATTTGCTAAAATTTATGCCTTGGCATATGGTGATTCATTATATGCTTTAGAATCTCAAGGATATATGATAAATATTTCTAATGATTTTAAAACTGACAAAATATATGATTTCTCTTTTGATGAAGAAGATAAAGTAATAGTTTTTGGTGATACTATGTATATCAATGACGAATATGTTAAATTAAAGTAGAAAATTCTACTTTAGTTTAAACATTTAATATCTCTTCTAAGCTCTCTTATTTGTATAAAATCTGATTCATTAAAATTTAAAATATTCTTACAACTATCATAATAAATACTTTACTTATATTAAAATATAATTTTATTACTTCATATTTTAATATTAATAGAGTATAATTGATTACTTAATATATAAATTTAACTAATAAAATTGTTAGACAATTAATATGAAAATAGGAATTCTAGTGCAATCTTCTACAAAGCCAATTTATATAATTTTATTAATTATACTTATAATTTCTGCCTTTGTAACTGTTAATCATTTTCTATCAAAAAAAATAGAAGGCTTGACTGAAAATAAATATATACAAACATCAGATAATTTAAAAAGTCAAATTGAAGAATCAATATTTAATAAAAAGAACTCAACTTTTAATGTTGCATTAACATTATCAGAAGATGACAACTTCAAAAAATTCCTAAAAAATGAACAAGTTCCAGATGCTAATTTAAATGTTGTATCCGAAAAAATTAAAAAATATAGTAATTTTAAAAACCTATGGATACATTTAATAAATAAAGATGGAATAAGTAAATATAGAAGCTGGACAAGCAAAAAAGATGATAATGTTGCAATAATAAGAAAAGAATTACCACCTCTACTTAAAAATCCAAAAATTGTATCAATAATAAGTGTAGGTATATTTGACATAACTTTTAAAAATATTGTTCCAATTTATGATGGAGATAAGTTTTTAGGTTTAGTTGAAGTAATTACAAAAATGAATTCTATTGCTGAAGAGTTTAAAAATAAAGGAATAGATTTAGTTATTCTTGCAGATAAAAAATTTAAAGATCAAATTAAAAAACCTTTTACAAAAGATTTTATAGGTGATTATTATGTAGCAAATCTTGATGCTAAAAATGAACTAAAGAAACTCATAAAAGAAAATATTGATGAATTTTTATCAATAAAAAAATATAAATTGATAGATGAACATATAGTTACTACCTTTACACTAAAAAATTTAGAAGAATCAAATATCGGATATTTCATAATATTTAAACAAAAAAAAGAAATAGAATTAAATGATATTTATGAGTTTGATAAATTTATCAAATTTATTGGTATTCTTTTAGCCTTTGCAATGATTGCTATTTTTACTTCAATACATTTTTATAATAAATCAAAATATACATCTGAATTAGAAAAAAATGTTAAAAAAAGAACTCAAGAATTAAATGAATTAACAAAAAAATATCATCAGATTTTTGAAGGTTCAAAAGCAATAAAAATTATATATGATCCAATAACACTAAATATAATTGATATTAATGCTGCTGCAATTAATTTTTATGGATATAAAAGAGCAGATTTTTTGAAATTAAAAGCAGATGATATATCAATGTCTACAGTAGAGAATCAAAAAAAAGAGTTCATGAGCATATTAGAAAATAAACAAAATATCTTTATTTCAAAAAATATTTTATCAAGTGGAAAAGTAAAAGATGTGGAAATATATGCTTCTGCAATACAAATAGATAAAAAAACTTTTGTATATTCTATTATTAGAGATATAACAGAAGAATTAAAAGAAAAAAATGAATTTAATAAAAAGCAAAAACTATTTTACCAGCAAGCAAAAATGGCATCAATGGGTGAAATGCTTGAAAATATTGCACACCAATGGAGACAACCACTCTCAACTATAACAACAGCTGCAAGTGGAGCAAAAATAAAAAAAGAATTTGGAGACTTAGATGATGAATTCTTTTATGACTCTGTTGACTTAATAGTAAGAGCTGCAACTTACCTTTCACAAACAATTGATGACTTTAGAGACTTTTTTAAACAAAGTAAAAATAAAGAAAGATTTACACTTTCTACACTGTTAAATACTTCAATAAAATTAGCTAATATTAAAAATACAGATATTGAAATAGTTACATTATATGAAGATTGTGAAATTCTTGGATATAAAAATGAATTGATTCAAGTACTACTGAATTTTCTTAGTAATGCTAAAGATGCTCTAAACACAGCAAGAAATACTAATAAACTAATAAAAATAGAGATAAAAAAAGTTGACAAAAATATAATATTTTCTATTTTAGATAATGCAGGAGGGATAAATGAATCAGATATAGAAAAAGTATTTGAACCTTATTTTACAACTAAACACAAATCCCAAGGAACAGGTATTGGTCTTTATATGAGTGAACAAATTATCACAAAACATTTTGATGGTGAAATTAGTGTTCAAAATATAAACTTTTTTTATAAAGAAAAAGAATACTTTGGAGCAAACTTTAAAATAAAAATACCAACTAATCTAAACTCTTAGGTTTTGATTTGCTATATTCTCAACTACAACTGTAGCATATGAAGCTTTTGGAAGTGTGAATTTTAGTTTACACTTTTTATTTTCAACATCATAGTTTACAAAAATATCTTTTGGAAATATAATAGCATCTCTTCTTAAACCTTTTTCTTGAATATAAGTATCATCAAATTCTTTTTCAATAAGCTGTGCTTCGTTTCTTGCTCTATAAACTTCTCTTCCACATAAAAGCCCAGTAGGAACTATTTTTTTTTCTTCAAAGTCTTTTATTATCTTTTCATTTATTTTATTTGGAGTAAAGAACTTCAAGTCATCAAGTGATTTCATAACTTCACCATCAAGTAGTTTAAATTTTCCATCAGACATTTCAACTCTTTTGGCAAGCCATTTATTAAATAAATCACTTTGATAAATAGAGATTAACATTTTTTCCAATTTTCTATCTCTAATTTTCAAATCACCATAAATAATTTTATTTGCTTTTTCAAGGTTTTCTTTTACATCTTTACCAAATCTTTGATAACCAAAAAAGTTTGGCATACCATTTTTCCCAAGTTCGTGTAATCTTTTTTCTATAACACCCACATCACAAGATTCAACTTCATGAAGATTTATTTCAAATGAATTCCCAATCAAATCACCAATATTTAATTTTGTACTGTGTAAATAAGTCTCTAATATTTTTATTTTTGGATGTTTGAATTTTTTTATATCTTTTGCATATTTTCTAGGTATTGAGATGTGTTGAGTAGTAGTTGCATTTTTATCTTTTAATCCAGCATAGCCTATTTCATTATCATATATATTTAAATTTCTAGCAAGTGAGTCAATTAAATCCCAAGTTCCTAATCTCTCTTTTTCTATTTTTAAAATTATAAAATTACCTCTATTTGTAAACTTTATTGGATTTTCTGTAACAATAAAATCATCTTTGTTTTGATAGAACTTAAATTCTAGGGGTTTATAATTTTGTAAAAAAACTCTTTTCATCTCTAACCTTTTTAATAATTTTGACATAATACCCAAATTATTATTGATTTAAAAAGATTTTAGGCATAAAAAAAGGCACCTAACCCTTTAGAGTGCCTTTTTTAACTGATTTAATTTTATTTCAAGGAGAACTTTAATCTTAGTAAACAAGCCTAGTGTTCGCGCTTCCTATTTACTTATAAGATAGTATATAACTATTGAGTTAACTAGGAAACAACCAAAGGTTAACAAAAGGTTAACAAAACATTACATTAGTATTAATCCTTAAAGTTGCTTTAATGCTAGAAGTTGTAAAATAAATAAAACCTCAAAGAAAGGAGACTCAATGACTGTATCAAATGATTATAGCAATTATTTATATGTACCAGAAGAGCTTCAAGGAGTCAGGTCAAGTAATCCTTTAGAAAAGATTGCAACAAATAAAGAATTAACAAAAGCATCAGATGATCCTGCGCTTCTAGCTATTTCGGAACAATTAAATTATGAACAAAGTGGACTAACGCAAGGTGTTCAAAATATCAATAGTGCTTTATCTTATTTACAAATAGGAGATAGTGCACTAGGTGAGCAATCAGATATTTTAAATACAATTAGAGAAAAAACTTTACAAGCAGCAACTGATACCACAAGTGATGATCAAAGAAATATTATAAGAAATGATATTAGTAAGCTTTTAGAACAGTTTGATAACATTGCTTCAAGTACTAGTTATGGTGATAATTCTATTTTGCAAAATAGTCGAGATGATAAAGGTGAAAGTAATACTTTTGATGTTCAAACAGGTACTGATTCTCAAGATAATACAACACTCAATCCACTTCAATCTAATACTCAAGGTTTAGGTTTGGATGGATTTTTGCAAGATGGTACATTTTCAGCTGATGATGCAAGAACATTCTTAGATACAATTGATCAAGCATCTACGAAACTTCAAGATTTTAGAAGTGATATTGGTTCTACTGCACAACAACTAGAATCTTCATATACTTCAATGTCAGCACAAGTTGTAAATAACAGTTCAGCTCTATCTACTATTTCAAATGTAGATTTTGCTAAAGAAGTATCAAGTTTCTCTAAACAAAATATTTTAGCTCAAATTGGTTCTTTTGGACAATCACAAGCTAATAATATCAATCAACAATCAGTATTAAGACTTCTTTCTTAAGAAAAAAGTCTTAGCTGATGAACTCAACTTTCTCCTTACTCTTATAAAAGGATTTTATTATTTACCTAATAGATGAGGAAATAATCTCCAATGAACAAATATTAAAAAATCAAATTTATCCTAATATGGAAGAGAATTACTATGCCTGTGAGCAGTTTTCCCCAACTTTATATATAAAGTTAGCCAAAGCAGGTTTTATTAGCACTACAGCCACTTTAGCAAACAATAGAAGCTATTTACTTCCAGAAATTCAATTTGAATATGCCGTTTTATACTTTAAAAATCTTCATATAAGCAAAAAAATAAAAAAGCTATTAAAAAAAGATACTTATTTATTTGTCAAAAATAATGATTTAAATGAAGTCATAAAAAAAATAAATGAATTTCACAAGGATTCATGGATAACAGAAGATTACAAAAATATGCTTTTAAATATCTTTTCAAATAAGTATGACAATTTTGAATTATTGACTTTTGAATTATATGATAAAAAAGATTCTACATTAATTGCAGGTGAGATTGGATACAAAATTGGTAAAGTGTATACAAGTCTAAGTGGTTTTTCAAATAGAGAAAAAAAATACAATAATTATGGTAAACTACAATTAGTTCTTTTAGCACAATTGCTTCAAAAAGAGAACTATGAATTTTGGAATTTAGGTCATGCATGTTTACAATACAAGATTGATTTAGGTTCTATTATTCTAAAAAGAGATGAATTTTTAAGCCAATGGTTAAAATATACAAAAAAAGATTGAATTTATGTGCAAGTTTCATATAACTTTAATCTTTGTTTGAATATTATTACGCTCTTCAAACAAAAGGTGAGGTTGGAGAGTGGTCAAATCCTGCGGATTGTAAATCCGCCGCCTACGGCTTCGAAGGTTCAAATCCTTCCCTCACCACCACTAGTGGCTCGGTAGCTCAGTCGGTAGAGCAAAGGACTGAAAATCCTTGTGTCGGCAGTTCGATTCTGCCCCGCGCCACCACTAGTTCAATCTACATTTTAATACAATTAAATTAAACAAATCACTCTTATATTTTCATTAGTTTAAATAAAACAAATATATTTTTAACTATAATGTAATTAAAGAATAAGGGTAAAATTTATGAATAAAACAAAAGCAATCTTACTTACAATCTTTTTTATTATTTTAGGAAATATTATCACTTTTTATTTTATTGATAAAAGTGCAAGTTCACAAATTAATATTTCTAAAAAAATGGTTTTAAATGAGTCAAGGGCCCACTTTAAAGATACAATTCATATAAAAGAGTGGAATACTCAATTTAATGCAGTATATGTACAAAGTGACACACTAAGACCAAATAAATATTTAGTCAATAATCATATCTTTACACAAAACAATAAACTATTAATAAAAATAAATCATGCTTGGATGACAAAACAGATCTCTGAAATATCTAATAAACAAGGAGATTACTATTATAAACTAACTAGTCTTAAACCCATAAATCCTGATAATGCACCTGACAAACTTGAAAAACTTGCCTTAAAGAAGTTTGAGAAAGATAAAATAAATGAATACTACACTTTTAGTAAAAATCAAAAAAGATTTACTTATGTAGGTGCTTTAAAAGTAGATGCAAATTGTATGGCTTGTCACTACCAACAAAATTATAAAATAGGTGATTATATTGGTGGTGTTAGAATCACAATTCCAACAAATGATTATAAAAACTTTTATGACTCATTACAAAATGAAGTGAGTATTACTAAAATCGTAATAATACTTTTATCAGTACTTGTTTTACTTATTTTAATTTGGTTTATTAATAATATTTATACAAGACAAGACCTTATACAAGAAATGGCAAAAAAACAAGATGATTTATACCAAAGGTATAAATTAGCAGTAGATGGTTCAAATAGTGGCTTATGGGATTGGGATTTAGTTAAAAACAAAGTTTACTTTTCAAAAGAGTGGAAAGCAATGTTAGGTTATAAACCTAATGAACTTTTAAACGATATCAAAACATGGGAAGAACTTATAAACCCAGAAGACAAAGAAAATGCTGTATGTGATATACAAAACAATCATAATAAAGTAACAAAATATTATGAAAATACTCATAGACTAAGACATAAAGATGGTCATTGGGTTTGGATATTAGATAGGGGTAAAACATTTTTTAATAAAGAAGGAAAACCAATAAGAATGCTTGGTTTTCACACTGACATTACACAACAAAAAGAGTTAGAGATGTCCCTGAGTAATTCACAACAAACTCTTTTAAAAGCTGAAAAAATAGCTAATTTAGCCCATTGGAGCTTAAACATAAGTACAAGAGAAATAACTGTATCAGAAAATACCAGAAGATTATTTGGACTAAACGAAAATGCAAAATTTGGTATGAAAGAGTTATTTAATACTTTTGTTTATGATGAAGATAGAGAGAAAGTATCATCGAAACTTACCAATAGTGTAAAAGAAAAAAGCTCTTACGCTATTGAATATAGATTTAATAAGTATAATGAAAATGATATACGATATATACACTGTAATGTTGAACATGAAATTGTATCTGGGAAAATTGTCAATACAATAGGTACAATACAAGATATCACAAAAGAAGTATATTTAAAACAAGAGTTACAAGATAAAGAAGAACTTATGATTGCCCAATCAAGACATGCAGCAATGGGAGAGATGATAAGTATGATAGCACATCAATGGAGGCAGCCAATTGCTGTTGTTGCTATGGGTGCAAATAATATTCTAGCTGATATAGAACTTGATAGTGTTAATAATGATTCATTAAAAGAAAATTTAGATGAAATCATATCTCAAACAGAATATCTTTCTCAAACAATTGATGATTTTAAAAACTTTTTTAAACCAAATAAAGAGAAAGATTTAGTTACAGTTAAATCTATATTTGATGAAACCTTTAAAGTAATGGGTAAAATGTTAGAAAATAATGACATTACAGTTCTTCAAGAGTATAAATCTCAAAATGAGATTTATACTTATTCTAAAGAACTTTTACAAGTGTTTATAAATATTATAAAAAATGCAAAAGAAGCTTTAATTGAAAAAAGGCAAAAAGATAAAATAATCAAAATAAATGAATTTATGAATAATGACCAAATAATAATCCAAATAAGCGATAATGCTGGTGGAATAGATGAGGATATTTTAAACAAAATATTTGATCCTTATTTTACTACTAAAGATGAACTAGGAACAGGACTAGGACTATATATCTCAAAAACTATAATTGAAAAACATCTAAATGGACAATTACAGGCATCAAATAAAGATGATGGCGCATGTTTTGAAATAAAATTTTCTACAAAGGATATATAAATAAATGTCTAATTTAAAAGCACTAAAAGAGATTGCAAAAGATTTATCAGCACTAATAGTAGAAGATAGCATAGCTATTCAAAATCAAATGAGAATATTCTTAGAAAAACTTTTTTATAAAGTTTATGTGGCTAAAGACGGACTTGAGGCCTTAGAGATTTGTAAAAGCTGTAATCCTAATATTATATTAACAGATATTCAAATGCCTAAAATGAATGGTTATGAATTTATAGAAAATCTTAACAAAACAAATCACTCTTCTAAAATTGTAATTTGTTCTGCTTATGGTTACTCAGAAAATATAGAAAAATTTTTAGAACAAGGAATTACAGATTTTATTCAAAAGCCTGTAAATTTTGATCAATTAACAAATACATTATTGAAAGTTATAGTTGGGGGAAAAGATGAAGATGATTTTGAAGATGAATTATTAAAAGATTTAGTAATTCTAAAAAAAAGTAATGCACCAATTACTTTAATTAATCACTATAAGGGTTTGCCTTTTATTCATGAAGGAATTATTACTTTCGTAAAAGAAGATAGTATTAAAATACAAACACTTAATGTTCAAGTAAAAGCTATACTAAAAGAGAAAACTAGCATTATTGAAACAAATAGCGCTACTATAAAGCTTAGATTAAAAGAGTATGATAAACAAAATAATGAGTTAATCTTTAATAATTTAGAAAAACTAGAGCACTCACCTAAAAAAAGAGAAGTAATTAGGGTCGTTCCAGATGAAGACTTTATGGCTTCAGTTTTTAAAAAAGATTATAGATACGCTTTCCCTGTATCAACCATATCCACAAAAGCTATCTCTTTTGAGGTCAAATTTTTTGATGAAAAAATTAAACTAAATGAAAGTGTTAATTTGACGCTAAGCTTTAATACATATTATGGCACTTCATATCATGATACGCAAACACATAAAGAAAGAGTTGATTCAAAAGCGACTGTTTTAAAAATAGAGAAATTAGAAAATAATTTAACTAAAATAGTAATGCTTCTTGATTTAAGTATTGCAAATAAAAAGATTCTAGAGAAATATATTTATCAAAGAGAAGTAGCTATAGTAGGAGAATTCAAGCAAATAAGCCTTGAATAAATAATAGTTATAAAAACAAGGAAAACAATGAACGCATTAGTACTAGTAGCCCATGGCAGTAAAAAAGATAAATCAAATCAAGAGTTTAGAGATTTGGTAGAAGAAATAAGAAACCTAAATTCAAATAAATATGAAAAAATAGAAACTGCATTTTTAGAATTTGCTAAACCTTCTATTGAAGAAATTGTAAAGCAATTAGCTTCAGAAAACATTACTGAAATTAGTCTTTATCCCTATTTTCTAAACTCTGGTAAACATGTTGTAAGTGATATTCCAAATATAATTAACCAGTTAGAAATCAACTACCCAAATATAAAGTTCAAACTATTTTCACACTTTGGTTCATCACAAAAAATAAGTGCAATAATATCAGAAGAGATATAAAATAAATCTATATCTCTTCTTAATGATTAACTATTAAAAACTTTCCCATTCATCATCAGAACTACTTTGACTTTTGATTACTTCAACTTTTGGTTTAGATTCTTTTAAAGTAGTAGTCGCTTTTTTTACTTCTTTATTTTTATCAGAAGATTTTTCTACTTTTTTTACTTCTACTTTTTTTGCAGGAATAGTAACTTTTGGTATCTCATAATTAGAAACTTTTGCTTTTAAATCATTTTTCCCTCTAAACTCTTTTTCATTTGTAACCGTAACAATAAGTTTAGCTAACTCATCAGTTTCAACAGCAATTGAGTGAGTTGTGTTAGATATAGCAACATTTTCTTGTGTTTGTTGGTCTAATCTATTAACAGCATCATTTATTTGCTCTATTCCAGCTCTTTGTTCTTTTGATGATTCTTCAATCGATTGTATTGTTTCTGTTGTTTTTTTGATATTTAGATGTAGGATTTCATAACCTTTAATCATCTTATCAGTTCCCTCTTTACCAGCATTAGTTTTCTGTGTTGCATTTTCAACTAAGGCTTTTATCTCTTTTGCTGCATCTGCACTTCTTGATGCTAGATTTCGAACTTCTGCTGCAACAACTGCAAACCCTTTTCCAGCCTCACCTGCAGTTGCAGCTTCAACTGCAGCATTTAGTGAAAGAATATTTGTTTGGAAAGCTATTTGGTCAATTAATACAATAGCATCAGCAATTGCTTCTGTTTGAGTATTAATTTCATCCATTGCAATAACAGTAGATTCAGCTAAAGTTTTACCTACATTAATTGATTCAACCAATTCATTAGAATATGTTGCCATTGTAGAAATATTATTTGTATTACTAACAATTGCAGAAGTTATCTCTTCTAATGCTGCTGCTGTTTCTTCTAGAGAAGCGGCTGTTGAAGTAGAGTTTCTATTTAATATATCAACATTTTTAAGTAGAACATCAGAACTTGCATCTAATGTTAAACCATTTTGTTTATTCTCTTTTAACATATTATTAATAATTTCTGACAACTCATTTATAGCTACTTCAACTTTTCCTTGAGCATTTTCTATATTTCCTCTAAAATCAAGTTTCCCATAATCTGCTAAACAACCTAAGATAATGTTTGTATCTTTACCAATATTAGTTTCAAGATTATCTAACATTTCATTAAGTTTATTTTGAAGTTTTTGTAAAGACTCATTTTCTGTTCTTTTTTCAACTCTATTAAATAAATACCCTTTTTCAATTTCTCCAACTACTCTTGTAACATCTTGAATTAATTCATCATCTTGTTTAATTAAAGATTTTGTTTTTCCTAGATTTTGATTTATGATTTTTGCCATTGCACCAATCTCATCATTTGCTGAATCATCAAGATTGTCCACATCTGGTTGCTCTTTATTTAAATATTTAAAGAATCCTAATAATCCATCTTGGAATTTATTTAAAGGCACAAAAATAGATTTGTTAGATAGTATTGCCATAATTATCGCTAAAATAATCATAATAATAAAAATAATTACACAATTTCTTATAATTACTGATTTAATTTGAGCCTCAGTTTCATCATGCATTTGTAAAATTTTATCTTCAATATCATCTACATAAGCACCTGTTCCTATTATCCAATCCCAAGGACCAAATTTTTGAACATATGAGAATTTAGGTTGTGCAGCTTTTTTACCAGGTTTTGGCCATGTATATTTAACTAATCCACCCTCTTCTTTTGCATTAGCAGCTTTAACAATTTCTCGATACAAATATTTACCATTTGAATCTTTTAAATCATACATACTTTTGCCTTCTAAGGCTGGTTTTATAGGGTGTAATACTACAACATGATTTGAATCATTAATCCAATAATAACCATCTTTACCATATTTCATTTGGGCTATTGCCGCTAATGCTTCTTTTTTTAATTTATCAGTAACATTATCAACATATTCACCTGTTCCAACAACCCAACCAAATGGTTCAAAAAGTTTTACAAAAGATACTTTCTCTTGAGGTTTTTCAAATCCTGGCTTTGGCCAAACATAATCAACAAATCCAGAGCCTGATTTTTTTGCAACTTGTGCAAATTCATAGAAAATTCTTTTTCCACCTTTATCTTTATATTCAGCCATATCTTTACCATCTAAAGCTGGTTTTATAGGGTGCATAACAATTTTCGCATCTAAATCATTTATCCAAAAATAACCTGTACTTCCATATCTAGCTTTTTCTACAGAAGTTTTAACAATACTCTTAAGTTCTTCTTCTGAAACTTTCCCTTTATACTTTTCATACTCCCCTTGCATGATTGATAACATAAATTCAGTTTGTTCTTTTAATTTAGCTTGAACTTCAACTTTTATTTTTTCAGGGGCTGTTCTTTCATAATAGGATTCTACTGTTTTCATAACTAAAGAAACATAGTTCTTTAATTCCTCTTCTTTTGTAGCATAAGCATTTTCTTTAAATTTTTCTATTACAGTTGCCGATGTCTCTTGTAAAGAAACAACTGATTGCACAAGCATAACAGCAGAAACAATAACTATCGAACTTATAACTATAAGTAAAAGTCTTGCTTTTATCGATAATGATTTTAACATTAAATCCCCTTTTGTTTTTTCTTCATAATTTGTAGCCAAATTGTAGCATAAAAACCTTTCCTTTTATTAAAATAAGTTTAATCATTATTTTTACTATATTTTTTTTACCTTTTGTGTTTCTTATCCTACCATAATGATAAATTCAATAGAATTAAGAACTAAATAAAGGAAATAAATTGAAAGTAGTATTAACAATAGCAGGAAGTGATTGTAGTGCAGGAGCAGGTATTCAGGCTGATTTAAAAACCTTTGAGGCATTTGGTGTTTTTGGTTGTAGTGTAATTACTGTTTTAACTTCGCAAAATACAAAAGGTGTAACAAATATTCAAGAAATAAGCCCCTCTTTTATTAAAGATCAAATTGATGCAATTTTAGATGATTTTGATGTGGCTTGTATAAAAATTGGTATGCTTTTTTCAAATGATATTATTGATGTGGTCAGAGATTCTATAAAAGATTTAGATATACCTATAGTTTTTGACCCTGTTTTTATTTCAAAAGCTGGTTCAAAGCTCTTAAATCAGGATGCAATAGAAAACTTAAAAACTCTATTTGCATATTCAAAAGTTACTACTCCAAATTTGTATGAAGCAAAAGAACTTTTTGGGAATGATGCATTAAATAATATTTCAAATATACCTTGTGAAGTTCTAATAAAAAACCATACAGAACAAATAGATAATAAAAAAGTTTCTATAGATATATTATTTTACAAAAATGGGCAAAAAAAGATTTTTCAATCTGATTTTATAGACACCTCAAATACCCATGGAACAGGTTGTAGTTTTTCAAGTGCAATTGCTGCAAATTTAGCTCTTGGGAAAACACTTGAAGAATCAGTTCATATTTCTAAAAAATTTATTTTTCATGCAATAAAAAATGCTCCAAATCTAGGTTCAGGAAAAGGTCCAATTGCCCATAAATTGGCAGGAGAAATTATTAGTATTTAGATAACTTTAAAGATACTAATTAACATTTTTTCACTACCAAGGTATATATTATTATTTTATAATATAAAATAATAAAAATCTAAAAGGATATCAAAATGCTAAAAGAGTTATTAAATACAGGCTTTGGAGCAGCAGCCATTATCAGAGAAAAAGTTGAAGAAGAGATAAAAACCTTAGAAGAAAAAGGTAAATTAAAAAAAGATGATGCAAAAAGTTTTTTAGAATCCCTTGAACAAAAAGGTAAAGATGAAGAACAAAAAACAAAAGATGAAATCAAAAGAATATTAAAAGAAGTAATTGATGAACTAGGACTCGCTACAAAAGAGGACTTAGAAAAACTAAAAGAGGATTTAAAATAAATAATTATTCACCAAAAAGAGTATTAAGTGTATTTCTTTTTTTATTAACTATTTATTTAGTTATAAAAAGAAAAGATAGCTTTTTATTTTTAAAACCCCTTAAACCAAAGAAATTAAAAAATACTATTGTTGATTTGGGGGCTAGTTTTATAAAATTAGCTCAAGTATTAGCTACTAGATCTGATTTTTTCTCACAAGATTATCTTGATGAATTAAAAAATCTCCATGACCAAATCCCTGCTATGAATGATAAAAGTTATGAAAAGATTTATAATAAAGCCTTTCTTAATCTTAGTTTTAAAAGCTTTGATAAAAAAGCCATAGCTTCAGCCTCAATAGGTCAAGTTCATATTGCATACTTAAATAGTGGAGAAAAAGTTGCTGTAAAATTAAGAAGAGATGGGATAAAAAAACAAATCTTAGCAGATATAAAAATCATCAACTTTTTTAATTTTTTATTTAAACCATTGTTTTCACACTATACAAAAAACTCTATTGAAGCTGTTATTGTCGAGTTTTCAAAGATGATACAAGAAGAAGTTTCTTTAAATAAAGAGTTATCAAATCTAAAAAAATTTTCCCATGTATATAAGAATAGCGGTATAAAATTTCCAAAACCTTATGAAGAGTATTGTAGCGATGATGCTATTGTTATGAGTTATGAAGAGGGATTTAGATTTGATGATAAAGAAAATATTTTTAAACACAAAATAGATTTTAAAAATATCATTGCAAAATTAGTTGATTTTTATACTACTCAAATGCTTATAAATGGATATTTTCATGCAGATCCACATCCTGGGAACTTGCTTGTTAATAAACAAGGTGAACTAATCTTACTAGATTTTGGAATGGTAAAAACTGTGCCAACTGAAAAAAGAATAGCAATAATTGAGTTAATAAAAGCAGCCAATGAGCAAGATTATGAACTCTATATTGCTGCAAGTAAAAAATTGGGAACGATTTCGTATGAAGCTCCAACTTCAGAACTTGCAGAATTTACTTCAAATATGTTTGATATATTTTCAAATGATAACTTAAGTAGTGAATCTATGCAAAAACTTGCCTTTGAAGTTTTAGAAACTACTAGAAATATGCCTTTTAAACTTCCAAGCGATGCTATTTATATCTTAAGAGTAAGTGCCATTGTAGAAGGACTTGGAACCACTTATATTGAGAATTTTAATGGTATAAAAGATATCTTACCAATCTTGCAAAATAATCTTCCAAAAGCTCTTGGAGCAAAAGATACAATTACTGAGACAATTATTGATGAAGTAAAAGATTTACCATTTTTTGTAAAAGAGTTGAAAAATGTAGTAAAAAAAGCAAGTGAGGGAACTCTACAAATTGAGGTTTCAAATAATCAAATAGAGTACTTAGCAAAAGAGTTAAAAAGTTATGTAAAAGGAATTACAAACTCTTTAATTCTAATTCTATCTAGCTTTTTTATTCTTTTGTATGACAAAGATTTAAAAAGCTTTGCCTTGGTATTATTTTTAGCAGGTATTATAAAACTATTTTATAAATAGTCTATACTGCCTGTTCAAAAAGCTCACTTAATGCTTCCATAAACAATGGATGATGATTTGGAGCTTTTGCCACTCTGTAATCTTTGATTCCAACCTCATCCGCTATCTCTTTATACTCTATTACAAGTTCAAATTCTGTTTCTGAATTATCAACTGTAAAAGATATAGGATAAACTAAAACCTTTTCACCTAACTCTCTTAACTTATCATCCATATAAGGTCTAAGCCACTCCATAGGACCTAGTCTTGATTGGTAAGCCACATGTATTTTTTTGAATTTTATACCTTGTTTTTCTAACTCTTTTTTTGCACACTCAACATTTGCTAAAATATGTTTTTGGTATAAATCACCTTTATCAATAAGTTTTTGAGTAAGACCATGAGCTGAAAAAACCAATTCAAACTCTTCAGAATCATCACCATTTAGTCTCTCTTTTATTCGCTCAACTATTGCTTTATTATATTTTTCATTATCATAATAACTATCTATTGTCTTAACTGGTACATTTATTTTTGCTTTTTTTAAAGCCTTTTGGAAGTCTTCAATTGATGATTTTGTAGTTGTACTTGAATAGTGTGGATACATAGGAAAGGCAATAATTTCATCATACTGTTTTAACTCTTGTACAACTTCTTTTGAAAATGGTGGAGTATATCTCATAGAATAAAAAACATCACTATCTTCTATGCTCTTATTTAATCTTCTAACAAGTCTTTTTGTATGTCCAACTATTGGAGACATACCACCAAGAAGTGCATAATTTTTTTTAGACTCTTTTTCTCTTTTACTTGTAATTAAAAACCCTATCATCGCTCTTATTGGTTGGGGAGCACCTATTATATATTTGTCATTGAACATATTTGTCAAAAAAACTTTTACTTCATCTAAATTATTTGGTCCGCCCATATTCATGAGTACAACTGCTTTTTTCAAGCTTTATCCTTCTTTTCTAATATCAATTTTGTTTGTTTATGTCTATATGAAAACATATTATCAAGTTGTTTTTCCATAAAACCAGAAAAAATATTTCCTATAATTCCAAAGGGCATTTCATACTCAATCACATCTTTTAATTCACAAACATTACCTTTTTTTGTAAATATATGAGAATGTCTCCAAAATTCAAAAGGCGACTTAACAGCTGTATCTACTAACATATTTGGTTTTTTAATCAGACTAATTTCAACAGCCCAAAGAGTTGGTACACAAAATTTCGTAGTTTTTATTTGTAAAACTTTGCCTTCAGCTGGCACAAAGTCTTTACTTAGAAGTTCTACTTTTGTATCTTTTGGAGTAATCTTTTTTATATTATTTGAATCTAAATGAAACTCAAATAATTCATCTAATGAGCAAGAGATGAGTGATGTTTTTTCGTATCTTTTCATAATAACTCTTTTATATCATCTTCGATTTCACTTGGATTTGTTGAAGGAGAGTATCTTTTTATTACTTTTCCATTTCTATCAACTAAAAACTTTGTGAAATTCCATTTTATAAGACCTGTACCAAATAGACCTGATTGAGATGATTTTAGATATTTATATAAAGGTGAAGTATCATCACCATTTACATCTATTTTAGAAAACATGTCAAATTTTACTTGATAAGTCAATGAACAAAATTCTTTTATATCTTCATTTGTTCCTGGTTCTTGATTCATAAATTGGTTACAAGGAAAACCTAAAATACTTAAACCTTTTGAAGAATATTTTTCATGTAACTTTTCTAAACCTTCATATTGATAAGTAAAGCCACATTTACTAGCAACATTGACTATTAACATAACTCTATTTTTATATTTTGATAAAGATATTTCTTTATTGTCTATGGTTTTAACTTTAATATCATAAATTGATGTTTGTGAAATTCCCAGTATTGGAATAAAAAAAAGTAGTGTTGATAATAATTTATTCATAATAATCCTTCTATTTTGGAAAGTTTATCATCAAAATAAAAGGATTAGTAGTAGTTTTTTGTCAGTTTAAAGACTTCTTCTTTCTAAATATTCTCTAAATTCTTTAGCTCCATCTTTAGAACTTGTAACTACTGAATCAATATGTTCAAAGCTAATAGTCAATTTTGATTGTTCTACACTCTCCATTGACTTTATTTTGTCCACATTTACAATGATTGAACGATGGATTCTAAAAAACTTCTTTTTATCTAAAAGTTTTTCTAAATCACCAATCTTTCTTTTTACATATACATCTGCATCTTTTATACGAACAAGGACTTCATCAAGGTCTGCTTTTATAAAATATATATCATCAAGCTTGATTAGATATATCTTATTTCCTCTTTTTCCTAAAAGTTTTTCATCACTTGATTCATTTGATTGTTTAAAACTTTTAATTTTTTCTATTACTCTTTTTATATCATCACTTTCTATGGGTTTCATTAAATAATCTATTCCACCAATTTTAAAAGCCTCTATTGCATACTCACTATACGCTGTTTGAAATACTATAAAAGTCTTAGGTTCCATTGACAGAATAATATTTGCAAGTTCCAAACCATTCATTTGTGGCATTGATATATCCAAAAAGACTACATCAAATTTATTCTTTGTAGCTTCCACTAAAGCAAGACTTGGAGAATCAAAACTTACAATATCTTCTATTCCCTCTTCATTTAGAAGTCTTGTTAATCTACTAAGAGCTAGCTTCTCATCATCTACTATCATTACTTTCATCTATTACTCCTATATATTGTAAACTTCATTTTATCATTTTCTATTGAACTTTTTAAATACCCAATTTTCAGTATTTGTAATCTTTTTTGTAAGTTATTTAATCCTACTCCAAAAATAACTTTTGAAGTAATCTTTCCACTATTTGTTACTTCTATTTTTTTATCATTTACATTTACATCAATAATTAAACTTCCACCTGTAAAACCATGTTTTATTGCATTTTCTACCAAGAGTTGTATTGAAAATTTGGGTAAAAGCATATCATAGTATTTTTCATCACAATTTAAATTAAAAACTATTTTTTCATCAAATCTTATATTTTCTATATGCAAATATGTATTTAACATATCAATTTCACTTTTTAAATCAATCAAACCTTTTTTTGTAATTGCATTTCTTAAAAACTTTGATAATTTTAAAACTGATTCTTCTGCTTTTTTCTGGTCTTGATAAATTAGTTCAGAAATAGAATTTAAAGCATTAAATAAAAAGTGAGGATTTAACTCACTCTCCAAAGCTTCTAATTTCGTCTGTAAAACTTCACTATGGGCTATTTCATTTTTATATTTCATTGAGATGAACTGATGCAATATTAAACCAATCAAAAAAGTCAATAGTCCAATAGTAAAACTTATATCTAACCAATAAAAAGATATGAGTTTTACTATTGGGTATGTATCATCAAATAGAAAAAATGTTAAGGAAAAGCCACACCAACCAGCTAAAAAAGAGAAAATGAAACTAATAAAATACCAATACTTTTTTTGAATATTTGGCAAAATATAAAAGTTTGAAATAGAGATAAATAAAAAGGAAAAAAAAG
Source organism: Arcobacter iocasae (assembly GCF_042214795.1). Lineage (GTDB taxonomy): Bacteria > Campylobacterota > Campylobacteria > Campylobacterales > Arcobacteraceae > Arcobacter > Arcobacter iocasae. Next base: position 1,686,306 of record NZ_CP090177.1, on the reverse strand, counting down.
AGATAAAAAAAGCACATGAAGTACTAAAAGCTATAGTTGAAAAATATCTAATCTCTTCATTTATATAATAAAAAACTAAAGAAATCAAAAAACCAAAGAATATTCCTATAATGATTATATAAAGCCAATCTTTATAAGAAATTTGTAATTCAAAGCTTTTCATTTAGTTCCTTGTTTAATATACTAGCACCTAAAGCAACTCCTGGCCAACCTTGACCAGCAAAGATTGTATCTCCAACATTATATAAACCCCTAAAAGGCGTTCGACAAGAGGGAACTTGCAAAGCTGACTTTACATTTATAGCTCTTCCTCCACAATTTTCTCTTCCAATAAATCTTTGAAAAGTCAAACTAGTAGCAGAAAATATTTTTGTTATTTGTTCTAAACTTATGTTATCAAAATAATCTAAAAAATGCTCTAATATAAAGTTTTGAGTTAACTCTTTTTGTTTTTTATAATCTTCTTTTGATAAGGCTTTCCAAGTACTAACTTTTGTATGAGTTGAGATAGTTATACTATATCCATTTTGGCTCATCTTTTCATCACTTAGTTTTGAAAAAGAGATAAAAAATGAGTTAGAGATACAATTTGGAATATCAATTTTTAAAATGATTTGATAGTGTTCTAAAAACTCTTTTTTACTATCAATTGTAAGATAAGTTGTAAAGGCACTTTGATCACTAAATTCAAACTTTTCATAATAATTTTTTATTTTTTTATCAAAAAGATTTTTGCTATCATAAATAGTTGTATTTAGCACAATATTTTTTGCTTGATATTCACCTTTTGATGAATTAATCAAATAATAATCTTTTGACTTTTTGATTCTTATTATCTCTTCACTTTTGTGAACATTTACCTCTTTTAGTATTTCTTCTATAATTGAACCCATGCCATTATTTACATAAAATACTTTATGAAAAGGGTAGGCTAATCCTAAGGCCATGGATAATAAAGAAACATCTTTTGATTTACTTTGAACGGTAATAAGAAGTTGAGCATCTATAAAACTTTGATACTCCTGTGTTATGTCTCCTAAAGTCTCTTTAATAAATGAACTTGCACTTTTAAGTAAATCCATCTTAAAAACTTTTATCATATCTTTAAAAGTAGCCAAAGATTTTATATAAGATTTTAGACTATATTTTGCAAAATGTATATCTTTGATTTGCCAAAACTTTTCATCAATATCTTTTATTTTTTCCCAAAAAATTCTATTATTTTCATTTGGATAGTTTTCTTGTATTTGTAACAAAAATTCTTCAAAATTTCTAACTCTATCTACTACTTTTTTATTTTGTATTGTTCTTATTGCAACTTTTGATTCAAAAATATCTGGAACATATTTGATTTTATCAAACATATTTTTTATAATATGATTTTCTTCGTATCCTACAAAAGTTGTAGCTCCTGCATTATAATAATTCCCAAATCTTTTAAAAGTACTAGCACAACCTCCTAGATTAGAATCTTTTTCAAAAAGAATATGATTTTTATCTTTATTTAATGCTGCTATTAAAGCCCCACCAATTCCTGAGCCAATTATTGCTAAATCATACTTTTGCATTTTTTGCCTCTTTAAAAACTCTTATTGCTCTATCTCTTGAATATTTCATCTGTACTATTGGACTTATATATTTATCTTTTAATGCACCCTCTACATGTATTAGTTTTGCATCCACATCTTTAAGTTCAGGAATCACACTTTTTATAAAAGTAGCTTCTTTATCGAACTTTCCTGATTGTAAGTATGGATTAAAGATTCTAAAATATGGCACACTATCAGCCCCTGTACTTGCAGCCCATTGCCATGAGCCAATATTTGAACTTGCATCATAATCAAGCAATTTTTTAGCAAAATATTGCTCACCTTTTTTCCAATCAATAAGTAGATTTTTACATAAAAAAGAAGAGACAATCATTCTAAGTCGATTGTGCATCATACCTGTTTTATTAAAATGACGCATCGCTGCATCTATTATGGGAACTCCCGTTTTTCCTTCACACCACTTTTGAAAATCTTCTTCATCTTCATTCCAAGAGATTTCAATACCATTCCAATTTTCATTCTCACTATTTGGAAAATGAAATAAAATATAATTATAAAACTCTCTCCAAAAAAGCTGTCTTATAAAAACTTCACTATTTTCTTTATCAAATTTTTTTATTTCATTAAAAATCATTCTAGCAGATAAGGTTCCAAATCTTAAATCAACTCCTAAATTTGAAGTTCCATCTTTATAAAATATATCTCTATTTTTTCCATACTCTTGAACTTTTTCTTTAAAATCATTTAGTCTATTTTGTGGTGTTTTTTCTAAAAACTCTGCTAAATCAGCTCTTTTAAATCCTAACTCTTCTAAAGAAGGAGTTTTATTTTCATATTTATATAGTTTTTGATTTTGATTTATTTGGGCTTCTCCTATTTTATCTGAGGAACTCAACCAAGATAATGATTTGTAAAAAGGAGTAAATACCTTATAAGGTGTTCCATCTTTTTTTAGGTTTTTTCTGGGATTGATTAAAAATGAGTCTAAATATCTTTTTAAAGGTATTATTTCATTTATCTCTTTATCTCTTTTTATAGCATATGAATCAAAATCACTTGAACACAATACTTCATCAAAGCCCTCTTTTTTAAGCTTCATAAAAACATTTTTAGGAGTATCATTAAATATGTATAAATCTAATCCAAGTTCTTGAAGTGATTTTTTTAAAGTTAATACTGCCTCATAAATAAAAGTAACTCTTTTATCATCAATATCTAGTTTTTCTAAAATATTTTTGTCAAAAATAAATATGGGCATTACTTCATTGGATGCTTTTTCTAAGATTTTATTATCTTGTGTTCTTAGATCTCGTCTAAACCAAAGGATTTGTTTCAAAGCTATTTTCCTAGTTTTTATTTATATTACTAAGAAAAATAGCTAGTTAGTAGGTGTTTTTTGTTAGATTATATTTTTTTAGCTGATTTTTTATTTTTTCTTTTGAAGTACATCATAAAACCAGTTATTGTAAATAGTACCATCAGTAAAGATGATAGTCCTAATATTCCTTGAACTAAAAGACCAAAATATTCTCCTGTATGAAGAGGAATAATACTTCTCATCAACCTATCATTTAAGGCTTTATCTTCAAATTTATCATTTTTTATTACTTCATTTGTTTTTGTGTTTAGTGTTATTTCACTTCTTGCTCTATCATGAATGGCATTTTTTGCAAAATAACTTATTTTTGCTACATCACTTTTTTTGCCAATTTGCAAAGTAGCATTTTCATACTCTTTAACATTTTTATTAAATAATTGAACTGTTTTCTCTACATCATTATTTGATAGATAAACTATAGTTTCAGCTTTGTTGTTTTTTGGTGCTGGCATTCTTTTTTGTCGTATAGGTTTTTCAACTCCTGAGACTTTGTATAAACCATCTTTTACCCAATCATATGTCATAGCAACACCTGTAATACATAATAATAAATAAAAAGGTATTACCCACATCCCAATTGCAAAGTGCATATTAGATAAAAATGCTCTTTTTTTATCCTTAAAACTAAAAATAAAACTTTTGAAAAATGAGTTTTTTATTCTTTTCCAATAGACATATATCCCACTAAACATAAGTACTAAAAGTGCAAAGGTAGAGATTCCGCTTAGTTGTTTCCCTACTTCTCCAATTATTAATCCCCTATGAATTCTTTCGATAAGTTTAAAAAATGAATATCCTTGGGTACTTGGTAAAACTTCTGCCGTATAAGGATTTACATAATAATTTATTCCTCTTCTTGCTAGTTTTCCCTCACCATTAGATTTTACATTAATAACTACAGATCTATTCTCATCACTTGAAAAACTAAATGCATTTATTTTTGCATCAGGAAATTTTTGCTCAAACTTTTCTAATATCTCTTTTGAAGATAGTCTTTTTGTACTTGGAACTTCTACTACATAACTATCTTTGTTTATATATTTTAATATCTCTTTTTGATAAGATAACATTGCTCCAGTTATTCCCATAATTAGTAAAATAACTCCAGCTGTTAAACCCAAAACCATATGCACTTTAAATAAAAATTTTTTATGCATTTAAATCCTTTTTTCTAAAATAAAATTTCTTTTGTAATATTTTTAAGGGTTTTACATCCCGTAAGTGCCATAGAGATTTCTAACTCATCTCTTAGTATTTTTAAAATATGTGCTACACCTAAAGCTCCTGATGTAGCAAGGGCAAACATAATTGGTCTACCAATCAAAACAGCACTTGCTCCAAAAGCAAGAGCTTTTATAATATCTGTTCCTCTTCTAATCCCTCCATCTAATAAAACTGGGATTTTTCCATCAACTGCTTCAACAATTTTTGGCAAAATATCAATTGTTGGAACAAGGGTATCTAAAGTTCTTCCCCCATGATTTGAGACAATAATACCATCAATCCCAAGTTCAAGTGCTTTTTTTGCATAAGAGGGGTGAGTAATACCTTTTAAAATAACTGGTAATTTCGTATTTTCTTTAATAAATTTTATATCTGTCCAAGTAGGAGAATGAGCCATAACCCCATCAAAAATGCTACTTTGAGTTGATTTTAAATCTAAAGTTAATTGTTTCATTCCTCGTAAATTTATAGCTTCTATATGAGAAGGTAAACAAAAGCCTGCTTTTTGCTCTTTATTTCTAATTCCTGCAATTGGAGCATCTATTGTAATTACTAGTGCTTTATATCCTAAGTTTTCAGCTTTTTTTATTAAAAACAAATTGTCATTCATATCAATTTGCATATATAATTGAAACCATAAAGGTGAATTGGAATGGGAGCTTACTTCTTCCAAAGAAGTACTTGAAAAACCACTTACCAGCATACAGGCTTCCATGGCATTAGCAGCTTGAGCACTTGCAATTTCACCATCACCATGAACTAATTTTTGATATGCAACAGGAGCTAAAAAAATAGGATGGGCATACTCTTGCCCAAATAGATTTAACTTTGTATTCCCACTTTTTACATCTTCTAAAGTTCTACTTAGAAGATGTATTCTATCAAAGGCTTGCTTATTTGCCCTATAAGTGATTTCATCTGCTGAAGCACTTGAAATATAAACCCAAGCATTTTCATCTAATCTAGATTTTGCAAAGCTTTCATAATCATCAACACAAACAATTTCATTTGGTATGTAATCTAGTTTTGGTTCTATAATATTCACTCTAAATTTCCGCCCATTCTTGAATTAACTTATGATAATGAATAGATAGATTTACAGCTTCTTGTGTCTCTCCATGCTTAGCTCTTAAACTTTGAATTGTATTATCAAGTTCAAATAATATACTTCTTTTCCATGCATTTCTTATCATACTTTGAGTCCACATAAAACTTACCATTCTTACACCGCTGACAACTGGTTCAACTCTATGTAAACTAGTAGAAGGATAAAGTATCAAATCACCTGCTGGAAGTTTCACTTCATGTGTTCCAAAAGTATCTTCTATAATCATTTCTCCACCTTCATACTCTTCAGGTTCTGTAAAAAACAAAGAGCAAGAAATATCAGTACGAAAGTTTTTACCAACTGTTGTATCATATAAAATTGAATTATCAACATGATTCCCATAGGCACCACTATTTTCGTATCTATTTATAAAAGGTGAAATTATATGATTTGGCAAGGCAGCTGAGACAAAAAGAGGATTTGATTTTAAAGTAGAAGTAATAATATCTCTTAAATGTTTTAACAAAGGATCATTTTCGGCTAGTTGTAGATTACTTTTTACATTAACAGCTTGACTTCCAGCTGTTAGTTTTCCATCAATCCAAGTAGCTTCATCTAAGAGTTTTCTACACTCTTTTATTTGTTCCTTTGTTAATACATTTGGTATGTGTAAAAGCATTTTATTCCTTTTTATAAACTAGTCCCTCAAAAGGGACTAATCTTGATTAAAATTTATAACTATATGTTAATAGAGCTGACCTTGCAGCTCCTGGTGTATATCTAAATCCATCTTTATTGGTATTTGCAACATACTCTTCATCTGCAAGATTATAAACATTTAACTGCAAAGATGAATGTTTATCTATTTTATATGAAGCCATTGCATTAAATACTAAAAAATCATCTATTTCAGTTAATCTTCCATCTACAGGAGTATTTTGTCCTGATTTAGATGAAGATACTTTTTGTTCACCCATATATGTGGCACCTAACCCAACAGTAAAGGCTGGCGTAAAGTTATAAGTACTCCATAAAGTTGCACTCCAATCAGGTGTAAATCTTAAAGCAGCATTATCGTCACTTCCTCCTTTACTTTTTACATCTGTTTTATCTTTTGCGAAACCTGCACTAATTGATAATTTATCAGTAACTTGTCCAACAACTCCTAACTCAATACCTTTAACCTCTTTTTCACCTTCTTGAGTATATGTTCCATCGTCTTCTTTTGTTACTTGATTTTTTACTAAAGTTCTATATACTGCTGCTGTAAAAGATAATCTATTATCTAAGAAATCCCATTTTGTACCTAATTCAGTTGTTGTTGATTCTTCTGGGTCTTTATTTGGATTATCTAAACTACTATCACGAGTAGAATAACTTAAAGTATTTCCACCTGGTTGTAATTGGGAAGTCGCATGAGAAATATATACGCTTCCATTTTCTAATGGCTTATAGACAAGACCTAATTTCCAACTTTTTAAAGTACCACTATCTTTTTCATTAACTTGTGAAATTGTTGCAGCACCTCCTCCTCTTGGAGTAGTAACATTTGTCCCTGATTGTTTTAATTCATATCTATCAAGTCTTCCTCCCCCTATCAACATAAACTTATCAGTTAAAGAGATAGAATCAAATAAATACACACCTACTGTTTCCACTTCACCCACAATATTTTTAGGACTAAAAGATAAATCTACTCCAGAAATAGTAGCACTTGGATTTGGATTATAAACGCTTACTCTATCGTTTGTCCCTGCACTCTTATATGCTTTTGTTGTTTTTTTCTCTTTTATATACTCTAATCCAGTACTTAAACTATGTCCAATAGAACCAGTTTCAAATTTTGATGAAAGATTTGTTTTATTTACAAAAACTTCATTTTTTTCCCATTTTTGATTCATAAATCTTTGATAAGTCCAAGTACTAGGGTCTGTAACAGAACCAAAAACATCATTACCAGAAAATCGTAGTGCTTTTATAAGCATTTTCTGTTCAGTTTCCGTATATTTTGTAATATTACTTAATGTCATATTGTCAGAAAAATCATGCTCAAATAACAAACTATAAGTATCAGAAGTTGACTTCTCAAAATCAGAATCACTTCCATAATAGTTTTTCCTATCTACTTCACTTGGAGTAATTCCAGCAGCCTCTAAAGCAGAAAAATGCACACTATCTAAACCTATAGTTGGAATTCCACCATCAGGAATATCATCTTGTTCAAATCTTTCATAATTGATTGTAGTTCTTGTGTTTGTGCCAATTCCAAATCCCAATGATGCAGCAATACCTGTTCTATCTATTTCTACAACATCTCTTCCAGCCACATCACCTTTTTGTTTTAATAAATTTATTCTTAAACCAGTTGTTTCATTTAATTTTTTATTAATATCCGTTGTAACTCTTCCATTTTCACCCGTACTGTATCCTAAACTTATCTCTGCAGCATCTTTGTTTTTAGGAGATTTTGTTACTTGATTTATATATCCAGATGAAACACCTCTTCCATTATCAGCACCAACCGCTCCTTTTGTAATCTCTACAGCTTCTGTATTATACATATCTTTTACAGAGTTTGAACTATCTCTTACCCCATCTTTATAAATACTTGATTGGGTATCAAAACCTCTCATCATAATATTATTTTTTTCATTTGTATTACCATTTTCACCTAAGTTTAAAGTGATACCAGGAGTATTTCTTAAAGCCTCTTGTAGTGTTGTTGCTTGTTGTTCTTTTAATACTTTTTCTGTTACTACAGAAATTGTTTGGGGTGTATCAATTAAATCTTGTGTGATTTTTGATGAAGAAGATTTATTTACTTTATAACTATTAGTATAGTTTTGCTCTTTCTCTTTTGTTTCTACGATATCTATTGGTAAAACGGTAGGGTTTGACATATTTGCATCTGCATTTAGCATAATAGGACTTGATAACAATACACTAGCTGTTACAACTGAAGCACCTAGGTAACTCGATGTTTTGTGTTTTTTACTTACGATATATTTTTCCACTCATTTCCTCCAAGAAATAAAAGTTTTAAATAGAAAATAGATTTGACTATTTAAAAAGATTTGATTTGATTTTTGGCTGGCTATGTGTAGAAGATTTACTTTTGCTGGCTAGATTTAATTTATTTTGTGAGTATTAACTTATTTGCTTTTGTGATTTTTAAATAATAAACTTGTCCATCATGTATGATTTGTACAGAGGTTCCTCTTCTAAAAATCTCTTTTGATTCAATTTTTTTATCTTTATTCTCATGCATATTAATACCCCATTTATATTTGTAAACACTAAGTTAACAAAATATTAATGGGATATTAACTCAAATAAGCTTAACTTTTAATTAAAATTGATAATCGTTATTACAATCATATATTATTCATATCTTAGTGCATCAATTGGGTTAAGTCTTGCTGCTTTTCTTGCAGGAAAATACCCAAAGACGACACCTATAAGAGTAGAAAAGAAAAATGCAATTAGAATTATTTTTTCATTTATTATAAATGGTAAATCAAAAGATGAAACACCAATATATCCTATACTAATACCTAATATTATTCCAATAATTCCACCAAGTGTAGATAAAACTATAGCTTCAACTAAAAATTGAAGTAAGACTTCACTTTCCATTGCACCAATTGCAAGTCTAATACCTATTTCTTTTGTTCTCTCCGTTACAGATACAAGCATAATATTCATAATACCAATACCCCCAACAAGCAAACTAATCGCAGCAATTGAACCTAATAAATATGTAAGCATTTTCGTAGTTGATGTCATAGATGAAAGTAAGTCTTCCATATCTCTTATATAAAAGTTATCACTTTCACCTACTTTTATAGCTCTTCTATCTTGCATCAAAAGTTTTATATCTTCTTTAGCTTTTTTTATATTTTTATTTGAATTTACAGAGATAACTATTGATTTTACATCTTTATTACCTTGTATCTTTCTTTGTAACATTCGTAAAGGAACAACAACTATCTCATCTTGATCTTGACCAAAGGTTGAGGCACCTTTTGATTCTAATACTCCAATAATATTGCAAGAAAAGTTTTTTAGTCTTATTTTTGCACCCACTGGATTCTCATCTCCAAATAGCTGTTTTACTATAGTTGTACCCAAAATACAAGATGATTTTCCACTATTTAATTCACTCTCATCAAAATATCTTCCATCTTTTAATTTCCAATCTTTTATAACAAAATAATCATTATTTGTTCCAACCACACTTGAAGTATAACTTTTATTTAAATAGATTAAATTAACCCCTGTACTATTATCAGGTGCCACTGCTTTTAGATTATCTATTTGATTTTTTATGGCAGTGACATCATCAAGCTTAAAAGGTTTTGCACTATTATCAGTTCGTGGTCCTCCTCTTCTTTCTTGCCCAACACGAAGTATTAACATATTTGTTCCAAGCTTTTCAATATTGGCTTTTACACTTGCTGTCGTTCCATCACCTAGCATTACCATACCAATAACGGAAGCGACTCCAATTACTATTCCCAAAACTGTTAAAATAGATCGTAATATATTTCTTCTTATCTCTTTTATGGCAATTAAAAAGGCTTTTAATAACATTATTTAAATCCTTTTTTCAAACTATCATCAATATGTCCATCTCTAAAATAAATTATTCTATTTGAATATGCTGCCATATCCTCTTCGTGTGTTATCATAATAATTGTAATATTCAACTCTTCATTTAACTGTTTTAACAAATTTAAAATCTCAACACTTTTTATACTATCTAAGTTTCCAGTTGGCTCATCGGCTAAAAGTATCAAGGGGTCTGATACCAAAGCTCGCGCGATTGCTACACGCTGTTGTTGTCCTCCAGAAAGTTGAGAAGGAGCATTGTTAGCAACACTTTCTAAACCTACTTTCTTTAAGGCATCCATTGCTAGCTCTTTTCTTTGTTTAGCAGGAACTTTTCTATATATCAACGGTAACTCAACATTTTCTAAAGCACTTGTTCTTCCAAGTAAATTAAAACCTTGAAAAACAAAGCCAATATAATTCTTTCGTATTAGTGCCAATTGATTTCGATTTAGTTTTTCAACATTTATATTATTAAACAAATACTCTCCACTACTTGGAGAATCTAAACATCCTATTATATTCATAGAGGTGGATTTACCACTTCCACTTGCCCCCATAATTGAAATAAATTCTCCTTTTTTTATGGCGAAATCAATTCCATTTAAGGCATGAGTTTTAGCTTCCCCTTTTCCATAGGTTTTGACTATATTTTTAAACTCAATTATTACTTCATTTTCATTCATTATCACTGCTTTGAGAAACAATTACTTCATCATCAACTTTTAAGTCAGTTGATTCAATACTTGTCAGAGTGCCATTTGTATCTAATACTTTTACTCTTACTCTTTGAGGTTTATTATCTTTTAATATCCACACTATACCAAACTCTTTTTTATTTACATCTTTTGCTTCTCTTTTCATCATAGGTCGTTTAGGACCTACTAAACTTGTTGTTGATTTTTTATTTGTTATTACTGGTTTAAATCTTAATGCACTGTTTGGTACAAGTAGTTTATCTTTTGATTCTTTTGTGACAATTTCTGCACTTGCAGTCATTCCTGGTCTTAAAAGTAATTTTTCATTATCTACAAGCACTACAGTTTCATAAGTAACCACTCCATTTACTTCTACAGGATTTAATCTAACTTGTTTTATTGTACCTTTAAATGTCTCCTTAGGATAAGCATCAACTGTAAAGGTTACTTTTAAACCTTTTTTTATATCTGCAACATCAGCTTCATCAATGCTAACCACTAAATCCATTTTTGATAAATCTTTTGCAAGAGTAAATAATACAGGAGTTGACATAGATGCGGCAACTGTTTGACCTACCTCTACTGCTCTATTTAATACTATTCCATTTATAGAAGATTTTACAACTGCTTTATCAAGATTTTGCTCATCAGTTTTTAAATTAAACTCTGCTTGTTTTACTTTTGCTTCCATTGAATCATATGCAGAAAGAGCACTTTCATAATCAAATTTTGATTCATCAAGTACATTTTTTGAAGGATATTTTCCATTTGATTGTTCATACATTCTTAAGGTTCTTGAATAAGTTAATTTTTTACTTTTTACATTTACTTCATTTTCTTTTAAATTTGCTTTTGCAATAGTTAATGATGCTTTTGAACTATCTACTTGTGATTGTAATTTTGTAGTATCAAGTTTCGCTAATATTTGCCCTACTTTAACTTCATCATTAAAATCTACATATATCTCTTTTATTGTTCCAGAAACTTCAATCCCAATATCAACACTATTGGTTGGTTTTAAGTTTCCTGTTGCTGAAACTAAGACTTCTAAATCACCTCTTTTTATTTTTGAAGTATTATAATGAATCTCTTTTTGTTGATTCTTATTAGCGATAAAATAATAATAACAAATCCCCCCAACAATAAATAAAGAAATAAGAACTATTAAAATAGTACTTTTCTTTGATTTCTTATCTTTATATTTATCTAAATCATTTTGTAAATTTTCATTCATTTGTTTTATACCTTCGTTTTAAAATATAGTTTTGAATATTGAAGTTTTATATTAATTTCATTGATTGCTAAATCATATTCATTTATTTTCTTTGTGTTTTGTAATATTTCTAAATCATAATCAGCACTCATACCTGAATCATTTGAGCTTTTATTTGCACTAATAAGTTCAGTATACAAAGTTAAGTTGTCTTTTATGACTTTAGCTTCTTTTTCATAAGTATCAATTTGATTTAAGATTTGATCATATTCGTATTTTGTTTGCTCTTTTATATCATTTAAATTTAGTTTTTGTTTAAGAAGATTTAGCCTTGATTCTTCAAGTGTAGAAGATTTGTTTATATCATACAAAGGCATAGAAGCATTTAAAGAAATACTACCATTTCTTGAAGTAGTGTTATTATCACTTACCATATCTTCATTTTTTGAATAAGAATAATTTGTTCCTAAAGTAACTTTGGGAAGATAAGAACTTTTCAATTTTTTGTAAGAACTATCCAATGATGCCACTTGTGATTTTTCATATTTTATATTTAAATTGTTTTTTATAAAATCTTCTTTATTTATACCTTTAAAATCAAGCAACTCTATTTGACTATATTTTAAATTTGTATATTTTGAAAGCTCATACTCTTTGTCTTTTAGTGAGTTTTCTGTTGCTATATTTTGTTTAAACTGACTGTTTTTATCAATAATTGCATCATTTAATTCAGTAATATCAGCATTTCCTGCTTCATATTGAATTTTTTTTAGTTCCAATTGAATTTCTTTATTTTTTAAAGAGTATTTATTTTGTTCTATTTGGATTTTTAATTGTTTTATTTGTAATAATGTTTCGTAAATAGTTTCTAATATTGTATTATTTTCCATTTCCCAATTAATCAAATCAGAATCTAAAACATCCTTTGCATTTTTTATTGTAAATTCTATTCCACCTGATTCATATATAGATTGAGTAAATCCTATTGAAACACTTTTTGTCAAACTATCACTTTGGGATGAAAAAGAATGCCCTCTATTTAATCCAGAACTTAAATTAATGGGCGATACCCAACCTTTATTTGCTGAGTTGTATTTTTCTTGTATTCTTTGTTTTTCTGTTTGCCTTAATTGTTTTTTGCTATCTTTTAAAATACTTAACTCACCAGCATTAAGTAGTGAACAAAAAATTAACACAATAATTAATTTATACAAAAAGTCCCCTTTTTTTAGTTTGCATTATATTAAAAAATATTTAATAGATTATTAACAAATTAATTAAGATAATTATTATCAATATTATATAATAAAAATTACTTGCTTTTACAAGTTTTGTTCCAAATTATTAATGATAATAATTATCATTTTATGAGAGTTTAAGTTTTTTTCTTGTAGGATTATGAGAATTATTATCATAAAAGGATAGATTATGTCTGATTTACTTCTAAAAAGAGAAATTAGAAAAGTGCTTAGAGAATCTGGTCTTGAAAAAAATTCAAGAATGGTGTGTTCAATAGTTAAAGTTTTGAATATGAAACATAAAAATATCGACTCGAGTAAAGCACATTTGTTTGCAAAACAACTACTTGCTTAAACTAAAAAAAAGGAAAATTAAATATGAATAACACAAAAAAACTACTAATCTCACTTTCGGTTGTAACAGCAATTGCACTAACTGGTTGCGTTACGGATACAAATACTACAAGTACATCAAAACAAGAAGTTGTTAAGTCAAAAACAATATTAGAAGCATATGCTAATATCGCACTTGATAGTTATACTAATGCTTTAAATGATGCAAAAGCTTTAGAAAAAGCAATTAATAAATTTGCTGCAAACCCTACTGAAAAAACTATGCAAGAAGCAAAAGATGCTTGGTTGGCTTCAAGAGAAACTTATGGGCAAACTGAAGCATTTAGATTATCAAATGGTCCTATTGATGCAGAAGAAGGTTGGGTTGCTAAAAGTTATGATGCATTAGAAGGACAAATTAATGCTTGGCCATTGGATGAGAATATGATTGATTATACAATTGATGCAAATGGTAAAAAAACATCTGGAAATATAATTGACACAGTTGGAGTATTTAATCCAGGAGGAGAAGATGCAAAACCTGTTGATGTAACAAAAATCACTCCAAATGCAATCACTGAATTAAATGAAGATGGTGGAGAAGCTAATGTTGCAAGTGGATACCATGCAGTAGAATTTTTATTATGGGGACAAGATCAAGATTATTCTAACTTCTTAAAAGATTCAATTACTAATGGACCAATGACAGCAGGGCAGCGACCACTTAGTGATTTTACAAGTGATGTAGATGCACCTAGAAGATTAGAGTATTTAAAATCTGCTTCACAAAAAATAGTAAGTGATTTAGAAGTGGTAACTTCTGCTTGGGCAAAAAATGTTGATGGCACTAAAGGATTATATAGAGCTGCTATTTTAGATCAATTAAAAGGTGATAATGCTTCAAAAAATATATCTAGAAATGATGCTTTAAAACAAGTTATTGCAGGTATGGGTGTATTTATGAAATCAGAATTAGCAAATGAAAGAATTGCAGTTGCTGTATTAACACCATCTGAAGAAGATGAGCATTCTTGTTTCTCTGATAATACACATAGAGATATTGCGATGAATTATCAAGGTTTCAAAAATATTTTAACTTCTACATATGATGGGAAAAAATATGGACCTGCCCTATTAGATAAAGTTGACGGAGCTTCTAAAGCAAAAATTGAAAAACTTATGAGTTCAATTGAAGAAAAAATTGCTTTAATAGATGAAACTGCAAAAACAAAAGAGCATTTTGATTATCAAATTAGACCAACAAGCCCTATGTCAAAAGTTATTGTAAAACTTAAAAATGAGATGAGAAAACTTGGTGATACTATGGTTGATGTTGCTAATGCAAATGGAATAAGCTTAACAAAAGATGATGTAACAGACGCAGATGAAACTAAACTTTAATCTTTTAATTTTTATATTATTATTTACAACAAATCTATTTTCATCTCAACAAGAGATGAATAATGAAGATTATGATAAATATATATTAGGAAGAAGTTTTTTTACTATTCCTTGGGTTGAGGCACCAAGTGCCACAACTGCAAGGGATGGACTTGGACCATTATTTAATGCAAATGCTTGTGTAGCATGTCATCCAAACACTGCAAGAGGTGTTTTATACAACAAAAAAAATGAAGCTTCAAAATCTTTAATCCCAAAACTGTCAATTAATTCAAACAACACAGATTTACATAAAAATATTCTAAAAAAAGATGGCTCTATTCCTGATCCAATTTATGGAGCGCAAATAGCGATTAGTAGTGTACAAGGTGTTCCATATGAAGCAAATGTAAATATTGACTTTGAAAAAATAAAACTTTTTTTTGATAATGAAGAGCATTATATTTACAAACCAAAATATACTTTAAAAAATCTAAATTATGGGCAACTTAACAAATCAACAAATATTTCCTATAGAATTGCTCCAACACTTTATGGAATGGGTTTAATATCAAAAATAGATGAAAAATCAATTCTTGCAAATGTGGATGAAAATGATTCAAATCATGATGGAATAAGTGGAAGAGCAAATTATGTTTACTCAAAAATTACAAAAAAAGAAGAGTTAGGAAGATTTACATATAAAGCAAGTGTTGCTTTTGTAAAAGAACAAATAGCAAATGCAGCTTTTAATGATATGGGATTGACAACAAGTCTTTTAAAAGGTGACAATTGTACCAAATCTCAAACTGCTTGTTTAGAAGCTCCAAAAGCTAGAGATGCTATTGATATTACAGATCAAAGATTAGATGCTATTACTTATTATTTAGAAAACTTACCAACTTATACTCCAACAAATGGGGAAAATTTTGAAAAGGGAATAGAGATATTCTCAAAAATAGGTTGTACTTCTTGTCATGTACCATCGCTAAAAGCAACAGATGGGACAAGTGTTTATACTTTTTCGGACCTATTATTGCATGATATGGGTGATGGATTAAGTGATGGAAGAAGTGAGTTTAAAGCTTCAAAAAACGAGTTTAGAACAACTCCTTTATGGGGATATAGTGTTGAGAAAAAAGCCTATAGATTATTACATGATGGACGAGCTAAAACATTCCAAGAGGCTATTTTATGGCATGGTGGTGAAGCAACAAAGGCAAAAGAAAATTATGTTGCTTTAAATAAAAAAGAGAAGAAACTTTTAACTGAGTTTCTAAAAGGATTATAATGAAAAAAATATTTTTGACACTTGCTTTAAGTTTCATGACATTATTTGCAAAAGATACTATGCTTGATTCTATTTTAAAAAATGTTTCAATAGTAAATGTTGACAATACTATAAAAGATGCACAAATCCTTAAAAAAGATTACACAGCACAAAACTTTACAAACTTTATAAAATCGTGGAAAAAAGTTGAAGCATTTTATTTTGCAGGAGATATTGATGATAACTACATTGATACTCCAAGATATGTTGATGTATTTCACAATCTAAAAGAAGATCTTAATGTTCAAATGCAAAGGGTAATTGAATCTAAAGATGAACCACAAATTGCACTTTTTAAAAACTCATTTAAAACAGTAAATGCTTTAGAGTATGTTTTATTTAATGATAAAACTATTACAAAAAGAGAAAAAGCAATAGCAGATGTTATTGTTGATTCTATTATCTCTAAGTTAGATGATATAAAAGAAGTTTATGAAGGTTATTTAACTAGAACTAAAAAAGATGACCTATGGGAAAATAGTTTAGTTATGAATACCCTTATTGCAAGTACTTATAAACTAAAAGAGTGGAGAATAAAAGTTCCCCATAAAGAGCAAGAGTATATTTTAAGTAATAATACAAATGCTGCAATTGTAGCTATATTAGAAGCAAATGAGGAAATCGTTGGTGAGCAAAAATATTACAATTTTGCAAATATGGCAAAAGAAAATGGAGCAAAAAAAGAGACGATAGAAGCACAAGCTTTATTAAACAAAGCTCTTAAAAGCGCAAAAAACAATTCAAAAGATTTATATGATGCAGTTAATGAACTTCATATCTCTTACTTCTTATCTTTAATAGAACAACTTAGCATCACAGCTAAAATTCTAGAGGCTGATGGAGACTAATTTGAACGACTTAATGGTATTTGAATATCTTATAAACCCAAATAAAAGAATATTTTGGGTTTATATTATTTCATCGATTTTAATAACATTTATATATTTTATCTATACAAAAAAAAGTAATAAACTTATCTTATCATCAAAGTTATGGTTACACCCTAGTGCAAAACTTGATTACTCTTACTTTTTTTTGGGATATTTTATAAATGTATTTTTATTAATACCATTTATTTTAAGTGCAAAATCAGTGGCTTTTACTATTTCAAGATTTTTATATTTAAATTTTGGAATGGTGCAAAACACTTTTTTTTCATATAAAGAAACCCTACTTTTATATACCTTAGCTCTTTTTGTTTGTAGTGACTTTACAAGGTATGTATTACATAGACTTTTACATGAAGTAAAATTCTTATGGGAATTTCACAAAGTTCATCATAGTGCCAAAGTTCTAAACCCACTTACTTTTTATAGAGTTCATCCAGTTGAAAATATACTTTTTGGACTAAGATATAGTTTAAGTGTTGGTTTTGTAACTGGTATATTTGTATATTTTTTTGGAGCTATGATTGATATTTATATGATATTTGGAGCAAATGTATTTATTGTTGTTTTTTCCCTTTTAGGATCAAACTTAAGACATACCCATGTACCAATATCATATGGTAAATATTTAGAAAAAATATTTATTTCCCCAAAACAGCACCAAATACACCATAGTAATAAACACTTTGACAAGAACTATGGAGGATATTTAGCTATTTGGGATTATATGTTTGGAAGTTTAAAACTATCAAAAGATGTAAAAGTTTTAAAATTCGGACTTAGAAAAGAGCAAATGAAAGATTACTCAACCATTAGAGGTATTTTATTTTTCCCTTTCAAAAACTTATTAAACAGGAGACAATAATGACAAAATCGATTTTAATTGCAAGTTTACTTTTTGTAAGCATGTACAGTAGTGAGTTAACACCACAAGAAACTTTAGGTAAAAGTTTATTTTTTGATAAAAACCTATCAAAAAACAAAACTATGGCCTGTGCAACTTGCCACAACCCAGATATGGGATTTACAGATCATAGAGGGAATGGTGTATCAAATATGGCATCATTGGGAGATAATGGAAAATCAGTTGGTGGAAGAAATGCCCCAACTGCATCATATGCCAATCAAACACCAAGCTTCCATTACGACAAAAAAGAAAAAGCTTATGTTGGTGGACAATTTTGGGATGGAAGAGCTAGTACTTTAGAAGACCAAGCAGGAGGACCACCATTAAATCCAGTTGAAATGGAAATGCCAAATGAAAAAACAGTGATAAGTAGAGTATTAGAAAACCCTTATTATGTAAGTGCTTTCAAAGATATTTATGGAAAAGATATATTTAAAGACCCTAAAAAAGCTTTTGCAGCTTTGACAAAAAGTATTGCAAGTTTTGAAAGAACAAGTGAATTTTCACCTTTTGATTCTAAATATGATAGATATTTAAAAGATGAATATGATTTAACTCCACTTGAAGATTTAGGGAAAGCTTTATTTTTCTCAAATAATAATAACTCTTGTTCAACTTGTCATGTTTTAAAAGGTGAAGATAAAGAAGGTGAGACATTTACAAACTTCCAATATCACAATATTGGAGTACCTGCAAATCCTGCTTTAAACAAAAAAAGTGGTATGAAAGGTGCTGATGAAGGATTATTGGCAAATCCAGCAGTAACAGATGTAAACCAAAAAGGGAAATTCAAAGTTCCAACACTAAGAAATGTGGCAGTTACTGGTCCATATATGCATAATGGAGTATTTAAAGACTTAAGAACTGTAATTGAGTTTTATGATAAATATAATAATCAAGAAAGAACAATAAACCCAGAAACTGGTAAAAAATGGGCTGACCCTGAAGTTGCAGGAACTATTGCAAAAGAAGAGTTAAAAGCACAAAAATTAACTGATAGAAAAGTTGATGCACTTGTGGCATTTCTTAAACTTCTTACTGATAAAAAATATGAGCACCTATTAAAATAAATTTGTTTAGAAGAGTATAAGCTACTCTTCTAAAACCTTCGTAAACTCTTCATAAAGTTCATCTTGAACTTCATTCTCAAGCTCTAAAGTTATATTAACAGGTTTATTACCTTCATAAGATTTACTATTACAAAGCCCAAGATAAATAAAAGCTTGAACCTTTTTATCTTCATGGGAAATTTTTCTTACAAACAAATGCAGTCTTGTTTTATATTTAATATTTTGAGCAAGTCTTAATCCATCACTTTTATCACTACTCATATTTGGTTTACTAGCATAAGTGATTAAATTTTTATCTAAAAAATTGTTTTTATATTTTGATGACTTTGACATCTTATCTTTTTGTAGAGTTATAAATAAAAAGAAATCATCCTTATGCTTTAAAAAACCACTTCCCCTAAAGGAAGTATGGATTTTATCAAGATTACACATCAAGGCGATATTTAGCATATTATATTTTTCATAAAGTTTTAAAAATGGCAAACCATAATTTTTTTCCTTAAAAGTTTGTTTGTAAGTTATGATTCCATAATTTAAACTATGTTCTAGGAAAACTTTTGCTTCTTTTTTTTCTAATATCTTTTCAAACTCTTTTGTAATAAAAAGTTTTTCATCTTTTAAATCCACAAGTTTTAGGTATCTTTGCACTTGTAACTTATCAAAGAACTCTTGATTTAGATAACGAAAAGAGTGTTTTATAGTATCTTTACAAACAAAATCTAATTCTTTATTTAATAAATCATAAATCTGCTTTTGCGTACAAGAAAGATGAGACAATAAATACTTCAATATAACAAACTCATAAACCCTTTTTATAGGTAATAAAAACTCACAAAATCTTATGGCTTTTATGAAGTTTTCATCTTGGCATAAAGCTTTAATCTCATCTTTATCTTCAACTTTTTCTAAAAATTCTACATATGATTTTGACTCAGAGATAAAATCAAGTGGTGATATATGCTCACTAAAGGCAATATAATCTTCAAGCATAGGAATCTTATTTGAAAGCAAAGATTTAAATTCATAGTATTTTTGTTTTAAATACCTCATCGAATGAAAATTCTCTTTTTCTATTTGCTCCAATACTCTTTTTTTAGATATTTCATCCATACTAATAAAAGCATGGGGAATATTTGCAAAGTCATTATTTAAAGCAATTTTCAAACTCTCTTTATCAATAATCTTATCACCCAATAGTCCAAAAGCTACCATATAAGCTCTATTGTGATTACCAATAAAATCTAAAATAGTCACGAACTCTTTGTTTTTGTGTTTTCTAAGTCCACGACCAAGCTGTTGTACAAATACAATTGAAGAGTTTGTTGGTCTTAAAAAAAGTACACTATTGATTGATGGAATATCAATGCCTTCATTAAAAATATCCACACTACAAATCATTTCTAAATCATGGCTATCATCTTCTAAGTTTTTTATATACTCTTCTCTTTTTTCTATGGAGTCACCACTTGTTAGAGATACAGATTTTATTCCTCTTTTAGTAAACTCATCTGCCATAAAATTTGCATGTTCTTTTGAAGCACAAAAAGCCAAGGCTTTTCTTTTTTTACCTTCATATGAGTAAAAGTTCATCTTTTCAAGAATATAATTAACCCTTTTATTTACCATCAAAGCTTTTGATAATTGGGCTATATTTAAAATATCAATATTCTCATAATCAATTGATTCAATATCACATATTCCATAATAATGAAAAGGTGAGATTAAACTATGCTCCAAGGCATCATTAAGTCTTATATCACAAGCAATATTTTCATCAAAAACTTCATAGATATTCCCCTCGTCACTTCTATTTGGAGTAGCTGTAAGTCCTAATAAAAATTTGGGCTCAAAATAATCACAAATCTTTTCATAACTAGGACTTGTGATATGGTGAGCTTCATCTACTATTATATAGTCAAATTCATCTTTTGAAAAGTTCTCATAATTTGAACTCATAGTTTGGATAGTAGTAAAAAGATACTCACAATTAATCTCTTTTTTATTTCCTGTATATAAGCCCATAGTTTTATTCAGAATAATCTTCTCAAAACTGCTTTTTGCTTTTATTAAGATATTTTCCCGATGAACGATAAACAAAACTCTTTTAGGCTCATATGCTTTCACGTCAAAGGCTGCAAGATATGTTTTTCCAGTTCCAGTTGCGGCAAGAACTAAAGCTTTTGTCTGTTTTTTATCCCTTAGATGTTGCAAGTTTTTTAAAGCTTCTTCTTGCATACTATTTAGTGTAAAACTACTTTTATATGAAAACTCTTCTATTTTGTTTTTATGATAAAAGTTTTCATAATCATTTAGAAATCCACTATCAACTTCAAAACTTTGTTTAAATAAAATATCAAATTCCCTTAATATCTCATTTGCAAAAATATCATCTTTTTTTGAGACTGTTTTTATATTCCATTCCACATTACTTTTAAAAGCACTTGCAGTTATATTTGAAGACCCAAGCAGTATCTTGTAATTATCTGCAAACTCAAAAATATATGCCTTTGTATGGAAACCTTTTTGGAAATGATTTGTATCATAGATTTTAAGCTCAATATTTTCATATTCAAGTAGTTTTTCTAAAGCTTTTGGTTGGGTAAAGTTTAGATAAGTGGAAGTTAGGATTTTACCTTTTATTCCATTTTTCTGACAAAACTCTAGACTATCAAGTAAAAGTTGAACTCCAGAGAAGTTTATAAAAGCTACAGAAAAATAGTAGCTTTTACATTCTCTTAAAAGTTTTGTTAAATGGGTATAAAAATTACTATTAGACCCATTTGTAATAAGAGAGTTCACTTTATTTTAGTTTTTCTTTTAAGATGATTTTACCTGTTTCAACACCTGGTTGGTCATAGGTATTTATTTGTACAAATTTTCCAACAATTGAAGTTAATAACTCATACGAAAACATTAGTTTTCCAATATTAAATTCATCTTGTGATTGGATAGTTATGACATCACAGGGTATATCATCTAAGCCTTCTATTGCTTCAATAGTCGCATCAGCTTGTTTATTTATCAAATCTTTAAATTTAATATCATTTAAATAATCCAACTCTTCTAAGCCTTCTAGTGATAAATCAGGAATGGTCATCTCATCTTTAAAATCTTCTATTTTTATAAAGGTAACCGTTTTATCCCTTTTCCCTTCAACTATTAGTTGTAAAAAAGAGTGTTGGTCAATTGGTCCCACTAATCCAATAGGTGTTAAGGCTTGCTTTGTTCCATTTATATTTATTTTCCCTAAACTCTCTCCCCAAAGTTGAACATACCACTTATTAAAACCTTCAAGTAAAAGTGAATAAGAAAATACAACATTGATATTAAATCTATTTTTATTTTCAACTAAAAATCTAGCTTTCTCCATAAGCAAAGCATAATATTCATCTTTAGAAAAAAAGCTATCACTTACCTCTTTACAACCCCTTAATAACTCATCTATATCTAAACCCATAATTGCTAATGGTACAAGTCCTACAGTTGAAAATACAGAAAACCTACCACCCACATCTTTTGGGATTTCAAAGGTTCTAAGATTCCTTGATTTTGCAAAAGTTTTTAGCTTACTATCATTTTCTGTTATACATATAGTATTTGAGGAATCTATGTTTATAAGTGTATGTAAATACTTTAAGATACTAACTGTTTCAACTGTTGTTCCTGATTTACTTATAATTATAAAAAGTGCATCATTTAGATTTATTTTACTAATTCTTCTTTGTAAATCTAAAGGATCAGTTGATTCTAAAAAATGAAGTTTTTTATCATTTTCTTTGTGTTGTAAAAACTTGTGAATTGCAAAGGTTCCTAAAGAACTTCCTCCAATACCTACAACTACTATATCTTTTTGGCTTACAGTTTTTGCAAACTCTTTTATAGCATTTGTATTTTGATATGGAAGATTATAATAACCTATATAGCCCTTCTCTTTTTCTATTTTTTCAAATATCTCTTTATTTGATTTTATTTGATAAAAGTTTTTATTATATTTCATCTTATTTCGCTTTATTGTAAAAATGGTTTGTAGCTTCTACAAAACCATCTATACTCCCACAATCAAACCTTTTACCCTTAAACTTATATCCTATTACCATATTCTCTTTTGCTTGTATCATCAAAGAATCTGTTATTTGGAGCTCACCATTTTTACCTGGTTTTGTATTTTTTATTATCTCATAAATATCAGGTGTTAAAATATATCTTCCTATAATTGCAAGATTTGAGGGAGCATCTTTTGGGTCTGGTTTTTCAACCATATTACTTATCATAAAAATACCATCTTCTATCTCTTTACCCTCTATTACTCCATACTTATATGTTTCATCTTTAGGTACTTCTTCAATGGCTACAATTGAGCATCTGTACTTTTCATAAAGTTCTACCATTTGGGCTAAAACTCCAGTTCCTTCATGGTCACACAAATCATCTGCAAGTATTACAGCAAAGGGTTCATTTCCTATTAAAGTCTCCCCACCTGTTAAGATGGCATGACCTAAGCCTTTCATCTCTATTTGTCTTGTATATGAAAATGTACATTTTTCTATTACACTTCTTATTTCAGTTAAGTAGTGTTCTTTGCTTGTACCTTTTATTTGGTGTTCTAGTTCATAAGAAATATCAAAATGATCTTCAATAGCTCTTTTACCTCTTCCTGTTACTATTGCCATAGTATCCATGCCAGCAGCAATTGCTTCTTCTACTCCATATTGAATAAGTGGTTTAGTAAGTATTGGTAACATCTCTTTAGGTGTTGCTTTTGTAGCAGGTAAAAATCTTGTTCCATATCCAGCAGCAGGGAAAAGACACTTTCTAATAAGTTTTTCTTTCATCTTTTATCTCATTTGTTTATTTATTTTTAAGATTGTAACAAAAAAGGATTTATAAGATACTTGTAATAGGTGTTTCTAGAAAGTTTTAAGATAAATAAGAGAAGTAAAAACTCTCTTATTTATTGTATTTTTAGATGTCTTCTTTTCCAATGAACTCTTTTTCATTGGCATCTTCAATTATTCTATTAGCAATTGTCGATGTATTATTTGCAACTTCTTGTGCTTCTGCTGCAGCACTTGCATTTGCTTGAGTTTGTTGGTCAAGCTGATTTACTGCATCATTTATTTGTACTATTCCAGTTTGTTGCTCTTTTGATGCTAATTCGATATCTTTTATAATAGCTAATGTTTTATCAACATTATCATTAAGTCCAGAGTATCCATTTATCATTCTTGTAGCTATTTCTTTACCCTCAGATGCTTTTATAGTAGCATTTTCAACTAAAAGTTTTATCTCTTTAGCAGCTTCTGCACTTCTTGATGCTAGATTTCTCACTTCTCCAGCAACTACTGCAAATCCTTTTCCTGATTCTCCTGCAGTTGCTGCTTCTACTGCTGCATTTAATGAAAGAATATTTGTTTGAAAAGCAATTTGATCAATTACACTAATTGCCTCATTTATTGCACTTACTTGTGCATTAATCTCATCCATCGATGTTGTTGTTTGAGTAGCCAATGATTGACCCTCATTTGCAGAAACTGACAACTCATTTGCATAGTTTGACATCTTAACTACATTTTCTGTATTACTAACAATTGTACTTGTAATCTCTTCTAAAGCAGCAGCTGTTTCTTCTAATGAAGCTGCAGCTTGATTTGAAGAACTATTTAATGTTGTAATATTACCTAATAGGGCTTGTGCAGAAATATTTAATGAAACTCCTGATTTCTTATTTTCTACTAACATTGTATTGATTATTTCTGCTAATTTTGTCAATCCTACACTTGTTTTTCCACTACAACCTTCAATTCTATGTCTAAAGTCTAACTGCTGGTAGTGATCAAGAGCTACTTGAATCTTATTTAAATCTTCAGAAACATTAGCCGTCAAAACTTTTAACATCTCATTTAAAAGAGATTTTAATTCATTTAAACTCTCATTTGATGTACTTTTTGTTATCTCTTGTTTAAATATTCCACTATTTACTTTTGTAACTATTTTTTTAACTTCATCAATTAGTTCTCTATCTTCTTCTAATAAATCTCTTGTTCTAATGATATTCTCATTTACTACTTTTGACATAAGACCTATTTCATCATTTGAATTTATTTCTATAGGTTTTACATCATTACTTTCACGATTAAGGTATGTAAAGAATCCTAATAATCCAGTTTGGAAAGTGTTAATCAAGTTTTTAATATTGTTTGCTAAATAAATTCCAAATGTAATAGAAATAATGAAAGCTAAAATAGAGATTATCTCTATAGTTATAGTTACACTATTTTCATCAGCTTTTGCTTTTTCTGTTGCTTTTTTAACTAAATCTTGAATTTGTTTTGTCAAATTTATTACAAACTTGTCCAAGCCAAGAAGCAAATTATGAAGTTCTTCTTTCTCTTTTTCTACATCTTGAATATTCCCAGATTCTAAGTCATGTACTAATTTTGCTATACCAACTTCAAACATTTTTTGTTTCTTTTCAAGCTCTTTACACTCTTTTAAAAACTCCTCATATCTTTTTTTGATTTCATCATCACTACTTTTATTTATAGCCTTTGATGCTATTTCTTCACACTCTTTTATATTTTTTTCTGAAGTTTTTTCAATTTTCTCAATTCTTACTTTGACCTCTTGAAACTTTTCACTAAATACATCTTCAGCAGCAATTATTAACTCATAAGTTAAAACCTCTTCTTTTAAAATACCAGCTTCAATATTTGTAATTACTCTATTTAATGGAATATGAGATTCTGCCAACTCTTCAATTTCATGCCCTACAGCACTTATTCCAACATATGAACTTACTGATACTATTAATAAAGAAGTTAATGTTATTGCTAATAGTAAAAAGATTTTTATTTTTATTTTCATATTGTTAATCATTGTTTTTCCTTACTTTTCTAATACTATTCTCTTATTAAGAGGATAAGTTGGTCTAAAATTTCCATTATATAAATTTTGAAATTGTTCCAATTGTTTTTGTGATAAAGTTATTGGATTTTTCATCACATACCATTCTACGATTTGTGTACAAGGAGGTGTTGTAAGAGAACCTAAATAATGATAATAACCTCTATCTTTTGGTAAAAAATCATTTGGATTAATACTAAACTTATCACTCGCATTTTTAGCTCCAGCATCTTTAGGCATAAATTTTAATACTTTTTGTAATGAACTATTATAATCACCTAGTTTAAAGAATACTCCCACAACTCCCAACTCACCATCTTCTGCTTGATGAACCAAGTGTAATTCCAAGGGATAATATTCTCCATTTACAGTATGTTCACTTTTTGAGTGAAAATGAAATTGTAAAAGTTTGAATTTTTTACCTTGAAACAGTGCAGAACTTTGATTGTCAGAATTTACTTGGATAGTATGTCCATTATTTACTATACTAATATCTGTATCTTTATAATCAAAGAAAAGATTTCCTAAAGAGTTCGTAGCAACAGTTGATTCTTTTGCTATATTTATAGGAGATTGTCTTTCTCCATTTTCACAAGTTTGAAAAGAAGAATTAATTGTCCCCCAAAATTTTGGACCATTATTACCTACATAACTCCAAGATGCATGAGATTCATGTTTCTTATGTGTTTCACTAGAAGTTTTTGCTTCACCATTTTCGCTAGCATTTGCTGCTAATAAAATCCCACTTACAAGTAGACTAATTACATATTTTTTCATTATAAATCCTTATTTTAAGAATTTGTATTTCTCATAGGAAATACAAGTTATAATGAAAGTATAAAATTAAATAGTCAAGGAGTAGTCAAGATTTTATAGCCTATGCCATAAATATTGTGAATTATATTTTCGGGGATTTTTTTTCTAAGATTTGTTATCATTGTTTTTAGTGTTTGTTTGCTTGGCATGTCATAATCTTCCCAGGCTTCATAAAGAATATCATCATAAGTAACCATAGAACCAACATTTGAAAAAAGATAATTTAATATTTTTCTCTCCGTGGGTGTTAAAGAGATAACTTGGTCTGATTTCATTAAATTTAAAGTTTTAAAATCCCAGACATACTCTTTATCTAACTGTAAAATATGACTTGAGACTATTTTATATTTTTGTAACTCTTCAACTGCTATATTTACAGCTTCAAGTAATTCTTCTCTTTTTATTGGCTTTAAAATATATTTTATGAGTTTTAATGAACTTGATTGAAGTAAATAATCTAAGTCTGAATGGGATGTTGTAAATATCACTTTTGTATTTTGGTCTTTTTGTCTAATCTTTGAAACCATTTCAATTCCATTCATAAGGGGCATATTTATGTCTGAGATTATTAAAGCAGGAGAATATTTTTCATAGGCTTCATATCCACTTTTCCCATTTTTAGCGATTTTTATATTATACACATCAGTTAATATTTCAGATATTATTTGAATATTTATAGACTCATCATCTACAACTAAAATAGTTAATTTTCCCATCTTTAACCTTTCTTGAGTATATTTTGAATACTTTTTAAATCTTCTATCAAATTTTCATATTCATAATTAGAAAAACTATTATCAACTTTTTCTAATAGCTTCTCTTCTATCTTATCTCTTAGAGAATCAATTAGTTCTTCTACGATCGAGTTTTTAATAAAATTATCCTCGTTGACATCTTTTATTAACTCTTCTATCATTTTATCAATCTGTTTATTGCTGTGATTTGGTTTATCTTCATTTTTCTTTTTTAAGATATTGACTTCTATAGATTCAAATATTTTTTTCATTTCATTTTTTAAGTTACTTATCAATTCAGATACTTTTGTTGCATCACTTACTTTTTCTATTTCAAAACAAATATCATAAACTTTCATTGCTTGTATATTTCCACTTACCCCTTTTAATTTATGTATAAAGCTATTAAAATCATCACTTTTTAGACTGAAGATTTCAAGTTGTGATTCTATATTACTGTAGTTTTTGTAATATTTTTTTATTAAAGACAAAGCCTCTTTATCATCAAATGACAATATCTCCATCAATTTTCTAAAATTTATTCCATATATATTATGTAATTTATTGTTATGTATCTTTTTTATATGTGCATCTTTATAAGTTACTTCAAAAAATTCTGTTACTACACGCTCTAATTCTTCTTCTACGATTGGTTTAGGGATATGAGCATTCATACCAGCTTCTTTAGTTAACATCTTATCCTTTTGCATTACAGCTGCACTTAATGCAATAATAGGTATTTTTTTGTCAAACTCTCTAATTCTTTGTGTGGCTTCAAAGCCATCAATATTTGGCATTTGTAAATCCATAAAGATAATATCATAAGAAAAATTTTTAGCACTTTTTATAGCCTCTTCTCCATCATTTGCAATATCTATAATAAACCCCAATTTTTCTAAAATTGCTTTTGAAACTATTTGATTAGTCTCATTATCTTCGACCAATAAGGCTCTTTTTTTATTTACCAATACAACTTGTGTTGAGCTTTCTCTATTTTTAATATCTTTATTATTTTTATCAAAAATTGTATTATATAAAGTTGATGGAGTAAAAGGTTTTTCCAGTAATTTTGTAACTTTAAATTCTTGTTTTTCAAAAAGATTTAAAATAAGCTTTTTATTATATGGCGTCACCAAAACAATATAATCTATTTCTTTATTGATATTTTTTAATTTTTCTAAAAATATCAATCGACGAGTAGTTGAAGTATTCCAATTAATAATCAAACAATCTATTTTTTCATTATTGATTATTTCTAAAGCATTCACTTCATTTGACTCAATAATAGAGTCTAATTTCCAGGAATTTAATATATTTTTTATATACTCACTTTCCATTTTATTATCATCAATAATCAAAAATTTGTCATTATTGACAGTTCTATTTTTCTTCTTTTTGTAAAACTCCTTGATATAGTTAAACTTTATCTCAAAATAAAACTTACTTCCAATGCTTTCTTCACTTTCAACCCAAATTTTTCCATGCATAAGCTCAATTAATTGTTTAGTAATAGAAAGTCCCAATCCTGAACCACTATATTTTCTTTTATTTGAAGTATCAAGTTGTTCAAAGGTATTAAAAAGCTTTTTTTGACCTTCTTTATTTATCCCAATACCTGTATCTTCAATACAAAATTTTAAAATAACCTCATCTTCATTTATCTCTTTTATTTCACTTTTTAATGCAACATATCCATTTTCAGTAAACTTTATAGCATTTCCCACAAGATTATTTAATATTTGTGTTAATCGAAGTGAATCTCCAATTATCAATGAAGGGATATTTCCATCTAATACAAAAGTAAATTCTAGTTGTTTTTTATATGTTTCATATCCAAAAAGATTGGAGATATTTTTAAAAATATCTTCTAAATTGAAATCTTGCTCAATAATATCTAGTTTTCCAGCTTCAATTTTTGAATAATCTAAAATATCATTAATAATACTCAATAAGGCATTTGAAGATTTTTTCGCTTTATTTAAATAGTCTCTTTGTAGTGGTTCTAATGGCATATCTAATATAAGAGATATAAGCCCAGTTACTCCACTTATAGGAGTTCTTATTTCGTGGGACATATTTGCCAAAAATTCAGATTTTACTACATTTGCTTTTTCTGCATTTTTTTTAGCGCCTTTTAATTCTTCTAATAATTTATTATTTTCTGTTACATCTATTCCTATAGTAGCAATATAATCCATGCTTCCATCAGCTTTTTGAACAAGCATATTTGACCACTCAAATACTTTTTCTTCGCCATCTTTAGAAATCCAACTATTTTTAAAGTTTTTTACTATCTCACCTTTATTTGCTTTTTTTACTATTTCTAAAACTTTTTGTTCTTTTTCTTTTGTCAAAAATCTTGACCAAAAATATGGCTCGCTAGCTATTTTTTCTTCTGTATATCCAACAAAATCTTGGGCATATTTATTTATCTTAATCATTCTTCCCTTACTATCAATTACTGCAATAATTGCATTTGCATTATCAATAATAGTTGAAATAAAATCTTTCTCACTAAGAATCTCTTTTTCTAGTTTTTTTTGTTTTGTTATATCCCTTTGGGAAGCATAAAGGTATTCTTCTCCATTTATTTCTATTCCTTTTGCATTGATTTGAACATCAATAATCGAGCCATCTTTTCTTTTATGTTTTGCTTCAAAAGAACTTGGAAAATCTATTAGCTCTTTTATTCTATTTTTTACCTCTACTTCTAAAATAAAGATATCCCAATCTACAATATTTAATTCCCACATCTCTTCATTTGTATAACCAAGTGATTGGACAAATGATTGACTAAATTCTACAAGATTCCCCTGTTTATCTAAAATATGAATTCCATCTGAGGCATATTCCAATAGTGTTTTATACTTTTTCTCAGATAGATACTGTTCTGTGATATCATAACTACTTCCAACAGATTTAATAAGAACTCCATTATCATCAAAATAGTGTTTACCTCTTCTTTGAAGATATTTTATATTACCCTTTTCAGTAATAATTGATTGGGTAATAAAATATTCCCTTTTTTCATCTATAGAAGATTGAATTTCTTTTTCATATTCATTTTTTGAACTTTTAGGGAAATATGTAAAAAGCTTCTCCATTGTAATAACACTATTTTTATCTTCAATTTCAAAGATATCATAAAGTTCATCACTTAAATTAATATGCTTAGTTTTCCAATTCACTTCCCAAAAACCAACTTTTGCTATTTTTGAGATTGAGTGCAAATTATCATTAAGTTCAGATAGTTTTTTTGTATTAAATAATCTATCACCAAATAATTTAATTAAAAATAGTGTTAAAATAAATATAACAAGAGGTATTACCGTAGCTATAGTTGTATATTTAAAAGCTAAATTTTCATTTTGTTCTTTCACATATTTTTCTTTTAATTTTAATATTAAAATTAAATTATCTGAAATAGGAGTCTTTATCTTTTTTGAAGCAAAAGTATTACTTACAACACTTTCATTGTTTAAAATTTTTTTATAATCTTTTGGATACTCTTGTGATATATTATATTTTGCAGAAGTATAAAAACTCCAATTTTTAGCTTTTTCATAATGCAATAAAGGAAATCCTTTACCATCAATAATAATCATATCATATAATGAAGTATTCATAAGATCATTTAAAAATTCATCTAAAAAATAGTTTATGATTAAAATACCATCGAATTCATTTTTATATTTTACAGGTAAAATTACTCTTAGTGTTGGATTAAAAGGAGTCTCAACCTTATTATTCTCTATATTTAAATCCATTTTCGAAAACCAAACTTTCTCCAAAGGTTTCATTTTTGAATCAATAAAATAATCTCTATTAGCTTTATTTTGAAGTTTTTCATTTGGTACTTTATAAGAAATGCTATTTTCCTTGTCTCTCTGTACTCTTATTTTTTCTAAACCTTTTTTATCGATATATCGAAGTTGCATAAACCTTTTATGGCTTTGAATATAAGCAAAAAATATCTCTTCTAATTCATTTTTTGAATTACCATTTTCCAAAAAATTATTGAAGGCATTAATTTTTCTAAGAAATTTTATTAAATGCTTTGATTCATTTAAAAATTCATTTAAAGTATGTTCTCTCTCTTTTGCTTTACTTAATGCAGTCTCCATTGCTATTTTTTGTATATTATCTACAAAAAAGAGTTTTTCTACAATAATATTTACAAAAGCAAGTATAAAAGAAAATACTAAAAAGATTAAAAAAACCTCTTTTAATTTATATGTTATTTTTTTCATAACTTAATATTACCTAAATTTTTTATAATTTAGAACTTGTATTTAACTTTCAAGTTGTATATACAAGCTGTAATTACTTTGTAACTAATCAAACTTATAATTCACCTTTACAAAATAAGAATATCTCAAAAGGAATCTAATTTGAAAAGAAAAGTATTTGATTATGAATTAGTTTACAATTACATTTTTACTTTGATTAATACAGAACTAAACGAACATGATAAAATACCCTCTGAAAATACTTTATGTGAAAAATTTCTTTTATCTAGATTAACAGTAAGACAAGGCATAAATAAACTTAAAAATGAAGGCTATTTATATTCAAAAAGAGGTAGTGGGAACTTTGTAAATCCTAAAAAAATAACCTATACAATCTCTTCTAATACAACCTTTACAAATGAGATATTAAAACTAAAAAAAACTCCCTCAATAAAGCTCTTAGAGATGAAAACAATTAAAGCAAGCGAAGAGATTGCTAAAAAATTAAATATTAAAGAAGCAGAAAATATTTTATATATTAAAAATATGAGATTAGTTGATGATGTACCTTTCTTATTTGCAGAATATTATATGAATAAAACAATATTGCCTAATATAGAAGAGATGATTCCAAATGTAAAATCCATTTCAAAACTATATAAAGAGATGTATAAACTAACTCCTTTAAGAGAGAGTTCAGAGATTGATATTACTTCAACTACTTACGAATCAAAAAAAATATTTAATGTACAAAATGATTTACCAATTATAAAAATCTCAACAAAAACAACAGATAAAAAATCAAACCAGAATATAGATTATTGTTACTCTTATTTTAGAAGTGATATGGCAAAAATTGTAGTTGATTATAAGGAAAAAGTTTAATGATTAAAATGAAAAACCTTACTTTAGGTTATAAAAAAGAAAAGATTCTAGATAAATTGAATCTAAAAATTGAAAAAGCTGAATTCATAGGAATCATAGGACCAAGTGGCGCTGGAAAGTCAACTCTTCTTATGTCAATTGTTGGTGGTATTAAAGTATTTGATGGTCACTTTGAAGTGTTAAATCATAATATGGAGAATATAAAGAAAAAAGATTTAATAAACTTAAGAGAACAAATAGGAATCATATTTCAAGGGTATAACTTAGTAGATAGATTAAGTGTTTTAGATAATGTAGTAAGTGGTATGTTAAAAGACATTCCAATGGCAAGAGCAGTAATAAAATATTATAAAGAAAAAGAGTTAAAAAAAGTACAAAAACTTCTTGAAATAGTTGATATTCAAAAACATTCCATGAAAAGATGTGATGAATTAAGTGGAGGTCAGAGACAAAGGGTTGCCATTGCAAGAGCTTTGGCAAGTGAACCTAAAATAATCCTAGCTGATGAACCAATTTCTGCCCTTGACCAAAAAAGTGCAAAAAAAGTTATGGAAATCTTAGAAAAAATCAACAAAGAGTTAAAAGTGACTATCATCGCAAATTTACATCACTTGGATATTGCAGAAAAATATTGTACAAGAATCCTTGGGATAAATGGTGGTGAAGTAGTATTTGATGGTAAACCATCACAATTAAATGAAAAGATTATTGAAAAGATTTATAAAGGAGAATCAGAAGATATGAATTCTACTGATTAAATTTTTTACCTAGCTCTTACTTGAAAATTTTGGCGAATCATGAAGCAAGAGCTAGTTTTCTAATACTATCTTGGTGAATTATTGAAAAATAATTGAACAACAATTACACTGCAAAATAGACATTGTAGTGTACCTAATTTGAAATATAAAAGGTATAAAACTATGAGAAGAGACTTCTTTAAAAAACTTGGACTTGCTACATTAGCATTAACATTAAGTGCCTCAACTTTGAGTGCAAACCCACAAAATTGGCCAAAAGAGATTAACTTTGGAGTTATTCCAGTTGCAGGTGCTACTTCTATGAAAGATACATTTGGTGGTTTAACTAAATATCTTGAATCAAAACTAGGAATAAAAGTAAATTTACAAACAGCTGGTGACTATGCTGGTGTAATTACTGCAATGCAACACAACCATGTACAACTTGCATACTTTGGACCAAAATCATATGTTGAAGCTCACAAAAGAGCAAAAGCTGAAGCAATAGTAATTGATGTTGATGCTGAGAGTGGATTACCAGGTTATTATGGAATGATTATAACTAAAAAAGGTAGTGGACTTAAAACTTTAGAAGATATCAAAGGTAAAACTTGGGCATTTACAGATACTAACTCAACAAGCGGTACTTTAGTTCCTTCTGTTATGTTTTCAAAAAAAGGAATCAATCCTCAAGAATACTTCTCAAAAGTATTATATTCAGGTGGTCACGAAGCTTCTATTTTGTCTGTAAAAGCGGGAAAAGTTGATGCAGCATCTACTAACAACCTTGATTTTAATAGAGGTCTAGGAAGAAACTGGAAAAAAGATGACTTTAATGTTATTTGGGAATCTTCATTAATCCCAGGTGCTCCTATGGCTGTAAGATCTGATTTACCTGAGTCTTTAAAAATGGCAATTAAAGGTGCTTTCATCTCATACAATGATGTTGAAGGTCTTAAAAAGTTAAAACTTAAAGGTTATGCAGCAACTGATGATAGCCAATATGATTCAGTAAGAGACTTAATCGAATTAAAAAAATCTTTAAAAAAATAATCAAAAAACCAATAATTAGCTGATTTCTCAGCTGATTATTTAACACTAAATTTAAAAAAGACAATAGCTTTTTATTGCCTTTTTTAAACTTAATTACACAAGGAAACAATATGTCAGTTGACAGATTAAAAAAAGAATCTAACCCTTTTAAACTATTTAATATGATTTTATTATTTGTATTTATACTTATTGTTGTTCAAAGTTGGATAGATACAGAGATGAGTTTTAAAGGACTATTTGATGGATGGGGAGACATGATGTCTTATATCCAAGGAAATCCTGATATTGAAGGAAGTTCATATTTCCCACCAACTACTTATAAAAGTGATTTATTAACATATTTTTGGGCAATGCTTGAAACCGTACAAATGGCAATTATTGCTTTAGTTTTATCAGTAATAGTAGCCATTCCTTTATCATATATTACTTCTAGAAATATTTTACAAATACTTGTACCTGGGAAAAAAGTTTATCATGAACTTATCAGAAGAGCTCTTTATGCTTTTGGAACTTTTATAGCAAATGTTTGCCGTTCTGTAAATGAACTTGTTTGGGCTTTAATCTTTGTAAGTGCTGTGGGACTTGGACCAATGGCAGGTATTTTAGCCTTGGGAATTCATACAGCAGGAGTATTAAGCAAATTATTAAGTGAAGGAAATGAAGCAATTGATCCAGGTCCAGTGGAAGCCTTAGCTAGTAGCGGTGCTGGGTTTGTGAAAATTTTAGCCTATGCTGTGGTACCTCAAACTATGCCACACTTTGTCTCTATGGTTTTATATAGATTTGAAAGTGATGTAAGAAGTGCTTCAATTTTGGGATTTGTTGGAGCTGGTGGTATTGGATATTACTTATTTGATAAATTAAGAAGTTTTGAAAATGGGAGTGTTTGTACTATTTTGATATTTATCATTATCACTGTTTGGTTACTTGATAAATTAAGTGCAGTTATTAGAAGAAGGTTTATTTAAAATGGAAATTCAAAGAGAAGATTTAAATTATATTTTGCAAGAAGCGCAGCTAGAAAAACTAGAAAAATTATATAAAAAGATTGATAAGAAACTTGGTATTACAATCTTAAGTAATCCCTCAAGTCAAACTCTACTTGTACCTGTAAAAGACCCAATTAGTGGTGGAGAGTTTTATGCAGGAGAAGTATTAGTTACAAGTACCATTGTAGAAGTAAATAAAAATAAAGGTTGGTCTATGGTTCAAGATGAAAATGAACAATTATCACTTTATATAGCTACTTTAGATGCCGTATTTGAAAATGAAGAGTTTAAAGATGACATCACAAAACTTTGTAAAAAAACAAATAAAAAAATACAAGAGAAAAAAAATATACTCAATAAAAAAGTCAACTCTACAAGAGTTAGCTTTGATTTAATGGAAGGATAAAAAATGAATACAACAGATATTGAAAAAAACAATAGAGAAAATTTTAGATATTTATTAGATACTTTATCGATGCCAGGAACTATAAAAACTATAAATAAACTTTTTGATTCATATACCCTAGCAGTTGCTAGTGTACTTTTATATTCAGAAGTATCATATTTAAATAATACAAAAGAAGATTTTTCAGTAATTGATGCAATTACAAATTCAAAAGAGGACACTATCGAAAATACAGATTATCTTTTTTGTGATAATTTAGATGATGCTTTATTATTAGTAAAAAAAGGAACTTTTCTAAATCCTGATTACTCATGCACTATTATTTGTCTTTGTGACTCTTTTAATGGTGAAACTATTACTTTAAAAGGTCCTGGAATAGACAAACAAAAAGATGAAAGTTATCCAGTAAATAAAGGATTTATAGAAGAATTCAACAACAATAATATCTCTTATCCTTTGGGTAATGAAATCATTTTTTTAAATAAAAACAATGGACAAATAAAATCTTTGTGTAGAACAACAAAACTGGAGATAGCATAATGGGTTATGTTGCTATAAAAGGCGGAGAAGAAGCTATTGAAAACTCTTTAAATCTTTATGAAGAGACTCTACAAAGTTCAAATAAAATAAAAACAGAAGATGTAACTACAGGACTTAGATTTGCAGTTGATAAGGTTATGAGTGAGGGCTCACTTTATAGTAAAAAGTTAGCTTCAATTGCTATCAAAAAAAGTGCTGGTGATTTATTAAATGCTGCATTTTTTCTAAGAGCTCATAGAAGTTCTTGCCAAAGAATAGGAATAGCAAAAACTATTGATACAAATGAGATGCATATTCAAAGAAGAATTTCATCTGCATTTAAAGATATACAAGGTGGTCAAATATTAGGAGCTTCAAATGACTATGAAGTAAAACTAATCTTAAATAATATTCACCAAAGTAAAAAATGGGAATATTTTAATGAAGAAGATAACATCATCAAAAGTGCTTTAGAACCCTTGAGAAAAAAGAACTTAATCAAAAATCTAAAAGCAGATAATGAAATATCAGATATAACAAGAGTTTTTCCAGAACCACCCTATCCTAGAAGTGCTGTTATGCAAACAATGTGCAGAGGAGAAGCTGGTTCTATGTTAGGTTTTGCTTATACTTCTATTCGAGGTTATGGGGATGTTCACCCAACTATTGGGGATATTAGAACAGGAACAAGTATTGTTAAATTTACACATCCATTTACAAAAAAAGAAGTAAAGGTAGCCACTCTTGATGTGACAGCTTGTGAAAGTGCTGGAACTTTTGAAAAACAAGAGAATGGTAAAGTGAAACTCACCACTGGTTTTGGTTTTTGTTTTGGCTTTAATGAAACAAAAGCAATAAGTATGAGTATTTTAGATTTGACTTTATATAGTGCTAAATTTAGTGTTGGAGAAAAAGAGTTTGCAAGTGATATAGAAATGATGATTCATCACATAGATGGAGTTGATTCTATGGGATTTACAAATCACTTCAAACTACCACATTATGTTACATTTCAATCAGACTTACAAGTATTTTCAAATGCTTCTGATTTTGCAAAGGATAAAAAATGAGATATGCCTTTTTAGATGAAGATGCAAAAAAAGAGATAAGACGAGCTACTTTAAAAGCGGTAGCCATTCCTGGATATATTGTATCTTTTGCTTCACGAGAGATGCCAATAGCAAGAGGTTGGGGAACAGGTGGTATTCAACTTACTTTATCACTTATAAAAGAAGACGATACTTTAAAAGTTATTGACCAAGGTTGTGATGGAAGTGTAAATGCTGTAAATATTAGAAACTTTGTAACTTCTGTTACACATAATAAAACTACAACAGATACTTTAAAAGCAACGCTGATTCAAACAAGACACAGAATTCCAGAAGAGCCTTTAAGTGAAGGTCAAATATTGGTGTTCCAAGTACCTATGCCTGATATTTTAGAGACAGTTGAACCAGATACTTATAAAGCAAGAGTAATGCACGCAAATGCTGATTACTCAAAACTATGGGTACTTTTATATGAAGACACTTCACTTTTTGGTGATAGTCGTATTTCAAATAGATATCCAGTAATTGTAGAAAATAGATATGCTATGGATCCAAGCCCTATTCCAAAATATGACACAACAAAATTAGGTAACTCAAAAGCACTACAACTTTTTGGAGCAGGACGAGAAAAAAAAATCTATGCTATTCCTCCATATAGTGATGTCAAACCTTTAAAATTTGAAGATAGAGAGTTCAAAGTAGAAACTTTTGAAGACAAACATTGTAAAAGATGTGGAAATAGTGGAGTATTTTTAGACCAAATTTATGGCAAAGATGGAAGAGTAAACTACTATTGTAGTGATACTTCTTATTGTGATAAAACACTAGAGAAAAAGGGCAAATAATGGTACTACAAATAAAAGATTTATCAAAAATATTTGGAGTTTCTTGTCCTAAATGTTTAGAAGATACAGGAGCACAAACTAACTCTTCTATTTGCCCACATTGTAATGCAGTGGTTGGAGTAAACAGTGTAAATTTAGAGTTAAAAAGAGGTGAAGTTTTAGGAATAGTAGGTGAAAGTGGAAGTGGGAAATCTACACTTTTACAACTTATTTACCAAGATCAAAAAGCAAGTATTGGAGAGATTTTTATAGAAAATTTCAAAGATAAAAATGGTAAAAAAAGAGATATCAATAAAGCTAGTCTAAATGATATGAATTATTTAAGAAATACTTTGATGTCAATGATATATCAAAACCCAAGATTAGGTCTTAATTATAGATTTAGTGCAGGTGGAAATATCGCTGAAAAAGTTATTATGAGTGGAAATAAAAAGTATGATGAGATAAGAAATAAAGCAAAATACTTTTTAGATAAAACAGAGATACCAGTAAGTAGAATGGATGATTATCCAGATAGATTTTCAGGTGGTCAACAACAAAGAATCCAAATATCAAAAGCCCTATCAAGTAATCCAAAGCTTTTACTTTTGGATGAACCAACTACTGGACTTGATTTATCAGTGCAAGCTAAGATTTTAGATTTAATCAAAGTATTACAAAAAGAGATAGGTTTTTCTATGGTAATTGTATCCCATGATTTAGGTGTTATAAAACATCTCACAGATATAACAGTTGTAATGAAAAATGGACAAATAGTTGAAAAAGGTCTAACGGATCAAATCTTGGAAGACCCTCAACATCCATATACTCAACTTCTTGTATCTAGTATATTGTAAGGTTTAAAAATGGAAAAATTAAAAATAAGAAATTTACACAAAGAGTTTACAGTACATACAAGAGGTGGACTTAAAATCAATGGTTACCATGATATAAATTTTGAACTAA
Source organism: Arcobacter iocasae (assembly GCF_042214795.1). Taxonomy (GTDB): domain Bacteria; phylum Campylobacterota; class Campylobacteria; order Campylobacterales; family Arcobacteraceae; genus Arcobacter; species Arcobacter iocasae. Next base: position 1,647,329 of record NZ_CP090177.1, on the reverse strand, counting down.
ACAAAGGTGAGTTTTTATCACTTTATGGACCAAGTGGATTGGGAAAATCTTCTGTTTTAAAAGCTTTATATAGAACATATACAACAACTAGTGGTGAGATATTATTTAATTATGAAGATGGAAGTTCTTTGGATATTGCAAAAGCTAGTGAGAGTGAGATACTTCATTTGAGAAAAGAGCATTTAGGTTATGTTTCTCAGTTTTTACAAGTATTGCCTCGAATAAGTGCTGTTGATATAGTAGCTCAACCTTTGATTGAAAAAGGTGAAAGCGAAGACAGCGCAAAAGACAAAGCAAAAGAGATGTTGAGCTTTTTAAATATCAAAGAAGAACTTTTTGATATCTCACCTTTAACTTTTAGTGGGGGAGAGCAACAAAGAGTAAATATTGCAAAAGGAATCATAGCTCCAAAATCTGTACTTTTACTTGATGAACCGACGGCATCTTTAGATAAAGCCAACACAAATAAAGTAATTGATAAATTATTAGAGATAAAAAAAGATGGAGTAACCATGATTGGAATTTTCCATGATATGGATTGTATGAAAAGAATCAGTGATAAGATTTATGATATGAAGGAAAAAAAATATGCAGACAATCATTAGAAGTACAAGTGTACTCATTGATGGCAAATTTCAAGGGGCAGATGTTGTAATTCAAGGTGATAAAATAACAGCTGTTTGCCCTTATAAAAGTGTTGATGTGGCTATTGATTTAGGTGAGCGAAGAGTCGTACCTGGTTTTGTTGACTTACATGGAGATGCCATAGAAAAAGAGCTAGAACCACGACCAGGAGCTAAATTTCCCACAAAAATGGCAGTAATTGAGCTAGATAAAAAATTATCAATGGCAGGAGTTACTTCTATGTATCATGCTATTGGTTTCAATGATGAGGAACTAAGCAAAGGAAGAGGAACAGAACAATCAAGGGAATTAATCGAAGAGATTTACCAAGCAAACAAAGCTCACCTTGGAGTTGATAACTTAGTTCATGTAAGATTTGAAATCACTAGTGAAAGTTCCCTTGAGACAATTAAAAAACTTATTTCTGAGAAAAAAGTTGATATGTTATCTATTATGGATCATAGTCCTGGTCAAGGTCAATTTAAGACAATGGAAGCTTGGAAAAAATATCATTTAAGTGCATATACAATTGATGATGAAGATGTTGAAGAGTATTTAGAAAAAAAACTTTCTAAAGATAAAGTTGGTATCGTAGAAGATTTAGTAAAGTTTGGCTTAGAGCATAATATTCCAGTTCTTAGTCATGATGATGATTGTGAAGATAAACTAAACACTCTAAAAGCTTTAGGCGTTACTTTTTCAGAGTTTCCTTTAAGTATAGAAGTTGCACAAAAAGCAAAAGAGTTAGGTATTAGTACTGGAATGGGCGCACCAAATGTTGTGCGAGGTGGAAGTCAAAGTGGTAATATCGCAGCAAAGGAATTAATCAAAAAAGGTGTATGTGATTACCTTTGTAGTGATTATCACCCTGCTTCACTTTTATTGAGTCCTTATCGTTTAAAAGAAGATGTTAATTTAGAACTTGAAAAAGGCTTTGCAATGATTAGTTCAACTCCTGCAAAATTGGCAAATCTAAAAAATAGAGGTGAAATACAAGAAGGTAAATTAGCTGATATAGTTGTAATAGACGAGTCACATTTTCCAAAAGTAGTACTTACATTTAAAAATGGAGAAATAGTTTACAATGGAATAAGAGGTTTCAAAATATAATGTACAAAATAGAATCACTTAATACAAAATCTAAAAAGATATTAACAAAAGAGCCAAATATTGATCCAACATCAGTGATTAAAGATTGCTCTTTTGGGAAATATGTAGAGATTGGTTCAAATAATAATATCCAAGATAGTGTTATTGATGATTATTCTTACACAAGTGAAAACTGTCAAATTATACATAGTACAATCAAAAAATTTGTAAATATAGCTTCATATGTAAGATTAAATCCAAGCCAACATCCTATGTCTTGGGCTAGTCAACACCACATGCAATATAGAAAAGAGATGTATGGATTTGGAAAAGATGATGATAGCTTTTTTGATTGGAGAAGAGAGCGAAAAGTTGAGATTGGAAATGATGTTTGGTTAGGACATAATGTTGTAATCATGGGTGATGTAACAATTGGAAATGGGGCAGTAATAGGAAGTAGTTCGGTCGTAACAAAAGATATTCCACCCTTTGCAATAGCTGTTGGTAATCCAGCTAGAATTATAAAGTTTAGATTTGATGAAGAGACTATAGAGGCTTTACAAAGTATAGCTTGGTGGGATTGGAAACATAAAAAAATAAAATCTTCAATTGAAGATTTTAAAAGTATTGAATTATTTATAGAAAAGTATAAAAAATGGAACAAATAGTTTTAATAGTAGGTGCTAGTGGTGTAGGTAAAGATACACTTTTAAAAAATATACAAAATAAAACTCAAGCAAATTTTGTAAAAAGATACATCACTCGAAAACCAGATGAAAATGAAAATAATTACTATATTGATGAACTTGCTTTTGAGAGATTAAAAAAAGATAATTTTTTTATTTCAACTTGGGAAGCTCACAATAACAAATATGCCATTGCAAAAAATCAAATCAAAGATGGACTAAATATCATCTCTATTTCAAGGGGTGCTATAAAAGATTTTGAAAATAGTTTTAAAAATGTAACTACAATAGAAATAACACTTCCAAAAGAAGTTTTATACAAAAGATTAAAAAATAGAGCAAGGGAAAATGAAGAAGAGATTCAAAAAAGACTTAATAGAACTTATAAAAAAATAGAAGCTAAAAATATTATACAATTTGATAACTCAAATTCAATAGAACAATCATCAATAAATTTTATATCCTTATTAGAAAGAATCAAAAATGAATCAAACCTTTAATATAGCAAGTTATAACCTCTGGAAAAACTGCGGGGATTTTCCTAAAAGAATAGAAAAAATAGCTCCTAAGCTTAAAAATCTTGATTGCCTTTGTTTGCAAGAAGATTACTGTGATAAAGATTTTTCAAGTAGTGATAAGATAAATAAAGTATTGGGTTTTAATAAAATCACTCTACCTTTAAGAACAAAAAAAAGAGATGGTCACAAGTCAAGTTCAAACTTAACAATTCTTTCAAAACATAAAATATTACAAGTTGAAGAGATTTACTTCAATAAAGATAAAGAAGATGAAAGAGGAGCCCAGATCATTGAACTTGAAATTAATAATAAAAAAGTAATCATAGTAAATACTCACCTATCAAATTTAAGTTTTCAAGGAAGATTAAATCAAATAGAGAGCATAAAATATGCCCTTGAAAAGTATGCAAGTGATATTGTAATAATTTGTGGAGATATGAATGCAAATGCTAACTCAAGAGAGATAAATAAAATCAAAAGATGTGGATATAATTATGTAAATGAGTTAGCAACTTATGAAGATGATTTGATGTTAGATTATATTTTTTATAAAAGTAATTTTGAACTAAAAATACAATCAAAAATCTCTATCAAAGACTTGAGTGACCATTATTGTTTAGAAAATAGTTTTATTTGGTAAAATTATAAAAAGAGATATTATGAAATTAGATTTTTTAGGAACAGCTGATAGTGGTGGAATACCCATACACAATTGCAAATGTCTTATTTGCCAAGAGTATAGAAAGAATAACAAAATCAATCTTGCTACAAGTGCCTATATCACTTGTAAAAATGGCGAGATAATTTTACTTGATGCTGGAATTGAAAACATTTCAACTATTTTTGATAACAAAAAAATCAAAACAATATTTCTGACACACTTTCATCCAGATCACACCTTAGGACTTTTGAGACTTAGATATAGTGCGGATAAGATGGATTGTTATCATCCAAAAGATGATAAAGGTTTTGCTGATTTGTTTAAACATACTAAAACTATAAATTACAAGGAAAACACTCCCTTTTCTCCAATTAAAGTAAATGAATTAAACTTTACTCCAATACCTTTAAAACACTCAAAAAATACAACTGGTTACTTAATAGAAAGTGAAAATAAAACCATAGCTTACTTAACTGATTGTGCAGGTATTTCTAAAGAATCCATGGATTTTTTATTATCAAAAAATATTGATGAGTGTTATATTGATGCAGGGCTTGCTCCAAACTTTAATAATGGCAACCATCTAAATTATGAAGAAGCAACAAAACTTTTAGATAAAATAAATGCAAAAGAATCGCATCTAATACATGCTTCTCACCAGACCTTAACTCATATCAAATCGAATAATATAAAACTTAAATATAATTTTATGGATATAAGTTAAATAGAAAATATCAAGAATAAGGTTATACTTTAAAAACAAAATTCTTGAATAAAGTAAATACTAATGAAAAGCTACAAATTTATAATAAGTGGAAAAGTACAAGGTGTCTTTTATAGAAAAAGTGTAACAAACAATGCCAATAGAGCTAAATTTAGTGGTTACATTAAAAACTTACCCGATGGAACTGTTGAAGCTTCTGTAACTTGTAAAGAGAATAGATTAAATGAATTTATTACAATTTTAAAAAGTGGTAGTCAACATAGTAAAATAAGTAATATAAAGCAAACCTCAATTGGTGCTTTATATACTAATGAATTTCAAATCAAATATTAAGTACCTATTATGATAGTTGAGAAATTTTTCTTGTGATTTTTAAGAATTTTTCTATATCTTTTAAACTATGACAATGAAGGGGAGAAACTCTTATACTTCCTTTTAAATCAAAGGATTCAAGCATACGAGAAGAATAAGGACTAGAAATAACTCTTTCAAATGTAATCACCCCTTGTTTTTCATACTCTTTTACTGCTTTTTTAAATCCCAACTTATCAAAACCAATTGCCATGATAAAATCTTTTTTTCTTAAATCTTCACAGTCTAAATAAACTTTTACTCCATTAAGACTTCTTAATCCTTGTGTTTTTGAAGTTCCTTCTAACATAAAATACATTAATGCTCTTTCATGTAGTTTTATACGAGTCATTCCTTCTTCAAAAAGTTCTCTTTTATTTTTACTTATTAAATAATGCTTACCTATCCAACAAACATAATTAAGTACTTCTGTTAAAGCTGCAAAATGTGATGGAGCTGGACTTCCTAATTCCCAGAAATCCTCTGGCTTTGCTATTAATTTATCATGAGAGAGTTTTGATAATCTTTTAGAAGCATATCCCACTCCAAAACCCCTTGGACCAAAAAACTTATAAGGTGCAAAATTTAGACCATCTACAGGAACTTTTTTTATATCAATTATTCCATGTGGTGCATGTTGAACAGCATCTGCTATGATAAAAAGGTCTGGCTTTATTTTTCTACACTCTTTTACTATTTTTTGAGCATCTAATAAGGCTCCTGATATATTTGAAGCATACATAAAGACTAAAAGAGAAGTATCTTTATCAACAAGTTTCACTATCTCTTGGACATCTACTCCACCTGTTTTGGGATTTGTTTTAGCAACTCTTACTTCTTTATTATTTTTATTTGCATAACTTACTACAGCATCATAAGAAGAAGGATGTTCTAAGGCAGTCGTAACAATATTCTTTCCTGCAACATTTTCAATCACTGCTCTTATCATATTAAACATAACAGTTGATGCAGTATATGAAGTAATAATACTTCCTGAATCAAAATTTAACATAGTTTTAATTGACTCATATCCTTTTTCTTGTATTTCCATCAACCATTTTGCAGTTTTATTTCCATGCTCTGGACAATCTGGGTACTCATCGATATATTTAAATACTTTACTGGCAGCTTTTAATCTAAAAGCTCCGCCAGAATTATCAAAGAAAAGTCTTTTTTCTTTTGATTTAGGATCAATATTTATATGTGAAAACTTTTTTCTTATTTTTTTCAATAATTCAATATCAAATAGTTCTCCATTTTTTAAATTATCATTCATAATTATTTACTCCTAAGATTTAACTTTTATTTACTAGTACTTTTTGCTACATTTATAATATCTTGAATCCATACCATTGAATGAGGTGTTGTATTTATTTCATCCATGACTTTTTCTTCTATTTTTATTCTCTCTTGGACTGCTAATAAAACTGCCTCTAATTCTTCTTCTGGAAAAGTAACAATTCCATCATCATCAGCCACAACAATATCTCCAGGATTTACTATTTGTCCACAAATACTTACTGGAACATTTAAAAAACCAGGTCCAGTTTTAAATGGTCCTTTGTGTGATATTCCTCTAGCATAACATGCCAAAGTTGTAGAAGCATGTAGTTTGTCATAATCTCTGATTGCCCCATCAACAATAATTCCCACACCACCTAATTTTTCTAATTGTAAAGTTATTAATTCTCCTACAAGAGCATTAGTACAATTATCACCAGATTCTACTACTAAAAAATCACCTGGCTTTACTTTTGTAAGAGCTTCATAAATAGCAAGATTATCAGAGGGTCGCGTCTTTATTGTAAAAGCACGCCCCACAGTTCTAAAACCACTATCTATTCTTTTTAATCCAACAATTCCTGACATTCTCGAACGAGTATCACTAATTAAGGTTGTTGCTATATTTTCTAGTTTTTTTAACTTATCATTATTCATTTATTACTCTTCATTAATTATAGTTTTTTTAGATCTATTTCTAAAATATTTCAATATAGGTGTAATAAGTGTAATTGCAATCATTGCAATAATAATCCATGAAATATAACTTTGAAATAAATACCCGATTGAATCTCTTGATATTAACATCGCTCTTCTCAATGACTCTTCAGCCATTGGTCCAAGAATTACTGCAAGTACAGCAGGTGCAGTTGGAATTGATAATTTTTCCATTATAAATCCGATTAACCCAAAACACAACATTAACCCTACTTCAAACATGCTATTATGTACTGCATACACTCCAATTAAAGTCAATGATAATATCATTGGTGCTAATAAGGCTGAGGGTAATTTTAATACATGGATATAAGCTTTTGCGCCGATTCTACCTATAACAAACATTAGAATAGCTGTTATAAACATAGTAAGCATAAAGCCATATACAATATCACCATTTTCAGTAAATAAATCAGGGCCAGGTCTTAATCCATGAACCAATAAAGCTCCAAGAATAACTGCTGCAACTGCATTTCCTGGAATTCCAAGTGTAATTGCAGGAATTAATGTAGCTGCTGTATCTGCATTATTTGCACATTCAGCTGCTGCAACACCTTCTGGTGCCCCATTCATATATTTTGATTTATCTTTATCTGATCGTCGTTGTTCATTCCAAGCTAATAAAGCAGCTACATTTCCACCTAATGCTGGAATAATCCCTATTACAATACCAATAGCAGAAGACTTTAACCAAACCATTGTCAATGAAAGCCAACGAAAGTTCTCTTTCTTTTGTTCAAGTTTAAGTCCATTGGCATCTGCTGAACTAGATTTTATAGCTAATTCTATTGCTGGAGGAATAGCATAAAGACCTGTTAATATAATAATTATATTAACTCCTCCTAGTAGTTCAGTTGTATCAAATACAAATCTTTGATCTCCTGTTGTAAAATCAATCCCTACCATACCTACAACTAATCCAAAACAAGCACTTAACAACCCTTTAACTGGATTATTACTCATCAATACTGAAATAGTTGTCAATCCAAATAGCGCCAACCAAAAATAATCAGCAGGACCAAAATTTATAGCAATAGATGCTAATGGTGGAGCTAAAAGTAATAAGGCAATTGCACTAAATCCACTACCTATGGCAGAAGAAGCCAATGAAATATTTAAAGCCAAAGGTCCTCTTCCTTGTTGCGCCATTGGGTAACCATCAAATACAGTTGCAACACCCGCTGGAGTTCCAGGGATTCTTAACAAAATTGCAGGAATAGAACCACCATACATGGCACCATTATAAATACCTGCAATCATTCCTAATGCAGTCAAAGGGTGCATTGTAAATGTAATAGGAATAAGTACCGCAATCCCCATTGTCGCAGAAAGTCCTGGTAATGCCCCTACTGCAATCCCAATAGTTGTACCAACAATCATTGCTATAAAAACTTCTACTGTAAATACTAATGGAATAGCTGCAATAATATGATTTAAAATATCCATTATGAAGCCCCCAATAATTTATTCCAAATCTCAAGAGGAAGAGGAACTTTTAAAAATAAACTAAATACAATAAATATAATTGCAGTAAATAAAACTGTTGTAACAGCAATTCCCACTAAACTTCTATATCCCATACTTATAGATATAATTGGTATGGCAATAATTGTTGCTGTAAAAAATCCAATTAAGGTAATACCAATTACATATATTAAAGTAATACAAAAAAATACAAAAAATCTTTTACTTTCAATACTACCTTCAAATACATCTTTTTCTAATACTTGAGTTTTTCTTAATTCTAAAATTGATTGTATAAACCAAAATAACGAAAGCACACCTGCTATAGTTAATACACCATAAGGCATAATTGATGATGTTCCACTATAAGTACTTACTTCAAATATTAATCCCGCTAAGCATATTCCTACCAAACTTATTGCTATAATAATTTCTAAATAAATTTTCTTTATCATTTCCCTTCCCCTAAATTTAAAGTAATAATAGAAGATATTAAATATCTTCTATTATAAAAAAACTATTTTTTGGCCCAAGGGGTTTCATCCCAAATTTTTTGAAAGTTTTTTTCTGATTTTTCTAAATGCTCTGTAAACTCTTTAGCTGACATATATGTTAAAGGAAGACTTTGTTTTTTTGCTTTTTCCTGAAATTCTGGATCAGCTATTGCTTTAGCAACAGCATCAGAAATTATTGAAACAATTTTTGGATCTATTCCTGCTGGTGCACCTATACCTCTATCTGAACCCATAATTATGTCAAACCCTTGTTCTTTAAAAGTAGGGATTTGAGGTGCTCCTTCCCATCTTTTTTCTGACATTTGTCCAAATATTGTTATTTTCCCATCTTTAAAGTCATCAATTGACTGGCTTATATTCATACTTGCCATCATGATATGTCCACCTAATAATGCAGCTCTTACTTTGTTATTACCTTTATATGGAATATGAGTCATTACAATTCCATTTTGTCTTTCAAATTGTAAAGCTGCTAAGTGATCATCTGAACCTATTCCTGTAGTTCCATAAGTTACAGCACCTGGATTTTCTTTTGCAAAGGCAATAAGATCTTTTAAAGTCTTAATTTTACTAGTTGCAAGCATAGAAAAAGCACCTGGATCATAGACAACATTAGCAACTGGTGCTAAATCTTTTAAAGAATATTTAGTTTTTCTTTGAATTGGGATTGTTAATACATTCGGTGTATTAATAAATCCAATTGTATAACCATCTGGTTTTGAATGAGCAAGCTCTGTAAAACCAATTTGTCCCCCAGCACCTGCTTTATTTATAACAGTAATTGATGTTCCAATATATTTTTCAATATATGGGGCAAGGGTTCTTGCTGCTATATCAGTACCACCCCCAGCACTATAAGCAACAATCATTGTAATCGGTCTATCTGGATACTTTGCCAGAGCAACAGTTGCAGTTAATGCTAAAAAAGCAGCTGCACTTAATATCATTTTTGATAAATAATCAAATTGTCTCATTTTCACTCCTTTATTGTGATTAGAAACTATAACATTGGCAAAATAAAAGTTCGCTTAATTTGCAAAAGTTCGATAAATGAACATTTTTAAAAGAAAAATAGATTTTTATGTCCAAAATAGCCTAAATATAGTAACTTCTAAATTTATCTAAAAAATAAGAAAAATAGATTTTATAAATATATTAAAATATTTACAAAAGAAAGTAGAATAAAATGTGTTAAAAGGATTATGAATTAAATTTTAGTGTTTTAAAAGTACTATTGCTTCAGTAGCATTATTTGCTGCATCAATTAGCATAGGTAATACATACTCTTTTAAGTATTTAGCATTTTCCTCACTCATATAAGTACCAATAGTCATACAGCCAAGAATTTTATGGTGAGAGTCATAAATTGGAGCAGCAATAGCTAAAAGGCCATCTTCTAACTCTTCTTCTATTACTTGATAGGGTTGATTTCTTTCTGATTTGATTTTTTCAAAAAGTTTATTAGGATCTGTGATTGTTTTGGAAGTATATCTTTGCAAAGGAGTTTTTATTAAGTATTCACGCAATTCTTTATCATTCATTTCTGCCATAAACAGTCTTCCTGTTGCAGTGTATGGTGCAGGTAATTTACCACCTACATGAATACCACCTTTTAAAATTTTAGAAGAATTTACTCTCATAATACAAGTAATATTTTCTCCATCTAAAATAGAAACTGCACAAGACAATTTGCACTCTTTTACGACCATTTTTACATATTTATAGGCTAAGTCTGTCCATGATAATGAAGCAAAATAACTATAACCTAAATTTATAATTTTAGGAGTAAGAGAAAAAAGTTTATCATTTTGAGTTGCATAACCTAAAGATTCAAGAGAAAGTAAAAATCTTCTTGCGCTTGAACGAGTAATATTAACTTTTTTTGCAACATCAGTTAGTGTCATGCTAGGATTTTCGTGGTCAAAGGCTTCAATAACACTAAGTCCTTTTAAGAAGGTTGTAGCTATATCTTTATTGATTTCATTTTCCAACATAATATCCTATATAATTATATAATTTTTTTGAAATGTTATTATAGTTAAAAAGACCTTTAAAAAATGAGTTAATAGAATTATTAGTTGATATAGATATTGTCTAAGTGATTGGTTGCGGAAGCAGGATTTGAACCTACGACCTTCGGGTTATGAGCCCGACGAGCTACCGGACTGCTCTATTCCGCGGTATGAATATTTTAAGTGTTCTTCTAAACTTTTTTCAGTGTATTACAAACAAACCAAATAGCAACTTAACTTTATTATCATTCCTATAAATAATTTTTATAGGAATGATATACTTTGTAAATTATTTAGCTTTTTTAGCTTCTGCTACCCAGCTATTTATTTTGTCAGCATTATTTTTAAGCCACATTTGAGCGTGTCTTTTAATATCAGCTTCTTTATTTTGACCTTGTGCCATAAGCATATTTTCACCACTTACATCATTTACATCTAATTTCATTATTTCTAATAATTTAGCGATATCTTTATAGTTTTTAAGTAAAGAGGCATTTGCTGCAAATTTTTGAGTATTTACATTAAATCCATAATCAGCACCATTTGGAAGTTTTGTAGACTTAGTTACGGGATGAGCTGAATGAGTTACTTGCAAAAATACTGTATCTTTACCAGGAACTAATCTTCCACTTACCCAATATGGAGTCCAAGTATAATATAAAATTGGTTTTCCACTTTTATATCTTGCAATTGTATCAGTAATGATTGAAGCATATTGTCCTTGATTATGTGTAATTGTATCTCTTAAACCATATGCATCCAATTGATACTCAATCACTTTTTCACAACCCCAACCAGCATCACACCCTGATAAGTCAGCTTTACCATCACCATTTGAATCAAATAGTTTTGCGATTTTTGGATCTTTTAAATCATTGATATATTTGATATTGTATTTATCTGCTGTTTTTTTATCTATTAGATAACCTTGAGCACAATTTTCAATATACGACCCAATAACAGCAATTTTTTCACTTCCACCAGCACCTTTTATTTTTCCATCATGAAGAGGAACCCATGCTGCTGCCATAATATAAGCATCTTTACTTTTTGCATTTTGAGCAATTGTTTGAAAAGCAACTTCATAACTAACATCATTTGTAATTTCTACATCATAACCTAATTTTTTTACTGCATCAGCAGCAATATACATTTGAAAACCTTCTTCTGCAATACTTGTCTTTAAAAATGTAACTTTTGCACCAAATAGATTTGATGCTAAAAAAATAGCCATTAAACTAACTAATATTTTTTTCATATTTATTTTACCTTATTTATTAAGTTATAAACTAAACCAATTGGTCCTTGTTCATACCATTTATTTTTTTTCTTTTTATCTTTTTTACCCATCTCTTGAGTGATTCTATCTAGTATTACTGCTAGGATAACAATTCCTATACCACCAACAGCTGCAAGACCAATATCAAGTCTTCCAATACCTCTAAGAACCATTTGACCTAATCCTCCAACTGCAATCATAGAAGCGATTACAACCATTGATAATGAAAGCATTAATGTTTGATTTATCCCTGCCATAATTGTAGGCATAGCAACTGGAAGTTGAACTTTAAAAAGCATTTGAGACGAACTAGCCCCAAATGATCTTGAAGCTTCAATCAAGTCCTCTGGCACTTGTCTAATTCCTAAATTTGTAAGTCTTATAAGTGGTGGTAAAGCAAAAATAATAGTAACTATAACACCAGGAACATTTCCTATTCCAAATAACATAACAATAGGAATCAAATATACAAAGGCAGGTGTTGTTTGCATACCATCTAAAATAGGTCTTAATATTTTTTCTACCATATCACTTTTTGCACTCCATATTCCAAGTGGTAAGCCAATGAGAACTGAAAATAGTACAGAAGTAATAACCAATGCCAAAGTAGTCATACTAGCATCCCAAGCCCCAATAAACCCTATAAATGTAAGTGAAAGAAAAGTTCCAAGTGCCATTTTTTTACTAGATACTTGTAAAGCTAATAAAACAAAAAATCCAATCACTACATAAGGTGAAAGAGATTGTAAAAAAGTTTCAATAAATCTCAAAATCACATCAACAGGTGCTTTTGCAGATAAAAAGAATTCCCTAAAGTTTTCCACTGTCCAATTAATACCATCATTTACCCAAGAACCAAAAGGAATAATACTATGGTCAAAGGGATTTGTTATATCAAAAGATGGGATTGGAGTTGTATCAGGCGCAACATTTGACCAATCTACACTTGATGCTTTATCTGCTTGTGCTGTTGAGGCATTTCCCCATGGATCACTAGCCATTTATAGCTCCTTCATCAATTGTTTTTAATAGGGTTCGTTTTGAAATGACCCCTTTATATTTTCCATTTTCAGCTATAACTGCAATGGGAAAAGCTGATTCTGCAATAATATTTATAAAATCAGCAATAGAGTCATTTTCATTTACAACTTCTTGTTTTATCAAAGAGTCATCAATATTTCCATCTATTTTTTTCTGCTCTTTTAAAGCATCAAGACTAAGTACACCTAAGTACTTATTATCTTTTGTAAGATAATATGCAAAATCTACATCATAATCATTTATATACTGAATTGCTGAATTGATTCCAAAACCATCTTTTTTTATAATTGTAGGATAACTTTTTTTAGCAATATGTGATGCAGTTAATACTGTCGTCACATCAACGCCTTTAAAAAATGATTTTACATAATCATTTGCAGGGTTATTAATAATCTCTTCTGGAGTTCCCACTTGAGATATTTCCCCATTTTGCATGATTGCAATTCTATCACCGATTCTAATTGCTTCATCTAAATCATGGGAAATAAATACAATCGTTCTTTGGTGTTCACTTTGTAGCGTTAGAAGTTCATCTTGCATCTCAGTTCTTATAAGTGGGTCAAGGGCTGAAAAAGCTTCATCCATTAGCATAATATCTGGATCATTTGCTAAAGCTCTTGCTAAACCAACTCTTTGTTGCATACCACCACTTAACTCATCTGGATAAGATAAAGCATGATGTGATAATCCTACTTGATCTAATGCTTCTTGTGCTTTTTTGTATCTATCTTCTTTACTAATTCCACTTAATTCTAGCCCAAATGACGCATTATCTATAATGTTCATATGTGGCATTAGTGCAAAAGATTGGAATACCATTGATATTTTATTTCGTCGTATATCAATCAATTCTTTGTCATTTAAATTTGTAATGTCAGTTTCATCAATCAATATCTGACCTGAAGTTGGCTCAATAAGTCTATTTAAAAGTCTTACAAGTGTTGATTTTCCAGAACCTGATAGTCCCATGATTACAAATATTTCACCTTCATTGATTTCAAAACTTGCATCTTGAACACCAATAGTCATATTTGTTTTTTCAAAAATCTCTTCTTTTGAAAGACCATTTTTGAGCATTTCTAGAGCTTTTTTTGGTTTATCTCCAAAAACCTTGAATACATTTTTTATCGTGAGTTTTTTCTTTTTTTCTAAACTAATAACTAGCTCCTTTTTAAAAATAATTGTCACTACCCTAACAAGTTAACAAAAACAAGGTTAAGCTACAATAAGACGGCCTTCTGTTAAGAAAATTATTTGTATAGCTAATACCCATGATAAAGGCTATACAGTAAATTTCAAAATTTCTTTTATTTTCTGTTATCATAGTCTGTATAATTAATAAACAAGTCAATTTGATATTAATAAAAGAATCAAATAGTATAATTCAAAAATCAAATATAAAGGATATATTATGAATAAAATCACCCTTAAATCAAATGAAAACAAAAAGTTTAGTTTATACTGCCCTTTTACAAATGAAAAACTTGATAATGATAATAACTCTTTTGAGATATACGAAGGTGCAGGAAATTACTTATTCTCAATGTGTGAAGATTGCTTATTTTTTGATGCAGGAAATAATGACGAGATAGAAAAATATTGGAAAAACTCAACACTAGAAGCAATAGAAAAATTTGTAGAAAATCACTCTGATGAAAATATCTTAATAATCGAAGTAAATGATAAAAATGATACTTATTATTATGGCTTTTTAAATGAAGAGAATATAGAACTAAGTTCTGATGAGATTGAAAAAAGATTTATTAAATAACTATCACAAAGTAATTAAATACTATTAGTTTAATGATTATTTATCATTGAACCAATGTACATAATTAATTTACATTTGAATTAGTATTTTTTTACTTTGAGGGGTTTAATTTTGAAGCAGTAGATATTTTTATTCCAGCTTTGCTACAAGCATCTTTTATGTTTTCGTTATTTTGTATTAATCTAATAAAAACTTCAACTTTATCTGTTAATTTTATGTTCGTTATTGACATGTATTCCTTTCATTTTTTATTTAATTTTAAAAATCTAAATTAGGGTATTAAATCTTTGTATTATTGTTTTGGTTGCGGAAGCAGGATTTGAACCTACGACCTTCGGGTTATGAGCCCGACGAGCTACCGGACTGCTCTATTCCGCGCTAAGTAAATATTATATAAAGTAAAATTAAGATTAAAGTCCCAAGGGAGTATTTAAAAATTAAAGAGCTTATAAATATTGAATTTATTTTAAAGTAGATGGTGCGGATGAAAGGACTTGAACCTTCACACCTTGCGGCACCAGATCCTAAGTCTGGCGTGTATACCAATTTCACCACATCCGCGCACATAAGCGTCTAAATAAGACAAAAAAAAAGATTGATGTTAATTTAACAAAAATCTAAAAGTGGTACTCCCTAATGGATTCGAACCATTGGCCTACGCCTTAGAAGGGCGTTGCTCTATCCAGCTGAGCTAAGGAAGCACTTAAAAATAAAAATGGGGTAAGTAATGGGGCTCGAACCCACGACCCTCTGAACCACAACCAGATGCTCTAACCAACTGAGCTATACCTACCAATTTAAAAAATGGTCGGGGCGAGAGGATTCGAACCTCCGGCCCCCTGGTCCCAAACCAGGTGCGCTAACCAGACTGCGCTACGCCCCGAAACAACACTAATCTTTCGAAAAGTGGACGGAATTATATTAAGTTTTTAAACATTTGTCAAGAGTAAAATTGAGAAATGTGTACAAATTTCTCAATTTTAGCTAATTTTTAGTTTCAGACCCTAAAATTGAATCAATCCATCAATAGGTGAACTAGCTGTTGCATAAGGTTTTTTAGGGATTCTTCCCGCTTTATAACCCATTCTTCCAGCAAGTACTGCATACTTCATAGCTTCTGCCATTGCTATTGGATCTTTTGCCCCTGCAATTGCAGTATTTGTTAAAACAGCTTCAGCTCCTAATTCCATAGCAATCGCTGCATCACTTGCACAACCAACACCTGCATCAACGATTACAGGAACTTTTACTGCATCTTTGATAAATGCTATGTTATATCTGTTTTGAATCCCTAGACCGCTTCCTATGGGTGCCGCTAATGGCATAATTGCATCAGCTCCTGCTTCTTCTAATCTTTTTGCAATGATTGGGTCATCATTTGTATATGCCATAATTGTAAAACCCTCTTTTTTTAAGATTTCACAAGCTTTAATTGTCTCTATTACATCTGGATATAGAGTTTTTTGTGCATCACCTATAACTTCAAGTTTAATCAAGTCTATTCCAGTAGCTTCTCTCATAAGTCTAAATGTTGTGATTGCTTCATCTGCTGTGAAACACCCTGCACTATTTGGTAGAAGTTTTACATTTGTATCTTTAAAATAATCTAATAAATTCTCTTCATTTGGATTCATAATATTAACTCTTCTAATAGCTACAGTAATTAGTTCACTTCCACTTGCTAGTGTTGCATCTTTTGTAGTTTGGAAATCTTTGTATTTACCACTTCCTACTATTAATCTACTATTAAATTCATAATTACCAATTTTTAAAATATCACTCATTTCGTATTTTCTCCTATAAAATTTTTATATTCTTTACTAACATTTTCTATATCAATAGATATAATTTCAGGCAAATCATAGCTATGATTTTCTTTTATTTCCCTTTGGATTTTTTTAAAGTTTTTCTTTTTAGTTTTGATTGAAAGAAGCTTCTCTTTATCCTCACAAAGTTCATCATTCCAAATATACAAAGACTCAATACTGCTTATTTGTATGCAAGCTGCAAGTTTTTTGTCAAGTAAAATTTTTGCTATAGTTTTAGCTTCTTGGATATCTTTACATGTTGTTTGAATAATACATATTTTCATAATTTTGTAACCTCATCGATAATATCTTGTGGTGTTAAGGCATAAGAGTTTTTAGCAAAATTACTTGCTGCAAAACTATGTGCCAAGGATGCAGTTATTGTTGCATCTAAAGAGTTATAACCTTGTGCTAAAAGTGAAACTATAAGTCCAGATAAAGCATCTCCACTTCCACCTTTGCTTAAATTTGGTGTGCCATGATTATTTATATACCTTTTTTCAGCTTTTGCGATAATCGTATTTGCACCTTTTAAAAGTAAAGTGACATTTACATATTTTTTTGTAAACATCTCTATATATTTAAATCTATCATGTTGTAAAGTATTTACACTAATATCAGCAATATTACAAAGTTTTAAAAGTGCACAAAACTCTTTTGGGTGTGGAGTTAAAACAAGCTCTTTATTTAAAAACTCAAGAAGTAACTCTTCATAAAATAAATCAGCATCTATAACTTTTGGGATTTTTAGAGCTAAAATACTTCTTATCTCTTCAATCTCATAATTTCCAAGTCCCATACCAAGAGCTACTGCTGTACAGTTTTCAGGTAAAAAATGACTTTGCATAATATGATATGGCAAGTTCAACTCTTTGTGGCAAACAGCAGTTACTAAACCAGCGCCAAATTTAAAAGCAGCATCACAAGCTATTCTACCTGCCCCACACTTTTCACCCATGATAATACCAACATGACCAAAAGTTCCTTTATGCGAATTTTTATCTTTTCTAAAAGGAAGTTTCATATCAGATTTTTCTAATAAAAAAGTATTGCTTTTAGCTTCATAAACTTCCCTTTGAACGCCTAAGTTGGCTACTATTATCTCACCCACATAATTCTTAGCATTATCACTAAATAAAGAGTTCTTATATGCTCCCATAGTAATAGTTGTATCAGATTTAAAAGCCACACTTTGTATTTGTCCTAAAGTATTAATTCCGCTTGGAATATCACAAGCTATTTTATAAGCATCTAAATAATTTACTCTTTTTAATAGTTCAATTGAGTCCTCATCTAAATCCTTATTTAAGCCACTGCCAAATAAACAATCAACAACTACATCACAGCTACATACAAAGTTTATCTCTTCTATTCCTAAAAGTTTTACTCTTTTTTCTTGTAGTTGTGCCATTTGAGATTTTGCACCAAAAGGAAGATAAAGCTTTACATCAAATTTTTTATATAAAAGTCTAGCTAAGGCTATCCCATCAGCTCCATTATTTCCAGGACCACAGACAATAAGAACTGTACTTTCATCTTCAAACTTATCTTCACAAAATCTTGCCATGCTAGATGCAGCATGTTCCATTAGTATATCTTCTGTTAAACCAAACTCTTCGTAACATCTTTTATCTAAAGTTCCAACTTCATCAAATACTTTTTTCATGGCATACTTCTTTATTTGTTTTTAAATTTCCATCCATCTTTTGATAAGATTTCTATTATTTTTTGTTTTACATCACCTTGTAACTCTATCCACTCTTCTTTAATAGCTCCACCGCAGGCAAGCTTTTTCTTTAGAAGTTTTAGTACCTCTTTTTTCTCATCTTCACTTACATAAAACCTACCCACTAAAGTAACTGGTTTACCTTTTCTTTTTTCATAGGTAAATACCAATTGATGAGAATTTTTTGGCTCTATTTTATTTGATGGCTTTTTTTTCTTACCTTCTTTTTTTGTATCAAAACTATCGCCACCTAATTTTGCACCCATTTCAAATATCATATTGTCACCTCTAAAATACCTTTACTCTTGTTTGAACATCAAGTTCATTTATAGATATAAAATCACTCACTTTATATTGCTCAACTGCGACTCTTCCTATCATAGCTGCATTGTCACTACAATATTTAAGTTCACTTAACATCAAAGCTGTTCCATATTTCCCACAAAGATTTTCAACCTCACCTCTTAAGCAAGTGTTTGCACTTGCCCCTCCTACTATTGCAAAGTTTTTAGGAGCATTTTGTTTGAAAAGTTTTTTTAATTTTTGCATGATATGCTCAACTGCTGTTTCTTGAAATGAAGCACAAATATCTGCTTTTATCTCATCACTTAAAGTTCCTTGTTTTTCTATCTCAACTCTAACTGCATTTTTTAAACCTGAATATGAAAACTCTATTTTAGGACTTTGTCTAAGAGGTACGGGAAAATCAAACTTTTGAGCATCTCCATTAAAAGAGAGTTCTTGAATAACAGGACCACCTGGATAACCTAAGTCTAACATCTTGGCAACTTTATCAAAACTCTCACCAAAACTATCATCCATAGTACTAGCTAAGATTTTCATATCAACTAAAGAGTTCACTTCTATAATTTGCGTATGTCCACCAGAAACTAAAAGCACAGTTAAAGGCAAAATTGAATCTTTTTCAATAAAAAGTGAATAAATATGTCCTTTTAGATGATTTACAGCTATTAAAGGAAGATTTAAAGAGATAGCCAAAGCCTTTGCCATAGTTACACCTTCCATAAGTGTAACAGATAGTCCTGGGGCATTTGTAACTGCGATTGCTTTTAGTTTTGGGAAATATTCTTTGCACTCTTCAAGTATTTTGGGTAAAGCTTCCACATGAAGTCTTGCAGCAAGTTCAGGTACAACTCCACCATAAACACTATGTTGAAGTTCTTGGGATATCTTTTTGTGATAAACAAGTCTATTTGTATCTATTTCAGTTATGGCTATAGAGCTATCATCACAAGAAGATTCGATACTAAGAATCATTTAGCATTTTCCTCACAAATCTCTTCTCTTTTTATCCAATCTAGTGCACAGTCAAGTTTTCCAAATCCAGAAGCTGCATTTATATGTCCTGCATTTTCCATTATTTTCATACCAACATTTAACTCTGTTTGTAATTTTATTGCTTCTTCTATTTCCATATATGGATCATTTGTTGAAGCTGCCATTATTATCTCTTTTGCTTTTAAATCTTTTACAATAGGATATGGATAAAAACTTTGTGCTTCTTTTACGATTCTATTTCTACTAACAGGGGCTACTAACATTAGTTTATCAAGACTTATGTCAAGTTCACTACAAGTATGAAACCAAAGTATATTTGCCAAAGAGTGACAAACTATAATATCAGGATTGAAATGTTTAATTTCTTTTTTTAAAAACTCTTTCCACTCACTTAAATCAGGGTTATCTCTACTTGGAAAAGCAGGAAAAGATACAATATAATTATCTTTTATCAAGTCACTTGCTAAGTGTGCTTGCCAATGGGGGAAATCACTTCCTCCCAAACCATGTAATATCAAAACTCTTTTATTCACTTTTTACCTTTTTTATTTACTTCTTACACATCGAACTAATTTTAGTTTGTGTCTACTATCATAATATGCTGTTCCACTTACAAAATACATATAATCAGCATAAAACCACAAAGTTCTCCAGTGAGCTGTACTTGCCCAATAACCGTCACTTAGACTATATTTAAAAGCTCTATTTATATTTTTTTTGGTATTTTTTTTATCAACTATTAGAGCAAACTCTTCAATATCTGGCAAACGCCAATCATCAAAGCCTGCATAAGATAACTTATCACAATAATCTTGCGCATCTGGATGAGTTAGATAAGTTGTAACATTTAGTTCACTATCCATCCAAACTAATTTATTTGCATCATCTATTACGATATTTCTATCATTGTCTCTATGTAAAGAGGCTGCATTTAAAACTGCTATTAACGATATTATGAGTAGTAAATATTTCATTCTCTTATCTTTGAGTTAAATTTTCCTTTTTGAATTCTATCATTTGTAAGTTCATCAAAAAGTTCTATGTCTATTTTACCATTTTTTTTAAACACAAGTCCAACTAACTCTTTTTTTGACTCTTGAACTTCTTTCTCTTCTGGCTTTGCATGAACTTTCCAGTTTTCAAACTTTGCTTCATATTCTTTAATTGTCTCTTTTTCAAATTTTGTTCTTGTAAAGATTAAGTACACAACCAAAACTAAAAGTATTCCAAAGGGAATCATTAAATCAAGACTCACAATAAGCCCTAACTTCTTTATCCCAAGCAAAGATATCTTCTAATGAGCTTGGATTTACATTGTGAAAATGATTTATTGCATCAAGGGTTATTTTTGAGATATCTAAAAATCCTATTTTTTCATTTAAAAATTTTGAAACTGCAACTTCATTTGCAGCATTTATTACTACACCTAAATTGGGATTTTTTAGAATTTCATCTTTTATTCCCCAGATTGGGTATCTTTGCTCTTCTATTTTTTTAAATTCTAAAGTTCCAACTTCTACTAAATCTATATGTTTAAGTATATTTTCATCAACTTTTCCTAAAACAGCATATGAGATAGGAAGTTGCATATTTGCATTTGCTATGTGAGCTGTTGTACTTCCATCAGCAAAATTAATAAGTGCATGAATTAACGATTTTGTCTCTATTATTGCATCTAGTTTTGTTGTATCGAAAAGCCATTTTGCTTCAAGTAGTTCAAAAACCTTATTTGTCATGGTTGCACTATCTATTGTGATTTTATTACCCATTGACCAATTTGGATGGTTTAAAGCCTCTTTTATAGATACATTTTTTAACTTCTCTAATGGATAATCTCTAAATGATCCACCACTAGCAGTTATTGTCATAGAATCTATTTTTTTATCTTGTAATAAGTACCAAAGTCCAAAGTGTTCACTATCTATTGGTATAAGATTATTTTGCTCTATAAAAGCACCAGCTACTACTAGTGATTCTTTATTTGCCAAAGCTACTTTTTTACCACATTTGATTGCTTTAAGTGTAGGTTTTAATCCCAAAAATCCTACAAGTGAGTTTACAACTGTTTTTGCATCTGATTGTTCAATTGCATTTAAAATTGCTTCTTCTCCATAAGATACATTTGTATGATTTACTTTTGAAATATCATCTTTTGAAGCGATTACTACGGTTTTTGGATTGAACTGTTTTATTTGAATATTTAGTAAATCTATATTTTTCCCTGCAACTAAAACATCGATATTTAGGTTAAATTTTTGTGCGATATTTAGAGTATTAACTCCAATAGAACCAGTACTTCCTAATATTATCAAAGTATAGCTCTTAATAAAACTAACATCACAACAGAAGCAAATAAGAAACCATCTGTTCTATCTAATACTCCACCATGACCTGGTAAAATACTTCCACTATCTTTAACATCTGCTTCTCTTTTTAGATAACTTTCAAATAAGTCACCAAAAATAGATGAAATAGCAACTACTATAGAAATAACTAAAGTCCCCATATAAGTTATTCCATCAATTGCAAATATTGGACCTAAAATAGCTGCTAAAATGATACCTCCAGCTACACCCTCTAGAGTCTTATTTGGACTTGTTTCACAAAATTTTGTTTTCCCAAAAGCACGACCTACATAATAAGCTCCAACATCAGCAGAAGCTACCACAAATAACATCCACCAAAGAACTCCTATTCCATACTCATTATATAAAGTTAAAAGTGTTAGAAATGAGATAAGTGGATATAAGAAAGGAAGAAATACTTTTTTATCCATATCTCTTTTATAAGCTAAATTAGAAGCAAAAATTACTAAAGCTATTAAAACTAATATTTCAGGATAAGGATAAAAATAAGCGATAATCCAAGTAATAGCGGCATATTGAAAGACTGTTGAATCTTTTACTTTGAAAAGATTCATCGCTTCATCAATACCCACGATCATAAAAGCACCAAGAAAAAGCCAAGTTACAAACATAGTATTTATATAACTTACTAGAATAAATACGGCAAATAAAACAAGTGCTGTTTTTATTCTCGTTGAACTTGAAGAAATTAACTCATACATTGAAAACCTTTGATTTTTTCATATTTTATCTTAAGTTTTCTTTCTATTTTGTAAATAAACTTTTTAAGGCTTATTTTGAGTCTATTTTATTTAAATATGTACATCGATTGTATCATAGGGATTATATAAAACATTTGCCCCATTTTGAACTTTTACATTTCTTCTTTGAGTAAAATCAACTAAATATTTCCCACTAAAATCTGTTGAAAATTTTACACATAATTCTGCTGCTTTATATATAACATCTATGGGTAGTGTCTTTTTCGTATTTTGTACTATTACATGTGAAGAGTTTGTACTTTGCATATGAAACCAAAAGTCACTTGCTTTTGAATTCTGAAGTAAAAATATATTTGAACGCTCATCCGTTCCTAGAAGTATTCTGTATCCATCGAAGAAAAAACTCTCAAATGGCTCTTGCTTTTTTGTTTTTGTTTGATTTCTTTGTTTTTTTGGAAGTAAAAATTCTACTTCATCAATAGACTTACAAAGTTTTATATTTGAAATCATTCTATTTAAAAACTCAGATTTTTTTTCTAAATTCTCTTTTTCTATAGAAATATGCAAACTTTTTTGTTTTAGTTTTTTTGCTTTTTTAAAAAGGCTATTTGCATAAATAGAAGGATTACTACATTCACTTAAATCAATTTCTACAACACTTCCATCATAATTATTTAGTTTTGCACTTTTTTCATATGGTTTTATTAGATGTAAATTACTCAAAATCAAATTTGCTTTTTCGTATAAAAGTTGTGATTCTTTTTCTAATTCATCTTTTTGTGGCAAAGTTTTTAACACTTTTAATAATTTAGTACGGTTTTTCTCTATTTGTGATATTTTTTGTTTTTTTAAACTGGTTAAAGAACTCTGTTCTTTTTCAAGATAATTATTAAGTAAAAACTCTTCTGTATCTTTTATCTCTTCCATTTTAGGTATAAAAGTTTGTTTTGGTATTTCATCTAATTTTTCACCAACTTTTACAATCCTAGAAGAGCTAAACTCATCTATATGTCTTAGGGCTTCTAGTATTATTTCATTTTCATCCAAAATGATGATATTTGTATGTTTCCCTGTAAATTCAAACTGTAAAACTGTAGTTAATTCTTTATATGAAGATTTTGAATTTACATAAATTCGAATAATTTTATCATCATTGTGCATAGTAATATTTTTTATTCTTGAGTTATTAAATCTTTTTTGTAAAATAGTATCAAAAGGTGCGATAAAATCTTTTTGTGATGAAATCTTTTCATCTTTTTTATATATTAAGCTATTGCTTTTTGCCATATCAAAATATATTACATTTCTGTCATTAAACTCAATAAAAATAGTGTTGTTTTCTACTCTTCTTATTTGTCTTATTATTTTACAATTTGCATTTAAATATTCAACAATATTTTTTATAGCATAATATTTCATTTGGTTCCAATTTATTTTAGTGTGTATTTGTTATATTTTAAAATTACTCGTTCTGCTATATCTATCATTTTTATATTTAAAACTTTAAATTTCTCATCTTTTATATTTAATAATAATTTATCATAAGTTATAGAATAAGGATATAGCAAAAAATAGATATATTCTTTTGATTTTGATTCTTTTCCTAGCTCCTTAAACCACATCGATAAAAGCGATATATAAAGCATAGAGGGATTGAAAGATACACCTTCTTTTAACTCCTTTGATAACTCTAAATTTAAAAAATTATAAGCTTGCAATATGGCAGAAATTGTATATGAATTTTTATTATTTAAATAATAGTCATTTTCTTTTGTAACTCTTTTTAACTCTTTTAAAATATCTTTAGAAGTATCTTTTATATAAATATTTATTTCATCATCAATTTCAAATTTTTCATCTTCAATATTTTCATAAGATGTTATAATGTCCTTACATAAGAGTAAGAGTGCTTCTGTTTTTATTTTAGATAAGTTAATAATCATACACAATTTTATCTAAAGTATTCTAAATAAGCACAACTCTAAAGTTTTTTAAGTCTAATTAAGTTAAAATATATAAATTTTATAAAAAACTTAATGAAAAAGGAAATTATTGGAACCGATTGGCGTATTAAATGATGGTCAAATTTATGACCTTCAAACTGCGGAAGCTTTGAATATTCAAGGAGAGGTAATAAAAGCCGATAACTCTAAAGAATCTTTAGAGATTTTAAGACACTCATGTGCCCATCTTATGGCACAAGCTATCAAAGAGTTATATCCAGAAGCTAAATTTTTTGTAGGACCTGTTGTAAGTGAAGGTTTTTACTATGATTTTAAAGTTGAATCAAAAATATCAGATGAAGACTTACCTAAAATTGAAAAGAAAATGAAAGAGTTAGCAAATGCTAAACTACCTATTGAAAGATTCGAAGCATCAAGAGAAGAGATTTCACAAAAATTTAATAGTGATGAACTAAAACAAGCTGTATTATCAAGAATTACAGATGAGACTCTGACGATGTACAAACAAGGTGATTTTGAGGATTTATGTAGAGGTCCACATTTACCAAATACTAGAATGATAAGAAGTTTTAAACTAACAAGAGTAGCTGGTGCTTATCTTGGTGGTGATGAAAAAAATGAGATGATTACTAGAATTTATGGTATTGCATTTTTTGATAAACAAGAACTTTTTGATTATGTGAAAATGTTAGAAGAAGCTAAAAAAAGAGATCATAGAAAACTAGGAACAGAACTTGAACTTTTCACATTTAGTGATGAAGTAGGAGCAGGTCTTCCTATGTGGCTACCAAATGGGGCAAGACTTAGATCAAAATTAGAGCATATCTTATACAAAGCTCATAGAATAAGAGGATATGAACCAGTTCGTGGTCCAGAAATCTTAAAATCTGAGATGTGGAAAATATCAGGTCACTATGCAAACTACAAAGAGAATATGTATTTTACTACTATTGATGAACAAGAATATGGTATCAAACCAATGAACTGTGTTGGACATATTCAAATATTCAAAAATAATTTGGTATCATATAAAGACCTACCAAAAAAACTTTTTGAGTATGGGGTTGTTCATAGACATGAGATGAGTGGTGCAATGCATGGATTATTTAGAGTTAGAGAATTTACTCAAGATGATTCACATATATTTTGTACACAAGATCAAATAAAATCAGTAATCTTTGAAGTTTTAGAATTCGTTGATGCATTACTTAAACTATTTGATTTTAAATATGAAATCGAAGTTTCTACAAAACCAGAAAAAGCAATCGGTGATGATATTTTTTGGGAAAAAACTACAAAAGGTATCATGGATGCACTTGATGAAAACAATATCACATATGGTATTGATGAAGGTGGTGGAGCATTTTATGGTCCTAAAATTGATATTAAAATTCTAGATGCTATTGGAAGAAAATGGCAATGTGGAACTGTTCAAGTTGATATGAACTTACCTTCAAGATTCAATGCTGAATTTATCAATGAAAAAGGTGAGAAAGAACAACCAGTTATGATTCATAGAGCCATTTTAGGTTCTTTTGAAAGATTTATTGGTATATTAACAGAACACTGTGCAGGTGAGTTTCCATTTGTTATTGCTCCTACACAAGTTATTTTTGTACCAATTGCGGATACTCATAATGAGTATGCAAAAGAGCTACAAAAAGAGCTTTTACAAAATAGCATCGATTCTAAAATTTTCAGTATGAATGAAAGTTTAAACAAAAGAATCAGAATGGCAGAAAAACAAAGAGTTCCAATGATTGTAGTAATTGGAGATGAAGAAGTTGAAAACAAAACTGTAGCACTAAGAGATAGAAGAAAAAGAGAACAATCAAACATGGGTAAAGATGAATTTATCCAAATGTTAAATGAAATTAATAAAGGAAGTGAAATTTGAGTCGAGGAAATAAAAAAGACGATGTTATAATGAATGACGACATTACAGCTAAGGAAGTTAGATGTATGGGTGACGATGGTACTAACTATGGTATCATCTCAACAGCAGATGCTTTAAAAACTGCGGATGAACAAGGTCTTGATTTAGTTCTAATTGCGCCAGAAGGTAAACCACCTGTTGCAAAAATAATGGATTATAGTAAATTCAAATATCAACAAGAAAAAAAGAAAAAAGAAGCTAGAAAAAATCAAAAAGTGATTGTTCTAAAAGAAGTGAAATTTTCTGTTAAAATTGCTGAAAATGATATTAACTATAAAGTTAAACATGCAATTGAATTCCTTGAAAAAGGATTTCATGTAAAATGTAGAGTATTTCTAAAAGGTAGAGAGATGGCTCATCCTGAAGCTGGAGCAGAAGTACTTGAAAAAGTATGGCCTATGCTAGAAGATTATGGGGATAGAGATTCTGAACCAAAACTTGAAGGAAGATTTGTAAACATGATGGTTCTTCCTAAAAAAGACTAATTTCCACTTAAGTAGAAAGAGATAATTCCTCTTTCTACAAAAACTTCAAACTAACTTAAACTTATCTAAAGCTTATTTTTACTATAATCACAAACTTTTTCTAATATCGAAGAAGAATGCAAATTTAAGAAAGGAGAAATCCATGCCTAAAATGAAATCAGTTAGTGGAGCTTTAAAGAGATTTAAAGTGAAAAAAAATGGTTCAATTAAATGTGGTTCAGCATTTAGAAGTCACATCTTAACAAAAATGTCAAGAAAAAGAAAAGTGGCATTAAGAGGACCTCAAACTATTGATAGCACTGATGCTACAAGAGTTAGAAGAATGTTGTGTAAAGCGTAATTAATTAGATTTAATTACAAGTCCCTCCACAAGCATGTGGACAAGTTCGGCAAAAGCCGACACCAATATTAAACAAATATATGGTTAAGAAAGGAATAAAATGCCTAGAGTTAAAACTGGTATAGTTAGAAGAAGAAGACATAAAAAAGTTCTAAAAGCGGCAAGAGGTTTCTTCGCAGGTAGAAGCAAACACTTTAGAAAAGCAAAAGAACAATTAGAAAGATCTTTAGTATATGCATACAGAGATAGAAGACAGAAAAAAAGAGATATTAGAAAGCTATGGATTATCAGAATTAATGCAGCTTGTAGATTAAATGATATCAACTATTCAAGATTCATGAACGGTGTTAAATTAGCTGGAATTGAACTAGATAGAAAAATATTAGCTGATATGGCAATGAATGATGCAGCAGCATTTACAACAGTTGCAACAGCAGCTAAAGCAGCATTAGCAAAATAATTTTAAATTTGCAAAAATAAAAAAGGGGTTTGATTAATTTCAAACCCCTTTTTTTATGGACAATTCTTATATAAGAGAAAGTGCCTTTTGGTAATCTTCTTTTTTATTTAAATTTAAAAATTCATTTTCATCAAAAAACTCGATTTTTTTAAGTTCTATTTTTTTTAGTAAAAAGCCTATTTTATGATTATTTTCTTTTATCATTTCATTTATTATTGGCAGGCAAGCCTTATTATAAACTCCACATAAATTATGCTCTCTTGATGTTGTTGCAATTGTACTATTACTCAAACTTTCATCTATTAATTTCTCAATTGAGTCAATTTTTACAAAAGGAGTATCTACAGTTATTACAAATACTTTATCTGATTTTACAGTTTCTAAAATACTTTTTAAAGCTATCAAAGGTGAACTTTCATCACTAATATTGTCATATATAATATTTTCATGACTTTTTAAAAAATCGAATTTATTAGTTTTTGAAGATAAATAAATATCTTTAAAATGGGGTTTTAATCTATCAAATTGATATTGAGTAAGAGTGTTGTAATTAGAAAAAGGAAGAAGTGCTTTGTCTTCTCCCATTCGTGAGCTTTTCCCACCACAAAGGATTACGCAAGGTATATCAAATTGTGGTGTTATCATTTATAAACTTCTAGGATCTGTAATATATCCACTTATTGCACTTGCAGCTGCAACGGCAGTATTTGATAAATATATTTTTGAACTTCGAGATCCCATTCTTCCAACAAAGTTTCTATTTGTAGTAGAAATACAAACCTCATCATCACCTAAGATTCCCATATATCCACCTAAACATGCTCCACAAGTAGGATTAGAAACAACTCCACCTGCATCAACTAAAGTATCAATATATCCAAGTTTTGTAGCTTCTCTTAGTATCTTTTGAGTTCCTGGAGTTAAGATAAGTCTTACATGTCTTGCAACTTTTTTACCTTCAAGTAATTGGGCAGCCACTTTAAAATCAGATAATCTTCCATTTGTACAGCTTCCAATAAATACTTGGTCAACTCTAATATTATCTTCAACAGCTTGATTTACACTATGTCCATTTGATGGCAAAAAGGGATATGCAATTACTGGATTTAAAGATTCTACATCTATAACAATCTCTTGACAATATGTTGCATCATCATCAGAATAATGAATTTTAGGTTCAGCTCTTAAACTGTCTCTGCTATCTAAGAACTCTTTTGTAACTTCATCATATGCAACAATACCATTTTTAGCCCCTGCTTCAATAGCCATATTACATAAAGAGAATCTATCATCCATGCTTAAATATTTAATTGAATCACCTGTGAATTCTAAAGCTTTATATAAAGCTCCATCAACTCCAAGTATTCTAATAATCTCTAAGATTAAATCTTTTCCAGTAATATAAGGACCTGGTTTTCCTTTGAATACTACTTTAATAGACTCAGGTACTTTAAACCAGTTTCCACCAGTAATCATTCCAAAAGATATATCAGTACTCCCCATTCCTGTACTAAATGCACCTAATGCACCATGTGTACAGGTATGTGAATCAGCACCAATAATAACATCACCTGGTAATACTAATCCTTTTTCTGGTAAAAGTGCATGCTCGATTCCCATGTCTTTTTCATCAAAAAATAGTTTTAAATCATGTTTTTCAGCAAAGTCTCTTGAAATTCTTGCTTGATTTGCCGATGCAATATCTTTTGCAGGAATAAAGTGGTCAAGTACTATTGCAAAACCATCTGGATTTGCTAGTTTTTCAAAACCACCCTCTTCAAATGCTCTAATAGAAATAGGAGTTGTAATGTCATTTCCAATAACCATATCAATTGGACTTCTTACAATCTCACCTGCGTAAACTTCATGTCCTACATGTTCGCTAAAAATCTTTTCTGTAATTGTTTGACCCATCTTTTCTCTCTTTATTAAACTTATCTTTTTTAATTTGCTCGATTATAGCTAAAATCTGTTTAGCTTTCAAAAACTCTATTAAGCTCTTTTTTTATCTTCTTTATATTGTTTATACTGCATATATAAAATTATTGCAATAGCAAAGTCAATAATTACATCTGCAAAATTAAATATAGCAAAATCAAAACCACAATGCCAATAAACATAATCAACAACTGCTCCATAAGTAAATCTATCTAAAATATTAGACAAACCCCCAGCAAGTAGTATTGAAATAGGAATATAATATTTTAAAAACACTTCTTTATTTAAGTATAAATAAATCACTATACAAGCTATAAGTGTTAATTGTATAAATTTTAAATATTCACTCAAAAATTCAAACATAGAAAATGCAACACCATAATTGTATGCAAGAACTAAAGATATGCAATCACTTTCAAAACCAAAATTTAAAAATACAAAACCATATTTAATAGCTTGGTCTATTAAAACTAATAATACAAAAATTACTAGTGAAACAATTAATTTTTTATTCATAATTTTTTAGTTAAAAACTCTATTAATTTATCCATATATTCATTTACTAACTTTTTATCTCGACCTTCTATTAGAACTCTTAATTTATTTTCAGTTCCAGAGTATCTAATTAAATCTCTCATTCCCTTTGATTTGATTTCTGCTTGAAGTTCTTTCAAACCTTCAATTTTATCTAATGGGATTTTTTCATTTACTTTTATGTTTTTTAACACTTGTGGATAAAGTTCAAATTTATTTAAAGCCTCACTAGCTTTCTTACCACTTTCTAAAACATATGATAATACTTGAAGTGCAGTTGCAAGACCATCTCCTGTTTTTGAAACATCAGAGAAAATAACATGTCCACTTTGCTCTCCTCCAAAATTGATATGATTTTCTTTCATATTTACTAAAACATTTTTATCACCAACATCTGTTCTATTTAGTTTTAAATCAAATGAGTCTAGGTAGTCCTCTAAGGCTTTATTACTCATAACTGTTGCAACACAAGCTTCACCTTTTAAAAGTCCCTTACTGCTTAGATAGACACATAAGGCACCTAATAGTTTATCCCCATCAACAGTATCACCATTTTCATCTATTACAACAAGTCTATCTGCATCTCCATCTAATGCCAATCCAATATCAGCTCTCACTTCTTTTACAACTTTTGCAACATTTTCTGGATACATTGCACCACTTAATTCATTGATATTAAATCCATTTGGTTTTGCATTTATTGTAAATACTTCAGCTCCTAGTTCTTCTAAGATTGTTGGTGCTACTTTATAAGCTGCACCATTTGCACAATCAAGAACAATTCTTAGACCACTTAATGTTAAATCTTTTGGAAATGAACTTTTAATTGATACAATATATCTTCCAATAACATCATCAATTCTTTTTGATGCCCCTATTTCTTTTCCTGTTTTTTGAGCTTGAATTATCGCTTCTTCGTCAAAAAATAGTTCTTCAATTGCTTTTTCACAATCAAGTCCTAGCTTATTTCCATTATGATCGAAAAACTTGATTCCATTATCTTCAAAAGGATTATGTGAAGCAGATATCATAATTCCAGCATCACATCTCATTGATTCTGTTAAGAATGCAATAGCAGGAGTTGGCATTGGTCCTATTTGTATAACATCATATCCTACGGCCGTCAGTCCTGATACAAGTGCATTTTCAATCATATACCCACTTCTTCTAGTATCTTTTCCTACTAAAATTTTGTTTGTATATGAATGTTTTCTAAAAAATATTCCAGCAGCCATTGCTAGTTTCATTACAGTCATTGCATCTAAAAATGACCCCGCTTGTCCTCTTACACCATCAGTACCAAATAGTTTCATGAAAAATCCTAAAATTAAACTTAATTTAAACTTACTTTAAAGTTATTTGGCTAGTATTCTAGCCTTAAAAAAATTATAAAGAGGTTAAAAATGGCAAACCACAAATCTTCGGCTAAAAGAGCTAAACAAACGTTAGTAAAAACTGAGAGAAACAGATTTTATAAAACAAGAATTAAAAACATAACTAAAGATGTATTATCTGCAGTTGAGGCTAATGACAAAGAAAAAGCAACTGTTGCTATGAAAACTGCTAATAAATACATGCACCATTGTATTGCAAAAGGTATCCTTAAAAAAGGAACTGCTGCTAGAAAAGTTAGTAGACTACAAGTTAAAGTTAACGCACTTTAATAAAATTTTACTATCATAAAAATATGGTAGTTAATTTTATTTATTTGCTTATACATACTATAAAATATGTTACAAGATAAATTACAACTATTTATTGATAGATATGAGGAGATTAATGGATTATTAGCTTCTCCAGATATCTCTTCAGACATAAAAAGGATGACTTCACTTTCAAAAGAGCAGTCAGCAATTGAACCAATCGTAAATAAAGCTAAAGAATATATAAGTGTATTAAAGGATATTCAAGATAACAGATTGTTATATGATGATCCAGAATTAGGTGAATTAGCAAAAGAGGAACTTAGAGATTTAGAGGTTAGAAAACCTGCTATTGAAGAAGAAATAAAAGTTCTTATGATACCTAAAGATCCTAATGATGATAAAAATATTTTTATAGAATTAAGAGCTGGTGCAGGTGGGGACGAAGCAGGAATATTTGTAGGAAACCTATTTAGAGCATACTTAAGATATGCGGAACTAAAAGGGTGGAAAGTTGAGATAATGAACCAAAGTGAGAATGAAGCAGGTGGATACAAAGAAATCGTAGCTTTATTTAAAGGTGAACAGGTTTATTCAAGACTAAAATATGAAAGTGGAACACATAGAGTTCAAAGAGTTCCCGCAACAGAATCTCAAGGAAGAGTTCATACTTCAGCAATTACTGTGGCAGTTATGCCAGAAGTTGATGATGTTGAAGTTGAAATTGATCCAGGTGATTTAAAAATTGATGTTATGAGAGCTAGTGGAAATGGTGGACAATCTGTAAATACAACAGACTCTGCGGTTAGAATTACGCATATTCCTTCAGGACTTGTAGTAACCAACCAAGACCAAAAATCTCAACATAAAAATAAAGATAAAGCAATGAAAGTTTTAAAAGCTAGACTTTATGACATTCAAATGCAAGAAAAAATGGACTCAGAAGGTGCCAGCAGAAAAGAGCAAGTTGGAACTGGAGACCGAAGTGGTAGAATTAGAACTTATAATTACCCACAAGGCCGAATAAGTGACCATAGAATTAACCTAACATTATACAGACTTGAAGCAGTTATGAATGATGGAGTATTTGATGAAATCATAGACCCATTAATCACAGATGCACAATCAAAAGCAATTGAGGCTAATGGATTATAATCCATTAGTTTCACTTTTTTATCTACTTTCGTAATCAAAATGTAATCATTTTAAACTACACTTTCACCTATTAAAATACAGTAATGAAAATATTCCAAAAATTGAAAAATTAAAAAGAGAGTTATAACTTTTTTTGATTTTAGTTATAGCCCTTTATCTTTTTTACGCGAACGATTAGAGAAAAGGCTATAAATAGGATTAAAATATGAAAATAAAATGGAATTCAATTGTTGAAAAACTCGATTACGCTTTTCAGCCTATTATACATGCTCATTCTGGTAAAATTTTTGCAGTTGAAGCACTACTTAGAAATGTAGAGAAAATACCAAATATAAACTATATTCATGATATTTTTGATTTAGCTTATAAAGAAAACTACTTGTATGAGTTTGACCTACTTCTAAGAGAAAAAGCAATTGAAAAATTTTCGAGAATAAGTATTGAAAACTTACAACTTTTTTATAACCTTGATAATAGAACTATTCATGCGAAAAACTATACTAAAGGTAATACAAAAAAGATCTTAAAAAGATACAACCTACCTAAAAGTATAATCTGTTTTGAATTAAGTGAACGAGGCACATTAGAAGAGCAAAATGACCTAATTGATATGATACATAATTACAATAGTAGTAATTATAATATTGCTATTGATGACTTTGGAGTTGGAGTTTCAGGTTTAAAACTATTATATTTCTCACAAGCAGATATAATAAAAATAGATAGATTTTTTATAGAAAATATCAATGGTGATGCTAAAAAAAGACTATTTTGTTCATCTATTATAAATATGGCACATATTATGGGAATGAAAGTTGTCGCAGAAGGTGTTGAAACACTAAAAGAGTTTTACACATGTAAAAATATTGGGGCAGATTTTATTCAAGGTTTTTTCGTACAAAAACCAACTACACAAATTGATGAAATAAAGCCAATATATAAAGATATAGTCAAATACTTACTAACTGAAAAAAGAGCAGATGACAATGCCCCAATAGAACAAGAATTTATTCAAAATATTGTTCCTATTAATATTGATTCATCTTTGCACTCTTTATTTTTATACTTTAAAGATTACACACACAGTAGTTTTGTTCCTATAATAGACGATTATGATAACTTTATTGGTGTAATTTATGAAGTTGATATTAAACAAATTTCATACTCACAGTATGGATTAGCCCTAGCACAAAATAAATCATACAGTTCTAAAATAAGTAAATATGTTAAGCCTGTTATTTCAATAGAAGCATCATGGGGAATTGACAAAGCCCTACAAATTTTTAATCAAGACCCAAACTCATCTGGGATATTTATTACAAAAGCAAATAAATACCATGGATTTATTGATTTAAGATCTCTTTTGCAACTATCCCATAAAAGAACTTTAGAAATTGCAGAAAACCAAAATCCACTAACAAGACTACCAGGTAATAATCAAATCGAACGATTTATTTACAATAGTTTAGAGAATAAGAATATTTATAAATCACATATTTTATATTTTGATTTTGATAATTTCAAACCTTTTAATGATACATATGGATTTAGGCAAGGTGATAGAGCAATACTTTTATTTTCAGAACTTTTACAAAAAAAATATCCTAGTGACACTTTTATAGCACATATTGGTGGAGATGACTTTTTTATAGGTATAAAAAATAATGATATAGAAGAGGTTTACCTAACTACAAAAGAGGCATTAGATGAATTTAGATGGTCTGTGAAAAACTTATACAGTGAAACAGATAAGAAAAATGGTCATATAAAAGGAAAAGATAGATTTGGTGAAGATAGAATATTTGAACTTTTATCTTGTTCTTGTGCTATCATTGAGATTTCAAGTAATTCAAAAAAAGCAAATTTTGACTACACTTTAAATGTAATGAAAAAATACTCAAAGAATTTAGATAGACCTATAAGTGCTTCATTTTAAAATGTAATCATCTTGTAATTATTATAAACTATAATGTGCGACAAAATAGATGTTATACACAATGGGAAGGCTTAAATGATGTTAAAAGTTTATGAGACAAGAAGAGAGCAAATTCAAAATGAATTGCTAGAAATAGGTAATGTGGTAATCGAATCATTAAATGCAGCTTTAAAAGCTCTAAAAGATGAAGATTTCAAGGCTTTAAAAGATGCAGAGTTATCATTAAAAAAACTTACAATTAGTTCAAACAATATAGACAATTCAATTGTAACAGCACTTGCTTTATATCAACCAGAAGCAAGAGATTTAAGAGAGTTAGTATCTTATTTTAAAATTACAAATGAATTAGTAAGAGCTGGGGGAAATACAAAAGGTTTTATAAAAATATTTAGAACTTCTTTTAGTGAAGATTTAAATACTAAAACAATTTTAGAATATGCAATTCCTTTATTAAAATCAACACTACTTTCTCTTCAAACATCAATATCGATTATTAAAGAGTCTACTGTAAATCATATTGAAGAAAAATATCAAAGAGTTGTAGTAGAAGAGAGTAAAACTGATGATTTATACTCAATGATAGAAAAAAATATATTAAAACTAATTGCTAAAAATTTAGATTTATCAAAAGAGTACTTTGATATTCTAACTTCATTAAGAAAATTAGAAAAAATTTCTGATAGATCAGTTTCAATTGCACACTTATTACTTTTTGCTGAAAGAGGTGGGGAGATAGAAAGAAAATAGTCTTCACACTATTTTTTAACTTATGAAAAGAGCTCTAGCAAAAATAAACAGATACTTTAGAAGTAACTATGAAGTTCTAATAGCAATGATTTTATTCATTGCTATTATCATCTCGGGATTAGAATTCTCAAAAGCAATTATCTATATGCTTGAATTTATTGTTATAATGGAAGTTGTTAAAATGATTTCTGATTTTATAAAAAAAGAGAAATTAAGACTTCGATTTATAATTGATTTATTTATAATATTTTTAATACGAGATGTAATAATACAAGCTTCACATCCCAAAATGGACTATGTTGATATTGTTTTTTTACTAATTGTTATATTTATATTTTTTATTTTTAGGATAATGTCAATAAAATACTCTCCAGGAATACATAAAATTGATAACATAAGTGAGAAATCAGATGAATAATACAACAATATTGATAATTGAAGATGAAGTTGATATTTTAGAACTTTTAGAATATACCCTACAAAAAGAGGGTTTTGAGACAATTGGGTTTTTAAATGCATCTGATAAAGTTTATGAAGTTTTAAATGAAGAAGAGATTGATTTAATACTTATGGATAGAAATTTACCAGGAATAGAAGGAACTTCATTTATAAATGACATAAAAAATAAAGGTTACAATATACCAGTAATTTATGTTAGCGCAAAAGACCAAGATGAAGATATTTTAGAAGGTTTTGATAAACACGCGGATGACTATATTACTAAACCATTTAATCTAAAAGAGTTAATTGCTAGGGTAAAAGCTGTAATAAAAAGAACAAAAAAAGATATTGAAATAGAAAAAATAAAAGATATTACTTATAAAAAATCTAGTAAAAGTTTTTTTATAAATGATTCAAAAATAGATTTGACAACATTAGAACATGATTTATTCTTAGAATTTTTTAAAAACAAAGATATTCTTTTAAGTAGAGAGTATTTATTAGATACTGTATGGGAAGACTCATTAGAAAAAAAACTAAAAACTGTAAATGTGGCAGTAAAAAGATTAAAAACTAAAATCGACCCAAAAGGTGATAAAAAATATATAAAATCTGTTCGTGGTGAAGGATATATGTTTTGTTAAAAATTCACCAGTTTTTCCTTAGAAGTTTTATACTTATCTTTTTATCAATACTTATACTAATTTCAATTGTAATTTATTTTTGGTCTAAGACAATATATTTAGAACAAATTGAGAAAAATATATTAGCAAACATCAATACCCTTTCAATTGTACTTCCAAACTTAGATAATATTGATAAAAAAGTACAAGAGATCAAGAAAGCAACTAATCTTAGAGTAACCATTATCAATTCAAAAGGAAAAGTAGTTGCTGAAACAGACAAAGATAAAACGCTTATGGGAAATCACTTAAATAGAGAAGAAATAATTGATGCTAAAATTAGTGATTATGGTGAAATATCAAGATACTCAAATACTTTAAATAAAGATTTACTTTATATTGCAAAAGAAGTTGAAATCGATGGTAAGAATTATTACATAAGAATGTCTAGCGATATAAGTACTATAAAAGAGTATTTTATAAAATTAAGTCTTCAACTTATTGCTATTTTTTCTATTTTTCTACTTTTAGCTTTTGTAGTTTCATACTATATTTCTAATGAAATAAAAAAAGAGACAGATAATATCTTACATTTTTTAATTAGCCTTACAAAAAAAAGAGAGTCTATAAGCTTAAGTGTATTTCATACTAAAGAGTTTTTTACTATTAATAGATTATTAAATAAAGTTGCCCTTAGACTTCAAAAAAAAGAGAAAACAAAAGCTAAACATACAGCTAAGTTAAGACTTGCAAATAAACAAAAAGATGAAATAATTAGTGCAATTTCCCATGAATTTAAAAATCCAATTGCTATTATTACAGGTTATGTTCAAACTTTACAAAATGACAAAGATTTGCCTGAACAAATGAGAGATAAATTTTTGTCTAAGATTGATTCAAATGCAAATAAAATGACTCAAATAATTGATAAACTAAGACTTGCTTTAAAACTTGAAGAAGGAAAAGAGCACATTGAAAAAAGGAAAATACACTTAAAAGATGTTTGTACTTCTTTATGTATTGATTTAAAAGACAAGTACCCAAATAGAACTATTGAAATAAAAGGTGATAATCATCTTCTTGAAGCTGATGAAACTCTGCTTTCTATGGCAATATCAAATTTAGTAGAAAATGCTTTAAAATATTCAGAAGATACAGTTACTATAGAAATTACTGACAAATATTTAAAAATTATAGATTTAGGTATTGGAATATCTGAGATGGAACTGCTAAAAATCACAGATAAGTTTTACAGAGTCTCACAAAATGGTTGGAATAACTCTTTAGGACTTGGATTATTTATAGTAAATTCTATTCTAGTTTTACATAATTTTAAACTTGAAATTCACTCAGTTTATGCTCAAGGTTCTGAATTTATAATTAAATATTAAAAATCACTTAATTTAAGCCATTTGTAAGTATTACTACACTATTATTCCAGCTCATTAATTAAATCGGAGAACGTAGATGAAATTCACTCAAATGGCAAAAGCCACTGAAATTGAT
Source organism: Arcobacter iocasae (assembly GCF_042214795.1). Lineage (GTDB taxonomy): Bacteria > Campylobacterota > Campylobacteria > Campylobacterales > Arcobacteraceae > Arcobacter > Arcobacter iocasae. The sequence continues at coordinate 1,608,988 of NZ_CP090177.1, read as the reverse complement.
AGAGATTGGGTTATTATAGATGCAACTGATAAAGTATTTGGTAGAATCATTACTGAAGTTGCTACAATCTTAAGAGGTAAAAATAAGACTAATTATACTCCTCATGTAGACTGTGGAGATAACGTAATTATCATAAATGCAACAAAAGCAAAATTTTCTGGAACTAAACTAGAAACTAAAAATTACTATACACACTCAGGTTATTTTGGTAGTACAAAAACTCACAAAATGTCTGATATGTTTGAACAAAATCCTGAAAAGCTATATAAATTAGCAGCAAGAGGGATGTTACCAAAAACTAAACTTGGTAAATCAATGTTAAAAAAATTAAAAGTATACGCAGGTAGCGAACACCCTCACACTGCGCAAATTAAAGGATAAGACTAATGGCAAAAGTATACGCAACTGGAAGAAGAAAATCTTCTATCGCAAAAGTATGGTTAGAAGCTGGTAATGGACAAGTTTCTATTAATGGTCAAACTTTAGACGCATGGTTAGGTGGACACGAAGCTATCAAAAAAAGAGTAATGAGACCTTTAGAAGTATCTAAACAAGAATCTTCTGTAAATATCGTTGTTAAAACTCTTGGTGGAGGGTATTCTGCACAAGCTGATGCTGCTAAACATGGTATTTCAAGAGCATTAGTTGCATTTGATGAACAATTTAGAGCTGTTTTAAAACCTTATGGATTACTAACTAGAGATGCAAGATCTGTAGAGAGAAAAAAATACGGAAAGAAAAAAGCAAGAAAATCTACTCAATTCTCAAAAAGATAATTGGAATTTTTGGAATTTTATATTTCTTTATATCTTAAGGAGCGACGAAAGTTGCTCCTTTTTTTATGCACTTTTTTATAAAAAGATATTACAATACACCATGAAAAAGTTAGCCCTTCTATTATTTATTATTCACTATTGCTTATTCACTTATTTAAGTGCGAGTACCTTAAACTTATCAATAAGTAGTTCACCTATTAGATTAAACCCTATTTTAGCTAATGATACTGCAAGTAGTGAAATCGCTGATTGGTTATTTAATGGCTTATTTAAATATGACAAGAATGCAAATGTAGTCCCTGACCTAGCCTCTTCATATGAATTTATTGATAATACTCACTTAGTAATAAAACTTAAAAAAAATGTACTCTGGCATGATGGGAAAAAATTCACAGCTGATGATGTAATATTTACCTATGAGAAAATCAATGACCCAAAAGTTTTTACTACAATCAAATCAAACTTTAAAGAAGTAAAAAGCCTATCTAAAATAGATGATTACACAGTAGAAGTTGTTTATAAAAAGCCCTACTTTAAAGCTTTAGAAATTTGGATGTTTGGAGTAATACCAAAACATATTTTAAAAGATGAAAAAGACCTAATGACTAGTTCATTTAATAAACATCCAATAGGAACAGGCTCATATAGACTTGATAGCTTTAAATTAGGAAGTGATATAAGACTTTATGCCTTTGATAAATATTTTGAAGGAAAACCTAAAATTAATGAATTAAATTTTAAATTCCTACCAGATCCTAGTACTTCATTTTTATATTTAAAACAAAACAAACTTGATCTTGGAAGCTTGACTCCCTTACAAATAGATAGACAAATAGATAAAGAGTTTAAAAAAAATTATCAAATCATAGAAAAACCAGCTTTTGCTTTTGACTACTTGGGCTTTAATTTAAAGAAAAAGAAATTCAAAGATATAAATGTAAGAAGAGCTTTATCCTTAGCCATAGATAGACAAGAGATAATTGACATACTATTTTTTGGTCATGGAGAGGTTTGTAATGGCCCTTTTTTACCAGGAACCTTTGCTTATGATGATACAGTTAAACCTATAAAACAAAATATTGTTGAAGCAAAACGATTATTGAAACTTGCAGGTTATGATGAAAATCATCCCTTGAGTTTTGAAGTGATTACAAACACAGGAAATGACACCAGAATAAATACCACTCAAATCATTCAATACCAATTAGCAAAGATTGGTGTTAAGATGAAAATAAGAGTCATGGAGTGGCAAGCTTTTTTAAATACAGTTGTTCATCCTAGAAATTTTGAAGCTATCGTATTAGGCTGGAGTTTAGCTCTTATGCCAGATGCTTATCCTTTATGGCATAGTGATTCTATGAAAAAAGGAAGATTTAATTTAGTAGGATATTCAAATAAAGAAGTTGATGACCTTATTGTCAAAGGTTCAACTACAATTGATAAAAAAGAGTTAAGCAAAATATACAAAAAAATATTTCGTATAATTGCCCATGATACACCATATCTATTTTTATACATTCCAAACTCAATAACAGTAGTAAGCAAAAAAATAAAAAATATAGAACCATCTTTTATAGGAATAACTCATAATCAAAAAGATTGGATAAAAGAAGATGAATAATAAGGAAAAAATATTGGAAAATGTAATACTATTTGATTTAGATGGAACATTGATTGATTCAACAGATGCTATTGTATCTACCTTTCATCACTCATTTGAAGTGATGAATTATGAATTTACAGGAAATGATGAAGATATCAAATCACTCATTGGATATCCTTTAGAAATAATGTACATGGAATTAGGTATTGAAAAAGAGTTAGCTTGGGATTATGTTGCTGCGTATAAACAGAGATATAAACTTATATCAACTAAAAAAACTCTCTTACTTGAAAAGGCAAAAGAAGCCTTAGAATTAGCTAGTCAATTTGCAAGATTATCAGTAGTTACAACTAAAACAGGAGCTTACACTATTCCTTTATTAGAACATTTTGATATTTTAAAATATTTTGAAGTAATTACAGGAAGAGAACATGTAGAAAATCCAAAACCTCATCCAGAACCTATTTTAAAAACATTAAATCAAATGAATATACAAAAGGGCTCAAATGTTTGGATGGTAGGAGATACCCATTTAGATTTGATTTCTGCAAATGGGGCTGAGATAAATTGTGTCGGAGTATTATGTGGATATGGAAAAGAAGAAGACTTATGTGAACTTACTAGTCATATTACCGCAAATTCTTTTGAAGCAGTTGAACTAATCCAAAAATACACTCTAAAAGCTTAGTTCTAATTTAACTTGAATTATTAATTTTTTATTTAATTCAATTCTACCCACTTTTAAGAATTTGGCTATTTTTTAGAAAATAGCCTCTTGAAAAAAAACAATTTTTTCTCTTTTTTTCTCTTTTTTCAAAAGTTAAAATAGATTTTGCTGAAAATTTATTAATTTTAAGTCAAATTTAAGATTAAAAGCCATTTTTTGTACTTTTACTCTTTTATAGTACTCACAAGCCCCTTTTATAGGGCTAATAACCATTTAAAACAAGAAATATACACACTTAATGAATATAAATACAAGCTTATGTATGACTTAATGGTCATTTGCTCTATTTATTTTCTACAAAAATGTAAGTAAAAAGGTAGATATTCTTTACTCTTACTTAAAATATATAATTATATATATTGATTTAAAATTCACTAAAGATTTATAGGGATAGAATACTTACAGTTATTGTGACTTTACGAAAATTTTAGTCATAAAATATACTTATAGTTAATATTATAGGAGCTAATAATGTTAGAAATTAGATGGCACAGTAGAGCAGGACAAGGGGCAGTTACTGGAGCAAAAGGTCTAGGTTCAGTTGTAGCAGAAACGGGGAAAGAAGTTCAAGCTTTTGCATTTTATGGATCTGCAAAAAGAGGTGCTTCTATGACTGCTTATAACAGAATAGATGACAAGCAAATCATAAATCATGAGAAATTCATGCAACCAAACTTTGTATTTATATTAGACCCAGCATTAGCATTTACAGATGACTTTACAGCTAATGAAACGGAAGATACTAAGTACATAATTACAACACACCTTAGTAAAGAAGAGTTAATAGAAGCTATTCCAGCTTTACATGGTAGAGAAAGTAGAACTTTTACATTAGACTGTTTACAAATTTCTCAAGAGACAATAGGAAGACCTATTCCAAACACACCAATGCTAGGGGCGTTTATGAAAGTAAGTGGTATGTTTGAATTAGAGTATTTCCAAAATGCAATGAAATCAGTACTTAAAAAACTTCCTCAAAAGATAATCGATGCAAATATGATTGCTATTGAGAGAGCATATAATGAAGTACATTAAGGAGTAAATCATGAGTAAATCAATAAAAGATATGGGATGGGATGAATTAGTACCTGGGGCGGCACTTTTTTCATTTGATCAAGCAGTTGAATCTGTTCTTGCCCAAACAAATCCAGAAGATAGAACATATGCCGAGACAAGCTCTAAAAATCTTTATGTGGGGGATTGGCGAGTAATGAAGCCAGTATGGAATACTGAATTGTGTATTGACTGTCAAAACTGTTGGATTTATTGTCCAGATAGTGCAGTGATTTCAAGAAATAAAGAGATTCAAGGTATAGATTATACCCACTGCAAAGGTTGTGGAATCTGTGTTGAAGTATGTCCTACAAATCCAAAATCATTGATGATGTTTAATGAAACAGAAAAAAATGAATTAGCACTTACAAAGTGGCCTCTTAAAAAAGAAAAAGGTGAGAAATAATGAATAGCAAAGAAATGGAACTAAATAAAGTAGAAGTTTGGGATGGAAATACCTGTAATGCTCAAGCATTTAGACAAGCAGCTGTTGATGTACTTGCTGCTTATCCTATAACACCTTCAACAAATACAGTTGAAACTTATGCTTCTTTTCATGCAAATGGATATGTAGATGGCGAAATCATTATGGTGGAATCAGAACATGCAGCAATGTCTGGCTGTGTTGGTGCAGGAGCTGCGGGGGGAAGAGTTGCAACTGCCACTTCATCACAAGGTTGTGCCTTGATGGTTGAAGTTTTATATCAATGTTCTGGTATGAGAATTCCAGTTGTTTTATGTTTAGTAAATAGAGCTTTAGCCGCACCTTTAAATGTAAATGGAGACCATTCAGATATGTATCTTACAAGAGATTCAGGATGGATTCAACTTGACTCATTTAATGCTCAAGAAGCTTATGACTTAACTTTATGCTCTTTTAAAATCGGAGAACACAAAGATGTAAGACTTCCAGTTATCTCTAACCAAGATGGATTTTTGACTTCCCATACAGCCCAAACAGTAAGACCACTATCAGATAAAGTGGCTTATGATTTTGTAGGTGATTATTTGCAAGTAAATGCAATGTTGGATTTTACAAATCCAGTTACTCATGGAGTTCAAACAGAGCATGACTGGCACTTTGAACATAAAGCTAAACAACATGCAGCCCTAATGGGTTCACTTTTTGTTGTGGAAGAAGTTTTTGAAGAGTTTGAAAAAATTAGTGGAAGAAAATATAATCTTGTAGAATCATATAAAGTAGAAGATGCAGATGTTGTAATTGTATGTTTAGGAACTACTTATGAAACAGCAATGATAGCAGTTGATGCCATAAGAGAAGAAACAGGAATAAAAGCTGGTGTTTTAGCACCAAGACTTTTTAGACCATTTCCTCTTACACAATTGGCTTCAAAATTACAAAATGTAAAAGCTATAGCATGTATGGATAGAAGTGCACCTGGTGGAACGGTTGGAACTTTATACAATGAAGTTGCGGGAGCCTTATTTAATACCCAAGCTAGACCAGTACTTAAAAACTTAGTATATGGTTTAGGTGGAAGAGATATTATTGTAAATGAATTAAAAGAGATTTTTGTTTCTTTAAATGAAGAAGCAAAAAATGGAAAACTTAATGGGAAAATTCAAACACTACACGGTGTAAGAGGTCCTGAGTTAAGTTTTTATGAACACTAAGGAGAAAATATGAGTAATCAAAAAGTAATCAAAAACTTAAAAACATTTTCAACTGCGGCTGAAAGATTTGAGGGTTCTCATGTTTTATGTCCAGGTTGCGCACACTCAATTATTGTAAGAGAAGTACTAAATGCTACAAATGATAACTTAGTAGTATCAGCAGCAACTGGATGTTTAGAAGTTTGTACAGCTATTTATCCACATACTTCATGGGACTGTTCTTGGATTCATATAGGATTTGAAAATGCCTCAACTGCAATCGCAGGTGCTGAGACTATGAATAAAGTGTTAAGAAAAAAAGGAAGAATCGATCCATCAACTCCTGAACCAAAATTTGTAACATTTGGTGGAGATGGAGCAACTTATGATATTGGTTTCCAATGGATTTCAGGATGTTTTGAAAGAGGACATGACTTTATGTATGTTTGTTTAGACAATGAAGTTTATGCAAACACAGGAGGTCAAAGATCATCTTCTACTCCTATTGGTTCATCTACAACAACAGCACCAGCAGGAAGTACTTCTTATGGTGAAAAAAGAAATAAAAAAGATATGCTAGCAATCATGGCCGCACACGGTTCACCATATGTAGCACAAGTTGCACCAAATAAATGGAAAGATATGATTAAAAAGATCCAAACAGGATTTGATACAAAAGGACCTGTATTTATAAATGCAATGAGTGCCTGTACAACAGAGTGGAAATTTCAACCACATGAGACAATAGAAGCCTCAGATTTAGCAGTTGATTCGCTAGTTTTCCCACTATATGAAATCATAGATGGAACAGAATTAAATATAACATATAGACCAAAAAATATAGTACCAGTAAGAGACTATTTAGGTTTCCAACCAAGATTTAAACACCTGTTTAAACCAGAAAATGAGCATATCATAGAAGAATGGCAAAAAAGAGTAGATGCCAAATGGGAGTATCTACAAAAAAGAGAAGAAGCCAGAGTTTAGAGGTCAATCTTTTTGCCCTACTCTGCGTCAGAAAAACATTTTAAGCACTCACATAGGAGCCTATGCTCCTTTGCTTAAAATGTCCCTCTTCCTTGATTAGAACAAAAATATTAACCTCTAATAAATTATTGTCACTAATTACTCTTGACATATATGACTTTTTTTGTCATAATTGTAATAAATTTATATGACAAAAGGATAAATAATGGCTCTTGATGTTTTTGAATGTACACATAAAGGGGAACTACTATTAGGTGATAAAACTATTTCTTGTGCTGTATTAAGCAATGGCAAAAGAATAATAACTCAAACAGCATTGTTTGACGCATTCAATAGACCTAGGAAAGGTGAAAAAAGACTAGATGGATTACCTTCAATTATTGGTGCAAAGAACTTATTACCATATATTACTGAAGAATTAAGAGAAAAATCCATACCAATAAATTATTATTTAAATAATGGAAGTATCTCTAGTGGTTATGATGCAGAACTTATACCTTTAATTTGTGAATTGTACTTAATTGCATTTGATAATGGTTCCCTTCATGAAAGTCAAGAGAAATTAGCTGTTCAAGCAAATATCCTTATAAGATCTCTTGCTAAAGTTGGTATTACAGCTCTTATAGATGAAGCAACAGGATATCAATATGATAGAGAAAGTAATGCATTACAAGAAATATTAAAAGCTTATATTTCAGAAGATTTCCTTAAATGGCAATCAAGATTTCCAAGAAAATATTATGAAGAGTTATATAGGTTATATAATTGGGACGATTTTAATCCAACAACAATGAAACACCCTCAATACTTAGGAAAATTTACAAATACATATATATATGATTATTTACCAGATGGTGTATTAGAAGAACTTAGAGTAAAAAACCCAAAATCTCAAAAAGGACATAGAACTAAAAAACATCATCAATTTCTTTCTGGAGATATTGGTATCCCACACCTTGAAAAACATATAACAAAAATTATTACAATAATGGAATTATCTAATACTCCTGATGAATTTAAAGAAAATTTTAGCCGTGTATTTGAAAAACAACATCAGCCAACATTTAAATTTCAGTAATACTATAATATTTGTTCAAACCGTATGGCACTAAATCCTGCCTTTGATGAAGCTAAGATTTTAGGCTTTATTTTCGGTGAAAAGTGAGGACATGTTTGAGCGTAAAGAAAGAGTGCTAAACGCACTCTTTCAGCGAGTCCCGCAACGCAGAAAAGAAAGACTAAAAGCTTAGGAAGCTCTGCCTTCATCAATTCGGCAGTCTTTTTTGCTTACTTTTTCGAGACCAAAAAGTAAGAAAGCGGAGACCTTTAGGTCTTCAAGAGAAATTTACCCATCAGGTTATCTATCCATTAACTATTGATTATTTATCCATTCATTATCAGCTGTTATAATTATCTTATAAGACAAATACGAACGTCTTCATTTGTTCTCCTAAAGAAAGAGGTCGCGAACCCTCTTTTTTTTTGCCCAAAAATATACAAACTCAAAATCTATTTTCAAACTTTACTATTACATTTTTTTACAAATTTATAAACTTTTAGTCAAGTTATCTTTTTGTTAACCTTTGATTATTTATCCATTTATCATCAACAGTTATAATTTCTTTATAAGACGAATGCGAACGTCTTTTTTCATTTGTTCTCCAAAAAAAGAGGTCCACGAAGCCTCTTTTTTTTTGCCCAAAATTCCCTTCATTTTATCATCAAAATCTTATGTTCCTTTTTGTAATTGTTTTTTATACCTTTTAAAAGAAATTCTCTAAATAAATATTTATTTTATTTTTCTTACATTTTTTTCATTTAATATTTGGATAGAAACAAACAAAGGACGAAAAATGAAATTACAAATCTCAAAAATTTGCAAAAATGTTGCATTGGCTAGTTGCTTAGTTGCTGGATTAGCTATGACTTCTGTTGCTTCAGAAGTTGAAAAAATCCATTTCCTAATCCCTGGTGGTGCCGGTGGTGGTTGGGATGGGACTGCTAGAGGAGTTGGGGAAGCTCTTAAGAATTCTGGTTTAGTTGACGAAACTTCTTTTGAAAATATGTCAGGAGGTGGTGGTGGAAAAGCTATCGCTTACTTAATAGAAACTGCTGACAAACAACAAGATACATTAATGGTAAATTCAACTCCAATCGTAATTAGATCATTACAAGGTGTATTTCCTCAATCATTTAGAGACTTATCTTTAATCTCTGCGGTTGTTGCTGATTATGGAGCTTTAGTTGTAAGAACTGACTCTAAATATAAAACTTGGGCTGATGTAAAAGCTGCTTTTGATAAAAATCCAAGAAAAATAAAAATCGCAGGTGGAAGTTCAAGAGGAAGTATGGATCACCTTGTAGCTGCACAAATCTTTAAAGCAGCAGGTGGAAACCCAACAAATGTAAGATATGTGCCTTATGATGCGGGAGGAAAAGCGCTTGCAGGATTATTAACAGGTGAAGTTGATATTTTATCAACAGGACTTGGAGAAGTTTTAGAAAAACATAAAAAAGGTGAAGTAAGAATCATAGGTATTACTTCTGATGAATCAATTGATGGAATCCCAAGTTTCAAAAGTATGGGTGTAGATGCATATTTTGCTAACTGGAGAGGTTTTTTTGGAGCACCAAACTTACCACAAGAAAAAATCGATGCTTTTGCAAAAGTTCTTGGGGATATGTACAAAACAAAAGAGTGGGAAACAGTTAGATCAAGAAATGGTTGGGCAAATTTATATAAACCAACAACTCAATTTAAAACATTCCTAGAAAATCAAGAAAAAACAATCTCATCTTTGATGAAAGAAATGGGATTTCTATAGGATAAATAGAGCTTTTGCTCTATTTATATAAAGGACAACAAATGACAAAAAATACAATAGGCTCAATATTTTTTTTAGCTTTTTCAAGTTTCTATTTTTATTCTGTATTTAGTATAAAAAAGATGCCAATGGCACAGTTTGAAGTAATGACCGCTTCTACATTTCCTTATTATATTGGATTAACAGGAATTATCGTATCAATAATTTTATTAATTTTATCACTATTAGAAAAAAATGAAGAAAACCTATCATTAACTTATTTAAGAAGTTTAGATTTAAAAACTACGACACTTTTTATTATACTTATGATTTTTTATGGGTTTACAATAAGACCATTAGGTTTTATTTTTTCTACAATGATATTTTTAGCAATAGGATTTTTTATCTTAAAAGAGAGAAATATAAAAAGAATATTTTTAATATCAGTTGGAGTATCTGTGGGATTTTATGTATTACTAAACAATGTTTTAGGGGTATATATAGATGCAGGCGACTTTATCAATAATTTATTAGGAGTAAACTAATGTTAGATGGTATATTACAAGGAGCAGGAACGGCTCTTAGCGCATATAATATCCTAATGGTAGCAATTGGGTGTTTTGCTGGTACATTCATTGGTATGCTTCCAGGACTAGGTCCAATATCTGCAATTGCCTTGATGATTCCTATTACTTATGGGATGGAACCATCTTCTGGACTTATTTTGATTGCAGGTGTTTATTATGGTGCAATATTTGGAGGTTCTACTTCATCTATTTTGATTAATGCTCCAGGAGTTGCTGGAACTGTTGCTTCATCATTTGATGGTTACCCAATGGCAAAAAATGGACATGCGGGAAAAGCCTTAGCAATCGCTGCTTATTCTTCATTTTCAGGTGGGACAATTGCTGCTATATTCTTACTTTTTGCAGCTCCTGCTTTAGCATCTGTAAGTTTAAGTTTTCAGTCATCTGATTATTTTGCTTTGATGGTTTTAGGTCTGACAGCAGTTGCTGCATTTGCTGGAAAAGGTAAGTTTTTAAAAGCTGCTATTATGACTATCTTTGGTCTTATGTTAGCAACGGTAGGAAGTGATTCTGATTCTGGTATTGCTAGATTTACTTTTGGTAGATTGGATTTGATTGATGGGATTTCATTTTTACTTTTAGCTATGGCTGCTTTTGCTTTATCTGAGGCTTTGATGAATGTTTTAGAAAGTCACCAAACAACAAAAGAGGAAGAAGAAGCACTTAAAAAAGATATTGGAAGTCTAAGACTAACAAGAGAAGAAGTAAAAGAGATGGTTCCAACTATTGGTAGATCTTCAGTTCTTGGATTTTTTATTGGTGTTCTTCCAGGAGCAGGTGCAACAATTGCTTCATTTTTAGCTTATGGGATGGAGCGATCAATTGCCAGTGTGAAAGACAAACTAAGCTTTGGAAAAGGAAGTATCAAAGGACTTGCAGCTCCTGAAAGTGCCAACAATGCAGCTTGTTCTGGTTCTTTTGTGCCTTTACTTACTTTAGGTATTCCAGGAAGTGGAACTACAGCTATTATTTTAGGTGCTTTAATTTCTTATGGAGTTCAACCAGGACCTACGATGTATGTAGATAATCCAGAACTATTTTGGTCAGTTATTATTTCTATGTATATTGGGAACCTTGTACTTTTAGTTTTAAATTTACCATTGATTCCATATATTGCTAAGCTTTTAACACTACCTAAACAGTTGTTGTTACCGTTGATTATATTCTTCTCACTTGTTGGGGTTTATTTGGTTACTTTTAATAACTTTGATATTTATATGATGACAGTTTTTGCAGTTGTTGCTCTGTTTTTAAGAATCGTTGATTTTCCAATGGCACCTATGATTTTAGGTTTTATTTTAGGTGGAATGATGGAAAACAATTTAAGACGAGCATTGACTATTAGTGATGGTTCTTTATCTTTTCTATGGGAAAGACCTATTACTTTATCAATATTAATCATCACGATAATTTTATTGTTAGTTCCTTTATTTGGTGAATTTTCAGCTAAAATTAGAAAGAAAAAAGAGAATTGATTTTCTCTTTTGCTTTAAAAAGAGGTAGTAATGGATGATTTTAAAAAATATACTATTTTATATATTGAAGATGATGAAGGCGTAAGAACCATCAATTCACGATTCTTAAATCGCATGTTCAATGAGCTATATGAAGCAAAAGATGGAGAAGAAGGCTACGAACTTTATAAAAAATACCATCCAGATATTATTTTAACAGATATAAAAATGCCAAAACTTGATGGTATATCTTTAGCAAAAAAAATAAGACAAAAAGACACAACTACAAAAATCATAATCTCAACAGCATTTAGTGAAAAAAGTTATTTAATGGATGCCATTGAATTAAACCTTGAAAAATATATTATCAAACCCCTTACAAGTAGAAACCTTCTTCCAGCACTTTCAAAAGCAGTAGAAGCATTAGAAAAAGAGAAAGATTTCAAAATCACTTTGGGTGATGAATTTTATTTTGACAACAATACTTCTTTATTTTATAATAAAGGTCAAGTAATCAATCTCACAAAAAAAGAGTTATTGTTTTTGAAACTTTTAGTATTAAATAAAAATAGAGTGGTATCTTATGAAGAGATAGAACAACATGTTTGGGATGGAGAATATATGAGTTTAAATTCTTTAAGAACCTCTCTTGGTTTTTTACGAAAAAAGATTCCATTTAATTGTATTAAAAATATTTCAAATATGGGGTACAAACTAAATCTTGAAAAATAACTATAATCAAACAGTAGAACAAGGAATAAAAAAGACTACTTTACTCAGTTCTACAATTATTATTTTAATAGTAGCAACTATAATTGGTATAGTTCTAATAAAAACAGAATATAGTAACTTTAGAACTCATATAAAAAGTTTCAAAAATACATTAATCGAAAGGGAGATGTTTTATATTAAGACATCAGTTCAAAATCTTAAAAATGACATAGATTTTGAAACTCTTTCAATAATAAATAGCAAAAAACAAAGAATAAAAAACCAATCAATAATCGCATATAATTTAGCATATTCTTTATATAAAACTTCAAAAAAACTTTCCAAAGAAGAACAAATAAACCTAATAAAAAAATCATTAAAAGAAATTGCCCAAGAAAAAAATGATATCAACTATTTTGTTTTGAATACAAAAGGAACTCTACTTTTAAATACAGATTACCCAAAAAATGAAGGTATAAACTTTCTTGATTTTGAAGATTTGGATGGGGTGAAATTTATCAATAAAATGATAAATGCAAATGAAAATACGCAAAACTTTTTAGACTATAATTGGTACAGACCAAATAAAAGAATCACTTATTCAAGACATCTAAAAGAGTTAGGTCTAATAATAGGTTCAGCTAGTAATTTGGAGAGTAATCATGTGGAGTTGACAGATAAACTTCTAAAAAAAATCACCCTACAAGGTTTCAATAATGATGAGTTTATTTTTATTTATAAACTAAATAGTATAAATAATATCCTAGATCAAAGCAAACTTCTAATACAAAAAAACATAAAAACTTCAAATAAAGAACTTGAAGCAATAAAAGAACTTCTTATAAAAACAAATTATAAGGCAAATGAAGCAACTTATTATGACTATAATCAAAAGCTCTTTTATGCTACTTATATCAAAGAGTATAGATATTTTATAGCAGTTGGAGTAAACCTATCAAATATCAATCAAATAGTTAAAAAAGAGACTAAAATATCTTTGGATAATCTTTACAAAAATATAATAAAACTAATCATCATCATTATAGTCATGACTATAATTTTTTTCTTTTTTTCCCTACTATTTACAAGAAAGATAGAAGAGCTTTTTAGCCAATATAGAAAAAGAGTTAAACAAAATGAAGAGAAATATGCCCTACTTTTTAACTATAGTAATGATGGTTTTATAATCTCTGAAATAATCAATAATAGTACTCGCATTTTAAGTTTAAATAGTACTGCTCTTAAAACTATAGGTTATGAGTCAAATGAGATATTATATAAAGACTTTTTTAACTTATTTGATCAATTAAGTTTAGAAGAAATCAGACAATCAAACTCTTTAGTTAAAACAGTAAAATTATTTACAAAAGATAAACAAACAAGAACTATAGAGTTAAATGCAATTATTTATTCATATGAAAACCAAAATTTACTGTTTGCTTCATTGAGGGATATTACAGAGAGAACACTTCTAAAAGAAGAGAAAGTAAAACAACAAAATATCTTAATACAAAAATCAAAAATGGCAGCAATGGGTGAGATGATAGGTAATATCGCCCACCAATGGAGACAACCCTTATCTCAAGTTTCAGGACTATTTTTTGATATTGAATCTGCTTATGATTATAAAGAATTAGATAAAAAGTATCTTCAAAATAGAGTTGATGAAGCAAATGATTTACTTGAATATATGTCAAAAACAATTGATGATTTTAGAAACTTCTTTAATCCAAATTCAAAAAAAGAACTCTTTTATTTAAATGAAGCCATAGATAATGCAGTAAAAATAGTAAAATCTACTCTTACTTTCCACCATATAGAACTTATTATAAATATAGAAGAAGATTACAAAATTGATGGATATAAAAATGAATATTCCCAAGCAATTATGAACATAATATCAAATGCAAAAGATATCTTATTGGAAAAAAATATCAAAAATCCACAAATAAGAATTTATGCTCAAAAAAATGAGAAGTTATGCTTACATATTGAAGATAATGCAGGAGGAATAGACGATACTATTATAAATAAGATTTTTGATCCTTACTTCACTACAAAATATGAATATGGTACAGGGATTGGACTGTATATGACAAAAATGATTATTGAAGAAAAGATGAATGGAACAATTAAAGTGAAAAACTCTACTAATGGAGCAATATTCTCAATAGAGATATAAATAATTTGATTTTAATTACATTATTTACAGATATTATATTTTATGAATCCAATAAAGAATTTAATACGAGGTAATAAACTATTTCGTAAATATCACTTTGAAGAGTTTAAAGATAATCTCAATGAACTAATAACAAATGGTCAGAAACCTGAAATCTTATTTATAAGTTGTTGCGATAGTAGAATAACAACTGATTTTATGGTAGGAAATAAACCAGGTGATTTATTTACCCTTAGAAATATAGGCAATTTTGTACCTCCATATAGTACAGATGGTAATTTTCATGGGAATGCTTCTGCCATAGAATATGCAGTTTCAGTTTTAAAAGTATCTAATATAATAGTTTGTGGACATTCATATTGTGGAGCATGTCAAAGTTTATATGAAGATATTCCAAATACAAATGATTACATAAATATAAGAAAGTGGCTAGAACTGGGTAAAAAAGCAAAAGATATGACCCTAAAAAATAAACATCTTTATAAAAATAAACAAGATTTATATAAAGCAACAGAAAAAAACTCTATAATATGTCAATTAAAAAATCTACTAACATACCCAGCAATAAAAAGAAAAGTTCTTACAAAAGAGATTACTATTCATGGTTGGTATTATAATTTAATAGATGGATCAATAGAATTTTATGATCAGATTAGTAAAAAATATAAGGATATAAATGAATATAGATAGTGTTTCCTTTACCAATGCAATTAAAGACTTATTAAAAATAGTATTAACACTTGGCATTGGAGCATTGGGTTCTATCATTTTCATATATTTAAATTTGCCTATTCCTTGGCTTTTAGGTTCTATTTGTGCTACATCTTTTGCAGTAAGGTATGATACTCTTCCATTAAAAAGTCCAAAAATATTTTCTAGTCCTGCAAGAGTCATAATAGGGGTAACCATTGGAAGTGCGTTTAGTCCTGAGATTTTAAACTATTTGAATGTATATTTTTTCTCTTTACTTCTTGTTATCCCTTTTACAATTATAACAATTTTATTGGGAATGTTTTATTATTACAAAATATTAAATTTTGAAAAAAAGACAGCTTTCTTTTGCTCTATTCCAGGGGGTTTAATCGAACTTGTGATTTTAGGGGAACAAATAAAAGCCGATACAAGAAAGATCACACTTGTACAATCTTCTAGACTCTTATTCATAGTTCTAAGCTTACCTTTTATTGTTCATTATATTTTTAATGTTGATGTAAGTGGTAACCAAGTAATTACCGAAACATTAAGCCAAATTGATTTAAAACAGCTTTTTTATCTTGTCTGTATAGGAACAATTGGTGCAATTGTTGGAAAAAAACTAAATCTTTTTGCTGCTTTTTTAATGGGTCCAATGTTTTTAAGTATTTTTGCTTTTAGTATTGGTTTTGTTGACTCAAGACCACCTGATGAATTACTTAAATTTGTGCAAGTAATTTTTGGTACAATCATTGGTTTTACCTTTAAAGGCATAAAACTAGAGGTAGTTATTAAAACTTTATTTTCTACCTTTGGTCACTTTATAATCCTAGCTTGTATAACAACAGCTTTTACTTTAACAGTTAGTTATTTTTTTGACTTCCCAATTATGTCTATTTTATTAGCATTTTCTCCTGGTGGTCAAGCAGATATAAATTTAATAGCTATTATTGTAGGAGCAAATGTTCCATATATCGCTATTCATCACATAGTTAGGCTCTTTTTAGTGATGAATTTAGCTAATATCTTTGCAAAAAAGCTAGAGTAGATACTTACTATATTTGTAAACTTGATTTCTTTTTTAAATTTATCTCTTCAAGTGTAATATCTGATTGGTAAACTAAAACCTCAACACCACTATTCATAGCCTCTTTTAAAGCTTCATTATATTTTGGGTCAATCTCTTTTGCAATTGTAAATGGCAAGTTATCTGTTCTTTGAATCACATATAACATTACAGCTCTATGTCCTTCTTTTACCATAGAAACCAATTCATCTAGATGTTTTTTTCCTCTTGTTGTTACAGCATCTGGAAAAGCCAAAGAATCATTAATCTTTAAACTTACACTTTTCACTTCCACATAACACTTTACTTTTTCATTTTCTAATAAAATATCAATTCTAGAATTTATTCCATATTTTTGCTCAGGAGTCAGAGAACTATATCCTTGAAGTTCTTTGATTGTTCCATTTCTTATAGCTTCTATGGCAATCTTATTTGCAACACCTGTATTTGTACAAATCAAAATATCGTGCATCTTCGTTAGTTCTAAAGTATACTTTAATTTTCTTTTTGGATTATCGTGAAAAGTCACCCAAACATCACAATTTGGTTCTATACAAGAAGTCATTGCACCGCTATTTGGTACATGGGCTGTTATTTCTTCTCCACTATCTAAAATAATATCAGCCAAAAATCTTTTATATCTTTTTACTAATTTACCTTTATAAAGTTTATCAAATCTCATTTTTTTCCTTTAGAACTTTTTAGCAAAATATTACTTACAAAAAACTTGGAATAGAACTTGCATATAACAGGACATGAATACAATAAAAGAATTTAATCAAAGTACACATATACTTAATCATGACCAAATAGATACTTTACATAAAGAGTTCTTTGATATATATGCAAGTGCTGATATAAACTCTTTGGAAAGTATAATACAAAAATCAAAAGAATTATTACTTCATAGCGAAAGACACTTCCAAGAAGAAGAGTTTCTTATGGAAAAATACAATTATCCAACTATAAAAGAGCATAAAGATGAACATTACAAAGCCTTAGCAGAGATGGAGTATTTTATAAAAAATTCCCACTCAGTATTTGGTAAAAAGATGTTGAAATCATACTTTATAGAAAAATTACCCGAATGGTTTGATTTTCATTTAGCAAATATGGATAGTGATTTAGTTTGCCACTTAAATAAATTTGAGCACTAATCAAAGGATATAAAATGGACATACTTAAAAAAGCTTATGATTGGGCATACACATATGAATTTACACCAATAGAGATAGAATATGCAGGAAAACTAGCACTTAAGATGCTTGATGACTCTTGTCAAATGTCAAGTGAAGAGCGAAGAATGTTTTTTTATGTATATGATGCTATAACAGATAGAGAAGATATCCTTTTAAGTGATGATATGAATAAATTGGTTTTTTTAGCACGAGACAGAGCAACAATTTATTCTAAACCAGAATTTGCAAATATAGTTCATGCTTGTAAAGAGGATATCATACCAAATATGCTCAAAGTTCATATGAAAGCTTTCAAAAAAATGGTTAGAGAAAATCTTTATTAATTATAATATATAATCATCAATTTATTAACTTTAAGTTAAAATCCCTTTTATAACAAAATTGAAGGATATTATATGCCATTATTAGATAGTTTTAAAGTTGATCATACAATTATGCCAGCACCTGCAGTTAGAGTTGCAAAAACAATGAAGTCACCATCTGGTGATATTATTACTGTATTTGATTTAAGATTTTATGTACCAAATAAAGATATGATGAGTGAAAAAGGGATTCATACTTTAGAGCACCTTTTTGCTGGATTTATTAGAGAACATTTAAATTCACCTACTGTTGAAATCATTGATGTTTCACCTATGGGTTGTAGAACTGGTTTTTATATGAGTTTACTTGGAAGTCCAAAAGAAGAAGTTGTAGCTGCTGCTTGGAAAGCTGCTATGGAAGATGTTTTAAATGTAGCAAAACAAGAAGATATCCCAGAACTGAATATTTATCAATGTGGTACATGTAATATGCACTCATTAGAAGAAGCAAAAGATATTGCAAAAGATATTTTATCTCACAAAATTGGCGTAATGTCAAACGAAGAGCTTTATTTATCTGATGATAAATTATCATCTTTAGGAAACTAAGAAAGTCAATTTAAGAGATAGAAATATCTCTTAAAACTTATATGAATAAAGAAATCCAAACAATAGATGGTTCTAACACCCTATTTTCTACAAAATACAATCAACACTTTCATGACCTTAAAACAGGTGCCATAAAAGAGTCTTTAAATAAGCATGTAATACCTGCACTTACGCTAAAAAAAGATTTAAAAAAACTAAAGATTTTAGATATTTGTTTTGGGATTGGTTATAACACTTTTTCTACTATTTATTATATTTTAGAAAACAATTCAGATATAAACCTAGAGATTTATTCTCCTGAGTTAGATGAAGATTTAATAAAAAGTTTGGATAAATTTACTTTTCCAAAAGAGTTTGAAAAAATCAAACATATAATAAATTCCATAGCCAAAAACTTTTCCTATGAAGATGAAAAAATCAAAATAGAAGTTTTTATTGGAGATGCAAGAAAATATATCAAAACTTTAAATGATATAGATATCGTATATCAAGATGCTTTTTCAAGCGAAGTAAATAAAGAGCTGTGGAGTGTGGAATATTTTCAAGATATTTTTAAACTTTGTAAAGATGATGCGATTATGACTACTTATTCTATCTCTTCAAATGTCAGATTATCTATGTATGAAGCTGGTTTTTTTATCTATGAAATAAATCCAAGTGGAAATAGAAAACAAACTATTGCTTTAAAAAGTAAAAAAGATATAGAAGCAAAATATATTGATATGGAATTAAAGAAAAGTAGAAATAAAGAGGCTAAAGCATTTTATGATTAGATAATTTAGTTTTGAACTAAACTATCTAGTATATATCTTTCCAAGTCTTTTCTTGGAATTTCATTTTTCATAGCTTTATGAAAAATCTCTTCTATTTTATATCTATACTCATCATAAGGAAAATATGGAAAATGAATCATCCAAGCTTTTCTTATAACTCTATTTGCCATTTTGTCTTTTATCCAAATTCTAAAGAAATTGAACCAAATAAAAATTATCGCAGTAAAGATAATAGAAACCACAATAGAAGCATGTGCATCAATTTTTTCAAAAATAGTATGTGCCAATAAAGATAAAGGTATCACAGGAATCGCAACAATCAAAATATATACGATGTATGCTTTTCCAATACTAAGTCTAAATCCTAATTTTGCAGCATCCACATGCATTTTTTCATTATGCTGAACATTTGCCACTAATAAATCTTTTAATAAAACAGGTTGCTTAGAAACACTAAAACAAAAATTCAAAATTTTATCTAACAAGTTTTTTCCTATTTTTTATATATTCTGCTCATTTTACCCAAATTTTACTAATAGCAATTTAAATTATTTGCTTATGAAAAAAGATTTACAAAAATCATTGAGATAGCACAAAGTATAAGAATAAGTCCCATAATAATATTTAATACTCTCAATTTAAAATCTGTATCAAAGAATCTAGTAACTTTACTTCCTAAAACTCCCCAAAATGACAAGGATAAATAACAAACAAAAAAATAAATAATGACAAAAATAGTAAATAATTCAGATGATGAATACATAGAAACCACAGAGATACAAGCTATCCAAGCCTTAGGATTTAGCCATTGAAGTAAAAATCCCTCATGAAATCTCAAGTTTATTTTATCATTTTTATTTACTTCCAAACTTGGCTTTGAACTTAGAATCTTTATCCCTAAATATATAATAAATGAAAAACCAAAAATCTCTACATATAATAAAATATCTGGATAGGTATTTATTATCTTTGATAATCCAAGCCCAATACATATTAATAAAAGAATAAAGCCAATAGTTGCCCCTGAGATAAAACTAAAAGTTCTTGCAAATCCATTGTTTATACTTGAAGTTATAATCATCATATTTACAGGACCCGGAGAAATTGACATCACTAAAGCAAAAGAGAACATTGTCAAAAAAATTGTAAAACTCATATATTTTCCTAAATAAAATTTAGAAGAAGTATATATTTTTTTTAAAATAACTTATTGTACAAAATTGAGTTTGTATTCCATTGGAGTTGTTGCAACTATTTTTACAAAGTTTTTATGAAAATGACTTTGGTCAAAAAATCCACACTCTAAGGCAGTATCAACAATTGAGTAACCATCTTGAAGAAATTGTTTTGATTTATTTATTTTAACATTTATTAAATATGCTCTGGGTGTAAGATTCATATTGGATTTAAATAGTCTGATAATATAAAAAAGATTTAAATCAAAATATTTAGCCAAATCATCTAAACTAATATTTTCTTTATAGTTATCATTCATATAATTTATAATCGATTCAAACTTTTCATCCACTATTGGGGATTGGTTTTCTTCTAAAAAAAGTGAAAAAAACTTTATAAAAAAGTTTATCAAAGCATCTTCTTTATCCACAATTGAGTGTTCTTCAAATAAATACCCACATAAAAATAGATATTCATCATAAAAAGATTCATCTTCTAATATATGTGTTGGCACATTTATATAAGTTGTAATCTTTTCATCAATAAGCTTCTGAATATCTCTGCACCAAGAAGTGTCTAAATGCATCATATAATATTCATTTAAAATTTCACTACTTGCATTACAAGAGTGCACTTCATGTGGATTCATTATGCTTAATTTATTTTTAGTTAAATTATATGATTTATCACTATTTGTATATATACTTTCTCCTTTCTTATTTACACCTAAAGAAAAACTATCATGAAAGTGCTTTTTATAATGAAGATTTGAGTTAGAGTATCGCAGTTCTAAAAAAGGAAGATTTTTGTTTTTAAATGTTTTTGTAAATATTTTTTTCATATGTAATTATATACAAATGCATAAATAAATATATTAATTTGATATAATATTTTATGAAATATTTATGGCTTATTATTTTTATTACTATTTTAATTTGGTCAGGAATTAATCCCAAAGACCAATTTACTTGGTTTTTAGAGGTCTTTCCAGCTATTATTGGATTTATAATACTTGCCTATACATACAAATCTTTTAAATTGACATCCCTTACTTATACTCTTATTCTTATTCATTGTATTATTTTAATGGTAGGTGGTCACTATACTTATGCAGAAGTTCCTTTATTTGATACTATTAAAGAAGTCCTAAATCAAAGTAGAAATAACTATGACAAAGTAGGACATTTTGCCCAAGGTTTTATTCCCGCAATAATTGCAAGGGAAATACTTATAAGAAAAAATATAATTATTTTTCCAAAATGGAGAAACTTCTTTATTATCTGTTTCTGTCTAGCATTTTCAGCATTTTATGAACTAATAGAGTGGTTCGTAGCAATATTTAGTGGAGAAGATGCCACCGCATTTTTAGGAACACAAGGATACATTTGGGATACTCAAAGTGATATGGGCTTTGCTCTTTTAGGAAGTATTCTTTCCCTAATTTTACTTAGTAAATATCATGATAAACAATTAAATAAAAAAATATGAATATACTAGATACAGTTGAGGATATTATTCACCATAAAAATGGAATTATCTTTCAAATAAATCAAATTGAAGAATGTCTCTTAATATTAAAATCTATTTCTGATGATATGGAAAAATTAAACTCAAGTAAATTCTCAAATTATTTCGCATTTACAGAAAAGCTGTTGATTGAAAAGATACTTCTTTCTTTAAGTAAAATTTATGATCAGTATGATAGTAAAAAAGAGAATAAAGTAAGAAGTATAAAGCAACTAATTAAACTTCTTAATAATGCCCCTAATATAAACTTTTACTTTTTTAGCAATGGTAGATATAATAAAAATTTCTTAAAAAACTTGAGTTTAGATAAAATTAAATCAAACCAAGCTCTTGTAAACTTAATTAAAAAAGAAAATCCCCTTGGGAAAAAAAAGATTAGGGATAAAATCACTGAATTAAGAAATAAATACTTAGCGCATAATGAACAACACTATAAAATTTCAGATGATAAAAATTTATCTTGGGGTGAATTTTATGAGCTTCTTTATTTTGCGCAAGATTGCATTCATACAATAAGTTCTTTATGTCTTAACAAATCATGTTATATAAATGATGAATTTATTAAATTATATTCTATTGAAAGAACAGGTTATTGTTTTAATAATATTAAAGAATTAATTAAAAAAGAATAGTCAATTTTGGTTTAGTTCAAGGCGGAGTTGTAAATTTATGAAGGAGCTTACTAGAAGTAAGTAAGTTTATAAATTTACAACTCCAACGCAGAAGTCAGCCAAAAGTGGCTATTCCTTTTTCATGATGTACATTGAATTTACTATTAAAGTTAATAAAATAATACTCCCACCTATAAAAGTATAAGAACTTGGTACTTCATTTAAAACCATCCACACCCAAATAGGTCCCATAACTGTTTCAATAATCATTAGAAGACTTACTTCACTCGCATTTATAAATTTTGTTCCACTAAATATTAAAACCCTTGAAAAGGGAGTGATAATTAAACCCATGATTGCTACTACGAAAAGATTATAAAAGTCAATACTAATTGTATCACTTGCGAAATAAGCTATTATAGCCAAAGATACTCCTGTGACTGCAGTTAGTGCTACACGGTTTATTCTAGTATATTTTGACATTAAAACAAACGATAAAGAAAAAGTCATTGTGCATAAAATAGCTAAAAGATTACCCTTTAAATTACCTACTCCTACCTTATCATTAAAAATTATAAAAAGACCAATAAATAAAAAGAATGAAGCAATAAGAACATTCAATTTTATTTTTTCCTTATAAAATAAATATGCAAAGAAAGATGTAAATAAAGCCCCTGTTCCTATGATAAGAACAACATTTGCAGCAGTTGTACTTTTTATCGCCCAAATAAAGAAAATATTTGCACTACCCATTAATATTCCGCATAAAAGAAAGATATAAAAAGATGTCTTCGTAACCTCTCTTATGATATCTCTTTGTTTTATTAATAATGTTGCCATCATTGCTATAAACATAAATATTCCAAGATAGAAAGAAAATGTAAAAGGTGAAATACTAGTTAGTTTTATAAATAAAGATTCAAAACTCATTAGTAAAACGCCCAAAGCGGTTATTGTTATACCTTTTGTGTTGTTATTCATATATTCTCGATATTGATTTAATTTTAAATTACTAAAAAATCGTTGTAGTGAAGGGAATTTTGTTCAAGGTCAAGACGGTATTTAAAATTTTTGGAGAAGCTTACAGTTTAGTAAGTGAGTCTGAAAATTTTAAATACCAACGCAGAGATTAGATAAAAATACCCGTACTACAACAATTTTTATATGTTGTAATAGTTGGCTTTATTGTGTGGCACTACTATGGCACATGTACTTTGCTCTGGATCTATTTGAAAAGTCTCACTTAATGTTATTCCAAACTCTTCTGGTTTTAGTAAATCAAAGATATCCCTACTTTGTTCTAAATCAGGGCACGCTGCATAACCAGGAGAATACCTACAACCGACATATTGTTTCATTTGAACATCATATAAAGTATGTCCCTCTTTTGGTACGATATCAAGATCAAGTCTTACTTGTTTGTGAATTACCTCAGCTAAAGCTTCTGCAAGTTCAACACCTAATCCATGAATTTGATGATATTTTGAGAACTCACTGTTTTGATATAATTCACTCTCATAAGAAGTTATTTTTAACCCTGAACTAGCAAGTGTAAAAGCAACCACATCTAATCTATCATTTGCAAAAAAGTCAGCTATACATCTGTATGGTGCTTTTGTTTGTCTTGGAAATTCAAACACTTTTATGGCTTTTTCTAATGGTGGTACATTTTGTGCCTCTTTTAAACTATTAAAAGCATACTCATTATCAAAGATATAAAGCTTATTATCATGGGAAATACAAGGGTAATATCCATAAATAGCTATTGGGTCAAAGATATCTTTTTCAAAAAACTCTTCTTTATATTTTTCATAAAGTGGTTTTACTACATCTTCCTCATGGGCTAAGAACTCATCAGCTTTCATTGCACCTTTTTTATATCCCCATCTTTGTCTAAACAGAACCCTATGATTTATCCAAGAAAAAATCAAATCTTTATTTAATAATGTTTTATTTTGAGTAACTCTTCCCCAAAGTGGTGGGAAGGTAAACTCAGCTTTTGGAGGTAATTCTATCTCTTCATAAGGAGGAATTATTACCTCTTTTTTCTCTTTTTTAATATCATCTTCATCTTTTACCAAATCAGCTGCAAGTTTTGTATTCAAAGAATCACCTGATTCTATTCTTTGCATAGATACAACTCCATCAAAGGCATCTCTACAATAAAAGATTGGTCCTTCGTATAAAGGTCTACAATACTCATTTACAAAAGATTTTGTTAGTGCTGCTCCACCTAAAAGTACAGGAATATCAATACCTTGTCTTTTAAGTTCTTCAAGATTTTCTTTCATCACAGCAGTTGATTTTACAAGTAATCCACTCATACCAATTGCTTGTGCTTTATGTTCTTGAACTGCTATTATAAAGTCATTGATATCAGCTTTTATTCCTATGTTTATTACTTTAAATCCATTGTTACTTAAAATAATATCAACTAAATTTTTACCCACATCATGAACATCACCTTTTACTGTTCCAATTACAAGAACCGTTTCACTAGCTTTTTCTTCTTTTGGTAAATATGGATTAAGAGCATCTACTGTTGCTTTCATAGTCTCTGCACTTTGAAGTACAAATGGCAATTGCATTTGACCAGAACCAAAAAGTTCTCCAATGATTTTCATTCCATCAATTAGCCACTCATTTACTATCATTTCTGGTTTTATAGTGTGTCTTAATTCATCAACCAAAGGAATAAGTCTATCTTTGTCACCATCTAATAAAAGTTTTTTAACTTTATCTATTGGTTCCATTTTTAAATACTCTTCATCACTTTGATCTTCTTGGGCTTCTACATTTGAAAAGTGATCAATAAATTTAAATAAAGGGTCACCATTTTCTTGATTATTAAAAATCAAATTATCACAAGCTAGTCTATCTTCTTCTGTAATTTTATTTAGTGGTAATATATGTTTTACATTTACAATAGCACTTGTAAGTCCAGCTTTTACACAATGATCTAAATAAATAGAGTTTAGATAAACCCTAGCTTTTATATCAAGTCCAAAAGAGATATTTGAAAGCCCTAAAGTAGTTCCCACTTCTGGATGAAGTATTTGAAACTCTCTAATCGCTTCCATAGTTTCAACACCAGCTGTTCTATACTCATCATCTCCAGAACCAATAGTAAATGTAAGCATATCAAAAACTAAATCTTCAGGATTAAAGCCATGTCTATTTACACATAAATCATAAATACGCTGCGCAATTCTGATTTTGTCTTCTTTAGTTTTTGCCATTCCAACTTCATCAATAACTAAACAAACAAGAGCAGCTCCAAATTTTTTAGCCAATTTACAAACAGCATCAAACTTTTCTTCTCCATCTTCAAGGTTTACAGAGTTGATTATACATCTTCCACCTATTTGTTTAAGTGCAGCTTCTAAAGCTTTTATTTGAGTAGAATCGGGCATCAAAGGAAGTGAAACTTTTTGTGAGTAAAGTTCAACCACTTTATCCATATCTCCTGTTTCATCTCGTCCAGCAAATCCAACACTTACATCAATAATATGTGCACCTGCTCGCACTTGTTGTTGTCCAACAGAAAGTGTTCCTTCGTAGTTATTATCTTTTAATAAATCCCTAAAAGCTTTTGAACCAGTTGCATTACTTCGCTCCCCTATTAATAAAGGAGCTGGATCTTGTTTTAATGGAACTGTATTAAACAGTGATGCTAAAGAAGCTTTCAAAAATCCACTTGGTGCTTTTGGTTTTGTTCCTCTGACTTTATTAGCCAAGGCTTCTATATGTTCAGGAGTTGTTCCACAACAACCACCTAAAAATGAGACTCCATTTACTTCTAAAAAACTATTTTGCAGTTCAGTGAACTCATCTGGTCCCATTGGATAAAATGAAACTCCACCTTTATTTTGAGGAAGTCCTGCATTTGCATGAACAGAAATTGGGAATTTACAAACTTCACTTAATGTTTTTACATGTTTGTGAACTTGTTTTGGTCCTGTTCCACAGTTAAATCCCAAAGATAAAATATTAAAAGGATTCAAAATAGCAGCTATTGTCATAGCATCTGTTCCTATTAACATAGTTCCAGATAACTCAATAGTTACAGATACCATCACAGGGATTTCAGGATGTGTATCAGTAAGTGCATGAAGTGCTGCTTTTATTTGAAGTGGATCTTGACAAGTTTCAAGTAAATATATGTCACATCCGCCATCAGCTAATCCATTTGCTACTTCTTTATACCCTTCATACATCTCATCATATCTAATATGTCCTAATGATGGAAGCTTAGTCCCTGGTCCAATTGAACCTAAACAGAATCTTGGCTCATCTTCTGTTTCATACTTTTTACAAGATTTTTTTACAAGTTCGGCACCTAGTTTAGATAATTCATAGGCTTTTGAAGAGATTCCATATTCATCAAGTACCCAAGGCATAGTTCCAAAAGTATTTGTTGAAATTAAGTTTGCCCCTGCTTTTGCATAAGCATCATGAATTCCTTCTAAAACTTCAGGTGCTGTTTCATTTAGAAGTTCATTACACCCCTCTAAATCTTGGTCCTCATACTTCCATGCTTCAGGTTTAATTTCTGCATTTTGTAATTGAGTCCCCATTGCTCCATCGATAATCAGTACTTTATTTTTTATAATTTCATTTATTGTATTTTTCATTATATTTTCTATCTCTTATTAATTTTAATATCTTATTTTAAGTTTTTACTCTACTAAAAACTTTGTTAAAAGCCTGTTAATTTTTAGCTTTTTGTGCTATCAATCTTATCACACTAGCTTCGCCTTGGTGACCAGTTCCTTCTTCTAAATGTGTAATTACTTCTTCTAATTTATGGATTTTTAATTCTTTTATATTAGATTTAAAATCATCTATACTATAAAGTAATTCTAAGTCTTTTGGTCCACCACTATTTCTTTCAATTTGCCTTTTTGAAAAAACCTCACATACAAAAAATCCCTCTTCTTCTAGTGAGCTTTCTATCTTTTTAATCAAAATTTTTAACTCATCAATCTTTAAATGCAAAAAAGAGAATAATATGACCCCATATTTTTTAGAAGCTTGCCAATCATTTATATCCAAACAATTTGTTTTTATCTCTACATCTTCTATTTTACTTTGTTCAAAAAGTTTATTTAAACCAATATCTGAAGCATCTATTGCCTCAACAACAAAGCCCTCTTTGGCAAGAAAGATTGCATTTCTTCCCTCTCCTTCACCTAGACACAATACAGTTTGACTCTTCTTAAAATTCGCAGAAGCATCTTTTATAAATTGATTTGGATTAGTTCCATATAAATACCCATCTCTTGAAAATTTTTTATTCCATAATTCTTGTTGATTCATTATATTCTCGTTAATATAAATTTTTTAAACCGTATTTAAACATAAATAAACTTATTAAATATTATAGATATTTTTTATACTAATAGATTCACTTTTATTTAATCAAAACTTCGATAGACTATTTATCAAAATTTATAATAGGAAAAATCAGATGACAGAAGCAAAATACATCTGGATGGATGGGAAGTTTGTTGATTGGAATGATGCAAAAGTTCATGTATTAAGCCACACTTTACACTATGGAAATGGTGCAATTGAAGGTACAAAGGCATATAAAACTTATGATGGTAGATGTGCTATTTTCAAATTAAAAGAACATACAAAAAGATTATTAAACTCTTCAAAAATGACACTATTAGATGTACCATTTACGGAAGATGAATTAAATAAAGCGCAAATTGAATTATTACAAAAAAATGAATTAACTGAAGGTGCATATATTAGACCTTTAGTTTATTTGGGTTATGGAGTTATGGGACTTTATCATAAAGAAGCTCCTGTAAATGTATCTATTTCTGCTTGGGAATGGGGTGCTTATTTAGGTGAAGAAGGTCTTAAAAAAGGTGTTAGAGTTAAAATAACATCAATGACAAGAACTCCAAATACTTCAGGTATGGGAAAAGCAAAAGCCGTTGCTAATTATCTAAACTCTCAAATGGCAAAATATGAAGCTGTTGAAGCTGGATATGATGAAGCACTTTTAAGAGATGACCAAGGTTATATTGCTGAGGCATCTGGGGCTTGTTTCTTTATTGTAAGAGATGGTGTAATTATTACTCCTCCAAATGATACTTCTTTAGAATCTATTACACAAGCAACAGTTATTGACTTAGCGCAAGATTTAGGTTATAAAGTAGAAAGAAGAAGAATCACAAGAGAAGAGATATATATTGCTGATGAAGCATTCTTTACAGGAACTGCTGTTGAAGTAACACCTATTAGAGAAGTAGATGCAAGAATTATAGGAGCTGGTGAAAGAGGTCCTATAACTGAAAAACTTCAAAGTGGATATTTTGACATCGTTCAAGGTAAAAACGAAAAGTATGCTAAACATTTAACATACATTAACTAAGTAGAATTTTCTACTTAGTTGAAATACAAAAGATAAAACATAGTAGTTTTATCTTTTGTGTTTCATAAAAATGGAGCAGAAAAATTTAAAAATATTTAAGGATATTAATGCCAATAGATAATGATTATTTTAAAAATAGACAACAAAACAAAAACAGCGGTGGGGGCTCTAATGGAGGAGGATATCAACCTCCTTTTGAGCCACCTGAATTCTTTAAAAACTTTGGTAAAAAAGCAGGTTTCATTTATGCAATTATAATTGTAATAATAATGTTATTTGTATTTAGACCTTTTGTAATTATTGAATCAGGTCAAGTAGGTATTAAAGTAACTGCAGGTAAATATGAAAGTATTCCTTTGAATCCAGGTTTTCATCTTTATCTTCCTGTCGTTCAAAAAGTTATCGTAATAGATACAAAAGTTAGACTTATTAACTATTCAAGTGTTGAACAAATTGGTGGTTATGATTCGGGAATTAAATTAAATCCTGCAATTAATATTCTTGATGCAAGAGGATTACCTGTATCTATAGAATTAACTGTTCAATATAAACTTACAGCTGATGGTGCACCAACTACTATTGCTAATTGGGGACTTTCATGGGAAGAAAAGATTATCAACCCAGTTGTTAGAGATATAGTTAGAAATGTTGTTGGAACATATACAGCAGAAGAATTACCAACAAAAAGAAATGAAATCGCAGTTAAAATTGAAGATGGTATAAGAGCAAATATCAATGCCTTGCCAGAGAAACCTGTTTCTTTACTATCTGTTCAGTTAAGAGAAATCGGACTTCCTCCTAAGATAAAAGAACAAATTGAAAGAGTTCAAATTGCTAATCAAGAGTCTGAAAGAGTTAAATACGAAGTTCAAAGAACTAAACAAGAAGCTCAAAAAGTAGCTGCAAAAGCTACAGGTGATGCTGAAGCTAATAGAATTGAAGCTAAAGGTAGAGCAGATGCTGTAACTATTGAAGCTAAAGCACAAGCAGCAGCAAATAAAGTTATTGCTGAATCATTAACACCAAATTTACTTAAAATGCAACAAATACAAATTCAAGGTAAATTTAATGATGCTTTAAAAGTTAATAAAGATGCAAAAATCTTCTTAACTCCTGGTGGTTCTACTCCAAATATTTGGGTAGATACTAAAGATAGAGCTATAAATTCTGCAATAAACAAATAATTTTATAAAGAGTAGTTTTCTACTCTTTATATTTGGATACCTATGTTAAATAAAATATTTATATTAATCTTTGTTCTGTTAAGCTCTATAGTTTTACTAAATGCCAAAGATCAAAAAAATAATATTGACTTAAATGATATTAAATTATTAAACCCAAACATACAAACAAAACAAAAAACAAAAAAAGATTATCAAAAAAAAGAAGATTTATTGACTAAACCAGTAAATAAAGAAGTTGATTTAACTCCAAAAAACAAAGATGAAATAGAAATAGATGGTACTGTTGATTTAAATACAGAACAAAAATCTATTGATGGTGTAAGAATTAATTTAGGCAAAAATTTTTAAGGTAAAAAGATGAAGAATATAGAAAATATTGCATGGGAAAAAATGAATGGTTTGATTCCAGTTATCACACAAGATTCAACAACAAATGAAGTTTTAATGTTAGCCTATATGGATAAAGAAGCTTTAGACTTAACTCTATCTACAAAATTTGCTCACTACTTTTCAAGAAGTAAACAACGAATTTGGAAAAAAGGTGAAGAATCTGGTCATACACAAGAAATCGCAAAAATAATGCTTGATTGTGATAATGATACAATACTAATAAAAGTTATACAAGAAGGCGTAGCTTGTCATACAGGCAGAAAATCATGCTTCTTTACTAACTTAGAAACAAATGAAATAATTAGTGATGTAGAAGTTAATACAACTAATAAATATTCTGTTTTAGATAACTTATTTCATGTTATTCAAGATAGAAAAAATGATGATCCTAAGAAATCTTATACATCTAAACTATTAAATGGCAAAGAGAACTCTATGCTTAAGAAAATTGTTGAAGAAGCAGGTGAATTTACTTTTGCAGTTAAAGATGATAATAGTGAAGAAATGATTTATGAAGCAGCAGATTTAGTTTACCACACAATGGTTGCATTAGCAAGCAAAAACATATCTCCTGATAGAATTAAACAAGAACTTGCTAGAAGATTTGGTATGTCAGGAATTGACGAAAAAAATTCAAGAAAAGAAGAGTAGTCTCTACTCTTTATTTCGTATAAAATACTTTACTACAAAACTTAATACCATAAATATTATTAACCCAATTCCTACTAGAATCCCAATTTTATCTAAATACATTTTGTATCCTTTATATAAATATCCTAATTGTATAACAAGAAAGAAAATAAATCAACTTAATATAGTGTTATAAACAAATATAAGAGCTTCTAAATAAGAAAGATAGAATAATTTAATATCAAAGTACGATATAAAGAAAAAAGCATAATAGGAGAGAATAGAATAAAAGAAATAAATTCTGATAAAAGTAATAGAAAATAATATCAAAGAATCCTGTTAGAAGAAATAAATAACAGTAAAAAAAGTGCTAAAAAAAAGCTCAGTGCTAAAAAGACTGAAAGTCTAAATAGAACTAAGCTTAAAAAAGACTCAAGAGTTGGCGACGACTTACGTTTCCACAAGGGGACCCTGCAGTATTATCAGCGATGAAGTGCTTGACTTCCGGGTTCGGAATGGAGCCGGGTATTTCCACTTCTCTATAATCACCAACAAAGTTGAGTAGTAAAAGCAATAAATGCTCTTAATACTCAACTCAATCTTGAGTATATTAATGTTAAAGTCTTTTACACACATACTCATTAAGTATGTACTTAATAAGATAGTAAACCAAGAAATATATAAAATAAGCCAAACGATCTATTAGTACTGGTCAGCTAAATGAATTACTTCACTTACACATCCAGCCTATCAACCAGCTAGTCTTGCTGGGATCTTCAGGGAAAGTTCATCTTAGAGTTGGCTTCGAGCTTAGATGCTTTCAGCTCTTATCACATCCGTACGTAGCTACCCAACGATGCTCTTGGCAGAACAATTGGTACACCAGTGGTACGTTCATCCCGGTCCTCTCGTACTAGGGACAAATCTCTTCAACTTTCCTACGCCCACGGAAGATAGGGACCGAACTGTCTCACGACGTTCTGAACCCAGCTCGCGTACCGCTTTAAATGGCGAACAGCCATACCCTTGGGACCTGCTCCAGCCCCAGGATGCGATGAGCCGACATCGAGGTGCCAAACCTCCCCGTCGATGTGAGCTCTTGGGGGAGATCAGCCTGTTATCCCCGGCGTACCTTTTATCCTTTGAGCGATGGCCCTTCCACACAGAACCACCGGATCACTATGACCGACTTTCGTCTCTGCTCGAGTTGTATCTCTTACAGTCAGGCTGGCTTATGCCATTATACTCAACAAGCGATTTCCATCCGCTTTGAGCCAACCTTTGCAAGCCTCCGTTACTTTTTAGGAGGCGACCGCCCCAGTCAAACTACCCACCAGACATTGTCCTGAACGAGGATAACTCGTCCCAGTTAGTAACTCAAATATTCAAGGGTGGTATCTCAAGGGTGGCTCCCTATGTACTTGCGTCCATAGTTCATAGCCTCCCACCTATCCTGCACATGAATATCCAAGCTACAGTGTCAAGCTGTAGTAAAGGTGCACGGGGTCTTTCCGTCTTTCCGCGGGTAGGAGGAATTTTCACCTCCACTACAATTTCACTGGATCCCTGGTTGAGACAGCTCCCATCTCGTTACGCCATTCATGCAGGTCGGTATTTAACCGACAAGGAATTTCGCTACCTTAGGACCGTTATAGTTACGGCCGCCGTTTACTCGGGCTTCAATCAAATGCTTCGCTTGCGCTGACATCATCAGTTAACCTTCGAGCACCGGGCAGGCGTCACACCTTATACATCCTCTTGCGAGTTAGCAAAGTGCTGTGTTTTTGGTAAACAGTCGGGAGGGACTCTTTGTTGCAACCTCTATCGCTTTTGAAAGCAAGTTTCTATACAATAGTAGGCACACCTTATACCGAAGATACGGTGCTAGTTTGCAGAGTTCCTTAACCAGGGTTCTTCCACGCGCCTTAGAATACTCATCCCACCCACCTGTGTCGGTTTACGGTACGGGCAACAAATAATATACTTAGTGGCTTTTCTTGGCACGACAGTATCATCGATTCTGAATTGATTCCGAAGAATCGCAACAGCCTGTAAGATCTCGGTCGAATGTATCCCGGATTTGCCTAAGATACAACCTACATCCTTCGAGCCACTATTCCATCAGTGACCTCGATTAACTCTATGCGTCCCCACATCGCGCTTATTTGTTGGTATTGAAATATTAATCAATTTGCCATCGTCTACCCCTTTCGGACTCGACTTAGGTCCCGACTAACCCTACGATGACGAGCATCGCGTAGGAAACCTTGGGTTTTCGGCGTTGAGGATTCTCACCTCAATTATCGCTACTCATGCCTGCATGCTCACTTCTATCCGCTCCAGCACTCCTCGTCGGTATACCTTCAACGCTGAATAGAACGCTCTCCTACCACTTGTACAAGTACAAGTCTAAAGCTTCGGTGTACATCTTAGCCCCGTTATATTTTCCGCGCAAAATCACTAGACCAGTGAGCTGTTACGCTTTCTTTAAAGGGTGGCTGCTTCTAAGCCAACCTCCTGGTTGTCACAGTAACTTCACATCGTTTTCCACTTAGATGTAACTTTGGGACCTTAGCTGTTAGTCTGGGTTGTTCCCCTCTCGACGGTGGATTTTATCACCCATCGCCTGACTCCTATGATTACGCATATAGTATTCGAAGTTTGATAGGGTTTGGTACCGCGGTAAGCAGCCCTAGCCCATTCAGTGCTCTACCCCTATATGTTACGACATAAGGCTATACCTAAATATATTTCGGAGAGAACCAGCTATCACGAAGTTTGATTGGCCTTTCACCCCTATCCACAAGTCATCCCGAGACTTTTCAACGTCAATGGGTTCGGTCCTCCACTGGCTCTTACACCAGCTTCAACCTGCTCATGGATAGATCACTTCGTTTCGGGTCTGCAGCATCTGACTATGTCGCCCTATTAAGACTCGCTTTCGCTACGGCTCCGTACTTGACTTAACCTTGCCAGACACCACAACTCGCAGGCTCATTATGCAAAAGGCAGTCCGTCACCCTGTTGCAAGCAACATAGGGCTCCGAATGATTGTAAGCTAATGGTTTCAGGTTCTATTTCACTCTCCTCGCTGGAGTACTTTTCACCTTTCCCTCACGGTACTTGTTCACTATCGATCTGTAAGTAGTATTTAGGATTGGAGGGTGGTCCCCCCAGATTCAGACAAAATATCACGTGTTCCGTCCTACTCAGGATACCAATAGAGCTCTCAAGAGTTTCGTATACAGGAGTTTCACCTTCTATGCTATACCTTTCCAGATATTTCTACTACTCTTTTAAGTCTCACATTATGGTCCTACAACCCCCTATGCAAGCATAGGGTTTGTCCTAATCCGCGTTCGCTCGCCGCTACTTACGGAATCTCATTTGATTTCTCTTCCTCTGGCTACTGAGATGTTTCACTTCACCAGGTTAGCTCCCCGCAGGGTAACATATATCTCTATATGCTGGGTTGTCCCATTCGGAAATCCTCGGATCAAAGCTCTTTGGCAGCTCCCCGAGGCTTATCGCAGCCTAATACGTCCTTCATCGCCTCTTACAGTCTAGGCATCCACCATTAGCCCTTAATAGCTTATAATTTGTATAACTATATCTCTATAGTTACCTTTTTTGATAATTATTCCTTGGCTACTATCTTATTAAATACAATATTTAATAAAACAGTAATTGTGTGTTTAAATTGTTTTCTATTTTGTATTAAAATAAATCTCTTTATTCTAATTCGAAAAAATTTTAAAGACTTTAACATTAAATTTTTAAATAACATTTAGGATAAATCCTAATATTAATACTTCTCTTAAGTACTAATATTAAAATTTACTAATTTGCGTTCTACTTTGGTTTTGGTGTAATGTTGGTGGAGAATAGCGGGATCGAACCGCTGACCTCCTGCGTGCAAGGCAGGCGCTCTCCCAGCTGAGCTAATTCCCCAACAAAGATTATTCAATCATGGTGGGCCTACCAGGACTTGAACCTGGGACCTCACGATTATCAGTCGAGCGCTCTAGCCAGCTGAGCTATAGGCCCATTCTTCACCTATTATTTTCAATAACCTTTACAAACCGAATATGATATTGGATATTTACCCATTGTTTTTTTATTTCTTGAGATTAGAAACGAATCTAATCTCATTACTCTGAAAGGAGGTGATCCAACCGCAGGTTCTCCTACGGTTACCTTGTTACGACTTCACCCCAGTCGCTAAATCCACTGTGGAAGGTAGCTATTTTAGCATCCCCGCTTCGAATGAATTCAACTCCCATGGTGTGACGGGCGGTGAGTACAAGACCCGGGAACGTATTCACCGTAGCATAGCTGATCTACGATTACTAGCGATTCCAACTTCATGTAGTCGAGTTGCAGACTACAATCCGAACTGGGAGGCATTTTTGAGATTCGCTCCACGTCACCGTATTGCTGCTCTTTGTATACCCCATTGTAGCACGTGTGTAGCCCTGGTCGTAAGGGCCATGATGACTTGACGTCGTCCTCACCTTCCTCCTACTTGCGTAGGCAGTCTCGTTAGAGTTCTCAGCCGAACTGTTAGCAACTAACGACGAGGGTTGCGCTCGTTGCGGGACTTAACCCAACATCTCACGACACGAGCTGACGACAGCCGTGCAGCACCTGTATGAAAGCTCCTGCAAGCAGGCACCAATCCATCTCTGGAAAGTTCTTTCTATGTCAAGACCAGGTAAGGTTCTTCGCGTATCGTCGAATTAAACCACATGCTCCACCGCTTGTGCGGGTCCCCGTCTATTCCTTTGAGTTTTAATCTTGCGACCGTACTCCCCAGGCGGTACACTTAATGTGTTAACTGCATTACTGCAAGGTCTAGCCTCACAACAACTAGTGTACATCGTTTAGGGCGTGGACTACCAGGGTATCTAATCCTGTTTGCTCCCCACGCTTTCGCGTCTCAGCGTCAATTGTGTTCCAGTAGATCGCCTTCGCAATCGGTATTCCTTCTGATATCTACGGATTTTACCCCTACACCAGAAATTCCATCTACCTCTCCCACATTCTAGGTTAACAGTTTTGGAAGCAGTTCTATGGTTGAGCCATAGGATTTCACTTCCAACTTATTTACCCGCCTACACGCTCTTTACGCCCAGTAATTCCGAGTAACGCTTGCACCCTCCGTATTACCGCGGCTGCTGGCACGGAGTTAGCCGGTGCTTATTCATATAGTACCGTCATTATCTTCCTATATAAAAGGAGTTTACGCACCGAAATGTGTCATCCTCCACGCGGCGTTGCTGCATCAGACTTTCGTCCATTGTGCAATATTCCCCACTGCTGCCTCCCGTAGGAGTCTGGACCGTGTCTCAGTTCCAGTGTGACTGATCATCCTCTCAAACCAGTTAGGTGTCATTGTCTTGGTGAGCCATTACCTCACCAACTAACTGATACCGTACAGGCCAATCCTAGAGCCATAAATGTTTCCCTTGCAGACTTAGGTCTTAAAGGCATATGGGGTGTTAGCAGACGTTTCCATCTGTTATCCCCCTCTCTAGGGCATGTTACCTATATATTACTCACCCGTGCGCCACTTAGCTGACAATTATAGCAAGCTATAATCCGTTCTCGTTCGACTTGCATGTGTTAAGCACGCCGCCAGCGTTCACTCTGAGCCAGGATCAAACTCTCCATAAATGTTTAGTTTAATCATGACTAGTGTCTAACTCTTTTATCTAATCTTCCTAAAAAGATTAATTGCAATTGTTTACTGACATTACTCATTGTTTTTTTAATAGACGAGAATTGTATAAATTCTCTTGTTTTATATCATATTCGGTTTATAAAAGTTACTTACTTCTTAAAACCGTAGTTTGTTAAAGAACATCAACCCTTTGCGACGTTTGTCACTCAAATTGGACGGGAATTATAATAGGTTTTTTTGTCTTTGTCAAGCGCTTTTCTTTAATCTTGGCTTAAATTTTGAAAAAAAATCTTTTTTGCATTAGTTTTTCTTCCCATAGTCGATTTTTTCGCCATTTTTGTCATATAAGGGATACTTTATTTCATTTTTCTTCATTTTAGAAATAATTGCTTTTTCTAAATCTATATTGTGTGAATAACAAATTCTTAGCAAATAAACTGCAATATCTGCAATTTCTTCTTCTAAATGCTCTTTTTTTGACTTATCTAAATTTAAGCTTTGGTCTTCATTTAGCCATTGAAAAATTTCAACTAGTTCTGCTGTTTCTACACTAAGTGCCATTGCTAAATTTTTTGGATTGTGAAATTTATCCCAATCCCTTTCATTTGAGAATCTTAAAATCAGTTCTTTTATTTTATCAATGTTCATAATTATTGCTCCAATCTTTTGAATTCTTCTATTATGTCATTTATATTTTCACTTCCAACAGAAATTCTAAGTATATCTTTTGGTAATCCAATCTCAATTAATCGTTTTGAACCTTCTTCACTTTTTACATAATCATAATGTGCAAGATAAGTATAAGGCATAAGAAGTGTAAATTCTGTGCCAAGGCTTGGTCCTTTTGCAAAATTTAGATTATCATATATAGATTCAAATGGTTTATTAAATGTTACAGAGATAAGTCCTGTATATGAGTTATCATCTTTCATTATTTGTTTATATTCAAATTCGTTTTCATCATTTAAACAATAATATATTTTATCTATATAAGAACAGGTTTTTAAATATTCAACCAAAGCTTTTGTATTTGAACTAATTTTTTTAACTCTTTTCTCATAATCTTTTATTTCAAAAGCTATTCTTTGAATATCTTTTATATATGCTTTATCACAATGTTTAAAGAACTCTACACTCATATGAGAAAGTTTTGACTTTTGATTTAAAATAATTGCACCCATTAGTACATCTGCATTACCTGAAGCAAATTTTGTAAGAGACTCCACATATATATCTGCATAATTATTTAAATTTATATTATATGGTGTTGCTAATGTAGAATCAACAACCAAAGGAATATTATATTTTTTGCAAAGAGCGTTTAATCTTTTCATATCAACACATAATAAAAGAGGATTTGTAGGAACTTCTGTGATTATTGCACTTACTTTAAAGCCATTTTCTTTTAAGTACTCTTCTAATAAATCTAAATTTTTTACATCAGGGAAAACTTTTGATTGTTCATAATAGTGTTTTACTATATTCATAGTATCTAAATATAACCAACCAAGTTGAACTAAAATATCCCTTCCATTTTTTCTTTGGATATTTTTCAAACCTTTTACAACACCATACATAGCATTCATACCAGAAGGGGCTAAGGTAATATTTTCTTTTGCTTGATTATAAGCTTTTCCCAAAGTTGAAACTACTAAATCAAAAGCAAGCTCTTCTTTTTCTATTTCTTCTTTATGTTTTGAATTTATCAATGCAATATTATATAAATAATCTTCTGCAAGTCTTGAAGATAAGTTGTACCCAACATGTTGTATAAACATTAAAACTCTTTGAAGTTGACAAGTACCATTTTGTACCAATATTACGCCAAAGGGTTCATCTATCTCTATTTTATTATGAATAAAATATTTATCACTTAAAATATCAACAGCTTTTTGTGAACTTAAAAGTACCACTTCATAAGAATCATTTACTTTATACTTTTCTTTTATATATTTTGCAAGGATTCTTAAATATGGATGCATAGTAAACCTTGGATAACCAGATTTAATTTTTTCCATAGCTTCGCCAAAACCCTCTTCATAATCAATTACATCTTGAAGTTTTGGCATACTTACACTTACGGCATGAACATTATTTTGTGGCAGTGTTTCACCACATACTATAGGCTTAAACGGGCTATTATTCATCTATTTTAATGCTTGCTCAATATCTTCTATTAAATCTTCAACATTTTCTAATCCAATAGAAAATCTAACTGTACCATCACTTATTCCAATTGCAGCTAATTCCTCTTTTGAAAAAGAAGCATGTGATATTTTTGCAGGAATTTCTACTCTAGAATCAGGACTTCCAAAAGAACATTTTTCACCAAAGATTTTTGTGTTTTCAATAAACTTCTCTGCAAAATCTTTATTTATAAACTCTGCACAAAAAACTCCTGGAATATAATCCATTTGATAAGTTGCAAGTTTGTGTTGAGGGTGCGATTTTAAACCTGGATGCATAACTGCTTTTATAAAACTTTGTTTTTCCAAAAATTCAGCTATCAATATAGAGTTTTTTTGATGTTCTTTCATTCTTATTTTAAGAGTTGGTATTCCTAAGCTTATTAAAAATACATCCATTGGATTTTGACTTCTACCATGGGCATTTGCATAATAGTGAAGTTCATCAGCCAATTCTTTTGTTTTTGCAACAATTGCACCAGCTACTACACTTCCATGTCCTGAGATATATTTAGTAGTAGAGAAAAGTGAAAAATCAGCACCCATATCAAGTGGCCGTTGTGAAATAAAAGTTGCTAGTGAATTATCAAGTGCAAAAAGAGCATTATATTTTTTTGCCAAAACAGATACCATACCTATATCAATTATTTTAAGACCAGGATTTGTTGGTGATTCACATAAAACTAAATCAATTTTATTGTTTTTTAAAATTTTTTCCAATTCTGGTTCACTTAAAAAATCAGCAAAATGTACTTTAATATTATATTTTCCTTGGAAAACTTTTAATAATCTAAAAGTTCCTCCATAACAATCAGATTCTACCAAAACTTGAGAGTTTGCTTTTAAAACTGTTTCAAATAAAAGTGATACTGCACCAATTCCTGTATGTGTACAAACGCAACCTGCTCCATTTTCTACATCTGTAAAAAGATTTTCTAAAGCTTCTCTTGTAGGATTATCACTTCTTGTATAATCATATATCTTTTCACCATCTTGTTTTTTTAAATCAAAGGTTCCTGTGTTGTATATAGGAAAGTGCGAAGCACCGTACTGGTCTTGGATTGTAGCAAAATCTTGCAGATGAGAAAGTTTTGTTTCTAGGTGTTTTTTCATAATAAGCCTAATAATTTTTTGTTTATTATATCTAAGGATTTATAATCATTTGATATAAGTTAATTAATTTTTTATTATGATGCTATAAAATGGGTAGTTTTAAAGAGGAATATTTAGAGTTAAAAACTCTAAATATTCTTAATAATTATTTTGCTGTTGAACAGGCTGATACACCAGGAGGTGTAGTTGGTTGAATAGAAGCATTTTCTGCTTTTTCACTTACATTATCAATAAATTCAATTAATGTTTCAGCGGCTTTCATATATCTTTTTGCAGAA
The DNA here is from genome assembly GCF_042214795.1 of Arcobacter iocasae. Lineage (GTDB taxonomy): Bacteria > Campylobacterota > Campylobacteria > Campylobacterales > Arcobacteraceae > Arcobacter > Arcobacter iocasae. The sequence continues at coordinate 1,568,679 of NZ_CP090177.1, read as the reverse complement.
ATTGATTCAGGATGGAAATATACGATTGGCTTACCATTGTCTCCACCTTCTCTAATAGCAGGTTCAATTGGCAAGTTTCCTAAAACAGTTGTTCCGTACTCTTTTGCTAGGGCTTCACAAGTACCCATTCCGAAAATATCAGATTCTGTATTACATGTAGGACAAATAAATCCACTCATATTTTCAACAATTCCACCAACTGGAATATGAAGTTTTTTAAACATATCTAAACTTCTTCTTGAATCATCAAGTGCTACATGTTGAGGAGTTGTAACATTTACACCACAAGTTACAGGAACACTTTGAGCCAATGTTAATTGTGCATCACCAGTTCCAGGAGGCATATCAATAAATAAAATGTCTAATTCTTCCCATAAAATATCTCTTAGAAGTTGTTGGATTGCCTTCATAATCATAGCACCTCTCCAAATAAGAGCTTGTCCCTCTTCCATAAGTGATCCCATAGACATAACATCTACACCATAAGCATGGAATGGTTTTGCTTTATTTCCGATTACTTCAACTTCTTTACCTTGTAATCCGAACATTCGAGGAATATTTGGTCCATAAATATCAGCATCTAAAATACCAACTCTTTTACCTTGCATAGCAGCAGCTACTGCTAGGTTAACAGTTGTAGTTGATTTACCAACTCCACCTTTTCCTGAAGATACCATTACAAAATTTTTAATTTGTGGAGCAATATTTTTTCCACTTACACTATTACTTGTTTGTTTTGGTGCTTCTGGTTTTTTTACTTGTAAATCTAAATTTGTAACACCAATATTTTCTAATACTTTTTTAATATTAGTTCTTATTTCATGTTCTACTTCTTGTACACTTGAAGTTATTTCTACAAGTATACTTACAGCATCACCATTTACTTCAACATTTTTTAAAAATCCAAACTCTACAATTGATTTTGTAAAACCTGGGTAAATTACTTTTTCTAATTCTTTTTTTATATCAGCTACATTTGCCATCAATACTTCCTTCAAATTATTATTCAATTTTTTCGCATTATAGAGAAAATAGGATAATTTTTATCTTAATTAAAAATCATACTTATTTTACCATGATTTATAATTAACTTTACTTGATATTTCAAAGCCATCATCCTTTTCATTTATAAAAAACTCATGGGTCTGACAACTTTTTGTTTTCATTACTTCAATAATTTCTTCTGCTTTTTTAAAAGCATCTTCTTTATTATAATACTCAAAAACTTCATCATACTTAAACCTTCTTATACAATGACAAGGTTTAAGTACTTTTACATTCACAAAATTATCTTTAAACAGCTGCTTTCATAGCTTCACCGTGTTCTTCAACGATCTTTTGAGTGATTTTGTATGAACAAAATTTTGGTCCACACATTGAGCAAAATTCAGCTTCTTTAAATACATCTTGAGGAAGTGTTTCATCATGATACTCTTTAGCCCGATCTGGATCTAAACATAGTTCAAATTGTTTGTTCCAATCAAAAGCATATCTAGCATCAGACATTTCATCATCAATATCCCTTGCACCTTTTCTTCCTCTTGCGATATCAGCACTATGAGCTGCTATTTTATATGCAATAATACCTTCTCTAACATCTTGGGCATTTGGTAAACCTAAATGCTCTTTTGGTGTAACATAACAAAGCATACTAGCTCCATGCCATCCACCAACAGCTGCACCAATTGCAGATGAAATATGATCATATCCAGCAGCAATATCAGTAGTAAGTGGTCCTAAGATATAAAAAGGAGCTTCATGACAATACTCTCTTTCTAATTTCATATTTCTCTCAATTTGATTTAAAGGAACATGTCCTGGACCTTCAATCATAACTTGAACATCTTTTTCCCACGCTCTTTTTGTAAGCTCCCCAAGTATTTTTAATTCTGAAAGTTGTGCTTCATCAGAGGCATCAAATAGACATCCTGGTCTTAAACTATCCCCTAAAGATAAAGATACATCATGTCTTCTACAAATATCTAAAATCTCATCAAAAGCATCATAAAAAGGATTTTCTTTATGGTAGTGCATCATCCAAGCAGCCATAAGTGAACCACCTCTTGATACTATTCCCATCTTTCTTTTTGCAACATGAGGCATAAATTGTAATAAAAATCCTGCATGAATTGTAAAATATGAAACACCTTGTAAAGCTTGTTTTTCTAAAACTTTTAACATAACTTCAATTGATAAATCTTCAATTTTGTCTTTACAGTCATGCAAAATTTGATAAATTGGAACTGTCCCAATAGGCACAGTAGAATGCTCAATTACTGCACTTCTAATAGAATCAAGGTCACCCCCAGTACTAAGGTCCATAATAGTATCAGCACCATGTTTTAAACATACATCAACTTTTTCAACTTCACCTGCAATGTCTGAAGCTAAAGCAGAAGAACCAATATTTGCATTAATTTTACAACTTGATGCCATTCCTATTGCCATTGGTTTTAAATGTTTATGATTTACATTTGCAGGAATAATTAATCTTCCCCTTGCAATTTCACTTCTAACCAATTCTGGTTCAATTTTTTCTACTTTTGCAACATATTCCATTTCTGGTGTAATCATGCCCTTTTTTGCATAATGCATCTGAGTTCTTACTTCATCATCTTTATGATTATCTAACCAATCTCTCATAAAATATCCCTATATAAAAATTTTCCTGATTATATCAAGTTAAGTTTATAAAAACTTAATCTATTAAATTAATTTTGTTTTATTAATATTCTATAGTCATTTTTCTATATTTCACTAAAATAACTCAAGGCTATATATTCAATGTTAAAGAGAAATAATTAATAAAATATATACATTACAGAAAGAAGATAATTTAATATACTATATAAATGAAAGAAAAATTGGTATAATATTTAATAATAAAAATTTTATTAGCATAATTGTTGGTAAAGTTTGAGATTAATAAAAATAGTAAATAAGTTCATATGGAAATTATTATTTGCATAACATTAATACACCATTGTGCATATGATAAAAACATAAATAAGGCAATAATAAGTAAAAATAATCTATTATTTTATGAACAATAGGGAAATAAATGAAAACTGATATTATAGAAAAAATAGAATCGCTACCACCTTTACCAAATAGTGTTATCGAATTAGAAAATTTTAGAAGACGCCCAGAAAAAGAACCTGTCGAGCTTTTAAAGATTATTGAGCAAGATCCACTTATTATTACAACTCTTCTAAGAGTTGCCAATTCTGCAATGTTTGGATTTAGAAGTGAAGTGGAAACTCCAAGTCGAGCTGTAAATTTACTTGGAATAAATTTTACTATTTCTATTGCCCTTGGTTCTGTAGTTCAAGATTTAATAAAATCAAATTTAAATGCCTATAATATATCAACTGATGATTTCTTGATGGCATCAAACTTAGCCTCTAATATCATAAATAATTGGGTTGGTGAAATTGATTTTGGACTTAAAGAAGATCTATTATTACCAGCATTTTTACAAGAAACTGGTAAATTTATTATCTCTGAAATAATTCAAGAACAAAATAAAACTGAAGAGTTCCAGGAAGCATTAAAAACAGCAGAAGGGAGCTTATCTAGTATTGAAGAATCTTTTACTGGGTTTTCATGTTCTAGAATTACTGCAAATATTTTCAAACACTGGAATTTAAGTCATAATCTTATTTTTACTATTGGATTTGTAGGTAATATTGAACAATGCCCAGAAGAGTACCAAAGAAAAGTTAAAATACTTGAAGTAGTAAAAGTTTTAACTGATATAAGGAATCCATTAGGTGATGAACATGTTGAAAGAGCTTTGGAATTAGCTACAAAATATAATCTTGAAATTGAACCTTTAGTAAATGCTATTGATAGAATCAAAGAAAAGATGAACGAACAATAATTTCATAATAATTAACTAATTTTCTAACTTAAATTTTTCATAAGTAACATTAGTTATAATTTGTAACTTTTTTACACAAGGGGTATTGTTGTCTAAAGTTACTTTATTAATATTATGTGCTGGGAACTCTACTAGATTTGGGCTTAATTGTAAGAAACAATGGTTAAGAGTAGGAGATATTCCTTTATGGTTATTTGTTACTAAAAACATTATTTCTTATTATAATTTTGACAAAGTAGTTATTACTGCTTCAAAAGATGAACTATCTTACATGAAAAACTTTTCAGATGAATATAACTTTATTTTAGGCGGAGAGACTAGACAAGAGTCTATGACAAATGCTTTAAAAATAATTGATTCTGAGTATGTAATGGTTACTGATGTTGCTAGAACTTGTGTACCCAAAGATGTTATTTTAGACCTTATTTCAAATAAAGAAAAAGCTTCATGTATTGTTCCTGTTTTAAATGTAGCAGATACTGTTGTATTTAAAAATGAAACAATCAATAGAGATGAAGTAAAACTTATACAAACTCCCCAACTTTCAAATACAAAAATTCTAAAAAAAGCCCTTGATACTGATACTTTTTTTACAGATGATAGTTCCGCTATAAAAAACATCAATGAATCAGTTTTTTATATAAAAGGAAGTATAGAAAGTAATAAGTTAACTTTTCAAGAAGATCTTAAATCAACCCCTTGTCTTGAGGCACCTTCAAATAATTTCTTTACGGGATTTGGAATAGATATTCATGCCTTTGAAGAGAATAAACAAATGGTACTTGGTGGAGTTAAAATTGATAGTGAAGTGGGATTTAAAGCGCATAGTGATGGAGATGTATTAATTCATTCGGTAATTGATGCACTTTTGGGAGCTTGTGGAGCAGGTGATATTGGAGAGTTTTTCCCAGACACGGATGATACATATAAAAATATTGACTCAAAAGTATTACTTGAGAAAATAGTAAACTTTATTTATAGTGTTGGTTATGAGATAATTAATGTAGATTTTACAATCCTTGCACAAAAACCTAAAATAAACCCTTTTAAATTTCAAATTAAGAAGTCTATGGCACAACTATTGAATATTGATATGCAATATGTAAATGTTAAAGCAACAACTGCTGAAAAACTTGGCTTTGTTGGAAGAAGTGAAGGTGTTACAGTACATAGTGTTGCAACATTAAAATATTTTGATTGGAAGAATAAATGAATATATTGATAATAGAAAATGAGATTTATCTAGCACAAAAAGTTGTTTCAAGAATACTTGATGATGGTCATTCTTGTGATTTTGTTGAAATGCCAAATAATAATTTAACAAAAGATTATGACATGGTTTTATTATCAACTTCACTTCCTAGTGAAATGGTAAAAAAAACTATTCAAAAATATAAAAACTCTATTATAATCTTGCTTGTTTCTTATATTAGTGATGAAACTGTTACTGAACCAATCAATGAAGGTGCAAAAGATTATATTATGAAACCATTTATTATGGATGAATTAATAAGAAAAATTTATCACTACAAAGAGTGTAGACAGATGAAACAAGAGTTATCTACTCTTAAAACATATGTTGAATTTTTACTTGAAGAAATTGATACAACTGGTGTTAATATATCACACTCTTTACCAATGCTTGTGGAAACAAATTCACAAAGATGTACAGATAAGTTAGCATTTGAGATATCAAAATCTTTAAAACTACCAATTAGATTTATAGCCCTTGATAGTCCAACTTGGCAAAAAGAGTTATCAACTATTACAAATAAAGAAGTAGTCTACCTAACTGATTACCATTCATTAAAGAAAAGTGCTAAAGATAATGTTTGTATTGCAATAGAGCATAAAAACTGTATTATTAGTTCCTTAGAAAAAGAAGTTGATTTTCCATTTCCAAAAATTGAATTTATGAGACCTGATATGTTTATGTTAAATAACAATATTATGACAATAAATGACTATGTTAAGATGATGGTTATATCGTTTCAATCAAAATATCCTGATACTGAACTATCTAAAAAACTTGGTATTTCTAGAAAATCACTTTGGGAAAAAAGAAAAAAATTAGGAATTGAGAAGAAAAAATAATGAGAAAAGCTTTTTTAACTCTTTTTTATAGTGGATTATCTCCTAAAGCTCCAGGTACTGTTGGTAGCTTTGTTGCCTTGATTTTGGGTATATTTCTTTTACAATATGTTCATGTGTCAACACTTTTTTTACTTTCACTTTTAATTTCAGTTATTGCAATTAAACAAATCAATATCTACGAAAAAGAAGTTGGAATGCATGATGGTAAAGAGATTGTCATAGATGAATTAGCTGGAATGTGGCTTGCCCTTTCAATTTGTGGTATTACAAATGAAAATATGTTTTATCTTGCACCTTTAGCATTTCTGTTCTTTAGACTTTTTGATATTTGGAAACCATCAATTATTGGCAAAATTGATAAAAATGTAAAAGGTGGATGGGGAGTTATGGGTGATGATTTAGTTGCAGGACTTGCGGCTGGTATTGCTTCTGCTGGAGTGTATCAACTATTATTAAAGTTTGTTCTTTAATTAATAGTGTTTTTTATTCATCTGCACAATTTTTGCAGATAGTTCTATAATAACATTTTTATAAAATTTTGAAATACTAGTTTGTTCTTTAAAGTCTTTAATTCGAAAGGCCAATACTAATGTATTAGACTCTCCTGACTCAACAGTAGCACTTCTAGGTTCTCCTGTAAGTCTCATCATTTCACCAAATAGCGCTGGTTTATCAATTGTAGCAATTCTAACACTTGACCTTGAATCTATTTGCTTTTTTCTATTTATATAAAGTTTACCTTTTAGTAAATAATATATATAATTTCTAGTAGTTTCACCCTCTTGAAATATGATTTCTTTATTTTTGTATGTTATGATTTTTACTTCTGTGATTATCTCTTCAATTTCATCTTTACTTAGAATAGAAAAAAATGGTATTTTACTACTAAGTTTAAGTAGCATTTTCATTGCATCAATTTCTTTATTAGCACTGTTTTGAGCTAATTGATTAGTAGTTCCTGTATTCTTTTCTAAAGATTCCATATTAGTCCTTAAATATACAGTTAATTTTATTAATTTACCATCTCAGCAAATTGTTTAAAGATGTACTTAGAGTCATGAGGTCCAGGACTAGCTTCTGGATGATGTTGAATTGAATAAATATTCTTATTATTGTATCTCACACCTTCAATTGTATTATCAAATAGATTTTTATGAGTTACTTCCGCAATTTTTATAATATCATCAGGAACACTATAATTATGGTTTTGTGCAGTTATCTCAACTACACCATTATTTGCAACAGGATGGTTACCACCATGTTGTCCAAATTTAAGTTTATAAGTATCAAAACCATGTGCGATAGAAAGCATTTGATGCCCTAAACAAATTGCAATGATAGGAATATCAGTAGCAATTAATTTTTGAACTTCTTCTTTCTCTTTTACTAAAGTAAGGGGATCACCTGGTCCATTTGATAAAAATACACCACCAATCTCTTTTGCTTCATATCTAGTTATTAAATCATCAGCTTTAAATGATGAAGGCACAACTTCAACTTCAAGTCCTGATTCAACTAACTCATTTAAAATATTTCTTTTTACACCAAAATCTATAACAACTATTTTTTTATCACTCATTACAGCTTTATTATAAGAAAGAACTTGGTGATTCCAAGCTCCATTTTTATGAATATATGGCTCTTTAGTACTAACTTCTTCTATATAATTAATATCTTCTATTCTAGGACTTGCAGTTAATTGTTTAGCTAATTCTTCTTTATTGGAAATTTCTGTAGATGCAATCATCATCATCGCACCTTCATCTCTAATCATTTTAGTTAAATATCTTGTATCAATATCTTTTATACCCAAAACATTGTGCTCTTTTAATAAAGAACATAAATCAGATTCACCTCTATAATTTGAGTATTCATGATGATAATTTCTAACTATTACACCTTTACAAAAAGCTGTACTACTTTCCATATCATCTTTATTTACTCCTACATTTCCAATTTCTGGCATAGTAAAAGTTACGAATTGTCCAGCATAACTTGGATCTGTGATTATTTCTTGATATCCAGTTAAAGATGTATTAAATACAATTTCTCCAACCGTTGTACCTTTTGCACCAAAAGAATTTGCTTCTAGAAATGTCCCGTTTTCTAAATATATCCATACTTTTTGCATATTACATTAACCCTCTTTTTATTAACTCTTCTTCATATAATCTATGATAAACAATATCATACTCGTCTGTACCTTGTATCAATTTTCTTTTGTAATTTTTAATTTTTTCATATACTGCATCATCTGCTTTTTCAAAACCTTCTAAAAATTGACTAATAGAGTCAAAAATTACATTTTTTACTTTATTATCTGAAACAGTATAATGAATATAATCTTCTTCCCAAAGAAAATCTAATAATTGATGTGAAATATCTGAAAATCTATCATCATTATTTAATATAACCCCAAACTCATTTGCAAGTCTTTTTTTAGTCATCCAAAAAAGTTGTCTATAATCGGCATTTAAGAACTCTATTTCTTCTGCTTGTTCTGCTAATATTTCATCAACCTTTTCATCTAAATCATGCTCTTTTTCGATATCTATATCTAAAATTCTTTCCACTTCTCGTGTGATTTCTTCTTTAGTTTTTCTTACTTCTACAAATTCACAATTTACCAAATCTCTTGATATTCTTCTTGCGATATAAGGTGTATGATGTAATTTCATTTTCATAAATGTTATCCTCTAATTATAGTATCGTCTCGCTCTGGTGATGTAGAGATTATACCTACTTTTACACCAGTTAATTCTTCAATTTTATTTATATATTTTTTTGCATTCTCAGGTAAATCTTCAAATTTTCTTATACCTGCTAGTTTATCCCATCCGTCAAACTCTTCATAAATAGGTTTTACATTATTTAAATCAGATGGCATATAATCTATTCTTTTTCCATCTAAATCATATGCAACACAGATTTTAACTTTTGGGAAACCATCTAATACATCAAGTTTCATTAATGACAATTGATCACAACCATTTAACCTAGCAGCGTGTTTAACAGCAATTGCATCAAACCAACCACATCTTCTTCCTCTTCCTGTTGTAACACCTACTTCTTTTCCAATGTCAGCTATTTTTTGTCCATCTTCTGTGAAGTCTTCAGAAGGAAATGGTCCATTACCAACCCTTGTCGTATACGCTTTTACAATACCTGTTACAATACCTATATCTTTTGGTGAAATTCCAAGCCCTGTACAAGCTCCTGCACTTACACAAGAAGATGAAGTTACATAAGGGTATGTTCCATGATCAATATCTAATAAAGTACCTTGAGCACCTTCTAATAATATTTTTTTATCATTATCAATTGCATCCCAAATCATATTTGTAGTGTTTGCAATAAAAGGTTCTAGCTTTTCTTTATATGAAGTTAATAATTCAATTAACTCTTCTTTATTTGGAGTATCTATTTCTAAAACATCAAAGATAGCTTTACTTTGTGCAAAATAATCAAGTATTCCACTTGCTAATTTACTTGGGTTTAAAAGTTCCCCTACTCTAAAACCAGTTCTACTGATTTTTTCAGCATAAGCAGGTCCAATTCCTTTTCCAGTTGTTCCAATAGCTTTATCACCTTTTAGTCTCTCTTTTGCTTGATCAATTAAGGCGTGATAAGGAAGATTTAAATGTGCTTTATCAGAAATAAAAAGTCTTCCTTCTAAATTTTTAAATTGTTCCATCTCTTTTATAATTGATGATGGGCATAAAACAACACCATTTCCAATTATATTTATTGCTTTTGGATTTAAAACACCAGAAGGAATTAAATGTAAGGCATATCTAACCCCATCTACCCAAATCGTATGTCCTGCATTGTGACCACCTTGGCTTCTACAAACTACGTCATAGTTTTGGGCAAGCATGTCAACCATCTTACCTTTACCTTCGTCACCCCATTGAATTCCTACTATTAAATCAGCTTTACTCATTCCCTTAATCCTCTAAAATTTTTAATAAATTATCTGTATAAAGTGCAAAACCTAATGAACTAATTCCATCAGCACTATATTTTCCACCTTTGCATATTACAAAATTGTTATGTATAACTCTAAAATAAACATCATCATAATACTTTAAACTTCCATGATATAATGGAGCAATTACTAAATTATCATACTCAATTTGTGATGCAGTATTTAAAAGTTTTTCTAAATGAATTTTTATTTCACTTGGAACTAATAATATACATTGTTTTAAGTCTTCAATACTTTTTACTCTAATCAAAGAGTTTAACCAAGCTACATCTAAATCAAATAATTGCGCTATTTCACCATTTTTAAAAAGTTCAATATCTATATTTAAAACTTTTGATACAAGTTTTGGAATATTTATATTTGATAACTGTAAAATTGGTTGAACATTAATACTTTTTAAAATATCTGCTGTTAAATTTAAAATATCACTTATGTTATCATGATCTATCCATTCACATCCTATTTGATACTGCTCTTTTGATGGATAAGAAAATATAGGTTGAATATAAAACCATTTTTTGTGCTTTGTAGTTCTTCCTAATCTTTTTGTAATAATTCTTACCACATCTAAAGAAGAATCTGCTCTTAAAGATACTTGATTATTTTGAATATCTGAAAAACTAATTAATTTCTTTTCATCTTCTATTGATTGATGTTGAGAATATGAAAAATTAGGAGTAACTATTTCTTCAAAGTTATTTGAATATAAAATATCACTAATTTTACTTTCTAACTCTCTTTTTAATTTTGCAGTTTTTCCAAAATAAAGACGACTTCCTTTTGGTATCTCATGAGCATAAATCATTCATTACCTTTAAAAGTAACCATTGCAAATATTTTATTTGCTGTTCCATCAAATGGTCTAAGACCTAACTCATCCATTGCTAATTCTACTGCATTTACAGCCCAAGAAGCTTCAAAATCTTCTACAAGCCCCATGTGATTGATTCTAAAAATAGAATTTTTAATATGATCTTGTCCACCTGCAATATTTACATTATATTTTGTTTTTAAAATTTTTCTAATAGCTGGAGCATTTTCTGTATAAATTGTTGTCATAGCATTTGCTGGTGTTTTTGGATATATTTCGCAGCCAATTGCTTTCAAAGCTTCTCTTGTAGCTTCTGCTCTTAAAGCTGTCTTTTCATATAAACCATCAAATCCACCATTACTTTTTATATGCGTTAAAATCTCTTTTAATCCAATAATTAAAGTTGTTGCTGCTGTCCAAGCTGTTGTATTTGTTTTTTGTACTTTTATTTCTGTTGCTAAATTAAAATAATACCCTTTTGATAGAGTTTGTATTTTTTCAACAGCTGCATTGCTTAATCCAATCATTGCAAGACCAGGAGGAAGCATTAGTGCTTTTTGACTACCAGTAATTACAGCATCAAGATTTGTTGTATCAATTTTTTCTACACCAACGGCAGTAATTCCATCAGCTACAATCATAATATCTTTATTAAATTCTTTTACTTTTTTTGCTAGTTCTTCTACTGGATGTCTAAGTCCTCCAGCACTTTCACATATTTGTATAAAAATGGCATCAATTTCACTGTCATTTCTTAGTGTTTCCATTACTTTTTTAACACTAACAGGGGTGTTCCATTCATTTTTTATTTCAGTATATGGTAGGTCATAAGCTTTGCAAATTTTTCCAAATCTCTCACCAAATTTACCTGAGTTAATTGTAAGAGCTTTTTTATTTGTTAAGTTTAATATACAAGCTTCCATTGCACCTGTTCCACTAGAAGCAAGCATCACAACCTCATCCATTCCGTATAATTCTAATAATAATTCTCTAGTTTGTCCAAAAATAGATTCAAACTCTGGTGTTCTGTGATGAATAGTAATATCAGCCATAGCTTTTCTTACAAATTCTGGTACTGGAGTAGGACCTGGAGTCAATAACATTTATTTTCCTTAATTTTCTTTCATTTGAGTAAAACGATAGATTTTATCTAAAAATATATTATTAATTGGTTAAACACAAATTAGGAAATTTATATTAAAGTTTGTGAAAAAAACTTGACAAAGCTAATATTATTCTATACAATATATATATAATATTACTTTTTTTGAAAAGTAATAGATAAAATTAAAGGATAAACATGTCAAAAGTATTAAAAGAAAAAAAAGTTGCTAAAATAGCAAAAAAAGTTGCTACAAAAGCTACAAAGAAAAAAGCAGATGCTAAAAAATTAGCTAAAAAAATTACTAAGAAAGTAACAAATTTAAAACTATCAAAACCAAAAAAAGCTAAAACTGCTGCTAAAAAAATCGCTAAAAAAGCCTCTTAAATAACATTTGCCTAAAGAATTTATATTTTTTAGGCAATTTTACTTGACATTTATTACTAATTAGTAGTATAATTCTCACATGGATTCAAAATGAACTAGATTTTATTTTGTAATCTTTCATAACTATGAATTATAAAATTCTTATAATGTTTTCAGAAATTGTTGCTTTGAAAAAAGTTAAATACAAATACTACTAATTAGTAATTAAAAAGGAAAAAAATGAATATTGTAAAATTAGGACTAATCTCTATCTTAACAGCAGGTGCATTATTTGCAGGAACTTATAATGTTGATGTAACTCACTCAAACCTTGGATTTAAAGTTAAACACTTAATGATTTCAAATGTAACTGGAAAATTTGATAAGTTTAATGGTTCTTTTGTTTTTGATGAAAAAGCTAATACATTGACAAGTTTAAAAGGTACAGCTCAAGTTGCTTCTATCAATACTGAAGATGCAAAAAGAGATGGACATTTAAAATCTGCTGATTTCTTTGATGCTGCAAACCATCCAGAATTAACATTTGATTTAGAAAAAATTGAAGGTGACAAAGCATATGGGAAACTTACTATTAGAGGTATTACTAAATCTGTAGAATTTGATTATGACAATAATGGAACAGTTACTGATCCTTGGGGAAATAAAAGAGTTGGTTTAGAATTATCAGGAAAAATCAATAGAAAAGACTTTGGTCTTAACTGGAACAAAGCATTAGAAGCTGGTGGAGTTTTAGTTGGAGAAACTGTTAAAATCAATATCGAATTAGAAGGTGTTTTAGCAAAATAAAACATCCAGATGTTACCAGGTTATTTACTTGGTAACATCTAAATAGTCGAACTTTTTAAAAGAGTTTAAAATATATAATAATATTTAAGGAATAAATTATGATATTAATATTTGTAGCAAGTTTAAATGAAAATATGAAATTAGCAAAAAATTTACAAGAACAATTGAAAAATGAAAATCTAAATAGTGAAATAATTAATTTAGTTGAATTAAATCTACCTATGTATGATACATTAAAAGAACAAAATGATGGTATTCCCACAAAGATTAATGAATTATCAGAAAAAATGAATAAGGCAGAAGGATTTATATTTATTTCACCTGAGTACAATTTTTCACTACCACCAGTATTAGTAAATACCATTGCTTGGCTTTCAAGAATAGGTGATGACTTTAGAACACTTTTTACTCTTAAAAAAATACAATTAGCAACACATGCAGGTAGTGGTGGGCAAGATGCTTTAAATGCTATGAGAACACAATTTACAAGACTTAATGCAATTGTATTACCAAGAGAAATTCTAACAACATATACAAAAGCATTAAATCTTGAGAGTTCACAAAGAATTATTAGTCAGTTTGCTAGTGTAGTAAAAGGATAAATTATGTTAAAAAAACTCTTAAAAGAGAATATGGGAACATCAAATCTTGGTTGGTTGGAGAGTCGTTTCCATTTTAGTTTTGCAGAATATAGAAATCCAGATAATGTAAATTTTGGAGTTCTAAGAGTGATAAATGATGATATTATACATCCAGATAGTGGATTTGGTACTCACCCACATGCAAACATGGAAATAATCTCTTATGTTATTGATGGAGAGATTACTCACAAAGATTCTATGGGAAATGAAGAAACCCTTAAAAGAGGAGAAGTCCAATATTTAAGTGCAGGAGATGGTATTTATCACAGTGAATATAATTTAAATAAAAGTGAAGATTTAAGACTTTTACAAATTTGGATTATCCCACCAAAAAGCTCTTTACCAAGACTTTACGGTTCAAAAAGATATTTAAAAGAAGATAGAGAAAATAGATTATTAAATATAGTCTCTTCAGAAAAAGGTGATGCAGAAATTAAAATTCACCAAGATGTGAATTTTTATGTAAGTGAATTAGAAAAAGATAAAACAATTGAGTATAAAATCGATAAAGATAGACAAGTTTATTTTGTACAAATTGAAGGTACTTCAACAATTAATGGCATTGAATTAAATTATGGTGATGCTATGGAAATCACTAAAGAAAATGAAATTACTATTAGTGCTATTTCAAATTCTCATTTCTTATTTATAGAAATGAAGGAAGCCTAGGCTTTATTTATTAAAATTAAAGGAAAAAGAATGGTAAAAACTTATGGAGAAAGAACAGATAAATCGATGAGAACGGTTGTTAGATTAGAAAAAGCATCACTCAAAATAACAAATAAAACTCTTTCTTACTTATCTCAACATGGACTTACTTTTAATCAATTTAAAGTTCTAGAAGTCCTATACCATAGGGGTGATTTAAATATAAGTTCTATAACAAAACTTACTATGAGTACTCCTGGAAATATAACTGTTGTAGTAAAAAATTTAAAAAGAGATGAATGGATTACTTCAATAAAAGATCCAAATGATAATAGAGCATCAATTTTAACAATTACACAAAAAGGTAAAGAAATTATAGAAAAAGTATTTCCGGAACATTCAAAAAATTTATATAAATATATGGAAATACTAAGTGACGAAGAATTAGATACTTTATACAACTTAGTTAATAAAGTTTACAAAGCGAATTAAAGGAAAATAATGTTCCCAAGTTTATATGTATCACATGGAAGTCCTGCCTTATCAATAATGGAAAACAGTACTACTTCATTTTTAAAAAATTTATCATCAAATTTTGATAAACCTAAATTTATCTTAGTTGTTTCAGCCCATTGGCTCACTAAAGATTTGAAAATATTATATGAAGAAAGTCCTCATACAATACATGATTTTTATAATTTTCCAAAAGAATTATACGAGTTAAAATATGAAGCAAAAAGTGACTTAAAAAAATGTGATGAAATAATAAATTTAATTGAAAGCTCTGGAATAAAAATAGAAAAAGATACTTCAAGAGGTGGATTTGATCATGGAGTATGGTCACCTCTGAGTTTAATATATCCAAATGCAAATATTCCAATTATTCAACTGTCTTTACCTTTAAATTTTGATTCTAAAAAACTTTTTGAACTAGGAGTTGTTTTAAATAAATTAAGAGAAGATACCCTAATTATTGCAAGTGGTGCTATGACTCATAATATTATGAACTCAAATTGGGAAGATGAAAATGCAAAGCCTACTTCGTATGCAAAAGAATTTAGAGATTGGGTTGTTGAAAATATTCAAAAAGGCAATGTTGAGTCTTTATTAAATTATGAAAAAGAAGCTCCAAATTTACAAAAGAATCATCCCTCAAAAGAGCATTTTTTACCTTTATTTGTAACTTTTGGTGCCTCAAATAATCATATTGGAGAATCCTTACATAACATTTATATGTATGGAAACCAATCTATGGATACAATAATATTTAAGAAATAATCGATTAATAATAGTATTGTAGACTTTTATTGTTGGTTTTTAGAATAACAAGTTTTAGGTTCTTATTTATTATATAAAAGGAGTACATATGAATCAATTATCAATTATCCCTATAGAAAATGGCCCTTTGAAAATTTCAAACTTAAGTAATAAAACTTTAAAAAATATAATATTTTATGACACTTTGCCCATTACATTAGAAAAAAGCATTTTTATTTGCAGATGTGGAAAATCTAAAAACCAACCTTCTTGTGATGGAACTCACTTAAAAGATAATTTTACTTCAGAAAAAAAATTAAATGAAGAGATTATTCAAGTTTATAATTCAAAAGATGTAACCGTAACTTTTAATCGCTCTATTTGTGCAGGAAGTGCACAATGTGTTAAAGAGTTTCCGACCATTTATAGCTCGGAGAGTTCACAAGACTGGATTAACTTAGATGCAGAAACAACAGAAGAAATAATCAAGTCAATTGAAGCCTGTCCGTCTAGTGCCTTATCCTATTCAATAGAAAATGAACAAATTATGCAAGATTATGAGAAAGAAAATATCAATATACTAAAAAATGGTCCAATTACTGTAATTGGAGCAGTTGATTTAAAAATTGAACACTGGTCATCATTTGCCAATAAAACTAAATTTACCCTATGCCGTTGTGGAGCATCAGAAAATAAGCCCTTTTGTGACTATTCCCATGCTTCACTAAAAGATTCTTCATACACTTTTTAAAAAGCATAAAAAAAGGTAAGCCAAAAAGAGCTTACCTTTAAAAGAAAGAAATAAAAGACTAGATAAATTCTACGCCTTTTTCACCTTCAGCTATTTCTCCTATAACATAACCATCAGTATTAGCTAAGATTGCATCTACATTTGCAGGGTTTACAACTAAAACCATACCAACACCCATATTAAATGTTCTATACATCTCTTCTACTTCAACATGCTTAGACATAAATTCAAAGATTGGTAATACTTTGATCTTACTTCTATGCACTACTGCTTTAAAATTATCTGGTAAAACTCTTGGTAAGTTTTCAGTAATACCACCACCAGTGATATGAGCTAAAGCATTTATGTTTTCTTTGTTTGCTTTGAACTCTTTTACATAAATTCTAGTTGGCTCTAATAATACATCTTTTAATGGTTTTCCTTGAAAATCATCATCTAAAGACATACCAAGTTTTTCAAGTAATAGTTTTCTTACAAGTGAAAAACCATTTGAGTGAACTCCTGAAGAAGGAAGTGCAATTAAAGTATCTCCAATAGAGATTTTATCTATTCTATTTAACTCATCTTTTTCAGCAATCCCCACACAAAAACCAGCTAAATCAAAATCACCTTCTTTGTACATTCCTGGCATTTCAGCAGTTTCCCCACCTACAAGTGCACATTCACTTCTAATACAACCCTCAGCTATTCCTTTTACAACTTGTGTTGCTTCTTCAACTTCTAGCTTTGCTGTTGCATAATAATCTAAGAAAAATAGTGGCTCACCAAAATTGCATAATAAATCATTTGTACACATAGCAACTAAATCAATACCAACTGTGTCAAATTTTTTAGAATCAATTGCTAATTTTAATTTTGTTCCAACACCATCAGTTCCTGAAAGTAATACTGGTTTTTTGTAACCACTTGGTAACTCAAAGGCACCTGCAAAAGAACCTATTCCCCCAAGTACTCCAGGGATCATTGTTGATTTAACATATGGTTTAATATTTTCAACAAATTGATTTCCTGCGTCTATATCTACACCAGCATCTTTGTAACTAACTGTGCTCATTCTTCACCTTTTTTTTTATTTTTACAATTAAAATAATTATCTTTTATTAATTTAAAAATTTTTCGCTATTATAACGAAAATTTAATAAAATAAAAGGACTAATAATGTCAAGTGTTGAAAACAAAAACTTTGCTTTTAATGAAATGATTGTTCATGTTCCCCTGTGTACGCACAAAGAACCTGAAAATATTTTAGTTATAGGAAACTGTGACGAAGAATTAAAACAAGAAGTTGCAAAACATAAAGTAAATGTAGAATATGGGGATATTTCTTTATTAAACTCTAAAAATGAAAAAAATATTGATGTAATAATTTTAACTGATATAAATATTGATGAAATAGTTTTAGCAAATATTCAAAGAGTTTTAAAAGATGATGGATTAATTTCATATAAAACTGATAGTTATTCTAAAGATGCAGATAGATTAAAAAATGATTTAACAATCACAGGAGCTAACTTTTGGATTTGTATGCCATATAGTTTTGGACATACAACTTGTGTATTAGCATCTAAAAAATATCATCCAACAGCTGATATTATTTTACAAAGATCTGATTTACTTGTGGACTTAAACTACTATTCTACAGAGATTCAACATGCATCTTTTGTATTTCCAACTCATATTCAAAAAGAGTTAACAGGTATTGCAAAGCGATAAGCTTTGCAGTACAAAACTCCTTCCCCTTTTAAATTAATCAATTTTATTGTAAAATCTAATAATGAATAATGAAACATTTAAATATGCTGTGGCATTAACAGGTGGTATAGCCACAGGTAAAAGTACAGTTTGTAGTCTTTTTAAGCTACATGGTTTTTTAACAATTGATGCAGATAAAATAGCACATAAACTTTTAGACAGACATAGTAGTAAAATAGCTTCAATGTTTGGGCAAGAGTATGTAGAAAATGGAAAGGTTCTTAGAAAAAAACTAGGACCAATCATATTTTCAAATCAAAAAAATAAAGAAAAATTGGAAAACTTTATTCATCCTTTAATAAAAGAAGAGATAGAAAAAGAGTCTAAAATATTTGAAGAACAGGGTAAACCATATCTTATAGATATTCCTTTATTTTATGAAAAGATGAATTATCCTATCAAAAAATCTTTAGTAGTTTATACACCAAAAGAGATACAAATAGATAGATTGATGCAAAGGGATAATATAGACAAAGAAGAAGCGAAATTAAAAATTTCAAATCAAATGGATATAGAAGAAAAAAAGAAATTAGCAGATTTAGTAATTGATAATTCAACAAATTTAAGAAATCTTCAAAAAGAAGTTGAACGAGTTATAGGAGAACTTATATGACATATACAAAATACAGCGCCAGTGGAAATGACTTTGTAATATTTCACACACTAATAAAAAAAGACTATTCACAAGATGCTATAAATCTATGTAATAGAACTGAGGGTATTGGTGCAGATGGACTAATTGTTATTGTTCCAAATCAAACAGCTGATTTTGAATGGCTTTTTTATAATAGTGATGGTAGCGATGCTGCTATGTGTGGAAATGGTACAAGAGCAGTGGCACACTATGCTTATAATAATGGCTTAGCTCCTTCAAATATGAAATTTCTAACACAAGCTGGATTTATACAATCAATTGTTGATGGAAATATTGTGGAAACACAAATGACTAAACCAATTGTAATAAAAGAAGAGTTTGAACAAGAGGGTTTGACTTGGTATTTAATTGATACAGGAGTTCCTCATTTAGTAACAATCGTTGATGATTTGGATAAATATGACCATGACTTATGCGCAAAAATGAGATACGAACATAATGCAAATGTAAATTTTGCAAAAATTGAAGATGAAAAAATATTTGTTAGAACCTATGAACGAGGTGTTGAGGGTGAAACTTTAGCATGTGGAACAGGAATGGTTGCATGTTTTTTAAGAGCAAATACTTTAGGATTGGTAGATAGTAAATCTTTCGTTTATCCAAAAAGTAAAGAAGAATTAACAGTGAGTATAAAAGATGGTGAGCTCTTTTTCAAAGGTGCAGTAAAAAAAGTTTTTGTAACAGAGATATAAAAAATAATATGAAAAAAATCTTATTTTTACTTTCAACTTTCTTTCTAATCAATAGTTATGCTGCAACTACTGGTTTCCCAGATGAATATTATGATATGAGAGCAACTACTAAAAAGCAAGACTACTTTTTTGACTACTTATATCCATACATTGAACATGCTAACAAAAAGATATTAAAAAATAGAAAATTTATCTTAAAAATGAGATTAGATAAACATTTTAGTAGAAGAAGTGAAAATATAGAAAGACTTAGATTAATAGCTAAAAGATACAGAGTGGATAATATTTATGATTATAAAAAACTTTTACTTAGAGTAAATATTATACCACCCTCTTTAGCTTTAGCTCAAGCTGCTGTTGAAAGTGGTTGGGGAACAAGTAGATTTGTTAGAGAAGGAAATAATCTATTTGGACATTGGACATATGGTAAAAATGGAGAAAAAGGAATGGTTCCTCTAAATAGAGATCCTAATGCTACACATATGGTAAGAATATTTGATTCATTTGAAAATTCAATCTATTCATATATGTTAAATTTAAATAGAACAAATGCCTATACTTCATTTAGAATGTTGCGTTCTCATTTCCAAAAAATGAGAAAAAAATTATCTGGTTTAGTTTTAAGCCAAACCTTAATAAACTACTCTCAAATAAAAGAAAGATATCTAAAAATATTAAAAAGTGTAATAGAAAGAAATGACCTAGAAGAGTATGATAAAAAATTCTACAAAAACTTAAAAAAGGATAATAATGAAATTTGGAACTCCCTTAAAATCTAATTCAATTAAAATAATGCTACTTGGAAGTGGTGAACTTGGTAAAGAAGTTATAATTGAAGCTCAAAGATTAGGTATTGAAACTATTGCAGTTGATAGTTATAACAATGCTCCTGCACAACTTGTGGCGAATAAAGCATATACAATCAATATGAAAAATAAAAATGAAATATTAGATGTAATTAGAAGAGAAAAACCTGATTATATTTTGCCTGAAGTTGAAGCTATTAATATTGATGCTTTATTTACTGCTGAAAAAGAAGGATTTCATGTAATCCCAAATGCCGAAGCTGTAAATAAAACAATGAATAGAAAAAACATACGAGAATTTGCAGCTGAAGAGTTAGAAATACCTACAAGTAAATATAAATTTGTAAAAAGTTTTGATGAGCTAAAAAGTGCAGCAGAATATATTGGTTTTCCTTGTGTTATTAAGCCAGTAATGAGTAGTTCGGGACATGGTCAAAGTATTGCAAAAAGTACTAAAGAATTAGAAAAATCATGGGAAATTGCAAAAGAAGCTAGAGGTGATGCTAGTGAATTAATTGTAGAAGAGTTTATAAAGTTTGATTATGAAATAACTCTTTTAACAGTAAGAAATGAAAAACAAACTATTTTTTGTGCACCAATTGGACATATTCAAAAAGATGGTGATTATATTTTTTCATGGCAACCAATGAAAATGAGTGATAAAGCAATCAAAAAATCAGAAGAGATAGCTAAAAAAATCACTGATGGTTTAGGTGGTAGAGGTATTTTTGGAGTTGAATTATTTGTAAAAGGTGATGAAGTTTATTTTTCTGAAGTAAGCCCAAGACCCCATGATACAGGAATGGTAACTATGATTACTCAATCTCAAAGTGAATTTGCACTTCATGTAAGAGCAGTATTAGGATTGCCTTTAAATTATATTCAATATGGAGCAGGGGCAAGTGCTGCATATAAAGCTGTAGCTGATACTTTTAATCCTATTATTGATATTAAAGATGAAGCATTCAGTGATAATTCATTTGTAAGAGTTTTTGGAAAACCACAATCACATGTGGGAAGAAGAATGGCTGTAGCACTTACTTTTGATAAAGATTCAAGTGATAAAGCCCTTAAAAATGCAAAAGAGATTATAAAAAATTTCTCTGATTGCTAAAAGACTCTCTACTTTTGTAGAGAGTTAATATTAAGATTTTTTCAAAAAACAAGTTTTTAAAAAAATTCTAACTCCATTTACTTTACCTTCAATGTGAGTTGGATCATCACCTAAAGATATTCCTTTTACAACTGTTCCTCTTTTTGCAGTAAATCCAGCACCTTTTACTTCTAAGTCTTTTATAATAGTTACACTATCACCTGAGTTTAAAGTAACCCCATTACTATCTTTTACAACTTCACCAGTAGTAAGTCCAGCTTCTGCCCACTCTAAAGTTTCAGGTTCTAAATACATCATCTCAACTAAATCTTGAGCCCAACCTTCATCAATTGATAAATTTTTTAATAATCTATAAGCCACAACTTGTACAGCTGGAGTTTCGCTCCACATAGAATCATTTAAACATCTAAAGTGATTTGAATCCATTTTAGACTCATCTTCAATTTGCTCTTTACATGTAGAACATACTACGATTTTCTCATCTTTTGGTGCAACTTCAATTGCCTCAAGACCATCACTTGCTCCACAAAGTTCGCAAACACTACCACTTCTATCTAAAAGATCCTTCTCTATACTCATTAAACTTCCTTATTCTTTTTTTGTATTTTAACATCTTTTTCAAAAAATAAACAAAAACAGATAAACAAATACTCCAGTTATACAACTAAGTAGCAAAAAAACAAAAGTAATCTTCCCCTCTCGCATATGGGTTGAAGCTTTTATTTCTTCTATTTTACCTCTTTGATATAAACCCATAGATTTTATAAATAACCTTATCCACAATACAGCAGCAATCAGTGCAATTATTATATGAAAAATCAAATATCCTACTAAAAAACCGTGTGGCATATTACTTTGTTTGGCAAACTCAAAAAAGCCACCATCAATTCTAATCATAATTTCAAAAAATACCAATACTAAGATTGTCAAAACTAAAATAAAACCTTGAGAATAAAAGTGTAATTTATATTGCTTATTTTTAGCAAGAAATATACTACCCATCACAAGAAAGGGCAATACAGAAAAAAAGACTAACATCACATTCATATGAAGTGGTATTATATTATTACTTACAGTTTCCATTTAAGTCCTATTTATTGGCTTTTAAATCAGATCTCAAAGCTAGTTCAGCTGGATAAGGATTTAAAAATTTTTGTTTTTTTAAGTATTCGATATCATATCTACTTATATATATTTTGAACATCTTAACTATGGTTATAAGAGGAATAATTCCATCTTTATACTCGTCCATACTTACAAGTAATAACTCTTTTTCTTCTTTTGAAATATGCTTTTTAAAATATCCAAAAATATGAAGCAAGACATTGTAAGTTTTATTAATAGTACTTTTTTCGCTTATTGCTTTTAAAAAACTTTGTTTGTATTCAGCTAAAATCTCTTCTAAAGACTTTTTCTCATGATTTGCAACAATATGTCCTAATTCTTTATAAAATTCTTGAGATTTTGCATAAATTAAATATTTATATGAAGTATGAAACTCTACTAAATCATTAAACTCAATATCATCTTTTTTTAATAACTCATGTAAATCTCTATAAGAAAAAATTTGCATTAAGAAGTTCTCTTTTAACCAAGCATCATTAAGTCTACCCTCTTCTTCTAGGGGTAAATAAGGATAAAATTCTTTTATTCTTTTTGCAAAAAGTCCAACACCCTCTTTTTTACTTGGGGCATTTTTTTCTTGGTAAACTTTTACTCTTTCCATTCCACATGTAGGTGATTTTGATTTTAAAATAAATCCACAAATATCATCATCTGCTATTTGTTTTGCACAAGAAACAGAGATATCATCTAATTGTTTAGTTACATCTTTTTCCCCATTTGAAGTAGTAACTTTTATATCTTCACCATTTCGAACCAATCTAATAGTCTCCCTTGGTGTACCAAAAATAATACTCTCAGGACAATAAGGCACTATTTCAAAATATTTTTGAAGTATATTAACCACAAAAGCATCTCTTGAATGAGCTCCATCGTAACGACAGAGATTTCCTATCAAACACGAAGATATTCCTAATTTCATAATCTTTCCTTACCTTTTTATAAAAGATTATACATTAATTCAAAAGTTTTTCATATGTCTATAAGAACACTCTATGCTCTATTTTTTCTTTTTTAGTTTCTCTTTTAAAATTATTTTACCACTTTCAACACCTGGTTGGTCATAGGCATTTATAAATAAAAACTTCCCAACAATTGAAGTTAGTAATTCATATACATACATAAGTTTTGCTAAACTAAAGCCATCAACTTTATCCATAGTAATAGTATCACATGGAATATCTTGTAAATCATGTACTGCTTCTATTGTGGCATCTGCTTGGTGATTTATTAGCTCAGAGAATTTTAAATTATTGATATAATCAAGTTCTTCTAAACCTTTTAATTTTACATCGGGAATTTTTGAGTTATCAGCAAAATCTTTTATTTTAATAAAAGTAACCGTTTTATCCCTTTTCCCTTGAATAATTAGCTGTAAAAAACTATGTTGATCTACAGGTCCTAATAAACCAATTGGTGTCAAACCTTGATGAGTATTATCTTTGTCAATTTTCCCTAAGCTTTCTCCCCATAATTGCACATACCATTTATTAAATCCCTCAAGTTCTGAAGCATAAGAAAAAACTACATTGTTATTAAACTTATGTTTGTATTCTGCCATAAATCTAGCTTTTGTCATTATTCTTTTATATAAAGCTTCTTGTTCAAAATATTCACTATAAGCCTCTTTACAGCCATCTAATAATCTGTCAATATCTATTCCAACAATTGCTAAAGGTACAAGTCCTACAGTTGAAAATACAGAAAATCTTCCACCAACATTTTTTGGTATTTCAAATGTTTTTATATCATTACTTTGGGCAAAATCATTTAGCTTACTATCCGTCTCTGTTATTATCAAACAATTATTTTTATCAATCTTAACTTTTGAATAAAGATATTTAAAAACACTTATTGTCTCAATAGTTGTTCCTGATTTACTAATAACGATAAATAGTGTATTGTCTAAATCTAATCTTTCCAATCTTGTATTTATATCAATTGGATCAGTTGATTCAAAAAAATAAAGCTTTTTATCAAAGTTATGGGTTCTAGTTAAAAAACTATAAATAGCAAAAGTTCCTAAAGTACTTCCACCTATTCCAATTATTGCTATATCTTTTTGCTTGACAGTTTGAGCATACTCTTTTATTAAAGTTGTATCTTGAAAAGGTAAATTATAATAACCTATATCTTGCTTCTCTTTTTTTATACTTTCGAAAATCTCACTATCAGAAACTCTTGGACTAAAATTTGCACTATAATTCATCTTTTATCCTTTTATACTTTGTGTTACTATCTCTTGAGCTTGAGCTAAAATAAGCTCCAAATGCTCACTACTTATAAAGCTTTCCGCATATATTTTATATATATCTTCTGTACCTGAAGGACGCGCAGCAAACCAACCATTTTTGGTAACCACTTTTAAGCCTCCAATGGATGCTTTATTACCCTCTGCTTTGGTAAAAATATTTTCGATAAGTTCCCCTGCAAGCTCTTTTGATACTATATCTTCAACACTTAGACTTTTTAGTTTAGCTTTTTGTTCTATCGTTGCGGGGGCATCGATTCTTTTATAATATGAAGTTCCATTTTTCTCTTCTAACTCTTTATAAATAGTTCCAGGGTCTTTTTTTAGTTTTGAAGTAATCTCAGCTGCTAATAAATTTAAAATTATTCCATCTTTATCAGTTGACCAAACACTTCCATCAAATCTTAGAAATGAAGCTCCAGCACTCTCTTCTCCTCCAAAGCCTAAAGTTCCTTCATAAAGACCATCAACAAACCATTTAAAGCCAACAGGCACTTCATAAAGCTTCTTATTAAGCATCTTTGCAACCCTATCTATCATAGAACTTGAGACTAATGTCTTCCCAATGCCTAATTCATCACTCCAAGGTCTATTTGAAAATAAATACCAAATAGCAACAGAGAGATAATGATTTGGATTCATAAGCCCAACAATTGGAGTTACTATTCCATGTCTATCAAAGTCAGGATCATTTGCAAAAGCTAATTCATACTTATCTTTTAAGCCTATTAATGAAGCCATCGCATCTTTTGATGAACAATCCATTCTAATCTTACCATCATGGTCGCAAGTCATAAAAGAAAAAGTTGGATCAACTTTATCATTTACAATTTCAAGATTTAAACCATAAATCTCTTTTATCTTTTTATAAACTTCTATTCCAGAACCGCCCATTGGGTCAACGCCAATTTTAAGATTTGATTTTTTAATACAAGCCATATCAATAATAGTATCAAGAGCTTTTACATAAGGAGTTATAAAATCAAACTCTTCTACAAATAAAGAACCATCTAACTCTTCAATTGGGACTTTTTTTACATCCTTTAAACCATTTGCCAAAATCTCATTTGCTCTATTTTCTATGATAGTTGTAATATCACTATCAGCAGGTCCACCATTTGGTGGATTATATTTAAAGCCACCATCACTTGGTGGATTGTGAGAAGGAGTTATTACAACTCCATCATTTAAAATTTCACTATTTTTATTAGCTTCTAAAATAGTAAAGGAAATTACAGGAGTGGGAGTGAAGTTTTTATTTTGGGCAATTTTACATTTTACTTTATTTGCTACAAATACTTGTAATGCTGTTGTTTGAGCAGGAATTGAGAGGGCATGAGTATCTATTCCTATATATAAAGTTCCAGTTATTTTTGCATCTTTTCTATATTCACATAAGGCTTGAGAAATAGCTAAGATATGGTCTTCATTGAAACTTGTTTTTAGAGAACTTCCCCTATGTCCAGATGTACCAAAACTAACTTTTTGACTTACTTCATTTATATTTGGTTTATTCTCATAATAAGATGAGAGTAGTTTTGGAATATCTTCTAATATCTCTTTGGGTGCTTTTTTTCCTGCTAATTCATTTGCCAAAATAATCTCCTTTTATTTTATTTTTGCCAGTGCCTCAATACATAACTCTGTAATCTTATCAAAATCACCACTTTTTATAATATCTTTTGGAATAATCCAAGTTCCACCTACACATAAAACATTTTTTAAAGATAAAAAGTCATTTAGATTTTCTATATTAACTCCACCAGTTGGACAAAACTTCATTTTTGGAAAAGGTCCTTGAAAAGCTTTTAAAATATCAACTCCTCCACTTATTGTTGCAGGGAATAATTTGCAATTATAAATACCATTATTTTGAGCAAGCATAACTTCTGAAGCAGTTGCAATTCCTGGAATAATTGTCATCTTATATTTTTTTGCACTATCTATTAACTCTTGAGAAATTCCAGGAGAAAATACAAATTTTGCACCCACTGCTTTTGCTTCCATCAAATCAACATTATTGCAAACTGTTCCAGCTCCCACATTCATAGAGGGCATCTCTTTTGAGATAAGATTAATAGCTTTAAGTCCAGCTTCTGTTCTTAAAGTTATCTCCATAATATTTATTCCACCCTCACTTAAAGCTTTTGCTAAAGGCAAGGCATCTTTTATATCATCAAGGGCAATAACTGGTACTATTGGTGATATTTTCATTACATCATTTGCATTCATAAGTTTTCTTCTCCTACAAGTTTAAAAATAGTTGCTCCGGTTTCACTTGAACTTACATTTTCTCTAATACTTGAAAATAGTTCTCGTCCGAAACCATGTCTATTTTTTTCTAAATTTATCTGTTTAATTTCTCTTTTTTCTAAAACTTCTTTATCAATTAAAAGTTTTATAGTGCCATTTTTTACATCCATCTCTATCATATCACCATTTTCAATTTTTGATAGAAGTCCACCTTCAATAGCCTCAGGATAAAGATGTATTGCAGAGGCAACTTTTCCAGAAGCACCTGACATTCTACCATCTGTTATAATCGCTACTTTAAAACCTTTATCTTGTAAGGCTCCAAGGGGAGGCATTAGTTTATGAAGTTCTGGCATTCCATTTGCCTTTGGCCCTTGATATCTTATAACTGCAATAAAATCTTTTTCTAGTTTTCCTTTTACAAACTCTTTTTGTAACTCTTCTTGTGAATTAAATACAACTGCTGGTGCTTTTATATAAAGATACTCTTCTTTTAAAGCTGAAGTTTTTATAACACTTTTACCAAGATCTCCAACTAAAAGTTTTAATCCACCCTCTTTTGAAAAAGGAGTTTTAGCACTTGAGATTACTTCTATATTTTTTGAACTTTTTTCTCCATCATTAAAAATCAGTTTATCATTTTGTAAAACTGGTTCTTTGATAAAATTATCTAAACCATATCCAACAACTGTTTGAACATCATTATGAACTAAGTCTAAGTCAAGAAGTTGTGCTATAACTACACTCATTCCACCCGCATCTCTAAAGTGATTTACATCTGCACTTCCATTTGGATACATTTTACAAAGTAATGGCGTAACTTTAGATATCTCATCAAAATCTTCCCATCTTAGAACTATTCCAGCTGCTTTTGCCATGGCAATTAAATGTATTGTATGGTTTGTTGAACCTCCTGTTGCCATAAGTCCAATAATTGCATTTACAAAAGTTTTTTCACTTACAATGTCAGAGATAGACACTCTTTTCTCACATAAGTTTATAAGTGTTTGGGCTGATTTTTTTGTCAAGGCATATCTTAAAGGAGTATTTGCATTTACAAAAGAGCCATTAGGAAGTTGTAATCCCATCATCTCCAAAAGCATTTGATTTGAATTTGCTGTCCCAAAAAAAGTACAGGTTCCACAACTATGGTATGAAGCTTTTTCTACTTCAAAAAGTGCTTTTTCATCTATTTTATTTTGGGCAAATTCTTGTCGCACCTTTGCTTTTTCTTTATTTGAAATACCAGAAGGCATAGGACCAGAAGGTACAAAAATAGCTGGCAAATGTCCAAAACTCAAAGCTCCTATCATAAGTCCTGGTACGATTTTGTCACAAATTCCTAAATAAAAAGCTCCATCATAAGTATTATGACTCAAAGCGATTGCCGTTCCCATAGCTATATTATCCCTAGAAAATAGTGATAATTCCATCCCTGCTTGTCCTTGGGTAACTCCATCACACATAGCTGGAACTCCACCTGCAACTTGAGCAGTTGAGCTATATTTTAAAAGCTCTTTTTTTAAGATATCTGGATAGGCAGCATAGGGTTCATGGGCTGATAACATATCATTATATGCTGTTACAATTCCCATATTAAAAGATTTCATATCACTTAAATATGCCTTTTCTTCATCGCTCATTGGAGCAATGGCATGGGCTAAATTAGCACAATCTAAAGTTGCCCTATTTACACTATTTTTTTTGGCTTCATTTATTCTAGATAAATAAATCTTTCTACTTTTTTGTGATCTTTTTATTATTTTGTTTGTTACTTCTTCTATTATTTTATTCATGAGTAATAAACCTTTATTTTTTTATCAGTTTGATTTAAAACTGAACTAATTGGATATTTATACATATCCTTTGCATTTATAGCACTATTGTAAACTTCAAGCTTTTCTTTTCCTTCTATATGTAATATTATATTTTTAGCTTCTAAAATTTTCTTCAATGTTAAACTCATTCTTGTATAAGGAACTGTTGTTGGTTCAATTGAGATACAAAATTTCTCATTTGTTAAATCATAAGCCTCTTTTAGCCTTTCATTATTAGGAAATAATGAGGCAGTGTGTCCATCAGTACCCATACCCAAAACCAAAACATCTACTTTTTCAAACTCATTTTCATATATTTTCGAAGAGATACTTTGGGCAGACTCTGCACTTATTCCTTTTACATAAAGTCCAATAAAATGGGCTTTTATAGCAAGATTCTTAAGTAGGTTTTCTTTTACTAAAAGCTCATTTCTATCTTTAGAATCATTTTCAACCCATCTTTCATCTACTAATCCTATGGTTACCTTTTCCCATTGAATATTTATGTTTGAAAGTTTTTGAAAAAATAGCTTTGGCGTATTTCCACCTGATACTAAAAGTGTTGCTTTACCATTAGATTCTATACTATTTTTTAGTATTAATGCTATATCTGTGGCTAAGTTTTGAGCCAATTCTTCACTTGAAAAAAATTCTTTAAAATCATTCATCATTCCAACTTCTTCCATCTTTTGCGATTAGCTGAATAGCCGCGCTTGGTCCATCACTTCCGGCTGTATATGTTTTCATAGGAGATAAATTCTTTTCCCAACCATCTATAATCTTATCTGCCCATTTCCAAGCAGTTTCCACCTCATCAAGTCTCATAAAAAGCGTTGGATTAGAACGAATTACATCTAAAATAAGTCTTTCATAGGCATCTGGTTTTCTATGGCTATTATGAGGTGAGTTTAGTTCTAAATCCACTTGTTGAAGTTTCATGCTATCACTTAAACCAGGAATTTTATTCATAAGTTTTAACTCAATACTCTCTTTTGGTTGTAAAGTTATTACTAATCTATTTGCATTTATTGAAGTCTCATCTCCACCAAAAATAGAGTGAGGAATAGTTTTAAACTGTATTACAATCTCCGAATTTCTTTTTTGAAGTCTTTTACCACTTCTTATGTAAAAAGGAACTCCATTCCATCTCCAGTTATCTATGTCAACTCTAATGGCTGCAAATGTTTCTGTATTACTTCCTTCTTCTTTGCCATCTAAATACCCAGGGACACTTGAACCATCTGAAGAACCAGCTTTATACTGAGCCCTTACTGTTTTACTTTTTATATCTTCATCATTTATATTTCTAAAAGAGCGTAATACTTTTACTTTTTCATCCCTTACACTATTTGCTTCAAGTGAACAAGGAGGCTCCATAGCTATTAAACAAAGTAGTTGCATAAGGTGATTTTGAATCATATCTCTTAAAGCTCCATACTCATTATAATAACCCCAACGATTTTCAACACCAACACTTTCTGCAACTGTTATTTGCACATGGTCTATGTGGTTAGAATTCCAAAGTGGAACAAAAAGTCTATTTGAAAATCTTAAAGCCATAATATTTTGAACAGTATCTTTACCTAAATAGTGGTCTATTCTATATATTTGGTCCTCTTCAAAATAGTTTAAAACCTCTTTATTAATCTCTTGTGATGATTTTAAATCCCTACCTAAAGGCTTTTCTAGTACAACTCTTGTTTGTGGTGTTATTAAATCCCAATGATTCAATGACTTACAAATAGTTCCAAAAAAATCAGGTGAAGTTGACAAATAATTTATTCTTTCTCGATCACTGTGCTCATTTAAAATATTTTGTAACTTTTCATATGAATTTTCATCTGAAAAATCTATTGTTACCATAAAAAGTTGCTTTTTAAAGGTTTCAAAAAACTCTTCGTCAAGCTTTTCTTCACTTATAAATTCACTTAATTTTTCTTCTATAAGTTTTATATGTTCTTCTACGCTAATCTCTTTTCTTGAGACTGTTATTATTCTACTTTCACTTGATATATAGCCATCTTTACATAAATGATAAAGTGCAGGCATGAGTTTTCTAAATGCTAAATCCCCATGTCCACCAAAAAGTATAAAATCACATAGATTATTTTTTGTATTCATTTTATTTCTTTTTATTCTCTAAATTATAAAAATAGTTTGTAGCTTCAACAAAACCATCAACACTTCCACAATCAAATCTTTTACCTTGGAATTTATATGCCATTACCATGCCTTTTTTCGCTTGTGTACATAAAGCATCGGTAATTTGTAACTCTCCATTTTTCCCAGGCTCTGTATTTTTTATAACTTCAAAAATATCAGGTGTTAGAATATACCTTCCAATAACTGCCAAGTTTGATGGAGCTTTATCATTATCAGGTTTTTCAACCATATTTGATACCATAAATACACCATCTTCTATTTGATTTCCTTCTATCACCCCATATTTATGAACATCTTCAAGAGGTACTTCCATACAAGCTACGATGCAACATTTGTATTTATTATATAGTTTTACCATTTGGGCTAAAATTCCATCACCCTTTGGATTTACACAAAGGTCATCTGCTAAAATTACTGCAAAGGGATTAATGTCTCCTACTAAAACTTTACCCTTATAAATAGCATCCCCTAAACCTTTCATCTCATTTTGTCTAGTATAAGTAAATGTACATTTATCAATAATATTTCTAATATCAGCTAACATCTTCTCTTTAGATGAACCTTGTATTTGGTGTTCTAACTCATAAGAGATATCAAAATGATCAGTTATTGCTCTTTTCCCCCGACCTGTAATAACAGACATAATATCGCATCCAGCTTCCATAGCCTCTTCAACTCCATATTGGATAAGTGGCTTTGTAAGAACTGGTAACATCTCTTTTGGCATAGCTTTTGTTGCAGGAAGAAATCTTGTTCCATATCCTGCTGCTGGAAATAGACAACTTGTTATTGTTTTATCTTTATTGTTCATTTATTTATCCTTTTATCTTTTTTAAATTTTGCCTTTTAGCCACATAATTTGGTATGGCTCTAATTTTATTTCATTCATTTTTTCTGTTTTCTCTTCATTTTTTGACATACAGTTTGAAGAAAGTATATCACAAAGTGGTAAGGAAATAGAATCAGGTAAGGTACAGATAACCTCTTCATTTGAGAAATTATGTATTGCTACAATTCTATTTTCATTCCCACAACAAGACTGATCTATGACAAAAAGTCTATCATCTAAATCTAAAATTTCAAACTCTCCAAATGGATTAAAGGCTTCTTCACTTATTCTTATTGAGATAAGTCTTTTATAGGAATCAAACATAGTCTTTGCAAGAGTTCCTTGACTTGAAAGCTCATTTTCAAGCCAGTCAATATTATATTTTTCCCTATTTATTGTACGATTTACTCCTGTATGTTTAACTCCATCATGATAATTCCTAGAGCCCACAAGAGAGTGGAAATAAATACCAGGAACTCCAGGCATTGCTAAAACAGCAGCTTGAGTTACTAGCATTCTTTTTATACTTAAATATTGGTCTTCATTGGGGTTTGTCAAAGCATCAATATATGAACAGTTTAACTCATATGGAGTTTGACTTCCATCTTCTTCTGCCCTATAAGATACTAATCCTCCATGCTCTTTTACAGTTTTTACTAGATACTCAATCTCTTCATCTTCTAGAATCCCTTTTACTGGACGCATTCCTATTCCATCATGACTTGCTGTAAAATTGAAAAAACAAACCTTATCATTTGGTAAGGTCAAGGTCTTAGCCCATGCTGTTAATTTTGTAGTATTTGAGTTTAATATTGAGTGAAGTAATAAAGGAGGTAAAGCAAAATTATATACCATCTGAGCCTCATCGTCACCACTTCCAAAATATGAAATATTTTCATTATGTGGAACATTTGTTTCTGTGATAATTATAACCTCAGGTGCAACTTCATGAAGAACTTCTCTCATTAGTTGTATTAACTCATGGGTTTGAGGAAGATGAACGCATGAGGTTCCTATCTCTTTCCAAATAAAAGCTATGGCATCAAACCTTATTAAAGTAGCCCCCTTTTCAATATAATAAAAAAGAGCATCTAAAACATTTCGTAAAACCCTATGACTTTTATAATTTAAATCAACTTGGTCTTTACTAAAAGTTGTCCAGATATTTTTTATCTTTCCTTCATCATCTATAAACTCACTTAAAAGTGGCGTTGCTCTTGGACGAACAACTTTACTTAAATCAATTGAAGGGTCTACATTTATAAAAAAATCTTGGAAATAAGGATCCCCCGATAAATAAGCTTTAAACCAATCAGAAAATTGTGAAATATGATTTATAACTCCATCTACCATTAATCTATAATCTTTACTTATAGACTCTATTTCTCGCCATGAACCCATATGAGGATCAACTGCATTATAATTTACAACAGAAAATCCATCATCACTTGAATATGGATAAAAAGGCAAAATATGAATAGAGTTTATTACACCTTTTAGATGGTCATTCATAAAGTTATTCAAAGTCTCTAATGAGGGCTCATGATATTTAGATACTTGGTCACCATAAGTTATCAAAATAATATCTTTTTGACTTAGACGATAATCACTTGGTTTAATTCTTTGTTTATATTTAAAAATCAAATCAATGATATCATTAACAGCCCTTTGTGCAATCTCTTCAGGATAAAGTTTATGCAGCCTTTTATTTATAGTATGTTTGGGATCTGATATATGTTTTGGACCTTTCATTCATTATCCTCCTTTACATATTTATTAAATTTTGCAGAAAAATCAGGCATAACAGAACGAACTGTAATCCAAGGCGATAAAGATGGAATTCCCATTGGATCCTCATAAAACTCTGCAGCTGCAGCTTTTATTGCATCTTGAAAAGTCTTTACAGCCTCTATTTCTTTTTCTCTATTATAATCTAAGGCATTTAATTTACTTAGTGCATTAAACTTCGATATTTCAAATCTTGATTCTTGAAAATATGTAGCAAGTAGAGTTTTAAAAGAACTAGAAGAAAAAACCACTCCTTCTTGAGCCATAACTCTAAAAAGGGTCTTAGCAATATCATTTGCCATTTTGTAAATACCACCACCCTCTTCTTGACTACTTAGCTCTTGGTGTTTATGTTCATAAGTTTCCATTATCTCTGTTTGACAGATTCTTCTATTTGAAGTATTTTTATAAACTTCACTTAGAGTAGAAACTTCTAATCCCCAAGTGGGAGAAATACCAATACCTCGACCAAGAGATCTTATAAATGAAAATTCTCCTGATAATGAATACCTAAAACTCTCCATATAATCCAAATATCTATTTCCCCCATAAACTTTTTTAAGTGAATTTATCAAAGGCGTATAAAGTAATCTTGTTGCTCTTCCATGAAGTTTATTTGTAACCCTTGAGTAAAATCCTTTATTAAATTCAAAATCAAGTGCGGGATGCACTATTGGGAAAAAAAGTCTTGCTGGAATTTCTCTATTATAATTTACAATATCACAATCATGAAGAGCAAAAGCATATGCATCTTTATCTGCTAGTCCATATCCCATCATTGTCCATACATTTCTTCCTTTTCCTGGTGTTTCAAGTCCTGGAAATCCCTCTTTTGTCATATCTTCATAAAGCTCTTTTATCTTTGGTCCATCATTCCATAAGATATCAACTTTACAAGGAAGTATTGACATAAGTTCTTTGACCTCTTCAAACTGCTCTTTTGTAGCTTGATCAAGGCCTAAAATAATCTTATAAAGGTATTTTACACTTTTTAATTCTTCTATAATTTTATGCATAGCTGGAGTTTGAAACTCTGAATAAAGCGCAGGAAGTAAAAGAACCATTCTTCTTCTTTGACTAAACTTTAAAAGCTCTTTTTCCATATCTTCAAGTGTTCTATCACCTAGCTTTTGTAAAGTAGTTATTACACCATTTTGAAAAAAATCAGACATTTTTATCTCCTTTGTTTTTGTTTATAAGTATAATCACAATATCAAGCATATTATTATGTGTTGGACCTGGTTTTAAAAGTTGATTTAATTTATCAAAAAAAGTATTTGAATCAAAATTTTTCATATAAGCTTTTATATCTAAGTTTAACTCTTTTACTTTTTTTAGACTATCTTTATCTATTATTGCACCACTTGCATCTGAATTTCCATCTATGCCATCACTTGCAGCACTTAAAAAAATTATATCTTCATCTTTTGGGTAAGAATCTAAGAAAGATAAGACAAGGTGTTGATTTCTTCCACCTTTTCCATTACCACTAACATTGACAGTTGCTTCTCCACCAAAAATAAAACAACCTTCTTGTTTTTCTTTACAAAATTGTAAAAGATTTTTACATACTATTTCAACATCATCATCTATTTTTTCATCTACTATGATTGGATTTAGATTTTTCTTTTCTAAAAGATTCTTAGCAACATTGAGTAAAATATCATTTGAACCAATAAGATAATGTTTTACATTTGAAGATTCACTTTTAGGGGTCTCTAAATCTTTTGAATTAAGGGCTTTTTTAAGGTAGTTTTGAACAGAGTTTGGTACTTTTTCAAAGATATTATATTTTTTCAAAGCATCAAAAGCATCTTGAAAAGTGGTGCTATCAAAGTAAAGTGGTGCAGAACCAATAGATTCTAACTTATCTCCTAAAACATCACTTAGAGTTAAAACAACTCCTTTTGCTTTTGTAAATCTTGCTAATCTTCCACCTTTTACTTGTGAAATATGTTTTCTCACACAATTTATTGATTCTATTGGCATAGAGTTTTCTAACATTAGTTTTGTTGTTTCTTGAAACTCTTCAAGGCTTATTTCATCTGCTGGAAGTTCTACTAAAGCAGAGTTTCCACCTGATAATAAATATATAAAAAAGTCATCTTCATCTAAAGCTTCAAACTCTTTTACTAGAGCCTTTGCTCCTTCTACACTTTTAACACTTGGTATTGGATGGGTACTTTTTATATATGTAAGGTTTTGTTTTTTAAAATTATTTTCATATGCTCCTACTAAAAGAGCTTTTTCGATTTTATCTTCCATGATTTCATATAATGCTTCAGCCATACTAAGGACTGCTTTTCCAGAACCTAAGATATGAATCTTTCTATTTTTTGGTATCTCAATAGATTCACTATTTATATAAAATCTATCATCTTCAAACTTACACTGTTTTTTGATAAGTTTTTGTGGATTAATCTCTTCTAATATCGATACAAAAATATTTTCTAACTCTTTTTTATTTAACATTTAAAATCCTTTTTAGACTATCATTCCAACCCTTTGGACCAATAAATCTTGACTTTGTAAGATTATCTATTTCACACTTTATAAAAGTGCCATCATATTTTTTTATTAAAATTGGTATGTCTACACACTTTAACATGGTGATATCATTTTCCCCATCACCTAAAGCAATTGTTTTAAAACTTTTATTATACAAGTTTTCATAATACTTTTTCATCTCAATTACTGCTTTTGCCTTATCTTGACCCAGTGTAATTAAGTGATAAAATCTTCCACCTTTTACCACATCAAATCCATCTAATAAAGCTAGTTGTTTCAACTTTTCTATTTTTGTTTCATCTTTTAAAATAAAAGGTTCACTAAAAGTTCTTTTTTTTGCTTTTTTTGCTTTATCTTTTGAAAGCCCTGTGTACAGAGAAACTTCTTCCTCATCCATTTCATGGAAGCCTTTGATAGGGAATTCTTTTGAATACTTTTTAAATGCAATAATTGTAGTTTCATAACTTTTCCCTAAGGAAATAAGTTCGAACTCTTTTCCTTTTGGAATAAATATTCCAGCCCCATTTTCTATAATAAAAGGAAAAGAAACACTTAGTCTTTTTTGTAGCTCTATAACCTCATCTTTTGTTTTACTTGTGACGATTATAAGAGGTATTTTTTGCTTACATATAAAGTCAAGCATCTCTTTGGCTTCATTAAGTTCATAAGTTTTATGATCCAAAAGTGTCCCATCTAAATCTGTAAAAATCAAATAATCTGTTTTAGTATCTTTTTGTAACATTACTTTAGTATATCTTATCCTTATATTTAATTTAAAGTTTTCTCTGTATAAATTTTATACAATATATAATTATACAAAATAATTTATATTAGTATTCTATATATTTAATAATATATTATTTTTTTAAATGTTATGATAAAATCTTTTACTATTATTTTAACTAAAAAAAGAAATGAGCACATGCATATAAGAAAATTTTTAATTATCTTTTTATTCACTTTTCTATCATGGGTAAATCTGTATGGTGAAAATACTAAAAATAAAAAATTTGTATATTTAGTTGATAATTTAGAAATTCCTTTTTGGCGAATTATGGAAAAAGGTATTAAAAAAAGTTGTGATACTTTTGGCTATGATTTAAAGGTACTTGATTCTCATAATAATCAAAAAAAAGAATTAGAAAATACCGTAAAAGCTATAAAAGACAAAGTTGATGGAATTATACTTTCACCTATAAACTCATACTCTGCTGAAACAATCTTAAAACTTACAAAAAAAGCAAATATTCCAGTTGTTATTTCTGATGTAGGGACAAAGAATAATGACTATGTATCTTATATCTCTTCAAATAATAAACTAGGAGCATACAATCTTGGCATATATCTTATAAAAGAGTTAACAAAAAAAGGTTATAAAGAGGGCAAAGTTGGAATTATAGCTCTTCCCCAAAAAAAACTTATTACCCAAGAAAGAACAGCTGGTTTTATAGAAGCATTAGAAAAATCTCCTTTTAAAAGTGCTGATTTAAAACAAGTTAAGACAAGAACAGAAGAAGAGACTTATATCTTAGTAAAAAATATGATAGAAAAATATCCAGATTTACATGCAATTTGGCTTCAATCTTCAAAAACTTATAAATCAGCTATAAAAGCAATTAACGATTATAATAAACAAAATGAAATCTCATTAATTACCTTTGATTTAGAACCTGATTTTTTAGAATTAATCCCTAAAAATATAATATTAGCAGCAGCAGTACAGCAACCTTTTATTATGGGAGAACTAGCCATAGAACAAATGAATAATTATCTAAAAGAAAAAAAAGTACAAAAAGAAGTACAACTCCCAGTGAATATAATTACGGCTAATAATATAAAACAAAAAACTTATTTTATTGAACATAATGTTTTAGGCAGGGGAAGTAATTAATATATGGAAAATAAGCAATACTCATTATTAACAAAACTTGGAGTAATAATTATTACGCTAGTAGTAAGTATTATGATAATCAATTCAACATACAATTATCAAAAAACAAAAAGTTCTATTTTAAAAGAGATGAAAGATGATTCAAAAGAATCTATACTTTCTATTAAGAGTAATATCTCAATATTACTAGCTTCATACTCTCCAAATGAATATGGGAAAATTATTAATAATGAACTTAAAGATAAAGATATTTTTGCAATTGTGATAAAAGACTATAATTTAGGAAAAGTATTAGGTAAAAATGTTTATATAAGTGGAAGAATAAAAAACAAGAATTCTATTATCGAGGACTATGATGATAAAAATGAAGAACAAAATAGACAATTAGCAAATTCATTTTTTTCTAATAGTTCAAATATCACTGACTCTTCAAATAATCTCCTTGGTACCATTACCATTTACCTTAGTGATTCAGCTTTAAATGAAGAGTTAGATACAATCATATATGATACTATTATAAATACTATCTTTTTATCTGTATTATTGATTTTATTTTTATATCTAAGTATAAAATACTATATATTAAAACCTATTTCAAATATTATTGATGCAATTAATAATGATAATAGTCATGGGATACCAAATAAGCCTATTCCTTATTCTAAGAGTACAGAAATAAATGAACTCTCTTCAAGTATTAATAAAATGATTTTATCCATAAAAGATTCTAGAAGTATTTTAGAAAAAAGCCAACATCGACTTGAATATCTACTTGATCTTAGTCCTATTTCCATAAGAATTACAAAAAAAACTAAAAAAAATAAAGATTATGTAATTTTTGCTAATGGTGCATATTCTAAACTATTACAAGTAAGTAAAGACAATGTTTATGGAATGGATCCAAAAGATTATTATATAAATAAAACTGCTTATGAAAATATTGAAAAAGAACTACTCAATGGAAATAGCATTTATAATATGACAATGGAAGTAAAAATAAACAATAAACAAGTTTATGTACTAGCTTCTTATATGAATATTGAATATGATGGTGAAAATGCAATTATTGGATGGTTTTATGATATAACAAATGAAAAAGAAAATGAAGCAAACTTACACAAAGCATTAGAATTACAAACTACTATTTTTGATAACTCTGGATATATGATAATAAGTACAAATATAAATGGAGTTATTCAACAGTTTAATAAAGAAGCTGAAAGAATTTTAGGATATAAGGCAAAAGAAGTTGTAAATATTCATACTCCCTTACTTTTTCATCTAAAATCAGAAATAAAACAAAGAAAAACATATCTATCAAAAGAGTTAAACATTAATATAACATCAAGTTTTGAAGTATTTTCAGCCAAAACAGATTTGGGATTAAAGAATGAAAATGAATGGACAGTTATCTCTAAAAACGGAGAACATATTCCAGTACTTATAACAATTACTGCTTTAAAAAATAAAGATAATGAAACATATGGATACATAGGAATTTGTCAAGATATATCCCAACGAAAATTATTAGAATCCCAATCAAAACTAGCTTCAATGGGTGAAATGATAGGAAATATCGCCCATCAATGGAGACAACCACTTAGTATGATTTCAACAATTGCAAGTGGAATACTAATAAAAAATGAATTAGTTGAAAAAATCTCTCCCCAAATTGTTTCTGATATGGAAAAAATCATGGGTCAAACTAATTATTTATCTCAAACAATAGATGATTTTAGAAATTTTATAAAAAATACAAATCAAAAAGAAAAAATCTCAATTGTAGAAACAATTGAAAAAGCATTAACTATTTTAAAACCATCCATAAATAACAATCACATAAATTTGATTACAAAGTTTAAAGATGATTGTGAAATTGAAGGTTTTCAAAATCAAATTATTCAAGCATTTATTAATATTATCAATAATGCAAAAGATGCGATAAAAGAAAGACTAAGAGACAATGAAGAGAAGCTTATTTTCATTGAAACACAGAAAATAAATAATCAACTTATATTAGTAATTAAAGATAATGCAGGGGGAATAGATGATACTATCATGCATAAAGTTTTTGAACCATATTTTACAACAAAACATAAAAGTATAGGTACAGGTATTGGATTATCTATGTCACACCAAATAATCACAGAATATCATGATGCTTCAATTGAAGTTTTTAACAGCACTTATACTTATGATAAGAGGCAATATATTGGTGCATATTTCCAAATTACATTCAATAATTTTTGTGATATCTAAAAAGAAGTGAGTTTATTATGTTAATTTATCTTATTATATTTGTTATTCTTGGATTTATCCTTGCAAAATTTATAAAAAAGCCTAAAGTAGCTCTTTTAATAGCTTTGATTATTTCTATTGCAATTGGTGTCTTTTATGCTCCTATGTGGGGGATAGTCTGTTTAGGAGAGATGGCATTTGGGTATTTTGCATTTATTTTTACAAGAGATTAAATAATATTAGGATTTGTTGATGTCAGATTTACAAAATGAAATTATTGGATTTGTACTTATTGCGATTGCAGTAATTGCCTTTGCTTACTATAAACAAAGAATAGAAGATAAAGACAAATAAGAATTCTTATTTGTCCTTCTTATTTACATACTCACACTAAAAGCATTTTTATCCCAACGCAAGCTAAAAAAACAGCAAAGGCTACTTTTAATTGCTTTACATTAAGTCGATATGCTAATTTTACTCCCAAGGGAGCAAATAACATAGTCATAGGAACTAATGCAATAAATCCAAGCCAATTCACATATCCAGTAGAGCCCACAGGTAGATTTGGTGCACCCCAACCAACAATTATATAACCAATAGTTGCTGGAATACTAATAACTAACCCAAATATTGAAGCTGTACTTACAGCTCTATGTATGGGATAAGAAAAAAGAGTAAGTAGAGGAACCATAAGAGTTCCTCCTCCTATACCCAAAAGTGAAGCAAAACCACCTAATAATAATCCAAAAGTTGATTGCCCAAAATTACCAGGTAACTGCTTAGCTATAATTATACTTTTGAAACTACTTATTATCATATGAATAGAAACTACCAATAATAAGATACCAAACATAAATTTTAAAGTTGAAGCATCAATATATTTAGAAGAAAAAGAACCTATAAGTACTCCAATGATAACAAGAGGTACCCATCTCTTAGTCAAATCCCAATCTATTCCACCTTTTTTATGGTGTGATCTTGCAGACATAATAGAAGTTACTACAATTGTAGATAGTGAAGTACCAATTGATAGTGGAATTGCAACTGTAATATCAATATTTAAATAAATAAATATATGATAAAGCATTGGCACTATAACAATACCGCCACCAACTCCTAATAAACCTGCTAACAAACCTGCTATTACACCAGATGCTAAAAGAATCGGCAACAGAACTAATAATTCATTCATTAATTTTTATCCTTATTTATTTTTATAAATTTGATGCTTTTCCATCACTTCGAGGGTCACTTGCACCCTCTATTTTTCCATTAGGATGCCATACTATTGCACCTGCATGCCCAACAGCAGAATCAAGAGATGATAAGATTTCTACATCATGTCCTTTTTTTATCAAATCTTCTTGACAATCAAGTGGAAAACGAGATTCTAATTTTAAACTTTCAGATGAATTTCCCCAAGTTCTACCTAATAACCATCTTGGTTTATTAATAGTAGTTTGTAAATCATCATTATAGTATGCATATCTTGAATATACAGCGGCTTGGGTTTGAGGTTGTCCATCTCCGCCCATTGTTCCATACGCCATTACTCTTCCATCATTAAATAAAGCAATAGCAGGATTTAAAGTATGAAAAGGTTTTTTATGTGGCATCAAAGTTTGAATATGTGAAGAATCCAAAGAAAAACTGCAACCTCTATTTTGCCAAACGATACCAGTCTTAGGTAACATCAAACCACTACCAAACTCATGATAAATACTTTGAATAGCACTTACAACTCTACCTTGGGAATCAACAGCTCCAAACCAAGTAGTATCACCAGGCGCTGTTTCTTTACTCCAAGCTTTAGCTTTTTGTAAATCAATTTTTTCACTTAATTTATCTAAATATTCTGGTTCCAACCAAGCTTGTAGTTTTTCTGGACTTGCTGAAGTGTCCATTTTTGCCCTATGAGAAAAAGCTATTTTTGTAGCTTCTACTAACAAGTGTACATGATTAGAAGAATCCAATTGGGGTAACTTTTCTACCCAACGATCAAATAATCCCAATATCATCAAAGAAGCGACCCCTTGTGTAGGAGCTGAAGCATTAAATAATTTTGCTTGAGAAGTTTGCAATTCTAGTGCCTTATTCCAACTTGCCTGATGATTATTTAAATCATTAAGAGTTATAAATCCTTCCCTTTTTAAAAAGTCATTTGCAATATCTTTTGATAAAGAGCCCCTATAAAAAGTGTCAAAGCCTTCTTGGGAAATCCTTTTTAATGTTTCACCCAATGATTTTTGAACTAAAATCTCACCCTCTTTTGGAACTTCTTTATTTGGATAATAAACATCTGCAAAAAAACTATCAGCTTGAAGTTCAGCTTGTTTTTCATTTAATGTATCACTTAATGATTTAGTTACTTTAATACCACTATTTGCAGAATTTATAGCTTCACTAAGAAGATTTGAAGGGGTCATTTTCCCACCCCAAGTTTTACTTTTTTCAAAAGCTAAATCCCAAGCAGAAACAGCACCAGCTGCTGTATTTGCAGCTAATTTTCCCCTAAAAGGTATTTCATTTAATCCTTCATATAACTCTTTTTTTACATCAAATCCAGAATACCCAGAGGCTTCTATAAAAGAAACACCCTCTTTTGGGTCATAAACTAACCAAAAGGCATCTCCTCCAATACCTGTCATGTGAGGATAATGTATTGCTAAAGAAGAAGCAACAGCAATTGAAGCTTCAATTGCATTGCCCCCTTTTTTTAGTATCTCAAGTCCTGCATCTGAAGCTGCATGGTGGGGTGATACTACCATGCCTTTTTGTGAAGTTTGTGTTTTAAGTAATTTATTCATATTTATTTAAATATCCTTTTTAGAATTTTATTATAATTAGTTTATATTTTTCTTACATCCATCCAATTGCTTTTGGTAACCATAAAGCAATATCTGGGAAAAGCATCACTAGCCCAATAACAAAAATCTGAATTCCAATAAAAGGTAAAACACCTTTATATATCTCCATAGTCTTTATCTCTTTAGGAGCAACCCCTTTT
The DNA here is from genome assembly GCF_042214795.1 of Arcobacter iocasae. GTDB lineage: Bacteria > Campylobacterota > Campylobacteria > Campylobacterales > Arcobacteraceae > Arcobacter > Arcobacter iocasae. The sequence continues at coordinate 1,525,445 of NZ_CP090177.1, read as the reverse complement.
AAGAAAAATAAAGACCAACCAAAAGGTGGAGTTAAAAATGAAGTTTGTAAATTTAGTGCAACTAAAATACCTAGCCATATCATATTTATATCCAAAGCATGAAATATAGGTAAAACCAATGGCAATACAATATAAGATATTTCAATCCATTCTAAAAAGAAACCTAATACAAAAAGTACAAACATCATGAAAATAATAGAACCCCACATTCCCCCTGGAATTGCGGCGAAAAGATCTTCTACTAAATAATCTCCCTCTAATCCTCTAAAGCTCAGCCCAAATATTTGAGAAGCCAATAAAACGAACATAATCATCCCAGTTACTTTCATAGTTTCATATAAGGTTTCTTTTAATACATCCATGCTAAGTCTTTTACTCAAGAAAACTATCACAAGTGAACCTATTGCTCCCATTGAAGCAGCTTCAGTAGGAGCTGCAAGTCCTCCAATAATAGAACCTAAAACAGCAAATATTAAAAGAAAAGGAGGCGCAACTGATTTTATAAACTCTATCCATAACTCTTTTCTTGAATAAGAATCTCTCTCTTCAATATCAATTGGTGGCACATGTTGAGGGAAAAACCAACTAAGAAAAACAATATATAAAATATACATGCAAGCTAAAAGTAATCCAGGAACCAATGCAGCAGCAAAAAGAGGACCTATAGCTTCCCCACTAATGTCTGCTAATAATATAAGAACTAAACTAGGAGGTAAAATTTGTCCCAATGTTCCTGAAGCACAAATCGTACCACATGAAACACTATGACTATAATTTCTTCGTAAAAGTGTAGGAAGTGAAATCATTGTTAGAGTAACAACTGTTGCCCCTACAATTCCTGTTGATGCACCCATAAGAATACCCACAACAATAATTGCGATAGCCATTCCTCCAGGCTTTTTACCAGATAAAAGTCCTAATACATCAAGCATCTTTTCTGCAATACGGGATTTTTCTAAGAGTATTCCCATAAAAACAAATAAAGGTACTGCCAAAAGTGTATAGTTAGTCAAAACTCCAAAGATTCTTGCAGGAAGCAAATTGAAGAGATTCATATCCACACCAATTGCTCCAAAAAACAAACCAGCACCTGCTATTGCAAAAGCAACTGGAACTCCTGCTAAAATCAATGTAAAAAGAGATACAACCATTAAAATTGCTAATATTTGTGGATCCATAAATTATAACTCGCTTTCTATTTTTGTTATGGCTTTTAATAAAACCGCTAATCCTTGAATAAAAATAAGTGAAAAACCTAAAGGTATAAGTCCTTTTACTAGGTATCTATAAGGTAATCCCCCAGGATCAGGAGAGACTTCATTATTTGCATAAGATTGCAATACATAGTCAGTTGATAAATAAATTATAAAAGCAGAAAAAGGAAGAATTATTATTAAAGGAATTAATATATTCATCCATCTTTTTACATTTTTACTATAACTGTGATAAAAAAGGTCAACTCTTACATGTTCTCCTTGTTGAAAAGTATAAGCAGAACCAAATATTGCAATTGCTGCTAAAAGGTGCCATTGAAACTCTTGTTCGGCAATAGAACTTATATGAAAAAAATATCTAAAAAGAACATCCCCAGCAACTAATAAAACTAAAATAAAAATTAGCCAAGAAGTTATTTGACCGATACGCATTATAAGCGTATCAAGTCTATTTGCTAAAAGTGCTAACTCTTTCATTATTTCAACTTAGTCATAACCACTAATTCACTTTTATCTTGCCAACCATCATGAATAGTTTTAAAGTTAAAGTAACTCTCATGAACTTTTTTAACCAAAGGATCTTTTGCAGTAAGCTTGTCATAAGTTGAAAAAGTAACTTCTCTTAGTTTTTTAATAACTTCATTTGGTAATGTTTTTACAATAACACCTTGATTTTTTACCAAATCATCTAATGCTTCTGAGTTATTTGCTTCAGACCATGAAAGTCCCATAAGATTACACTCAGCTGCAACTGTTTTTACTATTGCTTGAATATCTTTTGGTAGTGTTGCCCAAGCATCTTTATTAATCAAACACTCAGTTGTATTACTTGGTTCTCCCCATCCTGTTGTATAGTAATATTTAGCAGCTTTTTGGAATCCCATTCTTCTATCTTGGAACGGTCCAACAAATTCTGCTGCATCAATTACACCTCTTTCTAAAGCTGGGAAAATCTCTCCACCTGGTAATAACTTAACACTAACACCTAATTGCTCAAGAACTTTTCCAGCAAGTCCTGGAACACGCATTCTTAAACCATCTAAGTCTTTAACACCATTTATCTCTTTTTTGAACCAACCAGTCATTTGAGTACCTGTATTTCCAGCTGCTAAACCAATCACATTAAATGGTTTATAAACCTCATCCCAAAGCTCTTGTCCACCACCAAATTGTAACCAAGCATTTGTACCTTCAAAAGTCATACCAAAAGGAACTGCCGTGAAATATTGAGCTGCAAATGTTTTACCAGCCCAGAAAAATGAGTTACCCCAGTTCATCTCAATCGTACCTTTTGATACTGCATCAAAACCTTCCATTGCAGGAATTAATTCACCAGCTGGATAATGTTTGATTCTCAATCTTCCATTAGTTAACTCTTCAACTCTTTTACAAAAATAACTTGCACTTCCAGGTCCAGTAGAATAAAAAGGAGCCCCTGCCCCATAACAATTTGTCATTTTCCATCTAAACTTTTTTGAAGAATCTGCACTAGCAACTGATGGAATTGCTACTGCAGCTGTGATTCCTGCTAAACCAGTTTTTTTAATAAAATCTCTTCTATTCTTAGTCATTCTTTTTCCTTAATTTATATAAATTTTAATCGAGACTTCTAGTAGATATTGTTTATGATAAAGATACTTATGCCCTCGAAACAACATAAATCATTCAAACAATAGATAACTTAAACTGAGAAATCCTATCATTATTTATAATAAAATAATAATTTTATGCTGTATATTTTTTATACAATATAAGAATTTAATTACATTTAAATTATTTAAATATAATTAAAAATCATATAAATAAAACTATACTTAAACTAATATTTTAGTTTAGTTTATTTTTATAAAATCCCTTATTTAAGGGGTTTTATATTTTATAATATTCAATAAATTTACAATAAAATGCTCAATAAAATATTTTTAATGTTTTTGTTACATCTTTAAATAATACTAATTTTATACATTTAAAAGCATTAATTACTTAGCAATGTTAAATCAAGAAATAATAAATAATTTTTTATATTGTTAAAAATACTCAAAATAATTATGCCATTATAAAAATTGATTTAATTTAGAAAATTGTTTATTTAGAAATATTTTGAAGGGGAAGTTATATTTAAAAGAGTTTGTGAAAATTAAAATTTTCTACTTTTTTTCGTATCTTATTTTAAAAGGGATTTTTTTACTTTGCTCTGATTTATTTTTTATATAAAAATATACTCCTACTATAACTACAATAAAAACTGAACTACCTAATATATTTATCATCTTATAACCTTTTTGCAAATAAATTTTTTCTTAATAAATATTAGCAAAAATAAATATGAATTCTTTAAAATATTGCAAAATGTAAGGAAAATAAAAAAATGGAATCTCAAAAAGTATTTATAGAATAATTATATATTATTTTTAGTTTCTAGTTTAATCATTTCAAAGTAATCAAAACCCAAAAAACCTGATTTTTTTATAAGTTTTAGTTCATCATTTAGTTTAAATTTTGATGCTTCAGTATAATATCTCTTAGTTTTTTTAGTTTTTAAATTAACTAAAATAAGATAATCTCCTCTTGCAGTTGATGTAAAATTATGAACACCTTTTGACGATACTTTATATATTTGTTTACTTATTATATTGCTATCATAATTTTTATTTAAATATTTTGGTAAGGAAAATCCAATAATTGTAAATACAATTATACTAATAATATACAAATTGTCTTCTCTATTTATTTCTGAATATAATGGCTGATTTCGTTTCAAATACATTACCCGATTATTTTTAAAAAGATTTACTTTTATAAAAATGAATAAAGCAAAAAATATAATTGACACAAGAATTTGTAGACAAGTAAATAAGTAATAATCTATAATTTCAGAATTCCAACTACTAAACATAAAAAATGCACTTATGGAATAAGTAAGTAAAAGACAATAAGGGACTACTTTGCGCAATACTTTTCTCCATTATATTAATTACATTATCATAACAAAAAGTATATAAAAAAATTATAGGATTCAACAAGAGGCACAGTCTCCTTTTACAAGTAGAATGAAATTCAATTTTCATTTAGATTAAGATTCTAAAATTTTTTGAGTTTTTTTAATAACTCAAAGGAGTTGTTAAAATGATAGTAAAATTTAAATCAATCAAAAACTGCAAGAAGCATATCTATTATTTAATGAAGATAAACAGCAAAATCGAGAAATAAGTGTGAAGTTAGTTTTTAAAGAAATAAAAAAAGCCCGATATAAACACTCAAAAAAGTGATTATATCGGGCTTCTTTATGGTACGCCTGGAGGGAGTCGAACCCCCAACCACCCGGGCCGAAACTTGGTCTTATATTATTTCCAATAATATATAATAATTACAATAGTCCTCAAAGTACCAATTTATAGTACTTATAGAAAATTGACTTTTTATAATAATCCATATATAATCCAATAAAAAACATTCTTAAGTGTGAAATAGGTGTGATAAATTTGGCTAGATATACAACAAAATACACAGGTGTTATTTATCGAGATTCAATAACAAATGAAAAACCTGATAAAACATATTATATCAGATACAAAGATATTAACAATAAAACTAAAGAACTTAAAATAGGTAAATACTCTGAGGGTGTAAGAGAAAACTACTGTAATCAAAAAAGAAATGAAATCATTACAAAACTAAGATTAGGTGAAGAGCCACCAGTTATGGCGAATAAAAAGCAAAAGAATTCTATAGCTTTTAAATATTTACAAGATAAATATTTTGAAACAAGACGAGAAACTAAAAGTAAATATAGTGATATTGTAACTGCAAATAAACATCTTATCCCTTTTTTTGAAAAGAAAAACCTCGAGACATTAACAAAAGAGGATATAAAAGCTCTCACAAAGCTCTTAAAGACCAAGATTACTCCAAAGGGCACTCAACTATCCCCTAAATCAAGAAACAACATATTAACCTCTTTTGCCTCAGTAATAAACTATGGTTTAAAAGAAGAACTAATTAAAAATGATGTTACTAAATATATTGAGAAAGAAAGAATTGATAATGAAAGGGAAAGATATCTAGAGCTTGAAGAGATTAATAAACTATATAAAGAAGTAGAACACAATCCAAGACTTTATTTATTCTGCAAACTTGCCCTAACAACAGGTGGAAGACTAGGAACTATTTTAAATATATCAAAAATGGATATAGACTTTAGTAATCAAATAATTACTCTAAAAGATTTTAAAAATAATTCAACATACAAAACATTTTTAACGGATGATGTTACAAACTTATTAAGTCACTATAGTAAGAACATGAATCAACAAGATAAAATATTCATAGAGCCAACAACAATACAAAGACAAATATTAAAAATATTACATAGCTTATTTAATGTTGGCATTGATAAAGAAGATAGAAAGAATCTAGTAGTACTGCATACGCTAAGACATACTTTCGCAAGTCACTTAGCTATAAAAGGGACACCTATTTTTACAATTCAAAAACTTATGAATCATAGAGATATTAAAATGACTTTGAGATATGCTAAATTAGCCCCGGATAGTGGGAAAGAAGCTGTTAAAAATTTATATAATCTATGATAAAATAAATAAAAAAAGACCAAGATTTGACATTTGAAGAATTTATAAACTTATCCTTAAATAATAAAACAAAAACTCTTACTTACAATATTGCCATATCTAAAGAAGCTTGTGAAGCTATTAGAAAACACACAAAATTAAATATTTGTAACTATTCCTTTATAGTTGAAGAAGAGTACATTAGACACATAAGGAATAGACATAAAGAAGATTTACATTTACTTTCTAAACTTCCCGAACTCTTAAATGATTTTAGTTCAGTAGAAAAAAGTTTAACCAGAAATAAACAAACTGGGAAAACAGATGTTAGCTTAGTCTTCAGAAAAAAATTTGATGATGATATAGTTAGAATGGTGGCTTTAAGAATAATAAAAGGTAAAATTCTATCATTAAGGACTTTTTTCCGGCAATAAAAAATGCAACAGACCAAAAACTGTTGCCTTTCACGGTTATTGAGAGTTTTCATCCCATAAGTAGTACAAGCTACTCATTCCGATGGTTTTGTGAGGAGACCCTAATCTCTCGAAGAGGTTGACATTGTCAACTACTCCGAAAAATTCAGAAGTCAACTCAAATATAAATACGTATAACATACGTACAAAATGTGTATACTGGAATTATAATATATATTAAAATGAATGTCAAGAATAAAACTTGTTTTATTCTATATTACTATTTTAACTTCTAGTCCAATTATTTTCTTTATTATTCAAAAACTTATTAATCATACAGATATTAAAAATTTTAAGACTTTATTATAATTGACTTAGATAGAATGCAACTTATGAAACTAGATAAACTAAAAGAAGCTGATAAAATCAAAATATCTTTATATAAAAGACTGTTACAAAATATAGACAGTACTCAATTTATTATTCCAGAAGTTTTTATAGGACATGCTGTTGCTGATATGCTGGTAGTTAATGGAGATATACATATTTATGAAATCAAATCAAAAAAAGATAGTTTATCAAGGTTAGAACATCAACTTTTAAGATATAAGCAATGTGCGAATAAAGTTACACTCATTGTAGATAAAAAATTTGTTGAAAAGCTTACAAATTCCCCTTTAATTGAAAATATTGGAATTATTGTAGTAGATGAAAAATATAAATTAAATGATATAAAAGCTGCAATTAGTACTAAAATTGAAAAAGAATCTTACTTTGCATATTGGTCTCCAATAGAACTAAGAGAAACCCTAAGAGGGTTTAGTGGTTGGTATAAATTTAGTACTTACGAAGCTAGCCTAAAACTAGAAGAAATATTAACAGAAGAAGAACTGAGAAGACTTACACTTTTTAGACTTAGAGAAAAATATATAAAAGAATTTTTAAAACGAAAAGAACTTATTAAATCTAAAAACTATACTGACGCATTAAAAAAAAGGTTTACTAACAATATGGATTCTCTTAACATAACACCTTTAAAAGATATTCCTTACTCAGTATTTCGTGATTTTTAGAGATAACTTTCTTTTATTGCTGTTATATTATGTCTTAAACACCAAGTTTTTAATACACCTGCTGATGTATTATCAGGATACTGGCTTTTCAGTGCTTCATCAACATCAACTAGAGCTTCATCTAAATACTTTACTCCTTTTTCAAAATCTACTACTCCATCATGTAAATCTTTCAAAAGTCTATTCATTGAATGTTTAGCTCCTATAAGTGTTCTTCCCCCAGCTCTTACTATTCTATCTCTAGAATCCCATCCCCTTCTTATTAAAATTGTCTCTGTTGGTTCTAAAGATAACAAGACTACCCTTGCAGTAGGTGTGCCACCTTTTGGATGCTTTATAAGAGTTCTTCTATCATATCCACAATAATCTCCATACTTTACATCAGTATGCCCTAATTTATCTAAATCCTTTTTAACTCTTATTGAAGTATTCACTTTTATTACATTTGAATTAATATTTAAAGAATCACTTGGTATTGTTAAATCTTGACCAATAAAGGGAGTCCCTAAATATATTATACTTGAAAAATTTTCATGCTTAATAGTTGTAATAATTGACTCTATAAAATCAATATCTTTACTCGTATTCATATCTAATATAATATGAAAATCTGTGATAGTCCTAATATTTGTTATATGCTTTTTTAGATTTAAAAATTCTACCATTCTAATAGCAAAAGTTGAGAAATTATCTTTTAGTTCTTTATAAAAAGAGTTTAATATTCTAATATCACTCTTATCATTCCAAATAAAACAAGGAATTACATTTTCTTTATTTTTAATATTTTTAAAAAGATTAACAACTTCATCAAAATTCATATCACTATATTCTTGATCTGGAATTTTTGTGACAACTGTACCTGTTTCTTTTTTTTCTTGTTTTCTCTGTTTTATTATTTCATCTCTATATTCTTGATTTGTAACTTTTTCTATACCTTCTAAGTCTAAATAATGTAAATAATCAATCAACTCATCATCTGCATATTCATTAAATCTATTTAATTGTGTTATATCAATCAAAGGAACTAGTTTTTCATTAGGTAAACCATAAAGTAACGAACTAGTTGTCTTAGTATAAGATAAAGTAGGCATATAAAAATCTAATAAAAGTTTTTCTTCTTCTTGTTCTATTTGAACTAAATCAAACTCTATTCTATCCATATCATAATAATAATCTTCTGTTTCAATACTTACTTCAATTCCGTATTTAGAAACAAATGTAATTAAATCAAAATTTACTCCATCTTGATTATAAAATGGCTCTACTTTATCTTCACCATTATCAGATATGCTAAAATCTGATAATAAGTACTCTTTTTCAAAAATTTCAATGCCATCTTCATAAATTGCTATTGTAAAACTATCTGGCAATTGATCATCTGAGAAATCCCAGTTCCGATAATTCATATTTAAACCCCTATACTTTGCAGTCTAAATTGAATAGCTTGTCTTGATACTTTAAATATCTCAGAAAGTTTTTCAATTTTTATTTCTCTATCCGAAGAATCAATTGTATTAAACTCTTCTTTTATTTGTTCTAAAGGCATTAATAATTCTGCTGCAAACTTATTAGCTTCCATTTCTTTTACATCCCAATTATTATCTCTATTCCATTCTATATTATCATCTGAAATATAATCATCTCTAAAACTAGGTGCAATATGTAACATAAAATGTCCAAGTTCATGAGCTAGAGTAAAACGCTCCCTTTCTTTAGACTGATTCATCATAGGGTTAATCCAAACTCTAGGGATTCCCTCTTTCATTGTAATACTACCCGTTACTTTAGCTTTTCTAAAGTCTGGTTTTTTTTCTATAGAAATACCTAATATTTTGATTATCTCATCTACTTCAATCGGTAATTTTAAGTTATAACCAGAGTTTTTTAAGATATCAATTAAGGACTTAGCATTTAGCCTACTACCTTTTAATTTAGCATAGTTTTTCATTTTTCATCCTCCTTATCTGATAAATCAAATTTGATTTCTTTACTACTTTCTGTTGATAAATTATTAAAGCCTTCTGCAAGTGAAGAAACAGATTCTTTCAGTTCTTTAATCAAGTTTTTTTGTTTATTTAACTCAACTTCATAACTTTCTACTCTTCTATCTAATTTTTCTTGGATTAAAGGTTTAATATTTTTATGTTCTAAAATTCTAATTACTAGTTTTTCTCTAAACTGGTCTTTATCTGTTGTTATTGCATCTAAAACTTTTTCCATATTTTCATTTAATATTTCCCCTTCTCGCTTAGCTATTGATCTTTGAAAGTAAAATCCTGCCAATGTTAAAGCAATTGTGCCAATAACAACAATAAATGTTACATAAACAATAAATGTATTTGATATTGCAACTGGGTCATAAGTTATATCTTTTTTTAATATTGGTAAATTGTTAATTAATTCTATTAAAAAAACAATGACAAATATTGTAAAGACACTTATAAAAGCTACATTAAATAGTTTTATAATCCACTTAAATATCAGAAAAAAAAAGTTTTTAACCTCTATCATTGCCACTCCTACCTATATTATAATTAATTATATCTTCCTTTGAAATAAATAAAATATTACCCTAAAAAAATATTTTACACAAAAATCATTACAAAATGTAAAGTTTTTTAATATTTTTATCTTTTTCCATTATTCTCCCTATAAAAATACTCAAAAAAGCTTCTGATGCATCAAAGTCTTTAATTAAGTTTGTTACACTAATGGGATTCTCCAATATTTCTAGTTATATTTTTTTGATATATTAATTAATTTTCATTGTCTTTCCTATATTAATTTTCTTCTTTTTGTAGCTCAAGTACCATTTCAGATAATGACATATCCAATATCTTTTCACATTTATACATTTCATTTCTATAATCAAGAAAAGTAAATTCTTTTTTAGGTTCTAAACCATTATGAAATAATATAAAGGAAGTAACTTCCTCACAAAATCCACTTTTATTAAATAAATATCTTATATCCAATACCTCTGAAATTTTACTTCCAGTATAGCCTCCTATAATAACGGTCAAAAATATAATTAGACTAAAGTATATCAGTGAAATAAAAGAGTTTTGAAATACTTTTTGTAAATATTTTTTCATTTTAAATAATATAGGGAGATATGCAGTTAAAAGAAGTATAAGTGTACTTACAATCCATAAACACCATGAAAATAGCATAGAATCCTTTTGATTTATAGATATATAATAAAAAGTTAAATCGGTGACGATTACAAGTGACAAAAAGACCAAGGGCATTACCATATTAAACATTTTAATATTTAGAACTAGTATGTTTTTAAGCAAATATAAATCAATCCCTAATTTTGTCATTATAAAAGCATATAAAATAATTGACAAAATAAAAAATATTATAAAACTTTGCAAATAAAATGGTATGAAGTATATTTCATTAATCATTTTGTTAAAGTCATAATGAAAAAATCCAAATTCAATTCCTACATAAAGATAAAAATTTAATGTCAAAATTCCAATAAAAGTATAATATAGTTGGGCATGAATATGCTCTCTTGTAAAGAGGTGGTTTATATCATGATTTATAACTTCTTTGATAGTTTGTAAAATATATCTAAAATATATTAAAGGAAAATGTAGTATTGGTTTAACATAATCTTTCACATTCATTTTATTATATAAAATATTATTTTCCACTCATATATTCAGTAATTTCTCGTTCAATACGCTTAAATTCATTAATTGAAACTTTATGACTGAAGCTTCCTGTTTCATCTGATGTTTCAAGAATAATATTAATAAGATTATTCATTCCCTCGGCACTATTCATTTGTAATTGAATTGATTCTTTTTCTACTATCCAAACACAAACATTTTCTAAATTTACATTAAATCCATTTGATACGTGTAACCCTTTTTTCATTTTCACTTTCCTTTTTTATTTATTATTTTCAACAATTGAAAAATATTCTTTTCTAAAATCTAACGGCTTTGCTATAGAAGGGATTGGAGTACTAGTGCCACCTGTACCTTTAATCAAAATACTTCCTGCATTGACAATTCTACCAATTATTCCTTGACTAACATTCAAACTTTCAACTTGATTATGATTTAGTTCTACAGTATCTCTTCTTATTAGACCAAATTTTGCAATAACTCTTTTTGATGTAATAATAAGTTCAGTCGTTTTTGCAAAAATAAACGCTTTTATCAAAAAAAACAATCCAACAATAATAGCAACTGTCTTGACAATACCTAAAGGTAAAACAAGTCCAAAAACAAACACAATCGCTCCAAATAAATATATAATCCAATGAATCTTGCCTATGAATAGTATCTTTTCACCTGGCATCAAATTCTTTTCAACATAACCCATCCTCTGCTCCCTATAAATAATTACAATAGTATATATAATTTACTATTATAAGTTAATTATTCCAATACTAATAAATATTTATTTTGTAATCTTATGTAATTTAATTTAAGCTTCTGTTATAATTATTTAAAACTAATTGAAAGGAGGTAAAGAAGTATGCCATTAAAACCAGGTCCAAAACCTATTGCAGATTCTACAGGTAAACCAGATCAAAGACGTAGAGATAATAAAAGTACACCAGGAAATACAAAAGAGTTAAAACCATCGAAAAGTACAAAGAAAAAAAGTAACTAGTAAAATTAATGAAAGAGGGTATTATAACTTTTACCCTCTTCAATGATAGTATGAAAATAAAAAAGTCCGACTGAAATAACGAACTAAAGATATATCATATAATACCACTATTAGCTTCTACCCACTTAATTACTCTATACTCTGATATATTAGCTTCTTTATCTTGATTAAAATATATCAAAAATTCTTCTGCAAATTTTCTCGTTAGCTTCATATATTTCTCGTCATTAAGATTATAATCTACTAAACATTCATCTAATATGACCATTGCTGTATTAAATGTACAAGAGCCACCTTTATATCCCCAAGTATAATCCGTTGGTAACCTTCCATACTCTACTAACCTATCGGAAAGTATATCCATAGATATCTTTTTCTTCCTATCTGTAAACGTATTAAAGCTTATATTTGCAATAATCGTATCGCCAAAAATAATAGAACCATGAGGAGTTAATTTTATATTCCTACATTGCAAATGATAAAAATAATTATCTTTTAATATAAAATATACCCAACCCTCATCAAAAGCACCAATACCTTTTTCGAGTATAAGTATTTTGTATTTTTCTATATATTTCAAAACATGACTAAAAGCAATATCGGCAGTAAGTTCTGATAGTCTACAACCAACTGCATCTAAAAATTCATCTTCTTCATAATTATGTAAAAGATAGATTATTTCAGCTTTTACTTCTTGATATATTTCTTCAATAGTTAGTACTTTTTTCTTCTCATATTCTATTTTTTTATGTTTATAAGACTTCGATAATGGATAATGCTCTTTCATATAATTACATCTCTCTTTGTAATTACTAAATCCTCCTATCTTAGACAATAATTCTAATGACTGGGCATGTTTCATTATGAATCCCAAATCAAATAATTCTTTTTTTAATAGCTTTGCTTGTATTTTAAAATCCTCTTCAAAATTAGGATTAAGCACTTTACTAAACATAGTATTTCCCTTATAATTGATTCTTTTGTTAACAATGAGTTGTAATTAAATTGATTATAGAAATATTTTCAAAGAGTCTTTAGGCTATTCCCTTGCCTTAAATTGATTAAATCAGTATATCAAATTCAAGCTGAAATCATATATTATCATTTGTGAAACATAATATTAAATTACAGCTCTTACTCCAAAACAAATAATCAATTCTTGCAACTGTATGATTACCTTTCAGAAGGCAATTTTATTTTTTTACCCTTTTCAATTAAATCATTCATTAAGTTTAATGTTTTTTGTTTAGCTTTAGCAGCTTCTTCTTTTTCTTTTGGAGTTAAAACTTTTTCTTTTGCTTTTTGCTCTTGTTCTATCACTTTATTAATATAATCTTTTGTATTTTCTTTTGATGGACTTTTCTCATTATCTGACCCACAACCAATTAACACAAACACTACTACTATTCCTAAAACTAATTTTTTCATTTTCTATATCTCCCTTTTTTTATCTTTCTATATTATTATTTTTTGCATTTATTTTATTTGAATTATCTATCTTTGGCATCACAATTTTGATTATTTCTTTTACTTTTTCTAAATCTGTACTCTTAAAATGCTTTTTCACAAATACTTTAAACATATCCAACTCTAGATTTTCATCTTTTAAAATTGAATTCTCTTTTTTTAAGTTCTTTACTTCTGTCTTTAAACTTTTCTCTGTATCTTTTGTTTTCTCTACATAAGTTTTTACTCCTTCTGTATCGTAGATATATACTTCTTTTGAAGATAATAAACCATTTTTTATTTTTACTCTTTTTTGAGGAATACTACCATCAATATATAATTCTCTTTTTTGTACTTTTGATTCTAATGATTCTATATTTGATTTTTGATTTTTAATTCGTTCATCTTGTTTATCTAATAAGCTATTTTGATAATCAATAGTTTTCATTTTTTCATCAAAAATCTTTTTCATATCATTAAAACTAAGTTCTTTATTTGTTATTTGCTCTTTTAAAACTTTATTCAATTGTTCTAATTTTGCATAATCTTCTCTTTTTGCTGTTCCTTGTTTTTTAAGTTCTTCTCTTAAAACTCTCATTTCATTTTGTAAATCTTTTTGTTTTGCTAATTCACCTTGAGTAGATAGCTTTAATTCTCTTTTAGCATCTATTGCTCTTTTTAGTTGCCAATGATTCATTCTTTTATTCTTACTAAACTCTTGACCTCTTTGCATTCCTAAGCTATCAGCAACTATTGTTTGAAGCTCTCTCATGTTAGTTCTATCCATTCGAGCAGTTTTACCTGTATCTTTATTGAAGTTACTATATAAAACATGAGCATGATAATTTATCTTTTTTTGATACTTAGAAACATCCGCTTTATTTTCGCCGGCGAAATTTTTATCAAAGTACCAGGATCTATTTTCTTGATTATAAAAAATATTTCTATTAGGTGCATAATCAATTACTTCATTTGTTACATCTTTGTTTAACTTAATATGTTTCCATGACAAAGTACTAGATGTATATTCTAAATCTTCTAAATCATACTTTGTATCTATAAATACACCTTCATCACGGTGAATACTTGTAGCAATAATATGATGTCCTGTAAATCTCTTATTTAAATTTTTAAATGTCTTTTCCATATCTTCAATACTTGTATTGGGTTTTGTATTTAATACTGCTTCTTTTACTAAATTCTCTTTAGCTTTTGGCTGCATCTTTTGACCAATTTTTTCTTTATAAATCTTTTCTGCTTGCTCTTTAAATTTCTTTACATCTTCATATTGTTTATTATCATTAACACTTGAATCTTGTATTAATAAATATGTCACTTTAGATTTTCTTTCCATGTGTTCTAAAGAATGTTTTGTTGATGTTTGAGAATGAAAAGAGGACTTATAAAAAGTCCCCTTTTTTGTTCCACTACTTTTTTCGGCGAACTGCCGATTATTATAAAAACTCATGCTCTGCTCATTAGGCTTAGGTGTACCTCTATTCTTTTTATATTCTTCTTCTAAGTCATTCATTTATTCCTCCCCTTTTTTAATTTAAATGAAGCCCTTGGGGCAAATTTATTCTTTATTTACCTATAAGGTACTAGTATGCAAACTACTACCTTAAAAGGTATTTCATTTTGAAATCAGACCATAAAGGTTTTGATTTGATTTTTACTTATGAAAAAAGGGGAAGTTTTATTCCCTTTAATTCTTCTATTTTTTATACTTTATTGGGCAATTGAAAAAGGCATAATCTTTATTTTTTCCTTTTTCTTTTGTTCTTTAACATTTAAGTTAAATATCCTATCTCGGTTTAACTTTACTCGCTACATAATCCATTGCTTGGCTTATTTCCCCTTTATTAATTAATGATTCTTTTGCCATATAACTCCCTCCTGCTTTGCCTGCTCCTACTCCTGCTGATAGTCCGGAATATTTTGAAGCTCCCATTATTAAAGTTGCACCTGTGCTTAATGTTCCTACTCCACTTGTCATTGAACTTCCCTCGTTTGCACTTCCTATTAGTTGATTAATAATATTTGGAATTTTAAATATTCCAATTATGATTATTCCCTGTACAATTACAAGTATTAAAATCATTTCTGCACTATTCATATAATCATCCGCTAAGTTTTGAGATATGCTCATACTTAAATTTACAACATGAATACTTACTAATCCAAAAATCATGGTAAAGGGAGCATATAAAGAAAGTGAGATATAAAGTTTAACCCATGCAAAAAATACATACTCTGTTTTTTTCCATAATAAGGTTACTACTACAAAAGGCAATAAAGCCATTGTAATATTACTTAAGAACTTACTAAACAAGGTCATTACAACAATTATAATTATTAAAAAAGTTCCTGTTAAATAAGCTATTATTCCGTAAGCAAAAGGTAACCAATTGGTCAAACTTCCATTTGCAAAACTTGCCGATGCAATTGAGTTAGTTGTTGTCATTAAAGTATTTAATATATTCTCTAGTCCTGCATGGGGATTTACATTTGTAACTATTGTATTAATCATTTCAACAAAAGTATCTCTTGGTATATTTACTCCATCAATAAACCATTGATAATAATTACCTTGTTTTATCATTAGTTGAACTATTGCAAACATTATCAACATCCAAATTGCACTATAAAGTGCTTCATCATTTTTAGTTTTACTCCACGCAATTTTCCAACCAATATAAGCTATTGCTATTGCCATTGCTGAAATAAAAAAACCTTTATCAAAAACAATTCTTGCACCGTTATATAAGCCACTTGTAATTTCATTTGTTGATTGAAACAAAATTCCATTTACTAAATTATATATGTCGGTTATTACATTATTCTCCATATTTATCCCCTATGTACTTCATCATTTCATTTCTTGCAAAATCAATTTCATCTTCAAATACATAACTAGCCATATCAAATAGAACCTTTTCTATATACTTAAATCTTTCAATGTAATATGTGCTATTAGTTCGTTCAGCGAGAATGTATTCAATCAATTCTTTTTTATTTAACTTAGAAAGAATTTCTTTCATTTCTTGATATATTTCATATTCTCTAAATTCGTCATTATAATGCTCTAAGAATAATTTATCTAATTTCTTTTTATCAAGTTTTTTTATAACTAACATGTTGATTCTCCTATATATTGGTTCAAGACTTTTTCCCTTTTTTTATCCTTTGTAATTTGTTTATCAAGAAGAATCTGATTGAGTTTCGCATATTTTTCTCTCTCTAACTCTATCTCTTCTCTTCTCTTGTCGGACATGGTAAGGACATTGTCCTCATTTTGTCTTTTTCTATATTCTCTTTTCTTTTTAGCCCAATCCGTTTCTGTACCTGTAAGCTCTGATATAAGGGGTATATTGTAATTATTTTCATCTTCTTCAATCAAAATATTTGTTTGTTTTAAGTATGATAATGTAAGTTGAACATTGTCTTCATCTTCATCCATGATAAGAGCAAGTTCTTTTGATAAGTTAGATTCAATACCTTGATAAACTATCACACCATTTGTACTTAATGATAAAAGCATTATCTTTTGGAATATGATAGTAAAGGTATCTCCACCTGCAAGTTTACGAAGTTTTTTTATTCTTAAATCAGAGAAAAAGCTCTCTTTTAGTTTTATCCAATAATATTTTTTGGACATAATTATCCTTATATTTATTCATAATTTTATAAGGACTTACTGATTATAATTCAATAGTCCTAACCATGGACAAGTTCACTTTTAACTTTCGCCAAAAATCTTAAAAGTGAACACTTATGCTGTTTTAATTGTTTTAGAAATCCAATCAATAATTGCTGTTTTAGGGTAAAGTACTCTAGACCTCGTTCCATTGCCAACTTTTTTGTATTCAGGCCCAATTCCATCTTCTAATCGCCAATTTGATAATGTTGATGATGAAACACCTAAAATATGTGCAGTTTGACTTTGGTTAAGACATATGCATGAGCGTTGTTCAATAGGAACTAAGAAATTTAATTCTTCCAATGTCATATTTTTATCTCCTTTATTTTTTATAACAGTGAAATTATAAATGGAAAAGACACAGATTGTCAAGTTAACTTACTTGATTTTTGTTCCAATTTATCGGCCTTATACGGGAATAGTATATACTATTTGGAAAGAATGTTCTATTTTATGGAATGTAGAGGTATACAAAAAAATTAAATTTCGAAATTTGTATTTTTGGTACGATTTTTTACTTATTTTTTTCACTAATATTATGTATTTTTTATCATTTTTTACTATATTAATTAATTTATATAATTTTTTTTAATAAAAGATTCAAATTGAACGCTAAAAATATTAAACAATATTTATAATACTCATAATAATTATTTGAATAATATTTAGTGTGAAATAGGTGTGAAGTTAATTTTTAGAGAAATAAAAAAAGCCCGACATAAACACTCAAATGAATGATTATATCGGGCTTCTTTATGGTACGCCTGGAGGGAGTCGAACCCCCAACCACCCGGGCCGAAACCGGGAGCTCTATCCAGTTGAGCCACAGACGCATTTAAAAATGGATTGGAATAGTATCACAGCTTAGCTTATAATTGTTTTATAAAATAATTATATGCCTATTTTGTGATAGTATCGATTATTATTAATATAAAGAATATTATACCTAAATAACCATTTACAGTAAAAAATGCCTTATCTATTTTTCTAAAATCTTTATTTACTAAGTAGTGTTCATAACTTAACATCACTGCACTAACTATTACTGCTAAGTATGCAAAAGCCCCACTATTAGAGTTTATTACAAATAAAAGCCAAAATAAAACTGTAAAACTATGTGCTATTTTTGAAAATAGCATTGTATTTTTTGCACCAAAAACACTTGGAACAGAATGAAGTCCTAATTTTTTATCCACATCTATATCTTGAAGTGAGTAAAGTAAATCAAAACCAGCAACCCAAAACATCACCCCTATACTTAAAAAAATCGACCATAAAGTAATAGTTTCACTAACGGCTACAACTCCAGCTATGGGAGCAAGACCTAATGAAACTCCTAAAATAAGGTGGGCAAGGTAAGAGAATCTTTTAAAATATGAGTATGAACCAATCACTAATAAAATAGGAATAGCTAATATTAGGGCAAGTTTATTTACAAAAGCTGCAACTATTATAAATCCAAGTGCATTTAAAATAGTAAAAGTCAAAATTGACTTAGCAGATAATCTTCCATCAACATTTGGTCTATTTTCTGTTCTTGGATTTAGGGAGTCAATATCTCTATCTAGGTATCTATTAAATGCCATTGCAAAGTTTCTAGCTGTAACTGCGGCTAAAATTCCTAAAAAAAACAACCTCCAGCCAAACCAACCATTTGCTGCTACAACCATCGCTATAAATATAAAAGGTAGTGAGAAAATCGAGTGTTTGAACATAACCAGTTCACTAAAATCATTAAGTTTTTTCATTATATTATTCATGTGGTGTATTTTATCAAATAAATTATTTGAAAGATATTTTGTATTTAATTGTTTTATGAGTAACAATCAATTATTATAATATAATCTTTTCATAATAAAAGGACGGAAATAATAATGGATCCAAAACATATAGATAAAATTGAATTAGTATATTTAAAAAAAGAAGACCACAACTCTATCTGCTCTTTGATGGAAGATGAATATCGTCATCTTGATGAATCATCTTGGAGTAAAGAGGAATTTGAGGCTTTAATTGAAAAATTTCCAAATGGACAAGTTGCAATAAAAATTGATGGTGAGTTTGCAGGTTTTGCACTTAGTATTATAGTTGATTATACAAAATTTGATGATACTCACAGTTATAAAGATATTACTGGTAACTATACCTTTGACACACATAATGATAATGGGAATATGCTTTATGGTGTAGATGTTTTTATTAATAAAAATTTCAGAGGACTAAGACTTGGTCGAAGATTATATGACTTTAGAAAAGAGCTTTGTGAAGAGCTTAATCTAAAAGGAATAATTTTTGGAGGAAGAATCCCAAATTACTCTAAATATGCAGACAAAATCACACCAAAAGAGTATATACAAAAAGTAAAAGAGCGAGAGATTTATGATCCCGTACTTAATTTTCAACTATCAAATGACTTTTTTGTAAAAAGAGTAATAAAAAATTATCTGGAAGGTGATATTGATAGTAAAGAGTATGCTTGTTTACTAGCGTGGAACAACATATATTATGCAAAACCAACCATAAAACCAATGGCACAAAAAAAAGTCATAAGATTAGGACTTATTCAATGGCAAATGAGACTTTATAAAAACTATGAAGAAGTAATCGAACAAGCTGAATACTTTATTGATGCAGTATCTGGATATAGAAGTGATTTTGCACTTTTCCCAGAGTTTTTCAATGCTCCTTTAATGGCAGAGTTTAATCACTTAAGTGAAGCAGATGCTATACGAGAACTTGCAAAATATACAGAAAGATTTAAAGAAGACTTTTCAAGACTTGCCATTGCTTATAACATAAATATTATCACGGGAAGTATGCCAGAACTTGTTGATGGAACACTAAACAATGTAGGTTTTGTGTGTAAAAGAGATGGTGAGATAGAAAAATATGCCAAAATACATGTAACTCCAGATGAACAAAAAGTTTGGGGACTAAAAGGCTCTGATAAAATCAAAGCCTTTGATACAGATTGTGGAAAAATTGGAGTACTAATTTGTTATGATAGTGAGTTTCCAGAACTAAGTAGACTTCTTGCAAAAGAAGGGATGGATATACTATTTGTACCATTTTTAACGGATACTCAAAATGGTTACTCAAGAGTTAAAATTTGTGCTCAAGCAAGAGCTATAGAAAATGAGTGTTATGTAGCAATTGCAGGTTGTGTAGGAAACTTACCAAAAGTTGAGAACATGGATATTCAATATGCCCAATCAGCAGTATTTACTCCTTGTGATTTTGCATTTCCTGCAAATGGTGTAAAAGCTGAATCAACACCAAATACTGAGATGATACTTATAGCTGATGTGGATTTAGAGCTTTTAACAGAACTTCATAGTGTAGGAAGTGTAAATAATCTAAAAGATAGAAGAACAGATATTTATGATGTTATAAAAGTAGAAAAAAACTAGGAAATTTGAGTTTTATGAAAGAAATAGCAATCATAGGAGCAACAGCTTCAGGTAAAACGGGCTTATCAATAGATATGGCCCACAAAACAAACTCTATAATCTTATCTTTAGATTCACTTTCTGTTTATAAAGAAATAGATATAGCCTCTGCAAAACCTACACTTAAAGAGAGAGATGGAATCATCCATTTTGGCATAGATGAAGTTTTTGTAAATGAAAGTTTTGATGTGGTTGAATTTTTGCAATGTTATAAAAAAGCTAAAGAATTCGCCAGACAAAAGGGCAAAAATCTTATTATCGTAGGTGGAACAGGTTTTTACCTTAAAATATTGATTGAAGGTATAAGTGAAGGCGTAGGAGAAGATGTAAAACTTGATATGCCCCATGAAGATATTTATAAAATGCTTTTTGAATTAGATAAAACATATATGGAAAAAATAGCCTCTAATGATAAATATCGTATACAAAAAGCTTATTCTATTTATAAAAAAAGTGGCTTGACTCCTAGCCAATATTTCATAGAAAATCCCAAAAAACCAATGTCTCCAGAGCTTAAACTTTTTGAGATATATTGGGATAGAGAAGAACTTAAAAAAAGAATAGCTCTTCGTACAAAACAGATGATACAAGATGGGGTTATCGATGAAGTTCTATTTTTAGAAAATAAATATACAAGAAAGCCAAATGCCATGAGCGCTATTGGTATTATTGAAACCTTAGAATTTATTGATGGTAAACTCACAAAAGAACAATTAGAAGAAAAAATATCCTTAAATACAGCAAAACTAGCAAAAAGACAAAATACTTTTAACAAATCTCAATTTAATCAAAAACAAGAGACGAATATTATAGAAAACTTAAATTCAGATATTCTTAAGTATTTTACAGTATAATCCCAATCTTATTTTAAATATCTAATAAAGGGCGACAAACGAGACTCGACCTTTTGTTAAATATTACATAATTAAAAGGAAACAAAGTGAGAAAAGAAATTCACCCAGACTATAAAGCTTGTACAATAACTTGTTCTTGTGGTAACACTTTTGAAACTAGATCAAATGTTGAGACTTTAAGAATTGATATTTGTTCAGCTTGTCACCCATTCTTCACAGGAGAGCAAAAAATCGTTGATGCTGCTGGTAGAGTAGAGAAATTCAAAGCTAAATACGCACAAAAATAAGACAACAAGTCTTATAATGCTAACTTTAGTTCCAACTCCAATAGGAAACTTAGAAGATATTTCTAAGCGTGCACTTGATGCTCTATTGGAAGCGGAACTAATTTTTTGTGAAGACACCAGAGTCACAAAAAAACTTCTAACACTTTTTACTTCAAAATACAACCTAACTTTTCCTTGTACAGATTTTAAATCATTTCATTCACATAATGAACAACAAGTTTTAAAAACATTATCAAAAGATATGTTTGATAAAAATATTGTATATGTAAGTGATGCTGGTATGCCTTGTGTTTCAGATCCAGGAGCTACTTTAGTAGAATTTGCCATACAAAATGATATTAAATATGATGTAATTCCAGGAGCCAATGCAGTTTTAACAGCCTTTGCAATGAGTGGATTTGAACATACAGAATTTACTTTTTTTGGTTTCTTAGCCCATAAGGGAACTGAGAGAAAAGAGAAACTACAAAAGGTAATGAATAGTGAGATTTTACCAATTTTATACGAATCACCACATAGACTTTTAAAACTTTTAGAAGAGTTAAAAAATATTGATGAAAATAGAACTATCTTTTTAGCAAAAGAATTGACAAAACAGTATCAAACAACTTTTAAAGATACATCAATAAATCTATACAAAAACCTTAAAGATACAAATATAAGAGGTGAATGGGTTGTAATCATCCAACCTCTTTTAAGTGCAGGAAAAAATTTAAGTTTAAGTGATATTCAAGAGCTTGACTTGCCACCAAAAGTAAAAGCGAAATTACTTTCTAAACTAACGGGTGAAAAAATCAAAGATATCTATCAAAAACTTTTAGACGAAAACTAATTTTAAAAACCTTTTTCTAATATCTCCAATTCATGTTGTATATCTTCAATTGCTTTTATACTTTGAATTAATTTATCGAAACTACCTTTTTTCTCTTCAATAAAATTATTACTATGAGTAGAGCTATCATTAATTTTATCAATTGAAATATTTATTTTTTCCATATTTGAAGATATGTCTCGTAATTTTTCACTTGTGGTTGTTATTGAATTAGATATGGTATCGATACCTTTTATTGCTACATCAACTGATTTATTACTATCAGTAAGACTTAATTGACTTCTTTGGGCAAGTTTTTTTACCTCATCAGCAACAACTTTAAAACCTCTTCCAAACTCTCCTGCACGAGAAGCCTCTATTGCTGCATTTAATGCTAAAAGATTTGTTTGAATCGCAACTTCAGAAATTGCATATAAAACATTTTTGATATCTGCAGCATTTTTTGTCAACACTTCCATATCTGCAACTAATTTAATATTGGAATCAACATTATTTAATATTTCTTTTGTAAAAGCCTCAAATCTTTTTGTAACATCATCTATAACTATCGCTTCTTCTTTTGTATTATCATAAATAAAGTTTAATATATTTACCATATCTTGAATTAATGGAAATGTATTTTTAAGATTATCTACGACAGTAGTTCTTACCCTTGAAAAAAGTTGATATTGGTTTATCTCCCTTTGTTTAAAATAACAACAATATGAAGCATATTTATCAACAAAATTATCTGCATACTCATCACTAAAACTATTATCATCTTCTACATTATAAAAGAAAAGTGCTGTCAAAGTTTGATTTATATTTAATCCCAATAATTCCCCAAAAGTCGAACTTCCTGCTAATGGAATATCATTGAATGTTTTTATACCATTTAAATTATCTGCATTTAATAATCTTCTTAAAATACAATCATTAAATATAGCACCTATTGGTTTTTCTTTTTTCTTCGAAGAAAACTTTCGATAGTCACTTTCTGTTTGAGAAGTAAACTCTTTATTTTTTACAAGGTATAAAATATCTCCAAATGCTATATCACAGAAAAAAGAGATATTTTTATTTTCTATATCTACATTAGATACTGATCTAATATATATTTCATCTTCAACTTTAATAGCAAAAGTATATTGACTAAGTAAGTTTGGTAAATCTTCTAATGTACAATTTAATCTTGAACATAGAGCATCAACAAAATTTATAATTTTATTATCACTTGTTCTTAAAACACTTTGTACACTTCTATTTAATACATTTGATTGGGCTATCAAAAATGCCATATCTGTTAAATCACCACTTTGTGATTTAAATACACCATACTTAATGTTTGGTTTTAATTTTATCAAGGTAACAACAGCGCTATGTCTTACTGGCTGTGCATTATTATAAATATATGTTTCTTTAAAATCTAATTTACCTCCAGCTGATCCACCTATTAATAAACAAGGTAGTTTCCCACTTGCGTAAACAGCTTCAGTAAAAAAACTTTCACTATTTGATAAACCATCTACTAAAGTAAATGCCAAACTATCAGTATGGTTTATTTTAAAAGAAATATTGAATCTATCTATTTCATTTTTGATTTTTTCAATTCGCTCTTTATGAGATATTGTTTGAGAAGCAATACTTTCACTATATA
Source organism: Arcobacter iocasae (assembly GCF_042214795.1). GTDB lineage: Bacteria > Campylobacterota > Campylobacteria > Campylobacterales > Arcobacteraceae > Arcobacter > Arcobacter iocasae. Next base: position 1,501,335 of record NZ_CP090177.1, on the reverse strand, counting down.
ATGGTACGGTAAATACTTCAACTTTATCAATAATTTCATCACTAAAACTTTGTAAAACAATATTATTCCAACCCTCATTTGTCTCATGATACAAAGAGTCTCTTTTTTCATTTAGATTAAATGTACAAAGTTCCCCCGCTGTTGTTGATAAGACTACTTTTGTAGAATTAGGAAAAAAGTTTCTTATTTTTGAAGAAATCTCTTGAAAGTCTATATTTGGAGAGATAAATCCTAGTACTAATTTCGGATCATTTTCTTCAAAAAATAACTCATTTATAAGTAAATCACTTAAATTAGTATTATCAGTAGTTAGAATTTTTATAAAATTTGTGTTTAACTTTTCCATTACTTGTATCCCTTTTTTATTTGTAAGTCTACTCTAATTATATAGCCTGATTAAAGCAAAATGTTAAAATAATTTTACAAAAGATATTTATCAACATATTTTAGATAAAATCCCCCTATGATAATATATGGCAAACAAATAGTTTTATACGTTTTAGACAATCACCCTTCAATCATTGAAGAGGTTATGTTTTCTAAGGAATTAGATAAAAAGGTTTTTTCAAAGTTTTTAAAACTTGGTAAAAAAATAATCAGACTTGATAACAAAAAAGCCCAATCTTTGGCAAAAGGTGGGAATCATCAAGGATTTTTTCTAAAACTTAAAGAAGAGTTCGATTACACTCCAATAAACGAAATGAAACAAAACAATTTTATAGTAGTACTTGATGGTCTTACAGATGTAGGTAACATAGGAGCAATTACAAGAACTGCTTATGCACTTGGAGTTGATGGAATAGTTGCAGCGGGAGTAAAATCTCTTAATGAATCAGGAGTTATACGAACAAGTTCTGGTGCTATGCTTGACATGCCCTTTTCTTTGTATCCAAATTCTTTAGATCTGGCAAATGAGCTAAAACAGTGTGGTTATGCACTTATTGGTGCAACTATGAATGGGACAGATTTAAAAAAATATGGAACAATAACAAAAGAGGATAAGGTCGCTCTTTTCTTAGGAAGTGAAGGAGAAGGGTTATCTAATAAGATTATTAGTAAATTGGATTTAAAAGTTTCAATAGGTATGGAGAATAACTTTGATTCTTTAAATGTATCTGTTGCAGCGGGTATTTTAATATATAATTTAATGAAATAAAACAAAAGAGTAAACTGATGATAAAAAAAATTTTAATTTCTGTTTTTTTAGTGATGAGTCTTAGTGCAAATGAGTTGTTAAATCAAAAGATTGAAAACTTCATTGGTACACATAGCTATCTTACACATAAAAATTTAATAAATTTTATTTTTAAAAAAGAGTATCAGTTTACGACAGTTGATGGACTTAACTATCAAACTATTTTAAAAACTTTGAAAGAAAATGGTTTATTAACTCTTGCATTTAATGAACCTAAAGATATCGAAGTTACTTTTAAAATAAATAGTAATCCAACTAAATCTTTAAAAATTTTAAAAGATACATTAAAATCACTTGGATACTACTATTACTTTACAAAACATACAGTTTATGATGGAACTGAGACTTTAACTTGGACAATAAAGTTAAAAACAGAGGCCGCCATTGATCCTTTAGTATTTTCAAATGAATTATTTCAACATGATTGTAAAGTTACAAATATAACAAAAGAAGAAAATGATAAATGGGTATATGAACTAGATACAACAAATGCATCTTTATACGATGCAATATATGTAACAACTAATGAAAAAGTATCTTTTTCTAAACCTTTATCTCCATACTTTATAAAAATTGATAAAGCAAGTACAATATTCATAGCAAGTAAAACACTTAATAGTTGGCTTCCTTATGTGGTATTTTATGATGAACATTTGAATATACTAAAGGTTTCAAAAGAAGAAAAAGTATATAGAAATTTAACACTTTCTATACCAGAAAATACAAGATATATTAAAATAACAGATTTGTACACGCTATTTAACATAAAGCGTGGATTAACAGTACTAATCAAGGAGTAGTCGTGTTCCCAGAAATTGAATTTGAAAGAATGAAAAGACTTCCAAACTATGTGTTTGCAGAAGTAAATAATATAAAAATGGAAGCTAGAAGAAAAGGTGAGGATATCATAGATTTTTCTATGGGAAATCCTGATGGTCCAGCACCACAACATATAATTGATAAATTAAAAGAGACAGCAGATAAACCAAAAAATCATGGTTATAGTGCAAGTGCAGGTATTTATAAACTAAGACTTGCTATTTGTAATTGGTATAAAAGAAAATATGGGGTTGATTATTTAGACCCAAATAAACATGCAGTTGCGACAATGGGAAGTAAAGAAGGGTATGTTCACTTAGTACAAGCTATAGTAAATGTTGGTGATGTAGCAGTAGTTCCAGATCCTACATATCCTATTCACTCATATGCTTTTATGCTTGCAGGTGGATGTATTCACAATTTTGAATTACCATTTGGTAGAGACTTTAAAGTTGATGAAGATGAGTTTTTTGCAAGATTAAATAAAACATTAAGAGAATCAATTCCAAAAGTTAAATATGTGGTGGTAAATTTCCCACATAATCCAACTTGTGCAACCGTTACACCTGAATTTTACCAAAAATTGGTTGACCTTGCTAAAAAAGAGAGATTTTATATTATCTCTGATATTGCTTATGCTGATATTACTTTTGATGGATATGTTACACCGTCAATCTTCCAAGCTGAAGGTGCTTTAGATGTTGCTGTTGAGTCATTTACTTTAAGTAAATCATACAATATGGCAGGATGGAGAGTTGGTTTTATTGTTGGAAATGAAAAACTAGTAGGTGCTTTAAAAAGAATCAAATCATGGCTTGACTATGGTATGTTTACACCTATTCAAGTAGCTGCAACTATTGCACTTGATGGACCACAAGAATGTGTTGCACAACATATTGAAAAGTATCATTATAGAAGAGATGTAATGATTGAAGCCTTTAAAGATGCAGGTTGGAATATGGATGTGCCAAATGCTTCTATGTTTATTTGGGCAAAAATCCCAGAAAAAGCTGCACATCTGGGAAGTATGGAGTTTTCTAAACAACTTCTTACAGAAGCGAAAGTGGCAGTAAGCCCTGGTATTGGATTTGGTCAGTATGGAGACCAATATGTAAGAATTGCTTTAATTGAAAATGAAAAAAGAATTAGACAAGCAGCAAAAAATATAAAGAAATATTTAAATAGTTTATAGGATAAGAAATGTTAAAAATCGCAATTATTGGTGTAGGAACTGTTGGAGCAAGTGTTGCAAATATATTAAAAGATAATAAAGATATTATTACCTCGCGTGCTGGAATTGAAATTGTTCCTACTATTGGTGTTGTAAATGATTTAAGCAAAAAAAGAGATGTAACTATTGAATTAACAGATGATTTAGATAGAGCTTTAAATGATGATTCTATTGATATTATTGTTGAACTTATGGGTGGGGTTGAAAGACCATATGAAATCATTAAAAGAGCACTATTAAAAGGAAAACCAGTAGTTACAGCTAATAAAGCTCTTCTTGCATATCATAGATATGATTTAGAAAAACTAGCTGGTGATATTCCATTTGAATATGAAGCAGCAGTTGCTGGGGGAATTCCTATAATTAATGCCTTAAGAGATGGATTATCTGCAAATAATATAGAATCAATTAGAGGTATTCTAAACGGTACTTGTAATTATATGCTAACTAGAATGATAAATGATGGTGTTGATTATGATTCTATATTAAAAGAGTCTCAAGAGTTAGGTTATGCCGAAGCTGATCCAACTTTTGATGTTGGTGGATTTGATGCAGCCCATAAACTTCTAATCTTAGCCTCAATTGCTTATGATGTTGATGCTAAACCTGAAGATATATTAATAGAAGGAATTCAAGATATTGATACTCCAGATATTGATTTTGCCAATGAATTTAATTATTCTATCAAATTATTAGCTATTGCAAAAAGAGTTGGTAAACAAATAGAATTAAGAGTTCATCCTGCATTTATTCCAAAAAGTGAAATGATTGCAAAAGTTGATGGAGTAATGAATGGTATCTCTGTAATTGGTGATAAAGTTGGTGAAACTATGTATTATGGACCAGGAGCTGGTGGAAATGCAACTGCAAGTGCTGTTATTGCAAATATTGTAGATATTGCAAGAAGAGGTAAAGGTGCACCAATGCTAGGGTTTGAGTTTGACTATAAAGCAAATCTTACAATCATGCCAAAAGATGAAATTGAAACAAAATATTATTTAAGACTTAGAATTGAAGATAAAGTAGGTGTTTTAGCAAAAGTTACTAAAATATTAGGTGAACATGAGATTTCTATTGAAAAAATGATTCAAAAACCATACAATACAACTTGTGCACATCTTTTACTTTCTACTCATATTTGTGTAGAAAAAAATATAAATAAAGCACTAAAAGAAATAGAAAATTCTGGAGTTGCAACTACTAAACCAGTTATGATCAGAATAGAAGATTAATAAAATTTAAAATAAAGGTTTCAATTGAATAAAACTCAATATTTAATTGAAGAACCTATTCCAAAACTTATAAAAGAATTAGCAATACCTGCAAGTACTGGTATGTTTTTTAATACTATGTATAATGTAGTAGATACATTTTACGCAGGTTTAATCTCTACAGAAGCAATTGCTGCATTATCCCTATCATTTATGATATATTTTTTAATTACAGGTTTTGGATATGGTTTTTCATCAGCAATCAGCGCACTAATTGGTAACTCTTTTGGAAAAAAGAAAAATCACCTAGCATCTATTTATGCCCATAAAGGAATTGGTTTCTTAGTTATTTTGGGAGTCATATTCTCTATTCTTGGATATTTTGCTTCTCCTATGTTATTTAAACTTCTTGGAGCAACAGATGCTTATCTTGATATTTGTTTAAAATATATCAATGTAATCCTTTTTGGTACAATATTTTTTATGGCTAATTTTGCCCTTAATGCAATACTTGTATCAAAAGGAGATACAAAAACATATAGAAACTCTTTGATTTTTGGTTTTTTTGCTAACTTAGCCTTAAATCCTTTGTTTATGTATGGTTTTTGGATTATTCCAGAAATGGGAATAGCAGGTATTGCCTTCGCAACTGTTTTAGTTCAATTTATAAACATGTTTTATATGCTTTATAAAGTGCTACAAACAAAGATAATCCACTTTGATAGGTTAGAGTACTATTTACCTAATCTAAGAGTTTATAAGGCTTTCTTTAAGCAAGGAATACCTTCTAGTTTAAATATGTTGACTATGGCTTTTGGTTCTATTATTCTAACTTATTATGTAACACAATATGGGTATAAAGCAGTTGCAGGATATGGAATTGGATTTAGAGTTGAACAACTTATGTTATTACCAGCACTAGGACTTAGTACCGCTGTTCTTTCACTTGTATCAAATAATTATGGAGCAAAACAATTTAATAGAGTAAAAGAAATTGTAATGTTATCATTAAAATATGGCTTTATGATATCAACATTTGGAATTATTTTTTTATATGTTTTTGGAAAACTCATAGTTGCTCAATTTGATGATGATGCAACAGTTATTGACTATGGCTTTAATTATTTACTTGTAGAAGTATGGATATTTTATGCTTATATTATTTTATTTATTTGTGTATCAACTCTTCAAGCTATAAAACAACCTAAGATGATATTTTATATAGGAATATATAGACAACTTATCGCTAAAGCAATAGTTTCATATATTATTGTAAGCTATTTTAAACTTGATTATATTTATTTGTTTGTGGGCATGTTACTTATGATTTATAGTGCTGCCATATTTGCTTATTTTTATACTATGTATAAATTAAGAGTATTATGTAATATCAGAGTGTAGAAGTCTACACTCTTTAAAGAAAATAGATGTTATTACATCTCTTTTTTCTTCATACCTTTCATATCTTCACCACCACATTTACCTGCTCCACATGAACCTGTAGCTTTATTTCCAGATTTCTTCATCATATCATTATTCATATGATCTTTTTTCATCATCTGTTTTTTAGAATCTCCACATTTACCAGTTCCACAAGAACCAACTTTTTTCATCTCTTCTGAAGTCATGCCTTTTTTCATCATGCTTTTACTAGAATCTCCACATTTTCCTGCCCCACAAGAACCTGTTTTCCCGTCTGCAAAAGCTACCCCTGCTGTAAATAGTAGCGCTGCTACTAACATAATCATTTTTTTCATTTTTTATTCCTTTTTTTGTTTTTATTTGTAAGTTTATATAATCTATGTGTACTTTATGTGTAGAGCAATTGTTTTAATGTGATAACTCTTGCTCTAATATTTTATCTCTTTTTTTTAGGGCTAAGATAAAAAATACAGAAGGGATAATGATAAGTGTCAAAAATGCTGAACTTATCATTCCTCCTATCATCGGTGCTGCAATTCTTTGCATAACTTCACTTCCTACTCCATCAATGTACATAATAGGAACCAAGCCTCCTAAAATAGCAAATAAGGTCATAAGCTTTGGACGAAGCCTTAAAACAGCTCCCTTATAAATAGCATGAAAAATATGTTTATCATCATCTAAAGAAATGCACTTATCTTTTAACTCAAGCATTGCTTCATGTAAATATACAAGCATCACAATTGAAGTTTCTGCGGCAACACCAAGAAGAGCTAAAAATCCAACAATTACAGCAATAGAGATATTAAAATCTAAATATTCCAAATAAAATATTCCTCCTGTTAAAGCAAAAGGAAGGGTAAAAAAGATTATCACTGTATATGTGATATTTCTTAGTGCAAAAAAGATAAGTATAAATATAATCACAAAAGTCAAAGGTATAATATAAGCTAACTTTTTCATTGCTGATTCTAAATACTCACTTTGCCCTGCCCACTCATAATAAAAGCCACTAGGAAGTTTTATATCTTTTAATAATTCTTGTGCTTTATCTTTATACTCTTTAACTGATACATCACTTTTAGGAGTAATATATATAAAGTTTACATTTAAGCCTTTTTCAGATTTTATTACAGATGGTCCCTCTTCATATTTAAGTTCTGCAAACATTCTTAGTGGTTGGAAACCTAGTTTTGTTTTAACTTGAAGATTCTCTAAAGAAGTAATATCTTCCCTTTGGGTCATTTCATATCTCAAACTTATAGGATATCTCTCTAAAGCATCAAAATATGTAGATATCTTAGCCCCTGCCACACCTAAAGAAACAGTTGATAAAATATCATTTTTTGTAATTCCATATCGAGATAACATCTCTTCATTTAAATCTATGTTTAAATAGTATCCTGAATTTATCTTATCAGATGACACAGATAATGTTTTATCAAACTTCTTAAGCTTTTGCTCTATTTTTAAAGCTACTGCTTCTAGCTTTTGATGGTCATTTCCGTATAATTTTATACCTAAAGGTGTTCTAATACCAGTTAGAAGCATGTCAATTCTTCCTCTAATTGGATATGTCCATGAATTAATCAATCCTGTGACTCTTAACTTGTCATCCATCTCTTGCATTAACTTTTTATAAGTCATTCCCTCTCGCCATTGGTCTTGAGGTTTAAACTGTACTATTGTCTCTATCATAGCTAGTGGTGCAGGATCGGTTGCACTATCTGCTCGCCCTGCTTTTCCAAATACTGTTTGTACCTCTGGAAATGATTTTAATATTTTATCTGTTTTTTGAGTAAGCTCTTTTGCCAAATCAATACCAATACCATAAGGAGTTACAGGCATGTACATAAAGGTTTGTTCATTCATCATTGGCATAAATTCCCAATTTTGTTTTTTATAAACTGGATATGCTAAAATCAAAGTTCCTATAAATAATGCAACTACCACATATCTAAATCTAAGTGAAAGTTTTAACAAGGGAGAATATAGAGCTATAAAAAATTTATTTAAATAATTCTTTCTTTCATCCATAATTTTTCCGCGTATGAAGAATATCATAAGAATGGGTACCAGTGTAATAGATAAAATGGCACCTGAAATCATAGCAAATGATTTAGTGAAGGCTAAAGGTGAGAATAATCTTCCCTCTTGCCCTGTTAAAGCAAAGATTGGTAAAAATGAAACTACAACTAAAAGCAAGGCAAAAAAGATTGGTCGACCTACTTGTTTTGCTGATTTTATTATGATTTTTATTCGCTCTTCATTACTTATATTTTCTTTTCCTTGTAGGTATTTATGGGCATTCTCGACCATTACGATAGTTGCATCAACCATTGCACCAATTGCAATTGCAATTCCACCTAGACTCATAATATTTGAACCCATTGAAAAAAACTTCATACAAAGAAAAGTAAATAACACAGTTATTGGCAAAGTTATGATTATAATCAAAGCACTTCTAAAATGAAACAAAAATAAGGCAGTAACCACTATGACAATAATTGATTCTTCTAATAAAGTGTGTTTTAATGTATCGATAGCTTTATCTATTAATGAACTTCTATCATAAGTCTCAACTACTTCAACATCATCCACATGAAGTGTTTTTAACTTCTCTTTTACTGCTTTTATAACCTTGTATGGATTTTCGCCAAATCTTACAACTACGATTCCACCAACAGTTTCACCTTCACCATTTAAATCAGCCATTCCTCGTCTGTTTGATGAAGTAATATTTACATCTGCTATATCTTTTATTTTTAAAGGAGTTGAGCCAAAAGTTTTTACTGTAATATTTTCTATATCAACTACACTTTTTAAATAACCCCTTGCTTGAATCATGTGTTCATAACCATTTTCTAAAATGATTCGACCACCTTTTTCATCATTGTTAGAAGTTAAGGCTTTTTTTACATCATTTATACTTAGATTATATTGCACTAACTTATCTTGATTTAGTGTTATTTCATAGTTTTTGATAAATCCACCAACTGAAGCTATTTCAGATACTCCATCTACTCCTAAAAGAGCATACTTATAGTAATAATCTTGAAGTGTTTTTAATTCATCCAATGACTTAGTTTTTGATTTTAAAGCATATTCATAAGCCCAACCAACACCTGTTGCATCAGGACCAATTGCCACATTAACACCATCAGGAAAAGTTCCTTGAAGCTGAGACAACTGCTCTAATATTCTATTTCTAGAATCATAAATATCAGTACCATCTTTAAATATGATATAAATAAGAGCATTTTGAAATGAACTCATAGCTCTTACTGTATCAATATTTGGCAGACTCATCAAATTTGATATTAGAGGATAAGATACTTGTTCTTCTATTGTCTTTGGACTTTGTCCTGCCCATTTCACTTGTACAATTACCTGAGGAGGTGAAAGATCAGGTAAAGCATCCAATGAGCTATTTTTTACTGCCCAAAAAGAAGCAACTGTTAAAATTAGCACAGAAAAAAGAACTAAAAATTTATTTTGTACGCTTTTATTTATTATATATTCAACCATTATTTTTTACCAATCATTGTCTTCATCTTCATACAAATTATTTGTCACAGCATCTGAATCTAGTAAAAATAAGGCATTATCTATTACCTCATCACCAACTTTTAGGCCATCTTCTATCTCATATTTTCCAGAACTTATTTGTTTTGCGTCTATTAATACTGGTTCAAATTCATCTTTTGATATGTATTTAAATACATAATACTTTGCACCCTTTCTTAAAACCGCCGTTTTAGGAAGTGTTAATACCTTTTTAGAACTTGTTTTAATTATAGCTTTACCAAACATATTAGGAAAAAGTCTTTTATCTTTGTTTTCTATTACAAATCGTACATCTATAGTTTTACTCTGTTTATTTGCATAAGGATAGATATAGTCAACTTTTGTTTTAAAGATCATATCTCTTCCATCAATTTTGATTTTAGCATCCATATTATTAGTTAAAAATGCCAAATCACTTTGATAAACTTTTGAGATAAACCAAAGCTTATTTATATTTGCTATTTGCATAATAAGTGAGCCTGTTTTGACATAAGAGCCTTCATTTATTTTCTTATTTAAGATTATTCCATCAAAAGGAGCATAAAAAGATATATCTTTACTTTTTAATTGAGAAAGGTTGACATCTAAAGAATCAAGCTTTTCAAGGGAACTTTTGTACATAGCTTTATTTATAGATTTAGTGACTTCTATCTCTTTTTTTATGCTTTGGATTTTATCTGAGTACAAAGAAAAAAGTTTATCTGCTTTTTTCACTTCCATAAGATTTTTATTTGCATCTAGCTTTGTGATATAACCATCAAATCTAAGAACTATGTCTTTTATACTCTCTTCTGCAAATAAAGTCTCACCATAAAAGCTTTTTGTCTCATAAATACTCTCATCTTTTACTTTAACAATCTTTTTATTGAATAGTTGATTTGCATCTAAAATCTTCGCATCTAGTGAACTTAGGTATAACAATAATAAAAGTAATTTAAATATATTTTTCATCTAATTTTTCCTTGAGTATAATAATAAGCTTGCGAATAAGCATCAAAGTAGTTTTTTACCTCGTCATATTGAGCAATTTTGTTTTGTATGATTTTGTTTAGATTTTTTAGTATTTCATCTGATTTTATAAGTTCTAGACTATTGTATTTTTCTATTGTTTTTTGATTTTCTTCTTGTAAAGGTATAATTAGATCTTTTAAAAGTTTATATTTCTTGATTGAGCTATCTAAGTCATTTTGCAAAGAAGCAATTTTTATCTCAAATTTCTTTTTGCTATCATCAAGTTTATCTTTAAATTCTCTTGATTTAATCTTTGCTTGTAATATCTTTATATTCTCTTTTCCATAAAAAGCAAGAGGAATACTAAGTGATACATTTGCATAATCTTTATACTTGTCATCCCTTTGAAAATATACAGCGCTTACTTTTATATCTGATAATTTTTTTGCATCTTCTAGTTGGGCTTGTTTATTAAATTTTTCATTATTTTGTTCTAGTATCTTTATTATTGGGTGTGTAGAGATATCTTTTGAGAAGATTAACTCTTTTACATCTAAAGAAACATCTATTCTTGTGATTTTTTCGTATGTTATTTCTTCTAGTTTTAAGTAATTGTTTTTGATAATATTTTGTAAATTCTCTTTTTGAATCTCTATTTTTAAATAATCTGTTTTTAGATTTATAACCATACTTTGATTTGATTTATTACTTTCATATAAAGAAGTAGTTAAATCTTCTAGGCTTTTTATATTTTTTTGATATTGATTAAGCAGTAAATATTTCTTTTCTAGGATTTTTATACTATATAAATACTCTATAAGTTTTGATTTTAATTTTAGTTTTGCATCTTCGTAATTTAGATTTGAGATAGCTTTATCTTTCATAGCTATCTCTTCTTGTAGCTTGATTTTCCCATTTATAGGTATATTCTGTGAGAAACCTATATATTGTCCTTGCATAGGCTCCAAATCTCTTCGAGAAGTGTCAAACTGCAAGTCGTTGGCACCAATGGTCAAAATAGGATTATCCCACTTATTTGATAGCTTAATTTGCTCATTTGCTATTTGTATAGATTTTTCAATAGCTTGTAGGTTTTTATTATTTACTATTGCACTATTTATTATATTTTCTAAGCTTGTAGAAAATGAGCTTGTAATTATCAAACAAGTTAGAATAAAGCTATTTCTTAACATTAGATGTTTACGCTCCCTCTTACAGTATGAACTTTCCCATCTTCTGTTTTAAATTTTAGTTGGTACTGCCAAGTTCCACCCATAGCAAAATTTACACTTGCTTTAAATTTACCATCAACAATTTTTCCTTTTACTTCACTCTCCATATATGGCATTCCAGGCATCTCTGGCATAAAGAACTTTATTTTTACTTTTGTATTTGAAAGATCAGCACCATCTTTTGATAACTCTATGATGATTTCATTGCTTCCCATTACCAGTGATTTCTCACTACTTAGTTTTACATCATACCCATCTTTACTTCCTTCTTGAAGTAGTGGATCTGCATGAACTAAGTTAAATGCTATTAGCAAACCAGCGAATAATTTAAAGATATTTTTCATTTTTGAACTCCTAAATTTTAAGTTTAGGAATTCTAGCTGTATTGTGTGGAGTGTGTGTGGAGATTAGAAGTTTAGAGTTATGGTTGTACTTTCATCATAAATAGAGTTAATATCTATTTTTATATTGTATTTTTTACTTATCTCATTGACTATACTTAATCCAATACCAAAGCCACCTTGATAGGAAGTTGCTCTATAGTATCTTTTAAATATATCATTTATTTTTGTCTGTTGTATTCCTATTCCTGTATCTTTTATAATAAGTTTATTATTATTTAGAGTAATAAAGATTGTTCCATTTATTTTATTATATTTTATTGCATTTGAAATTAGATTATTAAATACTCTAATAAAGTCTTCTTTGAGTATTTTATAACTATATTCTTGGATATCTAAATTGATTTTTATTTTCTTTTTATTTGCTAAAGGCTCAAAATACAGTAGTTGTTCTTTTATAACTTCACCAAGAGATATCTCTTTTAAATCTTCTTTTTCAAAATCTTTTTGTAAAAAAACATATGTCAAGTCTTTGTAAATCTCAGAGACTCTTTTTGCGCTTAATCTTACACGCTCAATTTGTTTTGAATTTAAATCTTTACCTTCTGTAGACATAAGTATTGCACTAATTGGTGTGTTTAATTCATGTGTTGTATCTTTTATAAAGTTATTTAACTTATCTCTTTCTTCTTTTATTGGCTTAATAAAGAGTTTTGCTAAATAAAATCCAATAAGAGCAATAATTGAATAAATAAGAAAGAAAAGTACTATTATGTTTATTTCTAACTCTTTTATTTGTTTAGAATACAGATGTTCTTTTATGGCAATTGCATATATTCCTAAGTGCCCAAAAGTAGACTTATCAACCAATACAAAGCTATTTTTTTCTTCTATAATATCTTTTTTTAAATCTATTTTTTCATCAATATTACCATAAACTTTTTTCCCACTATTATCATAAAAAGCCAATTTATAATCTTTTGGTTCAAAGTCTCCTGATATATCTATTTTTGTTCCATTCATATGTGCAACTATTATTTTTGAAGCAATTTTTGAAGCAATATTTTGCATTCTTGATTTTGTTAAATCAAAATAGAGTTTTTGTTGATTTTCAAAATACAAAAAAGCTATCAAAGTCATTAATATAAAAGATGATCCCAAATATAAAGATAAAAACTTATAAAATGTACTTTTTTCATTTGCTGTTAAATCTATAACCTACTCCTCTTATATTTGTAATCATATTTTCTTCTAGAATTTTTCTAAGATTTTTTATATATGTTCTTATGGTAGAGGCATTTGGGCTCTCTTCATATATCCAAACATTTGAAGACAACTCTTCTACACTTATTATTTTATTTTTATTTCTTATAAAATACATCAAAACTTCTATCTCTTTTTTTGATAAATGAATCTCTTCGTTTTCTTTTATTACAAGTAAATTATTCGTATCTAGAATCATATCATTTGATAAATCTATTTGATTTGAAGAAGAGATATTAAATATTCTTTTTATATTATTAATTCGTAAATCAAGCTCTTTTAATTCAAATGGTTTTTTTATATAATCATCACAGCCACTTTGAAAACCTCTTTCTATATCATCAGTTAAATTAAGAGATGTTAGAAAGATTGCAGGAGTTTTAATATTGTTTTTTCTCAAATCAGAAAGTAAATCAAAACCTCTTATTTCTGGTACATTTACATCTAAAAGTAGTAAGTCAAATTTTTGAGAATATAATAACTCTTCTGCTTCATTACCAGCAAAAGTACTTACAACTTCATGTCCTTTTTCTAATAAATGTTCTTCAATGATTTCATTTAAAATCAAATCATCTTCCATCAAAAGTATTTTCATCTAGTTCCTTTTACAAAAGTAATTGTAGCATAATATATTTTTTTGCATTTTATTTCTCTTATCTATCCTGCACACTTTTTACACATAGTCTTGATAAACTTTTACAAAGAAAGGATATATTATGTTTGGATTTATGAATATGAATATGACACTATTTCATGGCTTTGGAATGCTTATTTTTTGGGCAATTATTGTTTTTTTGATATTTTCAATTTTTAGTAATAAAGATACAAAAAGTGAAAATGATACTCCCCTTGATATCTTAAAGAAAAAGTTTGCAAGAGGTGACATATCAGAAGAAGAGTATAAATCAAGAAAAAAAATACTGGAGGAGAATGAATGAAAAAAACAATATTATCTTTAATATTTATTGCCATATCTGCTTTTCCAAATGGGAATAAAACAATGACTGTTTATAAATCACCTTATTGTGAATGTTGCGAGAATTGGATTAATATTATGAAAACAAAAGGCTTTGATATAAAAGTCTATCAAACAAACAATATGAATGAAATCAAAAAGAAAGCAGGTCTTCAAGCTGGACAAACTTCATGTCACACAGCCTTTGTAGATGGTTATTTTATTGAAGGACATGTTGATTACTCTGCTATTAAAAAAATGTTAGCTGAGAAACCTGATATTTTAGGAATTTCTGCTCCTGGTATGCCATTGGGAAGTCCTGGGATGGAACAAGATAATATTAAACAACACTACAATATTATTTATGCAAAAAAAGATGGTTCTCAAGGAATTTATGAAAAACATTAAAAAAAGTTGTAAATTATATTTACAACTTTTTAATTTTTAATCTCAATGAATTTAAAACAACACTCACAGAAGAAAAACTCATAGCAATACCTGCATACATTGGATTTAACATAAGTCCAAAGATTGGGTATAAAATCCCTGCTGCAAGTGGTATTCCTAATATATTATAAGTAAATGCCCAAAATAGATTTTGTTTCACGATTTTCATCGTCTCAATAGATAGATTAATACTTTTAATAATAGAACTTAGTTCATTATGTACTAAAATAATATCCCCAGCATCTTTAGTGATATCAGAACCAGAGTTTAAAGTAATCCCAATATTTGCTTGTTTTATAGAAGGAGCATCATTTATTCCATCTCCTATAAACATCACTTTTGATTTCTTTTGTAGCTCTTTTATCACTTCATATTTTTCAGTTGGTAAAACTTCACTATAAATCTTTTTGATCCCTAGTTTATCAGCTATCTTTTGAGCTGTGATTTTATTATCACCTGTTAATAAAATAGGCTCTATATTTAGCTGTTTTAAATCATCTATCACTTTAACAGCATCTTCTTTTAATTTATCTTCTAAAGAAAAAGAACCTATAGTTTTTTTATTTATAGCTACATAAATTAACCCATTTGATTTCTCTAACTCTTCTAAATAGAACTCTTCATGGCTTTTGTCTATTTGAACACTGTTTTCATCTAATAACTTTTTATTACCTAAAACTATCTCATCACCATCAAAAGAGGCCTTTATACCTTTTCCAGGGATAATATCTATATCTTTTATCTCTTTGTTTATATCATACTTTTTATCTTTGATAAAACTCACTATTGCTTTTGAAATAGGATGTTCACTATAGTTTTCAATTGAACCTATTAATTCAAAATACTTTTCATCAATATTTGTTTTTGAAACAGTTATTTCACCTTTAGTTAAGGTACCTGTTTTATCAAATACTGCATATTTTATCTCTTTTATCTCTTCTAGTATTTCTGGATTTTTAATCAAAATCCCCTCTTTTGCACCACGACTAACAGAACTTACTATTGCAATTGGCGTTGCTAGTCCTAAAGCACAAGGGCATGAGATAATCAAAACACTAATTGAGGCTATTATTGCTTTTTGGAAATCTCCAAATACAAAACCCCAAACTAAAAATGCTAAAATAGAGATAAAAATAACAGAAGGTACAAAGATATTTGCTACTTTATCTGCAAATCTACTAATTGGTATTTGTTTACTTTGTGCAGTTTTTAGAAGTGTAATTATCTTAGATAGTGTTGTATCAGAGGATTCTTTGCTAACTTCTATTTTTATAGTTCCATTGCTATTTAAAGTTCCAGATAATACCTCATCACCAAGTTTTTTAAAAACAGGCATTGATTCACCTGTTATCATTGAAGTATCAATATCGGCATTTCCTTCGATGATAATACCATCTGTTGGTATTTTCTCTCCACTTTTTACAAGTACTATATCTTTTGGTTTTAAACTACTTGCTAGCACAGTTTTTATATTTTTGTTTTCATCTATCAAATTAGCATTTACAGGGGCTAAATTCATAAGTTTTTTTAAAAAATCACTCGCTTTTAGTTTTGAGTTTTCTTCTAAGTATCTTCCTAAAAGTACAAAGGTAATAATTACAGAGGCCCCATCAAAATATAGAAATCTTAAATTCTCAGGGAATAAGTGTGGAAAAAAGACTACAACAGTTGAATAAAAGTATGCAGCACTAGTTCCTAGAGCAACTAAAACATTCATATCATAGTTTCTATTTATAACTGACTTTATTCCAAGTTTATAAAATCGTAGTCCACAATAGAACTGAACAATTGAAGCTATTAAAAATACTAAATATTTTGTCATTTGTTCATTAAATATATTCAGAAACATTAGACAAAACATAATAAGAGTTAAAGTAATAGAAGTGAAAAATATCTTTCTTAGTCTTTTAAAAGAGAGTAATTGCTCTTCTTCTAGAGCTTTTAGATCTTCTTCTGGCTTATAACCTAATTTTTGTATATCACTAGTTAGTTTTTCTTTTGAATAAAGGGAATCATCAATAATAAACTCCCCTTCACTTGAAGCAAAGCTTACATTAGCAGAGATTACTCCCTTTTTTTTGTTTAAAAATTTTTCTATTCCACCTGAGCAGTTAACACAAGTCATACCTGATATATTTAAATTAATTTTTTCTTTTGCCATAATTTAGCCTTTAATCTAATATATCAAATCCTAAGTCTTTCATCTCTTCTTTAAAATTATTCTCTTGTTCATCAGAAGTTATCTCTACTGTTACTTCTTTTGGAGTTTTTGTTAAATCAACATCTATTGGTCCAAAATCATCTTCTAAAGATACTTTTATTAGGTTTTCACATTTTGCACAATTTATTTTGTCTGATTTATATGTTTTTTTCATTTTATATCCTTTTTGTTATATTTTAACATCAAAGTATGGAAACAGTGTGTAGTAGATATTTAACAAAGAGTATCTTACTCTTTGTTAAAGTTTTTCTCGCATGCTATTTTAATTCTTTCACAAACAACCTCAACACCAAGTACACCCATAATATCGTATACTGATGGAGCTTGAGTAGAACCAGTTAGCGCCAATCTTATTGGTTGAAAAAGTTGTGGGAATTTTAATTCAAACTCTTCAATAAATGGTTTTGTAACTCCTTCATAATCAATGCTAATATTTAAATTATCCGCATTTTCTTCAAGTAATTTTACATAATTATCTAAAATTTTTAAAATAGTTTCATCTTTGATAAACTTTTTAACACCCTTTGCTTCATACTCACTTGGTGCATCTAAGATAGCTCCAATTGCATTTTTTAATTCAACTAAAGTTTGGGCTCTCTCTTTTGTCAAGTCTAAGATTATCTCTTTTTTATCATGTCCACTAATATGGCAATCAAAAAATTCTAACTCTTTTGCTAATCTTTCATTTGATAAATTCTTTATATAGTGTGAATTTAGCCATAAAAGTTTCTCTTCATTAAATGCAGAAGCAGACTTATTAATATGCGTTGGATCAAACAGTTCTAGCATCTCTTCCATTGAAAAGATCTCTTGATCTTTATTTGACCATCCAAGTCTTACTAAAAAGTTTAAAAGTGCTTCTGGAAGAAAACCATCTCTTTTGTATTGCATTACATCCATAGCACCATCTCTTTTAGATAGTTTTTTACCTGATGGATTATTTATCATAGGGATATGGTAAAACTTTGGTGGTTTCCATCCTAATGCTTCATAGATAACTATTTGTTTTGGTGTATTACTTAAGTGGTCATCACCTCTAATTACATCAGTCATTCCCATTAGTGCATCATCAATTGCAACAACAAAATTATATGTAGGAACTCCATTACTTCTTGCAATAACGAAATCATCAACTTCATTACTGCTAAAATTCATAATAGATCTAACTCCATCAATGAAAGTAATAATTCCATCTTTTGGTGCTTTTATTCTAACAACTGGCTCTATGCCTTCAGGAATAGGAGGTAAAACTTTTCCATCTTCTGGTCGCCAAGTTCCATCATATCTAGGAGTTTGTTTATTTGCCATTTGAGTTTCTCGTAAAGTTTCTAATTCTTCTTTACTCATATAACAAAGGTATGCCTTACCTTCATCTAATAGTTGATCTATATATTTTTTGTAAATATCATTTCTTTTTGATTGGTATTCTACTGTTCCATCATAATCTAAACCAACCCATTCAAAAGCTTCCATAATAGCACTTAAGGCATCTTCATTATTTCTTGCTGTATCTGTATCTTCAATTCTTAGTCTAAATTCACCTTTATTTCTTCTTGCCCATAAATAGCTATATAAAGCTGTTCTTAATCCACCAATATGTAAATATCCTGTTGGACTTGGGGCAAATCTTGTAACTGTCATTAATCTATTCCTTACTTATTTAAAATTTTTTAAAAAAAATATTCCTGATGCGATAACAAATACTGCCAAAAATATAACCATTGCATAATCAGCTACTCTCATTTGAGTCCTTTTCTTTGAGTTGTCCACATGCAGCTGAGATATCTAAGCCTTTTGATTCTCGTATTGTGCAAAGCAAACCTTTACTTATTAAGTAGTTTTGGAATTCTACCATTTTTTTGCTTTCTGGTCTTTGATATGTAGTACCTGGATATGGATTAAAGTATATAAGATTTACTTTGGCTTTTATTCCATCAAGTAGTGATAAAAGTTTCTTAGCACTTGCTATGTCATCATTTTTATCTTTTATAACAAGATATTCAAACATCACTTTTTTTCTTGCATCTACTGGGAACTTTTTAACAGCATCAATAATTGATTTTATATTGTAAGCTTTATTCATAGGAATTAATTCACTTCTTAGTTCATCATCAACTGCATGCAATGAAATTGCAAGTTGTATTCCTAGATTTTCATTTCCTAGTTTCTCTATTTTTGAAGAGATTCCTGAAGTAGAAACTGTTTGTCTTCTTCTATTTATATATAGACCTTCTTCTTCTGAGAACACTTTTACAGAATGGACAAAATTTTTATAATTGTCTAATGGTTCACCCATCCCCATGAAAACTATATTTAGTGATTTGTTTTCATCAATATTATTATCTCTTTTCATATTTACAATTTGAGCTACTATCTCACCAACTGTAAGATTTCTAACAAATCCACCTTTTGCTGTTAAACAAAAAGTACAGCCAACTTTACAGCCAACTTGAGTAGATATACAAACTGTATGCTTTTCACCTTTTTCAACAACACCATCATCACCAATTTGTTTTTCACGCATTAGTAAAAATACTGTTTCTACAGTATGTCCATCATGAAGTTTAAAAAGATATTTTATACTTCCATCACTACTTTTCTCTTTTTTTATAATTTTTAATATATCAATTGCATAGTTTTCTTTTAAATCTTCTTTTAAGTCATTTGGTATGTTTTTCATCTCATCATAAGATGTAGCATATTTTTTATATATCCAATTATAAACCTGTTTTGCTCTAAATGATGGTTTAAGTTTCTCTTTTAATTCATCTAAAGTAAAGTCATATATTGATTGCAAATTTTTCCTTTTTTGTAATGTTTCACATGAAACATGAAACATTTTTTATTTAATTATATTTTTCTCTAATAAATACTTCGTGATTGTTTCCATTGCTTTTTGGTGATTTTGTTTAAAATCTTCATGGGCATTTTTATTTGTATAGTTTGTCACAGCAAATATCCCTGCAACTGGTATTTCAAACTCACGAGCAACTTTTACAGCAGAGAAGAACTCCATGTTTTCAATTCCTATTCCATATTCATTATACTTTTTCGCTATTTCTTCATTTGTAGTAATATAGTTTGAACTATTTACTATAGTGTCATTTCTAGTCATCTTGTTTTCTGACTCTAATACATTATCAAGTGGAGTATAAGAGTTGTTTTCCAAAAAAGACAATTCTAAATTTGCAGCACGCTTTGATTCGATAATATCTAAAATATTATGATTACCATAACTACCTGCTGTTCCTATAAATAAAATAAATTCTGGCTTATTAAACAGACATCTTCTAGTAAGATTTATAGCCATATCAACTAGCCCTATTCCCATAGGTTCTGCGAATTTGAAACTTTCGATGTTTCCAGCACAAATAATCATTTACACTCCAATTTGTAATTTGTAATTATAGAAAGCTTTTGATGAGAGACTTCAGGTACAGGTACATCTTCTTTTTTCAAAGAGGAGCTAAGTTTCATTGAAGTCATTTGAGCTCTATAAGTATGCATAATGTTATTTTCTAAACTTATTGTTTTTATATTACACTCTTTGTGTAAATCATTTGAAAGTACTTTTGCATAATTTTCTACCCAATTAATTGCTTCAAGTCTTACTAAGTCTAAAATTACATTATAACTGTCATCTTTAACTCTCCATGAAAGATTATTTAAAGTTACAGAAGTATCTCGATTTTCTTTCATATTAGTTATCATAGAGATAAATTCTCCCATAGAAAAAGCATCATCTGTTTCTATTTTATAACTAAGTTCCCCACTATATCCATATATTCTTGGTGTATTACTAGACTTTTGATATAGAGGTCTTACATTAAATGTTCCTAGTTGTTTTTCAACTTTGTTATAAGCTTTTATCTCTTTGTTAAAAACTTCTAATCTTTCTATTACATTTTTTTCTTTTTCATCTTCAATTATTACAGAAATATCGGCACTTAAAACATTTGGAATTAAGTCTTTTGTAAACTCTTTACTAAAATCAACTTCAAAGGCATAAAGGAAAAATGGTAAAAATAAAAATAAAAATTTTCTCATATTAAATCCTTACAGGTATATTATTATCTCTTAAATAGTGTTTTAAATCCATTATATCTATCTCTTTAAAGTGGAAGATAGAAGCAGCTAATGCTGCACTTGCACCATGTTCAAAGGCTTCTTTCATATGCTCCATAGTTCCAGCACCACCACTTGCAATAACTGGAATATCAACTATACTTGAAATTTGTTGTGTAATATTTAATTCAAATCCAGTTTTAGCACCATCTGTGTCCATAGAAGTTAGAAGTATTTCTCCTGCTCCTCTATTGTAAACCTCTTTTGCCCAAGCAAGTGCATCAAGGCCTGTATCTTCTCTACCACCTTTTACAAAAACATGGTAAGAGCCATCAGAGACTTTTTTAACATCAATTGCCACAACTATACATTGACTACCAAATCTTTTAGAACTTTCATCTATAAACCCTGGATTTACAACTGCACTTGAATTTACAGAAACTTTATCGCAACCTACATTTAAAAGTTTATAAATATCATCTAAAGTTCTTATCCCACCACCTACAGTTAGGGGAATAAATACCTTTTTTGCCACATCTTTTACTATATGAACTATTGTATCTCTATTTTCATGACTAGCTGTTATATCTAAAAAAGTAATCTCATCTGCACCTTCATTGTTATATCGTTTTGCAACTTCTACTGGGTCACCTGCATCTTTTAATCCTACGAAATTAACACCTTTTACAACTCTTCCATCTTTTACATCTAAACATGGAATTATTCTCTTTGCAAAATTGCTCACTTTTTGTCCTTATTCATTATTAAGTTTTTATCTTATCTAAATGTAAGTTAAGTTCATATATAATCTTTGCTCTTATGGAAAAAATAAAAGCTAAAAAGAAATTTGGTCAAAACTTTTTAAAAGATGACACAGTCTTATCAATGATCATCCAATCGATGCCCAACAACAATAATCATATTGTAGAAATTGGGCCTGGATTAGGTGATTTGACAAAAAATTTAGTCAAATGCAAAGATGTAACGGCCTATGAAGTTGATACAGATCTATTTGCTATACTAAAAACTAAATTTGCTATCCCGATAGATAATGGTTCTCTAACACTCATCCACGCTGATGTTTTAGAGTCATGGACAAAGCAAAAAAGTTTACATAATAGTAAATATGATCTTATCGCTAATTTACCGTATTATATTGCGACAAATATAATACTAAGAGCATTTGAAGATGAATCTTGTGAACACATTATTGTAATGGTTCAAAAAGAGGTAGCTGAAAAATTTTCTGCCAGTGAAGGAAACAAAGAGTTTTCTGCATTGGGTGTGATATCAAAACTTTGCTCAGTAGAGTCAAAGATTTTATTTGATGTTCCACCGGAATCTTTTGATCCACCTCCTAAAGTTACATCTTCTATTCTTTATATAAAAAAGGATATGTCAAAAACAATGGATAAGAACTTTAATAGTTTTCTAAAGGCGTGTTTTCAACAGCCAAGAAAAAAACTATCTAAAAATATCTCATCTATTGTTCCTAAAGAGACTATTTCTTCTTTATTTGAAGAGCTTGAAATAAGTGATAATATTCGACCTCATGAGCTTAGTGCATCTTTGTATAGCCAAATATATACAAAGGCAATAATAGATGGAAGAAAACAAAACAGTACAGAATGATAATCAAGTTGTAGAAAAGAGTGCTCCAGAAGCAAATAACAATACTACTACAAAACAAGAAACTACAGGACCTAGCCCTAAAAAGCCAAAACCAAAAAGACCAGTTAATAAAAGAAAAAAAACAGTTGTTCCTAAAATGGAAGATAAATCAGGTGAAGGTTGGATAACAGACCTTAGAAAAGCTCATGTTATCAATGAAAGAATTCATAAAGAAAGATTAAATCCACACAATAAGTTAAACCTTTCTTCTACTCAAAAAGTTAGAATCACTCCACTTGGTGGATTAGGTGAAATTGGTGGAAACATGATGGTAATTGAAACTGAAAAGAGTGCAATTATCGTTGATGTTGGTATGAGTTTCCCTGATGAAGATATGCATGGAGTTGATATTTTAATTCCTGATTTCACTTATATAAGAGAAATCAAAGATAAAATTGCAGCTGTTATTATTACTCATGGTCACGAAGATCATATTGGTGCAATGCCTTATTTATTTAAAGAGATGCAGTTTCCTATTTATGGAACATCATTACCACTAGAAATGATTGGTTCAAAATTTGATGAACATAAAATGAGACAACATAGAAGTTATTTCCATGCAATTCAAAAAAGAACTCCTATAAAAATTGGTGATTTTGAAATTGAATGGATGCATATTACTCACTCTATTATTGATGCTTCTTCATTAGCAATTACTACTGATGCTGGAACAATTATCCATACGGGTGACTTTAAAATTGACCATACTCCAATTGATGGTTTTCCTTCAGATTTACATAGATTTGCACATTATGGTGAAAAAGGTGTTTTATTATTATTATCTGATTCAACTAATTCACATACTGCTGGTTTTACAAAATCTGAATCAACAGTTGGACCTACTTTTGACATACTATTTACAAAAGCAAAAGGTAGAGTTATTATGTCTACTTTCTCTTCAAATACACATAGAGTTGCACAAGCAATTGAACATGGATTAAAACATGGTAGAAAAGTATGTGTTATTGGAAGATCTATGGAGAAAAACTTAGAGTTAGCAATGGCATTAGGATATATTAAATTCCCAAGAGATCAATTTATTGAGCCACACGAAGTACATAAATATGATGATAACCAAGTTTTAATTGTAACAACTGGTTCTCAAGGTGAATCTATGAGTGCTCTTTATAGAATGTCAATTCATGAGCATAGACATATTAAAATCAAGCCAGGTGATCAAATTATTCTTTCTGCAAAAGCAATTCCAGGAAATGAAGCTAGTGTTTCTCAAATCATTAATCATTTACTAAAAGCTGGTGCTGAAGTTGCATATCAAAACTTCTCAGAAATTCATGTTTCTGGACATGCTGCACAAGAAGAACAAAAACTTATGTTAAGACTTGTTAAACCTAAATTCTTTATGCCAATTCATGGTGAATATAACCATGCAGTTAAGCATCAACAAACAGGTATTTCATGTGGTGTATTAGAGAGAAATACTTATATTATGAGTGATGGTGAGCAAATTGAAGTTACTCCTAAATATCTTAAAAAAGTTAAAACAGTAAAAAGTGGTAAAACTTATATAGATAATCAACTTAACAATAAAATTGCAGATGATATTATTCTTGATAGACAAACAATGGCAAACGAAGGTGTTGTTATGATTGTTGCACAAATTAATGAAAATGATAGAAAACTTTCAGATAAAACTAGAGTTACATCATTTGGTTTAGTTCCAGATAATCAAGATAGATTCTTTGCAAAAGAGATTGAAGACTTATTAGAAACTTTCTTTGCAAATGCAAAAGAAGGTATGTTTAAAAATACTAAATATTTAGAAGATGAGATTAGAAAAGTTGTAAGAAAACATTGTGTAAGAAAGTTTAAAAAATACCCTATGATTGTTCCTACTATTTTTGTTTACTAAGGATATAAAATGAATTATAACGAGATTGCAAAAGAGGTTTTACTAACTGAAGCGAAGGAGTTAGAAAGAGCCTCTAGGGATAATTCTTTTGATATGAATGCTGCAGTTGAACTTGTTTATAATACAAAAGGTAAACTAATCGTTACAGGCGTTGGAAAGTCTGGATTGGTTGGTACAAAAATAGCTGCTACCCTTGCAAGTACAGGAACTAGTTCTTTTTTCTTACATCCTACAGAAGCCATGCATGGTGATTTAGGAATGATAGGAAAAGATGATACTGTTTTAGCTATTTCATATTCTGGGGAGAGTGAAGAGTTAATTCAAATTCTTCCTCACCTAAAAAGATTTGATATACCAATGATTGCAATGGCAAAAAATCCAAACTCTACTTTAGCAAAATATGCGGACATCTTTTTTGATATAAATGTTACAAAAGAGGCTTGTCCATTAGATACAGCTCCAACTTCTTCTACAACTTTAACAATGGCTATGGGTGATGCATTAGCTGTTTGTTTGATGAAAAAAAGAAATTTTAAAAAAAGTGATTTTGCTTCTTTTCATCCAGGTGGAAGTTTAGGAAAAAAACTATTTATTAAAGTTTCTGATTTAATTAGAAGAGAAGAATTACCAATTGTTTCACGTGGAACTCTTTTAAAAGATGCTATTATAAAAATGAGTGAAGGTAGACTTGGAAATGTTATAATTACTGATAAGGATAAAGTCATTGGTGTATTAAGTGATGGAGATTTAAGAAGGGCTTTAATGAATGATAATTTTTCATTAGAGTGCAAAGTAGAAGAAATTGCAACTATGAATCCGAGAGTTTTAAACAATAAAGATTTATTAGCTAGTGATGCATTGAAAATTATAGAAGATTATAAGATACAACTTTTAGTTGTTGTTGATGATAGTAATAAACTTGTTGGTGTATTACATATTCATGATTTAATAGAAGCAGGAATAAAGTAGGTACCATGAAAAATCAACCAGAAACAAAAGAAGATAATACAAGATTAAACAAATTTATATCACATAATAGTAAATACTCAAGAAGAGAAGCCGATGCAATTATTGCAGAAGGTAGAGTAAAAGTTAATAAAAAAACAATTACTGACTTGTCTACAAAAGTATTAGATACTGATATTGTTGCGATAGATAATAAACCTATCAAATTTGAGAAAAATAAGATGTATACTGTTTTAGTTTATAACAAACCAAAAGGTGAACTTGTAACTAAAAATGATCCACAAGGTAGAAGAATAATCTTTGATACTCTAGGAGCTAAATATAAGCACTTTTTGCCAATAGGTAGACTTGACTATGCAAGTGAGGGAGTTTTGCTTCTCACGGACAGCGTAGACGTTGCAAATGGTCTTATGCATTCTGACTTACAAAGAGTATACAAAATAAAAGTAAGTGGTCCAATAAACAAACAAGTTGAAGATGCTATGTTACATGGCCTTGAACTTGAAGATGCAACTAAAGGTGCTTGGAAAGATAGCAAAGTAAAATCTATGAGTTTTGCACCTTTCTTAGGATATAAAATTGATTCAGTTAAAGATACTTTTTCTAAATTAAAAGTTGCAATAACTGAAGGTAAGAATAGAGAATTAAGAAGATTCTTTGCTCACTTTGGACTTGATGTAATGGATTTAAAAAGAGTTGAGTATGGTGGAATTAGTTTAAATAATTTGCCTACTGGAAAAAGTAGATATCTAACAAGAGAAGAGTACAAAAACTTAAAAGATTATCTGCATACAAAAGATAATGACTAATCTAAGTTCTATTCTTCGTCCAAATTCTCTTCAAGACTTTGTAGGACAGAACCATATAATATCAAAAAACAAAGTCTTATATAAACTAATCATAAAAGGTGAGATTCCTCACCTTTTTTTTTATGGTAAACCTGGAACTGGAAAAACTACACTAGCAAAAATTATTGCAAAAACTATCAACACAGATTACTTTTATTTTAATGCTACATCACTAAAAATTGAAGACTTAAGAAAAGTATTTAATAAGTATGAAAATAGTCTAATAAAACCAATTGTATTTATAGATGAAGTACATAGATTATCAAAAAACCAACAAGAAGTTTTACTTCCAATTATGGAAAACTATCAAGCAATAATTATAGGTGCTAGTACAGAAAATCCTTTTTTTACTTTAACAAATGCAATAAGATCTAGAAGTTTTTTATTTGAATTTCTACCTCACTCAAGAGAAGATTTAACAAGAATATTAGAAGTTGCGCAAGTAAAACTAGGTACAAAACTTAGTACAGAAACAAAAGAGTATTTAATAAATAGTTCATCAGGTGATGCAAGAGCTATGCTAAATCTTCTTGAATTTGCTTTTAAAGTTGATGCAAATGTTTCATGTGAAACATTAAAAGAGTTAAGACAAAATGTAATAGGAGATGGAGTATCTTCTTCAAATACACATTATGATTTAGCAAGTGCCATGATTAAATCTATTCGAGGTTCTGATATTGATGCAGCACTTTATTATCTTTCACGACTAATAGAGGGTGGAGAGAGTGTAGAGTTTATTACTAGAAGATTAGTAATACTTGCAAGTGAAGATATAGGAAATGCAAATCCAAATGCACTAAATCTTGCTGTTAGTACTATGCTTGCAACTTCAAAGATTGGTTATCCTGAGAGTAGAATTATATTATCTCAATGTGTTATTTATTTAGCTTCATCCCCAAAATCAAATTCAGCATATGAAGCAATAAATAAAGGAATAAGTGAAGTTAAAAATGGTAAAATCTTAGATATACCAAAAAATATAGACTCTTTTCATAAAGACTATTTATATCCACATAACTTTGGTGGGTATGTTGAACAAAAGTATTTAAGTGAATCTTTAAATCTATATAACTCTAAAGGTATAGGTTTTGAAAAAACACTTGATGATTGGATAAAAAAAATAAAGGATAAGTAGTTGGAATATTATAGTTGGATATTAGCGTTTCATGTTATATCAGTTTTGTCTTGGATGGCAATGTTGTTTTATCTACCTCGACTTTTTGTTTACCATGTGGAAAATAGTGATAAGAAAGATTTCGTAGATGTAGTAAAGATTCAAGAATATAAGATATATAAATATATTGGTATGCCTGCAATGTGGCTGACTATAATAAGTGGTGCAGCAATGATATATTTAGCACCAGAACTTTTTAAATCAGGGGCTTGGTTACATGCAAAATTAACTGTTGTATTTTTGCTTATTTTGTACTCATTTTCTTTAGAGTATTTTAGAAAACAATTGGAAGAAAACAAGTGTAAAAGAAGTGGTAAATTTTTTAGAGCTTACAATGAAATACCAACTTTATTAGCAATACTTATTGTTACTTATGTTATTGTAAAAGTTGTTTCAATTACTTTTACATTATCAATGGTACTTTTATTTACATTCATAATTTATATGATAATGAAACCAAAGAGAGTAAAAAATGCATAACGATAATTTTGATAAATACTATGTGCTTGATACAAATATATTATTAGAAGATGCCAATAATATATTTAAACTATCTGATGATAATAAAAATCTTATTATCCTTCCTGAAACTGTTTTAGATGAAATTGATGCAAAAAAAAGTGGTTTTGAAGAGATAAACTTTCAAGCTAGAGAGTTTGCAAGAATCTTAGAAAACTCAACTATTCTTTTTACAAAAAGTGAAGATGACTTCAAAATTGTAAGACTGAGAATAGATAATGAATACCCTATTTCTATTGATGTAATATCAAAACTTGAATACCAATTTGTTACAAAAACAACAGCGCCTAATATTGCAAATGATAGAAGAATATTAGAAATAGCAAAATTTACTACAAAATTTTATGATAAAAATTCAACATTTTTATCAATGGATATTATGGCAAGAACAAGAGCAATATCTTTAGATATAAAAGCTGAATCATTAATTGGCTCAAATAAAGATGAATTTATTCATGAATTTATAAAAACTATCCAAATAAGATTTGAAGATTTAGAGCATATTGAAAATAGAGATATCAAAGAGTTAGATAGTGAATATAAAGTTTCAAATTTCTCTTATTGCTTTAAAGTTAAAGGCTCAGACCAAGTTGTACTTGCATCAATTCAAAATGAAAAGATAAGAGTATTAAATGAAGATGAAGTAAGAAATCAAATAATTGCTCCACTAAATAAAGAACAACTATTTTTCTCAAATGCAATCATTCAACACTACTTTAATGTATTAATTATAGAAGCTAAAGCTGGTTCTGGAAAAACACTTTTAGCATTAAGTGGAGCATTAAAATTAGTCAAAAATAAAGAATACCAAAGAATCATATATATAAGAAATTCAATTGAGTCATTAGACAAAGGTGAAGATGTTGGATACTTACCAGGACTTGAAGAAAAGTTCAAAATATATAATCATCCACTAATGGATAGTATTGATCATATAGTTCGTTCTGAGTACAAAAAAAGAAGAGCATCTAAGAGTAAAGAAGAACAAGAAATAGATGAGCAAGAACTAAAAACTAGAGTTGATCAAATGATACAAAACTATTTTATAGAAACTATGTGGGTAGGAGAAATGAGAGGAAGAACATTATCAAACGCATTTGTAATAATTGATGAAGCACAAAATATGTCAAATAAAACAATGCAAATGGTTCTTTCAAGAATAGACAATACTTGCAAAGTAGTAATACTAGGGAGTAATAAACAAATAGATAACTTCTATGTAAACAAATATACAAACTCACTAACTACACTTTTAAAATCTACAAAAACAGAATCTTCATTAGTCAATATATTTGCAATTGAACTACAAAAAGTTCTAAGAGGTCCTATTACTGAATGGGCTGAGAACATATTTTCTACTAAAAATAAATAATCATAATTTTAGTTTAATTTTGATACCTTTACACATTATAATATGTAAAGGTATACAAAATGAAAGTTGTAATTTTAGATAGATCTACTTTAGGTTCAGATATGGACCTAAGCACTTTAAATCAATTTGGGGAACTCGTTTGCTACGATTACACAAATGATGACGAAACAATCGCACGATTAAAAGATTGTGATATTGTAATTACGAACAAAGTTCTCATTACTAAAGAAGTTATTGACGCCACTGAGCTAAAACTAATTTGCATAAGTGCAACTGGTATGAATAATGTCGATGTGGAATATGCTAAGCATAAAGGTATAGAAGTAAAAAATGTAGCTGGGTATTCAACTTCTAGTGTTGCCCAATTAACAATATCTTTTGTTCTGCATTTTATACAAAAAATGAATTACTACTCTACTTATGTAAAAGAAGGAAATTGGCAAAAGTCAAAAATTTTTACTCATATAGATAATCCCTTCATAGAACTTGATGGAAAGACATGGGGAGTTATTGGATTAGGAAATATCGGTGAAAAAGTTGCACAAATTGCCAGTGCATTTGGCTGTAATATAAAATATTACTCTACTTCAGGTATGAATTATAATGCGAACTATGATGCAACTAATCTTACAACATTAATATCAGAATCAGACATTATATCTATTCACTCACCATTAAATGAAAAAACAAAAGATTTATTAAACTATGAAAATATGAAATTATTGAAAAATGATGCAATAGTTATCAATGTTGCTCGTGGTGGAATAATAAATGAATATGACATAGTACGAATATTAAAAGAAAAGAATATCTATTTTGGATTAGATACTGTTACAACTGAACCAATAGAAGAAGATTCTCCTCTTAATGATGTTCTTGAAAATGATAATGTAATTATTACTCCACATATTGCTTGGTCATCTATAGAATCAAGAAAAAAACTAATAGAGGGTATTTACAATAATATAAAAGGATTTATTGATGAATAAAGATGTTTTAAAATCATTGTTACAATATAAGTCAAATGAGATGATACCCTCAACTCAATTAATAAGAAAAAGTAAACAAGTATTTGATTCTATTCACAATGAAAAAATAGAAAAAGCTGTTATTTTAAGAGATGGGAAACCCTCTTTTATATTAATGGATTTTAAAAAATATGAAAAGATTGTAAATTACTTTTTAAATAATAATATGAGTATAGATAATGAACTAGATTTATTAGAAGAAATTACAACTATAAATAAAGAGCTTAATTTGCCTAAAGAGATAAATCAATCTGAAAATAAACAAAAAGAAGAAAAAAAATCATCTCTATTAGAAAAGCTTGATAGTATTGAAGGAGTAATTAATAATGATAAAACTGATGTTCAAGAGAATCTAAAAGATTTTTGGGAATAACATGTATGATGTAATAATTGTTGGTTCTGGTGGTGCTGGATTAAGTGCAGCATTAAGTGCTAAAGAAAAAACAAATAAAGTACTTGTTGTATCTAAAACCTACCCTACTCACTCACAAACAGTTCAAGCACAAGGTGGAATAAATTGTGTTTTAGACTATGAAAATGATTCAATTACTAATCACATAAATGATACTTACAAATCATCAAAACAATTAGGTAATATTTCTACAATAAAAAAGATGTGCGAAAGTGCCCACGAAACTATTACTTGGCTTGATAAAATAGGAGTTCCATTTTCAAGAGATAATGATGGGAAAATAGCACAAAGATATTTTGGTGGAACAAAGGCAAAAAGAACTTGTTATTCTTCTGATTATACGGGCCTTAAAATTATCCATACTCTATATGATAATTGCATCAAAAATAATATTGAATTTTTAAATGAACATAGTTTAATTGATTTAATAATTAAAGATAATAAATACTTAGGAATAGAAGTCTATGATTTATTACATGGCAAAGTAATAACTTTATGCTCTAAAAGCCTCATAATTGCAACAGGTGGCTATGGAAATGTATATTCCTCACATACAACAAATAGTATCTCAACTACAGGTGATGGGCTTGCAATTGCGTTTAAACATGGAATTAAACTATCAAATTTAGAATTTATACAATTTCATCCTACAGCACTAAAAGGAACTAATACATTAATAAGCGAAAGTGCTAGAGCAGAAGGTGCTTTTTTGATTGATCAGGAAGGGAATAGATTTGTTGATGAATTAAGAACAAGAGATGAAGTTGCAAGAGCTATTCAAACAAAAATAGATGATGGTAAAAATATTTATTTAGATATGCGTCATATAGCTATTAATATAATAAAAGAGAAAATGCCCCAAGAACAAAAACTTATAAAAGATATTATGAAGCTCGATGTTCATAAGGATTTAATTCCTATCGTTCCTGCCGTACACTATACAATGGGTGGTATTTTGACTAATGTTTCATGTGAAACATCAATAAAAGATATCTTTGCCTGTGGAGAAGTAGCACAAAATAATACACATGGCGCAAATAGACTAGGAGGCAATTCCCTATTAGAAATTATAACTTTTGGCAAAATAGCTGGGAGTAATGCTGCGGAAATTTCCTTAAAAAAAGAGACAGAAATTACAGAAAAAAAAGAAAGTAATGCGCTTGACTCTATATTAGAAAAAGAAGTTGGAAAATCTATATATAAAATAAAAAATGAACTAAGTGAAGCAATGTTTAATTATGCAGGATTGTATAGAACAGAAAATGAATTAAAAAAGCTTCAACTTTTGATTGAAAAATTAGAAGAAGAATACAAAAATAGTGGAATAGAAGATAAAAGTAAAAAATATAACAAAAATATTCTTGATTACATGGAATTAGGTAATTTATTACTTTTATCAAAACTTGTATGTGAATCTGCTCTAAAAAGAAAAGAATCAAGAGGCTCACATTTTAGAAAAGATTATGAACAAATCAATAAAGAATATCAAAGAATATCAACTCTTCAGTATATTGGGAATAAGAACGAATATAAGCTTGAGGGATCACTATGAATATAACTATAAGTAGATTACAAGATAAAGAAAATTATATAGAACAATATAAAATTAATAAAGAAAATATTACAGCACTTGAAGCCTTGGAATATATAAAAGAAAACATAGATTCTACCTTAACTTACAGAAGTGGTTGCAAAAGTGGGATTTGTGGTTCATGCAGTATTCTTGTAAATGACAGGGAAGTTTTAGCCTGCAAATGCAAATTAAGTGAAGACATCAGTATAAAACCCCTAAAAAACAGCTCTATTATAAAAGATTTAGTTGTAGATTTAAAGCAAACTAAAAAACTTTTGGCTAAAAGTAAAGCTTTTATTGAAAAAGTACAAGAAATTGATATAAATAAAGAAGATGAAAAACTAATAGATATACAAAGTACTTGTATTTTGTGTCAAAATTGCTATAGCTCTTGCCCAGTTTATGAAGTAAATAAGGACTTTCTAGGTCCATTTGCCCTTACAAGGGTGCTCAGATATGTAAATGACAAGAAAGAAGCTAATAAAACTGGAAAACTTGATGCAATTCAAGCAAATGGAATCTGGGACTGTACTTTATGTGGAAATTGTACTATTGCTTGCCCACAATTTATAGATTCAAAAACAGATATTATGAATCTTAGAATGAAATCAATTCAAAATGGATATTCAGATCCAACAATTCAAAGTAATGATTTCTTAAATGAGTTCAATAATTATAATGATTTTGATACAGGATTTAATCCAAATTCTTTTTAATTATTTATCCAAAGATTTTTTCAAGACATCTCTAAAATGAAAATAAGGATCATCTTTCAACTTATTTGCCATTACAATTTTATCTTGTAGTTCTTTATTATTTTCATAATACATAGCAATAGATTCTTCTAAAATTTTACTTTTAGTTTTACCACTGTTTATACTTAATTCTGTCAAATAATCATTAGTTTTACCATCAATTGACATTCCTATCTTTACACGACCGATTTTCTGAATTGGTCTACCAACTTTTCTTTTTTCCATAATTTAAGCCCTAAATAATAGTATCTAAACAATTATATCTAGATATATCTAAATATAACTAGACATAATTAAAAAAAGAGAATTTTACATCTTATTTTAATAAAAAATGTAAAATTCTAGTGATTACTTTTGTGTATATAAATTAAGCTTATTAAGAAGAAAAGATTCAACTATTTCATCAATACTTTTTTCGTTATTTGAGATGAGAACTTTAATTTTATCATTAACAAAAGGCCAAATATATTCTTTATCATTTAATACAATAACATAATCAATCCATTCAATTACATCTTCAGCTCTATCAAAAAAATCGCATGAAATTATTTGTCCGTCATTTAGAATTACATAAGCCCATGAGTTATTTTCTTCAATACTTGAAAGAATACATTCATGTCTATTATTAGAATCAGTAGGAATAAGTAGTGTCATTTATAACCCTTTTAAATAAGATAATTTTTGTTGAACCAGTAAGAAAAAATATACAAGGACCAAAAATGTTGTTTGAATTTATTTTTTTTAGCAAGATTATAAATCATAATAACATAATCATCGTTGAATAAATTTGTTTCACGATTAACATTTAAAATAGTTTTTAATAAATCTTCACCATGACTATTAAAAATCCATTCATTATATGGAGAGTTAAAACCTTTTTTAGTTCTGTTGATAATTTTTTCTGGAATATATTTACTAGCAATCTTTTTTAATAAATATTTATTTGTATCTCCAGTTTTTAATATAGTGTCAACACTAAACAGATAATCAACTAATCTATAATCCAAAAATGGAGTTCTAACCTCAATAGAGTTTGCCATTGAAATTCTATCAACTTTAGAAAGTAATGATTGTCCTAACCAAATTTTCAAATCAATATAACTCATCCAATCAACAGGATCTTTTTTTGCTTTTTCTTGTTTGAAAGTAGGAAGACGCTTAAATAAACGCTTTTTTTGTATAGTAGTATATATCTCACCAAAAGAGTTATAAATATTTTCATCGGTAACCACTCTTCGTAAATATTCACTCTCTTTAGTATTATTTTGCAAAGCAGAAATGATATCTTTTAAAAAGCCATCTTGATCGTTTGATAAAGATTCTTTGAACTTATAATATTTTAGAAACTTAGCATAGTTATCATATCCTAAAAAAAGTTCATCACTACCCTCACCGCTTAAAACAACTTTTATTCCTTTTTTATTAATTAATTTAGTAAGACAATATAAAGGAAAAGCAGCACTATCAGCATGTGGTTCTTCTAATGCATCAATAACTTCATCAAATACATCAATAAAATCATTTCTAGATACCTCTAAGGGATGATGTATAGAATTAATATCTTTAGATACTAAAGAAGCATAATGAAGCTCAGAATAGCTTTTATAATCACTATATCCAACAGAGAAAGTGTGAATACGCTTACTTGTTATATTTGTGTACAGAGCAGAGATAAGTGAACTATCTATTCCACCACTTAATAAGCTCCCTACTTCCACATCGCCTACAAGTCTAGATTCAACACTATTAAATAAAAGCTCTTCAATATCATTTAAAGCTTGTTTTTCATCAACAACTTTTTTGTAAGTATTGATTTTATAATATTTTTTGATAAATAACTCATTATTAGACACAATCATATAAGAAGAGGCTTCTAATTTATTAATATCATTATAAAAAGTTAAATCATTTAAAGAAACAAAATATTGTAAATACTGAGACAAAGCGACCTTGTTTAATTTTGGAGTAAAACCCAATATTTTTATTATAGATTTAATAGAAGAAGAAAAGATAAATTTATTCTCTTTGAAGTAATAAAAAAACGGTTTTTTCCCATATCTATCTCTGGCACAAAAATACTTCTCCTGCTTTAAATCAAAAATCACAAAAGAAAACATACCATTTAATTTATTTAAAAAATCAATACCATACTTTTGATATAACCTAATAATCACTTCAGTATCAGAGGATGTTTTACAAATAAGATTTTCAACTTTTATTAACTCTTTGTAATTATAAATTTCACCATTAAAAACAATCAAAATATCATCAAATATCATAGGCTGATTGGCTTCATCATCAACATCAATAATAGACAATCTTGTATGACCAAATTGGTAATTCTTATGATTGAAAACCATAGAATAATCTGGCCCTCTATTATTCATAATAGCTAAGGCTGAGTCAAAATTATTTGAAATAAAATTAGAACCTAATATTCCACACATATTATAATCCGAAGAAATAATTGATTAAAAGAATATAAGCATAAGTTAAAATCACAAATATAAGAGAACTAACTAGAACTGAAAAAGTTGCATCAATTGGCTTACATTTATATAAAGATGCAAGATTTACATTATTCACAGCAAGGGGAACAAATAGTTCCATAAATATAATCGCACTAACCATAGCTGGTAAATCAAATAAAAAGATAACACAAAGACCAACAGAAGGTAAAATAAAATGTTTAAATAAAGATATATTAAGTGCCAAATGCCAATTCGCTGATTTAATTTTTACATCAGACATAAATATTCCAAATATAACTAACTGCATAACAATTGCAGTATATGCACCCATAGTAAAAAACTTCTCAAAATCTGCATTAATATGTAAATCATAATAATTAAATAGTATGGCAATAAAAGTAACATGAATTGCAGGCATTTTAAAAATTGCTTTTAAAGAAGATTTTATATTAAATTTTTCACCTGTAAAAAAATAAACAGAAAATATATACATATAAAATACATTGACAATATTGATAATAGAAGTATAAGGAACACTTTGTAAACCAAAAATAGCTATTCCTAATGGAATACCTAAATTACCAGTATTTCCTACTAGAGATGAGGCTAAAAAAACAGATTTATCCTGAACATCTTTTTTAAAAAATCTCAAAGAATACAGATATAAAATAATTAAAACAATCAAAAGAGATGTACCCGTTACTACAGGAGTAAGAAGGAATTCTTTACTTATAGGAGCTCTAGTTAAACCCCAAAATACAAGTAAAGGTTGAAGAAAATATAAATTTAATAATACTAATGTTCTCTCATTTACTTCACCTTTAAAAGATTTTTTAAAAACAAAGCCAATTAAAATAAATAAGTAAATAGTAGCAACTGAGATTAAAGCTTGAATGAAATGTTCCTCATGATAATTTCTGAAATATTATCATAAGGTACATTAATTAAGAAAATTTAGAAATTAAAGCATCATACCTTTTATCATAAAAAAGATAGTAGCAGATACAAATGCAGCAGCAGGAACAGTAATTATCCAAGCTGCAATAATTTTTTTAATTGCATCTCTTTTAACATATTTTATTCGTTTTGCTGATTTAAACTCTTTTTTCTCTATTTTAACTCTTTCATCTTTTTCATCAATCAAATTATATAATTCAACAATTCTTTTATAATCAACTTTTGACTTAGAGTCTTTAGCCGCAAGTTGACCTAACTCTAATTGATATTTATCTAATAGATTCTTGTCTTTTTTAAATTTACTTCTAATTTCTTTTAAAAATTTCTCTTCAGAAGAGTCTAACCACTCTCTTAAAAAACCAACACCAAAAACTCCTCCAACTGCGATATGAGTAGAAGAGACTGGAAGACCAAGTTGAGAAGCAATAATAACAGTAATAGCTGCTGCCATTGCAATAGAAAAAGCCCTTACTTGATCAAGTTCAGTAATTTCTGAACCAACTGTTTTAATAAGTCTAGGCCCATAAAGTGCTAAACCAATAGCAATACCAAAAGCACCAACAGCCATAACCCATAAAGGAATACCAACTTTTGGCGAAATTGTAGCATTCATTACCGCATCATTAATAGCAGCCAATGGTCCAATTGCATTTGCAACATCATTTGCACCATGGGCAAAAGATAACAAAGCAGCAGCAAAAATCAAAGGGATATTAAACAGACTATTTACACTTATTCTATCATCTGATAATTTTGATGATTTTTTTGCAATCATTGGTTTAACAAGAACAAATACAACAATTGAAATAATAAGACCAAGAATTAAAGCAGTAATAAAATCAACTTTTACAAGATGTTTTAAACCTTTTAAAATAATATATGTAGAAAAAGCCCATGTCATAAATGCAATCAAGATAGGTACAAACTTCTTAGCTGAAGTTAGTTTTTCATCTTTAAACATGATATTTTTTTTAATAAAATATAAAAACAATGCAGCAATAACACCACCTAATATCGGTGAGATAACCCAAGAGGCGGCAATCTTGCCCATTGTTTCCCATGAAACAATGTCAAAACCAGCAGCAGCAATACCTGCACCCATAACTCCACCAACGATTGAATGAGTAGTAGAAACAGGAGCACCAATAGATGTTGCAAAATTAAGCCACAAGGCAGCAGATAAAAGAGCAGCTGTCATAGCCCAAACAAAAATTTGTGGATTTGAAATTAAATCTGGATTGATAATTCCTTTTTTAATCGTGTTAACAACATCTCCCCCAGCAACCAAAGCTCCCAGAGCTTCAAATATGGCTGCAATAATAATAGCCCACATAAGTGTCATAGCTTTAGCACCTACTGCTGGACCAACATTATTAGCTACATCATTTGCACCAATATTCATTGCCATATAAGCCCCAAATACAGCACCAATAATCAAAAAGCTGTTATTTGGTAGTTCTTCATGTGAAGAGTAACTCCACAAAAATACAATAACTATAAACAATAATGCAAGAGAAAGTTTTGCAAAACTTGGAAGAGACTTGTCTCTTGCTTCATCCATTCTTTTTATGGTATTAAAATCCAAATATATCCTTTTGTAACCATTTTGTAATTTTCAGTAGCTAGAATATTACCCACTCTCTAGTTACATAAAACTTAAACTAAACTTAAATTTTTATACCTTTTAGTATTAACTTATTATTAAACTATATAAATTGTTCTAAAATAAATCTATATTAATAAATTGTTAATAAAGAATTTAGTTAAGCATAAGTTAAGTACTTTTATATATAATGGTAATAAATTATAGAGAAAGGAAAGAATATGACTATAAAAGTTATTACAGAAAATGAATTTCCAGAAGTATCTAAAATGAAAAAGAAATTTAATATTTTTAGCGTTGTAGGTATAAAAAATGGAGAACTAGAAAGTGTTGAGTTTTTTGGAAAAAATGGAGTGTTTAGAGCATTCGGAAAAAATACTCAAGAAGCTTATAAAAAAGCAACGAAAGTTGTTAAAAAGTACTATAAAGAGAAAAGAAGAGATTAATCTCTTCTTCTTCCTCCACCGTTTCTATCTCCACCGCCACTTCTGTTTCGGTTTCCACCGCCACCATTTCGATTTCGATTTCCACCACCAAATCTACCTCTTCTTTGACCACCTCGACCTCTTGAATCATCTCCTTTGTCGTCTTTTAATCTTTCGAAAAGTTTTTTAATATCAATTTCTGATTTACCTATATAGTTACTACCTTTTACAATAGTAGCATCAGATAAAATTGAAGCTAATTTAAAAGCAATAGTTGATAAATCAAATTCCTCTTTTAAACTCTCTACAAGTGCAATTCCAGAATCATAAACTTTTTGTTCAGAAATTTTACCTTTTAAAGTACTAGTTTTTTTCTCTTTAACCGAGTCGATATTAGGAATAACTTTCGCTTCCATTTTTCCACCAGTAGTTTTTTGAATCTTTTGAATCATTCTAAACTCATGAGGAGTTACAATTGAAATAGCAACACCCTCTTTCCCAGCTCTTCCTGTTCTTCCAATTCTATGTACATAAGACTCAGAATCAAATGGTAAATGATAATTAAATACATGAGATACATCATTTACATCTAACCCTCTTGCTGCAACATCAGTAGCAATAAGAACATCAAGTGCACCTTTTTTGAAAGATCTAATTACTTCTTCTCTTTGTCTTTGTTCCATATCTCCATGAAGACCTTTAGCCATATGTCCTTGAGACACTAGGTAAGTTGATAATCTATCAACTTCCTTTTTTGTGCGACAAAATATGATAGATTTTTCAGGGTTTTTGAAATCAAAAAGTCTGATTAATGCATCATCTCTTTCATATTCATCAACTACATAAAATAATTGAGTAATTTTAGAGTTAGTCATTTCTGCTTTTGTAACAGTAATAAACTCAGGCTCTTTTAAAATATTTTGTGCAAGTTTTTTGATAGCAACTGGCATTGTTGCAGAGAATAGTAGTGTTTGTCTCTCTTTTGGTAGATATGTAAAGATTTCTTTAATATCATCAAGGAATCCCATATCTAACATCTCATCAGCTTCATCTAAAACTACAAAAGATGGTTTGATATTAATTTTTTTACCTTTTAATAAGTCAATTAGTCTACCAGGAGTTGCAACAATAATAGATGCTCTATCTATATTTTTTAATTGCATAGAATAAGATTGACCACCATAAACAGTTGCTGTGTTCATTCCTGAACTTTTACCGAATCTAAATAATTCATCAGAAACTTGCATTGCAAGTTCTCTTGTTGGAACAATAACTACAGCTTCAACGCCAGAGTTACCTTTCATCATATTAATCATTGGAAGACCAAATGCTGCTGTTTTACCAGTACCAGTTTGTGCTTGACCAACCATATCTTTACCACTTAAAACTACAGGAATAGCATCTTCTTGAATAGGACTAGGTTGTGTGAAACCTGCGTCATCAATAGCCTTTTGTAGTTCTTCTTTAAAATTGAAATCTGAGAAATTCATTAATTACCTTTGTGTATTTTATATACACGTATATATTTAAAACTAAAAGTTTGAAACTTGATAAAACAGTTTAGTTATAAAAGTGTACAGTAACTAAATGAGTGAGTAATAAGTATAATTGTGTATATTTGCTGGATTATATACAAATTTGTATTAGTTTAAGCTTTAACAAAAGAGTTTTATGCTCTTTTGTTAAATATCACCTAAACCTTTGTAGTGTTCTAGGTATTTTGTATCATAAGTATTATTATTGAAATCTTTATTTCCCATCATTTTAATATGAAAAGGAATAGTTGTCTTGATTCCATATACTTCAAACTCATTTAAAGCTCTTTTCATAATTTTGATAGCTTTTTCTCTATCTCTTCCCCAAACGATTAGTTTCCCAATCATAGAGTCATAATAAGGAGGCACTACATAATTTGTATAAATGTGAGAATCAACTCTTACATTTCTTCCACCAGGAACCATCCATTGAGTGATTTTTCCAGGACTTGGTAAAAATGTATTTGGATCTTCTGCTGTAATTCTACACTCTATTGCATGACCTCTAAATTTAATTGTTTCCTGAGGAGGAACTTCTTCTCCTTCTGCAACTTTAATCATAAGCTCAACAATATCAATTCCTGAAACCATTTCAGAAACTGGATGTTCAACTTGAAGTCTTGTATTCATTTCCATAAAATAGATATTTTGTTTATCATCTGCTAAAAATTCAAAAGTACCAGCACCTTCGTAATTTAAATATTTAGTAGCTTTTACTGCCACAGCATGAAGTTTTGCTCTAGTTTCATCATTTAATATAATTGCTGGAGATTCTTCAATAACCTTTTGATGTCTTCTTTGCAGTGAACAATCTCTCTCACCTATATGAATAGCATTTCCATGAGAGTCACCTACAACTTGAACTTCAATATGTCTTGGATTATTGATAAATCTTTCTAAGTACATAGTTCCATCACCAAAAGCGGCTAGGGCTTCGCTTGAAGCTGCTGTGAAAAGTTGGTCGAACTTATCTTCTGATTCAATAAGTCTCATACCTCTACCACCACCACCAGCAGATGCTTTTGCCATAATTGGATAACCTATCTCACGAGCTACTTTTCTTCCTTCTTCCACATTATGAACAGCTCCAGTAGATCCAGGAACAACAGGAACTCCTGCTCGTACCATCTCTTCTTTTGCTTTAGACTTATCAGCCATTTTTTCCATTACTTCAACAGAAGGACCTATAAATTTAATATTGTGTAATCTACAAATTTCTACAAAATCTTGATTTTCAGATAAAAACCCATACCCTGGGAAAATTGCATCACAACCTGTCATTTCAGCTGCTGTAATAATTGCAGGAATATTTAAATAAGATTCACTAGATTTAGCACCACCAATACAAACTGCTTCATCAGCATGTTTTAAATATGAAGCTTCTTTATCCCCTGCACTATAAATTGCAACTGATTTTTTACCCATTTCCCTAATAGTTCGAACTGCTCTTTGAACAATTTCTCCCCTATTAGCTATTAAGATTTTTTTAATTTCTGCCATTTCTTATCTTTCTTATATTTTTTCTACAACAAATAGTGGCATATCATATTCTACTGGATTAGAATCTTCAACTAATACTTTCACAATTTTACAATCAAATTCTGCTTCAACTTCATTCATAATTTTCATAGCTTCTAAAATACATAAAGTTTGTCCAGCTTTTACAGTATCCCCTACTTTTACAAATGCAGCAGACTCAGGAGATGGTGAAGCATAAAAAGTTCCAATCATTGGTGAGTTAATTGTATCTCCTGTAATAGGTGCTGCTGTTTCATTAGTAACAGAAGTACTTGCAGCAGCAACAGGTGCCGGTGCTGGAGCTGCTTGAACTGCAGGTGCAGTAGTTGTTACAATAGATCCCCCATCAAAACCAGTTTGCATACTAATTTCAAATTCTCCATCTTTGATTTTTAATTTATTTAAATCACTTTTATCAAAAACTCTAATTAATTCTTTTATATCTTTGAATTCCATCTCTAGCCTTTATTTTGAAAATTTTAGGGTATAATACACAAATAACTATAAAAATGTAATAAATTAAAAATTTATAAAATTTAGCAATTTTTAACATAATTTGTACATTTTTAACAAAAATTTAAAAAAAACTATTGATTTTTTGGAAAAATTGTTGATTTTTTGAAAAAATAGAAAATGCTTTAGGATAAGAAATGATAAGTGATAAAAACTTTATAAATATTGCACATGAAATAGCAAGTGCCTCAAAATGTGTATCAAAACAAGTAGGTGCAGTAATAGTAAAAGATGGAAGAATTTTATCAACAGGGTACAATGGAACACCAGCTGGATATATAAATTGTAAAGAACATTGGGATGATGAATATACAAAAGACCATCATGATTGGTCAAAAACCTATGAAATACATGCAGAAATGAATGCAATAATTTGGGCTGCAAGAAAA
Organism: Arcobacter iocasae; assembly: GCF_042214795.1. Taxonomy (GTDB): domain Bacteria; phylum Campylobacterota; class Campylobacteria; order Campylobacterales; family Arcobacteraceae; genus Arcobacter; species Arcobacter iocasae. The sequence continues at coordinate 1,458,816 of NZ_CP090177.1, read as the reverse complement.
GGTATAAGCATAGAAGGAGCAACTATTTATGTAACCTTAGAGCCTTGTAGTGAGTGCTCAAAAAACTTAATAGCAGCAGGAATTCAAAGAATTGTTTTCCAAAAAGCTTATGAACATACAGACTCAGATATTGTCTCAAAATTCCTAAAAGATAACAAAGTAATCATAGAACAAATAAATTAAATGGCTCACAAAGATAATAACTCATTTTACAATAAAACAATAAAACAATATGGCATAAGTGCACGGGGTGTTCACTGGAACTCAGAATTTTCCCAATATAAAAGATTTGAGATTTTAACAGAGTTTATAAAAGATGAAATTAAAGACTCAATTATTATAGATGCAGGATGTGGTTTTGGAGAGTATTATAATTATTTATTTGATAATAATTTAAAACCAAAATCTTACATTGGAATTGATTGCGAAAAGCAAATGATAGAATTAGCTAGCAAAAGATTTTTAAATGTTAAATTCTATCTGGCTGATATTCTTTTAGATGAATTAGAAGAAGCAGATTATTATGTATGTAGTGGTGCTTTAAGTATTCTAACAAAAAATGAAATCTTCACCTTTATTAATAAATGTTTTTATGCATCAAAAAAGGGATTTGTATTTAACTTTTTAAAAAATGATTCATTGACTAATATTAAATCAGAAGATATATTATCTTACAGCAAAGCCTTGACAGAAAATATAACAATAGAGGATAATTATTTAGACAATGACTTTTCAATTTTTATGAAAAAATAGAAATATCATATTATTGTTATACCAATTTAATATAATTTACCATCAAAAGAGGAGTTTTTATGACTATAGGACTATTTATACCTTGCTTTATGAATGAGCTTTATCCAGAAGCCTCAATGGCAACTTTAAAGCTTTTAGAAAAATTAAAATTTAATGTAGAATATCCAATGGAACAAACTTGCTGTGGACAACCAATGGCAAACTCAGGTTGTAGCCAAGATATTGAAAAACTAGCACACAGATTTGTAAATACTTTTAAAAAATATGACTATGTAGTAGCACCTAGTGGTTCATGTGTAACCATGGTAAAAGAGCATTATGAGCCATTTTTTAATGACAATAAAGATTATAATAAAATCAAAACATCAATATATGAAATAACAGAATTTTTACACGACATTGCAAAAATTGATAAATTAGATTCAAAATTTAATTACAAAGTTGGTATTCACAATTCATGTCATGGACATAGAGTTTTAAAACTTGGAAGTGCAAGTGAACTTAACATCCCGCATTTTAATAAATTAGAAAGCCTTTTATCACTTGTTGAGGGAATAGAATTAGTTAAATTAAATAGAGATGATGAGTGCTGTGGTTTTGGTGGTACTTTTTGTGTAACAGAAGAAGCAATATCAGTTGCTATGGGAAAAGATAGAATAAAAGATCACATGGATTCAAATGTTCAAGTTATGACAGGTGCAGATATGTCATGTTTAATGCATATGCAAGGAATAATGAATAGGGACAAAAACCCTATCAAAGTTATGCATATAAGTGAAATACTTTTAGGAGAAGCATTATGAGTCATCCAGAAGAAGCAGCAAAATTTGTAGCCAATGATGAGAGAATGCATTGGCATGACAAAGCATTATGGTTTGTAAGAGAAAAAAGAGATGTTTCAAGTAAGGGAATACCTGAATGGGAAAAATTAAGAGAATATGCAAATAATATAAAAACTCATACAATGCATAAACTTGATTTTTACCTAGAAGAGTTTGAAAAAAATGCCACAAAAAAAGGAATTATTGTTCATTGGGCAAAAGATGCACAAGAACATAATAAAATTGTTCATGAAATCTTAGCTTCACATAAGGTAACAAAACTTGTAAAATCAAAATCAATGCTAACAGAAGAGTGTCACTTAAATCCATATTTAGAAAGTAGAGGCATTGAAGTTATTGATACTGATTTAGGTGAAAGAATTGTTCAGCTAAGAAAGGAAACACCTTCTCATATAGTATTACCTGCAATTCATCTTAAGAAAATGGATGTATCAGATACTTTTCATGAGCACTTAGGAACAGAGAAAGGAAATGATGATCCTACTTATCTTACAAGGGCTGCAAGAGCTAGTTTAAGAGAAGATTTTCTAAGCGCACAAGCTGGACTAACTGGTGTAAATTTTGCCATAAGTGAAACAGGTGGAGTTGTTGTTTGTACAAATGAAGGAAATGCAGATATGGGAGCAAGTGTTCCTAAGCTTCATATAGCTTCAATGGGAATTGAGAAAACTATTCCAAGACTTAAAGACTTATCTGTATTTACAAGATTATTAGCACGAAGTGCAACTGGTCAAGCTATTACTTCATACACTTCACATTTTCATGGTCCAGTTGAGGGTGGGGAGATGCATATTGTAATAGTTGATAATAAAAGAACTCCTATCTTAGCTGATGAGACTTATCAAAAATCACTTAATTGTATTAGATGTGGAGCTTGTATGAATACCTGTCCAATATACAGAAGAAGTGGTGGTCACTCTTACAAATATGTAATTCCAGGACCTATTGGTTCTACTTTAGGAGCATTTCGAAATCCAAAAGAACATAAATCATTACCTTTTGCTTGTACCCTTTGTGCTTCATGTACAAATGTATGTCCTGTAAAAATTGACTTGGATTCACAACTTTATGCACATAGACAAGATATGGCAAAAAATCATTTAATAGATACAAAAAAAGCAGTAGCTATGAAAATAACTTCATGGGTAATGGACCACCCTACACTATTTAATATAGGAGGGAAAATCATGAGAAAAGTAATTCCAATGTTACCTGATTCTATTATTTACTCAAAAGCAAATGTTTGGGGAAAACAAAGGGATATTCCAAAGATGCCAAAGAACTCTTTTAAAGAGTTATATAAACAAAGAAAGGATTCATAATGTCAAGTAGAGATGAGATATTAAATGCTATTAAATCAAATAATGTAGTAAAAGATGAAATCCTTCCTGAATATGATCATTTTGGAATAACTTTTGAAAATAAATTAGAAAAATATGGTCAAGTACTAAAAACTGTAGGTGGAGAATCTCTTGTTACAACAAAAGATAAACTTGATGACACTATAAAAGATCTATATAAAGAGGGATTGGGACAAGTTTACTCAAATGTAGAGTTTTGTTCATTAAGTAATTTTGATGCAAATGCACAAGATGATGCCCACAACTTAAAAGATATAGATTTAGCAATAGTAAAAGGAAATTTTGCAGTTGCTGAAAATGGTGCAGTTTGGCTAAAAGATGAAAATAATAGACATAGAAGTCTTTATTTTATAGCTCAAAACATCATAATAGTAGTAAATAAAAATGATATTGTAAATAATATGCATGAAGCCTATACAAAAATAGAGTTTGAAAATAGTGGATATGGTGTGTTTGTTTCAGGACCTTCAAAAACAGCAGACATAGAACAATCACTTGTAATAGGAGCACACGGTCCAAAATCTGGATATGTCATTTTTGTAGAATAATGATATAATCAATCATCATGAAAAAACTTTTTTTACTTCTTTTTTTATTTTTTACAACATCTTCTTTCGCAATAGATAATGATAAAGAAGTTTTATTACTCCACTCTTACCACAAAGGTTATAAGTGGAGCGATGATATTTCAAAAGCTATTGATGATAAATTTGCATCTTATGATAATATAGAGTTAACAACTATGTATATGGATACAAAAAGGATATTAAACCCTACATATTTGCATAAACTAGCTGAGCTTTATAAAGAACAACTTAAAAATAGAAAATTTGATTTAATAATAGTAAGTGATAATAATGCCTTTGAATTTATTATAAAATATCATGAATATATATTTAAAGATATTCCAGTTTTATTTTGTGGGATTAATAACTTTGATAAAGCATTGTTAGATGAAAATAATATGCAAAAGTATACCTCAGGAGTAGTTGAGCAAGTTGATTTAGAAAAGAATTTTGAATTGATTCATGAACTTCACCCTAAAATGAAAAACCTCATTATTATAAATGACAAGTCAAAAACAGGATATGCTGTAAAAAGAGATTTAAGACCAATAATTAAAAAGTATAAAAAAATATTTAATATAGAATACATTGATCAACTAGATATAGAAAAGTTAAAAAGAAAAGTTAAAAATCTAGATAAAAATGATGTTTTACTTTTTGTTTTGCTATTTAAAGATACAGCAGGAAAATACTTTACATATAAACAAAGTTTCAAACAAATAAGAGATGTAAGTAAAAATCCAATTTATGGATTATGGGATTTCTATTTAAATTATGGAATTGTTGGTGGATTATTAACCTCCGCAACTGCACAAGGAAGTAGTGTTGCAAATATGGCTTTACAAGTTTTACATGGAAAAAATATAAAAGATATTCCTATTTTAGAAAAATCTCCCAATAGATATATTTTTGATTATAATGAATTAAAAAAATTTGATATTTCATTAGATAAACTTAATGAAGAATATACAGTTATCAATGAACCAAGCTCCTTTTATAAAAAATATACAAAATTCATAGTTATTGTTTTTACCATAATTTTTGTTCTTACCATTATGGTTATTAGTATGAGAGCAAATATAAATAGAAGAAAAAAACTTGAAAATGACCTTTCAAATCGATTAAAATTTGAAAAAGTTCTATTAGATACCCTACCAAATGCAATATATTATAAAAACAAAGATGGTAAGTTTATTGGCTCTAACTTAGCTTTTGCAAAACTATTTAATATCACAAAACAAGAAGTTATTGGAAAAACTGCCTTTGACTTTTTTCCAAAAGATATAGCTATAAAAAACATAGAAATAGATGAGAAGATTCAAAAAAGTCAAGAAACAGATACCTCAGAGATAGTTTTACACTTTGCAAACTTACAAATGAAATATTTCATTTTAAATAAAGCCCCATATGAGAATATAAATGGTGAAGTTGGTGGTATTGTTTGTATTATGGATGACATCACAGAGAGGGTTCAACAAAAACAATTTTTAATACAACAAACAAAATTAGCAGAAATGGGAGATATGGTAGCAGCCATTGCACATCAATGGAATGAGCCATTAGTTGAACTATCAGCCTTGGTTCAAGATATACAAACTTCACACATGCTCGAAGAACTACAAACGCAGGATGTGCAAAGTTTTGTAAAAGATTCAATGATTCAAATTCAATATATGTCTCAAACCTTAAGTGATTTTAGAAACTTTTTAAAACCTTCTACTAAAAAAACAAATTTTTCTGTAAAACAATCTTTTGATGATATATTAGAAATTGTAGGGAAACAACTCTTTTATTTAAATATCAAGATTGATATAAATTATCAAGAGAATAATAATGGTTTTTTAGTATATGGATATAAAAATGAGTTTAAACAAGTATTGTTAAATCTTGTAAATAATGCAAAAAATAAAATATCAGAAAAATCTTTAGAAGATAAATGCAAAATAATAGTTAATGTTTATACAAATAATAATTACACTATAATAGAACTAATAGATGATGCAGGTGGTATCGATGAAAAGATAATACACTCAATCTTTGATCCATATTTCACCACAAAAAAAGATGGTACAGGAATTGGATTATATATGGCAAAAGTAATTATCGAAGATAAGATGAAAGGACAAATGTTTGTGAAAAATGATGAAAACAAAGTTATATTTACAATAAAAATTCCTAAAATGAAGAAGGCTTTATAATGAAAATCTTATTACTTGAAGATAATACAAAACTTAGCCAAACAATATCTAAAAGACTATCATTAAAAGGTTATAAAGTCGATTCTTTTTCTGATGGACAAAAAGCATATGATTCTATTTCAAATGGTTATAACTGTTTTTTATTAGATATAAATGTACCAAATATTGATGGAATCAAAATACTCAAAAAAATTAGAGAATACTATACAGAAGTACCTATTATAATCATTAGTTCTACTGTTGAACTTGATATTATTAAAGAAGCTTATGATTATGGATGTAATGATTACCTAAAAAAGCCTTTTTTTATAGATGAATTAGAAATAAAAATTGAAAAATTATGCAAAATTACAAATACTATTATCATGTTTGATAAAGAGTATTATTTTGATTTTAAATCCTCTTTATTAAAAATAGATGACCAAGAAGTAAGACTTACAAAGAAAGAGAGACTTCTTTTAAATCTTTTTTTAACTAAAAAAAATGAAGTGATAACTTATGCCTCGATAGAAAACTATGTTTGGGAAGGAAACTTTGTTTCATTAGAATCAATAAGAAGTTTGATAAGACGCCTTAGAAAGATACTAATAAAAGATTATATCCATACTGTAGTTGATACAGGTTATATATTTAAAATATAAATTTTAGCCCACTTTAAAAAATTAAACTTAAAATATCATTTCATTATCATATTCACAAGTTACAATTTATGTGAACAAATAAAAAAGGAGAATATATGAAAATGTTTGGTAAAACAACGAAGTTATTAGTAGCTTCAGTACTACTTGCGGGGATGAGTACTGCTTCTTTGGCTGCTGATAAAGTATATAAGTGGAAGTTAGCGACAACTTGGGGACCAACGCTACACCCATTTATTGATGCACCTACAAAAATGGCAGAAATGGTAGAAAAAATGTCTAATGGTAGACTACAAATTAGAGTAGATGCTGCTAATAAACATAAAGCTCCATTTGGTGTTTTAGATATGGTACAAGGTGGTCAATATGAAATGGGTCACTCTGCATCATATTATTGGAAAGGTAAAGATATCAATCTTTTACCATTTACTACAATGCCATTTGGTATGACTGCACCTGAGCAATATGCATGGTTCTATTACGGTGGGGGAATGGAATTAATGGAAAAAGCTTATGCACCACATAAAATGCTATCTTTCCCTGGAGGAAATACTGGATCTCAAATGGGTGGATGGTTTAGAAAAGAAATTAAAACTCTTGATGACTTAAAAGGTCTTAAAATGAGAATTCCAGGTTTTGCAGGGGAAATTATGGCAAAACTAGGTCTTACAGTTACAAATATTGCTCCAGGTGAATTATATACTTCACTTGAAAGAGGAACAATTGATGCATTGGAATGGGTTGGCCCTGGAATGGATATTAAAATGGGATTCCATAAAATTGCACCTTATTACTATACAGGTTGGCATGAACCAGCAACTGAGTTACAATTTATTGTAAATAAAAGAGCATATAATAAACTTCCAAAAGATTTACAAGAAATCTTAATAACAGCAATGAAATTAAGTTCATATGATATGTATATTCAAAACTATGATATGAGTGCAACAGCTTGGGCAGAAATGAAAAAAGACTACCCAAATATTCAAGTTAAAACTTTTCCAAAACCAGTTATGGATGCTATGAAAAAAGCAAACAAAGAACTAAGAGAAGAAATGGTTAAAGGACATCCTTTACTAAAAGAAGTTTTAGATTCTCAAGATGCTTATCAAAAGAAAGCTAGAGAATGGACAAAAATGTCAGACTACTTATACTTAAAAGATAATTTATAAGAAGTTTGTTTAATCCCTTTTTTAAGGGATTAAACCTTTTATTTATTTAGATAAATGTACTTATACAGTATATTTATCTGACTTATTTAAAAAACCCAAAGGAATTTTATGCTGTTAAAACTAGAAAAAGGTTTCGATAAATTTGCTAATTTTATTGGAACTATTACTTCTATTGCTATGGTACTTATGATTTTAAATGTCTTTTATGATGTTGTCATGAGATACTTTTTTAGGGATGGAAGTATTGCAATGCAAGAGATGGAGTGGCATCTGTTTTCTATAGTTATACTTTTAGGAATGTCATATACTTTAAAAGAAGATGGACATGTAAGAGTAGACTTAATCTATGATAGATTGACTGATAGAAAAAAAGCAATGATTAATATGACTGGTGTTATTGCTTTTATATTACCAATAGCAATACTTGTAGGACTAAGTTCAATTAATAATGCTCATGAAGCATACTTATCAATGGAACAAAGTGGTGATCCAGGTGGCTTACCATATAGATGGATTGTTAAATCTTTAATTCCTTTATCATTTTTACTTTTAATAATAACATCAATTGGGTACTTTATTAAAAATTTAAATATCTACAAAGGACTTCACCCATCAGATGATTATAATTTAAAAGGTGAAATATCAAATCTAAAATGTGATTTAGAACAACATAAATTTCACACTATTGATATTGATGAAAGAGGGGATTCTAAATGATTGGTGTAATCATGTTTTTTACAGCATTATTTATGTTGTTAATTGGATTTCCAGTTGCCTTTACTTTTGCTGCTGTTTCTGTATTTTTTGGAATAATAGCGGGAATTGTAGAAATTGGATTTGATGGTAGCCTACATAGCTTAATTGAAGGTGTTCATGAAGGTATATTAATGTTTGACTATATGCCTTTTAGAATTTATGCAATTCAACAAAATACTATTTTGATGGCTATTCCTATGTTTATTTTTATGGGTATTGTTTTACAAAAAACTGGTCTTGCTGAAAAATTACTTGAATCTATGGGATTCTTATTTGGAGAAATTAGAGGTGGAGTTGCAATCTCAACTGTACTTGTAGGAACACTACTTGCTGCTTCTACTGGGGTTGTTGGGGCTTCTGTTGTAGCTATGGGGGTTATTTCACTTCCAGTTATGATGAAATACAAATATAATGTCCCACTTGCTGCTGGAACAATCTGTGCATCAGGAACATTAGGACAAATTATTCCTCCTTCTCTTGTATTAATCATATTAGGTGATGTATTCCAAGTTCCTGTTGGTGATTTATTTTCATCTGCTGTTTGGCCAGGGCTTGCTCTTGTTGTTGCATATATTCTTTTTATATTAATTGTTTCATATTTCAAAAAAGATATGGCACCAGCTATTCCAAAACATGCAGATATGGGAACAAAAAAACAACAAATAGTTCAAGCACTTATTGCAATTATTCCTTCACTTACGCTTATTGTTTTAGTTTTGGGTTCTATCTTTGAAGGTGTAGCAACACCAACAGAATCTGCAGCAGTTGGATGTTTAGGTGCAATTTTTCTAGCTTTAATGTATAGAACATTTACAACGGATATGGTAAAAGAAGCAGCTTTAGAATCTGTTAAAATTACATCAATGGTATTTGCTATTTTAATTGGTGCAACAGCTTTTTCTATGGTATTTTCATATACAGGTGGAGAAGATATTGTTCATGACTTTATGCTGAACTTACCAGGTGGTGATGGGAAATGGTCATTTATAATATTTACAATGTTAGCTATATTATTTTTAGGTTTCTTTATTGATTTTATAGAAATTTCATATATAATAGTACCAATATTAATTCCTGTTTCACAAACACTAGGAATTGACCCAGTATGGTTTGCTATTTTAATAGCAATGAATTTACAAACATCATTCTTAACCCCACCATTTGGGTTTGCACTCTTTTATTTAAAAGGCTGTGCCCCAGATGGAGTAAGGACAATAGATATTTATAAAGGTGTTTTACCATTTATTTTAATACAAATGATTGTATTAGCACTAGTTGCATTCTATCCACAAATATTTGGAATGAGTATTACAAACTAACAAAGAGGTATTATGTCACAATTTTTAGAACTGTTATTAAATATAATTTTAAAACAAAGTGACATAATGCACTCATTCATAAACGACCCTCAACAAAGAATATACACAGTACCAAGACTAGAGTAGATAAGCCTTTTTTTCATTTTAAAAGTTATAAAAATAAAAAAGGATTTTGAATGTTAGAAGGGAAATACAAAGATTTTTTAGAAAGCATTTCTAAAAATATTGAACATAATAGAATTTTTACAGATAAACTTCACACTTTAGTTTATGGAACTGATGCATCATTTTATAGATTACTTCCAAAAGTTGTAATAAAAGCAGACAATTCAGATGAAGTGCAAGCTATCATAAAAGAAGCGTATAAAAGAGAATTACCAATCACTTTTAGAGCAGGGGGAACATCTTTATCAGGACAAGCAATTAGTGATTCTATTTTGATAATTACATCAAGAAAATTTACTAATTTTAAATTGGCAGAAGATAAAAGTTATATAAGCTTAGAACCAGCAATTACAGGTGAACAAGCAAATAACATATTAAAAGAGTTTAATAAAAAGATAGGTCCAGATCCAGCAAGTATAAATGCAGCTATGATAGGTGGAATTGCAGCTAATAATGCTTCAGGTATGTGTTGTGGGACAGCACAAAACTCATATAAAACACTAAAATCAATAAAACTAATTATGGCAGATGGAACAAGACTTGATACAGCTAGTGAAAAATCAAAAAAAGAGTTTAAAAAAGAGCATGGAAAACTTTTAAATGATTTAAAAGAGTTAGCAAAAATAACAAAAGACAATCAAGAATTAAGTAAGTTAATAGAGAAAAAATATAAGATAAAAAATACATGTGGGTACTCTTTAAATGCCCTTATTGATTATGAAGATGAATTTGATATTTTATCTCACTTAATAATTGGAAGTGAAGGTACTTTAGCCTTTATTGAAGAAGTGACTTATAACACAGTAGAAGATTATCCAAATAAAGCAAGTGCTTTAATATTTTTTAAAAATATTAAAGATGCTTGTGATGCCGTAGCAAAAATAAAATTAGCAAAAGATGATAAAAAAATAGTTGTAGATGCTGTTGAACTTATGGATAATAAAGCCTTAAAATCTGTACAAGATAAAGAAGGAATGCCAGAGTATTTAAAACAGTTCAATAATGAAGTAACAGCTTTATTAGTGGAAACAAGAGCTAATAAAAAAACAAACTTAACAAAACAAACAAAAGAAATAGAGACTCTTTTAAGTGAATTTACAACTGTAAGAGATATAGAATTCACTTCAAAAGTAGAAGAATATACACTATTTTGGAAAATAAGAAAAGGTCTTTTTCCAGCTGTTGGAGCTGTACGAAAAATAGGAACAACAGTTATTATTGAAGATGTTGCTTATCCAATAGAATCTTTATCAGAAGCAACATTAGAACTTCAAAGCTTATTTGAAAAACATGGTTACCACGAAGCACTTATTTTTGGACATGCCTTAGATGGGAATTTTCACTTTGTATTTACCCAGGATTTCAATGATGAAAAAGAGATAAAAAGATATGATGAATTTATGAATGATGTTACTAATTCAGTTGCCCTAAAATACCAAGGAAGCTTAAAAGCAGAACATGGGACAGGTAGAAATATGGCTGCATTTATAGAGTTAGAATGGGGGAAAGCTGCATTTAATATGATGGAAAGTATTAAAAATATATTTGACCCAAGTGGTATTTTAAATCCAGGCGTAATAATAAATCATGATAAACAAGCCCATTTAAAAAACTTAAAACCACTACCACAAACTAATGATTTAGTTGATACTTGTATTGAGTGTGGATTTTGTGAACCAATGTGTCCTTCAAATGCCATTACTTTTACTCCTAGACATAGAATTGTAGCAAATAGAGAAATAAGTAGATTAGAATCAATTGGTGAACAAAAAGAAGCTGATGAATTAAAAGAAGCATATGTATATGATGGCTTAGAAACCTGTGCAACATGTAGCTTATGTTCAACTGCTTGTCCAGTTGGAATTGATACTGGAGCTCTTACGAAGTATCTAAGACATGAAAGAATAACTCCAACTCAAGATAAGATTGCAACATTTATTGCAAATAACTTTTCTACAACATTAAGTGGAATGAGAGTAGGGTTAAAAGGTGCAAATCTTGTTCACAATTTAGTAGGTACTTCTTTAATGAGTGGAATGACAAGTAGCTTTAGAAGACTTCTAGGAACACCAAAATGGAGTGCAACATTACCAAGTGGTTTAAGTATAAATAAAAAATTTGTAAATAAAGCAAGTGATAAAAAAGTAGTCTATTTCCCTTCTTGCTTAAGTAGAACTATGGGACAAAGTAGTTTTTCTCAAGAAGAGAAAAATCTATATGATACAACAGTTGAAGTTCTTCAAAAAGCAGGTTTTGAAATCATATTACCAAAAGAACTTGAAGAGTTATGTTGTGGTATGCCTTTTTCTTCAAAAGGATTTAAAAAACAAGCTGAACACAAATCTATCCAACTAGAACAAGCTTTAATAGATGCAAGTGCTAATGGCGAATATCCAATTTTATGTGATACAAGTCCTTGTACTAAAAAGATGCACGAAAGTTTTATTAGCGATATCAAGATTTATGAACCTATTGAATTTTGTTTAGACTATGTAGTAAATGAATTAGAACTTACAAAAATAGATGAACCAATAACAATTCACTCAACTTGTAGTTCAAGAAAAATGGGTATACATGAAAAATTTATTGATCTTGCAAAATTATGTGCAAATGAAGTAATAGTTCCAACAGATGTAAAATGTTGTGGATTTGCAGGGGATAGAGGATTTAATTTCCCTGAACTAAATGATTCAGCACTTAACAAACTAAAAGAGCAAACATCAAGAGCAAAACTTGCATTTTCTACATCAAAAACTTGTGAAATAGGTTTAAGTGAACATTCAGGGCTTGACTATAATTCGATTTTATATTTAGTAAATAGATGTAGTTCTACTAAAGTTTAAAAACACAACTTTCATCAAACAAATATTTTACCAACTTTGTGGTAGAATATTTGCTTTATAAAAAAGGATTAAACGATGAAAGATAAGCAAATTAAACTTTTTGCTAAAAGAGTTCTTTTTACTTTGATGGCAACATTTACATTTTCAAATGCACAAATGATAGATGCCTTAGCTTTAACAGTGAATGATGAACCAATAACTACAAATGATATAAATGAAAAGATGGCTGAAACTAACTTAAAAAAAGCAGATGCTGTTAGTGCATTAATTGATGAGATTTTGTATAAGCAAGAGCTTGAAAAACAAAATATAACAGTTGATATTTTTGAAGTTAATGATTATTTAGAAAAACTAGCTGCTTCTAATGGTATGGATTTATACACATTTAAATCAATCCTTAGACAAAAAAATAAAGACTTTGATAAGTTTGAAGAACGAACTAAAAAAGAGATTTTAAAAAGAAAATTAGCAGAGAAACTAGTAAGAGGTAATATTCCAGTTGCTACACAAGAAGATTTAAAAATTTATTATGACAATAACCAAGCAATGTTTACGACTGCCGCAAAAATAAATGTAACTCAATATGCTAGTAAAAATAAAAGATCTTTAATAACAATATCTCAAAATCCAATGGCACTTTTAAATGATGTTGTAAAAAAAGACTTTACTTTAGAGCAAGATAAATTAAATCCACAATTGAAATTCCTTTTAAATGATACAAAAGATGGTACTTTTACACCAATTTTTACAGCAGATAGAACTTTTGTAATGTTTTTTGTAAAAAGTAAAAGTGGAGTTACTACTTTAAAATTTGATGATGTAAAAGAAAAAATCTTTAATGCATTAATGGGTGAAAGAGAACAAAAATTCTTAAAAGAATATTTTGAAAAATTAAAATTAACAGCTGATATAAAAGTGATAAGATAAAGGAAATAGATGTTTGAAGTAATAATAGGTCTTGAGGTACATGTACAACTGAACACAAATAGTAAACTTTTTTGTTCGTGTGCAACTAGTTTTGGAGAAGATCCAAATACAAATGTATGTCCTACTTGTTTAGGTCTTCCAGGAGCTCTTCCTGTATTAAATAAAGAGGCTGTTCATAAAGCAATTATGTTAGGAACTGCATTAAAATCAAAAATTAATCAAAAATCTATTTTTAATAGAAAAAACTATTTCTATCCTGACCTACCATCTGGTTACCAAATATCTCAATTTGAAGTTCCTGTTGTAGGACTTGGAGAATTAGTTATTGATTTTCCTGATGGAAGCCAAAAAACTATTGGAGTAACACGAGCTCACTTAGAAAATGACGCGGGTAAAAATATCCATGCAGGAGCAGTTTCACATGTGGATTTAAATAGAGCTGGAACACCTTTACTTGAAATAGTAAGTGAACCAGATATGAGAACAGCTGAAGAAGCAATTTTATATCTTAAAAAACTTCATTCAATAGTAAGATACCTTGGAATTAGTGATGCTAATATGCAAGAGGGAAGCTTTAGATGTGATGTTAATGTTTCTATTAGACCAAAAGGTGATACAAACCTTTATACAAGATGTGAAATCAAAAATATGAACTCATTTAAATTTATTGAAAAAGCAATTGCTTATGAAGTAAATAGACATATTGAAGCTTGGGAAGATGGTATTCACTCAACTGAGATAGTACAAGAAACAAGACTATTTGACCCAGAAAAAGGTGAAACTCGTTCTATGAGAGGGAAAGAGGATGCGGCTGATTATAGATATTTCCCAGACCCAGATTTAAGACCTGTAATTATTACAGATGAAATGATGGAAAAATATTCACAAATCCCAGAACTTCCAGATGAGAAAAAAGCTAGATTTGTAAAAGAGTATGGAATTAAAGATTATGATGCAAGTGTTATTACAAGTCAACTTGAGATGGCACACTTCTTTGAAGAGATGTTAGAAGAAGGAATTAGTGGTAAAAATGCAGTTACTTGGTTAACAGTTGAACTACAAGGAAGATTAACAGATTCGCTTACATCATCACCAGTTGATGCTAAAAAACTAGCAACAATAGTTAAAAAAATCGAAGATGATACTATCTCTGGGAAAGCTGCTAAAGAAGTACTTGATTACCTAATGGAAAATGACGCAAGTGTTGATGATGTCATTGAAAAACTAGGATTAAAACAAGTATCTGATGATGGTGCTTTACTAACTATGATTGATGAAATTTTAACTAACAATCAAGACAAAGTTGAAGAATACAAAGCAGGAAAAGAAAAAATGTTTGCTTTCTTCGTAGGTCAAACTATGAAAGCTAGTAAAGGTACTGCAAATCCTCAAAAAGTAAGTGAACTTTTAAAACAAAGATTAGCATAAACAAAGTAGAGACTTCTCTACTTTGCAACTCTTAATTTAAATAACAATAAACAAGATATTAAAGATAACAAAGCAGCTATTAGAAAAGGTAGTTGCATATTATTAGTAACACCAGCAATGTACCCAGATATAATTGGTGCACAAGCAGCTCCCATCCATCTTAAGAAATTAAATCCTCCAGATATAATATTTTTCTCAAAATTTATTTCCATAACATAAGAAGTTAAAAGTGAGTTATTAATACCAGATAAAAGCCCTGAAAGTATTATTAGCATAATCATTAGTGATTTACTATTAGTTCCCATGATACATAAAAGTATCATTGAAAAAATAAATACACTCACAGGTATTATTTGCTTAACTTTATACATCTTTTCTAATTTTGTACTAATAATTATAGACCCACAAGCTAAAGCCAATCCCCAACCAAAGAATAATAAACCTATTTCTATAGGATTTAGATTTACAACTAAAGGAGAATATGCAAGTACTACAATAAAACCATAAAAATATAACATTGCAGAAATAGAAATTAATATAAATTTTTTATTTGAAAAAAGAGCTTTTAAATCTGCTAATGAAATACTTTTTCTCTTATCTTGTGCTTTTGGAATCTTTACAAAAAGAATTACTGCAATAAAAGCAATTAAAGTCAATGCCCCTGTGGCTAAAAAGGGATATCTCCAAGAGTGATTACCCAATAATCCTCCAAGTAAAGGACCAGCAGATATTCCAAAACCAATAGCCCCTTCAAATAAACTTACAGCTTTTTGGTATTCATGGGACAAAGCAATAAGTATTACTAAGGCTGTTGAAAAAAACATTGCATTTGAGAAGCCCCAACCAGCACGAAATAAAGATATTTCAAATATAGAATTGGACAAAGCACATAAAGTAGCAAAAACAGAAACTAAACCTAATCCTGATACCATAATCACTTTATCCCCATATTTAGTTGCAAGGACACCAGCTGGTAACATCATAAAAGCCATCATTAAAATATAAGCACTAAAAAGCATCTCAACTTGCCAGTGGTTAGCTCCTAATTTTCGTGCAATATCTGGCAAAATTGGATCAACAACTCCCATTCCCATAAAGGCTAAAAAAATAGCCAAAACCATAATATTTCTACCAAGTTTTTTATTCTTCACTATCATTTCTCTCAATATTTAATGTAAGTTTTTCTAAAAAATCAAAAAATGTATCTATCTCTTCTTTAGAAAAATTATTTAAAGTTTTTTCTCTAAATGAAGTAACTATTTTTTCTGTTTTATCTAAAGCATCTTTTCCAAAAGAAGTTAGTGTAATAAATTTTATTCTTTTATCTTCATTTGTATATTTTCTTACAATATAACCTTTCTTTTCAATCACATCTAAAGTTCTAGATACTGTAGTTTTGTCTTTTTTTAAGTATTGGCTTAACTCATTTTGTGAAATCTTAGTATTCTTATCAATAACTTCAAGAATTACCCTTTGTTCTGGTGCGATATCAAACTCACTTAAATCTTTTGATAAAAATTGATTAATTTTATATGCAGTTTGCGTAACTTTATGAGGAAGAGATACCTTTTTTACATCTTTCATTTAAACTCCTTGCATAATAGTTGCATATACAACTTTACATATCCCTTAAAATTATTTTATATTTTTAACTACGAAAAAATAAAGCAAAAATATTTAAAAGCAATATTTAGATATTATGATGCACATTATTTATTTATTTTAAAGGTATTTTATGAAAAAAATTGCAGTTATAGGAGCAGGGAAATGGGGACAAGCCTTACATTTTGCTCTTAGTTTAAAACAAGAAGTTTATATAAGTTCAAGAACAAAAAAGGATATTAAAAACTTTGTTGATTTAGAAACTGCAATGAATTGTGAATACCTAATTATCGCAATTCCTGCCCAAGAAATAAAAAAATGGCTAAAAGAAAATTTTGTTTATAAAGGGCAAAAAGTACTTGTAGCCTCAAAAGGTATTGAAGCATCTAGTGGAAAATTTCTTAATGAAATATATGAGAAATTTGTACCAAATAAGAATATTGGTTTTATTTCAGGTCCTTCATTTGCAGCAGAAGTTATAAAAGCATTACCAGCAGCAATAGTTATAAACTCAAAATCAAAAAAATTATATAATGAATTTAGCCCGTTTTTCCCAGAATACTTAAAAACTTATCACTCAAAAGATATAATTGGAGCAGAAATAGCAGGTGCTTATAAAAATGTATTGGCTATAGCAAGTGGTATTTGTGATGGTTTAAAACTTGGAAATAATGCAAGAGCTTCTTTGATTTCAAGGGGTTTAGTAGAAATGGCAAGATTTGGTAAAGAATTTGGAGCAAAGAAATCTACTTTTTTAGGATTAAGTGGAGCAGGGGATTTGTTTTTAACAGCCAGTTCTACTATGAGTAGAAATTATAGAGTAGGTCAAGGACTAGCACTTAATAAAAAACTCGAAACTATCTTAAAAGAATTAGGAGAAGTAGCAGAAGGTGTTAAAACAGCAGAAGCAATATATAGACTATCTAAGCAGTATAATATCTATACTCCAATAGCAAATGAAGTAAAAAAAATACTTGATGGCAAAGAGCCAATAGATAGTTTAAAAGATTTGTTAAAAAGCTAAAATGCAAATCATTCCATTTACTCATTTAGCCTATTCGATTTTACCTCTTTTTATTGTGTGGTATTATTATAAAAAATGGACAAATGATAAATATGAAATAATCACATCAACTATTAGGATGGTGGTACAACTACTAGTAATAGGATATTTTTTAATTTACTTATTTAAAGAAAAAAATGATTTCGTTGGTTTATCAATCATAATTTTTATGATTACAGTATCAACTTGGATTGCGTTAAGAAATACTCAAGATAGATCAATTAATCACTACAGTAAAATATTGATATCAATTGCAATATCTGGAATAATACATCTTATTTTAATCATAGCTTTTGTACTTGACTTACATACTCTTTATGAACCAAGATATGTAATACCAATAGCAGGGATGATATTTGCAAATACAATGAATGCCCTATCTTTAGCCATAGAGAGATATGAAAAGGAGATAAGCAGAGATGTTCCTTTTGAAAAAGCAAGAGAAGTAGCCTTTAAAGCCTGTTTAATACCCCAAATAAACTCTTTACTAGCAGTTGGACTGGTTTCCCTACCTGGAATGATGACAGGGCAAATACTCTCTGGTATTGATCCTTTGATTGCGGTTAGATATCAAATCATGATTATGACTATGATTTTATCAAGTGCAGGAATTAGTGCCATTATATATTTCTCACTAAAAAAATCTAAAGCCTAAAATTATAAATCTTTATTTTTATGAATTTCACCCCAAAGATAGAGTTGTTTTAATATAGGTTTTAATGTTTTCCCATAATCAGTCAAGGAATATTCAACCTTTGGTGGAACGACAGGATAAACTTCACGATGAACTATTCCATCTTCTTCTAACTCTCTTAACTTTTGTATCAACATCTTTTGTGTCGTTCTTGGAAGAAGTTTTTGTAATTCATTAAATCTTTTTGTTTCACTTTTTAAATACCATAAAATTAGTATTTTCCACTTTCCAGCTAGTACATCAAGGGCAGTTTCTACTGGACATTTTTCAATATTTTTTTGAAAATCATTATCTATTTTTTTAGTCATTTTTATTCCATAGTATCTTTTTAGATAGTACATTTACTTTTAGTAAGTACTTGTTCTTTTGTCTAATTTTAGCTAAAGTTTTAAAATAAGTAAATAAAGGATAAATATGAAAGCATATATAGTAGAAAAATTAGAAGATAAAAAATTTCAATCAGGATTAAAAGAAATAGACATCCCTACAATTGGAGAAAATGAGGTTTTAATAAAAGCAACATACTCTTCACTTAATTATAAAGATGCGCTAAGTTCTGTTGGAAATCCAGGAGTTACAAGAAACTTTCCACATGTGACAGGTATCGATGTTGCAGGTGTAGTTGAAAAATCAAACTCAGATAAATTTTCTATAGGAGAGAAAGTTTTAGTAACTGGTTATGATTTTGGTATGAATACAGATGGTGGTCATCAAGAGTTTGTTAAAGTTCCAGATTCATGGGTAGTTAAAATTCCAGATACTATCACAGATAGAGAAATTATGACTTATGGGACAGCTGGATTAACAGCTGCTTTAAGTGTTAATGAATTACTTGCAAATGGTATTACAAAGGGTAATATTTTAGTTACAGGAGCAACAGGTGGAGTTGGAAGTATTGCAATAAGTATTTTGCATAAACTTGGATTTAATACAACTGCAATCAGTGGGAAAGAGGATAAAATACCATTTTTAAAAGATTTAGGCGCAAGTGAAGTTATCTTAAGAAGTGAATTTGATGTGGAAAATAAAAGACCAATGGGAAGTGAAAAATTTGATGGAGTAATTGACACAGTTGGTGGAAATATTTTAGCAGAAGCTTTAAAAATAGTAAGATATGATGGAGTGGTTACTTGTTGTGGATTAACTTCTTCTTTTGCATTGAATACAAATGTATTTCCGTTTATTCTAAGAGGAGTTAGACTTATTGGTATTGATTCAGTTGAGTGCAAAATTGAGAAAAAAATTGCAGCTTGGGAAAAAATTGCAGATGAGTTTAAAATAGAAAATTTAGCACAACTTACAAATGAAATATCATTGGATGAGATAAAAGATGCATATGATGCATTACTTGCAGGTAAAGCTTCAGGGAGATTTTTAGTAAAAATATAATATTATAGAGTCTAATTATTCCAAAATAAAGAGACTCTATGAATATAAGAAAAAAAGTAATTTATAGTTTTGCCGTACTAATTCTGTTTATTCTTTCTATTAGTTCTCTTAGTTTAATAACAACATATCATATGAAAGAGAACTCTAGTTTTGCAAAAGAGATTTCAAAATTAATCATTATCCAAGAAGATATGAATGAACTTATTAATTTAGCAACGGTAGAAAACTCCACTGATAATTTAAATGAAATAAAAAAGAATTTCAACTCTTATGAAAAAGACTTTGAATACTTAAAGAGTGAAATTCTCAAAAAAAATGAAAAAGATTTCATAGATAATATATTAAGTAATATTCGTCAAAACAGCTACATTACAAAATATTTAAATAAACTATTTGAAAATGAACATGCTATTGAATTAATTTTTGATGAAGTATATAGTTTCCAAAAAAAACATATTTATAATGATAATTTATTTAAAAATATTTACCCCAAAGAGAATGACACAAGAAATAGCTTACAAAATCTTATCTTTAAAACAAATAATCTATCATTAATTCAAGAATTTGGCAACTTAAAATATTATAGTAAAGAGACTCTTTATCAACATAAAGATGAAGCAAGATTTAGTAAATGGTTAAACTCTATAGATAAAATTATACAAGAATTAAATAAAGAAGAAAAAAGCCTAGTAAACTTGTTTGATGATTATAAAAAAACAGTCAAAAAAGTTGGTACATTAGCGATAAATATAAGCGATATAGAGAATCAAGAAAAAGAACTAGTGCAAAAACTTATCTCTATACTAAAAGAGAATAAACAAGTCTCAATTTCAATTGAGGGGAAAATAGAAGAAATAACTAGCCAGTTTTTAAATAAAGTATCTACTTTAGAGTTTATCTTAGTAGTAAGTATTGCCTTTATTACTTTTATTATAACTTTATATATCACTTCAAGACTTACTTTGATAATAAAAAAACTAAAAATAGGTGTACAAAAATTAAGAAACGGAGACTATGATGTGAACATAGTCATAAAAGATGATAAAGAATTTAATGAAATAGCAAAAACATTTAACTCTATGGCCAAAAATATTAAAGAAAACCAAGATACCCTAGAAGAAAAAATCAAATTGAGAACAAATGAACTACAAACAGCTTTAGTAAATATCCAAAATCAAAAAGATATTTTAGAAAACTTATCAAATAAACTTGCAAAATATCTCTCACCTCAAATTTTTGAATCTATTTTTACTGGAAAACAAGATGTGCAATTAGAATCAAAAAGAAAGTATTTAACTGTATTTTTCTCAGATATCAAAGGCTTTACTGATTTAACAGATACTGTTGAAACAGAGATTTTAACCCAACTTTTAAATGAGTACTTAGACATTATGTCAAGTATTGCTATAAAACATGGAGGAACCATTGATAAATATATAGGTGACTCTATTATGATTTTCTTTGGAGACCCACTTTCAAATGGTAAAGTAGAAGATGCAGTTTCTTGTATAAATATGGCTATTGAGATGAAAGAAGAGATGGGACGATTGAGAATTAAATGGCAAAAAGATGGAATAAGTAAACCCTTTCACATAAGAATGGGAATAAATAGTGGTTATTGTACAGTTGGAAATTTTGGTTCTAAAAATAGACTTGATTATACTATTATAGGAGGGGTTGTAAATTTAGCTTCAAGGCTAGAAGCAAATGCAAGACCCGATGAGATTTTAATCTCAAATGAAACATATATGTTTATTAAAGATAGTATTAAATGTACTAAAAAAGAAGAACTAAATGTAAAGGGAATATCTCATCCTATACAAACCTATGAAGTACTTTCAAGTAGTAGCAATAGTACAATTATAGAAGAGCAAAGTGGATTTAATCTGATTTTAGATTTAAATGAGATTGATAAAAGTAGTGTTATTAGTACTTTAAAAAATACAATTTTAAGTATTGAAAAAAATAGTTAAAGATTTTTTAGGTAAAATAATCAAAATATACATCATATTAAAAAAGAGAGTTCCATGCAACAATTTTTAGTAGAAGCAAAAAAAACAAGCAGACATATCTCAACACTTAGTGGTGAAATAAAAAACAAAGTTCTAAATCAAATGGCTGAGGCTATAATTGAACATTGCGATTATATAATTAACCACAATGAAAAAGATATGGAAAATGCAAGAGTAAATAACCTAGATGAAGCATTAAAAGATAGATTACTTCTAACAGGTGATAGAGTAATGGCTATGGCAAAAGCAATAAAAGAAATAGCAGCATTAAAAGAACCAGTAGGAAGAACACTTGATGGCTGGGTTACAGAAGATGGCTTAAATATTCAAAAAGTATCTATTCCAATCGGTGTTATTGGAATCATTTATGAAAGCAGACCAAATGTTACAAGTGATACAGCAGCGCTTTGTTTTAAAAGTGGAAATGTTTGTGTTCTAAAAGGTGGAAAAGAGGCTGAAAACTCAAATAAAGCAATCGCAACAATTTTAAGAAAAGTATTAGATGATAATGCTCTTCCTCAAAATGCTATTTCATTACTTCCAGACTCTTCAAGAGAAGGTGTAGCTTTTTTGATAAAACAAGACAAATATGTGGATTTAATAGTACCAAGAGGTGGAGAATCTTTAATAAAATATGTAAGTGAAAATGCAACTGTTCCTGTTGTAAAACATGACAAGGGAGTTTGCCATACATATATTGATAAAGATGCAAACCATGAAAAAGCAATAGCAATATCTGTAAATGCAAAATGCTCAAGACCAAGTGCATGTAATGCATTAGAAACACTTTTAATTCATAAAGATGTAGCAGCATATATTTTGCCACCATTACATGAAGCATTTATGCAAAATGATACGGAACTACGAGGTTGTAGTATCACAAGAAATTATATAGACATACATAGTGCAAGTGAAAATGACTATGACACAGAATACCTAGCAAATATCTTAGCTATAAAAGTTGTAAAAGATATGGATGAGGCAATTGCACATATTGCAAAACATGGTTCAGGTCACTCAGAAGCAATAATAAGTGAAAACTATAGTAGTATAAATAAATTTTTAGATGAGGTTGATTCTGCTTGTGTATATGCAAATGCAAGTACAAGATTTACAGATGGTGGAGCTTTTGGACTTGGTGCTGAGGTTGGGATTTCTACAAATAAACTTCACTCAAGAGGACCAATGGGAATCAATGACCTAACAACTTTTAAATTTAAAGTTTATGGTAATGGGCAAATAAGATAGGAGCTCTCCTATCTTTGTGATAAAGCTAACTTTACAGCCAATCCCCCTAAAACAAATGAAGTCATAATATTCATATACTTCACGATACTTGGTTTTTGTATTAATTTTGCACTTAAAAGATTTCCAGCAATTCCAATAGATGAAAAAACTATAATTGTCAAAGCCATAAATACTAAACCTAGTATTATCATTTGCATTGGAACACTTCCATTTTCTGGAGTAACAAATTGTGGTAAAAAAGCTAAGAAAAATATAGAAACTTTTGGATTCAAAATATTCATAAAAAACCCTTTTATATAAAGCTTTTTAAGCTCATTTGATGAGTTTTGAACCGATAAATCAAGGGGTTCATTTCTATACTTGAAAGCTTGAAAAGCAATATACAATAAATAAGCAGCACCTGCAAATTTTACAATATTGAAAGCTATTTCTGAAGTTTTAAAAATCACAGATATCCCAAAAGCTGCTGCACTTGTATGAATAATAAGCCCTGAGCATAAACCTAGAGTCGTAACAAGAGCTGCTTTTTTACTTTTTGTCATACCTTGAGTTAAAACATAGATATTATCAGGTCCTGGAGCTAAACATAATAAAAATGAAGCAAGTATAAACATATAAAGATTTGAAAGTTCTAGCATAAAATTCCTTTTCAAAATTATAACAACTCTTAGCTTTAACAAATATACCCAAGAGCAAATGTAATATAAATACTTTTTTGATATAATCAAAATAAAAAAAGCGAAGATAATGATAAATAAAAGTATTTTTAGAGAGTATGATATTAGAGGAATTGTAGGAGATGAACTAAATGAACAAAGTTCAAAACTTATAGGTTATTATTTAGGATTAGAAGCGATAAAAAGAACTAATGTACAAGAACCAGTTGTAGTAATTGGTTATGATGCAAGAACTCACTCTCCTGAATTATTTAATTTTCTAACATCTGGATTTAATAAAGCAGGTTGCAAAGTTTTAGGTATGGGAATGGTTGCAACAGGAGTTAACTATTTTGCTTCTTTTCAAGAATTTGATGGGGTAAAACCAAATGCTTCAGTTATGATAACAGGTAGCCACAATCCAAGTCCTTACAACGGCTTTAAAATAACTATTAACAATGCTCCATTTTTTGGTGAAGATATTTACTCTATGGGTGAAGAAATTACAAATAACCAAAATATGCTTATCGAAGATAATGAAACTTATAAAGAAATAGATGTAAAAAGTATCTATAAAAACTATATGATAACAGAGTTTGCACATCTAAAAGGTATGAAACAAAAGCTTATTATTGATTGTGGAAATGGTGTTGCTGATACTGTTTTAACAGATATTTTAGATGCACTAGAGCTAAATTATGATGCACTATATTGTGAGCCAGATGGAACTTTTCCAAATCATCATCCAGATCCAAGTGAAGAAAAAAATCTAAAAGATGTTATTGAAAAACTAAAAGGTGATTATGAGTATGGTTTTGCTTATGATGGAGATGCTGATAGAATTGCATTTTTAACTAAAAATCATAATGTAAAAGGTGACATCATGGCACTGCTTTTTGCAAAAACTATGAAAAACCCAGTAATCATTGGTGAAGTTAAATGTACTCAAATCATGTATGATAGAATCAATGAAACAGGCACTGCTGTTATGTATAAAACAGGACATTCTAATTTAAAAGTAAAACTAAAAGAGCTAAATGCAGATATGGCAGCAGAAGTATCTGGACATATCTTTTTTAATGATAGATATTATGGTTTTGATGATGCTATTTATGCTACATTTAGACTTTTAGAACTTATTTTTAATGGCATGGATATAGATAAAGAGATAGACTCATTACCAAAGGTATATTCAACAGAAGAGATAAAAGTAGAGACAACTGAAGAAGAAAAATTTCTTTTAATGCATCAAATTAAAAAGAATCTAATCACTGTAGGAGATGACTTTCCTAAAATCTTAGATATCATAGAAGTAGATGGTGTAAGAATTGTTTTTGACCAAGGTTGGGGCTTGGTAAGAGCTTCAAATACGACACCAGTACTTGTGACTAGATTTGAGTCAACAGACCTTGAAGTTGCAAAACTTTATGAAAACAAAATAAACGAATTAATTTTAAGAAGTAAAAATGAACTTAGTAACACTACAAACTAAACCTAGTACAAACTTTCAAGATAATTTAAACCATCTTGAAAAACTTATTTTGCAAACACCAAAGGACTCTTTTATTTTAGCTCCTGAGCTATGCCTTACCGGTTATGCTTATGGGCGAATAATAGAAGCAGGAAAGTTTGCTAGAACGGCTATCGATAAGCTAACCCAACTTTCAAAAGACAGAACAATAAGTCTTACTATGACAAATAAAGAGTGTGAAGAGTACTTCAATACTTTTTATATCTTCCATAAGGGTAAAATCTTACATAAGCAATCAAAAATAAAACTTTTTGCAATAAATGATGAAAACAAGTATTTTGAAAGTGGGAGAGAAGAGGACATAAAACTTTTTGATTTTGATGGTTTGAAAGTAGGTGTTCTTATATGTTTTGAACTTAGATTTTTAGATTATTGGAAAAAACTTCAAGGAGCAGATATTATACTTGTACCTGCCATGTGGGGAGCAAAAAGAAAAGATAACTATGAAACCCTATGTAGAGCCTTAGCAGTAGCCAACCAATGCTTTGTAATAGCAAGTGATAGTGCAGATGAGTCTTGTGCTAAAAGCTCAGCTATCATCACTCCTTTTGGAGATGTAACGATAGATGATAATAAAGAACTTATCTCTAAAGTAATTGATTTAAAAGAGATAAAACTTATGAGAAAATATCTAGATGTGGGCATAAAATAGTATGAAGATTTTATTTGTATGCTTAGGAAATATATGTAGGTCACCACTTGCAGAAGCTATTGCAAAAGAGTATGCCAAACAAATTAATTATGATATAGAAGTTGATTCTTGTGGAACAGGCTCTTGGCATATAGGTGAAGCACCTTGTTTAGACTCTCAAAAAATAGCAAAAATAAAAGGTCTTGATATTTCAAATTATAAAGCAAGACAAGTACAAAAAGAAGATTTTAAAAAATTTGATTTAATAGTAGGGCTTGATTCTAAAAATATCGCTTCATTAAAAAGCTTAGGATGTAAAAATCCTCTATTAATAGGTGACTTTGGATATGAGGGTGAAGATGTTCCTGACCCCTATTTTTTTGATGGTTTTGAAGGTTTTGATAAAGTTTTCGAGATGATTGAGACTTGTGTTAAAAATTTAATAAAAGAAAAGGTAGAGAAGTAAACTCTATCTTTTTATGATTGCTTTTGCTTTTTCTACCCATTGCTCTTCGGCAACTCTATTGTCAATAGAAAAATACTCTTCTATCCAATCGATATTTTTTTCACTCCACTTAGCTATTTGCTCAACATGGAAAATTCCAAGGGCATTTAATTTATTTTCCATTTGATGATCGATTCCTTCAATAACTTTTAAATCATCTTTACCAGTAGGTCTTGGATTTCCTAAAATAAAAGGTTTGTTATATATATTTCCTGGCTTTCTTAAAATAGGATTTATTTCATAAGAAACTTGTCTTTTTTTATATCTTAGTTTACCAATTAAGAATCCTATATACATTGCAATTATAGCAACAGCTAGTAACCAGAAAACTATTTTTGAAGCAATTATCAACATATTTATTCCTCTATTATTTTAAATTCAACTCTTCTGTTCTCAGAAGAATAGCCATTTTTATCATTGGGTACTAAAGGTTGTGTTTCCCCATAACCAACGGCTGTAATTCTATCTTTCGAAACTCCAAGTTTCTCTAACTCTTTTTTTACACTTTTTGCTCTTTGTAAAGATATCCACTGATTAACATCAGCTTCACCTTTTGCATCTGTATGTCCACCTATTTCTATCTTAACTGTTGGGTTATTTTGTAAAATCTTTGCTATTTGTTTTACAACTTTATAACTCTCATCTGTTATATCTGTACCTAACCTTTTGAAGAAGATATTATCTTTTGATATAACTGCATTTATCTCTTCTTGGGTTTTACTGTTATTATTTACTTTAGGAGAGACTACATTTTCTTGGATATTTTTAGGTTGTATTTTATGAGAAAGTTCTTCTATTTTTTTATCTTCAGGTATTACAGCTTTTGTAGTCTCGGAAACTTCTTTTTTTTCATCTACTAATACATCACTATTTTCTATATCAGGTTTTTCTAATTCATCGACCTTTTTTTGATCTTCATCTGTATTTTCTTCAATAACAGCATCATCCTTTTGATCTTCATTTATTGGTGGCTCAACTTTTTCAGGTGATTCGTCTATTATTTCTTCTTTATTAGTATCTATTTTTTCTGGAATAATTATTTTCTGTGAAGAAGATGGAGTATAAAAAGTATTTGTTCCAAATTTATCTTGATTTATATATAAATATACACAAGCAACCATAATTGCTATTAGAAGAAATGACAAAAAAATTATTTGTTTTAGAATACTCATGCAACTCTCTTTAGTTAAATCTATTAATTGTATCTAAAAAAATTATATTTTTCAACAAAAAATAATAATATTAATAAGAAAATAAACTAATTCTTATAATAAATATTTAATTTATTATTTAATTTAGAAAGAATTATTATTATAATTTGATAACTCTATTAAATTCATATCAGGGTCTCTTATATAAATAGACTTTATATTTCCCATTGCACCAGTTCTTGGAACTATTCCTTCTATAATTTCTATATTTTTTGATTCTAAGAACTCTTTTACTTCTTTTACAGGAGTATCTACAATGAAGCATAAATCAGCACTTCCCTCTTTTACATTAAAAGCTTTAGGTTCAAATTCTTTGCCTACTTGATGTAGATTTATCTTTTGATTTCCATATTTTAAGGCAATTCGTGTGCCTTTGAAAACTTCTTTTTCCATACCTAAAATTTGAGTATAAAACTCTACTGTGGCATCTATATTTTTAACAGTTAGTACAAGATGGTCTAAGTGGTTTATTTTTATCATAAAAAATTATAGCAAAATAAGTTAATTTAATAGTATAAGTTATATGAAAAATTAATTTTTTTCATATAACTTTAAAATCATATTATTCCATTTCCCTTCTTTTGTATCTTGTGTTTGCCAAAGATTATTTTCTAGTTCAATAAACTTTTTACTCTCTTCTGTTCCTATATCAGCAATAGCTTTTAAGGCCATAGCTCTATCTTGCCAAAGTTTTGCATTTCTATAAATACTTGTTAAATATAAAAATTCTTTTTCTCCACCTAATAAACCTAATACTGCAATAGATGCTAATCTCAAATATTCATCAGAATTATTATTATAAGATTTTACGAAATCAAGTGCTTTTTCATTATTTGAAAAACCCAATTCATACATATTTATATAATTCAAACTATCTTTTGAATTTATACCTGTTTCTATTTTATTTATTATCTCTGTAACTTTTTTATCACTTAATTGGTAATTGAAATACGCCTTATTAATTTTTGCTACAACTTCTTTTACCATAAGCATAATAGGTTCATTAAAACAAGGATCAATAATCTCTTCTGGTGCCCAAATTGGTACTTTTCCTCTTTTCACTACAGATGTAAATACTTTTTCTTCATTACCTATATTTGCTGTGACTTTTAACATAGAGATTGTAACTATAGGAGAAAAACCAGAGCTTCTGTGTGTAAATATTTCAAACTTCTTCAAAATCAGTGATTGTTTTGATTTATCATCAAAGTTGATTGGTAATTTTCTCGCTTGAAGTTCATTTTTTATTGCATTTGACATAAAATGATATGCTTCAAGGCTTTTATCATCTTTTTCTAAAAATATTGCTTTTTCAAAAATTCCCGTTACTATTTGAGGTGTTTCCCCTAGTCCATCATTAAAACTAACATTTATACTATCTTTTTTTTCTAAAGAAGGTACATAAACATTTTCAGATTCTGAAACAGTTTTTAATGGTACTTTTAATGTACAAGCTTGAAAAGAAAAAATAATAGCCAAAACTATTGTGATTTGCCCCATTAACTTAAATTTATTTTTCATTATTTCTCCTGATTATTTAATATATTTTAGTTATATAAAAATTTTAGTTATATTACCATATAAACTATTAATGAAACTTAATATAACTAAAAGATTTTAATAAGACAGAAATATTATTTATTTTAATTTTTAAAGTATTTACACATATTGAATAGGTAAATAATAAGTTGCTTCAAAAAGTCTATCTTCATTTAGGAAATGATTCTTTTTAAATATTACATAAGGGGGATTTGTTGTTGTTTCAAAACCACTATTTGGAAGCCATTCTTGATAAGCCCATTGAATAAACCTAAGAATATCTCCCATCTTTCCTTTTATCTCAAAGGTTGCATATAAAGCCTCTGGCGTGTAGAATATAGGAAGACTGGTATTTGATAAGTCTACTTCACCTCTTGGAATAATTCCTGCCACATAAAAGCACTCATTGTGGGGAGTTATGGTTGGATTATCATGATATATTCCTATTTCATCATATTTTGTTATATTATTTGTATAAACCCAAGCTTGAAGTTTCTGCCAAATCTTTATGACATCTTCTTTTAAATATCCTCTTTGTCTTATGTAATAAGTTTTTAAAGCCTTTGATTTTACTATTTTTGGTTCAATATTTTCAAGACCTTTTTTTTCATACAAAAGCATCGTAGAATTTTTTAATATATTTGCAGAATACTCTTCATTTCCTCCATTCCTCCATGCCTTTGGTGTTTGATGAAATCTCTCTTTAAAAGCTCGTATAAAAGAAGTTTGAGAAGAATACCCACACATAGAAGCCACTTGAGTTATAGTTGAGTATTTATTTGTAAGAAGTAGACTTGAAGCCTTTTGCAATCTTATTGATTTTATGGTTTCATATATATTTATACCCATAACCTCTTTAAATAATTTATGCAAGTGAAATTTACTAATACCAAAGTTTAATGCTAAATCATCAATATTGATATCTGTATCAATATACTCATATATGTAATACATCGCATCATTTGCTATTTGAACATTCTTGTTATAAGTACTTCTTTTTTGCATCTTTATCCTTATCTTTTATAATCTTAACATATTATGCACATATTTTGAACAAAAATAGATAACTTTATAACCAATATATGTAAAGAATAAAAAAGATTTAAAAGCTAAAATCTTCATAAAATTTATAAGGAGTAGTTTAATGAAGCAAAATGATTTATTATTAGCAGTTTTGGTTACCTTCATTTGGGGTGTAAATTTTTCAGTAATTAAACTAGGACTTATGTCTCTTGATCCTTTCATCTTATCTGCTATGAGATTTTTATTGTGCGCTTTACCTTTAGTATTTTTTGTAAAAAAGCCAAAAGTTCATATAAAATGGCTTATTTCTTATGGTTTACTTTTTGGAGTAGGACTTTGGGGAATGGTCTCTTTAGGAATCTATTTTGGAATGTCAGCGGGAATGGCTTCCCTTGTACTTCAAATGAGTGCATTTTTAACTGTAATCCTAGGAGCTGTATTATTAGATGAGACTATTGATATAACAAAAAAGATAGCTTTTGCTATATCATTATTTGGATTGTTATTGATTATTAGTGTAACAGATGGTTCTGTTACAGCATTTGGTTTGATATTTGTGTTAATAGCTGCTGTATCACTTAGTTTTACAAATATCATTATAAAAAAAGCTGGTACTAAAAATCTATTTTCATTTATGGTTTGGGCAAGTCTGTTTTCACCTATTCCATTGTTTGTTTTAGCTTTTATTACCCATGGACAAATAGTGTTTACAAACTTTTTTGATAATCTTAGCAATATGGCAATTTTTTCGATAATGTTTCAAGTCTATCCAACTACACTTTTAGGTTATTGGATATGGAATACACTCTTACACAAGTATCCAGTATCAAGTGTGGCACCTCTTAGTTTGCTCATTCCTATATTTGGAATAGCTGGGTCATATTTTATTTTTGATGAAAAGATTGGACTTATAAAAATAGTAGCATCAGGGCTAATTATATTAGCCTTATTAATTAATACTTTTGGGAAAAGAATATCCCTGAAAAAATACAAAGGAGTTTAAATGGAAGAGTTATATACAGTTTCACTATTAATTTCAATCGCAGCTTTTGCACTAACAGCTGCAATAACACCAGGGCCTAATAATGTCTTGCTTTTATCTTCTGGTTTAACCTTTGGATATAAAAGAACACTTCCACATGTATTTGGAGTATTTTTAGGTTTTGGGTTAATGGTTTTACTTGTAGGCTTAGGTATTGGTATTGTTTTTGAGAGATTTCCAATAGTACTTAAAATACTAAAAATAGTAGGAATACTTTATCTTTTTTGGATGGCATATAAAATAGGAAGTAGTAAAGGTCATATGAAAATAAAAGAGAAACATAAACCTTTTACTTTCACACAAGCAGCACTTTTTCAATGGGTTAATCCAAAAGGTTGGATTATGTCGATGACTGCAATGTCTATTTTTGTAACTTCAAAAGACAATAGTATAGGTCAAGTGATTATCATAGCTTTTATCTTTTTACTTGCAGGAGTTATATCTTGTAATGCTTGGGCAATAGGTGGAGTTGCTTTAAAAAGATTTATAAAAGATGATAGCCATGTAAGAAAATTTAATCTAATCATGGCGATACTTTTAGTTTTATCAGTTCTTCCTGTTATAATAGAATACTAGTAATAAGACTTATGCCTCGTTACTAATCTCAAACTCTTGTACCTCTTTTAGTGTTTGCATCCAAGGCAAAGTAAACAAATGAGTTTCAAGTTCAGCTCTTATGTCATCTGGAATTCTAACTGCCTCTTTTGTCTCAAAATTATAATGAATAAGTACACCTTTTCCTGTTGTACATAATTTGCCCTCTTGATAAACTGCATGAGCCATCTCTAAAGATGAATTGCCTATTTTTGTAATAGCAGTTTTAATGATAACTGGCTTACCCCAAAATACCTCTTTTAGAAAATCAAAAGAACTATGTGCCATGACTAAATTCCACTTTTTGATATCTACCTTTGGCATAAAGATATGAAAAATGGGATCACGAGCTGATTCGAACCATACTCCATAAGTATTATTATTTATGTGCCCTAAAGCATCTGTTTCTAAAAATCTTGGTCTTATTAGTTCTGTGAACATTTTGTACCTCTTAATTAAATATAGTCGAGTAGTTTAACTAAATGTGTTTAGGATTTGTTTAATTTTAAACTTTAAAGTATTTCTCATTAAAATACATTACTTAACTAAATTATAATCATAATTGAAACCAAATAATATTGTTTTTTAGATAAAATCTAATCTTACTATAAAAGCTTAGGATTAAAGTTGATTAAATATCTTTTATTACTTACCTTGTTCTTTACTACTTTATTTGCAGAGCAAACTATATTAATAGATAATAATTCAACAATAGAAAAATTTAAAATCTCTACATATGAAGATAAAACTTCAAGTTTGACTATTAAAGATATAACATCCATAAAAGAGTTTAAAGAAGTTGGAAACAATGTAAGTAATGGATTTACAAATTCTACCTTTTGGTACAAACTTACTATAAAAAACAGAAGTTCTCAAACTATCCAAAGATATTTAAAACTAACAGAAAGTATTATGGATAAAATTGACTTTTACATATACTCAAATAACAAAATGATTAAACACAAAAAAGATGGTGTGGGATATTTTAAAGAGGGTCAAAAGAATTATTTAGAAAGACCAGTTATAGAGTTTGATTTAAAAAAAGATGAAACAAAAATAATATATATCAAAATAAGTTCTTTGTATCCAATGTTTAATTCATTTCAAATTTATGATGAAAATGCACTTAATAAATTTGAACGAGAATATACAACTATTTATGCATTTTTAATTGGATCATTACTTTCACTTGCTTTATATAACTTAATGATATTTTTTTATACTAAAGACATCTCATATATTTTTTATGTTTTATATTCTTTGTCTTTTATATCATGGCAAACTTCAATGAGTGGAATATATCCCTTTGATACATTTTCAGATACTCAATCTTATTATTTCGTAGGAGCTAGTATTCCTCTTTTGGTTGCATTTTTAACTTTTTTTACAAACCATATCTTAGATATAAAAACTATGTCTAAAAAATATTATCATACTTTAAATTTTATAGGAGGTTTTTATATAATTCTAGCTATTTGTAGTATTTTTGCATTTGAACCTTCAATTTTGATTATGAATGCAACTGCTTCTTTTGTCTTACCTTTTCTTCTTTATATGGGATATATAAGTTACAAAAATGGAAATAAAATAGCTATTTTTTATCTTTTAGCTCAAGTGGGATTTTTATCCATGAGCACACTTTTTTCCCTATCATCTTTTGGATTCTTAGAATATAGCTTTTATTCAAGACATGGGATAATGGTGGGTTCTTTTATAGAGATGATTCTGTTCTCTTTAGCTTTAGCATATAGAATTAAAATATTAGAAAAAGAAAAATTTATTATCATGCAAAAAGCAAAAGATACTTTGGAAATAAATGTAAAAAGAAGAACAAAAGAACTAGAAGAATCAAAAAAGAAATTAGAAATACTTGCAAATAAAGACTTCCTATCAGGCCTTTTAAATAGACGCCCACTTTTTGAGATGAGTAATAGACTAATAAACCTTGCAAAAAGAGATAATACGATTATAAGTGTCTTACTTTTTGATATAGATAAATTTAAAGATATAAACGATACTTATGGACATAAAGAAGGAGATGAAGTTATAAAAGCTTTTGCTAAAACTCTTAAAAAAGGCAGAAGAGTATCAGATTTAGTTGCAAGAATAGGTGGAGAAGAGTTTGTAATCTTACTTCCATCAACAAAACATAAAGATGCTTCTATAATAGCTGAAGAGATAAGGCAAGAAGTGGAAACTTTGCAAGTGCAAATAGAGAATCTTAATATTTATTTTACTGTTAGTTGTGGAGTCTCTTCTTTAAAAAAAGAAGATAAAAACCTTGATGACATTATTGCAAGGGCTGATAAAAGACTTTATATGGCTAAAAATAATGGGAGAAATATTGTAGTTGATGGGGATATTGTATAAAGCTAATTTAGTATTCTCTTGAAGAACAAGTTCTTCGCTTTCTCACTTTTTCGTGGCAAAAAGTAAGATAAAAAGCCACCCGCCGAATTGTCAAAGGGAAACATAGAAATTTATGACTAAATGTCATAAATTATCTATGTGCGTCCTTCCCTCGCTTATTATTTCACTTTTCTGCCCTGTAAAACTCGCTAAAATGACCATTTAGGTCATTTCTTTACGCTCAAACAGTTTCGGGCTTAACCGAAAAGAAAAATAAACACTCGGCTTTAACAAAGGCTGGGATTTCTTTGGTGTTTTAGCTTTTATATTTTATTGAAATTTTTTAATTCCTTTTCTGCTATTATCTTTACAACTTAATTTAGGAATTTTAATGAAAGATATTATTAACTCATTTAAAGCAAGTCTCTATGAACGAACTTCTAGTCCACTCATTGGTGCATTTATTTTTTACTGGTTAGTTTGTAATTATAAAATGATTGTAGTCTTATTTGATGATAAAATAGATTCAAGCAAAAAGTTTTTAAGTATAAATGATTTATATATGAATGACTTCTTTCATGGTATCCCTTTAAATGGATTAATTTATCCATTAATTGTAACACTAATATACATTTTAATATTTCCTTGGATTAGTAACTTTATATTTGGTATCTGGATATATCATCAAAATAATTTAAAGACAATTGGTAATAAGAAAGTATTAACTTATAAAGAATATGGAGATTTACAAAGAAGATTTACAGAACTAGAGTTAAGTTTTGATGAGACATTTAGTAAAAAAGATAATGAGATTATTCAATTAAAAAAATTAATTGATGATAAAGAAACATTTACATTAGATATGCAAAAAAGATTAAATGAATTTGAAAAAAAACAAATCCTATACAATCAGAGAAAAGCTGAAATAGATGAACTTAAATTAAATCTTAATAAATGTAATGCACAACTTAATGAAAATAAAGTAATTAAAGATAAACTAGATGAAGAAATTAATTCTCTAAAAGATTCATTTACAGAATTTGACAAAATTAGCTATCAAAATAAGGAACTTATGAATGAATTAACCGAGGCAAAAAGAGAAATAGTTAAACTTAAAGAGCCTCTTAATAAAAAATTATCAGAAGAAACTAATGATATTAATAATATTCTAATTTTTATAGCAAGTAGAGAAAAAACATCTTCCCTTAATTTAACTAATAAATTTAAAGAATTAGAGAATGTTAAATTAAAATACTATATTAATCATTTACTAGAAAAAGGATTTATTACACAAAATAGTATAGATAAAACATATAGTATTCATACATATGGTACAAATTATTTACATGAAAATAATATAATTTAAAAGAGTTTTAGTGATAGGTATTTTTTGAAAGTTCAAGGCTAGAGTGGAAATTTTGTTAGGAGCTTACTGCAGTAAGTGAGTAATAAAATTTCTGCGATAACGCAGAAATTTCGGAAAAGAGCTATTAATAAAACTCTTTTTTAGAAGTCGTCGAAGTCGATTGAACCCTTAGAATAGTTCAGAACATTTCCTTCGAAGAAGTTCGTTCTTTGGTCATTGAAACTACTATAACCATCTACCCATGGAATAGGGTGTTTTACATTGTATTCTGGTTTATATCCTACTGCATCTAATCTTTTATCTGCTAGGTATTGGATATATTGTGTGATGATTGCATCAGTGAAACCTAGGATTTGACCTTGAGTAATATATGATCCCCATGCAGCTTCTAGTTCTACAGCTTTTCTAAACATTGCTCTTACTTTTACTTCTAATTCAGGAGTAAATAAATCAGGTCTTTCTTTTCTTGTAGAGTTAATCATGTTTTGGAAAAGTAATAAATGTGTTACTTCATCTCTTTGGATGAATTTAATCATTTGTGAGCTTCCTAGCATCTTTCCTGATTTACCAAGGGCATATATAGCTGCAAAACCTGCATAGAAGTATAATCCCTCTAAGATTTGATTTGCAAACATTGCTAAAACCATTTTTTCATCTGTAATATCATCAGATAAGTTATCATAAACAGCTGCTATGTAGTTATTTTTTTCTCTTAATTGAGTATCTGTTTTCCATTTGTCATAAATCTCATCTGTATTATCAGAAATTGACTCAACCATAACTGCATATGATTTTGAGTGATTTGCTTCTTCGTATGATTGTCTTGAAAGACAAGCATTGATTTCTGGTACTGTTATATAAGGATTGATATTATCCATCAAGTTATTTGTTTGTAACGAATCCATAAAAATTAGCTGGGATAATACTAAATCATACATTCTCTTTTCAGCAGGTGTTAGGTACTTATAGTCCTTTGCATCTCCTGTCATTTGAACTTCTCTTGGGAACCAAGTATTTGCTTCCATAGTATCCCAAAGATTTAGAGCCCATTGGTACTTCATTTTTGTGAAGTTTATCATACCATCTGGATTACCACCAAAAATTCTTCTATCGCTTAAACTCTCTTTTGATTCTGGATTATATATTGTTTTTCTAGCCACTTTTTTACCTTATATTATTTTTATCA
The DNA here is from genome assembly GCF_042214795.1 of Arcobacter iocasae. Classification (GTDB taxonomy): domain Bacteria; phylum Campylobacterota; class Campylobacteria; order Campylobacterales; family Arcobacteraceae; genus Arcobacter; species Arcobacter iocasae. Next base: position 1,422,207 of record NZ_CP090177.1, on the reverse strand, counting down.
TTCAATAGGAAAATCAGGTTATCTTATTGACAACCTGCACACTCCATACTTCTATCTTCTACATCATTTGAAGCTTCAGGTGATTGACTTCTTAGGTAATAAGTTGATTTTAAACCTAACTGCCAAGCTAAAGTATAAATCTGATGCATATATTTTCCACTTGCTTTATCTAAAGAAAGGAAAATATTTGTACTTTGACCTTGATCTATCCATTTTTGTCTTACTGCTGCTGCTTTGATTATATCCAATTGATCTACTTCATAAGCTGGTGTATAATAAGACCAAGTTTCAGGGCTAAGTTTTGGAACAACTACTGGAATAAGTCCTGATAAGTTCTCTTCATACCATTTTCTTTTATAAACTGGCTCAATAGCTTGAGTAGTTCCAACTAAAATAGAAATAGATGATGTTGGAGCAACTGCCATTAAATAACCATTTCTCATACCATCTTTTTTTACTTGTGCTCTTAGTGCATCCCAATCATATCCTGTATCAAATAAATCTTTTTCTACTAATGCATTAACAGCTTGTGGTGCATGGTCATGTGGCATAATACCTTTTGACCAATTTGAACCATCAAAAGTAGGGTATTTACCTTTTTCAACTGCAAGTTCTGCACTTGATTTGATAGCATTATATGAAATTGCTTCCATAACTTTATCTATTTTTTTCAAGTGGTCAACACTTCCCCAAACAAGTTTTTCTTCCGCTAACATTTGAGCTTCACCCATCACACCAAGACCTATACTTCTTGATTTTAAATTTGTAGCTTTTACTTTTCTAAGAGGGTAGAAATTTAAATCAATAACATTATCAAGCATTCTAATAGCAGTTGGTACTACTCTTTCAATATCTTCTTTTGTATGAATTTTACTTAAGTTTACAGATGCCAGATTACAAACAGCTGTATCACCATCTGTTTTTTCTTTTTCTACTATAAAGATTTTCTTACCACCAATAGAATCAAGAGCTGTGATTTTATTAGCTTTTTTTACGATTCCTGAATCTACTGTTAATGTATCTTCTTCATCATGTACTTCTATTGTACCATCTTCAAACTCTAGCTTTATCTTGTATTTATTTGGGTTTGTATTTTGGAATATCTCTGTACATAAATTTGAGCTTCTGATATGTCCAACATGAGCATTTGGATTTGCTCTATTTGCATTATCTTTGAAACATAAAAATGGAGAACCTGATTCAAAATATGAAGTTAAAATTTTCTTCCATAAATCTTTTGCTTTTATTCTATCTTTTACTATTGAGTCATCATGTTCATATTCGATATATCTTTTTTCAAAAGCATCCCCATGAAGTTCACTTAAATCTTTTACATCATTTGGATCAAATAGTGTCCAATGTGAATCTTCCATAATTCTTTGCATGAAAAGGTCACAAATCCAAAGAGAAGGGAATAAATCATGTGCTCTTCTTCTTTCTTCTCCTGAGTTTTTCTTTAAGTCAAGAAAATCAGAAATATCCATGTGCCAAGGCTCTAAATAAACTGCGATTGCCCCTTTTCTAGTACCTAATTGGTCAACTGCGATTGCAATATCATTTGTAATTTTTAAAAATGGAACAGTACCACCAGCAGCACTTTTGTGTCCATCAATTGCTCCACCTAATGATCTAATTTGATTCCAATCCCAACCAATACCACCACCATATTTAGATAATAGTGCCATCTCTTTATAACCATCAAAAATACCTTCAATATTATCAGGACTTGAACCTATATAACAAGATGATAATTGATGTCTATTTGTTCTTGCATTACTTAATGTTGGAGTTGCTAACATAACTTCAAATTTAGAAACAACATCATAAAACTCTTTTGCTCTTGCTTGTTTATCATCTTCATCTTGTGCTAAGAACATAGCAATACCCATAAACATATGTTGTGGTAACTCTATTGGGTCAGAATTTTTGTCTTTGATTAGATATCTATCATATAAAGTTTTAATACCAAGATAATTAAATTGTAAATCTCTCTCTGGTTTTAAATAGTTATTTAAATCTTCTAAATCATACCCTCTTTCAAGTCCAGGAATCATTCTTCCTGCATCTTGTGCAGTTTTTATATAATCACTCATATGAGAATAAGCTTCACCTTTTACACTATTTGTTGTTCTACCAACTCTGTGGTATAAATTAAATATAAATAGTCTAGCTGCTACAAAAGTCCAGTTAGGAACATCAATATCAATTTTTTCAATAGCTGTTTTTATTAAAGCATCTTGAATATCAGATGAACTCATTCCATCTATGAATTTAATTTGAGCATCTAGTTCTAATTCACTTTGAGAAACCCCTTCTAAACCTTCAGTTGCTGCTATTGACATCTTTTGGATTTTAGTTATATCTAAAACCTCTTTTCTTCCATTTCTTTTTTGGATCATTAAAGCCATCGTATTACCTTTGATAGTTATATTTTCTTATTTAAAAACTCTTTTAAAAATTGCATCTACATTTTTAGTGTAGTAGTCAAAATTAAAACACTCTCTTATTTGCTCTTCTGATAAAGAATTTCTTAACTCTTCATCTCCTAATAAATATTGTAAATATAAAGATTCACCTTTTTCATTTGTGCTAGGTTTACCTTGTTGTATCTCTTCCCATACTTTCATTGCATTTCTTTGAACTATTCTATAAGCATCTTCTCTTGAAACTCCAGCTTTTGGAAGTTCTAATAATACTCTTTGTGAAAATACTAATCCGCCAGTTAAATTTAAATTCTTCATCATATTTTCTGGCATAACTGATAAGTTTGCAATTACACTGTTCATTCTATGAAGCATAAAATCACTTGTGATAAATGCATCTGGTAACCAAAATCTCTCAGTTGATGAGTGTGAGATATCTCTTTCATGCCATAAAGCAACATTTTCCATAGCAGGAGCTGCATATGATCTAATCATTCTTGCAAGTCCAGTTATATTTTCTGTTAAAATAGGATTTCTTTTGTGTGGCATAGCAGAAGAACCTTTTTGCCCTTTTGCAAAATACTCTTCAGCTTCATAAACTTCTGTTCTTTGTAGGTGTCTTACTTGTACTGCAAACTTTTCAACAGAACTTGCAAGTAATGCTAAAGCAGTTGCAAGTCTTGCATATCTATCTCTATGAATTACTTGATTTGAACAAGGTTCTGGTTTAAGTCCAAGTTCTTCCATTGCATACTCTTCAAGTTCAAGTGGTGCGTGGGCAAAGTTACCCATAGCTCCAGAGATTTGACCCACAGAAATCACTTCCATAGTCTCTTCAAGATTTTTAAGATGTCTTGATACTTCATCATACCAAACAGCTAAAGTCAAACCAAAAGTAATAGGTTCACCATGAATACCATGACTTCTTCCTACCATTAAAGTAAATTTGTGCTCTTCGGCTCTTTTTTTAATAGACTCCATTAACATCTTCACATCTTCAATAATGATTTTTAAAGAATCTCTCATTTGAATTGCGACACCAGTATCAACAGCATCTGAAGAAGTCATACCATAGTGAAACCATCTTGACTCAGAACCAAGTGATTCAGATACGCTTGTATTAAATGCAATTAAATCATGCTTTGTAACAGCTTCGATTTCTTCTATTCTCTCAACAGAAAAAGTAGCATTTTTAACTATCTTTTCACAATCTTCATCAGGTATAAGTCCTATTCTATTCCAAGCTTTTACAGCTGCTTTTTCTACTTCAAGCCAAGCTGCATATCTTGCCTGTTGAGTCCACTTTGAACTCATCTCTTCTCTTGCGTATCTTTCAACCATTAATAAATTCCTTATAGCATTTTCTACATTTTTATCATAAATTTCGATTTTTTTTAATATGATATGTTATCTACTTTAGTCAAAGAATCTTATTAATTTTTGGTTAATTTTTACTTAATTTAAGGATATAGTTTTGCCGTTTATACTAAAAGAATACCCCGCACTTTCTGGAGAAAAAATCCAAGTGCATTTAGTCAAGAATTTAAAGATAAAGACCTCTACCGCGCAAAAGTCAATTAGTAAAGGAAGAGTTTTTGATGAAGCTTTCAATACTTTAAAATATGGAGACATCATTGATTCTGATTTGATTTATATGGCTCAATTTGAAGGTCATACAAGAGGCTTAAAACCCCTATTTCAAACCAATTACTTTGCTATTTTTGAAAAGCCCTCTGGAATTGTTGTTCATCCAATCAGTAAAAATACTGAATACTGTTTATTGGATGAAGTTCGTTATCACTTCGGGCCTGATGCCAATTTAGTACATAGAATTGATGCTGAAACTTCTGGATTAATAATGTGTGCCAAAGATAGGGACATAGAATCTAAGCTAAAATTAATGTTTGAAGAGAAAAAGTATCAAAAATCATACTTAGCCATAGTAAGAGGTCATATAAAAGAGTCAGTTATCATTGATACTTCTATTCAAAAAGAGGGCAAAAACATAGGTGTTAGAATGGCAGCAGGAGCCCAAGGAAAAAAATCAAAAACAATAATCAATCCAATAAAATATGATGAAAAAAAAGATTTAACTTTGGTAGAAGCCGTACCAGTTACTGGAAGACAGCACCAAATAAGAGTGCATCTTTATTCAATAGGACATCCTATCTTTGGCGATCCAATATATGGGGTTGATGATGATTTTGCGGATGCTTATTTAGATAGACTTTTAGATGACAAAAGAAGAGAAGAGGTTAGTGGTTCACATAGACTATGGCTTCATGCTAACTACTTGGAATTTAATTATGAAAATACTTTATACAAAATTTATTCTAAAAACAGAGATCTTTATGAGCAGTTTTTAGAAGATAATTGATTTTATGAAGCTAAAGTACAGTTAAAACAGTTTGAAATATCATTGCACTTTGCGCAAGCGGGTGCAGTTTTTCCAATACAGTCATATAAATACTTCTTCCATCTTACATCAGAGGGCTTTAGTTTTGCAAGTGAGCTAAAATTTGCACTCATAAGTTTTCCCATCTCTTCTCTAGTTGGTAATCCCAAATCAGAATAAAGATGTCCCATTTGTATAGAAGTTTTTGCAATCAAGGGTGCTAGAGTGATTTTTATTTGCTCATCATTTGCATGTTTAACCAAAAGGTCTAAAACCTCTTTTTCCATAAGTTCTAAATCTCGCATAAAAACTCCTTTAAATTGCTTCTAAATATTTTTTATTATATATCACAATATTCAAAATCCATTCCCTCAGGTCTTTCCAAGCCTTCATTATCTGCTAAATATAGATTTTTTAGCTTTTTTAGCTTAAAAAAAGATTCTGGCAACTCTTTAATATTGTTATCTTCTATATCTAACTCTTCAAGATTTTGTAGTTTCCCTATATTTTGAGGAAGTTTAACCAAAGAGTTTGAGCTAATACTTAAGTTTGTTAGATTATTCAAATCACATACCTCATCAGGAAGTTTTACAAGAAAGTTATTATCTAAAATAAGTATTTTCAAATCTTCTAATTTGCTAACATTAAAATCTAAAGACTTCAAAGAATTATCACTTAAATCAAGTTTTATTAGCATATCATGGGATTCTAAAGATGGTAAATCATCTATTTGATTTCCTTCTAACAATAATGTTTGTAATTCATCTATTTGGGAAATAGATTTAGGTAGCTTTGTTAGATTGTTAAATGAAACATCAAGATAATACAAAGACTTCATCTTAGAAAAACTATCAGGTAGTTCATCTAACTCATTTGTATCTAAAGAAAAATATAAAAGTTTTGATAACTTTCCTAAGTCTTCATCAAGCTTTTTAATCTTATTTGCAGCAAGAGTCAACCTTGTGAGGCTTTTTAAATCATATAACTCTTTTGGCAACTCTTCTAGTCTATTACCATTTAGATTTAAAATCAACAGTTTTGAAAGCTTGCCAATACTACTTGGTATCTCACTTAAAAGATTATTCTCACATTGTAGATTTTTTAAGTATTTAAAATCACCAATACAATTTGGTAATTTTTTTAATCTATTATTTGATAGTTTTAGTACAGTAAGATTTTGTAATACACCAAAGGATTCAGGAAGTTCTCTTATTTTCTTTTTTGATAAATCTAAATGTGTCATTTCATTTATATCATCAATATGAGTAGAGATATAAGAGTTTAAACCATTAACATTAACCCATTTAATAAAATCTTCTATTTCACTTCTCATTTTATCCCTTTAATCTATCATTCATAGCATCTATTAAAAATGAAATTTCTTCATAATCAACAAATCCAAAATCGACCATATTAAACAATGCCATAAGAGGTTTTCTACAACAGGTTTTATTACATCCTGTTACTAGTTTTTTAGCTTTTTTATATGGAAGATCCGTTTTTTCAAATATTTTTACTGCATCAAGAATCGATTTCTGTCCACACTCACAAATAAGTTTATCTTTTAAATCTTCCATGTTATATCACTTTAAATAAGGGTGTTCTTCTAAAAAACTCTCCACATCTTTCATGGCCATTCCTATCTCTTCACTAAGTTTTGGCAACTTATCATATTCTGTCCAAATTGTATCTTCAACTATGTCATGTACGACACCAGCCTTTTCAATAACTTTTCTTTTATATTTTGCTAACTCTTTTTTCTTCTCTTTTTGTTCAGGTGTTAAATCTGCCATCTTCTAGTCTCCTTTTCTGCTTATTAAAGTGCATATAGATTTTCTAACTTTAATTCTGGTTTTTCACCTAAATAAAGCAAAGAAAAATTTCCATCTTTTTTAAACTTATAACTCTCATATAGTTCACTTATCTCTTTTATGTCTTTTGGGATAAAAGCAAATATTTTCTTTAACCCTCGATAATACAAAACTCCTCTTAAAAGCTTTTCAGCATCTAAGTAAGATTCATTTTGCATAAGCCAAGGTGAGATTTTTATATATCTTTTATTTACTACATAAGAGTGCATAAATCCACTTGTTGTTGATAGTTTCAAAGAGTTTGTAAATACACAATCTTTTTTTATATACTCTTCCCTATCATCTAAAAAGACTTCCCTATCTATTTTTCTAGATATATCATCATAGTTTTCTCCACTTACTTGTTTCGCAGTTGAATTTGAAAAGTTAAAAGCAACCGCTTCCCCACTGTGTAAGTATCTTAAAAATTTTGAATGTTCTTGAAAATTAAAAGCTGTAAAATATGAAGCTAACTTATCTTCTATTAGTACATATATATTCATACTTGACACATTTTGAACTAATAATTTAATAAGTCTTGTAAGTACATCTTTGTGTGTATCCAAAGCTTTAATTACATTTATAAATACATGTTTACTAAAAGCATAAGCACTAACTACCCCTACAATTTTACCATCTTCATAGGCAGCAAAACAGTATTGAGGGAATATCTCATATGTTTGTTTTAACAATTCCAAGTCAAAAAGAGTATCACTTTCTAATATACTAGAAAGTTCTTCCTCAAAATCATTTCTTAAATATCCAACGAACATAAGTATAACTCTTCCAATTCTTTTATATCTAACACTTTTTTTCTATTTGTAACCATTTCTCTAACCAATGGCAATAACTTTTGTAAGCTCTCTTTTGTAGGAGTGATTCCTAAAGTTTGTAAGTGAAAAAGTAAAGTAGATGTTCCTGAGTGTTTTCCTATAGGGAAATATCTCTCTAATCCAACTTCCATTGGAGTAAACGGCTCATAAGCACTTTTTGATTTCATCATTCCATTTACATGAATACCAGACTCATGGGAAAAGATATACTCTCCAACAATAGGTAAATTAGTATCTATTCTTCTATTTGATGCTAATCCTACTGTTTGAATAAGTGCTTTTAATTTATCAGATTTTATTTGTGTATCTTTTCCAAGAAGTCTTGCCAAAGTCATCAATACTTGTTCAAAAGAGGCATTTCCCGCGCGTTCACCTAACCCAATAACGGTAGTATTGGCACTTTTTGCTCCTGCTTCATAACCCGAAATAGCATTTGCTGTCGCCATACCAAAATCATTATGGGTATGCATTTCAATATCAAGTAAATCTAACTTTGTAAGCTCACTAATATTTTGATAAGTTTTTGTAGGAGTTAATATTCCAACTGTATCACAATATCTAAATCTATTTGCACCAAGACTTTTTCCTAGTGCCAAAATCTCTTTTAAAAAGTTCAAATCAGCTCTACTTGAATCTTCTCCTCCAATGCAAACAAATAAGCCTTCTTTTTTTGCATGTAGAATCACCTTTTCAAGTTGAGATAAGACTTTTTGTTTATCTCCACCAAATTTCACATCAATTAAGATATCTGAAACAGGAATTGATAAATCAACTGATTTGAGCCCACACTCTAAGGAAGCTTCTAAATCGCTCATTGTTGCTCTATTCCAACTCATGATTGGAATAGGAAGATTTAAAGCTAATATCTCTTTTAGGTCTTCTTGTTCTTTTTTCCCCATTGCAGGAATTCCAACTTCAAGTTCATCTGCGCCCGCTTCATAAAGTTTTTGGGCAATATCTAATTTTTCTTTTGTATTAAATGCTACATAAGGAGCTTGTTCGCCATCTCGTAATGTTGTGTCATTTATAAGAAACATTATTTTGCCTTTTGTTGGATTAAAAGTATAGTTGCAAAATCTATTCCATAGAATTTAGAAGTTAGGTTTTACCCTAACTCTTTCTCTGATTTTGCTTCATTAGCAAAGAAATATTTTTGAGCTGCTGCAAAAACTGATTTTTCTATTGGTTGAAGTGCATATGAATCATCTGAAATCAAGTTTATTTGAGCCAATTCATCTTGAGGACATCCACCAATTTTTTCTGTTAATAAAATATCAACATCTTTTAAAGTATTTTTGATCTCTTCAATTGGATATGAACCATCACAATCTTCAGGACCTTTGCAGTATGCATTTTCAACTTTTCTATGCATTACAAATTTGATAGCTTTGTCACCAACTTCGTAAATTAGGAACTCTGTAGCATTACCAAAGTGTAAGTTTACTGTTCCTTCACCTGCTGTTGTAACAGCTACAAGTTTAGTCTCACCAGCAGAACTTAATTCTTCTTTACTTGCTTGTTCTATTTTGATTCTATCATTTGCAGCATCAAGTGCAGCTCTCCAGTTTTCAATAACTTCATGTTTTTTAGCTCTTGCTTCCATATTATATTGATCTTGTAACTCTTCCCAAGACATGTTTTGGAAAACATCAGGAGTAAACTCTTCTCCTCTATCTTCTCCAATCAGTCCAACAGCATCTGCTCGACATTGTCTACAGTGACTCATTAGTTTCATATCCATACCACATGCTTCTTGAGCAGCCATTACTTCTTGATCAGTAGCACTTGCTTGTCCATTAAGACCATAATATGTTCCATACTCTTCTTTTGAAAGAAGTGGCATAATGTTGTGTAAAAATACATTTAGCTCTTTTAATTTTTTAGCAACATTTACTAACTCTTTATCATTAACCCCAGGGATTAAAACAGAGTTTGCTTTTACTAAAATACCTCTTTCAGTTAGCATTTTAATACCTTTTAGTTGTTGTTCTAAAAGAATTTTTGCACCTTCTGCCCCAAATACTTTTTCATGATTCCAGTGAACCCATGGATAAATCTTAGCACCAATTTCTCCAGTTGGATCAACTGAATTAATAGTAACTGTTACATGATCAACATTGTATTTAACCATCTCATCAACATAATCAGGAAGTCTAAGTCCATTTGTTGATAAACATAGTTTTTGATCTGGTGCTTTTTCATGAAGCATTCTAAAAGTATCAAATGTTTTTTTAGGGTTTGCTAGTGCATCTCCAGGTCCTGCTATTCCTACAACTGAAAGTTGTTGAATATCACCACCAACATATAAAACCTTTTTAACTGCATCTTCAGGACTTAATTTTGCTGAAGTAACACCAGGACGACTCTCATTTGAACAATCAAATTTTCTATTACAGTAGTTACATTGGATATTACAAGCAGGTGCAACAGCTACATGAATTCTCGCATAGTGTTGGTGAGCACCCTCAGAATAACATGGATGGTTGTTAATCTTATCCATAACTTCTTGTTGTAATTCCTCTTGTGTACTACTAGATGTACAAGAACAACTCATAGTATCTCCTTTTTTTATTTCTGTTTTACTTTATGCATATAGCGTTCCATAAAATTATTAGGAATGAAATATGCATCTATACTCTTTATTAAGGAGAAAAAATGATTCCAGTAATTTTTTATGAAAAAGTTGGATGTGTAAATAACACCAAACAAAAGAAGAGATTAAAAGACTTTGGCTTCAATGTTATTAGTACAGATTTATTGAAAACAAACTTTTCAAAAAACCAACTACTTAACTTTTTTGAGAATAAAAGTATAAAAGAGTGCATAAATCCAAATGCCCCACTTGTAAAAAACAAGGAGATAGATTTAGATAATACTTCTGATGAGGAGTTACTAAATCTTATGATTTCAAATCCTATTTTAATAAAAAGACCTCTTATAACAATTGGTACAAATAAATTTTGTGGATTTGATTTAAATAAAATTTTAGATTTTAAATTAAGGGAGTTAAGATGAGTATACAAGATAGTATAAAAGAGCAACTTCTCCAAGAAGTATTTTCAAATATAGATAATATATATGATTTTATGGAGACAAGATTTGATATGGATAAACACTGTGATGAAGATATAATAAAAAAACTAAATGAACTCAAAGATGTAGTTTATAAGGTATCAACACTTAGTGACCTATCATAAACAAATAGGTGATGAGTATTAGTTTTAGTCAATTAATTCATACTCATCACTTATTCATTCATATTAGTTCATGGTCATTTCTAACATTTTTCCATTTATAATTTCTGCAAACTCTACTCCATAATCGTAACATTGGGCAAGTTCTTCTGTTGTGGGTATTAGTTTTATTTTTAAAGAATCCATTGGAGGAACTCTAAAGTTTAGGGATTTTAATCTATGTAAAATCATATCAATAGCTTCACCGCTCCAACCATAAGAACCAAAGGCACCTCCTGTTTTTCCCTTTTTTTCCAACAACATCATACATGAGAGCAGATCCCAAACAGGTTTTGGGGCATCTGCATTAATTGTTGGTGTTCCTATTAAAACACCATCACTCTCTTCAAGTATATTTATCATATTTGATTCTTCAATAGAGGCTAAATCATATACATTGGTGATGATTCCATCAACACTTTCCGCACCTTCAAATATAGCTTCAGCCATATCTTTAGTATTTTTGTAACTTGTTAGATAAAAAATAGACAAGATTTTTTTACCATGTGCACTATCTTTATAGTTATCTTGGCTCCATTTTCTATAATAATCAATATACTGTTTTGGATTATCTCTTAATATTGGTCCATGTAAAGTTGCAATCATATCAATTTCAAGCTTATCATAAAGCTTGATTGCATTTAAAGCATAAGATTTAAAGGGTCTCATAATATGGTCATAATAGTATTTAAATGCGTAAAAAAAATCTCCAACTAAATCATCAAACAGTCTTCTATCGTGATAATGACTTCCAAAAACATCCCCTGAAAAGAGTAATTTATCCTCTACCACATATGAACTCATAGTTTCTGGCCAATGTAAATATGGCGTTGTAAGAAATTTGATTGTTTTATTACCTAAGGTCAAACTTTTATTTGTCCAGACTGTCTCAAAATCAATATTTTCGTTTCTTGTTATTGCTTTTAACATAGGTGTTGCTTGGGGAGAGATTAAAACTTTTGCCCTTGGAGCTCTATTTATTAATTCAGGAATTGCTCCTGCGTGGTCTGGTTCTAAGTGATGTGAAATAACATATTTAATCTCATCATAAGAACACAAAGCTTCAATTTTTTTGAAAAACTCATCTTGAAACTCCAGTTTTACAGTATCTAGAATAATCACACCTTCATCTGTTTTGATTAAATAAGCATTATATGATGAGCCATTGGCTGTTTTCATAATAATATCAAAAGTTCTAATATCTGGATCAAATGATCCTATAAAATAAATATTTGGTGCAATTTCTATAGGTTTATTTGAATACATGTTATTAACCTATCAACCTTCTCATCCAAATGGGAGGGTTCTCTTTCATTTTAATTAATTTTTGTAGAATTTCTTCTATCTTTTCATTTTCAGCACTTGCTTGCATTGGAAATATTTTTGAAGCTTTTACCATCAAAGAGGCTTTTGGTCCGATTTGTTGAACATATAAAATATCACAACCTTCACAACATTCAATTTTGTAATTAAGTTTCTCTATTTCATCTTCAATCTCAATTGAAGAATCAACTGATTTTACAAAAGTATAATTATCATCTTTTATTTCATAAATATAAAACTCTTTTGCCCAACCAAAATGTTGGTTTACATGAATATTATCTTTAGAAGCAAATGCAATTCTCATAATATATATAACCTAACTCTTGGGTCAATTACCTTTTCTAAAGTACCTTTTATCATCTCATAAGTTCCCGTACTTGCAATTGAACACCCAACACAAGCGCCTTGATAAGCAAGTCTTAGTTCTATTTCTGGTTCATTTACATAATCTATTAGTAAAATATTCCCACCATCTTTTAATAAAATTGGTCTAATAAATCTATCTAAAGTATCATTGATGATTTCTAGTTGTTTTTCCATGCTTTGAGCTCTAAAATGCTCATTTAATTCCACATTGGTTGCTAGATCTTTATCTATACCTGTTAATTGAATACTTGCCATTGCATGACCGTTTTTTGCAGCTTTTAACATACAGTCAAAACCTTCTCTTACCCCATCTAAATTTTGTCTATCTTGAAGTAAAACAAGAGCTAATCTAAAGGCTGCTTGGGTATGATTTTTTCTAACTGCTTTTCTAAAATACTCTTTTGCTTTTTCTATATCTTCTTCAACACCAATTTTTGTTTGATACATAAGTGCCAAATTAAAATTTGCAGAATCATTATCATAAGAACTAGCTTTCTCAAACCAATCTTTAGCTATAGAATAATCCTTTTCTACACCTTCACCTTTTAAGTACATCAAACCTAAATTTGCCATAGCTTGATCATTTTTTAATTTTGCTTCTTCTTCCCAAATACTATAGGCCTTTTCAAAGTCTTTGTTTTTATATGCAGCTAATGCAGTTCTATGTTCCATAAATCTTCTTCCTTCATTTGGCTTTGGTATTTCTCTTTTTGCTTTTAATTCTCTTTTTAAGTGTTCTTCTAAATATGTATGTGCAAGTTCAACTGCCTCATCAAAATCTTCACTTGAAGCTTTTATATCAAAATCAAAAAACTCTACTAAAAAAGCATCTCCAACTTCATTTTCTCCACTATATGTTTCAAAGGGATAGTCTAAAGACAGATAATATTCTAAATCTTTTTCCATATTCAACTCAATTAGTTTTTATCACACTCACATGAGCAAGATGTAGTTCCAGAGTCCAATAAACTCTCACAATTGTCTTTTGTAACAACTTTGCACGACTTGCTTAAAATATTTCTATATATATCTTCTATTGTTAAGTAAGTTTTTGCTGCACTATAAACTTTTACTTTATTTTCATTTAGATGATTAAAGACACCTTCACCCATATGATAAAAAATAGTACTTTTTGCACCTAACTCTTCTACACATTTTGCTGTTTCAAGCCCATTTCCACATCCAATATTTTCTTTTACATTAAAATATCCAGAACTTAAATCTAGTAAGGCAAAATATGGAGCATTTCCATATAAATCAGAAATTACTGTTGAGTCTTCTTTACTTAATGGTATTGCAATCATTTTAAATCCTTTAAATCATTATATTTTTATCATGCAAAATCTATTCCACAATAAAAGAGGGAACGCTTATTGCAACTACAACAATTAAATATCAGGGTAAGAGATTATCCTCTTTAGTGTTTTCTTATAAAAGTAGATAACAAAGGAACTAAAATGGTAAATAAAAAACTAATACAAGAGTTATTAAGCGAAAGTGCCTGCTCTCATAATAAAGAAAAAAAATCATCATGTGATAAACCAAAACCAGGGGCTACTAGTGGTGGATGCGCTTTTGAAGGGGCTCAAATCGCGCTTTTCCCTTTTGCTGATGTAGTACATTTAGTTCATTCACCTGCCACTTGTATAGGAGCTTCATGGGAAACTAGACAAACTCTAACTTCACACCATGGGGAAAATAATACAATTACTGGATATACAACAGATGTAAATACAAATGATGTAATTTTTGGTGGAGATAAAAAACTAGAAGATGCTATTAATTACATAGTGGAAAATAAAAATCCAAAAGGAATTTTTGTATACGAAACTTGTGTAACTGCAATGATTGGTGATGATATGGATAATACTTGTAATAGGATGGAAGAGAAACACGGTATTCCTATAGTTGTTATTCACTCTCCTGGGTTTGTTGGTGGTAAAAACTTAGGATCAAGACTTGGAGGAGAATCAGTTTTACACCAACTAATAGGAACAAAAGAGCCTGAAGAGATTCACCCTTTTGGAATAAATTTAATTGGTGAATACAATGTTACAGGTGACATGTGGCAATACACTCCAATATTAGAAAAAATAGGGATAAAAGTAGTTTCAACCCTAGCAGGTGATGGAAGGATAGAAAATATCCAAATGGCACATAGGGCAAAACTAAATGTAATAGTTTGTGCTAAATCACTTATCTCTCTAACAAGAAAGATGCAAGAGAGATACAATATACCATATATAAGTATCTCATTTTATGGAAAACGTGATACAACAAATGCAATTATGAGCATAGTAAATGCCTTTGGAGATGAAAAACTTATCAAAAGAGCAAAAGAAGTTATAGAAGAGGAAGAGACAAAACTTGAAAAAGCGTTAACTCCATATAGAAAAATACTTGAAGGGAAAAAAGCTATTTTAAATACAGGTGGGAATAAAACCTGGTCTATAGCATCTGCCTTACAAGATATAGGTATAGATGTGGTTGCAACAAGTGTAAAAAAAGCAACCTTAGAGGATAAAGAGATTTGTGCAACATATGTAAAAATACTTATGAATGATCCAGGAACTGAACAAGCAAAACTAATAGATGAACATAATATTGATATTTTATTAGCAGGTGGACGAAGTTTATATACAGCTATTAAGAAAAAAGTAGCCTTTGTGGATGTAAATCAAGAGAAAAAAGTAAGTTATGGGGCATATAGTGGACTTATAAATTTAGCAAAAGATGTCTCTAATGCAGTTAATAACAAGGTATTTAAAGTTGTCGGAAGTCCAGAACCTTGGAATTAAAAAAATTACTTAATTAATTATATTTTATCTAATATTAAGAAAGTATTAATATAATGTTATTATAACTTTGTTAAAGGATAAATATGATTAATATGACAAATATAAATAATTTCAATGCCTTTGCTAATATATCAAATACACTTAATACCAATCCTAAAAGTTCAACTTTAGAAATAGAAAAAGATGAAGTTAATGTACAAATTACTGCTTTTACTAAAAAAGTTGAAGGTGATTATTCTACATATAGTGCAGCAGAATTAAGTGAACTCTCTTATAATGAAATAAAAAAAAATTATGAAGAGATTAAAAAGGAATTAGAATCTAGAATGAAAGAATCTCAAGATATTCTAAATTCTGAATCTTTTAAAAATTATCAAAAAAGACTTCTTATTAATAATCCCTCTGAGATAAGAGGTGGTTCTAAAGACCAGGAAGTATATTTTAATGAAGTTACATCAAAGTTTATGAATGAAGATAAAATCACTAATAATATGCTTGATAAGCAATACGGAGAAGTAACAAGAGTAAATAAAGAGACACAAGAATTACTTAACTTTAATGATAAATTCAAAATTGTTAATTATTTTGATAATGATGAAATAAATAGAGCAATATATTCTAATTATGAGGATAATGCTCAAGTTTTCTATGACTATTCCGATCCTACTGACTTAGATGGTTCTGATGGTTTTTTTGCAGGAAGTTCTTACTCTATCCAAGGTACAGATCTTAAACAAATTGTACAATCAATAGAAGATGCAATTGAATTTATAGATGCTCATGGATTTATATCATCTAATAAACAATTTGATAATCAATATGGTTATAATCATGGATTTATGATTTCAGGAGAAGAAATAACAATTTCTAATAAAACATTTAGCCTATATGAAGTCAAAAAAAGTGTAAAGAATGATTATTCAAAAAATGAGGATAATCAAATTAAAGAGAATACAGAAGTAGATTCAAAAACAGAAGAAATAGAAAATGAAGATATTAAACCAGATTATAATACCTATTCAGCTGCTCAATTAAGACAGATAACTTTTGATGAAGCTAAAAATAATTATGAAGATTTAAAAAGAATTTTAGATGATTCTTTAAAAAATATTTCTACTCTTAATAAAAAAGATACTGATAATCTACTTGCTTTTAAAGCCCAATTAGAAAAAGTAGCTTACCTAAAAGATGATACTTTAAACGAAACGATATACAATAAACTTCAAAATATACAAGATCCTAAAGTGGCAGTATGGAGTAATTTAGCTATTAATGAAAATATAGAAAACCTTCAAAATGGAAATCTTGATTCCATCATAATTGATGGGTTATTAGTTTATCCAAGTGATATTCAAAAAAATGAAGATAACAAAGATAATGATGAAAATCAAAAAGAAGATAAAAATCCTCCAAATACACAGCAAGTGGATGCAAAACCCTTAAATCTTGATTCTATTATAGCTATTGTAGAAAAATCAGCTAAAAATGCAGGTCAAACACCCCCAAAAACCTATAACAAAAATATTATAGAGGCATATTCAAATTTTATTTCTCAATACAATGAGATCAAACATAATCTATTTTCTTAGATTTATATAAAAAGCCGTTATAATTACTTTTATTAAATAAAGGGGAAATATGGATGAAGAGAAAATAAGGAACTATTTTTTTTATTTGGCTTGTATAGTAGTTATTATTGCCGGAGTAAAAATAGCCAGTGAAATTGTAATTGTCTTATTTTTAGCAATCTTTATTTCATCAATAATATCGACTTTAATAAAAATCTTAGACAAAAAGCATATTCCTAAAATCATCTCTTATTTATTAGTACTTGGGTTTTTCACACTTATTTCATTACTTTTAGCTTACATTGTAAATATCTCTTTAAAAGACTTTATAACAAATCTTCCAACTTATGAAGAGAAATTACAACAAACTATTGTAAATATTATTTCATTAGCAGAAAACTATGGCTACTCAATTGATAAAAAGACTATTTTAGATACTTTAAATCTAAACTCATTTTTTGGAATTACTACAAACCTAATTGGAAGTATTGGTACATTTTTATCTAAATTTTTACTTATTATCATTGGTATAGGATTTATTCTAGCCGAATCAAAATCTTTTGAAAAAAAGTTAAAAATACTTTTTAGAAAAGAGAGTGATAAAATAGAACATTTCAACCTTTTTTCAAATAATATACAAAAATATTTTTTAGTAAAAACAGCGACTAGTTTTTTAACAGGATTTTTAGTGGCTATAACTTTAATCTTTTTTGATATTAGCTACCCTATACTTTGGGGTGTAATTGCAATGTTATTTAATTTTATTCCAGTAGTAGGGTCTATTATTGCAGCAATTCCAGCAATACTTTTATCTTTTTTAACAAGTGATTTGAATACTACTTTGATACTAATAGTACTTTATCTTGCAATAAATATTTTTATAAGTAATATTATCGAACCAAAATTTATGGGAAAAGAACTTGGTCTTTCTCCTTTAGTTATATTTTTCTCATTGATTTTGTGGGGTTGGGTATTAGGAATAGTAGGGATGTTTTTAGCAGTTCCTATTACAATGACACTAAAAATTGCCTTTGATTCAAATAAAACTACTAAATGGATATCTCTACTTATGTCAAGTGTAAAAGAATCATAAAATACTTATGCTTCTTTTTCCAATAAAGCTTTCATCAAGGCTGCATTATTTTGTAAATCATAGCCTCTTTCTTTCATCCAATCAGATATTACATCTTTTTTATACTCCAACTCTTTTTCTGCATAAGATTTATATTCTGCTTCCTCATCCCAATTTCCATTCTTATCTAAAAATGAATTTTGAGAGAAAGCACCTTCTATCGTAATCTTAGTAGGTATTGCATTATTATTATCATCAAATCTAAATCCATCTAATTGTACATATTCTGAAGGAGAAGGTGTATAGGCTTCAGAACTTACTACTTTCATATTTCCTTCAAAATCACCATATTTAGTGTTTTGGGGATCTAAATTAACAGGGTTTTTATTATTATTATTGTTTGTTGAAAAAAATCCAATATTAAAATCATTGACTGCTTGATCAATTGCAGACATAAATAACTCCTTAATTACATTGTTATTATATAAATTATAATCACACTTACCTTAATGCTAGATTAAATAATTACTTTTATTATTTTAAAATTATTTTTTTACTTAGGAACACTATTTGCATATATATCAAAAATAATATAGGAAATACCATGGAAAGTATAAGTGCAAAACCTCTACAATTAAACCCTATCAAACTATCTCAACCTATGGGAGCGATGCTTTGTTTTTTAGGAATAAAAAACTGTATGCCACTTATGCATGGAGCGCAAGGTTGTGCTTCATTTACAAAGGTGTTTTTCACAAGACATTTCAATGACCCAATAGCAGTTCAAACAACAGCTGTAAATGATATAACAGCTGTAATTGATGGGGGAGATTATGCCATTTCAGAATCAATTAAAAATATCACTAAAAAAGTACAACCTGATCTTGTAGGTCTTTTTACAACAGGTCTTACGGAGACAAAAGGGGATGATATAAAAGGAGCTTGTTTACTTGTCCAAGACCAACAAAAAATGGTCTATGTAAATACTCCTGATTTTGAAGGTTCTATTGAAAGTGGTTTTGCAAAATCTATTGAAGCAATCATTGACCAACTTGTTGCAAGTGCAAGTGAAGTTGATGTGAATAAAGCAGTAATTATTCCAAATGTAAATCTAAAACCAATAGAGATAGAAAAAATCAAAGACACAATAGCATTATTTGGTTATGAAGTTTTATCTCTTCCTGATTTAAGTGATTCATTAGATGGTCACTTAGGATTAAAGCAAGGTGCTTTAAGTAGTGGAGGAATAACAGTAGAAGATATAGAGAAATTAGGAACTTGTTCACTAGCTATTAGTATAGGAAGTAGTGTAAAAAAAGCTGGAGATAAATTAAAAGCAAAAAATGAAAATATGAAATTACTACATTTTGATTCTTTAGGTGGCTTAGAAGATGGTGATAAGTTTTTCAAAGCCCTTTGCCAAATCAAAAATATCTCAACTCCCCATCCAAGTATTGTTAGATGGAGAAAAAGATTACAAGATGCCATGCTTGATTCTCACTTTGCAATTGGAAGTGCTTCTGTTGTACTCGCACTTGAGCCTGACCAGTGTATAAGCGTTGCAAATACAATTATTGAAGCAGGGGCAAATATAAAAGCAATAATAACTACCCACAAAAATGACTTACTAGATAATATAGAGTGTGAAAATATATTAATTGGTGATTTTGAAGATGTTGAAAAATATCTAAAAGATAGTGATGTATTAATATCAAACTTTCATGGAGAAAGATACACAATGAGACATAAAAAAGCTCTTATGTTAAGAGGGTTTCCTGATTTTGAAGGAGTTGGTAATCAACTAAAAAATGATGTTTTATATGAAGGAAGTACTTACTTACTTTTTGAGTTAGCAAATCTAATAAATCATCATAATCAAGGGGCATTTCATGGGCATTAATTTACAAAGACCAATAGTAAAAGCTTTAGGATTAGAGATGATAAATGGCAGTACCAGGCTCTTAGGTATTCCAAAAGAAAAGGTTCAAGTTGTGATTTCTTTACCTGATATTACAACTTTTAATACACAATTAAATGATGCAATATCTTATTTTAAGAATAGAGCAGAAACATTTGTTATAACTACAAGTAGCATTGATGATTGTGAAAAAATAATAGATGAATATAAGCTAAAAGATAGCCTAATCTCAAGGGAATACAAAGAGTTTTCAAAAACTTTTAGTATAAAAGATGAAAAAAATCAACTAAAAAAGTCTTTAATGATAATCGATACAAATTGTCAAATAACACATAAGGAGATATTATAAATGGAAGTTAAGTATAAAAAAGAGTTTTATATTTTAAAGCAAAAAGAGAGAAAAATTGACTCTGAAGCACCTGCTGTTAAAGTTGAAATGCTAAATGGAGAATCAAAAGTTATAGGAATGATGGCACCTAAAATCCAAATAATGCTTAGCTCTCCTAATATCAAAGATTATAACAATGGATTACATGATGTTTTAAAAAAATTTGAATCCAAAATTTTAGTATATATTATAACAAATAGCTCAAGTAGTGATATTAAAAAGATCACAACTGTATTTGGTTTAGATGAGGGAAATATTTCAAATGATTTTAGTAAATTTTCTTTAAAGTTTGGAGTAAATTTAAGTGAAACTCTAATTGCAAAATCAGTATTCATAATAGATAAAGAGGGTGTAATAAAATATAAAGAGATACCTTCAAATGCTGAGTATAAACTCAACTTAGATGAGTTTGAAACATCATTGGAAGAAGTTATTAATTTCAAAGTAAAAGGACATACTCACGAGAATTGGATGGGAGTATGAAAACTTTATCTAGTGAGTTAAAAACTTGGCTAAAGAATAATGAGTATGAAGAAAATAATTTAAATAAAGCAGGTAAATATGGAAACTCTGCTGTAATGAAAGCAGCAAGAGAAGGGAATCAAAAACTTGTAAAAGAGTTATTAGATTTAAATGTTGACTTAAATATGAAAAATGTAGATGGGAACTCTGCTTTATGGAATGCTTGTTTTGCTTCATCATATGAATGTTTTGAACTTCTTGTAAATGCAGGGATAGAAATAGATTCTAAAAATGTCAATGAGGTAACAGCTTTAATGTATTGTGCAAGTGCTGGAAAAGAAGATTTTGTACAACTTCTTTTAGAAAAAGGAGCTAATAGCTCTTATGAAAATCTTGATGGCTTTAAAGCTATAGATTTAGCAGTTACTCCAAAAATTGTAAAAATGTTAAGAAATGCAAGAGTTTCATAACCAAACAGACATAACAAAAAAGAATGCTTTTACCCAAACTCAATTTATAAATTGGCAAACTCAAGCAAAAGCATATAAAACTTACCCAAAATTTTATAGAAGATATAATCTTGATGATTATGAAGAGTTAAGATTTATAAAAAACTTTGGGAAAGTCACCTATTCAAAAAAATATGGAAATAATGAGGTAAATTTAAGAGTCAATCCAAGTGCGGGTGGACTTTATCCTTGTGAAATTTATATACAAATAAGAGGGATAAAAAAGTTCTTAAATGGAATTTATCACTATGAGCCCCTTAGTAATTCTTTAACTCTAATCCATGAATTAAGTAATGATGGCTTAGAAAGTTATATGAATATAAAACAACAAAAATTTATCTTCTTAGTTAGTAATGTATATTTTAGAAGTTCATGGAAATATGAAAAAAGAGCAATACGATATCTTTTACTTGATACAGGTCACCAATTAGGTTCTATTTATGCAAGTTTAATACTAGAAGATATGGAACATCTTTTTAACTTTAAGTTTAAAAAGAAACAGCTAAATAAAGCCTTCTCTTTTGATAACTATGAACATTTTGTGGCTTCAATTTGTTCAAGTGAGTATAAAGATATTCAAACAAACAAACTAAGAGATAATATACCTTTTGTGCCCCCTTGTGATTATTATATAAAGGAGCCATTTATTGAAGAGTTTTATTCACACTCTTATCATAAAAATTTCGATAAATTAAAAATAGATTTTTTAAAAGAAATATCAAAGGAAAATCTACAAAATGCTATTGATAATAGAAGATCAGTTAGAGCTTTTAAACAAGAAGCCATCACTAAAGAAGATTTTGAAACTATATTAAAAGGCATTTTTATTTTTGCAAAAAAATATGACATAGAAATATTTTTTATAAATCACCTAATATCTGGACTAAAAAAAGGGATTTATAAAGAGTTTAAACTACAAAAAGAGGACGATTTTAGTGAGCTTTCAACAACTTTAGCCTTTAATCAAAAAATAGCAGGAAGCTCAAGTGCAACTATTTTTTTCACTTCAAGAATAAGAACAAACTACTCTTTAGCTCTTATAATTAGTGGTTTTTTAGCCCATATCATATCTTTAAGAGCAACAAATTTACAAATAAGCTCAACTGGAATTGGAGCATATTTTGATGATATTACACAAGATGTTTTAATAACTTCAAACAACATTTTATATCTAATGGCGGTGGGAAGATGAGTAAAGAGACTTATGTAGAACTATATAAAAAATATGAACTTTACCGAAGTGATATTTATATGCTATGTGAAGAAAAACCAGCTGAGATTTTATTTCTTTTTGAAGAAGTTTGTGATGAACTTATAAAACCACTTGGTATAAATACACAACTTCCACAAGAATTTATTCAAAGTGCAAAATCATTTTCTGCCCAAAATACTTTTACTAATGTTTACTTTGCAGAGCTTTCAAATAGGGCATTCTTTCTAAGTGACCTAATAGACTTTTTAGCTTTAATTAGAAGTAAAAAAACTACTTAATTTTTTATGGAACACTATTTGCATATACATATTTAAATTAATTTTAGGACAAAAAAATGAGTAGTATTAAAATCACAACAAATGACTCTCAAGAAGGTTCTCTAAAAGTTGCTTTTGCAACAACTGATTTAGAAAACATTGACGCACACTTTGGTGCAGCAAAACAATTTGCAGTTTATGAAATTAGTAAAACTGGTACAAGTTTATGTGAAATAAAAAAGGTACTTGAAAAAGATACAGATAAAGCAGTAGCACTATTAGAAGGTATTGATATTGTTTATTTTACAAATGTGGGAGCAATCGCAGCTGCTAAACTTATCAATAGTGGAATCTTTACAATCAAATACAAAGAAATTGTAAGTATTGAAGAAGAGATAAAAAAACTAAAAGATATGTTAAATTCAAACCCTCCACCATTTATCAAAAAAATAATCGAAAAGAAGGCTTCATAATGGATAAAAAAGAACTTTTTAAAGTAACACTAATCGGTCAAGTAAGAGCACTTGATCAATTTGGAACATGGGTTAATAAAAGTGATGAAGACTTATTAGTAGAAAAGTATATAAGAACAAAAGAGGACTTAAAAAATATCCCTATTATCGCAGATATTGATGAAATGCAAATCAAAGATATAAGACTGGTATTTCAAGCAGTTGCTTTAGCTTTTGAAAAAATGACAGGGGTTATGTGTTCTGTTGTAATGGAGATGAGTCATGAAGGTTTTGGGCGAGTTGTAGTATTTGCAGGGAAAATTGTTTTATGTGAGAAATTTTTCAAAGATGCGCATAGATTCTCATTTAGAACTTATGATGATTTACTAATTGAGGGTGAGAAATACCTTGTAAAAGCGGAAGAAACTTATAACAAATATAAAAGCATATAGATATAAAGGAGACAAGTATGGCAAGTATTGGGATTTTTTGTGGAACAGCAGGTGGAACATCAATGATTGTTGCAAATGCATTAGCAGAAGCTTTTGATGTGGAAGAAGTGATTAATATGGAAGAAGATTTTGATGATATAGATCAAATGCTTGAGCATGATGTTCTTTTCATTGGAAGTTCTACTTGGGGACAAGGTGATGTATATTTTGAATGGGTTGATCCTTTATTAGAAATAGAATCAGATGGTATAGATTTTTCTGGAAAAACTATTGCATTATTTGGTGCAGGAGATAGTGTAAAACATGGTGAACACTTTTGTTCAGCTTTGGGGAAACTATACAAGACATTCACAAAAGCCGGTGCAACAATTGTTGGTTTTGTTGATGCAAGTGATTATAAATATGAATCTTCACAAGCAGAAATGGATGGAAAACTTTGTGGTTTAGCAATTGATGAACACAATGAAAAAGATAAAACAGAAATAAGAGTATCAAAATGGATTGACTCTTTAAAAGAAGAAATTCCAGCTTAAAATGGAATATTTTAAAGGATATAAAATGAAAACAGTAGAAGAATTTTATAAATTAAGAGATACAGAAGATTTTTTTAAATTTTTTGATATAGATTTTGACCAAAAATTAATCAATGTAAAAAGATTTCATATGATGAAAGAGTATGGAACACTTATAAAAAAAGGTTTAGCAGAAATATCAGATGAGAGTAAACTTTTAGAGTTTTTAAAATTTTCATTACTAAGAGTTTATGGTGATTATAAAAATGGTCACGCTCCAAGTGCAGCTGATGTTTGGAATATGTATGAGACTGGAAAATTAGAAGGTTGTTCTTCTTGTAGTCCAAGTCCAACAGGTACAGGAGGAAGTTGTGGGTGCTAAAGATGGATTTACACATAAAGATATCGTAGATGCGAATACACCTCTTCATGATAGTGTAACAGCAGGTCGTTCAGGAAAAGATGAAGACAAACCAAAGTTTGGAATAGGTCAAAAAGTTAAACTTCTAAAAGAGATAGTGAATGATGGAACCTATCCCCATGCACCAATTGGTACACAGTTGATGCCAGCAGGTGCAATTGGATATATAAAATCAATGGGTGAATTCTTGCAAGTAATTCGTGTATATGAAGTTCACTTTTTAGGTCTTTTGGATGTCCCAGTAGAAATAGTAGGGTGTAGAGAACATGAACTTGAAGCTATGGAAGATTATAGAGATGAAGTTGAAGAAGAGTTAGAATTTATGCGTAAGCATAGAGAAAAGTACTACTCGAAAGATTAAATTCTTGACCAAGTCAGATGAAAGAGTTTTTTGAACTTTATCATATGGCTTGGTTTGTATGAAGAAAACAAGCTAAAAAAGGAGACAAAATATGGCAAAAGTTATTTTTATGCATTTTGATACTGTTACTGATGGTATTTATGATGCCAAAATTGGTGAACCAATTTCACGATTGGCTAAAGAAAAAGGTGTTCCTCTTATATCAGATGCAAAAGATTATGCAAAAAGTTTAATCTATGTTGAAAATCTTGCAGATGAAGAACCAACAAGTTACATGGAAGATGAAGAGTTAGATGTATTAGTTAAATTAGGAGCAATCACTTCTGAAGAGGCTTTACAATGTCAACAATTCACAATAAGCCCAAAAGTTAGAATTGCACCAATGATGTTAATCAAAGGTGACATTTTAGTAAAACCATACACATTAAAATAGAAAAAACAGATTCGTCTGATAAAAAAAGTTAAGAAGATTGAGAGGGAACAACTCGTTGTTCCCTTTAGGGTTTGCTTCTTTAATAGGAATTTATTTCCTGTGTGAAAAGAAGTTAATAGATTTAGGTCCCTTGAGAAATGGGACATTTTTAAAGGATAGCAAATGACAACTAGAGTAGAAATTATAAACGATTTTTTAGCAATTAATGTTAAACCAGGAAGTACAATTCAAGATGTAGTAGAAGCATCTGGTTCAGCTTTACCTTTTGGATGTAGAGATGGTGAATGTGGAACATGTGTTGTTGAAATTGAACAAGGTATGGAATTTATCTCTCCAATAAATGAAAAAGAAGTAAAAGTAATAAAAGAGAATTGTGCAGGTACAGCTACTGATAAAACAAGATTATCTTGTCAAATGAAAATAGTTAAGCCTAACGGTGTTGTTAGAATTAAGTATTAGAAAATATACAGGAGAATGTCCAAATTCTTTTTGAATTTGGGCAAAATATCATAATGGCACAAACATTATCAACCTCGGCTTCTCAGAAGCAAAATCTTAACTTATCTTTGAAATTGTGGCTTCCAATGCTACAGTCTTCACTTCAAGACCTAGAGAAACATCTAAAAAATGTATCTTACGAAAATCCATTTTTAGAAATCAAAAAACCAAAAGAATTTTATGCAAATTTTATGCCACAAGGTACAAGTGGGGAATTTATAGAGTCATTGGCAATTTATAATGAGTCTTTAAATGATGTAATAAGTGAACAAATTTGTGCACCAAATTTTTCAACTCCAAACTCTCAAAAAGTAGCTATGGAGATCATTTGTGATATAAATGAAGAGGGATATTTTGAAGGTGATATAGAAAAAATAGCCATAACATGTAATGTATATAAAGAGTATGTTGAATCTATTAGACAAAGATTTTCACTCTTAGAACCAAGTGGAATTGGATCATTAAATTTATCAGAGTCATTTCTATTTCAATTAGATGCCTGTGATAAAAGAATTGACGATGAATTATATAATTTTATAAAAAAAATTATAAAAGATATCTCTCACTTGGATAAATATGCGGGGCACCATAGATTTGATGATGCAAAAGAGATAATTAAATATTTTAATAATCCACCTGCTATTAATTATATGAATGATAATGTACAAATTATTCCTGATTTTTTTGTAGATATTGGGGAAGATATCAATATCAAAATAAACCATGCTTACTATCCAGATTTAGAAGTAAAAGATGCTTTCAACTCTAAAAATGAGGGAATAAAAGAAAAATTAAAAGAAGCAAGAGATTTAGTAAATTTATTGGGTTTGAGAAAATCAACTCTGTATAAAATAGTTCTTTTAATCGTAGAGAAACAGATTTCATTCTTTGTTGGAGGTGAGTTAAGACCATACTCTATGCAAGAATTAGCAAATGAAATTGGTTTTGCAGAATCAACAATCTCAAGAGCTGTAGCAAATAAATATATTGAATGTTCTTTGGGGACTTTCCCTCTAAAACACTTTTTTTCAAATGCAGTTAACAATAAAGATTTATCATCTTCAGAGATAAAAAACTACATAAAAAGTCTTGTTGAATATGAAGATAAAGAAACCCCGCTAACAGACCAAGATATTTTAGATGCTATTCAAGAAAAATTTAACCTAGAAATGGTAAGAAGAACTATTACGAAATACAGAAAGATGCTAGATATGCCCTCGTCAAAAGAGAGAAAAAAGCTCTACAAAGTAGAAAATTTATAAAATAATTGGTATAATACAAAAACTCTACCCTCGTATTAAATGACATAAAACAACTACTAGATAATTTCTTCTTAAGATAATATAAATTTATAAATTGAATTAGATAAAAATACATTTAATAAAAATATAAAAGGAACATAATGTTTAATTTTGGAAAAACAGAAGAAGAAGCAGCAAGATTAACTGCAATGGATGAAAACTATGCAATTATATCATTTAAGCCAGATGGAACAATAATACATGCAAATCATAATTTTCTAAATGTTTTAGGATATAAGTTAGAAGAAACAGCTGGTAAGCATCATAGAATGTTTTGTGATAAAACATATGTAACTACAAAAGAATATAGTGAATTTTGGGAGAGTTTAAATAAAGGTTTATCTCAAATAAATGAATTTGAAAGAATTAGAAAAGATGGTACTTCTGTTTGGATTCAAGCTTCATATACTCCTGTAAAAAATAGTAGTGGAAAAGTAACTCGTGTTGTAAAATTTGCACAAGATATTACTGATGCAAAAAATGTAATAAAAGCTGCTAATAAGGCAATTGATATAGCAAAAACAGGTATTATGAAACAAACTATACAAGAAAAAACACAAAATGAAGGTATAGAAAATCTTAAAAATGGTATTAATGACTTATTTGAAATTGTATCTACTAAAGTAGATGGTGATTTAAATAAAATATCTGATGCTTTATTGTCTTTTCAAAAGTTAAACTTTACCCATAGAATTAAAGGAAACAATTTAGGAGAAGCAGCTAATGGCCTAAATAATCTTGCCAATGTTATAAATGAAATGTTAGTAGAAAATAAAGCAAATGGATTAACGCTCGATAAGGGTTCAAATTTACTTTTAGCAAATGTTGATAAATTAAATCAAAGTTCAAATGAAGCAGCAGCAAGTTTAGAAGAAACAGCAGCAGCCTTAGAAGAGATAACTGCAAATATTAGAAACAACACTCAAAATATTGCAAAAATGGCAAGTAATTCAACTAATGTTACAACTTCTGTGTCAAATGGGGAAAAGCTTGCGAATCAAACAACAGTTGCAATGGATGAAATAAATGAGCAAGTTAAATCTATCAATGAGGCAATTAGTGTAATTGACCAAATTGCATTTCAAACAAATATTTTATCTCTAAATGCAGCAGTAGAAGCTGCAACTGCGGGGGAAGCAGGTAAAGGCTTTGCCGTAGTTGCACAAGAAGTAAGAAACCTAGCTTCTCGTTCTGCAGAAGCTGCAAAAGAGATAAAAACATTAGTGGAAAATGCTACTTCAAAAGCAAATGAAGGCAAAAATATAGCTGGAAATATGATAAAAGGATATAAAGAGTTAAATCAAAATATTCAAGAAACTATAAATCTAATTTCAGATATTGAAATGTCAAGTAAAGAACAACAAACTGGTATAGAGCAAATAAATTCAGCAGTAAACCAACTTGATCAACAAACTCAACAAAATGCAATGGTTGCATCTCAAACCCATGATATAGCAACAACGACAGACACTATTGCTAAACTTATCGTTTCAGAAGCAAATGAAAAAGAGTTTATTGGTAAAAATGATGTTAAAGCAAAAGAGATGAATTAAAGAACTAAATAAATAATAACTCCAAAAAATTATACCACTGTAAACAACAGAAAATAAAGGGAAAGATTTAAACGCTTTCCCCTCTTAAAACAATAAATAAAACTCTACATACTCCTTTTAAATAGTATTGATTTTAATCAATACTGTTTTTGTCCTATTTAGATAATATTCTAAAAAAAGGACCACATATGTTTAATATAAAATCATTATATTTTAGAATGACAATAATTCATTATCTTGGAATGTTACTATTACCTATTAATGCATTCTTTTTTACAACAAATACAACTTCACAAACAATTCAAATTATTATTGCAATAGCTTTAATTTTTCATGAATTAGATGAAAGAAAGAATGGTAAACAATTATCAAAAGAATTAGTAAATTTTCTTAAAAATATGGATAATAAAGATGCAAAACTTAAAATAAATACTTCTTTTGCAAGTGAATACTCTGAAATAAAAAATATTATTGATATTAGAGATAAAAAACAAAAAGTCAAAGAGCAAGAAGAATTCTTATTTATTACAGAAGCAAAAGGTATTTTAGAACAAGTTAAAAATGGGACATATAAAAATATTATTCAAGTAAAAACTTCAACTAAAGTACTTGAAGAATTTAAGATAGTTGTTAATGACATGATAATAAATACAAAAAAACATTTTGAGATTATTAATAATATTCTTAATGAATATACTAATTATAATTATACAAATGATTTAATTTTAGAAAATATTTCAAATGATGGAGAGTTTATAAATCTATCAACTTCAATTAATGAACTTAAAAATGCTATTACTTATATGTTATTGGAAAATAAAAAAAATGGTACTACATTACAAAAATCATCTAAAATTTTATTAGATAATGCTTTTAAACTAAATAGTTCTTCAACGGAAGCATCTACAAGTTTAAAAGAGACAACGATTGTATTAGAAGAAATCACACAAAATGTTAGTAAAACTTATGAAAAAACAATTCAAATGTCAGAATTTGCAAACGCAGTTATAAAATCTGCAAATGAGGGAGAAACCCTTGCAAATAAAACCAATATTTCCATGGATGAAATTAATGAAGAAGTAAATTCTATAAATGAAGCAATAAGTATCATTGATCAAATAGCGTTTCAAACTAATATTTTGTCATTAAATGCTGCCGTTGAAGCTGCAACTGCAGGAGAAGCTGGAAAAGGCTTTGCAGTAGTTGCTCAAGAAGTAAGAAATCTTGCAAATAAAAGTACAGAAGCTGCAAGAGATATAAAAAAACTAGTTGAAGCTGCAAATCAAAAAGCCAATGAAGGAAAAGCTATCGCAAATGAGATGATAGAGGGATATTCGAATTTAAACATCGATATTGATAAAACTATAGAACTGATTAGTGAAGTAGCAATTACTTCTAAAAAACAACAAGAGGGTATAGTTCAAATTAACCATTCTGTAAAAGTTTTAGAAAAACAAATTTATACAAACTCAGAGGTATCATCTAAATCGAATAAAATTGCAACTGAAACATCAAATATTGCAAATACTATTGTTGAAGAGACAAGTAAAAAGAGTTTTGAAGGGAAAGAAAGTATCTTTGAAAATATATGTGCTTAATCTTTTATCTTAATTAATAAAAAGTATCTTTATAAAATTTTGATATTTAAATTTGATTTTTGATTTTTTCTTTAGATAAGACAACATATAATGTAGTCACACTTTATTCTAAAGAGAAAGATATGACAACGCCAAATATTATTATGCTTTCCATTTTATCTTTTTTAATACTTCTTTTAATAATAAAACTATTTAAAGCCTAAGATGAAAAACTTACTCTTTCCATATAAACAATACAATTACATACTAAAAGCTTTAGGTATCTTGTTAATAATTACTATTATTAGCCATATGTTTAGAAACTCTTTAGATATCATAAATATAGCACTTATTCACATTATTCCTGTTATTGTCGTTGCCATTCATGGAAAAGGCAAAGCTACTTTTTTTATGACAATTTTTTGTGTAGTTCTTTTAAATTTTTTATACATTCCACCAATATATAGCTTTTCTGTACACAATGAACTCTATATTTGGAGTTTCTTGATTTTTGGAGTTGTTGGGTGGATAATAACTTATCAAGCAAAAAGTATAAGTACTCAAATGAAACAAAATGAATTAAGAGAGAGTTTATTACATATTATTTCCCATGATTTAAGAACTCCCTTATCAACCATTCATGGAAGTATTAACTTAATATTATCAAACAATGAATTAAATGAAACAAACAAAAATAGTTTACTAGAAGATATAAATTATGCCTCTATTAGAATGGAAAGACTTATTACAAATATTCTTGATAGTACTAGATTATCAAGTGGCAATATTAATTTAAAACTTCAATGGTGTGATTTCGAAGATATTGTGGGAGTTGCTTTAGATGAATTTTCTCAAAAACAAAGTGACGAAAAAGTAATAGTAAATATTGAAGAGACTGGTCTCTTTTGGGGAGATAATACTTTACTTACTCAATTAGTAGTAAATTTACTTGATAATGCATTTAAGTATTCATCTACCAATGCAAAAATAGATTTTGAAGTCTTAGATTGTAATAATTACATAAAAATTCAAGTATTTAATGAAACAGAATTTATAGATGAAGAAAAACTAAAAAATATATTTGATAAATTTTATAGGGTAGAAGATACCAATGATATCTCAGGAAGTGGTATTGGTTTGGCTATTTGTAAAAGTATAGTTAAACTTCATAGTGGAGAGATAAAAGCTATTTCACAAAATAATGGCATACTAATAGAAATAAATCTACCAGTATTAAAAAGAGCAAAACTAATATGAAAGAGTTAATACACATAATTGAAGATGATTCTTCTGTAAAAAGATTATTAGAAATAACATTTAAAGAGTATGCTTTTAATTTTATTTCAAGTGAAAGCAAGAAAAATGCTATAATGATGTTCTTAAGTCATAATCCAAGTCTTCTCATAGTTGATTTAGGACTACCAGATGGTGATGGGAAAGATTTAATAAAACAAATTAGAGAAATATCAAAAGTACCAATTATCGTTCTAACAGCAAGACATGATGAAAAAGAAATTGTTGCAGCTTTAGATGTTGGAGCAGATGATTATATTACGAAACCATTTTCTGTAAATGAGCTATTGGCAAGAATAAGGGCAAATTTAAGAAGAAATATTGCAAAAGAAGAGATTGATAATAAATTTATTTGCAATGACTTAGAACTAGATATAAGTTCAAGAACTATAAAATTTAAACAAGAAGTTCTTAAATTAACCCCTATTGAATATGAGTTATTAAAATATTTTATGATAAATGCAAACAAAACCCTAACCCACAAACAAATTTTAAATGAAGTTTGGGGAACAGGTTATCAAACTGAAATGCAATATTTAAGAACTTATGTAAATACATTAAGAAAAAAAATAGAACAAAACAGTACTAGACCAAAATATATAAAAACTGAGTCTGGTGTTGGCTATAGATTTTCTTATAGTGAGAATTAGGATTAAGAATTAGTGGAACATAAATATGTAAGATCTATATTTTTAGGATATGTGCTGGTTATATTTTTTGGAGCCTTAATACTAGCCTTACCAATTTGTCATAAAGGTCACTTAGCCTTTATTGATGCAATTTTTACTGCTACTAGTGCTACATGTGTAACAGGGCTTATTGTTACAAGTACTTCTGAAAATTTTACTTTTTTAGGTGAAGTCATTATCTTGATTCTAGTCCAAATTGGTGGGATAGGATATATGTCATTGGTAATCATTTTCTTTTTATCACTTAGACAAAGATTAGATATAGATGAAAAAAGAGCCATGAGGCAATCATTGGATTTACCAAATATGCATGTTAGAAGATTCTTAAAGAAGATTTTTGCAGTTGTATTAGTTATTGAGCTTTTAGGTGCGATTGTTTTAACTACACAATTTCTTAAAAAGTATGATTTTTTAGACTCCCTTTGGTATGGAATATTTCATAGTGTAAGTGCTTTTAATAATGCAGGTTTCTCTTTATTTACAAACAGTTTGATGGGATATCAAAGTGACACTATTTCTTTAGTTACTATTTGTATTTTAGTAGTATTAGGAGGAATGGGATATTTTGTTTTAATTGAAATTTATGAAAATAGAAGATTTGCAAAAAGATTTACTATTCATACAAGAATCATGATTTACGGAACTATTATTTTAATTGTTATGGGAATGGTTTTATTTTTATCTATTGAGTGGAACAACCCAAAAACTTTTGGAGGCTTATCTGTTTATGATAAATTACTAAATGCCTTTTTTCTCTCCATTAACTTTAGAACCAGTGGGTTTAATAGTATTGATTTAGCAGGATTAAAAGAGTCTTCTCTTTTCTTCTCTACTTTGTTTATGATGACAGGAGCAGGGCAAGGAAGTACAGCAGGTGGTATGAAAATAACTACTGTTGCTATTTTAATTATTACAGTAATTTATATCTTAAAAGAGAGTAACCAACAACCAAGTATTTTTAAAAGAACAATTGAACAAAAAATTATCAATAAAGCCCTAGCAATCATCCTTTCATCCTCTTTTTTCGTACTTTTAGCCACTTTAATATTAGTGGAAACACAAAACTTACCTTTTTTAAGAATTTTATTTGAAGTTGTTTCTGCCTTTGGGACAGTTGGAGTATCAACAGGTAATGGTGATATTCTAAGTTTTTCTCAAGAATTTGATACCTTTGGAAAAAGTATTATCATAATTATGATGTTAGCAGGAAGACTTGGAGTCTTTGCCTTTGGTTTAATTTTAGTAGGAAAAGCAAAAACAAAACATTTTAAATACCCAGTAGGAAGGATTATTATATGAAAACAATCGCAGTTATTGGATTAGGAAAATTTGGATCTTATATTGTAAAGAGTTTATCAAGGTTAGATGTAAAAGTAATAGCAGTAGATAATGACGAAAAAAGGATTCAAGAGATAAGTGAATATATTGACAATGCTTTTGTACTTGATAGTACTAATAAACAAGCTTTAGAAGATGTAGGAATTTATAACCTTGACACAGTAATTGTAAGTATTGGTGAGAATATAGAAGCAAGTATTTTAACAGTAATGGCACTAAAAGATTTAAATAATCAAAATATTATTGCAAAAGCTATCACATCAACTCACGGTGAAATATTATCAAAAATTGGTGCTTTTAAAATCATATATCCTGAAAAAATTGCAGGAAGAATGTTGGTAAATAAACTAATTGATAATATGACTATAGAAGAGATAGATATAAGTAACAATATAAAAATCATAAAACTAGTAGCAAATGAAAAATTTATCAATAGAAGAATTTATGAGATAAAAGAAGAGTATAAAAAACTTAAAATAGTCTCTTATAAATCAGATGGAACTTGGGTTTTAAATATTGATTCCTCTTATAAAATAAAAGAAAATGATATTTTAGTTTTTATAGGAGAAGCTAAATATAGTAAAGAATTTTGTAAAGAATTCTAAAATCCTATTAAAATAGACCTCACACTTTAAATCAACCTTTGGTTGATTTTACTAAATTTTACACTCCCAAATAACAAAATTTACAAAATTTGTAGTAAAAAAACAATTATGAAAACAAGATAAATTTTATCCTATTTTTAACTTTTTAAAAAAAATCACCTTCTCAAACTCCTATTTTACGGAAAATTATAAAAATTTATGAAAAAAATATTCTCTTTTTCATCTTGTGGAACGCAATATGCAATTATCTATTTGTAATTAATAATATTAAAAGGAGACAATATGTCAGATTTAAGACAAATAGCGTTTTACGGAAAAGGTGGGATTGGTAAATCAACTACATCTCAAAACACATTAGCAGCAATGTGTCATTACTATGGAAAGAAAATTTTAATCGTTGGTTGTGATCCAAAAGCGGATTCAACAAGATTAATCTTACACGAAAAAGCACAATGTACAATTATGCAATTAGCTAGTGAAGCTGGAACTGTTGAAGATCTAGAATTAGAAGATGTATGTAAACCAGGTGCTGGTGAATTTCACCCAGAAAATAATGACATAACTGAAGGTTATATTAACTGTACTGAATCAGGTGGTCCTGAGCCAGGTGTTGGTTGTGCGGGTAGAGGGGTTATTACTGCAATTAATTTCCTAGAAGAAGAAGGTGCTTATACTGATGAATTAGATTTCGTATCTTATGATGTTCTTGGAGATGTTGTTTGTGGTGGATTTGCTATGCCAATTAGAGAAGGTAAAGCGCAAGAAATCTATATCGTAATGTCTGGTGAAATGATGGCTATGTATGCAGCTAATAATATTTCAAAAGGTATTTTAAAATATGCTAATACTGGTGGAGTTAGACTTGCTGGTTTAATTTGTAATGCAAGAATGACAGATAAAGAGTATGATTTATCTAAACACTTAGCAATGCAAATTGGTACTCAAATGATTCACTTCGTACCAAGATCTAACCATGTTCAAAGAGCTGAGTTAAGAAGAATGACAGTTGTTGAATTTGCTCCAAGTTCAGACCAAGCTATGGAATATAAAGAATTAGCAAGAAAAATTATCGCTAATGACTTAAAAGTTATTCCTGAGCCACTAGAAATGGATGACTTAGAAGCATTATTAATGGAATTCGGATTAGAAGAAGAAGTTGACGAAGAAAACTTAGGTAAAAAAGCAGAAGAAGCTTAATACCTAAGAGTAAATATTAAAGTATATGTTGGCGAATTCTTTCGCCCTTTAGGATTTGCTTCTTTAAGGATTTTTTATAAATCCTGTTAAAAGAAGTCGTTAAAAACAAAGTCCCTTTAAAAATGGGACATTTTAAAAGGAGAATAAAATGTTTGTATGTGGATACCACTTCCCAGCTGATATGGGTAATGATGTAAGTTTTGATAAAGTAATAGAAAAAGTACAAGATGGAGTTGATGCTACAGGTAAATCTGTAACTGTTTCAAGTGAAACAAGAGAAGGTGTAAAGTTAGAAGAAATTTCTATCCCAGAAGGTTCTTTTTTACATACTGCCTTAGTTGATTATTATACTAATACTGAGTGTAAAGAAAAAGATGGTTATAAAATGGTTTATTATACTAATAAATACCAAATTTCTGAAATCTCAAAATCTGTTGATGGTGATGCAACTAAAGCTATTTGTAAAAAATTAGATGACATGAATCTATATAGAGTAAAAGTAGCGTAAACAAAATTATAAAAAGGACAACTTGTTGTCCTCTTTAGGATTTGTTTCTTTAAGGATTTTTTACAAATCCTTGTCAAAAGAAATTATAAAAATAAAGTCCCTTAAAAATTGGGACAATTTATAAGGAAAAAATTATGGGACCAGAAACATTAGAAAGTCTTCAAAAGCAAGCAATTGCAGAAGTACTTGAAGCTTATCCAGAAAAAGCAAAGAAGAATAGAGCAAAACACCTTGGAACTGATAATCCAGAAGGTGTAAAAGGTTCTTGTGATACTACAAGAAGTAACAAACAAACAGTACCGGGAGTAATGTCTCAAAGAGGTTGTGCATATGCAGGATCTAAAGGGGTTGTTTGGGGACCAATTAAAGATATGATTCATATTTCTCATGGACCAATAGGTTGTGGGCAATATTCAAGAGGTGGAAGAAGAAATTATTATATAGGAACAACTGGTATTGACACTTTTGTTACTATGAACTTTTCAACTGACTTCAATGAAAAAGATATCGTATTTGGTGGAGATAAAAAACTTAAAAAAGCGTTAGAAGAGATTGATGAATTATTCCCATTAAACAATGGTATTTCAATTCAATCAGAGTGTCCAATTGGTTTAATTGGAGATGATATTCAAGCTGTTGCAAAAGTTCATAAAAAAGAGACAGGTCATCAAACTGTTGCTGTATCATGTGAAGGGTTTAGAGGGGTTTCTCAATCTCTTGGTCACCACATCGCAAATGATATGATTAGAGATCATGTTATGCCTGATACATCACATAGAAAAGATTTTGATTCAACTGATTATGATGTAGCAATTATTGGAGATTATAACATCGGTGGAGATGCTTGGTCTACAAGATTAATCTTAGAAGAAATGGGATTAAGAGTAATTGCACAATGGTCTGGGGATGCGACTTATAAAGAGTTAGCAATCGCACCAAAAGCAAAATTGAACTTACTTCACTGTTATAGATCTATGAACTATATTTCTAGACATATGGAGCAAGAGTTTGGTATACCTTGGATGGAATATAACTTCTTTGGACCTACAAAAACAACTGAAAGTTTGAGAAAAATTGCATCATTTTTTGATGAAAAAATTCAAGAACAAACAGAAAAAGTTATTGCTAAATATACTGCTATGACAGATGCAGTTATTGCTAAATTTAGACCAATGTTAGAGGGTAAAAAAGTTATGCTTTATGTTGGTGGATTAAGACCAAGACACGTTATTGGTGCTTATGAAGATTTAGGGATGGAAGTTATTGGTACTGGTTATGAGTTCGGACATGGTGATGATTATAAAAGAACTAAAGAAGATTTAGGAAGATCAACACTTATTTATGATGATGCGAATGAGTATGAGTTAGAAGAATTTGTTAAAAAATTGAGACCTGACTTAGTTGCAGCTGGTGTAAAAGAGAAATATGTATTTCAAAAAATGGGATTACCATTTAGACAAATGCACTCTTGGGATTATAGTGGACCATACCATGGGTATGATGCATTTGCAATTTTTGCAAAAGATATGGATTTAGCAATGAATTCTCCTGTTTGGAATCATACTAAAGCACCATGGGACAAAGAAGTAGAGGGAGCGTAATATGCAAGATTTAGATAATATAGTAAACGGACAAAAACTGTTTTTAAAACCTGAATATCAAGAAGTTTTAAAAAACAAAAAAGAATTTGAAGGTTCAATGGGAGCAATTAATCCTGCTAAAGTTGAAGAAATTCAAAAATGGACTGAGTCTTGGGATTATAGAGAAAAAAATTTAGCAAGAGAAGCAATTACTGTTAACCCTGCTAAAGCTTGTCAACCTCTTGGTGCTGTTATGGTAGCTCTTGGATTTGAAAATACTATGCCTTATGTTCATGGAAGCCATGGATGTGTTGCATACTTTAGAACATATTTTACAAGACACTTTAAAGAACCAACTCCTTGTGTTTCAGATTCTATGAGTGAATCTGCAGCGGTATTTGGTGGATTAGCAAATATGAAAGATGGTTTACGAAATTGTAATGCTTTATATAAACCAGAAATGATTGCTGTATCTACTACATGTATGGCAGAAGTTATCGGTGATGACTTAGGTGCTTTTATTATTGGAGCTAAAGATGAAGCTGAAGGTGAATTAGACAATGTTTTAATTCCTAATGCACACACTCCTTCATTCGTAGGTTCTCATATTACAGGTTATGATAATATGATGAAATCTATTTTAGAGCAAGTAAGTACTGAAAAAACTACTGTTGATGAAGAAAGAATTAATATTATCCCTGGATTTGAACCTTATTTAGGATCATTAAAAGAGATTAAAAAAATATCTAAAATGTTCGGTGATAAAATCGTAATGATTGGTGACCATGAAGAGCAATGGGATACTGGAGCTGGTGAGTATAAATTGTATGCTGGTGGAACAAAAATTGAAGATCTTAAAGGTTCAATTAATGCGAAAGCTACAATATCTTTACAAAAATATTCATCAATAGCAACAGCTAAAACTATTAAAAACAAATGGAAACAAACTTACGAAACTTGTAATCCAATTGGTTTAAGTGGTACTGATGAATTTGTTATGAAATTAGCAGAATTAACTGGTAAAGAAATTCCAGAAGAATTAAAACAACAAAGAGCTAGACTTGTTGATGCTATGCAAGATTCTTATCCATATATGCATGGTAAAAAAATCGCAATCTGGGGAGATCCTGACTTTTTATTAGGTATGGTTTCTTTCTTAGTTGAAATGGGTGCAATTCCAACTCATGTTGTTTGTCATAATGCTCCAAGAAAAAATTGGGAAGCCCAAATGAGAGCAATCTTAGATAAATCAAATAGATCTGACGAATGTAACATTTGGCCAGGTAAAGATTTATGGGCATTAAGATCATTATTATTCACAGAACCAGTTGATTTCATGATTGGTAATGTTTATGGTAAAGAGCTTTATAGAGATACAAAAACTCCACTTATTAGAATTGGGTTCCCAATTTTTGATAGACATCACTTACACAGATACTCTATGAGTGGTTATGAAGGTGGTATCAACCTTTTAACTTGGATTACTAATGGTATCTTAGACCAATTAGATGAAGAGACTAAAGATATAGCTGAAACAGATTATTTCTTCGATTCAGTAAGATAATTTTAAAACTAGAAGGATTCCTTCTAGTTTTTTTTAGCTAATCGTTATATATAAAAATATATAATGCTTTGTTGGAAAGGAAAAAGATGATAATAAGTGCTAGAAATCAATTACCGGGAGTTGTTGAACTAGTTCAGCAAGGGAATGTAAATTCTGAGATTTTTGTTAAATTAAATTGTGGATACACAATAGTTTCAGTAATAACAAATAATGCAGTTAAAAATCTTGATTTGAAAATTGGAGATATTGTTACTGCAATATTTAAATCAAGTTCAGTACTTGTAACAACTGATGTAACATTAAATATAAGTGCAAGAAACAAACTTCAAGGAATAGTAGAAAATCTACACTTGGGCTCAGTGAGTGCAGAAGTAGAGATAAATATAGGGAATAAAGATAGTGTAGTTGCTGTAATAACATCAAGTTCAATAAAGAACTTAAAAGTAAAAATTGGAAACCAATTAAGTGCAATTATAAAAGCAACAGATGTGATGATAGGAAAATAGGAGATAAAATGAAAAAAATAGTCTTAGGAATATTAGTTGTAAGTTTAAGTTTATTTGCAGGACAAATCAATATTGCAGTTGCTGCAAATGTAAGTTATGCAATTGGTGATTTGATTAATGAGTTTAATAAAACAAATCCAGACACAAAAGTAAATGTTACACTGGGAAGTAGTGGGAAATTAACTGCACAAATTAAAAATGGTGCGCCATATAATATTTTTATGGCAGCAAATATGAAATATCCAGAAGCCTTATATAGTGATAAGATTGCTGTAACAAAACCAGTTATTTATGCACAAGGAAGTTTAGCAATTTTAAGTATTAAAAAGATAGATATGTCAAAAGGAATTAATCTAGCAAGTGATAGTTCAGTAAATAAAATTGCTATTGCAAATCCAAAAACTGCCCCTTATGGGAAAGCTGCAGTTGAAGCTATGAAAAATGCAAAAATTTATGACGAAGTTGTAAAAAAATATGTTTATGCCGAATCTATCTCTCAAACAGTAA
This sequence comes from Arcobacter iocasae, assembly GCF_042214795.1. Taxonomy (GTDB): domain Bacteria; phylum Campylobacterota; class Campylobacteria; order Campylobacterales; family Arcobacteraceae; genus Arcobacter; species Arcobacter iocasae. The sequence goes on along the minus strand of NZ_CP090177.1, from coordinate 1,382,252 downwards.
CTTATGCCACAACTGCAACTGATATAGGATTTATTGCAAAATCATCTTTATATAGTCCAAAAATGAGTATGTATAAAGAAGGACTAAACTGGGTAGATGTAAATCCAAAACTTTATACTCCTATTAATCAAGGAATTGTTATTATAAACAATGCAAAAGAGAATAAAGAAGCAAAAGCATTTTATGACTTTATCTTAAGTGCAGATGCAAAAAAAATATTTAACAAATTTGGATATTTAGTACCATGAATAAAATAGAAGCTATCGTATCTCAAATAGACAGTATTGATAATCTCAATATTGTGCAATTTGATTTTTCAGGAATTAAACTCAAAATGATGAGTTTAGATCTTAATGAAAGAATTAAAATCGGTCAAAAAGTTATATTAGTCGCAAAAGCTACGAATATAATATTGGCAAGAGATTTTGAAGGTATGATTAGTTTCTCTAATCAAATAAATGGAAAAATTGAAAGTATAGAAGAGGGTAAACTCCTTTGTAGTGTGACAATAAAAGCTAAAAATTCATATTTCCAATCAATTATAACCCAAGCAAGTGCAAAAAAAATGAATCTAAAAAAAGATGATGAAATTAATATTTTTATAAAAGCAAGTGATTTATCTATTGAGGAAGTAATAAATGTTTGAAACCCTGAAAGCTATAGAATTTGGTCCCTTTATACTCTCATTTAAATTAGCCTTTATTACAACCTCAATTTTATTTATGATTTCATTACCTCTTTCTTGGTATCTCTCACAAACAAAATCAAGATTGAAACCTTTTTTAGAAGCAATTACTGCTCTTCCAATAGTTTTACCTCCTTCTGTTCTAGGATTTTATATTTTGTGGGCTTTATCTTATAATTCTCCAATAGGTGCCTTTTTTGAAAATATTCTTGGAATAAAACTTGTGTTCAATTTTTATGGACTTGTAATTGCTAGTTGTTTTTATAGTTTGCCCTTTATGGTTCAACCCCTACAAAGTGGTTTTGAAAGTATAAGTAAAAATATGATTGAAGCTAGTTATATATGTGGAAAAGGAAAAATAAAAACTTTATTAAAAGTAGCCTTACCAAATATAAAACCAGCCCTTCTTACAGCAATAATTGTAACCTTTGCTCATACAGTTGGAGAATTTGGAGTTGTTCTTATGGTAGGAGGAAGCATTCCAGGTGAAACAAAAGTAGCTTCTGTTGCAATATATGAAATGGTAGAAATTATGGATTATAAAAGTGCCCATATTTATAGTGCTATTATGGTAATAATAAGCTTTATAGTACTTCTTAGTGTTTATATCTTTAATGGTAGAAGCAACAAAAAATTTGGAATATAAAATATGATAAAAATAGATATATTTAAAAAACTTCATGGTTCAGATGGACAAATGAATTTAGATGTAAATTTAGAGATTAAAGAGGGTGATTTTATTGCATTAGCAGGATTAAGTGGGAGTGGTAAAACTACACTTCTAAGAATACTTGCAGGTCTAGAAGAAGCAAAAGGTGAAATAAAAATAGGTGAAAACTATTGGCAAAATGAATCAAGCTTTCTAGTTCCACAAAAAAGAGAGATAGGTTTTGTCTTTCAAGACTATGCACTATTTCCAAATATGAGTGTGATAGATAATCTTTTATTTGTGAAAAAAGATAAAGAATTAGCAATAAAACTTTTAAAAATAACCGAAATGGAAGAGTTGAAAAATAGATTACCTAATACTTTAAGTGGTGGACAAAAACAACGAGTTAGTCTTTGTCGTGCATTAATGAATAAACCAAAGCTTTTACTTATGGATGAGCCCTTATCAGCCTTAGATCCCCAAATGAGAGCAAAACTACAACAAGAGATATTAACGCTTCATAAGGAATTTAATACAACCACAATAATGGTAAGTCATGATCCAAGTGAAATGTATAGATTATCAAATAGAGTTATAGTTTTAAATCAAGGTTTAGTAATAAATGATGGTAAAGCTAAAGATATTTTATTAAAAACAAGTGGTTCACAGAAATTCTCTTTTGAGGGTGAATTACTCGATATTGTAAAAGTTGATGTAATTCAAATAGCAATTGTATCAATAGGACAACAGCTTGTAGAAGTTGTTGTAAGTAATGATGAAGCAAAAAATTTAAATATAGGACAAAAAGTTTTAGTAAGTACAAAAGCTTTTGCCCCATTAATAAAACAGATTTAAAATAAAAGGATAAAAATATGTTCATTCTAACAGATAATGAACTTCAACAATATATAAATGATGATATACCTTACTTTGATTTAACCACTTATCTTCAAGGACAATCAAATAAGAAAGCAAAATTAAGTATCTTTACTAGAGAAGATATTATTGTCTCTTGTAGTGAAGAAGCAAAAAGAATTGCTGAGCTTTTAAATTGCGAAGTGAAAAGTTTTGTTCCATCAAAAACTTTTATAAAACAAAATGATGTAATTTTGGAGTTTAGTGGTAAATATGAAGATGTTCATAAGGCATGGAAAGTTTGTCAAGTATTATTAGAATATAGTTGTAAGATGGCAAGTAATACTAATAAAATGAAAAAAGAAATAGAAAGCGTAAATAAAACTTGTGAACTTTTATCCACTAGAAAAAGTTTTCCTTTTGCAAAAAAATTATGTATAAAATCAGTTATAATAGGTGGAGCTACACCCCATCGTTTAGGATTAAGTGAAAGTATTCTTCTTTTCCCTCAACACAGAATAGTTTATAAAAATGAAAAAGACTTTTTAAATGATATAAAAAGATTAAAACAAAAATCCCCAGAGAAGAAAATAGTAATAGAAACTGAAACATATGAAGATGCAATAATTCTAATGCAAAATGAAGTAGATGTAATTCAAATTGATAAAATAAAAATCCCTATATTAAAAAAGATCATTCAATATAAAAATGAGAATTTTCCAAGCGTAAGCATCTTAGTTGCAGGTGGAATAACTTTATCAAATGTAAAAGAGTATGCCTCTTTAGGCGTTGACGGTATAGTTTCAAGTGCTATGTACTCAAGTGGTATGGCAGATTTTGGAAGTAAAATGAAATTACTTCCAAAAGAAAATTAAACTTTATACTCACCTAAATACTTACCTTTTGTATCTATGATATGCACAGCACATGCTAAACATGGATCAAAAGAGTGTAGGACTTTTAAAACCTCAAGAGGTTTTTCTAAATCTTTTATTTCAATACCAATTAAAGCTTCTTCATATGCACCTCTAATACCATCACTATTTTTGGGAGTTGCATTCCAAGTTGTTGGGGCAATTATTTGATAATTTTTTATTTTAGAGTCTTCTATATTGACACTATGAAGTAAAACTCCCCTTGGCACTTCTAAAAAAACATATCCACTTGCATCTTTTATTAGTTCATTAAAATTGTATTTATCCCAAGTATTCGTATCATAGTATTTAATATTTTGAATCAAATTTGAAACAAGTTTAAAAATATATTCACAAATATATTGACTCTCAATTGCCCTTGCACAATTTCTTCCAACAGTTGAATTTAAATCTTCAAGACTTAAAGAGGTCTCTTTTAAAAACTCATCAACAAAAGAGTTTATGGCAGTATTATTATTTAAATAACTAATAATAAGTCTTGCCACAGGACCTGTTTCCATAGTCTTTCCATCATATCGGGGAGCTTTTATCCAAGAGTATTTATCATCTTTATTTTTAGTTTTTAAAGTTCCATCTTCATTTAAATCAGTATAAAAAGGTTCTTGTTTTTCATCATCGCTATACCAAGCTCTTTGTACTTCTTCTTTTATTTTATTGGCATCAAACTCTTGTATATTTGAGAAATCTTGTTCAAAAATTACTCCAGTAGAAAAAAGTTTCATCTCTTTATTTATAGGGTAACCACCCACACTCAAGAAGTTACCTATTGTTTTTCCACTTTTAGATTTTATTTCATCTTTATAAGCAATTGCTAAAAGTTTCATATCAGGTAAATAAGCTCGATTTATAAAATCACTTGCTTCTTTTATTACAAAAATAAAGTCATTTAATCTTTGGGGATTTAACATATCAGCAACACTGGTAATTCCACCTACAACCAAAGATTGAGGATGGGGAGTTTTTCCACCAAAGATTGCTATAGCTTTTGATATTTTTGTTTGAAATTGCAAGGCTTCAAAATAGTGGGATAATAAAATTAAATTTTGTTCACTACTTAACTTATAATCACTATGTCCCCAATATCCACTATTAAAAGGGCCAAGTCTTCCTGCATCTATAAAGTTCTGAAGTTTTTCTAAAACCGTATCATAATGTGTATTTGAGTTTCTAAAAGGTTTAGCACTATATTTATGAGCCTCTTTTGTTGTCTCTTTTGGATTTGCTTTTAATGCACTTAGCACATCTACAAAATCAAGCAAGTGTAATTGATAAAAATGTACCACATGATCTTGAATAAACAAAGCCATAGACATCAAATCTCTTATTATCCTTGCATTTTGGGGAATACTCAAAGAATATGCATTTTCAACAGCTCCAATAGCTCCTCTAAAATGTGAATTTGTACAAACCCCACAAACTCTTCCAGCTAGAAGTCCTGCGTCTCTAGGGTCTCTATTTTGTAAAATAATTTCAATACCTCTAAAAAGTTGACCACTTACATAAGCTTCTTGAACAATGCCTTTTTCATCAACTTCTACTTCAGCTCTTAAGTGCCCCTCAATTCTAGTAATTGGATCAATAACAATCTTTTTCATCATTTTTCATCCTCTTTAGTTTCTATATATACTCTCTCATTTGCAAATTTATCAAAAAATCCAAGCTCAGTACAACCCATACAACCATGTCCAACTTGTACGGGCCAACTTGTTCCTTGATTGAACTTCATAGATGGACAGTTTACATTTGCATATGGTCCTTTACAACCCATTTCAAAAAGACACCAACCATTTTTTGCCCCATCATCTCCCCACTCTTTTACAAATTCGCCAAGTTCATAGTGACCTCTTCTTTCACAATTATCATGAACCCTTTGTTCATAAGCCCATAAAGGTCGATTAAATTTATCTAAGGCCGGCAACTCTTCAAACATCATATAAGAAAGCAGTGTTCCTACTATATTTATAGGGTTTGTTGGACAGCCTGTGATATTTATAATATCATTTCTATTTAAAGCTTCTGCTACTCCAACAGCTCCTGTTGGATTTGGATAGGCAGACACTACTCCTCCATCAAAAGCACAAGAACCAACTGCCAATACTAGGGCTGCATCTTTTGCACATTTTTTTAAAAGCTCAACTCCTGTTTCACCTTTTTTCCCTATTCGTAAATATTTTCCATCAAGAGCTAAAGGAACTGCACCTTCAACTATCAAAACATATTTGCCTTTATCATTTTTGATTATATTTTCTAAGATAGTCTCACTCTCCTCACCACTTGCACTCATAAGTAACTCATGATAATCCAAAGAGATATAGTCAAATATCAAGTCTTCTAATACTGGATTTGATGATTTAATAAAAGCTTCACTATTTCCACTACAATCACTAAGTTCCAACCAAATAATTGGAATCTTATTTAAATTTTTAAGTCCATCATTTACAACATCCTCAAAAGCTGGATTTAGTTTCATACTAGCTGTTACCATTGAAATCCAACTATTTACTTCACTTTTACCAATATCAAGCATTTTCAGAGCTGATTCTAGGTTTTTTTCATCCATTTCATTTTTCGGGTGTAGTTTTTTAAATTTATCTACGCTTCTTTTACTTCTTTTTAACTCTTCTTCTAATTTTATCTCTTCTTTGGTTTTTCTAGGAGTTTTATTATCTATTAAATCTTGTGAAGCAATGATAATATCATCAAGCTCTTTTTTACACCTTCCACAAACTCTTCCTGCTTCACTGAACTCTTTCATTGAAGAAAAAGAGTCAATCTTACATGAAACTATAAGATTTTTTAAATCCTCATAATAGATATGTTTACATGCGCAGACCAATTTCCCCCTTGGGCTTAATTCTCTATTTTCATATAAATAGTTTAAATCTATCTCATCTTTTTCATTTATAACTTTTTCTAAATATGCTGTATCAATATTTGAATTAATTCCTATAAATCTAATAAGTTTTTTATCTTTTAAGAAGTATTCATCAACTCTTTTTTTATCTATTGATTCAATAACAACCTTTTCAAAATCTTTATTAAAATCTGATGAGCAAATTTCAACTAAAGTAAAATCCCCAATTTTAAGCATATCAACTGCTGTATCAAGTTCAAAGCGCATGATATCCTTTTGAAAAATATGAGATATGGCTACATTTGCTTGAGTTGTACACTCTTTTACATGCCCTGCTACAAAATTATCTTTTACAACTTCGGAACACTCTCCAACAGCATAGATATTTTCATCACTACTTTGCATAAACTCATTTACCAAAATCCCTCTGTTTACATCAATGAATTTTTCAAAAGGTTTTGCATTTGCTTTTATTCCTATTCCAAAAACAATAAAAGGATTTTTTATATTTAGTTTTTTTGTTTTTAAAACTTCTATTTTGTTATTTATAATTTGGGTATCAACAATCTCATCTTCATAAGATATTCTTACTTTTTTGTTCTTTAGAAAACTATTTTCCATTATTTGCATAGATTCAGCAGAGATATATTTATCATATAAGTGTTTACTTCTTATGAGTAAAGTTATACTTTTCACCTCACTCATTTCATTTAAAGTATCTAGTAACTCTAAAGCAATAGGTCCACTTCCTACTAGTACTACTTCATTTGTTTTACAATATTGTTCTATTTTTTTACAATCATTTATATTTCTAAAAACAGAAACATTTTCTAAATTTGTATCTAAAAGAGTGATTGGTGTTGAGCCTGTGGCAATGATTAGTTTGTCGTAGTCAAAGATTTTATCATTTGAAAGGACTTGTTTTTTCTCTTTATTTATATTTGAAACAGTTTGATTAAGTTGCAGATTTACAGCACTATTTAGTTCTAATTTTATGTTTTCAACATCATTGTTAGACTCTATTAGCCTACAAAGATGTATCCTATCATAAGGGATATATTCTTCATCACTAAGCATAGTAACACTACATGATGAATCTACATTTAAAATATTATTTGCTAAATAAACTGCGGCAATTCCCCCACCAATAATAACTATCTTCATTTGACATCTCTTTTTTATGGATTACATTAATAATAGCAAAATATAAGTTACTCTTTAATTACTTAAAATCCTTGATTTTTAAGGGAACACTTCTTGCATATATATTAGTCAACCTTTTGTAGTTAAATTTTAAAGAGTAAAATTCCCCCAATTTTACTCTTTTTTTACAAAGGAATTGAATAAGGAAAAATATTTATGACAGAAGCAACTTTAGAAGCAACTCACAATTTTGCAAAAAAATTTTCAACTTACAAAGAGTTTTATATCAAAAGCAATGACCTGATTTTCTCAAAACTTGGTCTTGGTACTTTTAATAAAGAACCTTATAAAGAAGAGAATTATGTTTTTCATTATATTGAAGGAGTAAAAGAGGCTGTTAAAAATGGCATAAACTTAATAGATAGTGCAAGTAATTATAGATATGGTCAAAGTGAAAAAGAGATTGGTATTGCATTAAAAGAACTTTTTGAAGAGAAAATAGTTAAAAGAGAAGAGCTAATTATTTGTTCAAAGGGTGGTTTTATTCAACTTGAATATCCGTTTCCAAAAAATCCATATACTTGGATTGAAGATAATATTATCAAAACAAAACTCGCTACAAAAGAAGATATTGAACTAGATCAACACTGTTTAAGTGCTGATTTTATAGAGTGGTCGTGTAAAAAGTCACTTGAAAATATGGGAATTGATAAGTTTGATATTTATTATTTGCATAATCCAGAAATACAAATACAAAAGAATGGATACAAAAAATTTCTAAAGAAAGTTGAGTCTATTTTTAAACGATTTGAAAAAATGGTAAAAATGGGCTTTATCAAATATTATGGTGTTGCTGTTTGGAATGGCTTTAGTGATAAATCTACAGGAGAGCATATCAATTTAGAAGATTTAGTAGAAATTGCACTTAAAGTTGGTGGAGAAAATCATCATTTTAAATATATTCAAACTCCTTTTAATATTGCAAAAACAAACATATATACAATGCCAACACAAACGGTAAAAGGCGAAGAGTGTACTTTATTACAAGCATCACATAGACTAAAAATTGGTGTTATTAGCAGTTCTTCATTACTTCAAATGCACCTATTTAAAAAATCATTTAAAGCAGAAACTGGTTACTTACTAGATAATAAAATGGTATTAGAAAATGATATTCAACTAGCACTTCAATTTGTAAGATCAACGCCTGGAATCATTACTTCACTTTTTGCATCAAAAGTTCCAGTACATATAAAAAGTAATCTAAAAATAACCCAAATAAAAACAACTCCAAGAGCACACTACGATTTAATGTATAGAGTTTAATAATGATTTATGATGTAATTGTAGTTGGTGGTGGAGTTGCTGGACTTATGGCCGCAATCGAAGCTAAAAAAGCTCATAATAGCGTGGCTTTAATTACAAAAGGAAACATCTTCAAATCAAATTCAGCCATGGCAAGTGGTGGAATAAATGCAGTTATAAATCCTAAAGATTCTTATGCAATAAATTCTCATATAGATGATACTTTTAAATCATCAAAAGGCTTAGCAGATATAAATGCTATAACTTATATGTGTAAAAATGCTTCCAAAATAATCTCAAAACTTGAAGATTATGGAGTAAATTTTGACAAAGATGAAAAAGGAAATATCTTACAAAGACCCTTTGGTGGAGGTTCATCAAATAGAACTTGTTATGTGGGAGATAAAACTGGTTTTGCTATAACGCAAGCTTTAATAAAAAAAGCAAAAGAAGTTGGTATAACTTTTTTGGTTAATACTTATGTTTTAAATCTAGCTACCCATGAAAACTCTGTTTCTGGTGTAGTTTGCCTAAGAAGATCAGATACTTCTGTTTTAGTATATCCAGCAAAAGCTGTAGTTCTTGCTGGTGGTGGATATGCTGGAATATTTAGGGGTAATTCTACCAATGCACAAGATTATACGGGTGATTTATTAGCTGTTTGTTTAAGAGCTGGATTAGTTCTAAAAGATATGGAATTTATGCAATTTCATCCAACAGGAATAGCAAAAACAAATTACCTAGTAACTGAAGCTGCTAGAGCTGAAGGTGGATTTTTAATAAATAGTAATGGTGAGAGATTCATCAATGAGCTTGAGACAAGAGATAAAATTGCAAAAGCAATACTTGAACAACAAAACAATGGAAAAGAAGTATTTATTGACTTAAGACATTTAGGGTATGAAAAAATTCAAGAAAAGTTGCCCTCACTATTTAATGCAGCATATAATCAAGTGGGAATAGACATTAGCAAAGAGTTATTAAAAGTAAAACCCGTGGCTCATTATAGTATGGGTGGAGTTGATACAAATATGGGAGATACTTCAATAAAAGGACTTTTTGTCTGTGGAGAGATGGCTTCAAATGGAGTACATGGAGCAAATAGACTTGGAGGAAATTCTCTTTTAGAGGGAACTATCTTTGGGGAACTAGTAGGTCAAAAAGCCTATAAATATACTCACTATAAAGAGTATTTACCAATTGATTATAATACGGTTATAAAAGATATTCAAAATATAGACAAAATCTTTGAAGGTGATACTACAAAGAATTTTAATGCAATTAGAATCTCCTTAGGAAAAGTTTTATTTGAAAAAGTAGGAATTATAAGATCTGAAAAGAGTTTGATTAAAGCTTTTGATTATGTAAAATATCTAAGAAGAGAGTCATATTCACTTCATTGCATAAATAAAGAAAAAACAAATAATGTTGAACTTATTTCCATATTGGAACTAAGAAATGCCCTTGAAATATCCGAAGCCATAATACTTTCAGCACAAAAAAGAAAAGAAAGCCGTGGAGCTCATTTTAGAGAAGATTATCCAAATGAAGATAAAAGTCTTAAAAATCATATTTTAATAAAAGAGATTCAAAAGGGTTATTTTAGATTGAGATATGAGGATAATTCATTGATTACAAAAATAAAAAATCTATTTATAAATAGATTGGATTAAATTAAAAAAAGGAGAAGAAAATGGCAAAAGTTATGTTAAGAGAAAATGAGGGCAAAATATATTTTTATTTTGCAAAAAAAGATATGGAAGAGATAATAGAAACAGTTGAATTTGATAGTGAAGAAAATTGGGGTGGAGAGTGTGAACTTTCAAATGGTGAAACATGGTGGATTCAACCAGGACCAAAGAATTTACCTAAAGAAGAAGTTTGTAAAAAACTTAATAACTAAAACCCGTTTGTATATAAAATATACAAAATAATATATGAATTTGTATTCAGTATGTTATACTATTATTAAAAAGGATTTTTCATGTCATTATTTGATAATACAGCCTGTAACTCATGTTTAACTCTTAGAGAATTAACAACACTTTATGAAATTTCAGCAGTAATATCAAATCATTATGATTTGGAAACTTCCCTTGAAAAATCTATAAAGATTTTAAAAAATAGTTTGAATCTTACAAACTGTACAGTTCATATTTTAGAAGATGATTTACTTACAGTATTTGCTTCAGTTGAATTATCAACTATTCAAAAAAAACTATCAGTTTATAAAGTAGGCGAAGGAGCAACTGGTGTTGCTGCTTTATCTAAAGAACCAGTTGTTGTGGAAAATATTCACAACGATTCATTATTTTTAAATAAATCAGGGAAAAGAGATTTTTCAAATCTTTCATATGTAGCTGTTCCTTTAGTTGTTGAAAATGAAACTGTTGGTGTTTTGGGTGCTGCTCTTACTAAAAGTACGGAAATAGGATTTGAAGATTGTGTAAGAATACTTACAATTATTGGTTCAATATTTGCACAAACTATCTACTCTTATCAATTAAATATAAAAGAAAAAGAAAGATTAGAAGATTTGAAATCATATTATAAAATGGAATGGGACTCAAAAGTTCATAATTTTGGAGATATCATTGGTGATAGTCCAAAAATGGAACAAGTTTTTCAAGTAATACAAAGAATAGCCCAATCAGAGGTTACAGTATTAGTAAGAGGTGAAACTGGAACGGGTAAAGAACTAGTTGCTGCTGCAATTCATAAAAGAAGCAAAAGAGCAAATGAGCCTTTTATTAAATTGAACTGTGCTGCTATTACTGATACTTTACTTGAAAGTGAACTTTTTGGTCATGAAAAAGGTGCCTTCACAGATGCAAGGGAGACTAGAAAAGGAAGATTTGAATTAGCAGATAAAGGAACTTTGTTCTTAGATGAGATAGGTGATATTTCATCTTCTGCTCAAGTAAAACTTCTAAGAGTCTTACAAGAGAGAGAGTTCGAAAGAGTAGGTGGAAGTAAGACTATTAAAGTAAATGTTAGACTAGTAGCTGCTACAAATAGAAACCTAGAGCAAATGGTAAAAGAGGGGAAATTTAGAGAAGATTTATATTATAGATTAAATGTAATACCAATTGATTTACCACCACTTAGAGAAAGGGGTGATGATATAAAACAACTTGTTAATTTCTTTTTAGAAAGAGCAATAAAAAACCATAAAAAAAATGTGAAAATATTAGATGAAGCAATGGAACTTTTAGCTTCTTATCCTTGGCCTGGGAATGTAAGAGAACTAGAAAATACCATGGAGAGAATTGTTTTAATGGGCAATGAAAATGGTATAGATAGTTTTGATATGTCACTTCTTCTTCCTGCACTTGAAAAAGGGAAATTAGAAGATAAGCCTATTGCTTCTTCAAAACAAGCAAGCCATAAAAAAAGCCTAGAAGATATGGAAAAAGAAGCTATAACAGAAGCTTTAATTGCAAATAACTTCAACCAATCAAATGCAGCAAAAGAGTTAGGAATAACACTTAGACAAATGGGCTATAAAATCAATAAATATGGAATAACAAATGAACTACAAGAATGAAGAGTTTGAACTCATTGATGAATTAATAGATGTGGGATATATGGCTGAAGATATTGAAACTATAGATTTGCAAGACAATGAACTAACTATAAAAAAAGCAAGTCCAAATAGAATGATTCAGATTTTTTTATCATTTCCAAATTTTGAAGATTTTAAAGAAGAGATTATAGCTTTTGATGAGTTTATGAATGATGCAAAAGTTGAAATTTTTACTTATATAATATTTGATAAAAAGATTGATTTTGATTATAAGTTTAAAAAAATACTTCCTGTTTTTGATATCAACGAAGATTATGGAAATATGTATGGAACAAAAATAATAAACGGAACTTTGGAAAACTGTTTAACAAAAGCCCTATTTTTAGTGGGTAAAGATGGAGCGATTTATCATATTGATATGCCAGAAGACTTATCAAAGCCTTTAGACATGGAAAGAATAAGAGTTGAATTAAATAAAGTTTATCAATCATATACAGGAGTTGGTTGTCACGGTTAATATCAAAAATTCTATACTATTAATCATTTAAAGCTATTTTCAAAGGGAACAGCTTTTGCATATTATCTAAAGATAAAGTAATAGATTGGATACCATAATGGATAACTTAATAGAAAAATTAAAAGGTGGTACTCTCGTCCCATTTTTAGGAATGGGAATATTCGAAGATAGTATTGCAAAAGATGGAACAAAGCTTCCATTTGACAGTGATTCGATGATTTTAGCTTTAAATAATGGAAGAGCTATGAGCCCAAGACTTATGTATGAATATTCAAGAGCTGCCATGAGTTTAGAGCAAAGAAAAGGTAGAGAGTTTATTGTTCAAATGACAAACCATATCTATAGTTCTAAAGTGTATGACTTACCAAAAGTTTATACTTGGTTAAAACAAATCAAACCTAAATATGTAATTGATACAAATATGGATGATAGTTTACAAAAAATCTATAGTGATGTTGAACACTTCTTAATAACTGGAGTTTCAAGAATAACTGCTGATTATGATAGATTTATTATTTATAAATTTGATCTTAGTAAAAATGCTTATGAAAAAATAAATAAAGAAGCTTTAACTTTAGATTTACCAATTTTATTTAAACCTATGGGTTCAACAAAACCTGAAATGAATTTTATCATCTCAGATGCTGATTTTGTAGATTGGTTAACAGAAGCCATGGGTGGTTTTGCTATGCCTCCTATTTTAAAAGATTTTAGAAAAGATAAAGAGTATCTTTTTATGGGCGTTGACTTTTCAAAAGATACTTTTAGAATGGTTGCAAATGAAATCACTATGGATTTAAAAGGTGGGTTTACTATATTTAATAAACCTGAACTAACAAAAAAAGAGGATAAATTTATCAAAACTCACAATTTAGAAAATTTAAATTTGAGTTTAAATGAGTTTATAAATAGCCATGCCTAGTAAATTAAAATCATGTGACTTTTGTGGAAAAGAGATAAAAGAAGTTAAAAAAATATTTTCAAGTGAAAATGCAAATATTTGTGATGAATGTATCTCTATGTGTTCAAATGTTATGGAAAAAGAGACTATAAAAGAAACTAAAAAAGAGTTTCAAAAGGGTCTTAGTGTTCCAATTAAAATAAAAGAGCATCTTGATGAATATGTAATAGGTCAAGATGATGCAAAAAAAGTTTTAGCAGTAGCTCTTTATAACCACTACAAAAGAATCGATAAACCAATTATCAAAAATGTAGAACTAGAAAAATCAAATATTATGCTAATTGGACCTACAGGAAGTGGTAAAACTCTTCTTGCAAAATCATTAGCAAAAATCATGGATGTGCCCTTTGCAATAGCAGATGCGACTGCTTTAACTGAAGCTGGATATGTGGGTGAAGATGTGGAATCAATTTTATCAAGACTATTAGCAGCTGCTGATTTTGATTTGGAAAAAGCAAAAAGAGGTATTGTTTATATTGATGAAATAGACAAAATTGCCAATAAAAGTGAAAGTGCTACAAGCGGAAGAGATGTAAGTGGGGAGGGTGTTCAACAAGGATTACTAAAAATATTAGAAGGTGCTGAAGTTTATGTTCCTGTAAAAGGAAGTAGAAAAAACTCATCTGCTGAAACTATTATTTTTGATACAACTCATGTTTTATTTATATGTGGTGGTGCTTTTGTTGGATTGAGAAAAGATGAAAACAAAGAAAAATCTACAGTAATGGGATTTTTAAATAAAGATAATAAACAAAAAGATAAAAAAGATATCGAAGCAAAAGAGCTTATCTCTTTTGGATTAATTCCAGAGTTTATTGGTAGGATTCCAGTAATTGCAGAACTTAATAAACTCTCAAAAGATGATTTAATAAGAGTTTTAAAAGAGCCTAAAAATGCCATCACAAAACAGTATGAAATACTTTTTGAGCTTGATGGGGTTGATTTAAAATTTGATGATAGAGCCTTAGATGAAATTGCAAATATCGCTTATGAAAAAGATGTAGGAGCTAGAGGACTAAGAGGTATTATAGAAAAACTTATGCTACCATTACAATATACAATACCATCAGAAGAGAACTTGGGTTCGTGCGTAATTACACAAGAGTATATATGTAATGAAAAAGATGTAGATTTAATATATGTGAAAAGTACGGAAAAGAAGGTCTCTAAGGAGATAAACTATAATGATATTAAAAAATAATTTACAAATATGTAAAGCAACAAATGACGACCTTCCAGACCTGATTAACCTTCTTCAATCTTTGTTTACTATTGAGCAAGATTTTACTTTCAATGAAAAAAAACATGAAGAAGGAATAATCCTACTAATAAATAATAAAAGTTCCGAAGTTATCCTTGTAAAGTTTGAAAATGAAGTTATAGGGATGATTACTATTCAAAAGATTATTTCAACTGTTATGGGAACAAAAGTTGGACTAATAGAAGACTTTATCATCAAAGATGATTATAGAGATTTAGGCGTTGGAACTTACCTTCTTGAGTACATCAAAGATTATGCTAAAAAGCACTCATTGACAAGATTACAACTAGTTTGTGATGAAGACAATACAACAGCCAAAGAATTTTATACAAATAAAAAATTTAAACGAAGTAATTTAAACGCTTGGTACTACACTCTAGATAAATAATTCAATAATGGAACACTATTTGCATCTTATACTTTATATTTTTATATAAGGAAAGACAATGGCAGTTAAAATTACAGAAGAGTGTATAAGTTGTGAAGCATGTGCTCCAGAGTGTCCAGTTGCAGCGATTTTAGAAGATGGTCATGATAAAAATCCTACAGATGTTTTTTATGTAAAACCAGAATCATGTGTCGAGTGTGTTGATCATGCAGACAAACCAAGATGTGCAGAAGCATGTCCAACAGAAGGTGCAATTGTATGGGATATGCCATATACTGCTGAATATTCTGAGTATTATGCAATGGGTAATGACGAAGGTACTTATAAAATTAGAGAACATAAAACAAAAGGTCTTATGTTACCTACAGTAAAAGCACAAAAGTTTATTGAAGACATTCCAATGGAAGATAGAGAAGCTTACGCAAATGTAGGACAATTTTAAAATTAAAACAAAGACTTTAAAGTCTTTGTTTTAATCAACACACTTTAAAGAGATTAAGAAATTTGCGCCCGTATATTTTTTATTTTCGTATTTATATTCATCATTGAAAACATTTATTTCTCCACCCATTTTTTTAACAATTGAGTAAGCCATATATAATCCAAGTCCTGTTCCATTTGATTCATGTTTTGTGGTGAAATATGGTTCATATATTTTATTAATTATCTCTTCTTTTATTCCCTTTGCATTATCTTTTATATTTATGCAAATACAATCTTTGCACTTTGAAACTTCCAAAAATAAAAGTTTGTCTCCACTTTTTATATTTTGATTTAAGGCATCAATTGCATTATTGACTATATTAATAAGAGCTTGAAGCATCTCATTTTGATTTCCTTTTACTATTTTGTCTAGATTATTATCAATCAAAAATTTCACTTGAGCACTTTGTAAAGAGGGAGAGATAAGTCTACTTAGATTTTCAATCAATTCTTTTATATTGAACTCTTTTGTATCTTCTCCTCCTTTAATAAAAGTTCTAAAATCATCAATTGTTTGAGAGAGATAATTTGCATTTAAAAGAATCTGTTTCGAATCTTCTAAAACCTTTTCTTTATCAAATTTTCCTATCTCGTCATAAATACTCCAACTACTACTAATCGTTGTAATTATGCTTAATGGTTGTCTCCATTGATGTGCGATATGTCCAATCATCTCACCCAATGCTGCCATCTTTGATTGTTCAATTAAGAGTTTTTCTTTGTTTTTAACTTCTGACAAATCAATAATAGAAGAGATTCTAATAGTTTTATCATCTAATTTTAAATTTGTTCCTCTTCCTAAAGTAGGAATAATTTTATTATCTGATCTTAAAATATTTAATTCAAAAGGTTCAGAAATATCATTTAATAAACTTTTTTGAACCTTTTGTTTATCTTCACTTGGAAAAAATTCTAAAAGATCTAATCCTTTCATATCTTCTTTTCTCATGTTAAAAAGTTTTAAAGCAGAATCATTTGCATCTATACATACTCGCTTTTCTGTAATAATAATTGCTTCTAAAGTAGAATTTATAATACTTTGAATATTACGATAAGAATTTTCTAATTTACTGTTATATTTTTTTAGAAGATATTGTCTATATAAAAATCCTATTATTATCAATAAAGTTATTAATAAAATAATTATCAAAATTTTATAGTCAATTGATTTTTCTTTAACAGTTGTTTGAATCCAATTTGAATAAATATCTTTTTTCTCTTTTTGAGTAATTGAATCTATTGTTTTATTAATTATTGATAATAATATTGGATTATTTTTTTGTACTAAATAATGATGTTCAAAATCAAAAAGTGTACTTCCTGAAATCTTTAAATCACTCAAATGAAGTAATGAAATATAAAATATTGAAGTTGCAATATGTCCAACAAAAGCATCCGCTTTACCCTTTTCAACTAAGATTAAAGCTTCTTGGATATTTGAGGTCTCTAATATTTTAATATTCGGATAATTTCTTTTAATAAAATTATAACTAGTATAATATTTAGGAACAGCAATTACTTTATTTTTTAAATCATTTAAACTATTTACATAAGAATATTTTGAACCAGTTATTATTACCATTGGAAACTTTGAATACATTTTAGAGACAAGTCCCAATGACTCTTTTTCTGAATTTGAAGTAACAGCTGGAATTAAATCTATTTTACCCTCACTAAATTTATCTAAAACATCTTTCCAAGACTTTGAAGGAACAAATTGAAAGTTAAGTCCTGATCTAATTCTTATAATTTTAAGAAAATCACCTATTATTCCATGCATTTCATTATTTTCAATAATAGACAAAGGCATCCAATCTACTTCACTATATTTAATAATAGGATTACTTTTAATATATTCATTCTCTTCATTTGTAAATTTAATACTCTTATAGCTTGAGCTATCTTTGGAAAAAACAATCCATTTATTCACCATTAAATTTAACTCTTCTTTAGAAATTTCATTCAAGGCTTTTTTCATTATAGAATATAAAGTAGGCTTTTGATTACTAACTCCAAATCTTAAATCCTCTTTTTTAATTCTATTAAATTGATCTATTACTTTAAAATTTGTCAAAGAATTTTGTTTAATTATGTCTATTCCTTTTGTATATGAAGAGGCAAAATAGTCTGCTTTACCATCTAGTACAGCTTTAGTTTTCTCTAAAGAAGAAGTAACTTCAAAAACATTTATTCCTTCATCTTTTATATCATTAGTATAAAAAATTCCTTTTGTAATAGCTAATGTTTTACCTTTTAAGCTATCATTATCTTTATACTTCTCATCATTTTTTAGTCCAAAAATAAAATTAGGTATTTCATAATATGCTTTTGTAAAATAAGTAAAAGCTTCCCTTTCTTTACTATAAGACATATCACTTAAAATATCTAATTTACCATTTTTAAAATCACTCAATGATTTAGACCAAGGGTTCGGTTTTATATCAAAAGTTAAGCCAGTTAATATTTCAATTCTTTTGAGAATATCAATTGTTAAACCTTTTCGAGTGCCATTTTCAAAATAAGAAAAAGGAGGGAAATCATTAGAAGTACCAACTGAGACAATGGGATTATTTTTAATCCACTCTTTTTCTTTAAATGTTAAAGAGATATTACTATAGGTAGATGATGCAAAAATATTTGTTGTAAAAAAAATTATCAAATAAATACTTATAAATATTTTAAACATTATTAACCTTAAATAGACTTATTAAATAATTATATTACCTATTTTTTATCTATTTAAATATTAAATTCTGTATATTTTTTACTATTTTTACCTATTGAAAGAATCTATGTATTCAAATAAGTTGACAATTATATTTCATTAGGTTATATTTCATTTATGGAAAATAAATTTAATATAGATGGCAATTTTTGGGTAAATAAAGATGAAAGAGGCTTTATTGGTAAGGGAAGAGTAGAACTTCTAAAAAATATTCAAATCTATGGCTCTATCTCAAAAGCTGCAAAACAGATGAAGATGAGCTATAAAGCAGCGTGGGATAGTGTAGATATTATGAACAAACTTTCAAAAGAACCCTTAGTTACAAAAGTAACTGGTGGCGTTGGTGGAGGTGGTACTGTTATAACCACTTATGCCAAAGAGATTATTAGTGCCTATGATGAATTAAGAAACCTTCATGAAACTTATTTAAAAAACATGAGTAGTCTTTTTGATGGTCTTGCTATAAACCTTAAAAATGAAAAACCCGTTTTTTCAAAACTTGAGGGTAAAATCACAAATATATTATCTAAAAATGAAACTTGTGAAATAGAGATTACCTTAGCTTCAAAACAAAAACTAATAACAATAGTTAGCGCAGATTTTTTAGAAAAAAGAGAGTTAATCCTTGATAAACCTGTAAAGCTTTTAATTGAAACAAGCTCAATAGTAATTACAAAGAACATAAACTCAAATAGTGCTAGAAACTCTTTAAAAGGGGTAATAGAAAAGATTAATGATGATGAAATTAATACTTTTTTGAGTATTCGATGTGGAGAAAAAGATTTAATAAATGCAAAAATTACAAATTCTAGTTATAAAAATCTTGAGATTAAAATAAATGATAATATCTTTGCACAATTTAAAGCTTATAATATAAATATAATCTAATATAGCAAAGTAAGATATGCCAATACTGCATATCTTACAAATTTAGCAATTACAACTAAAACAAAGAAATATGCAAACTTATATTTTAAAACACCAGCTATTAAAGTAATAGGGTCACCAATAATTGGCATCCAAGACAAAAGTAACGACCAACCCCCATATTTATCAAAAAAGCTTTTTGCCCTATCTATGCCTTTTTTAGGAATATACTTTTTATTTTCTAAATACTCTTCACCTTTTAATCCAAGGAAATAATTTACACATGATCCCAAACTATTTCCCAAAGTTGCTACAAAAAGCAAAAGAGCTAAGTTATACCCTTGTAAAATATCATATACAAGAACTGCTTCACTTACCATTGGGAAAAATGTTGCAGATATAAAACTTGAGAAAAAAAGAGTTAGGTAAATCAAGCTATTTTTCTTTTTCTTCTAAATCTTTTTACAGAAATTTGAGATATTATAACTCCACTTAAAATTGTAACACTAGCAATCAATTCTTCAATACTCAACTCTTCTTTTAAAATAAAAAATGCCAAAATCATTGTAAAAATAGGAATAAGATTTATATACATTGCAGCCTTTGAAGCTTCAATTTTTGTCAAAGCATAATTATATAAACCATAACCAGCTAAAGTAACCACAACACCTAAATAAACTAAAGATATAACAGAGTTTTGTGTAAAAACTATATCTCTTGTCATATATTCATAAATAAAAAATGGAAAAAAGAAAATAGCCCCTGCAAAAGCTTGAATTGCAGTTATAAAAAGTGCAGGATATTTTTCTATTAAATGTCTAGCAAGTATTGTATAAGCTGCTCCACAAGCCATAGCACACAACTCTAAAAAATTACCAAGCATAGGATTTGGAGCACCAAAAGTTACACTACCTTGAACGCTTAGCCAAATAGCGCCTATCATTGCTACTACAGAACCAAATAAAAGTTGTCTTGAAACAAGCTCTTTAAGAAAATAGCCAGCTCCCATTGCAGTAATAATAGGCATCAATGAAGTAATCATTCCAGCTTGTGAAACAGAAGTATAAGTTAAGGCTTTAATTTCAAAAATAAAATATAGTGAAGGTTCAAAAATACACAACAGAAGCATATATTTTATATCACTTTTTTCAAAACTATATTTTGAAAATCTTTTTATAAAATAAACAAAACACAAAGAGGCTATCAACATTCTAAAAAACAGAACTGTAAACTCTCCTAAGTCTTGCATCGCTATTTTTAAAGCGATGAAAGAGCTACCCCAAATAAACATTGCAAAGATTAAGGAAAATATCCCTATTAAATTAAAATTTTTAGTCAAATTATCACTTTTTTTGAAATAAGGATAGAATTGTACTCTTCTATAATTAAAAGTCAAGTTTTCACTTTATAAGAATTTTAAGTTTATTAGGATAAGATTACAGCCCTTAAAGAGAAGCACAAAGAGTATAAAGTACTTTTTGTGCTCTTCTTTAGACCTTTACAATTATATCTGAAGACAACGCCCCAGGATGGGAACATAGCAAGGCACCTTCTTTTATGGTGTGTTTAGGTATCTGGAGAGGAGTGCTTAGCACTTCTTTTTTTATTTAAAATCCGAAAAATCTTCATCTAAAATCAAAACTTTTTTTGTATGTTTATTATAAATAAATCTTTTATCACCTCTTTTAATGGCTTTTAAAATCAAAATCTTTATCTCTTTATCACTTTTTTTATAAGTTTTCATCAAAGATGTAAAATCTACTAGGGATATAAACTTCTTTTTGGGACTCAAGGGTTCTAATTGTGGTTTATAAATTGCACGCATTTCATTAAAGGCACTTTGTAGCAGTTTTATCTCAGAATCAAATACACTTATAATCTTATCTTGATTTTTTTCTAATCTTTCAATCTCCTCTTGGTACTGTCTTCTTAACCATTTTACAGATTTTTTTAAAAGAACTATTTGTTCATCTTTTGTCTCTATTACTTTTTGTATATAGATATTATCTTCTTCTTTTCTTTGAGCTACTTCTTCAACCGAAGTTGAGTAACCCTCTTTTTTACTATTATCATCCCAAAGATAAACATAAGTTTTACCTGATTGTTTTATTGATTTTAGTTGATTGTTTTTTATTCTATAGTGAACACCTTGTAAAGATATACCAAGTATCTCTGCCGCTTGTGCTGTAGTTACTAATCTTTCCAAGGTCACAACTTATAGTTTATCTGAGTCTATTTCAATAACCGTATGAACATTTCCACGAGGTTTGAAATCTGCAATTACTTTTAGCCATTTAGGTTCTAATTTTTCCATTAAAGTATCAAAAATCTCATTTGCCCCATTTTCATGAGAAACTTCTCTAAGCATAAATGAGTTTATATATAATTTTAAAGCCTTTAGTTCTATAACTTTTTTATTTGGAGTGTAATGTATAAATATTGTTGCAAAATCAGGATAACCACTTCTTGGACATTTTGCCATGAATTCTGGTAATTCTATATTTATCACATAATTTTTATCATTTTTATTTGGCCAAAAATTCTCTTCTTTGTTAATATCAAATTCTACTATCTCTTTTTCACCATATTTCATTGTTTCTTGCCTTTTGTTTGAAAATTTCTTTAAATAATATAAGTATGTGATTTTATCAAAAATATTCTTACAAATGTTATACTACTATCTTTTCATAATATTAAGGGATATAATAATTTTAATATATAGGATATAATAATTTATGAATATAAAACTCATTTCCCTCATTTGTCTTACTCTATTTTTCTTTGCAACTAGCTCAGTTTTAGCAAGAGCTGCATTAATTAATAACTCAATTGACCCATACTCTTTTACATTTTTTAGACTATTTTTTGGAGCACTAACTTTACTTGTCATTTTATTTTTAAAAGAAAAAAGACTGAATTTAAGCCTAAATAAAAACTGGCATACTTCCTTTTTACTTTTTTTATATGCTATTTGTTTTTCTTTTGCTTATATAAACTTAGATGCGGGACTTGGAGCCTTAATACTTTTTGCAATGGTACAACTTACCATAATAATTACAGCCTTGATAAAAAAAGAGAGCATTGATATGACAAAAGCTTTAGGAATAAGTTTGGCTTTTATTGGCTTAATTTATTTATTATACCCTAGTAAAGGGTTTGAAGTATCGCTTTATCACTCTATTTTGATGATGATATCAGGAGTTGCTTGGGGACTTTATACAATCTTTGGAAAAAGATCATCAAATGCCACTCTAAATACAACTGATAACTTCACAAAATCTCTTATTTTTGTTCTAATCTTTTTTGCCTTTTTTGTTAAAAATATAAATATTTCAACTTATGGAATAAGCTTAGCTTTTATCTCAGGGGGAATAACTTCATCTATTGGATATCTTTTATGGTACCACTTACTTCCAAATATGAAAATAATAACATCAGGTGTTTTACAACTCCTTATTCCTCCTCTTGCCATATTTTTGGGAGTGATATTTTTAAATGAAGAAGTAACTTCTACTTTGATAATTTCCACAATTTTAATACTATTTGGAATATTAATATCAATATATAAAAAAATTAAATAAAATATTTTTTTACCTATTTTGTAGCTTTTATGTGTATAATTAAAAGTAAAAAATAATCAAAAGAGTCATTATGAAAAAGTTTATATTATTTATATTTTTAGGAGTTTTATCCACTTCATTATTTGCTACACAATTTATTACAATAGGCACAGGTGGAGTGACTGGAACATATTATCCAACTGGTGGAACAATCTGTAAGTTTGTAAATAAAGTAAAAGAAAAAACAAATATTAGATGCTCTGTTGAATCAACAGGAGGCTCTGTTTATAATATAAATGCAATAAAAAGTGGTGAGTTAGATTTTGCAATTGTTCAATCAGATATTGTTTATCAAGCGTCAAAAGGTATAGGTAAATTTAAAGATAAACAATTTCCTAAATTAAGATCAATTCTTGCTATTTATCCAGAATCATTAACCTTAGTTACAAGAAAAGATGCAAATATAAATAGTATCATGGATATAAAAGGCAAAAGAATCAATATTGGAAATCCTGGTTCTGGAAATGAACTGACAGCTTTAAGTATGTTTAAAGCTCTAAATATACAAACTACTGATTTAGCATATGTTGGTAACCTAAAAGCTTCAGCAATGCCAGATGCCCTAAGAGATAATAAAATTGATGGATACTTTTATATGGTTGGTCATCCAACAGCTAATATTAAAGATGCCTCAAACTCTACAGATACTAAAATCGTACCAATTACAGGAACAAAAATTGATAAATTTGTTAAAGAACATCCATACTTCACAAAAACTAATATTCCAGGTGGGATTTATAGGGAAAATCCAAATGAGATACCAACTTTTGCTGTAAAAGCTGTATTAGTTGCAAGCTCTGATATGAGTGAAAAAGCTGTTTATACAGTTGTAAAACAAATTATGGATAACTTTAATGAATTTAAAAAAGCCCATTTAGCACTTACTCCTATTACTAAAAAATCTTTTTTAGAAGGATTATCTGCTCCATTACATAGTGGTTCTAAAAAGTATTTTAAAGAGATTGGATTGATTAAATAATAGACCCTAATCAAAAATAGATTTTACATTCATATTTGCAATATATTTTTCTACTTTTTTTCTACTTTGGGTTAATAAATCAATTACTTTTTCTTTTTTCTTTTGAGAACTTCTAAATAAAGGTATAGATACACTAATAGCTGCTAAAACAAGATTATCTTTGATAATAGGAACCGCAATACACTCAACTTCTTTCATTCCTTCTTCTCTCTCTGTTGCATATCCATTTTGGTCTATTTTTATAATATCTTCATACAAGTCTTTAATTGAGGTAATCGTGTTTTCTGTTCTTCTTTCAAGTTCACCTGGAAAGACATTTTCCAACTCTTTAAATGAATGCTTGAAAAGTAATGCTTTTCCAAGTGCACTACAATTTGCGGGGAATTGTACACCTACTGAAGTTGCTAATTGAATAGGATTAGAAGCATTTACTTTTTCTACATATAATACTTCATGCTTATTAAGAACCCCTAGTTGACATATTTCATTACAGCTTGCAACAATTCTATTCATCTCTTCTTTTATAAACTTCACAATTGCATTATTTTTATTAACAGAAGAAGATACACTTAATATCCCAATATAAATAGAATATTTTAATGTTATCTCATTATAAGCTAGATAATTATAATAAACCAGCGTTTTAAGTATAGGTGATAAACTCGTTTTTGGTATATCCAAAAGCTTAGAAATTTCAGTTAAGGTATAACCTTCTTTGTTATTAGAAATTAACTCAAGAATATTGATGATTCTTGAAGTTGTCGAATGTAGTGCCTTCAATATTTCTCCATATAAAACTCATTAAAATTGCGTAAGAAAAATATTATATCATATTAAAATATAAAGCTAAGAATTTAAAAATTCTAAGAATTTTACCTTGACAAAATACAAAAAAAACATTAAACTTATCTAAACCTATATAAGTTCTTATACTTATATAAGTACTATATAAAAACTAAGGAGAGGTTTATGGGTAAAATTCAAGGGGTATTTCCACCTTTAATAACTGTATTTAATGAAGATTCAACAATAGATATTGATTCTATAAAAAAACACATAGATTTTTTAATTGAAAAAGGCGTAGATGGGGTAGCTATTTTAGGTACAACGGGGGAGTTTTTTTCACTTTCATTTGAAGAAAAGAAATTTTTAGTTGAAAATATATTAGCACATACAAAAAATAGAATAAAAGTTATAGTAGGGGTTGGAGAAACAAATTCAAGTAAAGCATTTAAATTTATAGACTATTTAGAAGATAAAGATGTGGAAGCATTATTAGTTATCAATCCTTATTTTGTTGTATATGATGAAGATACAATTGTAAAATACTATAGTGAGATATGTAATAGAACATCTAAAAGTGTACTTATTTACAATTTCCCAACATTGAGTGGATTTGATTTTACTTATGATGTTGTAAGAAGAATAGCCTTAAATAATAATAATTTAGCAGGGATAAAAGAGACTGTTGAAGATATAAAACATATTGAAAAAATGTTAAAAATAAAAGATGAGAAAAAAGATTTTTCTGTTTTTTGTGCCTTTGAAAGCCAAGCAATAGAAGCCTTAAAACTAGGTGTTGATGGATTTATCAATGCTACTGTAAACTTTGCACCTGAATTTACTGTAAATACATATAAATATTTTAATGAAGGAAATGAAGAACTTACAAAAGAGTACTTTGATAAAATGAATAGTGCAATGAAAGTTTATACATATAGCCAACCTCTTTTACAAGCTTGTAAACAAGCTGTATATTTTAGAGTACTAAAAGAAGATAAATATGAAAAATTACCAGCATATTCTTTAAGTGAAGAGAAAAAGAAAGCACTTAAAAATGACTTGCAAAAACTTAATATTTTATAATTAAAGGTAAATTATGGAAATGTCTAAAAGAACAATTAAAAGTATCCGAGCTTATGTAGTAAGCGGTGGTGGTGCTGATTACCACGACCAAGGTGAAGAGCATTGGATTGTTAAACAAATATCAACTCCTATGAGCCTTTTTTCTGAATATAAACAAACAAGAACAAGCTTTGGAATTAATGCCCTTAAAACTATTGTAGTAGAAGTTGAAGATAATACTGGAAAAGTAGGTTTTGGTATCTCAACTGGTGGTTATCCAGCTGCATGGTTGGTGATGAATCATATAGATAGATTTATTGTAGGTCAAAATCCCTCAGATATCGAAAAGATGTGGGAACAAATGTACAGAGGAACACTTTATTATGGTAGAAAAGGTATTGTAATGAATGCTATTTCTGCTGTAGACCTTGCCCTTTGGGATTTACTAGGAAAAATAAGAAATGAGCCTGTTTATTCTATGATTGGTGGAAAAGTAAGAGATGAATTAGAGTTTTATGCCACAGGTCCTAGACCAGATTTAGCAAAAGAGATGGGATTTATTGGTGGAAAAATGCCACTTGTATATGGTCCAGCGGATGGTGAAGAAGGATTGAAGAAAAACATAGAATACGCAAGAAAAATGAGAGAAGCAGTTGGTGATGATTTTATGCTAATGTGGGATTGTTGGATGTCACTAGATCTTCCATACGCAAAAAAACTTATGCATGAATCTGAAAAACTAGGTATGAAATGGATTGAAGAGTGTTTTAATCCTGATGATTATTGGGCTTATAGAGACTTGAAAAAAGCAGCTGGTAATACTATGATGGTCACAGGTGGAGAACATGAAGCTACTAAATATGGTTTCAAAATGTTAATTGAAATGTGTGATTTAGATATATTACAACCAGATGTTGGTTGGTGTGGTGGTATGACTGAACTAATCAAAATAGGTAATCTCGCAGAAGCAGCAGGTAAGTTAGTTATTCCACATGGAAGTGGTGTTTATAGCCACCATTATGTTATTACTAAGCTATCATCACCTTTTACAGAATGTTTAATGATGGCACCAAAAGCTGATAAAGTTTTACCACAATATTATCCACTACTATTAGATGAGCCAGTTCCAGTAAATGGGAGACTAAAAGTTTCTGATAAACCAGGGTTTGGTGTTACTTTAAATAGAGAAAATCTAGTAGAAGTAAAAAAAGAAGCTTAACTCTTAACTATGTGAGATAATTTCTTATCTCACATAACTCTTCAAAAAAATTAATCTAAATACTTTATATAAAAATGAAATAATTAATTGTAATAGTTTTTATAGAATTTGTAGTTTTAAATAAGTTACCTTAAAAGGTAACTTATTTTTATAGATAGATTATTGTTTATTTAAATCGTATTGTAAATATACAACTTTAGTTTGTAAGAATTCTTCTAAACCATGTTTACCATCAGCTCCACCAATACCAGATTTTTTCCATCCAGCGTGGAAACCTTGCATTGCTTCAAAGTTTTCTCTATTGATATATGTTTCTCCACATTTTATCTCTTTGCAAGCTCTCATAGCTATATCAAGGTTTTGTGTATAGATTGATGAAGTTAATCCAAACTCACTATCATTTGCTAAAGCAATAGCTTCATCAAGTGTATCAAATGTTACGATTGGAAGTACTGGTCCAAAAATCTCTTCTTTGATAATATCCATATCTTGTTTTACATCAATTACTACTGTTGGCTCATAGAAGTATCCGTCATCCCTATCGCATCTTTTACCACCAGTTGTAATAGAAGCTCCTGCTGCAACTGCTGAATCTACTAATTTTTGAACATGAGTAATAGCATCTTCATTAATAAGTGGTCCCATGTCAACTTGTTCTGTTAAAGGATTTCCACAAGTTAAAGCAGCCATAGATTTTGTGATTCTGTCAGCAAACTCTTTTGCAATACTTTTATGTACATAAACTCTTTCAGCACAATTACAAACTTGTCCATTATTTGTAACTCTTGAATTCTTGATAGCTTCAACTGCTATATCAAGATTAGCATCTGCCATAACAATCGCAGGTGCTTTTCCACCTAATTCTAAAGATACTTTTGTTACATTTTTAGAAGCTGCTTCCATGATTTTAACACCTGTTGGAACACTTCCTGTAAAACTTACGATTCCTACTTTTTCATTTGCTGCAAGTTCATTTCCAACAGTTGAACCAGATCCAGAAACTAAGTTAAATACACCTTTTGGAAGATCTATTTCATCAACTAATTTTGCAAATTCAAAGGCATTGTTTGGAGTTTCACCACTTGGTTTTATAACAATAGTATTACCTGTTAAAAGTGCAGGAGCTAATTTTCTTGCAATTAAGAAAAATGGGAAATTCCAAGGTAAGACACCAGTTGCTACTCCTATTGGTAATTTAAATAAAAAGATATTTTCATTTGGTCTATCACTTTGGATTATTTCACCTTCATATCTTCTCGCCCATTCAGCCATATAATCCAAATAATCAGCAGTGAAATTAACTTCAACTTCTGCTAAACCTAATACTTTTCCTTGTTCTTCAGTGATAGTTTTTGCAAGCATATCACTATTTTCTCTAATTTTTTGTGCAATCTTTCTAAGATAATTACCACGCTCAACTGCTGGTAATTTTGCCCATGCATCTTGTGCATTGTGTGCTGCATCAATAGCAACTTTTGCATCTTCTGCATTTCCTTTTGGGATATAAGAAATAATCTCTTTTGTTGAAGGATTAATTACGGGAGTTGTTTCACCTTTATTAGAAATAAACTCTCCATTAATATACATTTCATAAACTCTTTTTTCTGACATAATTTTCTCCTTATTAACTTTTATATATTCAAATAATTACAAATAAAATTTATATTTTTATTTCCACCATAATGCAATTTCTGGAAATACAATTAATACAACAATTGCTAAAGCCTGTAACATTATAAAAGGCATTACAGCTTTAAATATATCACCTAATGATACATCTGGCGGAGCAACAGTTTTTAAAATAAATACACCCGTTCCAAATGGAGGGGATAAAAATGCTATTTGCATATTTAAAGCAAACAACACACCAAACCAAACAGGGTCATAACCTAAGGCAATAACAATTGGCATAAAAATAGGTATTGTTAATAAAACAATTCCAACCCAATCCAAAAACATACCTAAGAAAAATAGAATTACCATCATTAAAAATATTATATAAATAGGAGAACCACTTCCATGTGCTAATATTACACCTTTAACAAACTCAATTCCACCCATAAGATTAAATACACCTACTAATAAAGTAGCACCTATTCCTATCCAAATAATAGTACCGCAAGTTTCTAGCGTTTTATAAGCACTATCAACCATCAATTTCCAAGTAAGTTCTTTTCTTAAATAAACAGAAAGAGTAATACCCAATACACCAATAGCAGAAGATTCTGTAACTGATGCTATACCCATATAAATACTTCCTAAAACACTTGCTGCAACCAATAATGGTAGAATAACTTTTTTTAAAGACTTAATCTTCTCACTCCAAGGAACATATTCTTGTACTGATTCAGGAACCATACTTGGATTTAAATATCCTCTTATTAATACATACGCTATATAAAATCCTGCAAGCATTAAAGCCGGTAAAAATGATGCTGTAAACAAATCTGAAATTGAAACATTTGCTGTTAAACCAAAAATTATCAATACAATAGATGGAGGAACCATGGTTCCTAAAGCACCACCAGATACAACAACCCCAATTGCAAGTTTTTTATCATAACCCATTTTTAACATTTGAGGCAGAGCAATCATTCCTAATAAAATTGTTTCACCACCTATAATTCCAGACATTGCAGCTAAAAAAACTGCTAGAACTATAGTTTGTATAGCAACACTTCCTCTTATATTACCACTAAAAGATTTCATAGCCGCAAATAAGTCCCTTGATATATTTGACCCATCAAGTATGGCGGCCATCAATACAAACATGGGCACGGACACAAAGGCATAAGATGTAACAAAGGCATAAACTCTTGTTGATATTAAACTTGAAGCTTGAGGTCCAATCCAAAAAAGTAAAAAGAATCCAGCAACCAAGGCAGTTATAAATGCCAAAGGTAAGCCAAGAATCAATAATCCAATTATCATTCCTAGCATCAATAAACTACCAGCTTCTATTCCCATAGAAGAAATATTAAGTAATTCAAACATTATTTTCTCCTAAGTATAGAAATAAATTTAACAAGTACTTGTATAAGCATCAATATTAAAACCAAAAATAAAACAAGTTTTGATATTGCTGGAAAAGGTGGATTCCATGCAGAACCCGAAGTTTCCATATAAAAAGCACCCCAAGGCTTAAACCAAGAACTTTTGAAAAGTAAAAAAGCTGAATAGTTCATAAATACTAAACAAATTATCAATAATGTTGAGATTAAAATATCAACATAATACTTGTATTTTTTTGATAGCATATCATATAAAATAGTTATTTTTATATGTCTATCAGTTGTTAAAGAGTGTAATCCTCCCCAAATAAATAAAATACCTGCAATCAAAGTTGTTGTCTCTTGAACCCAAGAAGTAGGTGAATTAAGTACATATCGAGAGAACACTTCATAACAAATAATGATAAAACAAACTATATAAAAAATACAAATCTTTCGACCGATTAAAATTATTAATCGGTCAAGTTTATTATATTTCAGCTCAGGATTTTCCATTAAATCATTCCATTATCTTTTAAGAACTTAGTAATAAGATCATAAGCTTCTTTTGCATTAGGAGATTGTGTAGACATTTTTTTCCACTCACCTTGTGCAATTCTTCTAAATTTTATTTTTTCTGATTCTGGCCAAGTTACAATAGTATAATCTTTAGTTTCCGTTGCTCTTGCTGCTTCTGCTTTATCAGAAAGTTTTATTGTAGAAATAATTTGTCTAACATAATCTCTAAAAGAAACTTTAATTATCTCTTGATAATTTTTTGGCATTTTATTCCAAGTTTTTGTATTAATAGAAAGGTCCATTAATGGAATAGAGTGAAAACCTGGGAATATTGGGAATTTAGCAATTTTATTAAGTCCTGCTTGAGCATTTACAGCTAAAGTAGATGCATCTGCTGCTTCTATAACTCCTTTGTCTAATGAAGTAAATACTTCACTATATGGTAAGTTTACAGGCGCTGCACCAGCTGCTTTAAATACTGCTTGAACAAGACCCTCAGGTGCTCTCATTTTCAAACCTTTTAACTCTGCAACACTTCTTATTGGTTTTTTTGCAACTAATGATTCTAAACCATTTGTCATAGCAGAAACAAATGTCACACCATAAGGATTCATCAATTTATTCATAAATTCATTTCCTCCTCCATACTCCATAAACAAAATTAAATCATTTGGATCACTCCACGCACCAACAGTATTTCCCATTAAAGCAAATGCTGGATCTTTACCAGAAAAATATGCGATTGAAGAAATTTCTCCATCAAGAACACCTGCTCCAATAGCATCTAATGTTTCAGTATATTTTACAATACTATTTACAGGTAAAACTTCTATATTAATATCAGAATTAGTCATTGTAGCAACAGTTTTTGCCCACTTCTCTTGTAACTTAAAATTAATAGACCCAGATGGATCTGCAGATTGTAGTTTTAAAGTAAATGTACTTGCCCCTTGCAAGAATGTACCAAACATTGCTATAGCTAAAGATAGCTTTACTAATTTTTTAAACATTTTTTTCCCCTTTGTTGTGTACTTTAAAAAACCAAGTTTAAAATTTATACTATTTTAAACTACTGTTTAATAAACTTAAGTATGATATGTTAAAGCTTAAACTATACTTATATAAGGACTTGTTCTTATATAAGTACTGATAGAAGAGAAGAGCCATTTTTAGGCTACTTTTTATTAGGAAAGATTAATTTTCTTAAAAAAAATAAACAAATAATTAACATAAAATGGACTATTTAGCAGAAAATCTTACATAATTTTGACATTTTTAATAATTCTATTCTTTTTTTCTTACATTTTTGTAAACTTTTTATTTAGAAGCTAAAATTGCTAAATAAGCTTGTTCTTGATATTTATTTAAAGCCTCTGGATACTCAACGCTGTTTTTTCTCTCAAAACTTCCCATTGCTTGAGCTGATACCAAATCAACTGTACATTTTGGATTTAATTGGATTAAACTCTCCATTTTGAAAGTAATTGCACCACCTGCAAAGTTTCCTTTTTTTGCTCTTTTTTTGATATATACTTGTTCAATATCATTTTCAGTCAAAAACACTAATAAGTCATTACAATAACTTCTTATAGACTCTTGGAGTTCATCATCTTCCAAAGTGATTTTTTTAGTTTTTAAATCTTTATATTCTCCATCAATCTGAACTGCTAAGATTGTTTGATTTGCTTTTAGTTCTATTCCACATATATTCATTTTATTATTCCTTTTAAATGTCCCATTTAAAAGGGACTGTAATTTTATGATTTCTTTTAGCATTGGAAATAAATCCCAATTAAAGAAACAAATCCTAAAGAGAAGAACGAGTTCTTCTTTAAATGGGACATTAATCATATGATTTGTAGAAGTATAAGATAAATTTTTAGAGTGGATTGATTTTATTGCAGATTGTTATATATTAATAAAGTTTCCCATATAAATCCATATATGTAAGATAAACTCTTAGGTCAAATTCATATTGATGATAATTAGGCTCCATAAAGCAACATAAACTATAAAAGGCCTTATCGTGTTCTTTTTCCTTTAAATGAGCTAATTCATGCACTACAATCATCCTAAGGAACTCTTCTGGAACATTTTTAAACAAAGTACCTACTCGTATCTCATTTTTACTCTTAAGTTTCCCACCTTGAACCCGCGAAATAATAGTATGCAAACCCAAAGCATCATTGATAACATTTATTTTCCCATCATAAATCACCTTACTAAGAGGAAGTGACTTCTTCAAATAACTATTTTTGAAATCCATAGCATAAGAGTAGAGCGCTTTATCATTTTTATAATCATGTGAAGTCTTATATTTATTTAACAAATACTTATCAAGTTTTTTATTATCAATCAACTTTTGTATTTGTGAGATTATATCTTTGGGATAGTGGTTTAG
Organism: Arcobacter iocasae; assembly: GCF_042214795.1. Classification (GTDB taxonomy): domain Bacteria; phylum Campylobacterota; class Campylobacteria; order Campylobacterales; family Arcobacteraceae; genus Arcobacter; species Arcobacter iocasae. Next base: position 1,349,525 of record NZ_CP090177.1, on the reverse strand, counting down.
GTATTTTAGGTTTTTCATTTAATTATCAAATCTTCATATAAATTTTAAAGTCATATTTTATTTAAGGTCAAGGCGAAGGTGAGTTTTTGCGAAGGAGCCTACTAAAAGTAGGTAACTGAGTAAAAACTCATCTCCAACGCAGAGATTAATTAAAAGATGTCTTTTAGACTAAACGTCTAAGTGTTCTACATCTTTGGCATGCTCTTCTATATAATTTCTTCTTGGCTCTACTTCATCACCCATAAATAGTGTGAAAGTATCAGATGCTACTGTTGCATCATCAATAGTAACTCTTAGAAGTCTTCTAGCTTCTGGTGTCATTGTTGTTTCCCAAAGTTGCTCTGGATTCATTTCCCCAAGACCTTTATATCTTTGGATATAGGCACCTTTCTTAGCTAAAGTTTCAATTTCATCTAATATTTCTACTAAATCTCTACCTTCAAATACAGTTAAATCTCTTTCAACTAATTTGTTATAAATATAAGTAGCTTCACTAAAATATGGTGATGCAAAAAGTTCATCATCAATTAGTAACTCTTCAAGACCCTCTTTTGTTTGAACAAAAAGTTGAATACTTTCATCTGTTAATCTCTTAGATAAAATATTATAACCTTTTGCTTCTAGGAAACCTTTTACTTCTTCATATAATGCTGTAAAATCTAGATTTACTAAGTTTGAATTTTCAATTAAGTGTTTTAATACTTCTGATAAAGAATATCTTTTTTCTAATTGTGTTAACATTCCTCTATATCTAGAAACAGTTTTAAATAAATCCACTAAGTCATTGTATCCAAGACCTTGGAACTCAAATGACTCTAAACCATTTTCTATTAAGAAAGCAGATAGGGCATTGTCATCTTTTAAATATGTTTCATTTTTACCTTTTTTATATCTATAAAGAGGTGGTTGAGCAATATATAAATAACCTTTTTCAATAATAGGTCTTAAAAATCTAAAGAAAAATGTTAAAAGCAGTGTTTGAATGTGAGATCCATCAACATCCGCATCCGTCATAAAAATGATTTTATGATATCTGATTTTCTCTTCATCAAAATCTTCACCAATTCCACAACCAATAGCTGTAATCATGTTTCTAATTTCATCAGATTTTAAAATTTTGTCAAGTCTTGATTTTTCTACATTTAAAATCTTACCTTTTAGTGGTAAAATCGCTTGGTAAACTCTATCTCTACCTTGTTTTGCAGAACCCCCTGCAGAGTCCCCTTCCACTAGGTATAATTCTCTAATAGCTGGATCTTTGCTTTGACATTCTGCAAGTTTACCAGGAAGAGTTCCAACTGTCATTGCATCTTTTTTTCTAGTCATATCTCTAGCTTTTTTAGCAGCTTCTCTACCTCTTGCTGCCATTAAAGCTTTATCCATGATAGCTTTTGCTTGTGCTGGATTTTCTTCAAAATATTTATCTAATTGTTCAGATGTTAATCTTTGGCAAATAGGTTTTACATAAGAACTTCCAAGTTTACCTTTTGTTTGACCTTCAAATTGAGGTTCTGGAACTTTTACAGAAATAATTGCAATAAGACCTTCTCTTACATCATCACCTGTAATTTTTGTATCTTTTTCTCTAGCTGCTGCATTTTCATTTAAATATTTAACAATACTTCTTGTAAGTCCTGCTTTAAATCCAGCCTCATGAGTTCCCCCATCAATTGTTCTAATATTATTTACAAATGATAAAGTTTTTTCAACATAAGTATCGTTATACATAACAGCAATATCAACTTCAACACCATCAACATTGTCATTAAATGCTACTGCATCAGATACAGCAGTTGCAGTGTTTATATCTTCAACAAACTGTTTAATACCACCTTCAAAATGATAAACTTCAGTTTTTTTAGTTATTTCATTTATTAAAGTAATTGAGATAAATGAGTTTAAATATGCTACTTCTCTAAATCTTTTTGCTAAAACAGCAAAGTCATAAGTATTTACTTCAAAAATAGAATCATCAGCTAAAAATTCAATAGTAGTACCAGTTTTTCTAGGACTTTCACCAATTACTTCTAAAGGAGCTTTTGGAATACCTTTTGAGAACTCTTGATAATGAATTTTTCCTTCTCTGTAAATAGTCATTTTTACTTCTTTAGATAAGGCATTTACAACAGAAACCCCCACCCCATGAAGACCACCAGAAACTTTATAGGTATCTTTATCAAATTTACCACCAGCATGAAGTACTGTTAAAACAACAGTAGCAGCTGAAATACCTTCACCTTCATGAATAGCTGTAGGAATACCTCTACCATCATCTTCAACTCTAATCCAATGATCTTTTGTCATAGTAATTTTTATATTTTTACAATATCCAGCCATTGCTTCATCAATAGAGTTATCAACAACTTCATAAACCATATGATGTAATCCATTAGTGTTAGTATCACCAATATACATACCTGGTCTTTTTCTAACAGCTTCAAGACCTTTTAAAACTTTAATATTGCTAGCACCATACTCTTGGCTCATTAATTATCCTTTTTTATTTGTCTAACACAATTGGCATTACAATTGTAAAAAATTTATCATCTTCTAAGTAAAATGGTAAATTAGATTCATTGAATCCAACTACAACATTTTCATTATTTGACATGCTTAAAAAATCTAATAAATATTTAGCATTTACTGCTAAATAAAAATTTTCACTAATATTTAAATCAATATCAATTTGAGTTTTAGATTCTGTATCTTCATCTAAAGATTCAAATACCATTGAATTTGGAGAAAATGTAATTTTGATATTTGAAAACAAAGATGTAACTAATTTAATAGAATCTATTAAAACAGCTTTTGGTAATGTTAAATTATATTTTAAACTATTTGGAATAATTCTTTCATAATCTGGAAATTTTCCATTAATTAATTTTGTAAAGAATTTAGAATTATCAGTTTCTACCACTAAGTTTGTATCATCATAAGATATTTTTGCATCATCTAAAAATAGTTTTTGAATTTCTATAATTGCTTTTTTAGGAATGATAAATTGAGATTCATTATTTGAAATATTTTGTAAATGAGAAATAGCAAGTCTTCTTGTATCTGTTGCTACAAAATTGATTTTAGAATTTTTAATATCAATTAAAGCACCATTTAATTCAAATTTTGGATTATTGTTATCAATTGCAGGTGTAATTTTTCTTATGCTATTTACTAAACTAATTGTTGAAATATTTAATATATTTAATTCAGTATTCATAATTAAATTAGGATATTCATTAGCATCATACATAGGTAATTTAAAAGTTGATCTATTTTGTTTTATAACTAAATTGTTATCTATAGTTTCAACAATGATTTTGTCGTTTTTTAATCTTTTGATTATACCTAATAGATTACTTCCGTTAACTGTACCTTTTCCATCTGTTGATTCTTCAATATCATTAACATAAGATTCTAATCCAATTTCATAATCTGTAGCTTTTAATATTAATTTTGAATTTATTACTTCTAAATATATATGTGAAGTTATAGAACTAGAATCTTTTTTTTCTAAAAATGGTTGCATTGAAGAGATTATATTTTCAAAGATATTTTTAGCAATGATAAATCTCATGTTATCCCCTTTATTTATTATTTTATTTAGTGGTAGTAGTAGACTATGTGAATAGATGAAAACTCTTGATTTAAGCCGATGTAATCAACTCTACAAAGAGTGATTAAAAGGTTAAAGATATTCACACCTATTCACATAATAGTTTAAAACTTTTCTACAGCTACCCTCTATTTATGATTTTATTTTTCAAATTTTCAATTATTAGTTTGAAATTTTCATCTTTTTCAATTAACTCATTTGCTTTTTTAATATTATGAGAAATTGAACTATGATCTTTCATTCCTAAAAATTTAGCAATATCTGGCATAGAGTTATGTGTTAATTCTCTTGCTAAATATATCACTATTCTTCTTGCATTTGCAACAATTGCTGTTCTTTTTTTAGATTTTATATCACTTGGTTTGATATTAAGCTCTATTGCAACGATTGTTATTATATCAGGAAGTTTTATATTTTCTTTTGTCTCTTTTATTTGTTCTTTTAAAAGATTTTGTACCATTGGTAAGTTAATCTCTTGGTTAAGTAAGGCTGCACTAGCATTTATTCTAATTAGTACACCTTCTATTTCCCTAATAGAGTTATCAAGGTTTGTAGCAATATAATTTACTATTTCCCTATCTAAATGAATACCATTTAATTCAGATTTTTTTTCAATAATCGCTATTTTTGTTTCTAATCCTGGTATTTGAACATCAGCTGTTAAACCCCATTCAAATCTAGATTTTAATCTATCAACAAGGCCTGCTATTTGAGATGGAAGTCTATCTGAGGTCATAACTATTTGTTTTTCTGCATTATGAAGTTCATTAAAAGTGTGGAAAAACTCTTCTTGAGTCTGTTCTTTACCACTTAAAAATTGAATATCATCGATTAATAAAACATCACATTTTCTATATTTACTTCTAAAATGTTCCATATTTTTATTTTTAATTGCAAAAGTAAAGTCATTCATAAACTGTTCAATCGTGACATAAATAATTGTTCTACCATGCTCTATTGCATCATTTCCAATTGCTTGAAGTAAGTGAGTTTTACCTAAACCAGTCCCACCATAAATAAATAAGGGGTTGTATTGAATACCTGGTTTTTTTGAAACAGCAAGGGAAGCATTAAAAGCCATTTGATTTGATGAACCAACTACAAAAGAATCAAAAGTATATGATGGATTTAAAATAGTGCTTTCCACATCAGATTTTCCAACTTGTTCTTTTAGTATCTCTTTTTTAGTTTTCTTTTCACCTGTTAATTTTATCTCAACAGTTGGCTTAGTACCGTCTATTGTTTCAATACAGTGTTGAATGATTTTTGAATATTTACTTTTTATCCAGTTTGCAATGTATTTATTAGGAACTTCAAAAATAGCTATGTTATCGTCAGATGAAATTTTTTTGTATATAAGTTGTTTTAGGTATCTGTCATAGTCTGATTTTGATGTTTCATTTTTTAAAACTGATAAAATCTCTTTTGTTGTCATTAAATATAAACTCTTTTTTATTTGATTGGTAGATATTATATCTAAAATATTTTAAAAACTAAGATATAATAAAAATTATGTTGAATAAGTAGTGAATAACTTTTGAATAACTTTGTAATTTAAGTGAAAATTTATAAAGTTTCTACCATTATATCACTCTTTTAATAAGTGAATAGATTTTTTAAGGATATGTGAACAGTTGAAAAAAAAGATATTAGGAATAGACCCTGGAACTATAAATTGTGGTTATGCAGTTATTGAAAAAGATAATAGAGAACTAAGACTTTGTGAAGCTGGATTAATAAAAATAAAAAGTAAAATTTTACAAGAGCAAATAGTGGAAATGGTTGAAGGGTTAGATTTGATTTTTTCAAATCACGAGATAAATGAAGTAGCTATTGAAGATATGTTTTATGCTTTCAATCCAAAAAGTGTAATTAAACTTGCTCAATTCAGAGGTGCCATATCTTTAAAGGTTTTACAAAAATTTGGAAATTTTTCTGAATACACTCCATTACAAGTTAAAAAAGCAGTTACAGGAAATGGAAAAGCAGCAAAAGAGCAAGTGGCTTTTATGGTAAAAAGATTATTGGGTATAAAAAAAGAGATAAAACCTCTTGATATTACAGATGCAATTGCAATTGCATTAACCCATGCTCAACGATTAAAATAGAACAATTTTGGAAATTAGATGAAAAATTTACCGATTATTGCATTTTGGGCTTTAGGGATTATTTGGGGAAGTAATTTTATTTATATGAAGATGGCAGCTGTTTATATTTCTCCTATGCAAGTTGTTTTTTTCCGAGTTTTATTTGGATTTATTCCAGTATTTTTATATGCACTTTACACAAAAAGTTTAAAACTAAAAGATTTAAAATATAGTTTTCATTTTATTGTTATGTCATTACTTGCAACTGTTGTTTATTACTTTGGATTTGTAAAGGGATGTGCTTTACTTTTATCAGGAGTTGCGGGAGCTTTAAGTGGTTCAATTCCTCTTTTTTCTTTTTTATTAGCAGCCGTTTTCCTAAAAGAAGAAAAAATTACAAAATTTGCCTTTTTAGGTGTTTTTATAGGTTTCTTAGGAGTTATTTTAATAAGTGATGTGTTTAATGAAAATATTTTAGCTTCAAATATGGAAGGGATGCTTTCTATGATTTTAGGATCACTTAGTGTTGGAGCATCTTTTATTTATGCTAAAAAATATGTGATGCCCTTAAAACTAAAAGCAGAAGCATTAACTACTTATCAATTAGGTTTTGGTGTTTTGATTTTACTTTTTATCACAAACTTTGATGGCATAAATAATATTTGGCAAGATACTCATAGTGCTCTTGGATTAGTTATTGGTTTGGGATTATTAGGTACTGGATTAGCTTATATTATTTATTATTATATGATTGAAAAATTAGGGGCATTAAAGGCTTCTTCTATTACTTATATTCCTCCTGTAGTTGCACTTATTATTGCTGTATTTATTGTGGGAGAAGATATTAAATTGATTGATATTATTGCTACAGGGTTTATATTTTTAGGAGTATTTTTAATAAATCAAAGAAAAAAAGTATGAGATTAGTTTAAACAAAAGTTGTTATAATTCGCCTCTACGAATTATTAGGATAACAAATGAAACGAATTGGAATACTCTCTTCACACAATGGAAGTGGTTTTGATACACTTTTAGAAGCTTGTGAAAATAAAACTATAAATGCACAGGTGATATTAGTAATATCTAATAACCAAGAGGCAAAAGTGTTACAAAAAGCATCATTAAGTCATGTTCCAAATTTTGTTGTAAATGCAAAAAAATATCCAGATGAAAACCTTGATGAAAAAATTACTAAGTTGATGCTTGAGTTCAAAGTTGATTATATATTCTTATCAGGCTATATGAAAAAAATAGAAGAAAATCTTTTAAAAAGTTTCCCTAATAAAATCATAAATTCTCATCCTGCATTATTGCCAAAGTTCGGTGGAAAAGGGATGTATGGAAGATTTGTTCATGAAGCTGTCATAAAAGAAAAACAGAAAGAATCAGGTTGCACAATACATTTTGTAAATGAAAATTATGATGAAGGAAAATATATAATTCAAGAAAAAATTTCTTTATCAAGTGATGAAAGTGTAGAAACTTTAGAAGATAAAATAAAAACTTTAGAGAAAAAAGCTATTGTAAAAGCATTTAAAAAAATATTAAGTTGAGTAGTATTTAATAGTAATTTTCCTATAATAAAATAATAATCGTTTTGGAGAAATAATGAAATATTTAGTTTGTGATGATTCTAAAATGGCAAGAAAGATGCTAATAAAAGATTTAAAAAATTTACTTGGTGAAGAAATAGAAGTTTTCGAGGCTACTAATGGATTAGAAGCTTTAAAACTGTATGAAGAGGTATCTCCTTTTATTACTTTTATGGATTTAACAATGCCTGAAATGAATGGATTTGATGCTGTAGAAAAAATATGCAAAGAAGACAAAAATGCAAAAATAATTGTAGTAAGTGCAGATATTCAAGAAGCTTCAAAAGCAAAAGCAAAAGAAAATGGAGCACTAGGATTTATTAAAAAGCCTATTAATGAAGAAAATCTTAAACAAATTCTTTTAAAACTAAAGGTTTTATAATGAACGATAGCAACTGTTTTAATGATGATCAAAAAGATTGTTTACAAGAGTTGATGAATATTTCTTATGGTTCTGCAACTGCAGCCATTGCTGATATTATTGGAAAATTTGCAAACCTTAGTATTCCTAAGATTACTACTTTGTCAAGTAGTGATTTTAAGGATTATATTCAAGAAAAAGTGGAACATTATCCTGCTTGTTATTTAGTTAGCCAATTAATTGATGGAAAACTTTCAGGGGAAAATCTTTTTTTAATTGATGAAAGTTCATTAAAAAATTTAGCCTTAGAATTTGATTTAAATGAATCAGATATAAATGAGGATGAACTAAAAGATGTAGTTTTAGAAATTACAAATATTATTTCCTCAACTACTTCTAGTAAATTAGCTGAATTAATAGAGACAGATATTTTATTTTCTCCACCTGATGTAAAAATAGTAGAATCTGCACAAAATTTGGAAGAACATTATCATGTGGAATATAATCATATAATAATTATTTCTACAGTAATAGAGTTTGAAGTTCAAAATATACATAGTGAATTAATTATGATGCTAAAAGATGATTCAATTGGATTTATGAAAAGTGCCTTAGATAAAATAATGGATGAGCTTTAATGGAACTTTTAAATAACAACATCATTTTTAATACCATTGATAATGGAATAATAATTTTAGATGAAAATCTAAATATAAAAGCTTGGAATAAGTGGCTTGAAGTTAAAACAGGTGTAAAAGCAAAAGATATAGTCAATCATGAAATTTGTGAAAAATTTCCTTATATAGATAAAAAAAAGTTAGTTAGAAAAGTAAAATCTGTACTAATAACAAAAAGTACTTCTTTTTTTAGTGTAGAACCCCATGAGTATTTAATTAAAATTCAATCAAATAGTATTATGGGAAAAGTTTTTAAATATATGAGACAAGATGTCACATTAGTACCTTATGATTTAGATAAAAGATTAGTTTGTTTATATATTTATGACCATACAAAACTTCATGAGACATCACAAAGATTAAAAAAATCAAATGAAGAGTTAAAAGAACTTTCAAGTAAAGATCCCCTTACTCAATTATATAATAGAAGATATTTTACAGAAGCAGCTATTACAATGCAGAGTCTTTCTATTAGAAATAATCATCATATCTCAATTATTATCTTAGATGTAGATAACTTTAAAAATATAAATGATACATATGGACACTCTGTTGGTGATAAAGTTATAGTTTCACTTTCAAGAATATTAGAAAATAACTGTAGAAAAAGTGATATTGTAGCTAGATTTGGTGGAGAAGAGTTTGTAATTCTTTTATATAATACTTCTTTATCTTTTGCCCAAAGTGTTGCAGAAAATATTAGGCAAAATGTGCAAGATTATTCTGTTGAAGTAAAAACAGGCAAATTTAGTTTTACTCTTAGTTTAGGGGTTGCTCAATTTGATGCACAGCTTGACAAAGATATTGAATCAACAATAAATAGAGCAGATAAGGCACTTTATAGTGCAAAAGAGAGTGGTAAAAACAAAGTTATAGTAGATCTATAACTTTGGTAAAGACCACTTTTTATAATAAGCTATCAATCTTAAAAGAACACCAAAAACAAATAATATAGTAATATTCAAAATATTTCTTTGCTCAAATAATTGTAAAATATACATACCTAATCCAACTATTATTGCAACTGTTCCATAAAACTCACTTACAAGTATTGATGGAACTCTATTTATTAGAATATCTCTAATTGTTCCTCCACCAACAGCTGTTAGAAAAGCTAAAATAAGAACACCTACAAAATTGAAGTCATTTTCAATAGCTATGATGGAACCAGTTATTGCAAAAGAGACAAGGCCAATGGCATCAGATATTATAAAGGCTATTTTTCCTTCAAAATCTGCTATTTTATGAAGTTTAAAAGCAAGAGATAAAAAAACTGTTCCAATTACAAGTGTTACAGGAAGTGTATCTGTAAAAATATATGGAGTTTTATTTGCAATTGTATCTCTAATCATTCCACCTCCAAGGGCTGTTAAGAAAGAAGAAATAACTATTCCTAAAATATCTAAGTTATAATGCACAGCGATTAAAAAGCCACTTGCTGCGAAGCAAATTATTCCTATGATATCTGCAATTTGTAAAGCTGTCATTTATTTAATAACTCTTTCATTTTATTTTTATGGATTATACTAAATTTTCTATTTGAAGTTGATTTTAAAGATATTGTTATTATTTTTGTACTCATACTCAAGTTTTAAGAAGTGTCTATTTAATATTTTAGCAACAATGCTAAGCCCTAATCCAAAACCATTTCTTTGGACTAATTCTTGGGTAAAAGGTTTTAAGTAATACTCTAACTCTTTTGATAGTTTTTCACCTTTGTTTTCCACTAAAATAGTTTGATTTTTTGCTTTTATATTTATAGGAAAAGAGCTTGCATATTTAAGGGCATTGTCAATTAAATTTTTTAAAGTAATACATAAATAATTTAAATCACCTTCTATTTTAAAATCATCTTCTATAATTAAATTTATTTTTGTTTCATCATTTATATATAATTTATCTAAAGCCTCTAATATCAAAGTTTCAGCACTAAATTTTGTAATATCAAGTTTTGAAGAGTTTAGTTTTTCAAGTTCTATTAGTTCATTTGTTAAAATTTCCAAATCAGAAAATATTTTCTTCAAAAGCTCTTTTTGCGAAAAGTCATCAATTTTTTCTATGGCAAACTTACCCTTAGCAATTGGGGTTCTAAGTTCATGCCCAATATCTCTAAGTAGGGCCTCTCTTGTTTTAATTAACTCTTCTAGGTTAGTGGCCATCTTATTGAAGGTATTTGCTAATATTCCAATTTCATCATTTGATTTGATTTTGATTCTTGCACTTAAATCACCCTTTGAAAAACTCTCTATTTCTTTTGTGATTTTTTTAAGAGGTGAGAGCAGTTTAATAATATATAAAAATATAAGAAATAAAACAAAAACATCAAGAAAAACCAAGGTATTCAGTGTAAATTTTTCATTTAGGTTTTTTTCATCTTGGGTTTTTAAAATATATTCATCTTCAAGATATTTTATATGAAGAATAAGTTCATCATCAAAGCCCTTATGAAATATAGAAATAGAGCCAAAAGTGTGAGCTTCACTGTATAAAATCTTTTCTTCTTTTGTTTGATTTTTGGTGATGGGTTTTAGTTTATACTCTTTAATTATTTGATTTACTAAATTTGTGTTATCGATATTTTCATAAATCTCAGTTGCTATTTTTAAATATTTGTCTTTTATTAGACTATCTATTCTTTGGGAATTTATACTATCTATCCAATATCCAATAATACTCATAAGAATAAGACTTATGATAAATAAAATAGAAATCTTTTTTGTTATACTCATTTTAACTCACAAACTTATAACCAACACCCCAAACAGATTTTATATATTTTGGGTTTTTGGAATCATCACCGATTTTATATCTTATATTTGAAATGTGCATATCTATTGTTCGATTTTTTGTATTTGGATCTAGGGAAGTGGCATGAAGTATTTGTTCTCTTGAAGATATTTTATTTAGGTTATCTATTAAAAAAATAAAAATCTCAAACTCTATTTTAGTAAATTCAACTGGAAAATTATCAACTATTACTTCTCTATTTTCTTTGTTTATTTCAAAAGCACCAACTTCTATTTTTTTACTTGAGTATTTTTTTAGAATATATTCTATTCTAAGTACTAACTCCCTTGGTTCATATGGTTTTGCTAAATAATCATCAACTCCTAATTCAAAGCCATGTATTTTATTTCCAATATCACCCCTAGCAGATGAGATAATAATAGGTATATCTTTTATCTCTTTTAACTTTTTAAACAAATCAAATCCATCCATTCCAGGTAACATCAAATCCAATATAGCAATACAAAAATCTTGGTTTTTACAAAATTCATCAAGGGCATCTTTCGGATTTGCAAATGAAATACAATCAAAGTGATAATCTTTTAGATAATCACTTATCAAACTTTGCATTTGCAAATCATCTTCTATAAGTAGTACTTTTCTATTCAATTCTCCACTCCTTTAAAAAGTGAGAAAATTTCTCTTTTTGTGTATCATTTAATATATCATGAATCTTTTTTAGATTTTCTATTTCTATTTCTTTTGATTTTTGGTTAATCTCATCTAAAACTTTTTCATAAGCTATTTCGTCAAAATCTTTTTTTGTTATTATTTGAGTTAATTCTTTTTCTTTTTTTCTTTCAAATTTATAAAATCTTTTAGACTCTTTTTTATATCTTTTTAATACCTCTTTTAGCTTAGATAATTGGTTCTTGTCAAGATTTAGATAATCTAAATTTTTATAAATATGATGTCTATATTCTTCATTTTTTTCATGGTGCTCATACTTATCTGCAAAAAGATTAGAAGTGAAAATAATACTACATAAAAGAGCTAATATTTTTAATTTTATCATTTTCAATTAATCCTTTCTCCACATCACTATGGCAAGCTTTACAGTTTGCTTTACTTCTAACTTCTTTGTTTAAAAATACACTTTTTGGAATATCTTCATGTTTCTTTTTCCAATAAGTGGTTTGGGTCATGGCTATTATATCTTTATTTCCTATAGACTTTAGAATTTTGAAACTAGCTTTTTTTGTAGATTTTTCAGCACTAAATTCTACTAAAAAGTCTAAGATAATTTTCTCATCTTTTGCATCTAAGCTTGCATCATCTCCAAAATGATTCTCTAAATCTTTCATCAATATTCTCCATGATTTCTCAGGCAATAAATTTGGAGGGATACAGAGTATGGCACGATGCACACTCGCTTACAAAAAGAGGGTTTTCTTTTTTATAATCTACTGCTTTAAAAGTTGAAGCTATTAAAACATTATTTGGTTTTACAATATTAAATATGAAAAAAGAAACAAGAATAGCTAAAAACATAAAAGCTAAAAATTTTTGGAAAATATTTAGTTTTATTCCCTGCTCATTTTCACTTTTTTTATAACCTGTTACTATAGAGTTTAGCGTTTCATGTTTTTTATGAAGTATTCTATCACTGATTACTCCCAATATATGAGAAGCTAAAAGTACCAAAAATAGAGTTGATAAAAATTCATGAATATGTTTAAATAATTTCATATCTTCAAAAAAAGAGCTATTTAAATATGCAAATATTCCTTTTCCTTCTTGTATCCCATATGCTAAAACTCCAGTTATAACTGCAAAAAAGCAAACAACAAGCATACTTATCATGACATATGAAGCTATTGGGTTGTGTCCTACATATTTTTGTTTATCTTCAAAGATATTATTTAAAAACTCTTTTATATTTTTTTTGCCCATTGGGAAGTCTTTGAATTTTGAGTGTTTTGGACCAAAAATTCCCCATGCTAATCTAAATATTAAAAGTATAAATATTGCATATCCAATTATTGCATGGTATGATAACCATCTATCTTCTTCACTTGAAATAAATACTAATAAAATAAAAAAAGCAAATAAAAAGTGAAATACTCTTGTTGGTAGTGACCAAATATATATTTTTTGCATCTTATCTCCTAATCATCCCATCTTCCATAGTTTGGAATTTTTATATCTCTTTCACTGTATATTCCTCTTTGGGCTGTGGTATGACAAGCTACACAGTTAAATAATCCTTTTACTTCTTTTTGAGATAACATTGCAGGTCGTAACTCATTGTGTTTTCTGATGATATATGGAACTTTAGAAATAGATTCTAGAACATCCCCACTTCTTATACTATTTACAATTCTGCTACTTCTTTTGTATTCCATTGCTTTTTCAGCACTATTTTTATTTAAGTATTCTTTTATGATTTTAAAATCTTCTTTTGCAAGGCTGGCATCTGTGTTAAAGTGATTTTCTAAATTATTCATCATCTTATTCCAAGAAGCTGCTGGTAAAAGACCTGGTTGATATGCAAAGTGACAAGCACTACACTCTAGTTTATAGATTTTATTATCTACAGGTTTTACTCCAGGTCTTCCATTAGAGTAATGATTTTCTGCAAAAATTAGTGAACTTAGTAAGGTCAATATTATTAGAGCTTTCATTATTTATCCTTTGACAATATATAAGTTACAACATCACCTTTTTCTTGTGCTGTTCCAACTCTATTATAAACATCATTGAAATTTCTTCTTAGCCATTTTTCTATATTTTTTACTTCAGTAAATCTTTTTGGATTGGCTACTGGAGATAGTGGTTCTATTACTTTTCCAGTGAAGAAATTTTTGCTAGATTTTGTTAAATCAATACCATGGCAAGAAGTACATGATATCTCTTTGCCTTTTTTTCCCATATGTTTTGATGTGAAAATCTCTTCACCTCTTTTTATATCAAAACCTTTGAAGTTTGGATTTGATTTTTGAACTTCTACTTTGAGATCATTTAAATAACCATCAACAACAGAAGCATAAGTTAGATTTAGAATTAATCCTAGAAGAATTAGTAGTTTCATCTTTAAGCCTTTATGTTTTTATATTGTAAGTATAAAACAAAAGCTTAAAGTACACTAGAAGGTTTTCTTGACACTTTCTTTACAATTTAGAAAGTAATATACAACTCCAAGTCACAACAAAAATAAAAATACTAGTAAATACAATAGCACTTCCTACATCTTTTGCTCGTCCTGCCATCTTATGATGGTCTAAAGTTACAAGATCAACAACTCTTTCAATGGCACTATTTGTAGTCTCAGCTAAAAGCATACCCATCAAAGTAATAAACATCAAAAGTTTATTGGTAAGTGTTGTATCTATAAAAAATAGAGTTGGTAATAAAATTATAGTAATAATAAGTTCTACTTTAAAAGAGGTTTCTGTTTTTATTAAATCAAGTAATCCTTTTAAAGCATAAGAGGTATTTTTAAAAAAGTTATATTTGGGCTGGTTTCTCAAGTTCTTTCCTTTGTACTATTTTTGCAATTATTAAAATTATAAGCCAAGCTAAAATCATGGTGACGATGGTATGACTTAAAAAGTGATCGCCTATAAGCATTTTATAAAGCCCCATACTCCAACCAACAAAAAGGGCAAATCCTAAAGCAATTATTTTATTTTTTCTTTTCTTAAAAAGAAAAAAAAGTGCCATAAGAGCAAATCCACCACTTGCGTGCCCTGCTGGCCAACATTTGATTCTTCTTTCTTGAACAAAATCTTTTGGATAAGAATCTAAAATCTTTATATCTGGATATCTTCCTCCATAGTGCTCTAAATTCTTTGGACAAGGAGTATTTGTAATATCTTTTAATGTACCAGCAACTAAGGGCACAAATATAGAACTGAAAATAAGAATAATAAGGCCATTTCTGTATCTTTTTATAAGTTCTTTTTTTCTAAAAATAATAAATACTAAAAGTACAGAAAGAGCAAAAGTAATTAGTAGTTTTTTTATTCCATCGTATAACAAAAATCTTAATATAGGTTCATCTCTATTTAATATCCAACTATGGGTATCTATTTGAAAAAAGTAATTTTGTACATAGATATCCAAAGAAGTATATTGAAAAAGAGCAATAGTTAATACTAAACAAATAATTGTAAATAATATATATCTATTACTTTCTTGCATTTGCTAATATATCCATATCTTTTTTATAAACATTTGTTTCAAGTTCAAAAAAACCTAAAAGTGTATGAAAAAGATTATCTTGAGAAAATCTTTTATTGGAATATGTTTTTAATTTTTGAGTATCTATATCATCATCTCCAAACCACATGAGAGATCCTATATGTCTTTGTTCATCTGGTGCTATAAGATATGGCATTCCATGTAAATATAAACCATTTTCTCCTAAGCTTTCTCCATGGTCACTCATGTAAATTAAACCTGTATGATAATCATTTGAATACTGTTTTAAAAAGTTTATTGTTTTTGATAAGAAATAATCAGTATAAAGTATTGCATTATCGTAAGCATTACCAACTTCTTCTTGTGTACATTGTTCCAATTGATTGGTTTTGCAAACAGGTTTAAATTTTTCAAACTCTTTTGGATATCTTTTATAATATGCTGGTCCATGATTTCCCATTTGATGAAGAACAATTAGCATATCTTCATTTTTATGCTTTTCAATAAATTTATCAAGACCTATAAGCATACCTTCATCTCTACACTCTCCATTTTCGCATATTGTATTTACTTTAGGGTCTTTAAAATTTTGATAGTCAACTCTAAGTGCCACACCTTTTGAATCAGAATTATTATCTCTCCAAAGTATATTTACTTTTTTTGTATTATTTAATACATCAATTACATTTTCAGTTGAGATACCTTTTTTATAAGTATATTGACTTCTTGTATATATAGAAAACATACATGGAACAGAAACTGCTGTTGAAGTACCACATGAATACATATTTGGGAAGTTTACAATGTCTTCTTTTTTTAATAAAGGATTGGTCTCTCTTTTATATCCATTTAATGAAAATCTATTCGCTCTAGCTGCTTCGCCCACTACCATAACTAAAAGTTCTTTTTTATTATTCTTAATCTCTTCCGGTGAAAATTTTGCATCTTTACCAATTACTTCTAAAACTATTGGACCACTATTTATAGTTTTATTTATATAATTACCAATACTATATATCCAAAATATAGGATTTGCATGGTATCTTAAAGGTTTATGTTCTCTAAAGAATGAAGTATAAAACTTGCTTAAACTAAGAATCACAATAACAATTACTAATAATGAGATAATTATGGTTTTAAGTTTTGCAAAGATTTCACTTTTTAATGGTCTATAATTAATTTTTAGTTTGTAAATTATAAGTGAAGGTATAACTCCCAATAATAGAACATAAAGTACAAGTTGAAAACTAAATAAATCACTTGATTCACTTAAATTAGTTTGTAATGTGTTTCTTATCATTTCTGTATCAATTACAACATGATATGTATCCATAAAATATGCAGTAAAAGATGAGACGAATAGTACAATTATTAAAATAGGTTTTGTAGTATATTTAGATGCTACAAGTGAAAATAAGAATACAATTAAAGCTAATAGAACAAAAGTTATAGATAGTAGATAAATAATATTTGTTCCAGTAAAGGGATATGTTGTTATTATGCTCTTAAAAAAAGAGAGATTAAAAAATGTAGTTAAAAAAATAGCTACAAAAATTATCAGTTTATATTGTGTAAAGTTTTTCATTTTATTCCTCATAGTAATGCTAATAGAATTCTATTTAAGTTAAATTAATAAGTAGTTAACATAAAGTTAATCAACTTCTTTTTAGATTTCATCTAAAAAGAAGTAAAGGTTTTTCTGCTTTTTCTAGCATTTTAGAAGTGAAACTTCCAAATAAAACACTTTTTAATCTATTATGACTATATGCACCCATTGCGACAATGTCTAAACTATTATTTTTTTGATAATTTAGTATCTCTTCAACTTTATTATCACCTTCTAAAGAAGAAGTTTGTACTTCAAAATCTGCTTTGGCAAAAAGGTTTTTAGCTTCATTTAAAAGTTTTTGAGAACTTTGTTTATCTTTATTTATATTTACTATATGTCTAGTAATATTTGGGAATATTGGCTCTTTTGTAGCTTCATTGATAGCTTTATTTGCATAATCAGAACCATCATATGCCATTAAAATTGATTTTATTGGTGAAAACTCAGAGTTTACAAGAAGTATTGGAAGAGTAAGAGCTCTAATAATATCTTCAAGGTTTTTACTATTTTTATCAAAACCAATTATTGCAATAAAGGTCTCTTTTTCTAAATCTTCAAGATTCTCTTCAAAACTTCCATGTCTTTGAAGTGAAAAAAGATTTTCAACTCCTTTCTCTTTTGCATATTCACTAAAAGTTTTTAAAAGAGTTCGCCCTTTACTTATTAGTTTTTTACTCTCTTCTTGCTCTTCAAGGCTAAGTTGTTCAAGTAAAGTCTCCTTTGAACCAAATCCAATATTTCCTGACAAATCAACTTTTTTAGAGATATGTAAATGATCTACCACATTTAATAAGACAAGTGGTAAATTGTGAAGTTTAGAGATGTAAACTCCATATTCACAAGCAGCTTTACAATATGAAGAATCATCAATACAAACTAAAACTTTTTTTGAACTCATTTTAGTGTCCTCCCATTATTTTTTCAATTTCTTGTGGATCATCATGAATTCCAAATCTATCAATAATAGTTTTACTAGCTTCATTTTGACCGATTATTTCAACTTCTGCACCTTCTCGTCTTAATTTTATAACTGCTTTATCAAGCGCATTTACAGCTGAAATATCCCAAAAGTGAGCACGAGTTAGGTCAATAATAACTTTATCTAAAACCTCTTTAAAATCAAAGGCTTCATAAAATTTATCTGCACTGTTAAAAAATACTTGACCTACAAATTTGTAGGTTTTAATTGTATTATCTTCATTGTATGAAGTTTCATTGTACATAAAGTGAGAGATTTTATTAGCAAAAAATAGTGAAGCTAGTAATACTCCTGAAAAAACTCCATGTGCTAAGTTATGGGTATAAACCGTTACACAAACGGTTGTAAGCATCACTAAGTTTGTAGATATTGGTAGTGTTTTTAGGTTTTTAATTGAACCCCAATCAAAAGTTCCAATTGATACCATAATCATAACAGCAACTAATGCAGCCATTGGAATTACTGAGATTATATCACTTAAAAATACAACCATAATAAGTAAAAATATACCAGCTAAAAAAGTTGATAATCTTGTTCGTCCACCTGATTTTATGTTGATAACTGATTGTCCAATCATAGCACATCCAGCCATTCCTCCTAAAAATCCAGAAGCAATATTTGCAATACCTTGTCCTGCACATTCTCTATTTTTATTACTTTTTGTATCTGTTAATTCGTCAACTATAGTTGAAGTCATAAGTGATTCTAAAAGACCAACAACTGCTAGTGAAACAGAATATGGAAGAATGATAAGTAAAGTATCAAGATTTAGTGGAATATCTGGAAATAAAAATATTGGTAAAGTATCAGGTAGTTCTCCCATATCTCCAACTGTTCTTATATCAATTCCTAAAGAAAGTACAATAAGAGTTAAGGTGACGATTGTGACAAGTGGTGAAGGAATGATTTTCCCAATTTTTGGAACATAAGGAAATAGATATATGATAGCTAGTCCAAAGGCTGTAAGAGCATAAACATGCCAAGTTACATTTGTGAGTTCAGGAAGCTGAGCCATAAAAATTAAAATAGCCAAAGCATTTACAAAACCAATAACAACAGCTCTTGGAACAAAACTCATAAATCTTCCAAGTTTTAAATATCCTGCAATTATTTGAAAAACACCTGTTAATAAAGTTGCAGCAAGTAAATATTGTAAACCATAATCTTTTATTAGACTTACCATTACAAGTGCCATAGCTCCCGTTGCAGCACTAATCATTCCAGGACGACCTCCCACAAATGAAATCACAACAGCTATACAAAATGAAGCATAAAGTCCAACTTTAGGGTCAACTCCTGCAATAATTGAAAAGGCTATTGCTTCAGGAATTAGTGCTAATGCAACTACAAGTCCAGAGAGAGTATCTCCTCTTATGTTGCTAAACCATTCCTCTTTTTTAAAATATTTTTTTACCATTTTTTCTCCACTAGTTTTAAAATCCAAAATTTATAAATTTGATTGTTTTCTTAAGTTTTGAGGGAAAACTCCCCAATAAGAGTATCTTTTGGTGGAATTGTAGCCAAAAAGTTAAAAATCACAAAATAAATGGGATTTAGAACTTATTTTTTGTAAAGATTAACTTTACAGTTGTACCTTTGTTTTCAATACTTTTTAAGTCAATTTTTCCATTATGGCTTGAGATGATTTTTTCAACTATTGCCATTCCCAATCCTGTTCCGCCTGATTCTTTATTTCTACTTTTATCTGTTCTATAAAACTTCTCAAAAATCTTATTTTGTTCTTCTTGTGCTATTCCTATTCCTTTATCTTCAATACTGATGATTAGATTATTTCCTTCTATATAATTTTTTATAATGACATTTGTATTTTCATGACTAAAAGAGATAGCATTTTTTAGAATGTTTTTGATGGCTATTTTTAAAAGTTTTGTATGTCCTTTGATTTGGAAAATATCTATGATTTGTGATTGGATAGTTATATTTTTTAGTTTTGCATATAGAGACAACTCTTTTATTGCCTCGAGTGTTATTTCATCCATATAAGCATCTTCTTCATAGGTATCTATATTGTTCTCATTTTTTGCTAAAAAAAGTAAATCATCAATAGTGTTTTGTATCATCAAAACTTCATCTAAACAGACTTCTAATGTATCTTTATATTCCTTGGAATCTCTATCTTTTCTAAGTGCAATCTCTATTTCTCCTCTAATAATAGTAAGGGGAGTTTTAAGTTCATGGGAAGCATCACTTGAAAATTGATTTATTTTATCAAAAGATATTTCAAGTCTTTGAAGTAAACTATTGATTTCATTTGAAAGTTGTGAAATTTCATCTTTAGTATTTGAGTTTTTTAATCGCGCAGATAAAGTTGTGGCATTTATATTTTTTAAATCAAAAAGTATCTTTTCAATGGGTGCAAAAGATTTATAAATCAAAAAATATCCACCAATAATAGAGAATATTAAAATAATTGGAATAATAAAAAGCAAAATATAAAATAGATTTTCCATAGTATGATTTAATATTTTATAATCAGTCGCAACTTGCAAGATATAATTTTTATTATTCATTATAAATTTTATTTCACCAAGTATGTAGTTTTCGTATTCTACAAAATGAATAGTATTATTTTGTATGTGATTAAAATTAAGTGGTATTGAACTTGGGAAATATGAAGGACTTATTACTTTTAGTTCTTTATTTATTTCTATTAATTTTATGTACAAAGGTTTAAATTTATACTCATTTTCTTCTTTAAAATCCAATTCAGAAAGCTTGTTTTTGTGATGAATAATATCATCTGTAATATCTAAAATAATTACTTTTAATGAAG
Source organism: Arcobacter iocasae (assembly GCF_042214795.1). Classification (GTDB taxonomy): domain Bacteria; phylum Campylobacterota; class Campylobacteria; order Campylobacterales; family Arcobacteraceae; genus Arcobacter; species Arcobacter iocasae. Next base: position 1,328,886 of record NZ_CP090177.1, on the reverse strand, counting down.
TCTCTATTTTATCAATAGTTGAAACTTGCAGAGTTTTATAAATAGAAAAAGCAAGAATTACTAAAATAAAGCCTTGAATTAAAACATTATATATAAGTAGTTTTCGTTTGATTGATAGCTTATTGAGCATCTATTTTAAATCCTAATCCTCTAATTGTTTTTATAAGCTTTTTTTCATAAGGCTTATCTATTTTATTTCTAAGTCTATAAATATAAACATTTACAATATTGCTTATATTTGATTCATCCATATTATTAAGCATAGATCCTAATACTGTTTCTGATAAAACTTTATTTTGATTTTTGATTAAATACTCTAAAAGTGAAAACTCTTTTGCTGTTAAAGTTATATCTTTATCTGCTCTTTTTGCTGTTTTTGCAAGTAAGTCAAGCTCTAAATCGGCTATTTTAAGTATGGTTTGATTTGAGTCTTTTGCTCTTAATTGCACTCTTATTCTTGCTAATAGTTCAGAAAAAGAGAAAGGTTTAGGCAAATAATCATTTGCTCCAATATCTAAGCCTTTTATAGTATCTTCAATACTGTCTTTTGCAGTTAACATAATCACAGGTGTGTTTATATTACTAGCTCTTAATTTTTTGCACACTTCTATTCCATTAAGTAAAGGAAGCATAATATCAAGTAAAATCAAATCATAACTATTGACACTTGCTAAATATAATCCCTCTTCACCATTATGTGAATAATCTATACTATAAGACTCTTCTTCTAAGCCTTTTTTTAAAAAGTTTACGATTTTTACATCATCTTCGATTATTAAAATTTTCATTTGATTATTCTACACTTTTTGATGTTAATTTTAATAAGGTAATTTCACTTTTTGCTTTATATCTGAAATTTATGCCCCAATATCCTAAACCTTTATTTACATATATAGCTGTGTTTTTTATATAAAAAATTCCCGCTAAAAAAGGTTGAAAAAGTCTAACAAAATAGTGAAAAGGATAAATTTGACCCCCGTGAGTATGACCGCATAAAAAGAGTTTGGCATTGGCTTTTAAAGCAAACTTATAATCTTTTGGTTGGTGAGCTAGAAAAATAGAGTTTTCATATGCACTTAAAAAGTTTATAACTTTGTTTTCTTCTCTTTTGATTTTAAAAAATTTTGAGAATCTATCACTTAATCCTGCTAAGGCTATTTTTGTATTTGTGTATTTTAAAAAACAAGTTTCATTATCTAAAAGGGTAAAAGCTTTTAGTGAAGCTTTTAACTCATCAAAACCATAAAACAAGTCATGGTTTCCACTTATATAAAAAACTTTTTTTTCTATACTATTTAAAACTTCAAGTTTATCAATTATGTATTTTACTTTGCAGTCAATAATATCTCCTGTGATAACTATAAAATCAGCTTCGCAGAGATTACAAAGACTTACTAAATCTTGGATATCTTTTAGGGGAGTTTTTTTGTTGATATGTATATCACTAAGGTGAAGTATTTTTAAGTCCTCTAAATCAGGGGCTTGTACAAATACTTCAACTTCATTTAGTGATGGTAATTTCATTGAAAAGTTTTTTCCAAATCATCTTTTGTGATAAATGAAATAGATTTTATCACACCATTTTCAAGTTTATATACAGTTGTTTTTTCATCTTTACTTACAAATCTTTTATCTTCATCATCATAAATTAATAAAACACTATGCTTATAATCCCTCATTTTAGGTAAAGCGAACATTCTTGTAATGATTGAGGGCATTCCTGAAATATTTGCAATAAAAACTGCGTGATGATTTTTCAAAAAGTCTTTATCTTTACTAGCTAAGAATTGGTTTACATCTTTTCCTGTTCCTTTTTCAAAAGATACTAAAATAGTAGTAATAGAACTATCTATCGTCTGCTTTTCATCAAATTGATTTGGTAATGAAAAAGTTCCTATGTTTTGATTTACCTCAAAACTACTTGCATACAAAATAATAGCAAATAGGGGCAAAAGTAAAAGTTTTTTTAACATCTATATTCCTTTATTAAAGTTAAAATTGTATTTTATATCTATTTTATTTCTAACTGTTAGAAAAAACATTGTTGGTGGTTCTATGTCAAAATCTGTAAGATTTATTGAAAAATCTCCATTTATGTTTATTTTATCATTTTGAGTTATAGTTGCCAATGTTGTGATTTGATGGGTCATTTTATTCATTTTCAAATTACCTGTTATCTTATATTTATCTCCAGCTTTTTCAATGGCAATAATAGTAAACAAAATTTTTGGACAAACTGAAGATCTCAATACTTCATACATGTGTTTATCTCTGTCTTTATTATCACTTGTAAGAGTAGAAGAGTTGATAATAAATTCTCCACTTATTGACTCTATTGAATCACCTTTTTGTACCTTTGTTATTATATCTTTTGTTTGAGGATCAATAGTACTATCTCCAAAAACTTCTGTGTGGGCTTGAATCTGACCATCAAGCAACTTCAATTCATTGGCATTTGCAATTAATGCAAATAATAAAACTAAAACTAATTTAAACATTCTTTCTCCTTTGATTGAATTGTGTCTTGTGAATTTAAAACTTTTATTAGTGAGATTAAAAATATAATTGGAACAAAAAGAATAATATTTTCTAAGGCTACAAATAAGCCAGCACCAGATGCCATCCATCCTATAAAAACCATATAAACTGCTAATACTTTTAAATCTTTTTTTAGAAGGGATTGTAAAATAGTCACATTATAATAAGAGATTACAAAAGGATAAAAAATAGACAATAAAAGTGGCTCTTGCAAGAAATAAAATAGATAAGAAAGTGCAAAAAGTATCACTATGAATAACTCTTTTTCAAGTTTTTGTATATTGACTCTCAAAGCTGCAATTACACCTAAAATATGGAATATAACTATTTCAAAGGTATAACCACCTCTCCAAATAGGAATACTTACATCCCTTGATAAGGTTTCAAAAAGTGCAGAGTCTAAAAATATCCATAAAACCATGATAAATAAAGAGTATGATTCAACTGAAAAGTTTGGTTTTATCTCTTTTAGTTTTGGAAGTTGTGTTGAACAAAGTAGGGCTATTAAAGTAAAAGCTACTCCAATAAACTCTCTTTTTGAAACATCATAGTTAAATAATAAAGTTCCAATTCCATATGAGATAGACAAAGCAAATCCTAGTTCCATAATACTTGCTTTTTTTAGTTCATTTATAAGTAATGGTGCTAATGCCCCAACACTAATTCCTAATAAAAACAGTTCAAAACTTGAAAAGTTTGGATAAAAAAATGTCAAAACTAATTGCATACATAAAAAGATAGTTATCTTTTGTTGATTTGGTATTTTTATGTAATAACTTAATAATGAACCAATAACTCCACCGATTGGTAAAAAGGCTATTAAAAAGATATTTGATGAAAAATACTCCACAATACCTGTTTGTGCTACAAGTAAATAGTAGCAAAGTTCAAATGCTACGAAAAGTGTAAGTGCTATTTTTGGCATAGGTTCTCCTTTTAAATGTCCCATTTAAAAGGGACCTTAATATTATGGTTTTCTTTTATCGTTGGAAATAAATTCCAACTAAAGAAACAAATTCTAAAGAGAAGAACGAGTTCTTCTTTCTAAAAAAAATAGTAAAAAAATAGAAGCAAAAATAACATCAAAAAGAGAAATCATAAGTGCTTCTATTCCTAAGGTTTTGTTATAAAAAAGTGCAAAAAATACTGAACTAATTATCACTCTTGTTATAACTGTTAGTTTTGTAAGTATTTGTTCATGCTCTTTAAATCCAAGAGCAAAATAGTGAATAATCCCCGTAGTACTTACAAAAGCAAAAACTACATATTCGTAAGTTCCTGTAAATGAAAATCCCAAAAGAGGATAGGTAAAACTAGCAAGTAGTATTAAAGAAATACCCCCTAATCCATCTGCTAATACTCCAAAAAGATTGTATTTTTGTAAGTTTGTAAGCTCAAGTTTAAAAGAAATAAAAGTAAATAAAGATGAAAATGTAAGTACTCCAAATATACTTCTTAACATCCATAGAAAATTAATATTTCCATGAATAACATTTGCTTGAATAAAGCCAGAGATACTTAAAACTGCAAAAATACCTAAAAGACCAGCTAAGTATAAAATATAAAAAGAGAGTTTTTTAAGCTCTTTTACATATGATACAAACATAGCAATTACCATGAAAAATACACCAATACCCATAGCAACATGCGCGTGGGCAACTATTAAGTCATTTCTATGAAAAAGCCATCTAAACTCAGGAATAAACAAAATATTCCCTTCAACATCTACAAACAAAAATGCAAGCATAGAAATAAGAAGAGCCTTTTGGGCAAAAGTCTCAATTTGGGCATCTTTGTACCATCTATATAAAATAGGAATATAAAGAAAAGTTAACCATTGAAAAAACCACTCTTGTTCATATGTTAAGTGTCCTACAAAAGTTCTATATAAAACAGAGCAAAAATAAAACACAGTAGGAATAATCCACAAGATATTCCATCTAGCTTTAAAAGTACCCACATTAAGAAGTTTGATGATTAGATAATATATTGGAATCAATGCTAAACTCATACCCAAAGTATTATCTCCATGGGGTCCAGAAATTGTACTTTCAACTTGCCCAATAACAGGATTCATCAAAATCAAAAGTGCAAAGGGAGCGATAACTACTACCCACAAACACACCTTTATCCATAAAGGAATAATTTCATAGGCTTTTATATATTTGTATAAAGCAATAATATAAAAAACTCCTGCAATAGCAAGTATAAAGTTTAATTCATAAGGAAAATCATAAAAAGCCAAACCTCTTGTATTTCCAAAAAGAAGTGAGCTAATCATAAAGACTAAAAAGATATACCAAAAAATAGTATAAAGATTTAAGTAATGTAAGCCTTTTTCACTTTGTACCCCATCTTTATTTATAATCAAAAAGGGTAAATATGAAAGCATCAAGGGAACAAAACCATAAAGGATAAGACTAATATGTAATGAACGTATATTTGATGGTAATAAAGTAGTTGAGTTTATAGAGTATCCAAGTAAATTTATAGAATATAATATCCCAAAAAATAGTGCCAAAAATAAAAATATAAGTGATATTTTAAATTGTCTGTTTACAAAAGTGTTAAAATTAAGCAAGTTGTCCATCCTTTACTTCGTAAATCTTGTCAGCTGTTTTTGCTAACTCTTTATTATGAGTTGCCACAACTATTGTCATACCTTCCTTTGATAGTTTTCTAAATAGTTCAAATACTTTTTTTGCATTTTTAGAATCTAAGTTTCCTGTTGGTTCATCAGCAAAAAGTACTTTAGGAGTATTTATAAGTGCTCTTGCGATAGCTACTCTTTGTCGCTGACCTCCTGATATCTCATTTGGGAATTTTTTAGCTAGATTTTTTATATCAAGTAAATCTAAAAGATACTCTATCTCATGATTTGAGGCAGCTTCATTTGCTAGTTTTATATTTTCAAAGTTGTTTAGATAATTTATCAAATAATGAAATTGAAAAATAAAACCGATATTTTTTTGTCTAAATTTATCTATATTTGTAATATCCGCATAATTACTCTCTTCAAAGTTTAATTCTCCACTTCTAGGTTTAAGAAGTGTTGACAATATCGAAAGAAGAGTTGTTTTTCCACTTCCACTTTCTCCAATCAAAGAGATAAATTCACCTTTTTTTATTTGTAAATTAATATTCTTTAATGCAATATCACCATTATAATCATGGTTTATATTTGAAGCTTGGATAATCATATTTTATCTCCCTGCATTAAAATGATTGGGTCGATTTTTGAAGCATTTAATGCTGGAATGATTGAACCTAAAATTGCCATTGAAAGAGAACAGCCAAATAAATAAACAGCCAAAGTAGATGAAATCTCACCATTTACATACCCATGAAATAGTGATGAGGTTCTTATAAAATATAAGGCAATCCAAGAGATAAAAAAGGCACTTATAAAACTAAAAACTCCTAAAATAGTACTTTCACTCATGATTTGCAAGATTATTTTTTTAGTTGAAATTCCTATGGCTCTTTTGATACCAAACTCTGTTTTTCTTTGATTTATAGTTATACTCATGATACTTATGATTCCAAGTAATCCCATACAAAATGAGATAAGACCTATAAGATTTGATGAGGTTTTTATGATTTTAAATTGATTATAATTATCCACAAAGTTTTGAGTTGATTTTGCTTCTATATCAGAACTTAGTGTTTGTATTTTTGAGATAAGGTCTTTGATATTTGTATCAATTTTACTATTTACCATTAGCATTGAAGCACTTTTATTAAAAATGGCACTTGCATCAGATATATTTAAAACAACTCCTCCATTTTCAAAGCCAATCTTACTTTTATAGACCCCTGATACTTGGAACTTTTTATCGGCTATTTGTACAGTTTTTTTATTTGAAAGGGAGTTGTAAATAGATTTTCCCACAAGCACTTCATTTGGTTTTGGATAAGATCCTTGGATTAATTTATAATTTTCAAATCTATTTTGAGTGACTCCATAAACAGCAACGATTGGTAACTCTTCAACTGGACTAGCTCCTACAATTATCGCTGAAGTTTTTTGTACACCTTTTAATTTTTCGATTTCTTTTATTAGTTTTATATTTACATTTGAAAAAAATGTATCAGAGATTTTTGCTTGAGTGATAATAATATCTCCATCACTTTTTAACATATTTGAGTACATAGAGATAACTCCATTTGAAATAGAGCTAATAAGAAAAATAGATGTTATTGAAAATATTAGACTTATATATATTAAAGTTGTTTTTAGAGGATTGGCTTTTAAAGCTTTTAACGACATACTTAGCACATATTTCCTTTTTTATTTTAGGAAATAGTATAGTTTTTACATGACGCCTTTATGAATAGAATATGAAAAAAAATTCATATTGATTTTTAGATAAAACTATATTTCTATTAAAAGAGAAAATACCTGAACACAAAATCTGGGTTGCTTGTATACGATGTATAGCTTCCCCAGTTTGTGATGAAGTAGCGATGGTCTTTGATTTTTAGCTTCTTTTATTAAAATTTACCTCTAAATACTGCAGTCCCTTGTATCTCTCCATCATCAAAGTTAACACTTCCTCCAAATCCTTTTATTCCACTTCCATAAAAAGAACCATGTAAGCTTCCATTTATCTCTTCCCCTCCATGAGTTAATTTTGATGAATAACCTGAACTATTTATTTTGCCATCAGCAAACCCTATGGCATAGTTTTTTTTATTACCAATTGCACCATATTTTAAGTTCATACTCCCGCTAAAAGAGTTTATTCCTGCACCAAAATCAAATTTAAAGTTCATAACTGAATCACTATCAATGTCGTATGAATTATTATTCTCCAATATTGTTCCTTTAATCTCACCATTACCAGTAAATGATTTAGTAGTCTTTGAAGCATTATTCATTAAACTGCTTATATAACTTGTATCAGTTTTAAGACCTTTAACCCAATATCCATTATTATACAGATAATTATTTGTATTTTCTTGCCATTCTCCCAAGCCTAAAAAATTCTCTTCTTCTGAGTCAGAGTAAAAATCTCCTACATAAAAGAGAATCGGAAAAGTAATATTTTTGTTATTTGCAATCAGCATGTAGTTATTAATGCTATTATTTTCCTTGAACCCTATTTCTGCAGTTTGAACAGAACTAAAAGTTCCATTAGAGCGTGCTAGAAATGAAACATACCCAAGTGTTGAAAAGCCAGAAAAACTAATATGCTCTGTAGGGATATCAGGCTTAATAGGATTAAGAGGAGGTGTATCTTCTAAAATTTTAGGAGGTGTAGTATTTTCTGAAGGAGTAGTAACATTTTCTTTAGGCGTAGTTCCGTCATTTTCACCACTAGGTTTAAGGGTTCCATCTTTATCATCCTTAGAACCTTCTTTTTCTTCTTCACTAGAAGTAGTGTTCTCTTTAGTTTCTGTTGATTCTGTAGTATTACTATCACTAGACTCAGCATTTAATCCTTTTTGAACATTATCTAAGGTATCTTGCTTCAAAGGCTCAGGAGAAGTTGGAGCTTTACCTTGTGGAAGTCTTGTAAACTCTTGCTTATCAACATTAACAGTAAAATTATTAGCAGTAACACTAATAGCTCCATCAGTACAAATAATGATTTGTTGATTTCCAATAATAGTAGTTCCTCTAATACCAATAGTTGCACTTTTAGTTCTAAGTTTAAATCTCTCTTTATTGATTTTACCTATTGCTCCAGTAATAGATTTAAAAGAGCCTTTCATAAACCCAAAACTAGCCTTAGAGTCTTTTGGTTTACTCTCATCATAAACATAATCAAAGATGTTTAAAGTAGAATTTTGTCCAATAGTAATAATAGTATTATCATTCATGGTAATTTGAGCTTTAGAACCTTTAGAAGAATTTATAACATCATTCTTTTCTAATTTCTCTCCAAGTTTAGCTAGGATAGTATTTGAATCCCTAGAGATTTTAACATCACCAACTAAAGCTGTTATTTGTCCTATACTAGCAAATAAAAAGTTTGCAAGGATAAAAAGTAATAAGAGTATCTTTTTCATGTTAAATCCTTAAAATGTATAAATCAATGAAGATTTAATAACTTGTTTTTTATAATCAAAGGGTTCTTGGTTTGACATATTGTTTGTAGCTGTTGCTTTTAAGGCAAAGAGTAAGTTTTTTCTTAAGGGTCTAGTTATTCCAATAGATGCACTATTTATCTTATCAACTCTTCTTGATAGAAAGTTAACATCAGTATCTCTATAGATTACTTTTTTACTATTTATATTTGTGTTTAGATTAAATTTATATGGTAAAGCTAAACTGTTTTCTAAGCTTACTTCAAATGATTCTTTACTTACATCTGTTCTTTGTTCATATATTTCTAACTCTTTAGCATATGAAGTATCTAAAGTAAAAAGTCCAAAGCTTTCTGTTTTATATTTTAAGCTATTTGTTAAATCAAATACATAAGCATTTTTTTGTTTATCTTCTTGTTGGTCATAGAGTTTTTTACTTAGTTTAAAAGTAATATCATTTAAAGTTGTTTGAGTAAAGATATGAGAGTTTGAAAGTATTAGATTATAGTTTTTTAAATAGTCTTTGTCATTGTATCTAACATAATCCATTCCTATTCCAGAGCTATATTTATTTGCTCCTTTGTAAAAGGTAGGAGTAGAAGTAAATGATATAACATCAATATTACTATCTTTTTTAGTATCATAATCTTGGGTATAAACTACAAGATTGTTATTTAAAGAAAATTCTTCATTATATTTATATACATGGTTTATAACAGCAATGGCATCATAATAATAATCAGATTCTTCTTTAGCATCATTATTTAAAGTTAAATCAGTTCCCAATTGGGGTACAAAGACTGAGTATTCACCTGCTGTTGCTGAGTTATTTACATTTGAATCATAACTTAAATCAAATACTAAAGCTCCACTTATAAAGTGTTTTTGCATAGTTTGTTTTATGTAAGCAAGTCTTGATTCAATACTTTTTTTTACATCTGGTGGAGTATCTGCATTTACTAAAACAGCATTAAAGTCTTTTATTGCTTGAGTATAGTTTTTAAGCATCAAATTACTTTGTGCTATTTCTATTTTTGCTCTTAAATTATTTGGTTGAGCAAAAAGTATTCTTTCATAATAACTTATTGCTATATCATATTTCCCTTGTTCATATTCACATCTTCCAAGATAGAAGTTTAGATTTTGGTTTTCCAAATCATTTTTTGATAAAGAAAGAAATATTTCGTAAGCTTTTTCATAAGCTTTTTCATTAAATAGTTTTACTGCTTGGTCATATGAGGTTAAACTTTCTTTTGAAAACAGTAGTGATGTTATAAAAAGTGTTAGAAATAATATTTTTTTTGTCATTTAATAAACTTCTTTTTTGTGAAATAATTTTTAATAGCTAAATATTAGCAACACAAAATCATTGCAAAATCATTAGAAAGTAAAAGATTTGTAAATTTTAGAATCTATTTTTATTTTTATTTTTTTTAATGATATAATCTATTCTATGAATAACTTAGATATATTAAAAGAATTAAATGTATTACATGTAGATGATAATATTCAAGCTTGTGAAAATATCAAAAAGACTTTGGAATATTATTTTAAGAATGTATTTATAGCTCATAATGGAGAAGAAGCATTAGAGATATATAATACAAAAGAGTGTCATCTTTTAATAGTAGATTATGATATGCCTATTATGAATGGTTATGAATTTTTGTCAAAAATAAGAGAAAAAGATGATGAGATATCTGCTATGATTATAAGTTCTTACGATGATAAAGTTAAACTCAAAAATGCAATTGGCTTAAATCTTTTGGAATATATTGTCAAACCTTATGGCTTGGATGAGTTAAAAGATGTTCTAAATAAATTTGTGAAAAGTTTAGAAAAAAAAGAGTTACTAAGATACTATGTTACTGAGACTCTTTTTTACAATAGATTAAAAAAGACTTTTATTGATGACTCAAAAGAGTATAAATTTACCTCTTATGAAATAAAACTTATCGAATATCTTTTTAAATATAAAAATCAAGTTATTAAATATGATGACCTTTTATATATTTTAGAATCAAATAATCAAAAATCTTTGATAAATTCAGTTTATAATATAAATAAAAAACTAAATATCAAACTTATAGAAAATGTAAAAGATATGGGATATTGGTTGAAAAGATAGTATGAAGTTATTTATTTTATTTTTTATTTTTATTACCTCAATTTTTGCCCATGATTTAGATGTTGTAGAAAAGTATTTTGTAGATACGAATCATTCTTTAAATATAGAAGAGATAATGAAGCACAAAGATGATTTTATTCCTATAAAAAAATACAATTTAGGGATAATAAAAAGTTCTGTTTGGATAAAGATTGATTTAAAAAATAACACAAAACAGAATTTAAAAAAAAGAATAAATAATAAAATGGCAGGAATAAATTTAATTGATGTTTTTTTAGTAAAAGATAATCAAATAACAAAAACTTACAAACTAGGAAACCTAAGAGAACATAATAAAAGAGAGAATGATTTTAGGACTTCTTACTTTGATATTGAGCTTCAACCTTTACAAAAAATAGAGATATTTATAAAACAAAAAACTTATGGCACTATGGAAATAAGGTGGAATATAATTAATATCAAAGATTTTGAAGCGTATTATTTTCTTCAAGGATTGATATACGCATTTTTTACCGGTATTTTACTTGTGATGATTGTTCTTGGTTTTACTCTTTATTTTATTTTTAAAAAGAAGCATTTTTTAATTTATTCTTTATTTACCTTATCTGTTGGGATTTTTCAACTTTCTGTAGCTGGATTTTTATATCAATTGGGTATTCCACTTGATTTAAATAAATTTTTCATCTTTTTTATTCCTGCTTTTGCAATGATTTTATTTGGTTTGTTTCCCTTATATTTTTTCAATATCCAAAAAAATGAATTTAAAATTACACAAACAATTATAAAAATATCTATTGTTTTACTTACTCTTTTTGCTTTTACACAGTTCTTTTATCGCATTTATCCTGATGTGCTTTATTTTAGTAAATTTTATGTTTATATTATCTTTATACTTATGCTTACTATTTTGATATTTTCAATTCGAATGTTTCTTTTAAAAAAAGATGGTTCTATTTTTTATTTATTGGCAAATATTGTTTACTTCTTTTTTGGAGTCTTGTATATACTCGTCGCTTTTGGTATTTTAAAATATGAAGGTTTTTTATATTACTTCATTTCAATAGGAGCCATTGGGCAAGATATGGTTTTAGCCATTGGGTTACTTTATTCTGTATATGTAATGAGAGAAAGAAATGAGAAAAATATTGAACTTTTAGGTGAATATTCAAAACTTAGTTTTATAGGGCAAACCATGGTAAATATCTCCCATCAGTGGAAAGAACCTATAAATAATATTTATAGCAGTATCACTTATATAGAAGCTGCCCGTGAATTCAAAGATAAAAATATAGATACAATTATTGATAATAATCTTAAAATTATAAAAGAGACAACTTCTTACCTAAAAGAGACAGCTCTTGGGCAGTTGCATTTTTATAAAGAAGAAAAAAATATTGAAGAAGTTGAGTTTTGTGAAGAGATAAACTATGTAATAAGACTTATGGAAAAGGAGTTTATAAAAAAAGATATTAAGATAAGTTTTGATTGTAATGATAAGCTAAAAATAAAAATAGAGAAAAACTATTTTTTAAATGTGTTAATGATTTTATTTGAAAACTCCCTAAAAGCTTTTGAACGACGAAAGATAAAAAATCCTAAAATAGGAATTTTTGTAAAAGAAATAGAAAATAAACTCGAAATTATTTTTGAAGATAATGCAGGTGGAGTAAGTAAAGATTTCATAGAAAAGATATTTGAAAAAGATTTTTCAGAGAGCTCTTCTACAGGAATAGGTTTGTATTTAGCAAAAGAGATAGTTTCTCAAAAGCTAAATGGTCAAATAACAGCAGAAAATAAAAATGAGGGTTTATCTTTTAAAATAGTTATTTAAACCCTCTTCTAACCCAAAGGCAGGGGTTTTAAAAAAACCACCCACCTTGAAAAAGGACTCTACTGTTTCTATCAGGCTCACTAGTAACAGGAGCACTATTTACATTCCAAGCAACTTGAACTTGACCAAAGAAGTCTTTATATGAAGCATAATATCCAACACCAACATCTTGTAAAGATTTAGCTTCAAATCCTACATTGTTATTAGCCATAAACGCTCTTCCTCTGTCATAAAAGATTCCAACAGTGTTTGTTAGTGAGTTTATATCAGGCAATCTATATTTTGCTTCTATATTAAATATATATCCATTTTCAGCACTTACTTCACTATCTGGATATAATTTAACCCCATAAGCTCCCCCAATAGATAAATCTTCACTTCCATCTAGGTTTTTATGTGAAAGGGCATATTGTAAGTTTAATGAAGTATCTAATGAAAGTTTTTCAGTAAAATTAATACTATGTGATAAATCTATATTAATCTTAGAATAATTACCATTTGTATTAGCTCCATTTTCATCATCTATTTTCTTAGCATTATCATCAAAGCTTAACTTCCCATAGGTATAATTAAAACTAACTTTAGAAGATGATGGAAGATTAAAGGCTAAATAACTCTTGTCATAGTCTAATCCTAATCTTAAAGATTTAACATCTTTTTTAGTAGTATCATCTTGAGCATTAATCTCATCTTTTAAATCTTTTTTAGCAATATTTAATGAAGCATTTAAATTCTCCAATCTTGTTCTTATAATTGGATAAGTAAAAGTAGCATCTAAAGATGTAGAGTTACCCTTTGCATCAAGATTTGAATATTTATCTCCTAAGGCATAAGTTGTTTTAGAATAACTTAGTTCTCCTCTTAGTCCATTTGACATCAAAGGAGCTGAATAAGCTAATCTACCATTTTTTAAATCACTCTTATTACTTAAAAGACCACTTAATGAGATCTTATCTCCTATGTTAAAAGGTGAGTTAATATTAACTCCAGCCATAACTCTATTTTTACCTGTATATCTACTTCCATAATTATCAGCTAAAATATATCCATCAAATCTTTTTGTCTCTTGGGTTGTAATATCAAAGTCACTAGTTCCAACTTCGCTTCCTGGTTTAATATCAGCACTTGTCACTTTTACACCTGGTGTGTCATTGATGATTAACATACCTCGTTCTAAAGTATTAGCTGAAACTACATTTCCTCTTTTTTTTACATCATCTAACATATCTTGAACAATACTATTTTTAACTAAAGAGTTGTTTTTTAAATTAAACTTTCCATAATTACCCTCAATAATAGAAATTTTAATAATTCCATTGTTTTTATTTATATCTTGTACAGGTAAATATGCCCTTGCTACAAAGTAGTTTCTACTTCTATAATATTTTGTGATTATGCTTGTTACTTCTTGTAGTTGGTTAAAGTTTAAATCTTTTTTTGTATATGAAGAGATTAGATTTTGTAGAGTTGATTCATCTATATGAACAGCACCTTCTATTTCAAACCCCTTTACAAATATAGTTTTACCACTTTTATCATCTTTCATAACAGGAGCATATTTTTTTACTCCTCCAATTTCTATTAAAGGTGTTTTCTTCTTTTGTACTTCTTTTGGAACTTGTATTTGTTTTACAGCATCTCCTATATTTGGAGTTGCTGCTAATAGTGAACTTGATGTTATTAGTGATAGGCTTATTAGTTTAGTTATTTTTTTCATCTTTATTCCTTATTTCCCTTCATTTTCTACTACATAGAATAATTGATCAACACCCTCTGGAAGTTTCACTCCGCCATTTACTAAATCTATTACAGAATCTGATGATAAAGGTACTCTTACATCTTTTTGTTTATTTGACGGAGTAGTATTTTTTGTATTATCATCTTTCATTGCTGTTTTTATTTCACTTAAAGTTATTACTTTATTTGCATTTTCTCCATTAATTGTTTTTGAGACAATAGATACATTTCCATTTGTTTGAGGCATTTGATTTTGTGATACTTTTACTTTTGGAGTATTAATCATTTTGGGTAATACAACATTTGTTGTTGTGTTATTTGCGATTGTTGTAATCACTTTTTTAATCTCATCTGGTCTATTATCTTTTACTGTTTCTGGTGTTGTGTCTTTTTCAGGAGCATCATATGAACGTCCTTTTGATACATTTTCTTCTCCATTAAAATTAATAACATCACTACCTTGTTTAGAAGTAGTTACATTTTCAAGGACTTTAATAGTATCTTTTACTGTACTTACTTTAATATTATCTGTTGAGTTTAGTCCTTTTGAGTCATTAACTTTTCCTATTGTAAGATCATCGGCATCTCTATAGACTAGTTTTCCAATTGGTGAACTTGATGTACCTGCTGCAAGTACATCTACATCGTTATTATTACTATCTAAAGTAAAGTCTCCAGTTCCTTTTATATTTAGGTTTTTTGCAATAATATGTCCTTGTCCTGAATCATTAACATCACTGTTACTTTCAATTGTTAATGTTTTTGTTCCAATATTTAGTTCATTTGATATTTCTACACCAGCAGTTTTCCCAATCAAAGTTAAATTATAATCAGCTACTATAGGCCCTTTTGTAGTAACTTTCGCAGTTGTATCATCTCCAAAAGTAACTTTTGAAAAACCACTTTGAATATTGGCTAAATTAGAACTTGTTATATCTAATATACTATTGTCAGCAGTTGTAGTACCTCCAATTTCAATATTATTTCCATTTGTTTTTTGTTTTATAGTTAGTGTATCACTTCCAGATATATTAGCATTAAGAGCAACTTTATCTGCAATAATTTCTAGTGAATTTGTATGTGCATTTAAAGGATTATTAAATGTAACAGCAGAGCCTGAAAAAGTTTTCTTACTGTTCGTTGATATACCATCAATATAAAGATTTGCTCCTAAAGCTTGTCCTCCACTTGCATCCCACGAACCAGCGATAAAAATAAATTTATAATTACCTGCTTTATTGGCGGTAACAGATGCTGTTGCCCAATTTGTAGCTGCATTTCCTGTTGCACCAGTTTGGTTTAGAATGGTTTGAGTTTCTCCTGTATCAACATTTAAAATATAACCAAATACATCATAGGCATCACTTCCACCTGATGCTTTCCATTTAAATGATACTTCATCTCCTTTACCTAACGATACAGAACTATCACTTACTACTGATGGTCCATGAACTACTCCATAACCTGCACTAACATTACCTCCTGAGTATGTCAATTGTAAAGAATATTGTCCTCCTTCAGAATCTGTATCTGTTGAAATTTTATCAGTATATGTTCCACTAGAAGTGTAATCATCATATGCTCCGCTATTATTTGTACTTGCTTGTGATGGAACAGTATTTGGTAAAACATCATCTGTTGGAGTTGCTGTTCCTGCTATTACACTTCCACCATTTAAATATATTGTATTTGTTGTATCAACTGTCCAACCTGTTGTATCACCGTTTTCAAAACCTGAATTTACAAATTGATCTGTGGAAAGTGAGTTTATAGTTGCATTATAAACTTGCTCATTTAGGGTATTTATAAAGTGTAATTTTGTTCCTAAATCTACACTGCTCGCAGTAATATTGAGTGATTTTAGTTTTTTATTTTCACCTAAATCATCATTTAATGTTATTTTCCCTGTTCCCGCATTTATAGTAAGTGGTGTTTCCCCATCAACGTTACTATCCACTTGATTATTGATTGTTAGGTCCCCATTATTTGTAATAATAGTATTACCTGTTGCCCCAGATAATATAACTTGCCCATTTCCATTATTATCTTTGTCTGCTGTTAAAATAACATTTAATTTATTTGTATTTGAATTTTGACCAGCATCAATAGAAATTCCATCTGCAAAAACAATATTATTATCTGCTAATAGAGTTAATGTTTTATCAGAATTTAGTGCATTTGTTGTGATATTAGAATTTATATTAATATCTCCATCTCCTGCACTTTCACTATTTGTTCCTGTAGCACTTGTATCAGGAGTATTGCTACCATCAGTAGTTATCGTTACATCTGCTGTATCTAAAGCACTTTGTATTGCACTTGCAAGTGAAGAATCAATAGTAATGTTAACAGGATCAATAAGCCAATTACTTGTAACTATATTTGCACCATTGAAAGTAAAATCTTTCCCAGAAGTTTCCACAAACCCATCAGTAGCACTTATAGTTCCACCAACTTGTGCTTCACCACCATGGGCAAATAGTTCAACTTTACCAGTTAATTCACCCATTGAATTAGCTTCAATAACTCCTGTATTATTAACAACACCTTTTAGTAATTCATTAACGGCATTAGTAGTAAGATATATTTCTCCTCCATCTGCTTTTATTGAACCACTATTTTTTACAATAGAATCTAAGATTCCTTTTTTTACTGTTAGGTTTAATAAAGAATTACCATTTAGATTAATACTATATTCATCTGCTCCTACTAAATGTATCTTTCCTTTTACTGCTTTTATACTTCCTTCATTTGTTACTTCTTTTCCAGCTAAAACTGCATAGGCTTCATTTGAGATATTTATTGTTCCTAAGTTTATAACAGAGTTTGAAGAAGAGTTTTTAAAGTTATAGTTTCCTATATTAAAATCATTGTCAGAAAGTTTTGCTGTAGTTGCTAATAAACCAGCTGTATTAATACTAGCATTCTTACCAAATAAAACCCCATTTGAGTTTAATATCCAAACTTGACCATTGGCATTAAGTGCTCCATTGATAACAGATCTTTCATTTCCTATTACTCTATTTAGTGTAATAGAAGAGCTATTTGGTTGTTTGAAGTTTACTGTTTCATTTTGTGCAATGTTAAATTTGTTCCAATTAATAGTTGCTTTTTGGGTGGATTGTGTTATGTTTGTGGTATTTCCATTTTGGGAAATATTTGCAGTTCCACTTGTAACTACTCCTCCGCTAGGAGCAGCATAAGATATAGTAACTCCAGCTAAAAGAGCTGATACTACCATACTTATCTTTCCACCTTTTAGGATTCTAAACCTTGAACTAAAGTCTATTAATCTTTTCATATATTTTCCTTAACAAAATATTTTTAACATTTTATCATGACAAAATCAACACAAAATCAATAAATAGATTATTAAATCTTTTTGTTGAGTGAAAATTAGTTTTAAGATGGTAAAATTTTCAGATGAATAACTTAAGTATTTTAAAAGAACTAAATGTTTTATATGTTGATGACGATATAAAAGCTTGTGAAAGTCTAAAAAAAATATTGCAATACTATTTTAAAAATGTATTTATATCAAATAATGGAAAAGAAGCCTTAGAAACTTATTTTAAAAATGAATGTCATTTATTAATAGTAGATTATGATATGCCAATTATGAATGGATATGAATTTTTATCGAAAATAAGAGAGAATGATGATGAAATATCTGCATTTATAATGAGTTCATATGATGATAAAGTTAAACTCAAAAATGCTATTTCTCTAAATTTATTAGATTATATTGTAAAACCTTATGAGTTAGATACTTTAAAAAATGTTTTATATAGATTTGTAAAAAATATCGAAAAAAGAAGTTTATTAAAATATCAGATTTCCCAAACTTGTTATTATGATATAAGAAAAAGAATAGTTTTTGATGAAGGAAGAGAATACAAACTTACCTCTTATGAAATAAAAATAATAGAGTATCTTTTTAAAAGAGTAAATCAAGTTGTTACATATGATGAATTATTGGATATTTTAGATTCTCAAAATCAAAAATCATTAGTATCTTTAATTTACAAGATAAATAAAAAATTACCAATAAAGATTATAGAAAATATAAAAGATATTGGTTATAAGGTAAAAAAATAAAGTGAGATTTTTTATATTAATTCTTATATTTATCTCTTCACTTTTTGCTAAGGGAATACTTATTGATGAAAAATATTTCATCGATAAAAATAATTCTTTAGACATAAAAGAGATTTTGAAAAATAAAGAGACTTTTTCTCCCATATCTAAAGATAATTTGGGCGTTACAAAAAATGTAGTATGGGTAAAACTAACTTTTTTTAATAATTCAGAAAAAATGATAAAAAGAAGAATATATAATAAAAGATCAGGAATTGATTTAATAGATGTGTATGTTTTTAAAAACAATAAAATAGTAAAAACTAATAAATTAGGAGATTTTAGAGATCATAATATAAGAGATAATAACTTTAGAGTTTCCTATTTTGACTTATCTCTTCTTCCAAATGAAAAAGTGCAAGTATTTATAAAACAAAAAACTTATAGTCCTATGGATATTAAATGGGATATAAAAAGTATTGAAAATTTTAATTCTTATTATTATGAACAATCAATGGTATATTTTTATTGTTTTGGATTTTTTAGTGTCACAGCTATTATTTCATTAATTCTTTTTTCTTTTTTAAAAAACAAATGTTATTTAATTTATTCTTTTTTTACTGTATGTAGTATTATCTATCAATTTACCATATCAGGCTTTTTTTATCAGTTTGGCATTCCTGTTTATCTAAATACTATATTTGGCTTTTGCTCTTCAGAAATATCAATGGCTCTATTGGGTTTATTTCCTTTGTATTTTTTTAATCTTAAAAAAGATGAATATAAAGTTACAAAATTTATTATAAAAGTATTAGTCTTTTTACTCCTATTTATAGGATTTTTACAACTTTTTTATCCATTATATAATGATATTTTATTACTAAGTAGATTTAATGGTCTATTTAGTTTTTTATTAATGTTAATTCTTTTAATATTTTCTATTAGGCTATTGGTAATAAAAAAAGAAGGTTCTTTATTTTATTTTTTTTCAAATGGTATTTTTTTTACTTTTGTTGTTATATATATTTTAGTATTTTTTGGATTTCTGAGACTTGAGAGTTTTTTTTATTATTCCTTCGCAATAGGAACGATAGGACAAGATTTATTTTTGGCTTTTGCCTTAATACACTCAGCTTATATATTAACAAAAGAGCATGAAAAAAATGTAGAACTTTTAAATGAATATTCTAAACTTTCAGTTATAGGTCAAACAATGGTAAATATTTCACACCAATGGAAAACTCCTATAAATAGTCTTTTTAATAGTATAAATCACATAGAAATAGCATATGAATTCAAAGATGCTAATTTAAATATGATTATAAAGGATAATCTTAAAAATATAAAACAAAACATAAATTATCTTAAAGAGACAGGACTTAGCCAACTAAACTTTTATAAAGAAGAAAAAAATATTGAAGAAATAAAAATAAAAGACGAAATAAATGGGATTATAGGACTTATTGATAGTGAGTTTAATAAAAAATCTATAAATATAAATTTAGAATGTGATGAGAAAATAAAGATAAAAATAGAGAAAAATTATTTTTTAAATATACTTATGATTTTATTTGAAAATTCTCTTAAAGCTTTTGAACAAAGAAAAATAAGGGAACCTCTTGTAAAAATCTCTGTAGAAAGTATAAAAAATAATGTGATAGTTCTTTTTGAAGATAATGCTGGTGGAGTAAGTGATTTTATCATAAAAAGAATTTTTGAAAAAGATTTTTCTGATAGTTTATCTACTGGAATAGGACTATACATTGCAAGAGAAATAATCACTCAAAAACTAAAGGGTAGTATAACTGCAGAAAATAAAAATGAAGGATTGTGTTTTAAAATGCAGTTTAGTATGTAAGGAGAATAAATATCTTATTCTCCTTTTTATTAAAAAATTGAAAGACCTGTTTTTGTAGTAAATAATTCTAAAGCTTTTGTACCAATTAGTGAGTTTCCGTGTACATTTAATTTTGGAGAGTAAACACATATTGCCATCTTCTTTGGAACAACAGCAACAATTCCTCCTCCTACACCACTTTTACCTGGAAGTCCAACTTTATATGCAAAATCACCACTTGCATCATAGTGTCCACAAGTAAGCATTAGTGAGTTTATTCTTTTTGCTTTTGATTCATTTATAATTTGTTCTTTTGTAAAGGGATCTTCTCCATGGTTTGCTAAAAATAACATAGAGTGTGCAAGTTGTTTTGTATTCATCATGATTGAACATTGTTTAAAATATGTTTGAATCACATCATCTATAGGATTTTTGATATTTTGATAACTTTTCATTAGATTTATAAGTGCAAAATTATGGAAGCCATGTCCTAATTCAGAGATAAAAATATCTTCATCGTAAGTGATATTTTCTTCATGGGAAACCTTTTTCATAAAAGCTAAAATTTCATCAAAGGCATTATTTTTGAAAATTGAACTCAAACAATCAGTTGTAACTATTGCACCTGCATTTATAAATGGATTTCTAGGAATACCACTTTCATACTCCAATTGAACAAGGGAGTTAAAAGGGTCACCAGAGGGTTCATGTCCTACTCTTTTGTAAAGTTGTTTACTATAGTGTTCTAAAGCTAGGGTAAAAGTAAATACTTTAGAAATACTTTGAATAGAAAATTTTTTATCGCTACATCCGATATGAAACTCTTCACCTTCAAGTGTTATTATACTTATAGCAAAATCACTCTCATCTGCTTGGGCTAACATAGGTATATAATTAGCTAGTTTTCCCTTTGTAGAGTATTTTTGAATCTCTTCTTGAATCTCTTGTAAAATAATATTTAAATCCATTTTTTCTCTTTATCTTTTTTATAATTATATCTAAGAAAAGAGTATAAAAAGTAGGTAGAATATTTACTTAGAAAGAATTTTTTAAATTATAATATTGCGTGATTAAAACACGCAATATTATAAATATATTTTTTAGTTTGTTAATTTATTTTTGAATGATATATTGAATAGTAGGTCCACTACTATCTATACTTAAAACTTTGTATCCATGATTTTTTGCATCTTGGGGAATATTATGAATACTTTGAGGACAATCACTTATTATCTCTAAAATTTCTCCTTCTTTTAATTCTTGCATTGCTTCAAGAGTCTTAACAGCAGGATATGGACAAGGCTCCCCTTGCATATCAATTCTATAATCTGGAATAATCTCTTTTTTTATCATTTTGTTACCTTTTCTTTTAATGTTGTTCTATAATTTCTTTCTAGTTTTAAAACCAATAAAAATAGTAAAAATAAGAAAATATAATTCATAAATAATCCACCATAATTTCCAAAAGAGTGAAGTAAATTGATTTTTGGCCAACTTGTTGCTAAAGATAAAGAGAAACTATCCCACATATATGCAAGTAGTGTTGAACCAATAACATTACCAATCCCTACTATCCAAAAATGCACCTGACCTTCAACAGCTCGATACATCCAACCACACTCACAACCACCTGCTAATACAATTCCAAATCCAAAAAGTAATCCACCAATAAGTGCATTTGGTCCTGCCCACATAATTTTTGGAGGAACACCAATCATAATATAACTAAATACTCCAATAGTAGATACTGCCATTCCAATAACAATAGCAACTGCCATTTGACTTCTTCCTGTTGTGAAAATATCTCTAAAAGCAGATGTAAAACAAATTTGAGCTTTCGCAATTAAAAGACCAAATGCAGAACCAAATAACATAGCAATACCTAATTTAGTACTTTGTTGAATAAAAATTAAATATAATGCCCAGATAATCATAGCAATAAAAACAAGAGTACCAATTGTAAAAAGAGATTTAACATTTTTAGTATCAGTATTTAAAGTAGTAGAACAAGAAACTTTTTGCATTTTCATTTTAGATTGAAAAAAAGGTAATAAAGTTACTCTAGCACCTATATAAACACCTACAATCATAGCAAGAGTAAATAACCAAGCATGCAGAGAAAATTGAGGAATACCAGTAAAAAGGCTTGCTAAGTTACAACCCATACCAAGTCTTGCTCCAAATCCTGCAATAATACCACCTAAAAGAGCTTGGAAAATTCTAATTTTACTCGCTGGCATTCGAAGTTTTACATTATTACCCCAAAATGCTGCTGCAATACAACCTGCAAACATTCCTATAATCATAACACCATCAACACGAGTGAAACTATTTCCTTGCATACCCATAATTTTATAATAACCCCAAGAGCTAAGGTCTACACCAAAAAGTTGTAAGATGTGACCACCCCATCTTGTAAATTCACCAGTAACAGCCCAATAAGTACCTGTAATACCGAAATAATATGCTGCTAAAACTCCTAAAGCTATTACAGCTGGTAATGGACGCCAAAAAGCTACCATGTACTTTTGTTTAAATTGCTTGAAATAATCCATGCAAGTATTCTCCTTAACAATATATTTTATTTTGAAAGTTTCTTTTAAAGACTAAAAGAATTAAGTTATTGAAGAGTGATATGAACGAGAAAAATCATATCTATTTGTGCCACAAATCTGTGGGGAATATTAGCAAAAGTAATCTTATTTTTATGTAAAAAGGTAAAATATCTTTTACCTTTTTGAAAATGCTAATGAAAAATTCTTTTAATATTGCTCAAAATGATAAAACTTAAGCATTTTTTTAGTATAATCGCGAAAATTAATATCTAAAGAGAATATATGAGAGACATAAGAAATATTGCCGTAATCGCACACGTTGACCACGGTAAAACAACATTAGTTGATGAGCTGTTAAAGCAATCAGGAACTTTCGCAGCCCATACGCATGTGGATGAAAGAGTTATGGATAGCAATGCTATTGAAAAAGAAAGAGGTATTACAATCCTTTCTAAAAATACAGCTATTGATTATAAAGATGTAAGAATTAACATTATTGACACTCCGGGACACGCCGATTTTGGTGGTGAAGTTGAGAGGGTTTTAAAAATGGTTGATTCTGTTTTATTACTTGTTGATGCACAAGAGGGTGTTATGCCACAAACTAAGTTTGTTGTTAAAAAAGCACTTCAACTAGGACATAGACCAATTGTTGTTATTAACAAAATTGATAAGCCAGGTGGAGATCCAGATAGAGTTGTTGATGAAGTATTTGACCTTTTTGACCAAATGGGCGCAAGTGAATCACAACTAGAATTTCCAGTTGTATATGCAGCAGCAAGAGATGGTTATGCAAAACTTGCTTTAGAAGATGCAAATGAAAATCTAACTCCACTATTTGAAACAATTTTAAAAGAAGTTCCTAAACCAGTTGGTGATGATTCAAATGGTCTTCAACTTCAAGTATTTACACTTGATTATGATAACTTCATTGGGAAAATTGGTATTGCAAGAATATTTAATGGAACAATCTCTATGGGTGAGACAGTTTTATTATGTAAAGCAGATGGTGAAAAAGTTAAAGGTAGAGTTTCTAAACTTATTGGATTTAAAGGTATGGATAGATTTGATATCAAAACTGCTGGTACTGGTGACATTGTTGCTGTTGCAGGTTTTGAAACAATTGATGTGGGTGATTCACTTTGTGATCCAACAGATCCTATGCCTCTTGATCCTATGCATATTGAAGAGCCAACATTATCTGTAACTTTTGCAGTTAATGATTCTCCATTAGCAGGAACTGAAGGTAAATTTGTAACTTCAAATAAAATTGATGAGAGACTAAGAGCTGAAATGAATACTAATATTGCAATGAATTATGAGCAATATGGTGAAGGTAAATTTAAAGTTAACGGAAGAGGTGAGCTTCAAATTTGTATCTTAGCAGAAAATATGAGAAGAGAAGGTTTTGAGTTCTGTATTGGAAGACCTGAAGTTATTACAAAAGTTGAAGATGGTGTAAAAATGGAGCCATTTGAGCATTTAGTTATTGACTTACCAGATGAACATAGTGGTGCAATTATTGAAAAACTTGGAAAAAGAAAAGCAAATATGACAAATATGGTACCAATGGGTTCTGGTTATACAAGACTTGAATTTGAAATTCCTGCACGAGGATTGATTGGTATTAGAACAGAGTTCTTAACTGAAACAAAAGGTGAGGGTGTTATGAACCACTCATTCTTAGAGTTTAGAGCTTATTCTGGAATTGTTGAATCAAGAAAATATGGTGCTTTAGTTTCTATGGAAAATGGTGAAGCATTAGGTTATTCAATTTTCAACTTACAAGATAGAGGGGTTATGTTTATTAAACCTCAAGATAAAGTGTACAACGGTATGGTTATTGGTGAGCATGCTAAAGGAAATGATTTAGATGTTAACCCTACAAAAGGGAAACAACAATCAAATGTAAGATCTTCTGGTGCTGATGAAGCTATTAAGTTAGTCCCACCAAGATCAATGTCTTTGGAAAATGCACTAGAGTGGATTGAAGAAGATGAATTAGTTGAAGTTACTCCTAAGTCTGTAAGAGTTAGAAAAAGAGAACTTGATCCAACTGTTAGAAAAAGAACAGCTAAAAAGACAAAATTCGAATAAAATTTAGAAATACTAAGTTTTACGAAGGGAAGAGCTTTTTAGCTCTTCCCTTTTTTTATGTTTAAAAAATGCAAATTAATAAAAAGGAAGAACTTGAAGTCCCATATGAGGCCCAAGACAATTAATAAAACAAAAAATTAAAATAGGAGAATTTTTTCTCCTATAAAAAGGAGAAAAAATGAATAATATAAATACAAATATAAATGACTATTTAATTGTACTTGTAATATATTTTATAACTATTACTACAAGTTACTTAATCATTACTAATTAATATATGTCATATCAATTATGTATGATTTGTGTTATAATAAATAAAAAAGTGCTTATTATGAAAAAGATTGCTATTATTTTCTTTTCATTATTACTATTTTTTAGCTTTATAAAAGCAGAAAATCTTATTGCCAAGAAAAAAGTTTTTTACATCAATTCCTATCATTCTGGGCTTTATTGGAGTGATGGGATTGAAAAAAGTATAAAAGAAACACTTTCTAAATCTAAAATCCCCCTTGAGTTTAGAGAAGTCGAAATGAATTCCAAAAGAAATAATAATGAGCCTTATAAAATAAAAATAGCTCAAAAAATCAAAAATCAAATTGAAAATTTTAAACCTGATGTAATTATTACCTCTGATGATAATGCTTTTAAATATGTAATTCTACCTTACTTTAAAAATAGTAATATTCCTGTTGTCTTTTGTGGGATAAATGGTTCTAGCAAAAAGTATGGATTACCAATATCTAATATTACAGGTATTGAAGAGGTACAATTAGTTCCTCAAACTGTTGAAATCTTAAGTAAATACTCAAAAGGTGATAGAGTAGGTTTTTTAAAAGATGACTCCTTGACTACAAGAATTGAGTTAGCCTATTTTCAAAAACAGTTAAATAAAAAAATGGATGCGAGATTAGTCACTTCTGTTGAAGAGTGGGAAAAAGAGTTTATTAATTTACAAAATAGTGTGGATATTCTTATTATTGGATATGGTGGCTCTATAAAAGAGTGGGATGAAAATAAAAAACAGATAAAAAATTTCACACTTCAAAATACTATTATTCCAACTGGAACAGGGGATGGGAATTTAATTGAATATGCTCTTTTGTCTCTACCACTTAAACCAGAAGAGCAAGGTGAGTGGGTAGCAAATACTGCTCTTAAAATTTTAGAAGGTGAAGATATAAGAAATATTCCTATTGTAACAAATAAAAAATCAAATATTTTTATAAATACAACTTTAGCAAAAAAGTTTAATATTGTTTTCCCTTTTGAAATAATTGATAATGCGGTACTAGTAAAATGATAAAAAATAGCTCTTTAAAATCGGAACTTCTTATTTCTATCCTTTTAGTTATAACACTTGGAATTGGTACTATTTTTTATTTTTCTTACAATTATTTAAAAAAAGAAATAGATATATCACAAGAGAGAATATACAATGAAAAAATTGACAATATTGTGTATCTTGTCAATCAAAAATATCAAACACTTTTAAAAACACAAATGGAAAAGTCTTACGAAGAGTCATTTAAAAAAGGAACTTTAAATATTATAAAAAATGTTTT
The DNA here is from genome assembly GCF_042214795.1 of Arcobacter iocasae. Lineage (GTDB taxonomy): Bacteria > Campylobacterota > Campylobacteria > Campylobacterales > Arcobacteraceae > Arcobacter > Arcobacter iocasae. The sequence goes on along the minus strand of NZ_CP090177.1, from coordinate 1,302,491 downwards.
TGATAAAAATAATAAAGAGATTTTCCCTTTTATAATAAATGAAAAAGGTCTTGTTGTATTGCATAGAACTTATAATGTACAAAATAGTCATTTATATAAAGATAACCCAGCATATAAAAAGGTATTAGAAGAGAAAAATGGAAATTTTGAAATTCTTTCAAAAAATAATGAAAGATGGATTATTTTTAAACATTTCGAACCTTGGGATTGGATTATTGGCTATAGGATTGATAAAGAAGTTAAATATGAAGAGTTATATAGATTTAGGGATATGTTTTTAATAATATCAGTAATAATTGTTCTTGTAATTTCATTAATTATTATATTAATAGTAAGAGAAGTATTAAAACCAGTTGATATGTTATCAGATGTTTCAAAAAAGATTGCAGCAGGTGATTTGGATGCAAAGATAGATGTATCAGGGGTAAAAGAGTTAAAAATATTATCAGCAAATTTTGAAAAGATGAGAGATAAAATTGTCGAAGATATTCATCGATTAAAAGAGCAAGAAGAAAAAATAAAAGCATTTAATTCTAAACTTCAAGAGGATGTGAGACTAAGAACAAAAGAGTTAGAGCAAGAGAAAAAAGTTTTTGAAACACTTTTTACTGATTCTTCTGATGGAATAAGTTTATTAAAAGATGGGAAGTTTATTGATTGTAATTTTGCACTTTTAAAATTGCTAGAAATTAGTGAGAAAGAAGAATTTTTAAATTTGGATCCAGATAAGATATCTCCCCAAATTCAACCAAATGGTATAGCTTCTAGTACTTTAGCAAAAGAGAATATTAAAAAATGTTTAGAAAAAGGTAGTATACGATTTGAATGGCTTCATAAAAAAATATCAGGAAAAGAGTTTTGGTGTGAAATTGTATTAACAAAGGTAATTATAAATGAAGAACTTGTAATTCATGGAGTTTGGAGAGATATTCAAGATAAAAAATTACTAGAACTAGAATTAGAAAATAAAAATCTTGATTTGCAAGAATCAAATGATGAACTTGAAGCTTCTATGGAAAATCTAATAATAACTCAAAACAAACTTGTAGAATCAGAAAAACTAGCAGGACTTGGTAGTTTAGTTTCAGGTGTTGCAAATGAAATTAGTGCACCAATTGGACTTGGAATTACTGGGGCATCACATTTAGAGTATATTTGTGAAGAGATAAGTTCAAAATATGAAAGTAATTCAATTTCCCCAGAGGAATGGAAAGTTTATTTACAAAGTTCAAATGAGTTGGTTAAAGTTATCGTAACAAATTTAAACAAAACAGAAAAGATTATAAAAAACTTTAAACAAGTTGCTGTTGACCAAACTGGTGAATTAAAAAGGATTTTTAGAGTTAAAGAGTATATCCGAGGTATTTTAATTAGTATTGATAGCTTATTAAATAATCGAAATATTGAGTTTAAAATAGAGTGTGATGATATGTTAGAAATTAACTCATTTCCTGGATTTTTTGCACAAATTCTTAACCATTTGATTTCAAACTCTTTAGAACATGCATATAGTGATAATGAAAAAGGAGTTATCTCTTTAAGGGCAAAAATTGAAGGGAAATTCCTAATTTTTGAATATAGAGATTATGGAAAAGGAATATTAGAAGAAAATTTATCAAAAATATATGAGCCTTTTTTTACAACAAATAGAAAAAACGGTTCAATAGGTTTAGGTCTAAATATTGTTTATAATCTAGTAACAATAAATCTAAGTGGAGAGATTAATTGTGTAAGTGAAGAGAATAAAGGAACTACCTTTACTATAAAAACCCCACTTTAAACTTCATTTCTTCAAATCTAACATTTAAATACTTATTAAATATGGCAAAGTACTAAGAGACTTATTTAGCACTCTAATAAATAATTTGCTAAAAATATTAGCACTATATATTGACAAGTGCTAATAAATATGTTATTATTTCATTAACTTGATAGATAAACTATCAAGAAATACTTTTTAAGGAGTTTAGCATGTTAGTAACTAGATTTGACCCTTTTAAACAATTTAGAGATTTAGAAAAGGATTTTTATAAATACCCTTCAAATGAAGGAGTTAGTGGCTTTGTACCTGTAGTTAATACAAGAGAAGGTGAATTTGCATATCATATTGATGTTGATTTACCAGGTGTTAATAAAGATGAAATAAAAGTTGACATTCATAAAGGTGTATTAACAATCTCTGGTGAGAGAAAAACAAAAGAAGAAGTTAAAGAAGAAGATTATTATAAAGTCGAAACATCTTTTGGTAAGTTTTCTAGAAGTTTCACACTCCCTGATAATGCAGATATTGAGAATGTCGAAGCATCAGGAAAAGATGGAGTGCTAGAAGTAGTTATTCCTAAATTAAGTGAAGAGAAACATAAAAAAGTAATAAAGATTAAATAAGAGAGATTATGAACAAATTTAAAGCAGTATTAAAAACGAATAAAAAAGATTATTTGATAACCTTGGGAATTTATATTATCTCAGTATTATCAACAATGGTATATATTGCTCAGTAAAATTTGATATAAAATATAATGGAATATAAAAAGTTTTAGGAGGTGCTAGAATTTTTGATAATTAATATTTAATTTAAAAGCACAAATTTTTTGAGTAAAAAGGGAGGAAGTAGTACTTTCTCCCTTTTTTAATATCTTTTTATAGCTATTAAAATTTCTTATTGTCAGTATTTTTTATAATATTCTTAGCAATTTCATTAGTTTTTTTAGCTATTTCTTGTGTTTCACCTGTAATTTTTGCATTTTCTTGAGTTATTTTATCTATAGAACTAACTGCTTCATTAATTTGTGAAATACCTTTACTTTGTTCTATTGTGGCATCTGCAACATTAGAGATAATTTTACTTGAGTCATTTATTTTTTCATTTAATTTAGAATATCCTTCTATCATTTTTTCCGAACTAAATTTCCCTTCACTAGCTTTTGTATTGGCTTTTTCTACTAACTCTTTTATCTCTTTAGCAGCTTCTGCACTTCTTGTAGCAAGGTTTCTAACTTCTCCTGCAACTACAGCAAAGCCTTTTCCTGCTTCCCCAGCAGTTGCTGCCTCTACAGCTGCATTTAGAGATAAAATATTTGTTTGAAATGCAATTTGATCGATAATTGATGTTGCTTCAAGTATCTCTTGTGTAGCACTATTTATTTCATCCATAGATTTTTGTGTTTTATTGGCTAAATCTAAACCTTCTGTTGCAAAAGATAATGTCTCTTTTGATAATTGTTGCATTTGAGTGGCTTGTTGAGAAATTTCATTTATAGATGATGTGGTTTCTTCAATTGCCGCAGCTGTTTCTTCAATCGAAGCAGTTTGAGAAAGTGCAGATGTATTAAGATGAGATACATTTGAAGATAATATTTCAGAACTCTTCGTAAGAATATCCCCATTTTGTTTGTTTTCTTGTAACATTTTAGTAATAGAGTCACCTAAAGAGTTTATACCGTCAATTAGTTGTTTCATCTCTCCACTCATATTTTGATCTGATAATTTTGATAAGTAGTTATAGTTTGTGTATTTTTCTAATTCATCTAAAATATTGCTCATAACTTTTTGTTGATTAACAAGCATTCTATTGACAGTTAAAGCAAAAGTTCTTATTTGTGGATTTGTTGGAGTTGAGACAATTTGATAATCTAAATATCCTTCTTGTAATTTATGCAAAACTAATATTGCTTCCCCTGCACACTTTGTATCAGCATCTAACTCTTTTTGTAAAGATTTAATACTTTCATTTATAAATGAAGCAATTTCTCCAAATTCACTTTTTGATTTTATGTCAATTTCATTTATTATGTTGGCTTTTCTATTCATAAAATCAAAAAACTCTTTAATACCTTCTCTTATTTTTAAAACAGAATCTTTAATTGTTTTACTTATATATACTCCAAGGAAAGTTGTAATTAATACTATAATCAATACAAGGGCAACATATAAAATAAAGGCATTGAATACTGTAGATTTTTTTTCTATAGTTTCTTTTAGTATCTCTTTTGATATTAAATCATCAATTTGTTTAAGAAGATTTATTTTTTTCGTAATAGTCTTAAACCAAAAAGTTGGTTCAATTTCAGTATGACTACCTGCTATGTTTGAAGTAATTATTTCACGCATTTTATTTACTTCATCTACAACATTTTTATCTAAAGTCTCTTTTTCAATCATTAATATTTTTTTATTAGCAAAATTACGAAACTCACTAAGATATGTTTTTTGCATAGCAATTAATGAAATAAATTTACTCTTTAAATTAATATCTATTTCCTGCGAACCAAATATTGCAGAACCAATTGCCCTTTCTAATCCTGCTAGTTCTTTTGCTTCTAAAAACTCATAATATGCCATTGCTTGGCTAGAAAGGTCTGCATCTTTTGAATTTTTAAATGAGTATGTTGTCAAATGAAGTAAAGATGAATTTATATTTGAGTAATAAGCAACAGCATCTTTTAGAGCAATTTTAAATTCATCGACATTTGGTCTTATAGAACTAATTTTATCTAACTCTTGAAAAATCTTGTTAATTTCATTTTTAGCTTCTGCTTCTGAAAGTTGTATAATATTATTATCTTTTATAAAATTTTCTAAATTTTTAATCTTCTTATTAGTAGATAATCTTTGATTCTTTAGTATGTCAGAAAACTTTTCACCTTTACTTCCAATATATCCAGCACTTGCTCCTCTTTCCTTTTGTAGTTCATGAAGAACTTGTGATATATTTGAATTAAGATTCATCATTATCTCTAGTTTTTGATAGTGTTTATAATCTTGATAATGTTCAAAAATAACTAAAGAAGATAGTAAAATAATTGCAACAAGGGGAACAATAAAGATTAAAAAAAGTCTTTTTTTAATTGAGGCATTTTCTATAATATTCATGGGATATCCTTATTTCATTGTGCTATAAAGTTTTATTGCTTTATCAATTTCATCTCTTGATGCGACTTTCCTACATGACATATAGCCTTTGCTACCATCACTTAAAGTGAGCGGATATACAGTAGAATATACCCAATAAAAATTATCGTTTTTAGTTCTGTTTTTTACAAAACCTTTCCATATCTTTCCATTTTGAATTGTTTTCCATAAATCCTCAAATGCTTCTTTTGGCATATCTTTATGTCTAAGTAAATTGTGGGGTTTACCGATAAGTTCTTCTAATGTATATTCACTAACTTCGCAAAACTCATCATTTGCATACCTTATAATACCCATCTCATCAGTTTCTGAAACAATAAACGAATTTGAGTCCAATAAAATTTCTTTATTACTCATTTGTAATCCTTTATGAAAGTAACTTTAAGAATATTATAATATATTTTAGTTGCAAGTAAATAGCAAAAAGTAATAATTTGATTTAAGATAATAGTAAATAAATTTATTATTATTATGATAAATTAATTATTAATATCATTTTAGAATAAAATATATGATTAAAGTAAATTAAGAAGTAAGTTTCAAATATGTAATTTCAGAGCTAGCACCCAATCTCATAGGTGGACCCCAGAAACCTGTTCCTTTGCTTACATAGATTTGGGTTTTAGGATTGTGTTGGTGTAAACCTTTAATGTATGGTTGTTCAAGTCTAACTAATAAATTAAAAGGAACAATTTGTCCTCCATGGGTGTGCCCACTTAAGACTAAGTCAATATCCAACTTATCAAGTTCCTTGATATATTTTGGTTGATGGGCTAAAAGAATAGTAGGTGAATTTTTCATGTTCTCTAAAGCTTTTTTTATATTTGGGGCAAAGTTATTAGCTTTATATCCAAAGAGATCATAAACCCCTGCTAGATTAAAACCACTATCTTTTTCACCAATATAAACATTTTCATTTTCTAAAACCCTTATACCTATTGATTTTAAATATGTCATTATCTCTTGTACTCCATGAAAGTACTCATGATTTCCTACAATATAGTATGTACCATATTTTGATTTTAAATTTTTTAGTTCATCAACGGCATCTTTTGCAAAGTTCATATTTGTATCTACTAAATCTCCTGTTATGAAAACTGCATCAGGATTTAGTTTATTTACTTTATTCACAATATTTTTAATAAAATCTTGGTCTATTAGCCCTCCAATATGTACATCACTTAATTGAACTACATTATATGGTTTTTTTAAATTAGGGATTTTTACAGATACATTTTCAATATAAGATTGTTTTGCATTATATATGGCTCTTGCAGTAATTGATGTGGCAAAAGCTAGTGAGCCTAAATCAATTGATTTTTTCATAAAAGCTCTTCTCTTTTCATCTTTTCTAACTTTTGGAAGATGGGAAAGAACTTCATACATCAAAGTTGTACAAAAAAGTAAAAAAATAACACCAATAGGAAGTGAGAGAAAAAAGTATAAGTCATTTGGTACAGAAACTAAGTATCTAGAAGCCATATAAGCGATGATGCCTAAAAAATTAATTAGTAAAAATATATTTAAGAATAGTTTCGATTTTTTGGGAATATCTAATTTTTTAATAAATCTTTTTGAAATAAAAAAACTTAGTAACCCCATTACAAATAAAAAAACTGTGGCAAATATTATAAATCTCATGAGGGATTATAACTTGTGAAGATTAATAAAGATTGAATTACTTTATATAATAAAGAAAAGGAGTATCCCCTTTTCTTTAATTTAAAACTTTTTGAAGTTTTGTTGATTGGTCTTGTGTCACTTCTTTATGTACATTACTTACTGGTTTTACATGGGCATCTCTTCCATAAATAAAGCTTTGTTCATCAACAATTACTTTATATGCTTTATTAAGTTCTAATGCTCTTTCTTTGCTTGGTATAATCAAATAAGTGATGTCTTTTTTTAGCTTTTCTATGGCATTTTCTTTTAGTCTCATATCTTTATTGAAGAATTTTTTGATTATTTCATTATTGGCTCTAAATTCATCACCTGCTTTATTGAGTTCTAAATATCTTGCATATTCTGTTTTTTCATTAGGAAGCTTTTTATCTGGAATATTTCTTAAGTCTTTTTGGCTCCAATGATACCAAGTATTTGCAAAAGGGTCCTTCTCAAATTTTCTTTGGAAAACAAAAGTTGAATCAGCAATAGAGCCTGTATTACTATGGCAACCTATACAAAAAAGAGTCTCTTCTTGACTTTGTGGTCTTAAATTTCCTTTTTCATCTTCAATGAAACCTTGATAATACCAACCTCTTTTATTATTTAGTCCAACTTCAATATTTCCTGTGTACTCTTCAACTCTATCTGGATAGTCATTTTCATCTTTTATCTCTTCATCATTTATTTGTTGAAGTTGTGAATAACTTGTCCAATACTTCTTCTTAGCATATCTTAGTTCTTTCATTCTTGAGGACATTTTTATATTTGAATTTTTTGTTATATCTAAATATCTAACTGAGTGTAAAAATTCTGTGCCCCTTGGATAAAGTCCTGGTGCTATTTCTATATTGTTTGATAGTAATTCTTTTTTTGCAAGTCCAACATAAGTCATAGAAAAGTTTTTTAATTTATTTGTTGAAATATCATAATCAGGAGTAGTCCATTTAAATACGATTTTTTCTGCAATGTCTAATTTCCCATCTTGATTTAAGTCTATTCCATATTTTGATTCATCTATTTTTTCTGTCAAGATAGTTTTTTGTTTTAATAAACTCTCCACAATAGAAAGATTTATTTTGTAAACTTCTAAATTAAAATTACCGTTTTTATCTTTCCAAAAAGTTTCTGGTAAACGAATGAGAACATCATCAGTGCTTCCATTTGTTGGCCAAAAAGTTCCTAAAAATGGATAATAAGCAAAAGCTCTCCAACCACTAATCTTACCATTTGGTTTTCTATCAAAGCCCTCTTTATCAAAATTGAAATAACAATCAGGAATGTATCCATCCCATTTTCCATTATCATTTGCATCCCAGTTTTTTGGAATAGTTTTTAACTTTTGAGCAAGGATGATATTGTGATTTTTATCTTGATAATTATCTTCTTTTATATATTTTAAAATCTCTTGGTCTGATATTTTATTAACTTCTTTTGTTCTATCTTTAAATAAATTTATCCAAGGATTCTTTAAAGCAGGCGAGGGAAAGGCATACTCTTCTTGTAAATCAGCATCAGAAGAAGAAAAATTTGGGATTTTATTTTTACTGTGGCAAGAAAAACAAGGGTTACTTAAAATATTATGATTTTCATCATGGATAGTTTTAGTATAACATTGACTTGTAATATATGCTGTTGAATTATGAATAAAAGAGTCTTTTAAATCAACTTTATTTGCTTGAAGTATTACAGCACTTAAAAGTGCTGTAATTAAGAATATGAATCTTTGCATGGTTGAATTTATTTACTAATTACAGGAAGTGGTCCCACATAACCTGTGTATGCTTTCATTTCACCCGCTGATTTAGCAGTTGATGGCATATCTTCTTCTTTTGTAATTGCATCACCTTCACCATATGGGTGTTGGATAACTGCCATTAAGTAACCATGTCCACCAATATTATTGTAATAGTATGGAGAAGTTGTTTCAGAACCATATGGAGAAGTTAAGATTCTAGTTAATTTTTTCTCACCTAAGTTATAAGACCAAATAAAGTCATTTTGGTGTCCAGAACCTGTATCTTCACCGATTATTAAAGTATTTGTATTAGGAATAAAAGTAATATTGTCAGGATTTGCTAATCCATCAAGAGAACATTTATTTGCTTTTGCTAAATCACCAGTTCCTTTATTTTTTGCACCTGCAACTAATCCAGTCATACTCTTTACAACATAATTAGAATTAATATACGAACCATCTTTTGCAGATTGAATGTCATCAGCATAGGCAAGATTTAACTCATAAACTGCACCACATTTGTTATATTTAACTCTGATGTCATTATTCCCACCTTTGTCATACTTATCATTTGACTTACCACTTTTCATATTATCTTCCATCCCTTTTGCAATTTCAGAGATTGATAGATATACTTTATTTTCATTTGGATTGTAAGTGATACCTTCCATTTTTCTAAATTCAGTAGTTGCACCTTTCATTGCTGCATATCTTCTAGATTCCATTCTTGAAGCTAGTTTTTCCATACCTGGTTTAACTTTTAAGTACTCTTGCCCCATTGTTGTATTTATTGAAGTAAATCCTTCTATAGGTGAATCAGATGTTTCGAATAAATCATTAAAAGTTAATTTTTGATCCAATCCAGCTTTTACATAATCATCACTTGCATGACCTAGATTTACCCATCTTATATTTGCACTTCCAGCTCCAACATTACTTGTTTGATCCCATTTTGCAGCATAAAGTGTACCAGAACTTAAATCTTTTGCTTTATCTGCAACAAACATATATAAAGCAACATTTGTTCCATCATCTGATAAATAAACTGTTTTTTCATCAGGCATAACATAAGCTAATTCATGTGCAAATCTACCCATTGCATAATGTTTTTCAACTTTTACATCACCTTTTTCATTTAAAACAGTTATCTCAGGAGCCCAACCATAATCATAAACATTTAATGATTTTAAATCGCCTCCAAAATACTCTGCCATTGGTGCATAATAATCGTCAATTGAACCATCAGCTGCAACTTTTCTTGCATCTGGCTCATACTCTTCACTACCTAAATGTGTATGCCAAGGAGTTACACTTCCTGCACATGGAACCCATAATCCATTTACTTTAGAAAAATCGATATTTCTAGTATTTACAGCTGTTAATTTTCCATCTTTTGCTTGGTTTAATTCTGTGATATACATAGCAGCTGGTCTACTTTCAAAGTGTGATACCATAAAAAGTTTATCACCTACTGGTAAAAGAGAAGCAAAGTCATTTGAGTTTGAGATTTTTAAAGAACCATCTTTTTCTCTTACTGGATTTCCATCTTTATCATATAAAAGGCCAAAGATACCATTCCCAACTTTATCCCCACTTCTTATAATCGTGTTATATCCAATATTCGTTTTTTGTCCATCAAGCTCAATTTGGCTTGAAGCAACAATCTTTCTTTTTTCACTATCTGTTAAGGGAACTGGAACTTCATTGAACTTGATGCTATGTTGAGTTGTTGAGTTAACCATATTTGATTTTGTAGCACATGCTGAAAATAGAACAGATGCTGCAATAACTGAAGCTGTAATTACTTTGTTTTTCATATCTTACTCCTAAATTTGAATCATTATTCAGGATTTTATATTTTATAAGTTACAAAGCAATTACAATTAAATTATATTTTGAAATTGTTTTTATTAGATAGCGTTCTTAAGAGCTTTTATTAGCTCATCTATTTCTTCTTTTGTTTGAGTGTAGTGAATAGAAACTCTTATCCATCCGGGTTTTTTATTTAATTCATCTTTATTATTAAAGTGCAATAAGTCATGACCATATGGTCCTGCACATGAACATCCAGCTCTAGTTTGAATCCCATTATTAGTAGAAATTTTTTCGCATATTTTATAAGGGTCTAAATCTTTAATATTAAATGAAACAATTCCAATGTTATATGATGTTTTATTTCCATAAATGATTATATTTGGTATATTTTGTACTTCTTTTAAAAAATATTCCAATAATTCATCTTTTCTTTTCAAAATAAAATCAAAACCTATTTCATTTCTTAGTTGATAAGCAAGACTTGCTTTTATCACTTGGATTATTCCAGGAGTTCCTGCTGTTTCCCTTGCTCTTAAATCTTTCTCATACTCTACAGTAGATTTATTTACATAAGTAACTGTTCCACCACCTGCAAAAGTAGGGGATAAGCTAGGGTCTATTAAATCTTTTTTTATAATAAGCAAGCCACAAGATCCAGGACCTCCTAAAAGTTTGTGCGGAGATACATACATTACATCAAAATAATTGCAATCAATATTCATATATGAAGAAGAAGCTGCTGCATCAAGGGATACTATAGCATTATATCGTCTAAGTATTTTAGAAATTTCTTTATAGCAAGTTACTATTCCAGTAACATTTGAAGCTACACAAAATGAACCAATAAGTTCTCTATGTTGATTTTCTTTTAAAACTTTTTCAAGTTCTTCTAAATCTACTAATCCTTCATTTGTAAGTCCTATTCTGGCTGTTTCACACATAGCTTCTCTGTAGCTTATTTCATTTGAATGGTGTTCATAAGGACCTACAATTACAAGTGGAAGTTTTGATTTATCAATATTTATATTCAATCTTTTTTTTGTAGCTGGTGGAATATAAAGTCCCAATAATTCTTGAAACCTTTTTATAGCAGCAGTTGAGCCACAGCCACTTGGGATTATTTCAAATTTATCATTTAAATCTAAAGATTTTTTTAGATTAGTTAATGCTTCTTCATAATAAGTATTTGTTTGATTAGCCATTCCTGACTCTTTTGAGTGCGTATTTGCATATGTTGTTAGCATATCATAAATACGATTCTCAATAGGTCTAAAGGCTAAACCTGAAGCTGTATAGTCAAAGTAAGCACTTTTGTGCTTACCTATTGTTCCATACTTTAAGTATTGAAGTTTATCTGTATGCTGATTAATGAAGGGACGAAACAAATTCTTCGTCATTTATTCTCTCTTTTAAAAATTTATTTAGATCATTTTCACCACTAGCTATATATTTTTGAATAATATTTTCTAAAATACCTTCAGCTTCTTCTGGTAAAAATTTGATTTTTACTTTTTCTCCAAAGTTAGATTTACTTCCTTCTAGATTTCCACCTAAAATTAACTCAAATCCAGGAACTGTTATTCCTTCTTTATTTTTCACTTTTAGTCCAAGTAAACCTATATCAACCACATGTGGATGAGCACAAGAGTTTGGACAACCATTTACAGATATAGAGACTGTCTCTTTAAAATCAGGAAACTTTTTCTCTAAATGCTCTGCAAGTGAAATTGCTTTGTCTTTAGTCTCTGAAATAGCAAACTTACAAAAGTTTAACCCTGTACATGAAAGAGTTCTTGCTTTAAAAGGACTTGGAAAAGCATCAACTCCAATTGTTTTTAACTCTTGGGCAAGTTCTTCAGCACTTTTAGTAGGTACATCTTTTACTACAAAGTTTTGTGTAGTTGTAGTTTTAATAGTTGTTGCACCATGCTTTTCTAGAATATTTGCTAAGTCTTCTAATCCTTGTGAACCAATATGTCCACCATTTATAGCACAACCTATATATGATTTTGCTTTTTCTTTAGAATCATGAATACCAAAATGTTCTCTTTTTGCATAAGGAGTATACTCCATTATTTTTTCTTCTTTTATGGCAACTTTTGATCTAGCGATTACTTCTTCTTTGAATTTTTCAATTCCCCACTCATCAATTAGATGCCCAAGTCTTGCTTTTCTTCTATTTTCTCTTAATCCATGGTCTCTATATATTGTACTAACAGCTTTTACTATTGGTAAGATTTGAGAAGGTGTTACAAATCCTATATGAGATGCAATTTGTTTATTTGAAGCTAATCCTCCACCAACACTTACATCAAAAAGTATTTTATCAGTACAATCACATGGAACTGCTGTAAAAGATAAATCTTGGATTTCATGTCCCATACAGTGTTTATGACAAGCACTAATTCCAATTTTATATTTTCTTGGTAAGTTTGATAGGTTTTTATTTCCTCTTAGATAATCATTTACTTTCTCAACTATTGGTCGTACATCATAAAGCTCATCATGGTCAATTCCTGAAACCGCACAAGTAGTTACATTTCTTGGGACATCACCTGCTGCAAAGATTGTTGATAATCCAACTTCATTTAGTCTTCTAAATATTTCAGGTAAATCTTTTACTTGAATATAGTGCAGTTGAATATCTTGTCTAGTTGTAAAATCTGCTGTTCCTCTTCCATACTCTTTTGATAGAGCTGAGACTTCTCTCATTTGCTCTAAATTCATAGATCCACTCTCTAATTTTATTCTTAACATAAAATATAAAGTTGGATCATCTTCTGCTTGAAGATTTCTATTTTGAGTATAAAGTCCATACCATTTAAATCTATCAATATCTTCTGGATGTACTTCTTCACCTAAAACAGCGTAGACATATATATCTTTTAATACATCTAAGCCGTTCTTCTCTTTTTTTATTCGCTCTACTCTTTGAGCTGCACTCTCTTTTGCCATTATTTAATCCTTGAAAAATGTCCCATTAAATTTCTTTACATCCCCATTCTGGGTAATTATTTCTAATATATGCATTAAGCTCAACTTCTGCTTTTGTATAGTCTCTTATCTTCTCTTCTTTATTTGTAGCTTCATTCATAACTGAAGATACAATCATCCCAGCTCCAACTGTTGTATTTGAATATCTATCGATGATAATAAAACTTCCTGTATATCTGTTTTCATTATATGGATCAACTGCAATTTGTCTGTCTATTGATAGTGTACATTTTGCGATATCATTTAACTCTAATTGATTTGCTTTAACTTCATCAAAAGTATTAATATCCTTTTTATACTCTATTGATTTAAAGGCACCATTTATAACAGAAGTTGCTCTTTTAATAATATAATTACTATTGAGTTCAAGCTTTTTCTCATCCATCCAAACAACCATCACTTCAAGTTTATTTGATACTTGAGGAATAGAGCTTGATTTTACAATCATATCTCCACGACTGATATCTATTTCATCTTTTAATGTAATCGTTGTAGCCATTGGAGCAAATGCTGTTTGTATAGTCTCAACTGTTTCATCTTTTCCAATAGGTCTTAAATCTTTAATCTCATTTGAAACAATTGATTTTACAACAGAAGTTTTTCTTGATGGTAATACAGTAATCTCATCACCTACACTAATTTTCCCACTTGCAATAGTCCCAGAAAATCCTCTAAAGTTTAAATGTGGTCTTGAAACATACTGAACAGGTAATCTAAAGTCATGATTCTCAGTTTTATGAATATCAATAGTATCTAGTAATTGCATAAGAGGCAGACCCTCATACCAAGAACATTTTGGTGAATTTGTAAGAATATTATCTCCATCAAGTGCAGAGATTGGAATATATTCAAAATTAATATCTTCATAATGTGGAAGATTATGAATAATTTGTGAATAATCTTTTTTAATCTCTTCAAATCTATCCGAGCTAAAATCAACTAAGTCCATTTTATTGATTGCAACAATGAGGTTTTTAATCCCAAGAAGAGAAGCTATATAAGAGTGTCTTTTTGTTTGTGTTAACACACCAGATCTTGCATCAATTAGGATAATAGCTACATCTGCAGTACTAGCTCCTGTTGCCATGTTTCTTGTATATTGTTCATGTCCTGGAGTATCTGCTATGATAAACTTTCTTTTTTCAGTTGAGAAAAATCTATAAGCAACATCAATAGTAATACCTTGTTCTCGTTCACTTGCAAGACCATCAACTAAAAGTGCTAAGTCAATCTTATCACCTGTAGTTCCGCTCTTTTTACTATCTTTTTCAATCGCAGCTAACTGATCTTCAAAAATCATTTTTGAATCATAAAGTAATCTTCCAATTAGAGTACTCTTCCCATCATCAACTGAACCGCATGTTATAAATCTTAGTATCTCTTTGTTTTCATGCTCTTTTAAATATTGTTCAATATTTTCAGCTATTAAATCTGATTGGTGTGCCATCTTAAAAATACCCCTCTTGTTTTTTCTTCTCCATTGATGCTTCACCATCACTATCTATAAGTCTTCCTTGTCGCTCACTTGTTGTACAAACTAACATCTCTTGAATAATCTCAGGTAGAGTTGTTGCTTCACTATTAACTGCACCTGTTAAAGGATAACAACCAAGTGTTCTAAATCTAACCATCTCTTTTTTAGCAGTTTTTCGTAATTCTTCAGGCATTCTATCATCATCAACCATGATTTTTGTACCCATATATTCTACTACTTCCCTTTCTTTTGAGAAGTATAAATCAGGAATAGGAATTCCTTCTAAATAGATATATTGCCAAACATCAAGCTCTGTCCAGTTTGATATAGGAAAAACTCTAATAGATTCACCTTTTGTATGTCTTCCATTATACACATTCCAAAGTTCTGGTCTTTGATTTTTTGGATCCCATCTGTGATTCTCATCTCTAAATGAGTAGATTCTTTCTTTTGCCCGAGATTTTTCTTCATCTCTTCTAGCTCCTCCAAAAACTGCATCAAATTTTTGGATATCTAGCATTTGTTTTAGACCTTCAGTTTTCATAATATCAGTGTGCACTGCCGAACCGTGTTTAAAAGGTGAAATATCCATCTCTAAACCTTTTGGATTAGAGTAAACAATAAGTTCCATTCCAACCTCTTTTGCCCGTCTATCTCTGAATTCTATCATCTCTTTAAACTTCCATGTTGTATCAACATGTACCAAGGGAAGTGGTGGAGGTGCAGGATAAAAAGCTTTTTGTAAAATGTGTAACATTACAGAAGAATCTTTTCCTACAGAGTAAAGCATTGCAGGATTTTGAAACTCTGCTATAACTTCTCTCATGATATGAATTGATTCAGCTTCTAGTTGCTTTAAATGTGTAAGTCTTTCTTCACTAATCATCTTTTTCTCTTTTTTATTTTTTTATTTTGCGTGTAATCCACACTCTTTATGTTCTGGGTTTTCCCACCACCATCTTCCACTTCTAATATCTTCACCTTCTTTTACAGCCCTTGTACATGGTGCACATCCAATACTTGGATAACCTTGGTCATGAAGTTTATTGTATGGAATTTTGTTTTCTTTTATAAATTTCCATACATCTTCTTCGCTCCAAGATATAAGAGGGTTTACTTTTATTACTTGAAAATTATCATCCCATTCAACTAATGGCATCTCAACTCTTGTAACACTTTGTGATGCTCTTAAACCTGTAATCCAAACTTTTAATGGCTTCAATGCTCTTTTAAGTGGTTCAATTTTTCTTATATTACAGCATGATTTTCTATTATCTATAGATTCATAAAAACCATTTATTCCATGGCTTTTATAAAGTTCTTCTACATTTTCATTGTTAGGAAAAAAAACATTTACTTTTATATTATATTTTAAATTTGTACTATCCATAACATTATATGTTTCATATGGAAGTCTTCCCGTATCTAGTGTAAATATATTTGCACCTTTGTCAAGTTTTAACATCATATGAGTTAGAACTTGGTCTTCTGCTCCAAAACTAGAAGATAATGCTGCTTCATTTTTGTATTCATTCATAAAAAATTTTAAAATCTCTTCAGCGCTACTATCTTCTAATTTTTTGTTTAATTCTTCTACTACATCTATCATTTTCTTTCCTAAATCTGATAATCTGGCTCTTTTACTTTCCCAAAAGAGATTTTATTCCAAGCCCTTTCGTGAAAATAATATAGAATCATTTTCGTAAAAACTTCAATAGAACCTATAGAGGCGGCCATAACAAGGTCGCCTGTAATAAAATATGAGATAATCATTGTGTCTAAAGTTCCTACTGTTCTCCATGAAATAGTTTTAACAATAGATCTATAAGCCTTTTCTGCCATTTCTTTATTTAGTCCTATTCATCATCTAATTGATATAAAGGAGTACTTAAATATCTTTCACCTGTATCACAAAGAATAGTAACTATTGTTTTACCTTTATACTCTTCTCTTTGCGCAAGAACAGTTGAAGCATATACATTTGCCCCTGCACTAATACCTACAAGAAGTCCCTCGTCTTTTGCTAAGTTTCTAGCAGTTTCCATTGCATCGTCATTTGATACAGTGATAATTTCATCATAGATTTTTGTATTTAATACAGCAGGAACAAATCCAGCACCAATACCTTGAATTTTATGAGGACCAGGGTTACCACCTGAAAGTACTGGAGAATCAGTAGGTTCAACAGCTATTACTTTTACATTTGGATTTTTAGCTTTAACAACTTCTGAAATACCTGTAATACTTCCACCAGTTCCAATTGCAATAACTAATACATCAACTTTATCATCTGTATCTCTTAAGATTTCTAATGCTGTAGTTTTTCTATGAATATCTGGATTTGCTTCATTTGCAAATTGTTGTAATACAATTGAATTATCAAGTGATTCACTTAATTCATTAGCTTTCTCAACTGCACCTTTCATACCTTTTTCAGGCTCTGTTAATACAATTTGAGCACCAAGTGCTTTTAAAAGTTTTCTTCTTTCAATACTCATGCTTGAAGGCATAGTAAGAATTAGTTTGATTCCTTTAGCTGCACAAACGCTAGCTAATGCAATACCAGTATTTCCACTTGTTGGCTCAATTACAGTTGTACCTTCAGTGATTTTTCCAGATTTAATTGCTTCATTAACCATGTTAAATCCGATTCTATCTTTTACTGAATGAGTAGGGTTCATAAATTCACATTTACCTAATACTGTTGTTCCATTTACACTTGCTTTTTTTAATTTTACTAGTGGTGTATTTCCAATTAATTCTGTTACATCATTTGCATATTTCATTTTTTCTCCTTTTATTGATTCAAATATTAATTTGAACTTTTATTTTAAAACTTCTTCTAGAAGCAACTTTCACTTAAATACTATAGTGTAAATATTGATTATATTTATCTTGATACTGTTTTAAATCTTTCAGTGACAAGTTAAATAGTTTTTTTGTTTTTTCTTTTGTTTCATCAAAAAATATATTTAAAATAGGATTATTACTTTTTGTATCGATGATTTTTATATCATCTTCCAAAGCAATAATAATATCTTTTACAAGTATATCTTTTGCATCTCTAGCTAACATGTAGCCACCTTTTGAACCTCTTGTACTTATAACCAATCCAGCGTGTTTAAGTTTTCCTAGAAGTTGTTCTAAATAACTTTGAGGAATATCAGCTCTTGCTGATATTTCTCTACTTTGCATTGGTTTGTTCTCTTCATTTTGTAACAATTCATGCATGGCAGCAAGTCCATACACACCTTTTGAGGAGATTAAAGCCATAATCTCATCTTTAGTTTAACGCTTGAGTTAAATCTTCAATTAAATCAATTGGATCTTCTAATCCAATAGAAAGCCTAACAGTTGAAGGATTAACACCCGCTTTTAACAACTCTTCTTCATTCATTTGTGAATGAGTTGTAGAAGCTGGGTGTACAATTAGTGATTTAGAATCACCAATATTTACCACAACTGAAAATAGTTTTGCGCTATCAATTATTCTTTTAGCTTCTTCATAAGACTCAACTTCAAAAGATAATAATCCAGATGATTTTCCATCTTTGAAATATTTTTGTGCTTTTTTATAATCAGCATTTGACTCTAATCCTGGATAATTTACTGATTTAACTTTTGGGTGTGATTCTAAGAATTTTGCAACTTCTAAAGTACTGCTTGAGTGTTTATCCATTCTTAAACTTAGAGTCTCTAAAGTTTGAAGTAGTATCCAAGAGTTATGTGGAGATTGTGCTGCACCAAAATCTCTAAGTAATGATAATCTAGCTCTTAAACAAAAGTTTGGAAGAGGAACATCCACATAAACTAAACCATGGTATGATTCATCAGCTTGTGTAAATTCTGTATATTTAGAAGCATTTTCTTTAAAAAATTCTGCTAAGCCATCTCTTTCAACAATGATTCCACCAATAGCACTACCTTGTCCATTTGTATATTTTGAAGTTGAGTGAACTACTATATCAACTCCCCATTTGATTGGGTTAAATAAAGCTGCACTTGCAACTGTATTATCACAAACAGTTAAAACACCTTTTCTTTTAGCAATAGAAACTATTCCTTCAACATCTGCAACAGCTATTTGAGGATTAGATAATGATTCAAAAAAGATTGCTTTTGTTTTATCATCAATTTGCTCTTCTAAATTAGAAGCATCAGCTACTTTAAATACTCTAGCTTCTATACCAAATCTTTTAAGAGTATGAGTTAAAAGCGTAACTGCTCCACCATATAATTTATCAGAGATAATGATATTATCTCCTGCACTTGCCACATTTGCAATAGCATAAAAAATCGCACTTTGTCCAGAAGCTACACAAAGAGCAGCTGCCCCACCTTCTAATTGTGCAAATCTTTGTTCTAATACATCAGTAGTAGGATTTGTAAGTCTTGTATAAATTGACCCTAACTCTTTAAGGGCAAATAAATTAGCTGCATGTTCTGCATCTCTAAATGCAAAAGCTGTAGTTTGAGCAATAGGAACATTCATTGTACCCCAGCCCTCTTTTTTATTATAACCTGCGTGAACTGCAATAGTGTCTTGTTGCATATTTATTCCTTTTTGTATATCATATTAAATCTATATGTGAAATTGTAATATATTTTTTATTTAATGTCAAGTGATTTAATATAGATTAATATACTCAAGTATATATAATCTTAATAAATAGCTATATAATAGGTATTTTATCTTGTTCTAAATGTTTAAATTCATATAAGATTAATCTAGACTAATTTTATATGAATTGTAAAAAGAGGAAAAAATGAAGAAAAAAAATATATTTGATAAAGTTAATGTTGATAAAAATAATGAAGAATATATTACTTTGTTAAGAGAAAAAAGCGTTAGAGTTGAAAGAATTGTTTCAAATGGACAAAAAAGTGAAGATAATTTTTGGTATGAGCAAGATGAAAATGAGTTTATATTACTTTTAGAAGGTGATGCTATTCTTGAATTTGAAGATAAAAGAGAAGTACAATTAAAAAAAGGTGATTTTTTGGATATAAAAGCAAGGGAAAAACATAGAATAAAATATACTTCTATAAGCCAGCCGACAATTTGGCTAGCTATTTTCTATTATAACTCTTAATTAATTATCATCATTAGCTAAAACTCTATACAAAGTTACACGATTATTGATTTTAGCTAAACGCAAAGAGATTAAATTTTGTTCTACATTATATAAGTTTCTTTGTGATGTTAAAGCATTTAAATAAGTATCAATACCTGATTTATATCTTCTTTGAGAAAGAAAAAAACTATTCTTTGAGGCAGCTACTAAGTTTTTTTGTGCATCCAATTGATTCTCAATTGTTCCATATCTCGCAAGGGCATCTGAAACTTCTTTAAAAGCAGTTTGAATTGCAAGTTCATATTTTGCTATGTAAAGATTTCTTTGAGACTTAGCATAATCCAAAGAAGCTCCTTTTGAGCCCCAATCAAAAATTGGCAAAGAGATACTTGGAACAAATGACCAAATAGAAGCAGCTCCTCCTGTGAAAAGATTATTTAAAGCACTGCTTGCAATTCCAGCATTTGTTGTAATAGAAATAGATGGAAAATAAGCAGCTCTTGCAACACTAATATTTGCATTTGCAGCTTTTAAATCATGTTCAGCCTGTAAAATATCTGGACGATTTAATAAAACTTTAGAAGATAAACCAACTGGAATAGTTGCTAAATACTCTTTGTTTTCATCTAATGAAGAAGGAAGTAACTCTTCTTTAACATTTTGGCCTACTAATAAATTAAGGGCATTTAGGTCTTGTGCAACTTGAGTTTTATATTTTTCTATATCTGAAAGTGCTTGGTAATATACTGTTTGAACATTATAAAGAGTAACTTTTGAATCCACACCTAGGTTTACTCTTTGTTGAATAATGTCCAAACTTTTTTTACTACTATTTAAAGTCTCTTTTGCAAAATCTAGTAAACTCTTATCTGCAGCCATTGTTAGCCAAGCATTTGTAACTTCTGCAATAGTTGTAATTTTTGTTACTCTTTGGGCTTCTTTAATAGATAAATAACTTTCAAAATCTACTTTAGATAAATTCCTCGCCTTGCCAAAAAAGTCCAACTCATAAGAACTTAAACCCACAGTTGCCTTATAATTCTCAGAGATACTTGATGTGTCTTTACTAGTATTTGAACTGTTTAATGAACGAGCTTTAGAACCAGAAACTCCCGCATCAATTGAGGGAAATTCACCTGCATGTTGTACATTATATTTTGCTCTTGCTGATTGTATATTTGCTATTGATTCTTTTATTGAACGATTTTGTTTAAGTGCTATTT
Organism: Arcobacter iocasae; assembly: GCF_042214795.1. Lineage (GTDB taxonomy): Bacteria > Campylobacterota > Campylobacteria > Campylobacterales > Arcobacteraceae > Arcobacter > Arcobacter iocasae. Next base: position 1,281,599 of record NZ_CP090177.1, on the reverse strand, counting down.
TAATAACTTCTTTAAGTTTTTCATCTAAAATCATATTTTCCCATACAAGAGTTTCATTTATATTTGGATTTAGTTGTTCTTTGTATGCTTCACCTTTTGGCCAATTTGTTGGCATAGGAGCTGTTGGTTGCTCATATTTTGAATCTATTAGGCTACAAGCACTAAGAAAAATTGATAAAGCAAAAGAGATAGATATATGAATTATTTTATTTGTTATCATTTATTCTCTCCTTTTTCAATTGTTTTTGCATTTACTTTTTTGTCTCTTCTAAATATTGAACTAATTAAAACATAAAATAGTGGAATCATAAATACTCCAAGAATTGTAGCACTAAGCGTTCCTCCCACAATTCCTGTCCCTATTGCGATTCTACTATTTGCACCAGCACCTGTTGAAAGTGCAAGAGGTAAAACACCAACAACGAAAGCTAAAGAAGTCATTAAGATAGGTCTAAATCTTAATCTTGCCCCTTCTACTGCTGCATCTAATAAGGAGTTACCATTTTTATATGCAGCTTCGACAAATTCTACAATCATAATTGCATTTTTAGAGGATAATCCAATTACTGTTAATAGGGCAACTTGAAAATAAACATCATTTTCTAATCCTCTAATTGAAGTAATTGCTACAGCACCAATTATCCCTAATGGAAGAACTAATAAAACAGAAAAAGGAATAGACCAACTCTCATAAAGGGCTGCAAGACATAGGAAAACAAATAAAATAGATACTGAGTATAAAAATGCACTTTGTCCACTTGATTTATACTCTTGATATGATAATCCACTCCATGCAAAACTAGAACCCTTTGGAAGCTCTTTTGCTAGTTTTGACATCTCATTCATAGCATCTCCTGAACTTACGCCTTCCTTACCTGCCCCTTGTATCTCATAAGCAGCTAATCCATTGTATCTAGATAGACTCTCTGGCCCATAAGTCCAAGTTGTCTTTGCAAAATTTGAAAAGGAACTCATACTCTCTCCATCACTACCCCTTACATACCATTTATTAATGTCATCAGGGGCAGAACGAAATTGTGCATCACCTTGGATATATACTTTTTTAACTCGACCTCTATCAATAAAGTCATTTACATAACTTCCTGCCCATGCAGCATTTAGTGTTGAGTTAATATCAGGTAATCTAAGACCTAAAGAGACAGCTTTTTCATGGTCAATATCTATATGTAGCTGAGAAGTCTCAGACATACTTCCAAGTCTAACTCCTGTAAGCATAGGATCTTTTGAAGCCTTACTTAAAAGAGTATCTCTCATTTGTTTTAAAGTATCTCTAGATGTACCAGCATTTGCTTGAAGTTGAAAAGTGAAACCATTTGTATTTCCTAATCCTCTTATTGAAGGAGGATTTAAAGCAAAAATCTTAGCATCTCTTATTGTAGATAGATTTTTATTTGTACGATTTACTATTGTACCTGCACTATCTTCTCTATCTTCCCAATCTTTTAATGAAAGAAATGCTAATCCAGCATTTTGTCCACTTCCACTAAAGTTAAATCCTGAGATTGTAAAAATAGCTTTTGTATTATCTTTTTCTGTATCCAGAAAATAATCTTCAAGTTCTTTTGCTATCTCATTAGTTCTTTTTATAGAAGCACCTTGTGGCAAAGAAATTTGAGCCATAACTTTACCTTGGTCTTCTAGGGGCAAAAAACTAGTAGGAAGTTTATATGTTAAATATGCCATAGCTACTAGTATTATGGTATATAAGAACATCCATCTTTTGGGTTTATTTAATATATTAAAAACTTTTTTTGAATATTTTTTAGTAATTGATTCAAAAGTATTATTAAACCAATGGAAAAAACCTGTTTCTTTATCTAGGTGATTTGAGTTTAATAAGGAAGCACATAAGGCAGGTGTTAGAGTTAAAGCAACAACAACAGATAAAATCATAGAAGAGACAATCGTAATAGAAAATTGTCTATAAATAACACCTGTTGAGCCATCAAAAAATGCCATAGGTAAGAAAACAGCAGAAAGAACAACAGCAATTCCTATTAATACAGTGCTTACTTCTTTCATTGATTCTACTGTAGCATCATGAGCAGAAAGACCCTTCTCTCTCATAATCCTTTCAACATTTTCAATTACAACAATGGCATCATCAACAAGTAAACCAATGGATAAAACCATTCCAAACATTGTTAAAGTATTTATTGAGTATCCAAAAACTTGAAGAACTCCAAAGGTTCCTAAAAGTACAACGGGAACAGCAATTGCTGGAATAATTGTAGCTCTCCAATTTTGTAAAAATAGAAAAACAACAAGTACAACAAGTACTATAGCTTCTATTAAAGTCTTCACAACTTCATTTATAGAGATACTAATAAACTTAGTACTATCTACTGGATATGCTATTTTATATCCTTCAGGCATATTACGCTGTAAAGAAGCTAAAACTTCACGGACTCTTTCTGCCGTTGATAGTGCATTTGCTCCTGATGATAACATAACTGCAAGTCCTGAAGCGGGGTGTCTATTTAATCTTGGAATAGTCCTATATGATTCATTTCCTATTTCAACCCTTGCCACATCTGAAAGACGAACTAAAGCTCCATTTTTATCATTTTTTATAATTATATCTTTAAACTGTTGGGGAGTTTGTAATTTAGATTCAGCAGTAACTGTTGCATTTAATTCTTGATTTGCTAAAGTAGGCATAGCTCCTATGTTTCCTGCTGAAACTTGAACATTTTGATTTTTTATAGCTGTTGATATATCTGAAGGCATAAGTTTATATGCTAAAAGTTTTGATGGGTCTAACCAAATACGCATTGCATATTGAGAACCAAAAACTCTAATACTCCCAACTCCTTCAACTCTTGCTATTGAATCTTGTATATTACTAACTAAATAATCAGAGATATCAGAACCTGTTGCTTTATCTGTCTCATCATACAAAGCAGCAATCATCAAGTAATCTGATTGTGACTTAGTTACATTTACCCCTTGTTCTTGTACTGAACTTGGTAGTCTAGTTATTACTTGGGAAATCTTATTTTGAACTTGGACTTGAGCTATATCTGGGTCTGTTCCTTGTTCAAAAGATACATTTATTGAAACTCCTCCTGAAGAATCACTTGAAGAGGAAAAGTATAATAAACTATCTAGTCCTGTTAATTGTTGTTCTAATAATTGAGTAACACTATTTTCGACAGTCTCAGCATCTGCCCCTGTATAAGTTGCAGAAATTCTAATGGTAGGAGGTGCTATATCTGGATATTGTGCCACAGGAAGATTGTAAATAGAACCTAATCCTGCTAACATAATGATGATTGAGATAACCCATGCAAAAATGGGCCTATTTATAAAAAAAGCACCCATTATTCTATTTCTGAATTATCAAATTTAAATTTTGATGATACATCTATGTCTTTAACTTTATCACCAACTTTAATTTTATTTAGACCTTCAACAATTAAATGATCTCCTACTTTAAATCCCTCTTTTATAAGCCAAAAATTATTGATAGCTTTTTGTGTTACAACATCCTTTTTTTCGACTTCACTGTTCTTATTTACTACCATTGCAGTTGCATTTCCTCTTGCATTAAAAGTAATACCTTGTTGTGGTACTAAAATAGCTTTTGAATTAATAGCTTCATTTATAATAATATTTACATACATTCCTGGTAATAATATATTTTTTGGATTTGGAAATTGTGCTCTTAGGGTAACTGAACCAGTTGATTCATCTACTGATAATTCTTGAAGTTTCAATTCACCTTTGTTTTCATAAATTGAACCATCTTCAAGTTTTAAACTAACAGTTGTATTCCCTTTTTTCATATCTTTTTGTTTTAAAAGTTTTCGTAAATTTAACATTTGTACACTTGATTGAGTAAAGTCTACATAAATTGGATCAAGTGATTTAACACTAGCAAGTGCTGTTGTTTGTTGGGCAGTTACAAGGGCACCTTCTGTTACACTTGATACTCCAATATGCCCAGAAATAGGAGACTTAATTTGAGTATGCTCTAAATCAATCTTTGCACTTTGCATAGCTGCTTTTTTTTCTGCTACACTTGCCAATGCTTGTAAGTATGCAACATGTGCATCTTCATAATCTTGCTTTGAAACACCATCAATTTTTAATAAATCTTCGTATCTTTCATCTTTTAATTTTGCTGCTTTTACATTTGCTAAGACATTCTCATAAGCTGCTTTGGTTTGGTTGTATGTAGCTTCATAACTTGATGCAACTACTTTATATAAAACATCACCTTTTTTTACAAATGAACCCTCTTTAAATAATCGACGCTCAATTATCCCTCCAATTTGAGGACGAATTTCTGAATTTAAGGCAATAACGGTTCTTCCTGAAAGTTTTTGTTGTAGTGTTACTTCTTGTTGAGTTATTGTATATGTTCCAGCTTCGGCTAATCTTTTTGGTGGTGCTTTCTTTTCAGATTGTTCAGAACAAGCACTAAAAATAGTGATTATCCCGATTAAACTAATAAAGAAATAACTTTTTTTAATGTAATTATTCAATAATTTATTCCTCAATTTTATATTATATATATTATCATATTTTTTTAATAAAATCTTAACAAAAAGTTAATTTAAGAGTAATAGGCATAACAAAAAATAACTAAACTTTTCCAAATCTTATTTAAAAAAGAGTTATGCCCCTTTGATTGAATAAACTCAAAACATAAAAAGTGTATAATCCAAAGTATAAAGATAAAGGTACACTTTGAAAATAGCAATAATAGGAGCAGGGGCAGCAGGAATAATATCTGCAATCACTGCTAAAAGATTAAATAAAAACTTAAAAATAGATCTCTTTGATAATAACAATGCAATAGGTAAAAAAATACTAGCAAGCGGAAATGGAAGATGTAATATCTCCAATACAAATGCAAGAGTAGAAAACTTCATAGGTGAAAAACCAGAGTTTACAAATTATGCCTTAAAAGAGTTTGATTATAAGGCTTTTGAAAAGTTTTGTAAGAGTATTGGACTATTACTTGATATAAAAGAGACAAACAAAGTATATCCTCTATCAAATGAAGCAAAATCAGTAGTAAACTTATTAGAAAATGAACTAGAAGATTTAGGCATAAATCTAATCTTAGAAACAAAAGTAATAGACATACAAAAACAAGCAAATAAATTTATAGTAAAAAGTACACACAATGAGTTCAAAGATTATGACAAAGTACTTATAAGCTCAGGATTAGCAGCAGCACCACAACTAAATGCCACAGAAGAGGGTATGAACATAGCTCAAAATTTCGGACACACATATAACCTAACTTACCCCTCACTTGTAGGACTTCATACAGATTTTGAACTAGCTTCAAGAATACAAGGGGTAAAAAAAGAGGCAAATGTATCTTTATACTTAGATGGAAAAAAAGAGTGTGAAATATACGGTGATGTACTTTTTACAAAATATGGCTTATCAGGTTTTGCCATACTAGATATTTCACAATACGCAGTTTATCCCCTAAGTCTTTACCAAGATGTACAAGTATCAATAAATCTTTTCCCAAATACAAACAGAAATGAACTCCTAGGACAAATAGAAAACCTATTTAAAACCCTACCAAATGCAAATGCAGTTTTATTACTAACAGGAATAGTATCAAATAAACTAGCCCCAGTAATCTGCCAAATAAATGCAATAGACAAAGAGACAAAAGCAAAAGACATAAATGCCAAACAAATAAGAGCCATAATCAACACCCTAACAAACTGGAGATTCAAAATCACAGACACCCAAGGCTTCAAACACGCAGAAGCAAGTGGTGGAGGGGTTAGAACTGATGAGGTGGATAATAGAACTTATGAGAGTAAGAAGGTAGAAGGGTTGTATTTAGCAGGAGAGGTTTTAGATATAGTGGGAAACAGAGGTGGATATAATCTACATTTCGCGTGGGCGTCAGGTCACTTAGCAGGACGAAGCCTAGCTAAATAATGGCTATAAATCAGCCACTTTTGCCCAATTTCTAGCCGTTATTTATTTAGTATATATATTCGACTATAATTTTTGTGTTATAATTATGCAACAAAGGAATAGGTTATTTATAATGGAAAAATTTAAAATTGTTGAACTTTCAAGAGAAGAAAAAGATTCGTTAGAACAATTAGGTACTAAAGCAAAATTTTGGTTTTTTGATAAAAAAACTAAAAAATTATTTAAACAAGGAAGACCTGATACTGGAGAAGATTGGGCAGAAGTAGTTGTTAGTAAAATTTGTGAAGAATTAGATATTCCTCATGCAAAATATGAATTTGCAAAATATCAAAATATGGAAGGTACTATTACAGAGAGTTTTGTTCCACAAGAGGGACGTTTAGTCTTAGGAAATGAATTATTAGCAACTATTTTAAAAAATATAGAATATGATACTTTAAAAAAATATGGACTAAGGGAATACAAATTAAGTACAGTTTTAGCTATACTTAAATCAGATGTTATTAATGTTCCTATAGGTTATAAAAATAAATTTATAACTTCAGCTTTTGACGTATTTGTAGGATATATTATGTTAGACTGTTTAATTTCAAATCCAGATAGACATCATGAAAACTGGGGATTAATTGTTTCTGAGGGGTCTGTATATTTATCTCCTACGTATGATCATGCTTCAGGTTTGGGGTGTCGAGAACCATTGGAAAGAAAAAGGAAAAGACTTATATCAAAGGATGAAGGTTTTAAAGTAAAAAGCTTTGTAAAAAGAGCCAAAACACCTTTTTATGATAGAAATGATGGCAAAAAACTTACTACATTAGAGTCTGTTATACTTTGTTCTATACACAATAAAAAAGCGACGATGTATTGGTTGAAAAAATTAGAAAATTTAGATATTGAAAAAGTAAGAAAGATATTTCATAAAATACCAAATGGTTTAATAAGAGAAATATCGATAGAATTCGCAATTGAGATGTTAAAAGTAAATAGAGATAGATTATTGGCAGGATTAGAGGTATTAAGTAATGAAAAATAAATTAATTTTAGTATGGAGAAATCCTAATACTAGAATGTGGACAGGAGTAGGACTTCTAGAGTATAAGAATAATAAGTATTATTTTAATTATACTAATGGAGCAAAAATTGATAAGTTCATACCTTTTGGACAAATGAATCAGTTAAATGAAACATATGTATCTGATGAATTATTTCCAATATTTAAAAATAGGTTACTTTCTAAGTCACGTCCAGAATATGAGGACTTCTTAAGTTGGTTAGATATTAAAAAAGAAGAGAATAATGATTTATTAGAACTAGCAAGAAGTAGAGGTATTAGAGCTACTGATGAATTGCAACTTTTCCCTGTTCCAGAAAAGAATGAAAAAGGAATGTATGAGGTTCTTTTTTTCTCTCATGGAATTAGTCATATTGCAAAACATTATTTGGAAAGATTACCCAAATTAAAGAAAAATGACCGATTACTTATTTTAAAGGATATTCAAAATGAATCAGACCCTTTAGCCTTGGCTTTGAGAACAAAAAATGACCCAGTTGAATTGTTAGGATATTGTCCTTCATTTTTTGTAGATGATTTTAATAGATTATTTGAACTAAATAATACAAATAACGTACAAGTAGTGGTTCAAAAAGTTAATTTAGATGCACCTTTGCAATTGACATTATTATGTAAGTTAACAACAAAATGGCCAGATAATTTTCAACCTTTTGATAGAGAAGAATTTTTACCATATGGTTGTTAGTGAAATAAAAAACTTATTATTTTAAAATTCAATTGCACGAAGACCTTTAGGTCTTCAAGAGCAAAAGCCAAACACTAAAAACAATCTAATATTAAAACTAATAAAACATACTTCTAATTTAATAGTCAAATGTAAATTTTAAATCAATACTCCCATAAGTTCATCTGGATATACTAGTAAGAAATACTAGGACATTATTGAACCTCAAACAAATAAGCATAGCCATTTATGCCACATACCTTACAAATAAATATGGATTTAAACTCAAAAAAGTAAAAAACTCTCAAGAAATATTTGATTTCCGATTAAAATATGCCAAACAATTATTAGGGAAATTAAACATAAATGTTGAAGTAATAAATAAAGAAAAAATACCACAAAATGGACAATACCTAGTTGTCTCAAATCATAGAAGCATAATTGACCCCTTGATAATTGAACTAGCTTTAGAAAATAGTAAAATCAATGGCTTTTGGGTAGCAAAAAAAGAGCTATATAACTCTTTTTTCTTTGGAACATTTACACGAAATGCTGGTACAGTTTTATTAGATAGAGATGCTTCAAATATGGCACCATTTTTTAAAGATACTAAAAAAATAGTAAAAGAGGGACACTCTATTTTTATCTTCCCAGAAGGAACTAGAAATAAAGAAAATACACCCTTATCTTCTTTTAAAGAAGGTTCTAGGATAGTTGCTTTAAAAAATAGATTGCCTATCTTGCCTGTTTATATAAAATCAAATGCAAATGAGGTTTTAAATGATGCTATTAATAATAGAACAAAAGGCTTGAAAGTTCAGATTGAAATAGGCGATATAATAGACTATAAAGATAAAACATCATTAGAAGAAAACTATAGAAAGCAGTTTATAAAAGAGTCTTAAAATTTATTTTTTAAGACTACAATTTTTTTAATTTTTTTAAATTGAAAAATACCACAATCAGTATGAATAAGACTATCTTCAAATTTTAAAATTTTAACATCTTTAAAACTTTTATTTTCATAAGTAAAGCAGACAAAATTTCTATCTTCCATAGCTTTTAATAAAAATATTTGTTCTATATTCACTTAACTCTCACTAACAACAACTTTATTTCTTCCAGAGTTTTTAGCCTCATATAGTGCTACATCCGCTCTTTTTAGAACTGATTCAATGGTGTCGTTTTCTTTAGATAAGGCGATACCAAAACTCATGGTTATATTTCCTATATCGTTAAAAGTATAGTTTGCTATATTCAATCGAATGTTTTCCATCAAATTATATACACCCTCTTTTTGTGATTCTGGACAGATTATTACAAACTCTTCTCCTCCAAATCTCCCCACAAAATCTGTTGTTCTTATGTGAGCTTTTAATATAATTGAAAGCTCTACTAAAACTTTATCTCCTGTTTGGTGTCCAAAAGTGTCATTGACTTTTTTAAAATGGTCTATATCTAAAATTGCTAGGGCAAAGGTATGCTTAAACCTATCACTTCTATTTAGCTCATTTTGTAATAGTTCATCTAACTTTCTTCTATTATATAAATTTGTTAGTTTATCTGTGATTGCAAGTTTTGCCAATTCTTTATTCTTCTCTTCAATATCTTTTTGGGCTTGTTGTAACAATTTATTTGTTTGTATGATTTTTCTATTCCAATAAATAACAAGAATAATAAATAAAATAGCTCCAATAGATATTTTCCAAACTAAATCATAGTCTATGCCTTTTTGATATTTTATAGGAATCCATTTACTGAAAATTTCTCTATGCATTTCATTTGTTATTTTATTTACTGTTTTTTGTAAAATAGTTAATAATGTTTTATCTTCTTTTACAACAGCAATTGAGAGTTTCAAATTTTCAGATATCTTTCCTGCTATTTTTAATTCTCCAAAATACTTTTGTTGAAATTCATATCCTATACTAGCCAAGGTATCAATATATGCGAAAAGTTCGCCATTTTTGACTTTATCTAGTCCTTCCTTTATGTCTTCTACTTCTATGATATTTAAAGAGGGATATTTTTGTCTAAGTATTTTTACAAAAGCATCTCCTTTTATGATACCAATTTTTTCACCCTCTAAGTCCAATATTTGATTTATAAATGGCACATCAACTCTTGTTGCTACTACTAAAGGAACTTCTAAGTAACTACTCGTGAAGTTTAAGTACTTTCTTCGTTCAGGCGTTTCCATACCAAGAGCCAACATATCACATTTGTGTTGTTTTATATAAGTTATTGACTCATTCCAATTTTTTGTTTTTACAAGTTCAAATTTTGCAGAGAGCATTTTTTCAAATAGATTATAATAATCTGAACTCATTCCAGAATGTTCACCTTTTTCATTAAGTCCTTCAAAAGGCATTCCATCTGGATTTATACAGTACTTAATAACATTTGTATCAAGATAGGCTATTTCATCCTTATTTAGTTCTATATGACCACCACTGTACTCTTTTATTGAACCAATCCATTTATCAACTAAAGCTTCTTTCTCTTTTTTTGTTATTGAATCAAGGGCTTTTTGGATAATAGAACTCAAAAGTGGTTCTTCAGGTTGAACTCCAAATCGTAAATCTTCTTTTTTTGTATTGGGAAGGATTAATTCACTGGCAAGTTTCAAATTTGAATAAAGGTTTTTTTTAATAAGATAGTTTATATTTGTAAGATTTTGAATCAAAGCATCGATTTTGCCAAAGACTAAATCTTTTGTTAAGTCTGCATAGTTATCGTAATAGATTAAATTCATTGTACCCATGTTTTCTAACTCTTTGATATAAAAAACATCTTTTAGTACTCCTACTTTTTTCCCTTCAAGACTTTTTATTCCATTGTATTGCCCAAAATTATCCCTTACAAATATCATAATTGGTATATCATAATAAGAACTTGTAAAAGTAGTAAAAGGCTCTCGAAATTTTTTATATGAAATACTAGTTATCATATCTACTTTTTTATCTTTAAAAGCGGAATAAATAGTTGTCCAATTATCTATTTTTTTTTCAAATTCTAAGCCTGTTCTTTTAGAAATCATTTTTAATAAATCATGTTCAAATCCAACTGGAGTATTTTTTATATAATATGCAAATGGTGTAAAGTCAGGCATCATCCCAACTTTGATTATTGGATGTGAAGCAATAAAGGTTTTTTCATCTTTTGTTAATTTAATAGGTTCTGCTATTGCATTTATTGATAAATAAAATAAAATAAATAATGGTATAAACAATATTCTCATTTTAATTCCTTATAAAGAAACCATTATAACAAGTAAAAGTTTCGAATTACTTTTATATAAATTTCTTTTTAAATATTAAGTTCTTATTTTATAGAAAAAAAAGTATAACCTATTATAATAAGAAATATATTTTATAGAGGATTTTTTATGGATAAAACAAAAATAGTGCAAAAACCACAAACCGAATTTGAAAGTAAATTATCACAAGATGAATACAATATAAATGTTGCTTTTTATGTGCACTTAAAAGAATACAATAATACAGTAAGAGATGAATTAGAAAAAAGACTAGGGGAAGTATTTTTATTTTCTAAGGGTGTTGAGTGGAAATTTGATAGTTTTGGCATAGAGAAAACAGGTTCTAGGGGTAAACAAATATTAGGTTATTTTATTTTTAGAACTGCAAATATTAGTGATCTTCAAAAACTATTTTTAAAAGAGTTTGGTGATTATCAAAATGCTAAAAAAATTACTTGCTCAGTTGCAGAGTATAAAAAGATTGATGAAAAGTTTTTTGAAGTAGAGTTGTAATTTAAAATTTTACATTTATTCTTGTCTTTCTTACTTTTATAATTTTTTGTTATATACTGATAAAAAATGAGATGAAAAGGGGATTATATGAATTTAAGAAAAATCACTTCACTTACAATCATGTTTGTGATGATTATCATGAGCTACACAGGTATTATGCTTTTTATCTCTCCTCCTGGGAGAATTGCAAATTGGTCAAATTGGAAATTATTTGGTTTAAGTAAAGATAACTATGCACATATTCATTCAATATTTATGGTACTTTTTATCATTATGACACTAATTCATGTTTTTTATAATTGGAAAGCTCTTACTAGTTATATGAAAAACAGTGCTAAACAAATGATATTTTTCACTAAAGAAATGCTACTTTCTATTGCATTAGTATTGGTTTTTTTGATAGGAACTATTTATTTTATTCCTCCTTTTTCTACTTTTCTAGATTTTGGGAATGGAGTAAAAAACTCTTGGGAAAAAGAGTATGGTTCTGCTCCTTATGCCCATGCTGAGTTATCTTCTCTTAAAATGTTTGTTAAAAAAATGGGTTATGATTTTGAAAAAACTCAAGAGATTTTAAAAACAAATAATATTAACTTTAAAACTACTCAAAGCCTAAATCAAATAGGTGATAATAATAGTTTAAGTCCTCAATTTATTTATAATCTTTTAAGAAAGAATTTTGAAAAAGCAGGGGAAGAAACTATCCAATTAACGGGAATGGGTAGAAAAACTATATCTGAAGTTGCGAAAACTTTAAGACTCTCAGATGCTGAACTTATCTCAAAATTAAAAGCTTTGGGAATTGAAGCAAAAGAAGATGAAAAATTTAGAGAAATAGTAGAAAAGTATGATATGAGCCCAATGTCTGTTATTGAAAAATTAGGATATAAAAAACCGGAATAAGCTTTTTGCTTATTTCAGTTTATTTAATAATTCAATAATATCTTGTGGGGTTTTTACTATAAAATCTGCACCATTTTCAAGTAGCTCTTCAACACTTCTAAATCCCCATTCTACACCAACTGCAATCATTCCTGCACTTTTTGCTGTTTTCATATCTGTTGCTGTGTCTCCTATAAATATCACATCTTCAACTTTTGTGTTTAGTTTTGTAGCAATTTCTATAGCCATAGTTGGATCTGGTTTTTTAGGAACATCACTTTTTTGTCCATGTATTTCTTGAAAGTTAAAATTATTAAATATGTTTTCCATATATTTTAAAGTAAATTTGTGTGGTTTATTTGATAAAACTGCTTTTTTAATTTTTAGCTTTTCTAATTTTTCTAACATTTCATAAATACCATCATAAGCAAAAGTATTATTGTGAGTATTTTGTTCATAAATTTCTATAAAACTTTTTAGTGCTATTTGAATATCTTCTTCTGATGCATTTTGAGGCATAGCATTTTTTACTAAAACTAAAGCACCATCCCCTACAAAATAGTTGTACTCATCAATTTCATGAGTTTTATAGCCATGTTTTTCTAAGACTTTATTCATACTAAGAGCAATATCTAAAATAGAATTTATCAAGGTACCATCTAAATCAAAAATAAGAGATTTCATGTATTATTTTCCTAAACTTTTTTAATGATTTTACATTAAAAAACTAAATAAAAAATAAGGATAAAATATTAAAATATGCGTGTTTAAAACCTTAATTTATGCAGAGATTTAAATTTAATTATTTATTTTAATGTAACTATAATATTGGTTTTTTGAAAAAGTGTGTAATAATAGAACTAAAACAAATTTTTTTTTATTCGACATAGGGAAAACTTGATTTTAAGACATTTCAAACGTAAGTTGTGAGAAACTTATCAAAATAAAATTTTTAATAAACAAAACAAAGGGAAAAAAAATGAAGGCATCTGATTTATTTGTAAAAGCCTTAGAAAATGAAGGCGTTGAGTACATATTTGGAATACCTGGTGAAGAAAACTTAGATTTTTTAGAATCATTAAGAAAATCTAACATTAAACTAGTTTTAACAAGGCATGAACAAGGGGCAGGATTCATGGCTGCAACTTATGGAAGACTAACAGGAAAAGTTGGAGTTTGTATCTCTACTCTTGGCCCTGGAGCTACTAACTTTGCAACAGCAGCAGCTTATGCACAACTTGGTGGAATGCCAATGATGATGATTACTGGTCAAAAACCAATTAAAAAATCTAAACAAGGTAGATTTCAAATTATAGATATCGTTGGTATGATGAGACCAATGACAAAATATGCAAAACAAGTTGTAAATGGAAATAATATTCCATCAATGGTAAGAGAAGCATTTAAAGTAGCAACAGCAGAAAGACCAGGTGCTGTTCATATCGAACTACCTGAAGATATTGCAGACGAAGAAGCTGGAGATCATGTTTACCCAGTAAGAGCTGTAAGATATCCATATGCTGATAAAACTACAATTTTACAAGCAGTTAGAATGATAGAAGCTGCAAAAAAACCTTTAATTCTTATTGGAGCAGGTGCTAATAGAAATAGAATCGGTGATGCTTTAACAGATTTTGTTAATGACACAGGAATTCCTTTCTTCACAACTCAAATGGGTAAAGGTGTGGTTGATGATAATCATAAATTATGTTTAGGAACTGCTGCACTTTCAGCTGATGACTTTATTCATGCTGCTATTTCAACAGCTGATTTAATTATTAATGTAGGTCATGATGTTATTGAAAAACCACCATTTTTTATGGAAGAAGGTCCTGATGCTTGTAAAGTTATTCACTTAAACTTCTCTCCATCAGAAGTTGATGATACATATTTCCCACACTTAGATGTTGTTGGAGATATTGCAGGAAGTGTTACTGATTTAAATAGAGCATTATCTCCACAAGATCATTGGGATTTTGATTTTTACAAAACAGTAATTAGAACTATCAATGTTAGATTAACTAAATATTTTGGTGATATGAGATTCCCTATTTTACCTCAAAGAGCTGTAAAAACTATTAGAGATATTTTAGCACCTGAAGATATTTTAACACTAGATAATGGTGTATATAAAATCTGGTTTGCAAGAAATTATAAAGCTGCTAGACCAAACACAGTATTATTAGATAATGCACTAGCTACTATGGGAGCTGGTCTTCCATCAGCAATGACAGCTAAAATGGTTTATCCTGAGAGAAAAGTTGTTGCAGTTTGTGGTGATGGTGGATTTATGATGAATTCACAAGAGCTTGAAACAGCAGTAAGACTTGGTCTTGATATTACAGTAGTAATTTTAAATGACAATGCATTTGGAATGATTAAATGGAAACAAACTGGTATGGGATTTGAAACATTTGGACTTGACTATGATAATCCAGATTTTGTAAAATATGCAGAGAGTTATGGAGCAATTGGACACAGACCAACATCTTGTGAAGAGTTTACTGAAACATTAGAAAAATGTGTAAACTCTAAAGGTGTGCATTTAATAGATTTAGCTGTTGACTATTCATTAAATCATGCTATATTAAATGATCTTGTGAAAAATGCAGAAACATTATTAGAAGGAGAATAGAATGAGTAAAACAATAGAAGTAACATCGCCGTTTGATGGGAAAGTAGTAGGGAATGTACCATTTAATAGTGAAGAAGAAGTACAAGCAGCAATAGATTTGGCAAGTGCGACTTTTTTAGATCATAAGAATGCCTTACCAAAATATAAAAGAATAGAGATTTTAGAAAAAGTAGCAGAGATAATGTCTTCGCAAATAGAAGAATTAACAATACTTTGTGCAAGTGAAGGTGGGAAGCCTTATGTAGATTCTAAAGTTGAAATAAATAGAGCGATCAACGGTATAAAACTATCTATTGAAGCCCTAGGAGCACTAGAAGGTAAAGAAGTGGCAATGGGTCATACAGCTTCAAGTGCAAATAGAATGGCTTACACATTTAGAGAACCAATAGGTGTGGTTGCAGCGATATCAGCATTTAATCACCCATTTAACCTAGCAGTTCATCAAGTAATTCCAGCAATCGCAGTAGGATGCCCAGTAGTAATCAAACCAGCAACTCAAACTCCAATGAGTGCAATAAGATTAGTAGAGATTTTAGAAGAAGCAGGACTTCCAAAAGGATGGGCACAAGCAGTAGTTTGTGATAGACATGGAGGAGAATTACTTGCAACTTCTCCTAAAGTAGATTTCCTAACATTTATAGGTTCTGGTGCAGTTGGTTGGTACTTAAAATCTAAAGTGGCAAATGGAACAAGAGTTGCTCTAGAACATGGTGGTGTTGCCCCTGTAATAGTAGAACCAGATGCAGATATCGATGCAATGATTCCAGACTTGGGTAAAGGTGGATTCTACCATGCAGGTCAAGTTTGTGTTTCTGTGCAAAGAGTATATGTACATGAATCAATTTGTGATGAAGTATCTTCTAAACTTTCTGATTATGCATCTAAATTAGTAGTAGGTGATCAATTAGACCCTAAAACAGAAGTAGGACCACTAATTAACCATAATGAAGTAAATAGAGTAGAAGAATGGGTAAATGATGCAGTAGCAAAAGGTGGGAAAATATTAACTGGTGGTAAAAGAATTTCTGATTCTTGCTTTGAACCAACAGTAATTTTAAACCCATCTGATGATGCAATTATTTCTCAAAAAGAGATATTCGGACCAGTAGTAGTAATTTATTCTTACTCAGATATAGAAGAAGCATTCGATAGAGCGAACTCTTTAGATGTGTCTTTCCAAGCAGCAGTATTTACAAAAAATATAGATACGGCACTAAAAGCAGTAAAAAGAATAAATGGGACAGCAATTATGGTAAATGACCATACAGCATTTAGAGTAGATTGGATGCCGTTTGGAGGAGCGAAAGCTTCAGGATTAGGATTAGGTGGGATTCATTATAGTATGGAAGAGATGACAAACCAAAAAATGATGGTAATCAAATCACCAGTATTATAAGAAGAGATTTAATCTAAAGAAGAAGGGGAAGCTTTATTGTTTCCCCTTTTTTTATGGATTCTTTAGATAGTGATTTAAATATTACTTATTAATAATCAGCTTTATATCCCATCCCATAAATATTTTTAATATGTAAATTTGGTACTTTTTTTCGTAAACGAGATATGATATTTTTAAGATTTCTAATATCTGCATTAACATCAAACTCTTCAAACCAAATAATATCAATAAGTTCTTCTACTGTACAGATTCTTCCATTATTACCTAGTATTGTATCTACAAAGATAATTTCTTTTTTTGTTAGTTTTATTGCAGTATTATTTTGCATTAACTTTTTGTTTTCCATGTCCCAAACCAAAGACTCATCAACTCTTAGTATATTTTTATTTTCATTTAATTTTAGGTGATAAATTTGATTAGTTAGTTTAAATATATCATCTAAAAAAGTAGAATAATTTATTGGTTTAGTGAAAAACTGATGTATTCCTAGATTAACTAAGGGTAAGAGATATTTAAACTCATTTCTTGCAGATAAGATTACAATAGTTTGATCTTTTTTTATTTTATATATGGCTTCAACTAATTGGGTACCATCAAAATTTGGCATTTTTATATCTGAAATTATCAAATCATAATATTTATTTGTCTGTGTATAAAATTCTTTATATTTATTTAAGGCATCTAATCCATCGACAGCTATTGTAACTTTTGGAAAAATATCTTGGAGTAATTCAAAAAATTCTTTTCTAAAATCAATGTCATCTTCAACAAAAAGTACATTAAAGTCTTTGGTATATTTTTTCAACAATCCATAGTCCATTAGAATCCTTTTAAAAAATTATATTAGCATTTTGTTTCTTATATTTGTGTATAAAAGAGCTTTTGAAGTATACCAGTAAAAAATGTGTATTATGTGAATATATTATATTTTATGATAGTATTTGAATACTATTTGAATACTATTTATTGTTAAACTATTAAAAATTTAAAAGAGATTTTATGACAGATAATCAAGTCCTTAAAAATATAACTGTTCTTTATGCAGAAGATGAATCTATAATACAAGAAGGAATAACAGAAACTCTAAATCTTTTTGGAATAAATGTTATTTGTGCTCAAAATGGGCAAGAAGGTTTATCTATTTTTAAATCTTCTAATAAAAAAATAGATTTAATCCTAACCGACATCAAAATGCCCAAATTAGATGGACTTGGTATGATTGAAAAGATTAGAGAAATTGATAAAGATATTCCTATAGTTATTACTACTGCCCACCATGAAACAAGTTTTCTTTTACAATCTATTGAATTAAATATTGATGCTTATGTATTAAAACCTATTGATATTTATAAATTAAAAGAAAATCTAACAAAAGCAATACAGGCAAAAGTTCTTAAAGAAGAGCTAATAAAAAAGAACATAAAACTAGAAATAGAAATTAAAAAGAATGAAGAAAAACAACATATTATAGAAAGTCAATCAAGATTTGCCGCAATGGGTGAAATGATAAGTATGATAGCTCATCAATGGAGACAACCCTTATCTTCAATTGGAACAGCATCTTTTAATTTAAAATATAAATTACTATCTGAAAAATTTGATTTAGATACACAAGAAGGTCGAACAGAACAAACTAAATTTTTCACTAATAAGCTTGATGAAATAGAGTTTTATGTACAAAACCTAACTACTACCATAGATGATTTTAGGAATTTTTTTAAGACAGATAAAGAGCTTGTTAATACAACTATTGAAAATTCTATTAAAAAGTCACTAAAGATAATACAAAGAGATTTAGAATCTAATAATATTGAATTAATACAAAAATTTGAAAGTCAAAATCAAATCAATATTTATGAAAATGAAATTATTCATGTGTTTTTAAATATACTAAAAAATGCTCAAGATAAGTTTATAGAAAAAAAGACAAAAGATGCAAAAATAGAAATTAAAACTTTAGATTTAGAAGATAGTGTCCAAATAGAAATACATGACAATGGTGGAGGAATTGCAGAAGAAGATTTAGATATTATTTTTGAACCATATTTTTCAACTAAAAAAGAAAAAAATGGTACAGGAATAGGTCTTTATATGTCAAAAATTATAGTGCAAAGTCACCATCAAGGAGAATTATTTGCAAAAAATATTAAAGAAGGTATTTCTTTTTATATAATAATACCTAGTATGCTATAATCAGAAAAATATTTAGGGGTAATTGTTTGAAGTTTCTTTTTTTTCTTTTTTTCTTTTTTAGTATTTTATATGCCAACTCAAGTGATTTGAGCGAAAAAGAGAAAAAATGGATTAAAAATAATGAGATAAAAATAGGTATTACAGATCTATATCCCCTAAGCTACCTAACCAGAGATTATCAAAGAAATGGATTTGCAAATGATGTTTTAAATCTCATAATAAAAAAATACCAAATCAAAACTAAATCAGTGGATATCACTCAGGGTGATATTGAATCTGCATTTGAAAATCAAGAAATAGATATAGCACCTGTAATAAATCAGAAAAAAGTAAAAAGTGATTATGGTATATACACTTCTGATATTTTACAAATCAAAAATATTTTATTTGTAAAAAAAGAACAAACTAATATTAACTCAATTGATGATTTGAAAAATAGAAAAGTAGCAGTTATTAATGAAGCAGGTGCAATATCAAATATTAAAAATCATTATCCAGATATAAAAGTTATAGAAACAAAAAATGTACAAGAATCTGCACAAGAACTCCTTGAGGGTAAAGTTGATGCCCTAATAGCTTCTCCTATTCTCATTCAAAAATATTTAGAAAAGAATTTAATTATTGATTTAAAGGCTATGCCTCTTATTAGTTTTAACCCTTCAAACTTATATTTTTTTATTAGAAAAGATAAAAAAGAACTACAATCTATTTTAGAAAAAGGATTAAACTCTATTTCCATAAAAGAGAGTAAAAAACTTTTTGATAAATGGTTTTTAAAAGACTTGGCTAATTTACCTATAATGTTTACAAAAGAGCAACTTAATTATTTGCAAAGAAGACCAAATATTACTTTATGTGTAGACCCAGATTGGATGCCATACGAAAAAATAGAAAATCATAAACATGTAGGTATTGTTGCTGATTATATGAAAGTTTTTGAGAAGAAAATAGGAATTCCCTTAAATCTTATAGAAACAAAAAACTGGACAGAATCTTTAAAGTACTTAGAAGAGCGAAAATGTGATGTTCTTTCATTAGTACAAAATATAAAATCAAGACAACACTATATGAGTTTCACAAAACCATATGTAACAGCACCCTTAGTTTTAGTTACAAAAAGAAATGTAAGCTTTATTAGTGATTTGAAAATGCTAAAGAATAAAAAAATTGGTATTCAAAAAAACTTTGCATACAATGAAATAATAAGACGAGATTATCCTAATTTACAAGTTGTAGATGTAGATCACCTACGAATGGGTTTGAAAAAAGTTGAAAGGGGAGAACTCTTTGGACAAGTAACTACCCATCTTAATGTTGCTTATGCTTTTCAAGAAGAGTTTTATGGAAGTTTGCAAATATCAGGTAAATTTGATGAAAAATGGCATCTATCTGTTGGTGTAAGAAATGATGACCCCGTACTATTAAGTATATTTGAAAAAGTAGTTGATTCTATAAGTGATGAAACAAAACAAAGAATTATAAATAAGTGGGTCTCTATTAAATATGAAAAAAGTATTGATTACAAACTGTTTTGGAGTATTATATCTTTTCTATTTTTTATTCTATTGCTAATTTTATATACATATATACTTCAACGAAAATATATTAAAAAATTGACAAATGTAAAAGAAGAAATAGAGATGTTAAACAGTACTTTGGAAAAGAAAGTACAAAGTAGAACTCAAGAACTAGAATTATCAAATAGAAAACTAAAAATCAAAACTCATGAGCTTGAACATTTAAATAACACATTAGATACTAGAATAAAAGAAGAGATTAATAATAGAAAAAAACAAGAACAATTATTGATTCAACAATCAAAACTTGCAGAAATGGGTGAAATGATAAGTATGATTGCCCATCAATGGAGACAACCTTTAAGCGCTTTAAGTACAGTTATTCAAAATATACATTTAAGACACTCTCTTGGAAAATTAGATAAAGAGTATTTGGAGAAACAGAGAGTTTTAAGTAATGCACTTACCGATAAAATGTCTAAGACAATTGATGATTTTAAAAACTTTTTTAAACCAAATAAAGAAAAACAATTTTTCTCAATAGGAGATGCCCTTCAACAAACAATTTTTCTTATTGATGATAGTTTTAAAAGTAATAATATTAAAATCGAAAATAGAATTTCTTATGATGCAATTATATGCGGGTTTGAAAGTGAACTTTCTCAAGTACTATTAAATATCCTTACAAATTCAAAAGATGCTTTTTTAGATCTAAAAATAAAAAATCCATGTATTACTATAACAACTAAAAAAGCTGAAACTCATATTAGAATATTGATTGCAGATAATGCAGGTGGAATTAATGAGTCAATTATTCATAAAATATTTGAACCTTATTTCACAACAAAAGATAGTTACAACGGTACAGGACTTGGATTATATATGAGTAAAATGATTATTGAACAAAATATGAAAGGGGAATTAAGTGTGCAAAATATTCCAAATGGAGTTAAATTTTCTATTTTTATTCCTATTAATATAAAGAATAACTTCTCATCAATAAAAAATAAAGAACAGAAATAAATATACTAAATTTATTTTAACTTTTATTTTATAGTACCTTCTTTTAGTAATATACTTGATGCTATTTAATTTAAATAGTAATTCTTCCTTATAAATACTCTCTACTAAAACATATAAAAATAATCAATAATGATACTATTTGAGTACCCTCTTCTGTAATAATTAATTGAAACAAAATTATTAAATATAAAAGAGGAAAAAATGACTAATCAAAAATTACAAGAACGAAAAAACAAAGTATTTGCAAGAGGACAAGGAAATACTTATCCTGTATTTGTTGAAAAAGCAAAAAATGCAGAACTTTGGGATGTTGAAGGTAATAGATTTATTGATTTTGGAACAGGAATAGCTGTATGTAATACAGGGCATAGTCATCCAAAAATTATAGAAGCAGTAAAAACACAAATAGAAAATTTTAGTCATACTTGTGTAATGGTAAATCCATACGAAGTAGCAGTTGAATTAGCAGAAAAACTAACAGCCTTAGCTCCAGGTGATACTCCCAAAAAAGCAATTTTTGTAACAACAGGTGCAGAAGCAGTTGAAAACTGTGTAAAAATTGCAAGAGCACATACAAAAAGAAGAGCTGTAATTGCATTTAATGGAGCTTTTCATGGAAGAACTAGTTTAACAATGGCATTAACAGGTAAAACAGCTCCATATAAAATTGGATTTGGACCATTTCCTGGTGAAATTTATCATGTTCCTTTTCCATCTGAAGCATATAGTGCAACTGTTGAAGATTCATTAAGAGGAATTAAAAACATATTTAAATCAGATGTACCAGCAGAAGATGTAGCTGCAATTATTGTTGAACCAGTTCAAGGTGAGGGTGGATTTTATGAAACACCAGTTGAACTATTACAGGCTTTGAGAAAAATATGTGATGAAAATGGAATTGTATTAATTTTTGATGAGATTCAATCAGGATTTGGTAGAACTGGAAAAATGTTTAATAGTGAATATTCAGGGGTTGAACCAGATTTAATGACTATGGCAAAAGGTATTGCTGGTGGTTATCCATTATCAGCAGTTGTTGGGAAATCTGAAATTATGGATGCTCCTGTACCTGGTGGATTAGGTGGAACTTATGGTGGATCACCAGTAGGTTGTGCAGCTGGTTTAGCAGTACTTAAAGTTATGGAAGAAGAAGATTTATTAAATAGATCAGTAGTTATTGGAGATTTATTCAATAAAAGATTGACTGCCTTACAAAATGAATTTCCGAAATTAATTTCTCATGTAAGAAATAAAGGTTCTATGATTGCATTGGAATTAATGGTTGATGGTGATTCAAATGTTCCAAATACTGAATTAACTAAAGCAATTATATCAAAAGCAGTAGAGTATGGATTGATTTTATTATCTTGTGGATATAACGGAAATGTTATTAGATTCTTACCACCTTTAACAATCAGTGATGAAATCGCAAATGAAGGTTTAGATAAATTTTCAGAGTTATTTAGAAGTATAGCAAAATAAAAAATTTAAATTATAAGAAAAGGGGGAACTTTTATTATTAAAATAGGTGTAAACAACTAATCTTGATATTAATGATTTTTCTTTTTGAAAAATCATTAATTAAAAGTTTAAAATAAAAAATAAAAAATAAAATAAAAGGAATGAAAATGTTTAATAAGTTTAAAAAGAACATAATTGCAACATCTGTAATTGCGCTATTAGGTATTATGGCTATGGTTGATACTGCTTCTGCAGCAGAATTTAATTGGAGGTTCGGAAATTTATACGGACGAGGAACAGCATTTGGTAAAATCTATGAAGATCTTGCAAAAGGAATAGAAACAAAAACTAATGGAGAGATTAAAGTTCAAGTACTTTTCTCAGGTGAAGGTGTTGGAAGTTCAGGGTTATTAGGAGCTGCAAAATCAGGTCTAGTACAAATGATTGCACCTTTTCAAGCACTAAATGCAGGAGAATTACCAGCAGGTATAATTGAACTTGGTTTACCAGGTGGTACAGCTGATACTGATAAATTATATAAACTATTCCATGAGCAAGGTTTTGGAGATATCCTTAAAAAAGCTTATGATGCACAAGGACTTGTATGGTTAGAGCCATATATTCAACCACCAGTTTATATTATTACTAAAAAACCAATTAATTCAATTGCAGATTTCCAAGGACTTAAAATTAGAGCTCCAGGTGCATATGGTAAATTCTTAAGAAACTTAGGTGCATCTCCTGTATCTTTAGCTTGGAGTGAAATTTATACAAGTTTAGCAACAGGTGTTATTGATGGTTCTATTGGTTCTAATATGATTGACCATAGAGATGGAAATCACGTAGAAGTTGCAAAGTATATGTATAGATTACCATTAGCTGGTGCACAAGTATTACCTATTCTTGTTAATAAATCAGCTTGGAATAAATTATCTGATAAATTAAAAAAAGAAGTTTATGAAGCAACTGTAGATCATGCAAAAGAACAATTAACTAAATCAAGACAATGGGAAAAAGAAGCTGTTGATCAAATGGTTAAAAAAGGTCTAAAATGGAGTCCTGAACCATCAGCTGCTGATAAAGCTGCTTGGAAAAAAGCAGGTGCTGGTTTATGGGATGAGTATTCTAAAAAAGGTCCATATAGTAAACAATTGATTGATGTTCTTAGAAAAACACAAAACTAGTAATTGAATTTTGAACAAGTATTACCATGTTTAAAAGGATTTTACAACTATTTTGTGTATCAATTGACACACCGGTTATGTGGTTAGGCAAGGGGGTATCAGTAATGGTACCCATTCTTGCTTTTGTAGTTTTTTATGGGACAATAGCTCGATATATGTTTGATTCACCTCCTATTTGGACATTTGATATTGCCTTATTTTTATTTGGTTATATTGCTGCTATAGGTGGAGCTTATGCCCAACAAAAAAGATCTCATATTAATGTAGATATATTCTACATAAAAGTTTCTCCTCAAGTTAAGGCTATATTTAATCTTATTACTTATTCATTAGGCATCTTTTTTCTTATTATTGTTTGTTATCTTTGCCTTACTAAATTTAATGAGGCTATGGCCTTAAATTATCGTCGTCAAACTGAATGGGCACCTCCGATGTGGCATTTCTGGCTTATGTTCTGTATTTCTAGTGGATTATTTGCAATTCAATTAGTTAGAAATATGATCGTAGAACTTTATTTCCTGTTTACAGGAACACCATTACTAGAAAAAAAGGAGCATAAAAATGGGAATTGAGACACTTTCTATTGTTTTATTAATTTGTCTTTTATTTTTCTTCATAATTGGATCTCCTGTAGGTCTAGCATTAGGTGGAATTGCAATGTTAATTGGTTATTTTTCTTGGGGAACAGGGATTTTCAATGTTATTCCAACAACAATAGAATCAACATATTTTAATTATATTTTACTTGCTATTCCTCTTTATATTTATATGGGACAACTTTTATCACACACGGGTATTGGTGATGCGATGTTTAAAGCTAGTCAATTGATGATTGGTAAAGTTCGTGGTTCACTAGCCATTAGTGTTGTTTTCATCTGTTCTATGATTGGTGCTATGGTTGGAATAATCGGTGCTGGGATTATGAGCTCTGGAAGTATTGCTTTAAAACCAATGTTAGATGCGGGATATGATCGTAAATTAGCGCTTGGAACAATTATGGCAGGTGGAGCTTTGGGAATTTTAATTCCTCCAAGTATTCCAATGGTTATGTTTGCAGCTTCAACACACAATTCAGTTGGACGAATGTTTATAGGCGCAATTGTGCCAGCTTTATTGACAATTACGCTTATAATAATTTATATCGTAGTTAGTACAAAGTTGAATCCAAAGCGTGCTCCTTTACTTAGTGAAACAATAGGTTTACCTGTTTTAAAAGCAAAAGATAAATTTAAAATAGCTGTAGATGGATTTTTCTCTATTGGTTTGATTTTTGTTGTTTTAGGTAGTATTATTTTAGGTATAGCAACACCAACTGAATCAGGTGCCTTAGGAGTAGCAGGAGCAGTTATTCTTGCAATGTTCTTCAAAAGATTTAAATTTGAAATATTTAAAAAAGCAGGTTTACAAGCCGCATCATTGATTAGTGTTGCTATGTGGATTATTTTAGGTGCTTCATTATTTAGTAATTTCCAGTTACTTATGGGAATTCAAAGTATGATTGCTAATTTTGCACAAGGTTTAGATTTACCTCCAATTGTTATTATTATGATGTTCCAAGTTATAATGATATTATTGGGATTTATACTTGATGATTATGTTATTGTATTGATGTGTGCACCATTATTTACTCCTATTGCTGTTTCGTTGGGTTATGATCCAATTTGGTTTGGGGTATTGATGATTATTAATATTTTAATTGCGGTGCAAACACCACCTTATGGATTTGCATTATTTTATCTTAAAGGGATTACTCCACCTGATGTAGGAATGAGTGAAATTTATAAATCAGTAACTCCTTTTATACTTATTAATTTAGTTGTATTAATTACTTGTATGATTTTTCCAGACATTGTTGTTTGGCTACCCAATTTGATTATGGGATAAAGGAAAGTTTTAATGTTTAAAAATATTTTAGTACCGATTCATATTGCATATTCAAAGAATCATGAAAAGTTATTTAAAGGGGCTTTGGAAGTTTTAGATGATGATGGAAAAATGACTTTGTTATTTACAAATCAAAATCGTATACATGGTTCTGTGGTTTTAGATGATGACAATCAAACAAATTATGATCATGTTGCCTTAGATAAATTAAAAGAGATTGCCAAAAAGCATTCCTTGCCCTTGGATAAAGTATCTTTTGTAGTAAAAGATGGAATTGTTCATGATGAGATTCTTGATGAAGCAAAAAGAAGAAAGGCTGATGCAATTGTAATGATGGCAACAAGACCTGGATTAAGTAGTTATTTTATTAGTAGTACAGCTGAGCGTGTAATTAGACATGCTCACTGTTCTGTATTTGTAATACGATTAGAAAATCGTTAGTTAATAATAGTTTTATATATATAAATATTTTTTAGGAGAGTTGAAGAATGAGTAAAACAATAGAAGTAACATCGCCGTTTGATGGGAAAGTAGTAGGGAATGTACCATTTAATAGTGAAGAAGAAGTACAAGCAGCAATAGATTTGGCAAGTGCGACTTTTTTAGATCATAAGAATGCCTTACCAAAATATAAAAGAATAGAGATTTTAGAAAAAGTAGCAGAGATAATGTCTTCGCAAATAGAAGAATTAACAATACTTTGTGCAAGTGAAGGTGGGAAGCCTTATGTAGATTCTAAAGTTGAAATAAATAGAGCGATCAACGGTATAAAACTATCTATTGAAGCCCTAGGAGCACTAGAAGGTAAAGAAGTGGCAATGGGTCATACAGCTTCAAGTGCAAATAGAATGGCTTACACATTTAGAGAACCAATAGGTGTGGTTGCAGCGATATCAGCATTTAATCACCCATTTAACCTAGCAGTTCATCAAGTAATTCCAGCAATCGCAGTAGGATGCCCAGTAGTAATCAAACCAGCAACTCAAACTCCAATGAGTGCAATAAGATTAGTAGAGATTTTAGAAGAAGCAGGACTTCCAAAAGGATGGGCACAAGCAGTAGTTTGTGATAGACATGGAGGAGAATTACTTGCAACTTCTCCTAAAGTAGATTTCCTAACATTTATAGGTTCTGGTGCAGTTGGTTGGTACTTAAAATCTAAAGTGGCAAATGGAACAAGAGTTGCTCTAGAACATGGTGGTGTTGCCCCTGTAATAGTAGAACCAGATGCAGATATCGATGCAATGATTCCAGACTTGGGTAAAGGTGGATTCTACCATGCAGGTCAAGTTTGTGTTTCTGTGCAAAGAGTATATGTACATGAATCAATTTGTGATGAAGTATCTTCTAAACTTTCTGATTATGCATCTAAATTAGTAGTAGGTGATCAATTAGACCCTAAAACAGAAGTAGGACCACTAATTAACCATAATGAAGTAAATAGAGTAGAAGAATGGGTAAATGATGCAGTAGCAAAAGGTGGGAAAATATTAACTGGTGGTAAAAGAATTTCTGATTCTTGCTTTGAACCAACAGTAATTTTAAACCCATCTGATGATGCAATTATTTCTCAAAAAGAGATATTCGGACCAGTAGTAGTAATTTATTCTTACTCAGATATAGAAGAAGCATTCGATAGAGCGAACTCTTTAGATGTGTCTTTCCAAGCAGCAGTATTTACAAAAAATATAGATACGGCACTAAAAGCAGTAAAAAGAATAAATGGGACAGCAATTATGGTAAATGACCATACAGCATTTAGAGTAGATTGGATGCCGTTTGGAGGAGCGAAAGCTTCAGGATTAGGATTAGGTGGGATTCATTATAGTATGGAAGAGATGACAAACCAAAAAATGATGGTAATCAAATCACCAGTATTATAAGAAGAGATTTAATCTAAAGAAGAAGGGGAAGCTTTATTGTTTCCCCTTTTTTTATGGATTCTTTAGATAGTGATTTTCTTATATGAAAAAATGATAGAAGAAATAAATCCTAGGAAACTTAATATAAATGCCATAAGAAACACATAATCATAAGATTTTAAAGTATCATGAATATATCCAGCCACTATAGGTCCTATAATTTGACCTAGAGCAAAAAGAAGAGTTACAAGAGAAAATACTTGTGCCGTTTTTTTAAGCCCAAAGAACTCAGTACAAAGCATAGTAATCATTGTAGGCACACTCCATACAGATATTGCGAAAAAGAATACAGAAACAAATAGCACAAAACTTGGAGTATCGAAAATAATGATAAAGATGGAAAAAGCTTGAACTCCAAAAACTAGAATTAGAGTTTTAAAAGTTCCATATTTATCTGCAATTATTCCAAATAAAAACCCTCCAAATATACAAATAAATCCGAAAGTTGACCAAAACATACCAGATACTTGTGAGCTCAAACTCCATTTATCAATAGCCGCACTTACAAAAAAAGTTACATACACAACATAAGAGATACCAAAAAAGAAGTATAAGGAGCCTATTTTCCAAAAGTTTTTATTTTTAATATAAGAATAAAACTTTACATCAGATTTTGTTTTATGGTCTACTTCATAAGTTAACAAATATCTTATGGAAAATGAAATCACAATAATAATCAAAGAGAATATAATCCAAGATATTCTCCAAGAATTAGCTTGATAGAATTGTTCCAAATAAGGAACTACAAATCCTGAAAATATAATCGCAACACCATTTCCACTCACTGCGATGCCAAGGGCTTTCCCCCGTATCTTTTCAGGTACTGCGTGTGATAAATAAACAATGATTGCTACATTTAAAATAGCTGCTAGAAAACCAATTAAAAAATACAAAATGCATATAATTAAATAATTATGAAATGAGGCCATTAATATCATACTAAGACCTTGAAGAAAAAGGGACAATGAAATCAAAGGTGCTGTTTTAAAGTGTGAATATATTTTACTAGCAAAGATTATACCTATAAAATATCCCGCAAAATTTGCGCTTCCAATTAATCCTGCAACCGTAGTTGATATATTTAAATCACTTTGCATATTTGGTAAAATCATACCAAAAGCAAATCTAGCCAAACCCATACATGATAAGATAATTAAAAATGAAGCTAAAAAAAGTTTTGAAAAAGATTTCATTAAATCTTAATGCCTTTTAGTAGTTCAATATAATTTTTGTAATGAATTTTTTTGATATATAAGTATATAAAAGCAACAACAAGTATATTAATATGAATCATTGCTTCAGCAAAGTCAAAATATATAAAAAATATACCAGCGACTAAAATAAAAGCTGGGTACATAAATTTATTAAAGCCTATTTGTTTCTCATGTAAGATTTCATATTCAAGTAGATTTGATTTAATAAACTCTTTGTCATTATTAGAGAGCTTATTCTCTTCTTCTAATTTATATAAACCATCTATTACTGAGACTTTCTTTTTATAACTAACAAATTTTATAATTATTAGTACTATAATCAATAAAGATACAATGTTAGATACAATTTCAATTGGGAAGTTTTGAAGCATTTATTTCCTTTGTTTTGTATAATAATACATTAAACATTATAAATATTAGTAAAAAAATATTGCTGTATTAAATATAATTTTTTGTATAATAACTTTTTATAAAGGATTTATTTGAATTATACATATATAGCGTTGGGCATAGGATTATTTTTAATTTGTCTTATTTTATATTATGCCTTTTTTATGACAAAAGAGGATTTTTACAAATACACACAAGATAATTTATATGAAGTTCCTTGGCGATGGGAATGGAAGAAAAAAGAAATTGTAAATTTAAAATGTCATTGCTTGGAATGTGGTGAAATATTGGTTTATGAAAATGACTATTTATTACATAAGACCTATTTTTTATGTCCTTCTTGCGAATCTCAAAAAGCTGTAATTGGTGGTGGAGATAGTAAATATGCTTTTGGTATAATAAAAAGAGAAATAAATAGAAAAATTAGAACAAAAGAGTATAAAGATTTAATATCTTAAATAAAAATAGGAGTCAATGTGTCTTATAATGAACATGCAGCTTGCCCATGTGGTAGTAAAAAAAGTTATAAAAATTGTTGTAAAATCTTCCATGAAGGTGAATACCCACAAACTGCAGTAGAACTTATGAAATCTAGATTTTCAGCTTTTGTAGTAGGAGATATAGATTATATAATTAGTACAACTCATGAAGATAATATTGAGTACTCAAAAAATAAAAGTAAGTGGAGAGAAGATCTTCAAAATGTTATAAGTTCAAATGATTTTTATAGTCTTGAAATACTTGATTTTATAGATGGAGATGAAGAGTCTTATGTGACATTTAAAGTAGGAATCAAACAAAGAGGCTTGGATGTTTCATTTACTGAGAAAAGCAAATTTTTAAAAATAGATGGGAAATGGCTCTATAGAAGTGGCGAATTCTTAGATGATTAGGAAATAGATGAAGGTATTATTGGCTCCTGCAGAGACAAAAAATAGTGGAGGAGAAGAAAAGCCCTTTTCAAAAAAGAACTTCTTTTTAGAAAAGAACTTCTCTTTAAGACAAGAGGCTTTTGAAGCTTATGAAAAGCATGTACAAAGTTTAAGTTTAGAAGAATTGTCTGCTTGGTTTGGAATAAAAAAATTAGATGATGTAAAGAAGTATCAAGAAAGCTTGAGAAACAAACCTTCAATGAAAGCAATACAAAGATATAACGGTGTAGCTTTTGATGCTTTAGAGTACAATAGTTTGACAAGAGAAGGACAAAATTATATTGATGAGAATGTAATTTTGTTTTCTAATTTATTTGGTCCAATAAAAGCCAGTGATTTAATCCCTGATTATAAATTTAAACAAGGTGCTAAACTACCAAATATGAATATTGAGAAATTTTATAAAGATAATTTCTCAAAAGATTTAGATGAATATATTGGTGAGGAAATTATTGATTTAAGAGCAGGTTTTTATGAAAAATTTTATACACCTACAAATGCTACAGTTATAACTATTAAATTTTTAAAAGAGGGTAAAGTTGTATCCCATTGGGCAAAACATTATAGGGGTATGGTTTTAAATACTCTTGCTAAAAACAATGTTCAATCAATAGCTGAGTTTATGAATACTCAAATCCCAGGATTAGAATTAGTTGAGATACAAGAAAAAAAGAATATAAAATTGCTAATTATGAATATAAAATAATTAACAATTTTTACATTCTTATTTCTTTGTTTGGTTTTCCGATATGGTAACCTTGAACATAATCAATATCAATATCTTTTAAAAATTCTAAAATCTCTTCATTTTCTACAAACTCAGCAATTGTTTTGACTTTTAACTCTTTTGCTAAAGCAACGATTGATTTTACGAAAGCTACATCTTTTTTATCTTTAGTAATGTTTATAATAAAATCTCCATCAATCTTAATATAATCAATTGGAAACTTTTTAATATAATGAAAAGAAGAGAATCCTGAACCAAAATCATCTATTGCAAAACTAAATCCCTGAAGTTTAAGGTTTTGAACAAATCTTTCTAATAAAGAGAAACTTTTAACAGTCTCTCTTTCTGTTATTTCAAATACAATATTATCTCTATTTATATTATAATTGTGTGCAAGTACTACTATCTTATTTATAAACTCACTTATAATTAAAGCTTTTGGAGAAAGATTTATAAATAAAAGCCCTTGATAATTTGTTTCATTTATTTTTGCAAAAGCTTTTTCTATTACCATATAATCCATTTTATGAACTATTCCTAGAGCTTCTGCTGTTTCTATAAACTTAGCAGCTGGTAA
Source organism: Arcobacter iocasae (assembly GCF_042214795.1). Lineage (GTDB taxonomy): Bacteria > Campylobacterota > Campylobacteria > Campylobacterales > Arcobacteraceae > Arcobacter > Arcobacter iocasae. Next base: position 1,250,211 of record NZ_CP090177.1, on the reverse strand, counting down.
GTATTCTCCATCTATTTCTATTCTCATTAGAAGTTCATTTATTTCGCATTCATTTGTTTTTAGATTTACTATTGGTTGAAAATGAGGAATAATATTTTCATTTTTAATGGCATTTAGAACAAGCATAGATTTATCTTCAGCTTCCCTATGGATCTCTTCTAAATCATATTTATTTGGATATTTAATTGAGTTTTTCCCCATCGTTTTGGCTTCATACATCATGGCATCTGCAATGTTGAATAACTCAACTTGAATAGTAGAGTGCTCAGGATACATAGCCATACCAATAGATACAGTCATACTACATTTAGTACCATCAGGGCTTATGAGTTCAAGATTACTTACATTATTTAAAATTCTTTGTGCAATTGAGAAACTCTCTTCTTTACTACACTCTGGTAAGATTAGTGTAAACTCATCTCCTCCATATCTTGAAAGTATATCTTCATCTCTTTTTGAATCAGCAAGTATATTTCCAAGGGCTTTTAAAAATTCATCTCCAAAAGTATGTCCATGGGCATCATTTATTGGTTTAAAATTATCGCAATCTATAACTAACAATCCAAAGGTATAGTCATGTCTAGCAGCTCGTTTAATCTCATATTCCATTAAATCTCTAAATACTCTTTGGGTAAACAGTGATGTTAGTGGATCTCTAGTTGCATAAAACTCTAAGTTTTCAGTATATTTATTAATGGCTTTAATTGAACCAACAAGATTTAATAGGGTTGTTAAAATTGAGTCTATAACTATTGAATGAATTGAGTCTTTCTCTAGGTTTGATTGAATACCAAGTCCAACAATTCCTCCAATTTTTGGGGCATCTAAAAGTATAGATTTTGCTTCATGTTCTATATCTTTAATATCTAAAGTTACTAAAGAATAATTTTCATTTGTAAAGTTATGGTTAATACTACAATCAAGAATATCTAACTTGTGGTGAGATTTAATCATCTCAAATGATACTGCTTCAATGTGTTTTATGACTTTATCATTTGGTTTTCCTAACCAAAAAATTTCAATCTCATAAAATTCATCATTTGCTTTAAATATAGTAATAAGGCAATGAACTGGCAATACAAGATTTATATCATGTAATAAATCTTTTATATACTCTTTCCAATCCCTAATCACATCAGAGGTTATTATCATCTTATCTAGTAATTTTACTTCAAACTCTAATATATCTTTATCAACTGCAATATTTCTTAGCTTATTACTTAAATCAGTTAATCCGTTCATTATGTGGTTAAACTCTGTAAAGCTTTTTTTAGGAGGAGATAAGTCTAAAGTTTTAAAATCTTTTACACTATTTATACTTTCTATTTTGTCTTTAAAACCTTTAATCGAAATATCTATTTTTTTTAGTAGATTTCCTGAGATTAAAAATGCACAAAATATCATAAATGGTAAGATTATTAGTGACAATAAAAAGTATTGGTGTTTGGTCTCATCTATTAAATAATTAAAATCATATTCTATATCAACAGCACCTAGAACATCACCAACTTTTGAATTTGTATGGCAAGTTAAACACTCTTGTTTTGCTAATATTGGAGTTATATTTCTAATCTTATTATCTTTTGAGAGGTTAAATTCTTTTTTTGTATCAAAGACATATTGCAGATTTTCGGTGATTTCTCCTTGATTTATTTTTCCAAAGATATCTTCAACTTTTTTTGAACGATAGACTTCAATATTATATGAAGACTCTTTAAAAGAGCTTTTAATATCTCCCATAAATTGTGTTATCTCTTCTCTTGTCCAACCTTTTCTCATAACTTGATACATAGAGTTAAAGATTTGTTTAGATAAAGATTGTGATATCTTCTCATTTTCTTGAATAGTTAAATTTGTGTGTATAGTTGAAGAAAAGAAATAAAAAATAAGAAAAAGCAATAAACTAATTGCTAGTATTGAAATCCGAAAATAATTCTTTAGCGTTTTAATCATAATAGTAAGTCTCTCTTCGTGCAAGTAAAATAAAAATAAAATAATATAATACTATTATAAATATAATTAAATTTTTCTTTCAGTTTTTAAAGTACTAACAAAAAGTAATGAAATTACTGCAAATATACTCGAATATAAAAATAAGTTCTCTCCATATAACCATCCTGCAACTAAAGCTCCAATAAAACCACCAAGTCCATAAGCAACTCCATACATAAATTGTTGCGCAAGTTTTTTATTTTCATATATTGAATATAAATATATAATTACAGAACTATGATACAGTCCAAAAGAAAAGGCATGTATTGATTGAGTGAAAAATGTCACATATAGGTTATCTGGATATAAATAAAGTAATAACCATCTAATTACTGTCAAAAAAATAGAGAATTTTATTATATTTAAAAGATTGTTTTTTAATATTGGTGCTTGGAAATAAAACATTAGTATTTCACAAATAACTCCAAAAGACCAAAGATAAGAGGTCATTTCTAGTGATATCCCATGTTCTGTCTCATATATAGTAAAGAAGTTGTAAAAGCCACCAAAACTTATTTGCATAAAAAATAGACTTAACCAAAAAGGCCAATATTCAAGAACAGAAAATGGTTTTGAACTAATTGTATCTTTATGTTCAACATCATGCTTTAAAAGTAAAAGTGAGAAAAATACAATAAAGATATTTACAGTTAAATAATAGTTCAATGCAATTTGTGGTTCACTTAAAAACTTGGCTAAAACTAATGCAATAACAGTAAATCCAATTGAGCCATAAAGTCTAGATTTACCATATTTATCTTTACCTAATTCTTTTAAAGCAATAACTTCAATATAAGGTAATATAAGGCTTAGACAAACTCCTAAAAGAGCATTATTTAGCATAAAAGCATAAAAATTATGTAGTGTAAAATAAAATCCAATTGAACAAAGAATTGAAGTAAATAAAGCTAATCTAAAAATATTTCTATCGAGTTTAATATGTTTTAAAAATAAAAATGGAGTGGCAAATCTCATCAATGGAGCTAGGGCAAATATTACTCCAATTTGTGAAGGAGTGTACCCTATGTCATGGAGTACTTTTGGCATAAATATAACATAGACTGCAACGGCTGCAAAATAAAAGAAATAAAATGCAGATAAGTTAAAAAAAAGCATTTATTTTTTTTGAATTTTGATTACGAGGGTATTAGCAACTAGATCCTGAAAAGTTTTTTTATCTTTCCTAAAAAATGGTAAAAATGCAAGAACAATAGTAGTAGCTGCAAATATAAAACATAAATATCTTAAAATAGCTTTTGGGAATGATATTTTTTCTTTTGTTTTTTCATCTATTAGTTTTAAACTATAGGCTTTTAATCCTGGAGTTTGACCTTTTGCTATCCAAAAAACAATAATAATCAAACCATAAATAATAGATAGACTCCATCTTGCTTCTTCGCTTCCTTGGAAGTCATCTTTTCCATTCATAAAAACATAAGTAGTAACATAAGCTAAAGGCATCATTATCATAAACATGTCTACAATAAAAGCCTTGATTCTAGCAGGAATAGATGTACAGATATTAGAATTTAAATCATTTTTTTTAAACTCTTCATTAAGTGGTTCTTTTTTACCAGCTTTTATATCTCTCCATCTACTCATTATGGATTAGTTTCCTCTACTTCCAGGTTTGTATGCAACTGAGCCTTCTTTACACATAGGGCAATCATCAGGAGCATACATTTCAAATGTAAAGTCATCTAAAGCAAAAAGTGGTTTATCAAGGGGTAATTTACAATTATCTTTTGGTTCTAATTCACTTCCAACTCTTGAACAAAAACCTCTATTTGCCAATGCTGCATAAGCAAGTATTTCACCACCATCTTTTTCGATTTGTTTTGCAGCTTCTAAAGCACTACCACCAGTAGTAATAATATCTTCACAGATAATATATTTTTCACCTTTGGTAACTTCAAAACCTCTTCTTATAGTCATCTCACCATCAACTCGCTCTGCAAAGATAAATCTTACATCAAGTGCAGTTGCTAGTGCAAATCCCGCAATCAATCCACCAAGAGCAGGTGAACAAACAGCATCGACTTTTAATCCAGACTCTTTTATCTGTTTTGCTAATTCTTCAGCTAGTAATTTTGCAGTTTTAGGATCTTCTAATACTTTTGCAGATTGTAAATAGTATTTAGAATGATTTCCTGAACTTAATTTAAAATGACCTTCTAATAGAGCATTTGCATCTTTGTATATTTGTTCTACTACCATAATTATACTTTTAAGATTTCAGCTTCTTTTGCTTTGAAAGTATCGTCAGCTTTTGTTACATAAGAATCTGTAATTTTTTGTATTTCATCTTGAGCTTTTTTGTTTTCATCATCAGTTATTTCTTTATCTTTATGAAGAACTTTTACTCTATCATTTGCATGTTTTCTGATATTTCTAATAGCTACTTTTGCATCATCAGTCATACCTTTTGCTTGTTTTGCACTCTCTTTTCTTTGGTCAACAGTCATAGGAGGGAAAAATAGTTTAATTACTTCACCATCATTATTTGGATTAACACCAATATTAGCATTTTGAATTGCTTTTTCAATATCACCTACAAGATGCTTTTCCCATGGGTTTATTACAATTGTTGTGGCATCAGGTGCTAGTACTGAACCCACTTGAGTTAAGTCAGTTGGTGTTCCATAATAATCAATTTTTATACCATCTAAAATTGTAGTACTTACTTTACCTGTTCTTAGTGTTTTGTAGTCTCTTTTTAATGCTTCTATTGCATTATCCATTTTCTCTTTTGTTTCTGAATAAATCTCATTTAACATTCTCTCTCCTTTGATTTATTATTAAATTTTGCATATTATACCATTTCTTGATTGGCATACTAAACTGAAATAAATTTTTGATAATATATTCTCTTTGAAAGTTAAAAGAAAACATATTTTCTTTTTTTATTAAAAGATGAAGTAGTTCTTTGAAAAAATATTTCATTTGAACTACCTCTTCAGAATCAACTATTTTTCAGTAGTTGGAACTGTCGGTACTACTGGAACAGTAGGTGTAGTTTTTTCTGCTGGAGCTACTGGTGCTGCTGGAGCAGTAGGTGCTTGAGCTTTTTCAGGAGTTTTTGGAATTAAACTCTCTGTTTGTACATTGTCTACTGCACTTCTTTGTCTATTCTCATTATAAAAATATCCTAAAACTAGAGTATTTAAAACAAAAATTAACCCTAAAACCATAGTCGCTTTTGTTAAAAAGTTTCCAGGACCTTTTGCTCCAAATAAAGATTCGTTGCTTCCACTGTAAGCACCTAATCCCATACTTGAACTTTTTTGAAGTAAGATGCAAATTGTTAATAGTACTGCTAAAATAAATTGAACTATTAAAAGTGTTGATGTCATAATATTATTCCTTTGAAAAAATGGTAGGTATTTTATCCAAAATTTATTAAAAAAAAGTTAAGATTCGATTATGTCCGTAAAAAACGAATTTTCAAAATACGCAAATCAATATAACTCATACAATATTGTACAACAAATTGCTGCAAAATCTATTATTAGAGATATAAATTGTCAACCTAAAAGAATATTAGAGTTAGGTTGTGGCTCTGGGCAAGTTATAAAAAACATTTCTTGGGAGTATGATTTTTATAAAGCTATGGATTTTTCACAAAATATGTGTAATATTCATCCTAAAGCTAATAATATAGAAGTAAAATGTTTTGATTTTGATAGTGAAGCTTTTTTTGAAAATATTAAAAATGAAAAATATGATGTTGTGATATCTTCATCTGCATTACAATGGTCAAAGGATTTAAGTAAGATAGTTAAAGCTATTAGTTCTATATCTCCTAAAATTTATGCTGCTTTATTTACTTCAAATACTTTTAAAACAATACAAGCAATAACAAATAAAAAATCACCAATATTAGATGAACAATCAATAAAAAAAGCTTTTTTACAATATTGTGATTGTGAATTTGAAACTATAACTTATAATTTAGAATTTGATAATAAGAAAAAATTATTTGATTATATTAAGAGATCAGGTGTAAGTGGTGGTAATACTCTTGAATTTAAAGATGCTAAAAAGTTATATAAAGAGTATAGTTTAAATTATTTAGAATTTGAAGTTATCTTTGTCAAAGCTTTTTCTAAATCATAAAGTTCATATCGTATATATTTAAATACTTCACTACTATTATTTTCTTCTAGTTTACAAACTTCTTCTAGTACCCTAGAACTCTCTTGAGCTCTTTTAAAATTAGCTATTAAAATAGAGCTTAAGTTATCTCTACTTTTTTCTGATGCAGTGCTTTGTTTTAAGACATCATTTTTTATATCTCTTGAATCTAAAAGTTCATCATAAATAGATATTCTTGATTTGTGTCTTAACTCTTTTAGTTTTGAAGCGATATCTTTATTATTATAAACATATCTAAAGATATCTTCTACAACTCTAATTCCCTCTCTTAGGCGATTTAGATTTGCATCAATAAGTCTAAGTTCTGTAGTATTCATGTTATAAGAAGTAAATCATAACTCGAGGAGTTATGATTTAGTCGTCACTACTATTAAAAATACCAAGTATTTGTAATAATGAAATAAATAGATTAAAGAAATCTAAGTATAAAGAAATAGCAGCTTCAATTGGAGTTGAAAACCCACCTTTTATAATTTGTTGTGTATCATAAAGAATAAACGCAGAAAATAAAACAGCTCCCACCATCGCTATTCCAAGTTGTAATAATGGCGCTTGAATAAAAATATTAGAAATAGATCCTACTACTAATATAATAAGAGCAATAAACAACATTTTCCCCATACCAGAGAAATCTCTTTTAGTTGTAAGGGCAAACATTGAAATTCCACCAAAAGCTACTGAAGTCATTAAAAATGCTTGTGCTACTATTGAAGCACCTGCTGGCATTGCAAATACTGATGCTAGTAAAGGAGTAATTGTTAAACCACTTACAAAAGTAAATCCGAATAAAACCGCTAGGTTAATTCCAGGTTTATTTTTAACTGCAAATAGTCCAAATAATAAGATAAATTCTAAAATAACTAATCCCCAATACCAACTAGCAATTGTTGAAACCATACCTAACCCGATATAAGCTCCTGCAGTTGCAGCAAGTAGTGAACCTGCAAATAATTGATATGTAGCTTTTAAAAAGCTCATTAATTCAACTTTAGATGATTCTTGTGTATATTGTTGCGTTGTATCTTTATGAGATAAATAATCTCTGTTGTACATTATGTCTTCCTTTTTGTATTTTTATATATACAGTTGATATTTTAATATGTAAAGCTTAATAATATCTTTAAATATGATAACTAAATGTACTTTATAAACATAATTGATTCACATGACTATATTATCTTATATATGTATATAAAAACTAACAAAAAGTATAAAATTCATAAATTTCAAAATTTAAGCCAAGATTAAAGAAAAGCGCTTGACAAAGACAAAAAAACCTATTATAATTCCCGTCCAATTTGAGTGACAAACGTCGCAAAGGGTTGATGTTCTTTAACAAACTACGGTTTTAAGAAGTAAGTAACTTTTATAAACCGAATATGATATAAAACAAGAGAATTTATACAATTCTCGTCTATTAAAAAAACAATGAGTAATGTCAGTAAACAATTGCAATTAATCTTTTTAGGAAGATTAGATAAAAGAGTTAGACACTAGTCATGATTAAACTAAACATTTATGGAGAGTTTGATCCTGGCTCAGAGTGAACGCTGGCGGCGTGCTTAACACATGCAAGTCGAACGAGAACGGATTATAGCTTGCTATAATTGTCAGCTAAGTGGCGCACGGGTGAGTAATATATAGGTAACATGCCCTAGAGAGGGGGATAACAGATGGAAACGTCTGCTAACACCCCATATGCCTTTAAGACCTAAGTCTGCAAGGGAAACATTTATGGCTCTAGGATTGGCCTGTACGGTATCAGTTAGTTGGTGAGGTAATGGCTCACCAAGACAATGACACCTAACTGGTTTGAGAGGATGATCAGTCACACTGGAACTGAGACACGGTCCAGACTCCTACGGGAGGCAGCAGTGGGGAATATTGCACAATGGACGAAAGTCTGATGCAGCAACGCCGCGTGGAGGATGACACATTTCGGTGCGTAAACTCCTTTTATATAGGAAGATAATGACGGTACTATATGAATAAGCACCGGCTAACTCCGTGCCAGCAGCCGCGGTAATACGGAGGGTGCAAGCGTTACTCGGAATTACTGGGCGTAAAGAGCGTGTAGGCGGGTAAATAAGTTGGAAGTGAAATCCTATGGCTCAACCATAGAACTGCTTCCAAAACTGTTAACCTAGAATGTGGGAGAGGTAGATGGAATTTCTGGTGTAGGGGTAAAATCCGTAGATATCAGAAGGAATACCGATTGCGAAGGCGATCTACTGGAACACAATTGACGCTGAGACGCGAAAGCGTGGGGAGCAAACAGGATTAGATACCCTGGTAGTCCACGCCCTAAACGATGTACACTAGTTGTTGTGAGGCTAGACCTTGCAGTAATGCAGTTAACACATTAAGTGTACCGCCTGGGGAGTACGGTCGCAAGATTAAAACTCAAAGGAATAGACGGGGACCCGCACAAGCGGTGGAGCATGTGGTTTAATTCGACGATACGCGAAGAACCTTACCTGGTCTTGACATAGAAAGAACTTTCCAGAGATGGATTGGTGCCTGCTTGCAGGAGCTTTCATACAGGTGCTGCACGGCTGTCGTCAGCTCGTGTCGTGAGATGTTGGGTTAAGTCCCGCAACGAGCGCAACCCTCGTCGTTAGTTGCTAACAGTTCGGCTGAGAACTCTAACGAGACTGCCTACGCAAGTAGGAGGAAGGTGAGGACGACGTCAAGTCATCATGGCCCTTACGACCAGGGCTACACACGTGCTACAATGGGGTATACAAAGAGCAGCAATACGGTGACGTGGAGCGAATCTCAAAAATGCCTCCCAGTTCGGATTGTAGTCTGCAACTCGACTACATGAAGTTGGAATCGCTAGTAATCGTAGATCAGCTATGCTACGGTGAATACGTTCCCGGGTCTTGTACTCACCGCCCGTCACACCATGGGAGTTGAATTCATTCGAAGCGGGGATGCTAAAATAGCTACCTTCCACAGTGGATTTAGCGACTGGGGTGAAGTCGTAACAAGGTAACCGTAGGAGAACCTGCGGTTGGATCACCTCCTTTCAGAGTAATGAGATTAGATTCGTTTCTAATCTCAAGAAATAAAAAAACAATGGGTAAATATCCAATATCATATTCGGTTTGTAAAGGTTATTGAAAATAATAGGTGAAGAATGGGCCTATAGCTCAGCTGGCTAGAGCGCTCGACTGATAATCGTGAGGTCCCAGGTTCAAGTCCTGGTAGGCCCACCATGATTGAATAATCTTTGTTGGGGAATTAGCTCAGCTGGGAGAGCGCCTGCCTTGCACGCAGGAGGTCAGCGGTTCGATCCCGCTATTCTCCACCAACATTACACCAAAACCAAAGTAGAACGCAAATTAGTAAATTTTAATATTAGTACTTAAGAGAAGTATTAATATTAGGATTTATCCTAAATGTTATTTAAAAATTTAATGTTAAAGTCTTTAAAATTTTTTCGAATTAGAATAAAGAGATTTATTTTAATACAAAATAGAAAACAATTTAAACACACAATTACTGTTTTATTAAATATTGTATTTAATAAGATAGTAGCCAAGGAATAATTATCAAAAAAGGTAACTATAGAGATATAGTTATACAAATTATAAGCTATTAAGGGCTAATGGTGGATGCCTAGACTGTAAGAGGCGATGAAGGACGTATTAGGCTGCGATAAGCCTCGGGGAGCTGCCAAAGAGCTTTGATCCGAGGATTTCCGAATGGGACAACCCAGCATATAGAGATATATGTTACCCTGCGGGGAGCTAACCTGGTGAAGTGAAACATCTCAGTAGCCAGAGGAAGAGAAATCAAATGAGATTCCGTAAGTAGCGGCGAGCGAACGCGGATTAGGACAAACCCTATGCTTGCATAGGGGGTTGTAGGACCATAATGTGAGACTTAAAAGAGTAGTAGAAATATCTGGAAAGGTATAGCATAGAAGGTGAAACTCCTGTATACGAAACTCTTGAGAGCTCTATTGGTATCCTGAGTAGGACGGAACACGTGATATTTTGTCTGAATCTGGGGGGACCACCCTCCAATCCTAAATACTACTTACAGATCGATAGTGAACAAGTACCGTGAGGGAAAGGTGAAAAGTACTCCAGCGAGGAGAGTGAAATAGAACCTGAAACCATTAGCTTACAATCATTCGGAGCCCTATGTTGCTTGCAACAGGGTGACGGACTGCCTTTTGCATAATGAGCCTGCGAGTTGTGGTGTCTGGCAAGGTTAAGTCAAGTACGGAGCCGTAGCGAAAGCGAGTCTTAATAGGGCGACATAGTCAGATGCTGCAGACCCGAAACGAAGTGATCTATCCATGAGCAGGTTGAAGCTGGTGTAAGAGCCAGTGGAGGACCGAACCCATTGACGTTGAAAAGTCTCGGGATGACTTGTGGATAGGGGTGAAAGGCCAATCAAACTTCGTGATAGCTGGTTCTCTCCGAAATATATTTAGGTATAGCCTTATGTCGTAACATATAGGGGTAGAGCACTGAATGGGCTAGGGCTGCTTACCGCGGTACCAAACCCTATCAAACTTCGAATACTATATGCGTAATCATAGGAGTCAGGCGATGGGTGATAAAATCCACCGTCGAGAGGGGAACAACCCAGACTAACAGCTAAGGTCCCAAAGTTACATCTAAGTGGAAAACGATGTGAAGTTACTGTGACAACCAGGAGGTTGGCTTAGAAGCAGCCACCCTTTAAAGAAAGCGTAACAGCTCACTGGTCTAGTGATTTTGCGCGGAAAATATAACGGGGCTAAGATGTACACCGAAGCTTTAGACTTGTACTTGTACAAGTGGTAGGAGAGCGTTCTATTCAGCGTTGAAGGTATACCGACGAGGAGTGCTGGAGCGGATAGAAGTGAGCATGCAGGCATGAGTAGCGATAATTGAGGTGAGAATCCTCAACGCCGAAAACCCAAGGTTTCCTACGCGATGCTCGTCATCGTAGGGTTAGTCGGGACCTAAGTCGAGTCCGAAAGGGGTAGACGATGGCAAATTGATTAATATTTCAATACCAACAAATAAGCGCGATGTGGGGACGCATAGAGTTAATCGAGGTCACTGATGGAATAGTGGCTCGAAGGATGTAGGTTGTATCTTAGGCAAATCCGGGATACATTCGACCGAGATCTTACAGGCTGTTGCGATTCTTCGGAATCAATTCAGAATCGATGATACTGTCGTGCCAAGAAAAGCCACTAAGTATATTATTTGTTGCCCGTACCGTAAACCGACACAGGTGGGTGGGATGAGTATTCTAAGGCGCGTGGAAGAACCCTGGTTAAGGAACTCTGCAAACTAGCACCGTATCTTCGGTATAAGGTGTGCCTACTATTGTATAGAAACTTGCTTTCAAAAGCGATAGAGGTTGCAACAAAGAGTCCCTCCCGACTGTTTACCAAAAACACAGCACTTTGCTAACTCGCAAGAGGATGTATAAGGTGTGACGCCTGCCCGGTGCTCGAAGGTTAACTGATGATGTCAGCGCAAGCGAAGCATTTGATTGAAGCCCGAGTAAACGGCGGCCGTAACTATAACGGTCCTAAGGTAGCGAAATTCCTTGTCGGTTAAATACCGACCTGCATGAATGGCGTAACGAGATGGGAGCTGTCTCAACCAGGGATCCAGTGAAATTGTAGTGGAGGTGAAAATTCCTCCTACCCGCGGAAAGACGGAAAGACCCCGTGCACCTTTACTACAGCTTGACACTGTAGCTTGGATATTCATGTGCAGGATAGGTGGGAGGCTATGAACTATGGACGCAAGTACATAGGGAGCCACCCTTGAGATACCACCCTTGAATATTTGAGTTACTAACTGGGACGAGTTATCCTCGTTCAGGACAATGTCTGGTGGGTAGTTTGACTGGGGCGGTCGCCTCCTAAAAAGTAACGGAGGCTTGCAAAGGTTGGCTCAAAGCGGATGGAAATCGCTTGTTGAGTATAATGGCATAAGCCAGCCTGACTGTAAGAGATACAACTCGAGCAGAGACGAAAGTCGGTCATAGTGATCCGGTGGTTCTGTGTGGAAGGGCCATCGCTCAAAGGATAAAAGGTACGCCGGGGATAACAGGCTGATCTCCCCCAAGAGCTCACATCGACGGGGAGGTTTGGCACCTCGATGTCGGCTCATCGCATCCTGGGGCTGGAGCAGGTCCCAAGGGTATGGCTGTTCGCCATTTAAAGCGGTACGCGAGCTGGGTTCAGAACGTCGTGAGACAGTTCGGTCCCTATCTTCCGTGGGCGTAGGAAAGTTGAAGAGATTTGTCCCTAGTACGAGAGGACCGGGATGAACGTACCACTGGTGTACCAATTGTTCTGCCAAGAGCATCGTTGGGTAGCTACGTACGGATGTGATAAGAGCTGAAAGCATCTAAGCTCGAAGCCAACTCTAAGATGAACTTTCCCTGAAGATCCCAGCAAGACTAGCTGGTTGATAGGCTGGATGTGTAAGTGAAGTAATTCATTTAGCTGACCAGTACTAATAGATCGTTTGGCTTATTTTATATATTTCTTGGTTTACTATCTTATTAAGTACATACTTAATGAGTATGTGTGTAAAAGACTTTAACATTAATATACTCAAGATTGAGTTGAGTATTAAGAGCATTTATTGCTTTTACTACTCAACTTTGTTGGTGATTATAGAGAAGTGGAAATACCCGGCTCCATTCCGAACCCGGAAGTCAAGCACTTCATCGCTGATAATACTGCAGGGTCCCCTTGTGGAAACGTAAGTCGTCGCCAACTCTTGAGTCTTTTTTAAGCTTAGTTCTATTTAGACTTTCAGTCTTTTTAGCACTGAGCTTTTTTTTAGCACTTTTTTTACTATTCCATGAACTAGAATTTATTCTTTACTCTCAGGTGTCAATATTATTCAATATTCACTATTAGTTATTCATTATTATAGCTCGCATAGCTCCAACGGTAGAGCAATCCCATGGTAAGGGAGAGGTTGTAGGTTCGATTCCCACTGTGAGCACCACTTCGCTTTTATAAAAACAAATCAATTTAGTAAATAATATTTCATAAAAGAAAACTTTTGAATTAACTTTTCTATTAAAAGTTATATTTAATATGATAATTAAGACATAAAAAAAGGGAAAAGTTAATTCTTTTCCCTTTTTCTTAAGATGGATATTTTAAATATTTTTCTGATTCTTGTCAATGTTTTTATTTCTATCTTCAAGGGGTTTAGAGTTTATTGCATCATCATGTACTAAGTTGGAATATTCTTCGTACTTTCTTTCACCTTTTTTATCTCTTTTATAGATTGAATAAGCACAAAAGTAAAATACTACAACAGCAATAAACATTAATATTATTTTTGTATAACCTTGTAAGTCAACTATTTCTTGATAACTCATAATAACCTCTTATTTTAAAGAATTCAAATACGCAATAAGCGCTACAATCTCAGGAATCTGACCGTTTGCTACGGTATCTTTTACAGCTTGATTTTTCATATCAGCAGCAATCGCTTTTGCTTCTTTTAAAGCCTCTGCTTTTGCCTCTTCAAAAGTCCCTAATGGAACATCAACTTTCCCATCTCCATTTAAATCTACATCATAAGGAGTATTAAACACACCTTTTACTGTTACAGCTTCTCCATATGCAGTCTCTATATCTGCCATATTTGTAAACTCATGAGCATAAGATGGCATTATTGAACCTGGTACTACAGATGCAGGATTCATCATATGATTCTCATGCCAATCTGTTGTTCTATAGTTCCCAACTCTCATTAAATCTGGACCAGTTCTTTTTGATCCCCATAAAAATGGTCTATCATATACATACTCACCTGACAATGAATACATACCATATCTATCTGTCTCTGATTTAAATGGTCTAATTAATTGTGAGTGACAAGCATTACATGAATCTTTAATATACACATGTCTACCTGTTAACTCTAATATTGAGTATGGTTTTGTACCTACTGTAGGTCTACTTTGTTTTGCAAAATCTGGTATAACTTCTACTATACCTGCAAATGCTATAAATATAAATACTAATACCGCAAAGAAAAACGGTCTTTGTTCGAACCAATGAAACATAATAATTCCTCCTTCTTATGCAGCTACTGGCGTTGCGTTGATTGGTTCTTTATCAAGAACTCTACCTGCAGTTGCCGTTTTATACATATTATATGCAAACATAAAGAAACCAATTAAGTACAATAATCCACCAACAGCTCTAATTGTATAGTATGGTTTTAATACATTTACTGTATCTATGAAAGAGTAAACTAATGAACCATATTCATCATATGCTCTCCACATCATACCTTGTGTAATACCAGCTATCCACATAGATGTAAAGTACAATACGATACCTGTAGTTTGTAACCAAAATTGTGTATCCATTAACGATTTAGAATAAATCTCTCTACCATACATTCTTGGAGCCATATGATATAAAGCTGCCATAATCATAAATACAACCCAACCCAATGTTCCATCATGTACATGTCCTGGAACCCAGTCTGTAAAGTGAGCAATTGCATTAACTGATTTAATTGCTTGAATTGGACCTTCAATTGTTGATAACATATAAAAAGTCGATGCTAAAATCATAAATTTAATTAATGTATTAGATTGTAATTGTTGCCATTCACCCTTCATTGTTAAAAGCATATTAATAGCTGATCCCCATGATGGTAAAATTAAAACAATAGACATAACAGAACCCATAGTTTGTAGCCAATCAGGAACAGTTGAATAAATAAGGTGGTGTCCACCAGCCCATAAATAAACAAACATTAATCCCCAGAAAGCTAATATAGATAACTTATATGAATAAACATTTTGTCCTGACTCTTTTGGTAAAAAGTAGTAAATTAAAGCAATAATTGGAACAGTGAATACAAAAGCTACTGCATTATGCCCATACCACCATTGTACTAATGCGTCATTTGTACCTGAATACATTGATACTGAGTGCATCCATGAACCATATCCAGAATATAATGCAGTAGGTATTTCCATATTATTAAATAAATATAACATGGCAATTCCCATAAAAGTAGCTATATAATACCAGATTGAAACATATAGTGTTCTCTCTCTTCTAATACCAATTAATCCAAAAATACTAATACCCCATAAAACCCACCAAAGTACTACAAGTATGTCTAAAGGCCACTCTAATTCAGCATACTCTTTTGAAGTTGTCATTCCAGCTATTAGTGTTACAACTGCTAAAAGAATTGTGATGAAGTAAAGAACAAAATGTAATTTACCAATAAACATTAAAAATGGTGACTCTTTCAAAGAAACTTTTAAAACTCTTTGAGCCATATAATACCATCCAGCGAAAGCACCACTTAAGGTAAAGCCAAATGTAACAGCATTTGTATGTAAAGGTCTTAACCTACTAAAGGTACCATATTCTCCAGCTAAATTACTTAAATGAGGAAAAGCCATTTGAAAGGCTAAGGTAACACCAACTATCATACCTAAAATACCAAATAAAATTGCGGTAAAGGTAAAGGCTTTTGCAACTGAGTAATCGTACTCAACTCGTGCATTCTTTTGCATCAAGTTACTCCTTTTATTAAATATACAAGTTCTAATTTGTGAAATCTTATTATTTGAATAGTAAATCAAAATATAGAATTCACCAAGTATTTAATTTCTTATACATATATTTAGTGTCAATTTGGTGGCATAATGATTTTTTTTGATAATTTAACTATATTGAGATATTTTGGACATAAAAAAAGGGCCTCTATTTCTAGAGACCCTTTTAGGTAATAGTGAACTATTACAGTCTAGATTCGTATCTTCTAAGCATATACAATCTTTTAAGCATTTTTTTCTTAGCATTAATTTTTTGTTTCTTTCTCTTTTCAGTCATAGGTTCAAAAAATCTTCTTGCTCTTGTTTCAGTAACGATTAGGTTTCTGTCACATTGCTTTTTAAATCTTCTATAAGCTTCGTCGAATGATTCGCTATCTTTAACTTTAATACCTGGCACTATAATCACCCTCTTTCTTTTAAAATTTAGGGTTGCATTATATTTAAATAATACTTAATTTCAATTTAACCATATTTTGATATAATCACTTAATTAAAGAATATTAGGAAAAACATTGAATTTAACACATCTAGATGAAAATAATAGACCTAAAATGGTAGATGTATCTGATAAAAAAGATAGCACAAGAGTCGCAATTGCTTCTGGTCAGATATCTATGTCTCAAGAAGCATATGATGCAATTATCAGTAATAATACTAAAAAAGGTCCAGTCCTTCAAACAGCGGTTATTGCTTCAATTATGGGTGTTAAAAAAACAAGTGAATTAATACCCATGTGTCATCCTTTATTATTAAGTGGAATAAATTGTGATGTTGAAGAATTACCTAGTTTACCTGGGTTTAAATTGATAGTTACTGCTAAATTAAATGGACAAACTGGTGTAGAGATGGAAGCTTTGACTGGTACTAGTATTGGATTACTTACAATTTATGACATGGTAAAAGCTATTGATAAATCAATGGTTATTTCTAATATTCAATTAGAGAGTAAATCTGGTGGGAAAAGTGGGGACTTTAAGAGATGATTGATTTAAATAAGCATAAATTAGAACTGGATTATCCATGTTCTTGGGTTTATAAAGTTGTTGTTGTTGAAACTGTTAATATAAAAGAAGTTGTAAAAGAAGTTATAATTGAAAGAGAACATAAATTGACTGAATCAAAAGTTAGTTCGAAGGGAAAATTTAAAAGTTATACTTTAGACTTACTTGTTCATAATGATGAGGATAGAAAGATGATTTATGAGCTTTTAGGTAATCATAGTGATGTAAAAATGGTTTTATAAAGAAGAAAAGATGAATAGAAGAGAATTTTTAGACAAAGCAAAAAACTTAGCAATTTGTTCAACCATATATCCAATAATTGGTAGTGCAAGTTCTACTGATATATTTGAGGAGAAAGCTTTTTCTCCTAAAGATATGATTGTCAATAATAACAGTACTTTAACTATATCAAAAGATGTTTTTTTAGAAGAGAAATATCACATACCTTTTAAAAATGTTCAAAAAAAGATTAATTATATTCAACATTATGTTGGATATGGAAATTTTAATATTATATCTTTTGATGAAGCTATAAATATTTTAAGATATTCTAAAAATTATACAATATTTACAAAAGAAGAGTTAGCTTTTATTGAACATATTTTTTATTATGAACCAACTTATCACGGCTTTTATGGTGATAGAACAACTAATGACTTAACTGCATCAATTAATAAAAAAGAGATAGAAAAAATACCATATACAGGGCATTATATCTTCAAAGGAAAGCCTAAAGAAGCATATCTAAAAATGAAAGATGATATTGGACCAACTATTTATTTGACATCAGGAGTAAGATCTGTTGTTAAGCAAATGAAACTATTTTTAGATAAATTAGATTCTGTAGATCTTAATTTATCTATGGCCTCAAGATCAATTGCGCCACCAGCATTTACCTACCACTCTGTTGGAGATTTTGATGTTGGTAAAAAAGGTCTAGGTGCAGCAAACTTTACAGAAAAGTTTTCATATACGAGTGAATTTTCACAAATGAAAACATTAAAATATATTGATATGAGATATACAATTGGAAATAAGGATGGAGTAAGGTATGAACCTTGGCATGTTAAAGTTATTTAGAGTTTTTTTTATTTTTTTATTTTTACAGAATTTATATGCACATAGCAGTGATTTAAATTTTAAATTTATTAAAAAAGGTGTACAAGATAATAATACACTTTTAATAGTAGGTGGTATTCAAGGTGATGAACCTGGTGGTTTTATGGCAGCATCTTTAATTGCAACACATTATGAGATAACAAAAGGTTCTGTTTGGATTGTTCCTAATTTAAATTTTACATCTATTATTGAAAGATCACGAGGTCCTTTTGGAGATATGAATAGAAAATTTGCATATATTTCTAAAGAAGATCCTGATTATGTTGATGTGGAAAGAATAAAAGAGTTAATTACAAAGCCTGAAGTGAAACTAATAGTAAATTTACATGATGGAAGTGGATATTTTAGAAAGAAATTTATAGATAATTATCATTCTCCTTATAGATGGGGACAAAGTTCAATTATTGATCAAGCTAGTGTAAATGTTCCCGTATATGGAAATCTTGCTGAAATCAGTAAAGAAGTTTGTGAAAAAGTAAATGCAAACTTGATTAGAAAAGAAGATATTTATCATACTCATAATACAAAAACAAAACTTGGTGATAAGGAAATGGAGAAAACATTAACTTATTTTGCAATAAACAATGGTAAAGCAGCTTTTGGAAATGAAGCAAGTAAAGAGTTACCAGTTCATGAAAGAACTTATTATCATCTTTTAGCTCTTGAAAAGTATATGAATATTATGGGAATAGAGTTTAAAAGAAAATTTGATTTACAACCACTTGCCCTAAGAGATGTTATAGATAATGATATCTATATCTCATTTTACGATGATAAAATAAAAATTCCTTTATCAGATATAAGAAATTATATAAGTTATTTCCCTACAAAAAAAGATGGAACAATAGATTTTAAACCAAGTAGTCCAGTTATGACTGTAATAAAAAATAGTAATTCTACTTATTCAATACATTATGGAAATAGAAGATTATCTATTTTAGAACCAGATTATTTGGATGTAAGCGAAAAGAAAGAAGATATAAAATTTAAAATCGATGGCGAAGAGAAGCAAATAAAAATTGGTTCATTGGTTGATGTATCAAACAGTTTTTTAGTTTATCCAAATGATTATAGGGTAAATGTTATTGGTTATGTTAATAAAGCTCACAAAAATGAATCTGGCCTTGAAATTGAAAAAGATGAAATTCTTCAAAGATTTTCATTAGATGTAAAAGGTCAAATATATAGAGTAGAGTTTTATAATAAAGATGATAATAAGTTCGCAGGAATGGTACTGGTGAAGTTCCCAAAAAAGCTTTATAAAGAGGTAGTTTTAAATGAGGCTGGCGTAAAACCAGCTTCATTATAAGATATTATAAATCAACTAACTCTTTTTTTATTTTCTCTTGGTTTATTTTTTTGATGGCAGATTTGTAAAGTTCTTCAACTCTGTCTATCTTCTCATCAATTAATTCACAAATTTGTTCAAAATCTTGTCCTTCTTCTGAAGCTACAAAAACTTTATACTCTTTTTTTGTAAATTTTCTTTTTAAAATTTCTTTTAACTCTGTCTCATCTTTTAATTCTCCAACAAGTTTCTCTATATTGCAGATTAGAGCCTTCTTAAAATTCATTTACTTTATTCCTTTATCCAATCATTTAAATTTGTTATGTCATCGTATGAAGTCATATCTAACATTATAGGAGAAATAGAGATAAAATTTGCTTTTATGGCTTCAAAATCACAATTTAATTTTTCACTCTCTTCCCAAATCAAAGGATGAAGCCCTATCCAATAAAATTCTTCACCCCTAGGACTTAGGTGTCTGTGGGTGTCATTGCCATATATTCTATATCCAGCTTTTGTTATTTTAAAGCCTTTACAATCATCTTCGTGTATTGGAGGGATATTGATATTTAGAAATTTTCTATCTTCTAAAGGGAACTCTTTTTTAAATATTTTTTTAACAATTGTAGCGATTGCTTTTTTTGCCAAATTAAAATCTTCTTTTGGATCAATACCACCAGGTAAGTCATTAAATACTTGTGATATTGCAATTGCAGGAATTCCTTGTAAAGTAGCTTCCATAGCTGCAGCTGCTGTTCCACTATATGTAATATCTTCTCCCATATTAGAACCAATATTTATACCACTTATTACTAAATCGGGTTTATACCCTTCTTTAAATAAATTATTCAAAGAAATAAACACACAATCAGTGGGTGTTCCATCATCAATTTTGTAATAATCATCATCAACATTTATCATTCTAAGGGGTTTATCAAGGGTAAGTGAGTGACCACAAGCTGATTTATTTCTCGCAGGTGCGACTACAGTTAGTTTTGCTAAAGGGCTTAGTGCTTTGATTAGTGCTTTTAATCCTACTGCATCAAAGCCATCATCATTTGTTAAAAGTATTTGTTTCATTATGCTATAAAAACTCCATCTAGTGATTTTATTAAGCCTTCTATATTTGAAGTTACTTTAAATCCAGTGTCAAGTTCTATATCAGCTAATTTTGATTTTACCAATAATTTTAACTCTCTTTTCCCTTGATTGTGTGCAATAATTTCAAAAAGGTCATACATTATTTTATCATCATCTGTAAAATTAACTGCCACAGTTATTGGTGGTTCTTGGATTGCTTTTTGTTTTGTTTTGATTTTTTCTTTTCTTGCTTCTTTTAAAGTCTCTATTTTTCTTAAATTGATTCTAGTAAACTGGTCATCTTTTGAAATTCGCACTTTAAATGCAATTGGTTCACTTAAGTCAAAATCTTCTCTTAATTCTTTTAATCTATCTTCAAATAGCATTAATTCAATATTTCCATGTAAGTCCATAAGACTTAAGATTGCAAATTTATTACCTTTTTTAGAGATTCTTTCATTAATTGTTTCAACTTTTCCAATAAATAAAGCTTCACTTCCATCTCCTAAATCTTCAATTTCAGATGATAGGGTATAACTTATTCCATCTAATTGTTCCCTATATTCATCAAGGGGATGCCCAGATACATAGAAACCTAAAGATTGTTTTTCTAATTCTAATAACTCTTTTAATTCATACTCTTCAAATTTTTCAAGTTGAACTTCAACTTTTGTAAGCTCTTTAGAATCTCCAAAAAGTGACCCTGTTGCCATTTTTTTAGCAGCCATTGCTTTTCCAACAGTTTCATTTATAGTCTCAATTTGTTCTAAAATTGATCGTCTTGAGTATCCAAAAGTATCAAATCCACCAGCTTTTGCTAAAGATTCAAATACTCTTTTATTTACTTTACTTCCATCAACTCTTGAGATGAAATCTGCAAAGTCTTCAAAGTTCCCATTTTCATTTCGCTCTTTTAAAATAGACTTAATAGCAACATCTCCAGCACCTTTAATGGCACCCATTCCAAACATTACTACTTCTTGTCCATCAATTTTTTTAGGAGCAAACACAAGGTCTGATTTATTAATATCTGGTGGGAAAAGGTCTAGTTTTAATCTTTTTACTTCATCAACATATTTTACAACTTTATCTGTATTATCTTTTTCTAGTGTTAGCAGTGCAGCCATAAATTCTGATGGATAATATTTTTTTAAATAAGAAGTATAAAATGTCACAAGGGCATAAGCCGCTGAGTGAGATTTATTAAATCCATATCCAGCAAACTTTACAATTAAGTCGAACAGTTCTTCACAATGCTCTTTGACAAAGCCCTTTTTTACTCCACCAATTGCAAATTCACCTTTTAGTCTATCCATCTCTTCTTTAATCTTTTTACCCATTGCCCGTCTAACTAAATCGGCACCACCAAGACTAAATCCACCAATTGTTTGTACGATTTGCATAACTTGCTCTTGGTAAACGATAACACCATATGTTGTTTCAAGTATGGGTCTTAAAGGAGCATCAAATTCATCATAGAAATAGTTGATTTCAGCTCGACCATGTTTTCTATCGATGAAGTCATCAAGCATCCCAGACTCCATTGGACCTGGTCTATATAGTGCAAGAACGGCGATAATATCCTCAAAGTTTGATGGTTTTAGTCTTTTACATAAATCTTGCATACCATCTGACTCTATTTGGAATAATCCAATTGTATTCCCTGTTTGAATTAGGTCATAAACACCTTTATCATTTACATCAACAGTTAAGAAATTTACTCTTTTGCCATGTCTTTTTTCTATTAGTTTATTTGCTTCTTCAATAACAGTTAGGGTCTTTAGACCCAAGAAGTCAAATTTGATTAAATCCACATCTTCTACATATTTACCATTGTACTGAGTAGCTAAGGTTTCCATTCCTGAGGGTTTAAAAAGAGGTGTTTTATTCCAAAGAGGTTCATTTGAAATAACAACTCCCGCTGCATGAGTTCCTGCATTTCTATTTAGTCCTTCAAGGGCTATTGCAAAATCCCAAACTCTTTTTGCTTGTGGATTTGAATCACAAAGTTCTTTTATCTTTGGTTCTTTTTCATATGAAGAGGTTAGGTTAATCCCAAGTTCATCAGGAATAAGTTTTGCCATTGCATCAGCTTGAGAATAGGGCATGTCAAGAACTCTAGCAACATCTCTAATAACCCCTTTTGCAAGTAGTTTACCAAAGGTAATGATTTGGGCAACATTGGCTCTTCCATATTTTTCAATAACATAATCAAGAATCTCTTGTCTTCTAGCTTGACAGAAATCCATATCGATATCTGGCATCGATACCCTTTCAGGATTTAGAAATCTCTCAAAAAGTAAACCATAAGGGATAGGGTCAATATCTGTAATTGCTAAAGAAAAAGCAACTAAACTTCCAGCTGCAGATCCCCGTCCTGGACCTACTGGTATACCCATTTGTTTTGCAGCAATTACGAAATCCCAAACGATAAGCATATATCCTGGGAATTTCATACTATTGATAATGTCTATTTCTACTTGCAATCTATCTTTGTACTCTTGATGTCGTTCTTGTGGGACTATTTCAAGTCTTTTCTCAAGTCCTTTCCAACATTCGTGTACAAATAAAATTTTGTCGTTTTCTAAAGAATATTCTAGTTCTGGTTCTGGTAGAGTTAATCCTTCTTCTTGTGACTTTTCTCTTGTAAATTTAAAGTTAGGAGGAGTTGGGTCTCCTAGTTTTATCTCTAAGTTACATTTTTCAACTATTTCTTGAGTTGCAGCTATTGTCTCTGGAATATCTGCATATAGTTTTGAAATTTGCTCTGATGATTTTAAATAAAACTCATGAACACTATGTCTTAGTCTATTTGGATCATCATAAAGTTTATTCATGGCAATACACATAAAAGCTTCATGAGCTTCAGCATCTTTTTGTTTTAAGTAGTGAGTATCATTTGTGGCAACAACTTTTATACCTGTCTCTTTTGATATTCTTAAAATCTGGTCATCAATAAAATGTTGGTCAGAAATACCATGTCTCATAATTTCTAAGTAAAAATCATCACCAAATATCTCTTTATACTCTAAAGCAATTTTTTTTGCTTCTTCATACCCTTTTGCACCATTTTTTACATTTCTTTCACTTTGAGTATTTAGGTGCCAGTTTACTTCACCTTGTAAACAAGCTGCACTACATACAAGTCCTTCACTATTTTCTCTTAATATTTTTTTATTAATTCTAGGGTAATAATAGAACCCATGCATATAAGCTTGACTAGTCAAAAACATCAAGTTTTTGTAGCCTTTTTCATTTTTTGCATATAAGCATAGGTGAAATCTTTTTCTATGTGATTTATCATCTAATTCTTCAGAATTGTGAATATAAGCTTCCATACCAATAATTGGTTTGATGCCTTCTGCTTTCATAGCTTTATAAAAATCAATAGCTCCAAACATATTACCATGGTCTGTCATGGCAACACTTTTCATTCCTAAAGCTTTGATTTTTTTTGCTAAATCTTTTATTTTATTAGCACCATCTAAGAGCGAATATTCTGTGTGTAGGTGTAAGTGCGTGAATTCTGGTATTTGTGACATAATGATTCTTTTCTTGGATATTTATTAGGGGATTATAACTTAAAGAATCTATTATTTAAATGAATTTAAATGATTACTTGCTTCTTTATATCCTAGCTTAAATAGTTCATCCAATCCATCAAAAGTAAACATTTTTGTCTCTCTTAATTCATTGGTTGTGATATAAATATCTGTATGTTTTATTGCATAATCAATATTTAGATGCCAAGTTTTAAATATTCTTTTTTTTACTAAATTTATTGGATTGTAATTTTTTTGCAAACTTCTTTCTTTTCTTGGTAGAAGGTCAAGGGCACAGATTTTATAATTTTTATTTAATAGTGGTTCAACTGGTATATTATTTAACAATCCCCCATCAAATAATTTTCTATTCTCAAATTTTAAAGGTTTGAATAATGGAATCAAAGCAGAAGAAGCTATACATAAGTTCACTACATCACCTTTATCATAATAGATTAGCTCTTTATTTTTGTAATCATAAACACAAATATATAAATGTTTTGGAATATCTTCGATTTTAGCTATTGGCAATAACTCTTTTATTAAAGGATTTGTTGTATCGATTTTAAGTAAACCATTTAGATAAGGGTTAAATTTTATACATTTCTTTAGCTCTTTTGATTTGAATATTTTTAATTGTTCTAAAGGAGAGATTCCACTTGCATATGAAGCTGCAATTATTGAGCCAATTGAACTTCCACTAAAAGCTTCAAACTTAATATTTTGTTCATCAAAAAAAGCTAATGCACCTAAATGAAAAGCACCTCTTGCTGCTCCACCACTTAGGCAAAGTGCCAATTTAGTCATGTTTTTTACCAAGTAATAATTTCAAATTTACCCTCATAAGTCTCCACAAGTGCAGTGCATGATTCGACCCAATCACCACAGTTTTTATATTCAATTCCTTCTATATCTCTTTGTTCTGCTTTATGAATATGTCCACAAATGATACCATCATAACCTTTGTGTTTTGCATGGTTAGTTAAAACTTTTTCAAAATCATTTATAAAATTAACAGAACTTTTCACATTATCTTTTATAAATTTTGATAGTGACCATTTTGAATTGATTTTAAAAGTCTTTCTTATTCTATTTATTATAAAGTTTATATAAAGTAAAAAATCATATCCGTAATCTCCCAAAATAGCTAACCACTTTTTTGTCATAGTAATCGAATCAAAAAAATCACCATGGGTTACATAATAACTTTTTCCACTTATAGATATATACTCAAACTCATTAGAAACTTCTAAATTGTCTCCTAAAATAAGTGGAACAAAAGGTCTTAAAAATTCGTCGTGATTGCCAGTTATTAGGTACACATTTGTACCTTTTCTAGCTTTTCTTAGAACTTTTTGTATAACATCAGAATGGGCTTGAGGCCAAACAAATTTTCTTCTTATTGACCAACCGTCAATAATATCTCCCACTAAAAAAAGATTTTCACTTTCATTATCTTTTAAGAAGTCAATTAGCTTTTCGGCTTGAGAAAATCTTGTACCTAAATGTACATCTGATATAAATATTGATTTGTATTTCATAATTAGATTTTAATTATATATGGTTACATTATGGCATCATTTTAGTAATATTTTTGTAACCATTACTTGATAATATATTTGAATGAATAATGTAAATATAGTTTTATTTAGTGATACAGTTTATGACTTAAATGGAGTATCTAGATTTTTAAATGATTTTGCAAATATCTCAAAAGATGAATTTAAAATAATAACATCTACTAAAAAGAGTTCTTTTCCTAAGAAAAAATCTATTTATAATGTTAAACCTTTTTTTAGAATATCTATGCCTTTTTATAAAGAGTTAGATTTGGTATTCCCCAATCCATTTAAAATGGCAAAATTATTAAAAAAATTCTCTCCTCATCTTGTGCATATTTCCACTCCTGGACCAGTTGGAATAATAGGCTCAATATTAGCCAGACTTTACAAAATACCAAAAGCTGGAATATATCATACTGACTTTCCTGCATACATATATAAAAATACAAATTCAAAAATTTTTAGATATATTTCAACGTATTATTTGAGATTCTTTTATAGTAATTTTGAGGCAATTTTTGTTAGAACCCAAGAGTATAAAAGTATTGTAATGAATGATTTGAAAATAGATGAATCAAAAATATTTATTTTAAAATCAGGAATTAATACAGAAAGCTTTTCTCTTTCTTTTAGAGATGTAAATATCTGGGATGATTATAAAATAAGAATGAATAGTATGAAGTTCTTATATGTGGGAAGAGCAACAAAAGAGAAAAATATAGAGTTTTTAATTGAACTTTTTAAAAAGGTATATTCTTTAAAATTAAACATAGATTTAATCATTGTGGGAAATGGACATTTTTTAAAATATAAAGAACAGTTGAAGAAATATAATATTCATTTTTTAGGAATGAAACTTGAAAAAGAGTTATCAAATATATATGCTAGTTCTGATGTTTTTATTTTCCCTTCTACTACAGATACTTTAGGACAAGTTGTTATGGAAGGTATGAGTTCTGCTCTTCCTGTGATTGTTACAAATAAAGGGGGACCAAAAGAGATTGTAAAGGCTTCCAATAGTGGATTTATTTTGGATATCAATGATGATAAAGAGTGGATTAACACTATTGAAATACTTTATGAAAATAAAAATTTATATAAAAGATACTCACAAAATTCTGTTTTATTTATGAAAGATAAAGATATAAAAAATAGTTTTGAAGATTTTTGTGATAAAAATAAATTAATCTGTGAAAACTCTTATTTCTCTTCCATAACAAAATCTAAAACAATGTTGTTTTCTTTTGAACTTATATACTCTTTACATCTATTTATATAAAGCCTATTTATTTTAGAAGGATGAGTATCTTCAATTTCCTCAAAAATAGTTTTACTATCAGTGAAGTTTTTATTTTGATAGCATTTAATAGCTTTTTCATAATCTTCTTGGACATTCTCAAACTCTTCAAACTCTTTAGGTAATAGGACTTGATAAAGTTTTATTGAGGTACTTTTCCCTTTTACAATAACACTTGCTAAATATTTCAAATGGTAATTGTCTTTTAATAATATTTTTGTAGATTCAGAGATTAGTAACTCTACTCCAAAATATTTACTAAGTCCTTCAATTCTTGAGCATAGATTTACATTGTCTCCAATAATCGTATAATCACTTCTTCCAGATGAACCCATCTCCCCAACAACTGCAAGTCCTGTGTGAATTCCTATACCTATTTGAATAGATAAATTAAAATCTTTTTTAAGTTCATTATTAAGTACTTCTAACTTTTCAAGTTGACTCAAGGCACTTTGAACTGCTTTATCCGCATGATTTTCCACATCACAGGGAGCATTCCAATATGCCATAATCGCATCACCTATAAACTTATCAATTGTTCCATGGCTCTGAATAATTACTTCGCTCATTGGTTCAAAATACTTATTAAGTACTTCAATTAGTTTTTGTGGAGATTCAAACTCTTCAGAGATATTTGTAAACCCTCTTATATCACTAAAGAAAATAGTTAGCTCTTTTTCTTTAGCTTTAAAATCATTATTATCATTTGATAACAGATCATTGGCAACTTCCAATGAGACTTTTTTTGCAAATTTATCTTTTATGAACTCTTTTTGTTTTTGCTCTTTTTGATAATTGATATAAAAAGCACTTAGGCTTGTTAAAATAATTGAGACTATTGGATAAAAAAGATTTAAAATAAGACCTTGGGAGAAGAGCAAATAATAATAGAGTGAATAAAGAATAGTAGATAATAAAAGAATAACAACAATAATGTCAGTAGATGATAGAAAAAGTAAAAGTGTTCCTAAAACTACAGTTAATATAAATATAACTAAAATATCAATAGCTTTTCCAAATGTTGGTTCATATAAAAAGTCACCTTTTAAAATATTGTCAATCATATTTGCATGTATCTCAACTCCTGGTAGGGCTAAATCGTATACTGTTGAACGCAAATCTGCTAAAGTTGTAATCGAACTTCCTATTAAAATAAATTTTCCATTTATATCTTTTGGATCAAAATCACCATTTAAAATATCTAAAAAGGAGATATATTTAAAACTTCCTTTTGCCCCTCTAAAATTTATTCTCATAAAACCACTATTATCTGTTGGTATATCAATATTTGAAAGTTTTACACCAGAAATAGCATAGTTATCTTGAACTATCTTTACACTTGAAGTATTACTTGCAATACTAACCATTTCAAAAACCAAAGAGGGATAGATTTTGTTTTTGTATTGCAATAATAAGGGCATTTTTATAATCTTGCCTTGTTGATCATTAAAAGCATTAAAAAAGCCAGATGAATAAGCATTTTCTTGTATTGGAGAGATATTTGTAACTACATTTTCAAAGTTTAAAAGATGAGGTGATGCTGCAGGCGTAAATTTTGTAACAGGAACTGGCTTAGTATTTTTTGATAAATCTTTTGTAAAATAATATCCTAAAACTGTAGGCGTTTGGTAAATAACAGCGGCTAAAAGCTGGTCATTATCTCTAAATTCCCCTTGAATATTTAATTTTTTTGCCATATAAGAAGGAGAACTTCTATCTGATTCTGAAAATATAATATCAATGCCTATAATTCCAGCTCCTGCATTTGTAAGGTTAGCTAAAACTTGTGCCATATGGTCTCTACTAAAAGGCCATTGTCCAAGTTTATTTATAGATTTTTCATCAATATTAATTATTACTACTTTTTTTGTAGTGGGAATTTCACCTCTTATTTCAAAAAATACTTCTCTAATTTTTTCATCAAAGTTGCTAATTGTTTTAGTAAAATTTAAATAGCAAAAAACGAGTAATATAAAGGTTATAAAAAAGAATAGTATTTTATGCTTAATAAAAATTTTCATCGCTTATGATATAATAATTGTACTAAATTATTGTTTGAGGGGCAAATAATGAAAATGATTTTAATGAGCTTGTATTTTCTTTTTGTGCTAAATGTATTTGCAGATAGTGTACAAAGTAAAGGTGAGGTTTATATAAATGGACAAAAAGCTACAAAAAGTAGTGTTGTAAAACTTGGTGATTTTATAAAAACAGGTAAAAACTCAAAAGTAAAATTTAATATAGGAAAAGATGCTTTTTTGGCGAATGCTGACACAAAATTTTCAATAGAAGAAAAGGGTGGATTAAAAACTCTTAATGTAGTAACAGGTGGAGTTCTAGCAGTTTTTGGCAAAGGTGGTAGTAAACATGAAGTTAAAACAGAAAATATGACAGCAGGTATTAGAGGAACTGGTGTTTATGTAGAACATATTGATGGGAAGTCTTATTTTTGTACATGTTATGGAGAAACAGAGTTAAATACAGCAAAAGCTCATAAGTCATATGAAGCAAAACACCATAATATGGCTTGGGTATTAGCAGATGGCACAATAAAACCTGCAAAAAAATTAAGAGATCATAATGATGATGAGCTTAGGGAACTTGAATCAATGGTAGGAAGAATTCCTCCCTTTGATAAGTAGTAAAAGCAATTAGCAATTAGTTGCTAATAGGCCTTCTTTTACTATTTCGTACTCTTCTTTACCTTTTAAAATCTTTACAATTTCCAAAGCAAAAACTGTAGCAGTAGCTGGTCCTCTTGAAGTTAATACTTTTCCATCAATTACTATATTTTCATTTTGAGTATAGCCCTCTTCTTTGATTTTAGCTTCAAATCCAGGATAACAAGTATAATTTTTGTTTAATACTCCAGCTTTATGCAAAGCAAATGGTGCTGCACAAATTGCAGCAATATTTTTGTTTTTTTCTTTAAATTGCTTAAGTATTTTTTGCAAAAGCTCGTTTTCTGCTAGGTTAAAAGCATTTGGTAATCCACCAGGTAAAGCAATCATATCAAAATCTTTTTCATCAATATCAGATAATAATTTATCAGCTTTTATTGATATTTGATGAGCACCAAGAACATTTATCTCTTCTATAGAAGCTATTGTTACCTCAATATTGCCTCTTCTACAAATATCAATTATACTTACTGTTTCAATCTCTTCAAATCCACTTGAAATGGGTACTAATAGTTTTGCCATTATGAAATCCTTTTTAGTTTTATCTTAACATATTTTTTATGTAAAAGTGAATAATTGCATTAGCTAAAATATGCATTGATTTACATTTATTAATATTAGTTTAATCAATGCTTACAAAGAGATAAAATGGTAACTATTCAAGTACATATAAGTAAAGTTTAAATAAAATTTATCAATTATAAAAAGGGGTAATACATGCTTAAGCTATTAAGAAACTCTTGTTTGATTCTTTTATCAACACTAACAATTTCGTGTGCTTCAGATTCAGCTATGAAAGTAACTATGAATCCAAGTGAAAAAGCAGGAATTGATAAAGCTAATGAAAAAGTTCAAGTTACAAAAGAACATATGAAAATTGCAGAAGATATGCAACAAAATGTCACTACGCAAAATTCTTTAGAGGCTACTATTTCTTCGCTTGCAACTCAAATGATGCAAAATAACAAGATGCATACAAACAAATCTGTGTTAATTACATCTTTTGTTAGATTAGACAACTTCAAAAAAACTACTGAGTTTGGAAGAGTTATTAGTGAGAGTTTAATAAATGAACTTTCTAACAGAGGTTTTAATATCATTGAGTTTAGAGGTCAAATGGGTGTTTCTGTTAATGAAAAAGGTGAATATTTTATTACTAGAAATACAAGTAAGATGAAAGAGAATGTTCAAAATAGTTTTATAGTAGTTGGAACATATTCAAGACAATATGGAAGAATTATGTTAAATGCTAGAGTTTTAGATAATGCTACGGGTCAAATTATTACAAGTGCTAGATCTACTTATGAACATGGTTTAAGAAATGACTGTGTTATTTTTAAAGATTGTAAACCTCCAAGAACTATTAAAATAATGCGAGAAGAATAATAATTTATGAAATTAAACTTCTTTAGTAAAGGGATGATAAAACTCTTTTTAACATCTCTTTTTCTTCCTCTTCTTTTCACTTCTTGTGTATATAAAGACCTTGATGGTGCCAATAATTTTCAAGCTATGTTAAGAGCTTTAGTTGAAAACTCATATGCTAAACTTGATAAAAATATTTCTAAAGATGAAACAGTTTTGGTTTCAGATTTTGTAAATCTTGATAATCTTCAAAATCACTCAAAGTTAGGCTTCTTATTATCAGATACTCTTAAAAATTCTTTGTTAAGTAAAAATATTTTAGTACGAGAAGTTGAATTGGGAAATAATTTCCAAATTGGAAAGCGTGGATTTAATGTATTAAGTCGAAATTCTAATAAAATCAATAATCAAGTCATTGATGAAAATTTTGCAGTTGTAGGTACATATAGTGTTACAACAAGAAGATTAATAGTTTTTATAAAACTTATTGATGTAAGAAGTGGAACAATCTTAAGTTCTTCAACTGCCTCAACCTTAATAGATGAGGAAATCTTAGACTTAGAAAGAACTCCTGATTCTAGTACTGTTTATGCACCAATGGTTCTATAAAAAGTCTTGAATTAAAAACTGAGGAGTTATATCTCCTCTAAACTCATTTTTATTTATTGAAATAATCATATCAACACTGTTTTTATCTATTTTATCACTATAAAATTTAATAGCTTCAAAATCACAACCATCCACATTTAGAAAAAGTTTTAAGTGGTTTTTTTCTTTACCAAAAAGTTCTGATTTTATCACTTTTGCATTTGATATTTTAAATATTGGTTTATGGTTTTCCAAGCCATAGGGTTCAAACATCTCTATAATATCCATAAACTCTAAATCTACACTTGAAATATCAAGTTCACCTAGTGTTATAGGCTCTATGTATAGCTCTTTTGATGCTTTACTTAGTGCAGAGTTAATAATGGCTTTAAACTCATCTAAGTGCTCTATTTTCATAGAAATACCAGCTGCATTTTTATGCCCACCAAAACCTAATAAAAGATGCTGTGCTTCTGAGATAATTGTATGTAAGTTAATATCTGCATTTGCCCTTGCACTTCCCTTTGCTATTCCATTGCTTATAGAAAAAATAAAAGCAGGTCTTTTAAACGCATGTGATAATTTTGAAGCAACTATTCCAATTACACCTTCATGCCAATTATCACCCCAAACAACTATTGCTTTATCATCTACATTTATTTCATATTTTGCTTTTAATGAGATGCTTTCCTGTAAGAGTTTTCTTTTATTATTTAGCTCTTCTAATAAATCTAAGGCTTCACTTGCTTCTTCAAAGTTAGTTGATAATAAAAAAGATAGAGCAATAGATGCATCATCCATTCTTCCTGCACTATTTATTTTAGGAGCAATTATAAAACCAATATCATCTGAAATAAAAGAGCTTTTTCTCATAGTGCTTCGTAGGTATGATATAGATACTCTATTTGAGGTCTCAATTCTCTTTAGACCATTTTTAACCATAATATAATTAAGACTTGTCATGGGCATCATATCGGCAATAATAGCTATACATAATAAGTCTAAAAAGTTAGTCATATTTATATCTAGGTTTAACTCTTTTTTTATTGATGCACAAAAGTACCAAGCAACTTGAGCGCCACAAATATCTTTAAAAGGGAAGTTACAATCTTCTTGTTTGGGATTTATAATTGAATAGGCATTTGGGATTTCGCTTCCAACAGTGTGGTGATCTGTGATAATAACATCAATATTCTTATCATTTAAAATTTGAGTTGCTGCACATGCTGAAATTCCATTATCAACTGTGATTACTAATCCACTATCAATTAGTTCAGATATTTTTGGAGATAAACCATATCCATGCTCAAATCTATTTGGGATTATATAATCAACTTCATAACCAACTTGTCTAAAAAAATCAACCATAATGGAAGTTGAAACAACACCATCAACATCATAATCACCAACTATGGTGATTTTTTCATTATCTAATATTGCTTGTTTTACTCTTTTGGTAGCTTTTTGGATATCTTTAAAGCCTGTAGGTGGAGGAATATCTGCAAGCTTAGAGTATGTACTCTTTAGATGTCTTGCAGATAGTATGTCAAAAAGTTTTTGTTTTGTGACTTTTGACATTACTTTGTTTTAGTAGCTTGTCTTACAAATTCTGTTATTATTGGATTTGGTGTTTCTAAATGAGATGTAAACTCAGGGTGAAATTGAACACCAACAAACCAAGGGTGATCTTTAAGCTCTACTGCTTCAATTAGTCCATCTGACTCACCAGAAACAATCATTCCTGCTTCTTCTAATCTTTGTTTGTAAGCAGGATTTGCTTCATATCTATGTCTATGTCTTTCATAGTAAGTTTCATTATTTCCATAAGCAGCTTTTAGTTTTGTTCCAGCTTTTGGATTAAATGGATACTCACCTAATCTCATTGTTCCACCCATTGGTGATTTGTGAGTTCTTAGTTGCTTATTACCAGATTGGTCCATAAATTCATCAATTAAATAAATAGCAGGATTAGTAGTTTTTTCATCAAATTCAATTGAGTTTGCATCTTCTATACCTAGAACATTTCTACAATATTCTACAATAGAAAGCTGCATACCTAAACAAATTCCTAAAAAAGGAATATTATTTACCCTTGCATATTCAATTGCTTTTAATTTACCTTCAACTCCTCTATTACCAAACCCACCTGCAACTAAGATTGCATCAGAATTGCCTATAATATCGTAAGCTCCAACATCTTCTATTCTTTCACTATCACACCAGTTAATATTAACTTTTGTATTTAAGTGAGCTCCTGCGTGAATCAATGATTCTGTTAAAGATTTATAAGATTCTTTTAGTTCTATATATTTACCTACAAAAGCAATTGTTACTTCACCTTGCGGAAGAATAATATGTTTTACAAGAGTTTCCCATTTTTCCATATTTGGTTTTATTTTGATGTTAAAGTGCTCTGATAAAGGAGTTAAAATACCTTCTTTTAAGAAATTCATAGGAACTTGATAAATTGATTGTGCATCACCTGCTTCAACTACAGCATTGTTGTTGATATCACAAGACATTGCAAGTTTTTTCTTTAACTCTTTTGGTAGAGGTTTTTCACTTCTACATACAAGCATATGAGGGGTAATACCAATTCTTCTTAATTCTTGAACACTGTGTTGAGTTGGTTTTGTTTTAAGTTCACCAGCCGCTGCAATATATGGAACAAGTGTTACATGAATATTCATAGTTCTATCTTTATTCAATTCATGTCTTATTTCTCTAATTGACTCCATAAATGGTAAACCTTCGATATCTCCTACTGTTCCACCTAGTTCAACAATTAAAAAGTCATAACCTTCCGCTGCATCAAAAATTCTTGCTTTTATTTCATCAACTACATGAGGAACTACTTGAATAGTTTTTCCTAAATATCCACCTTGTCTTTCTCTTCTTATTACAGATAAATAAACTTGTCCTGTAGTAAAACTATTTTTTGCACCAAGAGTTACATCAATAAATCTTTCATAATTTCCTAAATCTAAATCTGTTTCAGCACCATCTGCTGTAACGAATACTTCTCCATGTTCTAATGGACTCATTGTTCCTGGATCAACATTTAAATATGGATCGATTTTTAGCATAGTTACTCTGTAACCTGATTGCTTTAAAATAGTAGCGATAGAGGCAGAAGTTATCCCTTTTCCTAAGGAACTTAAGACTCCACCTGTAACAAATATAAATTTAGTCATTGGTGATACTCCGTAAAAAATAGTAGTTATTTATAGCCGCGATTATAGCTAAAGTATTGTTAAGTAGGGTTTAATTTTTTGCAAGATTTTTGTAAGTGTAAATATTTAAATCTACACTTACAAAGAGTTTTATTTATTAAGTATAGCTTCTCTTTTTTTAAGCATATCTTCTCTTGGATAGATAAATACGGCTTTTCTAAATACTTGAACTCTATCTGGCTCATCTTCTGCATAAGCCCTAATAGTAACTGTTATTGGTGTATCTTTTGTATTATCAGCTACTAATTCAGATTTTGTTCCTAAAATTACAACTTTTTTAGCTAATTTACCAGCACCTAGTGAAAAAGGATTAAATCTTTCTATAAATATGTCTTTATTATCTACTATTTCTAGTGCATATTTATGTCTTTTTGAATCAGTATTTTGAAATAAGAATAGGAAGTTATTCGTAACAAGGTTATCTTTTTTTACTTGATACAATTGAGTAGTTTTATTAATATTTAAAAGCATATACTCTTTTTCACCACCCATTATAAATAAAAGTCCAATTACAATTAGTAAAGCAATACTATACATAACAGTTGATTTTCTTACAACCTTTGTAGGGATATTGTTTTTTATGTTATTTGTACTTGTCCATTGAACTAATGATTCTTTACCAAGTTTACCCATAACAGAAGTACAAGCATCAACACATTCTAGACAGTTGATACACTCTAATTGTAAACCTTTTCTAATATCAATATGAGTAGGACACACTGTTACACATGATTCACATGTAGTACACTCATTTGCAGGATCTGGTAAATCTTTTTCTTTGAAAATAATTTTCTCTTTATTTTTATTATAGATATCACCACCTCTATTAGTAGAGTAAATTGCTTGTAGAGTATTGTCATCATATAAAACAGATTGAACTCTTGAATAAGGACAAACATAAACACAAAAGTCTTCTTTTAGTTTTACAACATCATATACTAAGAATGCGGCAATAGATAATACAATACCTATTAAAAACATATGTTCTGTTGGATTTTGTATATATGCAAAAAAGTCTTCTGGAGGAACAAAATACCACATAAAATCAGCTGCTGCAACAAGAGCTAAAATAGCCCATAAAATAATACCAACTATTTTTTTACTTGCATTCTCAGCTTTTGAATAATCAGGCTCTTTTTGTTTATTTTTGATTCTTCTTAATTTTAATAAAGTTGATTCGATTAAATCTCTATATACAACCCTAAAGATTGTTTGAGGACAGGCCCACCCACACCAAGCTCTTCCTCCAATTGCTGTAGCAGCAAAAATACCTAAAAATAGAAGCATCAATAAAAAAGGCATCATATAAAGCTCTTGCATATCAAATGCAATACCCATAAGATGTAGTTGTTTCTTATCAAATGATAATAGGAATATATGATTTCCACCTATTCTAATAAATGGAATAGCTAGGGCCATAATTGTAACTGCTAAATAGACATAATATCTTTTAAATCGATAAGGTGATTTCTTAGCAATTTGAACACTTTCTGAAGCCATGTTTTAACCTTTCATAAGGTGAAATTATATTTTTCACCTTTGTTTTTTGAATTATAGAAGATAAGAACTTATAAGAAGCATAATAAAATCATAAGCTGATGTTATAATTATCAGCTATTGATATTATTATCGGGACTAAATTTTTTCCTTATTTGTAACACTAAAGTGTTAAAATCAAAAATTTCAATATCATTTAGGTTTGGGTAAGAAGAAATAATATCTTCAAATTCTATTATCATTTTATCTAAGTTTTCGTTATAGTTTATTGTAGGAAGGTTTAAATTCTCAATAAATTGCAAATTATAACTTTTATCTTTTCTTAAAAGTAGAACAGGCTTATTTCCACAAGCTATAGATTCCAAACAACTTTGAATAGAAGTTGTTAATAAAAATTTAGAATTAGAAATAGTATCAATATACTCTTCATCTGTAAATATATTTTCAAAATAAGGGGTTAACTTTGTTTCATTCCCTAAGAAAAAATAGTGTCCCAAAAGTAAATTTATTTGTTTTTTTGAACTATTTTTTATAAGTTCTAGCAATAAATTACCATAATCATCATCACCAAAAAAAAGAGTTTTTTCAAATTTTGGATTAGGATTTATTTTAAATAGTTTATCATCAACAATATTTTGTGGTGTATCAACACCCACTTTATAAAGTAGTGAACAAAAATCCTTCATATGCTTTTCCATGATATCTGTTGTCTCATCAGAATCAAAGATTAATATGTCACCTCTTTCCATGATATTTGGAAGATTTGTTAAGATATCAACACTTACATATTTTTTGATACCTAACTCTTCTTTTGCATAAACTCCTGCTCTAAAATCGCAAGTACAAAGTATGGGGTCAAACTCTTTTAGTTTTGCTGCAATTGCACAACAGGTTCTTGTATCTTCCAATCCAATTGAGTGTCCACTTTTGGCATAAATATATATTTTCACTATTTTTTTACCTTTTGTATAATGAGGTGTGATTTAAATGGATTTATTATAGTAGCGAACAAAGAGTTAAAATATATTTTAACTCTTTGCTTTTTCTGAATAATTATTCAGTTTTTTAGAAACTTGTTTATTTTTTCTTTTTTTCACTTAGTCTTGAAACAAATATATAAAATAAAGGAATAAAGACAATAGCAATAATTGTAGCTGTCAGCATTCCTCCGATTACACCTGTTCCAATAGAGTGTCTACTTGCAGCACCTGCTCCTGTACTAATAGCTAAAGGAACAACCCCTAACATAAATGCAAGAGATGTCATAATAATAGGTCTAATTCTTAATCTTGCTGCATTTATTGCTGCATCATAAATACTTTCACCATCTTTTCTTTGTTGCATAGCAAACTCTACAATCAAAATTGCATTTTTAGCGGATAATCCAATTAAAACTAAAATACCTACCTGGAAGTAAATATCATTTTCTAATCCTCTCATCATAGTTGCTACAACTGCACCAAATACCCCAAAAGGAATAGCCATAACAACAGAAATTGGCATCATCCATCTTTCATATTGTGCTGCTAGGATTAAGTATAAAAATAATATACCAAAAATAAAGGCTAAATAACTCTTGCTAGAGATCCTTTTCTCTTGATAAGCAGTTCCTACCCAACTAATTGCGTAATCATTTGGTAAAATCTCATTTGAAACTTCTTCAATAGCTTTTAATGCATCACCTGAACTATATCCCGGAGCTGGTTGTCCTGAAATCTTTGCTGATGTAAAAAGATTAAATCTTTCAACTAAATCCGCACCAGTTGTTTTTGTAACTGTTACAAAAGAACTTACAGGAAGAAGTTCATTATTTGAAGCTTTTACAAATACTTTATTTAAGTCTTCAACACCTTTTCTAAATTCACCTTTTGCTTGGATATTTACTGTATAAGTTCTTCCATACAAGTTGAAGTCATTTATATAATAACTCCCAAAAGTTGAACTAAGAGTTGAAAAAATATCTGCAATATTGACACCTTTTGATTTAGCTTTTATATTATCAACTTTAAGTGAATATTGTGGTACATTCGTTGCAAGAGTTGTTCTAACTGCTGTTAATTCTGGTCTTGCATTTGCTTTTTGAATTATCTCTTGAACATATTTATTTAAATCTTTAACACCGCTTCCTGATTTATTTTGTACATACATCTCAAAACCACCAGAAACACCCATACCCATAATTGGAGGTGGAAGTACTGCAAATGAGAATCCATCTGTAGTTCTACCCATTAGTTGTCCTGTAAATCTTCCTGCAATTGCATCTGCTTGCTGCTCTGGTTGTTTTCTTTCTTCCCAATCTTTAAGTTTAACAATTGTTGCAGCAGAATTAGTTCTTAAAGCAAAAGTCATAAAGTCTAATCCACTAAGTGTTAATGTATTCTCTACACTTGTATCTTGTTTAACCGTATCAAAAATTTCATCTGTCAATTTAGTAGTTCTATTTAAAGATGAACCAGGAGGGTTATAAGAGAAGATAAATATTGCTCCTTGGTCCTCTTGTGGAACAAGTGCTGTTCTCATATTTGTATACATATTATATGTAATAAATATTAAACCTCCAAATAAAAGGAAACTTAGTATTGAATATCTAATAGTACTTTTTACCATAAAAGAATAACCATTTGTAAACTTATCAAACATATTGTTAAACCATTTGAAAAAGCCTTGTGGTTTAACATGATTATCTTTTAATAAAACTGCACAAAGTGAAGGAGTTAATGTTAATGCAACAAATCCAGAGATTACAATTGAAACAACAATTGTAATAGCAAATTGTTTGTACATTACTCCTGATAAACCACTAATAAATGCAACAGGAATGAATACAGCAGAAAGAACTAATATAATAGCTACTAATGCTCCAGAAACTTCTTTCATGGCTTTAAATGCAGCATCTTTTGGAGCCATTCCTTCACTTAAATGCCTCTCAACATTTTCAATTACAATAATAGCATCATCAACAACAATACCAATTGCCAATACTAAACCAAATAGGGTTAATAAGTTTATACTGAATCCCAGCATATACATTCCTGCAAATGCTCCTACAATAGAAACTGGAACTGCTAAAACAGGAATAAGTGTTGCTCTCCAATTTTGTAAAAATAAGAAAATAATTGCAACAACAAGAATAATTGCTTCAACAAAAGTTTTTGCAACTTCTTTTATTGATACTTCAATAAAGTCAGTACTACTATAAGGTATTTTGTAAGATACTCCACTTGGAAATTTCTCACTAGCTTTTAATAGTGTTTCTTTTACAGCTTTTGCTGTATCAATAGCATTTGCTCCACTTTGCAAAAATATACCAATAGGAATAGAAGGAAAGCCATTTAATTTTGAATTCAAGTTATAACTACTAGCTCCTAATTCTACAGTTGCTACATCTTTTAATAATAAAGCACTACCATCTTTATTTGCTCTAATTACTATGTTACCAAACTCTGTTGGACTACTAAGTCTTGGTGGAGTTTGTAATGTATATGTAAACATTTGTTTATTTGCAATTGGTTCTGCTGCAAATTTACCTGCTGCATATTGTTGATTTTGTTCTTTAATTGCATTTATAAGGTCAGTTGTAGTAAGTCCAAAATTTGATAATTTTTCAGGATTTACCCAAACTCTTATGGCATAATCTTTTGCACCAAAAATTGTAGCATCCCCAACACCTTTGATTCTTTTTAAGTCATCAACAACATTCATTAATGCATAATTAGAAATAAAAGTAGTGTCTTTAGAATAATCTGGTGAAAAGAAACTTATCACTTGAAGTAAACTTGGAGATCTTTCAGTTACTGTTACCCCTTGTTTTTGTACTTCTGCTGGAAGTTTTGCTAAGGCTGATTGCACACGGTTGTTTACATCGATTTTTGCATCATCAGCATTTGTTCCTACTTCAAAATATACATTGATACTAACAACTCCACTATCTGCTGCTAATGAATTCATATAAATCATATCTTTAGCACCGTTGATTTTTTCTTCAAGTGGTGCAGCAACAGTTTTTGAAAT
This sequence comes from Arcobacter iocasae, assembly GCF_042214795.1. GTDB lineage: Bacteria > Campylobacterota > Campylobacteria > Campylobacterales > Arcobacteraceae > Arcobacter > Arcobacter iocasae. The sequence continues at coordinate 1,210,212 of NZ_CP090177.1, read as the reverse complement.
TGTTTCTGCACTAGCACCTGGATATGTAGTTGATACAATAATTTGAGGTGGAACAACCTTTGGATACTGTTCAATTGGCAAATTTACCATTGAAAGTAATCCAGCTAGGAAAATAAGAATAGATATTACGGCTGAAAAGACCGGTCTATTTATGAAAAATGCTGAAAACATATTATTTGTCACCTATGATTTGAACAGGAGCATTTGGTCTTACTTTTGCAATATTACTAATAATAATTTTATCTCCAGCTTTTAAACCAGATTCAATAATCACTCCACTTGAAGTTAAATTACCAATTTTAACAGGTCTAATTGTTGCAACACCATTTTCAATCACATAAACTGCTGCTCCATTAGCTGATTGTAAAATGGCAATTTCAGGGATAGTAAAAACATTTTTAATTTTTATATTTTTAATTTCTATTGTAGAATAACCACCAATAATAAGTTCATTGTCCTTATTCTCAAATGTTGTTCTTAATAATAAACTATCTGTTGCTGTATCAATTTTTGAAGAGACAAAATTTAATTTACCATCTGAATATGTTTTTCCATTTGCAGAAATGTTAAAATTTACACTTCCTTTTTTTATTTGCTCTAAATATTTAGAAATATCTTTTTGAGGTAAAGAAAATTCTACATATACAGGATTTGTATTTGTTACAGTTAATAAATTTGAGTTATTTTCATTTGAACCTACATAATTTCCTTCATCAAAAGCACTTTTCCCTGTTAGACCATTTATTGGTGATCTTATTAGTGTATATTGATAACTGATTTTTGCATCTTGTACTTTTGCTTTATAATTTTGCACATCAGCTAGAGCATCTTGATATGTGTATAAGTAATCATCTTTTGATTGTTCACTTATAGATTTTGCAGCAAATAATTTTTCTGCTCTTTTCCAATCTTTTGTAGCTTTTGTAAGTAAAGCTTCCGCTTTATCTAATTGAGCTTGTGCAGCATTTAAATTTGCTTGATAAGTATCTTGTTCTATTTTGTATAATAAAGCGCCTTTTTTCACAAAATCACCATCTTGGAAATATTTTTTTACTAGTTTCCCAGAAACTCTAGCGATAATATTTACTTCACTTTTTGATTTTATTAAAGCAGGATAATCCTTTTCTACAGTTGTCTCATTTGTGTTTACTGTATAGGCTTTTACCGGAAGAGGAGGCATTTGTTGCCCTGCTGCAAATAAAAAGTTTAATCCTAAAATAAACAAACCTACTAATATTTTTTTCATTCTACATAATCTCCTACATTTTTACCACTATAATAAATTATTGTGGCTTTGTTAATTTCTAAATCATATTGTGAACTTTTTAATTGACTTAGGGCATCATATTTCTCAGTTAATGCTTCTAGAAAAGTAACATTATCTACAAGTCCATTTTGGTATTTTGATTTAATTGAATCATATACACTAGTTGCTGCTTTTAAAGATGCTTTTGCAGCTTTTACTTTAACTTTCCCTATCTCATAGGTTTTGAGTGATGTTTTTAATTCTGTATCAGCTTTTTTCTTTTGGTATTCATAGTTTGATCTTTTACTTAAGTATTCTTTGTATTTTGCACTATATTTTTTACCTGTAGAATTAAAGTTGAAAATATCCCATGAAAGATTTACAGAAAATACATTTTGATCTTTATATTCTTCAGGAATAGAGTTATCTTTATAGTTTCTATCATAATACGAGTATGTATTATCTAATGTGATTTTTGGTAAATAGCCACTTTTTTCTTGTCTTGCATCATATTTTAGTTTTTCTATATTGTATTCTAAAGATTTAATATCAGGTCTTTGTGCTTTCATATCACTATTTATATTAATATCTTTTATAGAAGAACCAGCAGTTATACTAACTTCTTGACCTGTTACATATTCAAGAGTATGTAACACTGTTATAATATTCAATTCAATTTGATTAAGGTCAAAAATTGAACTTTGAATTCTTGATTCGATTTTATCATATTCATCAGTTGTAGAAGAACCAACATCAACAAAATTTTTGACTCTATTTCCTTCTGATTTTAGTTGTTCTATCTCTTTTTGTTTAGCATCTTTTTGAGCTTCTAAAGTTAGATATTGATAATAATAATTTACAACATCAAGTGCAACTTCATTTTTAAGTGCTGATAAATTCTCTTTAGAACTTTTTATGTATGATTTATAACTTTTAAATAAGTTATATCTTTTGTTTCCATCATATATTGTTAGTCCAACTTTTGCATAAGATGTATAACCATTTGCAGGCATATTTTGACTCTCACGATTAGTATTTTGATAAGAAGTTCCAATACTTACATTTGGTAAATAAGATCTTTTTACACTACTGTACTCATCTTTTACAGATTCTACTGTTTCTTGTGAAGATTGAATTAGTTTATTTTTTTGAGAAATATTTATCAATTCACTTAAATCTTGACTCCATAAAAAAATAGGTAAGAAAAATAATAAATGTATTTTTTTCATTTTACTCCTTTATATTTGTGAAAAGATAGCATTTTATAACTTAAATATATCTTGCGAGAAAGATATATTTAATATTTTTATGTTATACTTACATTATGAATAAAAATTACATAAAAAATTGCTATGAAAATATAGAAAAGAATCCAAAGTTTGAAACCTTTGGTATTAGTTTGCCTTTAACCTTGATTTATAAGAGTATGTTTAATAAACATGAAAATATAATGAAGGTCAATTATGGAATAAACCACTCAGAAATTGATGTGCTTATTAGTCTTTATTTTAATGGTTATATACAATCCCCCACAGAATTGTATGAGAGTACAATTTTCTCTTCAGGAGGAATGACAAAAGTTCTAAAAAAATTAGAGGAGAATAAGTATATAAGTAGAATAGCTGATAAAAAAGATAAAAGAAGTATGCTTGTACAACTTGAAGAAAAAGGTGCACAAATAGCAGTTGAGCTCTTAGATATCTTTGCAACAGAGAATAATAAAGTTTATGGAATATTAGATGAAGAAGAGAAAAGGGTTATAAAAAAAGCTTTTAAAAAATTATTAAGTGCAATTGAGTAATGCTTTATAAAAAGATGTAGATTAAAATCTACATCTTTTTTTATATAATAGTTAATTCATATCTGGTTTAGGCGTTGCTTCTGTAGCAATAGGAAGAAGAGGATATATGATTTTTGGTTTTTCTCCTGTAAGTGATTTCAAAAATGTAACAATAGATTTTGCATCATTGTCTGAAATTTTTAAACCTAATTGAGTAGAACCCATTACTTTAACTGCTTTAGTTAAAGACCAAACTCCTCCATTATGAAAATAAGGAGTTGTTTCTTCTATATTTCTCAAAGTTGGGGTTTTAACCATTCCATCTTTATCTCCTTTAAAGTCTCCTAAATTAGCAAATTCATATTTAGCAGCAGTTGCAAATGGTTGCATTGTTCCACCTAGTCCTATGTCATTGTGACAAGAAGTACAACCTTTGTCAATAAATAGATTTAAACCCTCTTTTTCTTCTTTATTAAGTGATGATAGATTTCCATTTAAAAAATCATCGTATTTAGAAGGAGTGATAAGTGTTCTTTCAAATACTGCAATAGTATCTGCGATAAGTTTAAAGTCAATTTTTACTTTTTCCCCATAAGTATCTTTAAACTCATCAACATATCCTTTCATTGATGTTACTCTATCTACGACTAATTTAGAAGGTGCTGCCATTTCTGGACCAGCTTGAATAGGACCTTGTGCTTGATCTTCTAAGTGTGGAGATCTTCCATTCCAAAATTGAACTTTATTTAAAACAGAGTTGTAAACTGTAGGTGAATTTAGATGATGAGGATTTGCTGTCCATTTGTGTCCAATAGCAGCTGAAACTCCATCTACTCCACCCATTGCTAAATTGTGACAGGTATTACATGAAATAAGACCACTTTTTGATAATCTTGGTTCAAAATAAAGTTTTTTACCTAATTCTACTTTTTTAGCTGTAATAGGATTATTAGGGTCATCTACCAATTTTAGAATCTCTAATTCACTTTTTGGAATTGCTTTTAAACCTGAATTCTTTGCTTTTTCTAACAAAGCAGAATCCGTCATTCCAAATATACTCACCGCTGAAAAAAGTACTAAGGTACTTGTCAATACAAACTTTTTCATAATGTCTCCTTATAAATTTTAGGACAAATTAAATTATCCTTAAAGTATTTTATTAGAATTTATATTAAATAAAACTTACTAAATAATAAAATTTATCATTAAAAATATAATATTTTTAGATAAATATTATCATTTATTAAATAATTGATTTTATTATATTATTGCAATACAATAGTAATCTATTAATAAGAGTTGGGAATAAAAGGAGTACTTATGATAATAAACTCAAATAATACTTTTGCTTTAAAAAGTAAGTGATATTTCTGTAAATTTTAACAAAATCTTAATGCCAATATTGGATTTTTAGTTGTAGTGTTATTAGGAATAATTGATATTAAGTAGATAAAGTATTATAATAAGAGTAGAAACAAATTTTAACAAAAGGAATTATTATGAATGATATTGAACTATATTTAAAGACAAAACAAGCTCAACTAGATGAGTATGAAGGAAAATTAAAAGAGTTGAAATCAAGTTTGTCTCCAACAGATGCACAAGCTAATGCTGAACTAGATAAACAAATTAAAGCAGTAGACTCGAAGATAAAAGATGGAAAGTTAAAATTAGAAGCACTAAGCAAAGCTAGTAAAGAGGAACTTGATGCCCATAAAAAAGCTATTGATGAATCTTTTCAAGCAATATATACTCATTTAGCGATGAGTTAGTATTTTATTAGTTTAAATACTTACACTAAGATACTCTCTTAGTGTAAGTACAAAATATCTAATCAACTTAGGATAAACTCCATTATAGTGAAAGGATAATAATGAAAATAAAATCTAAAGATTTTCGTATTACAAAAGAAAAAGAAGTTGAACTTGATAAGTGGCCGACCCAAGTTAAACCTATATACAAATCTAAAAAGAAATATAAAAAGCTCTTAAAAAAAAATATAAAAAAACTCAGTTCCAAACAGCAGTTACTCTATGCATCTAATAGTTATTCTATATTATTGATATTTCAAGCTATGGATGCAGCAGGAAAAGATAGTGCTATTAGGCATGTAATGTCTGGGATAAATCCTCAAGGATGTCAAGTATTTAGTTTCAGGCACCCAAGTGTTGAAGAACTACAGCATGATTTTCTTTGGCGTACTACTCAAGCTTTACCTGAGCGTGGTAGAATCGGTATTTTTAACCGATCTTATTATGAAGAGGTATTAATCGTACGAGTACATCCAGAGATTATGGAAGGTGAAAATATCCCTGAATCATTGTTGAATAAAAAAACTATTTGGAAAGAGCGCTACGAATCTATAGAAGCAATGGAAAAACATCTTTATAGAAATGGTACACGGATTATTAAGTTTTTTCTTCACCTCTCACCAAAAGAGCAGTGCAATCGATTTTTAAAGCGTATTGATAATCCAAAAAAAAACTGGAAGCTAAGTAATTCAGATATCCAAGAGAGAAAATTTTGGAAACAGTATATGAAAGCTTATGAAGATTGTTTAAATGCCACTAGTACGGAAAACTCACCTTGGTATGTTATTCCTGCAGATGATAAGAAGAACAGTAGGTTAATCATTTCAAAGATTATTCTTGATACATTGAAATCGCTTCAATTAACCTATCCAGTTGCAAGTGAGGAACACCGTCAAGAATTGCAAGATATACGCAATCAGCTAACAAAAGAAAATTTATAATTTTAAGTTATTTCTTTTTTTAGCTTAAATCTTAGTATATTTCATCATAAATTAGATAAAATAATTTTATGTAATGTTCTTAAAGGATATTTAAAATGGAAAGTATTGTTGCCTTAGAAGCACTTATTGCGGAAAATGAAAAAAAAATAGCTTTACAAAAACAACAGCTCAAAAATCATGAAGCGGGTATTAACAAACTCTCTCGTATGGGTATTGCCTCATCAGAAAACGCCTTAGAAATATCAACAGAGCTTGTGGAAAAATATAAAAAAATGTTAGAGAAACTTCAAACTATTGAAGGAAAAGAACTTGAAGAAAAAGAAAAACTAGTTTTTCTTGCTGAAAGAAAAAAATATTTTGATGCACAACCTTCAAGAATAAAGTTAAATGTAGAACAAAGCAATGATAAAAAACTTGAAGTTTTAAGAATCATAGAAGAACTACCTGTAGATGTTAATTTTGAAGATAAAGAACTTTTTGAAATAGCAACAAAATCACTTGAGTTAGGTCTTGGTGATTTAAATGATATTAGTAATAAATTAGAAGATATAAAAAATGAGTTTAAAGCAATAAAAGACCAAATAGATGAAAAAGACATACAAGAACTGGCAACTATTGATTTCTTTCTTCCAATTGTTGTTCTTCATTTTTATGTTTTAAGTTCAAATATAATAGATAATATTGAATTTGATAATGAAAGAGCCTTACAAAAAAAAGAAACATTAGTAAATGAGATAAATAAAAAACGAGAAGACTTTACAAACTCTTTAAAAGAAAAAGAAGAGTTATTAAAACAAAAACAATCTGAGGAAAATAGTGATAAAGAAGAAATAAAAAATCTTGAATCTATTATAAAAAGTCTTAATAATGAAATTAATAAACTCAAAGAGATAAAAATTCCAGAAGTAAAGCTAAAAACTTTTTCAGGATTTCCCAAATACCAAGATTGGTGGATAAGAGAGTTATGGGTTAGTCATCAAGCATATTTTGCTTTATTTAAATGGAAAGAAATCATTTCTAACTTATGTGCAACAACTGAACAAAAAAAGGCTTGGTCTATAATCTTTGATAGATGGGTTTTTATAAAAAAACTTCTTAATGATAAAGGAAAATTAGCATATGATTACCACTTTGCATTTGATTCATTGATGAGTACTTATGGAGAAATAGAAGAAGAGTTAGAGATAAAAAATATCGAATCTATGGAAATGATTATAAATCAAATAACTAAAAAAGAAGATTTTTCAAAAAATGTTGGGTTTCATAATATTAATACCTCATATTTGCAATTTAAAATGGATAAACTAAAGTCAAAAGATGATGGTAAAGATGAGAATGTATTATTTTAAGTGAACTTTTTTTAAAGGTTTTTTATTTATATAAAATAAAAATAGATGTGTTAATGTTAAAATTACTAAAATAGACAAATATAAAAATATTAGTTGGAAATCTAATATTTCTTCATCATCTAAATTATCTATTACGGTTATATAATAATTTTTGTTGCCATTGATAGCTTTTTCTTGATAATCATAAACTATAAACTTTATAGAATAAACTTTTGTAATATTGTTTTGAAATTGTGCAATAAAATCATCATAATTTTTTACATTTAAATCAGTATTTTTTTCAAATGAATAATTCTCGAGGTATTTAATATTTACTTGATTATTACTTTCGTCAAGATATTTATTGATTTTATTTATGATTTTTTGTCTTTCATTTAACAAAATATTTTCTAATATAATTTTTCTATTTTTAGCAATATAGTTATAATTATTAGAACTGTAATAAATATCAAGGGAATTGTCTTGTGTACATTGCGTTTTTTGTTTCTCACATAAATTAGTGAAAAAAGTATAATACTCATTGATTTGATTTTGATTTTTAATAATATAACCATTGGTTTCATAAGTAATAGCATCAAATTTATAATTTCTTAGCTTTTCTAATATTTGTAGGTATTCTTGAATATTCAAGAGTTTGGTTTTGTGTTTGAAGGGATGTGAATACTTATTAAATTTACTATAAAAAAGACGACGGAAAAAAATATTTTCTTTATTAAAATCAAAAAGTTTTTTTATATCATTATCAAATTTATATTCAAAGTTTTTATCTAAAAGTAAAAATTGTTGACAATATGGCACTTTACAAAGTCTATATCCTGAGATATCGATTCTTTGTCCAATTTTTGGTGGATTGTTTCTAATTGAATTTGCATTAATATATTCCATTTCTTTTTTATCAAGTAAAAGCATTCTCATAGATACATTAGTATACATACTATGATAAAGTAATACAAAAGATAATATAGTTATTATTAAAAAAGTAATAGCAATGACTTTGTGATAAAGTTTATTATTTCTTAATGTATCTATCTCAATATTATCTAATGGTTTTTGATCATTGATACTAATAATTTCTTTATTATCATATATTTCAACTATCATATCTGTTTTTGATTTAGGCATCGTAAGCATAGGGGGAATATAATATGCTTCTTTTTCAATGAGTAAATATTTTACCATCCTTGCTGGTCTGTTAGCTATAGTTTGGGCTAGCCAAGTAAATTTTACTTTCCCTTCAAGTTTTCTAACTTTTTTACTAACTTTTCCAACTTTTTTTAAATCACTAAATAGGTTTAAATATAAAAATGCTGTTGCTATAAAAAGAAAAGTTAATGAATATTTTGCAGAATAGAAATCTAATAAAATAATAAAAATAATAAAAGAGATAATAAAAAGAGTTACAAAAAATCCACCTGTAATATTTTGGAAATATAATTTTTCTTTTAAATTTGCTTCTCGTTCATTTATTAATTTACAATTATTTTCTAAATCTGGATAGTTTATTTTTTTGTTAGGATTCTTATACGCTTTTATTTGCTGAACAATAATAAAATATAGTGAATAAAGAATAATAGATGAACCAATGAGAACTAGTACTATAGTTATTATTTTATGCAAGTTTTACCTTATGATAAATTTTGGAGGCCATATTATCACAGATAGACTTAAGTTTATTGAGTTTAAAAGATTCTTAGATTGGTGTACAAAGGTATGAAATTCTTTTTCTCCATTAGCACTCACTTAGTACACAGAATTTACTATTTTTCATCAAAAATTTCGCCTTCGTTCCATCTTACAAGTTTTTTCTTCTATTATTTTCTCTTTAAATAAGAAATAACAAAAATAAATCATAAAGATACTATTTGAATACAGTCTTTAGTAATAATTGAATGAAAATAAATAATTACATGCGAAAAGGATTATATTCAATGAAAAAATTGACAATCAATTTTAAACTTATAAGTCTTATTATAATAAGTTTAATTCTACTTTCTTCAATTATTTTGGTAATTACGGCGTATAAAAGTACAACAAATACTGAAAATGAAAAATTAAATCAGTTAAAATCAATTGTTTCTGCAAAACAACAACATATCTCTGATTATTTTAAAACAATCGAAGGATTATTGGTATCCACTGCAAACTCAGCTTCTACTCAAGAAGCAATGAAAAATCTTATAAGAGGGTTTTATACAATTGGGAATGATGTTGAAAATATTGATGAAGTAAAAAAAGAGATTTTAGAGCATTATAAAAATTCATATGTAAATAAAATTAATTTTGATTTACCAAATGTTCCTAAAAAAAGAGCTCTTGAAGAGTATTTACCTAAAAACAAAAATGGACTTATGGCTCAATACATTTATATCATAAAAAATGAAGCTAAAATTGGCGAAAAAAATAAGATGAGTCAAACAACTTTATTCCTTAATAACTACACTTTTGCTCACATGAGATTTCATCCTACATTTAATACCTTATTAGAAAAATTTTCACTGTATGATGTTGTTTTAGTTGATATGATGGGAAATGTGGTTTATACAACTGCTAAAGAAAAAAATTTTGGTACAAACTTGAAAGAGGGAGTTTATTCAAATAGTGCATTAGCAAAAGTAAATGAAGAAGCATATAAACTTGAAAAAGGGAAAGTTGTTTTTTCTGATTTTAAACCTTTTGAGCCAAGTTATAACATGCCTGCATCTTTTTTGGCATCACCTGTTTTTAATAGTGAAAATAGAAGAATAGGAAATTTAATCATAGAGTTATCACCCGCTTCTATAGATAAAATTATGAATTTTGAAGGAAAATATGAGGAGTCAGGTTTAGGAGATACAGGTATTAGTTATCTTTTAGGAAGTGATTATAAGATGAGAAGTAATCACCGATTTATTAAAAATATAGATAATAAAAGTGTGAAAAGTTCTAGTACAACTATTTCTTTATATGAAATTAAAAATGATTTGATAAAAGAAGCACTAAAAAATAAAACAGGAGTAGGTATTACAGTTGATAACAAAGGTAATGATGTACTTACTGCTTATACAGGAATAAAAGTATTTGATAAACAATGGGCAATTATTTCTCAAATACAAGAAGATGAAGCTTTAAAAGATATTTTTAATTTAAATATTACCTTAATGATTATATCTGTAATAGTTCTAATCGTAATAATAGGTATATCAATAACTTTTTTAAGAAATACTATTTTAAAACCCCTTAAAAACTTTGAAAATGGGATAATTTCATTTTTCAAATATCTAAATAACGAAACAAAACAGATTGATTATTTGGATGATAGTAGTGAAGATGAACTTGGTAAAATGTCAAAAGTTGTAAATGAAAATATCAATAGAACAAAAGTAGGAATTGAAAAAGATAGAGAATTGATAGATGAAATTGTAAATGTTTTATCTGGATTTGAAAAAGGTGATTTAAATAAAAGAATTCAATCTGATTCTTTAAATCCATCATTAAGTCAATTGAAAAGTGTACTAAATAAGATGGCAGATAATCTTGAACTAAATATCAATAATATTTTAAGTGTATTAGACAAATATACAAACTACCACTACTTAGAAAAAGTAAGTACAACAGGTCTTAAAGAACAGTTACTACAACTAGCGAATGGTGTTAATAATTTAGGTGATTCTATAACAAATATGTTGATTGATAATAAAACAAATGGTATGAAACTTGATCAAAGTTCTAATGTATTAATTGAAGGTGTTGCTACTTTATCAAGAAATACAAACTCTGCTGCTGCGTCTATTGAAGAGACATCCGCTGCTTTGGAAGAGATAAATAGTAATCTTTTATCAAATAATGAAAATGTACAGAAAATGGCTGATTATTCTCAAGAGGTAAATGACTCTGTTGAAAAAGGAGAAGAACTAGCTAAAAAAACAACCTTAGCTATGGATGAAATAAATAGCCAAGTAACAGCCATAAATGAAGCAATAACAGTAATAGACCAAATAGCTTTCCAAACAAATATTTTATCTCTTAATGCAGCCGTTGAAGCAGCGACTGCAGGAGAAGCTGGAAAAGGATTCGCTGTTGTTGCTCAAGAAGTAAGAAACTTAGCAAATAGATCAACAGAAGCAGCAAAAGAGATTAAAAACTTAGTTGAAAATGCAAATATAAAAGCAAATGAGGGTAAAAATATTGCAGACACTATGATTGATGGTTATACGAAACTAAGTTCTAATATTAATAATACTATAGAACTGATTCAACTAGTTTCTACATCTTCAAAAGAACAACAAGCTGGAATCTCACAAATAACACAAACAGTTGCCTCTTTGGATAAACAAACCCAAGAAAATGCTTCAATCGCTCAAAATACAAATGAAGTTGCAAGGGAAACTGATATCATATCTAAAAGAATAGTTTCAGATGCAGATGAAAAAGAGTTTCATGGAAAAGATAGTATAAAAATAGATAATAGGTCTTGATATAAATATCTAAAAATAAAAAGGCTAGGTTTATTTATCTTGACTTAGTCTTTTCCCAGTTCTGTACTAAAAATACATAAGCGTATAAAATTATTATATGTTGTTTATTATAATTGCTTTACAATCTCTTTACTAAAATAAAGGGAAATAAATGAAAAAATTAACAATGACATTATTACTTGTTGCAACTACATCAATGTTTGCACATCAAATAACTGCAAAAAAAGCACTAAACAACACCTATAAAGCTGAATTCTGGGCTCATGGGCATTTTCAAAAATTTGCACCAAAACAACTCAAAGGTGCAACTGCTTATGATATAAATAATCAAAAAATCAAAACTGGAATTGATTATTCAAAAGATACTACACTTTTAACTGCTAAAAAACCTTCAATGATTGCACTTACATTTGATGCAGGCTATTGGGTTGAAGGAGAAGATGGATTTAAAAATATTAAAGAACCCTCTAAATATAAAGGAATAGTTTACGGAAGTTTAAAAAGCATAAAATATGGAAAAAGATATTTTGACTGGAGTGAAGAGTTTCTACAACCAATTGGAATGAAAATAGAGGTAATTCCATTAATTAATCCACTTAAAATCAAAGCAGGACAAACTATTCCTATACTTGTAATAAAAGATGGAAAAGCTTTTGAAAATGCAGGTATTGAAACTTCTGATTATGAAAATTTAGATATCAAAACAAATAAATTTGGAATAGCAAATGTACCTGTGAAAAATAAAGGTTTACAAATAATTGCAGCGGTTTATTATGGTGAACAAATAAATGATGCTAATGTAAATGGTATTACTTTACAAAGTAGTATTTCATTTGAAGTAAAATAATATGAATATGAAAATATTTTTAGGTGCAATTTTATTAAATGTTTCACTTTTTGCACATGGTGTTTTTTATGAAGTAGTTGATGGTGCAATAGGAATAAGAGTAACGGCACCAAACAATATAGCTATAAGTAATGCAGCAATAACCATATATGCACCAGACGCATCTCTTGCTTTTACAAAGGGTAAAACAGATGTAAATGGAAATTTTGCTTTTATGCCTGATTCTCATGGTGAATGGAGAGTTAAGATAAATGTTCCAAGTAGTCATGGCGCACATCTTAAAGATTTTAAAATCAATATTGATAAAAATTTTCAAGTAAAATCATATGAAAAAGTACCATATGATAGATATATGAAAATATTAAGTGCACTTGGATTTCTTCTAGGAATATTTGGAATTATTATCTTATTTAAAAATAGGAAAGGAAATATTGCTAAATAGGTGAATATTATTAAAATTAAGTAAATTGTATAAATATTAACCACAAATATTAACCATAATTTAACGATTTTTAATTATACTTTTAATACTAATAACAATATTATATTACCACAAGGATCGTAATGAGAGCAAATATTTAAAAATTAAGTTTAATTGGTGCACTTGTTATTCTTTCTTCAAGTGCAAGTGGAAAGAATTTAGCAGAAGCTATTAAAAATGTAGATGTGTCGGGAACTATTTCTTATAGATACAATGATTATGAATCAGATAAAGGTGCGGGAAAGACTGAAAACTTTTATAAAGCAGCATTAAATTTATCTACAAAAATGAATGATGACATAAAAGTTAATACAAGATTTTTAGCAGAAGACTTTGCAAGTAACACAGGGAATGAGGCTAATAAAAATGTAGATGTTGAGCTTTTAGAAGCAAATTTTACATATTTAGGCTCTGAAAATTTATCTGTTATATTAGGAAAACAAGCAGTTGTTTCTCCATGGACTATATCAAGAGATTCATTAGGAGATGAGAATACTGGTTCTGGGGTATATTCAGTTTATACTACTGATTATGTGACTCTTTCAGCTGCGTACTTCAATCAAACAAATTTTAATACTGCTGATATTAGTACATGGAATGGTATTATAGGAATAGATGGCTCAGAAAACTTTACCATGATTGGAGCAACAACTTCATTTGCAGGTTTAACTTTAGATGTTGCATATGCTGATTTAAGTGATACTTTTGATACTTATCCTGTTGGACTTGCTGGAAGCTATGATATTTCAGGGGTAAATATATCTCCTTTTGCAAGACATACTTCATTGGATTTGGATAACAGTAGTCAAGATAATAGTTTATGGCAATTAGGATTAATGGCAAGTAAAGGAATATTTTCTGTATTTACTGCATATGGTGAGACAGATAAAGAAGGTGGAAAAGTATCTATAGATTCAAGTGCAAAAACTAACATGGATTATGCATGGAGAGTTACTGCTTCAAATGATGCAGATGCAGCATATACATATATTAGTGGAGATGTAGATGTAGCAAAAAAAGTTAATTTAGGGTTATTTTACTCTAATGCTAATTATGGATCACATTCACGAGCTGATACAAAAGATTTAACAAATATTTTTGGACAAGTAAAATATAAAATGTCTAAAAATCTAGTTACATATGTAAGATATGGTACATTAGAAACAAAAGGGGAAGGTACAGGAATGGTAGGAAGACTTAACATTCAATACTCTTTCTAATAAAAAAAGAAAAAAAAGGGTTAGGTGATAACGATAACTTTATCACCTATTCTACTAATTATCTTATTAACTGCTGCTTGCTGGCTGAGATATTCCAATAATTTTAGCATTACATACTATGAATAGCCTTGTTCATATGCCTATACTATATATTTATTTCTTGTTTGATTATCTGTAACTTCATCAAAATCACTTGAGCCACCCTATTTCTCTATTTCTTTTGTTTTTAATATATCTTTAGCCTTTTATTTTCATTGAAGAAGTAAAAGTTAATAATATATTAAGGTTATTAAACTAAAATCCAAAAAAATGCGACTTAGTTGCATTTATAAAAAAGGAGAAAATTATTTATGTTAAAAAGTAGCATATTAAAATCATTTATATTAACATTTTTTGTATTCTTATCTCTAGAAGCAAAAGAGATTAAAGTTATAGGAGCTTGGGAAATATCTGGTATTGAACCAGCACAATCTGGTTTTATCTTTTCAAGAATGCAAGTTGCGGAGACATTAGTATCAATAGATGGAAATGGTGATTTAATTCCAAATTTAGCTAAAAGTTGGGATGTATCAAAAGATGGTTTACTTTGGAAGTTTGATATTCGGGAGAATGTTAAATTCCAAGATGGAACAAAACTAAGTGCAAAAACTGTTGAGTACAATTTAAATAGAGAGAATCTATTAAAGAATAGTATTTTAAGATATCTTCCTATCGAAAGTATTCAAGCGGTTAATAATACTTTGCAAATAAAGTTAAGTTCACAATTTAGTGCTTTACCAGCATATTTTGCACACTATAGCACTATTATTTTATCAAAAAACTCTTTTGAAAAAAATGGGAAAATAAAAGAAATCATTGGTACAGGAGCTTATAAAATAAAAAGTTTAACAGCTCCATTAAAAATTAAGCTTACAAGATTTGATAAATGGTGGAAGGGTAAAGCGAATATCAAAGATATTACCTATTTATCTGTTGGAAAAGGTGAAACAAGATCACTTATGATAAAAAGTCACGAAGCAGATATTGCTTATTCACTACTTCCTATTTCTTTAAAATCTTTGAAAAATAATCCAACATTGAATACAACAATTGTAACTATTCCTAGATCAAAACTATTAAAAGTTAATCTTGGTTCATTTTTCCTAAAAGATATTAATGTAAGAAGAGCAATTAGCCTTGCCTTAGATAGAGAAAATATGGCTAAAATTATTTTAAAAAATGAAAACTTAGCTGCTAATCAACTTTTCCCACCATCAATGAAATTATGGAATAACTCAAATATTAAACCAATAAAGCAAAATATTACAGAAGCAAATAAACTTTTAGAAAAAGCTGGTTGGAAATTAAAATCTGATGGATATAGATATAAAGATAATAAAAAATTTGAGATTTCTTTAAATACTTATCCCAATAGACCTGATCTTCCTGTTTTAGCTACTGCAATTCAATCACAATTAAAAGAAGTAGGTATTGATGTAAAAGTTTTAATTGATAGTTATACAGAGATAATAAGAAAACATAGAGATGGCACTTTAGACTTGGCACTTATGAGTAGAAACCTTGCCTTAATTCCAAATCCACTAGGAACACTACTTCAAGATTATGGAAGAAATGGATCAGATTGGGGAGCAATGAATTGGACGAATGAAAATATGTTTAAATATTTGACTCAATTAAGAAAAAAAGATAATAAGGATTTGCATAATAAAATCACTCAGATTTTATATGATGATTTACCAGTTATTCCTGTTTCTTGGTCAGAACTTAGTGTAGTTTCAAATAAAAGAATAAAAAATTTAAAAGTAGACCCTTTTGAAATAAATTATTTCTTATCAGATATTACATTGGAAAAATAGTTATATGAAGAAAATAATTATTTCAAGAATTACACAAGTTTTGATGCTTGTTTTACTTATAAGCACAATATCATTTATTATGATGCAGCTACTTCCCGGAGACCCCGCTTTAAAAATTGCAGCGGGAAGATATGGTCCTGATGGAGTAACAGCTGAAATTGCTCAAAGTGTGAGAATGGAATTAGGACTTGATAAGTCTATGTTTCAAGCCTATTTAGATTCTTTATATCAACTTTTTAAATTTGATTTAGGGTACTCACTAATAAGTGGAGAAAAAGTAATCCATGAGATTCAAACGCAAATGGGTTATTCTTTATATTTAGCCTTTTTTTCTTTTCTTTTATCCCTTATTTTTGCTATACCTTTAGGTATTTATTCAGGTGCAAAAAATAATGGGATTATAGATAAGTTAGGCTTTTTCTTTTCTATTTTATTTAGAGCCATTCCACCTTTTATTCTTGGACTTTTATTAATGTACATATTTAGTATATATTTTAGAATATTGCCTCCAGCTGGATTTGAAAACTGGAAGTATTTAGTTCTTCCTTCTCTTACTTTAGCATTAGGATTAGCGGCTGTTTCAAATAGACTTATAAAAGAATCTATGTTAGAAGTTTCTAATTCTTCATATTATGCTTATGGTAAATATAAAGGTCTTACAGATTTAACACTAATCAATAGGCATGGAATTAGAAATGCTTCTATTTCTGTTATAGCTTATTTGGGATTACAATCAATATATTTAATTGAGGGAGTTGTAATAGTTGAATCAATTTATGCATTTCCAGGTATTGGTCATGCTTTAGTTCATGCAGTTATTGCAAGAGATATTCCTATGATACAAGGTACTGTTTTAGTTATGGGACTATTTTTTATATTAATAAATTTTTTCACAGATATGATAACTAGTACTTTAGACCCAAGATTAAGGATTAAGAATGCTTAATAAAATCAATTCATCACTTATAGGATATAGCATATTAATAGTTTTATTTATTATATTTATTCCACTTCTTACAGATATTGATCCAAATAAACAAAATCTCATGAATGCATTAGCAGATTTTAATTCTTCAAACTTATTAGGAACAGATCAGTATGGAAGAGATATGTTAACAAGACTTGCGTATGCGACTAGATTATCTTTTATATTAGCTTTTATTACTATGTTAACTGCTGCTATTCCTGGAATATTATTAGGAATATTTGCTGCATATAAAGAGGGAATAATAGAAAAGATTTTGATTTTAATTTCTGATATTATTCTTTCACTTCCTGGTTTATTATTAGTTTTATTATTAGTAGCTTTTGATCCAGGTAATTTGTTATTATTATATTTGGGATTATCTTTATCATTATGGGTTGAGTTCTTTAGAGTAACTAGGGTAAAAACAAAAACTATTTTAGTACAGCCTTATATTGAATCAACAAAATTATTAGGTTTTTCTACTTTTTATATTTTGAAAAAACAAATTTTGCCACAATTATTTCCTATATTATTTACTCTTGCTACTTTTGCTATGAGTACTGCAATTATTGCAATATCAACATTAAGTGCAATGGGTATTGGTCTACATCCACCAAGGGCAGAATTAGGTGGTATGATTGTAGAGTTTATGCCATATTTTGATGAAAAAGTAACACTAATATTACTTCCTTCATTTTTTATATTTTTATTGATTTTATCTTTACAATTGATTTCTAAAAGGAGATTCTAATGGGCTCAAAATTAGAAATTATTGATTTATTTATCACTTTAAAGGATTCAATTTTAGTAGAAAATATAAATTTATCTTTATGTGAAAAAGAGCCTTTGGTTTTATTAGGAGAATCTGGTTCTGGGAAATCTTTGATAATTGATGCAGTTATGGGAACTTTACCAAAAGAGTTTAATGTTACAGGAAAAATTATATTAAATGGTCAAGACATACTCAAACTTTCAAGTAAAAATAGAAAAAAACTGTGGGGAAAAGAGATTGCATATTTACCTCAGGAACCATGGAGAGCTTTAGACCCAACAATGAATGTTATCAATCAAGTAAGTGAAGTGCATAAATATATACACCATGAAAAAGATTCAAAACAAAAAGCACTTCATGATTTAAAAGAAGTTTCATTGGACAATTCTAAAAATGCCTACCCTTTTGAACTCTCAGGTGGAATGTCACAAAGAGTAACCATAGCTATTACACATGCTTTTAATAGCAATGTATTACTTGTCGATGAACCTACAAAAGGGCTTGATAAACACTTATGTAATAGTGTAATAAATAGATTAAATAAAGAAATCGAGAATAAAAAGTTAGTATTTGTAATAACCCATGATATAGATATTGCTAAAAACTTAAAAGGTAATTTAGGAATAATACAAAATGGTAAACTTATAGAATACAATAAAAGCGAATTATTATTTTCAAATCCAAAACACCCTTATACAAAAAAGTTATTATCAAGTGAAACATCAAAATGGGAAGTTGAAAAAAGTGAAGTTATAGATGAAGTTGTAATTGAAGCAAAAAATTTAAGTAAAACATACAATGATAAAAAGCTATTTTCAGATTTAAATTTTAAATTAAAAAGAGGAGAAATCACAGCAATAGTTGGAAATAGTGGAAGTGGGAAAAGCACTTTAGGTGATATTGTACTTGGTCTTAGAGAACCTGATAATGGAAAAATTAACAAACCATTATCATCAAAAAATATACATTATCAAAAAATCTATCAACAACCACCAAGTGCATTTTTACCAAACCAAATACTAAAAAATAGTTTTGAAGATTTAATCAAAGTTCACAATATAAATATGAATGAAGTTTATAAATTATTAGAAAAAGTAAATTTAAAAAAAGAACTATTAGATAGAAAACCTGATGAGATTTCAGGAGGAGAGCTTCAAAGAATAGCAATAATAAGAGTACTATTACTAAAACCTATTTTTATATTTGCAGATGAAGTAACATCAAGACTTGATCCAATTAGCCAGCAAGAAATAATATATTTACTTCTTGACATTGTAAAAGAAGATAAATTATCTCTATTATTAGTTACCCATGATAGAGTATTGGCAGAGAAAATATCAAATAAAATCTTGTATATAAACTAAAAGCCTTTTTAAGCTTTTAGTTTTTAAAAATAGTCATTTACTTTTGTATCTTACCTTGTATGTCATATTCAATAAAAATTGATAATGATATATTAAATATTGATAATAGTAATTTAGCTTAGTTCATATATTTTTCTTTTAAGGTTGTTCTACAAAAGAGTAAAACAACCTTTAAAATAAACAACTACTTTTGAATTGGTCTTATTTTAAACCAAGCTACATAAAGTGCTGGTAAAAATAGTAAAATCAGTGCTGTTCCACCAATAAGTGTGTATGCCATAAAACCCCAAAATACTCAATAAGTTAAAGAAATAAAAGCAAGTGTAGTTAAAATAACTGGTCTCTCTCTTCAATCTGTAGTATCTTCATATAGAGCATTAGGTGGAGGTTGGTAATATTTTAGTTACTAAAAATTTGGTTGGAAATCAACTTTTTATTTTCCACATATAAGAATTCTTCATTAAGAAATATATATTTAGAGGAATAGGCAATTATTTTAGATAATTATTCTATTGAAAATTTTCATATTTATCTATAATAAAATAGATAAGATTTTATATTATTAGGAGAAGAAATGAAATATGTAATTATAAATGATAAAAAATATGAATTAAAAGATATTCCACAAGATACACCAATATTATGGGTATTAAGAGATTATCTAAATATGACAGGAACAAAATTTGGCTGTGGAGTTGCTCAATGTGGAGCATGTACAGTACTTTTAGATGATAAAGCAATTAGAAGTTGTTCAACTCCTCTTAGTGAAGCTATAGGGAAAAAGATAACTACAATTGAAAATAAAGAAGATAAAGAGCTAAAAGCTTTACGAATAGTTTGGAAGGAACATGATGTAGCTCAATGTGGATATTGTCAACCAGGTCAAATTATGAATGCAAGTGCTCTTTTAAAATCAAATAAGAATCCATCTAGTGATCAAATAAAAGAAGTAATGAATGGAAATATTTGTAGATGTGGGACATATAACAAAATTTTAAAAGCAGTTTCGACTGTAGCGAAAGGATAAAAGATGAAATTAGAAAGAAGAGAATTTATAAAAAATAGTACACTCTTAACATCCGCATTTATTATTGGATTTAATTTACCTATAAAAGGTAAAGCTGCAGCTATTGAAAAAAGTAATGTATTAGAACCAAATGCTTTTATTACAATCGCTCAAGATAATACCATCACTTTTTTCTTAGGTCAAGTTGAAATGGGACAAGGTATATATACTGGAATTTCACAATGTATTGCAGATGAATTAGATGCAAAATGGGATGAAATAATTTTTGAACCAGCCCCTGTTAAAGATGTATTTAATATTCCAGGAATGCCTATGATGATTACTGGTGGTTCAATGAGTATTAAGACTCAACAACAAAGAGTTCGAGAAGTGGGAGCTACTCTTAGATTAATGTTAAAACAAGCAGCAGCTAAAAAATGGCAAGTAAGATTATTTGATATAGAGACAAAAGACTCTTATGTGATAAATAAAAGAACAAAAGAGAAACTTTCATATGGTAATTTAGTAGATGATATTAAAAAAATGCAATTACCAACTGATGTAAAAATAAAAGAGCCAAAAGAATATAGACTTATGGGTAAATCATTAAAAAGACATCCTATTGAAGTTGAAGAAAAAATTACTGGAAAAGGTATTTTTGGAATTGATGTAAGAGTTGAAGATATGAAATATGCATCACTTGTTCAACCAAGAGTTTTTGGAGCTAAAATAAAAAGTTATGATGACTCTAAAGCTAAAAATATGCCAGGAGTTTTAAAAATAAAACAACTTCCAAATGAAAAAATTGCTGTAATTGCATCACATTGGTGGCAAGCAAAAAATGCTATGGAGCAAATAACAGTAGTTTGGGATAATGGAGAGTTTGCAAATGTAAGTTCATCTGATTTGGACAAAGAGTATAAAGATTATCTAACAAAAGAAAATAATACTATGAGAAAAGATGGGAATATTGATGAATCTTTTAAAAATGCTCATAAAATTGTAGAAGCAGAGTATATTTTCCCATATTTAGCCCATGCAGCTATGGAACCAATTAATTGTACAGTACATCATAAAAAAGATTCTGCTTATATGTCAGTTGGTGGTCAAATGCAAACTATCTATAGAGATGTATGTGCAGAAATTTTAGAAGTAAAAAAAGAAAATGTTGAATACTATACGAACTATTTAGGAGGTAGCTTTGGAAGAAGAGCAAATCCAACTGCTGATTTTATTAAAGATGCCGCTTATGTATCAAAAAATGAACCTTATGCAATAATGACTTTATGGACAAGAGAAGATGATATAAAAATGGGATATTATAGACCACTAAGTTATGCTAATGCAAAATTATCTCTTGATAAAGATGGAAATATTACAGGTTTTAAAGCAAATCTTATAAATCAATCTTTAACAAAAGGTACACCTTTTGAACAATTTATGTTTAAAAATGGTATTGATGGAACGCAAAGAGAAGGTTTGGAAGATCATCCATATAAAATATCAAGTCATGATTTAAAATCATTTTGTCCAGATTTACCTGTAACTGTTTTATGGTTGCGTTCAGTTGGACATACTGTTTCAGCACCAGTAGTAGAAAATATCATTGACCAAGCAGCCAATGCTTTAAATATGGATCCACTTGATTTTAGAATTAAAAATTTAAGAAATCCAAGATATATAAAACTCTTAGAAAATGTTGCGAAGCAGTCAGATTGGGAAAAACGCGAAAAAAATAGTGGTTATGGAGTTGCAATTGCAGAATCTTTTGGAAGTATTGTTGCTTATGTAATAAAAATAAAAGTTGAAAATAATGATTTTAGAATACAAAATGTATGGAGTGCAGTTGATTGTGGATATGCAATGAATCCACTAGGAATTGAAAATCAAATTGAAAGTGCTGTTAACTTTACAATTGGATATGCAAAATATGCACAAATCACATTAACAAATGGAGCAGTTGACCAAAACAATTTCTATGATTATGAAGTAAATAGAATAAAAGATGCACCTGATTCAATAAAAGTTGAGATTATAAATTCTGGAGAAAAAATTGGTGGTATCGGTGAAGTTGGAGTTCCTCCAATGTTTGCAGCAGTTATAAATGCAATAGCAGATGCAACGGGAAAAAGATACACAAGTTTTCCAATTAAATTGGGATAAGTTCATGT
Organism: Arcobacter iocasae; assembly: GCF_042214795.1. Lineage (GTDB taxonomy): Bacteria > Campylobacterota > Campylobacteria > Campylobacterales > Arcobacteraceae > Arcobacter > Arcobacter iocasae. The sequence continues at coordinate 1,187,947 of NZ_CP090177.1, read as the reverse complement.
TTGATGATAAAGAACATTTAAAGTTTATTCAATATTGTAAAGATAAAAAACTTGATGTTGTAGTAACCAGCGTTATTGAAACACAGGGTTCTACTTATGCCAAAGTTGGAAATAAAATGCTTGTAAATTCAAATGATGAATTTGCAGGTGTTTTAGGAAGTAAGTTTTTACAAAATAAAATAATAGAATCTTCAAAAGAAGCTTTAAAAACTGGTCAAATATTTACTTTTGAATCAATCCCACAAGATGAATCCTCAGGTCATGGAACTTCAAAATATAAAATAGAACCATTTTTTTATGAAAAAAATTATGACAAAATTAATGAATATATAAAAAAAACTTATTCTCTTTTGATTTTTGGCTCCGGAGCTCATGTTACTTCCTTGATTCTTATGGCAAATTTAATGGGTTGGGAAACAACAGTCATAGATATAAAGATTCATAAAGAGTTTGTAAAAGAAGCTGATACCTTATTGGAACTTGAAAGTATAGAAAATATTTTAGATATGGATTTAAGTTCATATAATGCTTCAGTTATTTTAAGTCATAATCCAAAAACGGATGATATGTATTTAAAAGCATTACTTAATTCAAATATGAATTATATAGGAATGATGGGAAATAAAAAGAATATGCAAAGAATAAAAAAAGAGTTTGCTTTAGAAAATGACAAACGATTTTTTGCTCCTATTGGTTTGGAGATTGGTGGGAACACTCATCAATCTATTGCTTTATCAATATGCTCACAAATTGAGGCTAGAAAAAATGGAAAAATCTAAAGATTTAGCCATTATTATCTTAGCTGCTGGAACATCTTCAAGATTAGGAAATATTACAAAACAGTTATTAAAATATAGAGAAGAAACTTTTTTAAAAATTACAGTCAAAAAAGCTTTAGCTCTGTCTTCTGATGTTTTTATGATACTTGGATATGAAAAAGAGGCTTGTAAAAAAGAGTTAGAAAATTTTAATATTAATATATTATTTAATAAAGATTATGAAAAAGGTATAGGAAGTTCTATCTCTTTTGGAATTGAACACACACAAAACTATAAAAATAGTTTGATAATACTTTGTGACCAACCATTTGTTCCAATTGAACATTTACAATCATTAAAAAATGCTATAAATAATAAAACTATAATAGCAACACAATATGAAAATTCAAAAAGCTCTACAGTCCCAGCTATTTTCCCAAAAATATACTATGAAAGATTACTCAAATTAAAAGAAGATTATGGAGCAAAATCAATTTTAAAGAATGAAAAATGCATTAGTATAAGTTTAGAAAAAAAGTATTCTATTGATATTGATACCGTTGAAGATATGAAAAGTGGAATAACCCAATAAGAGAGCTTATGAAAAAAATATTTATAACAGGTTCCAGTGATGGAATTGGACTTTATGTAGCAAAAATGCTTATAAAACAGGGGCACGAAGTGATATTTCATGCCAAAGACATTACTCGCGCAAAACATATATATAAAGAAATGGGAAAAGTTAAGGTTATTGTGGGAGATTTAAGTGATTTTGAAGAAATTAAATCATTAGCCAAAGAGGTCAATAATTTAGGCAATCTTGACACTATTATTCATAATGCTGGGCTGTTTCATACTTCTAATGAATCCATCTTTAAAGTAAATGTTTTAGCGCCTTACATGCTTACAGTTCTTATAAATAGACCTCAAAGGCTCATTTATATTGGTTCAAATATGCATCCACAAGGTAAAATAAATATTTTAAATTTGAGTTTAGAAATAGGAGTTGATTACTCAACATCTAAACTTTATATTTTGATGTTGAGTTTATTCTTTGCTCGAAAATGGAAAGATGTCTATGTCAATGTGGTTGATCCAGGATGGGTAAGAACAAAAATGAGTAATTATAATGCACCAGATAGTTTAGAAGATGGAAGTGCTACTCAAGTATGGTTAGCAACAAATAGTGATGCAAAGATGAGTGGGAAATATTTCTATCATCTTCAAGAGACTTTATACTCTTCAAAAGCTAATGATATTAAAGCTCAAGAAGAACTTATAAAATTGTGTGAAAAATCAACAGGCGTTATATTTTAAATTAATTTTACAAAAAGAGGCTTGTATAAATATTGAGCTTAAAAAAACTTTTTGTAGGGATATTGATACTTTAGAAGATGTAAATCTTTTTTTAAATTAGAAGAATTACTCGTACTTAGTTTTAAGCATGAGTAATCCTTTAAATTTTTATTATGCTTTTTCTTTTTTATATGTATAAACTGCAGTTACACTTGCCATGAGTGTGGCAACTGCTAAAATGATTGCACTAAATACAAAAGTAATTTCATAACCGTAAATATCAAAAAGTAAACCTCCACCTGCAGCACCTACGGTAATAGCCAATTGTGCAACTGCAACCATCAATCCTCCACCAGCTTCTGTATCATTAGGTAAAGTTTTACTAAGCCATGTCCACCAAGCAACTGGGGCTGATGTTCCCAAAAGTCCCCAAAAACTCATAAGAATAAATACAGCTAATAAAGAATCTCCAAAATAAAGAAGAGAAATTACAATAATTATCATTAAAAAAGGAATGATAATTAGTAAACTATAAAGTCTTGTTTTTAAAATATTTCCAATAACAAAAGTTCCTATAAGACCTGATACACCCATAGCTAATAAAATTAGTGATAGTGTTTCAACATCTACACCTGTATGTATTTCTAGAAAAGGTCTAAGATAAGTAAATAGTGCAAATTGTCCCATAAAAAAGAACATTGTTGCAAGCATTCCTAAAGTAACCTTCCATTGTTTTAAAAGTTTAAATACACTACTAAACTTTGGTCTATGTCCATATACATGCCGTGCAGGCAAGTGTGGCATACTTTTATATTGCCAGATGAAAGTAATAACAGCAATTGGAACAATACAAAAAAATGCTCCTCTCCACCCAATAATCCCACCAAGAAAACTTCCCAAAGGAGCTGCAACTGTAGTTGCTAAGGCATTTCCACCATTTAAGATAGCTAATGCCTTTGGTACAATTTCTTTAGGTACAAGGCGCATAATTGTAGCAGCTGACATAGACCAAAACCCACCAATACAAATACCTAAAACAGCTCGACCAATCATTAATATATTTGAATTAGGTGCAAATGCTACCATTACCCCTGCTACACCCATTAAGGCTGTAAAAAAAAGTAATACGCTTCTTCTATCTGTATGTCCAATAATTGATGTAATAAAAAGGCTCGTAACTAATGCAAATAGCCCTGATATTGATATAGATTGTCCCGCATGACCTTCTGTGATTGCTAACTCACTTGCTATTGGTGTTAGTAAACTTACTGGCATAAATTCTGATGCAACTAAAACCATTGCACATAATGACATTGCCCAAACTGCTCCCCAAAGTGGAACAGAAGATTCTTCATTAATTTTTATTCTTTTCTTCATGTTTTTCCTAATAATATTTTAAAGTTGTTTGCTATGTGATAGATAGGCACAAGAAGAGTATTTCTTGTACCTTAATATGTATAATTGAGTGATAAGAAAATCATTTGAGATCAAATGTGATAGCAATATCTTCTGAACCAAGAGTTTCTTCTAAACTATGAGTATCATCAATATGACCTATCTTTGTATACCTATATGGTGTAGAAAAAGTTTTATAAAAAAGAACTAAACTGTAATTATCATAAAGCATTATATCTCCAGCATTTATAAACTTAGGGCTATAACTGTCTGTTGGCAAAGCTTTTGAAAAGTGATAATACTTTTCATTGCTATGTAGGTCATTCATAGTGATAGATAGTGGTAGCCTTTTTTTTAATTCTTTTACTGTTTCATTTTCTTCTAGCGTTGCAACAAATTCTTTTTGACCTATTGTAATTGTAATTTTATTGCCCATATCCTTATCCTTTTGTTTTATTTCATTTGCAGTAATTGTCATAAAACTTTGTAAAAATAGTAATAATGAAAAAATGATTAATAGTTTTTGTTTCATACTTGATACCAAAATCTTTTAAATTGTTGCAGTATCAATTACATATCTATATCGTGCTTTTTTATCAACGATATTTTTCCAAGCTTGTGTAATCTCTTGGGCTTTAATCATTTCAATTTCAGGTAAAACATTGTGTTTTGCACAATAATCTATCATCTCTTGAGTCTCTTTCATTCCCCCAATAAGTGAAGCATTAAAGTTAACTCTACTTGCTGCTAAACCAAGGTTATTTAAAGTGATTTTGAAATCTTCTGGCATACCAACTAAGGTAAAGTATCCGTAAGGCTTAACAACACGGGCATAAGATGCAACATCAAATTGATAGGGAATAGTACAAATCAAATAATCCATTTGTCCAGCATATTGTTGTAATTTTTTAGTATCATCTACTACAATAACTTCTTTTGCACCCATTGCTTTTATGCTATCAACTTTGTCTGCTGTTGTTGTTAATGCATATACTTCAGCTCCTTTTGAAACTGCAAGTTTTACAGCCATATGACCTAACCCACCAATACCTGCAACGGCAACTTTATCTCCTTTTTTAATTTGTGCATTTACTATTGGTGAATATGTAGTAATTCCCGCACATAAAAGTGGAGCTGCTTTTTCAAAACTAAGATTTTCAGGAAGATGCACTGCAAAATGGTCTCTTACAACTATATGAGTTGAATAACCACCTTGGCTAATTCCAGTTGGTTCTCTTTTATCTGGAAATCCATAGGTAAACAAAGTATCAGATTGATACTGTTCTTCATTTTCACAAGTAGTACAACCATCAACCATACAACCAACACCAGCTCTATCACCAACTTTAAACTTAGTTACATTTTTTCCAACTTGAGTAATAATTCCTGCAATTTCATGCCCTGGGACTTGTGGATATTGTTGTTTTCCCCAGTGTCCTTTTTCTTGATGAATATCAGAGTGACAAATACTTGCTGCTTTTATTTCAATTAAAATATCATCATCAGCTACAGCTCTTCTTTCAAACTCCCATGGCTTAATTACGCCTGATTCATCGAATGCTGCGTAAGCTTTTGTTTTTATTGTTTTATTCATTATATATCCTTTTTCATTTGCTAAAATATCTGCTGGTTTATAAAAAACTAAACCTGCACCAATCATTGTGGTTTTTTTTATAAAGTCTCTTCTTTTGTTTTTGTTCGATTCTTCACACATAATTTTTCCCTATAATTTAAAATAATTATTTTCTGGTTTTCAAAACTTCTTGTAAAATATCGTTTGCAGTTTTTGCTTCATTTCTCCCAACTTTAGTATTTTATCACTTCCCATACTCTCATTTGCAAAAATAAAAAGTGGTAGAAATAAAAATAATTTGACTAATTGCCTCATTTCTTGTCCTTAGTTAATAGTGTATTGTTTATCGCTAACAGCTTCTAACCAATCAACATTTTTTCCATCTTGATTTGCACCAGTTACTACTAGATGTGTCATAGCTATATCTTTAGATGCTCCATGCCAGTGTTTTACACCTATTGGAATCCAAACAACATCTCCTGCTTTTATAACTTGAATAGGTTTTCCCCATTCTTGATAGTACCCAACTCCAGAACTTACTATAATATGTTGCCCAGCTGGATGAGAGTGCCAATTTGTTCTAGCTTTTGACTCAAAAATCACATATGCACCTCCATGTGTTTTTGCATCACTTTGGGGATAAAGCATATCTATTCTTACCTCTCCTCCTGTAAAGTAGTTTTTATAATCTGATTTACTTACAGCTATTGATGCTCTTGATTCTATTTTTGATATATTGTCCATATTTTTTTCTCCTTGATTTGCTTTAACTTGAAGTGATATAGACATCACAACGAAACCTAGTAAAAATATTTTTTCATCTGTTCTCTCCAAATTTTCTCTTATATATTTTAATTCATTTAAAAGAATTTAACTAGAACATTAATCCATGCTAGTTGCCTAATACTATAAAAATAAAAATTTAGATGATAAGAGATGAAATGTAGAGAAGTTTACTCTACATTTTAAGAGAGAAAAATATTAAGCAGTTTTTTCTATTTTGGTAGAGAGTATAAAAGCTTTAGGAGATGTACCAAACATTCTGGAAAATTCTCTACTAAATTGAGAAGGACTCTCATATCCAACGATATAAGCAACTTCTGCAATTTCAATGTTTCTACCTAATAGTAACTGTTTTGCTTCTTCAAGTCTAAGTTTTTTTTGAAACTGAAGGGGAGACATCGATGTAATAGTTTTAAAGTTTTGGTACAAAGAAGACTCACTTATATTGATTAAATCAGCTAATTCTTTAATAGACAGTTTATCACTAAAATTGTCTTTGATTTCATTGATTACTTTAACTATTTTGTTAGAAATTGTACCTTCCATTGCAAATTTATTTAAAAAGTATCCACTTTTGTCATTAATTAAAATAAAGAGAATCTCTTTAATAATAAAAGGAGAGAGATAGTTAATGTCTTCTTTAGGCTTATCTAATAGTTTAACTAATCTTGCTATTGGATTATACAATCGTTCGCTCATTTCATCAAAAAAAAGTCCTTTTTCAGATTTTTTTGTAAACAATAATTTTTCTGGATTGGTGTTTTTAAGAACTTCATAAATATCTTCTATTTTAAATCTTATTCTTAAAGATATATACGGCTTTTCTTGTGATGCTTCGAGGATTTGAACTTTTGCAGGTACATATGTTGATGAAAGTAAATACTCTTTTGAATTATAATTGTAAAGGTTATCCCCAAAACCTACTGCTTTACTTCCTTGCAAAATAATACATAATGACGGTTCATACATGATACTAGTAAATTCTGATGGCTGGTTGGAAAAATAAAAATCTAAACATGGAATATAAGATTGTATGGCACCAGAGAAACTGTATTTTGATTTTAAAAAATCTATTAATTCAAATCTGTACGAATCAATTGAATCAGTCATGATAATCCTTTAATTAAGAAATATTTTCATTATTACATTATTATATAAAATTATGAAGGGAATGGCTATATAAATACTCTATTTCTCTTGCCTATTCCTATAAATAGCTTTTGAAATAAAATAATTACAATAAAAAAGGCTAAGTTCATTTGAACTTAGCCTTTAGAAATAAGATGATAAATTTTGTTTTTTATGCAGTTGCATTTTTTACTGTTTTATTTTGTAAATTTATATACAAATGAATAACATCAACTGCAGCTGGTGTTATTCCTGAAATTTCTCCTGCATTGAAAAGAGTTGGTGGTCTAAACTTTTCTAGCTTTTCGATTGCTTCATTTGAAAGTCCAGGGATTTCTTTATAATCAAAATTTTCTGGTATTTTTAATTGAATCATTTTTTTCATTTTTTCTATTTGTTTTTGTTGTTTTTCAACATATCTATAATATTTCGCTTCGATTATTATTTGCTCTTTTATATAGTTGTCTAACTCTTTAAATTGAGGGCAAAGTTCATCAAAGTTTTCTGTTGTAACACCATTTCTTCCAACTATATCAAGTAATAAAACTCTATCTTTGATTTTATCTTGTCCAAGTTTTTCTAGAAGTTCTAGATTCTCTTTTTTTGAAGTAAACCATTCCTTTTTCATAAAATCAATTGCTTCTTTTATACATTTTTCTTTGTATTGTACTTTTTGGATTGTTTCATCACTTATAAGTCCAATTTTATGACCGTACTCACTAAGTCTTATATCTGCTCCTTCTTCTCTTAGAAGTAGTCTATATTCTGCTCGACTTGTAAACATTCTATATGGTTCAGCTGTTCCTTTTGTAACTAAATCGTCAATCAAAACACCAATGTATGCTTCATCTCTTCTTAGGATTAAAGGCTCTTTATTATCAATTGCAAGTGAAGCATTGATACCAGCCATTAGTCCTTGAGAAGCTGCTTCTTCATATCCTGTAGTAGCATTAATTTGCCCAGCATGATATAGGTTTTTTACTTTTTTAGTTTCAAGGGTATGTTTTAGTTCTGTTGGGTCAACATAATCATACTCTATGGCATATCCATATCTCACAATTTTGGCATTTTCTAAACCAGCTATTGAGTGTATCATCTCTTTTTGAACATCAATTGGCATAGAAGTACTTAATCCATTGATATAATATTCTGTTGCCATTGCTGTTTGAGGTTCTAAAAATAGTTGATGTCTATCTCGCTCAGAAAATCTATTTACCTTATCTTCAATACTTGGACAGTATCTAGGTCCACTTCCTTTGATTTGTCCAGTAAATAGAGGTGCTCTGTGGAAGTTACTAGATATTTTTCCATGGGTTCCCAAGTTTGTGTATGTGATATAACACGGGTGTTGTTTTGGGTTAAAAGTTGACTTATCTGTTCTAAATGAGAAAGGAGTTGGTTTTTCATCTCCTCCATGCTCTTCCATTTTTGAAAAGTCTATTGATTTTGCATCAATTCTTGCAGGTGTTCCTGTTTTTAGTCTTCCAACATTTAGTCCAAACTCTTTTAACTGTGTTGATAAAGTAGAAGAGGGTAATTCCCACGCTCTTCCCGCATCATAAGTTGAAGTTCCTATGTGAATAAGACCTTTCATAAATGTTCCAGTTGTAAGAATCACTTTTTTTGATTCGAACTCTTCACCAAGTTTTGTTTTTACACCACAAACTTCAAGACCGTTTTCATCTTTTGTTAAAAGTGAACTTACTTCATCTTGATAGATTTCTAGATTTTCTGTATTGTGACATACTTTTCTCATGTATGTTCTATATCTATCCATATCAATTTGTGCACGACTTCCTTGGACTGCTGCACCTTTAGAAGCGTTTAATATTCTAAATTGAATACCTGCACTATCTGTACAAAGTCCCATCTCTCCACCAAGGGCATCTAATTCTCTTACTAAATGTCCTTTTGCCAATCCACCAATAGCGGGGTTACAACTTGCTGCTCCGATTTGTTCAACTAGCATAGTTACAAGAAGAGTTTTTTTACCCATTCTTGCACTTGCCAATGAGGCTTCAATTCCAGCATGTCCTCCACCGACTACGATTACATCATATTTCATTTTATCTCCATAAGTATACAATTGTCTAATGTATCTTTATCTTTTTTTGTTTATATTGAAAAGTGTTTGAAAGTTAGGTTAAAAAATTAGAATAGTTTAAAATTAGCTTCTCAATAAGTTTTCGGTATTATACCAAATATTTCAAGATTTACAGCAATTTTAAAGGAAAAACATGTTCACAGGACTAATAAGAGAGATGGCTGAGGTGCTAAGTTTCAAATCAAATGTACTTACACTAAAAGCAAAATATGAACCAAAGATTGGAGACTCTATCTCAATAAATGGAGCATGTTTAACAGTTGTGAGAGTTGCAAGTGGAACTTTTTCTGTGGAACTTTCTCCTGAGTCACAAAAAATATTGGCAATGGAAAATTACAAAGGTAAGGTTCATATGGAGCCTGCTATGATGATGGGTGATAGATTTGAAGGACATATTGTACAAGGTCATGTGGATTGCCTAGGGATAGTTAAAGCTATCAATAAAAATGGAAATTCCACTGATTTTATAATTTCGCTACCATCTTCTTTTTCTAAATATATTATTCCAAAGGGAAGTGTTAGTATTGATGGAGTTTCCTTGACTGTAAATGAAGTTATGAAAGACTCTTTTAGACTTACAATTATTCCGCACACTGTTGAAAATACTCTGTTTAAAACTTACAAAATAGGTTCTAAAGTAAATTTAGAAACAGATATGTTTGCAAGATATATTTATAATATGTTTAAAAAAGATAAAAAAAATGATGATTTGACTTGGGGACAAGTTGATAAAATGATGGCATCATACTAAGTCCTTATTTAGTGTGATTGTAAAGACTGCTTTATTGTCTAGATTTTGGGCAGATATTTTACCATGAAAGTTATTTTCAATAATTAATTTAGACATATAAAGTCCTAGTCCCGTTCCTTGTTGTGCTTCTTTTGTTGATTTATAAGGTTCGAAGATTTTATCTTTTATTGAATCTTCTATTCCTCCTCCATTATCAGAAATTTTTATTATGATGATATTTTTTTTATTGAATAATTCTATTGTAATTTTTTTATTATTTTCTTCAGTGTTTATTTTTAAAGCATCTATTGAATTATTTAAGATATTAATTATTACATGTTTAAATTCATTTTCATATGAGATTAAATCATACTCCTTAATTGAGTTTTTAGAATTATTTATAATTTCACATGTTACATAGTCATTTAAAAACTTTGCATCGATTAATTTAAGGGTATTTTTTATCGTATCTAAAATATTAAATTGATTTTTTTCTTTTGAGGGTTTTAAAAAATCTCTAAAGTCATTTATTGTATGGGACATATAAGACAGACTATTTTTTATTTTGTTTGAAATAGTTTCAAACTCTTCATCACTTAAAAGATTTAATTTCTTTTTGAACTCTATTTCTTGTATTAAAACAGAGATTTGATTTAAAGGTTGTCTCCATTGATGAGCAAGTATTGCTATCATTTCTCCCATTGCAGATGTTTTTGATTGTTGGATTAGAATTTCTTGCTGAGAAGTAATCCTATCAAAAAGTTTTTTTGGGATTTTAGCTAAATAATAGGCTGAAACAAAGGCTATGAATATAATTAGGGCAAATAATAAAAACACTTTATAATCAAAAAAAGTTAAAAATCTATTGAGCCAATTTTTTGAAGAGAAAGAGATAAATAGGTTTTCATAATCAGAACTTTTTATTAAGAATTCTTCAAAAATAATAGAATTTGTATTTTTAATTCTTTCTTTTTTTAAATATCTTGTCCATTCATTTTGTAAGTTATTATTAGACACTAAAACTTCTTTATCTTGGTCGTAAATAGTGATATCAAAATCTTTTGATTCTTTTATACTATCTAACAATTCTTCAGCAAAAATATTTATTATGAGGATACCAGTTTTTTTATTTTCTTCAAAAATGGGTACAGAAAATCTTAAAACGGGTTTATAAGGAATCTCTATTTTTTTGTTTTCTATATTTAAATCGATTCTTGAAATATAGACTTCATTTTTTGATAGTTTGATACTTTTCTCAAAATAATTTCTATGTTCTTTATTTTGCAAATTAAGATTTTCTATGATTTTATAATCGCCATTTGTATTTGGTCTATCAATTCTTATCTTTTCTTCTCCATTTATATCAATATATCTTAATTGAGTTATGTGTTTATCATAGGAAACAAAACTTTCAAAAAGAGATGTAGAATTTCTTAGATTCTCTTTGGAAGGATTTTTTATATAGTTTGTAAATAAAGGATTTGTTTTTATAGAGTTTATAAGTTGTTTATAGTTTTGATAGTATTTGTTTATTTGCTCTTTTTTTTGAGAATATTCATGTTGTGCTTTTTCTTTATAAATAATATCTCGATATTTTGCTATTTCATATAGTGCGAAAGATAGTATTAAAATAGTAAAAGAGACAGCTGTTAATATAAATAGTAAACTAAATTTTTTAAGATAATTCTCTTTTTTTAGTTGTTCCACTATTTAAAGTCCTCTATGGGCTTTGGTTTACTAAAATAGTATCCTTGAAACCAATCAATACCAAGGCTTTTGAGAGTTTCAAATGTTTTCTCATCTTCTACAAATTCAGCAACAACTTTGATATCTAGTTTTTTACAGAAATTAACTATAGACTCTACTAAAACATAGCCTTTATATTCATTTACTCTTTTTATTAAGGCACCATCTATTTTTATTTTATCTATTGGTAGGGTAAAGAAATACTCAAAATTTGAGTATCCTGCACCAAAATCATCAATAGCAATTTTTGCGCCATAACTCTTCATTAAGTTGCAAAAACTAATAGTCTTTTCTATATCTTTTAAGCCTTCACTTTCTAATAATTCTATAGTTATAGCAGAACTATATTTTTGTAATTTTTCTTCTAAGAAAAGTATGATTTCAGGGTTTGAGATATCTTCAAAAGATAGATTTATAGATATCTCTTTTTGTAAAATATTTGTACATTTCAAAGATTTTTCTATAATTGTTTTTGTAAATTTAGAGTAATTCTTTGAGCTTTTTATTTGCTCTAAAAAGGAAAAAGGAGTTAATATCTTATTTTCTTCTGTGTCAATTATTCTAGCTAGTGCTTCATATTTTATTATATTTTCATTTTTGTCAACTATTGGTTGAAAATATGGAATAATTCCATCTTCATCGAAAGCTTTTTTTATTTTCTTTTGTAACTGTAAATTTGTAGCGAAGATATCTTTTATTCCTTTAATTTTATTGTAAAGAAGGAAATCTTTTTTTAATTCTCTTGCTACATCTTTTGCAATTAAAGCTTCTGTTAAAATATCATCTTCTTCATTATAGGCAAGTCCTAAGGTAAAAGATATATCTAAAGATACATTTTCATCTATCTCAAATGAATCCTCTTCTAACTTATTTATTAAATTACTTGTAATATCATTTATATCTTTTTCTATTAAACTATTTTTTGGTAAAACTAAAAGTACAAATTTATCAGATTCTAGTTTATATAATTCAAATGAAAGTTTATCTGTTTGCTCTATACTTATTACTCTTAATATTTTTTGGGAAACGATATTTAGTATTTTATCTCCCATTTTGTATCCATACAATTTTGTGAGTTTTCTAAAATCATCTAAATCAATTATACAAAGCATTAAATTACTAGAAGAAAGCTCATTTATTCTTTTATATAAAGCAAATTTATTTTTTAAATTTGTCACTTGATCTATATAGAGTTTTTCAATTATTTCATCTTTTTTCTTTAAGGTTTTTGTTAAATCTTTAAGAATAAGATTTATTGTTTTTATATCATCTTCATATTCATTTGCAAATGCAGTTATATTTACAGTATATTGTTCTTCACCTATTTTCAAAGATAAGTTTTTGTGAAATATATCTAAGTCATTGGCACTTTTTATAATAGATAAGAAGTGCTCATCATTTAAACACTCTTTTATATTTGTTATTTTTATCTTATCTGGATTAAATAAATCAAACTCTAATGGATTGTCTGTAGAGATATTTAATATCTCACCTTCTTGTGAAATATTGATAATCAAGTTTGAAAAATTAACTGCTTTTTTAAATTGTTCAAGTTGATGTTTTTTCTTTTCTAATTCTTTTTTAGTTGATATTACTTTTGCTAATTTTGTAATTGATTGTATTAATGAAGTTATATTTAAAGGTTTTGTTATAAATGCATCAATATTTAACTCTATTGCTTTATGTAAGTAATCTATTTCATCATGTGCTGTTGTGATTAAGATTGGTATATTTAGGTCTAAATCTTGTATCTTTTTAGATAATTCAAGACCATCAAGGTTTGGCATTTTTATATCTGTTATAACTAAATCTATTTCATTATCTTTTAATATCTCTAATGCTTGAAGACCATCATCAGCAGTATAAATCTTTTTTGATAAAAGTTTTAGAGTAGAGGATAATGATTCTCTAACTGTTGTATCATCTTCAACATATAAAATTGATAAATTATTTATTAATGTATTAGACATAAAAATCCTTTATGTCAAAATTTAATCATAAAGATACTTATTGAGTACTTAATAAAATTATTTAGTTTTTTTTAGTGACTTTTTAGAATATATATAGAAGAAATTTTGATTAAGAGCGTTAATATAAGGTTCTATTTGAGCTTCTTGCATATCTGCCATTTTTTTGATTGCTATTACTTTACCTACTTTTAGGCCTTCAAAAAAGATATTATCCATACCAGAAGTTATTACTTCATCTCCTATTTTTATATTTATCCAAATTGGAATAAATTTTGCTAAAAGGATATTTGAGTTTGCTTTACCATGGGTGATTCCTGGAGCTTTATTTTCACCTATATAAACAGCATAATTACTTTTTTCATTTCCATTTAATAAAGCTAATGCTTGATTATCTTTATTTACAACTATTCCAGCAGCATAATTTTCAGAAATCAATCCCTCTATTTGAGAGTCTGTTTTTTTTGCATCTAGCCAAACTTTTGTAAAGTCATCAAATTCAACATATGATAATACTTGCGCAAGTCTTAAATCAGCTTTGTAATTTTTTAAGTCCATATGACTATCTTTTATGTGAGTAAGTTCTAAATTCTTTTCTGTATAAAGTAGTCTAAATTTTTTTAAATCTTGATTTTCTAAGGTAAGATCTTCTATGGTTTGGGCTTGAAAAAAATATTTTGTTAAGGTCTCTTCAACAATTACAAGTTTTTCTGTGTAGTAATCTTTTATCTTATTGATAAAAATAAATTTTGAAGATAATGATTGGTCTACATTAAAAATGTATAGACCAACCATGATTATAAAAAGGAGAACGAAGAGTAGTTTATTCATTAGAAATTAATCTTAATAAAGCTTCCTCATCTAATACTTTACTTGTACCGTAAGCAACAGCTAAAAGTGGCTCATCAGCAACTCTAACTGGTAGTTTAATAATGTCAGCTAAATATGTATCTAAACCACGAATAAGTGCTCCACCACCTGTTAGTGTAACACCATTATCAACAACATCACCTGCTAAATCAGGTGGCATATCTTCTAATACACTTCTTACAGCTGCAACGATTTCTCTAAGAGGCTCTTTGATTGCAGTTCTAACACCCTCAGAACCTAATTCAATAGTAGATAAAAGACCAGAGTTATCTCTACCTTTTACTCTTATTTTTAACTCTTGGTCAAGTTTAACAGCTGTTCCTATTTCTATTTTGATAGTTTCAGCAGTTCTCTCACCAATGTATAAGTTATAGTTTTGTCTAACATAATCCATAATCGCTTTATCACATCTGTCACCAGCTGTTTTAATTGATTTAGATAGAACTAGTCCCCCAAGTGAAGTAACACCAATCTCAGTTGTACCCCCACCAATATCAACAACTACATAACCAGAAGGATCAGAAACTGGAATTCCAGCTCCAATTGCAGCTGCCATTGGTTCTTCCACTAGAAATACTTCTCTTGCCCCTGCGCTTAGTGCTGATTCTCTTACAGCTTTTCTTTCAACTTGAGTAATTCCATAAGGAATACAAATAATGATTCTAGGTCTTATGAAAGATTTTCTTGAGTGAGCTCTTTCGATAAAATATCTAATCATTCTCTCTGTCATTTCAAAGTCTGCTATAACTCCATCTCTCATAGGTCTAACAGCTTGAATATTCAAAGGTGTTTTCCCTATCATCTGTTTAGCTTCAACACCTACTGCTAATATTTTATCTTTTCCATACTTATCATGTTGAACAGCTACAACTGATGGTTCATTGATAATAATACCTTTTCCTTTTACAGAAACGATAGTATTAGCAGTACCAAGGTCGATAGCCATATCATTAGAAAAGAATCCAATTAATTTGTCTAAAAACATTTACTCTTTCTCCTTTTTAAATTAAGCGATTTTTGGGTCTTTTTTATCACTTACTACATCTTTTGTAATAGTAATAGTTTTCTCTTTGTAGTTTGGTAAATCAAACATAATATCAAGCATAATATCTTCTAAAATTGATCTAAGACCTCTTGCCCCTGTTTTTCGCTCAATTGCTTTTTTAGCAATAGCAAGTAAAGCATCTTTGTCAAATTCTAAATTTACTTTGTCCATCTCAAAAAGTTTAATATACTGTTTTATTAAAGCATTTTTTGGTTCAGTTAAAATATGAACCATATCTTCTTCTGTTATTTCATTTAATGTAGCAATCATATGTAATCTTCCGATTAACTCAGGAATTAAACCATATTTTACTAAATCATCTGCTTCAACAAAAGAGATAAGTCCTGATTCATCTTTTTTACTACTTTTAGTTTGGTTAAAACCTAAAACATTATTACCTTTTTTTCTTTTAATAATCTCTTCTAAACCATCAAAAGCACCACCACAAATAAATAAGATATTTGTAGTATCTACTTGAGTCATATCTTGGCCTGGATGTTTTCTTCCACCTTTTGGTGGAACATTTACAACACTTCCTTCTATGATTTTAAGCATAGCTTGTTGAACACCTTCCCCAGATACATCTCTAGTGATTGATCTATTTTCACTCATTCTAGCTATTTTATCAATTTCATCTATAAAAATAATTCCAGTTTCTGCTTTTTTAATATCACCATTAGCTGCTTGTAAAAGTCTAGTAATAACATTCTCAACATCATCACCAACATAACCAGCTTCTGTTAAACTTGTAGCATCAGCTATTGCTAAAGGAACATCTAAATATCTTGCAATTGTTTGTGCAAGTAGTGTCTTACCAGAACCTGTTGGTCCTATAAGTAAAACATTTGATTTATTAATTTCTGTATCTTCACCAATTTCATCTCTTCTAAAAATTCTCTTATAGTGGTTATATACTGCAACTGAAAGAACTTTTTTTGCTCTGTGTTGTCCAACTACATAATCATCAAGTAAAGCTTTTAATTCACTTGGTGTATGAAGTTTTATTTCACTTACTGCTTTAACATCAGGATTTAATGCTTGTTCATCTTCAGCTGGTTCTTTCCCACTAATAATATCATGGGCAGCGTTTACACAAGATTTACAAATACAAGCATTGTCCCCTGATATTACCGGATTTTGAGCACTATCTTGTACTCCACAAAAATCACATTTTAATTTGCTCATATATTCTATCTCTCCTGCTTTCTAATAAAGGGAATTCCTCTTTTTGTATTTATAATAAAATTTGCAAATTCTAACACATATTTATTATCTTGAGTTTTTATTAATTCATTTGCAACCTCTTGGATTGGTTGCCCCGATTCAAAAATATCTTTATATGCTTTTTTAACGGCATTAATATCTTCTCTTCCTAGTCTTCTTCTAAGCCCATTTAAATTTAGACCTCTAAGATTTGCTCTATTTCCTTCTGCTAAACAAAAAGGTGGTATATCTTGAGTTAAGACAGAACCTCCACCAATCATAGCATGGCTTCCAATTTTACAAAATTGGTGAATTGGTGTTAATCCACCAACAACTACATAATCATCAATTTCAACATGTCCTGCAAGTGTTGCAACATTTGCAAATACACAATGATTACCAATGATTACATCATGGGCAACATGAACATAACCCATAAAAAGGTTATCATCACCGATTCTTGTAATTGAACCTCCACCTTTAGTACCTGGGTTAAAAAGTGTGAATTCTCTAATTTTATTATTGTTTCCAATAATTAGTTCAACTTCTTCACCATCAAATTTTAAATCTTGAGGATCAGTTCCAAGAGCTGCATGTGAGTAAATCTTATTATTATCACCAATTGTAGTTTTACCCTCAATTACACTGTTCGAACCGATTATATTTCCATTTCCAATTTTTACATTAGAGCCTATGATAGTATAAGGGCCAATAGTAACATTATCACCGATAATTGCGCCATTTTCTATTATAGCTGTTTTATGGATATTATTCATATATTTGTTATTTATCCACTACCATGGCTTTTAATTCAGCCTCGGCAACTAATTTATCATCTACAAAAGCTTTACCATCAAGTACTATTAAAGTGCCTCTTAATTTTTTTACTTCAATTCTGTATTCTAATTTATCACCAGGTTTTACTGGTGTTCTAAATTTTGCCCCATCAATACTCATGAAATAAATAACTTTACTTTTCATCTCTTCATATGACAAATCATTGCTTTTTAAAGCTAAGATTCCACCAGCTTGCGCCATTCCTTCAAGAATTAATACACCTGGATAAATTGGATGTCCAGGGAAATGTCCCATAAAAGCAGGTTCACTAATAGAGATATTTTTAAAACCAATGATACTTTTACCTTCTTCCATGCTTGTAATTCTATCTACAAGTAAAAAAGGGTATCTATGTGGAAGTATCTCTTGAATCTGTGTAACGTCTAGCATATAATTTTCCTATATCTTTTTATTTAAGGCATATATTCTATCAAAATTTAAATTAGTTTTGAATTATGTGAGCGACATTCTTAGAACTTCCAAATTTAAGATATTCTCTTAGTACTTTTGAATTTTCCATAAATTTGTTTGTATTCATTTTTTTATAATCATTTAAAAGGTTTTCAACCGTTACATTTTCTTGTAAAAACTCACTATGAATTAGCTCTTTACCCATCTTTGAAAAAAAGATATTTGCTAATCCTACAGCTGGAAGTTTTACAAGACGCGAACCTATAAAGTAATCTAATTTTTTAGCAATATAACTAAGAGTAAAAGGTGTTCCAATAAGTGCAGCTTCTAAAGTAGCTGTCCCACTACAAATAAAAGCATAATCGCTTTGTTTTAGACTTTCATGGGCATTATTAGAAACAGTAAATGCTGAAATATCTCCATAAATAGTTTTAATATACTCTTCATCAAACTTAGAAGGAATAATTAAAATGTATTCTTTATTTGGAATACTTTTTATAAGCTCTTTAAATATTGGCATAAGATTTATAATCTCATTTTTTCTGCTTCCTGGCATAAAAGCTATTTTGTTAGAAGTTGAAGCTGTAGTTTTATAATCTTTTATCTCGTCAAGTAAAGGATGCCCAACATAAGTGATTTTCTCTTTTTTTGAGTAATAATCTTTCTCAAAAGGTAAGATTGAACAAAGCTTATCGCAGTATGTTTCAATCTTCGGAATTCTTCCTTTTTTCCATGCCCAAGCTTGGGGAAGAATATAATAAATAATCTCTTTATTTGGATATTTCTTTTTAATAGCTTTTGCTAGTGGTAAATTAAAACCTGATGAATCCATAAGTAAAACTTTGTCAACATCTTTTGCTAGTTCTACCATTTCATCTTTTAGTTTAAAAAAGAAAGGTAATCTTTTTATTGCATCAATAAAACCCATGATAGCAAGTTGTTCAATATCATAGTTTGGATTTCCAAGTTTTTTATCAAAGATTCCAATAAGTTCAATCTCTTCATTTAGATGTTTTTTAAGTTCTTTTAAATGTATATTAGAAGAAGTTTCCATCGCACTTACAAGAAGTTTCATTTATATAATTACCTCTTTTACATCTTCATAAGTTTTTGCATCAATAGTAATCTCATATTTTCCTTCACTTATTTCATCAACAACTATAATTGCAGATAATCCATAAGGATTTTGAGTGATTTTATCTCTAATTTTCAATTCAGCTTCAAAAGTTAAAGGATGATACATCAAGTCTTTTACATCTTTATAATGAGATTGAGTAAAGTCATTAAAAGTATCAATTGTGATGATTTTTACTTCATCTTTATTTAAGTAGTGTATTTCTGCTTTCTCAAATGCTATTTTTCCGTTTGTTCTTCCTTTATTTATTGTTGAGTAACATAAAAAGTATGAAGGAATAACTTCTTTATCTACTTTAACTTTTGCATTTAAAAGTCTATAGTTTAGAAATTTTTGTTTTACTATTTTATATGGAATATTTGTCTCATCTAAATTTGTTCTATTATTATATAACTCCAGTCGATACTCTATTGATTGGGGTAAAATTTGGTTTGAAATAGGTAAAAACATCTCATCCATAAGTTTATCTTGTTGTTCTCTTTGGGGAGCTAATCCAAATAAACAACCACAGTAATTTTGTCTATAAAAGGAGTTCTCTTTTACAACTTTTGCTTGCTCTTCCATTCCTCTACCACTTCTATAATCTTTGAAAATCCATTGTAAACCATATTTTTTTTCTAAATCGGCTCCAATTATTTCTAATTTTTCTTGTGATTTTTTTGGTGAGATAAGTAGAGTTGTAGTAAATTTATTATGACCTAATTCAACAGCTTTTTTTACACTAGTTTCTAATCTATCATCATAACAAACTGTACATCTATCCCCTTTTTCAGGTTCATTTTCTAGTCCTTTTACTTTTCTTAACCACTCTTCAAGGTTATATGGACCTTCTATTAATTCTATATTTAATTTATGGCAAGAGTATTCAACATCTTTTAGTCTTAGTAAGTATTCATTGTAAGGATGAATATTAGGGTCATAAAAAAAACCAACTAATTTTTCATCGGGGAAATCTTGTTGTAGTCTTTCTAAAAAATAGTGACTATCAACGGAACAACATATGTGAACGAGCATTTAAATCCTTTATTTAATCGCATTATAGTAAAAAATTATTAAATCTCCAAATAATGTGCTTAGCTTATAAGCGTTTTAGAATGAGTTTCAAGTTAATTATTTATAGGAATAGAAATGATAAATTCAGCACCTTTGTAATGTTCATTTTCAAACTCATATTCACTATTTATTACGCTTAATTGTCCTTTCATATTAGTAATTATTTGTTTGCACATATATAGACCTGTACCTAGGTTTTCACTATTTTCTTCACTAATGAAATAAGCTTCAAATAGTTTATTTAAATTTTCTTCTTTTATTCCTCCACCATTGTCTTTAATTTTGATTATGATTTGTTCATTTTCTCTGTATACATTTATAAACAAATGTCTCTTTAGTTTTAAATCTTTTCTTTCAAGTTCGTCTTTTGCATTTCTTAATATGTTAAGTAATACTTGTAATATATCACTTTCAAATCCATAGGCATTTTCATGTTCTATATTTTTGTGTATTATTATGTGAGAGTTCTTATAGTGATTTTCAATTAATTTGAGTACTTTATTAAATACCTTTGTAAGACTGAACTGTGTTATTTGTTTATTTATTTGAAAAAAATCTCTAAAATCATCAATTGTGTCTGATAAGTTTTGAACAGAATTATCAATATTTTTTATAGCTTCATCTAAATCGTTTTCATTTACATGGTATAACTTATCTCTACTAATTTCAAGTAGAGTATTTGACATTCTAATAACGCTTAAGGGTTGTTTCCATTGGTGGCTAATGTGATTAATCATCTCACCCATAAGAGCCATTCTTGCTTGTTTGAATAAAATCTTTTCTTTTTCTAGGGATGTTTTTAACTCTTTTTTTATTTTTTCTTCGAGTTTATTGTTTTGAACAGAAAGTTTATCTTTTAATATTTTAAGTTCTTTTAGCCTTCTTAGAGAAAACCAAATAAAACTAAATGATGAAATAAGTACAAGTAAAATAACTTCATCTAATTGGTATTCTTCATGTGCTCTTGTGTATTTTATCAACAAATCAAAAGCATTAACTTTTAATAGAAGTAGTAACATTAAAATTGAAAAGATTAGTATATAAATTAAATCTTTTATGTGCTGTTGTTTTATATAGTGCATTTGTACTCTTTCAATGTCAAGTTTTTAGTTTTAGAATTAAGTTAATTTAAATTTTATCCTTTAAGTATATTCTTTAATACAACTTAATTATGTGTTCATATGACTTTAATGTAATGTGGTACTTTTAATTTTATAATAGTAGTTTAAGATGTAGCTTTTTTGAAAGTATTATTGTAAAATCATTTTTAAATTAAAAGGAACTATATTTGATTAAAAAAATTATTAGTATTATTTTTATTACTTTTTTACTTTCATCTTGTGCATCAAGACAAGTTATAAACTCCACAAGTGCAACGATTCTTATAAAAACACCTGTTATGAAGTTTTATGATAAAGGCTTTATTTCTAAGTTTGAAAATTATACTCAAGTGCAAATTTATAGTGTAGGGAAAACAGTCTTAGATATGAAAATATATAAAGATAGAGTTTGTACTTCTACTTTTGAGTGTGAAAGTTTAAAAGAGTTTAATAAAAAATATTTGAGTAGTTCTTATGAAGATAGTTTTTTAGAATCTATTTTTAATAGCAATAAAAAAGATGTAATTTTTAGAGATAAAAAAAATCAAGTCTTAATAAAAATAAAAAAAGATTAGATTACAGGATTAACTAAATCAAATATCTTTTTACCTAATTCATGGGATTTTTCTTTATTTACTCTTGCAGATAAGCCAGATATTCCAACTGTCCCTACAAACTCTTTTTTATTATTGAAATATGGAACAGCTATTGAGAAAAGTCCAAATTCATACTCTTCAAAACCAATAGCATAACCTCTTTGTTTCACTTCTTCAATCTCTTTTTTTAATCTAGTAACTGTAGTGATTGTATTTGCTGTGTATTTTTTTAGATCTAAAGTTTTCAAATCAACATTTTCATATGCTAACAAAACTTTTCCAAAGGCATTTGCATGTAGTGGGGCATGTAGACCTATTGAGTCTTTTGTTTTTAAAACTCTATTTGATTTGTCCACTTGATTTAAATATAAAACGGCATCTTTTTCAAGTATTCCTATATATGAACACTCTTGAGTTAAATAAAATATTTCATCAAGTAAGGTTCTTGTTTTCTCAACTATTTTATCTCTAGCTTCTATTTGTGATATATTATTCATAATATCACTTAAAATTATCTCCTTAGAGTTTTCAACATATTCAATAAACCCTTCATTTACCAAAGTGGTGATAAGTCTTGACATTGTACTTTTGTCTATATCATGGGTTTGACATAAAAAATTAGCTGTTAAAGGTTTGCTTGAATTCATAATTGATTTTAAAATCAACAAACCTTTTGTTAATGACTTATTTTGATTTTGCAATATAGTATCTTTGTATTTGATTTTATATATTTTAACATTTTTTATTTAAATTGCTTTTGTTTTTGTCTTTGTATGTTTAATTTTCACTTAAAGAATCTTTATTTGACTAAAAGTAACATTTAATTAAATAATTGCAAAAGTTTTATTTTGGATTGCAAGATTTATTGCAAAAATTTTCTCACTATGTGAAACTCACTTTTGAGATGTTTCATATAAAGCCTATAAAATGGCATCTAGGAGAACTTATAAAATATTCCTTAATTTAAAAACTAATAATAAAATTTATATATGAGCTTATTTTACCTATGGATTAATTCCCTTACAAAAAGAAAAACATAAAGGTAAATATCATGACTTCTTCTGTAATAGATTTATCAAAATTAACGGCAAATGACGATTTGAAACCAGTACTTGGTGGATATTGGCCAGGGATTCAAATATATTATCCTCCAATTAAGTTTAATCCACTAGATGGAAGCTATGAGACTATGGAGCAAGCAAAGCTTAGACTTCAAAAACATGCTTATAAAACAAAAGCACATACAGTGTTATTTGACTTAGAAGATGGTTGTAGACAAAAAGCTATGAGTAGGGAACTTTTGATTCAAGAGTTACCAAAATTTCCACAAAGAGATTTTCAAATAGCTATTAGAATCAACCCTTTTAGAACAGATGAGTATGAAGAAGATTTAAAAATGTTAAAGCAAGTTCATAAATATATTGATGCAATTGTATTAGCAAAAGCTGGTGAAGTTTATGGAGATGCTGAGATTAGAGATTTATCTTCTTGGTTAGTTTCTATTGGTAGTAATTTACAAATTCAACCAATCATTGAGCATCCAAAATCACTTCAAATAGCTGATAGACTTATGAGTCATTCAACTGTACAACATGTGGTATTTGGTATCCATGACTTTTCAAAAGCAATGGCATATAAAATCACACCTGAGGGTTGGATTGATGAGTTAGAAACTTTCTTTAATATGCTTACAATGGAAGCTAGAATAAAAGGAAAAGGTGTAATTGGAGGGGTTGAAGTTTTACTTACTCCTAATTCATTACCTGATTCTTGTGTTGAGAAAAAAGATATTAGAAGATGGTTAGATTTACACGGTGATAATGCTTCAAGACATGTTTATGAACATGCTAAAAGAGAAACAGCTATGGGATTAACAGGTAAACAAGTTATTACTCCAAATCATATAAATGTTTGTAAAGTTGCTTTTACTCCAAGTCCAAAAGAGACAGCAAAAGATATAGAAATCTTAAGTGCTGCAATTGAAGCAGATGCACTTTTAAGTGGAGCTATTAGATATAAAGGTGAGATGTTAGATCCTCCGATGTTTGGTAAGTCATTACAAAATCTTCTAAGAGGTTATGCCTTAAGAAGTTTAAGTAAAGAAGATCAAGCTTTTGCCTTAACAGTATTAAATAAAATGCCGTTACATACATTTAAAGAAAACTGGCCTTATGGTCAAATATAGTAAGGAGATAATATGAGTTCAACTATTAAAATCGAAGTACCTGAATTTTTAAATATCGGGGTTGCTTGTACATCAGCTCATTTGGGAACACCAAAAGAGAATAGTACTGCAATGGTTATAGAAGATGATAAATTAGGTACTGATGAAATAACATATAAAGATTTAGCTAAAAAATCTGACCAAGTTGCAAATTTCCTTACAAGTATTGGAATTGGTGCTAGAGATAGAGTTTTAGTTTGTTTAAAAAATTCATTGGCTTATCCAATTTCATTTTTTGGTGCAATAAAAGCTGGAATTATTGCAGTTCCTACTTCTACACTTTTAAGTGGTTCTGAGGTTAAGTATCTTGCAGAAGATTCACAAGCAAGTGCTATAGTGTTATCTGCAACTATGTATGAGAACTTAGTTCCATATTTAGAAAATGTAGATAATCTAAAAACAATAATTGTAGCAGCAATTGATAGTGTTGATGATCTTAAAAAACCAAAGGGTATAAATGTATATTCTTTAAATGAGATTTTAAAAAATGGTGATGCAACACCAAATCACTACAAATCAAAATCAGGTGAGCCAGCATATTTAGTATATACATCAGGAACGACTGGTTATCCAAAGGGTGTTTTACATTCACATAGATCACTTGTGGGAAGAACACCTGCAACTGAGTATTGGTTTAACTTTAAAGAAAATGACAGAATCATGCACTCTGGGAAGTTTAACTGGACTTATGTTTTAGGTTCTGCATTGATGGACCCTTTATACAATGGTCACACAGTTATTGCATATGAAGGTGCAAATGATGCTTCAACTTGGATAAATTTAATTAAAAAACATAAATGTACTATTTTTATTGGAGTTCCAACTATTTATAGACAAATTATCCAAAAAACAAAAACAACGATTGAAGATTGCCCAAGTTTAAGATACTGCATGAGTGCAGGTGAGCATTTATCAGATGAGATGTTAGGACTTTGGAGAGAAAGATTTAAACAAGATATTTATGAAGCAATAGGTATGAGTGAATGTTCTTATTATATATCACACTCTGTTAATAATCCAATTAGACCAGGAAGTGCAGGTTTTGTACAACCAGGCCATATCGTAAAACTAATAGATCCAAATACTTTAGAAGAAGTAGATACTGAAGAAGAGGGAATGATTTGTATAGGAGTTGATGATCCAGGGTTATTTTTAGAGTATTGGCAATTGGATGATGAGACATCAAAAGCTAAACATGATGGATACTTTTTCACAGGTGATTATGCTAAAAAAGACAAAGATGGTTATATTTGGTTCATAGGTAGAAAAGATGACATTATCAATACCTTTGGATTTAGAGTATCTCCACATGAGATTGAAAGAGTTGTAAAAACTCATGATAAAGTTGCTGATTGTGTAGCGTTTGGTTTAGATATTGAAAAAGATAAAACATTAGTTGCCATTGCAGTGATTGGACATAAACCTTTAAGCCAAGAAGAAGAGGCTGAGATTTTAAAATATTCTCAAGATAACTTGGCAAAATATAAAGCGCCTAAGAGAATCTTTGCTATGAGTGATTATCCAAGAACTAAAAATGGTAAGGTTTTAAGAAAACAACTTGTAAAAAACATACATGAACAAGAAGTTGCTTTAAGTGTAGGAGAAGAACTTGTTGAATATAAAGCAAGAAGATCACTTTTATATGTTCCTTCATATAATAAAAAGTATGTACAAAAAGCAAAAACAGTTTTAGCTGATACTTTGATTTTTGATATGGAAGCTATTTTGATGGAACAAAGAGAAGCAGGAAGAGTTGTATTAAAAGAAGTATTTAAAGAAGAGGGTTCAAAATTCGGAGAATCAGAAAGAATTCTTAGAGTAAATAATTTAGGAAGTGAAGATTTACAAAAAGATTTACAACTAGCAAAAGAGATAGAACTAGATGGAATACTTTTTTCTAAAATTGATAATAAAGAAGATGTTTTAGAAGCAGCAAAATTAATTGATGAGGTAAACCCAGAATTAACAATGATGATAATGATAGAGTCGCCATTGTCAGTTCTAAATATCCAAGAAATATGTGCTGCATCGTCTAGAGTAGAAGTAGTAGTTGCAGGTTCTAATAAACTTGCAAATAGACTGCAAATAGATGTTAAAAAAGGTTCAAAAGCTATTATTAATTATCTCTCACAAATAGCACTTGCTGCTAAAGCTTATGATAAAGTAGTAATTGATGGACCACATTATGATGTACATGATGAGTTTGCTTGTGAAGATTCTACAAAAGATGCCTTTGATTTAGGATTTGATGGAAAAGCTTTAGTTCATCCTGTGCAAATAGAGTATATAAATGATATCTTTACTCCAAAAAGAGAAGAGGTAAAAGAGTATGAAGAGATGATTTCTTTATATGAAGATGCTGTAAAAGATGGTAAAGAAGTTATTTTATATCAAGATAAACTTGTGGATATAAGTAGAATAAAATGGGCTAAAAAGATGATAACACTTTATGAAACATACAAATCTTTAGGTCAAAATTTATTTGGTAAATAAGGAAGAAAAATGTCTAAAATAAGCACTAAAATCAATTTTGGAAACTTCTTTGAAGATTTTAAAATTGGTCAAAAAATAATTCATCCTCTTCCTCGAACAATAAGTGATGGTGATGTATCTTTTTACATCGCCTTAACTGGAAGTAGATTTTCTCTAAATTCATCGGATATCTTAGCTCAAGAAATGGGATATGATAAAAAACCACTTGATGATTTATTGATGTTTCATTTGACCTTTGGAAAATCTGTTCAAGATATCTCTTTAAATGCAATTGCAAATTTAGGTTATGCCGAAGTGTCTTTCCCAAATCCCGTATTTGTAGGAGATACAGTAAGACTTGAGACTGAAATCATAGGTTTAAAAGAGAATTCAAATGGTAAAAGTGGAGTGGTTTATGTGCACTCTATTGGATACAACCAAGATGAAAATGAGGTTTTAAATCTTAAAAGATGGGTTATGGTTCACAAAAGAAATAAAGGTGAAATGAGTGGAATAAATACTGTTCCAACTTTTGCAAAAACTCAAACCATAGCACAAGAGATAAATATTCCAGTTTTAAAAGATATAAACACTGATGTTACAGGTGGAGTTTATTTTTTTGAAGACTATGAAGCAGGTGAGAGATTAAATCACGCAGAAGGTATTACTATTGATAATAGCGATCATACCTTAGCAACTAAACTTTATCAAAATAATGCAAAAGTACATTTTGATGATTTTATGATGAAAAGCACACCAATGGGTCAAAGACTTATGTATGGGGGACATGTTATTTCAATAGCTAGAAGTATTTCCTTTAATGGCTTACAAAATGCCCAATGGATTTACTCAATAAATAGTGGAGCTCATGCCAATCCAACATATGCAGGAGATACTATTTATGCCTTTACTGAAGTAATTGAAACAATTAATCATGAAAGAGAAGATTTGGGATTATTGCGACTTCGAACAGTAGCACTTAAAAACCAAAGACCAGAGACTTTTACAAGTACTTTTGATGAAAATGGAAAGTATAAAAAAGAAGTTGTATTAGACTTAGACTACACAGTAGTTATACCAAAAAAACAAAAATAGAGTTAAGGCAAAAGGCAACTCGTTGCCTTCTTTAGGTTTTGCTTCTTTTAATGGGAATTTAATTCCCATGATGAAAAGAAGACATTAAATAAAAAAGGTCCCTTTTAAAATTGAGGGACGAAATTTAAAAAGGAAATATTATGACACATCCAAATAAAGCACTATTTGAATCAGGAAAATCTTTACCAATCATCCCAACTTGTGAGCACTTTGCAGGAAGTGAAAAGCTTATTTTAAAAGGCTTTGAAATGCAAAAAAAACTAGGACCAGTTTTTGATATCACTTGTGATTGTGAAGATGGAGCAGAAACAGGAAAAGAAGTAGAACATGCAGAAATGATAGTAAGAATTGTAAACTCTGAAGCAAATCCTTATGCGATGGCAGGGACTAGAATCCATGATTTTTCACACCCTGATTGGAGACAAGATATTGATATTTTAGTACCTGGTGCTGGTGAAAAACTTGCATATATTACTCTGCCAAAATCAACTTGTTATGAAGACGCTAAAACACAAATTGAGTATATTCAAAAAGTAGCAAAGGAAGCTGGAATAAAAAGAGAGATTCCAATTCATATCTTAATTGAAACTCATGGGGCATTAAGAGATGTTGAAAAAACTGCAACGCTACCTTGGTTACAAGTTTTAGATTTCGGTCTTATGGATTTTGTTTCTGGTTACCAAGGTGCAATTCCAGCTATAAATATGAGAAGCCCAGGTCAATTTGAACATAGATTAATTGCAGCTGCTAAAGCAAAAGTATGTCAAGCAGCTATTGAAAATCATGTTATTCCTTGTCACAATGTAACTTTAGATTTAAAAAATCCATACCAAACATTTAAAGATGCGGAGAGAGCAAGAAATGAGTTTGGATTTATGAGAATGTGGTCAATCTATCCAACACAAGTTCAAGCAATCGTAGATGCTATGAAACCAGATTTTACAGAACTTGAAGCTGCACAAAATATTTTATTAGCTGCACAAAATGCAGAGTGGGGACCTATTCAATATGATGGTGAACTACATGATAGAGCAACATATAGATACTTTTGGGAATTAGTTCAAAGAGCTAAATTCTCTGGTGGAAAACTTTTAGATGAAGTAGAAAAAAGATTTTTTTCTTAGTTTAAAAATTTAAGCTAATTTTGAAGATAAGAGGGTAATCTTTTATCTTCAAAAATTACGAAAGGATAAAAGATGACAAACTATAACTTTACAGTACTTGCTAATAAAAAACTGGTCATGCTCGCCAACAATAGTGAGAAGAGTTTATACCGCTGGTAGATTTTTAGATAAGATAATTTAACTACCCACATAAACTTCACGAAAATATTCTCACTTTAATAAATAATCATCCCAAAATAAAAAATAAATTGTCATAAATTTTAAAATTTAAAGGCAAAAAAATGAAAAAACACAATATAAATACAGAAGACTTAAAAGATTATTTAGGTTTTGGTGTTGCAGGAAACTTTGCAAATCACTTAGGGGAAGCAGGGGAAGCAGATGAGTTTTCAGTAATCAAAACAGAGGAAAAAGATGCACCAAAAGGATTATTTCCTTTTTATATTCCAAATGATAAGAGTTATTTAGGACAATTTCCTATTTGTACAGATGAGATAAATCATAATGGAATAGAGCATTTACAAGTTGAAGCAGAAGTAGGATTAATTTGTGATTTCGTATATGAAAATGATAAATTAGTAGATTTGAAACCAAGACTTTTTGGGGCATTTAATGATTGCTCAAATAGAGTGCAAGATGGGAAGATGCTAAGTAGCAAAAAGAACTGGGGAGCATCATCAAAAGGAATTGCACCTGAATTTATTGAAATAGATAGTTTTGATGAAAAAGGAATTTTAAATAAATATCACATCGCTTCATTTTTAAAAAGAGATGGAATTGTACATGATTATGGAACAGTTAGCGCTGTAAACTCATACTCATACTTTTTTGGTCAATTAAAAGATTGGATGATAGATAAATTTAATACCCAAGAAGAAGTAGGTCCACTTGAAGCATTACCACAATATTTAAAAGACATAAATAATAAAAAAGGTATCTTAATAGCAGCTGGGGCAACAGCATATAGTGAGTTTGGTAAACATCACTATTTAGAAAAAGGGGATGAAATATTTATATATGTTTATAATGCACATTTTCACTCTTTTGAAGATATTATACAAGATATGTCAGGATCAGAGGTATTACTTTCACAGTGTTCTAAACTTCATCAAATAGTTCAATAATAATTTTTAAATAATCTCTTTGTTTTTTGATATATAATTAATAAAAACAAAGGGATTATGATGAATTATAGAATTGAAAAAGATACTATGGGAGAAATCAAGGTTCCAAATGATAAATATTGGGCAGCTCAAACCCAAAGAAGTTTGGAAAACTTTCCCATAGGTATTGAAAAAATGCCAAAAGAGATAATCAAAGCTTTTGCATATTTAAAAAAATCATGCGCAATAGTTAATTATGACTTACAAAAACTTCCAATAGAAAAAAAAGATGTTATCTCAAAAGTTTGTGATGAAATTATAGAGGGAAAACTTGATGATAATTTTCCTTTAGCTGTTTGGCAAACAGGAAGTGGAACCCAATCAAATATGAACTTAAATGAAGTAATAGCTTCAAGATCAACTGAACTTTTAGGAAAAGATTTTAGAGTTGAAAAACTAATACATCCAAATGATGATGTAAATAAAGGTCAAAGTTCAAATGATACATATCCTAGTGCTATGAGAATAGCTTTTGTTTTAGAGTTACAAAAACAACTAATTCCTGCAATAAATCAACTAAAAACAACCCTAGAAAATAAAACAAAAGAGTTTGAAAATATCATCAAAATAGGAAGAACACATCTTCAAGATGCTACACCACTTACTTTAGGGCAAGAATTTTCAGCTTATGTTGAGATGTTAGAAAAAGCACTAAATCAAATAGATGATAGTATGAAATATATAACAGAACTTGCCATTGGAGGAACGGCTGTTGGAACAGGATTAAATTCCCACCCAGATTTTTCGCGCCTTGTTTGTGAAAACTTGAATATAAATACTAATACAAACTATAAATTTGTATCACACCCTAATAAATTTCATTCTTTAACTTCCCATGATGGAGAAGTTTTTTTAAGTGGAGCTTTAAATGCCTTGGCTTCTAATCTTATGAAAATAGCAAATGATATAAGATGGTTAGCTTCAGGTCCTAGATGTGGAATAGGTGAGTTAAATATTCCAGAAAATGAACCGGGAAGTTCAATTATGCCTGGAAAAGTAAATCCAACCCAAAGTGAAGCTATGACAATGGTTGCTGTTCAAGTTATGGGAAATCACACAACAGTTAGTGTTAGTGCTAGCCAAGGAAACTTTGAATTAAATGTCTTTAAGCCTGTGATTGCTTATAATATTTTGCAGTCAATTAGACTCTTAAGTGATACTATGAAAGCCTTTAATGATAATTGTGCAGTTGGAATAAATGCAAATATAAAAAATATAGAAAAATACTTAAATGATTCTTTGATGTTAGTAACTGCATTAAATCCTTATATTGGATATGAAAAGGCAGCACTTATAGCAAAAACAGCCCATAAAAATGGAACAACCTTAAAAGAAGAAGCACTAAGATTGGGAATACTTACTGAAAAAGAGTTTGATGAATATGTAAAACCTCAAGAGATGGTAAGACCTAAAATTTAAAGGTCTACCATAGCTTTAAAGAAAGCTCCACATCTTCCTATATTTTCTACATTTATGTGCATTTTTTCATTGATTCTATCATCTTCAATGAACTGTTTTTTTATCTCTAATATAAGAGGTGTAGTTTTCCCAGGTATTTTAACTGTGTCATAATATTCACAAAATAGAGCACTTTGAGAAGAGCAAATCATAGGTGGAAAATCTTCAAGTATTTTTTGCACTTTTATATCATACTCTTTGATTTCACTTTGCTCTTTTTTTAACATAGTTGAACATAGTTTTACTTTGTCCACATTGTCTTTATTTGCAAAACAAATTGTGGCCTTTTTTGTTTTCAAAATATTTGCTAAACTATCTTTTGGGCTACCATCATCTTTTATTCCAATTGAAACAATTAATGTTGCTGGATTACTTGATATTGGGATAAAGTATGAAAAAGGAGCTGCATTTAAAACTCCATTATCTTCTGTTACTATCCAAGCTATAGGTCTTGGAACTACTGTATCTGACATAATTTTGTATTTAGTTAAATCGTCTGTTTTTTCATAATCAAGTATCATTACTTACCTTGTTTTTATTTATTATAGTAAGTTTATTATTAATCAAGTGTAAACTATATTTAATTATTCGTAAAATAGCTTAAATAGAATAATTTTTATACATAAAATATTGTTATTATAATTTTATTTTTATAAGAAAATATTATTATTGTAGTCTAATTTGTAACCAAATCAGAGTATAATATTAACAGAATATTAACAAAGATATAAAAGGGAGAAAAGATGAGAAGCCAGTTGGGTTTTGGTAATAAGTTATTATTACAAGTTTTAAGTACGATGGTTGTAGTTTTTGGAATAACAATGTTTTTTGTTATTAAGTATTCATATGAAACTTCACAAACCGAAGCTAAAAAATATTTACAAGAGGCTGCTTTTAAAGAAGCTAGTATTATACAAGGAGAAGTTGACCAAACGATTCTTATCACTAGATTGATGGCTAAAAAGTTTGAATCTCCTTTTAAAACTGGTATTGCTTTAGAGCAAAAAGAAGTTATTCAGTATTTCAAAGATATTTTAAATCAAAATAAACTTATAGTTGGTATTTGGTTTAAAATAAAAGATAAGACACTACTTTTCCCAGAAAACATGGAAATGGCTGGAAAAGAGGGGTATGATAAAGTTGGACAATTCAATCCTTATATTACAAGAACAGATTCTGGAATATCTGTTTCTCCTGGAGCTGTTTATTCTGAAAAAGATGCATGGGTAAAAGGCCCTATGGAAACTGGTAAATTATATATTACTAAGCCATATTTATATCCTGTAAATGGAGAAAAAGTACTTATGGTAAGTATTGGAGTACCTATGTATAATAATAACCAATATATAGGTGTAGCAGGAATTGATATCAACTTAGAAATATTTGCTCAAAAAGCAAAAGAGACAAGGTATTATGATACTGGTTACTTTTTCCTTGTAGGACAACATAAATATAATCTAGCCCATCCAAAAAGAGAAAACCTAGGGGTTTTAGTTACTCCTACTGGAAACTTTGAAAATGCTATGAATAGAGCACAAGAGAATAAAGATACAACATTTTCAAGACTTAAAGAAACTGGATTAGTTAATTTTTATTATTCAAAAGCTATTGCTATTGGTAATGAAGGGATTTATTGGAATCTGTTTTTAACTGTACCTGAAAATGAGTATTTAAAAGATGCTTATTTCATAAGAAATTTTTCAATAATAGCTGCTTTAATTGGAATTTTATTAATGGCTGGAGTAGTTATTTTCACTATTAAAAAGCTTAATTTTAATCTACGATCAATCTCTAGTGGACTTGATGGATTTTTCTTATACTTAAACAAAGAGACAAGCGAAACAAAATCAATTGAGATAAAATCAAATGACGAATTTGGTGCCATGGCAAAAAGTATAAATGAAAACATAACAAAAATTCAAGTTGGAATTAATCAAGATAATGAACTACTTGAAAATGTTAAAAATGTAGTAAATCATGTGGGTGAAGGATATTTAAATAAAAGAATAGACAAAAGTACAAGTACCGATTCTCTTAATGAATTGAAAAATCTTCTTAATACTATGTTAGAGAATTTAGAACGATTAGTTGGACAAGATTTAAATAAAATAAGTGAAATTTTATCATCTTATATGAAAAGAGATTTTACAGCTACATTAGATAGTGAACATTCTGGAAAAATTGGAAAAGAAATAATAGAAATGAATAGAATGATTACAGATATGTTAAGGGATAATCAAGAAGATGGTTTATCTTTACAAAAAAGTTCAGATGAACTTACTTCAAATGTAAAAACACTTAGTTCTAATGCCACATCTCAAGCTGCATCATTAGAAGAGACAGCTGCTTCAATAGATGAGATTACAGGTACAATTGAACAAACAAATCATAAAGCACAAGAGATGAATTCAATCTCTAATGAGACAAAAGAATCAGCAACTCAAGGTAAAAGCTTAGCAAATGATACTGTTAGTGCAATGGAAGATATAAATAATACAGTTATAAATATAAATGAAGCTATAACAGTAATTGATCAAATTGCTTTCCAAACAAATATCCTAAGCTTAAATGCAGCAGTAGAAGCAGCTACAGCAGGTGAAGCTGGAAAAGGTTTCGCAGTAGTTGCACAAGAAGTAAGAAACTTGGCCTCTCGTTCTGCAGAAGCTGCAAAAGAGATTAAAAAGTTGGTTGAGAGTGCAACAACAAAAGCAAATAATGGTAAAACAATAAGTATTAAAATGATAGAAGGGTTTACTAATCTTGAAACAAAAATTGTGGAGACGAGTAAATTAATTGATGATGTAACAAATGCAGCAAAAGAACAATCTATAGGTATGGCACAAATAGCTGATGCAGTTGGGCAGTTAGATAAATTTACACAAGAAAATGCAGCAGTTGCAGATAAAACAAATGATATTGCTCAAATAACAAATGAAATAGCAATAGATATTGTAAATAATGTAAATCTAAATAACTTTGAGGGGAAGGGTAAATCAGTAAATGTAGTAAAAAAAGAACAAACTACAAGTACAAAAAAAGTGACTCAAACTCTTAAGCCTACAGACAAAAAAATAAGTGAACAGAATTCTTCACAAAAAACAAAAGTAATCACACCTCAAAAATCAATTGATAATGATGAGTGGGAAAGTTTTTAATAAAAAGAGTAAAGCCTTTTACTAGGCTTTACTTATTTCTCTGCTTTTCTTTAAATATAAACAATCATAAATCTTAAGTATTTTTTTAATATTATTAGCATAATATAATTTTATAAGAAGCTTTTTATAGAGGGTTTGTAAATGAAAATAATTTTTTTAATACTGTTTTTAATTTCAACTATTAATGCTATTATGCCAAAAGAGATTATAGGGACTTGGGAAATGAGCAAGTTAGATGAAAAAAGTGATGAAAGAACTAATATATCTTTTGGCTTTTATAATAGTCCTGATGAGCCTTTTATGATTGAGTTTAAAAAAAATAATATAGTAAAATATGAGCACCATGAGAGTTATTATATTTTTGATACAAATAAAATCTTTGTGTCTAAACATAAGCCAGTAAATGGAATTTTTCCAAATCCTAAATCAATAGATGTATATGAAATAACAGGACTAGTAAATAGAAGTAAAACTAATGGAAAAGTTTGTTATGAAATACATATTTTACAAAAAGCTATTAATGGACTATATAGTAAGAAAAGTAATCAAAAAATTTGTAAGTAGTATTTACAAGGAGAAGAGTTTCTCCTTGTAAGTTTATTTTACTAATGGATCTGTTATTCCAAAATAGTACATTGCAATTAAACCAATAATTCCAGTAACTAAACAATAGTAAAGTGTAGGAATAACTGTTTTTCTTATTGTTTCACCCTCTTGGTCAAGTAATCCAACAGTAGCAGATGCTGCCACAACATTGTGAATAGCAATCATATTTCCAGCTGCTGCTCCTACTGCTTGAAGAGATACCATAAGTGCAGTTGAAAGTCCAAGGGCATTTGCAACACCAAATTGGAATTGACTTAACATCATATTTGAAACAGTATTACTTCCAGCAATAAATGCTCCTAAAGCACCAATAAATGGAGCAAATAATGGGAAAATATCACCAACAGAATGTGCCACAAAGTTTGCCATGGCTACAGGCATAGAATCAAAACCAGCAGTATTTACACCTGAGTTAATAAGAATTCTAACTAATGGAATAGTAAATACAAGTACAAACCCCGCACCTAACATAACTTTTGAAGACTCAGAAAAAGATTCTTTTATCTCTTTGAATTCCATTTTGTGTAAGAAAAAAGTGATTAAAACTACAAATATTAAAATCCCACCTGGTAAATATAAAGGTGTAATTGAATAGTTTAATCCTTCACCTAAAATATCTTTAAAAGGTATTACCCAAGCTGTAACAAAAGCTTTTGCTTCACTTGATACTCTTGTAACTACTAAAATAATCGCAACAAGTACATATGGAATCCAAGCTTTAGTTAAGGACATATTAACTTTAGTATTCATTGCATCCATATTCATCTCAAGTTTTGATACCCAGCTGATTGGCCATTTTTCTTTTGGAGCAAAATCCCAAGTATCTTTAGGAATTAAAAAACCTTTCTTAGCAGCAAAAATTACAATTGGAAGTCCAACAAGAGAACCAATAATAGAAGGAAATTCTGCCCCTAAAAATATACCTGTAAGTGCATAAGGAATAGTAAATGCTAATCCACCAAAAATAGCAAAAGGTAAGATAGATAAACCTTCTGACCATGATTTATTTTGACCAAAAAATCTAGTCATCATAAGAGTCATAAAAAGTGGGATTAGTGTTCCTGTAATAGCATGAATGATTGCAACTTCACTTGTGATGATTTGTAAGTATGTTTCCCAATTCGAACCAACAGCTTGCAAAGAGTTACTAATACTTTGTGAATCTAAACCTTTATCTACTCCTATTAAAATAGGAGTTCCAACTGCACCAAATGATACAGGAGTACTTTGAATCATCATACCAATCATAACAGCAGCCATTGCAGGGAAACCAATAGCAACTAATAGTGGAGCAGCAATTGCTGCTGTTGTACCAAATCCAGAAGCCCCTTCAATAAATGATCCAAATAACCAAGCTATGATAATAACTTGAACCCTTCTATCTGGGCTTACATTATTAAACCCTTCTCTAATTGCTTTTATAGCACCTGAGTGTTTAAGTGTATTTAACAATAAAATTGCACCAAAGATTATCCATAAAACAGCAAGTGTAATTAAAAAACCTTGAATTGATGATGCAAGTATTCTATTAAAGCTTACTTGCCATACATAAAAGGCTACAAGGGCAGTTACTACAAAAACAATCGGCATTGCTTTCTTAGCTGGTAATCTAAATCCAACTAATAAAATCGCAGCAACAAATATAGGAAGTGCTGCAAAAAGAGCTTGTGTGCTTATCTCCATAAAATCTCCTTATTTTTTCAGGCTAAATAATAATTAAAGGAAATGATATTCACATGATAAAAATAGCATTTGTGTAGCATTTATTAATATATGAACTAAAATGAAACAATAAGGAACATAAAATCCAAGATTGAGTAAAATCCCCCATAAAAAATGACACTAGGATGATAAATGAAATATGTAGGAGCACATGTAAGCGCAAGTGGGGGAGTGTACAATGCACCCATCAATGCAACAGCAATAGGAGCAAAAGCCTTTGCCCTTTTTACAAAAAACCAAAGACAATGGGCAGCAAAACCTTTAGAAAATGATGTTCTTGATAAATGGTTCGAAGAGATGGACAAATGTGGAATATTGCCAAAGCATATTTTACCCCATGATAGTTATTTAATAAACTTAGGACACCCAGTTGAAGAGAGTCGTCAAAAATCACTAGATGGATTTATCCATGAGATTGAAAGATGTGAAATCCTAAAACTAGACAGACTAAACTTTCACCCAGGAAGCCACCTAAGAAAGATAAGCGAAGAAGAGTGCTTAGATAATATAGCAGTTTCAATGAATAAAGCAATAGATGCCACAAAAGATGTAAAACTAGTGATAGAAAACACAGCAGGACAAGGAAGCAACTTAGGCTATAAATTCGAACATCTAGCTTACATCATTGATAAAATAGAAGATAAAAGCAGAGTTGGAGTTTGCATAGACACCTGTCACATGTTCACAGCTGGATACGACATAAGAACAAGAGAAGCCTACGATAAAACATGGAACGAGTTCGATCAAATAGTAGGAAGACAATACCTAATGGGTATGCACATAAACGACTCAAAACCAGACTTAGGAAGCAGAGTAGATAGACATGATTCTTTAGGTGTAGGAAAAATTGGTTGGGATGCTTTTAAGTTTATTATGAATGATGAGAGAATGGATGATATTCCATTGGTTCTTGAAACTATTAATGAAGAGATTTGGGCGGAAGAGATTCAAGCTTTATACAATCTCGTTGAGAAATAAAGACTTATTTTAATAAGCATCTTCCTTCATAACTCTGCGTTAAAAAAAAAAGGTTTTAGTCACTTACTCTAAATGTAAGCTCCTACAAACCTTTTCTTTTTCGCCTTGATTTATTTTGAAATCTACTCATTTAAATAAGTTTTAGCTATTATTTTTGAGTATATTAACAAATCTACAATAAGAGCATTTAATGGCAAATAATAAACATGAAAATTATGAAGTTCTAAATTTGATAGGTTATGGCTTATCAAAATTTGATAAATCATTTGTTACAACTTTTGGATATAGAAATAAAAATGAATTTTATGAAAATATGGTTTTATATGGCGTTTCGGAAACAATTGGAACGATTAAAAATAGACAAGATTTATTTGACCCTTTTTTTGATAATTCAAGAAAGGGTTGGTGGCAAAAAGGCGATACTTATATTCATAGAAAATATACTATAGATATATTATTTGGTAATTTAGATGTTAACTCGTATGTTGATATGTTAAAAATTTATTTAGTTGAAAATTTTGAGTTTGATTTTGAAATAAAAACAGATATTAAACCTATAATAAAAAGTCAATTCAAACAACTACAAAAAACTGGTTTAGAGGCTGAAACATTTTTCCTAAATAATTATAGTAAATTAAAAATTTTTCAAAATGGGATTATTGAAGATTGTAGATTGTATGGGGATGGGTATGATTTTCAGATTGAGGTTAATAATGGTTTCTTTTTAGTTGAAGTAAAAGGTGTAAGACTAGAAAAAGGGTCAATAAGGTTAACAAAAAATGAATACGAAAGAGCTCAAGAATACAAGAATAAATTTATTTTATTAGTAGTTAGTAATTTGAATAATATACCTAAAATCTCAATTGTTGAAAATCCTTTAAATGAATTAGATTTAACAAGAGTAGTTATTGAACAGAAACAAATTGCGTTTAATACAAATATTATAGAATGGTAATAGAATAAATATTAAGTATTTTAAAGTTGAGTAGCTTTGTAATTAAAAAAAGTAAAAGCGAGACATCCAAAGGATGTTCAAGAGAGATTAAGAAAATTTAAATCAAGTTTTCGGAATTATTGAATAACTCTACGGAATCAAACACAAAAGATAACTTTTATATAACTTTAGTATAATTATAAGAAATTAATCAAAAGAGTAATAAGTGTTTTTAAGTGCACCTAAAGAAAATCTAAGATATTATTTCATTAACACACCCCCTCCACCTCTGCTTCAAGTGCCAAAGAGAGGGTTTTCTTCATGTTAGACTTTAAAGAACAACTACAAAACATAAAAAATCAAGAAAATTCGTATCAAAAAAAACATAAAACTTTTAATGAACAATTAGAAATTTTAAAACAAAGAAAATTGCTTATTTCAAATGAATCTTTTGCTTTGACAAAACTACAACATATAAACTATTATAGACTTAGTGCATACTTTTTACCTTTTCAATATCCACAAAATAGCGAAAACAAAAATATATTTTTACCTGATAATTCTTTTGAAGATATAATCTCTTTATATTATTTTGATGCGGAGTTAAGAAAAATTATCTTTGAAGCAATTGAAAGTATAGAAATATATTTTAGAACTCAAATAGCTTATTTCCATTCATTAAAGTATGATGCCTTTGGCTATTTAGTCCTTAATAATTTTAGAGAAAACAAAGCAGACAAGTTTTACGAACTACAAAATGATATTTTAAAAGAAAAATCTCGTTCAAAAGAATATTTTATAAAACATTTTAAAGAAAAATATAATTCAGTTGATTTACCTGTTTGGAGTGTAGTTGAAATTATCTCTTTTGGAACTTTGTCAAAGTTTTTTATGATATTAAAAGAGGAAGAACAAAAGCAAGTCATAAAAAGGATAAAGGGGATAAATAAGGTAGTTTTCTATAAATGGTTGCATGCATTATCTAGTGTTCGAAATATTTGTGCTCACCACAGTAGAATTTGGAATAGAACACTGGGAATTAGTTTTGAAGTACCCAAAGGATTTAAGGCTTTTGAACAGATGAAAACTAGTAAAAATAAAATCTTTTTCGCATTGAGTGTAATTGAGTTTATTCTTACAAGCATAGGAGAAGATGAAATAGAGTTTAAATCAAAGATAAAAGCATTATTAGTAAAATATCCTAAAGTAAAACTTGAAAGTATGGGCTTTATAGAAAACTGGGAACAAAATCAAATTTGGAGTAAAACGAATTACTTTGCTTAAAAATAGTTTAAGAAACTGTTTTTCATCTCTAATTCTTATCATTTCATACAAAATCTCATTCCAAAAAAATCTTCAAAAATATATAATAAACCTAAGATAATAAAGGTATGGTTTATGATAAACAACAATGAGCAGAAAAATAACAACACTCTTGACTTAAATAGAACAGCAACACTTTTTAATAGCAGTTTTGAACACAAAAAAATAGTAGCAAGACCACTTGATAGAAAACAATTTAATAACTACTTTCTTATGATGTCAGCATTACCACAGTTTAAAAAGAAAAATGTACTTGATGTTTGTCCTTTGTATGATTTATTTGCTAAAAGTGATAAGATAATTTATGAGCATTATGATTGTGTTGATATTGATTCTATAAAAATAAAAAGTAATAAAATCTTTATTCATGTAGTAATAAACCCTAATCTTCCTTTGGGTTTCAGTGATGATATTGCAAAAAATATACAAAAAAATGCTTTTTCAAATAGTCAAATCTTTGTAAAAACTACAAGTGATGAACGAGTGGATTATATAAAACTTGAATTTGTATATGCATCAGCTGATGATATTTCAACATTTGAAGAATCAGAATTATTAGAGATTTATAATAGTCTAAAAATCTTAGATAAAAATCCTGATTTACAAGAAAAAATAAAAGATATGATAGAAAAATCTTTTTCTATTTAATACTTTAAAAAACAACTACAAAATCTCAGCTTTTAACTAAAGAGATAAAATTTATTTCTTTAGTTAATTATATTTTCATAATCTACTTTAATAAAAACTCATGTAAAATATAAAAAAATATTAGGGATCTTTTTTATGATTTTACTTCTTTTGTTTTCTCCGTTTTTAGTTGCTATTGGGTGGGTTTTATATATGGATTCATCTAATATAAATATGATAGAAGAGTTTTATAAAAACAATTCTTGTAATACGATATATGATTATAAGTCAAGATATAAAGGTTTATGTAAAGATAATATAACAATTATAAATAATCAGTTTAATATAGATTTTACAAAAAATGTATATATTAAGTATGATGATATCAAAAATGTAAAAAAAGAAGATAAGGAGATTTTAATCGATACATTAAAAAGAAGTGAGAAGCTATACTTTAAAGAAAAAATCGACACTGATACTTTTTATGAAGGCTTAAATAAAATCTTAAAATAGGAGTATCTTCTTTTAAGATTTTTTAATGTATTATTGATATTTATGGAAGAAAAATTTACAGATATAATAAAAACAGGAATAACTATTAAATGAACGAATTAATTAAATTTATACAAAGCATAGACTTGCAAAAAGAAGACCTTTTTGTGCAATTGAAGTGTAACCTAGAAGAGGGAAAAATACTTCAATATCTTACAAAAGAGTATATAAGTGGAAGAGATGCTTTGATGGTGATTGATATTTTATCAGAGTTTTATGATGTAAAGAAATATGAACATCTAGAAAAACTTGAAGTTATCAAATCACTACTTGAACTAGGGTGGCTAGTTCAAAACTCATTTACACCTGTAAAGCTAAGCGAACTGTCAAAATTAGAGTTATTGAACTCAAGTGTATCTTTAACTCCATCATTTTTAAAACTTATGGAAGATGGTTCTATGGATATGTCTTTACCTGAGATTACTAAATATAGTGATCACTTGGAATATTTACAAGACCAGTTTTTCAAAATAGATTTAGCACAAAAATTAAATGTAGTGAAACATAATTTTGATGAAAAATCTCCAAATATAAAAAGACTAAAATCAAAACTTACACTTCTAGAAAATAGAATAAAAGAAAGAGTAATAGCAACACCACATGAAATCATGCTTGTGGGATTTTTCAAAGAGAATGATTTAGATGAGCAAGAGCAAATGATATTTATTGCTTTATTAAAAGAAGAGTATTCAGGAGGTGATGAATCAATAAGAGATATGAATTCACTTATTGATTTGATTTCACATGATGATTATGAAAAAATTAAAAATAGAAGTTTATTAGAAGAGAGTTCAAAATTAGTTTCAACAGGACTTGTAGATTATGATGAAATGTTAACTCCCTTTGGTGGAATAAATAGAAACTTCTATATTCCAGATGAAGTTTTATACAAAATCTCGCACCCAGCAAAAAAGAAAACAAGAACTTCAAAAATCAAAATCGATAATGTAATAAAAGAACAAGATATGTTTGAACTTATCTCTACTGATAAGACACTAGAAGATGTTGTTTTAAATCCAAAAACAAAAGAAACACTTGACGCTCTTTTACAACAAGTTGACAAAAAAGTAATAAATAGACTTAAAGAGTGGGGAATAAAAGATAGAAAAAAAGGAATTGATGCACGAATCATCTTTTATGGTATCGCAGGTACTGGTAAAACACTTACAGCTTTAGCTATGGCAAAATCACTTAAAAGACAAGTCTTAGCCTTTGACTGTTCTAAAATACTATCTATGTATGTGGGTGAGAGTGAAAAAAATGTTAGAAAAATTTTTGAAACATACAATGATATTAGAGATAGAACTAAAAGTGAACCAATTCTTTTACTTAATGAAGCAGACCAATTTTTAAGTTCAAGGGTAACAGAATCTACAAGTGGTAGTGATAAGATGCATAACCAAATGCAAAATATCTTTTTAGAACAAATTGAAAGATTTGATGGAATACTAATAGCTACAACAAACCTTTTAGAGAGTTTGGATAAAGCATTTTCAAGAAGATTTAATTATAAAATAGAGTTTGTAAAACCAAATAAAGAACAAAGACTAGAGCTTTGGAAAAAACTATTACCTGCAAACATTCCTTTGGATAAAGACTTTGATATAAATAAAATATCAGAAATCGAATTAACAGGTGGACAAATAGAGTTAGTGATTAAAAATACTGCTTACAAAGTAGCAGTTATGGATGACCCAATTTTCAAAATGGAAGATTTCAAAGAACATATTACAAAAGAACAAAAATCTCAATTTGACTCTGAAAATAAAGTTGGATTTTTTTAAAAAGAGTTATTTAATAAGTACTCGAAAGAGTACTTATTTTAATTCTTTTAATTTATTTTTTGCTTTCTTATAATTTGAATTTTTATACCATTCTTTTGCTTTTTCTATATCTTTTTTAATTTTATCTTTTCCATATTGATATACCAATCCAAGATTATATGCAGCTATATCTTTTTGAGATGTATTATTTTTGTAGGCTCTCTCATAATATTCAATAGCTTTATAAATATCTTTTTTCCCACCTAGCCCTTTTTCATATAAAACCCCTAAGTCAAGAAGTGAACCACCGTAATTGTTCCTTGCTGCATAAGAGAAGTATTTTCTTGCGTTTTCATAATCTTTTCTTTTTCTATAATAGTTACCCAAAAAATTAGAGACACTATCATTTGAACGAGCTACACGCTTATAATATTCAACTGCTTTTTCAAGATTCTTTT
Source organism: Arcobacter iocasae (assembly GCF_042214795.1). Taxonomy (GTDB): domain Bacteria; phylum Campylobacterota; class Campylobacteria; order Campylobacterales; family Arcobacteraceae; genus Arcobacter; species Arcobacter iocasae. Next base: position 1,144,563 of record NZ_CP090177.1, on the reverse strand, counting down.
CAACTCCAAAACCTTTTTCATAAAATTTTGCTAATAAAAAAGCACTATCTTGATCATGGTGTTCATAGCCCAATTGTAAGTATTTTAATGCTTCTTTATAATCAAGTCTTATTATTGGTAAAGTTTTGTCTTTTTGGTAATAAAGACTTGCAAGATTATAATACCCTCTTGTATATCCTTTCTCAACGGCTATTAAGTAATTCTTTTTTGCTTTTTGTAAGTCTATATCTAATCCTTTACCAAAATTGTAAAGCCAAGCAAGTGTTGCATAGTCTCTAGCTTCTCCTCTTCGTTCTATTAGTTGATTAAGGTATTTAAGTCCTTCTTTGTAATCTATATATTTTCCATTTCCACAAGTATCACAAATATAAAAAATAGCTAATTTTTCTATAGACCTAATATCACCTTTTTGTGCATATTTTTTATATATTTCCATTGCTTTTAGTGGTTGTTTTTCATAGCCAGCAGGAGGATATGTATAAAGATATATTAATTCTTTCCTTGCTTCCTTATCACCTTTGTTTGTAAGCTCTTCTAATATTTCAACTGCTTTATCATATTGGTTTACCTTACTATTTAAATAAAGTTTTGCAAGGTGTATTTTACTAAATACATCACCATAAGAAGATGCCAAATCGTAGTATTTTATAGCTTCTTGATAGTCATAATCACGATAGCTTTGTTTAGCAAGGCTTCTTAGAGTTAAGATATTTTTATAATCTTGAGTATCTGATTCTTTTAGTTTTTCTAAAAAGTCCGCAAAATATTTTTTACGGTAACTTAAGGTTATCTTTTTAATTATTTCTTTTTTAAGTTCTTTATTATCACTTTTTATAGCATATTCTTGCCATTTTTTTATTAACTGAAACTCTTCTGGGTCAAAACTATATTTTGATTGAGTTCTTGTTGTAAGTTCAACTATTGCATCAATATTTCCTTTTTTTGCAAGTTCCTCAAAAAGTCCATTTGCAGCATTATTCTTTCCATGTGTTTTATAATATTTTGCTAATACAAATTTTCCTGTATCATTTTGAAGTAGTTTTTCTTTTAATTCTGTATACTTATTTATATACTCTTGCGATCTTGCGTAAGTTCTTAATAATTCATTTGAAGCTTCTTCATTAGATAAATCAGAAGCTTTTTCTAAGTAGTTTATAGCCGTTTTTTTATCTATACTTAAACCATCTTTTTCTCTTGAAAAGCTAAAGATTCTATAAATATCATAATAAGCTTGAGCATTTGAAGGATCATACTTTATAACCTCTTCGTATAATCTAATTGCATCATTTCTATAATAATATTGTCTTCTAAGTAGTTGTGCTGTTGTAGTCATATTTTCTATATTTTTAGAAGCAATTACTTCATTTACAAAAGTTGAGACCTTTTCTTTCTCAGTATCTTTTTTACTATATATCAATGATCTAAGATATTTCATTTTTACTATAAAAGGTTCTTCATAACCTTTGCTTTTCATTGTTTCTAAAATTTTATCTGCTGGTTTACTATTGTATTTTTTTGAAAATTCAGTGTACAAATCTGACAATTGTTCTTTTGATAATTTATCAATTATTTTATTTAATAATTTATTTGCATCTTTATTTGCATATCCTTTTAAATATATTTTTATAAGAAGCACTGAAGACTTTATGTCTCCTAAGTCAGATGTTTTAATTAGTAAATTAGTAGCTTTTTCTTTTCCATTTATAAACATATCTGCATATTTATAATAGATTTCTGCAATATTTGTTTGCCCTTGGGTATCTTTGCTTTTTTCTATAAGGGGATACCATTTATTAAAATAATATAACCCTTCTTTTGTCTCTGGGAACTTGTAATATTTTACTAAGTCTAACATTGCATCAATATTATTATTGTTTGCTTTTTGGATTAAGATTTCTTTTGATTCTATATTTCTATTTTCTGGATTAATATTTGAACAAGCTACAAAAAATAGAGCAATAAAAAGTAACGATGATAGTAGTTTCATTTTTCCTCATTTATATTAAGTTATTTAAGTGATGATAATATAAAAAGGTGCCTTAATAAAAGATGAGAAAAAATTATTTCTATAGTTTAAAAGAGTTAAGAGTAAAATAATGGAATAAATATTGCATATATAGAACTTTGGAAGTGGTTATTAAAAAAACTAATATAAACTGTTTATTTTATTTTAAGCTAGGCTTATTATAAATCCATAATGAAATAGTTTTATCGTACAAGTGTGTAAATATGGAATAAATTTTTTAATAGATGCATATTTTATATGCATAAATATTAAGTCTAGATTTAAAAGCTTTTTGCTAATATCTAACTGAATATAACTTAAAATGAAAAAACTAAATTCTTTAAATATAAATAAATTAAGGATATAATTATGACTCATATGGATTTCTCCCATCCGTATTTTGGTGTTTTTATCATGTTTGTTTTAACCTTTGGTGCCTTTATTGCAACAGTATGGTTAGCAAGGCTTGTAAGTAGAAAAATGGCAAGACTTGATACAGAAAAACTAAAAACTACATACTATGAATGTGGACCAGAAGTTACAAAACAGCCAAATACAATCTCTGTGCAATTTTATCTTATGGCTTTATTATTTATTTTATTTGATATAGAGATTATCTTCATGTTTCCATGGGCAGTTGATTTTAAAGTTCTAGGTTGGTTTGGATTTGTAGAGATGATTCTATTTATTGTTTTATTAACTATTGGCTTTATTTATGCATGGAAAAAAGGAGCGCTTGAATGGCACAGCATAAAATAAAATATTTTCAAGATGGAGGAGCACCTATTGCTCTTTCAACTGTTGACAAAATTGTAAACTTCGGACGAAGTAACTCTTTATGGCCTTTAACTTATGGTTTGGCATGTTGTGCAATAGAAATGATGGCATCTGGTGCTTCAAGATACGATTTTGACAGATTTGGAACTATATTTAGAGCAAGTCCAAGACAAGCAGATGTACTTATTGTTGCTGGAACTTTGACAAAAAAGCATGCTGAATATATGAGAAGACTATATGACCAAATGCCAGATCCTAAATGGGTTATTTCGATGGGAAGCTGTGCTAATACAGGTGGGATGTTTAACACCTATGCCACTGTTCAAGGAGTAGATAGAGTAATACCTGTGGATATTTATCTTCCAGGTTGTGCTCCAAGACCTGAAACTTTACAATATGCACTTATGATGCTTCAAAAGAAAATAAGAAGAGAATCTTCATTTTTATCTAAAAAGAAAAAGAGGTTAGTATAATGAGAAAATATACTCCTAAAGATAATGTACAAAAAAAATCATACTACACTGATAGATTTTTTGTCTCTCCTATGGTTCCTAGAAGTGATCCCAGAAGTGATGAAATCTATGAAAAAGATATTGAAAAAATAAGTTCAAAAGTTCAAATACTAGAGGCTTATGTTGAAAATAAAGAATTAGTAATATATATAAACCCAAAAGATAATGTAACTACTCTAAAGTTTTTAAAAGAAGAGTTAGAATATGACATGCTTATGGAACTTTCTGCAATAGATTATTTAGCTGCTAGAAAAGGTTTTGAAATCTTTTATGAAATGCTTTCTATGAGTAAACATAAAAGAATGAGAGTTAAGTGTTTTATTGAAGAAAAACAAACTATAGAGTCAGTTTACTCTTTATTTAAAATGGCAAATTGGTCAGAGCGTGAAATGTACGATATGTATGGTGTAAAAGTAATAAATCATCCAAATATGAAAAGAATACTTATGCCTGATGATTGGTATGACCACCCTTTAAGAAAGACATATCCTCTTCATGGTGATGAAGTTGCACAATGGTACGAAGTAGATCATATCTTTGGAAAAGAAGCAAGAGAAGAAATAGGTCCAGAAGAGAGAGACGATGCCGCTATTGATAGATATGACACTACAAGATTCTCAAGATTAGGTCATGAAGTTCCTTTTGGAACACCAATAGTTGAGGGAGAAGAAAAGGAAACACCACTTGCTTATACAGAAGAGGGTGGAGTTAAACTTTTCGAAAAACGACTTGTTAAAGATTTTGATGAGAAAAAATCAAAAATATTAGATGAGAGAAGGTAGATAATGCAACAAACCAATAGACTAAAACCTTTTTTTGAAAATATAAACTTCGAGCGAGAAGATAATACTATGGTGGTCAATTTTGGACCACAACATCCATCTGCTCACGGACAAATGAGACTTATTTTGGAACTGCAAGGTGAAGAGATAATAAAATCAAGACCCCATATAGGATACTTGCATAGAGGTATGGAAAAGATGGGTGAGAATATGATTTATAATGAGTTCTTGCCAACAACAGATAGAATGGATTATATTGCTGCTACTTCAAATAATTATGGTTATGCCCTTGCAGTTGAAAAACTTTTGGGAATAGAAGCACCAAGAAGAGCAGAAGTAATAAGAACTATGTTAATAGAGCTAAATAGAATAATCTCTCATCTTTTTTGGCTAGCAACTCATGCCCTTGATGTGGGAGCTATGTCTGTATTTTTATATGCCTTTAGAGAAAGAGAATTTGCTTTAGACTTGATAGAAGATTATTGTGGAGCAAGACTTACTCATAGTGCAGTTAGAATCGGAGGAGTACCTTTAGATTTACCTGATAATTGGTGTGAAGATTTAGAGAAGTATTTAAATATCTTAGCAGTAGAAGTACCAAAATATGAAGCACTTTTAACAGATAATAGAATCTGGAGAATGAGACTTGAAAATGTTGGAGTAATAAATAATGAAACAGCAAAATCTTGGGGATGTACAGGACCTATATTAAGAGCTACTGGTCAAAAATGGGATTTGCGAAAAGAGATGCCTTATGGTATCTATCCAGAGCTTGATTTTGATATACCAATAGCAACTGCTGGGGATAGTTTTGCAAGATATCAAGTGCATATGCAAGAGATGAGAGAATCATCAAAAATATTAAGACAATTAGTCCCTATGTATAAAGCTTCTCCTTCACAACTTATGGCAAATGAGCCTGAATATATCTCAGCTACAAAAGAGGATATTATGACTCAAAATTATGCCTTGATGCAACACTTTGTTTTAGTAACTCAAGGTATGAGACCACCTCGTGGTGAAGTTTATGTGGCAACAGAATCACCAAAAGGTGAGTTAGGATTTATGATTGTAAGTGATGGAAGTCCTTATGCTTATAAGATGAAAGTAAGAGCTCCTTCTTTTTGGCATACTTCAATTTTAGAAGAAGTATTAGTAGGTCACCAATTAGCTGATGTTGTTACTATTATTGGTAACTTGAATGTAGTTTTTGGTGAGATAGATAGGTAAGGGGGCATTTATGAAAAGATACGATTTAAGACCATTAAAAGATGATTTCTATTCTAGAATGCTAGAACTTATGGATAAAGATATAAAAGATGGTGAAAATGCAATATTTCTTTTTGAAATAGGAGATTTTTCACATATCCAAAAATCAGCTGATGTTATTTATGAAGCTGGATATACTTTAATGAACTCTTTAAAATTCAATGAAGTAGATTGGACAATAGTTGTAAAAAAAGTAAAACCAGAAATAAAACCATTTGAAGAAGAACCAAAAAAAGAAAAAGATAAAGAAGATGACGATGATGAATAAAAATACAAATTTAGAAATAGTTTCAAAGAGTGATTATATTATATGCTTAGGCGCAATGATTTTAAGAGATAATGAAGAAGTTAAAGATTTGATTTTAGAAGCTATTGCGAAAAATGAAGCAGAATTTATTTATATGCATCCTATTGATGATATTGATTTAAAACTTTTTTATACACAATTTTTAAAGTATGAAGTTGGAAGTGAAGAGGGAGTATTGGCTTTACTTTTAGATTTTTTTACAAAAAATAGAAGTGCTTCTTTAGAAAAGTATTTAAATGATTTAGATCATGGTTATATTTCAGCTGAAAGTAGTGCAGGTGAAGAAGAGTTTGAAGAGATGATTGAAAGATCTTTAGACAAAAAAACTAAAACTATAATCATAGGAGAGGATTTATTTACCCATGAAAGAGTAGAAAATCTATACTCTATGATAAAAGCTTTTGAAGAGTTTACTGATTTTAATGTAGTTATATTAACAAATGATGAAATAAATCCAAGTGAAACTCTTGAAGATGTTGAAGAGTTAAGTTCATACAATGGAACAGTAATTTATAAATATAACACAGAAGAAGATGATAGCTTTGTATATGGAAGTGAATCATTTGCACGAGTTGCAAAAGTGCAAGATAAAGACAATATTTATTTGAATTATGGGAAAGATAGCCTTCAAAAAACTTTTAAACTAGATAAAAACTTGCAAGGAACTATTGCCCTTTGTGGTGTAAATGAAGAAGATGCTAGTTTCTTATCTCGAGGATATAGGTATAAGCAAGTAAAAATTGAAAAGGTTGAAGAATGAGTGACTTGATTACTTTAACAATTGATGGCAAAGAGTTAAAAGCAAAAGAGGGTGAAAGTGTACTAAATATTGCTAGAGCAAATGGAATATTTATACCTGCAATTTGTTATTTAACTAGATGTTCACCAACACTAGCTTGTAGATTATGTTTAGTTGAATCTGATGGAAAACAAATCTATGCATGTAATTCAAAAGCAAAAGATGGTATGAATATCACAACTACAACAGAAAATATCGAAAAAGAAAGACGAGCAGTAATGGAAGTTTACGATGTAAACCATCCTTTACAATGTGGAGTTTGTGACCAAAGTGGTGATTGTGAACTTCAAAATTATACTCTTTATCAAAAGGTTGATTCTCAAAGTTACGCCATAAGAGATGTAAACAGACCAAGGGAACATTGGGGAGTTATGAATTATGACCCAGGACTTTGTATTGTTTGTGAGAAGTGCGTAACAGTATGTAAAGATATGATTGGTTCAAATGCCCTTTCAACTGTAAAAAGAGGAGCTGAAGCACTTCCTGGTAAGTTTAAAGCAACTATGCCAAAAGATGCTTATGCTATGTGGAACAAACTAAATAAATCACTTATTGGATTTGAAGAAGATAAGTGTGTTGATTGTGGTGAGTGTATTTCTGTTTGTCCCGTGGGAGCTTTAGTGTCAAATGATTTCCAATATAAATCAAACTCTTGGGAGCTTACAAAAATACCAGCAGCAAATGCCCACTCAAGTGATTGTGCTTTGCTTTATTATGAAGTAAAACATGAATCTATTGTAAATCACAATGTTCAAAAAATCTATAGGGTTACAAATGAACATCACTATGCTTCAATTAATGGCGCTGCTAGATTTGGATATGACTTTGAAAATAGAGTTGAAAGCCAAGATGAGGTAGCTTTTGATAAAGCAATTGAGGCATTTAAAAAAGCAGATACTATTAAGTTTAATTCATTTATTACAAATGAAGAGGCTTTTATTTTACAAAAATTAAAAGAGAAGTTTGCATATAAACTTATAAATAATGATGCCCTAGCTTATAAAAAATTTCTTGATGCATATTCAAGTGTTAGTGGTAAATCACTTTATAGTGCAGATTTAAAAGATATACATAACTCTAACTTTGTAATTTCTGTTGGGTCTTATTTAAAATCTGATTCTCCAAATACAAAGTATGCTTTTAATAACTCAGTTGTTATGAATAAAGGAGCTGGACTATATTTTCATCCAATGGGTGATCCTGTGATGGAACAATGTGGTAAAAGAGGAAAAACAACAGAGTTTATTTATCATAATCCACTAGCAGAAGAGTCTATTTTATACTTTATTTTAGATAGATTTGGTGAAAACTTGCCAGAAAATATTCAAACAACTCTTAACTCATATAAAGAGACAAGAGTTAAATCTATTACTGAGATGATAAAAGAAAAAGTAGTATCTATTGTAAAAGATGAAGAGAGTGGTGAAGAAAAAGAAGTAACTAAAATGGTTCCTAAAAAAGTTACAAAAGAAGTTGAGTATGAATATACAAGATTACTTGATGAGATAAATTGTGATGCAACATTACTTGAAACTATTGAAGCTATGAAAGATAAAAAAGATATTTACACTTTGATTTTAGGTGAAGATTTAATCACTCATCCAAACTCAGAAAATCTTGCAAAATTAGCAGCAATAGTAGAAAAATATACGGAATTTAAAGTTATGATTATCCCTACTTCTACAAACACTTTAGGTGTAAGTCTGATTTGTGATTTAGATGAAGAGGAAGGAAGTTATTCTATAGGATACAATGTAAAAGCAGATTTCCAATTATCAGCTTTAGGGGACGGCAATTTAGATATGCCAGCCCTTAACCAACAAGAAGGAACATTTACAAATATAGATAAAAGAGTTGTTCCTACAAATGCTGCTTTACCTTATAAGGGTTATGTATTAAATGATATTGCAAATACCTTACTTGGAACAGAAGTTGAACATACCATTTCATATACAAAATCTTTACCAGTAGATAAAGGTTTCCAAGCAGTTGAATTTGATAGTTTAACTAACTACTTTGCAAATGATTGGAGTGAACATAGGGGGTATATTTTAAATACTTTTGATGTGGAAACAAATGAAGAAATAGCCCAAAAACAAAATGCAAGTTTTGAAGTTGCATCTTCAGAAATAACTATCTATAAAGCAAACCCAATCAATCAATTTAATGAGTTTACAGCAATTGCCCATGAATTTAAAGATAATTTAGAAAGTGGAATGTTTGCAAATGAAGCATTTTTGGAAGAGTTGGAATTAAGTGTTGGGGATAAAGTACTATTAAGTGCAAATGGAAGCGAAATCGAAGTAAATGTTTATGCGGATAATCAAGTATCAGGGAAAATTGCATATGTATCAACTTTTGAGAAAGAGTTAAATACAAAAGCACTTTTTGCTGGATATAGATTTACAAGTGCAAATGTGAAAAAGGTGTAATATGGAGACAAGTATTATAATTGAAACAATTGTTAAAGCTGTAGTTATATTAGCAGTATTCTCAGCAATCGCTGGGTTTACAACTTATATTGAACGAAAAATATTAGCTTTTATGCAAAGAAGATTAGGACCTACAAATGTTGGACCTTATGGATTATTACAAATTGTTTGTGATGGGATAAAACTATTTACAAAAGAAGATTTTATTCCTCAAAATGCTGTAAAACCAATCTTTATGATTGCTCCAATTATAACAGCAGCCACAGCATTTATTGCAATGACAGCAGTTCCATTTTTTCCAGAATTTGAAATTTTTGGATATACAATAAGACCAATTATTGCAGATATCAATGTGGGTGTTTTATTTGTAATGGGTGTGGCTTCAGTTGGACTTTATGGGCCTTTATTAGCTGGTATGAGTAGTGGAAATAAATGGGCATTATTAGGAGGGGCAAGAACTGCCATTCAACTTTTATCTTATGAAGTTGTATCTGGACTTGCACTTTTAGCACCTCTTATGTTAGTGGGTTCTTTATCTTTAATTGATATAAATGAGTATCAAAGTGCAGGATTTACTTCTTGGATTATTTGGACTCAACCCTTGGCTTTTATTCTTTTTGTGATGGCAGGATTTGCAGAGACAAACAGAACACCATTTGATTTACTTGAACATGAAGCTGAAATTGTTGCAGGTTATGCAACAGAGTATTCTGGAATGAGATGGGGAATGTTTTTTATAGGTGAATATGCAAATTTATTTACAATCTCATTTTTGATTTCACTGATTTTTCTTGGTGGGTACAATGATTTATGGTTTATTCCAGGTGGTTTAGCGATTATTTTAAAAGTATCATTTTTAATATTTTTCTTCTTATGGACAAGAGCTTCTTGGCCACATGTAAGACCAGATCAATTGATGTGGTTATGTTGGAAAATATTAATGCCACTAGCAGTAGTTAATATCTTACTTACTGGTGCATTTGTAATGATAGTTGGGAGTATAGGATGAATTTAGAAGATTTAAAAAATAGAAATATAAGCGAGCATGATTATATAAATATTCAAGATAATAGTTCTCCTGAAACTCCTTGGCAAGAGTTTAAACAAATATTTAAAAGATCAATAAAAGGGGAACTTTTTACTGGACTAAGAGTTACTTTTAATATGATGAGAGAAGCTTTATTTAATAAACAAATGCACACAGTGCAATATCCTGCTGAAAAACTACCAATAGGACCTAGATATAGAGCTGTACATAAACTACTTGGTCTTTTAGAATCAGGTGAAAACAGATGTATTGGATGTGGACTTTGTGAAAAAATTTGTATCTCTGATTGTATTAGAATGGATACACGAATTGATGAAAACTCTAGAAAAGAGGTTTTAGAATATACAATAAACTTCGGTAGATGTATTTTCTGTGGATATTGTGCTGAGGTTTGTCCAGAACTTGCCATTGTTCATGGGGGAAGATATGAAAATGCAGGAGAACAGAGAGCTCACTTTGTTGTAAAAGATGATTTATTAACTCCACTTGATAAATTAGCACAACAACAAGAGTATCCGGGTTTTGGTGCAGTATCTCCTGATGCTGATGAAAAAATCAAAAAAACTCCACTAGAGTATTAGGAGATATGATGTTTGAAATAGTAGCTTTTTATTTGTTTGCAATCTTGACAGTATTTATGTTTGGAATAACAGTATTTACAAATAATGCCTTATATGCACTAAGTTCTCTGGCAGCTGGTATGATTTTTATCTCTGCTTTTTTCTTTTTGTTAAATGCAGATTTTTTAGGAATCGTACAAATTGTAGTTTATACAGGTGCTGTTATGGCTCTTTATGCTTTTGGAATGATGTTTTTTGATTCTATGAGTGAAGTAAAAGAAAAAATTCAAAACCCAAGATTAGTATTTTTATTTAGTGGATTAGCAGCACTTATTACGGTTGTAGCTTTTCTTTCTCCAATTATATCAACTAATATAATTTCTGATTATGCAGTTCATCCAGAGTATGGAAATACTCAAGATGTTGGGGTTATTTTATTTACAAAATTTTTAGTTCCCTTTGAAGTTGCAGCTGTAATGTTATTAGTTGCAATGATAGGTGGAATTATACTTGCTGGTAAAAAGATGGATGTATCATATTCAGAACTTAGTGAAGATGAAATAGATGCCCTTGAATCATCAAATGAAAAGGATAGCAAATGAGTTTAAATGAGTATTTAATACTTTCATCACTTCTATTTTGTTTAGGTTTAGTAGGTGTGATTAGAAGAAAAAATCTTTTAATGCTATTTTTTTCAACAGAGATAATGTTAAATGCTGTGAATATTGGACTTGCTGCTGTTTCACATTTCCATCAAGATTTGACAGGTCAAATGTTTGCATTTTTTATAATAGCAATTGCTGCAAGTGAAGTTGCTGTTGGTTTGGGATTATTAATTTTATTATATAAAAGAAAAAATTCTATCAACTTAGATACTTTACAAAATATGGAGGGGTAAATGGAAAAATTTGTATATATTGCGTTATTTGCTCCTTTAGTTGGTTCAATAGTTGCCTCACTATTTTCAATGAAACCTAAAACTTTGTTTACTGGGATTTTCACAAGTTTAATGTTAGCTGTTTCTATGGTTGCTTCATTGATTTTACTTTTTAATATTATTTCATCAGATGAGATAATAAGTGTAAAACTTATGGATTGGATAGTAATAGGAAATCTTAGTATTCCTTTTGGTCTTGTAGCAGATGCAGTTAGTGCTACGATGATGGTAGTTGTAACTATTGTTTCAACTATGGTACATATTCATTCAATTGGTTATATGGATCATGACAAATCATTTAATAGATATTTTGCTTGGTTATCAGCTTTTGTTTTTTCTATGATGATATTAGTTATGAGTGATAACTTTGCTGGCTTGTTTATTGGATGGGAAGGTGTTGGTCTTTGTTCTTGGGGACTGATTGGATTTTGGTACCACAAAGAAGATAAAGCAAAATCAAAAGATGTATATACTTCACCATATTCTACTCTTTCACCTTACTCTTCAATCTCACCTTCATATGCAGCAAATGAAGCTTTTATTATGAATAGAGTTGCAGATTTAGGTATGTTAGTTGGAATATTTTTGATTTATTGGAATCTAGGCTCTCTTCAATATGATGTCGTATTTGCAAATGTTGGAAACTTGTCCCATGGAATTATTATAGCAATTGCAATTTTCCTTTTTATTGGTGCGATGGGTAAATCAGCACAATTTCCATTTAATCAATGGCTTGCAAATGCAATGGAAGGTCCAACACCAGTATCTGCACTAATTCATGCAGCGACGATGGTAACAGCTGGGGTTTATTTACTTGTACGAGCAAATGTAATTTTTACAGCAGTTCCTGAAGTAGGTTATGGTATCGCTTGTCTTGGTGCTTTTGTTGCTATATTTGCAGCAACTCAAGCAATGGTAGCTTCTAATATCAAAAAAATTGTTGCCTTCTCAACTCTGTCGCAACTTGGATATATGTTTGTAGCAGCTGGTCTTGGAGCTTATTGGGTGGCACTATTTCATTTAGCAACCCATGCCTTTTTTAAATCAGTTCTTTTCTTAGGGGCTGGAAATGTTATGCATGCTTTAAATGATGAGATAAATATAAAAAATATGGGTGGGTTGTATAAGCATATGAAAGGCACTGCTATTATTATGATAATAGCTTCAGCTGCTCTTTCAGGTATTTGGCCACTTGCAGGATTTTATTCTAAAGATTTAATCTTAGAAGTTGCCTTTGGAGCTCATGAATATATTTTATGGACTATTCTTTGGGTAACAGCTGGGTTAACAGCATTTTATTCATTTAGACTTGTTATGTATGTATTTTTTGGTGAAGAGAGATTTAAAAAACTTAATTATCATCCCCATGAAACTTATAGCTTTGTAATAGCATCTATGAGCCCACTTGCAATACTTGCAATTGTTACAGGTTGGTTTAAAGATTCTTTTGAAGAGATGATAATAAAAGTTTTACCAGGATTAAATGTTCATGTTCATGAAGAAGTTGTACTTATACTTATTCTTGTTACAAGTGCCATGGCAATCGCTGGAGTCTTATTTGCAGCACTTAGATATGTAAAAGCAGGTACTTATTTTAGTGAAAATGTAAAAGATAGCTTTTTTTATAAACTATTGGCAAATCAATATTATATACCTCATTTTTTAGAGTATGTAATTACAAGACCATATTTGGCAATAAGTAAATTTGCATGGAAATATATTGATCTTAAAATTATTGATTTTATTGTTGATGGTATTGGAAAAATGGTTTATGCATCAGGTAAAGGGGTTAGACCTCTTCAATCAAGTAATTTATCGACACTATTAAAAGTGATGGTTTATGGGTTTGTTTTATTATTAGTTCTAAGTGTAGCGCTTGGGTTTTTAAAGTAAAGGGTTAGAAAGTATGGAACATATTTTATCAATTTTAATATTTTTTCCGGCATTTGCTGCATTTATAGGGTTTTTAGTAAAGAGTGATTCTATTAGAACTTATGCAATTATCGTAACAGCCGTTGAGTTTTTCATTTCACTATTAGTTTGGTCTGGCTTTGATAGCTCGATGCCTGATATGCAGTTTTTAGAAACAGCACCATTAATTGATGCTTATGGAATAAACTATGTTGTAGGAATAGATGGTATTTCACTATTTTTAGTTCTTATGACTACTTTTATGACTTTTATATCAATTATAGGACTAACTGAAAAAAGAGCTTTAAAAAACATGATTATTACTGTGTTATTTTTAGAAATGACTATGGTAGGTGTATTTTTAGCTTTAGATGCAATTGTATTTTATTTATTTTGGGAGTTATCACTTATTCCAATGCTTTATATAATCGGAGCTTGGGGTGGAAATTTAAGAATTTATGCTTCAATTAAATTCTTTATTTATACTTTCACTGGTTCTTTAGTTATGCTTCTTGGTATGCTTTATTTAGCTTATGTATATTATGTGACAGCAGGTTCATGGAGTTTTAATCTTTTAGATTGGAATATGCTTATTCTTCCATTTGATATGCAACTTTGGTTATTTGTAGCCTTTTTCTTAGGCTTTGCGATAAAAGTTCCAATGGTGCCATTTCATACTTGGCTTCCATATGCACACGGACAAGCTCCAACAATTGGTTCGGTAATCCTTGCAGCAGTATTGCTTAAAATGGGAACTTATGGATTTATAAGATTTTCACTTCCACTATTTCCAGATGCAACAGTATATTTTATGATACCAATGGCAATATTAGCTCTTATAGCAATAGTTTATACAGCAATGGTAGCTTATGCCCAAGAAGATATAAAACAAGTAATTGCTTACTCTTCTGTATCACATATGGGTGTTATTATTTTAGGAACATTTGCTTTAAATGTTGAAGGAATTGGTGGTTCAATTTTCTTGATGATTTCACATGGTATTGTTTCAGGAGCTCTGTTTATGCTTGTAGGTGTGATTTATGATAGAAGACATACCAAAATGATGAGTGAATTTGGAGGCTTGGCAAAGGTTATGCCAAAATATGCAACCATCTTTGCAATTATGCTTATGGCTTCAATTGGGCTTCCTTTAACTATTGGTTTTGTAGGAGAGTTTTTATCTTTATTAGGATTTTTTAAAGTATCTCCACCCTTTACTATACTTGCTGGGCTTACTATTATTTTAGGTGCAGTTTATATGCTAGTTTTATATAAAAAGACTTTCTTTGGACCAATAACAAATCCAAAAAATGAAACCTTGGAAGATGCAAAGGGGCGAGAGTTAGTGGCGCTGATTCCTTTAGTTGCTTTGGTTATTATTTTAGGAATTTATCCAAAACCTATTTTGGAACCAGTTAATACTTCTGTGAAACATTTAGTTCAAGTTATGCAAATAAAAGCACAACAAGAAACTTCTAAAACACAACTTATGTCGTCAAATACAATTGGGGAGGCAAAATAATGATACCAGCTATTTCAATTGATTTTGCAAATTTAAATATTCAAACTTTAGTTCCTATGTCAATTGCCATTGTAGGAGCTTTAGTTATTTTATGTATAGATTTAGTAAATAAAAAACTTGATAAATCTTTATATATCATGTTGGCAGTTTTATTTTTAATAGTAGATTTAGTAGCCGTTATAAGTTACAGCGGTGATGTAAGAGGTATGTTTGATTTGATGATGATTGATGGTATTTCGATTCTTGCTCAAGCTATTATGGTGCTTGCTTCGATTTTATTTATTTTATTATCATTTACAAAACAAAGATTCAATGAACAAAGATATCCAGAATTTTATGCTTTATATTTGTTTATGATTGCAGGTTTTCAATTTATGGTTAGTTCTGATTCCCTAATTTTGATATTTGTAGGACTTGAAACTGCATCAATGGCTTTATATACGATTATTGCTATGCATAATAGAGCAAATGCAATAGAAGCAGCTATAAAATACTTTACAATGGGTGCACTAGCTGCTGCCTTTTTTGCCTTTGGGTCTATGATTTTTTATGCTCTAACTGGAACAGTTGAGTTTGGAAAAATCTCTGAAGTACTTTTTACAAGTGATTTTGAAAACTACCCTCTGGTTTTACTTGGAATTGTATTTATTTTATCTGCTTTAGGATTTAAACTTTCACTTGTGCCTTTTCATGTTTGGGTTGCAGATATTTATGAAGGTTCAACTGCTTCACTTGCAGGGTTCATGTCAATTGTTCCAAAAATAGCAGGTTTTGTTGTAGCTTTAAGATTTTTTGAGATATTTGTCTCTTCTGGAAATATGTTTGTTGAAGCTATTTTAATAGCTATTGTTGTATTAACAATGACTATTCCAAATGTAATAGCACTATTACAAAAAGACATAAATAGAATGCTTGCATACTCTTCTATTTCAAATGCAGGTTTTGCCTTATCTGCTATTATGATAGGTACAACGCAAGCAACAACGGCTATGTTTTTATATTGGATTTTATTTTCAGTTACAAATCTTGGTGCCTTTGCTATGTTATGGTTAAATAGAAGTAAAGATTATCATACTTTTAGTTCAGACCATGCTTTAGAAAAATATGCTGGACTTATTAAAATATCTCCTATGACTGCTGTTATATTTGGATTGTTTTTACTCTCTCTTGCAGGGATTCCTCCTTTTGCACTATTTTGGGGGAAAATGTATCTTTTAGGAGCAGCTGTTAATGGTGGATATATGGTATTAGCTCTTATTATGGCTTTAAACTCTGCTATTGCTGCATACTATTATCTAAAACCAATAGTTTATATGTTCTTAAAAGAGCCAAGTGTTGAGGGAATAAAATTTATGGTAAATGCTACAACTACTAGTAAAGTGATTGTTGCCTCTTGTGCAGTGTTTATGATTATTTCAATATTCTTTATTCAAAATATACTTGAAACTATCTCTTATTATATTCAAATAGCTGGATATTAAATCAATCACAAGGTCATAAATATGACCTTGTGAAGAGAGTTATTGGTTGGAATTATTCATTCCTTTTCCCATACCTTGACCTGGAGTCATTCCTTGACCTTTGTTCATACCTTGGCCAGAATTCATTCCATTTCCCATTCCTTTTTGATTCATTCTTTGTTTCATGTTTTTCATTTGACCTTCTAAAAGTTCTGCTTTACTTAGTTTTTTATCCCCATTTGTATCAAAACTTTCAAAAGTTGGAGCATATGCGGCATTTTTCATTCTCATACCTTGATTTGCTTTTGCTTCCATTTTTTTTGCTCTTAAATCATAAAACTCAGATTCAGATACAAAACCATCATTATTGGTGTCATATTCTTCAAAACTTGATGGTCCTCTTTGTGTATAATCAGTAGCATTTAGTGTTGAAACTAATGTTGTAGCTGCTAAAAATCCTAGAACTAATTTATATATTCTCATAATAATCTCCTTAAATAGATTAATTAATTATACTCTTTTAATAAAAAGAAAGCAAAGCTTTTGAATACTCATTCATATCTTTACATAACCAAAGATAAAACCATAACTTGATACAATCTTTTTCATAAAAAAAGAAGGATAGACTTTGAGAAAAATTAGTGTTGCACATTCACCGGATGCCGATGATATTTTTATGTATTATGCTATAAAATTTGGGTGGGTTACTCCAAAAGATACAGTATTTGAAAATATTGCTGATGATATTGAGAGTTTAAATCAAGCTACTATAAATGGTGAATATGATATTTGTGCAATCTCTTTTGCTCTGTACCCTTTTATAAAAGATGATTATGCACTTTTAAAAACAGCAGTTTCATTTGGTAATGGTTATGGACCAAAATTAGTAAGAAAAAAAGAGACAAAATTAAAGAAAAACTTCAAAGTAGCTCTAAGTGGAGAATATACAACTAATGGACTTCTGTTTAGAATCGCTTATCCAGATGCAAGAATTACTTATATGAACTTTTTAGATATAGAGCAAGCTGTAATTGATGGAACTGTTGATGCAGGTGTTTTAATTCATGAGTCAATTTTAAATTATGATGATAGCTTAGAAGTAGAACGTGAGATTTGGGATATCTGGCAAGAACTTGCTGGAAAAGATTTACCCCTTCCACTTGGTGGAATGTGTTTACGAAGATCAATTCCCTTAAATTATGCAATTGATTATGAAAATACTTTGATAAAAGCAGTTCATGTTGCAAATAAAAACAAAAAAATATTATCTGATATGTTATTAGAGCGAGGACTTATAAGAGTTGATGCTTCAACACTTGATAAGTATTTAGACCTTTATGCAAATGATGATTCGATTGAATTAAGTGAGCTTCAATATGATGCCTTAGATAAATTATATGAACTAGGGTATAAAAATGGATTTTATGAAAACCTTGTAAAATCAAGAGAGTTTTTAATCCCAAGTGAATACGAAGAACTTCGTAATAAGTAATAATGAATAATTACACAAAGAGTATCGACTTTTCAAAGTATTCATCAATTCATATAGGACCAACATTAGAGGTGTTGGTTATAAATGAGATAGGGGATTATAGCAAATATCAAATTATTGGTCGTGCAAATAATCTTTTAATCTCAAATCATCCTCCAAAATTTGCAGTTTTAGGTGAAGAGTTTGATTATATAGAACAAAAAGAAGATAAACTTTATGTTGGTTGTGCTACAAAATCTGGCAAACTTTTATCTTATGCAAAAAGAAATAATTTAGCAAATTTTGAATTTCTTGGAAAACTCCCTGGAAATCTTGGTGGCTTGATTAAGATGAATGCAGGATTAAAAGAGTGGGAAATCTTCAATTATATTGACTCAATTAAAACAAAAGATGGCTATATTAAAAAAGAAGATGTACAATACGGATACCGAAATACAAATATAGATACTATAGTTTATGAACTTGTATTTAATATATCAAGTGGATATAGTAAAGAGATGAATGAACTTTTTACAAAAATGCGAAACAATCAACCACAAACTCCTAGTGCGGGAAGCTGTTTTAAAAACCCAATAGGAGATAGTGCGGGAAGATTGATAGAGCAAGTTGGCTTAAAAGGTTTTAGTAAAAATGGAATGTCTTTTTCGAAAGTACATGCTAATTTTTTAGTAAATAATGGTGGTGGAACTTTTGAAGATGCAATTTATTTGATAAATATTGCAAAACAGAGAGTAAAATCAGAGTTTAATATTGATTTACAAACAGAGGTAATAATTTTTTAGATAAAGATGTTAATTTTAAAGCTTAAGTGCTTTTAATCTAATTATGTTAGAATTCTTGCTCAAAAAAAATCAGAAGGGTTATTTTTATAGTGAAAAATTTAGTTATCGTCGAATCACCAGCAAAAGCAAAAACAATTTCAAAATTCTTAGGATCAGATTATAAAGTTATGGCATCTATGGGCCATGTAAGAGACTTACCAAAGTCAAAATTAGGGTTTGACCCAGCTGATAACTTCAAACCCCAATATCTGATTTCCACGGATAAAAGAAAAGTAATTGCTGATTTGAAAAAAGAGATAACAAAAGATACAACTATCTACCTCGCAGCCGATGAGGATAGGGAGGGAGAAGCTATTGCTTGGCATCTTATCCCTGCACTTAAAGTTGAAAAAAATCCACTAAAAAGAATCGTATTTCATGAGATTACAAAGGGTGCAATTTTAAAAGCCCTAGAAAATCCAAGGGAAGTAAATCAAAACTTGGTTGATGCCCAACAAGCAAGAAGAATCTTAGATAGAGCTGTTGGATATGAACTTTCGCCACTATTATGGAAAAAAGTAAGATATGGACTAAGTGCTGGAAGAGTTCAAAGTGTTGCTGTTAGAATAATAGTTGATAGAGAAAATGAAATCAGAGCCTTTATTCCAGAAGAGTTTTGGAAAATAAAAGCTGATTTTATAAACCCTGAATTAAATACTGAATTAGCAAAAATCAATGGAAAAGTTAAAAAAGTCAAAAATGAGCAAGAAGCAAAAGAGATAGAAGCTTCAATAAATCAAGGTGATTTTGAACTTTTTGATATAGATGAAAGTGAAAGTAAAAGAAATCCAGCAGCGCCTTTTACAACTTCAACATTACAACAAGAAGCTAGTAGAAAGCTTGGATATTCTGTAAAACAAACTATGGTAATAGCTCAACAGCTATATGAAGGAAATATTCAAAACATTCCAAATCATACTGGTGGTTTGATTACATACATGAGAACAGACTCCTTAAATCTTTCAACAGTTGCTACAAGTGCTGCTAAAGAAGTGATTGAGAAAGCCTATGGAGCTGAATATAGCCTAAAAAGCCCAAGAGTGTACAAATCAAAAGCTAAAGGGGCACAAGAGGCTCACGAAGCTATTAGACCTGTTGATTTAAGTTTAAAACCAAGTATGATAAAAGCTTATGTGGATAATGCACAATTTAGACTTTATAGTCTTATTTGGAAAAGAACACTTGCTACTCAAATGCAAACTGCAAAAATAGCAAATACTACATATAAAATAAGTGCTGGAAAAGATAAAGAGTATGAATTTCAAGTTAAGGGACAAAGAATTATTTTCCCTGGATTTATGAAAGTTTATACAGAAGGAAGTGATAATCCTGAATCTGCACTTGATAGTAGTGAAAAAATATTACCGTCAATTAAAGTTGGAACAAAATTAGATTTAGAAAAATTAGATTTAGAACAAAACTTTACAAAACCACCAGCAAGATATACAGAAGCTTCTCTTGTAAAAAAATTAGAAAGTGAAGGAATAGGAAGACCATCTACTTATGCTCCTACAATTTCTACTATTCAAGCAAGAGAGTATATAACTAAATCAGAAGATAAAAAACTTATACCTACACCAACGGGTGAAATTGTAAATTCATTTTTAACAGATCATTTTCCTAATATTTTAGATTTAGGGTTTACGGCAAAAGTTGAAGAAGAGTTTGATGATATTGCAGATGGTAAAATTGCTTGGCAACAAGTAATGAAAGACTTTTATGGGGATTTCAAAAAAACTATCGATGAAAAAGAAGAGAGCGTAAATAAAGAAGACTATTTACAAATAAGAGAAATAGGAACTGATCCAAAATCTGGAAAACCTGTAAGTGCAAGAGTAGGAAGATTTGGGCCATTTGTTCAAATTGGAACAAAAGATGATGAGGAAAAACCTCTTTTTGTAGCGATTCCAGCTCATCTAAATATGGATACGATTACTATGGATGAAGCGATGTTTTTATTTACTCTTCCAAGGGTTGTAGGACAAACTGCTGATGGTGAAGATATTAAAGCAAATATTGGAAGATTTGGTCCATATTTGCAAGTAAAAACAAAATATTATTCACTAAAAGAAGATGATCCCTATAAAGTTGAACTACCAAGAGCTTTAGAAATAATAAAACAAATTGATGAAGAAAAAGCAAAGGCTACTATTAAAAACTTTGAAAAAGAAAAAATTCAAGTTCTTGATGGAAGATATGGACCTTATATCAAACAAGGTAGAAAAAACTATAAAATACCAAAAGGTAAAGATGCTGCAACTTTAGAGTTGGAAGATTGTTTAAGTATTATTGAAAATGACTCAAAAACTTCAAAAAGAGCACCAGCTAAAAAAATAGCTGCTGCAAAGAAAACAACAGCAAAAAAAGCTCCAGCGAAGAAAGCCCCTGCAAAAAAGACAACAGTAAAGAAAACAACTGCTAAAAAAGAGAAATAAACTTGAAAGTAGCAGTTCTTTCTGATAGTCACAATAAAGTTGATTTTACAAAAGAAGCTATTGATTTTTTAAAATTACAAGGTGCACAGTACTTGGTTCACGCAGGTGATTTATGTTTGAAAGAAAATTTAGAATTATTAAAAGAGTCAAGTTTGCCTTATGTGTGTGTTTATGGAAATAATGACAACTCTTTAGTGTATCTTTCAAATGAATACAAAATAGAAAACGAACCTTATTTATTTAAAATTGAAGATATAAAGTTTAAACTTATGCATCTTCCTTTTTATTTAAATGGGGACAGTGATGTAGTGATTTTTGGACATACTCATATATTTGAAAGTGAGTATAAAGAGGGAACTTTGTTTTTAAATCCTGGTGAAATATGTGCTAGAGAGAAACCTTTGAGCGAGTGTGTGTTGTTAGAAATTAACCCAAATGAGTATATAATTAATTATTACTCAAGAAATATTAATGAAAAAGAATTTTTAAAAGAAGAGATTAGATATGAACGAAAATAAAGAAATATTTTTATGTGCTATTTGTAATATTGAAAGTGGTACATGTAATGAAGACTGTAAATTTTGTACACAAAGTGTAAAGTATAAAGCTGATATCTTAAGATATAAAAGAAAAGAAATTGAGCAAATTGTTGAAGAAGCAAAAAGAGCTAAAAAGAATAATGCTAATGGATTTTGTTTAGTAACAGCTGGAAAAGGTTTAGATGACAAGAGATTAAAGTTTGTTGTAGAAGCTGCAAAGGCTGTTAAAAAAGAGAATTTAGGACTTATTTTAATTGCTTGTAATGGAACGGCAAGTGTTGAACAACTTCAAACACTAAAAGAAGCAGGAGTGGATGCTTATAATCATAACTTAGAAACAGCAGAAGATTATTATCCCCAAATTGTTACAACTCATACTTGGCAAGAGAGATATCAAACCTGTAAAAATGTAAAAGAAGTGGGATTAAGACTTGTATGTGGTGGAATTTTTGGTCTTGGTGAGACTCAAGAGCAAAGAATCTCTATGCTTGAATCAATCGCATCATTGGAACCTATGAATGTTCCTTTAAACTTCTTTCACCCAAATTCGGCTTTACCAATTGTCGAAAATAGTGTTACAAGAGAAGAAGCATTTGAATTAATTGCGCTAGCTAGAAAAATGGTTCCAAATGCAATGAAAATCATGGTTGCTGGTGGAAGAGAACTAATGTTTGGTGAAGAACAATATAAAATCTTTGAAAAAGGTGCAAATGCCTTTGTTATTGGAGATTATTTAACAACTGCTGGAAAATCTCCAATTGAAGATATGGAAGAACTTGAAAAGTTAGGCTTTAAGATAAAAAGAGAAAGAGATTAAAAACAGGAAACTACATGACAGATGAAATCCTAATAATTATTACAATCTCAACAATAATTTTTATCTCACCTTTGGTAGCAAAGTTTACTAAGATACCAACGGTTCCTGTTGAGATTATATTAGGTGCTCTTGCTGTATATTTTTCACTTATTACAGAACATACTATTTTTGAACTAGTTGCGGAACTTGGATTTTTATATTTGATGTTTTTAGCAGGGCTTGAAGTTGATTTAAGAAAAATAATAGACTCAGACCCTAAAATTTTAAAAAAATCACTTGTTTATAATGCAGTATTATTTTCTTTGTCTTTTCTTATTACTTGGTACTTTGAATTAAGTAATATTTTTGTAGTTACTCTTCCTTTAATCTCTATAGGTATGTTAGCCGCATTAAAAAAAGAGTATGGAGAAGTAGATTGGGTATCTTTATCTATCCTAATAGGTTTAGTGGGTGAGATAGTCTCTATTATTGTTTTAACAACAGTTTCTGCTGGACTTGAAGTTGGATTTGGCTTAGAATTTGCAAAAACTATGATGTTATTTACAGCTTTTTTAGTTGTGCTTATAATTATATATAAGATATTTCATAATTTATTATGGTGGTATCCTGAGATAAAAAGATATCTTATGCCAGAAGAAGATCATCAAGAGCAAGATATTCGTGTTTCTATGGCTATTTTCTTTTTATTGATTACTATAATGATTTACTTAAAACTTGAAGTTGCTTTTGGGGCTTTTATTGCTGGAACTTTTATAAAAACATTTTTTGAGCATAATAAAGCCCTTCCAACAAAATTGGAGCATTTTGGTTTTGGATGGTTAGTACCAATATTTTTTATTCATGTAGGTACATCATTTGAACTACAATCACTATTTCATGATGGATTATTTGTAAAAGCTTTAATGATAGTTGTAGCTATGATTTTAATAAGACTTGTGGCGTCATTTTTATTTATGAAAGATTTAAAAGGAGGGAAGTTTTTATTAATAGGGCTTTCTCATTCTATGCCCCTTACTCTTTTAATAGCAGTTATTACTTTGGCATATCATAATCATAGTATTACTCAATTTTATTATTATGCATTTATATTAGCTTCTATTTTAGAAGTTCTAATTGTAATGATAATAATAAAATTATTAGATACTTTATTGTTTAGGAAGAATATAAACTAAAGTGTCATCAAAAGAAACATCATAATTTGATGGCATATCTTCCACTTCTACAACAACTCTAAAAAAGTGTTCTTCACCATGATTTCCTACAGTTATTTTTTTGAAGTTAGTTGAATCTAATACTATATTTTTTGTAAAAAATGAAACATTAGCTTTAAAATCTATAATTAATTTTTTCTCATTTTCTATATAAAATTTTTTCATAATTTTATATTTTGTATTTAATGTCATTTTATCATTTGAGTATTCAAGTTTTAAATATGGTAAAACTTCTACACTTTTAACATCCATTTTTGTCTCATCTTGTACAGTAGGAGTTTCAGCCTCATTTGGCATTATTTCTGTTGTAGCTCTTGGCTTAACATAAATTACAGGGCCTCTTTCTTCTAACTCTTTTGCTTTTTGCATTGCTTTTTCTTTTGCTAATTTTGCTTCTGCAGCTTCTTTTTTAGCAATTGCAACTTTTTTTAGAGCTTCTTGAAGCTCTTTTTCTTTTCTTAGTTGAGCTTCTTTTTTCATTTGCTCTTTTTTCATCTCTTCTTCGCTCTTTGCAACAGCAGTAGGAGCTGGTTTATTTACATCACCTTCTCTTAGTACAGGAGTCATATCTTCTGTTTGAATGTCTTGGTTCTTCTCCATAAATTCAGGTGGATAGTTTTGATCTATTTCCATAAGTCTTGCAACTTCATCATTATATGCTTTTGTTGGCATAAACGGATTTTCCCTTGCTTCTAAAGAAGCAACCATTAATAGTGATGTAACAATTAAAGATAAAGATTTCATTCTTCTGGCTCCAAATTTTTTAATTCAAAATACTCTTTTTGTAATCTCGCATTACTCTCTTGAAGTCTATTAATTTCACTAATCAAATAAGACCTTTTATTTTTAAGTGACTTATAGACCTCAAAAGAATTTACTCCAAAGAGTAAGTTTGCCACATGATAGCTTAGAAAAAGTGTAATAGCAATAGAAATTATTGCTATTACAGTAAATCGTTTGACCTCTTTACTTATAAAACGATTACTTTTTTCTGCCATATTATTCTACTACTATTTTTTGAAAAAAGGTTGTTTCCCTAAATATTCAGCATATGCTATTTCAGAACCGATTTCCAATAATCTATTATATTTAGCGATTCTATCACTTCTTGCTGTACTTCCAGTTTTGATTTGTCCACAATTTAATGCCACTGCAAAATCAGCAATAAAGGCATCTTCAGATTCACCAGATCTGTGTGACATAACACAATTATAATTATTTCTTTGTGCTAGTCTTATTGTTTGCATTGTTTCACTAACTGATCCAATTTGGTTTGGTTTGATTAAAATAGAATTTGCAATTCCTTTTTGAATTCCTTCTGCTAGGATATTTGCATTTGTAACAAATAAATCATCACCTACAAGTTGAATTTTAGAACCAAGTTCTTCAGTTAATATTTTCCAACCATCCCAGTCATCTTCACTCAATCCATCTTCGATAGATACAATTGGGTATTTTGAACATAAATCAGCATAATAAGCAACTAACTCTTTTGAAGTTAATTCTCTATTTTCAGATTTTAATACATAAAGACCTTTGTCATTTATGATTTCTGAAGCTGCAACATCAAGTGCGATTGCAATTTGTTCACCAGCTTTGTATCCAGCTTTTTCTACTGCTTTTAAAATAACTTGAATAGGTTCTTCATTTGATTTTAAATTTGGGGCAAACCCACCTTCATCACCAACTGCAGTTGATTCACCCATTTCATCAATTACTTTTTTAAGGTTTTGATAGATTTCAGATACTGCTCTTAATCCATCATTGAAGTTTTCAAAACCAACTGGCATAACCATATATTCTTGAAAATCAACAGAGTTATTTGCATGTTCTCCACCATTTATGATATTAAACATAGGTACAGGCATAGTCATAGCATTTGCCCCACCTAAATATCTATATAAAGGAATTTCTAAAGATGCAGCAGCAGTACGAGCTACAGCCATAGAAACACCTAGAACTGCATTTGCACCTAGGTTTGAATAATTACTTGTTCCATCTATATCTTTCATTGTAGCATCTATTTCTGCTTGATTATATGGGCTTAAACCGATTAATTCATTTGCAATTGTAGTATTTACATTTTCAACTGCTTTTAAAACACCTTTACCTAAAAATCTATCATCCCCATCTCTTAATTCTAGTGCTTCTCTTTTTCCAGTACTTGCCCCACTTGGTACAATCGCACTTTGTTTTGTCCCATCACTTAAAATTACTGTTGCTCTAACTGTTGGATTTCCTCTTGAATCTAATACTTCATCAGCATAAATGTTATCAATATATACCACGTAGGTCTCCTATAAATATTTAAATTTATATCATTTTATCTAAAATTTTATTTTAAAGTTCTTTTGTGATTGGTGGTATTTGTGATTATTTGGGGTAGTTTTGTATATTGTAGTTGTAAAGGGATTTAATCTAAGAGAGTTTTCTCTTAGATTAATCTTCACCTTCTTCTGAACTTTCATCGCCATCAAATGGTACAGCATCATTTACTCCCATAGCTTCAAGTATTTTAGCTTCAATCTCTTTTGCTATTTCTGGGTTTTCTCTTAAGAATACTTTTGAGTTCTCTTTCCCTTGACCGATTTTACTGTCATTGTAGCTAAACCAAGCTCCAGCTTTATCTACAATATCAAGTTTAACACCATAATCAACAAGTTCTCCCATTTTTGAGATACCTTCTCCAAACATGATATCAAACTCTGCTTGTTTGAAAGGAGGCGCAACTTTATTTTTTACAACTTTTACTTTTACTCTATTTCCTATAGAGTTTTCAGCTTGTTTAAGTGTAGCAATTCTTCTAATATCAAGTCTAATAGAAGAGTAAAATTTAAGTGCATTTCCACCAGTTGTAGTTTCTGGACTTCCATATCCTGTCATTCCAATTTTCATTCTGATTTGGTTAATAAATATTACAGTACAGTTCATTTTATGTAAAATACCAGTAATTTTTCTTAAAGCTTTACTCATAAGTCTAGCTTGAACACCCACTTGTTGATCATCCATATCACCATCAATCTCTACTTTTGGAGTAAGTGCTGCAACTGAGTCAATTACTATTAAATCTACAGCTCCACTTCTAATAACTGTTTCAAGTATTTCTAATGCTTGTTCTCCAAAATCTGGTTGTGAAACAAGTAAGTTATCTGTATCAACACCTAAGTTTTTAGCATAAATAACATCAAGTGCATGTTCTGCATCAATAAAAGCACAAACTCCACCTTGTCTTTGACACTCTGCTATTGCATGAAGAGTAAGTGTAGTTTTACCTGAAGATTCAGGTCCATATATCTCTATTACTCTTCCCTTTGGTAATCCTCCAACCCCTAATGCTAAGTCAAGTCCCAATGAACCTGTACTTATAGACTCAACTGGAACTGTTTCTTTATCCCCTAATCTTACTAGTGAACCTTTTCCAAAAGCTTTGTCAATTTGTTTAATTGCTAATTCTAGTGATTTTTTTTGATTATCATCCATCGTTTTTCCTACGTGTTTTAATTTTGTGTAATTCTATCAGAAAGTTTTTTAATTAAGAAAAATTATTACAAATTGTAATAAAAATTTATTCTTCATCTTTTTTATTTAGTTCTTCATCAATTTTTTGAATATTTTCAATTGTTTTAATGTGAGAAGTAACTCTTTTTTTCATAGTAAATTTTTTTATGTGCTTTGCTAGTATTTTAGTATATTTTTTATAATTCCTTGAACCCTTTTCAAAGCTAGCAAGTTTTTTTTGAATTTTGATAATATCTTCTGGAATGAAATTTTCTGACATAAAATACCTAAGTTTGGATTTATTAAATTATTGCATATTTGCTCTTAAAATAAAAGTTAAATAATATATTGGGTAAAATTAACCATTATAATAAAAGGCTTTTAATGTTTAATGATAAAAATATTTTAATTACTGGTGGAACGGGAAGTTTTGGTAAAAAGTTTACTAAGATGATACTTGAAAAGTATAAACCAAATAAAATAATAATTTATTCTAGAGATGAACTTAAGCAATATGAAATGTCTCAAGATTATAATAATAAGTGCATGAGATACTTTATTGGTGATGTAAGGGATGCAAATAGATTAAAAAAAGCTATGAATGATGTTGACTATGTGATTCATGCAGCAGCTTTAAAGCATGTGCCAATTGCAGAATATAATCCAATGGAATGTATAAAAACAAATATCGATGGAGCACAAAATGTAATTGATGCAGCCATTGACAATAGGGTAAAAAAAGTAATTGCGCTATCAACTGATAAAGCAGCAAATCCAGTAAATCTTTATGGAGCAACAAAATTAGTATCTGATAAGCTTTTTGTTGCAGCAAATAACTTAGTAGGAAAAAGAGATATCTCTTTTGCAGTAGTAAGATACGGAAATGTTTTAGGAAGTAGGGGTTCAGTTGTTCCTTATTTTGAAAAACTAATTAAAAATGGAGCTGAATCTTTACCAATCACAGATGAAAAAATGACAAGATTTATGATAACACTTGAACAAGGTGTTAATTTTGTACTTAAAAATTTTGAGAGAATGAAAGGTGGAGAGATTTTTGTACCAAAAATCCCATCTATGAAAATAGTTGATTTAGCAAGTGCTATGGCTCCAGAATTACCCCATGATATAGTAGGTATTAGACCAGGAGAAAAACTTCATGAAATAATGTGTCCTTCTGATGATTCACATCTAACAATAGAGTTTGAAGATCATTTTGTAATTGGACCTACTATTAAGTTCCACGCTGTAAGAGATTATTTTGAGAATAATTTAGGAGAAAAAGGTATTCAAGTTGAACAAGGCTTTGAATATAATTCGACCAAAAATAGTGAGTGGTTGGGTGAAAAAGAGTTTTTAAGTTTAGTAAAAAAGATTTAATGGAATAATAAATGACAAACCTAATATTATGCGGAGGGAGTGGCACAAGACTGTGGCCAATAAGCCGAACACTTATGCCAAAACAGTTTGTAAAACTTTTTAATGATACTCCTGAACACAATCTCTTGAAAGATAATTTACCTCGTAAATCACTTTTTCAATTAACAGTTGAAAGAAATAGTAAAGTATGTGATAAAAGTTTTATAGTGTCAAACACCGAACAATATTTTTTAGCATTAGACCAATTGGAAGAAAATTCAAAATTCAAAATTCAAAATTCAAAATTTTTATTAGAACCAATAGGAAGAAATACAGCTCCAGCAATTGCTTTAACTTGTATGGCATTAGATAAAGAAGAAATTGTTTTAGTAACGCCTTCAGATCATTTAATAAAAAATGAAATAGAATATAAAAAAGTTATAAATCAAGCAAAAGAGTTTGCTACTGACAATAAGCTAGTAACCTTTGGAATAACTCCAACCTTTGCAGAAACTGGATATGGATATATAGAATCTGAAAATAAATATGATGTAAAAGCTTTCCATGAAAAACCAGACCTAAATATAGCAACACAATATTTAAAAGCTGGGAATTATTATTGGAACTCAGGAATGTTTATGTTTAAAGCAGGAGTATTTTTAGATGAACTAAAAAAATATTCTCCTAAAATATATGAAACTTGTAAAGTAGCATTTGATAACAAAAAAGATCAAAATTCAATATTAAGAATTGAATATTCTCAAATGGAAGCTATTCCATCTGATTCAATAGATTATGCTGTAATGGAAAAATCTAATCTTGTTAAAGTAATTCCTTCTGATATTTCATGGAGTGATGTTGGAAGCTTCGATAGCCTGTATGATGAACTTCCAAAAGATGAAAATAATAATACAATAAATGATAATCATATTTCTATAGATTCAAAAAATAATTTAATCTATGGTAATGATAGAAAAATAGCAACAGTAGATATGGAAGATTGTATTATTGTTGATACTGGTGATGCACTTTTAATTTTAAAAAAAGGCTCTAGCCAAAAAGTAAAACAAGTTGTTCAAAAATTAAAAGAACAAAAAAGCGAACTTCATAATGTACATTTGACAGGACATAGACCTTGGGGAACATATACTATTTTAGAAGATAGCCCTGGTTATAAAATAAAAAGAATAGAAGTAAAATCAGGATGTAGACTTTCTTTGCAAAAACATTTTCATAGAAATGAACATTGGATAGTAGTATCAGGATGTGCAACAGTTACAATCGAAGATAAAACATTTATTTTAAATCCAAATGAATCAACATATATAAAGGCAGGACAATTACATAGACTTGAAAATCAAGGTAAATTACCATTAGTTATTATCGAAGCTCAAGTAGGTGAATATACAGGGGAAGATGATATTGTTAGAATTGATGATGACTTTAAAAGAGATTAGATAAAATACATAATAATTTAAAGGATAAGTATATATGGTTGAAAAGAAAATAGCACTAATCACAGGAATAACAGGACAAGATGGAAGTTATTTAGCAGAGTTTTTGCTAAAAAAAGGTTATATAGTTCATGGTATAAAAAGAAGAACCTCTTTATTTAATACTGATAGAATAGATCACCTTTATGAAGATCCTCATGTTGAAAATAGAAACTTAATACTACACTTTGGGGATATGACAGATTCTATGAATCTTACTCGTATCATTCAAGAAGTTCAACCTGATGAAATATATAACTTAGCTGCAATGAGTCATGTTGCCGTTTCATTTGAAACACCAGAATATGTTGCAAATGCAGATGGAACAGGAACACTTAGAATTCTTGAAGCTGTAAAACTTCTAGGACTTACTAAAAAAACAAAAATCTATCAAGCTTCAACTAGTGAACTTTATGGAAAAGTACAAGAAACACCACAAAGCGAAACAACACCTTTTTATCCTAGAAGCCCATATGCAGTAGCAAAGATGTATGCATACTGGATAACAGTAAACTATAGAGAAGCATATGGAATGTTTGCTTGTAATGGAATTTTGTTTAATCATGAAAGTCCTGTTAGAGGGGAAACCTTCGTAACAAGAAAAATAACAAGAGCAGCATCTAAAATAGCTCTTGGACTACAAGATAAACTATACCTTGGAAATCTAGATGCAAAAAGAGATTGGGGACATGCAAAAGATTATGTACGAATGATGTGGATGATTTTACAAGCAGATGAGCCAGAAGATTGGGTAATTGCAACAGGTCAAACGACAACGGTACGAGATTTTGTAAGATTGGCATTTGAATATGCAGGTATTACTTTAGAATTTAAAGGTGAGGGTGTTGATGAAAAAGCATATGTTGCCTCTTGTTCAAATTCAGATTATCAAATAGAAATAGGTAAAGAAGTAGTTGTAGTAGATCCAAGATACTTTAGACCAACTGAAGTAGATTTATTGCTAGGAAATCCTAGCAAAGCAGAAACAAAACTAGGATGGAATAGAGAGTATAAACTACAAGATTTAGTTAATGATATGATGAAATCAGATTTGAAATTGATGACAAAAGATGTTTACCTAAAAGATGGTGGATATAAAACTATGAGTTATTTTGAATAAAATGAATAAAAATAGTAAAATTTATATAGCTGGACATAAAGGTCTTGTAGGTTCAGCTATAGTAAAAAATTTAATCTCTAAAGGATATACAAATTTAGTATATAGAACACATGCAGAATTGGATTTGATAAATCAAAAAGGAGTAGAAGAGTTTTTTCAAAATGAAAAACCAGAATATGTAATACTAGCTGCTGCAAAAGTAGGTGGAATTATTGCAAATAATACTTATAGAGCAGACTTTATATATGAGAATTTACAAGTACAAAATAATGTTATTTATCAATCTTTCAAACACAAAGTAAAAAAACTTCTTTTTCTAGGAAGTACCTGCATTTATCCAAAAAATGCTCCACAGCCTATGAGTGAGGATAGTTTACTAACTTCCGAATTAGAATATACTAATGAACCATATGCTATTTCAAAAATAGCTGGTATAAAGATGTGTGAGAGTTATAATTTACAATATGGTACAAACTTTATATCTGTAATGCCAACAAATCTTTATGGACCAAATGACAACTTTGACTTAGAAAAGTCTCATGTGTTACCAGCACTTATAAGAAAGATTCACCTTGCAAAACTTTTAAGTGAAGGTAAATTTGAAGAAGTCTTAAAAGATTTAGAATTAAAATCAATTGATGAAGTAAAAGAATATTTAGCTAATTTTGGTGTAAATAAAAATAAAGTAGAGATATTGGGAACGGGAACTCCAAGAAGAGAGTTTATGTATTCTGAAGATATGGCTGATGCTTGTCTTTTTTTATTAGAAAATAAAGATTTTAAAGATATTTATAATACTAATGATAAAGAGATAAAAAACACACACATAAACATAGGAACAGGTGTGGATATATCGATAAAAGAACTCGCTGAACTTATTAAAAATATCATAGGATTCAATGGTCAACTCATATTTAATACACTAAAGCCAGATGGTACTATGTTAAAGTTGACTGATTCCTCTAAACTTCATACTATGGGTTGGAAACATAAAGTAGAATTGAAAAAAGGTATTGAAAAAGTTTATAATTGGTATTTGGAAAACATGAAAAATGAATAAAACTAATTTTATCCCTTATAGTAAACAAAATATATCAAATGAAGATATTGAGGCAGTTGTTGAAACTTTAAAAAGTGATTATTTAACAACTGGACCAAAGATAAAAGAGTTTGAAGAGGCTCTTTGTAAATATACTGGGGCTAAATATTGTGTGGCAGTATCAAATGGAACTGCTGCTTTACATCTATCAACATTAGTTTTATTAAATGAAAATGATAAAGTTCTTACAACAGTAAACTCATTTTTATCAACATCAAACTCAATTCTTTATATAAATGCAAAACCAATTTTTGTGGATATTTGTGAAGATGGAAATATTGATTTGAACCTTTGTGAAGAAGAGTTAATGAAAGACTCTTCAATAAAAGCGATTTATTTGGTACATTTTTCAGGGCTTAGTGTCAATCAAAAAAAATTAAAAGAGTTAAAAGTAAAATATAATATTAAGATTTTAGAAGATTGTGCTCACTCCATTGGTGCAAGTTTTGATGGGATAAAAGCTGGTTCTTGTAGAAATAGTGATATTTCAACTTTTTCTTTTCATCCCGTAAAAGGCTTTACTACAGGTGAGGGTGGAGCAATTACTACAAACTCAAAAGAGCTTTATGAAAAGCTTTTGGTTTTGAGAAATCATGGAATGAAAGCAAATACTGAAATTGCACCTTGGCATTATGATATGACTGAATTAGGTTTTAATTATCGACTTACTGATATAGCTTGTGCTTTAGGTATTTCACAATTGAAAAGACTTGATGAGTTTTTAGATAAAAGACGAGAAATAGCTAAAAGATATTGTGAGATTATAGAAAAATATGATTTTATAAAACCAATATATGATTTTACGCAAGAGTCTGCATATCATCTTTTTGTTGTGAATATAAATTTTGATAAATTTAATATCGATAAAAAAGAGTTCGTTCTTAAAATGAGAGAAAGAAATATTGGTTTACAGTTTCACTATATCCCTATAAATAAACAACCATACTATAAAAATTTAGGTTACGGAGAAGAAAATACTCCTATTATGGATAAGTATTATAAAGAAGCTATTTCTTTACCTCTTTATCCAACTTTGACAAATGAAGAACAAGATTATGTGATTTATTCAATTTTGGAGGTTTTAAGTGTCTAAATGTATTTGTATAATACCAGCAAGAGGTGGAAGCAAAAGAATTCCCAGAAAAAACATAAAAGATTTTTTTGGTAAACCTCTTATTTCATATAGTATTCAAGCAGCAATAGAGTCAAAGTTATTTGAAAAAGTAGTAGTTTCAACAGATGATGAGGAAATAGCAAATATAGCAAGAGAATATGGAGCAGAAGTTCCTTTTTTAAGACCAAAAGAATTAAGTGATGATTTTACTGGAGCGGGAGCTGTAGTAAGTCATGCTTTATCTTTTTTACAAAATCAAGGTGAAAAGTATGATTTTGTATGTGGTTTATATGCAACAGCACCTTTACTCCAATCAAAATATTTAGTTGAGGGTTTTAAGAAGTTAAAAGATAGTGATGCGGGGAAGTCTTTTGGTGCAACATCTATGCCTTTTCCAATTCAAAGAACTTTTAAAATTACACAAAATAATAGATGTGAAATGTTTTGGCCTGAAAATTTTTATAAAAGAAGTCAAGATTTAGAAGAAGCTTATCAAGATGCAGGACAGTTTTGGTGGGTAAAATTATCTAAAACATCAGATGAAATTATGTTTGGAAAAGACTCTATTCCTATTGTTCTCCCTAGATACTTAGTTCAAGATATTGATACTATGGAAGATTGGGAAATGGCTGAAAAACTTTATCAAGTTATAAATCATGATATTATTTCAACAAAATAAACTTAAGCTATATTATTCAAGTTTGTAAAAGAAGGGTTAATAATGAAAATAGGTAATTTTGATTTACAAAAAGATGGAGTGTATGTAATAGCAGAACTTAGTGCAAATCATAATGGCTCTTTACAAATTGCACTAGATACAATAAAAGCAGCAAAAGAGTGTGGTGCAAATGCAATAAAATTGCAAACTTATACAGCAGATACATTAACCCTGAATTGCAAAAATGATGATTTTATGGTCAAAGGTGGAACTCTTTGGGATGGAAAAAATCTATATGAGCTTTATGAATGGGCAAGTACTCCTTGGGAATGGCATAAAGAGCTTTTTGATTATGCAAGAAGTCTTGACATAGATATCTTTTCAACACCCTTTGATAAAAGTGCAGTTGATTTTTTAGAACAATTTAATCCTAGTGCATATAAGATAGCTTCATTTGAAATTACTGATTATAATTTAATAAGATATGTTGCAAAGAAAAATAAGCCAATAATTATAAGTACTGGAATTGCAACACTTGAAGAGATTCATGATGTTGTTAAAATTTGTAAGGATGAGGGTAATGAAGATATTATTTTATTAAAATGTACAAGTTCTTATCCTGCGCCATTAGAAGAAGCAAACTTAAAAACAATAGTTGATATGAAAGAAAGGTTTAATGTAGAAGTTGGCTTTTCTGATCATACTTTAGGAAGTACAGCACCTATTGTAGCAATAGCTTTTGGTGCAAAAGTTATAGAAAAACATTTTATTATAGATAAAAGTATTGGTGGAGCAGATGCAGAGTTCTCTATGGAAAAAGATGAGTTCTCTTTTATGGTTAAATCTATTAGAGAAAGTGAAAAACTAATAGGTGAAACTGATTATATTTTAACCGAAAATAAAATAAAAAGTAGAGTATATTCAAGAAGTTTGTATGTATCAAAAGATATAAAAAAAGGTGAAGCCTTTACAGAAGATAATATAAAAAGTGTAAGACCAGGATATGGAACACATCCAAAATATTTAGAAAAGATTTTAGGTACAAAAGCAAAAAAAGATTATACCTTTGGTGATAGGTTAGATTTGTGATTAAGAAAAAGCTTCTTGTATTAACAGAAGGTGGCGAAGAAGTAGGCTTTGGACATATTACGAGAACTATTTCAATTTCTAGTAAGTTTTCTGAAAATGATTATGAGATAGAATTTATTATTAATGGAGACAATTCTATCTTATCTCTTTTAGAAGGCTTCTCTTATGAGCTATTTGATTGGCAAAAGAGCTTTAAAGAGTTACTTAATAGTGTAAATCTTTGTGATTTAGTATTAGTTGATTCGATGAAAATAAAAAATGAAGAACTTTTATTATTAGAGCAAACAAATATCCCAATAATTTATATTGATGATGAAAAAAGAAGAAATGTTTTAAATAAAGGCTTTGTAATAGATTGGACAGTTTTAAGTGATGAAAAGAATTATTTCTTACCTAAAAAAGAAAAAATGAAGTATCTATTAGGAAGTAAATTCACACCCTTGAGACCTGAGTTTTCAAAAGCTAAAACAAATATAATTAATGATGAAATAAAAAGTATAATGATTACTTTTGGTGGTAGTGATGTAAGAGATTTAACTCCAAGAGTTATTGAAACTTTAATAAAATATTTCCCATCTTTACAAAAAAATATTATAATTGGTGCAGGATTTAAAAACATAGAAAAAATCAAAGCTATACAAGATGAAAATTGTAATTTAGTTTTTAATGCTACTACAAATGATATGATTAAAGTAATGCAAGAAAGTGATATTGCAATTGCAAGTGGTGGACAAACTCTTTATGAATTAGCAAGGATTGGTACACCAACTATTGGGATTATTTTAGTAGATAATGCCGTTGATGATACTCTTGGTTGGGAATATGTTGGAAGTTTGATAAATATTTCTTGGTGGAATGAAAAAGATTTAAATAAAAAGTTAGTTGATGCAGTTGATTCTTTAAAAAGTAAAGAAAAAAGAGTTTTTATGCAAAAAAGTGCAAAAAAATATATAAGTAAAAATGGTGCTGAATTTATTTTTAAAGAAGTTATGAAAGGACTCAAAAATGACACTGTTTGATGTAAGAGCTTCTTCTATTTTATATAATTTATTATGTTCTTTAGATATCAAAAAGAAGTTTTTATTACCTCTTAATGTTTGTCCTATCGTTCCAACAACTTTTATAAAGGCTAATGTTAGTTTTGAATTTATAGATATTTCTTTAGATACTTTATGTATGGATGAAAATCTTTTAATAAAAAAACTAACTAATAATGAAAATATTGGTGGGGTATTATTTGTAAAAACTTTTGGAACACAGTTTGATGCAAGTAAAATATTTAAAAAAATAAAAGAGATAAATAGTGAAATATTTATTATTGATGATTGTTGTTTGAAAATTCCAGATTTTGATTATGATATTGAAAATAGTAGTGCTGATATGGCACTTTTTAGTACAGGTTATTCAAAATATATTGATATGGGTTGGGGTGGATTTGGCTTTTTAAAAGATAAGTATAAATATGAAAAACTAAAAGTTATTTTTAAAAAAGAAGACTTAGAAAATTTTACAAAAAGAGTTCAAGTTTCAATTGATACTAATACGAAACTTAGATATGTAGATAATCTTTGGTTAGGTGATGAAAGAGTTTTATATAAAAATTATGAAGAGTATAAACAAAATATTTCAGAAAAAATTAATCCGATGATAAATCATAAAAAAAGTTTAAATACAATATATGAATCAAATTTACCTAAAAATATTCAATTGGGAAGTGAGTATAATAATTGGAGATTTTCAATTTTAGTTAATGATAAAAAAGAATTGTTAAGTAAAATTTCTGATAATAATCTTTTTGCAAGCTCTCATTATAAAGAAGTTGATTATATGTTCAAAAATGATTCTTTGGAAAATTCAAATGCTAAAGCTATACACTTTAAAATAGTAAATTTATTTAATGATTTTAGATTTGATGAAGAAAAAGCTAAAAAGGTAACTGAAATAGTAAATAAACATATTAATGAGGTGGGAAATGGATATTAAGGAAATAAAAGGATTAAAATATCCTGATGAGTATTTTATAAAGTTCTTTTTTAAATATCAGTTTCATACTAAAAAAGATTTAACTTTTTTAGAAATAGGATGTTCAAATGGCTGTAATTTGATGCTTCCATATTCATTTGATAATAAGGCTCTTGGAGTAGATTTAAATGACACTTTAATAAATTATGCGAATGAAAATTTTAAAATTCAAGAAAAAAATAGTTATAAATTTTATAATGAAGATATGAGAGAATTTTGTAAAAATAAAGAGAAACTTTATGCAGATATTTTAGTCTTAGCAAATTCAATTTATTATATTCCAAAAGATGATTTTATTCAGATGTTAAGAGATATAAAAAAGAATTCCCTAATAAAAAAATCTGTCACTCTTTTCTTACGATTTCGAACACCAAATGATTTTAGAAATAAAAAAGGCGAATACATAGATGATAATGCCTATATTATGCAAAATGGTGTAACAGGGGAAGATGGAATATTTTGTAAGTTTTATAATGAAGATGAAATGATAACTATTTTAAAAGATGAGCTAAATCTAAGAAATTTTCAGTCTATGAAAATTGAGTATGAGAATATTCAAAATGACATAAAAGTAAATAATAATGATATTGTTATTTGGGGAAAAATAAACTAATGAGAAAGCTTTTTATTTTAGGTGGAAGTGCTTTACAACTTGATTTGATTTTAGAAGCAAAAAAACTTTTTTTTTACGTGATAGTTTTAGATATGGATGAAACTTG
This sequence comes from Arcobacter iocasae, assembly GCF_042214795.1. Lineage (GTDB taxonomy): Bacteria > Campylobacterota > Campylobacteria > Campylobacterales > Arcobacteraceae > Arcobacter > Arcobacter iocasae. The sequence continues at coordinate 1,106,759 of NZ_CP090177.1, read as the reverse complement.
TATTGGAAAAAACTGGTGTGATGAGTTCTTACATATAGATATTTGTGATAAAGAAGCGGTTCTAAAAAAAGCAATAGAGTATAAAATAGATGCAATTTTAACATCTGCAACAGAACTTGGTAATATAACAGCATGTTATGTTGGAGAAAAGTTAGAATTAAATACAAATAGCTATGAGTGTGCATTAAATACTACAAATAAAATGAAAATGAAAGAGATTTTAAAAAAACACAATATTAAAACTGCAAATTATAAATATTTTGAAAAAGAAGATTTAATAGATTGGAAGAACTTTCCTTGTATCGTTAAACCAGTTGATAGTTCTGGAGGAAGAGGAGTATACTTCTGCCAAAATGAAGAAGAATTGGCTAATAACTATTTAAAAACACTTTGTTTCTCTCGTAGTAAAAAAGTATTAGTAGAAGAGTACATAAAAGGTGAACAGTTTAGTTGTGAAACAATTTCTGTAAATGGGAAACATCAGTTAATAACAATAACAAAAGAATATATAAGAGATATTCCAAATATAGTAGAAACTCATCAACAAATTCCAGCAAATATTACAGAAGAATTAAATAATAAAATAGAAAAACTAGTAGATAAGATTTTAGAAATTTTTGAGATAAAATTTGGTGCAGGACATATTGAAATTAGAATTGATGATAATGAAAATATTTATGTAGTTGAATTAGCTTCTAGAATAGGTGGTTGGAGAACAGAAATGCTTAACTTAGCCTATGGAATAAGTTTTTCTCAGTTATTGCTTTTTTCATCATTAGGTGTATTTAGACAGTTGAATCATAATAGACCTATTTATAATGCAATTGTAAAAATAATTTTGAGTTTTAAAGATTATGAAGAGTATTTGAACTTGAAACAAAATTATCCAAATAAAATATTTGAGCCAAGAGTTATAAAAGAAGTAGAAGAACAATTTTTAGCATATAATTTAGTAGAGGCAAAAGGATATTATTTTATTTTAGAAGAAGTAAAGAGAGATTAATATATAATCTAATATTAAGAAAAGTATAGGGAAATAGATGAATGTAGCTGTTATTTTATCTGCGGGAAGTGGTACTCGATTTGGTTCAAATGTCCCAAAGCAGTTTATTAATTTAGCCGGTAAATATATTATTGAATACACTTTAGAACAGTTTCAAATAAGTAGTTATATTGATGAAATTTGTATAGTTGCAAATAGTGAATATCATGATGAACTCTTTTTTTTAGCTAAAAGATGTGGGTTTGATAAAGTTCAAATGATAATTTCTGGTGGAAAAGAGAGATTTGATTCAAGTTTTAAAGCAATAGAAGCTTATGAAGATAAAGAAGATGTAAATTTGATATTTCACGATGCTGTAAGACCATTTGTAAGTTCAAAAATAATTGAAGATGTTGTAAAAAGTTTAGAAAATTATGATGCAATAGATGTTGCAATAGATACAGCTGATACTATTATAAAAATTGATGAAAATACAAATTATATAGATAATATTCCTAAAAGAAGTCTTTTAAAAAGAGGACAAACTCCCCAAGCATTTAAACTACAAACGATAAAAGAAGCACATATCTTAGCTAGACAAGATAGTAGTAAAATAGAGGCAACAGATGACTGTGGACTAGTTAAAAAGTATTTACCGAGCACTAATATATATGTAGTAAAAGGTGAAGAAAAAAATATAAAGATAACTTTTCCTGAGGATTTACTTTTTGCTGAAAAATTAATACAGTTTAACTCTTCAGAAGTAAATGTTGATGAAGATATATTTTCTAAATTAGAGAATAAAGTATTTGTTATATATGGTGGAAATAGTGGAATTGGTGAATCTATAAAAGATATTGCAATTAGCTATGGTGCAGAGGTTATTGTTTTAAGTAGAAAAAATGGCATTAATATTGAGAATCCTAAAGCAGTATTAAATAGTTTAGAAAAAGTGTATAAAGAGTTTGGAAAGATTGATTGCATTATAAACTGTGCAGCTATTTTGGTAAAAAAACATTTAAAAGACATGGATAGTAGTGATATAGTAGATAGTATAAATACTAATCTTTTAGGTTCTGTAAATATTACAAAAGAGTCTTATAAATATTTAAAAGAGACACAAGGAAGTGTAGTTTTATTTTCATCAAGTTCATATACAAGAGGAAGAGAAGAGTATAGTTTATATAGTGCAACAAAAGCAGCAGTTGTAAATTTTGCTCAAGCAATTGCTTCTGAATGGCAAGAGGAAAAAATAAAAATAAATGTAATAAATCCTGCAAGAACAAAAACTCCAATGAGAAAAAAACACTTTGGTTTGGAACCAGATGAATCTTTACTTGATGTAAAAACAGTTGCTTATAAAACTTTAGAAACTGTATTAAGTGAATATTCTGGTCTTGTTGTTGATATTAAAAAAAATGTGAATGAATAATGGAAATTTTCAGAAATAAGAAAATTTACATAGCTCCTAAAACGCCAATAAGCGTTGCTTTTAAAGAGTATTTATCCCAAGCTTTAGATTTTGAATTTTTAGGCTTTCTTGACAAAGTTAAAGAGGATAATGATGTATCAAAAGTAGAACAAATTATAGAAAAAGAGTTTGATTATATAGTGATTATTAGTCCAAATCATTATAAAATGATTTATGCAGATTATTTAAAATTGATAAATAAAAATAAAATTTCAGTTATTCTAATCGAACATAATAAATATAATATCTTAAAAAAAGAAGTTGAAACAAGAATCTCAAAAATAGAAAAATATTCAAAAGAAATTGATGAGAAATGTGAAAAAAGAAAAAGTATAGCCTTTATTTCAAAAGGATTTATTGATTCAAATAATAAATATCTATTTTTATATCTTCTAAAAGAGAAAATAGATTGTTACATAATAACTGATAATAAAGAACAAATAGAAGAGTTAAAAGAGTTTAATATCCCTTATTATGAACTTGAAAGTGATGAAGGTGACAAAGCAATAGCTAGGGCTAAATATTTAATTTTTGACCAAGCAAATTATACATACTTTTATATAAGTCCAAATCAAAAAACAGTACAACTTTGGCATGGTGTAGGGCTAAAGAAGATGTCAAAACTTACAAATATAGAATATGATTATTTTATTTCTACATCAAATTGGACAAATGAGACAAACTTTAAAAATGTGTTTTGTGCAAAAGAGTATTTGGATTGGGGATATCCTAGAAATGATATATTTTTAAAAGATGAAGAACCAATAGACTTAATCTTTTGTAATAAAGAGATTTATTCTTTAGTGAAAAATAAAAAGCACAAAAAAATAGCACTTTATATGCCTACAATTAGAGAATATCTTTTTAATAAGAATATGAATTTAAAAGAGTTTGATATTGTACCAATAGATTTCATTAAATTAAATGAAGAATTATTTAATGAAGATATACTTTTGATTGTCAAATTACATCCAAGTGTTATGGAGTTTTTTAAAGAATTGATTATAAATGAAGAATTTAGCAATATAAAGTTTCATCCAACACAAGGTGATATTTATCCAATAATTAAATATGTTGATGTATTAATCACTGATTATTCTTCTATAGCATATGATTTTCTGCTTTTAGATAGACCTATAATATTTTTTGATTATGATAGAGAATTATATGAAAAAAATATGGGTGGATTTTTATTTGATTATGATGAATATTCTCCAGGTATTAAAGTGAAAAATCAAGATGAGTTAATTATATCATTATTTTCTGTTGAAGATAATTATATAAATCAAAGAAAAAATATATATAATAAATTTTTTGCTTTTAAAGGAAATAGTTCCTTAAGATTAATCGAAGAATTAGACTTTAAATGAAAAGTTAAGTTTAAAGATATGCTAAAATTAATAGATAATACTAAAGGTAATTAAATATGGTAAAACAAAACAAAACTTCCTCACAAAATGTAGCATTAATAACTGGAATAACAGGACAAGATGGTTCATATCTTGCAGAATTTTTATTAAGTAAGGGCTATGAAGTTCATGGAATAGTAAGAAGAGAATCAATTGAAGATGAAGAAAAACTTAATAATATAAAAAATATAAAAGAATCTATATTCTTACATGAGGGTAGTTTAAGTGATCATTTGACAATTTATAAGATATTTTCAAAAATTTTGCCTGATGAGTGTTATCATCTTTCTGCATCAAGTTTTGTAAATTATTCATTCAATGATGAATTTGAAACTATGAGTAATAATTTTAACTCTACACATTATTTATTATCAACAATAAGAGAAGTAAAAAAAGACTGTAAGTTCTATTTTGCAGGTAGTAGTGAAATGTTTGGTGAACCAAATTGTTCACCTCAAGATGAAGAAACGCCTTTTAATCCAAAAAGTATATATGGTATATCGAAAGTATCTAGCCATTATTTACTAAAAAACTATAGAGAAAAAGAGAATATCTTTGCTTGTACTGGAATAATGTATAATCATGAAAGTCCAAGAAGAGGGAATCATTTTGTTACTAAAAAAATTATTTCATCTGCTGTAAAAATAAAATTAGGAATTCAAGATAAGTTATATTTGGGAAATCTTGATGCAAGGAGAGATTGGGGATATGCTCCTGATTATGTTAAAGCAATGTGGATGATGTTGCAAGCTCCTAAAGCTGATGATTATATCGTTGCAAGCGGTAAACTTAATACTGTGAGAGATTTTCTAGAAGAAACATTTTCATATTTAGAACTTAACTATAAAGATTATGTTTTAGTGGATCCAAAATTTTTTAGAGCTAGTGAGCATAATCCTTTGTGTGGAAATACAGATAAAATAAATAAAACTATTGGCTGGACTAATGAAGTAAGTTTAAAAGAAATAATTAAAAATATGATAGATATTGAGATGAAGAAATATAATAACAGCTAGTTATAAAATAGAAACTAATCTTAATAATAAATTCAGAAGATATAAAATTGTGAGTTACTTTACCTAAAATCTAAAGATATAATCCTATCTTTTTTTATTTTATATTTTTCTGTTAAGAATTGATAAATCTTTTCATATCTTCCAAATAAACTAATTATAATTTTTTCGTCACTTATTAATAGTTTTTCAATAGGGTATATGCTTATATTATTAATAGTTGTTGAATATTTTTGTTCATCCAAGTCAACTATAAATAGAATATTCTTTTTGTCAATTAATTTTGTAATAAGTTCACATCCCGTTCCTGCTCCATAAATAATATATTTATTATCATTATTTATATTTTTTTTGAAAAAACTAATCAGAAGACTTAGATACTTTGAAAAATCCATACTACTTTGATTGATAGTATTAATATTTAGGTAATTATTAATTTTAATATCTTCAATAATAAAATGATTTTTCACTTTACTTAATTCTAAAGAATCTAGGTATTCATTATATGAAATATTTTTTTCATCTGTTAAATCTATAAACTCAATTATCTTATTCTCAGACTTTATCCATTTATCTTTAATTAAAGAGGCTGTATATTTTGCATTATGTGAAATTTCTTTCCAATTATTTAAATCTACTCTTTTAGGATTTGTAAAATCATATAAAAAGCCATTTTGTTTATCTTTTATGTATTCATTCATTGTTGGGAAGTTTGGTGCAACAATACATTTTCCAAGGCTCATTGCTTCTAAAAAGGCTAGTCCAATACCTTCAAAGAGTCGGGGAGCAATAAAAATATCAAATTCGTTAACTTTATTAAAAAAATCTTCTTTTGAATCAAACCAATGTGAAAATGAAATATTGTAATTTATAATATCATTTTCACTAGGTTTTTCAAACCAATCATCTTTTTCTTCTATGGGAGATATTCTATGCATATGAATAGATTCTATCTGAGTAAAATCGATAAGTTTTTTAATCAAAATCCAGTTTATCTCTTTTGATCTTTGCCAAAAGAATATTTTAGGTTTATTATTTTCTTTATTGAGTATTTTAGGTTTTATTGAATCTAAACTTGGCATGTATTGTACATATAAATTCTTTTTAAAATCTAGAAAATCTAATTTTTCAAACAAAGTTTTAGAAAAATTTATGAATTTATAGTTGTGATATTTACTCCATTTAGAGTAATCTATTTTTAAGTCATTATCAAACATTGGTATTAATATTACATTTTTATTATTAAATAATTCTAATTCTTGAATATCAGGAAATATTTGAAATAAAATAATTGCATGTAAATTTGTAATATCATTGATCCTAAAATTTGTTATATCTGCCTTGTACTCACGAGTATGAGTCCAAAAAAAAGTAATATCATAATATTTCGTTAGCATGTCACAAAAGAATTTTGTAGATAAAGTTTTTTTGTGGAATTCATGCCCTATTATTGCTATATTTTTCATAATTTCTTTCTTATAATTAATCCAATAGATGTAATGACATATTTATCTAGTAATAGTTTTATATGATTATCTTCTAAGTATGGAGGTAAGTCTATGTATTTATCTATAGGCATATCACCTCCTTCATAATTTATCTTTTCAACTTCATGTCCCATCTCTTGTAATTTTTGTACAATTCGTTCAATATCTTTTTTTCTAAATAGAACAGTTGCCCCTGTTTCAATGGTATCTGTATTTGAAGAAAAGTTATATTCTGTTGTATGAACGGCAATTCCTCCAGGCTTTAGACATTTTAATGAATCATATATAAAGTTTTCACCCTTTGTTATTGAACCTAGATGTTCTAATGCACACGCAGACCAAATGAAATCAAAGTTAATTAAATCATCAGGTATATTGTTCATATCAAGACTTTTGAAAGAACATAGGTTTTTAAATTTTTCTTTATCGCAAATATTCCTAATATTAATTTGATCTAATTCTTTTGCATGCTCGTTTGTATCTGTCCAACCTTGCTTTTGTGCTTCTTCATAGTTTAAATCTGTAGCTAAAACTTCAACATTAAAACTACAGAATGTGGAGGCTAAAGGTTCTTCTCCTACAGCAAAGCCTAATCCTTTATAGCCTTTTTGTAATAGATGTCTTTTTGATAAAGCTTCACTTATAAATGCAAACTCCCAATATTTTCTATGCAGTCGAGAAGGATTTTGTTTAAAATAAGAAATCCACTTTTTATAAACTTCTGATTCTAATTGTTTTTGTGTACATATCCCCACTTCAAAATCTTCACCTTTTTTTATTTTAGAAATAGTATTTCTAGCAATACTATTTAAGTCAAGAACAACACTATCTAATGATGTTATTTTATTTAATTCTACACCAAGCTCATTGACTAAATAAGTTGAAATTTGTTGTTCTTGACCAATCTGACTTATTATTATAGTATCAAACTCATATTCTTTTAACTTTTTAGGAGCACATAATGGTAATTTTGTATTTATTGTTTGATGATTTTTATCAGCAATGATTATTAATTGATTCCCTAAATAAGGTGCTATTAAATTAGTAATTGTTCCACATCCATAAATAGCAATTTTATTGTATTTATTTTTTATCTCTTTTAGTAATACTTCTAGATTACGAATGTTTTTTCCAAACTTATTTCTTAATATATTTATATTAAGATTACATTTTTCTGCATGGTTTTCAATAAAATCACTAAAGAAAAAGTTTGTAGGTAAGAGGTCTATATCTATATATTTAGAGGCTATTGCGATACCTTCGAGCCTATTCTTATAAATATTTGTTGTGGATTCTCCACCTTCTAAATAATAAGCAAAAGGTAAATTAATATATTTACAAATAAAATTATTTGTAACACAATACATCATAAAATCATAATCTGAACATGATTTATATCTTAAATCATATAATCTATTTTTATGTAGAGATATTTTTATAAGCATTCCTTGATGCCAAAAAGGAGGTTGTATTGAAGCATTTTCGATACCACTTGCCATTAAATATTGTTTATTTTGCATAGCTTCATCTACAAGAACTATATCTCCATATAAAATATCAATTTTTTGATTAAGTTCTTTTACTAGAGTTGATATTGTATTTTTTGAGTAAAAAATATCTCCTGCATTTAAAAAGAAAATCCAATCCCCTGTTGCATTGATTATACCTTTGTTCATTGCATCATAAATGCCATTATCTTTTTCTGATATAAGATTTAATTTGACATTTTTATTTTTTATTTTTTTTATAGTGTCATCAGTACTTGCCCCATCTATAATAATATATTCAATATTTTTATAGTCTTGTTCTTGGACGCTGTTTATAGTTCTTTCTATATATCTTTCTGCATTAAAAGTGACAGTAACTATTGTAATTTTAGGCATTTTTATCCTCTGTAACTTGTATTAAAAAATTATGAAACTTTTCTTTTACATTTATGTAATTAAACTCTTTAAGATGTATTTGTTGTTTTTTGATTAATGAATTTCTATTTGAAGTATTATTTTTTACTTTTAATATTTCTTTACTTATAAAAGAAGTATTTTTCTTTTTTAGAAGTCCATTTTTCCCTAAAGTTGAGGGGATTGCTCCACTATCATATGCAAGAACTGGGATTTTATAATTCATTGCCTCAATAATCGGCATACCAAATCCTTCATGTTCACTTAGGGAAAGATATAAGTCACTTATCTGATAATAGGTGTGTAAATCATTATCATCAACTGGACCTGTTATAATTACATCTTTTTCCAATCCTAAGTTTTTTGTATATTCAAATAAAAATTTAAAATATTCTGGGTAGTGATCTCTTCCTACTATAAATAGTTTTATATTTTTTTCTCCATTTAGTTTAAGGTGATATAAAACATCTATTAGATTATGTTGGCATTTATTTTGAATAACCCGCCCTACAAATAGTATATTAAAAGAATCATCATATTTCTTTAGTAAGTTTTGGTTTATTTTCTTATTATCATTCTTTCTAGAATCAACTAATAAAGGAATTATAGAAACATTTTTATATTTATTCTTTAGAAGTTCTGCCGTACTATATTCAGACATTGAAATAGCTGCAATAAAAGAATTTACAGATTCTGATAATTGTTTTCTTGCAAAATTAGATATTTCTTTATATGAAATACCTTCAAAAAAATGTGAAGGTGTTATATTTTGATATAACATAATTTTTTTATCTTTAAATTTCATTATTAATTCATGATTAGGATCTTTTGTGGAAAATTGATAGATTAAAAAATTATTTGGGTTTTCTCTATACTCATTAATGTAAAAAAATTCATTTTTTATAGGTAAACTATTAGTTGATTTTTTATGTATATAAATTTTGGAATTAAATCCTAATTCTATTAATAAAGATTGAATAAAAATTAAACTATTTGAAATCCCATCCCCATATGCTATCGCGGGTGAATATTGATTGATACTTATTTTATTTTTCATATAAATTGATGATTCCTAAAATTTGAGTTTTTTTACTTTTTTTAATAATTCTGAATCTTTTTCAATTAAAATTTTAGCATCAAATAAAAATTGATCAACTCTATGATTGATTGCTTGATTATGATGAAAAATAGATTTTGAGATTTCTTGAGAAATAAATTTTTCATCATATGTAGAAATCTTCTTTTCAAGAAGTCTAATTGTCCTTTTTTGATCTTTAATTGTTTGTTTTAATTTAAATATTTTTTCTTCTTTGTCTTTCATAAATTACCTTCAAGTTTATTTTTTATATTTTCTATTATTTCTTTATTCTTATCATCTAAAATTTGATTAATGATATTTTTTAAGTTATTTTCATAATTAGTAAGTATTTTGTTTAGATTTTTTATTTGTTTTTTTTGTAAATTTATTTTTTTATTAAGTTTATGAATTTCTTTATCCAAAGAGTTTCCTTTTACTAATTTATAAATACATATTAACTAGATTTGATTTAACTTTTTATAAAATATGATATGTTATTTTACTATAGTTAGATTAGAATTCTTTTACATTTATGTAATTAAACTCTTTAAGATGTATTTAATATTTCTTTACTTATAAAAGAAGTATTTTTCTTTTTAGAAGTCCATTTTTCCCTAAAGTTGAGGGGATTGCTCCACTATCATATGCAAGAACTGGGATTTTATAATTCATTGTCTCAATAATCGGCATACCAAATCCTTCATGTTCACTTAGGGAAAGATATAAGTCACTTATCTGATAATAGGTGTGTAAATCATTATCATCAACTGGACCTATTCTAATTACATCTTTTCCCAATCCTAAGTTTTTTGTATATTCAAATAAAAATTTAAAATATTCTGGGTAGTGATCTCTTCCTACTATAAATAGTTTTATATTTTTTTCTCCATTTGATTTATTTTTATCACTTGTAAAATTATTTTAAGGTGTAATATTTGAATTTCTTTTAAAATTGACTTATCATAAAAATTAAAAAAATTTATTTTCGTTTTTAAGACATCTATTTGGTTCATCGATATATTTATGCATAAATTTTTTGGTTAGTTGATTAGAACTAAATCTAAGTCATAATTCAAAACCTCCTGCATAGTTTAATTTTGTGTTAATGTATGAACCTACTTTTCCCCAAAGACTTCTTAACCATAGAGTAGACTTTGCTAAATAAATTCTTTTGGATAAAAAATTGTGAATATTTATTATGTGGAAAAGATGGTTTAGTATGAGAAGTTTGATCTTCTTCATTAAAATATGTATTTGCACCTGTTATCCAGTTTACAGTAGGATTTTGCATGAAAATATTTGCAATATTAAAGAGTGCTTTATCATGATATTTATCATCGGAATTAAGCCATCACATTATATCTTCAGTAGATTTGTTAAATCCCTTTTGTATAGCTTCATACATTCCTGAATCTTTTTCACTAATCCAATATGAGATATATTTTTTATATCTTTTAATAATTTCTATAGATTTATCATTGTTGCCCCATCTATTATTATGTATTCTAGATTAGGGTAATTTTGATTTATAACACTTTTAATAGTCTCTTCTAAAAATTTATTGCAATTTGGAGTAATAATTGAGACTTTAGGATAATTATTTTTCCTTAGTAATCTTTATTTTTTATATCTTAAAAATATATAACTTTTTTTTGTGAATACCAATCTCTTTTGTAAGATAATTTTGTATTTCTTTTTCTCTTCCCATCACACTAATGATGATTTTATCATATATTAAGTTACTTAAAACTTTTGAATGATCTTTAGAATCATTAATATCAATAAATCCAACAATTTTATTAGTTAATAAAGCTTCTATTATTTTTTTTATTGTTCCATTACCATAAATAATATATTTTTTATTAGGTTTTTTATTTAGTTTCTCTATATTTAAGTAAAAACTATTTATTAATATTGAAAAGTTATAGTTATTAGTTGTTAAAGCATCAAAAACTAAATCTTTAATTTTGTCATTATTTTGATTCTTTTCAGTATGAAGTCTTTTTTGTATTACTTTTGCAGAGGATTTTTTGTTTATAATTCTTTCATATAATTTTTTATATTGAGCTGATATTACTATACTATCAAATTTTTCTTTTGCATTTTCTCTGGTCTTTAGACACAAATTATTATAATTTGTATTATTAATAACCCATTCAATTCCATTTGCAAGGTCTTTAGGAGAGTATGGTTTGGCTTTATATCCATCTTTTTTATGTGAAATAATATCTTTTGGTCCTGTTGCATTAAAACATACTGCAGGAGTACCACTAAGCATTGATTCTACAATTGTTTTTCCAAATGCTTCTGTTATTGATGGTGCAACAAAAACATCAGATGCAGAGTATAACTTGTTTAGGTTTACACTATTTTTGACAAATCCGAATAGTTTATGGGGCATATTTATTTGAATAAGTAAATCAGTAGTTATTTCTCCAAATATGCATAAAAAATAGTCATTTCTATTTAAATAAGAAATGGCTTTTATAAATTTAGAAAAACCTTTATAAACGTCATCTAGACTCTGAGCTCCCACTAATATTATTTTTTTATCAAGGGGTAATAAAAGTTCTTTTTTAGATATTTCTTTATTAAGAGGAAGGAATGTTTTGCTATTAACATTATTAAATATTCTTTTTATATTAAAATTCTTAAAAAGAGAACTTTTTTTAGCATTATTTGTTACCCAATTACTAATACCAACAATTTGTATATTTGAGTTGAAAGAATCTTTCTTAAGTTGAAGGATCTTATTTGATAAATCATATTGATCATTACTTGAAATTTGGGGACAAGCACCACATTTATCAAAAAAATTTTTACAATCCATTGGGTAGTGGCAACCTCCTGTCATAGGCCATAAATCTCTAACTGTCCAAACTATTGGTTTCTTGAATTTTTTTATATCTTCAATTTTAATAAAGGAGTCATTTATCCAATGAAGATGTATAATATCTGCTTCTTCAAATTCCTTTAATTTTGTTATGTCGAACCCAAATAATCCAGTAGAAAATATTTGTTTTGTTCTATTAGGATAATTTTTATCTAAGACTATTTGTTCTAATCTTCTCCTGTAATAGTTATCCTCTGACACATAAATAATATCAGTATCTTCAATTATTTTGGTACTAGTGGTAATAATTTTAGAGTTTATATGCAATTCTTTTAATGCAGTATGGAGCCAAAATGCACCTCTTGCTGCTCCACCATCTAAATTACCAGAAATTACATGCAAAATATTCAAATTACTTCCTTTACCTTAATATATTATTTCGTACAAAAGTAAATTTCACCTGCTGAAGGGGTAATTCTCATAAGTTCTATATCATCTTGAGTTAAAAAATCTTTTGGATATATAGTTTTTACTTTAAACCCTGATCCCTCTAATCTATCTTTATAATCTGTGCCATAATTTCTAACATGATCTGCTTGCCCGAAAATTTTTGTTCTTTGAATTGGATCAACAATAGAGAAATCTTCAAATGTTGGTTTGTCATTATAGACTATAGGGACATTTAAAATAGCCCAGCCACTTTTTTTTAATACTCTATTTAATTCTTTCATAGCTTTTCTATCATCAACTACATGTTCGAGAACATGACTACAGTATATTGCATCAAAACTATCGTCATCAAATCTTATGTTTGTTATATCCATCTTAATCATGGCACTTTTATCATGTAAGTCTACTGATATATAATTATTTTTGAGTAACTTTTGAAATATTTTTTGAAATATTTTTTCTGGTGCGACATGAAGCATTTTTATATTTGGATTACTTGAAATATTAGTTTGCTTAATTAAATATAACCAAACCAATCTATCCTTTTCAACTGATCTACATGTGGGACACATTGCATCTTCTCTCATGGCTACGCCATAAGGGCTAAACTTGTGTGTACTAGTATTACAAATTGGACAATATCGTTTTGTTTTCATTCTTCCATTTTTATTTAAAAAATCAAATAGGTTATATTTACTAAACACTTGATTTATTTGTTTATTATTACCATTTATTTCATCAATATTTAATAAACTCAAGCCATTTTCTTGTGTATTCTCAATATATTTTAAATCCATGTATTTTTTATTTTTTTGCGATATTATTTTAGATTTAATACCATTTCTTAAGGTCATAGCTTTAAACCATATATCATCTCCATGTGGGGCTAACGTCATGAAAATATTTTTATTTGTTATCTCTTTATCAAAACAGTCAGGAGGATATAGAATACCACCTGCGCCTGTGGGAAATATTTCAAACCCTTCTTTAAATACTTCAGAACAATGTTCCCATTGATTATATGAACGTACATTGTTATCCTTATCAAATCTTATTCTATGACCTCGCGCACAATGAACTACCATAGGTTCTTTTTTATACGCGTCCACTAATTTTTCAATAATATCCTTCTCATAAATAATATCATCATCAAAAGTTATAATTAAATCATTTGGATATTTCTCAAGTGTTGGTATTAGTTTTTTATAAGATTTTATGTCTTCACAAAAATTGAGTTCTAAACCTTTATTTTGTAATTTTTTCAAACTCTCAGGAATAGATTTTTCTTGAAACTCATCTTCTGCAAGCCAAAGGATAACTTTATTCGCTTTAAATGTTTGATTTAAAATAGTTTCAATTGCAATATGTACAGTATTTATTCTTGTCCCATAAGTTGTTAGTGATGCAATTATTCTATTTTTTGAAGTCATTTTTCTTTTTTCTTTGCAATTACAAAAAAACTTTGTGCCTCTAAAGACCAACCTCTATGCATATTATCAAGTTTAGGGGCAAGTTTTTGATTTAGCCACCAAATTGGCATTAATATACCTTTAATAACTTTTTTTCTTAATTTTGAACCTTTTATTGCTCTTTGAGTAAAATAATTTATTTTTAATAGTATAGTTGTAAAAAAACCTGAGCTTGGTTGAATATGAATATCTAAAAATCCCGCATTATTCAAAAGATACCTTAGCCCATAAGGCGTATATCTAAAGTAATCATATGGGTGTTCATGTATCCACCATTGAAATGGTATATGTAAAATTAAAGTTCCATCATTTTTTAAAAGTCTATGACATTCATTGAGAAAAACTTGTGGTTCACAAAGATGTTCTAATACATTTAGAGAAACAATTGTATCTGCATAAGCATCTTCTAAATCAATCCTTTTATTTAGGTCTGAAACAATATCAGCTTTGTTATTATGAATAGTGTTTGACCAATCTACGCCTATATATTCATCAACATATTGTCTAAAAAATTCTTCAAAAGGTTTGTCTGCACATCCTAAATCTAGCATTACACCTTTATAAAAAGGTATATATTCAATCAAATACTTATCTGCTTGGTCATATAGTAGCCAATTATGTGCTTTTCTATTTGTATGATTTTTAGATGGATTTATCATTGCTTTTTCTCAAAATGTAAAAATCTGCAAAAGTTGTTTCTGTAGGATTCTTAGAATCATATTTATTTTTGTTCATTAAGATAACCTCTTATTTATTAAATTGTAGTCTCTAATTAATTCATCTATTATTTCTTCTTCTCTTCCCAATACAGAAATAACAACATAATCAAACTCTAATTGCTTTATTTTTTCTAATCCAAAAATATCTAATTTATATTGATTCCTTAATACTTTATAGGTTTTATCAATTATTGCTATGACTTGATTATTGAAATTATTGTAAATATTAATCCCAATATTACCATAACCATATAGAATAAATTTTTTATTTTCAATTAATTGATTTAAATTTATATTTAGTTTATTTAATAGCTTAGTAAGTAATATCTGATTGTTCGGATTATTAGAAATAAAATTATTAGTTACTCTTGTATTATATATATTTTTGTGATTTTTTTCAAACTTAGTTTGAGCAAACATGGATTCAATATGTGATAAATTTATATTCTTTTGAGATACCCCATTTTCAAAATTTATTCTTGTATCATAAGTTGTTAGAGATGCAATTATTTGTTTACACTTTAAAAGATTATTTATCATTTAAGACTCAAAATTTATAATTTATCTAATGTTTTTAATAGTGAATTAATATTATTGTCAAGACAGTAATACTTTTCATAGGCACTTAGTGAATTTTTTGAATATTCATCGTAATGAGCTAAGATTTCTGTTATCGCTCTGTTTATATTTTGAAATTCATCTATTCCAATTCCAAATTTTACTTTTCCATAAATATTTATATAATTACTATAGTCAAAACTTATTATTGGAAGACCTGCTCTAGTATATGAGGCTATTTTATCTGATGACATAATAGTTAACAGTTCATTTACATCATCTTCTACATAAAATGCTAAACCAATATCTGCAGTACAAAATAAATTATGTCTTTCTTCTGGACTATGCAAAATAGTATCAATAAATATTTGACCTTTTTTATCTAATAATTTGATTATTCTAAGTAATTCAGAATCACCATTATGTAGACCACTTAATACTACTACAACTTCTTCTGGCATTTTTTGTGCTGCTATTACTATATCAATAATAAATCTTTTATGGACAGAAATCAATCCATTGTATAAAATAATTTTCTTTTGTTTCTCTAGATTAAATAGATTATGATATGATTTATTTGTAGAATTTGATATTTTTTCTCGTTTAAGTGAAATAGGAAAATATAATTTTTTTGTAAAAAATTCTTTTTGACAAATTCTAAAAAATTCCTTTTCTCTATTTTCATCAGCATGTATTATCAAATCTATTGAGTTTATAACTTTTCTTTCATAATCAAGTTGAATAGGCAGCCTATGATGAGAGTCAGCATGGCTTTCCATAGTATATAATTCTGTAGGCCAATAAATAATTTTAGTGTTTTTTTGCATAAATTCTTTTGCTATAACTAACGAGCTTTTTTCATTAGCAATACAATAGTCGTAGTTGTTTTTTTGTATAGAATTATATAGATATTGAATATTTCCAGATGTTAAGCTTTCAATAAGGTATGGTTTAATATCACTAAAATCTTGTTTTACATAGTGCTCTAAAATTCCATAGCTAATTACATTAATATTTTCATGAAGTTTAAGTGTACTACCTTGAAAATGATTTTCTTTTTGTCCCCAATATAAATCAATGAAAAAATAATTTGCTAATATATTAAGAAAATCTTGTGGCCAAATCATTCTATTTAAAGGAAATCCTGCAGGCCAAATAAATGCAATTTTTTTCATTTTAGAATCCATACAACATTCCAACTATTAAAATTTGGATTTTTAGAATCCAACCATTCTCTTTTTTCTTCAATATTGAATCCTTCTTTTTCACAAATAAGTTCAAGTTCTGTATCAAAAAAATATCTCATTTGATGTAATTCATTTTTTTGTATAATATTTTTAGATAATTTATTTTCAATAAATATATTGTAGCTAACATTAACTAAGTTCTTTTGACATTCTAATGTTGGTTCTGCAATTCTCGTAACATTAATATGTTCATTTTTTAATCTTTTTATTCTAGTCGTTGGTAAATCAGTTAATACAGCTGGTCCATACCAAAAATCAAATATAAAAACCCCATTTGTATTTAAGTGAGTTTTAGCAACCTCAAAAGCTTTTATAAGTTCTTCATTAGAGTTTTGATAACTCATTACATGAAATAATGAAATTACAACATCAAATTTTTTACGTAAATTCAAATCTTGAATTTTTGACTGGCTAAAAGATAATCTATCTTCTTTGTTCCTTGCTCTTTCATGTGCAATTTTAAGCATATCTTCACTTAAATCAATTCCATGAACTTTGTATCCCTTATTGCAAAAAAGTTCAGCATGCTTTCCTGTTCCGCAGCCCATATCAAGAATAGTTTTTGCTTGTGGAAGGTTTGATTTAATTAATCTTTCTACATAATCAACTTCTTTTTCATAATCTTTATCACTATAAAGTAAATCGTAATATTGTGAATATAAATCTCCAAACTGATTCATTTTAAAACCTTATGTAATACTTCTGATACTTTTTCTATTTGCTCTTTAGTTAAAGCTAAACCACTTGGTATGTAAAAACCTTTTTCATAAAGTTTTTCACTATATGGCAAATTATCGTTTAAAAACAATCCCATTTTATTAAACACTGGTTGCTTGTGCATTGGATAAAAAAATGGTCTGCTACCTATTTTATATTCTCCAAGTTCTGAGATAATATCTTTTGCATTTTTTGTACATGTATCTTTTAGTGTAATCGCATATACCCAATAAATATTTTCACAATAATTTGTATTTGGTATAGGTAAATTAATTGATTCAATATCTTTTAATAAATCATTATATGTATTTCCTATCCATCTTTTTTTCTCAATTATTGTGTCAATTTGTTCAAGTTGTGCAACACCAAGTGCTGCTTGCATATTTGTCATTCTATAATTCCATCCAAGTTCTTCATGAATAAATCTATCTGTAGAAAAACAAAGATTTCTCAAGCTTTTAGCTCTTTTATCAATGTTTTCATTATTTGTAAGAAGCATACCACCTTCACCAGTAGTTATTTGTTTATTAGGATAAAAGCTGAAAATACTTATATCTCCAAAACTACCGCACTTTTTGCCTTTATATTCTTGTCCATGTACTTCCGCTGCATCTTCTATAATTTTAAGGTTATACCTTTTTGCAAGTTCTAATATTGGATCAATATCAACGGTAAGTCCAAATATGTGTACTATCATTATGGCTTTTGTTTTATTCGTTATTTTTGTTTCTATTTCATTTACATTCATATTAAATGTATTAAAATGACTATCTACAAGTACTGGTTTTATACCTTGAGTAACTAGAGATTGAGCACATGAAATTATTGTAAATGAGGGGATTATTACTTCATCATCTTTTTTTAGTTCTAATGCTTTAACTGCAATATCTAATGCTGCACTTCCATTTGCACAAGCAGTAGCATGTTTTCGTCCTATATAAGATGCCATTTTTTTTTCAAATCTTTGGATAAATGGACCTTCACTACTTATCCATCCTGTATCTATACATTCATTTAGATATTTTTTTTCATTACCATTAAAGATTGGAGTATTTACAGGTATCATCATAAGTACTTTTGGCTAACTTTAGCATATTTTTCTTGTGCTATATTTAAAATATTATTTTTATCATTTAAAAAATTGGTATATTGAATAGAAGAAATTGTATTCCAATAGCTATTATTGGTATTTATTATCTCACTATTTGAATCTTTTTTACATACTATACTAAATGCAGCTCCCTTAATTATTATTTGTTTAATTCTAAATCCTACTTTATTTATTAATTTTTCGATTGTAATTGGATTAAAATACCATAAATGTCCAATATGAAAGAATTTTTGGAGTGAAATATCTGAATAGCTGTACATGTATTCTAAATTTGGTATATCAATAATTATATAATTATTATTTATTTCAAGTCTTTTGGATAAGTTATTTAAGAAAATCGTGGGATCATTTAAATGTTCCAATATATTACTTAATAAAATAATATTGTATTGAGAAAATATCTTATTATCTAATTCTAAAGCATCTGCAAACTCAATTTCTTCTACAAAAGATTTTCCATAATTAATTTTTTGAGAATCAATGTCATATCCTTTTACTGAGTTTGCTCCCCATTCTTTAAAAGCTTTTAATATCCCTCCTGAACCACAACCTATTTCTAAAATATTTGTTTCATTTGCTTCAAGGTCTAAGTTATTTAAAATATCTATAAAATATAAACTCATTATTTCATATTCTAATGCAAAGTGGGTTTTATCATCTAAATTTCCCATACATATTGCTTGATATTCACCAGATGTATAAAACTCATTTATATTATTTTTACCTAATCTATGAAATATTTGTAACAGTCCGCAAGATTTACATATACCCCATTTAAAACCTTCATCTGCTTCTGCAACGGTTGTAAAATCAGATGTGTTACAAATAGTACAAGAGTATTCACTTATGGAATAATCTTTATTTTTCAATTTTCTTTTGAAATTAGATATATGTTTACTATTCTTATCTGCATATTGAAAAATATCATTTCTAAAATTATGAGTTTTATATAAGTTATTCATTTGCTCCCTTAATTTTTATATTTTCTTTTAAAATATGGGCAAATCTTGTTTTATCTTCATCTCCTAGGTATGGACCTTGCTTTATTTCAATCATTTCAATGTCTTCCAATACTTCAAATCCATGTCCACCACTAGCAAGTAGTATTACATCTCCTTTTTCAAGAATTCTACTTTCTAAGTATTCTTTTTCCTGTGTGTAAAAATCTATACGAAGTTTGCCTTCTCTTATTACTAAAACTTCTTGAGTTATATGAACATCTCGAGTTACTTTATTATGTATATGTGCATCAATTTTTTTACCTTTTTTATGCGACATATAGGCAAGTTGTTGAGAGTAATCATTTGGCGTGAAAAACTCTACACCTTCTTTTTTGTAATTATTTTTAATAATAATAGCTATTTGTTGATTATCATGAATGATTGTTCTAATCATTTATTAAACCTAAGTATTTGCAAATTGCTTTTCCTTGTTGTGCAAGATTATCAATATCATATTGTTCTTTAACTAAATTATATCCATTTTTGGCAAGTTTATTTTTTGTTAGTTTATTTTCAATTAAATCAACAACTTTTTGATAAAAAATATTAGGTTCATCAGCTATTAATATATTTTCATTATCTGTTACAGGTATTCCTTCTGCACCTAATGTCGTAGATACTATTGCCTTTTTACAAGCCATTGCCTCTAAAATCTTAAACCTTGTTCCTGATTCGAAACGTAAAGGAACCAATACTACATCAACATGCTTTAAATATGGTAATACACTTTCAACTTTACCTACTACAAGTATATTTTGATTACTTAACTCTCCAACTATTTCTATGGATTTTTTCCCTACTATATATAACTTTAAATTTGGGTATTTAATTATTAAGTTTGAAAATACTTCATCTACAAACCAACGTGTAGCATCTTCCATTGGAGAATTTTTCCAAAAAGTTCCTGCTAAATATAAAGAAGGAGATGTTATGTTATAAATATTTTCTATACAATTTTGGTATGATGATAAATCAATTACATTAGAAAAAAGATGGATTTTATTTTTATCTTTTGTTAATGACTTATAATATTCCATATCAATTTCAGAAACAGCAGTTGTTACATCACAAAAATCAACCCAACTTTCTTCTTCATTTTCCTTGATTTTACCTGCATCTAGGATTTCTATTTTTCTTTTCTCATTATTTTCTACATCTAGTTCTCTAAGAATAAATTTAGACCAAACACTATCAGTATCACAGACTAAAGGTATATTTGTAATTGACTTCAAGTATTTCATTAGGACATATGATATATTGCCATATCCAAACCAAATTAAATCAGGTTTTTCATTTTCTAAAATTTGTGGCCAAAAGACATCTTTAGGAATATGTGGGTCTAAATAATATACTCTTTCAGATAAGTCATTTAAAAAATCATCAGCTTCACTAGTAAGACTTAGTTTTGGTTTCCTTATATAGCATATTAGAGTACTAATTTTAGCTAATGCTTTAATTGATGTTTCAATTCTTAATTCGGGTCCTCCTATTGATGGAAAGCCAAATATTGGTGTTGTAAATAGTATTTTCATTTAATTACCTTTATGGATGTAGTTATATTGGGAAAATTGAACAATTTAATTAGTATATTCTCCATCTTAGCCTTAATGTTTTACCATGCAAATAACATATATGGACGAGGAGGTTCAAAATAACAATATTCACCTCTAAACTCTATATTATATGAAGGATTAGCTTTTAATATAATTTCTTTACAAAGCGTGGCATTTTCATATTCATGATAGACTGCAATTGCTAATTTAGGTTTATATGTTTTCAAGAGTTGTGTTGCTCCTGATAATGCATCCATCTCCGCTCCTTCTATGTCCATCTTTATCATTCCATTTTTAGTAATATTTTGTTGTTTACTTACAAGATCAATAGTTGTGACTTCTACATCATATGAATGATCATTTTTTTGAGTATCTAAACAAATTTTAGAGTCACATAAATGTGTATCTCCACTAAAAAACTTTAGTTTTCCAGTCTCTTTTCCTAATGCTTTATTAATCAGAATCATATTTTTAGATTTTAGTTCTTTTGAAAATGTATTTACTAGTGCCTCTTCCATTTCTATTAATGGTTCAAAAGCAATAACTTTACAATTTGAGTTTTTTTGAAATGCAAATAATGGAAAATATCCTTCACAGCAACCAGCATCAATAATCCAATCTACCTTATCAATTTCCATACATGGATGATTATATGAAGAGGGGTTATTTTCAAAGGAGTCAAATATTTCATGATGAAGCCAGGGTAGAGCAGTATCTGAAATATTTGAAGGCCAAAAAACTTCATTTGTTGTAATTTTGACTGTATTCAATGTTTTAGAATATTGCTTCACACTTTTTTCTTTCATTTTTAATGATTGTTCTACTTTATAAAGATTGTTGTCTTTTTCTGTAAATATATAATTCATCAGCTTTCTTTTGGCCATTCTTTAGAATCTAGAATAGGTTCTCCTTTTTCTATTTTATCTATTATATAATCCCAATGTTGATGATTACCTTTTTTTAAATCTTTTGAAGAAGAAATTAATATATTTATTGGTTTTTTCCATTCAAATTCAAATAAACCTATTTTAGAATAATAATGAAAGAAATTAAATTTAATAAATTTTTTAGCAAGATTTATAGTTTCTTTTGAATCAGATTCATTTGGATCTTTTAGTATACTTTTTAATGAAGTGAAATACTCAGAAATAGTACTAGGATCAATAGTAAATCCATACCCCCTATAGTGTGACTTTCCTGCCGTTATAATAGGAATACCTCTCGCCGCCATTTCCATAGCAACTGTTGTTGTATAAACAATACCTACAGTAGTTATTTTAAATAAATCATATACTGTAATAGAAGCTTTTGGTGATAAAAAGAAAATATTATTTGGTAATTTTACAAATACTTTTTTTATAACAGATTCAATTGTTTCCTTTGTAGCTGGTATTGTTGGATTAGCTTCTGCTGGATGTGTTTTTATAATTAATTGAAATTCTTGATGTTCACTAAACCATTTTATCGTTTCGATTATCCACTCTGAAATATTTTTTGTAAAAATTTCTTTATTCAGTGCGGCTAAATCCCAAGCAACATTTGTAAAAAGTGTTGCAGTTGGTTTATTCTTGTGAAATTTAGAAAAATCAGCAGTTTCATTTTGATAATCCAACAATGCTGCTGTATTTAAAATCATGTCATTACCCAAAGTTCTATTTTGAAGCCATTGTTCTACTCTTTCATCTTCTTCTTTTGTAAGTGAGATAGATGAGTAAGTTTCCCATATTTTAGAAAAATCAAGATTCATACTTGCATCGTTATATGCATAGCACCATCCTCCTTTTCTTGTTCCACTCCAATGAGAATAGAATGGTATGTTATTCTCTACTGCTAATAATTCCCACATTTTCCACATTCCATAGTAACTATCATTTGAGATTATTCTATTTGGTTTATTTACTTTTATAATTCTTTCATAGGCAATTTTTAGTAATAATAGATTTTTTAGATGACTTCTTCCTAAAATCTCATGATTTTCTATAAGTTTATAATCAGCAACTACATAATTATTTACTAGGATATCTTTACTCCATAATCCATAATTAAAATCATCTTCATGATAATCTTTCCATTTATTATATGGAACAGCTATTAGCTTATTCTCAATATCTATATAGTCTTGTTTCTCTAAATAAGAAGAATATTTATATATATTCTCTTCATCTAAAATCGACCATAATTCTTCTGATTTTTTTTGACAATTTTGACAGTTTTTATTGAAAGCCTCACCACCACCCCACACTCCACCATAAACATTACATTCTTTTTCTTGGATACCATCACAGAAAGTTGAGTAAATATCAAAACCTGTTAACATTAAAGAATATGCCATTAATCTATCATGTACAAAACAAGGTTCATATATACTAAATGATTGAGTAAATAAGACTTTCTTCTTATTCTTTCGTTTAGGAATACTTTTATTTATTGAATTTAAAATGTCAAATGTTGTCATATCTAGTTTTCCAGCCTAATTATTTTATTAATTCTTAAATAATCTTCTTTTTTACCAATATCAATCCAATAATCAGTAATTTCAAAGCTTTTTGTAACGTTACCTTTTTCTTTTAGAATATCAAATAAAGTAGGTAAATCAAAAAATTGATTCTTTGGAATATATTTTAAAGTTTCTGGATTTAATATATAAATTCCAGTATTTATAAAAAAATCTTTTACAGGTTTTTCTATAATATTAAGTATATTATTTTTATTATCAATTTCAATTACACCATAGGGTATTTGATAACTGTCTTTTTTGATACACATTGTTGCGATTGATTGTTGTTCTTTATGAAAGTCTAGGACTTCTTCATAATTAAGTGAGGAAATAACATCTCCATTTGTTACAAAAAAAGGCTCATCAATTTCTATATCAATCAAACTTAAAGAACCTCCTGTACCAAGTCTTTTTTTTTCTTCAAGATACCTTACTTCTATGCCAAAGTCACTTCCGTCTTTGAAATATTCTTTTATCAGTTCTGCTTTATAATTTACACTTAATATAAATTTTGTAAATCCATGAGAAACAAACATATTTATAATGTGTTCTATCATAGGCTTTGTTCCAACTCTAAGCATTGGTTTAGGTATGTTTTTTGTTAGTTCTTCCAGTCTTGTACCTAATCCTCCAGCCATTATGACTATCCAATTTGACTTTAAATTAAAATCTACTTCATCTAAAGTGAATATTTTTATAAAGTTATTATTTTCATCTACAAGAGGAATATGCCTTCTCTTAATTTTTTTTAAATAGTTAATAATTTGAGTTTTAGATGAAGATATATGTAGTTTAAAAGGATTTTTATTAATTATATGTTCTATATTTAAATTATTATTTAATATTGCTTTTCGTATGTCTCCATCTGTAATTAATCCTAACAATTTATTTGAAATATTAACAACAGGTAAAACACCATTTCCATTTTTATCCAATAGTTTAATGGCATCATTGATTTTTATATTTTTAGTCAGTATTAGTTTTTCATTCATGTGTATCTTTCATTAAAAATTCGACATATTTAAAATCTTCAATTGTATCAATATCAATTGAACGAGATCTTGGCATTATATATGGGTAAGAATTATTACTGAAATAAGTATTTTTTTTAATTAATTCATATTTAAAGACAAATACCGCTCCATTGGGAAAATAACTTTTTTTTATATCCTGACGATTCAGTAATTTATCTTCAAAAATATTTTGAAACTTACCTTCTTCCGTAATATATTTATGCCACTCTATTGGATGGTATTCTTCTGTATAACTTATTACACTATCTGCATTCTTATTATTAAATAATTCGATAGCTCCATCTATATCTTCTACTCGTCTTAATGGAGAAGTTGGTTGTAGAACAATAAAATCTTCTATTTTATATCCAAATTCACTGTTTAGTCTATTGATGGTATAGATATAATTATCTATAGCTTTTGCCGAATCTGATGATAAAAACTCTGGTCTTAAGAAATGATTTTTAGCTCCATATTGTACAGCAATCTTTTCAATCTCTTCGGAATCTGTAGAAATTAAAACTTCACTTATATATTTAGATTTTAAAGCTTCTTCAATGGTATAAGCTATCATAGGTTTGCTATGTAATTCTTTTATATTTTTACGTGCTAATCCCTTCGATCCACTTCTTGCAGGAATTATTGCTATCATAAAAAATCACTCTCAAAAATAGTTTTATCTTCTTTTAGATTTTTTGTAAGTCTTTTTCCTATAAAAAATATTTCTTCTTCCGGAGAAATACCTGTTCCTGGTCTTTTATAAACAATATCCTTTTTTGTTAAAATATGTCCTTTTTTTAAATCATATTTTGATACCATACTTCTTCTAAACTTTTTTCTTTTTTCCATTTCATCTGCTGATAATATTTTGTATTTATTTCCTAATGATCTAAATACTTTATTTCCTTCTTTACAAATTATTTTTAAGTCATTTTCATCTGCGGATACCTTATGATCCCATCCTGGCATATTTTTATCTAAAGTAAAATGTTTTTCTATGATTTTACATCCTTTTGCAATGGCAGCAATTGATAATGAAAAGCCTAAAGAATGGTCAGAATATCCAATATTACAATCATAAATTCCCTTTAAAGTATCAATGAAATTTAAATTTACTATTTCATCTCTTGGTGGATAAATTGAAACACAATGTAATATAGAAAAATTATTATAGTTTCTATTTTTAAAAAGATTGTAAATTTTATCAATATCTTGCAAACTTGCCATACCAGTAGATACAATAATTGGTAAGTTTGTATTTATGCATTTCTCAATTAAGTCGATATTATTTGCATCCATTGAAGATATTTTTAAAAAATGACTTTTTATTTTTGATAAAAAACTTATAGCTTCCTCATTTATTGGGGTACATCCAAAATCAATACCTATTGCATCACAATAGTCTCTAAACATAATCAACTGTTTCTCATTATTTGTAAAAGCGCGTATTTGTTCTCTAACTGAATTTAAACCCAATTCTTTTGTAGTCCAAGTTTCTATATTTTCAAGTTTAATAATGCCTGCATCTAATTCATCAAGATAATCACTTGTGACTAAATTATTTTCATTAAAAAATTGAAACTTGACTGCATCTGCTCCACAGTCTTTAGCCACTTTTATCATTTTGAGTCCTAATTCAGTATCTCCATTATGATTACATCCAATTTCTGCTATTATGTATGGTTTATCTAATTCATTTACATTCAAACTAAGTCCTTTTTTACTTTTATATTTTCCCACCAACAAAACTTATTTGTATCATATTTACTATTTACGAGTTTAATATATTTTTCAACTCCAATAGTTTTGATGTACTGTTTTAATTCAAGTATTTCATTATATAAACTTTTAAATTCATTGTTATGTTTTTTTAAATGACTATAATGTATTAATTTTACATTTAAACCTTTTGTCAAGTTATCTTTATTTAATTTAAAATTAAAACCTACAAAAGAGTTTTCATGTTGTCTATAATTTGCATATGTATTATGCAAAGCAATGCTCTTATAACCACTTAACAAAACTTTTGTAGCAATGTACCAATCAAGTGCTTTTATATCTTTTGGGAATTTTAACTTATCAAAACTATATTGTTTTAAATTGATAGCCATACTTCCTAATCCTATAAAGTTAAAAGACAAAATTTCTTTATAACTAGAAATTTCTTTTGGTATTATTCTTGTTTGAAAAAAACTTTTTTCACTAAGTTTTTTTAAATTTTTATCTACGATATAAAAGTCATTAAAAGCAAATGCATATCCACTAATATTTTTTATAACTTCTTCCACTCTATTAATAGCTACATTTTCATCAAAATCTGAAAATATTAATATATCTGCTTTCATATTATAAGCAATCTCAATTTGTTTTTTTCTTAACTCTATTGGCATTAAGTTTTCTATAAACTTTTTGATATAAACTTTTTTATTATTTGCATTGAACTTATCTACATATTCTCTTACTTTATTTGCATCAATATTATCAAGTATTAATAGTAATTCAAAGTTTATGTATGTTTGACTAAAAACAGAATCTAAATAATCATGCATAAACAATTCAAAATTTTTAGAAGGATAGATTACTGTACTATAAATTATCTTACTCATTGAATCTCTTTCAATAGCATAAAACTTTCTGCATATTCACATCCACATGTAGCACCTCTTAAAGTTGCTAATGCTTTTAAGTTTCTTTCACTTCTTGGAAAAGGGTGTTCTTCTATTTCACTTTTGAAAATTTTCATAATCTCTATTTTCTTTTCAAAAAATTCACTAACATCACTAAAAACATTAGGAATAAAGCTATCTTCTTTAGTACTTGGAGCAAACTCTGTTTCACTAAGTGTTTCCATCATATAAATCTTTTTTATAAATGGATAACGGAATGACTTTGTACAACTATAAGATGCAGCAAAAATTTTTCGATGATCACTATGCACATCTTCTTTGAATGGAAGATAAATTATATTTGGCTTAATCTTATTTATAATTTTTGAAATTTTATTAATAAGCTCACTCATAGAATATTCATCAATTTTCATAGTTTTTAGTCTTAAATTATGAACACTATCAAAATCGAAAGTATCTTTAACTTTCTTTATTTCCATTTCTCTTTGTTTGTAATAGCTGTGGCTTTTATCAATAGTTGTACAGATAAGCCAATGTATTTCATCTCCATCATTTTTATGTTTAAGTAATGTTCCTCCACAACCTAAAGTTTCATCATCAGGATGAACTGCTATTACTAAAATTTTATTTTTCATTAAAATACATCCGACATAAGTAAATTTATATTATATTTTGAATAATCAATACTTTTGTTAATAGGAAAATAAGTAGTATAAATAGTGTCTATTACTTGAGTATTGTATTCTTTTTTTACATAACAATTTAATGTAATTATATTTTTCTTTTTTTCTAATAAAGAATCAATAAAATTAAAATTAAAATCTACAGATTTATATATTCCTAATATATCATAAGAATCTTGAAAATCTTTAAATACTAATACACTATCATTAATAATATGAAATTTATAATTTTTATGTTCAAATCTCCAGTTAAAGATATTTGTATCTATTATTAAACTATTATTTATATTTTCTAAATTTATGTTGTCAAAATTAGTTTTTACTAAATTGAATTTCTTTAAATCTTTAAATCCTCCAAAAAGTTTTAAAATTGGATATGCTAATTTATTTGGGAATGCAAATATAAAATCTGCATTATTTTGTTTTGCATATTCTTTTTGTATTTTTAACAGTTCTGCATAAATACCTTTTGGACGGAATTCTTTACATATGGCAGAAGTAGTAAAAAGAAAATAATTATATTTTTTCTCTTCAATTATACATTTTTGTAGAATCATTAATGCTGAACCTATAATTGTATTCTCTTGCATTGCAATAAATAAGGGAGTGTTATTATATGGAGAATTAATTATATGATGATACCATGAATTCTCATTTAATTCTTTTTTATATACAGTTGCAAAAAAATCTAAAAATTCTTTTTTTATTAATATTTTTTCTTCTGGTTTTGTGAGTATTTTATATTCAATCATTAGGCGGTACTTCCTGCATCAACAGTAATAGTTGTTCCTGTTATATTTTTTGCATCATCTGACAATAGATATAAAACTGTTCCTGCTATATCATCAACTGTTGCTAGATGTCCTAAAGGACTTCGACGTTTAATACTTTCAAGTTTTTCACCTTGAAGACTTTTTGTCATAGCTGTTTGCATATAGCCTGGAGCTATTGTATTTACTGTAATCTTAGCTTTTCCTAATTCTCTTGCTAAAGATTTTGTAAAACCTTGCATTGCTGATTTTGTTGCAGCATATACAGATAAACCACTAAATCCTGTACTTCCAATAATTGAACCAATATTTATTACTCTTCCTCTTAATTCCATAAGCATAGAACGACTTACATATTTTGTTAAAAGTATTGGTGATTCTATATTAACTCTAATTAGCTCCGATATTTGAGTTTCATGCATTGTACCAAGAACTCCGTCATGACCTATAGCAGCATTATTAATAAGTCCATAAATATGTCCATGCTTCTTTGTAATAGATTTAATTAATTCATGAATGTTTTTTGTATTATTAAAATCATATTTTATAAAGAAAAGCTGTTCTTCAAATTTTTCTTCTAATTGTTTAAATTCATCGCTTTTATTTCTAGCAATTCCTATGATTTTATAGTTTTCATTTAAAAGTCTTTTGCAGATTGCTAAACCTAAGCCTTTTGATGAACCTGTTACTACAATTAAATCCATATTTATTTCCTTTTTATTTTTCCACTTTGTGTTATCTCTAAATTATCAACAATTCTTAAAATTGCAGGCACTTTAAAAGCTTCTAAATTATTCTTACAATATTCTAAAATTTGTTTCTTTAGTACTATTTTATCTAATGTTAAATCTTTAGGAATGATTTCTGCACAAACTAAAGAACCTAATATAGAATTTTTTTTTGCGTAAACATGTGCGATTTGTATTAGATTCGAATCAAGTAATTTTGCCTCAACTTCTTCGGGCTGAACTTTATTTCCACCTACATTTATACTGCCTGATTCTCTACCTAAAAAATAAACTCTATCTTTTTCAATTTTTACTAAATCACCTGTATTAATATACCCATCATTTGTGTACATAGAATTTATTGATATATAATTTTGTATCTTTTTACCAGGATTGATAAAAAGTAATGAATCTTTATTTATTTTTAATTTTATATTTCCAGTACCATTTTCTATATAATTATATGGGAAACCAGCTTTACCATCAGTAACTGTAAATCCAACACCAACTTCTGTAGATGCATATATATGTGTTATTTTAATATCTTTAAATTTATTTTTCAAGGCTATTAAAATACTTTCATCTGATATTTCTCCTCCTAAAGTAGCTCTTTTTAAGTTTAAATACTCTGATTCTTTAGTCATTAGAACTTTTCGCCAAAATGATGGTGTTGCTGAGATTATATTACATTTATGTATTTTAAAAAGCTCTATAATTTCTTTTATCGAGTAATTTGACTCTGGAATAATAATAGATGAACCTCCTGCTAAGACCTGTAAAAAAACTTGTATTCCTGAAAATCTATAAATATCATAAGTCAAACCCCAGACATATTTTGAACCTATTTCAATATTTTTTTTTGAAGTTTTTGTAAGACTTTCAAAGGTATGAGCTACTAATTTAGGAATATTTGTAGTTCCAGAAGTTGGTATAACCCACTGAGTTTCTTTTATATCTTTTAAATATATATTTTCATCAAGTACTTTTAATTTTAATAAGTCATTTTCTAAATATACTTCAAAGTTTACCTTTGTTTCTTTATAATATTTTTTAATTAAATCAATATTAATATCTTCTGGTAAAAAAACTATTCTTTTAACATTGCCATCTAATATAGATAGCAATTTAACTAATTCATAGCGATTTCTTGCTCTGATCAGTACACAATAATTTGATAAATTGTGTATAATTTCTTTATTTAAAGAATATAAATTAAAAATATCTTTATATGTAAAAGTTTGATTTTTTGTAATAAAGGCTAATCGTGCAGATGGTATATCTGAAATATAATTTAAAATACTAGCCATTTATTTATTACTTATTTGGGTTAATTTTTTCATATATTGATACAAATTCACCAAATGTTGATGGATATAATGGTTCATCCATTATTGTAAATGGGTCAAACCCTAATTTTTCTTCTAATGTTGCTACTAATATTGCAAAACCTAAAGAATCTAATCCACTTTCTAATAATATTACATCATCTGCTAATTCTGGTACTAATAATTGAGACCCTGTTTGTTCTAATACTTCTAAATATGTCTCTTTTATCGTTTCTTTTAAATTCATTTGTTTTCCTTTTTAAATCCTTATCTTGGTACATATAATTCTGCTTCACCATCGGTGACAATTTTATTTTTCACTTTACATATAGTGTTAAAAAAAACTCTTCTTTTTAGTAAATCAATATTTGTAACTTCTACCGTTGCAGTAACCGTATCTCCAATATAAACAGCTCTTTTGAAATTAAGAGATTGAGAAACATAAACACAACCTTCACCTGGTATTTTTGTGCCAAATAAAGCAGAAAAATATGAAGCTGTCATAAATCCATGAGCTATGATTTTTTTATATCTAGAGTTTTTTGCATATACTTCATCTAAATGAATTGGATTTTTGTCTCCTGATACTTCTACAAAAGCCTTAATATTAGCCTGCGTAATAGTTTGAGAATAACTTGCAGTCATTCCAATTTTTATATCTTCTATTGGAATTTTATTAAGAAAACTATTCATTTACATCCTCCTTTTTATATTTTCTTTTGTAAATTCAATAGCAGGATTTCCAAATACAGTCATTCCTTCAGGTATACTTTTTGTAATAACTGAACCAGCTGCTATAACAGCATCTTTTCCTATTTTTAACGGTTTATTAGGTTTTCCTTGATGAATTATTACTCCAGTTCCAATATATACATTATCTTCAATAATAACATTACCATTACACTTAACTGCTGGGGCAAAAGTAACGTTATTTCCAATTTTGCAATCATGAGCAACATAACTATAAATATTCGCATGAAAATTTTTTCCAATAGTTACATTTGAAGTTAAAGTTACAAATGGACATATAATTGCACTCTCGTCAATTATTGATGATTTTGAAATAAATGAACTTTTATGTATAATATTTGGAAAAATTACTTTTTTATTTTTTAAATTATTATATGTTTTATTTCGTATTTGATAATCTGCAATTGCAATTACTAAGTTATCATTTTCTTTAAAATTAAAATTACCTTCATCTCCTAAAAAAGGTGCAGTAAATTCATATTTTTTATAATTATTTTCATTTATATCAAAGTAACCTTTAATATTATATTCTCCATTATCTATAATATATTCATTAACTTCACTAGCAAAACCACTTGTTCCAATTAAATATATATCTTTTTTCATATTCTTACACTACTTGGAATATTGACAACTCTTTCTTCTAAATATTTAGAATTTTCTAAAGTTGTACTTTGGCAAGTTTTAAACATTTCTAACTCATTCATCAGATTCCAAATAGGTCTTGTCATCACCCCATTTTTATTTGTAAATTCTAAAAATTCATTTCTTTGATTTACATCATTTAATAAAACTGCTTGAATCCAATAATTTGATTCAGAATCTTTTGGCTCAACTATAAAATTTATCTTTTCATTTGAAAAAAACTTTTTATATTCTATTGCCAAATTTCTTTTTGATGCCAAAAACTTATCTAATTGTTCAAGTTGAGCGACTAATAGCGCTGCATTTATATTTGGAAGTCTATAATTAAATCCTATCTCATCATGAATGTATTTGTAAGGATGAGAGATTTTTGCAGTTGTGGTTATATGTTTAGCTCTTTTTGCTAACTTTTCATTATCAGTCACAATTACTCCACCACCACCTGAAGTTATAATTTTATTTCCATTAAAAGAAAATGCTCCAACTTTACCAAATGTTCCTGTATGTTTTTCTTTATAATAACTTCCTAAACTTTCAGCCGCATCTTCTACTAAGGTAATATTCCATTCATCACAAATATTTTTAATTTCTCCTATTCTACAAGGATGGCCAAAAGTGTGCATTGGAACACATGCTTTGATAGTTTTAGCTGTAGTCTTATTTATACATTTTTTATCTACTATTTCACAGTTTGCTTCTAGAAAAGAGAGTAATGAACTTGGACTCATCCCCATAGTATTCAAGTCAACATCAACAAAAATTGGCTTTGCCCCGATGTAACTTATAGCATTACAAGTAGCTATAAATGTAAGTGGTTGTGTAATAACTTCATCATCTTTTTGAACATCTGCTAAAATGAGTGATATATGAAGTGCCGAAGTTCCATTTACTGTAGCAATTGCATATTTACTACCAACTTTTTTAGCAAATTCTTTTTCAAATTGATCAACAAATTTACCTACACTCGAAACAAATGTAGAATCTATACAATCATTAAGATATTTTTTTTCATTACCCATAAATCTTGGTTCATGTAAAGGAATAAAGTTATTTGTATTAAAAGTTTGTTTAATAAATTTAATCACCTTTTCCATATTACATTTTTTCATCAAGATATTTACCTGTTTCTTTATGTTTAAAATCTGGAAGTATAGTGAAAAATTCTTTTATAATATCATCTTTTGTCCATGATAAACTTTTTTTAAATTTTTTAATTGTTGTATCAAAATGATTTAGTTTATTTTCATCAAATAAAGCTTCATTTTTAATGATTCCAAGATTCTCAAATCTATTCATATCTAAAATTTCTTTATCTGTAAAAAACTCTTCAAAATCTTTTTCTCCTGTTGTACTACTTGATTTAAATAAACACGGCCATTTCCCTTGCGATGGTAAAGTTTTAGCTAATTCTCTTGCCTCATCTTCAGATTGGCATAAAAATGGTTCATAATCTAAGCTCTCCAGATATTTGATAGCTATACCTGTAAAAGTTATAAGATGTAAATTTTCACTTAATTTAGGAAAAAATATATCTCTATTTTCTCCAAATATACAAGACATTAAACATAGTTCACCGCTTTCTTGAGGCGTTACAAAATATCTTCTAATATCGTTAGGTGCAACAATTGGTTGATTTTTTTGAATTCTTTGATTAAATCCATGAAGTAAACTCCCATCACTAAAAGCAACATTTGCAAATCTTGCCATTGAAACATTTATTTGTTTTGATTTTCTCATCACAAACATTTCCATGATTTTTTTACTTGCTCCCATCATATTTACAGGATTTGCTGCCTTATCTGTACTTACACAAAAATATTTTTTAGTTCCATTTTCAATAGATTGACGAAGTGTTTTGTCTGTATTAAAAATATTTGTTTCAATCATACGCATAATAGTAAAAGGATCTTTTTCACTTCTTACATGCTTTAATGCTGATAAATTTAATACATAATCATAATTGCCATCTGCTTTAATAAAAGCATCATATTCAGAACTTCCAATATCCAAAGCAAAAGTTGCAAATTTACCTTCTATATAACCAAAAGAACTTCTAATATCTCGAACCAATTCAACCATGTTATTTTCACTAATATCAACAACATGAAGTTTTTTAGGGTTCCTTTTGAAAATTTCTTTTGTAACAGCTTGTCCAATACTTCCTGCTCCCCCAAGTACTAGAAAAGAGGATGAATGAACAATATTTTTTAGCTGTTCCTTTTTATTACAAATATCATTTTCAAATAATTTTTGATTTCTACCAATTAGATGTAGCATTATTCTCTTTCATGTTTAAAAAAACTTGGTAAATGAAGTTTTCTTAGTTTATTAATTTTTTCTATAAAAGAATTGTTATGTAGTGCAAATTCAATATACAAATAATGGATAATATATTCCAATGTTGTATTATTGTTAATCTGTATGTTAGTTGAATTTTCTTCTAAGAAATAATTAGTAAGAATTATTTGATAGTTATTATTGAATTTTTCAAAAATATTTGGATCAATACCAATTTCTTTTAGTGAATTTAGATAAAAATCATCTTTATTAAGTACAAATTCAGATAATTTTCTTGTAGATAACTCTCTATCATAAAGCGAATAATAAATATTTTTGTTAAATGGTAACATTTTTCGTTCGATGTCTTGATAAAAAATAGAATTTTTATTATTTACAAAAATCTTTAAATTATTAAAAAAGTTGTCTTTAGTAAATTTCAATATTGAAAAATTTGTATTATGAAGCTTTTCTTTTACTAGTTCACTAGTAGAATCATTAAAATAGTACGCATTAATACTTACTGAAGGATGTGCTTTTCTTAAACTTGACAGATATTTAATAAACTCATCATCATAAATATTATCATTAGTTGCTAAAAATGCTATATTATTTTCAGGAGTTGTATTTTGTAATCTTTCTTTATCTAGGTTTCCATTTAGTTGTTTTACAAAGATAGATTCATCATAGTTTTCAACTAAATTTTCTAAATAATTAGTTGAATCTTCTTGTACAATAAAATCTTCATTTAAAACTATAGGGTAAATATTAACAGTATCATTGATTAGGGTATATATCTTATTAAATAAAAAACTTTTATTAGGAATCACAGCTTGTACCCAAACTTCAGTGTTATCTGCAATATCATAAATATTTTTAGGACAAATAAGTTTGAATCTATTCATTATAGCTCCAAAGATGTTTATATACTCTTTTAGCACTTCTTCATCAAAATAAAAAGCAGAGAATTTTACATTTGGGAATTTATTGCTAATTTCTATGATTTTATTTACAAATTCTTGTTGAAGGTTTTCTTTTATAGCAAAAAAACCTATGTGTTCTTTTAGGTACTTTTCATTTAACAAATCTTTATCAATATTATCTTTTAGGTTGTTTGCAAATTCAAAATAGCTAGTATTTGAAAGTGTGAAATTCTCTTTTAAATTATTAGCAAGAGCGAACTTTTTTGGTACAATTAATTCAGTCTCTAATTCTTTTAATGCTTTTTCCTTATTATCAAACATTACACTATAGATATTTTCATAATTATTTAAAATAATATCATCTAGCTTTTTAATACTTATGGTATTGTCATATGTTTCAAGCCATAGTTCTACACTTGAAGTTATATTTGAAATATTATTTGGGATTGAAAGTTCAATTCTATTTAACTCTTGTTTAAATACAAATTGTGCTTGGATTTTTTGAAACTCAAAAAAGTAGAAAAGTTTTAGCTCTACTTCTGGAAATCTTTTTAACACTTCTTTCACATAATTTACAAAATCTTTATTTGTAAGGTTATCTTCTATTGCAAAAAAGCCAATTGAATTTGGTTTGAAGTCATATTGATAGCCTCTTTTTGAAGTTTCAACTAGTTCTTTAAAGAATGGTTCAGAGTAGATACTATTTTTTATAGAGTATTCTTTTAAATATTTGTTTAATTTTTTTAGTAAAATACTATTTTCATCACTTGAATATGATATTGAGATTACATAAGTATCAATTATCTTATTTAGTTGAGTAAGAAGATTTTTATTTATTTCATAAATATACTTTTTCTTGTCGTTTTCAGTGTCTAAATCAAATAGATAAAAGATATAGTGTAGATTGTGTGAAGAGTAGTTTAACAATATAGATTGCAAGTCTTCGCAATGTTGTTTTTCAAATAAAACACTTTGAACAACATTGATTAGGGTATTTTGATATTCATCAAAATTGTTATATTTTTTTATTTTTTGGAATTGCTCAAGGTGTTTTTTCATTTTTTTAACACCACTAAGCTTTAAGTTTATTTTTTCTAAATCTTTTTCATTGTATCCAATTTCACTAATACCTTCTAATGCTTTAAAAATCTCATTTTTGTATGATTCTTGATCTTTCTTTGGGAAAGTTGAAAAATCTATATCTTCAATTTTTAAAGGAACTGCACCAGAAAGATATGCTCCATTTGATAAGTTATATACTTTTTGACTTTCATCTTTGTAGAATTCTGTAAATTGGGCAAAGGTATCAATATTTGTTTTAAATACAGGTATTGATTTAACTTCTGGCAAAAAGTTACCTTTTACAATGATTGTATTTTTTCTAAATGAGTAATTTTTATCTGATGAATCTTCTAACTCTTTTATTTTATTAAATGCTCCTGCTCCTGAGTGACCTTCAATATGTGTTGCTCCTGATTCAACATCCATCGCAAAATCTAGACCTAAAAGATAAAGTTCTTTTGTTTGGAAAAGAAGTAATAAGGCGTAGGTCAATTCACCAATACTTGGGCTTGTCAATATTCCAAAGTTTTCTTTTACTTCAAACATTGCTTGGAAGATAAAGATATTTTCTTTTGGAAAACTATTCATTAGTTTTGCATTTACATGTGAGGCAAATATGAAAATAGTATCTTTGAAATAGTTTATATCTTTTAGTTTATCCAAGGTATTAAGTACTTGAATATCTTGTTCATCATACTGTGTTACGATATCTGGTTTTATACCATTTTTTTCTAAAATAGGCAAAGTTGCATAGATAGCAACTATAGTAAATTTGTCTTGATTCTCTTTTACAAAATTAATATTATGTTGCAGTGATGGACCAGCTGCAAGAAAAAGAATAGGTTTCTCAAAAGGTTTGAGGCTTTGTTTATATTTTACATTCAATAATTTAAAATTTTGAGTAATATATGAGTTTGTTCTACTTATACTTAAAAATGTTCTATCATAAGAATACAACAAATGTGCTTGTGAGACTAAATAATTTTGGATCACCTTCATATACATATCTGACCCAGAAGATATATTTACAAATTTTAAATAATGATTATAAATAAAAATTTCACCATAAAAACTATCAAATGTCTTTCTAAATTCATACTCATTTTGTGCTATTGAAAAATATAATTTTGTTTTTGTTGCTAGATTTGCATAGTTTGTCACAAACAAAGATAATCTAAAAAACTCTAGATTAGGTTCAACTATTAAATATACATCTGAATTGAGTTTCTCATGTATCAAAGGTATATGAATTCCAAGTAAAACCCCAAAAATTATAAATTTGTGGAACTCTTTTACATTTTGTGGATTTGATACATTTTTATTTACAAAATTTATAACAGGAGCATTTCCGATTGAATATGAAGCTAAAATATCTTGCTCAAGAGCTTTTTTTGCCATTTTGTCATTATATGACAATTCATAATAAGTTTTAAAACTATTAACTGTAGCATCATAACTTATGTCATCAACTATCTTTTGTGATATCTCATTTGAGTTTTGTGTGTATAAAAACTCTTTTGTTGTAGGGTTTACTATGTCAAAGTGTGTATTTAAGTATTGAAGTTCAAATTCTGGCTTTACTTGACCCAATTCAATTGCTGTTGCATAAAGTTCTAGCGTTTTATATAAATCAGGGTGATTTTGTTTAAAAAACTCTAAATTTTCATTATAAGTTTGTAATGCTAATTGCTGAACTTGATCCAATGACATTTTATACCTTATATAAATCTTTTTACTTAAGTAAAAAAAGTATTATTTTAATAAATATTTTATCATAATAGCTCTAAAGATAGCTGAATTTTAGAAGATTTTTTTATTTTTAACTAAAAAAAAGTAGTACCCCAAAGAGCACTACTTTTTAGATGTTTAAGATTAATTACTATTGTAATAATCTAAGAACATTTTGTTGGATTGAGTTTGCTTGACTCATAGCATACGATCCAGCTTGAGATATAATATTTTGTTTGTTGAAGTTTGCAGATTCTTGTGCATAATCAACATCTCTAATAATAGATTCTGCTGCTTTAACATTTGTTTGTTGAGTCATTAAGTTTCTAACCCCAGATTCAATTTGATTTTGAGATGACCCTAAATCTGCTCTAAATGTATTAAGTTGAGTAATAGCAGCATCAACTACACCTTGGAATTTATCTGTTTGAGCCTGTGTTAACTGACCAGCTTGTAAAGATTTCAATGCAGAAAGAGTTAATCCACCTCTCATACCTTGAGTTGCATCTGTACTAGTATCTGCAACACCATCAGTGATTTTTAATTCTTTACTACTTCCTGTCTCTTCATTGTAAATAGACAAATTAGCTGCATTAGCACTGAATGTCACACTTCCAGAAGCTCCAGTTTGTTCTATTTTCATAGACCCAATATTATAAGTAGCTAGTGAACTACTTGCTGTATTTGCAGTATCCGTTGTTTGCCCACCAAAGCTAATTACAGTTCCAGATGCAATAGTATATGAAGCTGCTTTAACTTCTACACCATTAACGATAGTTGCAGCTACTTTTACAATACCACTAGCACCATTAGTTGCACTAAATGTACCTAAACTATTTCCATTTATATCTTTTACTTCTACTGATGCACCACTATTAGATGATAATTTATCTAAAATAAGTTGTGTATTAGAATCTAATTCACTAAGTGTACTTTTCCCACCAAAAGTAATATCTCCAGTAACCCCTGAAATACTTACTTTACCTACAGCACCACCTGATGCAAAACTTTCAAGTTTAAGTGCATTTGTTCCATCAGCTGTTACTCTGATTGAAGTTTCAGCTGCAATAGTATTACCTTTTGAACCAGTAGTATCTTGCATGATTCTTTCAGTTCCACCACCTAAACCTACAGTATTAGATTGAATTGATGCTGATTGGATGATATCATCTTTGTTTTCACCAATTTGGAATCTTAATTGATCTGAACCTCTAGTGTTGTCATAACCACTTTGTAATAAAGTTGTACCATTATAGTTAGTTTGTGCAGCGATATTATCTAATTGCTCAAGTAATTTATTAATATCTTTTCTAATAGCTTCTCTACCATCTTCAGAAGTAGTATCAGTATTAGCTTGAATTAATTTAGCTTTAACAGTATCTAAGATATTTGATTGTTCAGACATAGATTTATCAGCAATTTGGATTAATGAAACAGCTGAATTACCATTGTCAATACCTTGACCAATAGAATTAGCTTGAGTTCTTAGTTTATCAGCAATTGCTAAACCAGATGCATCATCAGACGCTTTATTGATTTTTAATCCAGTAGAAAGTTTTTCTAATGAACTAGAAATTTTGTTATTTGTATTTTTTGCTGCTTCTTGTGCAGTAAGCGAAGCAACGTTAGTATTAATTCTCATAATAAATCCTTTAATTATGACACATTGTGATAAATCACACCGAATACATTCTCAGGTGAATGAGCATAGAGTAAAACAACTCTTTGGAATCAATCGATCCCTACTTTGTAAAAAGAATTATTACATACCAATTCTTAAAAATAGATTAAAATAAAATTTGACAATAAAAAAAGAGAGCTTTAAAACTCTCTTTAAATTTGTTATTTAAAAGTACTATTTATTGAAGTAGTCTAAGAACATTCTGTTGTACAGAATTAGATTGACTCATAGCATAGTTTCCAGCTTGTGAGATGATATTTTGTTTATTGAAATTTGCAGATTCTTCAGCATAATCAACATCTCTAATTACAGATTCTGCTGCTTTTACATTTGTTTTTTGAGTCATCAAGTTTCTAACTGCTGATTCAATTTGATTTTGAGTAGAACCTAAATCAGAACGATATGTATTCATTTGACTTAAAGCAGAGTCAACTATTGCTTGATACTTATCTGCTTGTATTTTTGTTAACTGTCCATTTGCTAAGGCCTTTAATCCAGCCAATGTACCACCACCTGTGATACTTCCACCAGTAGCTGTAGTAACTTTTAATTCTTCTCCATTGGCTTTATTAAGATTTTGGATATTAAGATTTTGTGCACTTGCATCAAAAGTAATACTTCCCGATGCCGAAGTTTGAGTAAGTGTCATTGCTCCAATTGTAAAAGTATTTAAAGGCGTACCTGCAACTTCAACTGTATTTACTGTTTTTCCACCCATTCCAAGTGTTGTACCTGAAGCAAGTGAAAATGTTACAGTTGGTTCTGCTCCATTTAATCCAGGAGTAGAGTGTCTAATGATTCCACTAGCAATTGATGTGCCAGGAGCTGTTTCTAATGTAAAAGTTCCGATAACTCTACCATTTATGTCTTTTACTTCTACAGAAGCTGGACTTCCATTTACACCACTTGTTGCATTCGCTAAAGCTTCTAATACAAATTGAGTAGTTGGATCTACATCACTAATTTCTGCTGGTCCATTTGAAGTTATATTTCCTGGTATTCCAGTAATATTTACTTTTAAAGCAGTTCCTGTCGCATAACCATCTAATGTAATAGGATTTGTTCCATCTCCACTTATAACAGTTGATAAACCTTGTGAGATAACATTATTTCTTGTGCTTGAACCAGAAACTTGATCAAGAGCTTTGTCTCCTCCGCCTAAGCCAACTGTATTTGACTGTACGAACGAACTTTGCATAACATCATCTTTGTTTCCACCAATTTGAAATTTCAATTCAATTGAACTTGACATGCTATCATAGCTATCTTGTAAAAGTGTAATACCATTATAACTTGTCTGTTGAGCGATATTATCTAATTGTTCTAATAGTTTAACAATATCTTTTCTAATAGCTTCTCTACCATCATCAGAAGTAGTATCCGTATTAGCTTGAATTAATTTGGCTTTGACAGTATCTAAGATATTTGATTGTTCCGCCATTGATTTATCAGCAATTTGGATTAAGGCAACAGCTGAGTTACCATTATCTATACCTTGGCTAATTGATGAAGCTTGAGTTCTAAGTTTATCAGCAATTGCCAAACCAGAAGCATCATCACTAGCTTTATTAACTTTCAATCCTGTAGAAAGTCTTTCTAATGAAGTTGCAATCTTCTTGTTAGTATTACTTGCTGCTTCTTGTGCAGTAAGCGAAGCTATGTTTGTATTTATTCTCATGTTTTTTACCTTGTTACAGCTTTTATACTAAATTTTAACAAGTTTTTTTGAGAATTACTCCTGTTTCGATGTGCCCAGAATAGGAAAATTGGTCAAATAAAGAAAATTTTAAGATTTGGTGAGATTTGATTAATTCTTTTAAATCTCTATGCAAAGTTTCTGGATTGCATGAGATATATATAATTTGCTCGAAATTTTTAACTAACTCTCTAGTTGTATCATCAAGTCCTGATCTTGGAGGATCTACAAATATAGTTGAAAAGTTGTAATCACTTATATTTATATTTTTTAATCTTCTAAATTCTCTTACACTATTTAAAGCTTCTACAAACTCTTGCGCACTCATTCTTATAAAATCAATATTTGTAATACCATTTAACTCACAATTTGTAAGTGCAGAGTTAATTGAAGTTTTTGAAATCTCTGTTGCTAAGACTTTGTTAAACTTTGTAGATAAAGGGATAGTAAAATTTCCACCTCCACAATAAAGTTCACACAAATCATCTTTTGTTTCAATATTATTTAAAACCCACTCTATCATTTTGATATTTACTTTTGTATTGGGCTGCGTAAATCCACCTTCTTTATAATGAAATTTAAAAACATTATCATTTATACTTAGTTCTTCTTTTATAAAATCTTCTTTTAAAACAAGTTTTTGTTTACGACTTCTTCCTATGATTTTGATATTTAGTCTTTCTTGTACTTCTCTTGCAATTTTTTCCCAAGTACTATCTAGTTTTTTATGATAGATTAAAGTAACAAGCATATCATTTGTAGTTGAACCTAAAAATTCTACTGAATAGATTTTGTAGTTTAATATTTCACTTTGTGAAATTTCATCTAATAGTTTTGGCATGAGTTCGTCTATTTGTTTTGAGACAATTGAACAATTATCTATTTCAATAATATTTTTTTCAAAGCTTGTCATGCCATAAGATAAAGTTGGATTTTCTTCATCATCATAATTTTTCCAAAATCTCAATTCTGCTCTATTCCTAAAATGTTCTTCATCACTTCTTATAACTTCAAACTCCATTGTAGTGATATCTTGAAATCTCTGTTTTTCTCTAGATAGTTTATAATTCAATTGTTCTTCATAATTCATATCGTACAAAGTACAACTACCACATTTCCCAAAATAATCACATGTCATCAAAATCCCTTAAAATCTTTTATAATAATATTATTATTTTATGATAAAATGAATTTAATACTTATAAAATTAAAAAGAATAATATGAAAACAAATTGGCAAGAACAATTAAAAGAACTTTTAAATTGTGATATAAAATCACTTTATCCACTAGCAAGAACCATAAAAAGACAACTGCACTTTTATGTGGGACCTACAAACTCTGGAAAAACATATAAAGCAATGACTGAGCTTAAAAAAGCAGATTGTGGACTTTATTTAGCACCTTTAAGGTTATTGGCCTTAGAAGGTTACGAAGATTTGACTAAAGAGGGAATTCCAGCTTCGCTAATCACAGGGGAAGAGCAAAATCTAAATGAAGATGCTGCACATGTTTGTTCAACTATAGAAATGATTGATTTTAATATGGATGTTGATGTTGCAATTATTGATGAAGTTCAAATGCTTGATGATGATGACAGAGGTTGGGCTTGGGTAAATGCAATCATTGGTTGTCCTGCAAAAAAGATAATAATGACGGGAAGTGTAAATGCACTAGAAGCAGTTAAAAAAATAGCTGCTTATTTAGAAGAAGATTTAATAATTGAAAAATTTAAAAGAAAAAATGAATTACAACTTTTAGAAAAACATACTGCTTTAGGAAATTTAGAAAGTGGAACAGCTTTGATTGCCTTTTCAAGAAGTGATGTTTTAAAATTAAAACAAAAACTTCAAAAAAAACATAAAATCTCAATCATCTATGGAAACTTATCTCCTGAAGTAAGACGGGATGAAGCAAGAAGATTTAGGGATAAAGAGACAGATATCTTAATAGCAACAGATGCTATTGCAATGGGATTGAATCTTCCTATTAAAACAATACTTTTCACAACTCATATGAAATTTGATGGTATTTCAAGACGAGGAATTAGTGTAAATGAGATAGTTCAAATAGCAGGTCGAGCAGGGCGATATGGACACCATGAAAAAGGCTTTATTGGAGCTACTACAAAAGATAGTTTAAAATATATAAAAGAAGAGTATTCTCAACCAATCAAAACTATTAAACCTCCATTTAAAGTAAAAATAAACAATGAGCAACTAACAAGTTTAGCAATGCATCTAAAAACAACATCTTTGACAAAAGTGTTGAAGTTCTTTTCTACAAATATGGTATTTGAAGGTCCTTTTATTGCTGCAAACATTGGTTCAATGATTAGTGCTTCAACTATTGTTGATCAAAAATTTAATTTAAAACTTGAAGATAAATATATGCTTGCTCAAGCACCTATTTCTATAAAATCAAAGATTATTTTACAAGCATATGATATTTATATTTCTGCTGTTTTAAAAAATAGAGTAATACGATATAAGCCTTCAATTACTCTACCAAAAGTTGCAAGAACACAAAAAGATTTATTGCTAGTAGAAGATGAGATTAAAAAAATATCACTTTATTTATGGTTATCTTACAAATTACCAGAACAGTTCCCTGATAGTATAAAAGCTACTATTGCTAGAACTTCTTTTAATCAATTTATGGAAAATTCCTTAAAAAAAGATATAAAGTTAGCACCACCAGAAAATAGAAGACCTTTTCCTCCAAGAGAGAAAAGAGAGTTTAAACCAAGGAGAAGATTTTAATCTTCCCTTAGATATAA
Organism: Arcobacter iocasae; assembly: GCF_042214795.1. Classification (GTDB taxonomy): domain Bacteria; phylum Campylobacterota; class Campylobacteria; order Campylobacterales; family Arcobacteraceae; genus Arcobacter; species Arcobacter iocasae. The sequence goes on along the minus strand of NZ_CP090177.1, from coordinate 1,062,578 downwards.
TTGCGGATTATTGAAGTTTTACCGAGGAGAATTGATGCTTAATCTATTTCGTTCAGATGATAGTACAACTTTACAAAAAGAGTTGATGAAAGACTATGTCAATGAAGAAAAAATACAAAAACTTATTGATAGTGGATTAAATATTAATGCAACTGATGAAAAAGGTAGAACTCTTCTTTTTGAACTTGTACAAAAGAGACGAATAGAAGGTATGAAAATTCTAATTGAAAATGGTGCAAATATTGACCATGAAGATAAATTAGGAAAAACAGTATTATCAATTGCAGCTTCTTCAGCTGATGGCATGATGATAAGATTTTTACTTGATAAAAAAGCCTCTTTAAACTACATAAACTCTTCTGGTAGAACACTTATTCAAGATATAGCCTTAGAAGGAAACTTAAAAGTATTTCAACTTTTACTTGCACATGGTGCTGATTTGACTTTCAAAGATACCTATGGAAGAACAGTACTTTTTGATGCAATTGAAGGTGGTAATATAAGAATTGTAAGAGAGATTTTAAATAATATAGATGATATAAATGTATCTGACAATGAAGGTGAAAGTGCTTTATTTTTGGCTGGATTAAAAGATGACCAAACAATTATGAAATATCTAATCGAATTTGGTTTAGATACAAACCTTTTAAACAAAAATAAAAGAAATGTACTTTTTAAAATAGTTTTAAAAGGTGCTAAACATCTTGATACTATTGATGCTTTATTACAGCGAGATATAAATATAAATCAAAAAGATATCGAAGGTAAAACTGTTTTAGATGAGATACTAAAAATATTTAATATTGTAAGAGAGAATAATTTAGATAAGTATAGACAAACAGATTATAAGTATGTAAAAAAAGAGAATGATTACCAAAAACTTTTGACAGTATTAATTGAAAATGGTTTAGATATTGATAGAAAAGATGAAGAAGGTAAAAGTGCACTTTTTTATGCTATAGAGAATAAAGATTTTGAACTAATTGAGTTCTTTTTAAATGCAGGTGCAGATATTAGTACACAAGATAGAGATGGTAAAACAGTACTTTTTCAAGAATGTTTAAAGGGCTATTCAAATTATGAAATGATTGATTACCTATTTGATAAGGGTATAGATGTAGATCATCAAGACTTTGATGAAAGAACAATTGTTGATGACCTAGCTGAGATGATTTTAATTCAAGAAAATGGTAAAAGAGCACACTCTAGAAGATTTTTAGACATTGTTGAAAATGGAGATTACTTTAAACTTTTAAAAAGAATAATCATAAAAAGACCCAAATTAAATCAATCAAGAAGTGATGGGAAAACTATTCTTTTTGATGTAATAAATTATAATAATATTGAGTTAATAAAAGCTCTTTTAAATAATGGTGCAGATATTAATAAAGTTGATAATGAAGGGAATACAGCATTTTCATGCATGATAGATGCTGGACTAAAAGCAAAAACAAAAAATGAAAGAAAACAGTTCTTAGAGCGAATTGTTTTTATGCTTAAATTTAGAGTTGATGTAAACAGTGTAGATAGAGATGGAAGAACAATTTTTCATAAAGCAGTTATTGCAGATGATTATGAACTTGTTGAAAAACTTTTATCTAAAAAAACAGATTTAAATATTAAAGATAAACAAGGTAGAACTGTCTTACATCATACTCAATGGAAGGGTAATTATAAAATTGCAAGACTTTTAATAGCAGCTGGGGCTGATATGAATGAACCTGATCTTGCAGGATTTACTATTTTAAATTATGCTGCAATTTTAGGGCATGCAAAACTTGTTATGGTACTTATTGCTTCTGGAGTTTTGATGTATAATAGAGCTAAAAAGAGTAAAGCTGTAGCTACTTTTTTTAAAGAGAAAGAGGCTAATTTAACAAAACTAGTTGAGAATAATATAACTGATGAGAAGATGAGAAATTCACTTCAACAAGTTGCAGATAATTTAAGAAAAGAAATAGCAGAAGCGTTAAAGTAAGGGTATAAATGTTTAATAAATCAATTATTATTCTAGCAGCTGGTGCTGGAACTAGAATGAAATCAGAAATTCCAAAGGTATTACATAAAATTTCTGGTAAACCTATGTTGTACTATAGTATTAAAGAAGCTTTAGAAATAAGTGATGATATTACTGTTGTGTTATATCATCAAGCTGATTTAGTAAAACAAACAATGCAAGAGTATTTCTCTGATAAAGTTAGTTTTGTAATACAAGACCATATAAATTTCCCTGGAACTGGTGGGGCAGTTATGGGAATAAAACCAAAGTATGAAAAAACTTTGGTTTTAAACGGTGATATGCCACTAATCCAAGCAAGTGAACTTGAAAAATTTGACCTTGATGCTACTATTGTTATGTCAGTATTAGAGCTAAAAAATGCTGATGGATATGGAAGAGTAGTTATCCAAAATGGTGAAGTAAAAAAGATAGTTGAACAAAAAGATGCCACTCCTGAAGAGCTTAAAATCACAAGTGCAAATGCAGGTATTTATCAATTTTGTACAGAATTTTTATTAAACTCATTACCTCTTTTATCAAATGATAACGCCCAAGAAGAGTATTACATCACAGATTTAATAGAAATAGCAATTAATAATAAAAAAACATTAAAACCCCTAGTTGTAAATGAAGAAAACTTCAAAGGCGTTAATTCAAAATATGAACTTGCCCTTGCTGAGGTTATTCACCAAAATAGAATAAAAGAGGCTTTTATGAAAGCTGGTGTTATTATGAGATTGCCTGATACTATTTATATAGAGTCTGATGTTGAGATTATTGGCGAAAGTATTATTGAAAATGGAGTTACTATTTTAGGAAACAGTAAAATAGAAAATTCTCATATAAAAACAAATACAGTAATAGAAGATTCCCAAATCATAAATAGCGATGCTGGACCAATGGCAAGAATAAGACCAGGGTCAGTAATAAAAGATACTCACATAGGAAACTTTGTGGAGACTAAAAAAGCTATTTTAACAGGTGTAAAAGCTGGACATCTTTCTTATCTTGGAGATTGTGAAATAGATGTTGGCACAAATATTGGTTGTGGAACAATTACTTGTAATTATGATGGTATTAAAAAATATCAAACAAAAATAGGGAAAAATGTATTTATAGGCAGTGATACACAACTAGTTGCTCCTGTAACTATTGAAGATGATGTATTAATTGCAGCAGGAACTACAGTTACCAAAAATGTAAAAAAAGGTGATTTAGTTTTAACAAGGGCTGCTACAAAAGTAGTAAAAGGCTATTTTTATAAATTCTTTGGAAAAAAAGATGCTTAAAAATAAAAATATCTTAGTGGGAGTTACTGGCTCAATTGCTATTTATAAAACTTTAGAACTTATAAGATTATATATAAAAGCTGGTGCAAATGTAAAAGTCATCATGACTTCTTCTTCTAAAAAATTCATAACACCTTTGACCTTTGAAACTATATCTCAATCGCAAGTTTTAGATGATACAAATGAGTCTTGGGATAAGGATTCAGACTATAATCACATAGCAATAGGAAAGTGGGCTGATATTTTTGTAATAGCTCCTGCGAGTGCTAATACAATCAATAAATTAAGCCATGGAATAGCTGATAATATTTTAACTCAAACAGCATTAGCTTATCCACGAGTAAAACTTCTGTGTCCTGCTGCAAATACAAATATGATACAAAATCCAATGACAAATGCAAGTATGAAGATGCTAAAACTTTGTAATTATAAAATCATAGAACCAGTATCAAAAGAGTTAGCTTGTAGAGATATAGGAACAGGTGCTTTAAGTGAAGTAGATGATATTTATTATGCTACATTAAAAGAACTTTTAAAAGATGAGTATTGGGAAAATAGAAAAGTTGTATTAAGTGGTGGTGGAACTGTTGAAAAAATAGATGATGTTCGATATATTTCAAACTTTTCTTCAGGTAAGATGGCCTCTTCTTTAGCTTTGGCACTTTATTTAAAAGGTGCAGATGTTTGTTTGATAAGTTCTAGAGGACATGAAGATTTACCAAAAGAGGTACATATTATAAAGGCACAAAGTTCTCAAGAGATGTTTGAATACTTGCAAGAGTCAATCAATGTTGCTAAAAAAGGAACAATTAGTTCTACTACTTTGATGGACAGTTCAAATCCAACTTTGATACAGAAAAAACCTTATTTATTTATGGTAGCAGCTGTGAGTGACTATCTTCCAACTTTCCCACAAAGTGGAAAACTAAAAAAATCTATGCTTGGTGAAAAGTGGAATTTGGAGCTAAAACAAAATATTGATATCTTATCAAGTTTGAATAGAAGTGATATTTATACAATAGGCTTCAAAGCTGAGATGGATGAAAAATCAGCTTACGATAATGCAAAAAATATGGCAATTGAAAAAAATATTGATGCGGTTTGTTTAAATATAATAGATGAAAAAAACTCTTTTGGATCTAGTTCAAATAATATTGATTTGATAATAAAAAATAAAACAACAAACTTTTCTGGAGATAAATTTGATATTTCATTAAATATTTTAAATGGACTTTCTTCGGAGTTTTATGAATAATTTACCACAACATGTCGCAATTATTATGGATGGTAATGGAAGATGGGCAAAAGAGCAAGGCCTAAATAGAACCGCTGGACATGAAGAGGGTGCTAAAACTGTAAGAGAGATTACAACGCATGCTAATAATTTAGGCATAAAATACTTAACTTTATATGCTTTTTCTACTGAAAATTGGAAAAGACCAAAACTTGAAGTAGAGTTTTTGATGAAACTTTTAGAGAGATATTTAAAAAATGAATTGCCAATATATTTAGAAAATGGTGTAAAATTTAAAGCAATTGGGGATTTATCAAAGTTTTCAAAATCTTTGCAAAAAGTCATAAGTGAAACCCAAGAAAAAACAAAAAATGCAAAAGGCTTAACTCAAATATTAGCTTTAAATTATGGTTCACGAGATGAGATAACAAGAGCTGTTAAAAAACTAGTTGATAAAAAACTTGAAGTAAATCAAGAAAATATAGAATCATGTTTGGATACAGCTGGTATTCCTGATGTGGATATGCTAATTCGCACAAGTGGAGAAATAAGAATTTCAAACTATCTTTTATGGCAATGTGCTTATGCAGAGATGTTTTTTACAAAAATATATTGGCCTGAATTTTCAAGAAATGAATTTGATGATTTATTAAGTGATTATACAAATAGAGAGAGAAGATTTGGATCTGTTTAGTATTATTGTTTTTATTTTTGGTGCAATTATTGGTTCATTTTTAAATGTAGTGATTTATAGAGTTCCTCGGGGGGAGTCTATTGTTACTCCACGAAGTCATTGTACTAAATGTGGAAAAACAATATCTTGGTATCATAATATTCCTATTATTTCATATATTATTCTTGGAGGAAAATGTAAATATTGTGAGGAGGAATACTCTATAAACTATTTTTTTGTAGAGATTTTATCTGCAATTATTTCCTTAGCACTTTTTATGAAAATTGGTTTTTCTTTAGAGTATTTTTTAATATTAGCACTGTTTTATACCTTACTTGTATTATCTTTTATAGATTTAGAGTATAAAGCAGTTCCAGATTGGATTTTATTACTTGTAGTAATTTTGGGCTTTTCTTGTGTTCATAATAATTTCTTAGACTCTATAAAAGATGGATTTATTTTTGTAGGAGCTTTTGTGATGCTTGATTTTTTCATAACTTTTTATATACAAAATATAAAATCAAAGATATTAAAAGATGAAAGTTTAAAAACACAAAGAGCCTTAGGTGAGGGTGATTTTCCTATTATTGCTATAATTGGTGCATTATTAGGTTTGGCTTCTGGTATGGTAGCTATATTTTTAGCAGCACTTTTTGCTATAATTCCATCAATTTATAATAATATCAAAAACAGTGAAAAGCAAACAGCATTTATTCCATATTTGTCTTTAGGTTTTTTTGTTGAATATATATTTCAAATTTCAAAGGTTATTTTGTGAAGTTAAAACAATATTTATTATCACAATTTTCAAATACATTTTTCCCTATATTTTTAGTACTTTTTTTTATTACATCAATAATATTTTTAGTAAGAATAGCTTCTATAACATCTGTTATTACACTAAATATATTTGAACTTGGCACTTTGTATTCATACAACTTGCCTAATATCATTTTTTATACTATGCCAATATCTTTTTTTGTGGCTATGGTAATTACATTGTCTAAATTATCAAGTGAATATGAACTAATAGTTGTAACCTCTTTTGGTTTAAATCCATCAAATATCTTAAAAGTATTTTTGCCTATTACTTTTCTTATTTCTTTGTCTTTATTGGTTCTTTCAATAGGATTGATTCCTAAAACAAAATATCTATCTCAAGAGATGATAAATCAAAAAACAAAAGAAGCTAACTTTAATATAAAAGCTTCAGAATTTGGTCAAAAGTTTGGTGATTGGCTTATATATATAAGTAAAAAAGATGATAAACTTTATGAAGAAGTCAAACTATTTAAAACAGAAAAAAAAGCTATAGATCAGTTTATTATTGCCCAAAATGCGCGGCTAAATAATGACTCTGGAAATTTAAGTTTTGTATTAAAAGATGGTAAAGCTTTCTATTTTGAACAAGATAAAATTAATCAAATAGATTACAAGGTTATGCATATAAATGATACTCTAAGTGAGTCACAAATCACTCCTTTTACAAATGCATATGAATATTGGAAAGATCGAATTAATAGTGATGGAGATATTTCTAGATTTTCTTTTTATGTATTAACTTCAATCTTCCCTATCGTTTCAATTTATTTAGTAGTTGCTTTTGGATATTTTAATCCAAGATATGAAAAAAATAGATCCGTTGCATATGCAATTACAAGTGTTGTAATTTATTATGTGATTTCTGATTCTTTAACTAAATCAATAGGTTTTATATCTCTTCCTATTATGATTATTTTATGGATCATTCTTTCCTATTTTATATATAGGGCAACTGTAAAAGAAGTTTATTGATGAATGTAAAAATCACAATCTCTTATGATGGATTTTCTTATCAAGGTTCACAAAGACAGACAAATAAAAAAAGCGTAGAAGATAAACTTATTGAAGTATTTAAACTATTAAACATAGAACCCAAGATAACTCTTAGTGGAAGAACGGATAAACAAGTTCATGCTACTGGGCAAGTTTTTAATATAGTTATTCCTGCATATTGGTCAAACTTTTCAAAGCTAAAACAAGTCATGAATTATAAGCTACCAAGCTCTATTAGAGTAAGAAATATTCAAAAAGTAAGTGATGAATTTCATGCAAGATTTCATGCTAAAAAAAGAGTATATAGATATGTAGTCTCTACAAAAGAAGTAACTCCATTTTTAGCAAATTATGTTACTTTTGTAAAAGAAATAAATGAAGAAAAAATAGAAGATGCAATAAAACTTTTTATTGGAATCCATGATTTTGAATATTTTCACAAAAGCGGTAGTGAAAAAGATAACAAAGTAAGAGAAATATTTGATGCAAAATTTTATAAATATAAAGATTTTTATATTTTTAGATTTGAAGCAAATTCTTATTTAAGGTCTCAAATTAGAATTATGGTTGGTTTTTTGTTGAAAATTTCAGAAGGAAAACTCTCAAAAGGTGATTTAAAAGCTCAACTTTCAAGAAAAAAGTATATCTATAAAACCCCAGCTCTTCCCAATGGTTTATATTTATCACAAGTTAAGTACTAAATATAAATATAAATTAAATTATTTTTTATAATTTTAATGTTTAATGAAAAATAGTAAAAAAATGGTATAATAGAAACAATAATCAATAATAATTATAAAAAAATACAGGAGCTCTATATGAGTACATATACAACTAGAGTTTTACTAGTAGAAGATGAAGAAGTTGCTAGAAAAACATTATCTTTTTATTTAAACACAATCTTCGATGAAGTAGTCGTAGCAAGTGATGGGCAAGAAGGAATTAATTTTTATAAAGAAAGTTTTAATAATGATAGATGTTTTGATTTAGTTTTAACTGATATTAAAATGCCAAATAAAGATGGTATTGAAATGATTGATGAGATTTTAGAAATCGTTCCAGATCAAAAATTTATTATAGTTTCTGCACATAAAAATGAAGAGGACTTACTAAAACTTATTAATTTAAAAGTTTTAGGATATTTTGTTAAACCTTTAAATGTAGATGATATGATGGATATGTTGCAAAAAGCAAATGATGAGTTAATTAGTGCTAAAAAAGATAGCAAAGAGGATGATTCTCCATTGGTTTTAAATAATACATATACATATAATAGATCAAGAAGTTTATTATACAAAGATGGATTGAGTGTAAAATTATCTAAAAAAGAGTCTCAAATTTTAGAAGTTCTAATTAAAAATCTTGGTGAAGTAGTTTCTGTTGAGAGATTTAAAGAAGATGTTTGGGGTGATTTGACAACAAATGATTCTGCATTTAGAACAGTAATGAAAAGACTAAAAGATAAAATTATTGATGATGACTTTATCATTTCTCAAAAAGGTTACGGTTATATTATAGAATTACCATATATGTAATTTATAGATATTTAACTTCTAAAAAGGTGAGAATTATTTCTCACCTTTTTTTATTTTCTCTAAAATCGGATAAAATTGAAAACAAAAGAACTCTTTATAATTATATACAACATTGTAGTTGTGTTATCTGTCATGTATGCAACTCAACCACTTCAACCTTTGCTTGCAAAAGAGTTTGAAGTATCAATTGTAAAATCTTCACAGTTTACAGCAGTAATAATGCTTTTTTTAGCAATAGCACCTATTATTTATGGATATATTTTAGAGAGAGTAAATGCTAAAAGAGTTTTACTAACAGCTTCTCTTATCTTAGCTGTTACAAATACCTTTTTATCTTTTTCAACATCTTATGAGATGTTTTTAACCATAAGAACAATAGAAGCAATAGTAATACCAGCAATTTTAACTTCATCTATGAGTATTTTGGCAAATATAGATAAAGTAAATGTGAAACTAAATATGTCAATATATGTAGCATCAACAGTTTTTGGTGGTTTAGTTGGAAGGGTATTCTCAGGATACATCGCCACATACTTTTCTTGGCAAATGGTTTTTTTATCTCTATCTTTCGCTTCTCTTATAGGACTTTTTTTAATCACAAGATTAAATTACGATGCCCAAGCTCACTTAACAAAAGCTACTATAAAAGATATCACACATATATTAAAAGACAAAAGATTTTTTGTAATATATCTTTTGATGTTTTCTATATTTTTTGTATTTGCAGGGGTTTTAAATATCTTGCCATTTAGATTAAAAGAGTTAGACCCCAGTACAAGTGAGAGTCAAATAGGACTTCTATATTTAGGATATGGAGTTGGAATAGTAGTTTCACTTTTTATTCATAAGATTATAAAATTCTTTGATAAAGAGATGAAAACTATACTTTTTGGAATAGTAATATTCATAATCTCAACATCACTATACATAGTAGAAAATCCTTTTATTCTATTTTTAAATGTATTTTTATTTTGTTTAGGAATGTTTACGGTTCATACTGTAAGTACAAGAATAGCAAACTCCCTAAAAGAGTCACAAAAATCACTAACATCAGGTATGTACTTGAGTTTTTATTATATAGGTGGAACAGTTGGTTCAATAATACCTCCTATGTTTTATGAGCTTTATGGTTGGAACAATACAATATATCTTTGTATGTTTTTACTTTTTATAATCTTTATTTTTGTATATTCAAACAGAAAAATATTTAAGGCGTATAATTGATTTTAGGAAAGTGCCCATATTGTATAGATGGACAAATAGAAGTAAGAAAAAAAGAGGTTAATGGTAAAAAAATAGAGCTTTATGCTTGTTCTAATGCCAAATGGTACAGCGAAGATGGAGAACTCTTCGAACTCACCCCTGATGCAACTTGTGATTTTAAGATTTGGCAAAATTCTTTGAGGAAGTATGGAAAGTATTTGAAACAAAGAGAAGTAAGAGCATTACTGAGTGGCGAAGATGTGATTGTTACTTTTCATTCGAAGAAGTATAAAGAGAAGGTTACTTATCAGAAGTATATAACGCTTAGTCAAGAGTATGGAGTTAGTGTTATTTGGGATATAGATGTGATAGAGGAAAAAGATTAAATCTTTTTTAATGCCAAGATGGTATTTGTTTTAATTTCATCAAATATCAAATCTATTTTATCATGTTCATTTAAATAAACACTCTCATCATCTTTTGATTCTTTTTTTGATGTTATAAAATCAATAATTTTATCTTTTGAGTCTATATTTTTAATGCTTTTAGAAATAGAAAGAATCTCTGATAATGTAAGTACATTATTTTCTAATAAGGAACAAAAATCAAATAAATCTCTTGCTTTATCTCTTTGAAATAAAGCAACAATTTTTAATTTTGCTATTGATTTTAAATCTAAAATTTTAAGAGTAGAGTTTTCATAGTTTGTACATGTATTATTGGCTAATATTTCTTTTTGAATAGGACGATTAGCATAGAAAAACTCTATTTTAACTTCATCAAGTATAAATTTTAATATATATTCATCAGGAAATAATCCTGTAAGTCTTAGTGCTGTAGTATTTTCATCTTCAATCTTTTTAGCTCCTAAAGAGTTCATTGTTGATACGACTTTTTTATAGTCCAATATTTTTGGACTTACTATATCTATGTCTTCTGAAACTCGATGGTTGAGATAGAATGAGAGTGCTGTTCCTCCTATGAAATAAAGTTCATCTTTAAATATAATAGAATTCTTGATTTTATCCAATATTTTTATTACACTAGAAGTCATTTATCATTCCTAAAAGCTGTTTGAAGGTAGGATTTTCATTGTATTTACCACTTAAAGGTATATCTATCCCACTAGTTGAAATATATCCTTTTGCATACATTTTTTTGTACTTATCATTTAAAACTGTTCTAACTATATTTTTGCCAAACTGATTACATAATTCTTTTATGTCATTTATATTTATAGTTGATAAATAGTTTGAGATTATTGCATATACTTTTTGTTGACTTTTTTCTTTAGTTTGCCAAAACATATTTTGTGAATATTGTGATGGTTCAAACTCTATGATATCGTCAATATCAACTGCCTTGATTTTATCTTTTGCATCTTCATATTCAATATTTTGAAGAAGGGTATATAGTCTATTTCTTCCATACTTCCAATCTCTAAGAGTTCGTTCTGGTATATCAAGTAATTTGCTCATTTGTTGTTGTGTCATAGTTATCTCTACTTTATTTTTATTATTATAGGCGATTATCGCCTATTTGTCAATATTTGTATTTTGATACAAATTAATTGGTGAAACTTTTAAATTATATTCTTGTAACATACTTATAAATATTTTAGCAAAGAGTTATTATGGAATTGGTTTATTTGTGGGTTGAGGATTATAAGAATATAAAGAAACAGGGGTTTAATTTTTCTCCTAGGTTTAAGTGTGAGTATGATGATAAAAATGAAAAACTTGAAATAATTGATAAAGAAGAAACGGGTGAATTTTATCCTAAAAACTTTTTTGGTAATAATATAAATATTACTGCTATTGTTGGAGAGAATGGTAGTGGGAAGAGTAGTATAGGAGAATACCTTTTTTATAAAAATGATGATGGAGTTAATAAAAATTATATTTTAATCTACTATCGTGACAATATATTAATTATTGATAAATATAGAGATATAAATATTAAAACTTGCATAAAATATGAATTAAGTAATGAAAGAATATCTTATAATAGTACAAATATAAAAATGATTTTTTGTTTCGCTGAACATATGAAACCTTATGGACATAAAAAATCAGTTGAAAAAAGTAATTTTATAATGCTAGGAGCATTACAGGAAATAACAAGATATTCAGATTTAAAATTTAATGAGTTATTAAAAATCTTTGATTTTTTTAAGTATGATAATGCAGTTAAAAAGAATTTTAATACTTATTTGATTAATGGAATTAATTATAAGGATTTAAGTTTTGGAGAAAAATCAATATTAAGTTTATGTATTTTAATAGATGAGAAAATTGAAAATGATAAACTTAATATATTATTTTTGGATGAATTTACAGTAGCATTACATCCAAATTGGGAAAGAATTATTATAAAGAAATTAATAGAGATTTTTAAAAATAGAAATATTCATTTTATTATTACTTCACATTCACCATTCGTTTTATCTGATATTCCTATTCAAAATGTAGTATTTTTAGAAAAAGGTAAACAAGTTTACCCGTTTGAAGATAATCAACAAACTTTTGGAGCAAATATTCATACTTTACTTTCTCATGGTTTTTTTATGAAAGATGGGCTTATGGGTGAGTTTGCGAAAGATAAAATTGATACAGCAATTAAATATTTAAATCAAAGCAAATTAAGTGATGATGAACTTAGGTATTGTGAAAATATTATTTCAATTATTGGTGAACCTATTATAAAAAGAGAACTGCAAAGAAAATTGGATAGTAAAAAACTATCAAAACTAGACAAAATAGATGAAATTGAAGAACAAATGAGATTACTTGAACATCGTTTGGAAATTATTAGGAAAAATCAAAAATGATTAAAATTGATACTTCTAAAATAGACAGTACGAAATATTATAAATATATAGAAGATTATATAAATCAAAAAGATACTAAGTATTCTTTGGAAAATATTAATTGTGATTTATTAACGATTTTGGATAAAGATTTAGAACAAATAGTTATGGCAAAACCCAATGAAATAAGAGAATTGATAAAAATAGCCCCTAAAGATTTTACAAAAACTATTACTCAATTAAAAGATTTATATGAAGTTTTTAGAAATAAGTGGGCAATTGAATTTATAGAAGATTTAAATATAAAAGTTTGTCCTTTTTGTAACAGAGAATATATATTTAAGTTTGAGGATAAAATAAAAGGAACACCACGAATAATTGCTTCTTTAGACCATTATTATGATAAAGATACTTATCCTTTTTTATCGGTAAGTATTTTTAATTTAATACCTTGTTGTCATATTTGTAACAGTAAATTTAAACATGTAAAGAATTTTTATAATGAAAAACATCTTCACCCCTATGAAGATAGTTTTAATGATAAAGCAAAGTTCTCACAATTTTTTAATGATGTAAATTTTGAAAATACAAAATTTGGGTTATTATCAAAAGAGCGAATATGTTTAACAATAAAACCTTTTGATAATAATGATAAAGTAACTCAAAATACTATAGATACTTTTAGATTAGAAACTCTATATGATGAACATAAAGATATTGTCCTAGAACTTATTCAAAAAGCAGAAATTTATAACGAAAGTTATGTTGATGAACTTTTTCAAAAATATGAGGGAACTTTGTTTAAAAATCGTGAAGATGTTTTAAGACATATTACTGGTGGATATATAGAAGATAAAGATATAAATAAACGCCCACTTTCAAAGTTGATAAAAGATATTAGTGAAGAGTTAGATTTAATATAATATTCTCTCTTGAAGAGGTAAACCTCTCCGCTTCTTTTACTTTGTGTGGACAAAGTAAACAAAACCACCAACCGTATCAAAGCCCTTTGGGTTCCCTCATTTATTATTTATCTTTCCTAAGTTACAAAACTCATAAATAAATGTGCATTTAGCACATTTATTTACTCAAACAGTTCTAACTCTTTTCCGAAAAGATAAATAAACATTCGGCTTTTGCAAATGTTGGAATAAAAGGTGGGATAAGGACATTTGATTTTTTAATTTGTTTAGACTTCTAACTTCTCTTTACTAAATTTACAAATGATAGTTTGAACTGTAGGGATTTCTTTCTGCCTTTGATGAAGCTAGAAGTTAGATGTTTATTTTCGGTAAAGCCCGAAACTGTTTGAGCGTAAAGAAGAGTGCTAAATGCACTCTTTAGTGAGTTTTGCAGGGCAGAAAATAAATATATAACTGGAAGGGAGCTTTGCCTTCATCAATTCGGCAGTCTTTTTTGCTTACTTTTTCGAGACCAAAAAGTAAGAGAAGCGAAGACTGCTAAGTCTTCAAGAGAGCAAAAATTTATTTTCATATATCTTTTTATTCCAATTTACTTAAAATTAAGTTTCTATAAACCCCACTAAATCAGCCCTAAACAACAAATTAGCACTTTTATTAATTAATTGCTAAAAAATACTTGACAAATAAACACTCAATTGAGTATAATTATTTAGCAGTTTAAGATTATGAGTGCTAAATAAACAAAATTGGTTGAAAATGATTGACAAAAAAGAGTTTTTACTACAATCTATTATCAAAGCATATATTGAGCATCTAGAACCAATAGGTTCTTCACAGCTTAAAAGTATGTATGATATTACATATTCACCAGCAACTATTAGAGGCTACTTTAAAAAGTTAGGTGATGAGGGCTATTTGGCTCAAGAACATGTAAGTAGTGGTAGAACACCTACAACTGAAGCATTACGACAATATTGGAGTTCAAAGTTAAACTTTAAACTTAATTTTGTAGATGAAAAAGCAGTTGATTATTATTCTTCTCAAGTTGGATTGACAGCATTTGTATTAGAACAAACTAGCGATGTTTTAAAAAATATACTTAATGTAGAAAATCGATATATGATTTTAGAGTTTTCAAGTTTTACTGTAACCGTAAAGTTTACAGATGCTCTTTATAGATTTTTAAGTGATATGATAGGTTTAGAGCTGATACATATTGTAAATATTTCTAAGCAAGTTGGCGCTTATGAAGTATATGAATCAGTAAACCAATTTTTAAAAAATAGAGACTTTAGGATTTTTAATACTAAAGAGTTTTTTTCCCTAGTATTAAGATTTAATTATGATGAAAATACTATTGAAAAGTTTCTAAAAGGAACTATTTTTGAGAGCATTGAAAATGCTATATATTTTGACACAATAGTCCCAGAAGGGTATATTGGTATTTGTCATGATTGTGTAATTAACAGTAAAGAATCTAAGCTTTTGGTGGTTGGAGAATTATCAAAAGATTATGAATTTTTTTATAATAAAATAAGTATGAATTAGGAGAGTTATTTTGAGTAAAGATACAGAAAATACGAATAATGAAGAGATAATACAAGAAGTTGAGACAAACGAAGAGTGTTGTAAAGATGAATCTTCATGTTGTAATGAAAAAGCTGCAAGTGAAGAAGTTAAAGAATCAACAACAGAAGACAAAGTTGCTGAACTTGAAGCTAAGTTAAAAGAGACAGAAGAAAAATATTTAAGAGTTCATGCGGATTTTGAAAATATCAAAAAAAGATTGGAAAAAGAAAAATATCAAGCAATTGATTATGCAAGTGAAAAATTTGCAAAAGACTTATTATCTCCAATTGATACATTAGAAATGGCATTAGCATCTGAAGAAGCAGCGACTAATCTTAGTGCTGAAGATTTACTTGCAAAACTAAAAGAGGGTGTAGAACTTACAATTAAGAACTTCTATACAGCTTTTGAAAAACACAATATCACAGTTGTCGAAACTGACGGTGAATTTGATCCAAATTTCCACAATGCAATTATGCAAGTGGATAGCGAAGATAAACAAACAGGTGAAATCGTGCAAGTTATGCAAAAAGGTTATATGTTAAAAGAAAGACTTTTAAGACCAGCAATGGTAAGCATCGCAAATTAGACTAAGAAGAATAATAGTGAGAAAATTTTTTATTTTTCACTATTCATTTTTCGTTTGATGCAAAGCATCATTGACCGCAATGTCAGAAAACTATTAATTGAATTTAAAATTTAATAATAAAAAATGATAAGGATATAAAATGGGAAAAGTTATTGGAATAGATTTAGGGACAACAAACTCTTGTATGGCAGTTTACGAAAATGGTGAAGCAAAAATTATCTCTAACAAAGAAGGGAAAAATACAACTCCTTCAATTGTTGCATTTACAGATAAAGGTGAAGTTTTAGTAGGTGATTCTGCAAAAAGACAAGCTATTACAAATCCAGAAAAAACTATTTATTCTATTAAAAGAATTATGGGTCTTATGATGGATGAAGAAAATGCTAAAGAAGCACAAGAAAAAGTTGGATATAAAATTGTAAACAGAAGTGGAGCTGCTGCTGTTGAAATTGGTGGAAAAGTTTATACTCCACAAGAAATCTCAGCTAAAATTCTTGGTAAATTAAAAGCTGATGCTGAAGAGTATTTAGGACAAGCTGTAACTGATGCAGTTATTACTGTACCTGCATATTTTAATGATGCACAAAGAAAAGCAACTCAAGAAGCTGGAACAATTGCAGGACTTAATGTACTAAGAATCATCAATGAGCCAACAGCTGCATCATTAGCTTATGGTTTAGATAAAAAAGGTGAAGAAAAAGTTCTTGTATACGATTTAGGTGGTGGTACATTTGATGTTACTGTTCTTGAAATTGGTGATGGTACATTTGAAGTACTTTCAACTGATGGTAATGCATTCTTAGGTGGAGATGACTTCGATAATAGAATTATTGATTGGTTAGCAAAAGAGTTCAAAGACGAAAATGGTTTTGATATCAAAACTGACAAAATGGCATTACAAAGATTAAAAGATGCTGCTGAAAATGCTAAAAAAGAGCTTTCATCTGCTGAATCAACAGAAATCAACTTGCCATTTATCTCTATGGGAAATGCAGGTCCTGTTCACTTAGTTAAATCATTAACAAGAGCAAAATTTGAGTCTATGACTGAAGATTTAATCAAAGAAACATTAGACCATATTAAAACTGCACTTAAAGATGCTGGTTTAGATAAAGGTGAAATTCAAGAAATTATCATGGTTGGTGGATCTACTAGATTACCAAAAGCAAATTCAGTTGTTAAAGAATTCTTTGGAAAAGATTTAAATAAAGGTGTTAACCCTGATGAAGTAGTTGCTGCTGGTGCTGCTGTTCAAGCTGGTGTATTAAAAGGTGATGTTAAAGATGTATTATTACTAGATGTTACTCCTTTATCACTTGGAATTGAAACTTTAGGTGGAGTTATGACTAAACTTATTGAAAAAGGTACAACAATTCCAGTTAAAAAATCTCAAGTATTCTCAACAGCTGATGATAATCAACCTGCTGTTTCTATTCATGTAGGACAAGGTGAAAGAGAATTTGCAAGAGATAATAAATCTTTAGGTATGTTTGAATTATCTGACATCCCAGCAGCTCCAAGAGGTGTGCCACAAATTGAAGTAACATTTGATATTGATGCAAATGGTGTTTTAAATGTAAGTGCTAAAGATAAAGGAACTGGTAAAGAAAATAAAATTACTATTTCTGGTTCATCTGGATTATCTGATGAAGAAATCGAAAAAATGGTACAAGAAGCAGAAGCAAATAAAGAGACTGATGCTAAGAAAAAAGAAGTAATTGAAATCAGAAAT
Organism: Arcobacter iocasae; assembly: GCF_042214795.1. Taxonomy (GTDB): domain Bacteria; phylum Campylobacterota; class Campylobacteria; order Campylobacterales; family Arcobacteraceae; genus Arcobacter; species Arcobacter iocasae. The sequence continues at coordinate 1,045,208 of NZ_CP090177.1, read as the reverse complement.
CAAGCTGATGCCTTATTACATACTACAAGAAAAACTTTAGAAGAAAATGGTGATGCTGTTTCTGAAGAAGAGAGTAAAAAAATTGTTGATGCAGCTGCTGCATTAGAAGAGCAATTAAAAGATGAAAACTCTACAAAAGAGCAAATTGAAGAAAAAGTTAAAGCTTTAACTGAAGTTTCTCATAAACTTGCAGAAGCAATGTATAAAAAAGAAGGTGACCAATCTGGAGCAAAACCAGATGCAAAAGCTAAAAAAGATGACGACGATGTTATCGATGCAGAAGTAGAGTAAAACTCTACTTCATGCAAACTATTCTTTTCCTTCTGATACTATTTTTAATAGTATCATTCTCTATTTTACTTTATTTTAAAACTAAGACTTCAAGACTACAAAAACTAAATAATGGCCAATGCCCCTCTTGCAATGAAAAAACAAAAGAGTTTTTTGATACAAAAACAAATACAAAATTTAGATATGAAATTATCACTACAAGATTATTAAAAGACCATGGCTGTTCTGGAATAAAAGAGATTGAATATGTTTGTAAATCTTGTGGTTTAAAAGAAGTTCACTCAATTAACTAAATATTTTAATTAAATTACTATTAACTAAAAAGTGCTAAAATCCCATGACAGGAGTTAAAACTTATGAAAAACCTTATATTTATTACTATTTTAATCGCCATTTTTTCAGGATGTGCTCCAAAATTTGAGAAAATTGATAATTCAAAGGCAAACTTGGAAAAGGTCTCTTTTTCTGATATAAAAGATTTTGAGAAAGATGATTTATCATTAGCCTTAGATGTTTTTAAAAAAGCTTGTACAAAAAGTTCTAGAAAAGAGACTTTTGAAGAGGTTTGTTTAAAAGCAAATGATACAACTAATCCAAAAGCATTTTTTGAAAAAAACTTTACTCCATACAAATTATATAATAAAAATGGAACTGATAAAGGAACAATCACAGGCTATTATGAGCCTTTATTACATGGAAGTTTTACTAAAACAGATAAATATAAATATCCCGTGTATAAAGTACCAGATGACCTGATAACTGTTGATTTAAGAAGTATTTATCCTCAACTTAAAAAATACACTTTACGAGGAAAACTTGTAGGTAATAGAGTTATTCCTTATGATGCAAGAAAAAAAATAGCCAAAAATGAAGAAGATGATGTTTTATTATATGTTGATAATAAAATAGATTTATATTTTTTGCATATTCAAGGTTCTGGAAAAGTGGAGTTACCAAGTGGAGATATTGTAAATGTAGGCTATGCAAATCAAAATGGGCAACAGTATAAATCTATTGGTAAATATATGATACAAAAAGGTTATATAGGTGGAAAATCAAACTATAAAGCTTCCGTTCAAGGCATGAAAAAGTGGTTTAAAGATAATCCTACAAAAGTTGATGAAGTAATGAATAAAAATCCAAGCTATGTATTTTTTGAAAAAAGATCTCAAGGTGCAACTGGAAGTTTAGGTATTGAATTAGTACCTGAAAGAACTTTAGCTGTTGATACAAGATATATACCTCTTGGAATGCCAGTTTTTATAAATACTAAAAATCCAGTTACAAATGAAGAGATAAATCAATTAATGGTAGCAGCAGATACAGGTGGAGCTATTAAAGGTGAAATTAGAGCTGATTTTTTCTGGGGTTTTGCAAAAGAAGCTGAAAAATATGCGGGAAGAATGAAGGAAGCGGGGGAACTATATATTTTAGTTCCCAACTAAAGGTTAAAACCTTTAGTGTGAACCACATCCACCACCACAGCATCCGCTTGTTGTATTAGTTGGAGCTTCTTGTTTGAAAGAGATTACAAAGTTATTGTTATCTTCCACTAGTTGGAAATCGTGTTTACCACAGAAGTCTTCATTCATAGTTGTTGTCATTGCCATAGCTTTTGCTAAAGCGTCGTCTTTGTTTTCTATTTGTAAATTGCTTTCTAAATCACTTCTTTTAAAACAACCACAAACATGTTCTACTTGTATATTATGCATATTATTATCCTTTTATATTAATAATGGAAGAGTATCAAATTAATATTTTTTTATTCTTAGGAACTTAAGTTAAATAGTAATTTTAAAAATCAAGTGATAATTAGGTAGAATACATTTTTTATAAGGATTAAAATGCATATTACAAATTTGATTTCACAGTATTTTGGTAAGTTTGCAAAAAAAGAGTTTCCATCTTTTTTTCAAAGTATTATAAATAGCATTTATGTGAAAAGTTTCCAATTAGATATGAGTGAGTTTAGAAACCCAAGATATTATAAGTCTTTAAACGATCTATTTACAAGGGAATTAGCAATTCAAAGGGAAATAGATTCTGATGATGATTTGGTTATTTCACCAACTGATTCTTTAATAACAGAATGTGGGGCTTTGAAAAAAGATACTTTATTACAAATAAAAGGTATGGAATATAATGTTGAAGAGTTATTAACATATCATGTAAAAAAAGATAATTTAGAAAAAGTGATTGATGGAACTTTTATGAATTTTTATCTTTCTCCAAAAGATTATCATAGATATCATGCACCTTGTGATTTTAAAGTAACTAAGCTTATACATGTACCAGGAAAACTTTACCCTGTAAATTTAAAATATCTAAATAAAGAGATAGATTTATTTTGCCAAAATGAAAGAGTTATTTTAGAGTGTTTTGATAAAAATAGAAAACTTTTTTATATGGTATTCGTGGGTGCTTTAAATGTTGGGCAAATGGTATTTGAATTTGAAAGTGCAGTTGAAACAAATGTTGATGCAAAAGAGATAAAAGTCTATGAATATGAAGATTTAAATATTAAAAAAGGTGAATGTTTAGGTTATTTTAAAATGGGCTCAACTGTTGTTATGATTTGGGAAAAAGATAGCATAAAGATAAAGAATTTAACAAATCAGAAAATCTTATTTGGCTCTGTTATTAGTAAAAACTAAAAAACTAAGTTATAATAACTAAGTTTAACATTCTAAAAGTTTATTTTTGTAAAATGTTATAAATCAAACAAAAGGAAAAGATATGTCTACAACTACTGAATTAGCAGAAATTCAATTAGCAGGAACAAAAAAAGGTAAGATATTTATTTCTAATATTACAGAACCTTATGGAAAAGGTACTGATGATGTTGTTAGTATTGGTATTTCATTAAATGGTGAAAATGTTGAGTGGAAATCTCATATTCCTTATGCAAACTTAGATGAAGTAATCGAAGTTTTACAAAAAGCTAAGAAATAATAAAGAAGCCAAAAACTTGGCTTCTTTTAAAAAACAACTTCTTTATTTTGTGCTAACCACAAAGCCATTCCACCTTCTAAGTGGTAAGCATTTTCATAAGATAATTTATTTGCTAAAAAATCACCTACAGTTTTAGTTCTATTGGCATGGGCACAGACTAAAATAAATTTTTCTTTTTTGTTTTTGACAATTTCTTTAAACTCTTTTAACCATTTTTCCAAATCATGTTGTCCATATTCATTAAAAAAAGTTAATTTATGTGCACCTTTTATTATTCCAGTTGTTTCAAATTCATCTTCTCTTCTAATATCTATTATTGGTGTATTTTCATTTATAAAGGGTTCTATCTCCTGTGGGAGGATATTTTTTAAAGTATTATTCATCATAAATCCTAATAATTTTTCCCAATCTTACATAAAGAATTCTTATAATAAAGTATAGAATAAAAGTTAATTGACTAAACAATATTTACACACTTTTTTACTATAATTACACAAAAGGAATTTATATGAAAAAATTTATAATTGTATTTGCTTTATTTATTACTAGTTTATTTGCATATGAGCATTTAACAGTAGACGATATGGCAGAAAAAATAAAGGACAAAAAAGTTATTGTAGATTTTTATGCTTCATGGTGTCCCCCTTGTAAAATTATTGGAAAAAATCTAAATGAATATGCTGATACTAAACCAGATGAAATAACTATTTATAAAGTAGATATTGATGATCAAAGAGAACTTGTCACTAGATATGGAGTTGAAAGTATCCCGACCATTTTGTATATGAAAGATGGTAAGATAATAAAGTCTATTGTTGGTATACAAAGTGTTAGTGATATAAATAATAATGTTAATAAATATTTATTAAAATAGTAGGATATTAAATGAAAAAATTAATTCTTTTATTTTTTAGTTTTGTTTATCTTTTTGCTCTTGAGCAAGATTTTTTATCTCCAAGTGAAGCATTTAAAGAGAGTTTTGAAACTAAAAACAACAGTATAATCATAAATCTTGATTTAGGCAAAGATATTTATTTATATGCCGATAAAGTAAGTGTAAAAATAAAAAAACCTCAAGAATTTGATATAACTAAAGAATTAGTTTTACCAAAATCAATACCTTATGAAGAGTATATTATTTACTTACATAATTTAAATATTGAAGTTCCATTTTCCCTATTAAAATCTAAAGTTGATGCAAAAGAATATGAAGTCGAATTGAACTTTCAAGGGTGTTCAAAAGCTGGACTTTGTTATGCCCCTATGAGTAAAACAACTATTGTAAAAATACCAGATGATTTTGTAACTCAAAGTACTGCTATTTCTTCAAAAAGCAGTAGTGATTTAAATGAAACAGATACTATTGCAAATAGTTTAAAAGATGGAAATTTCTTTATTATTTTACTTACATTTTTTGGATTTGGACTTTTGTTATCTTTGACTCCTTGTGTTTTTCCTATGATTCCTATTTTGTCTTCTATTATTGTAAAAGCTGGACAAAATGAACAATTAACTACCAAAAGAGGTTTCTTTTTATCATTGGTTTATGTGATTTCTATGTCTTTAGCATACACAATTGCTGGAATAATTGCAGGACTTTTTGGGGCAAACTTACAAGTTGCACTCCAAAATCCTTATGTTTTAAGTGCTTTTGCAGCTATTTTTGTAGCTTTAGCTTTTTCAATGTTTGGATATTATAAATTAGAATTACCACAAAGTATTCAAAATAAAATTAACAAAACAACTGAAGGAAAAGAAAAACAAGGAATTTTTGGAATAGCAATAATGGGATTTTTATCAGCTCTTATTGTAGGTCCTTGTGTTGCTCCACCACTTGCTGGTGCGTTAGTTTATATTGGACAAACAGGAAATGCCATTTTAGGTGGGGCTGCTTTATTTGTGCTAAGCCTTGGAATGGGAGTGCCACTACTTTTAATTGGGCTTGGGGCTGGAAAGTTTATGCCAAAACCTGGTGGTTGGATGGAAAATATTACAAGAATCTTTGGAATAGTCATGTTAGCCATTGCTATTTGGATGTTAGACAGAGTACTTGAACCAATTATTATTATGTATTTATGGGCACTATTACTTTTAGGAACTGCCCTTTATTTAAAACTTTATGAGCATATTTTAATAAAACTTATTACTTTAGTTATTTTGATATATGGAGTTTTAGTTTTTACAGGTGCTGTAAGTGGTGCAACAAATGTTTTAAATCCTTTGGAGAAATTTACTTCAAGTAAAGTTGTTTCTACAAGTGAAGCTGGAATTACATTTAAAAGAATTAAAAACTTAACAGAGTTGGAAGAAGAGATTAAAAAATCAGATAAACCAGTTATGTTGGATTTTTATGCTGATTGGTGTGTGGCTTGTAAAGAGTTTGAAGCGACTACTTTTAAAGATGCACAAGTTATACAAAAGCTAAAAGGTTTTACTCTTCTTCAAGCTGATGTGACAGCTAATAACCAAGATGATAAAGAGTTACAAAAGAAGTTTAGCATTATTGGACCTCCTGGAATAATCTTTTGGGATAAAGATAATAATGAGATAAATGCATCAAAAATAGTTGGATATAAAAATTCAAAAGAGTTTTTAGAAATACTTAATAAACATTTTTAGTAGTAGCGACTTTTAGTCGTTACTACAAATCATTTCTACAATTTTCTCAGAATTAACACTAAAATTACCATTCTTTTCAATTAAAAATAGATCTCTTACTCTTTTTTTGTTTAATGATAGTTTTGCACTTTCTATTTCTACACCAAAGTCATCAAAGATTTTTGTAATGTATGCTAATAAACCTTTTTGATTTATAGCATTTATTCTCATACTTGCTAAATATGAAGTATGATTACAATTTACTTCAACTTCATTTTTTAGAATAACAGGTTGTTTTAAAGTTAGTTTTTTACTCATATCAAAAGAGGCATTTATAATCTCTTCTATATGTAATAAATCCCCATCATCAACTTTTTCTGTAAATTGGATTTCAAAACATTTTTTATCATCAAATAGTTTAAAAATATTCATAACAGAAATATCTAAAAACTCCAATTTACCAAGTAAATAACCCAAGTTTAGAGGAATCTTTCTTATTATTCTTATTGTTAGGGCTTTTTCGTTTAATATTTTATATGTGTAAGTCTCTACTTCTTTTGCTTTAAGTACTAAGTCTAAAATATCAGCAGCTTTTAGTTGTAAGAAGATTTGATTTGAGGCAATATATGTTATTTTTTTCTTTAGTATTTGAGGTAAATCATTATATTGTTTTAGTTTTTTGATACTATTTATTTTTGCGATTCTTCTTGAACTTTCAGTTAAAAGAGTAGTGTTTTCAAAGGCATATAGAGTTTGATGATATAACTCTCTTAATAATGTTGAAGTTGAACTTTTATAGATATTTTTACCAACAGCAGAAATATCACCATAAGTTAAAACAAATAACATATCTAAAAACTTTTTATTTTGAACCAATCCTGAAAAATTTCTAATAACCTTTTCTGAGTATATATCTTCACTTGTGGCTACTTTACTCATCATATTGTGATATCTTATTAGTTTTGCTATAACTTGGGTATGCTCTGCTTTAAAACTAAGTCCCCTTGCCATATTTCTAAATAGTTTTTCACCTGCAATATGATGATCTGTAATTCTTCCTTTTCCCACATCATGGAAAAATGTTGCAATTTTTATTATTGATTGTTCTGTTTTATCAAAACTTTCATATAACTCTTTTACAAATTCATCTTTTATATTACTTAGGTGTTTTAATGTTTTTATAGAGTGTACATCAACAGGAAGTTCATGGTATCCATCAAATTGCGGTTGATTTATTATTTTTTTAGTAATAGGAAATATTGACTCAAATATTCTTGCATTGTAAAGAAGTTTTATAATTGGGTATAAAGACTCTTTATAAAGAAGTCTTCTTAATAATAGTTTATGCTCTTTTGTCTGCTTTTGTGGCAGAATAGTTTTACTAGCATAATAAACATATGATTGGTCAAATCTTTCTACACTTATTGGTAAAGATATAAGTTCTTTTAAAAATGCAGTTAGAGTTTTTGGTTTATTGAAATAAGAAGTATATATTTTCCCTTCATAGATAAAAAGATTCTTTTTAAATCTATTCTCTCTAACTAAATCATAATTTTGGTTTTTAAACTCTAAAGCTCTTGTGAATTTTTTAGTTAAAATATTTGTAAAGAAGTGAATATTATGTAAAGACTCAAAAATTTTATTCATAGCTTGAGTCTCTTTTGTTTTTCTTGGAGTATGTTTAAATCCAAGTTTAGTACTTAACTCTGGCAAAATATCAAAATTTACGGTATCTAGTTTTTTCTTTGCAATATTATGTAAGTGATTTCTTACTTGAAAAATATACTCTAAAGATATTCTATATTTTTTATACTCTTCTTCCGTAAACTCTTTATCCATAAGATGTCTTAGTCTTGTAACTCCAAAAACTACATTTGCAATCCAAAAGACCATGTTTGCTTCTCTCATACCACCATAACCATCTTTTATATTTGGTTCCATTTTTAAAGGGTATTTTAAAAGTCTATCCATGTGTTCTTGTTTTTTTTCTAAGATAAATTGAAGTTGGTCAGTTTTTCTTATTCTACTTAAGACATTTTCATAACCAAACCATAGATATTTTGACCCATAAATCAATCTTGATTCTATGATGGCAGTTTTGATTGTAATATCTTCTTTAACAGATTCTGCTACATCATTAAGTTCATGAACCCTAGAACCTAGCTTTAATCCACAGTCCCAAGCTAAAGTAATAAATTCTTGAATAATATTTTTGATATTATAACCCTTGACATCTTCATATAATAGCAATAAATCTATGTCAGAGTAAATACAAAGTTGCTCTCTTCCATAAGATCCTAAAGCAATGATAGAAATTGGAATAGAAGTACTCATTGGTTGGTATGAGCCAAAATTCTTTCTAAGAATATATTTGTAAAGTGAGATTAAAAACTTATCAGTGACTTTTGTATGTTGTACAAAAAAATCTTTTCCACCATTTGTATCAATACTTGTATCAATAGAGTTTACATAACCTTGGATATATTTTTTGAATACTTTTGATATTTGAAAGTCACTGGCATTTTTTTCTATAAGTTCTTCAACTTCTAGATTCATTTCATTAATCATATTAATTCTTTGTGCATCTCTAGTTTTTTTCTTAGGGTTATTCTATTTAAACCTAGATTTTTTGCCATTTGTACTTGAGATTTGTATTTCTTTTGTGAGGCACGAAGAAGAGGAGCTTCAAATAGATATACAAAATCTCTATAACCATTTTCACCATCCATATTATCAAGAATATAGTTTTCTAAAAGCATCATAATCTCATTTTCACCAATTGATTCAAAAAGGTAAGAGAAGAATATTGATTTTCTTAAACTGTAGGCATTTTCATGGGTATTTACTATTAGTTTAGAAGGTTTTTCATCTATTCCTAAAATCTCACCTGCCTCTTTTGCAAACTTATTTGCTAAAGGTTTTATATCTTCTTTTCTTGTGTCCAAAGGTGGAATATTTATTGTTATAGAAAATATATCTGAGAGTTTTTCATTTAGCTCATCTTTTTTTGATGTTGCTATAACTTTAATAGAGTTGTTTTCAACCCAGTTTATAAATAAATCAATATTTGTAATTTCATCAATATTTTCAATTATTACAGTACAGTTAGAAATAGAAATTACATTATCACTTATATCATCTTGCAAAGTCTTTGCATTATAAATATTTGAATCTTGTGTAATATATTTTGCTAAACTTTTTTTCCCTACACCTTTTTGTCCAGTTATTAACGCATTGATATCCAAAGATTTTAGTAGTTCTGCTGAGTTTTTTATTTCTCTAGATATTTCTGAAAAAGCTATAAATTCTTGCATAATTATCCTCTTAATTTTGTATATATAGTATACAATTATTTAGATTTTTTTGAAGTTAAATAAATGAAAATTGATAGGGCAATGATGATAAAAGATATACCAGTTATTAAATAAAGTGCATTTATCATTTGAGTGTAATTTTCTATTGCTATTTTAAAAACTACCATTAAGCCTTCAATTGATAGGGCAATAATAATTGTGATTAAGAATTTTGTTACCATTTTTGTATCTACTTTAGAATTTCTTGAATAAGATTTAAAATATACTTCTTGTTCTAATATTGTTTTTGCTAAATCAAATATTGCTATTCCAAGTGTAAGTGCAATTATAGGTTTAAATATAGCGTCAAGAGTAAAATCACCGTGAAAAACCATACTTGTCAAAAAAGTACCAAGTGAGTAAATTATAAGAAATAAAGCAAGCAATGCTAAAGAAAAACCAGCTATACCATAAAATATTTTTGTAAGTGTATGAAAGGGTTTGTTTAATTCTATTAATTCTAATCTTTCAAGTAAAGTCTCTATTTTAAAATCTAAAAAAATAATAATATCATCTTCTTTTATTGTAAGTGTTATACAATTACTTCTTGTGGCACTACTTATATAAGGAGAAGAAAAAGCTGTTGTTTTATCCTTAAAGTGTAATTTATCTAAGATATATGTACGACTTTCATTATTAGCACTTTTGTCTATTCTCTTTTTAAAGTAGTTTGGAGAATTTTGTATTTTCGTATCTTTATTTACTGTATAAACTAATTCTAGTGAAGGAAAAATAGAAAATAAGTTTGAAAAGTTACTTCTCTCATAATCTTTAATACTTCCTAAATTATGGATACTATTTAATATAAAGTCTTCCACTTTGTCTTTGTTTACATCATATATTGTTAAAAACTCTTCCATTTATATTTTCCTTATTTAATCTGTTTAGATTATAGCATTTTAATTAAAAGTAGAAAAAATCATAATTGTATACTAATTATACAGATTAAGACTAGCGAAAGTTTATAATTTATTTTATACTTTCTTATATCAATTTGAAAAGGAAAAAAATGGAAAATTTTGCTGATGTAAAATATGTTCTTGATGGGTTCTTATTTATTGTAATGGGAGTCCTAGTAATGTGGATGGCAGCTGGGTTCGCTATGTTAGAATCTGGTTTAACAAGATCAAAGAATAATGCTACGGTATTAACAAAGAATCTTGCTTTATTTGCAATTTCTTGTATGATGTATTATTTTGTTGGTTACAACTTAATGTACGGAGATGGTGGATCTATCATGGGTAGCTTCTCAACAATTAGTATGGTAACTGCTGCTGATGCTGCATATCCTGCTGCTGCTGACTTCTTCTTCCAAGTTGTATTTGTTGCTACTGCTGCTTCTGTTGTTTCAGGTTCAATTGCAGAGAGAATGAAATTATGGCCTTTCTTAATCTTTACAGTGGTTTTAAGTGGTGTTATTTATCCAATACAAGGACATTGGTCTTGGGGTGGAAGTGAATTAGGTGGGGTTATGGCTGGATTCTCTGACTTCGCAGGTTCTACTATTGTTCACTCTGTTGGTGGATGGGCTGCTTTAGCTGGTGTTCTTATCTTAGGAGCTAGAAAAGGTAAATATAGTAAAGATGGAACAGTGAGACCAATTCCTGGTTCAAATTTAACATTAGCAACACTTGGTACATTCATTTTATGGATGGGATGGTTTGGATTTAATGGTGGTTCTCAATTAGCACTAGGTTCAAAAGCTGATATTGATGGTATTGCTTTAGTTGTTGCTGATACAAATATGGCTGCTTGTGCAGGTGCTATTATGGCTGCAATTTTAACTCAACTTATTTACAAAAAAGTTGATTTAACTATGGTATTAAATGGTGCTTTAGCAGGACTTGTTTCTTGTACTGCAGGACCAGACTTAGGTATGATGGTTGCATTTATTGAAGGTATTGTTGGTGGTGCTTTAGTTGTATTTGCTGTTCCTATGTTTGATAAATTAAGAATTGATGATCCAGTTGGTGCCTTATCTGTTCACTTAGTTGCTGGTATTTGGGGAACTTTAGCTGTAGGTATCTTTAATCCAGAAGTTACAATCATGGCTCAAGTAAAAGGTATCGTTATTGTTGGTGCGTTTGTTTTCATAGCTTCATTTGTAGTATGGAAAATCTTAGATCTAATTGTTGGATTAAGAGTAAGTGAAGAGATTGAGGTTCAAGGTTTAGATATCCATGAAACTGGACTTGAAACTTATCCTGAGTTTAAAAGAGCATAAGTGCTTATAGAAGGTAAGAACTCTTACCTTTTTAGAAAAGATGAATTTTTTGAAAAATATTAAAAGGAACAAAGAATGAAAAAAATCGAAGCAATCATCAAGCCTTTTAAACTTGAAGATGTAAAAGAGGCTTTAGTTGAAAGTGGTGTTACTGGTATGACAGTAAATGATGTTAAAGGTTATGGTAGACAACAAGGTCACTCTGAGTTATATAGAGGTGCTGAGTATATTGTTGATTTTTTAGCTAAAATCAAAATTGAATTAATCGTAAATGATGAAGATGTAGATAAAACTATTGCAACTATTTCAGATGCAGCAAAAACAGGTAAAATCGGAGATGGTAAAATTTTCGTTACACCTATTGAAAATGTTGTTAGAATTAGAACTGGTGAAACTGGTAGCGAAGCAGTTTAGTTTAAAAAAAAGTAAAATACCAAATTACTTTTACAAAATACAAAGAGTGTTATCTTTAACACTTCTTTGTTTTGTATATAATATATACAAAAACTTATCCAATTAACTTAATATTAAAAAAAATCACTTTAATTTGTGTATAAAAAACACCCACATAAATAAATAAAAAATTAATTACATAATATATAATTTGTTAAAAATATTAAAAGGATAATAATGGATGCAAATATTGCTTATGTAATTGACACCTTTTTTGCACTTTTTGCAATGACTTTAATCATTTTTATGGTTCCTGGGTTTGCTATGTTGGAAGCTGGACTTGTGCGTACTAAAAATGTTAGTGCAGTTTTGATGGTAAACACTATGATTTATGCAGTGGCTTCACTTGCTTTTTTATTAGTTGGTTATTCTGTGGCCTTTGGTGATTTTGGAAGTGATAGTATGAGTAAATGGGCTGCATTTTTATTTCAAATGGCATTTGTTGGTAAAGTTATTAATATAATGTCTGGGGGAGTTAGTGAAAGGGCAAAAGTTTTACCCCTTGGATTATTTACAATTGTTATGGGTGCATTAATTTATCCTATAATTGTAAATTGGTCTTGGGGAAGTGATATGTTAAAGAGTACTATTTTAGATTTAAATATGTATGATTTAGCTGGTTCAACTGTTATTCATAGTACTGGTGGTTGGGCATTATTAGCTGCAATATTAATAATTGGAGCTAGAAGGGGAAGATATCCTAAAGAAGGAGGGGTAAGAGTAATACCAGCTTCTAATATTCCCCTTGTAACTTTAGGCGCTTTTCTTTTATGGATTGGATGGTTTGGTTTTAATGGTGGAAGTATTGGCTCAATCGCATCTAAAGAGAATGCAGATGCTGTTGCCTTAACTATAATGAACACAAATACAGCTGGTCTTTCAGGAGCAATTCTTGTAGGTATTTATATGTATTTTAGATATCATAGACTTGATATTACCATGGTATTAAATGGGGCACTTGGTGGTTTAGTTGCGATTACAGCAGGTCCAAATTTATATGATATTTATACTCCTATTTTAATAGGTGCAATCGGTGGAGTTTTGGTAATTTTTGGAGTTAGTTTCTTTGATAAACTAAGACTTGATGACCCAGTTGGAGCATTATCTGTTCATTTATTAAATGGTATTTGGGGAACTTTAGCTGTTGGGATTTTTGCCTCAAATGGAGATGATATAACACTTCTAGGACAATTAAAAGGTGTAGTTGTTGTAGGAGTGTTTGCTTTTATCTCATCTTTTATCGTATTATATGTAATTAATAAGTTTGTACCATTAAGAGCAGAAAAAGATGAAGAGATGCAAGGATTAGATGTAGATGAATGTGGACTTGAAGCATATCCAGAGTTTAAACGAGCATTCTAAAACTGTAGTAAAAATAGTGTATTAAGCTTGATTTAAAAAGATTAGGTTTATTTAAAACTATTTTGTTAAAATATAAGAATTAAAAAAAGGATTAAAATTGAAAAAAATTGAAGCAATAATCAAACCATTTAAGCTAGAAGATGTAAAAGATGCATTAACAGAAGCTGGAATTACGGGTATGACAGTTTCTGATGTGAAAGGTTATGGTAGACAACAAGGTCACTCAGAATTATATAGAGGTGCTGAGTATGTTGTAGATTTTTTACCAAAAATCAAAATAGAACTTATAGTTGCAAACAAAGATGTTGATTCAACTATCCAATTAATTACTGAAGCGTCTAAAACTGGAAAAATTGGAGATGGTAAAATATTTGTTTCTCCAATTGAAAAAATTGTAAGAATTAGAACTGGTGAAGAAGACGAGGAAGCAATTTAGTGAGTAAAGAAATTACACTTAACTCACCTTTAGATATGCATCTTCACCTAAGAGATGGTGAGATGCTAAAATTAGTAGGACCACTTACTTCAAAAACTTTTGCTGGTGCTTTGGTTATGCCAAATCTTGTACCTCCTATTAGAACAAAAGAGGCTTTATTATCTTATAAAGCTAGAATTCTTGAAGCATGTAAAGGTGATACTTTTGAACCTTTTATGACTCTGTTTTTTCAAGAATATTCAAGGGAATTCTTAGAAGAAGTAAAAGATGAAATTATAGGTATAAAACTATATCCTGCTGGAATTACTACAAACTCAGAAAATGGAGTAGCAGCTATAGATGCCCAAAGTCTAAGACCCACTTTAGAGGCTATGAGTGATTTAGGTATTCCTTTATGTGTTCATGGTGAGACTAATGGTTTTGTAATGGATAGGGAAAAGGAGTTTATGCCAATATATGAAGGTTTGGCAAAAAGCTTTCCTAAACTAAAAATTATAATGGAGCATATTACGACTAAAGATGCTGTAGAATTATTAGAAAAATATGATAATTTATATGCGACAATTACTTTACACCATTTGATAATAACTTTAGATGATGTAGCAGGTGGAATGCTTCAACCACACCTTTTTTGTAAACCAATAGCAAAAAGATATGAAGATAGAGATTCTTTATTGAATGCAGCAATTACTGGTAATCCAAAGGTTATGTTTGGTTCTGATTCTGCTCCACATCCTAAGCATAAAAAAGAGTCTTGTGGTTGTGCAGCTGGTGTTTTTACTTCTTCTATTGCTTTGCAAGTTTTAGTTGAACTTTTTGAGAAACATGATAGTTTAGATAATTTAAATGCTTTTTTAAGCCTAAATGCTCAAAAAATATATGACTTTAAAGCTTTAAAAAAAGATATTACATTGGTAAAAGAAGAGTTTACCGTGCCTAATATCTATGAAGATTTTGGTGAAAATGTTGTACCTATGTACAATAATCAAAAGATAGCTTGGAGTTTAAAGTAAGAGACTTAATCGTCTCTTTCTGATAGTAATTGAGCAATCTTCTCTTGAGTCTCTTTAGCTTTTATAATTCTCTCTTCTCTCATTCCTCTTAAGGTCTCAAGTGTTTCCATTTTTTCATGATCAATATTAGCTTTTATTTGAACGGCTTTTCTATTATTTGATAGTCCACTAATTGCTAAGAATTTTTCTTTTTTATTTATGTAAAGTTTAGATGTAGCAGATGTTGAGTTTTTGTTAAATACTATTACATCTCCTTCTTTTAAATCTAATATTTCTGAAGTTTTTAAAACGGTTTCAGCCATAATTGCTTCTATATTCATTTTTGCACCAGAAATCAAAGTTGTAATATCTTTTTTTCTACTTGCTTTTTTATTTCTACCTTCTGCAAAGATTTTTGTAACAATTTTATTCAGTAAAGTCTCTATGTAAGAAATAGGGTAACAAATAGATAAAAACCCTGACTCTTCATCAATTGTAAATTCTAAAACAACAAGTAAAACAATCTCATGGTCAGAGATAATTTGAATAGCATTTGCATTTGTATCTCTTGATTCTATTTTAAAATTCAAGGTTGTAATCTCATCCCAAGCTTTGTACAAATGAGAAACAATTAATTTATAGAAGTGATCAAAAATCTCAACTTCGATTTCCGTTAATTCTCTATCTAAATTATCACTTGAAGCAACAGAGCCACTACCTAATAATTCTGCAATAATCTTATGTGAAATACCAGGATTACACTCAATTACTATTCTTCCATCAAGTGGTTTAATAGATAAAGTATTTAGTGAAGTTAATTGTGGAATTGATAAAATAAACTCACCATAGGTCATTTGTTCAATTGAGTATAGTTTTATATCAACTATTTTTCTAAGCATTGCTGATAGATCAGTAATAAGATCCCTTAGCATTTTGTCATGTAGTGTTGAGAATGCTTTAAATTGTTCATTTGAGATACGATTTGGTTTTTTGAAGTCATAAATTGAATAATTTTTTTCTTTTGATATTATTGGCTCATCGGCCGTCTTATCAATATCTTCACCTTGTTCGGCTATGTCTAAAAGAGCATCAATTTCATCTTGACTTAAAAATTCTGCCATCTCTTATCCTCTTATCTCAAGTTCTGCATCAAGAGCACCTAACTCTTTTATTAACTTTAAGGTATCAATTATATCACTCATTGGTAGTTTCATAACTTTCATCGCTCGCACTAAATCAGAAACTTTTGGTTGTCCTTTTGTATTAATCATAGTATTATCTAAATCAACAATAGGCTTATCAGCAATTACTATATCATCACCAATATTCATTCCTTTATTTACTTCCACATTATCCCACTGCTCATTATTTAAATCTGATTTTTTAATTCTTATAATGAAATTATCTTTTGAAACAGTAACTGGACCTATAGGAACTTCATTTCCTGATATTATCATTTGTCTGTTTAAATCAATAATAATTCTTTTTCTAAATGTTGAATCTAAATTTATAGTTTGAACTTGGGCGATAAATCTAACCATAGAAATATTAGGTGGTTTTTTGACAGTTACAGTTCTTGTATCTTCTGCAAAAGCAATCTTATCTCCAAATTTTTCATTTATTTTTCTTTGAATCATATCTGCATCAGTAGCCGATGCTTTTACTAAACTTAGCGTTAAGTCTTTTTCATTTTTTAGTGTAAAAGGAACTTCATTTTCAATCATAGCTCCCTCATAAATCATACCTGTAGTTTCATTATCTCTATCAGCTATAATTGTGCCTTGTGCCAGACCATATACATTACCATCTACACCTTTTAATTGGGTCAATAAAAGTTCACCATTATTGATTGATTTTGCATCACCAATGGCAGAAATTTTTACTTTTATTTTATCCCCTTGTCTTGCAAAAGGGGGAAGCATAGCAGTTACCATAACCGCTGCAATATTTTTTGACTTAATAGATGAAGTTGGTATTTTAATATATGAATTTCTAAGTAAGTTTTGTAAACTTTGCATAGTAAAAGTTGATTTGTCACCAGTCCCTGCAAGTCCCACAACTAGACCATATCCTAAGAGTTGATTCTCTCTAATACCAACAATATTTGTTATGTCTTTTATTGTTTGAGCGTAATTTGATGTAAAAAATAAAAAAAATAAAAAAATGAATTTCAAATAGTTTACCTCGTATAAATATTGATTTATTTTATCTAAATTTATATAAATTTTAGATATTATAAATGAAAAAATAAATTAGGAATATCTTTGAATATTTATATTTATGGCAATCAAAACTTTAAAAAAGATATTAAAGATGAATTAAGTAGAACTCTAATTGATTATAAATTAGAGGGAAAAGGCTTAATTCAAGAAGTTCAGTCTTTGAGTACTTTAAAAGAACTTATTGAAGATAATAGTGATGATATTTTTTTAATAGACGATGCTAAAATAATAAAAGAAAATTTAATAAATTCTAAAATAAAGTTTTTAAAACCTAAAGATGGAATAGAGCAAAGGTATTTAAAAGAAAAAGGTATTGAGGATTTTAGTGTTGATTCAATACATGATATTTCTAGATATATTTTAAAGAAAATGAAAGATTTGGGTTTAGATAATGAAATTGATGAATCTGATGAGGGAACACAAATTCATGATTCTATTACAAACATTGTAAATGATGCTTATGAAAGTGAAAGTTTAGATGAAGATTTAGACGATGAATATGAATTAAGTGATGATTTAAAAGATTTATTATCTCAAGATGAAGATGAAGTTGAAGAAAAAAATGAAATTGAAGAAGAAATTATCAATAAAGATGAAGAAATGATTGAAAATGATGAAAGTCCAATTACACAAACAGAGCCAAATGAATCTGAGGATTCGATGAAATCATTAGAAGATATTGAAGAATATATTAATCTGGAAGATATTACATCTTTAGATGAACTAAGTGAAGATGATATCTTAAATGTATTTAGTGGAAAAGAGATTAAGCCAAAAGTTGCAAAAAAAATCCAAAGTAAGGCAAAAGAGATGAGTATTAAACTTGATAATCCTAATGATATAAAAGAGTTTTTATCTAAACTATTGGAAAGTAAAGCCTTAGAAATTACTGTAAAGATAAAAGAATGAACATGGATTTAATGGGTATTGCCCAAAGTACAGTAAAAATTATTCTTTTATTAGCTTTACCATCATTACTTGTTAGTATGGTAATAGGACTTTTAATTTCTGTATTTCAAGCAGTAACGCAAATCTCTGATGCAGCTTTGAGTTTTGTGCCTAAAGTTATTTTAGTATCTGTTTTTATATTGATTTCTCTGCCTTGGATTGGTGATAATGTAAGTACATACACTAAAGAATTATGGAATATGATTTTAATGTATGGGAATAATTGATGATAAAAAAGCTTTTTAATCTTAAAAAATCTCAAACAGATCAAAAGTTAATGTTTAAAGCTGAACTTTTAAATTCAATTTCACTGTTTGAAGAGCAAATTAATGATTTAAAAAGAAATATAAATACAGCAAGTGTTGATAGATATGGGGCAATTTCAGATTTTATGGTATTGGAAATTCATAAAGATTCACTTAGAAGAGAAGCTAAGAAACTAGAGTCTCAGAAAAACTTTTTACTTTCAAAATTAACAAAAGTAAACTTAGAAATTGTACAGTTACAAAAAGAGTCTGAACAGTATGATTATTTACTAAAAGAAGAGAAAAAAGAGTTATACAAAAAATTACTTCTTGCAGAAGAAGAACAAGCAAGTGAGTTTATACAAAGTAAATATATTACAGGAAAATAAGGACACAGATTGAATAAATTTTTAATAATAGTTTTAATTTTAGGAACACATTTATTTGCAGAAGATACAGCTGGAAGTTTTATAAAAGAGAAAAAAGAGATTATAGAATTAAAAAAAGAGTTAAATCAGTTTTATACAACAAAAGAAGCTGAATATAAAACTAGAAAGCAAGAATTAGACGCTTTATTGGCTAAAATAAAAACTGAAAAGAAAAATATTCAAGACATATACGATAGAAATCAAGTGCTTTTAAAAGATATTAAAGGTGAAGTTGTTACAAAAACTTCAAAAATATATAATGCTATGAAACCAAAAAATGCAGCCGAAATATTTAATAAATTGATAGATGATGGAAAAATTGAAGATGTTTTTGATATAATCTTGAAATTAAAAGAAGCAAAAGTCACTCAAATTATGAAATCAATGACTGTAAAAAATGCTTCGAAGATTACTGAAAAGCTTCAAAACTATTCAGTGATTGATGAAAGTAAGAAAGGGAAATAATGGCTGAAGAAGTTGTAGAAGAAAAACCAAAGAGTAGTGGTGGAAAAGGTTTAATGATAGTGCTTATAGCACTAATTGTTGTTTTGTTATTAGCTGTTATTGGAGGTGGATATTTCTTATATTCACAAGGTGTATTTAGTCCTCAAGAAGAAAAAGCTATGCAAGAGATGGCTAAAAAAGAAGAGAGTAATTCAAAAGAGATGTATAAAGCTGCTATTAATGATTTAGTATTGAATATTACTAATGCAAAAGGTAGAGAAAAACTTATGAAACTATCTTTTACCCTAAAAAGTAATGATCCTGCAATAGAATCAATAGTAGAGTCATATAAAGCAGAAATAGTTGATGTTGTTATCTCTCAAATTAGTGCTAGAAGTTCAGAAGAGCTTTTAACAGTAGGTGGGAAAGCCTTATTAAAAGATGAATTAGTTGATGAAATTAATAAAGTCTTAAATGATGCAACAGCAACAAATTCTGAAATTCAAAAGAATAGTATTAAAGAAGTTTTATTTACAACTTTCGTTATTAAGTAATAAAAATGATAGTAACAGTAAAGAATAGTGGACCTAAAAATTATGTAATGAAAATAATTTCAGTAGTTGCATTAGTTGCTATGTTTACTGCTTATTATTTTCATATGAGTGATGAATTTTCTTCAGATAAAGGTAAAACAAACTCTAAACAAACTATAGAAGATATGAAAAAAGAAGACTCAAAAGAGGTTGAAAGATTAATATATAAAGAAGTCGAAACTGCAGTTGAATTAGTCGGTCAAGAACATATTCAAGATGTTAAAATAGTAAAAAATAAAATACTATTAGTTTGTGATACAGATACAAATTTGGATGCTTTAAAGGTAAGGTATGGCACTTTAGCTTTGATTAAAAATGATTTAAACAATATTAAAATTGTTATAGATATAAAATATATAATTGAGAGTAAATATAATGAGAAGTAAATATTTTTTAATTTTAGCATGTGCATTTTTTTTTAACTCTTGTGCTTCAACTGAACCTGAATTAAAATTTGACAAACCACCTGCTCAAGTACTTAAGCCAAAACCTCAAGTTACATATAATAAAGGTTCTTTATATTCACGAAAAGGACCTTCTTTATTCGCTGATAAAAAAGACTTACAAGTTGGAGACATAATTCAAGTAGTTATTGATGAATCTTTAACTTCAAATACAAGTAATAAAAGAGAACTTACAAATACTAGTGCTGAAGCAATGGGTGGAGGTTTAGTAACTCCGGCTACTGGAAATAATGTTCCTTTGAATTCTACTGTTCAATCTGTTGCAAATAAAATCAATAGTTTTGGTGGAGTACAATTTAATTCAAATAGTAATAGTTCTTTTAAAGGAAAAGTAAAAGCAAATGCTGATGAATCTTTTTCTACGACACTTTCTGTTATAATAGAGGAAACATATCAGAATGGGAACTATTATATAAAAGGTTCCAAAGAGATGTTAATAGATGAACAGAAGCAAGAGATAATAATTTCGGGGGTCATTAGGCCTTATGATATAAGTCCAGACAACTCTATTAAATCATCTCAAGTTGCAAATTTAAAAGTTTTGTATAAAAAAGATGGTGAAGAACAAGATGTTATGCATCAACCATGGGGTACAAAACTCCTAAAAATGCTTTGGCCCTTCTGATTTAATCTAATTTTAAGAATTGTAATGCAATAATTAGGGATATTATCCCAAAGGAAGGTACAAATGTTAGATGCGTTAAATGTAGCCCAATCAGGTTTACGAGCAGCACAAATAGCTGTTGAAAATACAATGAATAACCTTGCTAATGTAAATACTGAGGGATATAAAAAAAGAGTTGTAGAGACAAGTGAGTTAAGCCAAAGTGATAATAGACAGTGGGGAAGGGGTGTATCAGTTGATAATACATCTAGAATTACTAGTGAATATTTGTATGATAATATTATAAAGCAAAATAGTAAAGATAATTATCAATCAGAAATGTCTTTGATGTTGGGAAATATTGAAGCAGTATTTAAAGAGACTGATACAGCTGGATTATCAACAGACTTAGATAAGTATTACCAAACAATTGAGAGTATAAGAGCAAATCCTAATAATGAAGTTTATAAAAACCAATTACAAATTACTGGACAAAAAGTAATTGATGACTTAAATAATCTTTATGATGGAATAGAAGAACAAGAAGCTACTTTTCAAAAATCTTTAACTGAAGATGTTGGTCAAATAAACTCAAAACTTGAACAAATTCAAAGAATTAATATAAAAATAAAAGAGCAAGGCTTTGCTTCTAATGATTTACTTGATAAAAGAGATTTATTAGAAAAAGAAATATCTACATATGCTAATATAACTGTTGATAGAGATAAAGATTTTTATGAATTAAAAATTGGTAATCAAACAGTTGTTTCAAATACTACAATATCAAAACTAGAAGTTGGTGAAGATAAAACTGCACAAATTGATAGATATGTTACACAAGAGGGAAGTAAAAGTAATATTTTAAGTCCTACAGATACTTTTGATGAAGAAGATGTAATTACTTTTGAATTAGATAATGAAAATTCAGTTAGTGTTGAGTATGGTGAAACTATGGTTTTTGATCTTAATGGTGATGGAGTTGATGAGACTGTAAAAGTTGATAAAGACAACTATGTAAGAGCACTAGTTCATAAAATTAATACATCTTCTTTTGCAGATAAAGTAAAAGCATTTAATGGCACATATGATGTTGATAAAAATGGAAATAAATCTACTATTGATAGTCAAGATAAGTTTTTATTAGTTGAATCAAAAACTCCAGGAATTGAAGGGAAGTTTGACAGTAGAGTTACTTTTACAGAAGAACCATACTCTATAAATCAAGGTACAGTTACAGTTAGTCCGGTAATTAATAATAGTTCAGTTTCAATTGAAAGTAAATTTGCTCAAGATGGTTTAAGTTTAACTCACACAGTAAATTTAGGGGCAACTACGACTGCCCCTGAAGATTTTGATCTTGATTTATCTAGTAGTCCATCAACATCAGGAGCGGTACCAACTTTTGTTCCACCAAGTGTTACCTATAATGCTACTACTAAAAAACTTTCAGTTCCTTCAGGCATTGATTCTTTTACGATAACTCTTAATTCAGCTGAAGGCGAAACATCAACTCCTGAAGAAGCATCTGCTTTATTTGGAGTTAACCAAAAGTATACTTTATCTTTAACAGAAACAAATGGTTCAGATACTAGTAATATTACTTCTGTACTTAATGTTGTAAATGACGGCAAAGATATAACGCAAAATTTTGAAGTTTCAACAGAAAATACAAATTCAAACCCATTAGTTAGTGCAATTCCTACTGTTAATCCAGCTACAGGTGCTACACAAGCTAGTGGAACAACACAAGTTAGTTCTATAAAAAGTTTAAGTGCAGTTGATGGAAGTAGTATTAAACATACTGTTGAATTAAAAAATACAACAACAACAGCACAAGTAATGAAAGTCTCTTTTAGTGATGATACAGGTAGTTATTTTGACTTGTCACCTAAATTTACACCTGATTCGATAACTTATGATGCACAAACAGGAGAAATAACTATTCCTCCGGGAGTTAAGAGTTTTAGCTTTACTACAGATACAAATGAATTGGCGCCTGTTAATACGAATCAAACATATAGCTTTTCGATAACAGATAATGCAGCACCTAGTGGTTCAACACCTGTTACTATGACATCAACTATGGTTATAAACAATAAAGAAGGTGTTGTTTCAAACTCTATTTATAAGAATGAACAAAGAAGTGATTCGGCAAATTCTGCTGTAAATATAACTTCAAAAGGTGATCCAATATCTTTTTCAAGTGGTAAACTAAAAGCTATAGTAGAAAACTTAACTACAGATTCTGGAAAAAATAAATTTCAAGAATACAAAAATGCATTAGATGCTTTTGCTAAAACTTTCGTTGATCTGACTTCTAGTTATATCAAAAATGATGATGGAACATATATAAGCGGTGAAATTGCAACTGATAATAATATTAAAGTTGCAGATGATATAAACTTATTTAGTGGTTCTAGTGTTAGAACAATGACTTTTCATTCACAAGTTGTTGGAACTTTAGAACAAAAAGATTATGATTATTTAGCAGGTCATCAATGGAAAGAGGATATTTCATTTTTAGGTTATGGTCAAGATAGTTCAAATGATAAAGTAGCAAGTGATACTGAAACTATGTCATTTACTGAATATTTGCAAAATCTTAGAACAAATATATCAAGGGACAAAGAGAGTAGTGATTTTACAGTTGAGACTCAAAAGGCAGTTACTGAATCAATGAAAAACTCATATGATTTAATAACAAAAGTTGATAACGATGAAGAGATGATTAATTTGATTAAATTTCAATCAGCATATACGGCAAATGCAAAAATGATAACAACTGTTGATGAAATGTTACAAACTCTTCTTGGAATCAAAAGATAAGGAGTAAATTATGGCTGAAGGTGTATTAGGATTAGGAGCAGGACAAGCCTCTTCTTTAAATCAAGAGTTAATTGATAAGTTAAAAGCAGCAGAGAGAAAAGCTACAGTTGAACCTATTGAAACAAGCCAAAAAGATTTGGATGAAGAAGGTGTAAAAGTTGCAAATATTAAATTGCAAGTTCAAGATGTACTTGATGCAATTAAACCATTTGACTTATTTGCAGCAGGTGGTGTAAATGCATTTAATCAAAAATCAGCTACAACTACAGGTGATTCCGTAGTATTTGATGCTGTTGATGCAGGGAATTTAAATACAGGGACAACAAATGTAAGTGTAAGTCAAATTGCCCAAAGAGATGTTTATCAAACTTCAACATTTAGTGATAAGGATGCAATAATTTCAACTACATCAGGTTCTATGATAACAATAAATGGAGTTGAATATTCAACTTTTAATAAAACATATCAAGAAGTAGCTGATAAGATTAATTTAAGTTCAAAATTAAATGCTTCAATAGAAGCAGTAGGAACAAATTCTTATAGAATGGTTATCAAAAGTGAAGATTCAGGTATTGATAATGCTTTAAGTATAACTCAAACGGGTTCTGATTTAGGAATTAATGATTTTACTTCAAGTTCAACAATTGCTTCAGGAACAGTCCCAGCTTCTAATTTATCATTAACTTTAAATGGAACAACTTTTACTACGAATGGAAGTGAAACAAATAGTCAATTTATTTCAAGAATTAATGATAATGCTTCATTTGATGCATCAATTGATGCCAATGGTAAAGTGATAATTAAAAAAAGTGATGGGAGTGCGCTTGAAGTCACAAATGATGATTTAGGTTTAAATTTAACTAATAATAATCATACTTTAACTGCACAAAATATGAAAGCAAAAATTGATGGAGTTGATTATGATGTTTCTTCAAATGTTGTTACCGTTGATGGAGGATTGAAAATCTCTGCTTCTAAACTTGGAGACTCATCTATTTCTATAGAAAAAGACAAAACACAAATTGCAACATTATTTAAAGATTTTATTGATAAATTTAATACTTTATCAAAATCAATTGATGATGAACTTTATTCAGGTGATTCAAAAATACAAGATAGATCAGCATTAAGGGATATACAGTCTCAAATAAAAAACATGATGTTTGGTAATTATGGGACAAACGATGATTTAAATCTATTTAACTATGGATTAGAAGTTGATAAAAGTGGTAATTATTCATTAAATGAAAGTGACTTTAATACAGCAGTTAGTGATGATTTTGAAAATTTAAAAGATTTATTTGTTGGAAAAGCTGAAAAAGAAGGATTTGGTACACAATTAAAAACTATAGTTGACGCTATGGATGGTACTGGTGGTGTTATAACTACATATGAAAATAATATGACATCAAGAAAGACAGAACTTGAGGAACAGTTGACAAAAGAGACAGAGAGTTTAAATTCAAAGTATTCTCAGCTTGCAAATCAGTTTTCAGCGTATGGGGTAATTATAAACCAATTTAACTCGCAATTTTCTAGTTTGCAAATGATGATTGATCAAAGTTCTTCTAAGTAATTTAAGTTTGAATATACTATACTCCTATGTATAAAAAAATGGAGATGATTTGTGGGAATAGAGGTTTATAATCAACAAAATGCAGTTAGTAATGATCCTTATGTTTTAATACTAAAGCTTTATGAGGGATTATTGAGATATCTATCTTTTGCAGAAGAAGCAATGGAAAATGGAGATGTTGAAGAAAAATTTATTTATATTAACAAATCTATCGCAATTTTTGATGAACTAAGAAATATATTAGATTTTGATGGGGGAGATATCGCTCATTACTTAGATGGTTTATATCTTTATCAAATAGAGACACTTTTTACATCAGGTATTAATGATAATGTAAATTTAATACACCAAGTTAAAAAAGTAACTCAAGGTCTAATTGAAGCATGGAAAGACGAGACTGGTCTTTAGAAGCACTAAAGAGATTGACTTATGTTGATTCTTTAGATGAGGAGCAAAGGGCTGAGGGCTTAAAGTCTTGGACTGAAACTTATTTAACTACTACAAATATTACTGATTTTGAATTATCACATGAAGAACTTTTAAACTTAAGAGAATTATTATTTAAAAATGCTAATTTTTTATTTACTCATAGAGAAAATATTTTAGAAGAGATGAAAAATATAACTACAATGAAAAAATTCCTAAAAAAATAAATCTTTTGGTTCAATACTTTTTTCAAAAAGATATGCTCTAATATTTTTTGGAACTTTAAGTACTCTACAAACTTCTTTAAACTTTTTATCCATTGTATTTTTAGTTTTTGGGCAGATATAAATATACTCCGTTGAAATAGAAATATTTATTTTGTCAGATATTGTTATTTCACTTTGCTTAATTATTTCATTTCTTTGTGCAGATGATAAAAGTATTCCTCTTTTTTTTAAAGACTTATCTACTATTTTAATATTTAGATTGTCATCTTTTTGCTTTTCAAAGATTTCTAAAGATTCTTTCTCATATATGGGATTAAAATTTACATTTAAAGATTGAATATCATTGCTTAAATATTTGAAACTATTTTTAATACCGTTTTTGTACTCTTTTATCAACTCATTTACAAAATTTTTTCTAAAATAGTTTCTTTTATATTTTTCATCATAATTTGATTCATCAATAAAATATTTATGATTATTCCCTTGTAAAAATATTTCAAGTTCTTCCTTTGACAGTTCAAGAAGAGGTCTATAAATAGTATAGTTATCTTTTTTTGTTTTTTCTTCTAATCCAATTAGTTCAACTAATCCAGCTCCTTTGCTTAGCTGCATCATAAACCACTCTAATTTGTCATTTAGTTGATGTGCTGTGAGTAAAGTATCATAATTATATTCTTTGATTATTTCATCAAAAAAACTATATCTAATATCTCTTGCTTCTTTTTCGAAGTTAGAAGTGTTATTTAAAACTACTTCTTTAAAAAAACACTTTTTATTATATTCTTTTGCTAACTCTTTTGCATAAGTAACTTCATCTTTTGATTGTTCTCTGATATTATAATTTACAATTGCAATATCAAAAGGAATATTTTGTTCTAGTAATAAAAAAAATAGTGCAGAAGAATCAATACCACCTGAAAATGCTAAAAGATTTTTTGTGGTATTGATATTAAATTTAATCATTAAATCTCTTTAATTGCTGTTCCAAGTAGTTTATCACCTGCTAATTCACTTATTTTTACTTGGTATGTTTTACCAACAGTTAGTTCTTTCCCTGTTTCATTGTCATTGATGTAAATCTCTCCATCAATATCTGGTGCCCAAATAGTTTTTCTAGCACTAAGTAAATATTCATGTTCATCACTTTCTCCATCAATATATACATTTACAGTTTGCCCAATCTCTTTTTCTAAAGACTCTAAAGTTTTTCTTTGAATTATTTCACCTAAAATTTCAGCTCTTTTATCAATAGTTTCTTGGTCTAATTTTCCATCAAGTTTGTATGCACTAGTTCCATCTTCATCAGAATATGAAAATACATTTGCTCTATCAAAACCATACTCTTCTACATAAGAACATAACTCTTCAAAGTCTTCTTGTGTTTCACCTGGATGACCTGCAATAAAAGTAGTTCTTACAAATGAATTAGGAGTGCTTCTCATGGCACTCATAAGTTCCTTAAGCTTTTCTACTCCTTTACCTCTTTTCATGATTTTAAGCACCTTAGAGCTTATGTGTTGCAATGGCATATCAAAATAGTTTTCAAATACTTTTGATTCTTCTATTTTTTTGATAAGAGATAGAGTTGTTGTAGATGGATAAAGGTATAAAATTCTTGCAGTTTTGATTCCTTCTATTTTTTCTACTTCATTAACAAGTCTTTCCAATCCATCATTAATATTTAAATCTCTTAAAAAAGATGAACTATCTTGTGACACAAATGAGAAGTCGCAAAAACCTTGTGACACAAGATTTTTTACCTCTTTAATAAGTGACTCTAAAGTTCTAGAGTGAAGTTTTCCTTTAAATGAAGGAATAGCACAGAACGAACAAACTTGATTACATCCTTCAGACAGTTTGATATAAGCATGGTAATTTGAACCAGTGATAACTCTATCATTTGTCTCATTTAATAAAAATACTTCATCTGTAAAACCACTTCTTTTTTCATTTACAAGTGTGTCGATTTTGTCATAATCTCCAACTCCAGTAAAAATATCAATTTCTGGTAACTCTTTTTGCAACTCTTCTTTATATCTTTCACTTAAACATCCAGCCATAACTAAAACTGAATCTTTTTTTCTTAGCCCATGTAAGTCAAGAATTGTGTTTATACTCTCTTCTTTTGCACTATCTATAAAACCACATGTGTTTACGATAATTACATCAGAAGTTTCGGCATCATTTGATATTTTATAATCTTTTAGTTTACCAAGCATGATTTCAGAATCAATTAAATTTTTAGTACAGCCAAGGCTTACTAAGTGTAGTGATTTCTGAGGATTTTGTGTTGAAAATTTCATATATAACCTATTAGTTTTTTTGGAATTTTAGCATAATAGTTTGAATTTATCAAAAATAGCAAAAAATAAAATATTTTATTATAATATTTTATTATAATTATATTTGACAATTTTATATTTAATATGTATAATTACTCATAAGAAAAACTTATTTTATAAGGAATGTAAAATGAATAAATTTGATAAAATAAAACTTTTTTGTAGAAAATTTAGAATTGCTATAGGTATTATTTTGATATTAGTGGGATTTTATACAGGGATTGCTTGGTTTTATTTAGGAATATTACCTTTATTAGCAGGACTTACTAATTTTTGTCCTTTATGCATAATAAGCAAAAAATGTACGATATAAACTCTTAAAAGAGTTTATATCCACATATTATCGATAAGTCTTGTATTGCCAACTTTACAAGCAATAAGTATGATTGTATTTTTTACTTCTATTGTTTGAATCTCTTCAAAATTTCTATTTACAATTGCTACATATTCTACATCTAGATTTGACATTATTTCTTTCATTTTTGTTTTTATAGTTTTAGCATCTCTTTCACCTTTAGTAACGGCAATAATTGTCATATTTAAAGATTTTGAAATAGCTAAGGCTTCTTTTCTCTCTTCAATTGATAAATATATATTTCTTGAACTCATTGCAAGTCCATCTGCTTCTCTTATAATGTCACATTCAACTATGTTTATAGGTAAAAAAAGATTTTTAACCATTTGAGAGATTAAAGAGAGTTGTTGGGCATCTTTTTTCCCAAAGTATGCATTTGAAGGTTGAACTAAATTAAATAGTTTTAAAACTACTTGTAATACACCATCAAAGTGTCCAGGTCTTTTTTCGCCTTCTAAAATAAAGCCAGTGATTTTTGGAGCTTTTATTGAAATCTCATCATTGCTTTGATACATAGAATTAACATCTGGCATAAATAAATAATCAACTTTACAAAGTTCACAGATTCTTTTATCTGCTGCATCTTTTTTAGGATATTTATCTAAGTCTTCATTTGGTAAAAATTGTGTTGGATTTAGAAAAATTGAAACTATTACAATGTCATTATTTACTCTTGCATTTTTGATTAATGAAATATGTCCTTCATGTAAAGCGCCCATAGTTGGAACAAAACCAATTGTTCCATTTAACTCTTTTCTAATAGCTTGTAATTCTTCTATAGTATTAATTATTTTCAATAAATTTCCTTTAATGACTTTTTTATTTTGTATCAAAATTTGGATTGAGTTTTAGTAAAACTAAATCAGCCAACATATTTCCAAGAAGGGTTAAAAATGCTCCAATAATTAGTATTCCCATAATCACTGGATAATCATGAGCTAAGGCACTAT
The DNA here is from genome assembly GCF_042214795.1 of Arcobacter iocasae. Taxonomy (GTDB): domain Bacteria; phylum Campylobacterota; class Campylobacteria; order Campylobacterales; family Arcobacteraceae; genus Arcobacter; species Arcobacter iocasae. The sequence goes on along the minus strand of NZ_CP090177.1, from coordinate 1,015,897 downwards.
GAAAAAATAGTAAGCCCATTCCATCTATTGAAAATATTGTTTCAAGTATAACAGAACCACCAATAATCCCTGGAAGTGATAATCCAAGTATTGTAATAACAGGGGGATATAAATTTGGTAAAATATAGTATCTCAAAATTTGTTTTTTATTTAGTCCTCTAGCTTTTGCAAAAAAGATGTAATCACTTTTTAGTATTTCAATTGTAAGTGATCTTATATATAAAGTCAAACTTCCAATTCCACCAAAAACAATTATAAATATTGGTAAAACCAAATGCTTTGCAAAATCTAAATAATAAGTAAAACTTCCATCATCTTTTACACTATGCAATCCAGATATAGGCAAAACCTCAAAGTTAACTGCAAAAACTAAAACTCCAAGTAGTGCCAAATAAAATGAAGGCATAGAGAAACTTAAAAGTGAAAGTTGACCAGTAAATTTATCAAAAAAAGTTGATTTATTTAGAGCTGATTTAATACCTAAATAAAGTGATATTATAAATATAAAAACCATTGAGATGATATTTAGGGCAAGGGTTATTGGGATTCTATTTAGAATCTCATTTTTAACCATTTCTCCTGAGCTAAAAGAGATACCAAAATCAAGATGAAGTATTGCAAAAATCCAAGAAAAATATTGCACATAAAGTGGTTTATCTAAGCCATAAATAGCTTTTAAATGTTTGATTGACTCTTCTGTAATATTTGGATTTAGATCTCCACTTGCAAAAAATGAGTTAGGTGCTAGATGTATGGCTAAAAAAGATATTAGGCTAATAATAAAAAGCATAATGATAAGATATAATAGTTTTCTAAAAAACAATTGCATAACTTTTCTATATATCCTTTTTAATTTAAGCTTGTTTGATGAAATCATAGCCAAATTATTGTTAGATTTTGGTATTTAGAAATAAGCTACTCTCTTAAATTTTAAAATAAGTTTTTAAAATATAACAGTGATTTTTGTACCTTCATTTAATGTAGATTCTATTTTAAATTTTGCATTGTGAAGATCAATACTATTTTTTACAATAGATAGTCCAAGTCCGAAACCTTTTATTTTTTTATTTCTAGATTCATCAACTCTATAAAATCTATTAACTACATTAGAAAGTTCTTCTTTAGGTATCCCAATTCCTTCATCAATTATATTAAAATAAATGTGTTCATTTAATGCTTCCAATGAAATAAAAATATTTTTATTCTCATTTGTATATTTTATTGCATTATCAATTAGATTTGAAAAAATAGTTTTTATTAATTGTAAATTACCTATGATTGTTAAATCTTCCAGTTTTTTAATATTAATAGTAATATTCTTTTCATCAATATTTTTTTTGTACATCAATAATGTATTCAATAATATGTTTTTTAAATAACACTCTTCAAATGTTTTTTCAATATTCTCTTTTGAATATTTTGTTAATAATAATAAATTTTCAACGATTTTTTCGATTTGTTTAGCTTCATAATTAAGAGTGCTCAATGTTCTAATATAATACTCGGGTTCTCTTTGTTTTCGCAAGGTTAAATCAATTTCTCCTCTTATTACAGTTAAGGGTGTTTTTAACTCATGGGAAACATCACTATTAAATCTATCTAAATTTTCAACCCCATTTTGTAATCTAATTATCATGTGATTAAAAGTACTTATAAGTTTTTTGATTTCATCATCTTTAGAGGGGATAGAAATTGTAGTTGAGAAATTATTGATTGAAAGCTCTTCTGATACTTTAGTAAGTTCTTTTATAGGTATTAATATTTTATCTATCATTTTACTTGCTAAAAAAATTAATGCAAATAATAATAATGGTTCGATTACCAGCATTGTATCTGTAACATCTTCAACTTTATCATCAATATCTTCTTTTGAAATAACAATTTTTGTATCATCAGAAAGATTTATAAAATAAAAAGCCTGTAGATTTTCTCCATTATCAACAATTAAAAATGATTTTTTTGTATTAAGATATTGTTTTAAACTTTTTGTATTAAAATAATTTGTTTTTTTTATAACTTGCATATTTTTAATAATTGCAATACTTGAATCTAGGTTTTTATTTTTTTGGATGGTTTTGTCAAAATTTGTAATATTTATATTGTCTTTAAAATAAATTGCTTCTTCATATAATTTTGCTTCAATACTAGAATAAACACTTTTTTCAAAAAAATAGTTAAAAGCAATACTAAATATTATAAGTAATAAAAATGTAATGCTTCCAAACCAAAATAATATTCTTGTCTTTAAACTTTTAAACATCAAGTTTATACCCTAATCCTCTAAAATTTTTGATAATATCTTTACCAATTTTCTTTTTTAAATTATACATAGTTACTTGAATAACATTACTATTGATAAATTCATTTTCATTCCAGAGTTGTTCTTCTATCATACTATTTGAAATCATTGAGTTTTTATTTTTTATTAAAAAAAGAAATAAATCATACTCTTTTGATGTTAATTGTAGTGGAATAGTATCTTTCGCCACTATTTTTTTATCTATGTCAATAGTAATATTTGATATTTCTATTATATTAATTCCTTTAGATACTCCTCTTCTATATAAGGCTTCTATTCTAGCAAGTAATTCTTCATAATCGAAAGGTTTTGCAAGATAATCATCTGCACCACTTTTTAATCCTTTTACTTTATCGATAATTTCAGATTTTGCAGTTAACATTAGTACCGGTGTTGTTATTGATTTTTTTCTAATATTTTCTAGTATTGTTAAGCCGTTTTTATTAGGTAGCATCCAATCTAAGATTATAATGTCATAATTATTTTCTGTTGCTAGATATTCACCATCTTCTCCATCTATAGCACTTTGAATAACATGACCTTCTTCGTTTAATCCTCTTTCTAACAATGACAATATATTTTCATCATCTTCTATAATTAAAATTTTCATAATTTATTTTTACCTTATTACTTACATAACCATTATAACAATAGTTTTATTATTTTGAAATTCTAGGTTTAATAAATGAAATGAAAATTAATTTTTATTTCATTTTCAAATAGAATAATTCTAATAATTAAAATTTGAGGAGTTATATATGATAGAAAAAAACTTTACATTAAATAGAGTAGCAGGGTTAACACTATTTTTTTGGATTGTTAAAATATTATCTACAACTGTTGGTGAAACAGCAGCTGATTTTGTTGCAGTAGATATGAATTTGGGCTTAGCAGGAACAACAATACTTATGGGAGTAATTACTTTAGGAGCTATACTTTGGAATTTTAGTTTAAAAAAATATTTTGCACCAGCTTATTGGTTTTTAATTGTAATGATGAGTATAGAAGGAACTTTGATAACTGATATTCTTGTTGATAATTTTAATGTTAGTTTAATAACTTTAGACATTGTATTTACAATTGCGATGATTTTAGGATTTTTATTATGGTACAAAAAAGAAGGTACTTTATCAATTCATAAAATTACAAATAATAAAAGAGAAGTTTTTTATTGGTTAATTGTTTTAATTACATTTGCACTAGGGACAGGGGTTGGAGATACAGTTTCTGAGCATTTGAACTTTGGATATTTAAATTCATTAATGTTATTTGGTGGTATCTTTTTAATTGCAGGTGGATTATTTTATGCAAAAATATTAAATGGTGTTATGGCATTTTGGATAGCATTTATAGTAACTCGTCCAATAGGTGCATCTTTAGGTGATTTATTTATTCAAACTCCAGCAGACGGTGGTATGGGAATTCCTGCAGGAAATATAAATATTGCATTTTTTTCTATTATTTTAATTGTTGTAACATATTTAACAATTAGTAAAATTGATGTAACAAATGTAGAGAGTAAATAATGGGAATTTGTATTTAGTTAGTAGAGTACTAATCATTGTTATATTCTATTAAAATGATTAGGTATAATATCATTTAAAAATAATTCACATAGGCTAAAAATGATTGGTATAGATGTAGTAAGTATAAAAAGAATTGAAAATATGTATGAAAAGTTTGGAAATAAAGCTTATCAAAAATATTTAAATGACGATGAAATAAAACTTATAAAAAAAGTAGAAACAGCAGCCGGATTTTGGGCTGCAAAAGAGGCTGCAAGTAAAGCTCTTGCTTGTGGGATAGGAGAGGAGTGCGGTTTCCATGATATTATTATTTCAAAAACAGCTAAAAATGCTCCTCTTATAACTTTTTCACAAAAAGTTATAGATAACTTTTCAATAAAAAATGCTCATCTCTCTATTACTCATGATACTGGTTTTGCAATAGCTGTTGTTGCTTTAGAGAAAAACTAGTTATGATTAATAAAAGGGGACTTATAAAAATCTTATTAAATAGTATATTTGTATTCTCTTTTTATGGGTGTGCTGTTATAAGTGGATATGAAGACTCTCTGAATAGTTTTGATTCTAACTTAGAATCAAAAAATTGTGACTATACACAAATAGAAGAAAAAATAAAAGATGATGATGATCCAATACTTTGGGGTATACAAGGTGGATCATTGGCTAGAAATTGTTTTGCTTATAAAAAAAGTAACGGGTTTTTTGATGAAGCAGAAGAGAAGTATAAACAAACAGTAGATAAAGACTCAATTTTAAATAATACTTTAGAGAGTTCAAAAAGTATTTTAATAAATAACAATGCAAATGAGTATGAGGGAAACACTTATGAGAAAGTGATGGTAAATACTTATAAAGCTTTAAATTACGCAAGTTTACATGATAATGTAAATGCAAGGATAGAGTTTAATAGAGCTTTGGATAGACAAAGAAGAGCAAAAGATTATTTTAAAAGTGAGATACAAAAAAAAGAGGCGAATTTTGAAAAAGAGAATAAAGAAGCCGAAAATACTGTATATAAACAATATGATGGTTTGTTAAATGATTTTAAAGCATATCCCGATTTTATAAATCCTTTTACAACTTATATGGCTGGAGTTTACTTTTTATTAGAGGGTGATTCTGTAAAAGCAAGAGATTTATTAAAAGAATCAATGGAGATGCAACCTTCAAATGGACAAATCAAAAGCGATTATGAATTGAGTAATAAATATCTTGCTTCTTCTTTGAAAAATTCAAAAGAAAAATATGCTTGGATTATTTATGAAAATGGTCAAGGAATGATAAAAGATGAGATAAGAATTGATATTCCACTATTTATTTTTACAAGAAATGTCATATATACAGGTATTGCTTTACCCAAAATTGTTGAAAGAAGTAGTTCATATGCTTATTTAGATATTAATGGAAAAGATACAACAGAAGTTTGTAATATGGATAATGTAATAAAAACAGAATTTAAAAAAAGATTCCCAGCTATTTTAAGTGAAGCAATAGCAAATACAATTGCAAAAACAATTACACAAAAACAACTCAATGATTCAAGCCCTTTAGCTGGGTTTTTAGGGTTTTTATATCAAAATTTGACAAACAAAACTGATGTGAGGTCTTGGAGTGCTTTACCTAAAAACTTTCAAAGTTTAAGGGTAAAACTTGATGGCAAACCAATTGAAATTAAAAATAATGAAGGTAAAATTATAAAAGAAGTTTTTATTCCTAATGATAAAAATGCATTAATTTATGTAAAATCACAATCAATAGGAAATAATATAATTCACAAGATTTTATTTTAAAGGAGATTTATGAAAAAGATATATTTAATTATTACAATAATAAGTGTTATGCTTTTTAGTGGGTGTGCACAAAAAGAAGTAAAAGTTGAGCCTAAAATAAGTGATGACTCACACATAGTAATAGATAAAGCTTTGGATAGCTGGTTAAAGCTTGAAAAACTAAACTATTTTCAAAAAAGTGATGGCTTTTGGGTTGTACAAGCTAGATTTAAAAATACAACTTATATGAATAGAAATGTAGCTTATAAGATAGATTGGATAGATAAAAATGGTTTTATTGTAAAAACAATATTATCTAAATGGAAAAAGGCAACAGTTGAAGAGAATAGGGATTTTACGATTAATGGAGTATCCCCTTCAAATCAAATCAAAGATTTTGTAATAAGAGTACAAGATACAAGTAGAGATGATGAACAAAGAAAAGATAGTAGTCATTATGAATATCAAAACTAAGGAATAAAATGAAAAATAAAAAATTAATAATTTCAACTCTATTTATGGGAACAATTTTTTTTGCAGGTTGTACACATAAACCTGAGTATTTACCAGAAAATTCTCCAAAATCTTCAGTTGTAACAATGGGAATTGATAGACAAGATTTTGAAAAAGCAGCTAGTGATATGGCTAAATCATTGTTATCAAGTGGGGCTTTAGATAAAAGAGGTGGTGGAAAAAATGTTGTTATGATGAGTGATATAATAAATGATACTACTCAAAGATTTGATGTGAAATTCTTAACTAAAAAAATGAGAATATTGATATTAAATTCAGGAAAAGCAATAATCACATCAGCTGTTGGAACACAAAGGGATGATTTAGCACAAGATAGTAGAAAACTAAGAGATAATGATGAGTTCAAAAAAAGCACTACGATTCAAAAAAATACACTTTACGCTCCGAGTTTATCACTTTCAGGAAGCATCTTACAAAGAACAGCAAAAGCAAATAAAGATGACCAAATAGTTGAATACTATTTTCAATTATCTTTAACAGATATAAAAACTGGACTTGTTACTTGGGAAGATGAGGTAGTTATAGGAAAAATTGGCTCAAATGATACTGTGACTTGGTAAAAATAGTTTAATTATAGGGCTTCTCCCTATAATTAATTTTTTGCTAAATATCTCTCAAGTATTATTTTAGCAGCAAGGGAGTCAACTCTCCCATCTCTTTTATATTTTATATCACCTTTCATTAGCTCTTCTGCTTCTATTGAGCTCATATTTTCTTCTTGAAAAGCAATCTCACCTTCAAATTTTAGAAGATTTACGAAGTGTTTTACTCTTTTTTGCATATCATCACTGGAACTAGGAAATCCTACAATTAATTTATCTATTTCCCACTCTTTTAAAAAGCTATCAACATCATTTGAAGCTTGGTTCCTATTCTTTCTTAAGATGGCTGTTTGTGGGGTAACTAAACTCTTAGTTAGGCTTAGCGCTAGGCCAATTCTTTTTAATCCAATATCAATAGCTGCTAATTTCAATCTTTGTCCTTATATCTTTTTTGAAACCATAAAGTAATCATTTTAGTATAATTTTGGTAATATATGTCTTTTTTAAAATAAGAACAATGATATAAAAATAGGGAAAATGATGAAATTAGCTGTATTTGATTTTGATTCAACTTTGATGGATGGAGAAACTATTGATTTTCTAGCAAAACCTTTAGGTCTGGAAGAGAAAGTTGCAAAAATCACAGAAGAAGCCATGGCTGGAAGATTGGACTTTTTTGAATCACTCATTGAAAGAGTGGCTTTATTAAAAGGCTTAGAAAACTCTTTGGCAGTGGATATTTGTAAAAACCTACCACTTATGCCAGGAGCAATGGAAACAGTTGCAAAACTAAAAGAGAAGGGATACAAAGTTGTATGTTTTTCAGGTGGTTTTAGAATAGGAACAACTCCTGCTAAAGAGAAGCTTGGACTTGATGCAGACTTTTCAAACATCTTACACCACAAAAATGGAATATTAACAGGACTTGTAGGTGGAGATATGATGTTTGGCTTTTCTAAAGGTGATATGATTCAAAGAGTTCAAGCTATGCTAGGAGTTTCTAAAGAGAATACACTAGTAGCAGGTGATGGAGCAAATGATGTTTCTATGTTTGCATATGCAGATAAGAGAGTTGCTTTTTGTGCAAAAGATATTTTGAAAAAAGAGGCAAATATCATTGTTGATACAAAAGATTTAACACAAATCTTAGAGCATATTTAAATAATAGCGTCTTTGGACGCTCTTTAGGATTTATTTCTTTAGATGAAATTTATTTTCATTTTTAAAAGAAATAATAAAATGAAGGTCCCTTTTAATAGGGACTATTAAAAGGAGTTAAAATGAGTTTAAAAGAAGATATAAATTTTTCGTTATGGTGTGATTTTATTGAAAGAGATTTTTTAGAAAATCAGTTTCAAGACTTGGTAAAAGATGAAGTTATTCAAGGTGCTACATCAAATCCTGCTATTTTTGCATCATCAATTTCAAACTCTGTTGCATACAAACAACAACTAGGAATTTTGCAAGTAAATACAGCTAAGACTATTTATGAAGAAGTAGCTATGACTGATATTAAAAGAGCAGCTGAAATATTAGAGCCTATGAATAGAATTGATAGTGATGATGGATTTATTTCACTAGAAGTTGACCCAACACTTAGTGATGATGCTGAGGGTACAATTGAAGAGGGAATTAGACTGTATAAAACAATTGCATATGATAATGTAATGATAAAAGTTCCTGCCACAAAAGCTGGATACAAAGCTATGGAAGAGTTGTCTTCACAAGGTATAAATGTAAATGCAACACTAATCTTTTCACCAGAGCAAGCTATTAGCTGTGCAAATGCTTTAAATAGAGGTATGGAAAAATCAATAACAGAATCAAAAGCTGTTATTTCTATTTTTGTATCTAGATTTGATAGATTGTGTGATAATGAATTTGGAGCAAAAGGCATCGAAAAAGCGAAATTAGGTATTATAAATGCTGTAAAATGTTACCATGAAATAAACAAATTTCATAATGATAATATTAGAACGCTTTTTGCTAGTACTGGGGTAAAAGGTGATGAATTACCATCAACTTATTATGTGGATAATTTACTTTATCCAAATAGTGTAAATACTGCTCCTTTGGCTACTATTGAAGATTATGTACAAAGTGGTAGCACAGAACCTAGCAAAATAATCACTGAAGATGAGTGTGATGAGTTTTTCAAAATGCTTACAAAACATGGTATTGATACAAATGAGATTTATGAGACATTATTAAGTGATGGATTAGAAGCATTTAAAGTATCATTTGAAGAACTTTTATCAAAATTAAAAGTATAATAATTAAAATATAGAAAAGGCAAAGAGTATGAATAACTGGAACCCAAGTACTTGGAGAGACTTTCCAATAAAGCAACAACCAACTTATAATGATTTAGAAAAACTTGCTAAAGTTGAAAAAGAGTTAGGTTCATATCCTCCACTAATTTTTGCAGGGGAAGCTAGAAACTTAAAAAGCAAATTAGCTGATGTTGTAGCAGGAAAAGCTTTTTTACTTCAAGGTGGAGATTGTGCTGAATCATTTGATGCCTTCAATGCAAATAACATCAAAGATTTATTTAAAGTGATGATGCAAATGGCTATTGTTTTGACTTTTTCAGGTGGTTGTCCAGTTGTAAAAGTAGGAAGAATAGCAGGACAATTTGCAAAGCCAAGAAGTGATGACTTTGAAAATATTGACGGACTTGCTCTTCCTTCATATAGAGGTGATATTGTAAACTCTGTTAAATTTGATGAAAAATCAAGATTGCCAAAACCTAAAAAACTTTTAAAAGCATATAACCAAAGTGCAGCTACACTAAATCTTTTAAGAGCATTTTCAAGAGGTGGAATGGCAGACTTACATCAAGTACATGAGTGGAATTTAGGTTTTATTAAAGATCACACTTTAGGTGTAAAATATGATGATTTAGCAAATAAGATTTCTGAAACTTTAGCTTTCATGAATGCTTGTGGAATTACATCAGAAAATACACAACAATTAAATCAAACTACGCTTTATACTTCACATGAAGCACTTTTATTAAATTATGAAGAAGCACTTACAAGAAGAGATTCATTAACTGGTGATTGGTATGATTGTTCTGCTCATATGTTATGGATAGGAGATAGAACAAGAGAATTAGATGGGGCACATTTAGAGTACTTTAGAGGTATCAAAAATCCAATAGGATGTAAAGTAGGACCTTCAATGAAAGAGGATGAATTAATAAAATTAATTGATGCTTTAAATCCTGAAAATGAAGCTGGAAGATTAAATCTTATTGTTAGAATGGGTGCCCAAAAGATAGGTGATATCTATCCAAACTTACTAAAAAGAGTAAAAGCTGAGGGTAAAAATGTATTATGGTCAAGTGATCCTATGCATGGCAATACAATAAAAACTGATAATGGATACAAAACAAGAGATTTTGAATCTATTTTAAATGAAGTTAAACAATTCTTTCAAATCCATAGTGCCGAAGGTACAGTTGCAGGTGGAATTCACCTTGAAATGACAGGACAAAATGTAACTGAATGTACAGGAAGTACAAGTTCTGCTATTACTCAAGAGGGACTTGCAAGTAGATATCATACACAATGTGATCCAAGATTAAATGCTGACCAAGCCTTAGAGTTATCATTTATGATTGCTGAGACTTTAAAGGAAGCTAGAAGATAAAACTTCAAAAGGGAAGAATATGTACAAAGAGATTATAAAAAGAACTTTAGACCTGCTTTTTGAGAAAAAGTATATTTTAATGAGAGCTTTGTTTATACCTTTCCTTATATTATGTGTTATTGAGTATTTTAGTACGCATATAATGATAAGTAAAAGTATTTTTTATGTTTTAACTGCACTATCTTTTTTAGTGACAATTGTTATGTCTATAAATGTGCATAGAATATTATTGCTCAAAGAAGAAGAGACACCTAAATGGGGTGTTTATAAATTTGGTCAAAGGGAAATAAGTTTTATCTTAAAAGGTATTGGCTTAGGTTTACTTATGGCTTTGGTGTTTTTCTTAATATATTTTATTTCTCTATTTATTGGTAAGTTCATTCAAGGTTTCTTTGGCTCTAATGCCGCATATTTTTACAATATATTAGTTGTTGTAGTTCTTGTAGGTTTTATAGGAATGATTACTTCAAGAATATCTTTAATTTTCCCTTCTATTGCTATTGATAAACCCTTAGATTTTGGCGATGCTCTTGCTTTATCAAAAAACTACAAATTATTAGTGTTTATGATGGTGATTTTTTTTCCTATTGTTTTTGCCTTAGTTGTTAATTTTGTTTATGGATTAGCAATTAAGTTTCTTATGGCTTTAATTTCTCCTGATTTAAGTATTTTATACTCATTATTAAATATTTTTATCACAGTATTCTCTATTGGTTTTTTATCTGTAACTTATGAATATATAATTTCCAAACAACCTATTATTGAAACCCAAGAAAAGTTAAATGAGATAGAATTTATTGACAATGAAAATAGTTTTAAAATGATTATTGATGATAGATATGATACCACTTATGAAAAATTAAAAGAGGACTTATTAAAGCAATATAAACCCTTAGGTTTTGATGAAATTGTAGTTGATAAAGATACCTCTTTTATGCTAAAAAATGTAGATAATCAAGAATCATATATCTTAGTAACTCATATGAATAATGAGTTTATTGTGGAAACCTTTAATGTAAAAGATAAACCAATTTTGAGTATAGATTAGTTTAAAATCCACCTAACTGAAAGTAAACAAGTACTTTTAAAATTTTCATTCCTTTAAGTTTTAATCCATTAGAATTAAAAGAAAGGGGTACATTATGGAACTATGGGGTATAACATTAGATTTTAAAGATATGAAAACTTGTGGATTATTACCTGACTTATGCTTACACTGGGATATTAAATATGATGAACTCGGTGATAATGAGGAACTCTTAGAATATTGGCAAAAACACATAGATAATATTTTTAAACAAACAAAAAATGTTGTTTATGTAAATAATGATAAGGGTAGGTCTTTAATATATTCAGCAGATTATGTGGCTATTGATATAATTTCAAAAGAGTTTAAAGATTTGAAACTAGAAAAAGTAATGTATGATGATATTATCTCTTGTGAGACTTGTATAGGGCATGATTATTTAGCTTCTTCTTAAACCTTTGTATAAAAAGACTTAAAGAAAAGTCTTTTTATACATCTCTTCATCAAAAGCAACAACAAGTTTATCATGAAACTCTATTACAGGTCTTTTGAAAAGCATTGGTTCTTTACATAACCATTCATATTTACCATTTTCATCTAAATTTAGCTCTTTTAATTGAAGAGTTTTATATTTTGTGCCTTTTGAATTAAAAAGTATATTTATATCTGATTTTTGGGTCCAAGATTTTACCTTTTGGGCACTTGGAGTATCTTTTTTAAAATCGAAAAAATCTACTTCTATGTTGTTCTCTTTGAAAAATCTTAGTGCTTTTTGTACACTTCCGCAGGTTTTTATTCCATAAACAGTTATCATCAAAAAAGCCTTATTCAATTATCTTTGGAACTATAAAATATCCATTTTCACTTTTTGGCGCATGTGAAAGTATGTGTTTTGACATATCTAAATCTTGGTTAGCAATATCTTCTCTAAGTGGTGTTCCACCTTCAACTGTTGAAAATGTTGCATCGATATGGCTTACATCAATTTCATTTAAATTTTCAACGAAATTAATAATATCACCTAATTCATTTTTTAGTGATTCTCTTTTACTCTCATCAATTTCTAAACTAGAAAGTTTTGCTAATTTATCAATTGTAGTATCATCAATAGTCATTTCTTTTCCTTTAAAAGGTGCCCTTTTAAAGGGACCTGAAATATTTGTCTACTTTTTAACAAGATTTATAAAAATCCTTAAAAGTAGTTTTGTGCTTGCATTCTCTTTGAGAAAATTCTAAGGAGAGCAACGAGTTGCTCTTTTAATTTTTTGGATTATATCTAAAAAGAGTTTTGTCTGGGGTTAAGACACTTAAATCTCAACGCCTCTTTTTTTATAAAATTCTTTTTTAAACTCTAGCCAATTATCAGCTAAAATAGCTTCTCTAGCTTCTCTCATAAGAGTCAAGTAGTAGTGGATATTATGCATTGTTGCAAGTCTATAGTATGTTATTTCACCTGCTCTAAAAAGATGGTTTAAGTATGCTTTTGAAAAGTTTTTACATGTGTAACATTCACAAGCTGGATCTATTGGTTCAGGATCTTCTTTAAATCTTGCATTTTTAATTGCTATTTTTCCATAAGTTGTAAAAATTGAGCCATTTCTTGCATTTCTTGTTGGCATTACACAGTCAAACATATCAACACCACGCTCAATATTTTCTATTAAGTCTTCAGGTGTTCCAACACCCATTAGGTATCTAGGTTTATCTTGGGGCATAAAATCAGTTGTCCACTCAACTGTTTCATACATATCAGCATTTGGTTCCCCAACACTTAATCCTCCAATTGCAAATCCATCAAAGTCAGTCAAAGAACATAATTGTTCGGCACTTAATTTTCTAAATTCTTTATCTGTTCCACCTTGAATAATTGCAAAGATATTTTGATTTAAACCTATACCTTTTTCTTGTTGGCTTTTATGATAAGTAATTGCTTTTTTTGCCCAATGTGTAGTTCTTTCAATCGATTTTTTGATTCTCTCTTTTGTATTTGGAAGGGCTACTAAATCATCTAATATCATCATGATATCGCTTCCAAGTTCATATTGAGTATCAAGTACACTTTCAGGTGTAAAGTAGTGTTTGCTACCATCAAGGTGTGATTTAAACATAATTCCATCTTCATCAGGTTTTGAATTATCACTCAATGAAAATGCCTGAAAGCCACCTGAGTCTGTTAAAAAAGAGTTTGGGAATTTTGAAAAGCCATGAAGACCTCCAAATTTTTTGATTATCTTACTTCCAGGTCGTAAATATAAGTGATAGGTATTTCCTAGAATAATTTTTGCACCAAGACTTAGCATGTCATTTGCATCTAAAGCTTTTACAGTAGCTTGCGTACCAACTGGCATAAATACTGGTGTTTGTATTGTACTGTGAGCTGTTTTAATTGTACAAGCTCTTGTTTTGTGAAAAGATTTTCCATCTATGTTAAATTGCATTAATAAATTTCCTTTAAAAATTGGGATTATATCATTTAAATTTATATTAATAAATTAAAAGCAATTTTATAAAACACACTATCAGTAAGAAAAAGATATAATATCTTAATGAAAAAGATATTAATTATATTAGATGGTATTGTTGCTAAAAAACTTCTTCAAAGAGTCATCGAGACAAATACCGGTGATAATTCATACGATGTTGTTTATATGAATGAAGCTATCATTCCTGAAAAAAGACCCTCAAATTTCACATTTTTTAAGTTTGACCCAACTTCTAAATCAAAACTTGCAATGGTATTAGATAAAGATATTCATGCCCAAGCTCTTATTGCACTTAACTCAAAAGATGAGATGTTAAATGTAATAAAAAACATAAAAGAAGAAAAACCAAAAATGCAAATGAGTATTTTGGATTATTGGGGAATTGATCTTTCTGATCAGCACATAAATATTTATAAGGGAATAGATGTTCTTGCAAATGGTATGGTTGAAAGACTTCCAAATATTCCAGTTGTTGCACAAAATATAGGCTTAAAGCAAGGTGAGATAATGGAAATTAGAATTCCATTTGGTAGTTCATATGCATATAGATATATAGGCTCAATCGAACAGCGAGAGTGGAAAATTTTTGGTTTGTATAGAAAACAACAAATGATAAAAATCAAACCCTCTCTTATATTAAAGCCAAATGATGTAATTTTGATAATAGGAAAACCTGAAGTTTTAATGCAAGTATATAATGCTATTGGAAAAACTCAAGGCCAATTTCCTATGCCATTTGGGCATAATTTGTATTTGTATTTAGATTTATATTTACAATCTGTAGAAACAGTTAAAAAATGTGTTGTTGATGTAAAATATTTAAATCAAGTAATAAAAAACCAAAAACTTGTATTAAGAATAACAAGACCTACAACTGTTGATTTGATGAATTTTATTAAAAATGAATTGGGTGAAGTCAATAATCTTACTATTGAAATAGATTATGGAAACTTAGGTTTTGATGCTTTATTGAAAAAGGATTTAAGAACATTTGATATTGGTCTTATGATGATTTCATATGAGCTATTTAAAAATAAAGAGGGAATCTCTAAACTAGTTGATCTTCGAATTCCTATTTTAAAGACTGGTTTAGGTGATATAACAACGATAAAAAATAGTATAATTTTGTTAAATGATACAAAATCATATGAACAAATCTCTCCGATAATATTTGATGTTTCAAGTCAGTTAAAACTAAAAACAAAAATATTTGATATGGACCCAACTGGGCAATCTGATAAATCATATATTTTAGATCACTTTGAAAATTTGGCAAAAATATTTGGACAAAAAGTTGAGATTATTTCTAAAGAAAAAAATCCAATAAGAGAGTTGAAAAATCAAAAAAATATACTTCAGATTTTACCCCTTAAAAAAGATATGTTTTTAAGAAGAAAACTTAATAAACTTTTTTATACAAATTCTGATTTATTGTCTTTTGATATAAAAGAAAACAATCAACTATTAATCCCAGTAATAGAAAACTAAAAAAAGGTAAGAGATGGTATTTGAAAAATATCCTTTTGAGAAATTAAATGAATTATTAGATGGAATTGAGCCAAATAGCTCATACGAAGCAAGTGCATTAACTATTGGTGAACCTCAGTTTGAAACACCGCAATTTATTCAAGATAGTTTGGCTAATCACACTAAATTTTTAAGAAATTATCCAAAAACTGCAGGTGAAAATTTTTTAACACAAGCAATGATTGAGTTTGTAAATAAAAGATTTGATGTAAAATTAGAAGAAAATCAAATTATTCCTTGTTTTGGTACAAGGGAAGTTTTATTTAACTTTCCACAGTTTTTTTTGTTTGATAAAGCTAATCCAACAATTGCCTTTACAAACCCTTTTTATCAGATATATGAAGGTGCTGCAATTGCAAGTAGGGCAGAAGTTGTTCATATTAATTTAACTAAAGAGAATGATTATAAAGCAATTCTAGATGATGAAACACTTAAAAAATGTGATTTGGTTGTACTAAATTATCCAAATAATCCAACAGCTGCAAATATGAGCAAAGAAGAATTGGCTTTATGGGTTAAAAAAGCACTAGAGTTTGATTTTGTTTTGATAAATGATGAGTGTTATTCTGAAATATATTTTGATGAAAAAAACAAACCTTGTTCACTTTTGGAAGCTAGTATTTATGCAGGAAATAGTGAGTTTAAAAATGTACTTGTTCTTAATTCTATTTCAAAAAGAAGCTCAGCTCCGGGGCTAAGAAGTGGATTTATTGCTGGTGATGCAGATATTTTAAAAGATTATATGAAATATAGGACATATATAGGCTGTGCAGCACCTATTCCTTTACAATATGCAGCAGCAACTGCTTGGAGTGATCAAGAACATGTGCAAGTTTTTAGAGATACTTATAAAAAGAATTTTGAGTTAGCCAAAGAGATTTTGGGACTTGATATGCCACAAGCGACTTTTTATATTTGGCTAAAAATTGGTGATGAATTAGAATTTACTAAAAGATTATACAAAGAAAAAAATATAAAAGTATTACCGGGAAGTTTTTTAGGAAGAGAAGGCATAGGACAAGGTTATGTAAGAATTGCCTTAGTTGAAAATGCTCAAAAAACAAAAGAGGTATTAAACAGATTGAAGGATTTTATGAATGACTAATGAAGAGTTGCACGAAGCTAGAACAAACCCAGAGTTTTTGAATTATTTAGAAAAAACAAAAGATGATGCAATTGAGAGTAAAAATATCTCTGCGCTTTATGAAGTTTTAGATTCTTTATTGATTTTGGATTTAGATGAAGAAAAGATAAATACTGTTTATGAAAATATCTTAAAAATCTCTTTTGAAAATGTTGAAGATATAGTAAATAGTGGTAAAAAAATAACTTTAGAAAGTGATGGACTTTATTACACTAGAGCATTCTATGAGCATGCCATTGAAAAATGGAGTTACAATGATTTGAAGGGTGCAAAAGAGTTATTTTTTGTTTTGACAAATATTATAGAAGATGAACTTTTATGTAATGCCTTAAATGTCCATTTGATTGCTTGTTCAAAAGATTTTGACTTGGATAAATTTTATGAAGAAAATGTAAATAATTCAACAACTGCTGTAGATGAAAAATATGGTTATTTTATTGTTTCATTTAATTTTAAAACAAAAGAGTTTTTAGAAGAAAATAGTGCTGTTTTAGAAACAGAATATGAAAATTTAAAATATTTGTTGGACTAAGATGAGAATACATTTTATAGGAATTGGTGGAATAGGTCTTTCTGCCTTAGCAAGATTTTTAAAACATAGTGGTCATGAAGTTAGTGGTTCAGATATGAAAGAAACACCAATAACAGACGAATTAAAAGCTGAGGGAATAAAAGTTTATTCTCCCCAAAGTGCTTCAAATATAAAAGATCCAGAAATAGTAATATATTCAGCAGCAGTAACTGATGAAAATCCTGAATTAATAGAATCAAGAATTAGACAAATAAAAACATTATCAAGAAAAGAGGCTTTGCCAATAGTTCTTGGAGATAGAAAAAATTATTGTGTTGCCGGAGCTCATGGAAAGTCAACTACCACATCTATTTTAGCTTCTATTTTAGATTGTACTGCAATTATTGGAGCTATATCAAAAGATTTTGGTTCAAACTTTAGATACAAAAATGGAATAGTAGCCTTTGAAGCTGATGAGAGTGATGCTAGCTTTATACTTTCAAATCCTTATTGTTCAATTGTTACAAATGCTGAACCTGAACATATGGAATATTATAACTATGATTATGAGAAATTTTTTGATACATATAAAAAGTTCATAAATCTTGGAACAAAAAAAGTTATAAATGCAGAAGATGAATATATTAAAAAACTTGGCATAGAGGATGCAACTGAACTTTATCCAAGTGTTGATATAAAAAACATCTCTTATATTTTACAAGATGATGAACCTTATACAAAATTTGAGTTAAAAGGTTTGGGTTATTTTGAAGTTTGGGGTTTTGGTTATCATATTGCTGTTAATACTTCTTTGGCAGTATTAGCTGCTTTAAATGAGCTTGATGTTGAGCAAATAAGAACAAATCTTAAAAACTATAAAGGTATCAAAAAAAGATTTGATATTTTACAAAAGTGTGATAAGTTTGTTTTAATAGATGATTATGCACACCATCCAACAGAAATAGAAGCTACAATAAAATCAGTTGAGCTTTATGACAATCTTAAAAATCTTAAAAAAAGAGTAATAATTTGGCAACCGCACAAATACAGCCGAACTTTTGATAATCTTGAAGGATTTAAAAAGTGCTTTAAAGGATGTGATGAATTGGTAATATTGCCTATTTGGACAATTCCAGGAGAGCATGTTTTAGAAATAGATTTTGAAGAAACATTTAAACAATACAATCCAATATTTGCTGATAAAATACTTGCAAAAAATTGTGCAATTGATATTATAAAAGATAATAAAGTTTTAAAAACATATAATGAAGGTATAGTTGTAGGTGTTGGTGCTGGAGATATCACTTACCAATTAAGGAAAATAATCAAATAATTCAAAAGGATAGATATGAAGATTTTAGTAAATAATTTTATGAAGAGTGAAACATCATCGGGAATTATTCTTATCTTTGTGACTATCTTTGCCTTAGTTTTACGAAACTCTTTTCTATCTGAGTATTACTACAGTTTTTTACATATTCCTATTCATGTTTCTGTTAATGATTTAGTCATAGATAAGCCACTTTATTTGTGGATAAATGATGGACTTATGGCCTTATTCTTTTTAGTTGTAGGTTTAGAAATTAAAAGAGAATTGCTACAAGGACATCTCTCTTCTTGGTCTAAAATATCTCTGCCAGCTTTTGCTGCTCTTGGAGGGATGCTTTGCCCTGCTTTAATATACTTCTTTTTTAATCAAAATGATTCTAATGCTTTAAATGGTTGGGCAATACCAACAGCTACTGATATTGCATTTTCTCTTGGGATATTGTCATTACTTGGAAAAAGAGTGCCTGTTTCTTTGAAAATATTTTTAATGGCACTAGCAATTATTGATGATATTGGTGCGATTGTAATCATAGCTTTATTTTATACCTCAAATTTATCAGTTGAAGTTTTATATGTATCACTATTTATAATTCTTGTTTTATTTGTGATGAATCGTATGGGTGTTGCAACTATTTCTTTATATTTTATTGTTGGAATTATATTGTGGGTTACGGTTCTAAAATCAGGAGTTCATGCAACATTAGCAGGAATTATTTTAGCTTTTGCAATTCCACTTAAAACAAAAACTGATGATAAAGTAAATTCTCCTGTTAGACATATGGAACATAATTTACATAATTGGGTTGCATTTTTTATTTTACCCCTATTTGCATTTGTAAATGCAGGAGTAGATTTAAGAGAAATTGATTTTACTAAAATGACACATGGTGTTCCCCTTGGGATTATGTTGGGACTTTTTTTTGGTAAACAATTAGGTGTTTTCCTTTTTAGTTTTATAGCAGTAAAACTAAAACTCGCAAATATACCAAAATGTACAACTTGGCTTCAAATTTATGGAATAGCAGTTTTGACAGGTATTGGATTTACAATGAGTTTGTTTATTGATTCACTTGCTTTTAATGATGATACAAGATATTTTTATACTGATAGATTAGCTATTTTGATTGGTTCACTTTTTTCTGGTATTTTTGGTTATCTGATTTTACGATTTGCAAAATCTAAAAAAGTTTGTGGAGTATAAACTAAGCAAGAGTAATAAAACCATTTTTTATTTCAATCTTTCCATTTAGTTCATATTCATACACTAAAGAGTCATATTTTAAAATAGCTTCTTCATAAGTTGGATTCTTTTTACAATATTCTAAAAAGTCATCTTTCTTTTCTTCTTTTATAGGAGTTCTGGTATATTGTTCTACAAACTCATCTATATCATAAATAACTTTTGCCAAGCCCTTTTTTGATAATAGACTTGTTCCTTGACTTTCATTTATTCTATGGGGTAATACAAAAATCTCTTTGCCCATTTTTAAAGCATACTCAACACTTCTTAAACTTCCACTGTTTAAATCAGCCTGTGTTACAATTAAAATATCACCTAAGGCAACAACTATTTCATTTCTTAATACAAAGCTATATCTTGTGGCTTTGAAATCTTCATCAAAGGAACTTAATAATAAGCCTTGTTGTTCTATCTCTTCTATAAATTTTTTATTTATTGCAGGATATCTATAGTTTATTCCACAAGGACTTACTAAAATAGTGTTATTTACTCCTGCCGCTCTGTGAGAAATAGTATCAACTCCAATTGCTCCACCACTTACAATACAATTTCCAGCAAGGGAAAGTTTTGATGCTAGTTGGTGTGTGGTAAATTGTGTATAGTTTAAGGTTCTTCTCGTACCCACAATAGATATCTTTGGCTTTTTTAGTAGTTTGGTATTGCCTTTATAAAATAAGGTCTTTACAGGCTTTGATAAGCTTTGCAATTCAGGTATTTCAAAATCAATAATTGAGTTCATCTTTCTCCTAAATAATAATATAAATTATTATATCATAAGATAAACTTTGATGTCTAAAAACTACTTTTGTATATTATTCTCAAGTTTTTTAGTGTAATAAGAGATTGGATAAGTAAGAAGTAAGTAGCCAATAGCCAAGGGTATATAGCTTTCAAAAGTAGAATAAGTATAAGCATTTACTTCTTGTGCATTCATTGTAAACTCACTAATAGAGATAATTGAAAGAAGTGAAGAGTCTTTTATGATAGAGGCAAATTGTCCTGTAAGTGCTGGCAACATTCTATTAAAGGCTTGGGGAAAGATTATATATCTATACATCTGATAATTTGTCATTCCTAAACTTATACTTGTCTCATATTGGGCAATATCAATTGATTCTATTGCACCTCTTATTATCTCACAAACATAAGCTCCTGCAAACAGAGCTAAAATAAAGACTCCAACTATATATCTATTTTCAAAGCCCAAATTATTTGCAAATACATAAAAGAAGATTAGAATTTGAACTAAAAGTGGCGTTCCTCTTATAATCTCAATGTAAAATCTTGAAAAAAATCTCAGTACTAGGAGTTTTGAATTTTGTGCATAAGTAAAAAAAAGACCAATTATAAAACTTAAAATAAGAGCAAAAAAAGATATTATGATAGTCATAATAAAACCATCAATAAATTTTTGTTTATATTCATAAACGCTATCCCAATTAAAAGTGTAAGATACATTTTTAAACATGAAATAGAATATTATGACAATAAAAAGTATAAGTAGAACTAGGTTAAAAAGATAAATTATTGGATTTAATTTTTTTTTCTTTTTATATCCTAGTTCATGTATAAATAGCTCTTTTAGTTTAATAATAATTTCCTAAAAAAAGAATGGAATATTTAACTTATCAAATGTCGCTTTTGCATCACTTAAATATTTATTTGCAAGTTTATCAAAAGTACCATCTTCTTTTGCTTTTTTAATAAAGGCATCAACATCGGCTTTTAAAGGACTTCCTTTTTTAAGTGCTACTCCCCAATATTCAAAATCTTTTTGAAAGGGTTGCAATAAAGGAACAGTTGTATCCATGTTTTTCGCATAATTTTTGTAAATAGTTAATTGATCATAAATAAATCCATCAGCTTTTCCTTGAACAACTTCTAGTACACAAGCAGCTTCTTTATCGAATACTAAAACTTGTGCATTTTGTAAATTATCTTTTGCATAAATATGCCCAGTAGAACCTTTTTTTACTGCTACTGTTTTTCCTGCTACATTTAAATCATCAATTGATTTAATACCAGAATCTTTATTTGCTAAAATTGCTAAAGATGATTGGGCATAAGGAATAGAAAAGTCAATTGATTTTTTTCTTTCATCTGTAATAGTCATAGAAGAGATGATTAAGTCAATTTTTCCAGTTTTCAATGAAGGTATTAATCCATCCCAAGCAATGTTTTCAATAACAACATCACGCCCAAGGTATTTACCTAAAGCCTTTGCAAAATCAACAGAAACACCAGATGGATTTCCCTCTTTATCACTCATCTCAAAAGGAGGATAAGCTAATTCCATACCAACTTTTAAAACTTTTTTTTCACTTTTTTGTTCTTTTTCATTTTCTCCACAGCCTGCTAAAATAAATACAAGGAATGATGATAATAGTACATATATAAGTTTCTTCATATGATTACCTTTTAAGTTTTCATATATTATCTCTATAAAAAACTTATTTTATGATTAGAAGTTATTTAAAACTTTTAAAACTATTGATAGTACAATTAAACTACCATTTATAAGGAGCTATTTTGAGAAAGACTATTTTTAACATTGGGTTATTATGTATTATTACTTTTTTTACTGGTTGTTCTAATAGTTTAGAGAATACTACTATTTCATCTATGAATAAAAAAATCGAAAATACAAACCAGCCATATGAAATTGTAAAGTACAAAGAGACTAATAGTGCAACATATTATTCTAATACAAAAATAAGAGGTGAAAAGGGTGAAAGTATAGTTCAATCAGAAGTATTATTTAATGACATTATGAGAAATATTTACCTTAAGTGCGATTATACAGAGTTTGATTTAGTTGAGAAAAGGGTAGTATTTCATAAAATCCCTTACTTTTTTGAAGTATGGATTTTTACAGACCAAAAATCTAAAACAAAATCTAAAACTACAGCTTTAGGAATAAGCATGAACCAATTGCCAAATGGCAATGGAGTTGATTTTTCTATAATTGGTAATTGCCCAGCTATCCCAAAGAGTTTTGTATTTACAAAATAGAAAAAAATATTTAGCGAACGGGTAATTTATTTATATATACTAAATCTAAATCTTTTAGTAAGTATTTAGATTTTTTTAATACTTCCATTGTGATAGGATATGGATGCCCAATTGCTATTGCAGAACCTGTTTTTTTAGCTATTCTTATAGCTTTTTTTAGTTGATTTTGAATATATTTAAAGTCTTTGTTATTATCTAAAAATATATTCCTAGCAATATAAGGTACTCCAAATTCTTTACTTACTTCTTTAACAACACTATGTGCAGTTGTTCTACTATCTATAAATTGGAAATTATATTTTTTAAGGGCTTTTATTAAATATTCCATTGATGTTTTATCAGAAGTAAAAACGCTTCCTGTATGATTATTTGTATATTTTATTTTGGGATACCATTTTCTAATTTGTGCAACTCTTTTTTCAATTTTTTTATAGGAATCACCCACTTTTAATGTATTGTCTTCTTCAAATCTAATACTAGTTATTCCAGCTTGTAAGGGGAAATGAACTATGGCAAAGGGTAAATTTTGTGCAATACGAGCAGAGTTTTTATGCCCTTTTGTTGGAGGCATTAAAGAGATATTAACGGTATATCCAATATCTTTGATATGATTTATTTGAGATTGAAGAGTAACATCATCAATCACAATAGAAAGTTTTGGTTTATTTGAGGTTTTAGTTACAACTTTTTCTTTTTTCTTTTCAACTTCTTTATGCATTACTTCATCTTCTAAGGCTGGTAGAAGTGGTTTTTGTTGTGCATTTTGTTTTTCTAAGGTTTGTTTATTTTCTGGGAAAACTTTTTTTTCTACAGATTGTATTTCTTCATTTTTTTCTTTTAAATTAGATTCATCTTTTTGAGGTTCAATTGGATGAATGTATTCATTTTCAAACTCTTTATTGAACTCTTCATATTTATCTGCTGTAGTATTTTTAGTAGTTTTTTTGTACTCTTCAATAATTTTATCAATATTATTTTCATCGGCATGCTTTATTTTTTCTTTTTGTATTTTTGTTGATTCATTTACTTTATCGTTATGATTTTTTAAAAGAATAAAATATGCTGCTAAGGTTATTAGTAAAGAAAATAGTAATAGGGCTAAAAATTTATTTATAGTAGAAATTTTATAGGTTTTTTTACTAGGTTTTTTACGTCTTTGAGGTTTTCTTTTCGCCATTAAGTTAGAATATCAAAGTAAGGTTTGAAACCTTACTTTAAAATTAGTTTTTATTTAAGTCTACGATTTTGCTTGAAGAAATCCAAGGCATCATTTTTCTTAATTTATTACCAGTTTGCTCAATTAAAGAAGCTTTTGCATTAGCTCTTTCAGCATTCATTCTTGGGTATCCAGCTTGACCTTCTAAGATGAAATCTTTTGCAAATCTACCATCTTGAATCTCTTTTAAGATTTCTTTCATAGCAGCTTTTGACTCATCATTGATAACTCTTTTTCCAGATACATAATCACCATATTCAGCAGTATTAGAAATAGAATATCTCATATCAGAAATTCCACCTTCATACATTAAGTCAACAATTAGTTTTAATTCATGTAAACACTCAAAATATGCCATTTCTGGTTCATATCCAGCTTCAGTTAAAGTTTCAAATCCAGCTTGAACTAAAGAAACAGCTCCACCACATAATACAGCTTGCTCTCCGAAAAGGTCAGTTTCTGTTTCATCTTTAAATGTAGTTTCAATAATACCAGTTCTTCCACCACCAATAGCAGATGCATAAGCAAGTGCTACTTCTTTTGTATCTCCACTTGGATTAGTTTCAACAGCAATAAGGTCAGGAATTCCTCCACCTTTTGTGAATTCATTTCTAACTGTATGACCTGGAGCTTTAGGAGCAATCATCATTACATTTGTTTTTGCATCAGGAATAATTCTTCCATAATGAATATTAAAACCATGTCCAAATGCTAAATAAGCACCATCTTTAAGGTTTGGTTTAATTTCTGAATAATAAATTTCTGATTGATTTTCATCTGGTAATAAAATCATAACAACATCAGCACCAGTTGTTGCTTCTGCAACTGTTTTTACAACAAAACCTTTTGCTTCAGCTTTAGCCCAAGAACTCCCACCTTTTCTTAGTCCAACAACAACTTCAACTCCAGAATCTCTTAAGTTCTCAGCGTGAGCGTGACCTTGTGATCCGAAACCTATCATTGCTACTTTTTTTGATTTGATTAGTTCTATATTACAATCTTTATCATAGTAAACACTTATTGCCATTAAATAGTCCTTTAAAATAATTTTTGAGGATTATATCAAAAGTAACCTAAATGTAAATAAAAGAGTTATATAATGTATACTTAAATAAAAGAAAATTAGGATAAGTTTTGATTCAAACTATTTTTAGAAAAGTTATATCTGGCAGTGAAGATTTTGCAGAAAATGAAAAAGAGTATTTAGTGCCATTTATAAAAGATGATATTGTAAGTTATGAAGATGGCATTTATAAACTTAATTCAAAGTATAGAGTGGGAATTGTAAAAATAAAAAATAAATTCGCTTCTTTGAGTGACTTGGATAATAAACACAAAAATTTAAAATTAGATATAGATGATTTGAAAGGTGCTTATAACAATGACTTGATTTTGGTAAAAAGAGTATTTAATCCAAGATCTTCATTTAAAGCAAAAGTTGAAAAGGTTTTATACACCCATGCAACTTCACTATTAGTTTATGTAAATAAAGGTGAAGTATTTAGTGTAAAAGAGGGAATAAAATTAGAACTTAAAATAGATTTTAGCTCTTTTACAAATGGAAATATTTATGTGATAAATAGTAAAACATTTGAAATAGAAAAAGATGTTGGAAATATACAAGACCCAAAAGTTGACCAATATATTTCATTGTTTTTATATGATGAACTTGTAAGATTAGAACCATATTTAGATGTTGATGCAAAGATGAATGATAAAAATGAAAGAGTTGATTTAACAGCTTTGCCTTTTACAACTATTGATCCTGCAAGTGCAAAAGACCATGATGATGCTATTTATTTTGACGTAAAAGAAAATATACTTTATGTGGCTATTGCTGATGTTTCATACTTCGTAAAAGAGAATAGTGAACTTGATAAACAAGCCTTACAAAAATCAACCTCTATTTATCTTCCAAATAAAGTTTTACCTATGCTTCCTCCAAGTTTAAGTGAAGAGATGTGTTCACTTAAAGAGAATGTTGACAGATATTCTTATGTTTTTAAAATATATTTAGACAAAGATTATGAAATAATCAAATCAGAACTTTTTGAAGCTATAATTAAATCACATAAAAAGTTCTCTTATGGAAGAATTGATAGGGTAATAGAAGGACATTTAGATAAATACAATGAAACAGAAAAAGAGATTTTTGATTATTTACTTCCTTTATATGAAATCACTAAGAAAGTCAGAAAAAGGAGATTACAAAAGGGTTATGATTTTATAAGTAAAGAATATAGACAAAAATTAAATCATAATTTAGAATTAGAAGGAATCTCTGTAGAAGAATCAACGGCTTCTCATCAACTAATAGAAGAGTGTATGTTAATGGCTAATATTGAAGCTAGTAAAAAACTAAGCAATATTGGTATATTTAGAATTCATGAAGAACCATCTTTTCAGTCCTTATCAAAACTAGTTGATGAAGTAAATTTACTTGGAATAAAAGCAGAAGTAAAATCATCTGTGCATGAAACTATTACTGATATTCAAGCAAAAGCAAAAAATAGTGTTTTAATAGAAGAGATAAATGATTTGATAATAAAATCTCAATCACAAGCAAAATATTCATCTAAAAACTTAGGTCACTTTGGATTAGGATTTGATTCTTATTCACACTTTACAAGTCCTATTAGAAGATACTCAGATTTAGTCCTTCACCGAATGTTAAAAACTAAAAAAGCACCAGATAGTATTGATGATATATGTGAACACATATCTGCAAATGAGAGAAAAGTAGATCAACTTGTTTGGGATTATGAAGATAGAAAATATGCTAGATGGGCAAAAAATCATATTGGAGAAGAATTTAAAGCTCAAATTGTAGATATTGAAAGGGGAATTGCTAAGTTTTATAAAGATATGCCAGGACTTAGAATTCATTTAGATAACTACAGAGGTGAAAAACTTTTTCTTAAAATAAAAATAACAATAAAATCAAGTGATTTGATTAGCAAAAATATAGTTGGAACAATAAAAAATGTATAAAAATGAGTTTGATGGATTGTTAAGAGCAAATAAAGAGTTTTCTGCATATATGTTTTATGGACAAAGTGATTATTTAGTAGAAAAGTATGCAAATCTTGTAGCAACAAGTGTTGCAGCTGGAGAAGATATAGAAAAAGTTTATTTTGATGATTTTGATTTTAAATATGTAAAAAATAAACTTTTACAATCATCACTTTTTGCAAGTAGAAATATCTTACTTATAAAACTAAATAAAAAACTAAATAAAAATGAAACCACAGAGTTAATAGAAGCTTGTAATATAAATAAAGACTCAAAAGTAATATTTGCTTGTATGGGTGATGGCGATTTTAAAACTATGGGTGGATATTTTACAACTAAAAACAATAGTGTAAGTGTAAGAATGTTTACCCCATATCCAGGAGAAGCTATTCAAATACTTGAAACTGAGGCTAGAGCTTTAGGTTTGAAGTATGAAGTATCTGCTTTAAATCATTTGTATTTTATGCATAGAAATGATTTGAACTTGAGTGTAAATGATTTAAAAAAGTTAGCTATTTTAAATGAAGAATCTATCTCTTCAAAACTTGTGGAAATACACTGTTTTGGAATTGGGTCTGTTTCTTTAGAAGATTTTTTATTTAATTTATTAAGCGGTCAATTAGTAAAAAGAGATTTACACTTTTTACTTGAAGAGGGAATGAATGAGATAAATTTATTAACTCAAATTGGAGCTTTCTTGCATCAACTTTTTATGATAAGTTCATACTCAAGAACAATAGGAACTCCAAATCCTAAAGAGATACTAGGTTATATTCCTCCACAAAATATTTGGGAAAAGAAGACAAAACTAGCCATAAAAATAAAACCAGAACTGTTTTTGGAGTTGTTTAATTTCTTAAATGATTTGGAGTTGGATTTGAAAAGTTCAAAAATTCCAGACCATAATGCATATATTCAAGCAAGTCTAAGAAAATTTTCAGACAAACTTAGATAAAATCTCAGACTTTACAAAAACCTTGCTGATATTTTTAATAATACCGGCGAAAACTAAAAGGAGAATGAATGTCAAGAATAAAACATTATGAAACAATGTTTATTGTAAAGCCTACAATGACTGAAGAAGAAACTGTAGCACAGATTGAGTTAGTGAAAGCTAACATTGAAAAAAATGGTGGAGAAATCGTATCTTTCGATGATATGGGAACTAGACAACTAGCTTATGAAATCGAAAAGCATAAAAGAGGTCATTACTATGTAATGTACTTTAGAGCACCAACAACTTCTATCTTAGAATTAGAAAGAAATTATAGAATTAATGAAAACATCATTAGATTTATTTTCATTAAATATGAGAGTAAAAAAGAAGTTACTGCTTGGACAAAACTAAGTGATGAAGCAGCTAAAAAGTCTGCTGCAAAGGCATAATTTTATAAAAGGAGCCGTAAATGTATAATAAAGTAGTTATGATAGGAAATCTTACACGAGATATTGAATTGAGATATTTACCAAGTGGTGCAGCAATAGCAAAAGGCGCAATTGCAACATCTTATAATTATAAGACTAGTACTGGTGAAAAGAAAGATGAAGTTTGTTTTTTAGATTTCAATATATTTAATAGAAGTGCTGAGGTTGCCAATCAATATTTACGAAAAGGCTCTAAAGTATTATTAGAAGGAAGACTTGTTTTTGAACAATGGACTGCACAAGATGGAACTGGTAGAAGTAAACACTCTTTAAGAGTTGATACTATGAAAATGCTAGATTCAAAATCTGATTCACAAAATGGTGCTAATACTGGGTATGAAGGTGAGTATTCTCAACCACAAACTCAACAACCAGCTAGTAATCAGTATAATCAACCGCAGCAACCAGCTCAAAACAACTATGCTCAAGGTGGTATAAAAACTACAACTGAAAATAGTAGTTATAAAATACCAGAAATCGATATAGACGAAGACGAAATACCGTTCTAGAAAGAGGATAATAAAATGGCTGAGAGAAGAAAATACGGAAAAAAATATTGTAAATATACTGAGATGAAAATTGATTTCATTGATTATAAAAACACTGATTTATTAAGAATTTCAATGAGTGAAAGAGGTAAAATCATGCCTAGAAGACTTACTGGAAATTCTAAAAGTGCTCAAGAAATGGTTGAAAATGCAATCAAAAGAGCAAGACATATGGCATTGGTTCCATATATTGTAGATACTAAAAACCTTACTGATGCGGCATACGCAAGATAAGTTTTAGTTAATACTTTAAAAAAGGAAAGAAGATTTATCTTCTTTCCTTTTTTTATGCCCAAAATTCCAGAACAATTAAAAAGTTTTTTTAACAAAAAATTAATTAAAGTCACTGTACAATTCTTAAATATAGATAAAAGGATTGAAGATGAAAATAGATTCTTATGAAGTAAATTTACAAGCAAATAGTAGCTTTGTTCAAAAATACGAAAAAAATACAAGTGCTAGTTCTTTTACAAAAACAGAAAATCCAGATGATAATAAAGATTTGTCAGTAAATATTGACCCTAAAAAACTGGTCTTTAGTAGTGAATCAGATTTATCAGTTGCAGATACAATTAAAAAAAGAATAATAGAACAATTACTTAATCATTTGTTTCAGGGGAATCAAAAAATCAGTTTATATCCAAATGATTCTTCAAGTAAAGCTCAAGTGCCAGATAATCCTTATACTACAGGTAATAATCAAGAATGGGGTTTTTCATATGAAAGTAAAGAAGAGTATTATGAAAAAACAACTATAAATTTTAGTTCCCAAGCTACTATTAAAACATCAAATGGTGAGTTTAAAATCAATCTAAGCCTTTCATATTCAAATGAGTTTTATCAAAGACATGAAACAAAAATAAATGCCTATGGAAAAGGAGATAATCCATTTTCTATTGATATGAAAAAAGATGGAAGAGATACAAGTGAAGTACCAAGAAATATGGGTTTTGAATTTGATGTAAATAAAGATAAAAAAAATAATGACATATCAACTTTACAGAATAATGCAAGTTATTTAGCAATAGATAAAAATGGAAATAATAAAGTTGATGATGGAAGTGAACTTTTTGGAGTAAATACAAATGATGGCTTTAAAGAATTAAGTAAATATGACGAAGATGGAAATGGTTGGATTGATGAAAATGATTCAGTATTTAATGATTTGCGTGTTTGGGAAAAGAAAGCAAATGGTGAAGGCTCACTCGTAACTTTGGCTGATTCTGGAATTGGGGCAATATATTTAGCAAATGTATCTTCAGTAAATGGAGGTCAAAGTTCAATGTTTTTGAAAGAAAATGGTGAGGCAGGAGTTATTAGTAGTGTGGATTATAGGGTTTAGAAGAAGTTTATAACTTCTCCCAAACCACACCATTTGGCGTATCCATAACTGAAATTCCTAAAGCTGTTAGTTCATCTCTAACATTATCAGCACTGTCAAAATCTTTTAACTTTTTAGCTTCTGTTCGTTTTTCAATTAATGCTTCTATTTTATCTTTTGTATTTTCATCTATTCCAAATTGAAAATATTCATATGCATCATTAAAACAGATTCCTAAAATATCATTTGTAAATTCAAAGTTTGCTATCAACTCTTTTTTTAGATTTTTATCTTTTGGATTTTTATCTAATTTATCATTTGCATTGTTTATCATATCATCAACAATCGAAATAGCTTTTGAACTATTTATATCATCATTTAGGGCACTTAAAACTTTTGCTTTAAATTCACTATTTACAGCTGAGGCAGTGCTTCCATAAACTCTTTTTTTCACTCTATAATATTTGTCAAGTCTTTTTTTAGAAGAGATTAAATCTTCTTCATTGAAGTTAAAATCTGTTCTATAATGTGCGGTTAGCAAATAAAATCTTACAACTTCACCACTATAAGATTTTAAAATATCTTTTAAGAAAAATGAGTTACCAAGTGATTTGCTCATCTTTTCGCCATCAATAGTTACAAAACCATTATGCATCCAATATTTTGCTAACTCTTTATGTGAAGAACATCTAGTTTGTGCAGCTTCATTTTCATGGTGAGGAAAAAGTAAATCAGCTCCTCCTCCATGAATATCTATTTGATAAGCTTCATCTTTGTATGCTAAGTGTTTTTCAATCATTGCACTACACTCTATGTGCCAGCCTGGACGACCTTTTCCAAAAGGAGCTTCAAAAGATACATCATTTGCTTTTTCAAACTTCCATAGGGCAAAATCAGATGAATTTCTTTTTTGAGTGTTTACTTCAACTCTAGCAATTGAGTTTTCATCACTTGCTCTTTTTGAGATATTTCCATAAGATTTATCTTTTGATACATCAAAATAAACACCATCTTCAATTATATAAGCAATATCTTTTGATAATAAATCATTTATCATCTCTATCATAGCACTTAAGTTTTGGGTTGCTTTTGGTTCAAGTGTATTATCTAAGATATTAAGTGAGTGCATATCAGCTTTGTAAGCATTTATATATTGTGTTGTGATATCTTCTAAAGATCTTGATGATTCATTCATTTTTTTTATGATTTTATCATCAATATCTGTAAAGTTTTTTGTCATAGTTACATTTAGATTATTCATTTTTAAGACTCTATGTAACATGTCAAAAGCAATTGCACTTCTAGCATGTCCTAAATGAGAATCATCATAAACTGTTGGTCCACAAACATATATTTTTGCTTGGTTTTCAACTATTGGCTCAAATAAAACTTTCTCTTTTTTTACAGAGTCATAAATGAATATTTTTTCCATTATTTAAATAAAGCCTCTAATTCTGAAGTATCTTTTCTTCTTTCATCATTTGGAATTTCTGTTGAACCTTCAGTGCTTTGTGCATTATCTCCAACTTCCACAAGTTCAATCTCACATTTTGTAAGCATTGAAGCTAGTCTAATATTTAATCCTGATTTACCGATTGCTTTTGATTTTTGGTCACTTGAAATTGTAACAATTGCCTTATCTTTTTCATCATATTTTTCAGATTTCATAATTTGTACACTTTTAATAATAGCTGGACTTAAAGCACGTGCAACAAACATTTCAGGAATAGTTGAATACTCAACACAATCAATATTTTCCCCATGTAATTGTTGGCTAACTGATGTTATTCTAACACCCTTAACACCAACAACAGAACCAATAGGATCTATTTGTGGGTCCATAGTAGAAAGTGCTATTTTAGCTCTACTACCTGGGATTCTAGCACTTGCTTCTATTGTAATTCTCTCATCTTTTAGTTCAGGAACTTCTAGTGCTAAAAGAGCTTCAAGGAATTTGGGACTTGTTCTTGATAACTCAATGATTAAACCATTTGTTTTATCAATAGTAACAGCTTTTACTACTGCTTTTAAGTTATCTCCAACTTTAAAAGTTTCACCTTTTATTCTACTTTTTCTAGTAAGCATACCTTTTACTTCACCGATTTCAACAAAAGTATTTTCAGCTCTATCAACTCTTGCTACTGAACCATTTATGATTTTTCCGATTTTAGATTTATATTTTGATACAAGATTTTCTTCTATATATCTTTGAAGTCTATATTCAAAATTATTATGAAGAATTGTTGCTGCATTTCTTCCCATATTTTCAAACTCTAAATCATAATCTAAAAAGTCTCCAATATCTAAATCTGCATCAATTTCTTTTGCTTCACTTAAAGGAATAAAATTTTCAGGGTTTATAATGTTGTCATATTGATCAACTTCTTCACCTTGAAGTCTTTTATCATCATCTTTTACAACTTCAATTTTTTGAAAAAGTTTTAGTCTTTTATTTTTTCTATCAATCTCTGCATCAAAAATTAAAGTATGGTCAACCATTTTTTCACCAGTTTTAATTAATGCTTCTTTCAACGCAGTTTCAACATGCTCAGATTTAATTCCTTTTTCATAAGCAATAGAATCTAGTATATCAATTATCTTATCCATTTATAACCTTTTTTTTAACATTGAACTATGATTTTTGTGATTTTCAATGTGAATGTAGAACAATATTATATCTAAAACTTCTTTTATAAAAATAAAAGTAACTTTAAGATAAAATATATAGTTAAATTTAAACATAAAAGGCTTATAGAGATGGAATTATTGTTCGCAAGAAACGAATTGAATGAAAAACCAAAAAAAGTAAAAATTGATAAGATAGTTGAAGAGTTAAAAGAACTTGGACAAAAAATATTTTATTTTGATAAAGATAATTCACATAAAGACATGATGTCATTAGTAGATAGCCTAGAAGGTGAAGGTTTCAATGTGTATTTTAGAGAAGTAAAATACGGTTTAGCTGAGGATGAGTATATGTATGAGGTACATGCACTTTAATTTTAAAGTGAAATTATAATGAGTAGAGAAGAATCTAAAAAATTATTTATACAAACGCTTGGTTGTCAGATGAATGATACTGACAGTCAACATATAATTGCTGAACTAGAAAAGTATAAAGATTATAAAACAACTGATAATATGGAAGATGCAGATCTTATTATTATCAACACTTGTTCAGTAAGAGAAAAGCCAGTTCAAAAACTTTTTTCAGAAATAGGGCAGTTTAATGCTAAGAAAAAAGATGGAGCTAAAATTGGTGTTTGTGGTTGTACGGCATCACATTTAGGAAAAGATATTATTAAAAGAGCCCCATATGTTGATTTTGTTGTGGGTGCTAGAAATATTTCAAAAATAAAAGATATTATTGATGTAAAAGGTGCTGTTGAAATCTCAATTGAAAATGATGATAGTACTTATGAGTTTGCAAGAAGTGAAACTTCTATGTACAAAACTTCTGTAAACATCTCAATTGGGTGCGATAAAGAGTGTACATACTGTATTGTTCCAGCAACAAGAGGAGATGAGATATCTATTCCTCCTGAAATGATTGTTCAACAAATCCAAAAAGATGTGGATAAAGGTGCAGTAGAAGTTATGCTTTTAGGGCAAAATGTTAACTCTTATGGAAGAAGATTTTCAGATAAAAGAGCAAAAACAACTTTTACTAAACTTTTACAAGAGGTATCTAAAATAGAGGGGCTTAGAAGAATAAGGTTTACATCTCCCCATCCTTTACATATGGATGATGAGTTTATTGCAGAGTTTTCTAGCAATCCAAAAATTAGTAAGTGTATTCATATGCCACTACAAAGTGGTTCCACTTCTATTTTAAAAGCTATGAAAAGAGGATACACAAAAGAGTGGTTCTTAAATAGAGCAGAAAAAATCAGAAGACTAGTACCTGGTGTTAGAATTACAACTGATATTATTGTTGGTTTTCCAGGGGAAACACAAGAAGACTTTAATGATACTATGGATGTAATAGAAAAGGTTAAATTTGATCAAATATTTAATTTCAAATATTCTCCTCGTCCAAATACAGCAGCCTTAGCTTTAAAAGACCAAGAAGTAGATGATGAAATTGCAGGTGCTAGATTAATAAAAGTTATTGATTTACATAAAGAACATTTAGTTGAACATATGAATTCATATGTTGGAAAAACTGTTGAAATTTTAGTTGAAAATCTAAAATCAGATGGTGAAGTTTGTGGATTTACAGATAATTGGTGTCAAGTTTTCATAAAAGGAAGTGATGAACTTCTTGGAAAATTTGTAAAAGTAAAAATAAATGATGCAAGCAGAACGGCATTAAAAGGTGAAGTAATAAGCGAATGAAGCTTTTTTTTGTAACACGAATTGTGCCATTTTTTTTGCAATTATTTGTTAGATTTGTATATCTAACAAATAAAAAAAATTTTCACCATCCAAAAGAGTTAAAAGATGATATTTATATTGTATCTTTTTGGCATGGGGAACTTTTAATGCAACCATTTAATTATCAGAAACTCAAACCCAAAGGTAAAGTAAGTGCTATGATAAGTGACCACAAAGATGGAGAAGCAATTACTAAAACTGTTGAGTATCTAGGAATTTATTCTATTAGAGGGTCAAGTACTAGAGGTGGGACAAAAGCTTTAATTGGTGCAATTAAAGAGTTAAAAGGTGGAGATGATATCGCAATCACTCCTGATGGCCCAAAAGGTCCTAGATTTTCTGTTGCTGATGGAATAGTAGCAATTCATAAGAAAACAGATGCTAAAATTTTAGCATTCAACTGTAAGCCAAGTAAATATTGGCAATTTAATTCTTGGGATAAGTTTATTATTCCAAAACCATTTGGTGTGATAGATTTTTATGTGAGTGAGCCGTTTAGTGTATCGAATTTAGATATGCCCCAAGCTAAAGAGTTTATACAAAATAAACTTTTAGTTAATGCAATGAAATAAAAGAGGTTTTTATGTTTGCAAAAAATTCTCAATATATAAGTATTTTAAAATATGATACACAATTAAAAATTGACTTTAAAAAACTTAAAAATGAAGATTTAGATAAAACAGAAGAATCAACTTTTATAATTCATGATGAGATGCTTTCACGAGATATTGCACAAAAAATAAATCAATGGCAAGAATCAATTCCTAAAACTTTTATTTCAACTTTATGTTTATGCCAAGATGAAAAGATCATCAATAAAACCAATAAAAAACTATTAGAATACTCAAAAGTTCAGTTAAATAATAGTTTTGATGTGGTTGTAAAAAAAGAGAAACTTTTTGAAGTAGAACACTATTTTGAGTTTACTGGATTAGATTATGTATTTTCTCCTTTTCAGGTTTTAAATCTTCATTTAGAACAAAATCCAACTTCTAATACACTGGTTGTATTGACTGTTAGTGATTATATTTATATTGTAATTGTAAATGAGTTAAACAAGATTGTTTTTAACAAAATCCAAAAAGTTCCTGAGTTCAAGGATATAAAAAGTTCTAGATTTTATGAATCAGAAGTATTGGGTCAAAAACTTTATGATGAAGTCTATTTTTTAGAATTACAGAATTTTATTTCTAAAACACTTAAAGAGTTTTACACAAATAAAAGTGAGTGTTTTGTAGATAAAATAGATATTTTGTACACAATTAAACAATTAAGTGATGAGCAAATTCAGCAATTAGAAGACGATATAATGATAAGTACTCATTATCACTATATTTCACTAAAAGATTCTATTTATGAGCTTTCACGAGGTCCTAATAGACTATTACAAAGTTATGTGAAACCAAGAGTTAAAAAAGGAAAATCATCAACTAAGTGGATTATCTTGTTACTAGTATTTTTATTAGCAATAACTGGGGCTGGAATTTATTATAAAGATAAAGTTATAAATATTGTTCAACAAATAAAAATGGCAAAAAAAGAAGAGCCTAAAAAAATAGTTGTTGAAAAAAAATATCCTTTACCAAATCACATAAATGCAAATAATCAAATAAGAGATGATATTGTTGTTTTGTTAAATGCTATTCCTTATGATATGGTGGTAGATACTTTAGAAATAAAAAGTGATAATTCAACAATTACTGGTAAAATGTTAACTCCTGATTCTTATATTAAAGATATCCAGCCTAAACTTTTAAAATTTTATAAGTACTCAAATATACAAGTAAAAGATTCAAAAAATATTGCTCTTGATGTAAGTATATACAATAGCGATCCTGTTGAAATTGATATAAGTAAGATATATAATGCTGCACTTCCAAAATATATAAATGACGGATTTATGCCTGTAAAAAGAGTAAGTGATCAGTTGAAAATCATATTACCAAAAAGTGCAGTATTAGTATATGATTCGACATTTAATTTAAATATTTCAACATATAACTACAGGGTGAATATGGTAATAAATTCACCTATAGAGTTTTTTAATTTATTGAGTAATTTAAATAAAGAGTTATACTCAATAAATGTATCTTACCCTATAATATTCTTGAAAAATCAAGACTCAAGTATTGAAGTCGATTTTGGACTTCAATTTAATCAGAATAAATAGTTTACCAAACTTTTAATTCATTATAAATTGAGTCTCTTTCAACTGGAATAAATCCAGAATTTTTAATCAAATCAACAAATGAACCAATAGGTAGACCATTTGCACTTGCTGCTCCTGCTGCACTTTGAATTGATTCTTTTTCTATTGTTCCATCTAAATCATTTGCTCCAAACTCTTGAGCTACAAGAGCTAGTTTAACAGTAGAAGTTACCCAATACGCTTTTATATGAGGAATATTATCAAGTAAAATTCTTGAAATTGCCATAGTTTTTAATATCTCTTGCCCAGTTAGGAAATCTTTTACTTTTAAGAAGTTATTTTCTTTTTGGTAAACAAGTGGAATAAAGGCATTAAATCCACCGCTTTTATCTTGCAAGTCTCTTAATCTTAACATATGGTCGATTCTGTGTTCTCTTGTTTCTATGTGTCCAAAAAGCATAGTTGCATTGCTTTTTTTACCTCTTTTGTGCCAAAGTTCATGAATGTCTAGCCATTGTTGTGAAGTAACTTTTCCACCACAAATTCTTTTTCTCACTTTTTCATCAAAGATTTCAGCTCCACCACCTGGCATTGAATCAACACCATATTCAACCATCAAATCAATTATTTCTTCATAGCTTTTATTATACTCTTCACTTAAAAAGTGAATTTCTGCTGCGGTTAAAGCTTTTACATGTATATGAGGATAAGCAGTTTTTATTTTTTTAAAAATTTCCAAGTACCACTCTAAACCAGTTTCTGGATTATGGGCTGAAACTATATGCACTTCTTTTATACCATTTAATGAAGAGTTTTTAACAACTTCCATAATCTCTTCATGCTTTAAAGTATAAGGTTTTGGATTTTTTCTACTTGCACTATACGCACAGAATTGGCATACATCTTTACAGATATTTGTTGGGTTTATATGTCTATTTATATTAAAATAACTTTTTTTACCATGTTTTTCTTCTCTTAATTTATTTGCATATTTACCTAAAACAAATAAATCCAAATCATAAAGTTCTAATGCCTCTTCATAATTTAATCTCTCATTTCTTTCTAACTTCTCTATAATACTCATTTTATTTACACTCTATTTCTTTTTTAAATTTCCCATTATGTTCATTTATAAAACCATAACACTCTTGTTTTGTCTCATCATTATTAAAACCAACTTTAAATAATTTACTTCGTATTCTAGTCTTTTCATCTTCTACTTGTGAAACACTATATACTGTCACTTTGCTTATACTTTTATAACCAAGTGAATTTAAAACTTCTGTTATTTTAGCGTCCCTTGATAGTGTTATTAATAAATATCCAACTATAGCTAAAATAATTAAAACTACTATAATAATTATACTTCTTTTAGGTATCTTTCTAACTTCTGTTTCACTCATATTATAAATTCCTTTAATGGTTTAAAATTATCTTCATTTTTATCATAAAAGTCGATATTACCTGTTTCTATATCATAATACCAGCCATGAATTAAAACTTCACCATTATCAAATCTTTTTTTTACTTCTGGATAAGTCAATAGATTTTCAAGTTGGTTTCTAATAGAGTTTCTCTCTGTTGCTCTATATTTCTCTTCTAGTGTTGTAAACTTTTGGCTTTTTAGAGTTCTTTGTTTAGCTTCTTCACCAAGTTTAAGCCAAACTTTTACATGTACCATTTTAGGATCATCAGAAATGTCATCATATAAAGCTTTACATGCTCCACAGTGTGAATGTCCACAAATAATAATATTCTTTACATTTAGAACAGAAACTGCAAACTCAATAGCAGCAGCACTTCCATGGAAATCTTCATCTTGCTTATAAGGGGGCACAAAATTACCAACATTTCTTAAAATAAACATATCACCTGGCTGAGTATCTAACATCAATTCAGGAGTAACTCTACTATCTGAACATCCAATAAAAAGAACTTCTGGTCTTTGTCCTAATTGAACACTCTCTTTTAAGTCTTTTTCAAAGTAAGGGAAATACTCTTTTTTGAATTTTTCATTTCCCTTTATTAATCTTTTAATAGTATTCATAATTTCCTTCCAATTATTTTTTAATTAGTTTACAAACTTTTTGTAAATCATTTATAGAAACATCTATTTTAGAAATAAGTCTAATAATAGCACTTTTTACTGTTGGTTGCCTAATTGCACCCACTATGTAGCCGTTTGCTAAAATTTCTTTTTGTATTTCTAAAACTTTTTTGTTTTCACCAATTTCATAAGCTATAATCAAAGACTTAGCTTCAATTCCTAATTCATCTTTTATAACTTCTTGTCTGTCTTTAATTTTTGTTTTTATTTCATTTGTATTTGTTAATATATATTTCAAAGATTCATTAGCTAAGGCTATATCAAATAGTGATGGAGCGGTTGTATAAATAACAGCTTTTGCTCTATTTATCAAAAAATCAATTATATTCTTTGAAGATAAAATGTATGCTCCATAGCTTCCATAGGCTTTTCCAAGAGTTCCCATTTTTATGTGATTTTTCTGTGGTTTGATATTGTAATAATCAAATATTCCTAAAAGATTATCTCCAATAACTCCCGAACTATGAGCTTCATCAACTATTAGTAAAGAATCATATTTTGAAGCAATATCAAAAAATTCTTTATGGGCAATGTTTCCACTCATTGAGTAAACACCCTCAATAGCAATAATAAATCTACCTTTTGTTTCTCTATTTTTAATTTTATTTTCTAAATCTTGGTAATCATTATGTGAAAAAAGAATAACTTGCTCTTTTTTTAATAGTTTACTTGCTAGTATTCCACTTGCATGATACTCTTCATCTATAAAAAGTGTATCACCTTTTCGAACTAATGCTTCTATCATAGAGACATTTGCTAAAAAACCACTTCCCACTACTAAAGCTTCTTCAAATTTATTTGCTTTTTTTAAATCATCTTCAAATTTTTTGTGAATTGGACTATATCCATTTACTAAGATTGAAGCTTTTGGGGATTTGTATTTTTGTTTTAATACATTTTCATAGGCATTTTTGAAAAGTGTTTCATTACTTGAAAGACCTAAGTAGTCATTTGAGGCTAAATCTATTAGATTTTCATCAAATATTTTTCTTTGTCTATATAAGTTAGATTTTTTTATAGCATTAAGTTCTTTTTCGTACAAAAGAATCTCCCTAAATTTAGTTAGAGATTATAGTTAATTATTCATTAAATACGATTTAAGCCTTTTAGCTATGTTTTTGCTATTTTTATAAGTTAGTATTCAATATTAATTTTTTATATACAAGTCTTAACTTTACAATCTTTATATTTGATGTTCACCAAAATAATCAAATACAAAGATTGTTTATTGAACTTCCAAACTCTCTTTTACAAGTAGCTCAGCAACCTCTTGATACGCATATACAAATTTTTTGATATTTAACTCTTTTAACATTTTTTTCTCTTCTATACTATCAACTTTTACAACCAAATTTGCATCTTTATAGAATGACAATATAGCAGTACAAATAAGGCCTATTTTATTTATATTGTCAAGTGTTATGATGATACTTGAGGTTTCATCAGCTTTAAGTGACTCTAAAACTGGAAGTTTATCTAAGTGTCCAAAGTATGCTTTAAAACCTCTTTTTCTGGCAAGTAAAACATGTCGTAAGTCATCTGAAATAATTACAAAAGGTACTTTTCTTTCTTCTAAAGTATTTGCAATCATTCTTCCAAGCATAGAGTATCCACAAACTATAGTATGGTTTTTTTGATCAATTGGTGTAATTTTATCTGACTCATAAAACTCAACTACAAAATAAGAAGCTAATTTATAGATATTATTTATGATAAAAGGAGTAATTATCATAGATAATACAGTAACTAAAATCAAAAATTTACTCAATTCTTCTGATAAAATATTATTAGTTGCAGCTAGTGCAAAAACTGCAAAAGAGAATTCTCCCACTTGACAAAGGGCAATTGCTGATTTTACCGAGTCACTTTTATTTTCTTTAAACTTAATAATAAAATAAATTACAGCTGCTTTTATAGCCATAACAGCTACAAAGATTAGTAATACATAATGAATATTTGAAAGTAAAAAAACAACATCTATTTTCGTCCCAACTGAGAAGAAAAATGTACCTAAAAGTAAATCTTTATATGATGAAATATCTGATTCAACTTTTACATGAAAAGAACTATCCGCAATAATCATACCAGCAATAAAAGCTCCAAGGGAATATGTAAATCCTAAACTATGAGCTAAAATAGAAGTTCCAATTACTATTGATAAAACAGAAGCTAAAAATAACTCTTCAAGTTTTGTTTGAGTAGAAAGTCTTAAAAGCAATGAAATAAGTCTTTTCCCAATTATAAACATAAAAGCTATAATACCAACAGCTGAAACTACTGTTTTCAAAAGTACTTCTTGCAAACTTAATGTATCATTTGATAAAAAGCTAATTAGTAATAGTATTGGAATTACTGCTAAATCTTGAAATATCAAAATTGCAGTTGCTCTTTGTCCATATGGTGTATATATATCTTTTGATTGCTTTAAATAAGTCAAAACAATGGCAGTTGAAGATAGTGAAAAGGCAAGTGAGATTATTAAAGATGAATTTGTATCAATTGAAAATACATATTTAGAAATAACAAATATAATAACTGCACTAATGAATACTTGCGAAAGACCATCAAAGATTAAAGCATTTTTCATTCTTTTTAGTTTTTCTATAGGCATTTCTAATCCTATAGAAAACATCAAAAATACTATACCAAATTCAGCAATTAAATTTAGAGCATCAAGATCTTCTTCACCATTAAAGTTAAACAAAGTACTTATTAGTGTACCAGTTATGATATATCCCAAAATATGGGATACAGATAGTTTTTTAAATATGATATTTAAAACAGTTGAAATTGATAATGATATAAATAAAATAAATAGTATTGATTCCATATGATATATTATCAAAAAAACGAAACAATAAAAAAATTATTTGTATATAAAATATCCAAATAATGATATAATTTTTTAAAGGATGAATATGTTAAATAAGTTTAAAATTTTTTTAAGTCATGGTAAAAGTCACATTTTTGAAATAATATTAAAAGGTCTTTTTTGGTTAGCACCAATTGTTGCTATTACAATTATTATTAAATGGATATATGGGAAAATAGATTCAATAACAGGATATTTATTTCAAACCCTTGGAGTAAATCCCGAGCATTTTCCTTTTATTTGGACGATTGTTGGTGTTTGTTTACTTTTATTTATTGCATATGTTGTTGGGATTTTTGTAGAAACAAGACTTGGAGACTTTGTTCAAAAGATATACTCTAAAGTACCTGGATATGAGACAGTTAAAGAACTTATAAATATATTTAATACTTCAAAGTCTGGTGAAAAGAAAGTATTAGTTGTATTAATAAGAGGATTTTCTAAAGAAGATTATAATATAGGTTTGATGTACTCTACTAGTGAAAGTATTATTAAAGATCATTATACAGTTACTCTTTCAATGACTCCAATTCCAAATGGTGGATTTATGTTTGAAGTTCACAAAGATAAAATATTAGTAATCGAAGAAGCTACTTTTGATACTAATTTACAATATTTATTATCAATGGGTGTAAAATCAATGGCAGATATTTTAAAAATAGAACCAAAAGGCATTGATGAGTTTAAAACTATTGTAGAATATTTGGATAATAAAAAATCTTAAAAATCTTTGATTTTTAGGGTTTATTCAAACTAAATATTATTTTTTTTCTGATATAATCGCTTACTAATAAAACACTTTTTTAAAGTAGCTATCATGACAAATAAAAACTTAAATAAACACCTTGCTGAACAAACAGTAATGTTCGCAAGTATCACAAAATGGATATTAATTTCTTCTTTAATTGGTGCACTAGTTGGTGCAATCGTATCTTTATTTTTAAAGCTTCTAGAATATTGTGAAAACTCGAGAGACTTACTTCCTTTTAATTATTATTACACCTTACCTTTTGCTCTTGTTATTACAGTATTTTTAATAAAAAAGTTTGCACCAAGTGCCCAAGGACATGGAACAGAAAAAGTTATTGAAGCTGTACATAAAAAATCTGGTGAAATGGATATCAAAGTAATACCAATAAAATTATTTGCAACAGTATTAACTATCTTTGCAGGTGGTTCAGTTGGTAAAGAGGGACCAGGAGCACAAATAGGTGCTGCTGCTGCTTCTTTTATAGCAAATTTATTTAAGTTCTCAAGACGAGATAAAAAGAAAATGGTTATTTGTGGTATTAGTGCTGGGTTTGCTTCTGTATTTGGAACTCCATTAGCAGGTGCTATATTTGGTGTTGAGATACTAATTGTCGGTGCTTTGATGTATGATATTTTACTTCCATCAATTGTTGCTGGATTTTCTGCTTTTTTTGTGGCAAAAATGTTATTTGGTATTAGTTATACATATTTTGATATTGCTTTTTATACGGTTTTTGATTTTAATTATGCTCTAATAGCTAAAATCTTAATTGGTGGGATATTTTTTGGATTAGTTGCAGATTTTATTATTACTACTATGTCTGTGGTTGAAAAGTTTGCAAGTAGTCTAAAAATAAATTATATGTTAAAAGCTTTTTTAGGTGGAGTTGTAATTGTAATTCTTACAATGATTTTTGGAACTGAATATTTAGGATTGGGATTTGAGACTATTAAAAGCTCATTATCTTCTAGCTTTGAGCTTCACGAAAATGTGCCTTGGTATGCCTTTATCTTTAAAACTGTCTTTACTGCACTTACTTTAGGTTTTGGTGGAAGTGGAGGAGTTATTACTCCTGTGTTTTATATCGGGGCTACTAGTGGAAACTTCTTTGGTTGGCTAGTTGATGGATATATTCCATTATTTGCTGCGTTAGGGTTTGTAAGTGTTCTTGCAGGTGCTACTAGTGCTCCAATTGCAGCTATGATTATGGCAGTTGAACTTTTTGGTATGAATGTTGCCCACTATGCAGCTTTATCAATTATAATCGCCTTTTTAATGACAGGACATAGAAGTGTTTTCCCTTCTCAACTTTTAGCTATGAAAAAATCAGAAGCACTAGATGTGAATTTAGGGGAAGAGATTAATAATACCCATGCAACTTATACAACTAAGTTTTTTGAAAATATAGGAAAAATAGGAAAACTAATTTATAGAAAACTAAAAGAGCAAAGAGCTAGAAATAAGGATGAAGACCTATAGAGTTATATTTTCTAAAAACTCTAGTTCTTCATTTACAACAATAATTGCATCTATACAAAATGCAACATTTAGTTTTTTGGTTTGTAAATAATAATCAGCACTTTTTTTTATTTTTGATAGCTTTGATTTAGTTATATTATTTACAGCTGCTTCATATTCAAGACCAGATTTCACTTCCACAAAATGATAAGTTTCATCTTTTGAAGCAATAATATCAATTTCACCTATTTTTTTTGCAAAAAAGTTTTGCTCAACTATTTTAAATCCTTGTGAGCTTAAGTACTCACAAGCTTTTGTTTCTGCATATTTACCTTTGTTTAGAGTAGACATTGTCTATCAACCACCACCAACAAATTGTAATAGTTCTAATTTATCACCATTTAGAGGTTTATATTTTGTCCATTCATCTTTTTTCACTATTTCCATATTTACAGCCGCCGCCATAACCTTATCTTCTATTTTTAGAGAAGTTATAATTTCTTGTAAAGAGATTCCTTCTTGGAATTTTTTTTCTTCACCATTAACAACAATATTCATTACACTTTACCCCATTTAGGTTTATTTAAATGATGATTTTATCAAAAATATCTTTATGTTAAGTCAAATAAAAATATTAAGACTTAAGAGCTTCTGCTATTATTTTAATGCCTTTTGTAATATCTTCTAAACTAGAGTTTGTAAAATTAAATCTAATCTCATTTTTATTTTTATTTTT
Organism: Arcobacter iocasae; assembly: GCF_042214795.1. GTDB lineage: Bacteria > Campylobacterota > Campylobacteria > Campylobacterales > Arcobacteraceae > Arcobacter > Arcobacter iocasae. The sequence goes on along the minus strand of NZ_CP090177.1, from coordinate 971,328 downwards.
TACATAAAATTCACACCCTGGTACAAATACAACTTTCTTCTTCATGCATTTATTTAAAAGCTCAAAACTATCAACATCTTTAAACTCACCATATACAAACATTCCACCTTTTGGTTTTTCATAAATAAACTCTGGAAGGTATTTATCTAATTGTTTACAAAAGTATTCTGATTTTTCTTTGTAATATTTTCTTAAAATATTTAAGTGGTTTTGATATTTTTTGTCATTTTTTAAATACTCATTTAAAAGATGTTGAGATAAACCACAACTATGTAAATCAATACTCTCTTTTATTACTAAAAGTTCATCTATTAGTTTTTTATTTGCTCTTATCCAACCAATTCGAAGTGAAGGACAAAGTGTTTTTGAAAAAGAACCTAAGTGAAAACTATTATTTGGAATAAGTGAGCTTATACTTTTGTTTTTTTCATCAAAATATAGTTCAGTATAAGGGCTATCTTCTATTAGTAATCCATTATTCTTTTCAACTATTTTTGCTACTTCTTCTCTTTTGTATTTAGAATAAGTTCTAGTTGATGGGTTTTGAAAATCTGGAATCAAATAGCTTAATTTTGACTTTTCATAAGCTTTTTCAAAAGCTTTTAACTCTATTCCATCGCTTTCTAGTGGAGCAGTTTTCATTTTTAAATCATTTAATTTAAAAGTATTAATTGCACCTAAATAAGAAGGATCTTCCAAAACTATAGATTTATTTTGGAAATATCTTGCTAAGATGTATAAAGCTTGTTGGCTTCCTGTAGTAATAAGTATATTTTCTGCTGAGGTTTCAAAGCCTTCATTACAATATTGTTTTGCAATTTTTTTTCTTAGACTTTTAATTCCATTACTTAAACTATATTGCCATACATCTCTTTTTTTTAAGATGTTGTTTGCAGATAATTTTAAATCATCAACTGGAAATAATAAGCTATTTGGTAAACCACCTGCAAAAGATATTGTCTCTTCATCTATTGCTTCAAGTATCTCTCTTATAAATGAGCGTTTCATTTAATCCTCTTTTTTAGTGAAATGATATATGAATTAAATTTTTTATTCTTTACACTTTTTGCTATAAAAACTATCTATTCTTGCTAAAAATGTAATATAATATTTTATGAAAAAAGAGACTTTGGAAAAAAGAGCAAAAATTACAAATTACATCATGTATTATATTTATCAATACATTGATACAGATATAAATATTGATACACTAAGTATGGATTTAAATATTAGTAAATTTCATATGCATCGTATCTTTAAAGAAGAGTTTGGAAAAAATATTTATGAAGCAATTAAATCTATAAGATTACAAAAAGCCTCTACTTTACTTATAACAAATAGGTACTCAACTATAACACAAATAGCTGCTATGTGTGGATATAGCTCCCAAACCTCTTTTATAAGAGCATTTAAACAAAGATTTAATTGTACTCCTAAGAAGTGGAAAAATGATGGTTATAAAGAGTACTCTAAAGAGATTTTAAAAGATTCAATTGATTCTTTGGATTTAAATATTCCTGAATTTAATATTGAAGCGAAAATTGTAAAAATGCCCAAATTAAGAGCTTATTATATAAGACATGAAGGTTATGATAATAGTATAAAAAATATTTGGCAAAAACTTTATACTTGGACTTTTACTAAAAATATAAAAAATTATAAACAAATAGGTATTCATCACGATAATCCAGTAATTACACCTCTTGATAAGTGTCAATACATAGCTTGTATTGTCTTAGAAGATGATATTGAAATAGAAGAGTCTTCTCTTCCAACATTTTTAATTCCAGATGGAATATACGCAAAATTCCACCTAGAAGGTTTTTCTGGAGATACTTTAAAATTTATGCGATGGCTTTATCATACTTGGTTATTAAATAGTGGATATGAGACTAAAACAGCACCTTCTTATTCAATATATGAAAAGAATCATTTTTTAGAAGATGATGAAAAATTTATTTTAGATTATTATTTACCTATTACATATGTATAAATAGTACTTAATATAAAATTGGTATAATCGCAAAAAATTATACTAGGGAAGATATGAAGAAAAAAGATTTGTTAAACTATTTATATGTTTTATTAGGAACTATGTCTTTGTCTTTTGGTGCTGTAACTTTATTATCTCCAAATGAGATAATAACAGGTGGAGGAATAGGTATTGCTTTGCTTATTCATTATGTGTTTCCTAGTCTTACTTTAGGTACATATATTATATTAGTTAGTGCTCCATTTATACTTGTAGGATATATTTATTATGGTAAAAAATATACCTTTAAGACACTTATTACAATGTTATTACTTTCCTTCTTTACAGATTTTTTTAAAGAAGTTTTAGAGTTAAAACCTTTGGTAAATGATATTCTTTTAGGAGCTGTATTTGGAGGTATATTTGTAGGATTGGGTGTTGGATTTATTATGAAAGGTAAATCTTCAACAGGTAGTACTTCTATTTCAGGAGAATTAGTAGCTTCGAAAACGAAATTCAAAGTATCTGAAATATTATTAGCTCAAGATGCAGTGATTTTGATTAGTTCAATATTTGTGTATGGAGATATTAAGAAATCATTTTATAGTCTTATTGGAGTTTATATTACTTCAAAAATTGTTGACATGGTATTAACAGGAAGACCTTCAAAAAAAGTTGTTCATATAATCTCAAATAAGGTTGAAGATTTAACTGTACACATAAGAGAAAGAATTGAAGAGCATGGAGCTGTGATTACAGGAGTTGGTTTACATAAAGGGCAAGATAAGAATATAATCTTTGTAGCTGTTGAAACAAATAAGATACAATTATTAAGAGATATTATTTCAAAGCATGATCCAGAAGCATTTTTAATCATTTCAGAAGCTTCTGAAATACTAGGAAGAGGAACTAAAATATGAAAATAAAATTAAAAGAAATAGAAGAATTTGATATAGAGATTGTTGTTTTAAAAAGTTTAAAAGAGTGCAAAAAAGAAGAAAAAGAGTTATTAAAACAAAGTGGTTTTAATGCAAATGAAGGTGAAGTTCTATTTCATGGAAAAAAACTATATGTTGGTACGAAAAAACTAAAAGGTGAAGATCTAAAAATCGCTTTTTCAAATGCCATAAAAGCTATTTTAAAAACTAAATATACAAATATAAAAATCTCACTTGTAAATAAAGATAAGGGATTAAATCTAAAAGACATCGTTGAAGGTTTAGTTCTAGGATCATATTCTTTTAATAAGTACAAATCAAAAAAAGAAGAAAAAGAGTTAAATGTTTTTATTGATAACAAAGATTCAAAACACAAAAAAACTGATTTACAAAATGAGTTAAATGAAACAGTAGCAATTTGTGAAAGTGTAAACTTGGTTCGAAATATTGTTAATACTACACCTGAAGATTTTACTCCAATAACAATGGCCGAAAAGGCAAAAGAAATATCTTTTGCAAATGGCTTAGAGTGTAAAATTCAAGGTGAAGAGTATTTAGAAAAGCATGGGATGAATGCTATGTTAGCAGTAGGTCGTGCTTCAAGACATGAAAGTCAACTTATACATTTAACATATAAACCCAAAAATCCAAAGGGCAAAATTGTTCTTGTGGGAAAAGGCTTAACATACGATTGTGGAGGATTGAGTTTAAAATCAAGTGAAGGCATGGTCTCTATGAAATGTGATAAAAGTGGAGCAAGTGCAGTCTTAGGAGTAATGAATTCTCTAAATGCTATTTCTTGTGAATATGAAGTTCATGGAATCTTAGGGGCTGTTGAAAATATGATTGGTGGAGATGCTTATAAACCAGATGATGTATTAGTGGCTCGTAATGGTAAAACTATAGAAGTGAGAAATACAGATGCTGAAGGTCGATTGGTACTTGCTGATTGTTTATGTTATGCCCAAGACGAGATTAAAGATATAGACTATATATTTGATTTGGCAACACTAACAGGAGCTTGTATCATCGCTTTAGGGGAATATACAACGGGTGTAATGGGACATAATAAAAAGCTAAAAACTAAAATTGATAAAGCAGCAGAGAAATCAGGGGAATTAGTTGGGTTTTTGCCATATAATAGATATTTACCACCAATGATAAAAAGTGAGGTTGCTGATATTGTAAATTCTGTTGGTTCAAAAGCCGGTGGAGCAATTACAGCATCACTATTTTTAGATAATTTTATAAAAGATGAGAATAAAAATAAGTGGCTACATTTTGATATTGCAGGAGCTGCTTATAGAGAAAAAGTATGGGGATATAATCCTTATGGAGCAAGTGGAGCAGGGGTTAGACTTCTTTTAGAGTTTATAAAAAATCAAAAATAGTGATAATAGCTATTTTTGATAATTTTCCATTCTTCTTTTTTCATATTTAGGGTAAAGATTTATAATACTTCTTTCAAACTCTTCTTTAAACATTGTAAAATTTTTAAACTCTTTAGGAATTGGTCTAGCAAGAATTTCAAAGATGTCTAAACCATTTCTTGCGCTATTTTTTAATGTATTATCCAAATAGTTTAAATAAGCGATATCTTCATCTATGGCATTTTTAGTTTTATCAATTCTTCCATGCCCTGGAACTAAGATTTTGTAATTTATTTTTTTTAATTTTTCTAATGATTTTATCCAATCTGGAATATTCGCATGTGGAGTTGCAAGGGTTCTTTTATTGAAAACTAAATCTGCTGCATAAAGAATTTTAGTATTCTCATCATAAATTACTAAATCACTTTTTGTATGACCATCTAAATAAAAAAGTTTTAATTTATATCCATCTAGATTTAACTCATTTGATTTTAGTATTTCATTTGGAACTTTTATTTTAGTACCATTCATAGCACCTTGCACCAAATTATTTAGATTTGCTATATACAAATCTCCATTTTGCTCTATTTCTTTTTTAGTAAACTCTGTTGAGAAGATTTCACTATTTTTAAAGGCATTATCACCTAAAAAATGGTCAGGATGGTGATGGGTATTGATGACATATTTTATGGGCTTGTTTGTGATTTGTTTTATTTTCTCTTTTAATTGTTCCCCATACTCATATGAACTACCAGTATCAATTAAAATAATACTATTTTTTGTGATAATAAAAGCAGTATTTGAAATATCACCCCCATTATCAACAGAAAAATACTCCTCTTTTCCATAAAAATAGTAGCTATTATTAGCTAATTTTATAGGTTTTAATTTAAAATCAAAAGAAAAACAAAAAGTAAAAAGGCTTAAAAATATTAATAATGATTTCATTTTATATCCACTGAAAATTCATTCCCATCAGTATCATAAAAGCTAACTTTATAATCTTCACTTTTATTTTTTGTTTCAAAAATAAATCTAGGGTTTTCACTTATTGCAGAAGAAGAAGTGATATCAGAGAGTTTTTTATCTTTAGAAAAAATAGATATTTTATTTATATAAAAGGCACTATTACCAAATACTAAGCCAGTTTCCATTGGATGAAAAATTGAAGTTTTTATTCTAGTGATATCATCTTTTTCAAAAATTTCACCTTTTGCTTTTCCTAAATATTTATCAAAATTTGTATCACTAGAAGATACACTTGCAACAGAACATCCCCCTCCAAAACTTTTTATATCTGCACTTCCTATATGCCAAATACCTTTATCATCTTGAACTAATGCTCTTAATGGAGTCTCTTGAGCAACTTTAATATTTAAGGAAATTATTGGAAGTAAATCTGTTAATTTCATATCTACAATTATTGGAATTGGGTTTAAATCAGCAAAAACAATCATTCTTTTTGCATTTTTTATTTTTTTAGCATCTATGAAAATAGGAACTTGTATTGGATTATCTGCAAATTTTGGAACATCTACTATTATATTTTTATCATCAAAAATATATTTTTCACCCTTAATAGTATCTTTTATAATATCACTAAAAGTGGGGGAACTAATAGGATTATTAGCAAAAAGATTTTGAGAATATATAAATAAAAGAAGAGCAAAAAATATATTTTTCATCATAAACTCCTATTGTGTTTTAGCAATTGGAGGCATATATTCAACTCCATATTTGTTAAAAATATCTTTAATTTCACCATTTTTATAAGCTTTTTCTATCACACCATCAATAAAGTAGCTTAGTGCTCTATAGTTACTTCGTACAGCTGTTGCTAAATCCCATTTTGATTTCATCATTGGAATACTATCGGACATATAATATTTATCTTTATTGTCTTTATATTTTAACATGTATTCAAGTTGTGTTTTTAATCCTGCAATTGCGTCAATTTTACCTAATTTAAAATCTTTAATTGCATCATCAAAATTTCTATAGTGTTTAACATTTTTTCTTATTAAACCTCTAGCAAATCCACTTAAGTGGAGATCTGGAAGCATATCAACTTCCACACCTACTGTTTGATAAGCAAATATTCCCAAAGTAGTTATTTTAGGAATTATTTCTTTGTGAGTTGCTATTACCCATTTTTCTGATTGATAAGGGCCTTTTATTGTGACCATGTCATTTTGAAGTTCACCTGTTTGTTTATCAGTTAATCTCATATATGCATAATCATAAGGTATTCTAAACATAACATCAGCTCTGTTTTTATGTACCTTATTTCCCCTTGAAATAGTATTTCTTAAATCAGCGGCTAAATCCTCATCAAAACCTGTAAAATACCAAACTGGTTTTACTCCAAGGGCTTTAGCGACTTTTTTACCAAGGTCAACATCAATTCCTTTTGCTACACCTTTTTGTTTAAAAGAGTATGGTGGAAAATCCTTATAAACTGCAATAATTATTTCTCCACTTTTTTTTATATCTTCAATGCTTCTTGCATGAAGAGAAAGTGCTAATAGTAAAATGATGAGTGTTGATTTAAGAATACTCATTTCTTACTCTTCTATATGTTTACTTACTATGAAACTTCTAATTGCCCACATAGCTTCTTGGCTTAGAACTCCTTCAAATGGTGGCATATAAACATTTCCATTTCTAACTGCTCCACCTCTTATTCTTTCCATAAACCATTCATCTCCATCCATACCTGTACCTAAGTATCTTAAGTCAGGAGCAATACCACCTGAAACAACTTCTAATCCATGACATCTAGCACAGTTTTCTTCATATCCATGTTTACCAATCTCTATGGCTTTCTTATTGCCTACATATGGATTCGTTTCTAACCACTCTTTACCTAGTGGCTTTAATCCTTTTGTATCTACAGGTTGAGGTACAACATCTCCATGTCCATATGCGAATACTGTTGAAAGCAAAACAGTAAGACCTAATTTTTGTATTTTGTTCATCTATCTTCCTTTGTAAATTTTCTGATAACGAAACTATACAAATATTTTATAGCCTGATTATAGCGATTGATTTTTTTTTTAACTACGCTAAATTCAAGCTATAAATTTTGTATACAATTTTACAAATCAGTAATTTAAGGCTCAATCATGAAATATAAAATATTCTTAGTTTTCATCTTTTTTTTAATAAATCTAAATGCCCAACAAAAACTTAGAGTCGGAGTCTTAGCATATGGAACTGTAAACTGGGGCTTGGAAATTTTAAAACAAAATGGTCTTGACAAAAAAAATGGCTTTGATTTAGAAATAGTAAAATTAGCATCAAAAAATGCCCAACTAATCTCTTTACAAGCAAATAAAGTTGACTTGATAGTAAATGATTGGATTTGGGTAAATAAACAAAAAAGTAAAGGTAAAAATTTTCTTTTTTATCCATATTCAAAAGCTTTGGGAACTTTAATGGTAAATAATCAAAGTGCAATAAATACCTTAAGTGATTTAAAAAATAAAGAACTAGGTATTTCAGGTGGAATCTACGATAAAACTTGGCTTCTTTTTAGAGCTTATTACAAAAAAGAAAATGGTGAAAAATTTGAAGAGATAGTTAAACCAGTATTTGCTTCACCTCCAATTTTATATAAAAAAATGATGGATAACTCTTTAAATGCAGCAATTAACTTTTGGCACTTCAATGCAAAACTTCCAAAAGAAAAATTTACTCCTTTGATAGAAATAAGTGATATCTTAAAAAGCTTAGGTATAAATAGTGATATAAGTTTCGTAGGCTGGGTATTTAACAAAGATTTTGCTTCTAAAAACAAAGATTTAATAAACTCTTTTTTTAATGCAAGTTTACAATCAAAAGAGTTATTAGCAAGTGATGATAAACAATGGGATAAGATAAAAAAACTAGTAAAAACAAAAGATAATAAAATATTTGAGTCTTTAAAACAAGAGTATATAAAAGGAATAATAACAGAGTTTACAAAAGATGATATAAGTGAGTTAAAAAAAGTTTATAAGATTTTATCAAGGGAAGCTGGGGCAAGTTATATAAGTAAAGATGTACCATTTGATGAAACTATATTTTGGTTAAAATAATGCTGAAAAATCAAACTAAAATCTTCTCTTTTATGTTATTTTTGATTCTTTGGCAAGCTCTTTCCTTGCTTATTAATTCAGACTTGTTTCCAAGCATAATTGATATTGTAATGAGTTTGCAAGAACATATTGAAAATAAAGATCTTTTCTGGAATTTGTTTATAACTTTATATAGAGTATTTGTAGCCTTTTTTATTACTATGTTTATAGGAGTGATTTTTGGGTTGCTTATGGGATTTTATAAAAGAGTTGATGATTTTTTTGATTTTTTCTTAATCTTAGGCTTAAATATTCCAGCACTAGTTACTATTATTATTTGTTATATTTGGTTTGGGCTTACTGATTTCTCAGCTATTTTAGCAGTTGTTATAAATAAAGTTCCAATTATAATTGTGAACATTAGAGAAGGAACAAAGGCTTTTGATAAGAAGTATATGGATTTTGCAAAGATTTATAAACTATCAAGAAAAGAGATTTTTTTTAATATCTATCTTCCTCAATTATATCCTTATCTTTTAGCGACGACTAGGTTATCCCTTTCACTTATTTGGAAAATTGTTTTAGTGGTGGAACTTCTTGGTAGAAGTGATGGGATTGGTTTTCAAATAAGTATGTTTTATCAATACTTTGATATTTCTTCTATTTTAGCTTACTCTTTTGCTTTTATTTGCGTAATTTTACTAATAGAAGATAAGATACTAAAACCAATAGATAACAGATTAAAAGTTTGGAAATAAGATGCTAAATATAAATATTAAAGAAAAGAAATTTAATGATAATATCATATTAAAAAATATAAATATTTCCATTAAAGAGGGTGAATTTATTTCTGTTATTGGACCTTCTGGTTGTGGGAAAACCACATTATTAAATATTGTATCCAGCTTAGATATGGATTATCAAGGAGAGTTATTAGGGGACTTTTCAAAACTCTCTTTTATGTTTCAAGATGCTAGATTATTACCTTGGCTTAGTATAAAAGATAATTTGCTTCTTGTTTCAAAAACAAAAGATATGGATGAGATAGAAGAAATGCTTTGTTTAATTGGTTTAAATCATATTTTAAATGAGTATCCAAATAGACTTTCAGGTGGTATGAAAAGAAGGGTTGCTCTTATAAGAGCTTTTATAAATAAACCTAAAATAATAGTTTTAGATGAACCTTTTATTTCACTAGATTATCCAACTTCAATGGCCTTAAAAAAAGATTTTTTAGCCTTTTGTAAAAAGTTTAATCCTACAGTTATTCTTGTAACCCATGATTTAAGTGAAGCTGTACACTTATCAAATAGAATAATATTTTTAAGCTCTAATTATGCTACGAAGATTTTAGATTATGAAAATGATAATAATCAAGAATCAGATATTAAAAGAATAGATGAAAAGAAAAATATAATTTTAGATTTATATCCTAAAATTTTAGAAGGAAAGATATGAAAAAGTTAGTTTTTATCTCAATATTTGCAAGCTTTTTATGTGCACAAAGCTCTATGATGCAAATATATAAACCAGTAACAGGTTCTTGTCCTCAAGATTGGATTGAAGAGATGACAAAAGAAGTAAAAGAGGTAAATGTAGTCTCTTTAATGAATGTAAAGAATTTAAAAAAAGAAATAGGTATTCCAAAAGAGATACAATCTTGTAATACTTCTATTATAGATGATTATGTATTTGAGGGAAATGTTCCAGCTCGTGCCATAAAAGATTTTTTTAAAACAAAACCCAAAAATGCCATAGGTTTATCACTTCCTGCTTATGAAAATGATAAAAGTCCTAAAACTGTTTTTGTGTTATTTGAAGATAAAACTTATAAAATATTTGGTAAATATTAAATAATATCTTCAGAGTTTAGATTCTTTATTACTTGTTGTAAAGTTTTTTCTGTTTGAATTGCTTCATTTGGAGTTAAGTTTTTATAAATAATGCTATTAACATTATTTGATATTTCTTCAAATACTGGTTTTAGATCTTTACCTTTTTGTGTTAATTTTACAAAGGTAACTCTAGAATCTATTTTTGACTTTTCTTTTTCTATATAACCCATTTTTACTAACTTATCCACCAGTATTGTAACAGTTGGTTTTGTTTTATGAACAAAGTTTGATATGTCTTTCATCGTAACTTGTTCATTTTCATATAATAAAATAAAAATACTTCCATGTGATGGAACAATGCCATTTATATGGTTCTTTTCTAGCTGGGAGATAATTAATCTATTTGATAAATCTGTTATTTTACTTGCAAGAGCAATTAATTCTTTTTTCATTTTTTGATTATAGTTAGATGACTAATTATTGTCAAGGGTTTAAATGTAGCAAAGATTGCTACATTTAATATTTTATTAGAATTTTCCATTAGAATTTTGCCATTTAGATTTATCTAAAATCTCTTCAATTGTGTCCCAATGCTCTACAATTTTCCCATCTTCTATTCTAAATAAATCATAAAAACTAGATGATTTATTCATAAATATTCCTTCACTTATTGCTAATACAAAATTTCCTTCTGCTAATATCATGTGATTTTTTTCATATGTCATTGGCATTCCAGCTTTTGATAGGGCACTTAAGGCTTCACCTAAACCACTAAGTCCATCTTTTACATTAGGATTGTGTTGTAAATATTTTTTTGTAGAGATGTATTCTGTGATTTTATTTGGATTTTTTCCAATCAAAATATCATTTACAAAGTTTTTAACTAATAGTTTATTTTGAGTAGTTTTTTCTATATCTTCTACTTTTGTAGCACCATCAATTTGAGATCTACCACTTGCTGTTGTTTTTGAAATAGCTTGTAAATTATCCCAATGTTCAACAATCTTTCCATTTTCAAATCTAAATACATCAAAACCAACTTTTTCTCCAAAGAAATTATATTTTGTATGTGTAAATACATAATCTCCATCTTGAAATACTCTTATTACATCAACTTTAGCATTTCCTTTTGGAAGTTTACTTAATAGTTCTCCAAAACCTTTTAAGCCATCTTTTACAGCCAAGTTATGTTGAATATATTTATTTTGATTGATATATGATACTGGCTTTGTATCTCCTGTTTCAATTGAGTTTAATAACTCTACAACTTTTTCTTTTTTTGTAACTTTATTATTTTCTTTTTGTAAATTTGTATTATTTACGCAAGCAGTGAAAGCTAAAATAATCAAAAGCAATATTCCTAAATTCTTTTTCATCTCTTATCCTTATCTTTTTTTATAATTAGATATCTAACTATTTATATTGAAATTATAATTAGATATCTAACTAATGTCAAGGGAAAGTATAAAACTTGTAAAGAAATAGCGATAATAGCGGATTTAGTCTAAGCTATTTAAAATCAGTTTTTTTAATGTTTCGTTGATTTTATTGGCAATTTTATCATTTTCTTTAAATGTTTTGTAGAATTTATATGAGATATAAGTTGTGTTTTTATTTTTTTGGTAAATTGAAATTGCTAAAGGGCAATAGTTTATATTGTTGAAATTTTCTTTTACCATTTGCAAAGTAAAACTACTTTTGCAAATACCAAGGTTTATTCCCTTTTTTAAAACTCCTTTTTCTCCAAGGAAAGTGGCTACTTCATTTGTAGCTTTTGCAAGATTTAGTTCATAAACGATGGTAAACCCTTGATAATTTATCTCATCTTTTAAATCAACTAAATCTTTTTCAAAATTGGAATTAGTAACTTCTACTAAAAATAAATTTTTATTTTCAATTATTTTATAATCTGCATTTAAAAAGCAGAAAACTAATGAAAATAGAAAAAATACTTTCATTAGTTTTTACACTTCATTTCAAAAGGAGCGATTCCTAAAGTATCCAAATCAGTAACAGGATGTAAAAATCCTACTTGTGGAGAAGTAGATATTAAAGCTCTTGGCTGAACAAGTGAAATAGGAAGTCTTATTTGCCCATTATAATCTCTAAAAGAGACCTTTCTTCCCAAATATGCACCTAATTCAAAATCTTTTGAATGTATATAATTCATATTTGTATTTAAATCTTTTGCTTTAGTATTCATTACTGAGTTTACAATTGTTCTAACTGCTAACCAATTTGAAAAGTCATTTGATTGCATCCATCTTGAAGCAAACTTTTCAAATCTTTTTTGCATTTGAGCTGCACCCCAAGCTTCAATTACCCTGTGCCATAAAACTGGTTTTAAACCTTGAGTTCCTGCTATTGGTCGTGGAAGCCAAGTATTAAAATATAAAAACTCACCAAAGTCTCCATAATAATCAGCCACAACTAATACATCATAATCATCAGCTTGAGTAAATGAAGGAAACTCTGCACCTGCTTTTCTTCTAATATCAGTATTGTTTTCCCAGACTTTTTCTTTTACAATTTTTAGGCCAAATTTTTTAACTGCTCTTTTTATATCTTTTGTTATTTCAACATCTTTTGGATTTTTACCACTTAATAAAAATATATCTTTAAAATTTCTTTTTACTAAAAACTGGGCTAATCCATCATAAAGCATTGCATTACTAGGCGCTGTATGAAGTAAGTTTTGTTGACAATAATCTTGTCTTAAACTTGTGGTTTGGCTACTTGCATTAAACAATAAAGCTTTTTTAGATAGAGGATTATTTAATAACTCTTTTAAAAAATCATCTTCTACATTTAATATAACAAAGCTATTACCTTCATTTATAAACTTTTCAAAACTTGTTATTAACTCTTTTTTATCAAAAGAGATTGTTTTTTCAAGAGTGAAATTTTGATTTAAAAACTTCGCACTTTTATTACTATCTTTTATAGAAAGCTCTGCTCCTTTTATGCCTAAATCATCAGGATCGGCTATTACATTTGATAGAACAGGAGGCTTTTGTATTTTTTGCTCTAGATATAAGATATTGACATTTAAAAGTTCTGCTTTTACAAAACTAAGTAATATGAAAGAAAGTAGTAAAAATTTCATTTTTTCCCTTTAAAACTTTTTATTTAGTATATACAATATTTATAGCCTAAGTTTAGCAAAAAAATTATCGCTAAACTTAGGCTATAAATATCGTATACAATTAGGGAACTTAATTTAAAGGAAGTAAAATGAAAAAAATTGTTTTAGCCTCAACACTTATTAGTAGTTTGTTATTAGCAGATACTATATATGTATCAAATGAAAAGGATAACACTATTAGTGTAATTGATTCAGATACAAATAAAGTAGTTGATACTATTAATGTGGGACAAAGACCAAGGGGAATACTTTTAAATAATGAAAATACTAGATTGTATATTTGTGCTAGTGATGATGATACTGTACAAGTATTAGATTTAAAAAGTAAAAAAATACTTTATAATTTACCCTCAGGTGAAGACCCTGAACAATTTGCTTTAACTCCTGATGGAAAAGAGCTTTATATCTCAAATGAAGATGATGCAATAGTAACAGTTGTTGATACACAAAATAAATCTGTAATTGCTCAAATAGAAGTTGGAGTAGAACCAGAAGGTATGGCTGTGAGTCCTGATGGGACGGTTGCTATAAATACAACTGAAACTTCAAACTTTTTACAATGGATTGATACAAAAACAAAAAAAATCATTAATACAACACTTGTTGATCAAAGACCAAGACACATAGAGTTTTCAAAAACAGGAGATATGGTTTGGGCATCATCTGAAATAGGTGGAACAGTTATGGTTGTAGATGCAAAAACAAAAAAAATGGTTGCTAAAATAGGTTTTAAGATTCCTGGAATTTTTAAAGATTTGATACAACCAGTTGGTATTAAATTAACAGACGATGGGAAGTATGCTTTTGTAGCCTTAGGGCCTGCAAATCATGTTGCCGTTGTTGATACAAAAACATATAAAGTAGTAAAATATCTATTGGTAGGAAAAAGAGTTTGGCATATGGCTTTTGCAAATAATGGAACAAAATTATATACTACAAATGGTGTAAGTGGAGATGTATCAGTTATAGATGTAGATTCTCTAAAAGTTGAAAAAAGTATAAAAGTAGGAAGATACCCTTGGGGTCTTGCTGTAATTCCAAAGTAAGAAGATGAAAAATAATATTTTAAATTTTAAAAATGTGGATTATTCATATGGACAAAAAGTTGCTTTAAATGATGTCTCCTTTTCAATAGAAGAGGGGACATTTTCTGTACTATTAGGACTTAATGGTGCAGGAAAATCTACAATCTTTTCACTAATAACAAGACTTCAAAATCTTCAAAAAGGTGAAATAGATATAAATGGATACCCAATAAAAAATTATTCAAATGCTTTAAAAGATATTGGTATTGTATTTCAAGAACCAACATTGGATTTAGATTTGACTGTAAAACAAAATTTATTTTATTATGGTTCATTAAAAGGTTTGAGTTTTAAACAAACATTAAAATCTATTGATTCTCAAATAACAAAATTAGAATTAGAAGAGATTTTAGATACGCAAGTGCGAAAATTAAATGGTGGACATAGAAGAAGAGTAGAGATTTTAAGAGCTTTGATAAATAAACCAAAACTTTTACTTTTAGATGAACCTACAGTTGGACTTGATGTTAAAAGTAGATTTGATATTTTAAATTATGTAAGAAATTTAGTAAAACAAGAGGGTATATCTGTACTTTGGATTACCCACTTATTTGATGAGGTAGCTTTAGAAGATAATATATCAATCATAAAATCAGGAAAAATCGTTGATAGTGGAATAGTTCAAAAACTAATGCAAAAGTATGAAAAAGATAATCTTATTGATACTTTTAATTTTCTTGTAGGATAAATGATGAAAAAATATTTATATTGTATGCAAGGAATTGTTTATAAAGAATTGATAAGATTTTTAAAACAAAAAAGTCGTTTTTTCTCAGCACTAGTGCGACCATTACTTTGGTTATTTATATTTTCAGTTGGATTTAGAACTGCTCTTGGTTTGGCAATTACTCCACCTTATGAGACATACATTACTTACGAAACTTATATTGTTCCTGGACTTGTGGGAATGGTTTTACTTTTTAATGGTATGCAAAGTTCTTTAACTATGATATTTGACCGAGAAATGGGAAGTATGAAGATACTTCTAACTTCATATATAAATAGAAACTATTTACTATTTTGTAAGATGTTTGCAACTTCTGTAGTATCTACTATTCAAGCAATTACTTTTCTAATAGTGGCTAAACTTTATGGGGTAGATATAGAAAATGTAGCGATTTTAGTAACTATTCCTATAATTATGATTTCATCTATTATTTTAAATGCCTTTGCACTTTTCATCTCTTCTGTTATAAAACAATTGGAAAACTTTGCTACTGTTATGAACTTCGTAATATTTCCTATGTTTTTCCTAAGTAGTGCTTTATATCCCCTTTGGAAAATAAAAGATTCATCACTTTTTCTTTTTAATCTTTCTTCTTTTAATCCATTTACTTATATAGTTGAAGCAATAAGGTTTTCACTTTATATGAAATTTGATTTAGAGGTGTTTTTAATATTAGCAATTTCTTTAGCTATTAGCCTTGCTATGGCATTTCTTGGCTTTAAAAGTAAAAAAGTAAATCATAGCTAAACTCAAGCTATACAACTCATGTATACTTTCAATCAGACAAATTTTCAGTTTGTTATTAACATAATAAGGAGAAAAAAATGATTAAGAAGAAACTACTAACTAGCGCAGTTGCCGTTACACTAGCTGCACTAATTAGCGGATGCGTTACTTCGAACAGCACTATGAATGGTAGCACAAATGAGGTTACAAAACCATCTTATGCACCAGTAACTAATGCTGAAATCTTAAATGATGAGAAGTCTACAGGGGATGTATTAACTTATGGAATGGGGCTTAAAGGTCAAAGATACTCACCCTTAACTCAAATCAATAAAGATACTGTAAAAGACCTAGTTCCTGTATGGAATTTTTCTTTTGGTGGAGAAAAACAAAGAGGTCAAGAATCTCAACCAATCATAAAAGATGGTGTTATGTATGTAACTGCATCTTATTCAAGAGTATTTGCTATAAATTTAGCAACTGGGGATGAATTATGGCAATATGATGCAAGATTACCAGATGCAATTTTACCATGTTGTGATGTTATAAATAGAGGGGTTGCAATTTATGACAATCTAGTAATTTTTGGTACATTAGATGCAAAACTGGTTGCACTTAATAGAGAAACTGGAAAAGTAGTATGGAAAAAAAGAGTAGCTAATTATAAAGATGGATACTCAATTACAGCTGCACCAATTATTGTAAAAGATATGGTAATCACTGGTGTTGCTGGTGGTGAGTTTGGTGTTGTAGGTAAAGTTGAAGCTAGAAATCCAAAAACTGGAGCAGTTATTTGGTCTAGACCTACAGTTGAAGGAAATATGGGATACCTAAATGGTAAAGAAAATGGAATTACAGGTGGAGAAGCTGGTAAAACTTGGCCTGGAGATATGTGGAAAACAGGTGGAGCTGCGACTTGGCTTGGTGGAACATATGATCCAGAGACTGACCTTTTATACTTTGGTACAGGAAATCCAGCTCCATGGAATTCACATTTAAGACCAGGGGATAATTTATACTCTTCTTCAAGATTAGCTATAAATCCAGATACTGGAAAAATAGTTTGGCATTTTCAAACTACTCCACATGATGGTTGGGATTTTGATGGTGTAAATGAATTAGTTTCATTTGATTATACTAATAAAGATGGAAAAGTTGAAAAGCTAGCAGGAACTGCTGATAGAAATGGTTTCTTCTATGTATTAAATAGAGAAAATGGTAAATTTATCACTGCACATCCATTTGTTTCAAATATTACTTGGGCAAAAGGAATTGATAAAAATGGTAGACCAATTTACAATGAAGATAGTAGACCAGGTGATCCAAGTGGTGATACAAAAGGAAAAGCTGTATTTAATGTTCCTTCATTCTTAGGTGGAAAAAACTGGATGCCAATTTCTTATTCAAAAAATACAAAAATGTTCTATGTCCCTTCAAATGAGTGGGGTATGGAAATTTGGAATCAACCAGTTTCATATAAAAAAGGTGCTGCATATTTAGGTGCTGGATTCACAATTAAACCAATTTTTAAAGATCACATAGGTTCATTAAAAGCTATTGATCCAATGACTGGAAAAATTAAATGGGAATTCAAAAATAAAGCACCATTATGGGCAGGAACATTATCAACTGCAGGTGGTTTAGTATTTACAGGTACTCCTGAAGGTAAATTTATGGCATTTGATGATGAAACAGGAAAAGTTTTATATAAATTTAATGCAGGTTCAGGGATAGTATCTTCTCCAGTTACTTGGGAAGAAAATGGTGAACAATATGTTGCTATAATCTCTGGTTGGGGTGGAGCTGTTCCTTTATGGGGTGGTGAAGTTGCAAAAACAATTAAAAACATCAACCAAGGTGGAACAGTATTAGTATTTAAATTACACAAATAAAAAGTAAAAATCTTGAAAAGGAGGACAATATTATGAAATGGGAAACACCAGCGTTCGTTGATAATAGATTTGGTTTTGAAGTGACAATGTATATTTGTCATGAATAAGTCTTTTTAACTATGAATTTAAAAGTTAGGGATAACTCCCTAGCTTTTATTTTTTTTACTTGAGTTTATAATAGATAAATTCAATTAAAAAAAGAGTTAGGATTATTATGAAAATAGAAGTTTTAGGTTCAAGTGCTGGAGGAGGACTTCCTCAGTTTAATTGTAATTGTGATAACTGTAAAGCTTATAGACAGGGCAAAAAAACAGTTAAAAGAAGAACTCAAAGTTCAATTACTATTAGTGAAGATGGAGAAAACTGGGTTTTATTTAATACTTCACCTGATATTTTAGAACAAATACATAATTCACCTTTTTTACAACCACAACAAAGACGAGAAACTAAAATAAAAGCAATCATTTTTATTGATGCTCAAATTGACCATACAACTGGTCTTTTGATGTTAAGAGAAGGTTGTCCCCATGAAGTATATTGTACAAAAGAGGTAAAAGAAGAACTTAATACTTCATTTCCACTTTTTAAGATGCTAACCCATTGGGATGGTGGAGGTATTAAATATAATGAAATCACACCAAATAACAAAAGCTTTGAAATACCAGTAATGCCAAATTATGAGTTTTTTGCACATCCCCTTATTTCAAATGCACCTCCATATTCTAAATATAGAGATAAACCAAGGGCAGGGGATAATATTGGTATTGTAGTTAGAAATAAAACTACTGGCAAAAAACTTTTTTATCTTCCAGGACTTGGAGTTGCCCAAGAGCATATAATAAAAGAGATGTCTGATGCTGATATTTTATTAGTTGATGGAACAGTTTGGACAAATGATGAGATGATAAAAAATGGCTTTTCAACAAAGCTAGGAACTGATATGGGACATCTTCCTTTAAGTGGAGAAAATGGACTTATCAAGATACTTGATACTTTGGAAAAACCAAGAAAAATATTAATTCATATAAATAATACAAATCCCATTCTTGATGAAGAAAATGAAGAGTACAAAGAACTTATTTCCCATGGGATTGAAATATCTTATGATGGCATGAGTATCGATTTATAGAGGTTAAGGCTTTATTCTTAAAGCCCTTTAGGTTTTCTCAAAGAGAGTTTGACAACAGCCTTCTTTTAAGGATTTTTTATAAATCCTGTTAAAAAGAAGAGGTTCCCTTTTTTTGTGGGAACCATAAAAAAAGGAGACAATGATATGACAAAAAAAATGGAACAATTATTATCAAAAGAAGAGTTTGAAGCAAAATTAAGAGCTATGGGTGATATGTATCATATTCATCATCCTTTTCATATAAGAATGTATGAAGGGTCTTGTACAAAAGAGGAGATTCAAGGTTGGGTTGCAAATAGATTTTATTATCAAACAGCGATTCCAATTAAAGATGCTGCGATTATGTCAAATAATCCACCATTAGAAGATAGAAGAAAATGGATAGATAGAATAATTGACCATGATAGTGTTGGTGGAGGGATTGAAGCTTGGTTGGAATTGGGTGAAGCAGTAGGACTAAAGAAAGAGGATTTAATCTCTCACAAGTATGTATTACCAGCTGTAAAATTTGCAGTTGATGCTTATATAAATTTTGCAAAACAAAGACCATGGAAAGAAGCTGCAATGTCATCTTTAACAGAGATGTTTGCTCCAAAAATTCATCAACAAAGACTTGATACTTGGCCAAAAAATTATCCTTGGATTGAGCAAAATGGATTAAGATATTTTCAAAAAAGATTAAGCGAAGCAAGACGTGATGTTCAGCATGGATTGGCTTTAACATTAGAAGAGTTTAATACTATAGAATTACAAAAAAAGGCATGTGAAATTTTACAGTTTAAATTAGATATTCTTTGGACTATGTGTGATGCTTTATATTTAGCATATGAACTTAAGCGACCACCATATTTTAATATAAAGGGATGTAATGCAACTAGAAAAATCAATTGCAGTGAATAATCACTTTCAATTACAGTATGAAGAGGCACAAAAGTGTTTTGTACTACTTTATCCTGAGGGAATGGTACAGTTAAATGGAAGTGCTGGGGAGATAATGAATTTATGTGATGGCGAAAAAAGCTGTTTAGATATTGCAAAAATTTTAGAAGAAAAGTTTCAAATGGCTGATTTAAAAAAAGATGTAGAAGCTTTTTTAACAGAAGCTTTAGAGCGTAAGTGGGTGATGTATGCAAACTGATATTAAGCCACCACTTTGGATGCTTTTAGAGTTAACCCATAAGTGCCCTTTGGAGTGTTCATATTGTTATAATCAACTTGATTTTGCAAATACTAAAGATAGTATGAGCAAAGAAGATTGGTTTAGAGTTATGGAAGAAGCAAGAGCCATGGGTGCTGTTCAATTAGGCTTTTCAGGTGGTGAACCACTTTTAAACAAAGATATTTTAGAGATTGTTAAAAAAGCTGCAGATTTGAAGTTTTATACTAATCTTATAACTTCAGGGGTTGGGGCTGATTTGTCTATTGTTCCAAAGTTAAAAGAAGCAGGATTAAAAACAGTTCAACTTGGAATTCAATCACATGATGCCAATACAACAGCACTAATCACAAATAATAAAAATGCCCAAAGAGATAAATTAGCCTTTGCAAAAGCTTGTAAAGATAATGGCTTGCAACTTATTGTTAACTCCTGTATTACAAGACAAAATATTCATCAAGTGGGTGATATAATTGAGTTTGCAAACTCTATTGGAGCAAACTATTTAGAAATAGCAAATATTCAATATTATGGTTGGGCTTTAGAAAATATAGATGCTCTTTTACCAACAGAAGAACAACTTAAAAAAGCAAAAGAAGAGGTTGATTTTTATAGGGAAAAAAGAGATGATATGAAGGTGTTTTTTGTAGTGCCTGATTATTTTGCTACAAGACCAAAAGCCTGTATGAATGGTTGGGGAACTACTTTTTTAACTATCAATCCTGATGGAGTAGCACTTCCTTGTAATACAGCTAATACTTTACCATTAGAATTTCCCAATGTAAAAGAGTTCTCAGTAAAAGAGATATGGAATGATTCTGAAGCATTTAACTTTTTTAGGGGTGATAAATGGATGAAAGAGCCTTGTCGAACTTGTCCTGAAAAAGAGACTGATTTTGGAGGTTGTAGATGCCAAGCTTATGCTTTAACAAAAGATATGAATGAAGCTGACCCAGTTTGCGATAAATCTTCTTATCATAAAGTAGTTTTGGATAAAGTACAAACTGCTCTAAAATCAAATAGTGAACCAGTTTATAGAAATAAACAAAACTCTTTGTCTTTTATAAATGAAGCTTAACTAAGCGTAAGAGATTATCTTACACTTAGTTTGTTTTTCTTAATTTGCTCTATTAACTTAGTTATATTTTTCATTTTTTTCTCTTCTTCTTCAATATGATCAATTGCATCCATATTAAATTTTTCTAATTTTTTATCTAAATAACTAGTATCAAGTTTCCCTTCAATAAAGTCTAAATCTCGTACAATTTCTCTGTGTAAAGGAATATTTGTAGGAAGTCCTTCTATATAAAATTCATCTAAAGCTCGTCTTGCTTTTTTAACTGCACCATCCCAATCAAGTGCCCACACTATAAGTTTTCCTACCATTGAGTCATAGTTTGGTGGAATTTTATAACCTGTATAAACACTTGTATCTATTCTTACTCCTGGTCCTCCTGGAGTTAAGTACTTAGTTATAGTTCCAGATGCTGGCATAAATTTTTTCTTTGGATCTTCAGCATTGATTCTAAATTCTATTGCATATCCTCTGAAATTTATCTCTTCTTGTAAAAATTGGAGTTTATCACCTTCTGCTATTTCTATCATTCTTTGGATAATATCAACACCAGTAATTAGCTCAGTTACTGGATGTTCCACTTGAACTCTGGTATTCATCTCAATAAAATAAATATTATCATCTGCATCGACTAAAAATTCGATTGTTCCAACACTTTCATAACCCAATTTGAACATAGCTTTGGTAGAAACTCTATATAACTCTCTTCTTACATTTTCATTTAATCTAGGACTTGGAGCTATTTCTATTACTTTTTGATGTCTTCTTTGAATAGAACAGTCCCTTTCACCTAAGTGAAGGACATTCCCATACTTATCAGCTATAACTTGAACTTCAATATGTCTTGGATTTTCCACATATTTTTCTATAAAGGCATCACCTTTTCCAAAGAATTTCTTAGCTTCTGCAGTTGCTGCTTCAAACATAGCTTTAAAGTCTTTTTCTTCTTTAACTATTCTCATTCCTCTTCCACCACCACCAAACGCAGCTTTGATGATAATTGGAAAACCAATTTCCCTTGAAATTCTTTCACCTTCTTTTACATCTACAATAGGAGTACTTGTTCCTTCTAATACTGGAACTCCAATAGCTTTCATAGCAACTTTTGAAGCCATCTTATCTCCAAAAAGTGCTATATGTTCAGCTTTTGGACCTATAAAAATAATACCTGCTTTATCACAAGCTTCTGCAAACTCTGCACTTTCAGATAAAAACCCATATCCAGGATGAATGGCATCACATTGAGCTTTTAAAGCAAGAGATATGATTTTATCAATATTTAAATAAGCATCTAGGGCATCTCCTAAAAAAGGATAACACTCATCAGCTTTTTTTACCCAAATACCTTCAATATCTACTTCTGAAAATATTGCGACACTTTTAATATCTAACTCTTTACAAGCTCTTATTATTCTAAGAGCTATTTCACCTCTATTTGCTACTAGGACTTTAGAAATTTTTCTTGACATAATTCTTCCCTATTTAAGTTTTTCTTATTCTAGGGTTTTAAAAAAAATAGTTCTTCTTTTTTTTTGCTTAAATAGTTGTTTATTAGTGCTTATTTAATAGTTTGATAGTGTTATTTTTATTTAAGAGGTACTTAGTTTGGTCTTTCGACCATATAACCAATACCTCTAATATTTAAAATAAAATCTTCTTTTAGTACTTTTTTTACCCGATTAACTTCTGCTCTTATTGTGGCATTATCTATATAATCATCATTCCAAACATATACTCTAAACATATCATAATTACAAACTAAAGATCTATTTGCAGCTAATAAATCTATTATTTGGATTTGTCTTTTAGGTAGTATTTGTGGTTCATTGTTAAATAATAAAATCATATTTTTAGAATCATAACTATATGATTTTGATAATCTTTTATGTTGTTGATGGACTTGATTTGTTTTTAAAAATTTGTTTATTCTTAGTGTCAATTCTTTTAAATGAAATGGTTTTTTTAAATAATCATGGCAACCTATATCAAAAGCCCTTGTAATATCTTCAATATCAATAAGTGCAGAAATAAAGATTGTAGGTACCATTCTTTTTTGTTTATGTAAATTTTCAAGGATAGTTAAGCCATCCACATCTGGGACATTTATATCAAAAATCAATAAATCAAATTGTTCTTTATCCAAAGTCTCTATACATTGGTTTCCATCCATAACAGAATGAACTACATGTCCAGTAGATTCTAAGTAAGTTTTGATTGCTTTATTTAACATAATGTCATCTTCAAGTAATAATATTTTCATGATTAACCTTTAAAAATATATGTAAAACTAGTAGTATCAATATCTGAGTTTACTTTTATGATAACTCCCTCTTCATCGCAAATCCTTTTTACTAAATTTAAACCTAATCCAAATCCATTTTTGGATTTTTCTTCTCTATAATATTCTTGGAATATTTTTTCTGGATCCTGTATTTTTTTTGAGTTACTTGATACTGTAAATTTTAAGTAGTTATTAACTTCTTCAACTCTTACATTTATATCTTTTCCTTTGTTTGTGTATTTTATAGCATTTGATAAAGTATTGTCAACTATTCTTTGTAATTTTGTCTCACTAAAGTTAATCATCACCTTATCCCTATTACTCTCTAAATTAAATTTTGAAGATACTTGGGTTGCTACATTTTTGAAAAAGTATACTCTACTTCTAACAAAATCAACTAAATCTAGTGAGTAAACTTTGTACTCAACTTGGTCTTTTTTTACTAAATAACTCAAATCATCATAAATAGAAAATATACTTTTCATGGCAACTTCTATATTTGAAAGATATTCACTTTTTTGATGTTTCATCTCATGAAGTTCTATATTACTCATAATCACTGATAGTGGAGTATTTGTTTCATGAACGGCATGTCTTAAAAACATTTTCTGATTTTTAAGTATATTTTCTGAATATGCGATATGTTCTTCTAATCTTTTTGATTGTTCATCATGATCTTTTGCACTTTGTTGAATTAGATTTGTTAATGCTTGAATAGTCTTTGCATAAGAGCTTTCATTTTTATTTACTATTTTTTCTATTTTAGGGATATCTTTTTTTACTGTATGAATATTTTCAGTTAATCCTACTAGAGTAATTGTTTGATTCATAAGCTCATTTCTGTCATTTTCATGAAAAAACTCTGCATAAGTAAAGAAACCAGAAGTAGGAGCAATAGCAGCAAATGGTTCAATTTCAAGCTTGATTAGGCTTTGCATATATCTTCTTCTTGCCATACATGAGTATATGAAAAATGTTTCAGCTGGATATTCATGTATACTTTTTAAATACTGTATTGGGTTTTTTATAATAAGTTCTGCATTTGCAAATCCAAGTCTTACTTTATCACCTTTGTATAAGTTTCCTCCACAACCAAAACTTCCATCAGGGTATCTTGTAAGAACTGCTCTTGCTACAGACATACCATTTCTTTGAACTATTAATGGAAATTCTGTGTAAGAATCACTATTACCTAGATACTTCTCATAAAAATCCATAGCATCCATTCCTGAAATTCCATAAATTCTATTGCCTTTAACTTTGTCAATAGTATGTTCAATTCCAATTGGAGACCAGTCATATTTATGATCATTTGTCACAAGTAAAATATCAGAGTTTAATGATATGGCAACGGCACCATTAGCCAATATCTTTCTACCACAAGATACATAGGTTTGTTTAAATACACCATTATCTCCAGCCATTCCACCAGCTACCATTATGGATTTGTTAAAAGCAGTTATTCCTTTTAAATAGTCTTCTCCATTTGTAGTTGTTCCATCTGTAAAGGTAATTATTAGCTTTGTATTGTCCGTTACTATATCTTTTGCTATTTCATATCCACTATTAAAAGAGTTACTCCCTTCTTTTATTGATGACTTAATAGTAGTATTTTCAAAAACTGATATGGAAACAACAGTTTTAAAAGTTGATACTTTTTTGTCTTTTATCTCTCCATCGGTTGTTGTACCTATTATAGTAGCATGTGGTATGTTATCTGCCAAAAGATTAATAATATATTCTAAAGTATTTTCTTCTTTTCCACAAAATACTTGTATTAGGATGTTTTTTTTGTCTTTAAAAAATGAATAATCTATCTCTTTTTTAAATGAATGATTCTGATATATATAATTGTATGTATTCATAAAAATATTGTAACATAAAAAAATACTCTTTTTATAAAAATAATATAAAATTTAAAAAGCTATCAAGCCCATATAATAGGACTTGTCTTAATTGTATTATGTTGCTATATTCATGCTATATAGATGGCTATATTCAGGCTATAATAGTGGAGTAGAATTTCATTACAGAAAAAATTTGATAATCAAACTTTTTCAGATTTTAACACATATAAAAGGAAAAAAAATGGCATACGCAAAACCAACATACAAAGCTCAATATGAAAACTTTATAGGTGGAGAATGGGTAGCACCAAAAAGTGGTGAATATTTTGATAATGTTTCTCCAGTTGATGGTGAAGTTTTAACAAGAATCCCAAGATCAAATGAAGAAGATGTTGAATTAGCAATTAAAGCTGCAAACAAAGCATTTGAAGCTTATAAACATACATCAGTAGTTGAAAGAAGTAATCTTTTAAATAAAATTGCTGATGCTATTGAAGCAAATTCAGAGGCTTTAGCTATTGCTGAAACTTTAGATAATGGTAAAGCTGTAAGAGAAACTTTAGCAGCTGATGTTCCTTTAGTAATTGATCATTTTAGATATTTTGCTTCAGTTATTAGAGCAGAATCTGGTACAGTTGCAGATTTAGATGCAGATACTATTTCTCAAGAAGTTCATGAGCCATATGGTGTTGTTGCTCAAATTATTCCTTGGAACTTCCCACTATTAATGGCTGCTTGGAAACTAGCTCCTGCTTTAGCTGCTGGGAATTGTATTGTAATGAAGCCAGCAAGTGCAACTCCAATGTCAATTTTAATTTTAATGGAAACAATTCAATCAATATTACCAGCAGGTGCAATTAATATTATTAATGGTGCAGGTGGAAAAATCGGTAAATACTTATCTACTCATCCAGATATCAAAAAAGTTGGATTTACAGGTGAAACTACAACTGGTCAATTAATTATGCAATATGCAACTGAAAATATTATTCCTTCTACATTAGAACTTGGTGGAAAATCACCAAATATCTTTTTAGAATCAATTATGGATGCAGACGATGAATTCTTTGATAAAGCTATTGAAGGACTTGTATTATTTGCATTTAACTCAGGTGAAGTTTGTACTTGTCCATCAAGAGCATTAATTCAAGAGTCAATTTATGAGCCATTTATGGCAAGAGTATTAGAAAGAGTAAAAGCTATTAAATTAGGTGATCCTTTAGATCCAACTTGTATGATGGGTGCTCAATGTTCAACTACTCAAAAAGAAAAAATTATGGAATACATCAAAATTGGTAAAGAAGAAGGTGCTGAATTATTAATTGGTGGTGATGAGTATAAAAGTGAGAAATATCCAAATGGAAACTATATTCAACCAACACTATTTAAAGGTCACAATAAAATGAGAATCTTCCAAGAAGAGATTTTTGGACCAGTTCTAGCAGTTACTACTTTTAAAGATGAAGATGAAGCATTAGCTATTGCAAATGATACTATTTATGGATTGGGTTCTGGTGTATGGTCAAGAGATGCTCATCAATTACATAAATTCTCAAGAGGAATTGAAGCTGGTAGAGTTTGGGTAAATTGTTATCACTTATATCCATCTCATGCATCATTTGGTGGATATAAAAAATCAGGTATTGGAAGAGAAACTCATATGATGATGTTAAACTCTTATAGACATACTAAAAATATTCTAACTTCATATAACAAAAATAAATTAGGATTTTTCTAGGCCTTTACTTTAAAGTAAATAATTCTAAAATGCATAGAAGAGTTCTTCTATGCATTTTTTTTTGCTGATAAAAAGAATAACTCGTTTATGCTCTTTAGGGTTTGTTTCTTTAACAATTTTTTTAAATTGTGATAAAAGAAAGCTAATATGAATAGGTCCCTTAAAGTGGGATATTTTAAGGATAAAAAATGGTAATAAAAAGACTATTAGTTACTCCAGCAGCTGCAGAGGTAATTGAACAATTAAAAAAAGAAAATGGTGAATTGGTATTTAACCAAAGTGGTGGATGTTGTGATGGAACAGCTCCTATGTGTTATGCAAAAAGTGACTTTCATGTTCCCTCACGAAATGTAAAGATGGGAGAAATTTGTGGATGTGAGTTTTTTATAGATAAAGACCAATTTGAGTATTTTAGACATTCAGAAATAACTATTGATGTAAAAGAAGAAAAAGCTGCCTTCGGAAACTCTTTTTCACTGGAAATAGATTTAGGTTACCAATTTATCACAAAATCTAGAATCTTTACAGATGAAGAGTATAAAGAAATAGAAAAGTTATAACTTTTCTATTTTATATTTATAAAAAGACTTCAAAAAACTTGACTACTTCTTGACTATCTTTTGAAATAATTAAATAATAATTCAAAAGAGGAAGAAGTATGAAAAATATAAGCACAAAAAATAAACTATTTATTTTAGCATTTGTTTCAATTGTAGGATTAATAATAATTGGTGTATCAAGTATTATTCAATTGAAAAAAGTTAATAATGGACTCCAAACAGTGTATTATGATAGAGTTGTTCCCTTAAAACAGTTAAAAATAATTGCAGATGAATATGCAGTTAATATTGTTGATACAACTCATAAAACAAGAAATGGAAATATTACATTTGAAGAGTGTATTTCTAATATTAACGGTGCAGAAAATAAAATAAAAAACGAATGGAATGATTATTTATTAACATCATTGACAAATGAAGAACAAAAGTTAGTAAATGAAGCTAAAAAATTAATGTTAGTTGCAGATGATCTTTCAAAAAATATAAAAATGGCCTGTGAAAAAAAAGATTTAGAACTTATTGGTAAATTTACTACTGATGAACTGTATCCTAAAATTGACCCAATAGGAGAAAAAGTTTCAGAATTGATATCTTTACAACTAAATGTTGCAAAAAGTGAGACAGAAAAAGCTGAAAATATATATTCTAATAGTATATACTTTGTGATAACTGTTATTATATTTTCGTTAATAATTATCGTATTACTATCATATGTAATAATATCTGATATAACAAAAAAATTAGAAATATTCAAAAATGGACTTATTTCATTTTTTTCATTCTTAAATAGAGAAAATAATAAAGCAGATTTAATAGAAATAAATACAACTGATGAATTTGGGCAAATGGCAAAAGTAGTAAATCAAAATATTGAAAGAACAAAAGTAGGAATAGAAGAAGATAGAAAATTAATAGATGAAGCTATTTTTGTTTTAGGAGAATTTGAAAATGGTGATTTAAGTAAAAGATTAGTAGTTAAAGTTTCAAATCAATCATTATTACAATTAAAAGATGTGTTAAATAAAATGGCTGATAATTTAGAAAATAATATTGAAAAAGTTTTAAATATATTAGATGAATATTCAAACTACAATTATCTAAATAAAATATCAACTACAAATATAAAAGAGCATTTATTAAAATTAGCGAATGGTGTAAATATGTTAGGTGATTCTACTACTCAAATGCTAGTAGAAAATAAATCAAATGGATTAACCCTTGATTATAGTTCAGATAGGTTACTTAAAAATGTTGATAAGTTAAATGACAGTTCAAATGAAGCTGCCGCATCACTTGAAGAAACAGCAGCTGCTGTTGAAGAAATTACAAGTAATATTAGATCAAATACGGATAATATTGCAAAAATGGCTAATTTCTCAAATGAAGTGACAACTTCAGCAAACGAAGGAGAAAGATTAGCTAATGAAACATCAATATCCATGGATGAAATTAATGAACAAGTTCAATCTATTGTTGAGTCTATTGGTATAATAGATCAAATAGCATTTCAAACAAATATTTTAAGCTTAAATGCTGCAGTGGAAGCAGCAACTGCAGGTGAAGCTGGAAAAGGGTTTGCAGTGGTTGCACAAGAAGTAAGAAATCTTGCTACTAGAAGTGCAGAAGCTGCAAAACAAATAAAAGTCTTAGTGGAAAATGCTACATCAAAAGCAAATGCAGGTAAAAAAATAGCAGGAACTATGATAACAGGATATAAAAAATTAAATGCTAATATTTCTCAAAGTATTAAATTAATCTCTGATATAGAGAGTGCTTCAAAAGAGCAACTATTTGGAATAGAACAAATTAATGATTCTATCAATCAACTTGATCAACAAACGCAAAAAAATGCGATGGTATCATCTGAAGCTCATGAAATAGCAGTTTCAACAGATAAAATTGCTAAACTTATTGTAAGTAGTGCTGATCAAAAAGAATTTACTGGTAAAAATGATATAAAAATTGACAAGTGACAAAATGCTACTTTTTAATAAGTAGCATTTTAAATCTATCTCCCATGCCTGTTGGTTCAAGTAGGGTTTTTACTTTTTGTACTTCTTTTAAATAGTTTTCTTCGCTTACATTTTTTTGCAAGATTTCAAGTAAATCTAAAATCCCAAACTCTACTAGGGCTTTTAGCTGAGTTTGATATTCAACTTCACATTTACAAATATCAGTAAAACTATCAATTACATGGGAAAAGTTTACATCATAAGTGATATCTGAATTTTTATATAGCTTAGTTAAATCAAGTTTTTCTTCAAAGATTGGAAAAACTTGGTGTTGTGAATAGACCCTACAAGAAAAGTCATTTCTTGGATATTTTTCCCCATAATCAAAGCTTAGAAAGTAGAAGTTTTTAATATTTTCACAAATATTTTTTGCAAATTCTTCATATCCTAAAGCTAATTCACCTTTTGAGATTTTGTATTTTTTACATTTGTTAATAATTTTTTCATCTAAACAATCTTCGAATTTTATTTTATCATTTTTTACAAAGGCCGTTTGCAATTTTTCATTTTGGGTATAGATTAATTCACAAGTAAAAGCATCATAAATCTCATTTGCTACAATAAAAGCATGGTCAAGTTTTACTTCACTTATGTCATTATAAAAATCAAATTTAATACTATCACCAAAAGAGTTCTTCAGATACTCTTTTTGCTCATCTCTTAAGTTCTCAAACCTCTCAACAATTGCGAAGTTTAGGGTTTCAAGAAGTTTTGGATTTAAAGTATAAATAAACTGGATAATATCAGCTAATAAATAGCCATGATGGGCACCAATTTCTACAATAGTAGTGTTAGATGGAAGTTTATTATTTAAGATTGTATCAACTATCTTTTGGGCAATACTTCCACCAAAAAATATTGAAGTTGAAACTGCTGTAAAGAAGTCTCCATCTTTTCCAATAGCATTATATTTTGTATAATATCCATCTTCACCATAAAGCCAATTGTTAAAATAATCACTAAATTTTGTATTCATAGGAGTAATAATATCCAAAAACTGTTTATAAAATGTTACTAGTGTGTAACTGCGATTATGGTATAATCATCAAATAAATATGAAAGGATTAATTTATGGATAAAAGAACAAAAATATTAGCAACACTTGGACCAGCAAGTGATACAATAGAAATAATTGAAGGGTTAATAAAAGCTGGGGCAAATATGTTCAGACTTAATTTCTCACATGGAAGCCACGAATACCACTTAAATACTTTAAATAATATCAGAAAAGCAATGGAAAACCTTAACACTACAGTTGCTGTTTTACAAGATATTTCAGGACCAAAGGTAAGATTGGGGGATTTAAAAGAACCTTTTGAATTAAGAAAAGGTGATACCATAAGATTTGTAAAAGATGATATTGAGGGGTATCAAGAGAGTGAAAATGAATATGTAGCATCATTAAACTATCCAGAATTACTTGATAAAGTAAAAATAAATGAATATATTTACTTGTATGATGGAACTATTAGAGCAAAAGTAATTGAAACAGGTGTTCAAGTAAAAGCAGAAATAGAAAATCATGGAAAATTAGGCTCAAGAAAAGGAGTAAACTTTCCTAATACAATAATTGATATTGATGTTATTACTAAAAAAGATGAAAAAGATATTGCCTGGGGTATTAAAAATAAAGTTGATTACTTCGCAATTTCATTTGTACAAAACAAAAAAGACATGGAACATGCAAGAAAACTTTTAAAAGGTTACTCTGGAAAATTAATTGCTAAAATTGAAAAATTTGATGCAGTTGAGAATATTGATGAAATTATAGAAGTTAGTGATGGTATTATGGTAGCAAGGGGAGATTTAGGAATAGAAGTTCCTTACTATGAAGTTCCAACTATTCAAAAAAGACTTATTAAAAAAGCAAATGCAGCTTGTAAACCAGTAATAACAGCAACTCAAATGCTTCTTTCAATGACAGAAAATGAAAGAGCAACAAGAGCAGAAATCTCAGATGTTGCAAATGCAGTTTTAGATGGAACTGATGTTGTAATGCTTTCTGAAGAGAGTGCTGTTGGAACTGATCCTATTAATGTTGTACAAACAATGAGTAATATTATTGCAAAAACAGAAGAGATTTATAACTTCGATAAACAATCTAAATTAGACTATTTAGATGAATTTGATGTTATTCAAGGAACAGTAAGTAAACTTGCAGATGATTTAGGTGCAAAAGGTATCTTAGCACTTACAAGTTCAGGTAAATCTGCTATGAAAATATCAAGATATAGACCAAAAACAAAAATCTTAGCATTTTCACATAAAAGAAAAACTTTGAATTCTTTATGCGCTGTTTGGGGAGTTTATCCTATTAGTGTATTAAAAGAAGGACAAGCTTCTAAGATGATTCAAAAGATGCTAAAAAATCTAGAATCAAGAAACTTACTTGATAAAACAGGACCATATATAGCAACTATTGGATACCCAGCAGGGATTCCAGGAAGTACAAATACTATTAAAATCTTAACAGAAGGTGAGATTGAATATTATTTAAATCTACCAAATAAGAAGAAGTAATCTTCTTGTTTGTTAGCTTATTTTAGAATAAATATCTAATAGTTCGATTTGTTTATCGATATTGTAAATTTTGAGGTCTAATTCTCTTATTTTCTTAGAATTTAGTAAGGTGTCTACATCACTTTGGGTTTTTAGTTCTGCTTCTTTTTCTTCTACAACTACATCAAGTAGGGAGTTATATAATACATAATCATTTTTTGCAATAGCTATTTTTGAATCTATCATTTTGATTTTTGATAGTTTACTTTTGAAATAATTTTCTTGTTCTAAAATTTGATTATCAAAATCCAATTTTGCTTTTAGATAATCTATTCTTGTACTTTGAATATCATTGAAGGTTCTTGTATCAAGGGGCATAGTGATTTTTATTCCATAGTTTTGAACATCATCATCTGTATTTATTGTAGGGTTATTACTTGAGTGATATTTTGTATAATCAAAGGTTGCACTTACTGTTGGAAGATATTTTGATATGGTCATCCAAGAAAAGTCTTTTTTACTACTTATATCTGCTTTTGCTCTTTTCAAAGTTAGATTATCTTTTAAGAAGTTTTCTTTATCTAAAATACTAAATTTTGGCAAAGTAAAACTTTCATAATCACCACTTGCATATGTAGCAAATTCATTTATTAACTCTTCTTTTTGATAAACTAAATCAGCCAAAGCATTTCTACTTGTATTTGTATCAAGTATGGCATTATCTAGTAAAGAAGTATCAGCAAAACCATTGAATACTTGTTCTTTTTTTCTTTGGATATCTATTTCTCCATTTTTTACTAAAAGCTCTTGTTTTTTTATTTGTAATTGTAGTTTATGAATATTAAATAAAATAGTTGTAGTATCTTTTATCATAGCCTTTTTTTGCAAATCTAAATCTAAATGTGAATAGAGTCTTTGAGCATTTGCATATTTTATGGCTTTGTAAATACCACCAGTTTTAAATATGGGTTGGTCTACGGAGATAAGAGACTTTTCAGTATCATATTTATCTCCATAAACTTTTGAATAGGTATAATTTACTGGATTTATCCAATCTTTTTTAAGTTTTGAACTATTCTCTTCTATTTGCTCTTTTGATAAATCAAATATTTCTAATCTTTTCTTTAAAAGAATAGATTCATCTAACTTATCACTTTGTGCTGCAAATGAAGAACTAGCAACTAATACAATAGTTGCTAAAGATAGTTTAAATCTTAGAAATTGCATCATCTAGCCTTTTGAATCCTTCATCAATTTCTTCTTTTGTGATAGTTAATACTGGCAAGAATCTTAAAGTATTTCTTCCTGATTTTAAGACTAATACTCCTTGTTCAAAACTATTTTTAATAATTGCTGCTAAAGTAGCTTCATCTTTTGCTCTAAGTCCTCTCATAAGACCTAAACCAACTTTTGAAATGAATATATTTGGATATTTTTCAAATAAAGCAGCTAATTTTGATTCGAAGTAAATAATAGCTTCATCAAGTCCACCTTTATCTTTGTATTCATCTAAGATTTTTAAAACTTCTAAAGATGCTCTTGTAACTAAATAATTACCACCAAAAGTTGAACCATGATCACCAGGTGAGAAGATATTTTTATGTTTTGTTAAAACTGCTCCAATAGGAACTCCACCACCTAAGCCTTTTGCGATTGTAATAATATCAGGCTCTATTTCATAAAGGTTACTTGCTAAAAATTCACCACTTCTATATATTCCTGTTTGAACTTCATCAACGATAAATAAAACTTCTTTTTCTTTTAAAAATGCAGCTAATTTTTGAATCTCTTCTTTTTCGAAAGGTTGAACACCACCTTCACCTTGAACAAGTTCAATCATCACAGCAACAGTTTCTTCATCTATTGAGTTATAGATGTCATTGATTTGTTTGTTATATGAAAAACCTTCAGGATATGGAGAAAAATTTGGTGAGTGAAATTTATCTTGACCTGTTGCTTTAACAGTAGTAATAGTTCTTCCATGGAAAGAGTGCTCTAAAGTTATCACTTTATATTTTTTATTTGCAAATTTTGTTTGCCCATATTTTCTTGCAATCTTTATTGCACCTTCATTTGCTTCAGCACCACTATTCGCAAAAAATGTTGCAACATCATAACCACTAAGTTTAGCAATTTTTTCAGCTAATAGGGCTTGTGGTTCTATGGCATATAGGTTTGAAATATGAGTTATATTACTAACTTGATCATAAATTGCATCTGCAACTTGTTTATTACCATGTCCAACACTAACAACACCAATTCCTGAAGTAAAATCTATATAGTTATTACCTTTGTCATCAAAAAGTGTTGCATTTTTTCCACTTTTAAAGTTAACATAATTTCTTGCATAAGTATTTAATACATAATCTTTATCTAATTGTTCTAACATTTGTAAACTTCCTAAAAAAAATATGCTTATTATATCGAAAATATATTTTTAATTAGTTTCGGGAAGGATAGATTTTCTAAAATATCTATTTAAATCAAAAATTCCTGAGTCTATAGGTTTCTCTTTGTCAAATTCATTTTGAAACCAATCATATACTTCCCAAAAGTTTTTATTTTCTCTACTTATAAAATATTTTGCTAGTTTTTTATTATCATTTTTTTTATAATGTATCAAAATATTAAAAAACTCACTTAAATCATCTTGTTTTACAACAATAAATAAGTTTGGATATGAACCTATAAATCCTTTTACTATATTTATTTTATCTTTACGAGGATCTAATCTTTCACTTTCATTAAATAAAAAGGCAACATTGTCATGCCATTTATTTATTACTATTGAATAAACATAATTCTCTTTATTATTCATCTGTATTCTTAAATATGAAAGATTGAAATTATCACTTGAATAGTCCCTAAAAAGAGTTATATTCTTTTTTAAAGTTAGGTCTTTAAGGCCTTTTTCTATTTGAGCTTTTGTATTGTATTGTTTTAATATA
Organism: Arcobacter iocasae; assembly: GCF_042214795.1. Taxonomy (GTDB): domain Bacteria; phylum Campylobacterota; class Campylobacteria; order Campylobacterales; family Arcobacteraceae; genus Arcobacter; species Arcobacter iocasae. The sequence continues at coordinate 936,335 of NZ_CP090177.1, read as the reverse complement.
GGAGATTGTTTATAATCTTTTTCTATAAAGTTTATTTCATCTTTTGGTGTATTTGTATAATCTAAGATATCTAAAATCAACTCTTTTTTATACTCTTTAGAGTTATATTTTATTAAGGTGTTATTTTGAGATGGGATGTAAGTAATTAACCATTTTGCAGTATATCCTAAGTACCATTTGTCAAATTGAGTTTTTCTAATATCTTTTGGAAGATATTCTAAGAAGTTACTTTCACCTTCTATTCTTAGTCTGTCCATATACTTTCTTACAAGTAGTTTATGGGGGGTATTCCCAAATACATCAAATCCAACAACAAGAGAATAATAAAGTCTTTCTAATAAAGGATAATCAATAACCCACATAGTTTTAGGAATATCACCCAAGGCTCCCTTTTGAACTGAGGCAGAGTTAAAATGTCTATATATAGTCAATATTGCATCATTATCTTTTCTTCCGTTATGATTGCCTTTCCAGATACTATTTATATCTATTCCATTTTTATAATATTTTTTGTAAAGTTCATTTTTATTTTTATAATAAGCTATGGTATCTTGGTCATAATTATAAAAATCAAAAGTATCCAAAATAGGAGCATTTGGTCCATATTCATTTGGTACACTTAGCTTTTTTAAATTATCATGTATAAAGTTACTATCATGAAGAGTTACATCATATTTTGGGTCTTTAAAGGCAACCCAGAAATGGTCATTTATTACATTTAGTGCAATTTGACCTTTACAAACAGGACCTCTTATAAATGTCATAATAAAGTAGTGGATATTATCAAGTAAAAAATTGTATCTAGATGTTGCAGGTATTTGTTCATAAGCTGTTAATGGATTTGCTGCTATTTTTGAATCATAACTTACTAAAGTAGGTTTTGCTTCCCAATTTGTATTTATAAAAAGGTCTTTATATCTTTTTAATTTACTTTCATCAAAATTATATACCATATGTGTTTTATGAACAATAGTTGATTTTATTTTTTCAAACCTATAATAAAATGGCTCTTCAACTTTATCATAAGGAAGTCTTGTTGCTATTACTTTTACACTTGTATTTGGTTTTGTATAAGACCTTACTAGTTCGTAAAAATCATTACTATCAGGAAATTTAATATGAGCTAAGAAAAGATGTTCATAAATATATCTAGCTGTTACTTTATGTTTTACATCTTGATTATTCAAAAAGTCTTCGAAGATTTTTATCTCTTTTGGTTCTTTTGTTTGTATGATTTTAGGCTTTTTTATTCCTTTATTTAACCAAGTCATAAGAAGATTGTGTTCTTCTTTTTTTAAAGCTGGAAAACCATAGGGCATACCATGATAAGGCTTGTCATTTAAATATTTTTCAAGTTCATCTTTATCTTTTATACAAGTTAGTTCATCATCTTCTGGGGCATAACTTCCTTTTATTTTTGGAAAATTTTGTTTTTGATTTAATAAATAAGACATTATAGAAGCATTTAGATTTGGTATCTTTTCATTTACTGGATAAAAGCCTTTTTCTCTCCATTGTTCTGTAGTACTTGCATCTACAAAGAGTCTTGTCATTTCACCAGCTTTTAGTCTATTTTTATAAATAGGCTCTTTTGTTGCTCCTCTTAAAAGTCCTTCTAGTGAGCTCATTTTTAATTGACAAGGTGAATTATAACAAGAGTGACAAACTACACATCTTTTGTCTAGTATGGGTTTTATATCATTTTCGTAAGAGATTTCTTTTTTAACTTCATCAAAGGAAACTTTTTGATTAAACTGTGCATTTGCATTAGAAAGTAAAAATATGATTGTAAATATTATATAAAGTGAAAATTTCATTAAGTTCCTTAGGGAGAATAGGAAAATATTATAACCAATTTAATCTTTTTTTTGATAAAATTTGTTTTTAAAAAGGCAAGGATAATAGATGCAAAACCTCATAAGAACTTCAGACTTTACAAACGAGGAGATTATTTCATTATTTGATGATGCGAAACTGTTTTTAGATATGAAATCAAGGGATATTTTAAAAGGCAAAGTAGTAGTTACCCTATTTTTTGAAAACTCTACACGAACTAGAAGTGCTTTTGAAATAGCTGCAAAAAGATTAGGTGCAGAGATTGTTTCACTTGATGTGGGAACAAGTTCTAGTAGTAAAGGTGAAACTATATTTGATACTGTTGCAAATATCAACGCAATGTGTCCAGATGCTATTATCATAAGACATTCAGAGTGTGGATTACCAGGAACTTTAGTTGACCTTGTAAATTGCCCAATAATTAATGCAGGTGATGGCAAACATGCACATCCTACTCAAGCTTTACTTGATTTGTTTACTATCATGGAACATTTTGATGGAGAAATTGAAGGTAAAAAAGTTGCAATAGTAGGTGATGTTAGAACTTCAAGAGTTGCTGGTTCTAATAGAAAACTTCTTCCTAGATTTGGATTAGATGTGTGTTTTGTAGCACCTGATTGTTTTAAATCAGAAACAAATGAGCACAAACAATATGATAATATTTCAGAAGTAATTGATGAAGTTGATGTTGTGATGAGTTTAAGAACACAATTAGAAAGACACAATGAAATATATTTCCAATCAATTAATGATTATGCAAAAGATTATTGTATTACAAAAGAAGTTTTAGGTGATAGAGATATTTTACTTTTACATCCAGGACCAGTGAACAGAAATGTTGATATTAGTGATGAGATGTTATTAGATCCTAGATCAAAAGTTTTAAAACAAGTTAAAAACGGTGTTGCTGTTAGAATGGCAGTACTTAAAAAACTAATACTTTCTCAATAGTATATATTTGAACAAGCAAGACTTAATAACTCAACTTAATAATTATGGCTCTTCAAAAGAGCCATTTTTTTTTATGATAAGTTATGATTTAAAAAGTTACTTCTTAAAACCTTTAAAAGAGTTGCCAGAAGATATAAAATATGAGATTTCAGCTAAAGAGAAAAAAAACTCAATAAAAGATGAAGCCTTGATAAAATACCCAATGAGTTTTGAAGAGTATAAAAAGAAGTTCGAATATATACAAGAACAAATAGCTTCAGGAAACAGTTATTTATTAAATCTAACAGCTAAAACAAAAATAAAGTGTGATTTGAGTTTAGATGAGATTTATGAAAGATCAAAAGCAAAGTTTAAACTAAAATTTAAAGATGAATTTGTCTGTTTTTCCCCTGAAAGATTTATAAAAATCAAAAAAGATAAAATCTATACTTATCCCATGAAAGGCACTATTGATGCAAGCTTAGCAAATGCTAGTGCTAAAATTTTGGGTGATATGAAAGAGATGGCTGAACATACGATGGTAGTAGACTTACTTCGTAATGACTTGGGAATAGTTTCAACTAAAGTTAGAGTAGATAGGTTTAGATATATTGATGAAATACAAGCAGGTGATAAAAAACTTCTTCAAGTAAGTTCTAAAATATCAGGAGAATTACAGAGTAATTGGAATGAAAAACTAGGAGATATCTTACTTTCACTTCTTCCAGCTGGTTCTATAACTGGAACACCAAAAAGAAAAACTGTAGAAATAATAAAAGATATTGAAGGATATGATAGGGAATATTACACAGGTATTTTTGGGATTTTTGATGGAAAGAGTTTAGATAGTTCTGTTATGATTAGATTTATTCAAAAAGATAAAGATGAAAATCTTTATTATAAAAGTGGTGGTGGAATTACTTGTGATAGTGATGCTAAGTTAGAATATCAAGAATTAATTGATAAAATCTACTTACCATTTTAAGAAATTTGTAGTTTATATCCAATTCCAATTTGTGAAGTTATTGTATCTTTTGGAAGTTTCTTTCTTAGTCTTTTTACAAGTGTTCTAATACTCTCATTTGTAGTTAAATCACCTTCCCAAACATACTGTTCTATATGTTCAAAGGTAACTATTTTCTCACAATTTTTTATAAATAAATTTAAAAGTAAAATTTCTTTTTTTGCTAATTTTATCTCTTGTTTATTTTCATCATACAAAAGTTCACTACTTGTGTTATAAGTATAGTTTTCAAGTAGATTTATAATTTCTTTTTCTTTTTTACAAAATTTATTAAGCTTCAATTCTAACTCATAGATATAAAAAGGTTTTTTTATATATTCATCGCAACCATTAGTATAAGCATCTTTTATAGTCTCCAATTCGACATTAGCACTTATAATTATGGCGGGTGTTTTTTTATCCATAACTCTAATCTCTTTTAACAAACTAAGCCCATCTATTCCTGGTACATTTATATCCAAAATAAAACAGTCATAACCATCGTGAACTGCATTTAAAGCATGTATTCCATCTTCAAACCAATCAATTTTGTAATTTTTTTCCCATAGGGCTTCAATAATAAGTTTTGATAATCTTTTATTATCTTCTAATAATAATATTTTCATTTTAATTCTCTATTGGATCTTTTAAACAGATAAAAATATTTGCTCCTTCATCACAAGGTAAAGCTTTAATTGAGCCATTCATTTTATCTTCAATGATTAGTTTTACCATATAAAGACCAAATCCATCACCATTTTTTTTACTTGTAAAAAATGGTTCAAATATTTTTTCTAGATTTTCATCTTTTATTCCAATCCCATTATCTTTTATGGATATACATAAAAAATCATTTTCTGAAGATATTGATATAGAAATTTTTGCTTGAAACTCTTGGGTTTGTCTTTTTTTTAAAATACTATCTTTTGAGTTATTTATTATATTTAATATGGCTTGTTTAAACTCATTTGCATAACCATATATTGTATAGGATTTATTCTCTTCATAGTTTATATCTACATTTATGTAGTTGTATTTTGTATTGTGTTCAACTACTCTTAGAAGTTGATCTATTGCAGAATTTATTTCAAATTCACTTTTTCTGATTGAGGGTTTTATGAAATCTTTAAAATCATCAATTGTGCTTGTCATATATTGAACTTGTGTCATAATTTCATCAACAAACTCTTTACTAGAGCTTTTCGAAATATCTTTTTTATAAAGTAACTCTTGAGCTATGGTTGATATTTCTATTAGTGGGGCCTTCCATTGGTGAGCAACAGAAGTTATCATCTCTCCTACTTCAAAAAGTTTTGATCGTTGTACTATAAATTGTTCATCTTTTTTTCTTTGATTCTCTAGTTTTTTTAAATCAGTGATATCATTTATTATTGTAACAATTCCTGCTTCTTCATTCTTTTTATTTAAATATATTTTTTGTCTAATTAAAACATTTAAAATAGCATTGTTCTTATCTCTTAAAGTCGTTTCTATGTCACTTACGAATACTTTTCTGTCATCAACTTTTTGGCAAATTTCAGGAAAGATATCATTTAGTTTTTTACCCACAATTTTATCTTTTGAAAGATCTAAGTATTTACATAAAGCATCATTACAACCTAAAATAATGCCTTCTTTACTTTTCCAATAAATTATATTTTTTATATTATTTAATAAAACATTATCTAATTTAGTTTGTTCTAGTAGTTTTATCTCTAAATTGACTTTTTTTACAATATTAACAATTAATCCAATAATCAAAAGAAAAAGTAAAGGTAATAAAATAAAAGTACTATCTATGATTTTTCTATTCTCTTCAAAAAAGTCTTTTGGTTTATTTATTGTGGTCGATTGCATTGGAATATTTGAATTGAGTAAATCAAACTTTTTTAATACTGAATAGTCAAAATAATGTTTTGAAATAGGAGTTGATATATCTATGTCTTTAATAGGTATTCCATTTAAAAAATCATTGGCTTTATTTCCTGCTAGTTTTCCCTGCTCAAATGGATCTACCATAATCCCACCAACTACACCTTCTCCTAAATGTATTTTAGTTATAGCAAAAATAGGATAAGCAGAATTTTCAAATAAATCTTTTAAATCATTAGCATAGATAAATTCTCCATTTATGTCTTTATATAAACTTGTGAAAAGTATGGCACTATTTGCTGGAAGTTTTTTGATTTTTTGTTTTAGTGTTTTTATATCAACCTTTTTATCAAAAATAATATTGATTTTATTTTTATGTTCTGCAGTAGCATCAAGTATCTGATTTCTTATTGCCTTTGAAGATAGAGTATTATCACTTATGATATACAAAGTATTTAAATTTTTTATGGAATCTTCTATAAGTTGTATGTTTTTTTTGATTTCTTTGTATTCTATGACACCAGTGACAGAATTTTTCATATTATTTGGGATTTTGATTTTATCATAGTTTTCAAGACCACAAAAAATAATTGGAGTATCATGAAATATCTTTTTATTATTTGTAAGGGCAAAATTAAAAGCATAATTATCTGCTGTAATGATTAAATCATATTTTTTATCTGCATATTTTTTTGTATATAGTAAAGATAAAATTTCAAAGTATTCTTTACTATGATTTTTTTTAGTATCCATATATTCAATTGTAAGTTCATAGTTTGGATATCTTGAAATAACACTTTGTAAACCATTTGTTATCTCATCACTCCATTTCAATCCATTATTGTATGAGTGCAAAAGTAAAATTTCTTTTTTGTTATTTGCGCAAAGTGAGCTTAGAATTAAAAGAAGAAAAAGAATATATTTCATTTATAACCTATTACAATTTTTATTATTTTAGCAAAAAAGAGACTAAAAACACTTTTTTTGATAAAATAATAAAAAAATTAGGTCAAAAATATGGAATATTTCGAAACTATTAAATGTGAAGATAAAGAGGTATTTAATCTTCATTTTCATAATTTAAGATTAGCAAGTACTATTGGGAAAAATATAGACTTAAATGAGTATATCTATCCTTTAAATAGTAAACTTTTAAAATGTAAAGTTATATACAATGACGATGAAATAATAGATGTAAGATATGATGAATATAAAAAAAGAGAAATAAAAAGTTTTAAAATAGTTTACGATGATAACATAGAGTATTCAAAAAAGTATCTAAATAGAGCTTCTTTAGATGAACTTTATGCTAAAAAAGAAGACGCTCATGAGATAATTATTTTTAAAAACTATTTATTAACTGACACTTCTATTGCAAATATTGCCTTATATGATGGCTCTAATTGGTATACACCTAAGAAGCCTTTGTTAAATGGTACTACAAGACAAAGGTATCTTGAATCTAAAAATATCATTGAAAAAGACCTTACAATCGAAGATTTAAAATCAGCTTCAAAGCTTGCACTTATGAATGCAATGATTGATTTTGACATCATAAAAAATCCAATTTTTATCTATTAAAATCCAATTGTAATCAAAAAGTTTTTTTTCTAATATAAAATCCTTTTGTGTGACAACAAAAGGAGACAAAATGAAAAACACTATATTCATAATTGAATATGCAAAAGGAAGCGATAAAGGCTTTGATGGTTTTCGCCCAGATACAAAACCTATCTTGGATGCTATAGAAAAAGTAACAGATTATAAAACTGAGATTGTATTTTATAGACCAAATAGAAAATACGATTTATTGGATTATTTAAAAGAAAAAGCAGTTGCTGTAATAAGTAGAATCAATCCTGGCAATCTAAAAGAAGTGGATGAATATTTTCAATTTTTAAAGGCTTTGGGAAATTCTGGTATTGAAGTGCATACTCACCCAGATGTTATGATTAATCTTGATTTTAAAGATATTTTAGCCAAACTAAAAGGCACACAATTAGGAGATGATGAAAGCTATTTTTATCACACCTTTACCGATTTTGCTACAAGATTTCCCGCTGATTTAGATAAACATGGAATAAGAGTTTTAAAAACAAATTATGGCTCAACAGGTGAGGGTGTTTATTTGGTATCAAAAAAAGATGATGGTTCTATATTTTCTGTGGAAGCTGTCAATAACCAAAAGTTTTATTTTGATGATATCAATGAATTTTTGCATAAGTTTGAGCCAAACTTTGAAGACAATATTTCAGAATATGCTGCATATTTTACTGGAAAAACTGGCTTTGTGGGGTGTAGATATTTGGAACGAATAAGTGAAGGTGAGATAAGAGTTTTACTTGTAAATGACAAGCCAATTTCTGTTGTACATAAAAAACCACAAGAGGGACAATTTTCTGCAACACTATTTTCTGGAGCAAAATATAAATATGAATCACCAAGTGAGCCAAAATGGAAAGCAGTAGTAGAACTTACAATGAATGGATTAAAAGATTTAAAACCATATCTTAATGGTCAAAATTATCCTTTACTTTGGACTATGGATTATATTTTAGATTACAATGAAGATGGAAGTGATAAATATGTTTTATCAGAGATAAATTGTTCTTGTGTAGGAATTACAAGTGAATTACAATATGCAAAAGATGTTGCTGAGGTTTTTGTATCAAAAAAGAAAAAATAGTTGTGTAAATTAAGGAAGTATTTTTACTCCTTGTTTACATAAACCCTTTTAAGTAAGTTATTCCATTTATCTTCTTTTCCCCAATTGATTCTTACTTTTTTACTTATTTTATCATTTTTCATAAGATATGATTCTTTTTCATTGAATATAAAATCTACTTCCAATGAGGGTCTTTTATTTAAAGGTATTACTCTAAAACTAAGATTATCTAAGACATATGGGATTTTATCTCTTGTTGGAAAATAAAGTAGTACCATATGTTTAGTAGTTTTTCCTTTGACTTGAACAACTGCTAAAAAAAGATTATCTTTAGAAAAGCCATTTTCAAGAAGTGAAAAATACTTTGCAATGGTATAATCTTCACAATCACCTCTACCATCAATCAAAAACTCTTTTCTTGTACTCCAATAATCACTTATTCCATATTTTTGTTTATCAAGTTCAGGAAGAATACTATTGTAAAAACTATTGATGTGTCCCAGTTTTCTAATTGTAGAGAAATTTTTAATTTTTTTCTCCAATTCCTCATAGTTTTGTATTCTTTTTATAATTGCACTTTTATTTGGATCAGCTTTTATCTTTGCAATATCTGATTGGGTAAATTGTAGAGTATGACCATATATTAATGTTGAAATCAGTAAAATAAATGTAATTGTTTTCATGTAATTATATATTATCATGGATTTTTAAAAAAAGGAATAAAATATGGTAAATGATGTAATACAGAGTGTTGAATTTAAGAATTTGATGTGTAAACAAGTAAAAGATATGGTAGTTTTTTTATTAGAAAGAAATAGCGAATTTGCAATAACTGTAAATGTAAATGGAGCAACTTTTGATCCTGCTTTGCCAAGTGCCATAGAAAAAAAACTAGCTAAGTTTTCACTTTTTGTTCTAAGTAATTATACATATACAACTATAAAAATCGAAGATGACTTTATTTCATTTGAAGCAGGTTTTGGTTCAGAGAACTTTGGTTCGACGGTTACAATTCCTTTAGAATCAGTTTTTCAAATAGTAATTGATGAGTCAATTTTATTGATTAATCCAGTAGCAACTGTAGAGAAATTTAACACAAGTTCAAAAGCTTCTTTACATAAATCAATAAATGTATTTAAAAATAATCCAAATAATAAAAAGTTTCAATAAGAAGTAAAATTTAGAAGTTTACAATTAAGATAGCTTTATCTTAATTGTATAAATTTATTTTTTAGGTGAGAATGGGAAGAAAGCACTTCCCCAAGTAAGTCCAGCTCCAAATGCATCAAAAAGTACATTATCACCAGCTTTTATTTTCCCTTGCTCATAAGCATAGTTCATAGCCATAGGAATAGAAGCTGCTGAAGTATTTCCATATTTGTCTACAGTTACAACAGTTTGGTCTTCATTTAATCCTAAAGCTTCACCAACAGCTTTTATAATTCTAAAATTTGCTTGGTGAGGAATAAAGTGGTTAATATCTTCTGGATTTAGCTTATGTTTTTCAAACATCTCTTTTACATCAGAAGTTAAAGTTTTAACTGCCAATTTAAAAGTTTCGCCACCTTTCATTTGGATACAAGCTAGTTTTTGTTCCACTACTTCAGGTGAACATGGATTTTTACTTCCTCCACCTGGAGTCATGATTAAGTGATCATAATCACCATCACTAGAACATTTTACATCAACTATTGCTTCTTCTTTTTTATCAGTTGCAGATATAATAGCTGCACCTGCACCATCTCCAAAAATAAAAGCAGTCCCTCTATCTTCATAATTTAAAATAGAAGTATATTTTTCAGCACCAACAATAAGTACATTTTTTTTCATACCAGATTCAATAAATGCTTTTGCAATAGATAAAGCATATATAAATCCTGTACAAGCAGCACTTATGTCGAAAGCTTGCACATCTCTTAAACCCAATTTTGATGCTAGTACACAAGCAGTTGAGGGCATACAAAGGTAATCAGGAGTTACAGTTGCACAAACAATCATGTCTATGTCACTTAGCTCTATTCCTGCTCTTTGAATAGCAATTCTGGCTGCATTTGCACCCATATCAGATGGAAATTCATCCTCTGCTGCTACCCTTCTTTCTTTTATACCAGTTCTTTTTGTTATCCACTCATCTGACGTATCCATGATTTTTTCAAAATCTGCATTTGTCATGATTTTTTCTGGTATGTAAGCACCTATTGATCTAAAAGCTGCGTAAGCCATTCTTAGTCCTTAAAAATTTCTATATTTTGCAAGTTTATCTTCTATATCTTGTTCTAGTCTAGAACTCGCTGCACTTATAGCCTGATTTATTGCATTTTTTATAGCTTTTGGATTTGATTTTCCATGGGCTATTATCACTGGAGCTTTAACACCTAATAAAGGAGCTCCACCATATTCTGCATAATCAACTCTAACTTTTAGCGATTTGAAGACTTTTCTCATCAATACAGCACCTGCAATAGAGATTAGAGATCTTTTTAGATTTTTCTTCAATATTTGACCAATAGTGTCTGCTACACCTTCGGCTGTTTTTAATAATATATTTCCAATAAATCCATCACAAACAACAACATCAACTGTACCTTTGAAGATATCACTACCTTCAACATTTCCAGCAAAATTTTTGATTTGTGAATTAGCTAATAATTCATAAGCTGCTCTAGTAACTTCGTTACCTTTTGATTCTTCTTCCCCATTACTTAGTAATCCAATAATTGGTTCATCAAGTTTCAAAACATCTTGAGCGTAGATTTGTCCCATAACTGCAAATTCAAAAAGATTTTTTTCATCACAATCAACATTTGCCCCTACATCTAATACTAAAGTATTTTGATTTTCACTAGTTGGCATAAGTGTTGCAATAGCAGGTCTAGTAACACCTTTTATTCTTCCAATTCTTAACGTCGCTAAAGACATTGAAGCTCCAGAATGTCCTGCTGAAACAACAGCATCTGCTTGACCATTTTTAACAAGTTCAATAGCTTGATAAATAGAGCTATCTTTTCTTTTTAATGCATCAGTTGCATGGTCTTGCATAGATATAACATCATTACAATCAAGGATTTCTATTCTTCGTAAGTATTCAGGTGGGATAAGTTTTAGTAGTTCTTCTTTTCTACCTACAGCAATTGCAGAAAAAGCTGTATTTATTCTAAGAGCGGCTATAAGGCCGTCTATAATAGGTTCGGGACCGAAGTCCCCACCCATCGCATCAATTGCTATTTTTAGCATTAGTTTTTATATTCGCCAGTATTCGGGTTTACCGTATGAGGCATTTTCCAAGTTCCATCACTATCTTTTACAGGTCTTTTTAATGTAATTTTATAGTGAGTTCTTCTCTTAGCTGATCTTGAGTGTGACACTCTTCTCTTTGGTACTGCCATGTTATTCTCCTTTTAATATTCTTTTTCTATACTATCTTTATTTTCTAAACAAAGAGCACATATGTGATAATCACTTCTTATAGATGAAATTTCACTTTCGATTATTTCATTAAAGTCAATCATATCGTTTTCTATCTCAATTACCAAGTTTTCCAACTCAGATTCATCTTCATACACTCTATTTGATAACAAAAACTCTAGATTTTCGTTAAGGTCTATAGTGTATTCAGCCCCGCATCTACAACAATCTACAGCTGTAGGACCTACTAAAGTTGCTTCAACTTTAGCCAATGTAGGCGACATTTTACAAAAAGTACCCTCTAATTTAACTGAATCAAGTTCAAGAGAGAACTCTTTTGGTGTAAAAGGGACTTTTCTAAATTCTATTTGCATAAATATTTACTAACAGATTTCTCTATCTGAAAAGAAAAATTTAATTTCATTAGCTGCATTCTCTACAGAATCAGAACCATGAACTGCATTTGCATCAATAGAATCAGCAAAATCAGCTCTAATTGTACCAGCAGCAGCTTCTTTAGGATTAGTAGCACCCATTAAATCTCTGTTGATACTCATTGCATTAACACCTTCTAAAACTGAAACTACAACAGGTCCAGAAATCATAAATTCTACTAATTCACCAAAAAATGGTCTCTCAGCATGTACAGCATAAAAAGCTTCAGCATCAGCTCTACTTAATTGCATTTTTCTAGTAGCTGCAATTCTTAGTCCAGCAGATTCAAATCTGTCTAAGATTTTCCCTACAACATTTTTAGCAACAGCATCAGGTTTGATGATAGATAACGTTTGTTCCATATGATATTTTCCTATTTTGAATTTCAAGTCGCGGATTATATCTAAAAAAATAAAAAAAGGCAAGTAATTGTAAAATTACCTGCCTTTTAAATTGTCTTAAAATATTTTTAAATTAGTCTTCTACGCAAGGAGTACCGGCTACAACGCCTTCTGTATCAGGATTTTCGCCCCATACAATACATCCTTCTGTTGGACATGCATCAGCACATGCTGGTGTGTCATTATGACCTATACACTCAACACATTTGTCTTCATATACATAATAAATATCTTCACCTGTAGGATTTTCGTCATTATCAACGATAGCTTCAACTGGACATTCGTCAAGGCAAGCATCACAGCTTATACATGTATCAGTAATTACTACTGCCATTTAATCTCCTTAATATATTTTTGAATAACTCTATCACATCAAATATAAATATAACTTTAAAATTTTTTGTAGTATTTTTCTCTAAAAATAGACAGTTTTAGTCTGTTTTTTTAAAAAATTAAGTATTTTTATTAAAAATTAGTATATTTTCATTAAAAATAGTTAAAATTACCTCTATTTTTAAAAAAATTAAATTTAAATACTTATAATAGTGTATGACTTTTTTACACATTTATTATACTCATTATATATATGTAGTGAATTTTTGTTTGTGTGTATTAGTAATAATATATAAATATTAGTCAGTATTCTATCTTATGGATAATTTTTATCCTAAAATAAATTTTTTCTTAAATATAAAATTAAACATTATATTTGATGGTTCATTTTAGATTATTATATTATAATTACATCACTTAAAACTTAAATAAAGGAATAAAATATGTTAGTTACAAAAAAAGCTCCAGATTTTACAGCAACAGCTGTACTTGCAGACGGTCAAATAGTTGAGGATTTTAATTTATATGAAAATATTGGTGAAAAAGGTGCAGTTGTATTCTTTTACCCATTAGACTTTACATTTGTTTGTCCATCTGAAATCATTGCATTCTCAAAAAGAGCTGATGAATTCAAAGAAAGAGGAGTAACAGTTATTGGTGTTTCTGTTGATTCACAATTCTCACACTTTGCTTGGAGAGAAACTGCTGTTGAAAATGGTGGAATTGGAAGAGTTAAATTTCCATTAGTTGCTGACTTAAGTAAACAAATTTCAAAAGATTTTGATGTATTATTTGGTGAATCAGTTGCATTAAGAGGTTCTTTCCTAATTGATGCTGATGGAACTGTTAGACATGCAGTTATCAATGACTTACCATTAGGAAGAAACATTGATGAGATGATCAGAATGGTAGATACAATGTTATTTACAAATGAGCATGGTGAAGTTTGTCCTGCAGGATGGAACAAAGGTGACGAAGGTATGAAAGATACTACTGCTGGTGTTGCTGAATATTTATCTAAAAATGCTGATAAATTATAATAAATAGTTTAAATTATTAAAAAAAGGTGTCAAGAAATTGGCACCTTTTTTTTATTTAAATCAAAATATTTGACAATTTATGAAATAAAGACTAAAATTACACCACTTAAAATTCTAATCACAAGAATTAACTACAAAAAATCACTTTACTGAAAATGACAAAGGTCTAAATATAAATGGAAGAGACAACAACTCAAACTAAGAAGAATACTCCTGCAAAAGGAACTTCTAATGGCAGAAAAACTAGGACTCATATCCCTGTAGAAGGGCATACGATAGAAAAACTAAGAGAATTTCCTTTAGAAGAATTACTTCAAATAGCTAAAAAACTCGATGTTGAAAACCCACAGGAACTAAAACGACAAGAACTTATGTTCTCAATTTTGAAAACTCAAATCGACCAAGGTGGATTTATACTTTTCACAGGTATTTTAGAAATAAAAGATGGTGGATTTGGTTTTTTAAGAGCAATGGATGGAAATTTTTCTGATACTTCTAATGATTCTTATGTAAGTGCAACACAAATTAAGAAATTTGCACTAAGAACTGGGGATATTGTAACTGGACAAGTTAGGCCTCCAAATAAAGAGAGTGAAAAATATTATGCTCTACTTAAAATCGAAGCAATCAATTACCTACCAATCCACGAATCAAAAAACAGACCACTATTTGACAACTTAACACCTTTATACTCAACTGAAAAGTTTAAATTCGAATATGAATCACATAAAATGACAGGAAGAATCTTAGATTTATTCTCTCCTATGGGTAAAGGTCAAAGGGGACTAATCGTTGCTCCTCCAAAAACTGGTAAAACAGAACTTTTAAAAGAACTAGCACATGGTATTTCAAGAAATCACCCAGAAGCTCACTTAATGGTTTTACTAATTGATGAAAGACCAGAAGAAGTTACAGATATGCAAAGAAGTGTAAAAGGTGATGTTTACTCTTCTACTTTTGACTTACCTGCACAAAATCATGTAAGAGTTGCAGAAATTGTTATTGAAAAAGCAAAAAGAATGGTAGAGATGAAAAAAGATGTAGTTATCTTACTTGACTCAATCACAAGATTAGCAAGAGCATACAATACAGTAACACCAAGTAGCGGAAAAGTACTTTCAGGTGGGGTTGATGCAAATGCACTTCACAAACCAAAAAGATTTTTCGGAGCTGCTAGAAATATAGAAGAGGGTGGAAGTTTAACTATCATCTCAACTGCACTTATAGATACAGGTTCAAAAATGGACGAAGTTATTTTCGAAGAGTTCAAAGGTACAGGAAATAGTGAAGTTGTACTTAGCCGAGATGCTTCAAACAAAAGAGTTTACCCAGCTGTTGATATTATCAAATCAGGTACAAGAAAAGAAGAATTACTTCTTACTCCTGATATCTTACAAAAAACATGGATACTAAGAAATGCAATCGCAAGTATGGATGAAGTAGAAGCGTTGAAATTCCTTTATAGTAAGATGTTGAAAACGGCGAATAATGAAGACTTCTTTGCAGGTATGAACGAATAATAGTTTCATAAAACTGCCTCTTTTTGAAAATTTCCGCATCAGTGCGGAAATTTTGCTCGTCACATACTGCGTGTATGCTCCTATACAAAATTACCTTACTTCCTTGAACTTTACAAAAATAGTCAGCTTTCTGAAACTATTATAGTAAAATAATTTCTTACATAAATAAGAAGTATAATTCCTATTTAAGTTTAGAATAGCTATTATAAGAAATATACTTCATATAAAGGCAGATTTTGAATTTAATAGATTTAGGTCAGAAAATAAAAGAATTACGAAAAAGTAAAAATATTTCGCAAGCTCAATTAGAAGATTATTCAAATATAACAAAAAGAACTATCTCTAAAATAGAAAATGGCTTTATCGAAGAAGTGGGAATAAAAAAAGTTGAGACGATAGTTGATTTATTAGGCTATGAATTTAATATACGATTAAAAGATAGACCAAAAACTTTGGAAGAGTTACAAGATGAAAGAAAATAATTTAAAAGTATTTATCAACAAAAATAGTTGCGGTAATTTATATAAAGAAGAAGATAAATTTATTTTCAATTATAAAGATGATGCACAAGAGATACTCTCTTTAACTATGCCAATAAGAGCCCAGTCTTGGTCTTCTAAAAAACTTCATCCAATATTTCAAATGAATTTACCAGAGGGTGCTCTGAAAGATGTAATACGAAATCATTTTGCTAAAATTAAAACAATGGATGAAATGGGTTTTTTAGAATTAATTGGTCCATATGTTCTAGGGAGAGTTAAGTATAATGAAATTTTAAAAGATAAAGAAACACTCCAATTAGATGAAATCTTACACAATAATAGTGAGGATTTATTTGAAGAGTTAGTTGAAAAGTTTGCAATCACATCTGGTGTTTCAGGAGTACAACCCAAACTACTTTTAACTGCACAAAACAAAACAACAATGAAGTTTGAACACTATATCGTGAAATCTTGGACAAATGAATATCCTCAATTGGCAATCAATGAATACTTTTGCATGAGAGCTATTCAAAATGCAAATTTACAAACAGAGGAATTTTATCTGTCAGAAGATTTATCAATGTTTGTATGTAAGAGATTTGATGTAAATGAAGATAATAGTTATTTGGGTTTTGAAGATATGTGTGTATTAACAGCTAGAGGTACAGAAGAAAAATATGATGGTTCTTATGAAGAGATTGTAAAAGTTATAAAAGAAGTGATACCAATAGAAAATAGAAAAGATACATTAAAAACTTTTTTTAAAGCACTTATTATGAACCATCTATTGCAAAATGGAGATGGACATTTAAAAAATTATGGAATACTTTATAATAAAGATTTTACAGATTCATATTTTGCACCTATTTATGATGTAATCACAACTACTGTTTACATAAAAAAAGATATACCAGCACTCAGATTATCAGATGGAAAATTGTGGTGGAAAAATAAAACCTATAAAAATTTTGCAAAAAATTCTTGTATGATAAATAATAAAGAGTATGAGGAAATACTATATGAATGTAAAGAAGCCATTATTAAAACAAAAAAAGAAATAGATAATTTTAAAACGGATAAAGAAGAAGTGAGGTTGTTTTTGGAGAGGTTGAAAGAGATATGGCTAGAAGAGATAAAATAGCTTTATAAATTTGTCTTTTTTCCAAAATTTCTGCGTTAGCGCGGAAATTTTGCTCGTCACATACTACTTGTATGCTCCTCTCAAAATTACCACACTGCCTTGAACTTTTAAAAAATAGCCAATTTTCTAAAGCTATTTTGTTTTGTGTACAAGATATTTTAATATGCTTTCTTTTATAATGTTACATGAACAATGAATTACCCTCTTCTCTATATAAATATCAAGCTATTAAAAATATAAATAATCTATCAGAAGATAGAAGTATACAAAACTTATTTAATCGTCAAATTATATTTTCATCACGTAAAAACTTTAATGACCCTTTTGATTCAAAAATTGATTTGATTTTCCCTACTTTAACTGAAATAAAAATGTTAAGAAAAAAGTTGTACCAAAACAAAAAAAAGAAGTGAGCTCCTTTTATAATAAGAGTAATTGGACAAAAGAATTTTCAAACTTTTCTAGGAAAATAGTTGATATGTTTAACAAAGTTATAGATAATGATAGAATACTATGTTTGTCAGAAAATGGAACAAATAATTTAATGTGGGGACATTATGCTAATTCTCATAAAGGTTTTATAATAGAGTTTGATACAAGATATTTAAAAGAACCTATAAGGATTAAATATACAAAAGAGATACAGTCTTTAAAATTAATGACATACATTGAATATTATTTTACTAAAAATAAGATTTTAGGTAAACAAATAGGAAAAGAAATAATGGAAGCATTAGGATGTAAGTTATATGATTGGGAATATGAAGAAGAGTATAGAATAATCCTTTCTAATGAACCACGAAAGAATTTGTTAGTTTGTGATAAAGAAAATTACTCAATAATTCGATATCCTAATAAACCTATTGTAAAATCTATAATATTTGGTTGTAGAATGCCTAAAGAAGTTCGTCAATATATTATTGACAAGATACCATACCAAGTAAAGTTTAAAGAAGTAATTGAATTGAAAAGCAAACTTAAGATAGTTGATTATAAAGGAACAGATTTATATATAAAGTAAAACCTTTTATAGTAAAAATTAGGTTGGAGCTAAATCCCAACATCTACAGAAGCCGAGTATTTATTTTTCTCTTTTCTAAACAAGATTGACAACTGTGTGAGTGTTTAAAAGTTCCTAAATGGAAGTTTTAATAAACGAGTTTTGTCAAGCAGAAAAGATAAAAATAATAAGTGAGGGGAACCCGAAGGGCTTCGCAGCCGTTGTCTTTTTTGCTTACTTTTTTGAGACCAAAAAGTAAGAGAAGCGGAGACCTTTAGGTCTCCAAGAAAGAAAATTAATTAAACTTTAAAACCCATAAATTAAAAAATCAATAGAATTCTTTATCTCATCTTTTTGTTCTTCTAAACTTACAACTTTATTTTGTAAGTCAGTAATAGGCACAGAACCTATTTGTGCGGTGAACATATAAACAAGTTGTTCATTGATTATAAACTCTTTTGTTAATCCTTGAATTGTTTTTTTATAGATAGTCAAAGGAATCACAACTCTTGAAGATAATGATTTTAGAATATCATTTTGAACATCTAAAAGATACGGAAATTTTTTATTGCTATTTGAATCTTCATTTTTATATACATCAAATTGTGCCATTAAAATGCTCTCCGGTGTTGTAATACTAATCCATCTTCCTCAACACTTTTGTTATATTCTTCTATGGCTTCTTTATTTTCTTTCTCCCAATTCTTTCTTTTTTCTTCTTTATTCTGTAATCCAAGATATGAATGTAGGGCTTCTCTTATTATTTGAGTCTTTTTTTTACCCGTTGTTTTTGAATTTTGATTTAATTCTTCAACTAACGATTCTTCTAAGGTTATGGTCATTTTTTTAGTCATGTAAAATCCTTTACCATATTTTACCATATTTAATTTAAATTTTAAAATTATGTATTATGTGTTTCTTTTATCTCAAATGCTATAATACTCCCATGCACAAAAAATTACAAAAATACATAGAATCATACGATTTATTACAAAATACAAATACTTACGAACTCGCACCAAATGGTGGAATGATAGTTTTAATGAACCTAAATAAAAGATGTGAAGTTCTTATTCACGATGAACTTTTTATTTTGGAAAGTTTTCACGCCATTTTAATCAATGCTTATGAAGAATCTGTGATTATAAAATCTGTTGAGAATATCAATTTAGCCGTCATAAGATTTAAAGGTGCTGGGGCTTCTTTTTTTTATGAAGAGTTTATGGATGAACTTATGCACCATGATAAAGAGCCTGTTTATTTGCAAAAAGATATTTTGAATACTTTTGATGATTTTGAATCAAATTTAGACACTTATTTTCAAAATGGTTTTAAGCCTAGTAAATCTCAGTTTGGTGTTATGAGAATAATTGAGTTAGTTGAAGAAAAGGATGGTAATTATGATATGGAAGAGGTGTTGCGTATAGCAAATGTTCCTAGGAAAATCTTTGATAAGGTATTTAGGTGGCATGTTGGACTTGCACTTAAAAATTATGCAAGTATTCGAAAAGAGATATTGCAATAGTTATTTAAAAACTTTTTCATACTGCTCAAGTCTAAAATCAAAGGTTGTGTAGTTTGGATTTTCTTTTTTCATTTTTTTATAATATGCATTTGCTCCTATACTTCTATTTGCTGCATTTGATGGAGAAGTTAGGCTTATGGTTTGTATGACTCTATTATCATATTCAAATTGATGTTTTTTTGGTATCTTATCTAAGACTATTTCTAGGCTTATGTTCTGTTTTTTTAGGATTTGTCTAAGAAAATATTCTGGGGAGTTTTTACATAATCCTCCTGTGAAGATTATGGTTTTGATGTTTTTATACTCTTTTATATATCCTAAGATATCTCTTAGAATTATTTCACTCATTCCAATATCACTTGCGTCTATTTTTTCTCTTTTACAAGACTCTACAATATCGCAAATACCTATTTTATGTTTTAGTAAAAACTCTTTTCTTTTATTTATCTCTTCTTTTGTATTTTCAAAGGCTAAGTTTAGATTGAAGATTTTATTCCATGCTTGCCAAAGCAAGTTATCCTTTGAACCATAACAAAAGTTTACATCTTTTTCTTTGAATTCATTTGTACAAAATCTTGGAGGTGGTAGAGTTCCTACTATGATTTTTTCTGTGCTATGATTTAAAAATGGTTCATATGGGTGAAAATGCTCAAACAAAAAAGACCTTTATGCTGTGATTTAACATGTATTTTATCAAATTTTATATACTATTTCCCCCTTGAATAAGGAATACAAATGATAAGTATAAAAAACTTGAATAAATACTTTGGTGATACACAAGTTTTAAATAATATTTCAATTGATATAAAAAAAGGTGAGATTTTTGCTATCGTAGGGCATAGTGGTGCTGGAAAATCTACTTTAATGAGATGTATAAATGGACTTGAAGATTATAGTGATGGTTCATTGCAAGTAAATGGTAAAGAGATAAAAGAGTTAGGTAAAGAAGAGTTAAGAGCATTTCGAAAAAATATTGGAATGATATTTCAACACTTTTCACTAATTCAGCGAAAAACTGTATTTGAAAATGTGGCTTTACCAATGCAACTTTGGGGATATACTAAAGATGAAATTGCAAAAAAAGTAAAAGATTTATTAGCCCTTGTAGGCTTAGATGAAAAGCTTGATTCTTATCCAAGTGAATTAAGTGGTGGTCAAAAACAGCGAGTCGCTATTGCTAGGGCTTTGACTTTAGACCCTGATGTTTTACTTTCAGATGAAGCAACATCAGCACTTGACCCAAATACTACTACATCGATTTTGAATTTATTAAAAGAGATTAATGATAAACTAAATATCACAATAGTACTTGTAACACATGAAATGGAAGTTGTGAAACAAATAGCTCAAAGGGCTTTGTTATTAGAGCATGGAAATATTATCGGTTTTGATGATACGGAAGAGCTATTTTTAAAACCAGATGAGCAGATGAAACACTTCTTAGGTGAAACGGAAGTTGTACCTAATGAAGGGGTAAATATAAAAATATATTTCCCAAAAGACAATGTCTTTCAATCCTTTATTACAAAGATGGCAAGAGAGCTAGATATGGATTTTGATATTGTTTGGGGAAAACTTGAAGAGATAAACACACATATTGTGGGTAACATGGTTATAAATATAAAAGATGAACAAAAAGTCTCAGTAATCAATTATCTAAAAGAGCATGATATTATTTGGGAGGCGTTGTAATGAGTGAGATTTTATTACCAGCCCTAGTAGAGACTATTTATATGTCTTTGGTATCTACTTTTTTTGCAATTGTTATTGGCTTTATTTTAGCTATTATTTTAATCTTGACTTCAAGTGGTGGACTAAGAGAAAATCAAAAAATATATTCAATCTTAGATGTGATTATAAATACTTTGCGATCTTTTCCTTTCATTATTTTGATGATTGTACTTTTTCCCTTGACAAAGTTTTTGATAGGAAAAAGTATAGGTACCACAGCTGCTATTATACCTTTGACAATAGGTGCTGCTCCTTTTATCGCAAGATTGATTGAGAGTGCTTTAAAAGAAGTTGATACAGGTGTTGTGGAAGCTGCAAAATCATTTGGGGCAAGTGATTGGCAAATAATATTTAAAGTCATGTGTGTGGAAGCTTTACCTTCAATAATTTCAGCTATTACTCTAACTTTAATTACAGTAATAGGATTTTCTGCAATGGCTGGAGCTGTTGGTGGTGGAGGATTGGGTGATGTTGCCATAAAATATGGATATTATAGGTTCCAAAGTGATACTATGATTTATACAGTTATTGTACTTATTGCCTTAGTTCAAGGTGTTCAAAGTTTGGGCGATTATTTATATAAAATTACAAAAAAATAAAATTTATAAAAGGAAAAGAATGATTAAAAATATTTTAAAATTTGCACTTTTGGGTGCTGTTGTATTTGGATTTGTAGCTTGTACAGATTCTAAAGAAGAAAAAGTAGAGAAAAAAACAGTTATTAAAGTTGGGGCTACTCCTGTACCTCATGCTGAGATTTTAGAGTTTGCTAAACCATTATTAAAAGCAAAAGGTTATGATTTACAAATTGTTGAATTTACTGATTATGTAACTCCTAATGTGGCAGTTGATGAGGGAGAATTAGATGCAAACTTTTTCCAACATTTACCATATTTAAAAGAGTTTAATAAAAATAAAAATACTCACCTAGTAAAAACAGTAAATGTACACTTAGAGCCAATGGGAATATATTCTAAAAAAATCAAATCTTTAGATGACTTAGAAGATGGTGCAACAATTGCAGTTCCAAATGACCCTACAAATGAAAGTAGAGCTTTAGATATGTTAGTAGAACAAGGTTTATTAACATTTAATGATGTTGATTTCAAAACTGTAGTTGATATAAAAACAAATCCAAAAAATCTTAAAATCAAAGAGATAGATGCTCCACAATTACCAAGAGTACTTGATGAAGTTGATGCTGCGATTATCAATACAAACTATGCATTACCAGCTGGATTAAATCCAATTCAAGATGCATTAGTACTTGAATCAATAGATTCTCCATATGCAAATATTGTAGTTGTAAAAGAGGGTAATGAAAACAAACTTTATATTAAAGCTTTAGATGAAGTTTTAAATTCAAAAGAAGTTAAAAAATTCATTACTGATAAATATAAAGGTTCTATAATACCTGCATTTTAGGTAGAAGTAAAAGACTTGCAAGCCAAGTCTTTTACATTTTAAGCATTAAACTCTATTGTAAATTTAGCTCCTAGATACTCTTTATCTTCATATGTAAAAGTGTGATTTTCAACTTTTATTTGACCTTCAAAATGTTTTACGATAATTTCTTCACTCATATATAAACCGATCCCTGTACCTATTGATTTATCTTTTGTAGTAAAATATGGTTCAAATATTTTATCTATTATGCTTTCTTTTATTCCTCCACCATTATCCATTATTTCGAAGATAATTTTAGTATCTTTTTTATAGGCATTTATAAAAATGAATTTATCTATTTCTGTTGATTTAGCAAGTTGATCTCTTGCATTATTTAAAAGGTTTATAAGTACTTGTAAAAACTCATTTTCAAAATTAACTATTGTTATGTCAGAGATATTTTTGATGACTTCTATATTTTCACTTTCATATCTTTTTTTTACAAGATTTAGAGTTTTTTTAACTACATGTGCTATTTTAAACTCTGTTTTTTCCCTACTTGGGGTATAGAAGTTTCTAAAATCTTCAATTGTATCAGATAAGTATTGAGTTGATTGTGTTATTTGTTCTAAAGTATTTATTAAAAACTCATCATCTAAATCGTCAATTGATTTTTTTAAAAGTAATCCAGAAGAAGCAGTACTAATGACACTTAATGGTTGTCTCCATTGGTGTGAAATATTTGCAGTCATTTCACCAATTGCTGCCATTTTTGACTGTTGGTATATTATTTCAGACTTTTCTTTTAATTCAGTAATATTCAAGGCCGAGCCATAAATCAATCCATTTTCTTGAAGAGTATTTGCAGACCAAGCAAGGGTTTTGTATGAACCATTTTTATGTTTGTACCTATTTTCGAAAAAAAGAAGATCGTATCCTTCTTCAAGTTCTTTCATTGCTACAAGAGTCTTATCAATGTCATGGGGATGAACTAGACTTAGGTAGTTAGTATTTACAATTTCATCTGCTTTGTATCCTAAAATTTTCTCCCACCCTGAGTTTACTTGGAGGATATTTCCTTTAAAGTCAGCGATTAAAAATATATTAATAGGCAGTTCAAAAAACTTGCTAAAGTTTGTTTCTACATTTTTTAGTTTTTTTTCTAATTTTTCATTTAATTTTTCATTTTCATTTAAAGTAAGCATTAATTTTTTTCTTAATATAAAAAGGATTAATATAAAAAGAGCTAAAACTATGCCCCTATAATAAGTAAGATTATATGTATTTTTTCTATGTACTCTTATAAGATAGCTTTTTTCTTTTTTAATTATATTATTTAAACGGTTTAACGGAATACCTGTTCCTATAATCCAATCCATATTTTTATAAAGTTTTGCATAAGATAATTTTTTAGTTATCTCTGATGTATTTAATTGCTTGAAATAATACTCATAAAATATCTCTTTATATTTATTTATTCCGTTTAATGCCTCAAGATAGTGAAGATTACCTTTTATATCTGCTGTTTTTGTTGATAAGTAGGAACCTTCACTATCTTTTAGGTTTGGATTGATAGTTCTAATTGCAAAATTATCTCCACCATTGTAGTTAATGACTTTATATATCCATGTATATCTAGTCTTATCTTGAATATTATTGTAAAGATATTTTCTCATTTTAGTTATAAGTATTTTTCTATTTTTCTCATTTAGGCTTAAATTATAATTTGATTCTTTTTTTTGCTCATTTAGAAGATTATTATAGATTGTATCAATATATACAATAGTATTATTGACAGACTCTTTTAGTCTTTGTTTATATTCATTTTTTATGGAAGCTTCTAAGGTATTTAGTTGTTCATTTAAGAGGTTATTTTGATATTTTACATCTAAGTAAATGGATATGCTAAATAGTGCTAATATTAAAAGTATTGATGAAAATATTAAAATATTTAATTTATTTTTCATACTAAGCTCCATTTCATTTATTATATCAAATTATATTTCTTTTTACTAATGATTTTATATAAAAACTTATGTTAGAATATTTTCTTATTATGAAAAAGGTATAACTTGAAAGTAGGCGTATTTGATTCTGGAATTGGTGGTTTAACAGTGGTTAAAGCCATAACAGAAGTACTAAAAGGTGCTGAGATTTTTTATATTGCAGATACAAAGTTTGCACCATATGGAGAAAAATCAAAAGAGCAGATATTAAAACATAGTTTTGATATTGCAAATTATTTAGTTAAAACACACAATATTGATGCTTTAGTTGTTGCTTGTAATACTGCAACTTCAGCTGCAATCAAAGAGTTAAGAGAACACTTTCCAAATCTTATAGTCATAGGAACAGAGCCTGGCATAAAACCAGCAATTTCTTTAAGTAAAAATGGGAAAATAGGAATTTTAGCAACACCTGCAACTTTAAAGGGTGAAAAGTATCAATTACTTGTTGATAAGCTTTCAACTTCAAGTTCAAATATTACTTTACATGAACAAGCTTGTCCGGGGTTGGTTCAGCAAATTGAAAATGGTGATATTGAGACTGAAAAGACCTTTGAGATGTTGCAAAATTGGTTAAAGCCTATGAGAGAAGAGGGTGTTGATACTATAGTTTTAGGATGTACTCATTATCCTTTAGTTGGAAATGTAATAAAAAAAATAATGGGTGAAAATACAAATCTAATAGAAACAGGTTATGCTATAGCAAATAGATTAAAAGATTTATCTAAAAATTGTGGACATTTTAATGATGGTGTATTGAAAGTAAATGTATACTTCACTTCAGAAATAAATGAGATAATGATAAGTAAAATATTAAATTCATGGAATAATGGTGGGAAAATAGTGGTAAGGAATATAAATGAGTGAGAACCAAAATTCACAAAAAAGAGTTTTAGCCTTAAAATATAGACCAAAGAGATTTGAAGATTTAGTTGGTCAAGGAACAGTTTCTCAAACACTATCATTAGCGTTAGACTCAAATAGATTATCACATGCATATTTATTTTCAGGGCTTAGAGGTAGTGGAAAAACTTCGACTGCAAGAATTATGGCAAAAGCTCTGTTGTGTTCAAATGGTCCTACTTCAAAACCTTGTGAAGTATGTGAGAACTGTGTGAGTGCAAATACTAATCGTCACTTAGATATTATAGAAATGGATGCTGCTAGTAATAGGGGTATTGATGATATTAAAGATTTGATAGAACATACTAAATATAAACCAAGCAGTGCTAGATTTAAAGTGTTTATTATCGATGAGGTTCATATGCTTACAACTCAAGCATTTAATGCTCTATTAAAAACACTTGAAGAACCTCCAGGATTTGTAAAATTTATTTTAGCAACTACTGATCCACTAAAATTACCAGCAACTATTTTAAGTAGAACTCAACACTTTAGATTTAAAAAAATCTCTCAAAAAGATGTAATGAATCATTTAACTCATATTTTAAATGAAGAAGAAATAGAGTTTGAAACAGAAGCTTTAGAAATCGTTTCAAGAAGTGGACAAGGAAGTTTAAGAGATACTCTTACTTTACTTGACCAAGCAATTATATTTGCAAAAGGAAAAGTTACTACAACAGCTGTTGTTGATATGTTAGGACTTATTGACCCAGAGTTTTTAGATAAACTTTTTGATGTGGTTTTATCTTGTGGAGATATAACTCCTATAGTTGAAACACTTGAAGAGTATGAAGCTGGTTCTGTTTGTGATGAGATGACAATTTATTTAAAAAACAAAATGCTATATGGAAAAGACCCAAAATTTAATATCTTTTTATATGATAGATTTTTTAGAATTTTAGGGGATGCTAAACATCTTTTATCACTAAATTCTGATCCAACATTTGTATTGATTTTAACACTATCAAAAATGAGTGAAGCTACAAATTTAAAAACATTGGACGAAATCATTGATGAAGTACAAGCTTCTCCTATAAAAGAGCAATCTAGTTTATCAAATGCAAATAAAATGACAAGTGCAGTTAATGAAAAAGTAGTAATGCAACATGCAAAAGAAGAATTACCAAATACCCAAACACAAGTACCAGTAGCAAAAGAAGTTTTAGAAACTCCAAAAGAGCAAATTGTACAAGCTATTAAAGAAGTACAAGTAGAAGTTGAAAAACCACAAGAAATTGTAGACCCAAATGTTGAGTTATATGGTGAACTTACAAAAAAAGTTTATGAGAGAAATCATGACTTGGGAGAGTGTTTTGAAAAAAACTTTATTTTTGAAAGTTTTGAAAACAATATTTTAAAAATAGTATCTTATGCCCAAGATGATGATAGAAAATTTTTGTATAAATATTTTGGTATTATTAAAACCTTTGCAAAAGATGTCTTTGGTATGAATATTGATTTAGAGTTTAAAAAAGGTGAGATTCCAGAGCAAAAAAAAAATGATGTAATTCCCAAAAAAGTAGAAATAAATACACCTGATATAAGTGAAGAAGATGTTAATTTAGACTATGAAAATGAGGAAGAACAAGAAGAAATAGGCTCTATGGTAGAAGATGTGGGAATGGGTGCAGGATGTGTTGGAAGTATGCATGATACGGTTGATCCAAAACCTTCACAAAGAGAGCTTCAAATGGAAGAATTACTAAATTCTTCTATGTTAAATAAAGCCAAAGAGTTATTTGATATAAAAAAAATAACAGTAAAAACAAAAATATAAATTTTAGGAGGTATTATGAATTATAAAAAATTAATATGTATTTTTTCTATTATGACTATTAGTTTAAGTGCTGCAAATTTTGATAATGATGTTATAAGTTTTGAGAAAAAAAGACTTTCAAATAATGCAAGAGTAGAGATAAAAGATATACAAATAAGTATGAAAAAACAGATGCCAGAACCAATGACAAACTGGTATGGTTTTATTATACAAATAAAAGCAAAAGTAAAAGATAAAGAGATAAATGCAAAAGATATAATCTTCTCAAATGGAGAAATTGTAGCTCCTGAGTTGATAAATTTGAAAACTGGAGCATCTTATAAAGATTTATTACAACCAAAACTTGATGCAAGCTATTATCAAGAAGACCATTTAATTGCAGGAAATGCAAAAGCAAAAGATAAAATAGTAGTTTTTTCTGATCCTTTATGTCCTTTTTGCATAGAGACTCTTCCAGGATTGATTGAGCATGTAAAAGATAATAAAGATGAAATAGCACTTTATTATTATAACTTTCCTCTTTTAAGAGTTCATCCAGCATCTGCTACTATGGTAAAAGCTATTGATGTAGCAAGACAAATGGGTATAAAAGGTGTTGAGAAAAAAGTTTATACTACAAATTGGGAACAATATTTTCCTGTAGATTCAAAAGATGAAGATAAAATATTAAGTGCTTTTAATAAAGAGTTTAAAACAAATATTACAAAAGAGCAAATAAATTCTACAGAAGTGATGGCAAGAGTTTTAGATGATGTAAAAATGGGTGATGATGTTATGGTAAAAGGAACTCCAACTATTTTTGTAAATGGTGAAAAAGATGACAGTAAATTAAAATATGAGACTTTAGGAAGTAAATAATGAAGAAAATTGTAATAGCAACTAGAAAGAGTAAATTAGCACTTTGGCAAAGTGAATATATCAAAGCAGAGCTTTTAAAACACTATCCAGATATGGTTATAGAACTAAAAACATTTTCAACAAAAGCTGATAAGATATTAGATGTACCATTAGCAAAAATAGGTGGAAAAGGACTTTTTACAAAAGAGTTAGAAATAGCACTTGAAAACAAAGAAGCAGATATAGCAGTACACTCTTTAAAAGATGTTCCAGTTGAGTTCGAAGAAGGTTTTGTATTAGCAGCACTTACAAAGAGATTTGATCCAAGGGATGCTTTTTTAAGTGAAAAATACTCAAGCATTAGTGAACTACCAATGGGTGCGATAATTGGAACTACAAGTTTAAGACGAAGAATGGAGCTAAAACTTTTAAGACCAGATATTGAACTTAAAGATTTAAGAGGAAATATAAATACAAGAATCGCAAAACTAAAAGCTGGTGAATATGATGCTATTATTTTAGCAGCAACTGGTGTACAAAAACTTCAAATAGAAGATGAAGTAAAATATTTTACTCCTATTTCTATTGATGAGATGATTCCATCTATGGGACAAGCAACTTTAGGAATAGAGACATTGGATAATCCAGAATTAATAGAGTTATTGTCAGTTTTACATGATAAAAATGCAGAAATCGAATCAACTATTGAAAGAAGTTTTGTGCATACTTTAGAGGGTGGTTGCCAAGTTCCTATTGGAGTAAAAGCAACTATTTTAGATGAAAATTCTGTAGATGTAAGAGCAATAGTTGGAATGCCAGATGGTAGTGAATATGTTCAAGAAGATATAGTTATTAATATTGATAATTATAAAACTGCAGGACAAGCACTAGCTCAAACTTTTATTGACCAAGGTGCTAAAGAATTACTAGAAAGAGCCGAAAAGGTAGCATTTAAATAGCATTTTGAGGGGCTTTTTGTCCCTCATGTTGATAAACTTCTCACTTTATTTTAATTCCCTCTTCAAAGACTAAATTTTACTAGATTTTTTTTACTGCTTTATGTATGATAATAAATTAGTTGATAATATAATAAATTTAAAATCATAATTTTACAAGGAGTAAAGATGAGAATAGATGTAAAAAATGTAGCATTTTGTTTAGTTGATGTTCAAGAAAGACTTTATCCCCATATGACAAATAAAGATGAAGTAGAAAAAAATCTACTAACTTTAGTAAAAGGTTTACAACTTCATGAAGTTCCATTTATAGTAAATGAACAATATAAAAAAGGTATTGGAGAGACTATTCCAAGTCTTAGAGAGCTAGTTGATGATTATCCACACTTTGAAAAGACGACTTTCTCTTGTTGTAAAAATGAAGAGACAATGGTTGCAATTAATACTTTAGGTAAAAAACAAATCATTGTTGCAGGAATAGAGACTCATGTTTGTGTTCTTCAAACTTGTATTGACTTATTACAAGCTGGATACAAAGTAATTTTAGTGACTGATTGTGTTACTTCAAGAAAACAAAATGATACAGATGTGGCAATTACAAGACTTGTTCAAGCAGGTGTGATTCCAACTACTTATGAGTCACTTTTATTTGAACTAACAGTAAATGCAAAACATCCACAATTTAAAGGTATCTCTGCCTTAGTAAAATAGTAAAACACTTTTTAAGTGTTTTACCAATTAATTTCTTTTTTTCCCAATGATTCTAATATCTCATTTGTTTTACTAAAGTGCTTACATCCAAAAAATCCTCTATAAGAAGATAATGGGCTAGGATGGGGTGCTGTTAGTATGTAGTGTTTATTGCTATCAATTAATTTTGTTTTTGCAATAGCTGGTGCTCCCCATAGTATGAAGATTATATCTTCACAGTTTGCTGAGATGTGTTTGATAATATTATTTGTAAATATTTCCCAGCCAAGTTTGTGATGTGATTTTGGTTTTGATTCTTCTACTGTCAAGATTGTATTTAAAAGGAGTACCCCTTGTTTTGCCCAAGGTGTTAAATCTCCATTCAAACATGAAGAATCTTTAGTTATATCATCTTTTATCTCTTTTAGGATATTTACCATTGAGGGTGGATTTTTTATCTCTTTTGGAGTTGAAAATGCTAAACCTTGGGCTTGACCTGTTCCATGGTATGGATCTTGTCCTAGAATTACAACTTTTAATTCATCTAAAGGAGTTGTATCAAAAGCTTTATATATATTCTTTTTATCTGGAAATACTGTTGTAGTTTCATATAAATGATTGATACTATTTTCTAGTTTTTGGAAATATTCTTGCTCTTTTTGTTTATTAATAACATCTTGCCAAGTTTTCATAATAAGCCTTTTTTATAAAAAAAGTATTATTACCAAAATTATTGTAAAACTTGTTTAATACTTTACCATGGACCTTGAAATCTTAATTCCTTTGAGTTGAAGTTCTTTTGGTGTTTTGTAACTCTTCCTTGAACTCTTCTTCTCCATCTGTCATAGGCTTTTTTAGAAATTAGTTTTCGCATTTTATTTTTTAGTTGATTTTCTGTTATTCCATACTGTTTTTTAATAACATCAAAAGTAACTCTATCTTGCCAAGCCATTTCTATTAGTCTATTTTCATCAAACTCTTGAAGTTCTGTATCTACAATGTCTTTTTTTGGTTTTAATTGTTTTTTATAATTCATAAAATAAGTCTATCAGTAAAAAAGGTTTTTTTGTATAAATTTTTTATATATTTAATAGGTATTGTAAGTTTGAAATAAAAAAAGGGACTAGAACTATTCTAGTCCCTTTGAGAATTAAGAAGTATATTATTCTCCCATAGTTCCTGCAGGAACGAAAACATTACCTTCCATTATAATTCTTGCACTTCTGCTCATACTCGCTTTTTCAACTTTGTATTTACCATCTTTGTTAGTTAAAGATGCTCCTACTTTTAAAGTTCCAGATGGGTGTCCAAAGTTTACAGCATCTTTCTCTCCTCCACCAGCAGCAAGGTTTACTAAAGTACCCGGAACGCAAGCCGCAACTCCAATGGCAACTGAAGCAGTTCCCATCATAGCATGGTGTAATTGTTGCATAGATAAAGCTCTAACATGCAGATCAAGTTCATTTGCTTTTATTGTTTTTCCAGTAGATGTTGTAAAATCAGATGGTGGTGCAACAAAGGCAACTTTTGGTACATGTTGTTGAGTTTCTGCATCTTTAGCATCTTTCATAAGTCCCATTTTCATAGCACCTGCTATTCTAATTGTTTCAAATCTTTTTAATGCCTCAACATCAGAGTTAATATCTCCTTGAAGTTCAGTTCCCGTGTAACCAATCTCATCAGCATTTAAGAAAATTGTAGGAATACCAGCTGTTATCATAGTAGCTTTAAAAGTACCAACACCTGGAACTTCTAAATCATCTACTAAGTTACCAGTTGGAAATAACTCTTCACTTGGGTCAACAGGTTCAACAAACTCTAATTTAATCTCTTCAGCTGGAAAAGTAACCCCATCGATTTCATAATCACCTATTTCTTTAACCATTCCATCTGCCATTGTTACATAACAAAGTATAGTTTTTTTGATATTTGCTTGCCAAATTTTTACACAACAAACACCGTTTTGGGGTACATTGTCAACTAAACCCTCTTTTATGGCAAAGGGACCAACTGCTGAAGATAGGTTTCCACAGTTTCCACTCCAATCCATAAAATCTTTATCAATAGCAACTTGACCAAAGTAATAATCAACATCATGATTAGGAACTTCACTTTTTCCAACTATTACAGTTTTTGAGGTACTTGATGTTGCTCCACCCATACCATCTATTTGTTTTTTATAGGCATCAGGCGAACCAACTATTCTTTGAAGAAGTCTATTTTTTGCTTCTTGATTTTCTTGAGCCTCTTTAGGTAAATCAGTTATATTAAAAAATGTTCCTTTAGAAGTTCCACCTCTCATATATGTTGCTCTTACTTTAAATTGTGGTTGGTAAGCCATTTAATTTCCTTTATTAAGTTTAAAATATTTATTAAAAAATCTTTTGATTAATTAATAAATATTTTAAGGGCAAATGCCCTTAAAATAGAAGAGTTTATCTAAGGTTTATTTACCTTCTGCAATAACATCTTTAGCAAATTTTTGTAAAATACCACCATTAGTGTAAACATCAACTTCAGCACTTGTATCAAGTCTACATAAAACAGGGAATTTAACAACTTCACCATTTTCTCTAGTCATTACAACTGTTAAATCACATCTTGGAGTAATCTCACCAACGATGTCAAAAGTTTCAGTTCCATCGATATTATAAGTGTGTCTAGTCTCACCATCTTTGAATTGTAATGGTAATACACCCATACCAACTAAGTTAGTTCTATGAATTCTTTCAATTGATTCAGCAATTAAAACTTCAACACCTGCAAGTCTTACTCCTTTTGCAGCCCAGTCTCTTGATGACCCTTGACCATAATTAGTACCAGCAATGATGATTAGTGGTTGTTTTCTTTGAGTATAAGTCTCAATAGCTTCCCACATTCTTGACTCAGTACCTTCTGGCATAATTTTTGTCAATGAACCTTGCTTAACAGTTCCATCTTCATTTTTAACCATTTCATTAAATAGTTTTGGATTTGCTAAAGTAGCTCTACTAGCTGTATGATGATCTCCTCTATGTGTTGCATAAGAGTTTAAATCTTCAACAGGTAATCCCATTTTTAAACAATATTCCCCAGAAGCACTTGTTGGTAAAATAGCATTTGAAGGCGATAGGTGGTCTGTTGTAATATTATCAGGGAACACACCTAATGGTCTCATACCTTTTAGTGCTGGCATTTGCATATATTCATCTTCCCAATAAGGAGGTCTATTGATATATGTAGATTTTGGATTCCATTTATAAAATGGATCAATTTTAATACTATCTAATAGTTCTCTTTTAAACATTGGTTCATAAATGTTATTATACATTTCAGGTCTAACACAAGATTTTTCAACAGCATTAATCTCTGCATCACTTGGCCATAAATCTTTTAATCTGATATCATTACCATCTTTATCTTTTCCTAATACATCATTTTCAATATCAAATCTAATAGTACCAGCTAAAGCATATGCAATAACAAGTGCAGGTGAAGCCAAAAATGCTTCTTTTACATATGGGTGGATTCTTCCATCAAAGTTTCTATTTCCTGATAATACAGCAGTAGTGTAAATATCATTATCTACAACTTCTTTTTGAATAGTTGGGTCTAAAGCTCCACTCATACCATTACAAGTAGTACAGGCAAATCCAACAACACCAAATCCTAATTTTTCCATTTCAGATAATAATCCAGCTTCTTTTAAATAAACTTCAATTACTTTAGATCCTGGTGCCAATGAAGATTTAACCCATGGTTTTCTTGTAAGTCCTAGTTCATTTGCTTTTTTAGCAAGTAATCCAGCCGCGATAACATTTCTTGGATTTGAAGTATTAGTACATGAAGTAATTGCAGCAATTAAGATACCACCATCAGGGATTTTATCACCATCTTGTTTCCACTCTTTTACAATACCTTCAGCTCTTAAAGTTGAAGTTGGTACTAATTTATGTGGTTTAGAAGGACCAGCTAAGGATCTTGAAACTTTTGATAAATCAAATTCTATTGTTCTTGCATATGTAGCATTGTCAAATTGGTCTGCCCATAATCCATTTGCTTTTGCATAAGCTTCCACAAGTTTAACTTGAGCAGCATCTCTACCTGTTACTGTTAAGTAATCAATAGTTTGTTCATCAATAGCAAAGATACCAGCACTTGCACCATATTCAGGAGTCATATTTGCAATTGTTGCTCTATCTCCTAAGTTTAAGTACTGAACACCTGAACCAAAGAACTCTAAATAAGCAGAAATAACATTGTTTTCTCTTAAGAATGAAGTCATAGCAAGTGCAATATCAGTTGCTGTAATTCCTTCAGCTCTAACACCTGTAATTTCTACACCAATGATTTCTGGAACTCTCATATAAGATGGATTTCCAAGCATTACATTTTCAGCTTCTAATCCACCAACACCAACAGCAATTACACCAAGTGCATCCACATGAGGAGTGTGTGAATCAGTTCCTACAAGTGTATCTGGAGATGCTATTCCATCAATATTGTGTACAACTGGAGACATTTTTTCAAGGTTGATTTGGTGCATGATACCATTACCTGGAGGAATAACATCAACATTATTAAATGCTTCTTTAGTCCAGTTAATAAAGTGAAATCTATCTGCATTTCTTCTATCTTCAATATCTCTATTTTTTTGGAATGCATCTGGATCAAATCCACCACATTCAACTGCTAGTGAGTGGTCAACGATTAATTGAGTTGGAACTACTGGATTTACTTTATCAGGGTTCCCACCTTTTGATGCAACTGCTTCTCTAAGACCTGCTAGGTCAACAAAAGCTGTAAGTCCTAAGATATCATGACAGATAACTCTTGAAGGAAACCAAGGGAAATCTTTGTCAGTTCTTTTTTCAATAAGTTGAATAAGTGAATCTTTTAAATCAACACTTGGACACTTTCTAATTAGGTTTTCTGCTAATACTCTTGAAGTATAGTTTAGTTTCTCAAAAGAACCAGGAGTTATATCTTCTACAGCTGATTTTACATCATAATAGCTTGTATCGAAACCTTCTAGTTTTTTAAGATATTTATCATTTGTCATTTTTATATCCATTTTGTTTGAATTTAAAAGGATAAGCAAAGGCTTATCCTTTTAGTGTTTGCCAAAGGTGGCACTAGAATATTTTTAAGTTTTATCTTTCTTCTAAAGGAACGAATTTTAAACCTTCAGGTCCTGTATAATGAGCTGATGGTCTTATAATTTTCCCATCTTCTCTTTGTTCAATTGCATGTGCTCCCCATCCAGTAACTCTTGCGATAATGAAAATTGGAGTAAACATATCTGTTGGAATTCCCATTTGGTTATAAGAAACTGCTGAGAACCAGTCAAGATTTGGGAACATTTTCTTTTGTTCCCACATAACAGATTCAATTCTTTCAGCAACATCGTACATTAACATGTCGTTATTTTCTTTAGATAAATCTTCAGCAACTTTTTTGATAACAACATTTCTAGGATCACTTGTTGTATATACAGGGTGTCCAAATCCGATGATAATCTCTTTTCTTGCCATTCTTTCTTTGATATCTTTTTCTGCTTCATCAGCTGAAGAATATCTCTCTTGAATTCTAAATGCAACTTCATTTGCTCCACCATGTTTAGGACCTCTTAAAGCTCCAATTGCACCAGTGATACATGAGAATATATCTGAGTTTGTTCCAGAAATAACTCTTGAAGTAAATGTTGAAGCATTGAATTCATGCTCAGCATATAAAATCAAAGATACATGCATAGCTTTTACCCAAGATTCTCTTGGCTTTTCACCATGTAATAGGTGTAAGAAGTGACCACCAATAGTATCATCATCAGTTACAACATCAATTCTTTTTCCGTTGTATGCATAGTGATACCAATAACATAATATAGAAGGAAAACAAGACATTAATTTATCAATAATATTTTGTGCTTCTGCTTTTGGATGAGACTCATCTTCAGACATAATTGCTCCAAGAACTGAACAACCTGTTCTCATAACATCCATTGGGTGAGCAGTTTTTGGTAATTGCTCTAAAGCAATTTTAACACCAGCTGGAATATCTCTCATACCTTGTAATTTTTCTTTATAAGCTTTTAATTCTGCTTTATTTGGTAGTTTTTCATGTACTATTAAATATGCAATTTCTTCAAATTGAGCTTGATTTGCAAACTCTAAAATATCATACCCTCTATAATGTAAATCATTACCAGTTTTTCCAACTGTACATATAGCTGTATTTCCAGCTGCAGTCCCCGAAAGTGCAACTGATTTTTTTGGTTTAAATCCTGTAGTTGTAGTGCTCATATTGTCTCCTTTTGTTTTTGTTATCTATAATATTTTGGCAAATCTAAATTATTTAGATTTACCTTTTGCAAATAATGAATCCATTTTTTGCTCATAATCGTGATACCCCAACATTTCGTATAATTCCATTCTTGTTTGCATGATCTCTAAAGTACCTTCTTGAGTACCTTTTTCTCTTAAATCTTGATATACAGTTAAAGCAGCTTTATTCATTGCTCTAAATGCTGATAATGGATAAAGTACCATAGAAATACCAACTGATCCCAACTCTTCTGTTGTAAACATAGGAGTTGCCCCAAATTCAGTGATATTTGCTAATACTGGCACTTTAATAACATCTGTAAATTCTTTGTACTCTTTTAGTGTATGAATAGCTTCTGCAAAAATCATATCAGCCCCCGCTTCAACATATGCTTTTGCTCTATCAATTGCTGCTTGTTGCCCTTCACTTGCGTGTGCATCAGTTCTTGCCATAATTACAAACTCAGGATCAGTTTTTGCATCAACTGCAGCTCTGATTCTGTCACACATTTCTTCAGTACTTACAAGTTCTTTATTTGGTCTATGTCCACATCTTTTTGCAGCAACTTGATCTTCGATATGAATACCAGCAGCTCCTGCTTTTGTCATCTCTTTAACTGTTCTTGCTATATTAAAAGCATGTCCCCAACCTGTATCAGCATCAACTAATAATGGAGTATCAACAGCTGAAGTGATTCTTCTAATATCAATACAAACATCTTCTAACATAGTCATACCCAAATCTGGTAAACCATAACTTGAATTTGCAACTCCCGCTCCTGAAAGATATAGTGCTTTATATCCAACTTTTGTAGCTTGTAATGCTGAGTAAGCGTTTACAGCTCCAACAATTTGTAGTGGTGTCTCTTCTTTAAGAGCATCTCTAAATCTTTTTCCTGCGCTCATGTAAATCCTTTTAAAATTTTATATTGTTAGTATACCCCATAGTGAAATGTATGTATTGTATAATAGTTGAAAAGAAAAATACAAATTCTTTACATATAGAATTAATTTGTACAATATTTGATTTTATGTATAAAAATGGTACAATTTTACAAGTAAAATGAAGAAAAGAGGAATAAATGTCTTATAGAACAAGTATAGATAAACTAATAGAGATATATAAAAGATCTAATTTAAGTATATCAAAGTTTGCATCATTAATTCAAAAAGATAGAAGAACAGTAACTTCTTGGGTTGATAGAGTAACAGATGTTGAACCATCAACAAGTGTAAAAGAAAAGATTTGTGCACTTTTTAGATACCCAGATTATATTTGGGAAGAGGCTTGTAATGAAGATGAATTTATAAAATCAATCACTCAAATTCCACAAAAAGAAGTAAGAATAATCGATGAAGATTATTGTGGAAGAATGAGATATATAATGGAAATAGAAGAGAATAGGAGATTTGTAATACAAGCACAGTTCCCAGGA
Source organism: Arcobacter iocasae (assembly GCF_042214795.1). GTDB lineage: Bacteria > Campylobacterota > Campylobacteria > Campylobacterales > Arcobacteraceae > Arcobacter > Arcobacter iocasae. The sequence goes on along the minus strand of NZ_CP090177.1, from coordinate 898,723 downwards.
CCTATGTATAGAGATACAGCAGTAAAAAGAATATATAGAACCCAAACAAGTTCAGAAATAGAAGCACTTAAACAAAATAGAATAAATCAAATGCTCAGATATGACTATGATACTACAGAATGGTACTCTATAAAGTCTATACTCTCTTTTTGTTTTGCAAGTATTGGGAACTTTTATACAAAGGAAGAGAAGATAAAAATACTTGAACTTATTTATGAATTATTTAATAACAATTACAATAAAAAGCTATTTTTATTTGATTCATTTTCAAGAAAAATATATGGCATGGAGACAACTTATATCTCTATCAATGTTAAACAAAAAGTGCTATTTTTCAAATCTCCCATAGAGTCAGTTTTTATAGAAATAAGAAATAAAAATTTAGTAGAGCGTATGCATAAGTACTATTCATCTCCTATTGAAGCACCTTCTCATGTTAACTTTTTAGAATCAGTTAAAATTATAAAAATTTTACAAGATGCTTTAAAATATAATAATGATATAAAACAAGCATATGAAACCATAAATAGATTGACAGATTATGGTGAATTGTTTTATAATAATCTAAGCGTAGACTTACAAAAAGAAGTAAGTGACCCAAAATCTGGACAAAGAAGAAACTAAAATGAGTAGTAGAGATAAATTATTGGATGTAGCCTTTGATGAAATTTATCATAATGGCTATGCAGCAACTTCGGTTGATAAAATTTTAAAACAAGCAAATATGAATAAAGGAAGTATGTATCACTTCTTTAAATCAAAAAAAGAGTTAACTCTTGCAGTTATAAATGAACGAATAAACCTTTATACTGAGACTAAGTATTCTACTCTTTTGAATTATGATGAGAATATAATAGATGAGATCATGTCTTTACTAAAACAAAGGGGTGGTTTTGATTTTAGATTGGGTTGCAAGCTTAATAATCTGGTTCAAGAACTCTCACCTAAAGATAAAGATTTTAAAGAAGCATTAGAAAAAGTCTATTTAAGATTTGAATCTATTATAAAAGAAGCTTTGGATAAAGCTGTAAAAAATAAAGAGATTAATCATAATGATACAAGAGCTTTATCTATGTACATCGTTGCCTCAATTGAAGGATGCTTAGGAACTGCAAAAAAATCTCAAGATGGTCAAGTTTTCTATGATTGTCTTTCTCAACTTGATCTGTTTTTAAACTCACTAAAAAAATAATTTCAAAAAGTCTTGACTAATTAGTCAAGACTTTGCTATACTTCTAATTGACTAAACAGTCAAGGAGAAATAATGTTGTTAAAATTAAAATCTTTTATAGTTCCTTTATCATTTATTATGCTTTCAGGTGCTGGTTTTGTATTTATAAAAATGGGTTTACCTTATGCTAGTAGTATGGCTTTTTTAGAATTACGATATTTACTTGCATTTGTAGTTTTGCTCTTAGTTGCATTTATATTTAAAGCAAAGTTTCCAAAAAGTTTAAATGAAATATTTCATATAAGTGTTGCTGGGATTTTATCTGTGGGACTTTTTTCTATTGGCTGTTTTAATTCAATAGATTATGGATTGTCACCTGCACTTTGTTCTTTGATTATCTCTTTACAGCCCATTGTAGTTTCATTTTTTGCAATGAAGTTTTTAGGTGAAGAAGTAAGCAAAAGAGCATGGTTTGGATTAATACTTGGACTCATTGGAGTAGGGCTTGTTTTAGGGCTTGATGGAGAAATTAATAAAAATGAGTTAATAGGTTTTTTATTTGCAATATTGGGATTGTTTAGTATGAGTTTTGGGAATTTGTATCAAAAAAAATATTGTTCAAATATGAATTTGATTACAGGTGGAGTAATCCAAACATTTGCTTCTGCAATTATTGTTTTACCATTATTGTATTTTGAAGATATAAGAGTTGATTTTAGTGGCGAATTTATAATTGCTTTAAGTTATATGTCTGTGATTGCTAGTATTGGAGTTATGTCTTTATTGTACTATATGATTAGACATGGTGAAGTATCAAAAGTATCTTCTTTATTTTACTTATTACCTGTAGCTTCTGCTATTGTAGCTTATTTTGTATTGGATAAAAGTCTGGAGTTGAATGTATTTATTGGAATTATTATTGTTCTTATTGCTATGAATTTGATAAATAAAAAAGAACAATTTCAAGCTATAGTAAATAAAGGTTAAGTGTGAAATTTTATATACAAAAATCTATTCTGCCATTTTTTTTCATGTTTTTATATGGAAGTGGATTTATTTTTTGTGAATATGGTTTACAAAATGCATCTCCAATGGCTTTTTTAGAAGTACGGTTTTTTATTGCTTTTTGTATCTTACTTTTGATTACGCTTATATTTAAAATACCAATGCCTAAAACTAAAAAAGAGTTTTTACATATATCCATTGCTGGAAGTTTAACTGTTGGGACATTTTCAATAGGAGGATTTTTAGCCGTTAGTTATGGTATATCTGGGGCAACAAATGCTTTGATAATAGCTTTACAACCAATTGTTGTAACTGCTTTAGCCTTAAAATTATTAAATGAAGATATTAACATAAGAGTTTGGACAGGACTAATAATAGGATTTGTGGGAGTTGGTTTTGTGGTTTTTTCAAAACTTGAAACTTCCTTTTCAGCTCTTGGTCTGTTTTGGGCTTTTATTTCATTATTGGGTCTTAGTATTGGAAGTTTGTATCAAAAGAAGTATTGTTCTCATATGAATCTTTACTCAGGTGGTGCAATACAGACTTTTAGTTCCACAATTTTGGTTTTGCCATTTTTATTTTTTGAAGATTCTCATATAAATTGGAATGTTGATTTTAGTATTGCTTTACTTTATATGACAGTTGGAGTGAGTATTGGTGCCTTGTCATTATTATATATTATGATAAAAAATGGTGAAGTATCAAAGGTATCAGCTATCTTTTATTTGGTACCCGTTAGTGCTGCTATTGTTTCATATTTTTTATTGGGTGATAAAATAGAATTTAGCGAAATCATAGGAATATTTACTATAATAATTGGAATAGTATTAATAAATAAAAAGAAGAAAGGAATAAAATGAAAATAGTTATTTTAGATAGAGCAACATTAGGATCAGATATAAATATAGATATTTTTAAAGAGTTTGGGGAAGTTGTCTCTTATGATAAAACAAGTGCAAGTGAATCAAAAGAGAGAACAAAAGATGCAGATATAGTTATCACAAATAAAGTAGTTTTAGGAAAAGAACAAATGGATGACTCTTCTATAAAACTTATATGTATAACAGCAACAGGAACGGATAATGTTGATTTAGAATATGCAAAAAGTAAAAATATAGAAGTAAAAAATGTAGCTGGATATTCTACTTCTAGTGTAGTTCAAGTTACTTTTGGGATGATATTTTATTTTATTCAAAAATTAAATCATTATCAAGATTCTCTTAATAATGGAAATTGGGGGAAAGTACCAGCTTTTAATGATGCAGATGATATCTTTTTTGAATTGGATAAAAAAAGAGTAGGGATTATAGGGTTTGGTGATATTGGAGTAGACTTAGCAAAAAAAGTAGAGGCTTTTGGTTGTGAAGTTGTTTATTATTCAACCAGTGGAAAAAATTCTAATTCAGACTACAAAAGAGTTGAATTAGACGAGCTTTTACAAAGCTGCGACATTATATCTGTCCATGCGCCTTTAAATGAAAATACAAGAAATTTATTGACTTATGAAAATATGAAAAATATAAAAGAGGGTGCTATTTTATTAAATCTTGGTCGTGGTGGAATTATAAATGAAAATGATTTAGCCAAAATTATAGATGAAGAAAAGATCTATTGTGGTATTGATGTATTTGCAAAAGAACCAATTGAGCGTACTAATCCATTATTAAAAGTTGTAAATAAAGAAAGACTACTTTTAACACCACATATTGGTTGGGGATCAAGTGAATCAAGAAATAGACTAATGAAAAAAGTTGCACAAAATATAAAAGATTTTTTAAATAAATAAAGGAGAGAAAATGAGTAAAGCATTGATAATTATAGATATTCAAAATGATTATTTTGAAGGTGGAGCTTGTGAATTAGTAGGTGCCCAAGAAGCGAGTTTAAAAGCAAAAGAGTTATTAGAATATTTTAGAGAGAATAAAATGCCAGTATTTCATGTACAACATACAAGTTTATATGAAGGCGCAACATTCTTTTTACCAGATACATATGGAATGAAAATACACGAGAATTTAAAACCCCGTGAAGATGAGCCTATTATAGAAAAAAACTTTCCAAATAGTTTTTTAGATACATCTTTAGAATATGAGTTAAAAATACAAGAAATAAAAGAGTTAGTAATATGTGGAATGATGAGTCACATGTGTGTAGATGCTACAACTAGAGCTGCAAGTGATATGGGATATGGTTGTACAGTTGTGCATGATGCTTGTACAACAAGAGATTTAGAATTTTTAGGAGAAATTGTTCCTGCAAAATCAGTACATAACTCTTTTATGGCAGCACTTGAAGGTACTTATGCGAAAATGGTCAGTTGTTCGGATATAGTTTCTAAGTAATTACAAGTAAATTTAAACCTATTTTTGTAGAATAAGAAAAAACATCGGATAGCTTATGATAAAAAAGATTTCTATACTGTTTCCTTTATGGGCAGTTTTATTTTCGTTTCTTGCATATTTACAGCCAAGTTTGGTAGTTGGATTTAAGAGTTGGATTATTCCACTTTTGATTCTTATTATGTTTTGTATGGGGATTACTTTAAAGATTGATGACTTTAAAAGAGTTTTTAAAAGACCAAAAATCATAGCATTGACTGTGGTATTGCAGTTTTTATTTATGCCTTTTTTTGCTTTTATAGTATCTAAGGTATTTAATCTATCTGATGAACTACTTGTGGGAATGGTACTTGTAGGAGCAGTTTCTGGTGGAACTGCTTCAAATGTAATAGCATTTTTAGCAAAAGCTGATGTGGCACTTTCTATTACTATGACAATTGTATCAACTCTTTTATCAATAATCATCACTCCTTATTTGACACTTTTTTATGTGGGACAAACAGTTCCCGTACCAGCACTTAGTATGCTTCTTAGTATCCTAAAAATAGTATTTGTACCTGTTGTTGTAGGACTTATACTAAATCAACTTTTTAATAAATATATTGAAAAAAGACATGATATCTTTGCACTTTTATCTATTATTTCTATTGTATTTATTATAGGAATTATAATAGGTATAAATGAGAGTAAAATCTCTACTATTGCCTTATCTTTAATGTTAGCAATAGCTTGCCACAACCTTTTAGGTTTAGTTACTGGATATTATTTTGCTAAAATGTTTGGTTATGATAAAACTGTATGTAAAACAGTAGCCATAGAAGTTGGTATGCAAAACTCTGGCTTAGCTGTTGTTCTAGCTATGAAGTATTTTTCAGCTTTAAGTGCACTTCCTGGGGCTATATTTAGTATCTGGCATAATATTTCAGGAGCAATTCTTGCAGGCATTTGGTCAAAAGAAGAACATCCATAAAATTGAAGAAGCAGAAGTATTTATTTGTATTTAAATTATTTTAATACTTTTTGAGTAGAATAAAAAACTTTTTCAAAAGGATAATAATGATAAAAAAATTTACACTTCTTTTCCCTTTATGGGCAATATTAGCATCAATCTTTTCATATTATGAATCAAGTATGGTTGTTGATTTTAAAAGTTGGATAGTTCCTTTACTTGTTTTAATAATGTTTTGTATGGGAGTTACTTTAAAGGTCGAAGACTTTAAACGAGTTGTAAAAAAGCCTAAAATTATAGCTATGACAGTTGTTTTACAGTTTTTATTAATGCCACTAGCAGCCTTTGTTATTTCAAAAGCATTTGGTTTTTCAACAGAACTTTTAGTTGGAATGATATTAGTTGGGGCAGTTTCTGGGGGAACAGCATCAAATGTAATTTCTTATTTGGCAAAAGCAGATGTTGCTTTATCAATCACTATGACAATAGTTTCTACACTCTTATCTATTGTAGTTACACCTTATTTAACCTTGCTTTATGTTGGTCAAACTGTACCAGTGCCTGCTTTAAGTATGTTATTAAGTATATTAAAAATAGTTTTAGCACCAGTTGTTTTAGGGGTTATTGTAAATTATATTTTCCATAAGTTTATTGATAAAAATAATGATATTTTTGCTGTTTTATCAATAGTTTCAATTGTTTTTATTATTGCAATAGTTGTTGGATTAAATCATTCAAGAATTGATACTATAGGGTTATATTTGTTAGTTGGAATTATGCTACATAATTTAACAGGATTAGTTGGTGGTTTCTATACAGCAAAACTATTTGGATATAGTAAAAAAGAGTGTAAAACTGTTGCGATTGAAGTGGGAATGCAAAATTCAGGTCTAGCAGTTGCCCTTGCTAGTAAGTATTTTACTCCTTTAAGTGCCTTACCAGGTGCTATCTTTAGTATTTGGCATAATATCTCAGGATCACTTATTGCTTCTTTTTGGTCAAAAGAAGAAAAAAATCAAAAATAGAATTTAATATTCTAATATGCCTAATCTTAATACCCTAAGATTAGGCACAAAACTATCTTTAAATCTAGTTTCCAAATAGATTATTTCCTCTTTTTATTTTAGAAGTTATAGAATATAATAGCAATCTTGGAGTAGTTTTAATTTCTAAATCTTAATACAATTTTCACATAAAAGAGTTTGAAAGAGAGCAGATGAGTAATAGTACAAAAGATGATTATGTTCAAAGTGTATGTAGAGTAATTTTATATATTGAGCAAAACTATAATAGTGATTTAACCCTTGATGAGTTATCAAAGATTGCCAGCTTTTCTAAGTATCATTTTCACCGTATTTTTAAATCAATTGTTGGTGAGAGTATGGTTGATTATATTAGAAGAGTGAGACTTCAAAGTACTACTTTACAGTTTAAAACAAATCAGAAAATCACTCAAATAGCCATGAATAGTGGTTATGAAACCAATGCCTCTTTTTCAAAAGCTTTTAAAAAGCATTTTGGAATAACTCCCAAAGAGTTTGCAAAAAATGCAAAATTAAAAAGAGGAAATAAGATGTTAGAGCCAAAAATAGTAAAGCTAGAAGATATAGAGATCTTGTATGTAAGAAAAACAGGTGAATATACAAAATGTAGTATTGAAGCATGGGAAACTCTTATAAATTTTGTGGGAACAGAGTATTTTATAAGAGATGATGTAATGATGTTTGGAATAGGGCATGATAATCCACATATAACAGATGCAGACAAACTAAGATATGATGCTTGCCTTTCATGGGTGAATAAAACAATTCAACCAAAAGGTGAGAGTCAAAGTAAAATAATAGATGGTGGGAAATACGCTGTATTTTTACATAAGGGTGACTATAAAGAATTAATCAATACTTATGATGGAGTATCTGATTGGATTGTAGAAAGTGGTGTTGAATTAAGGGATTTGCCTATTGTTGAAAAGTATTTGAATAAGAATCCAATTACTTGTAAACCTGAGGATTTAAGAACAGAGATTTATATTCCTTTGGTATAGTGTAAAATATATAAGAATATTTCTCTTGAAGAGGTAAACCTCTCCGCTCTTTTCTTCTTTTGTTGAAAAGAAGAAACAAGAAAGCAACCAGACGAGTTGATGAAGGCAAAGCTCCCTTCCAGTTATATATTTATTTTCTGTCTTACAAAACGAGTTTTGCAAGACAGAAAAAATAAAACAATAAGCGAAGGAACCCAAAGGGCTTTGAAGTTGCCACCTTAAAAACCAATAAAAATATTAGAATTTTCATAAATATCTTTTATATCTTTCTTCATCATATTTTTCGTTATTTTTATAAATACTATGTGCGATTACTACTATTTTTCTCATAACTGCTATTTGTGCTACAGTGGTATGTTTACCATTCTCTTTTAATCTATTATAAAACCTTTTTAATTCTTCATTATATTGTGTTGCATTTAGACTTGCCATAAATAATACACTTCTACATAGTTTTGAACCAGCTTTTGATATTCTTGTTTTACCTTTTATTGATGTTCCAGATGTTTTTTCTATTGGATCTAATCCTGCTAGGGATATTATCTCTTTTTGGTTTGCATTAGAATATTGTATAAAATGATGCAATAATACTATTGCTGATACTTCTCCTACACTTTTTATACTTTGTATATTAATAAATGCTTCTTGAAGTTTTTCATCTTTTGCTATTACTTTTTTTATTTCAAGCAGTATCTCTTTTTCTTTTTGTTCTAAAAGCTTTATCTCTTTTTTTATTCTTTGTATTAATTTACTTATACCATCTTTTGCAATTAAAGATTCCAAATGATTTTTATTTTGTGATTTTTGTTTAATTAAAAATTGATAGTAAGTTATTAACTCTTTTATCTCTTCTATTTCTTGTCTTATTACTGGTACTTTAATTTGTTCTTTTGAGGCAGTTACTATCATTTGAGATAACATTCGGGCATCATTTACATCATTCTTATTTCTTTGTCCTATTGCTTTACTAAAATTTGAACTTTGTTTAGGATTTACAATAAAGCATTTAATATTTTTATTTGCTGCAAACTTTTTTATAACAGAAGAATAATTCCCTGTTGGTTCATAAACAAATACTAATTTATCGATATCTTTTTTATATTGTTTCTTTAACTTAGAATACAAACTTTTTAATGATTTTATATTATTCTCAATAACCAAATCTAAATCATTATATGGAACATACACATTGATTGTTGACTTACTAATATCTAATCCGATAGAATACATATCTGGAACCTTTATTTTAGAATAAAGAGTTCGTTAGGGTAGGATTTCTCCTACCTGATTTGTCATACATATTTCGGACTCGTAAATTCGAACTAGATTATTACTGTTCTTGTTGCCACTCAAACTTTTAATATGACTATCTGACTTCAAATCAAGATGATTATTTTTTAATCTCTTTCGCCGTAGTTCGATATATCATTTAACAAACTCCATGAAAATATATTATCTATATCTCCATTAATTTTATTATACGAGCCGTTGGTGGTTTTGTTTACTTTGTCCACACAAAGTAAAAGAAGCGAAGACCTTTAGGTGTTCAAGAGAATATTAATAGTTAAATAAGTATTTTTTCCAAGAATTTATACTATTTCTTTACTAGGTCGATGAGTTGCCAATTCAAGAATATAACATGGGTGACCATCTGGGTCTCTTACTCCGAATACTTTTCCAAAAGGAACTTCTTGTATAGATAGGCAAACTTCAGCTTTTTGTGATATTAAATTAAATGTGCTGTTTATATCATTTACAAGCCAATATATTTCTTGTTTTACTTCTCCTCCCATTGGTTCATCCGTTGCAATAGCGAAAGTTTCAAACTGAATGTAAGTAGGATGTTCTCTTTCAATTTGTAATCCCATAGTCTCTACATAAAATTTCTTTGCTATTTCTATATCTTTTACATATTCGACAATAAAGCCAAATTTTAGTTTTTCATTCATTTTATTATTTCCTTTTTATTGATTTACAAAAGTATATAAGATTATATTTATTAAATATAAAAATATGACAATTTGTAATATTCATACTCCCCTAATTCAAACTATGCTACCATCACAAAATGAATAATAAACACAAAATACTAAAAGATATTTTCGGACATGAACACTTTAGAAGCTTTCAAGAGGAAGTAGTAGACAGTATCATCAATAAACAAGATGTACTAACCATCTTACCAACTGGTGGTGGAAAATCACTATGTTATCAACTCCCAACCTTACTCATGGACGGAGTTACAGTCGTAATCTCTCCACTTATTGCCCTTATGCAAGACCAAATAAAAGCACTTAATGATTTGGATATAAAAGCTGAAATGATAAGTTCATCTCAAAGTGGTGAAGAAAATAGCTTTACTATGCAGAAGCTTTTACGAGGTGAGTTGAAGTTTATTTATGTGGCACCTGAGCGATTTACTTCTAATGAGTTTGTTGGAGTATTACAACGAATCAATATCAACTATTTTGTTATCGATGAAGCTCACTGTGTATCTGCTTGGGGTCATGAATTTAGAGCTGAATATAGAAACCTTGATAGACTAAAAAGACTTTTCCCAAGTACTCCAATTGCAGCTTTTACTGCAACTGCTACAAAAAAAGTGGAAGCAGATATTGCTTCTAATTTAAACTTGCAAGGTGCAAGACACTTTCGTGCTAAAACACATAGGGATAACCTTGATATAAAAGTTGAACCTAGAATTACAAATGGTAAAAAACAGATATTAAACTTCCTAAAAACTCACAAAGGGCTTTGTGGGATTATCTATACTTTTACTCGAAAAGAAGCAGAATCAACAGCCCAGTTTTTATGCGAAAATGGCTATGCCTCAAAAGCTTATCATGCAGGCTTATCACCAGCTATTAAAGATGAAGTTTATGATGCTTTTGTTTATGAGAAGATTGATATAGTTGTGGCAACTATTGCTTTTGGTATGGGGATTGATAAATCAAATATTCGTTTTGTCATACATACATCTTTGCCTAAAACACTTGAAAATTATTATCAAGAGATAGGTAGAGCAGGTCGTGATGGGGATATGTCTTATGTATATTTACTTTACTCAAAATCTGATGAGGTAAAAAGAAAAATACAAATAGAAGATGCCATAGATGTGGGATATAAGCAAACAGGGCTTGATAAACTAGAAGCCATGTATCGATATTGTGTATCAAATAATTGTCGGCATAAAATCATCGCAAACTATTTTGAAGATGAGATAGATGATTGTAAGACCTTGTGTGATAATTGTACTAAGGGAGAGATTGAGCAAGTAGATGTAAGTGTTGATGCACAAAAGTTTTTAAGTGCTGTTTATAGAAGTGACCAAAGATTTGGGACAAATCATATTATCGATATATTGAGAGGTTCAAAAAATCAAAAGCTCTTAGAATTTGGACATGATAAACTTAGTGTTTATGGTTTGGGCGCAGATAAAAGTAAAAATGAATGGGTAGCAATCGCTGATAAACTTATAGATATGCAAGCTGTAGGTTTAGGTGAATTTAGAGTTTTAAAACTCAACAATCTTGGAATGCTAATATTAAAAGGTAAAGAAAAACTTCTAATAGATAGCGATAAACTTGGCATCGCTCAAAAGCTTGAAGAGGAAACGACGGAACTTAGTTTTGATGAAGAATTGTATGAGAAGTTTAGAACTTTGAGAAGAGAGATAGCTTTGGAGCATGAAGTACCAGCTTATGTGATATTTGGGGATAAAACTTTAAAAGAGTTAGCTTCAAAACTTCCAATCACAAAAGAAGAGATGCTAGATATCAATGGAGTAGGGCTTGTAAAATATGAAAAATATGGAGATGCTTTTTTAGCTTTGTGTAAGAGTATAAAAGAAGAATTTAGTGAAAAGTTAGAAGAAAAAGCTCCGTTGAAAAAACTTACAAAAACATATCTAGAAACTTTTGAGTTAATTCAAGATGAAAAAACAGTGGAAGAAATAGCACAAATAAGAGATTTGGGTTTGACTTCTATTTTATCACATGTTTCAGTTTTAAGTGAGCATGAAAAAATATCAAAAGAGAAAAAAGAAGAGCTTTTAAAACCACTTGAAATCCCTCAAAATATAAAATCTTGGATAGAAGAGGGTTTAAATTTGGATTCAATAAAAGAGTTGCGAAAACAGTTATACTTGTATGAGTATTTATCTAAAGAAATATAAATTTTTTAAATAGGAAATTCTATTGTAAATGTGGCACCGGTACATTTCTCTTTGTTTATATAAAAGGTGCTATTTTTTACACTTATTTTTCCATTCATATGTTCAGTAATAATCATTTTACACAAGTGCAATCCTATACCTGAACTTTGTTTTGTAGTGTAAAATTGTTCAAATATATTTTCGATATGTTTTTCATCTATTCCACCTGCATTATCTCTTATTGTGATAAACTTGTTATAATCTTTTTCATATGAAAAAATCTCTACTAAAGGGTTCTTTACTCTTCTTTCCATAAAGGCATCTCTACAATTAGACAAGATATTAATAAGTACTTGTGAAAACTCATTTTGATAGCCATATATTCTTATTTGTTCTTTTTTATTATCTCTTTTAACTCTTAAATCTAATTTTGTAAAATCATGTTCTAAAAGCTTTAGGGCGATATCTAAAGTATCATCAAATAAGAAGTTAGTTTTTATTTTATCTTGAATATGAAAGTTTTTAAATTCATCTACTAGATTACTCATATACACTAAAGTATTTTGCATATTGTTAAGTGAACTTTGTAGTTTCTCTTTTGAGGGCATACCTCTAAACTCTATCTCACTTTGTAAGGAGATGATATTTGAGGATACTTTTGATAATGGACTTCTCCATTGATGTTCGATATTTGATAGGGTTTCACCAATTGTGGCATAACGAGATTGGATATATAAAATCTCATCTTTATTTTTAAGTTCTTGGATTGATTCATATTTTAAGTTATAAAATTTATTAATTCTATATGAAACTATTATGGTCAAAAGTATTCCAATAAATAAGCTTAATTCTGCAACAAAACTTCTTCTTTCATTTATATATTTCAAACTAGGTATCGCTTGAAAAGTCCATTGCCTAGACCAAATAACTGGTAGATCTTTTTTATACTTTAGGTGTTTATATATTTTATTTAAAGAGTTATGTGAGTAAATTTCTTCATTTATTTTATTTGTGGTATCAAATATTTTGAAATTTATCTCGTTTGATGTTCCATCTTCTTCTAAAATTGATTTTTTAAATATATCTTCTATAACAAAAACACCAAGAACAAAACTTTTGATATCTTCATTTTCATCAAAAATAGGCAAAAAAGCTAAAAAACCTTTTTTATTCTTTTTTTGTACTAACTCTATTGCTTGTGTAACTTGGGGGCTTTTTGTTTCTAAAGCTTTTTTGATAGTCTCATATCTGCTTTTATTACTTGATAAATCAAATCCTAGCGCTTTTTCATTATTTTTTAAAGGTTCCACATAATATACAGGGAAATATTTGTCTTTGTTTTCCACTCTTAGCATATTGTTGTTTTTTGATTCTTCTGTAAAGAAGAACTCTTTTTCAAAAAGTTTTCTATTTTCATTGGAAACTATTGGAATCCACTCTAAAGCATGAATAGCACTATGTCTTTTTATTATTTTTTTTGCTTCTATTGAAAACTGTTCTTTGCTTGGAATTTGTTCGTTATTATAAAGAATCGATAGGGTATAAAGAGTTTCGAGATTTATTAAGATTTCTCTATAAAATGATTTTATTTTATCATCGACTATATTTTGAAATCTACTTTGTATATTTTTTTCTTCAATATTATTAATAATATAACTAACAGATATGGATAAAAATAATCCAATAATTATTATAGAAGATACATGTAGTTTGTATTTATTTCCTATCAAGTTAAAAGCCTATAACCTTGTTCGTTTTCATTTAAGATGTTATCTTTTCCTATTTTTTGACGAAGTTTCCCAATGAGTACTTTTAGTGTTCCTTTATTTAAAAGGTCACCTTCCCAAACATTTTCTTCTATAATATCATAAAAAACTAATTCATTTTTATTCTCAATTAAAGTTTCTAAAAGAAGTCTCTCTTTATTTTGTAGTCTCTCTATTTCATTTGTACTATTAGTAAAGATATGAGTATGCAGGTTATATTTAGCGCCATTTTGGAATGTTATTTCAAATTTATTTCTTTCTAGTAGTTTTTGAGAACAATTAAATAAAGCCTCTTTTAAAGAGGCATAAGAAATAGGTTTTATGATATAAGACTCCAGATGTAAAGAGACAGCTTCCATGAGGAAACTCTCTGTTTTATAAGCTGTTAAAACTACAACTGGAGTTTGGCTATCTTCCTCTCTTATCTCTTTTATGAGTTCTAGCCCATTCATACCTTCCATATCAATATCTGTAAAGATAATATCAGGTTTTATTTCATCATATATCTCTAAAGCCTCTTTTGCATTTGAAGCAGAATAGACTTTTTTAACAATATTTGAAATAGTATTTGTGATGTTTTCTCTTACTTCATCATCATCTTCAACATACAACACAGTAAGGTACTTCAAAATATTTTTCATGTAAAATTATATCCTATTCTTCTTCTTTGTAAATTAAGCCATTTTTAGTTTATTTGGTTCAAAATGTGGAATTGAAGCTATGAGTTTTTTTGTATAATCTTTTTGTGGATTTTCCAAAATATCATGTACTGTCCCTTGTTCAACTATTTCACCTCTATTCATCACGATTACTCTTTCACATAAAAGTTTTACAACATTTAAATCATGTGAAACAAAGATATAACTCATACCTAACTCTTTTTTTAATCTATCTAATAACTGTAATACTACCGCTTGAACTGATACATCAAGGGCAGAAGTTGGCTCATCTAAAATCAAAATCTTTGGATTTACTGATATTGCTCTTGCTATTCCTACTCTTGCTTTTTGACCACCTGAAAGTTGGTGGGGAAATCTAGAGAGTAAATGAATAGGAAGTCCTACCATTAAAGATAATTCTTCTACTTTTTCTTTTATTTTTTTTCTATCTCTCATTTTCAAAAGTCGTCTAAGAGGTTCTGCAATACAATCAAAAGCATTAAATCTAGGATTTAAACTATCTGTTGGATCTTGAAATACCATTTGTATCTTATTTCTTTGTTTCATGGCTGCAAATTGTTTAGATGTGTAAGCTGTGATATTTTCGTTTTCTAAAATTATATCACCAGAAGTTGGGTCTAAAAGTTTTGTAATCATATTTGATGTTGTAGATTTACCACAACCTGATTCTCCTACTAATCCTAAACTTTCACCTTTTTTTAGATTGAAGCTTATTCCATTTACTGCTGTGAAGGTATTTTCTTCTTTTTTCTTTGCAAAGAGGCTACTTTTGTCCCTTAGAGGAAACTTTTTAACTAAATTTAAAACTTCTAAAATAACTTCACCTTTTTTTGTCATTTCATTGTAAATTTGTTTTTTTGAAACTATTTCTTGTCCTTCCATTTCTTCAGGAATAGCAGTCAAATCTGAAAGTTTAGATTTTGGACCAGGAGAAGCAGCTATTAGTTTTATTGTATAAGGATGTTTGGGTTTTGTAAAAAGTTCGTAAACACTATTTTTTTCTACTATTTCACCCTTTTGCATAACACAAATATTATCACAATACATGGCTGCCATTCCAAGGTCATGGGTTATTAGCATAACAGCCATATGATGTTCTTTTGCTAACTCTTTTATCAAATCCATTATTACTTTTTGAGTAGTAACATCAAGTCCTGTTGTTGGTTCATCTGCTATTAAAAGTCTTGGATTACAAGCAATTGCAATTGCTATCATAACCCTTTGGCACATTCCTCCTGATAGTTCAAACGGATAAGACCAATATCTATCTTGTGGATTTACTATTTTTACTTTTTCAAGCATTTTTATTGCTTTTTCTTTTGCATTCTGTGGACTTGCTTGATGGTGGCAGATAAGTACATCTTCTATTTGTTTACCTACGCATCTTATGGGATTTAAAGCAGCTCTTGGATTTTGAAATATCATAGAGATTTCTCTTCCTCTAATTTCTTTTAAATCCTTCTCTTTTGCAGTTGTTAAAGTAAATCCTTCAAACTCTATTTTTCCATTTGTTACACTTCCTGCACTATCTAACAATCCCATTACTGTAAAAGCTGTAATTGATTTACCAGAACCACTCTCTCCAATTACTCCTAAAACTTCACCTTTTTGGATATTCATTGAGGCATTTTTTAGTCCATGGACAGTTCCATTTCGTGTTTTAAAATCTATTGATAAGTTATCTATTTTTAAAAATGAATACATAATACTATCTCCTTATGTTCTTTTTTTAGGGTCTACTAAATCTCTTAATCCATCACCTAATAGATTAAAACAAAATACTGCAAGCATAAGAGCAAGTCCTGGAAACAAGGCTAGCCACCACTCTCCTGAAACAATATATGTTGCTCCTTGGGCTACCATAATTCCCCACTCTGCATCAGGTGGTCTAACACCTAATCCTATAAATGATAGTCCTGCTGCATTTAATATTGCCCAACCCATATTTAGAGAAATTTGTATCATCATAGGAGGCATACAGTTTGGAAATATGTGAAAAGCAAGGATTCTAAAATCTGAATTTCCATTAAGTCTTGCAGCTTGTACATATCCTGCATCTCTTCTTATTAGAACTTCGGCTCTTGTTACCCTTGCATAAAAAGGTATATTAATAACAGCTGTTGCATAAATAATATTTTCAATAGAATTTCCTAAAGTTGCCACAATTCCCATTGCTAAAACAAAAAGTGGAAAAGCCATAATTGCATCAGAAAATCGACCAATTATTTTATCAGCCCAACCACCTAAATAACCAGCAACAGCACCTAAAGCACTACCAATAAAAAACGACAAAATAACTGCTGAAAAGGCTATCCATAAATCAAGTCTTGTAGCAACTATTACTCTACTTAAAACATCTCTTCCTAAGTTATCAGTTCCAAATAAATGCTCCCAAGTAGGAGGAGATAAAACTGCATGTGCATTTGTCAAAAGTGGATCATAAGGTGCAATGACTGAACCAAATATAGCCAAAAATACAAAGGCAAAAAACATGAAAAATGAAAATGCAGTAATTAAATTATCTTTTAAAATATATTTAAAATGTGTAAAAAATTGTTTCATATTTTTTCCTAATTATCTATAGAGACACGGGGGTCAATAAGAGTTAAAATTATGTCAATAGTTAAATTTACTACAACAAAAAGTAAAGCCATAGTAAGTACAAAACCTTGAACCGCTGCATAATCAGAAGCCACAAGTGCTTCAATAGCAAAAGAACCAATCCCAGGCCAAGAAAATACTTTTTCAACCAATACATTTGCACCTAAAAGAAATGAGAAAACCATTCCTAGGGTTGTAAGTATTGATAATAAAGAGTTTCTAAGGGCATAAGTTATTAGTATCTTACTTCTTGGCAGACCATTTGCTCTTGCAGTTCTTATAAAATCACTTGACAAAGCATTTAACATGGAAGCTCTTGTCATCCTAGCAATTGGTGCTAGAGCAAATATTCCTAGTGTAATTGCAGGTAACATTAGCTGTCTTACACTTGCCCAAAATGTTTCCATATCATTTGCAAGTAAAGAATCAATAGTATAAAATCCTGTAACATGAGGAGGTGATAAATACATAATCTCCAATCGCCCAATAGGTGAGGGTGCTATTCCTAATAGATAATAAAAAATATATATTAAAAAAAGACCAGTAAAAAATGTAGGCAAAGATACCCCCATAGTAACTAATACTCTAGTTAAATGGTCAATCCAAGTTCCAGGTTTAGTAGCTGACAATATTCCCAAAGGAATTGCAATTATCAAAGCAAAACTAAGACCTAAAAAAGTCAATTCCAAAGATGCTGGAAGTCTAGTAGTTAACTCTTCTAGAACAGGTAGTCCTGTATTTAAAGACATACCTAAATTCCCATGGGAAAGATTTTGCACATAGATAAAGAATTGTTCAACAATGCCTTTATCTAAACCCAAGGAAACCCGTACTTGCTCAATAGATTCTTTATCTGCCATAGCCCCAGCAAAATAAACTGCTGGGTCACCTGGAAGCGCTCGTGTTAATAAAAAAGAGATTATTACAATACCTATAATCGAAGGGATTGATTGAAACAATCTATTTAATATTTGAGTTACTTTATTTTTCATGATTTTGTAATGGTTGTACAATCAAGCTGTCTATGGAACCATGAAGCATAGCCATCAATATTTTTTTGCATTGCTGCGTCTAGATATGGTTGGTATAATGGGATTCGTGGAACATCATCATAAACGATTTCAATCATCTCTTTAATCATTCCTTCATATTTTGGATTATCAACTTCCATATGAAGTGTTTCATCTGTAAGCTTTTCAATTTTTTCATTTTTGTAATTTGAAGAATTGAATAAGTGACCATATTTGTATGCCCAGAAGAAATAATAATCAGGATAATTCAACCATCCACCAAAGTTTTCTAAGTGCATAGGAAGTCTTTTTTCAACTAGTGCTGCTGTTCTCCAATTTGCTCCTGGAATTTTGTCTAGTTTAACTTTTATACCTATTTTTTTCAGTGCTTCTTGGATTAGAAGTGCAGTTGGTTCTTGCCATGATGCAAGACCTAAATTATAAGAAAGTGTTGTTTCAAAACCATCTTTAAAACCAGCTTCTTCTAATAGCTTTTTAGCTTTTTTGATATTTGTACTATAAGGTGATGGTTGAGGCCATACAATATTTGATGGAGTTTTACTACTTGCTCCAAACATAGGTTTTCCTCTTCCATAAGCAGCTGATGATAAAATCTCTTCATAAGGAATAGCATAAGCAATAGCTTGTCTAACTTTTTTATTATCAAAAGGTTTATATTTTACATTTAATCCTAAAACATGCATACAGTTATCAATAGGAGCACCAGAGACTTTTATTTTACCCCCTTCTTTGAACTCTTTTACATCTTTTGGAGGAACATTTGTATAAAGGTCTGCATCTTTTCTCTCTAATAATGCTCGTCTAGTTGAAGCTGATGGTACTTCTCTTACTATTACTCTTTTTATTGCAGGTTTTGGAGCTATTGCATAATCTTCATTTCTTTGGTAAACAAATTGTTGACCCGGATCCCATCTTAAGATTTTGTATGGTCCAGAACCTGCAGGAGTTTTATGCAAATACTCTGTAGCCCAAGGATCATTTGCAGTAGCATTTGCTTTAGCAACTTTTGAATTAATAATAAAAGGAATTGGAACAGCTAAATCAGGAAGTGTTAATTTAGAAGGAAATGGTAAATCAATTCTAAATGTCATATCATCAACAACAACAAACTGTTTAGGATCTGACATAGAACCAGCTTTCATCTGTACAGTTGGAAAACCACCTAAAGTAACAGCTCTATCAAATGACCATTTTACATCATGTGCAGTAACTGGTGTGCCATCCCAAAATTTTGCTTTTGGATTGATTTTAAAAGTAATTGATTTTTTATCATCTGAAAACTCCCAAGACTGCGCAATCTCTGGTTCTATTTTTGTAGAATCATATGCATATGAGCCATCAGGAAGAGTTTTAACTCCAAATTTTACAAGTCTGTCATAAATATTTACAGTAACTTGATAACTAGGTCTATTTGTACCTTTTCTATGTAAATCTAAACTATTGATATTGTTTCCACTAACAACTACTAAAACACCATTGCTTCCAGTTGCTGCATTTGCTTCAGTTGGTAAATATCTTAAAAAAGGCAGTATTGAAGCAGCACCTGCTATTCTCATAAAATCTCTTCTTTCCATTTTTTATCCTTTAATTTGATTTGAATTTAAAAAAGCTTTCCAGCCACCAAAACTTGAAATATCTTTTGCACCAATTAAGGCACTTGCTTCACATAAAAAACCTTTTACAGTTTTTTTATTTTCTAATTCAATTGAACCTATGCATAAGGGTTTTGGAATAGTTCTTTCAAACTCTCCTAAATTTTCAATTGGTATTGCCCACACTTCAAGTTCAATAGAAACTCCATTTTCATCTTGAATAAGCCCAGGTTTTAGTATCTCTTCACCTTCAAGTTTAAAAAGTTTGTAATTTAGAGTTGTTTTTGTTTCATATAAAAATCTTGAATTTAATTTTAATAAGTCTTTATTTAAGGGCATTCCTCTAAGGTGTGCTCCTACAACAGCAACTTCTATTTCATCGTAAGTTACGCCAAAAGTATCATCGTCACTTAGTTTTACTTCAACCTTACTATTTCCATAAGTTAGACTCATGTCTTTTTGAATATATTTTGCAAACTTTGCAAGCATCAGTTCTTCAAAGGCATTTGCAATAATTGTAACTCCTCCTGGAAAACCATCTTCTCTTTTATTTACAGGAATTGCTATGGCACTTAGGTCTAATAGATTTACAAAGTTTGTATAAATACCAAGTCTAGAGTTTGCTTTTATTGGATCTTCTTCTATCTCTTTAACACTTGCAACTCTTGGCATTGAAGGTAAACATAAGATGTCAAACTGTTCTAACACTGGTTCAATCTCTTTTTTAAGTTCATTAAATCTATAAATATCTCTATAAACATCACTTGCTGAAAATGTTTCTGCTTTTTTGATTAGATTTCTTGTGATATCTAAGATGTCATTTGGTTGATTTTTTATCATATCTCCAATTACAGTGTATCTTTCAGCCAACCAAGTACCTTCATATAAAAGTTGGGCAACTTCAAAGAAAGGTTTTAAATCTATTTCAATAGTTTTAAAACCTTTTTCTTTGATAAGAGAGATTGTCTCTTCGTATGATTTTCTTTGAATTTCGTCATCAATAAAGATTTGTGATTGGCTATTTGGAATAGCCACAACTACATCTTGTGTATCTTTATATTTGTTTTTAGGTCTTTTTTTAGAGTAAGGATCTTTTTCATCATGCTTACTAGCAATTTCAAAAATCTCATAGGCATCTTCAATATTTAAAGCTAAAATTGAAACAGTATCAACTGTAAGACAAGCAGGAACTACTCCTCTTTTTGAAAAAGCTCCCAAAGTTGGTTTTAATCCAACTATGTTATTAAGTGCTGCTGGAATTCTTCCTGAACCTGCTGTATCAGTTCCAAGTGAGAATGTAAATAGTTGGTGAGAAACAGCAACCGCAGAACCACAACTAGAACCACCAGGAATTATTTTTTCATCAATGGCATTTTTAGGAGCTCCATAAGGAGTTCTAACTCCTACTAAACCAGTTGCAAATTGGTCTAGATTTGTTTTTCCTATACAAACAGCACCTGCTTCTTTTAAAACTTTTACTATAAAAGCATCTTCTTTTGCAATATATTCATATGCAGGACAAGCAGCAGTCGTTGGAATACCTTTTACATCAATATTATCTTTTACTGTAAAAGGGATTCCCCAAAGTGGTTTTTTATCTAAGTCCATCTTTTCTAAAGATGAAGTTTGAGCAAATATATCTTCTATTGGCTGAAGATGAATAAATATTCCATCATCATTTACTTTTTTAATTCTATTGTAAACCTCAGTTACAATATCTTTAGGTGTTACACCTTTTTTGTATGAGTCATGGATACTTTTGATATCAAATAACTGATTGCTTAACATGTTTTACCTTTTCAAAATAAAATTTATATTGAAATTGTAAAACTATGAGGTAAATTAAAAGTAAATTATTTTTTTTTGAATTTGATTTCCGCTAAAAGTAGGGCAAGTATGATTAAGGTAGCTCCAAAAAGTTGGATTGAACTTAAAAGTTCATTTCCTACAAAGTAGCCATAAATACCTGCACTTACAGGTTCCATAGAAAAAATAACTGCTGTTTTTGTAGGAGTTGTAAACTGTTGCATATAAGTTTGAATCAAAAATGCATAAACAGTTGCAAAGATAGAAGTGATTATTAGTGCTTTTAAAAATGTATTATTAAAATTCAAATCAAAAGTTACACTATCTAAACTAAGTGAAAAAATTAAAGATAATATTGTCACAGTAATAAATTGAAACAATACTAAGAGATATACATTAACTCTTTTTGAATATTTGTCAGTAAAGAGTATTTGTAAAGCAAAAAGTAAAGCACATATTATTCCTAAAACTTCACCTTTTCCAAGTGATAAACTTCCACTCATAGTTAATAAATACAGACCACAAACGGCTATTAGAGAACTTATAAAAACCATTTTTCTAACATGCTCTTTAAAAACAACATAGGCTAAGAAAGGTACAATTATTACATTTAGTCCTGTTAAAAAAGCTATTATTGAACTTTTTGTATAGGCTAATCCAAAGGTTTGAGTAGCAAAGGCAGAAAATAAAAAACAACCTAAAATAACTCCATAAAGTATAGTTTGCTTATTTAATTTGTCAAAATATTTATATGCAATTATTGCCATTAAAATAGTAGCAATTCCAAAACGCCAAAATAAAAATGCATAAACAGGTACTGATTTTATGGCATCTTGTACCATCAAAAAAGTCACACCCCAAGCAATAGCGACAGTTAAAAGTAAAAAGTCTGCTCTTAGTTCTAATAGTTTTTTATTCAATTATTCTCCTAAAATAAAATCTGCATTGTACCCATAGTTTATTTAAGCAAAAGATTATTTTATGTATAAATTATATACATGCTCTATAGGAATGTTAAAATAAATTTAGCTATGATATCGTCTTAGTCTAATTAAAGAGAGATGATGGATAATATTATAAGTATGAAGAAAATCGATAAGTTTTATGACAAGTTTCATGTCTTAAAAGGAATTGATTTTAATGTTAAAAAAGGTGAAATTGTTGTTGTTTGTGGACCTTCTGGTTCAGGGAAATCAACATTAATCCGATGTATTAATGGTTTGGAAGAGATAGATAGCGGTGAAATTTTTGTTGATAACATTGATATTCACGGAAGTAAAAAGAATTTACAAACTATAAGAAGTGAAGTTGGTATGGTATTCCAGCACTTTAATCTTTTCCCTCATTTAACTATACTGGAAAATATTACATTAGCACCTGGTTTAGTTAAAAATATTAAAAAAGAAGAAGCTAATAGTATTGCAATGGAACTTTTAAAAAAAGTAAAACTAGAAGATAAAGCAAACTCTTATCCCGGAGATTTATCAGGTGGGCAAAAACAGCGTGTTGCTATCGCTAGAAGTTTAGCGATGAAACCTAAGATAATACTTTTTGATGAACCTACATCTGCACTAGATCCAGAAACAATCGGTGATGTTTTAGCTGTTATGAAAGACCTAGCTCATGAAAACTTTACAATAGTATGTGTAACACATGAAATGGGTTTTGCAAAAGAAGTTGGAGATAGGATTATATTTATGGACCATGGAGTTGTAGTAGAAGAAGCTACCCCAAAAGAATTTTTTGAAAATCCAAAAAGCGATAGAGCAAAAAAATTCTTGAACGAAATTTTAACACATTAAAAAAGGAATAAAAATGAAAAAATTGGTTTTAGCTATTTTAGTATTTGCTACAGTTAATCTAGTAGCATCGGATATAAACTTGTGGAAAAATTCTACATTGAATAAGGTTTTAGAAAGAGGTGAACTTCAAGTTTGTTTAGAACCTGGGTATATGCCATTTGAAATGAAAGATAAAAAGGGTAGAATTATCGGTTATGATGTGGATGTAGCACAACTAATGGCTAAAGAAATGGGGGTTAAATTAAAACTTCTTCCTACAGCTTGGGATGGTATTATTGCAGCACTTGTAACTGGAAAATGTGATATTATAATCTCTGGTATGACAGTTACTCAACAAAGAAATTTAAAAGTTAATTTTGCAGATCCATATTTAGTAGTTGGACAAACTGTATTAATGAACAAGTCTTTAGAAGGTAAAATAAAATCTGCAAAAGAGTTAGATAAACCTGAATATACAATTGTAACAAAACTTGGAACATCAGCTGAAATTGCAATAAGAAAATTCTATAAAAAAGCAAAAATTGTTACCTTCGAAACTGAAGCAGATGCAGTAAGTGAAGTTTTAAACAATAATGCAGCTGCCTTTGTTTATGACCAACCATATAATATTTTATTTATGGCAGATAAAGGTAATGGGAAATTAGTTCATTTAGATGAACCATTGACTTTTGAACCTTTAGCATGGGCAATTAGAAAAGGTGACCCTGATTTCTTAAATTGGTTAAATAACTTCTTAAGACAAATAAAAGGTGACAAAGTAGTTGACTTTTATGGACAAATTAATGATAAGTGGTTGAAAGATACTACTTGGCTAAAAAGAGTTCAATAACTCATGGCAAGAAGAGAATCATGGACACAAAATAAAAAGCTAGGGCATGTTATTGCCTTAGCTTTATTTATTGTTTTAGGATATTTTTTATATGCAGCAGCTTCACATATTAATTATGTTTGGAAGTGGAATTCTGTTCCAAAATATTTTGCGTATAAAGATACTATAACAATAGAAGCCCCAATAGATGGAAAACTAGTATTAGATAATGGTAAATACTATATTAAGGGTAATGAAAATGTAACTCTTGATAAGTTAGATAGTAGTTTTTCATTTGTATATAATGTGGGTGAAAATGTATACACTGGCGATTATATTGCTTCAAAAACAGTTACAAAACCAGGACCTATTTTAAATGGTTTATGGATAACTTTAAAAATATCCTTTTTTGCAGCTGTTTTAACTTTTTTTATTGGTATTATTGTTGCTTTTATGAAACTATCCCCAATAGTATTCATAAAAGATTTAGCAACAGTATATGTAACAATTGTAAGGGGTACTCCTTTATTAGTACAAATCTTTTTATTTTATTTTATTGTTGCAAATATTTTTGAATTTGATCGTTTTGTAGCAGGGGTATTATCTTTAGGTATATTCTTTGGTGCATATATGGCAGAGATTCTAAGAGGAGCTATTCAATCTATTGATAAAGGTCAACTTGAAGCTTCAAAATCTTTGGGAATATCTAATTTTCAGGCTATGAGATATATAATTTTACCTCAAGCTTTTAAAAGAGCATTGCCAACACTTATTGGTGAAATGATTGCTTTAGTAAAAGATTCGTCATTGGTTTCTGTTATTTCTATTACAGATTTAACAAAGGTAGGAAAAGAGATTGTTTCAAATACTTTTTCTCCTTTTGAGACATGGATAATTGTAGCACTTCTTTATCTTTGTATAACTTCTATATTAAGTTTTATAGGACATAGAATAGAGAAAAAAATGACTTTAAAAGGCGGAATGAATTAATTGGAAGTTTTTCAAAATTTTTTACAACAAAGTATTACCTTTTTTGCAATAATTGATCCTATTGGAATAAGCGCAATTGCCTTATCAATTCTTAGTCCAAATATTTCAAAAACACAAATTTCTACAATCGCTAGAAAAACAAGTATTACTATTGTTGTGGCATTTTTTGTTGTATTAATTAGTGGAGAGTTAGTTTTAAAGCTATTTGGTATAGGTGAAGATTCACTTCAAGTTATGGGTGGATTGGTACTATTATTGATGGCACTTACTATGGTAAGAGGTAGTTCTTCAGGTGAAACTCAAGATGATACAAGAAGTAGTAAAAAAGATGAAGAGATGGCAGTTATTCCAATAGGTATTCCAATTACCTTTGGAGCTGGACTTTTTACTACAATTATTATTTTTAAAAACCAAGTTGAAAATACAATGGAACTTTTTACCCTTGTAGTTGCTTTTTGTATTAATGCTTTTTTATTTTATTTGGTATTGAAAAATTCAATTTATATCAAAAAATATTTGGGAGTTACAGGACAAAATGTTGTAACTAAACTTATGGGACTTATTGTTGGAGCACTTGCTATTCAATTTATAGTTTCAGGAATCATTCATTTAGCTAAAACCTATATCTAATGGAATTTGATACATTTATCAAAGGCTACTTTGTTGGTCTTCCTCTAATCGTTGCAATTGGTGCACAAAATGCTTATATTCTAAAGCTTGGGCTTCTTAAACAACATGTATTTAAAGCAACGATTTTTTGTATTTTAACTGATATTCTTTTAATCACTGTAGGTGTTTTAGGTTTAGGTTTTTTTATCAAAGGAAACCAAAATTTTATAAATGCTATGGCAATTTTTGGTATAACTTTTTTAGTTTTTTATGCTTTTACTTCTTTTAAATCTGCTTTTAAAAATGAGAGTTTAAAAATAGATAATGAGATAAAAACAGACCCTATTAAAAAAGTATTTTCTCTACTTTTTATGTTTACTTTTCTAAATCCACATGTTTATTTGGATACTGTTTTTTTAATAGGTGGAATTGGAGCAAATATTCAAGATAGTTTAAAATTGTACTTTATTTTAGGAACTTCTTTTGCTTCTGCTACTTGGTTTTTGGCTTTAGGATTTGGGGCAAGATTTTTAATACCATTATTTAAAAATCCAAATACATGGAAAATCTTAGATTTGGCAATTGGTTGTTTGATGTTATATATTGCTTATTCTTTAACACATTTACTCATCTTTTAAACAAATTTATTAATAAAATATATAATCTTAGATAAAATAATCTTTATTATACAGTAGTAAATATACTACTTTTTTAAGGAATGAAATGAAGCAATATTTAGACTTGATGAAACATGTATTAGAAAATGGGACACTAAAAGAAGATAGAACAGGAACAGGAACTAAATCTGTATTTGGTTATCAAATGAGATTTGATTTAAGTGAAGGTTTTCCTTTGGTTACTACTAAAAAATGTCATTTGAAAGCTATTATTTCTGAACTACTTTGGTTTTTGGAAGGCTCTACTGATGAGAGAAGATTGGCTGAAATTCACTATGGTGATAAGGCAGAAAACATAATAGGCAAAAAAACAGTCTGGACTGCAAATGCTGATAATCAAGGTGTTGCTTTAGGTTATGAAAATAGTGATACTGTAAAAGAGTTAGGACCTGTTTATGGAAGCCAATGGAGAAGTTGGAAAACAAATGATGGGAAAGCTATTGATCAAGTATCTGAATTAATAGAGCAAATCAAAAATAATCCTGATTCTAGAAGACTTATTTTAAGTGCTTGGAATGTGGCAGAAATAGAAAAAATGGCACTTCCTCCTTGTCATACTTTTTTTCAATTTTATGTTGCAAATGGTAAGTTATCGTGCCAACTTTATCAAAGAAGTGCAGATATCTTTTTAGGAGTTCCTTTTAATATTGCTTCTTATGCATTATTGACTATGATGGTTGCACAAGTTTGTGATTTAGAAGTAGGGGATTTTGTACATACTTTTGGAGATGCACATCTTTATTCAAATCATTTAGAACAAGCAAACTTACAAATTACAAGAGAACCATTTGCAAAACCAACTATGAAAATAAATCCAGATATTAAAAATATCTTTGATTTTAAAATGGAAGATTTCGAACTTACAAATTATGAAGCTCACGAGCATATAAAAGGGGTAATGGCTGTATAGCCAAAAGGCAACTCGTTGTCTTCTTTAGAACTTTCTCAAAGAGAGTGACGAGCACAAGGTTACTTTTAAAAGAAATTTATTTCCTTTATTAAAAAGTAGATATATAAAAAATGGTTCCTTTTTATTGGGAACCAATTAAAAGGAATACAGTATGATAGTATCAATGATAGTGGCTTACGGAAACAATTGGGAAATAGGGTTAAATAACCAAATGTTATGGCATATTTCTGAAGATTTTAAAAACTTTAAATCTATAACTTCAGGGCACCATATTTTAATGGGAAGAAAAACTTTTGAATCAATAGGTAAACCTCTTCCAAATAGAACTTCACTTGTATTATCAAAGGGTGGGTTTGAATATGAGGGTGTAGAATCATTTTGCGATATACATGAAGCTTTGAATTCTGCTAGAAAAAAAGGAGAGGAAGAACTATTTATAATAGGTGGGGCTACTATTTATAAAACTTTATTTGACTATGTTGATAAAATGTATTTAAGTGAAGTTGATTTTTCTGGTGAGGCAGATGCCTATCTTGAAGAGATTGATTTCTCTACTTGGGATTTAGCTGAGCAAAAAGATTATGAAGCAATAATTGAAGGTGGCAAAATAAAAAGCCCAGCTTGGAAATTTAAAGTTTATGTAAAAAAAGATTAATCAATCATCTGCAAACCACTTTGAATTAAAAATCTTAGATGAGTGTGGATAATGTCTATGTGCAGGGATATTATTCACAACTACTGCAATTATAAAAAGAATAAAAGCTCCTGAAGCTACAGGATATAAAACATATAAAAATCCCAAGTCATGTATTTGATTACTTCCAATTACAGCAATAAGGGCTGTGGCTCCTCCTGGAGGATGAAGTGTTAAAGTTACTTGCATAATCAAAATAGAAGTTGCCACTGCAAAAGCAGAACAAAACAGTATATGGTTATGGAATAGTTTATAAGATATAACTCCTATAAGTGCAGATAAGATATGTCCACCAATGAGGTTTCTAGGTTGGGCAAGAGGAGAATTAACTGCACCATAAACTAATACAGCACTTGCACCAAAAGAACCAATTACTAAGGTTAAGTCATTGTCATTTAGAATATCACTATGAAATAAAGAGATAGCTAAAATACCTATAAATGAACCTATCCAAGACCAAATAATATTAGCTCTTTCAATAGGTTCTGTATTTACTTTTTTGAATTGTTTAAAAAACTTTTTCATATATTAATCCATTTATTAAGAAATAAATGAATCTTATCAAAAAGCTAAAAGTAAGAGTATGATTTAAATCAATTCTTTTTTTGCTCTTCTCTTATAGTTGTAACTGTTTTCCCACCAATTGCATAATTATCAGTTGAAACTTCTTCTATAAGAACAACAGCACTAGATGCTCCTCTTCCAAAAATATCAGAGAAAAGTTCAGTAATACCTTTTACAAGTTTTTCTTTTTGCTCTTTTGTAGCTCCTCCATCTTCATGGGTCATTTTTACATTTATATACGGCATATTAATCCTTTAAAATGTTCCCATTTTAAAGGGAACCTTTATTTAATAACTTCTTTTAGCAAGATTTATAATAAATCCTAAAAGTTGCAAACCCTAAAGTAGACAACGAGTTGTCTTTAACTATCTACTCTAGTCTTTTACTATTTTAAAAACTTTTGAAATAAACAATAATACAACACCTCCAAAAACTATAAAAGCTGTTAGATAAAGTGCATAATCATAGTTTCCAAATTTTTCTATTAACGCAACACTATAAAGTGGTGCTAAAACTTGTCCTATTCCATAAGCAGTTGTAAGTGCTCCCATAAGAATAACTGGGTTTGCACCTGCTAGTTTCCCTCCTAAGCTCATAAACAAGGCAACAAGACCTACAAAAGTTCCTCCATATAAAATACCAGAAAGTAGGTTTAAGTACATATTATTTGTAAGGGCTGAAATTAATATACCTATTACTTGAAGTAACATAGAGATAATGATTATATTTACACTTCCATATTTGTGTGCTAAATTCATCCAAATAATACAAGAAGGAATACCAGCTAGTCCAACAAGAGTCCAAGTGAGATTTCCATACCCTTGTAAGCCTTCAAGTGAGTTAATGATATCAGGTATAAAAGTAGACTGTACAACCATACCAATACCTTCACAAAAGTATGCCATGATAAGAAGTATCACAAAAGGAGTAAATAGTTTTTTATCAAAGTGATGTTCCACAACTCCTGTATTTATTCTTTTTCCAAATGATAATATATACATTGGATAAAATGATGCAAAAAATGCAAAGATAGTCAAAACTAGCCAAGCTTCTTGCCAAGTCCCATGGAAATAAAACACAGCACGAACAATTAAATCAGTAACTAATATAGAAAAACCAATTCCTGAAAAATGTATTCCCATGGCTTTTGTTTTATTATCTATTTTTAGTTTGTACATTACAATTGCAGAACCTACAACTAAGCCCATCGCGGCTCCAAATCCAGCAATTATCCTTGAGACTAACCATAAAGTTTCATTTTGAGTAGTTGCTAAAATTAGTGTTGTTAAAACGCATAGAATCATACCCAGTCTAAAAAACTTCACTTTTGCATATATATCTTTTATAAATACTGCAAAAATAGATCCAGCTAAATACCCCATATAATTAACTGATGCTAAAATTCCTGCAACTCTTACAGTCAAATAATCTTCAAGCATAGGAGGAAGTAGTGAAGTAAAAACAAATCTAGCAACACCAACTCCAATAATTAGTGCAAGAATTCCTGCAAGTATAATAGAGGCATTAGAATTTCTATCTAAAAGTCTTATATTTTTCAAAACTCTATTCCTTTGTTTTTGACATAATATCACTAAAGATGATATTATGTCAAATAATTAATCATGATTAGTGATATAAGGAAAAGTGATATGGATTCTAATTTATTAAAAGTATTTGTAAGTGTTGCCAATAAAAAGTCTATTTCAAAAGCTGCAAATAGTTTAAAATATGCCCAGTCAAATGTAACTTCAAGAATAAAACAATTGGAAAAAAATCTTGGGTGCAAACTTTTCCATAGGGTTCCTGCTGGAGTTCTTTTAACACATGAAGGAGAAAGACTTTATCCCCATGCTGTAGAGATTATAAAAAAAATTGAATTGGCAACTTTAGACATGAAAGATATGCTAAAGCAAGAGCAACTAATCGTTGCTTCAACTGAATCAAATGCTGTAACAAGAATAGTAAACTTTTTATTAAATATACACAAGGAATTTCCAAATACGCAATTAGAACTTATCACAAATACCACAGGTGAAATCAAAAAAATGATAATGGAGTATAAAGTAGATATGGCTTTTATTAGTGGTATACCTCAAGAAAATGAACTCCTTGTATTAAATAAAGTTGATGAAGAATTAGTTTTAGTTGAACCTTTTGATGAATTGGTTCCAAATGTCTTTTTGAGTTTTAAAAAAGGGTGTGCATATAGTGATTTTGCTCAAGATTATTTATTTGAACTAACCCAAGTAGAGCACAAAAAGTTAGAGTTTGGTAGTTATGATACTATTTTAGGATGTGTAAAAGCTGGAATGGGAAAATCAATACTACCCTTAAGTATTGTGAAAAAACTAAGATTTGAAGATGAAGTTAAAATTTCGAAGTTAAATAAGAAAGCTTGGGATATGCCCACTTGTTTAGTTTGTAGAAAAGATAATATTCCTAAAATTGCAGATTATTTAAAAGAACTTGCACTATAAAAATATGCAAAATGCATATTTTTATAAGATATTTAATTGATGAGCTAAAGCATCAGCGATTCTTTGATAATTTCTTATATCTAGAAGTCTTTTTTGGCCATCAACTCCAATTTGAGCAATCTCTTCTTTTGGTAAAGAGATTATCTCTTCAAGTTTTGCTTTAATTGCTTCTTTATCAAAATCACAAAGCCAAGCTGTTTTGTTATCATCAAAAATAGAAAGATTGTTATCATTTTTTGACATAATACAAGGAACAGCAGAAGCATAATAATCCATGATTTTAACAGGTGTTGAGGTGTTAAATAGGGCAATATCAGGTAAAATCGATAAACCAATATCAGCTTTAGCGATTAAATCTAATAACTCCTCTTTTGATGTGGCATTACTTAATTCAAAATTTGCTCTTAAATTAGGATATTTAGTCAATAACTCTTGGGCATATTCTGGGTCTTTTGTCGAAATCATGATCTTAAAACTTTTACTTTCAATTTGAGAAAAGGCATCTAATACTGTTTCAAACTCTCTTAATTTGTCTAAAGTTCCTGCATAAAAAAATCTTTTTTCTTCACTTTCATGTTGTATATTTTCATGTAAAACTTCTGGATCAATAGCTGAAGGAATAACAAAAGTTTTTGTTTTCACATCTTTTAAATAGTTATCTCTCATTTTTATAGTTGTTGGAAGAAATAAGTCACAATCATTTATTAATGATGTTTCTTGGTGAAGTTT
Organism: Arcobacter iocasae; assembly: GCF_042214795.1. Classification (GTDB taxonomy): domain Bacteria; phylum Campylobacterota; class Campylobacteria; order Campylobacterales; family Arcobacteraceae; genus Arcobacter; species Arcobacter iocasae. The sequence continues at coordinate 867,326 of NZ_CP090177.1, read as the reverse complement.
GATTTTATTTGAGATTATATCAAAATAGCTTTTTTTGTTGTTTGCTTCATCAATTTGTAGCTTGGCAATTCTTTTTGGAAATGATAATCTAAAAGCAACTTTATAATCAAAAACAATTCTTTTTTTAAGTACTTCTTTTAATATTTTTGTATCATTTCTTACAGCTACTATTTTATACTCTTTTAAATCTATTCCATTTCTTCCTAAAACATCTATAACATTTAGTTTATCTGCAAGGGGAATAATGATTTTATTATTAGATTTTCTTTCAAAAGATGCTTTATATTTAGAAAAATAAATGATATGTATTTCAAAGTGTTTTGTTAAGTATTTCTCAAATAAAGGGCCAATAAAACTATTATCACTGTACTCTGTTTGGTCAGTAATATATAAAAACTTTTGCATGAATACTCCTTTTTACTTCCGAGTATACTAATTTTACATAGCATTAAAAAAGCATTTCGAAATACAGCTGATTTTTAGTCTATGTTTAATCAAGTTTTTATAAAAAATAGTCGAAAATAAGAAAAAAGGTTTTAGATTGGAATATACAACACAAAGAATGGTAACTTATCCTCATCTAAATGCGGCTGGTATTTTAGTTGGGGGGACAGCTTTATCTTGGATTGACCAAGATGCAATGGTTTATGCTGCAAATTTATTAGATACTAGTAGAATTGCTACTGCAAAAGTATCAGAAGTCGTATTTAATAGTGCTGCAAATATTGGTGATATTTTAATTACAGGAGTTGAACTAGTAAGAGTAGGAAAAACTTCAATTACATTGAAATGTGAACTTAGAAATAAAACAACAAATAAAGTAATAGTTCAAGTTGAAGAAGTAGTTTTAGTAACAATTGACTTTAATAAAAAACCAACCCCACACAAACTTTATAAAGAGAAGATGGCTAAATAATTTTTTATGAGAATAAAATGGATCTCATAGAAAAAGAGCCTTCTTGAAAACCCTTAGCAAAGTATTTATATGGTTCATCTTTTTTTACACATCCTAAAACATATAAAAGTGGTAAAAAGTGCTCAGGGGTAGGAACGGCCATCAGAGCATCTTTACCCATATTTTCATAGTTTATTAAAGCTTCATAATCACCACTATCAATTTTTGAAGCAACTTTTTCATCAAAACTTTTTGCCCAATCATGAACTACATCTCTAGTACCATGCATAGTATCACTTTTTGCACTTGGAATATTATGAACAATATTTCCTGAACCTATTATCATGACCCCTTGTTTTCTTAACTCATACATCTCATTTGCTAATAAAAAGTGCTCTTTTGGAGTCATTGATTGGGCTAAGCTAAATTCAAATACCGGAACATCAGCTTTTGGGAAAAGTCTTGATAATACAGTCCAAGCGCCATGGTCTAAACCTCTAATTGGATCGTTAAATACTTCTTCTTTGAATGTCTCTGAAACATGTTTTGCAATTTTAGAAGCTCCAGGGGCTGGGTATTTAAATTCATACATAAATTCAGGAAAACCATAATAATCATATAATGTCTCAGGATTAGCAGTTGTACTAACAGCTGGAAACATAGTCTCCCAATGTGCTGAAACTACTAAGATAGCTTTTGGTTTTTTTAATATACGAGCAATTTTTTCCCACTCTTTAGTAAATCTATTTTCGACAAAGGCATTCATAGGTGTTCCATGTCCTATAAATAAGGCAGGAGTTATTTTAGTACTCTCTTTTGCCCATAATGGTAGAGTGGCAAGAAGGGTGCTAATACCAGCTAAGTAAGTAAATTTTCTTCGAGTGATACTCATATAATGTATGCCTTTAATAATTGCTTATTTATAATGGAAGTATAAGATTATTATGTTAATTGATTATTAATAAAAAGCACGAGTATATGTGTGTTTGAGCTCTTATTTGGGGATTTTAGTTAATTCGTTTAGGCGAATGGAGTTTGCTTAGATAAGTGCGGTTTATATTTAAGACTAAGTCCCTTTTTAAGGTATTTAATAGATTATTGTTTAACTTTATATTTATAATTACCTGTTTAATTTTTAACTGGCATTCGCAAGCGCGAACGATATTTTATAGTAATAAGTATCAGTATTAATATTATAAAAGTGATTTTTTAGAATTAAGGAGTTTTTAATATTCGAAATCTAAAATTTATTAAGTTTAACATCTTATTTTATAAAGGAATTACATGTACAAAATTTTTTTAATTTTTTTAATATTGTCAATTATTGTTACACCCATATATTAATAATTATTGATATTTTATACTAGAGTAAAATTATGGAGCAATTGAACTTTTTATAATCTCTAATTTTTTATTAGTATGTGTATAAATTATAGAAGAGGGCTTTATCATCATTTTAAACTAAGTCCCACTTTATTTTTCTCTAAATCTATAGATATTACTTTTATCTTTTTTAGTTGTTGGTTTATGCTAAGTATCTCGCTTGGATGGGAGATTCTTTTTTCGCTCATTTGTGAGATGTGTATCATTCCGTCATTTTTTAAACCAATATCTACAAAAGCTCCGAAGTCTGTGATATTTCGTACAATTCCTGAAACGAAGAATCCCTCTTTTAGGTCTTCTATTGTTTTAATATCATCTGAAAACTCTATTTCATCAAATTCACTTCTTACATCATAGCCTGGTTTTTGTAACTCATTTATAATATCTTCTAAAAGAAGTTTTGAAGTGTTTAGCTCTTTTGCTATATCTTCAATATCATTTTTTTGTATATCTTCTATTTTGTATTTTTTCTCTAAGGTATTTACAAGTGCGTAGTTTTCTGGGTGAATTGCAGTATTATCCAAAATAGAACTTCCATCTTTTATTCTTAAAAATCCCACCCCTTGTTCATAAGCTTTTGAGCCTATCCCTTTTACATCTAGTAGCTCTTTTTTTGATTTAAATTTTTTGATTTTTTCTCTGTGAGCGATAATATTTTTTGCCATAGTTTCACTAAAACCTGATACAAAAGATAGAAGTTTGTATGAAGCTGAGTTTATATCAACGCCTACTTTATTTACTAAGTCTATTGTTACATTTTCTAGTTTTGAAGCCAAATCTTTTTGATTTACATCGTGTTGATATTGTCCGATACCAAGTGATTTTGGATCTATTTTAACTAAGGCTGCCATTGGGTCTCTTAGTCTACTTGCTATTGAAATAGCACCTCTTATTGTAACATCAAGTTGAGGGTACTCTTCATTGGCAATTTTTGAAGCAGAATAAACACTTGCTCCTATTTCACTTACAACTGCAAATTTTACATCTAAAGAGTTCTCTTTTATAAAATTTGATACAAAAGAGGCAGTTTCATTTGAAGCTGTTCCATTTCCTATGGCTATTGAGTTTACCTTGTGTTTTTTTATCAAAGCCAACAGAGTTTTAGCAGAGTTAGCAAAGTCTTCTTTTGGTTTTGTTGGATAAATAACTGCACTATCTAAAAAAAGTCCATCATCACTTATAACTGCCACTTTACAACCAGTTCTAAATCCAGGGTCTAGTCCTAAAATAGTTTGATTTACAAGTGGAGGAGTAAGCAGTAACTCTTTTAGATTTTTCCCAAAAAGATTTATGGCTTCGTATGAAGCTTTTTCTTTTAAGATTGTTATAGCTTCTCTTCTTAAACTAGGAAGAAGAAGTCTTTTTAACCCATCTTTGTATGCATCAAATACAAGTTCACTTGAACTATTTGCCCAAGTTGGGATTTTATATTTTTTTATATTTTCACAAATAAAATCTTCATCAACTTCTATTTTAAAAGTTAGTTCTTTTTCATTTGTTGCTCTATTTATGGCTAAAAATCTATATGATTTTATATATTTTATTTTTTCATTTATATTTGCTAGGTTTTTATAAAGACCATTTTCATTGAATGTTTTTGTACTCTTTGTTTGAAGTGTCCCATGATTTAAAATATTGTTTCTAACTATCTCTTTTGATTTAAAGTCATCTGCATATCTTTGGGCGATAATATCACTTGCACCTTTTAGTGCATCAGTTACAGTTTCGACTTCTTTATTTAAAAATGATTTTGCTTTATCTTCGCACTCTTTTTTAGAATATTTTAAACACTGTATAAAGTTTGCTAAAGGCTCTAAGCCATTTTGTATAGCAACTGTAGTTCTTGATGATTTTTTGTCTTTAAAAGGTGTATAAATGTCTTCTAGGGCTTGAAGTGTTGTTGCACTATTTATATTTGCTTTGATTTTATCATCTAAGAAGTTTTTTTCTTGTAGAAGATTTAAAATCTCCTCTTTTCTTTTTAAAAGTTTTAGCGAATAATTATAAATCTCTTCAAAAACTCTTAGCTCTTCATCACTTGTATTTGAAGTTTGTTCTTTTCTATATCTTGCAATAAAAGGAATAGTACAACCATCATCAAGAAGTTGTAAAATATTTCGAATAACACTTTTAGAAAAAGATGTTTTCTCTTCTAAAAGTGTTATTAATTTATCCAAGAACTACCTCTGCTACATCACTTCTTGTATTTTTTAGAGGTTTATTACTTGTTGCTCTTGTTGTATATACAAAAGAGATTTTTGGTTTGTCTGTTATGTTTTTTCCTGCATGGTGCAGAGTTTTACAGTGAAACAGAACTATATCTCCTCTTTTTAGGTTTGTATGAACTCTATTTTTGATTATCTCTATATTTTTAGGGTGTTCATCTAGAAAGTTTGATTTTTCATCAAATTGATCTTTTTCAAGATTTAGTTTATGACTTCCTGGAACAAATTCTAGAAGTCCATTTTCTATAAATTCATCATCAAGACTTAGCCAAATAGAAATCAAATCATTGTTTTCAAAGTGCCAATATCTTCTATCTTGATGCCAAGATGTTCTTGATGAATCTTTTGGCATCTTTGTCATTATAGAGTTGTGATGAGCTAAAGTTAAAACCACCTCTTCGCCAAATAGTTGTTGAAGCATTGGTAGTGTTTCTTTATAAGTCATCCACTCTTTAAAGACATCTTCTCTTTGATAAACTTGTCTTAGTCGTCTTACTGTATTTGTCTCATCATTGGCTTCTAAGTACTCAGATTCTGTCTCTATTGGTTTAATTTTATTTTCTAAATGATAAGTTGCTTTTTCTAAGATTTTTTCACATAAATCATGTGGTGCAAAATCCTTGATAAGTAAAAAACCATCTTTGTGGAATTGTTCGATTTGTTCTTGTGTTAATTTCATTTAATACTCACTATTATTTAGGATGAACTTCTTTTAAAGCAGCACCAATGGCAGTAATTGTTCTAACTGTTGTTACTCCTGCTCTCTCTAGGGCTAAGTATTTTTCTTCAGCTGTTCCTTTTCCTCCATCAATAATTGCACCTGCATGTCCCATTCTTTTGCCTTTTGGAGCTGTTACTCCTGCGATGTAAGAAACAACAGGTTTAGTAATGTTGTATTTGATGTATTCAGCAGCAGCTTCTTCTTTTGCTCCACCAATTTCTCCAATCATTACGATTGCTTTTGTATCAGGGTCTTCTTCAAACATTTTTAAAATATCTATAAAATCACTTCCTGGAACTGGATCTCCACCAATACCTACACAAGTACTTTGCCCAAATCCTGCCAATGTTGATTGATTTACAGCTTCATAGGTTAGTGTTCCAGAACGAGAAACAATTCCAACACTTCCAGCCATATGAATGTTCTCTGGCATAATTCCCATTTTACATTGATCAGGAGTTATTATTCCCGGACAATTTGGACCTATTAGTCTTGAACCATTTAAATCAACAACAGCTTTTATATCTAACATGTCAATTGTAGGTATTCCCTCTGTTATACAAACAATTGTCTCTATACCATTTTCACTAGCTTCTATAATTGCATCTTTACAAAAAGGTGCTGGAACATAGATGATTGAAGCATTTGCTCCTGTTAATCTTTTGGCACATTCAACTGTGTTGTAAATAGGAAGGTCAAAATGTCTTTGACCTCTTTTACCTGGAACTACACCTGAAACTACATTTGTACCATAAGCTATTGCTCTTTGAGTGTGAAAACTAGCTTGAGCCCCTGTTAAACCTTGAACTAATACTTTTGTATTTTTATCAATTAAAATAGCCATTATTTAACTCCTTTATTTGATAATTCAATGATTTTAATTGCAGCTTTGTCTAAGTCTGCTTCTTCATAAACAGTTACATTTGAATTTTTAATCAACTCAAGTCCCTCTTTTGCATTTGTTCCCTCAAGTCTTACTACAATAGGAATATTTATATTCATCTTTTCAGCTGCTCCAATAATACCAGAAGCGATGATATCACATCTTACAATTCCACCAAAAATATTTACTAAAATACCGTTTACTTTTGTATCAGAAAGAATAATTTCAAAGGCTTCAATAACTCTTTTTTCATTTACACTTCCACCAACATCAAGGAAGTTTGCAGGCTCTCCTCCATGGGTTTTGATTAAGTCCATAGTTGCCATTGCTAAACCAGCACCATTTACCATACAAGCAATATTCCCATCTAAACTTACATAATTTAAATCTAGTTTTTCAGCTTTTAATTCTCTTTCATCTTCTTGTGAATCATCTCTTATCTCATTCATTTTAGGCTGTCTATAAAGTGCTGAATTATCAACTACTACTTTTCCATCTAAACAAATAAGTTTATTATTTTTTGTTACAACTAAAGGATTTATTTCTACTAGGGATAAATCTTTTTGTACAAACATTTTATAAATATTTTTCATCAAATCTATCATTTGAGCACTAAGGTCTTTGTCAAAACCTAAGTCTTCACATATTTGTCTACATTGAGCTGGCATTATTCCCACAATTGGATTTATTGGATTTCTTAGGATTTTTTCAGGAAATCTCTCAGCAACTTCTTCAATATCCATACCACCTTCACTAGAAGTAATTATCATAATTCGTTGACTTGTTCTATCAACAATAAAGGCTAAGTATATTTCATCTTTTATATCACAAGGCTCTTCTATATAAATAGAGTTTACAGCTTGTCCTTGTGCACTTGTTTGGTGCGTTACTAAAGTACTTCCAAGTAATCTTCTTACTTCTTCATTGGCTTCTTTTTTAGAATTAACTAAAACAACTCCACCAGCTTTTCCTCTTCCACCAGCGTGAACTTGTGCTTTGATTACCCACTTATTTTTTCCAACACTTCTTAATATATCATCTAGTTGAGAGGGGTGAGTTAAAAGTTTCCCTTTTGTAGTAGGGATATCATATTTTCTATATAAGTTTTTTGCTTGATACTCATGTAAATTCATTATTTCTCCGAATTTTAATCATAGTAATGTTTATTAGTTTTAATTGCACATTTATACCTAAATTGATATAGAAATTCGCTTAACTAGTATATATAAAAGGAAAGTAGAAAATAAATATATTTTGATAATAGTTATCATAATAAGAAAAAATTAAGTTCTAATTATCTATAATACTTGATATTGATTATCAATATAAAGGATAAATAATGAGTTTTAATGAATGTACTAATTTAATAAATTCAATACATGATAGTAAAAATACAAATGAGAACTTTTTTAATTATGTTTATAAAAAAATAGCAAGAAATACAAAAAATAGATTTGTAGAAAAATATGATGATTGTATTGATATAGTTTTATCAAACCATCCATCTATAAGAGTTATTCCATTATGTACAAATATGAATAAAAAAAGTTTATCAATAAAAAATGAAGTAAAAATGGCATGCGATATAGTACTTAATAGTGAATACAAATATGTATATTTTGTATATCCAAAAAATAGAAACTTCAATAAACATATTCAAGTAAAAATTCCACTACTTGAAGAATCTGGTGATGAATATATGGTTAAATTGATACCTTATTCATTAAATGACATTATCAAAAAAAGGGGTTGTAGTGAAAACAGCAATATTTTATGCAAGTAGTACTGGAAATACTTCAAATATAGCAGAACAAATAGGAAAAGAGTTATCAATAGATGAAATACATGATATTGCAGATGTAAGTTTAGAAAAAATAAATGAATATGAAAATGTAATATTTGGAATCTCTACTTGGGGAGATGGTGATTTACAAGATGACTGGGATGACAATTTTGAGCACTTGAAAAAAGTAGATTTTTCGTCAAAAAAAGTAGCTCTATTTGGATTAGGAGATCAAGATGGATATCCAGACACTTATTTAGATGCTATGGGAATTGTTTACGAACAAATAAAAAGTTTGGGTGCAAATGTAGTAGGGGAATGGGAGAGAGATGATTCATATGATTTTGATGACTCAAAAGCTTTTATTGATAATAGATTTGTAGGTTTGGCTTTGGATGAAGATACACAAGATGATTTGACCAATCAAAGAGTTTCAAAATGGGTATCTTACATAAAAGATGATTTTAATTAGGAGTTAAGATGAATAATAAAGAAGTAGATATAGAAAAATTATTGGCAAAAATACAGATTTTAAAAGAAGAGGTTGGTTTAACAAATAAAAGAATTGTTAAAAACAAAGAGCTAAGAAAAGCGATAGGGTACTAATACCCTTAGCTTTCTTGTACTATACTAGTATTAGTTTTTTTACTTTTATTTTTTGGCTGATATAACATATGATGCCATAATGCAAATCCACAAAATGCAACGCCAGCAACTACATGAACTTTTTTTGCAACTTTATTTTTCATAAACATAGAAGTTACGACAGTTGCTCCTAGAGTTGCTGTCATTCCAATTTTTGCAGCTTCTTTTTGAATCTCTAAATCAATTGGCAGTTCTTTCATTTCTTTTTTTCCTTTTATCTATTACTTTTGCAGTTTTATTTACAGTTTTTACTGTTAAAATTGCTGTTAAAGCTGTTGCAAGTGGTAGTAAAAATGGCATATTCATCCTTTTGATAATAATTATCAATATTTTATCTAAAAGAAACTTAAATAAAACTAATAACTATTATCAATTACTACTACTTAACACCCCTTATTGAATTTAGTAATAATCCAATAGTTGTACCATTATGTAATACAGCTGTTACGATTGGAGAAAATAGCCCAAATGTAGCACCTGCAAGTATACAAGAGTTGATTCCAACTGTTGCATTAAAATTGTTATTAATCAAATTCATTGTTTTATTAGCATATTCTTTTACTTCAACAACGCAGGCAATATCATCTTTTAAAAGACTAATATCAGCAGTTGCTTTAGCAATATCTGCACCTCTACTCATAGATATTCCAACATGAGCAGATATTAGTGCAGGTGCATCATTTATTCCATCACCTATAAATGCAACTTTTTTGCCTTCTGCCATAAGTTCTTTTACAATTTTTGCTTTATCTTGAGGAAGTAGTTCTGCTCTTACTTCTTCTATTCCAATTTCATCTGCAATTAGTTTTGCTTTTTCTTTTGTATCACCTGTTAGCATAATGATATTTTTTACACCTAGTTTCTTAAGTCTTGAAATAGATTCTTTTGTATTTTCTCTCAATTCATCAGAAAGACCAATAGTTCCTAATAGTTTTCCATCGTATCCTATATATAATAAAGTTTTTCCATCTTTTAATGAATTGTTTATCTTGTCTTTATGTTCTTTGAAATCTATTTTTTCATCATCTTCCACAAAGTGTCTACTTCCAATTACTACAGATTTTCCTTTTACTTCTGTTTTAACTCCATGTGCAACTATGAACTCTACTTCTTCATGGTGCATATGAACAAAACCTCTCTCTTTTGCCGCTTTTACAACAGCTTCTGCTACTGGATGAAAGTAGTGCTCTTCTGTTGAAGCAGTTAGATTAAGCACTTCCTCTTCTGTCCAATCATCACTATAAGATTCTACTGAGATTACTTCTAACTCTCCACAAGTTAAAGTACCAGTTTTGTCAAATACAAAGGTATCTGCATTGCTAAGTGCTTCAATAGATTTTGCACCTTTTATCATAATACCATTATGTCCAGCTTTTGAAATAGTTGATTTAAAAGCAACTGGAGTTGCTAGTTTTAAAGCACAAGAGTAATCAGCTTGTAAAATAGAAGCAACTCGCTCAAAATCTCTTGCAAAAATATATGAAATACCAGCAAGGCCAAGTGTTACAGGGACTAGTTTATTTGCTAGTTTATTTGCTTTTAATTGAACTGATGATTTTTCATTTAGTGAATTTTCTATGTAATGTTTGATTCTTTGAGTTGCTGTATCTGAACCCACATGTTCAGCCCAGATTCTAAATCTTCCTTCTTCTACAATAGTTCCAGAGATAACTCGATCCCCTCTATATCTTACAACTGGTTCAGCTTCTCCTGTCATAGAGACTTGATTTACACTACCTGTTCCTTCTAATATATGTCCATCAACTGGTATTGTATTTCCAATACCAACAACTACGATATCTCCAACTTTTACATCAGTACTTTTGATTAAAATTTCAGTGATTTTCCCATCTATTGTTTTTTCTACCCAAGCTTCTTCTACATTTGGTTTTGCTAATTCTTTTAATAAATCATCACTTTTATGAACAGTAGTTTCTTCTATATATTCACCAAGTTCTAGCATCATATTTGTAGAGTTTGCAGCAAGATAATCTTTTCTATAAATTGAAATTGCAACAGCAGCACTTTCTAAAACCTTTGAAGTAAGACCTTCTTCTAAAAGCTCTTTTGATCCATCAATTAAAAGTGGAATAGAAGCACTTGTAGTAATCCCAGCTTTTAATAAATCATTGCTAATAAATCTTTCAGAAATCAGTGCACTAGAAGCTCTTAACATACCTTTTATTGACGGCTCTTCTTCACTTACACAAGATATACAAACGGCTTCATTTTGACAATTATTTAGTAATTCATCAAGTGTTAATTCACTCAAAATAGCTTCAAGTTCACTTGTAATGTCTTTACTTATTTCAAAAATAATTGAAAATGCTTTTTTATTTATTCGTACACTTTCAACATGATTAACTTTTTCAAGATAATTTTTTAAAATATCTTCATCTATAAATTTTTCTTTTAGTAAGAAATATTTATATCTAAGTCTTGAAGAAGTTTGGTGCACTTTAATAAATTTATTATTCATAGGTTTATTCATTATTCGCTTGTATTTGAGCTTTCATATCTTCATACTTTTCTTTTAACTCTTCAATTCCTGCTTGAAAAAGTTCACTTCCTTTTCCAAAAACTTGGAAAGCTTTTTCTTGGGCATTTTTATTTGTAAGTAAATATGTAACTGCTGCACCTATTAGTGCACCTTTTACAAAATCTCCAGTATTAAATCCACTTTGTGATTGTTCAATATTTTGTTGTTGTAGATTATTCACAAAATTTGCATTTTGATTTATATACGGATTTTGGTTTATATTAGCAGTAGTTTTTATATCACTTGGTCTGCTATTTTCTATGTTTATATCGTATTGATTATTCATTAATTTCCTCTTCTAAAAGACAGTTCTCATTTGTTAGATATTTTTTATCAAGTTGTTCTTCAATAACTTCTAGGGCATATATTCCCATTGCCCCAACAGAAAGTGCAGTAACAGCTTTTAATAATCCACCTTTTTCACCTAAATAATTAGCAGTAGCAATAGCAGCACCAGTTGCAATTGCTCCTTGTGAAGTCTTTTTAATAGTATCTTTAATTGCAGCTTTTTTTTCTACTTCATTTGCTTTTACTTTTTTATAATTGATAGCACCACTGATAACAGCAGATGCAATAGCTCCACTAATTACATGTCCTAGAACATTTCTTTGAGCTCCTGTATTTATAACGATGTCTTTCATTTCTCTTCCTTATCTATTTCTTCTTTAGTTTCTTTTTTTGTGCATAAATTATCTTTTAATTCACTAACATTTTTTTTAGTTTTAGTTAATGTTTCATTTGCAAATTCTTTTGATTTACCAACTATTTCATCTGTTTTAGTTTTTACTTTATCTGATTTGTTATATGCAAGTACAGCACCTGCTCCTACGGCTACACCGATTAAGAATGGTAATGGCATTTTCTACTCCTCACTTTGATTTTTTGAAATATAATTATTCATAAGTGCAATGATTGCACCACCAAAAACAGCACCACTTGTCATAGATAAATTAAGCTTAGAAAATATTTTTGTAATTGAACTTTCATCAATATTTCCTGACATAATGTCATCAAGTAAAACTTGATATTCTCCAAGTTTTTCCATCATATTTTCTTGATTTACATTTGCATTTGTATTGCTTGTATAATGCATAAGTACAGAGTTTCTGAAAGCTGGTAGATGGTTATTAAAAGATGCTGCTTGTAATTGATAAAGTACATTTTTTATATCATCTTGAGTTACATGACTTAATAGATTATTATACATTGCTATATTATTAATCTCTGCTGCAACTCCCATTTCACTACATTCAATTAATGTATTTGGAATTTCAATTTTTTCATACCAATCATTAATAGGCACTTCAACTGCATATTTTTCCATTATTTTAATCAAGGCACCATAATGTATTGCTTCTGCTTCTTTGATATTTACAAATGGTTGCACTAAACCAAATTTTTCGATTATTTTTGTGTATGTTTCATAAGCTTTATATTCATCATATACAGCAATTCTAAGTATTTGAGTTGTAATAGGTATTTGACTAGTTACATCAACTCTAGCACTTGTTAAAAGTTGCTCATCTATGTTTGTTTCCAATTAAATAACCTCCTTTGCTAAATTATTTATTAAATTAGTTATTTCATCTATGTTTTTCTGATTTATTAAGTCTTCCCAAATTTTTGGTTTGAATACCTTTGGGTCATATTTAATTGTAACTGAGGCAATAATTTTATTTATTTTAATATGTTCTATTCCTGATATTTTTTCAGGAAGCTTTTCAATATCTTCAATAGAAATATTTCCAGCAGAATCTTTTATTTTAGGATTAACTCTTACTCTTAGTCTTCCTGGGGTATGTGCAATTATTGTAAAAAATTTTGCTATATTTATAATTTCTTCTGTAGTAATCAAATTTAGTCCTTTTGTAGATTATTATATATATAATCTTAATAATATCTTATTATAAATTTGTAATCATTATCAAAAAAAGGTTTATTTTAGTTTTGACATGCGGGACATAATCCATATATAGTAATGATATGTTCTTTTAAAATATAATTATTATTTTTGGCTATTGATAGTTGTTTTTTTTCTATAATTTCATCTTTAAATTCTATAATCATGTGGCAAGAATTGCATATAAGATGGTTATGATTGGAAAAGTTTAATTCATAGAATTTTGCATTTTCAATGATATTTAAGCACTTTACTATTTTAAGTTCTTCAAATAATTTTAAAATTTTATATACTGTTGCAATGGATATATTTACATTATATTTAGTTTTTAATTCTTTAGTTAGTTTTTCAGCTGTTAAGTGACCTTCTGAGTAGTATAAAGCCTTTAACAGATAATCTTTTTGAATAGTATTTTTAAATTTTAGATTTTTAAAGTGTTGTTTATATTTTTTTAATAAGTTATTAAATTGCAGTTCATTTTTTTCAGGCATTAATTAAATCTTTTATTATGACAAATGAAATGGCAACAAATAGTGCTGAATAATAGACTTTCCATAGATTACTATGAATCTTTAAATTTTTTTTATATAAAGATAACTTTTCAATTTTTTTCATTTTTATAACCTTGATTATTGTTATCAATATGATACTTATTGTGACCTTAAAGTAATATTAATGATACTTATTATCATTATAATTTAGATTTAAGTTTATTGTTCATATAATCAGGAAATTGAAAAGGATTATTATGCTAAATTTAACTTTAATTTCTTCAGTAGCAAAAAGTGCATTAGTTGGAGCAGTTGCCACAAAATTGGTTGATACCTTTGTTTCTACAAAAATAAATAATAAAATAGAACAAAATAAATGGCTTAGAAACACAAAATTAGAGCTATTTTCAAAATTAACAGAAGATATTTTATCAATGGGTCATGAAAATGTTGATGAACAATTAAGACAGATAAATAAAACATCAGCAAAAATAATTCTATTATTAAATGATAGAAAATTAACCAATAAAATAGAAACATATACAAGCACACTAATAAAATTAAAAAGTACAAGAAGAATAGAAAGTAGTATGGATTTTGTAAATAAAGATATGATTGGTTATTTACAAAGAAATATTCGAATATAAAGGTAACTCTTTTGAGTTATCCCTCTTCAGAGTTGAAAAAGTATCCACTATTTGATGAAGCATAAATATACTGCTTTGGAAGTTTCCTTCTTAATCTTTTTATAAGTGTCCTTATTGCGTCTAAAGATGCATATTCACCTTCCCATACATAGTTTTGTATATTTTCATAAGTTACTAGTTTATTTATATTCGTTAAAAAAAGATTCATCATTAAGTTTTCTTTTTTTGTAAGTATTACTTTTTCATCTTTAAATTTGATTACTCCATCGCTAAAATTAAAAGTACAATCTTTATCTATTGTTATTTCTTTTTTAGAAATTTTGCATAATTTATTAACTTTTATTAATAATTCATCAATAAAAAATGGTTTTTTTAAGTAATCGTTACAACCAAAATCATAAGCATTTTTTATTATTTCAAATTCGACAGTTGCTGATATAATTATAATGGGAACCTCTTCATAATACTTTCTTATTTTTTGTAATATTCTAATACCATCAATATTTGGTACATTAATATCTAAAATAAAGCATGAAAAACCTTCCGTAATATTTTCATATGCATCTTTCCCATCTAAAAAAGCGTAAACCTTATGGTCATTTTTCTCAAATTTCAACTTTATAGTTTCATTCAATGTTTTATTATCTTCAAGTAAAAAAATTTTCATAGTTTGCCTACTCTTTCTTTATTGGTATTTTGATTGAAAAAATAACATTATCAACATCATTTTTCACACTAATTTTTCCAGACATTTTATCTTCAACAATGAGTTTAGCCATATATAATCCAAGTCCAGTACCTTCACTTTTAGTTGTAAAGAAAGGTTCAAATAGTTGACCTATAATTTCCTCAGGAATTGGTCCTGCATTATCTGAAATTTCAATAATATTGAATCTTTCATTTTGGTAAACTTTTATTTTGATAAGTGGATTAAAGACTTTCTCATTTTCAATTTTAATTATTTTATTTTTTGCATTGTTAATTATATTTAATAGAACTTGTTTTAATTCATTTTCATAACCATAAATATAGATTTCTTCATTTACATTTTTATATTCCAAACTAACATTAATATTTAAATAAAAAATTTGTTTTCCAATTATCTCAAATATCTCTTTTATCGCTTTTTTTATTTCAAAACTTTTTTTAACAGTTGATGGTTTTAAAAAATTTCTAAAATCACTAAGTGTATTTGACATATATTTTATTTGAACCATTGTGTCATTTACAAAATCATGCATCATATTTTCATTAATCTTATTCATAGCATGGAGTAATTCAAACCTTTGAACTTGGGCAGATAACTCAACTAATGGTTCATTCCATTGATGGGCAATTGAAGCTATCATTTCTCCCATTTCTGCAAATTTACTTTGTTGAATTAAGAACTCTTTTTCTGTAATTCTTTGAGTGATATCTGTCATTATGCAAATAATACCTGCTACATTACCTTCTTGGTTTAAACAAACAGTTTTACTTAGGTTGTAGTATCTTACTTCTCCACTTTTTTTTACAAAATGAACTTCATCTTTATTTGATTTTAATGTTTTCATTATATTTGCATCAATTATTTTATGTCTTGTAACTACAGAAATAGGAAAAAAATCATAAGCAGATTTTCCTATAATATTTTCTTTAGAAGCATCACAAAGTTTTGAAAATCTAGAATTACATCTTATGAAATCACCATTTATATCTTTATAATAAATAGGATTTGGTAATGAATCTAATAAAATTTCTTCAAAATCTAGTTGTTTATCTAATTCATTATGAAGTTCTTTTCCCATAAAGTTTTCCTTGTAAAAGTCTTACTATTTTACTTTTTTGAGTAAAATAGCAGTTCCTAATCCTCCACCAATACAAAGAGAAGCCAATCCATATTCTGAATTTTGTTTTAGCATTTCATGGACTAATGAAACGATAATTCTATTACCACTCGCTCCAACAGGATGACCAAGTGCAATAGCTCCTCCATTTACATTTATTTTTTCTTGTATGGTTTGGTTGGTTAGCTTGATTTTATCTTTTAAAAGTTCAAATACTCCTAAAGATTGGGCTGCAAATGCTTCATTAATTTCTATTACATCTATATTATTTATTGAAATATTTGTCTTATTTAAAAGTTTTTCAATAGCATAAGCAGGACTTAGTCCCATAACTGATGGATCTATTCCAACTTCTGCATAATCAACTATTTCAGCTAAAGGGGTAAGCTTGTACTCTTTTACAACTTTTTCAGAGGCCAATAATGTAAAACTTGCACCATCATTTATTCCAGATGAATTACCTGCTGTTACTGTTCCTTGATCTTTAAATGCAGCTCTCAAATTAGCAAGTTTCTCTAAAGTTGTATTTTTATTGATAAACTCATCCGTACTAAAAACTATATCTTCTTTTCTTTCTTGTATTGTAATAGGAGTTATTTCATCAATAAACTTTCCCTTTTCATTAGCTATTAAGGCCTTTCTTTGAGAATTTAATGCATATTCGTCTTGGGCTTCTCTAGTGATATTGAACTTCTCTGCAATATTCTCTGCTGTAATTCCCATATGATAATTCCCAAAGGCATCAGTTAATGCATCATTAATCATAGAATCAACCATCAAAGAATTACCCAAACCTAAACCTAATCTTGCTTTTGATGAAATTAAAAAAGGAGCTTTTGACATAGACTCTACTCCACCTGCTACAATTAGATTTTTATTCCCTGATTTTATTTCAGATGCAGCATTCATAACAGCTTTCATTCCTGAACCACATAACATATTTAAAGAGTAAGCAACTGTAGAATCTGGAAGTCCTCCATATATTGAAGCTTGACGACCAACACCTTGCG
The DNA here is from genome assembly GCF_042214795.1 of Arcobacter iocasae. Taxonomy (GTDB): domain Bacteria; phylum Campylobacterota; class Campylobacteria; order Campylobacterales; family Arcobacteraceae; genus Arcobacter; species Arcobacter iocasae. The sequence continues at coordinate 850,378 of NZ_CP090177.1, read as the reverse complement.
CATGTCCTGCTGATAATATATTTCCAACTATAACTTCATCAATTAAAGTATTATCAATATTTTTAACTAAATCTTTTATTACCTGTCCCGCTAAATGCCCAGGATCAATATTTTTTAATGATCCTAAATATTTTCCAATGGCACTTCTTTTTGCCTCTACAATATAAACTTTCATTTTATTCCTTATTGAATTGTATATCCACCATCCATAACTAAGGCTTGTCCTGTTATAGATTTCGCACTTTCACTTGCAATAAACATTGCATAATCTGCAATTTCATCTGTAGTTAATAACTTTTTTTGAGGAACTAAAGAAAAAATAACCTTTTCTAAGGCTTCTTCTTCACTAACACCTCTATTTTTTGCTAAATCAGCAATTTGATTTCTCACAAGTGGAGTATCTACATATCCTGGGCATAAAGCATTAACTGTTATATTTTCCAGTGCACCTTCTAATGCAGCGACTTTAGTTAATCCAAGTAGTCCATGTTTAGCTGAGTTATATCCAGCTTTACCTGCAAAACCTACAAGTCCATTTATTGAAGCCATATTTATGATTCTTCCCCATTTTTGTTTTTTCATGATAGGAAATACCTCTTTTATAGCAATAAAAGGTGCTACAAGCATAAGTTTTAGCATTAATTCATATTTTTCAGTTGGAAAATCCTCAATATTACTTACATGTTGAATACCTGCATTTGATATAAAAATATCTATTGTCTTATAGTGTTCAACTGTCATATTTATAAGATCTTTAATTTCATCTTCTTTTAAGACATTGCACTTTATTCCAAGTGCTTCATAGCCCTTTTCTCGCAAACTATTTACTGCCTCATTTAAAGCTTCTTCATTTATATCTGATAGAACTACTTTTGCGCCATTTTTTGCAAAAGTAGTTGCAATATCAAGTCCAATTCCCGAAGCTGCTCCTGTTATTATAGTAACTTTATTTTTGATCATGAATAACCTTTAAATTTTATTTTATTAGATTTGATGCAATTTTGTATGATGCTGGAGTTACTTCTTTAATATCATTTAATGTAACACCTTGCATTAATTCTATTAATACTAATTCATTATTAATAAATTCAAAAACACCCATTTCCGTAATAATCATATCAACTACACCTTTTCCTGTTAAAGGTAAAGTACATTGTTTCAATATTTTAGGATTTCCTTTTGCAGTATGAAGCATAGAAATAATAACTTTTTTTGAACCATTAACTAAGTCCATCGCTCCACCCATTCCAGGTAAAAGTTTTCCTGGTATTTTCCAGTTAGCTAAATTACCTTCTTCATCAACTTCCAAAGCTCCTAAAACTGTAATATCTATATGCCCACCTCTAATTATTTCAAAAGAAGTAACAGAATCGAAAAAAATTCCACCATCTCTTAAAATCACATTAGAACCTCCTGCATCTACAACATTTTTATCTATATTATTTTCATTTGCTTTGTCCCAAATACCTGCAAATCCATTTTCAGAATGTAGATTTATGTGTATATCTTTAGGAATAAAATTAACAGCTTGTGTTGGAAGTCCTATTCCTAAATTAATAAAATCTCCATTATTAAATTCTTGTGCAACTCTTTTTGCAATAATTTCTTTAGCTTCCATATTATGCCTTTATGATGTGATTTACATAAACAAATGGAGTATGAATGAAATTTGGATCAAGGATTCCAGTTTCAACAATTTCTTCTACTTCAACAATAGTGATTTTAGCAGCTCCAGCCATAGGAACATTAAAATTTCTAGTTGAACCTTTATAGATTAGGTTTCCTGCTTTGTCAGCTTTATGTGCAGATATGAATGCAATATCTATATGAATTGGTTTTTCTAAAATATAATCTTTTCCATCAATATGTATAACCTCTTTTCCAATTTGCACTTCAGTGTTCAAACCAGTTTGAGTCAAAGCTCCACCAAGACCAGCTGCTGCGCATCTTATTCTTTCTGCAAGTGTACCTTGGGGTATTAATTCAACTTCTAAAAAGCCTTCATTTACTTGTTTTTGTGTTTCTTTATTTGTACCAATATGAGAGGCTAATAATTTTGTTATTCTTTTATCATCAATTAATTTTCCAATGCCAAAATTATCCCTTGCTGTATCTGTTGCAACTAAAGTTAAATTGTTTACATTTGTTTTTAGAATCTCATCTATAATGTTATGGGCATTTCCACACCCCATAAAACCACCAATAGCAATTGTCATTCCATCATGTAAAAAATCTTTTATCTTATCAATTGTTATTTCTTTTTCCATAAGATTTTCCTCTTTATAAAAAAGGCTTATTAAATACTTAATAAGCCTTTTTATTAGTTATTATTTTGAATGATCAGCTTTAAAATCAAATGCAACATCTTCATTTTCTTCATCTTCAAACCATTTTTCTGTAACAGTTTTTGTTTCTGTATAAAAAGTTATTGCTTGTTTCCCGTAAGCATGTAAATCACCATAGAAAGAACCTCTCCATCCTGTAAAAGAGAAAAATGGTAAAGGCACAGGAATTGGTAAGTTAACACCTACTTGTCCTACTTGAACTTCTCTTCTAAATTTTGTTGCACTTGCTCCACTTGAAGTGAAAATTGATGTTCCATTTCCAAACATATTATTATTTATAATATCTAGTGCTTCATTTAAATTTTTTGGTTCTAATATAGATAGTACAGGTCCAAAAATCTCTTTAGTATAAATTGACATATCTGTTGTTACTCCTGTAAAAATAGTTGGTCCAACCCAATTCCCTTCATCATATCCATCAACTTTTGCATTTCTTCCATCAAGTACTAGAGATGCTCCATCTTTAACACCTTCTTCTATGATACTTTCGATTCTATTTAGGGCAGTTTTTGTGATAATTGGTCCATAATTAGCACTCTTATCATTCCATGCTCCAGGTTTTACTTCTTTTATTTTTTGAATTAATTCAGGAATCCACTCTTTTGATTTTCCTACAAATAAAGCAACTGAAATTCCCATACATCTTTGTCCTGCTGCACCCATAGAAGATCCTACTAAGGCATTTAATACATTTTCTTTATTTGCATCAGGCATAATAACCATATGATTTTTTGCTCCTACAAAAGCTTGTGCTCTTTTTAGGTTTGCAGTTGCTCTTGAATAAATGTATGCACCAACTTCTGGTGAACCAACAAAAGAGTATGCTCTAACTTTTGGATTATCTAATAAGTAATCAACTTGATCTTTTTGTCCATGAACAACTTGTAATAAATCTTTAGGTGCTCCAGCTTTAATGAATAGTTCTGCAAGTTTCATAGTTGTATTTGGAACCATTTCTGATGGTTTTAAAATAAATGCATTACCACTAACTATTGCCATTGGAAACATCCATAGAGGAATCATTGCTGGAAAATTAAATGGTGTAACTCCTGCACAAACACCTAATGGTTGTTTGTAAGAGTATGTATTCATTTTATTTGAAACATGTTCAACTGTTTCTCCCATCATAAGTGTTGGTGCACTACAAGCGAACTCAACAACTTCATATCCTCTTACGATATCTCCTTTTGCATCATCAAAAGTTTTTCCTTGTTCAATACTTAATATTTCAGCTATCTCATCAATATTTTCTTTTATCAAAGTTTGGTAGTTAAACATTAATCTTGTTCTTGTCATTATTGGAGTATCTTTCCATGACAAATAAGCTTTATGAGCTTTTTCAACTGCATCATCTATCTCATTTTTTGTACATAATGGTACTTGTACCTGTACTTCTTGTGTTAATGGAGAAACTTTATCAAAATATTGAGTTGTTTCACTTTCTATAAATTTATTACTTACTATAATTTCTAATTTTTTCATTTAATTTCCTTATAATTTAATTTAATATGCGATTGAAGGTAACCAAGTTACTACTTCTGGGAAGAAAAATACTATCGCTAACCCAATAAGTTGTAAGATTATAAAAGGAATTACACCTTTATATATATCTAACAACTGAATTTCTGGTGGACATACACCTTTTAAATAAAATAATGCAAACCCAACTGGTGGTGTTAAAAACGAGGTTTGCAAGGTCATTGCTACAAGTAGCACAAACCAAACTAAGGTTGCATTATCAATTCCAAAACCATTAATTTCAATGGCAAGATGAGAGATGATTGGTGCAACTAAAGGTAAAATAATTAGTGTAATTTCAATCCAATCTAAAACAAAACCTAAAAGAAACACTAATCCTAAAATAAATAAAATAACAATAACAGGGTTATCAGAAATTGAGTGTAGGGCAGATATTATTACTTCATCTCCACCTAATTCTCTTAATACTAATGAAAAGCATGTAGCCCCTACAAAAATAGCAAATATATATCCTGATGTATTCATAGTTGACATACATATTTTTTTAACTTTACTTAATGTTAAATGTCCATTTATTGCCATCAAAATTAAGGCTCCAAGTGCACCAATCCCAGAAGCTTCTGTTGTTGTTGCTAATCCAAAAAATATTGAACCTAATACTGATAATATTAAAATAACTGGAGGAATAATATTTTTAAATAAATCCCAATATAAAACAATATCTGAGCCTTCATGTGGTTCTTCATTATCTTGAATTAAAGGCATTTTTTTAGGTTTAATAAATCCTAATATTACTAAATACGAAATATATAATAAACCTAAAATCAATCCTGGAAATACTGCTCCCATAAAAAGATTTCCAACTGAAATACTTAATTGATCTGCCATAATAATAAGCATAATACTTGGTGGTATTAAAATTCCAAGGGTTCCTGAACTTGCTATAACACCTAATGCTGTTTGCTTGTCATATCCTTGCTTTAACATAATTGGTAAACTCATTACAGCTAAAAGAACAACTGATGCTCCAATTATTCCTGTTGATGCAGCAAGTAGTACTCCTAAAAGTACAACAGTGATTGCTAATCCACCTCTCATTTTCCCAAAAAACATTTGTAAAGATTTTAAAAGTTTTTCTGCAATTCCTGATTCATCTAAAGCTAAGCCCATAAAAATAAATAAGGGCAATGCTACTAAAACCCAATTATGCATTATTTGAAATATTCTATTTGATACAAGTCCAATCGTACTAAAATCTAATCCTGTTATTGTCCCAAAATACATATCTGAAATATATCCCACTACTACAAATAATATTCCTACTCCACCTAGAACCCAAGCAACTGGAATTCCTGTGATAAGTAGTAAGATAAATGATGCAAACATTGAAATAACTAAATAATCATTAATTTCCATTTTTTCTGCCTTTTAATAAATAGCTTGTATGTCTAATAACTCTTGAAATACTTGCAATTAATAATAAACTAAAGCTAATTGGCATAACACTTTTAACAATCCATCTATAAGGTAATCCTGTAGGTGAACTTGATCTTTCGTTTATTCTTAGTGCTTCTTCTGTCAGATCCACACCATATTTAATAACAATTAATATAAATGGAATCATTAATATTAAAACACCAAATATTTCAATTTTTCTTTGTAGTCTTGGATTAAATTTCACTCTTAAAATATCAACTCTAACATGTGAGTGATTAACCATTGCATAAGATAATCCAAACATTATAATGGTGGCATATAGATGCCACTGTAACTCTTCTAGTTGCACTAAATTTATAGAAAATAAATATCTTAAAAGTACCTGTATAACTATTATTGCAATTAAAAGAATAGACAGCCATGAAATGGCTGTCCCAACTTTAAATACAAAAGCATTTAAAATTTTACAAATTTTAGGAAACTCTTCATCTTTTGAAGTTACTTCACTATCACTCGTATGTGTAATATCATCATAAATTTTTAATGGTTCAACTATGTGGTCTGTTATTTTCATAGTATTCCTTTTTAAATTTTTTAGTTTCTAGGTAAAAATGCTAAGTCATTCCAGTATTTATAATTAGCTCTAAATTCTGATAAATCTTTCCATACTGCATCAAATTCTGGATCTTTTCTAAGGTCAACTAATGCTTCTTTCCAAGCACCTCTAAGCGCTTCTAATGTTTCTGGCGATAATTTTTTTACAATTACACCTCTTTCTTTTATATTTTTCTTAATAACAGCACCTTGTATAGCTTCACTTTCTGCTAATGAATCAGTTATATTTGCTTCACAAGTAGTTGTTACTGCACTTTGTTGTTGTGCACTCATACCATTCCATGTGTCTTTATTAATTAATAATTCAAAAAATGTAGCTTGTTGATGCCAACCTGGGAAATAATTATATTTAGCAATTTTAGAAAATCCTAATTTTTGGTCAACTGCAGGCATTGAAAATTCAGTTGCATCAATTACACCTTTTTCTAATCCCGAAAATAGTTCACCACCTGGAAGTAATGATACAGATGTTCCTAATTTAGTTAAAACATCTCCCCCTAAACCTGCAAATCTCATTTTTAGACCTTTAAAGTCTTCTGGGCCATTAATTTCTTTTGTAAACCAACCAGCAGTTTCTGGAGAAGATATTGAACAAGGTAATACATGTACATTATATTTTGCAGTATCATACATTTTTTGATACAGCTTTAATCCATTTCCTTTGTACATCCAAGCAATAAATTCTGGAGCTTCTGGACCAAATGGTACAGCTGAGAAAATTGCTGCCGAAGGAATTTTACCCTTCCAATAACCAGCATATGCCCAACCTGCATTTACTTTACCATCAGATACTGCATCTAAGATTTCAAATGGAGCAATAAGTTTATTTGGTTCATAAATCTTTACTTTTATTGTTGAAGAAATTGATTCTACTGTTTTCTTAAAAGAGACTAACGGTGTTCCTAAACCAACTAAATTAGTTGTATATGCTGTTGGAACTTTAAGTAAAACTTTTTTATCTTCAGCCAAACCAGAAGTGGCACCAATGCTTAAAGTGATAACAGATGCCATCGCTAAATTCGTAATTTTCATAGTAGTCCTTTGTTTTTTATAATTTAATTTTTATATTAATATCTTTCTTACTTTGTAGAAAAATAATCATAAATAGATGAAAAATCTTTGTGTCCATTACCCATATTTGAGTATTGTGCATATAAACATCTAGACAGAGATCCTAAGGGTGTAGCTGATTTACTTTCAGAACTAGCTTGCATAGCTAAATTCATATCTTTTAACATTAAATCCAATGCAAATCCCCCTTCATAGTTATTACTTGATGGAACATTTTCTAATATATTAGGTGATGGATTGTAAACTTCTAAGGTCCAATTTCTTCCGCTACTATTTAACATAATTTCAGATAAAATTTTTGGATCTAAGCCATTTGCAATTCCTAATTGTAAAGTTTCTGATGTTCCCACCATCAAAATTCCTAATAACATGTTATTACAAGCTTTTGCCATTTGACCAGCACCAGATTCTCCTGCATGAAATATATTTTTACCCATACACGATAATAAATTTTTAATTACTTCAAAGTTTTGTTTAGTTCCCCCAACCATAAAACTTAAAGTTCCAGCTTTCGCTCCACCTACACCACCTGATACAGGTGCATCAAGGATATTAATATTTCTTTTATTTGCTTCTTGTGATAATTTTTTTGTTGTAGCTACATCAATAGTGCTACAATCAATTACAATGCAATCTTTTGAAACTTTTTCTAATAGATTAGTTTCGCCTAAATATAACCCCTCTACATGTTTACCAGCTGGTAACATACTAATAACAAACTCTGCATCTTCAACACATTCCCCTGCAGTTTTTGCAATAGTTGCACCAAGTTTTTCTGTTCTTTTTAATGGTTCAGCAGCTAAATCAAATACTTTCAATTTATGTCCAGATTTGATTAAATTTATAGCCATAGGTTCACCCATATTCCCTAAACCAATAAAAGCTATTTTTGACATTTATACTCCTTTAATTTATAAGTTACATTTGTTATAAAAATACCAGTTCTCTTTTTCCAAAATGATTATAATTGTAAAAAATGACAAAATTATGTCATTACTTTATATTTTATGAAAGTGCATTTCTATGAAGTTTTGTAACAAAATGTTTTAACATATGGATGAAGAATCCTTTTGCAAAGTACTTATTAAATAGTAATCCAATGGCATAATTACCACCTAGAGAGATAAGTGTACCTTTTAGTTTTGGCTTGAAAGTATCCATGATATTGTATTGAGAATTAGTAACTTCTTTTTGAATATATGAAGCAACATAATGACCTGCACTAATGGCTAATTGTGCAGTAGGGGCAAAATATTTATTATTATAAGTAACTTCTGCTACATCTCCAATTACAAATATATTATCTTCACCTTTTAGGTGTAAGTAGTCATCAGTAATATATTGATTAAGTTTATTTACTTCGTAATCTTTTTGTGAATCAATTGTTATTCCTTTTATTCCACCTGTAAATATGAAGTAGTCATATTTTATTTGTGTATCATTTGCTAAATATATATTTTTTTCATCTACATCTTTTATAAAAGATCCTAAATATATTTGTATACCTAGTTCTTTTAGTCTTTTTTGGCATTCTGAAACTAATCTTTCATTCATATTTGGTAGGACCGTATTCATCCCATCAACAATAGAGATATTTATTTTAGAGATATTCTTATTTTTAAATACTGTTGACATTTCTGCTGCAATCTCAACACCTGAAAGTCCAGCTCCACCAATAACAATATTATATTCCTCTATATCAGAAGAACTCATATTTATTTTTTCTAGGATATCTAGATACATTTTATTTACTTGAGTTGCTTTTTGGAGAGTTTTTATTCCTGTAGAATATTTTTGTATATTTGGAACTTGAATTGGGAAATTAGTGAGAGAACCTGTAGCTATAATTAAATAATCATAATTAAAAGTCTTTTTTTCTATTGTAGTGATAGTATTAGTTTTTGAATCAAAAGAATGAATTTCTTTTTTGTAAAATGTGATATTAGAATTTAGCTTTTGTACAAAATTATTTATACCTATTGTTACCTCTGAAGTATTATATTTTGTAGCAACAAAGCCATAAGCTTCTACTTGCATGTAATGATAGTCATTTTTATCAAAGAGTAAAATCTCAATATTTTTATTCTTTGAAAGCTCTTTTGCCGCATATAAACCCGCGTAGCTTGCCCCAATAATAATTACTTTTTTCATAATTGTACCTTTTATATTTAATTGAAAAAATAGTACAAATAAATAATGGCATATTTATGGCATAGTATTATTGATTAGTGATTTTGAAAGAAATTGTGTAGTTTTTTTGTGAATGTTAAAATGTGGTAAAAGTGAGTATTACTTTGGCTACTAAATGAATATCTTCTTCTTTGTAAACTAAATGAGAGAAATCAGGATTGATAGAGATAAAAATTTTATTTAATAAATCATATTTTTTAACCCACATCTTATTTTCATAATAGACTAAATAAATACTTGAATCTTCAAGTTCTTTATTTGATAAGTCTGCAATTATTACTGCCTTGTGATTTATAACAGGCTCCATTGATTTGCCATCAACTAAAATGGCAAAGAGTGACTTCTCTTTGTATGGAGTTTTTATAAGGTGTTTAGAAAATTGTATTTTTTTTATTTTATTGTCATCAAAAATATCTGTATATTCTAAATTAATCATTTATTTTCCACCTTTTCTTTTTTTATGTATTGATGCACATAGATTATAAGAACAAAAAATAAAGCAGAGGTAAAACCTAAAACAAGTAAAAGAAATGTTTCTGATGGTTCAGTTTGAAGTAATATTAATTTTCGAACCAAAACAACAAAGGCTATTTCTAAAAATGTAATTGCATAATCAAAACTATGTTTGATAAAAAAAGATTTTACGATTGCTAAAATAATCAATATAAATAAACCATCTGTTAAAATATTTTTTATTGAGTCAAAGTCTAATACTCCTTGATTAATAGTCATGGCAATAACTTTATGCGATAAACTCATAAGACAAACTGCTAGATACATAATCATAACTATTATAAAAGCATATCTAAGGATATTGATTATTTTTAATAATACAAAGTCAATTTTTTGATCTAAAAAACGGTCAAAATTTGTAATATTTGAAAAAAATCTTTCAAATAAATTTTTATCTTTTTTAGTGGCAATATTTTCTATTTCTTCGCTCATTTGAGAAGTCCCTGCTATTTTTGCGAAGTATATTCCAAATATGATTATTTTTTGTTTAAAAGAAGATAAGTTTTAAAAAGTAATTAAATAGTGGCAGAGAGCAAGGGATTCGAACCCTCGGAGGCGTGAACCTCGCCGGTTTTCAAAACCGGTCCATTCGACCAACTCTGGCAACTCTCTATGTTTGTTATTAGTGTGTAATTTATAAAATGGAGCTGGTGAAGGGAGTTGAACCCCCGACCTGCTGATTACAAATCAGCTGCTCTAGCCAACTGAGCTACACCAGCGTGTGTTAGAAATGGTGTCAAGAGGGAGACTTGAACTCCCGACCTCCGGCTTATGAGACCAGCGCTCTAGCCAGCTGAGCTACCTTGACACTATGGCTAAATTTTGGTTGCGGAAGCAGGATTTGAACCTACGACCTTCGGGTTATGAGCCCGACGAGCTACCGGACTGCTCTATTCCGCGGTATTAAAAATTGTAATGGTGACCCGTAATGGATTCGAACCATTGGCCCCCTCATTAAAAGTGAGATGCTCTACCAACTGAGCTAACGGGTCATTACATAAAAAGTGGAGCGGGAGACGAGACTCGAACTCGCGACAATCTGCTTGGAAGGCAGAAGCTCTAGCCAACTGAGCTACTCCCGCTCTTTTATGGTGCGAATGATCGGAATCGAACCGATACTCCGAAACCGGAATGGGATTTTAAGTCCCACGCGTCTACCTATTCCGCCACACTCGCACATAAAAAAACAATTTGGATGGGGTAGCAGGATTCGAACCTGCGAATATCGGCACCAAAAGCCGAGGCCTTACCACTTGGCGATACCCCAATCAAAATGGACTGAAATAATATTAAAAAAATGCAATATTGTCAATAGTATTTAGCTTAAATCTATCTAAATTTGAAAATTTAAGATAAAATCAATTAAATTTCATCTTTTATCTTTTTTAAATCCTCTATTTTATCCATATATTCACCTTTTCTTGATTCAACAAAGTTTATTCTCTCTTCATTTATCTCTAGATATTGCTCTTTTGAATATTTTATTATTTTAAATAAATAGTTTCTTTTTGAGGTTAAAAAGTCTTCAATTTTTTCAAATCCAAAATTTGCTTTTAATTTAGTAAGTATTTCATCTTCTCTTGGGTGATATACAGTAAATTTTGTAGGCTCTTTTTCATATAAAGTTATTGATTCAGCTATTTGTTGTTCAAAATGAGCAATAGTAGCTTGTGTTGTTTGAATATAACTATATGATAATGCTCCATTAAAGTATGCAAATTTCTTTCTAAGTGCTGAAATGTTTTCCAATATTGCTCTATGGTATGAAATCAATACATTCTCATAAACTTTTGCTGCAAAGTGTCTGGTTGTTGAAAACTCTACATCTGAGGCAACATCTCTATTCTTTTTTATTAACTCGTAAGGCTCTTGCCATCTATGAACATTACTTTTTATTGTTCGGTAAACATCTCTAAATGATTCATCAGCATTTAGTTCTATTTGTTTTAGGTCTTTGATTGATTTTTTAAACATTTTGTCAATTGTTTGATCATCATAAAATAGGTTTTTATATACATTATCACTGTCTATCCAATAAGTGTTGTATTCTATTTTTGCATAGTTCTCTTTATTTAAAAAACCTGTTTTATTTTCATATCTATTTGCTTTTACTGTTTTGATATTTTTAAATGTTTCATGTGCCATTTTTTCCATAATAGCTTCTAATGAGTTGTAAATTGCAAATAACTCTTTAGAGTATTTTTTATGAATATTATCTAAAGCATTTAATACATCATTTTCTGATGATTTTAGAATTTCTACTAGCTTATCATATACTCCTAGAATATTTTGATATTCACTTACTAAAATATCGCAAATCCCCATAAGGTCTCTTTTAATAGCAAACTCTTTTGATTCTAAGGCTTGAGGTCTTATTGTATTTTCTATAAAATCGATTACTTTTTGTATATTTGATTCTTCTTGAAGTTTTATATTATCTTTTGAGTCTTGAAGATTTATTTTTGATATTTTATTTTTATATTCTGTAAATTTATTTTCAAAAAAGTTTAAAGATTCAACTTCGTTATTTTTTAAATCATTTTTAAATTCACTGATGAATTTTTCATATTCATCATTCATTAAAACATCTTTATCATGAGCTCTAGCTTGAAGTGCCATTTTAGCTGAGATGGGAGTAACTTGGGCAAAATATTTAGAGAATTTTTCCCTTACATATTTTGTTGTAGTTTCAATTTGTTCTTGGGTAAATTTGTCTTTTTGATTAAGTACACATAGAGATTTATTTTTAAATTGTTCCATATACTCTTCTAGTACTTCTGCTTCAGATTTTTTACCTGCATTATCTATAAGTGTTAGCCAAATAATACCACCCACATCTCTTAGTACTTTTCTTGTGGTATCTGTATCACTTTGACTTTGAGAATTAAGTCCTGGAGTATCTACAAAAGAGATATCTTTTAATATGTCCATAGGCGCATAAAGTGTAAGATACTTGATCTCACTCATCTCACTCTTTCTTTGATCTGTAAAGTCAGCTATTGCTTCAATAGGGGCATATTCTTGAGCACCTGAGTAATAAGTTATTTTTAATTTATACTCTTCTCCATAATTTAAAAAGTTAACTTTTGAAGTAACAGGAGTAATTCCTGTTGGCAAAATATTTTTTGAAAGTAGGGCATTTAAAAATGTAGATTTACCTGAAGAAAATTGTCCAGTAATTGCAACTTCCATAGGGTATCTTGCTCGTCTTAATTGTTTATCTAATATAGATTTTAATTGAAAAGATGGGTGAAACTTTTCATCCATAAGCTTTACACTTACTTTTTTTATATCACCTACTAATCCAGTTTCAAATACCTCTTCTTTTTCAAAAAACTTATCGCTGTACTCTTTTACAAAACTATTTAAGATACTCATGCTTTAAGCTCCCTACTAAATGTTTCAAGTTTTTTGACTTTTTTGTGAATTTCTATAGTTAATTCATCTTTTTGTGAGTCATTTTCTTCAAATGAAGAGATTCTGTCTTGTAAAGCTTTTTCATCTTTTATTAATTTTTTCTCAAAAACTTTAAGTGGTTCAGAAATTTGTGTAAAGAAATTATCAATTAAAATTTGTGAGACATTTTGAGCTTTTTCTTTTATATTTTTTTCGATTGGTTCAAACTCTTCTTTTATAAACTCTTGTAAATTTCTATCTAATTCACCTAGTTTTGAATCTTTACTTTTTGAAACTTCATTTGTTATTTTATTTATTAACACCTCATTTGATGATGTTAAAAACCCTGTTTTAAAATCATTTTCAAAGAATCCTCTAGCATCAAAATTTTCATTTTTATGCCCAATAGTAAATCCCATTTCTTGATATTTTTGTTCAAATACTTCACCAATATTCTGAGACTTTTTAATAAATTTGTATCTATAGTCTCTAATAACATCTACAATTCCATCTTTTATAGCTGTTTCAACGATACTTTTGATTCTTTTTGACTCTGGTCTTTTTTTAGTCTTTTCAAAAGAGTATTTAACATCTGAAAAAACTCTTTTCCTAATAATCTCTTGTAAATCTAAAAGCTCATTTTCCAAAAATGTCTCTAATGTAAGAATATAACTTTTTGCATCATTTTTGTATACAACAATATCTTCATTCATTGCTTCAAAAATTGATTCATTTGTAGATTTTTTCTTTGCAAAGTCTTTTAAATCTTCTTCTAACTCTTCTTTTGATTTACCCAATAAAATTAATTCATAATTAAAAGACTTTATCTCTTTTTCTATTGTTTTTCTAAGTTGAGTTTTAATACCTTTTATTATTAAATCAGTTTTTGATGAACTTTTACCAAATAGTGTCTCTTCAAGATAGTTTTCAATGTCTATAATACCTGTATCTTCTTCTTTAAAACCAGCATCTAATGCTTTCTTTTCTCTTCCTGTTCGATGGTACAATGCCATCATCCCAGAAATTGGTATAAATTTTATATTTCTTAGTATATAATCTAGCTGGCTATCTTTATTTTGAGCTTTTAATTGAGCTTCAATAGAAGTTTTTGTATACTCAATTACTTCTTGCAATTGTTCTTTTTCAACAGTATCTGCTCTTGTTATTACGATTAATAGTTTTGTTATATTTTGATAAAGTAGGGCATCTATTATAAACTCTACATCTTTTAGTGTCGCACTTTGGGATACATTCATTAAGTGAATCATTAAATCACATTGATTTAAATACTCTTTTGTTATTTCTTCCCTTTGAATTACGGGGTCATCTAATCCTGGAGTATCAACGATTTCTATTCCATCTTCTAAAAATCTCAAATCAGATTTTAGTTCAACATATTTAACTAAATTACATTTTTTACCGCTGGCTTCTGCTGATGTATAAGCTGCAAGATTATTTATATCAACTTTTTCACTGTATGAATCATCATGGATATAGTTATGAATTTCATCACCAAATATCTTTTTAGTTTCATGTACAAACTCTTTGATTGACTCTAATTGTTTTCCTGATTGTTCAATTCTATTCCATTCTTCTTTATTCCAATAAAAAACATTTGCTTCAGGTGTACCATGCTTTACAATAGTCAAATTTGCTGTTTCTGGAACTACTGCACTACCTAGAATCTCTTTTCCCATTAGAGCATTTAGCATTGTAGATTTACCAGCATTCATAACACCTGTAATTCCTATTGAGAACTTTTGATTTTCTAGATATTCTTTTGTATTTGCTAACTCTTCTTTATACTCTTGTGACTGAAAAATTTCCTGCAGTTCTATTATTAGGTTTTCAAAGTCAATTTTTATTTCTTTGAATGATTTTGATTCATCAATTTGAATGTGGTCTTCTTTTGAGTCTTCATCACAAAGTCCTAGTTCTCTTGGGTCAAAAAGTGATATTAGTTTATTAAAATTTGATGAGTCTATAATGCGTTCTTTTTTAAGATATTCTAAACTTTCATGGAGTTTTTCAATTTGACAGTTTTTTGTATCATTTTCAATTGAATCTATTATGCAATATTGTAGTTGATTTAACTCATCTAAACTTTTTACTTTTTTATTTGTAACATGGGTAATTAATTTTTTAAAACTATCTAATGATATATACTTTTCATAATCTTTTCTTGTAGGCGCTAATACTAATGCTGCTACTTCAAAAAACTCATCTCTATTTTTGTAGTGTTCTGTTCCATATGTAATTTTCTGCTCACAAGTTTTACCATGATAAAGCAAAAAATAATCGTTAACTAATGACATTCAATCTCCATTAAAGGCTTTTTTTGTACATATAAAGATTAATTTAAAAAAATAAATTAATTTTAATACCCCTAAAATACAAAAAGTTAATTACCCAAAAGGTAATTAACTTTTTATATTTTTTATTTATACAAGAGAAAATTCTCTTGTATAATTATTTTAATGCTACCAATCTTCTTCTTAGGTAAGCAATTTTATTTTGCAATGGTAAATGTTTTGGACAATGATCTTCACATGCCATTAATGACATACAACCAAAGATACCATTATCATCACCAACTAATTCATAAAAATCATCAGCAGTTCTATTATCATGTGGGTCAACTTCAAATCTTGCAATTCTATTTAATCCAACCGGACCTACAAAATCAGGTCTCATAAGCATTGTTCCACAAGAAGCAACACAAATTCCACATTCAATACATCTATCTAATTCAAATGTTTGATCTGCAATATCGGGATCAATTTTTTCTTCGATTTTTGTAATGTCTGGTTTATGATTTGTATGAATCCATGATTCAACTCTATTAGACATTGCATCCATCCATTTACCAGTATTAACTGATAAATCTTTGATTAGTTCAAATGCAGGCATTGGAAGTAAAGTTATAACTCCATCTGGGTAATTAGCAATTAGTGTTCTACAAGCAAGGGCAGGTTTTCCATTAACTACCATTCCACAAGATCCACAAATCCCAGCTCTACATACGAAGTCAAAAGATAAATCTGCGTCATGTTCTTCTCTAATTTTCATTAATGCAATAAAAAGAGTCATACCTGGTGTCTCTTCTAATTTATACTCTACATAATGAGGTTTAGAAATTTTACTTCTTGGATTAAATTTAAGTACTTTTATAGTAACTTCTCTACCTTTGTGGTCACTCATTATTTATCTCCTACTCTTTCATTTTTTTCTTTATAATTCATTGGTAATTCAAATGGCATAAGTGCATCTTGTAGTTCATGTCTATCTTTACCTTCTGCTTGCATTCTTTCAGTTATTTCGTCAACTTCAGCTTGTCTTTTTGCAGATAATTCATGCTCAATAATCATACCCTTAGCACCATAACCTCTAAATGCTGGAGGCATTTCCATTTTCATTATATCTAATGGCTCATATGTAATTTCTGGTTCTAAAGCATCTTTAGAAGGCCAAGAAGTTAATGTTCTGTTTAACCAGTTTGCATCGTCTCTTTTTAAATAATCTTCTCTATAGTGTGCACCTCTAGATTCAGTTCTATCTCTAGCCCCTTTAGCAACACATAATGCGATTTTTAACATTTTTGGAACTCTATAAGCTTCTTCAAGTTCTGGATTTCCAACTCTTTCTTTTGATTTTACAGTGATTTGTTTAGTTTTAACTAATAATTCTTTTAACTCTTCAACTGCTTCACTTAAGTGAGGACCATCTCTAAAGATACCTACTTTTTGATCCATTAGATTTTGCATTCTATTTTTGATTCTAAAAATATCTTCAGTTCCATTGTAAGATAAAATTTCATCTAAATATGCATCTTCTTCATCAAGGAATTTTTGAACAGTTTTAGTACCAATTGTTACATCATTTTCTAAACAAAAATCAGCAAAATAATTACCAATAATCATACCAGCAACAACTGTTTCAGAAACAGAGTTTCCTCCAAGTCTATTAAATCCATGCATATCCCAACAAGCAGCTTCTCCACAAGCAAATAGTCCTTTTAATGTTTGTGATTCACCAGTTGGTTTTGTTCTAATACCACCCATTGAATAATGTTGCATAGGAAGTACTGGAGCCCAACCTTTTGGACCTTCATCAGCTGGATCAATACCATTAAAGATTTGACAAATTTCTTGTACATCTCTTAAGTTTTTCTCAATATGTTCTCTACCTAAAATAGAGATATCTAACCAAATATGATCACCATATGGAGAAGGTACACCTTTACCATTTCTAATGTGCTCAATCATTCTTCTTGAAACAACATCTCTTGATGCAAGTTCTTTTTTCTCAGGTTCGTAATCTGGCATAAATCTATGTCCATCTACATCTCTTAGAATTCCACCATCACCTCTACACCCTTCAGTTAATAAAATACCTGATGGTACAATTGGAGTTGGGTGAAATTGTACAGCTTCCATATTTCCTAAAGTAGCAATTCCAGTTTCAAGTGCAATAGCTGCACCAATACCTTCACAAATAACTGCATTAGTTGTTTGTTTAAATACTCTTCCATATCCACCCGTTGCGATACATGTACCTTTAGCAACATAAGCTTCTAATTCACCCGAAATTAAATCTCTAACGATTGCACCATAACATCTTCCATCTTCATGTATAATTGATACAGCTTCTTTTCTATCTCTAATGTCAACTTCATGTTTTAATGCTTCGTTTGCAACACCAAATAACATTGTATGTCCTGTTGCATCTGCTGTATAACATGTTCTCCATTTTTTAGTTCCACCAAAGTCTCTTGATGTAATTAATCCATGTCTATCAGCATCTTCAGTAATTGTTGTTTTTTTAGCATTGATAACTGCTTCTCTTGCACCTTCTCTAACTCTTGTCCAAGGCACACCCCAACCAGCTAATTCTCTAATAGCTTTTGGTGCAGTATTTACGAACATTCTTGCAACTTCTTGGTCACATCCCCAATCCGAACCTTTTACTGTATCTGCAAAGTGTAAATCTTCATTATCACCTTCTGACATTTTAGAGTTACCCAAACTTGCTTGCATACCACCTTGTGCAGCTGCACTATGAGATCTTTTAACTGGAACAAGTGATAAAACTACTGTATTTAAGCCTTTTTTTTGTGCAGCAACTGCAGCTCTTAGACCTGCTAAACCACCACCAATAACTAATGCATCACAATAATTAATTTTCATTATGCCACTCTCCCATTGTTTATTTTATATTCCATTACTTGTGCTGTTGGAGTATATCTTTCCCCAACTTTTCCTGCAGCTGCGTGATCCATACCAATTTTCATATAAGCTGCTAATGTAGCGAAACCTAAAACTAAAAAGAACACTGTAAGGATTTTTTTATAAGCTTTTAATTTTTTTCTTGAAGCTTTTGGATCTTTACCGTCAAACCATCCCCATTTAACAGCAAGTCTATATAATCCAATAGTTCCATGAAATTCAACTGCTAATAGTAAAAGAATATATAAAGGCCACATCCAGTTAGACCAAACTCTATCTGCACTTGCATATGGTCCGATTGCATCTGCTTGAGTCATAATGATATATAAGTGAACTGAACCTAAGAAGAACATAGCAAAACCTGTAAAAGCTTGAACAAACCATAACTTAGTATCTTCATGTCCCATGCTGTTAGCATGCGCTTTCATAACTTGATATTGCTTGAAATTAGCTGGTAATTTTCTCATACCCATTGCGGCATGTGAAATAAATACTACAAATACAAAAAATGCAATAGCAGAAACAATTATTGGCTGCCCTTCATTGAAAATAAAACTACCTTCAAAGAATTTTGTAACTGAATACATAAAATCTTTGCTTACTAAAATTGTTGAGACAAAAAGCATGTGTCCCCACATAAAAAGACCAAGAAATAGTCCTGTTGCACTTTGTAGATAATCCAATTTTGCAGGAGTTCTACTTTTTTTCCCTTCAACTGTTTTGCCTAAATAACCTTCTATTAGGTCACTCATTATCAATCCTTTGTGTTTAATTTATGATGGAATATTAAAAAAAATATTCCTTTTAAAACATAGCATTATTATAGCGAAGATAATCTTGAATTGAATTTTAAAAATACAATTAATTCTAAAATTAATTATCAATAATAATTTTTGTTATAAAAAAAAGGTCGATAAAATCGACCTTTAAAAAATTAGTATTAAAAAAATAATTTTTAATACTAATATAATAATTTATTGACAGTGTTTACTTTAGAAACAAAGACTCAATTGCTAACTTTGAAACTTCAATTATTGCATCAATATTTGGTGCAGGAATGAAAAATACTATAGCAGAACCTATACCACCCCATACAACTAAAGCAGCTAAAAATGCTACAACATATGTAGATATTCTTTTGTCATCAAAGCCTTCACTTGTACAAGCATCACTTGCTGGATAGAAATACATCATTGCAATTAATCTAAAGTAGTAGTAGACTGAAATGATAGTTGCAATAATTGCAACTATAGTTAAACTCGCATATCCTGAATTAATAGCTTCTGTAAATATATAAAACTTACCGATAAATCCAATTGTAGAAGGAATACCTGCTAGTGAAAATAAGAAGATAGTCATAGCTGCTGCCAAGAAAGGTCTTTCATGAGCTAATCCTTTGAAATCTTCATATGTTACTCTAACTTTTGTTTCAGAAATAATATGAGAAATAAGTCCAAATGCACCAATTGCAGTTAATAAATAAGATATTAAATAGAACATAATTGCATAAGCGTTATCAATATTTTGTCCTAAAGATATAAATCCTAATAAAATATATCCCGTATGAACTATTGAAGATGCAGCAAGCATTCTTTTAATGATTTTTTGTGTAATTGCAATCCATGTACCATAAGCAAGTGTAAATATAATAAGTACATATAAAATAGGGTCCCAAAAATTTTGAATAGTTGAGAATGTTTGCAAATATGCTCTTAAGAATAAAGAGAATATTGCTACTTTAAATGTAGATGCCATATATGCAGTAACAAGCATTGGAGCACCTCTATATACATCTAAAACCCAAGATTGGAATGGGAAAGCTGCAATTTTGAAAAGAAAAGTAAATAATAATAGTGTTATACCAATGTAAATAAGATTTAAGTCACTTCCACTATGTGTTGTAATATAAGTTGAAATATCATTTAAGTTTGTACTTCCACTTACTCCATAAATTAATACAGCACCTAATAGAAAAAATGCACCAATAAATGAACCTAAAACTAAGTACTTAAACATAGCTTCAACTCTTTTTGCATCTTCACTTTGGAAACCAACTAATATGTATATGGCAAATGAGGCAATTTCTAATGAAATATACGCAGTGATTAGTTCATTTGAATTGGCAATTAGCATCATTCCAAATAGAGCAAACATCAATACTGAAAAGAATTCACCTTTAAAGTATGAATGGTCATAAAAGTAATGTTCACCAATTAATACGATTAACAATGTACCAAAAATCAACAATACGCCAAAAAAGTTTGCATATGTATCAAAAACTAATGCATTATTAAATAATTCATTATAAGGTTTAGCAGAAAAAAGATCACCAAATTCTGCAACAGAAAAACCTAAGGCAATAATCAAAAATATTGATGTTGTTGTAATAAAATGTTTAAGTGTAAACTTGTCATACATACTCATAAACATCAACACAAGAGCACCTACAAGTACAGTTATAAGGGGTACTAGATATAAGAATTCAGTCATTATCTCATCACTCCAATTTTTAATATGTCATTTAAAAAGTGAGTTACAGTTGGCTCAAACTTATCAATGAATGGTTCTGGGTAAACACCCATTAGAAATACTAAGATTATCCATGGTGCTAAACCGATAATCTCTTTGATTTTAAGGTCTCTCATTTTTCTTGGTTCCCCAACTCTATCTTGTAAAATAGCTCTTTGGAACATCCATAACATATATGAAGCTCCAATGATAACTGTAAGAGCTGAGATATAACCTAATGTATGATTGAATTCATAAATTCCAAAAATTATTAATAATTCTGAAACAAATCCATTTGTTCCTGGTAATCCAATATTTGCAAATAGCATGATTGCAAAAACAAAAGTAAATATTGGAGCAACTTTTGCTATTCCACCTAAGTCACTAATTGTTTTAAATTTAGATTCATCATGTAAAACACCAACAAGTAAGAATAAAGCACCTGTTGCAATTGCATGGGCAATGATTAAGTATAATGCACCATTAATACCATAAGCATTTAAAGAAAATATACCAGCAGCTATAAAACTTAAGTGAGATGCAGATGAATATGCAAACATTCTTTTAATGTCATTTTGCATTAGTGCTGCAATTCCAAAATAAACTAAACCAAATAATCCAATGAATACAAACCAAGTAGAGTATTCAATATAAATTTCTGGAAATATTGGAATCATAAATCTAACGATAGCATAAACCCCAAGTTTTGCCATGATTGAAGATAATAAGAAAACGGCACCAGTAGGAGCATTTTTATATGTATCCATAATCCAAGTATGTAATGGGAAAATTGGAATTTTAATACCAAAAGCAATAACAAATGTTAAAAATAAGTATACTTGCTCATGGTAAGACAATGTTGTGATTTTTGTAAAGTCATTGTATTGGAAAGACCAAAATCCAAACTCATTAAAAAATGTAACACCAAGATAAATAATACCAATAAACATCAACAATGAACCAGCCATTGTATAAATAGTAACTTTAATAGTTGTAAATACTTTATCCCCAAAACCATCAATACCAATCATTAAGAATACTGGCAATAACATAACTTCCCAGAAGAAGTAGAATAAAATAACATCTAAAGATAATAATGCACCTGTAACACCTGTTTGTACAAGTAGCATATTAATCCAATAACCTTTTGTTCTACCTTCCCATAATAGTAAATATGAAGTAGGAATTAAAATAGCAATAAGCATTAAAATAGTTAAAGAAAAACCATCAACTCCGATATAATAATTTATACCATAAGTTTGAATCCAAGGTGCATTTGTAACAAATTGCATTCCTGCATTTGGGTCAAAATTGATATAGATTTTTAATACTAATGCTAATATAACAGTAGTAGTTAAAAATGCTATATTTCTAACTGCTTCAACATTTGCTGTTGTAATCATTAAACCAAAGGCAACAATTGCTGGTAAAAATATAATAAATGATAAACTTTCTGCACTCATACTACAATCCTAACGAAATAAATAAATAAATGAAGATTGCACTCATACCAACAAGCATGAATAATCCATAAAATCTTACATTTGCATTTTGAAGTCTTCCAACTACTTTACCAAGGTTGATAAATTGGTTACAACTTCCCATGATGAAGTTATCAATGATTTTTTCATCTACAACTTTATCAATAAAAGTTGATAATTTTTTTGCACTTTGAACAAATACTGCATTATATATCTCATCAACATAGAATTTATTAGCAACAAGTCCTTGTTCACTTTCAGGATTGTATATATCAAAGTTTGCATATTTTTTATATGCTGCATATATTCCAGCAACTGCAAACAAAACAGATACTACCATTAAAATATATTCTGTACTATGACTCATATGTAACTCTTTTGAATCAAGTTGTGCAAGCCATGTATCAACTAAGTGATGACCACCTAAAACTTCTGGTAAGTTTAAGAAACCAGCAGATATAGCACCAACTGCTAAAACTAATAAAGGCAATGTTATTGTTTTAGATGTATAAATATATTGTGTGCTGTTATTTTTATTTGGAGCAACGAAAAGAATAAAATATAATCTAAACATATAAAATGCTGTTAAAAATGCTGTAAACATTCCAATTGCCCAAATCCCATATTGACCTTCATGAAATGCTGCACCTAAAATTGCATCTTTTGAAAAGAAACCAGAAAATGGAGGAATTCCTGAAATTGCAATAACACCAACTAACATACAAAAGCCAACAATAGGAGTACTAACTCTATGTTGTGCCATTTTGAAGATATTTTGCTCATGGTGTTGAGCCATAATCATACCACCTGCTGCCATGAATAACATTGCTTTGAAGAAAGCATGTGTAAATACATGAAATAATCCTGTTGAATAAAAACCTAATCCAACACCTATAAACATATATCCAAGTTGTGACATAGTTGAGTATGCAAGTATCTTTTTAATATCTTGTTGTTTAGTTGCAATGATAGCAGCAAATAGAGCTGAAAAAGCCCCAATATAAGCAATAAATGTACCAACACCTTCAATACCTTCATAAAGGAAATGGAATCTTGCAACCATATAAACACCAGCTGTTACCATTGTAGCAGCATGTATAAGTGCTGAAATTGGAGTAGGACCTGCCATTGCATCTGGAAGCCATGTATATAATGGAATCTGTGCTGATTTACCCATAGCTCCCACAAATAATAAGAAACCAGAAAGAATAAGTAGTTCAGTTGAGGCATTACCTAAGTTTGCTTCTATTGAAGTAAATGATAAATTTCCTTGTCCAATTGCAAAAAATAGTGTAATAACACCTAATATAAATCCAAAGTCACCAACTCTATTTACAATAAATGCTTTATTTGCTGCAAGAACATTCTCTTTGTTACCATAGTAAAATTTAATTAATAGGTATGAACAAACTCCAACACCTTCCCATCCAATGAATAAAATAATTGGATTGTCAGCAAGTACTAGAATTAGCATTGATGCTAAAAAAAGGTTAAAATATGCAAAAAATTTACCAAAACCTTCATCTTTGTGCATATAACCAACTGCATAAATGTGAATTAAAGAACCAACAAAAGTTACGAACATAGCCATAAAGATCGATAGATTATCACCTAAAAATTTCATTTCAATAGTTAACTTATCTACTTCTAACCATGTAAAGATAGTTTGATGATAAGTAGCATTATTGTTAACCATATTTATAAAGATTATTAAAGTAAAAATAAAACCAATGATTGGAGCGATTGTACCTATTAATGAAAATAATCTTTGTGGTAGGGCTCTTTTCTTTATATTATAAAAGTAGAATCCACCATTTAATATAGCACCAAGTAATGGAGCTAATATTATCCATACTAATAAATCTGTATGCATTATTTTTCTCCTTGTTTAAGTGCTGTAAATAAATCAGTATCTAATGATCTTTTTGTTCTAAATAAAAGAATTATTACTGATAAGAAAATGGCAGCTTCAGCAGCAGCAATTGCTATAACCATTACTGTAATTACTTGTGGATCCATATTGAAATGGTATCTAGCAAAAGTAACTAAAAATAGATTTATTCCATTTAACATAAGTTCTATTGACATATATATTACAAAAATATTTCTTCTTGCAATAACTCCAATTGCGCCAATTGAAAAAAGCATCATTGAAACAAATGCATATGATGTTAGTGATATCATGATTGTATTCCTCTAGTTTTTTTTCTTTTAGCTAATACAATAGCACCAACTAATGCAACTAAAAGTAGTATTGAAATCAACTCAAATGAGATTAACCAATTTTGGTATAAAAGCATTCCAATCTCTTTTATTCCACCAAAATTTGTCTCAATAATACTCATGTCCTTTTTTGGTAGTGCAGATACAGCTGTTAATATTACAACATTCAATGGCAACATAACAATCGCACCTATAATAATATTTCTAACTTTTTTAGGCTCTTTTGGTAAATCATGCTCATCAATATTTAAAAACATTAAGATAAATAAAAGAAGAGTCATAATTGCACCTGCATAAACTATTATTTGTACCATGAAAAGGAAAGTTGCACTTAACAATGCAAAAAGTCCAGATACAGATAAAATAGATATTAATAATCCAAGTGCTGCATACATAGGTTGTTTATGTGTTAGCATAGTGATTCCACCAGCTATTGCCATAAAACTTAAACCAATAAATAAAATATCAGTCATTTGATAAATCCTTTGCTCTTTCGTTATTCATTAAGTATTTTTTATCTACAACAAATTCCTCTCTTGAACTTCCTGTAAAACTTAAAATACCTGTATCCATTCTAATTGCATCACATGGACAAGCTTCAACACAATATCCACAATATACACACTCTAAAAGATCTATTTTAAACTCTTTTGGTCTTTTTTCAGCTTTGCCATCAAATCTTTCTTCAGCATCAATAAAAATACATTCAGCTGGACATGCAGTTGCACACATATAACATGCAACACATTTTTCAGATTCATCTTCCCATTTTGTAAGTCTATGAACCCCTCTGTATCTTTCATTTGTTGCTACATCTGTTGGTTGTTCTTCTGGATACTGAATTGTTTTTAAATTTGAAACATCTTTTAAATTCTTTGTAAAGTGACCAAAAGTTGTTTTCATACCACCCATAATAGCTGGTATGAAAAGCTTATCTTTAAAAGTTTGACCCTGTCTTTTTATTATTTTAATACCCATCTTACATTCCTGTCAAAACTATAACTGAAGCAGTTATAATAATATTTAATAGTGATAATGGTAGTAAAACTTTCCATCCTAACATTTGTAATTGGTCATATCTAAATCTTAATAAAGTCCATCTAACCCACATAAATACAAATACCATCATTAGGAATTTTACTAAGAAAGTTACTACTTGAATAACAGCAACTGCAATACTTGAACCATTTTCACCTAAACCTGTAGCTAATAAAGCACCTAAGGCTATAAATGAAACTATACCTATAGTCCAAAACGCTTTTACTAAAATACCTGTTTCTTTTGCTCTAATATCTTTTTTATCATACCAGTTATTATTTTTCTTAATCCATTTAGTAAAGATATAAATTTTAATAGGTAATAAAGCCATAAGTACAATAATTACAATGTCAATATTGGCTTTTAATGTTTGTGTATCTAACCAAGGTATTTGATATCCACCAAAGAATAGTGTCACAATAATAGCTGATGCCCCAGCCATTGCTGCAAATTCTGATACTTGAAAAAGTCCAAATCTCATTGCACTATATTCTGTATGATAACCTGCAACAATTTCTGATTCACCTTCTGCAATATCAAAAGGAGTTCTATTTGTCTCTGCAAAGGCACAAACAATAAAAATAATAGCAGCAAGTGGTTGCATAAATGCACCCCATGAAGGAATTATTTCCCAAAAAGTTCCACCTTGAAAATGTACAATGTCATTTAAGTGAATAGAACCGTAAGTTAGTAACATAGAGATTAAAGCTAATGCCATTGATGCTTCATAAGAGATAACTTGAGCTGATGCTCTAATTGCACCTAAAAGACCATATTTACTTCCTGATGCATAACCACCTAAAATGATTCCGTATACAGATAATCCAGCATATGCTAAGAACCACATAATACCTAATTGCATTGGTAGGGCTTGCATTGAATGGCTTTGACCATCAATTACAATATTATCTGCAAAAGGAATAACTGCAAATGTTAGGAAATAACAAACAAATACTATTGAAGGAGCAATAGTAAACATAAATTTATATTTAATATGTCCTGGTGTAAAGTCTTCTTTAAATACAAGTTTTAGCATATCTGCTAAACTTTGTATTAATCCACCTAGTCTCATTGGTCCAATATGACATCTATTTGGTCCTGATCTATCTTGGATAAATCCAGCTATTCTTCTCTCCCACCATACAAACACAGGTGTTAAACCAACTGCTAGTACTACAGCTAAAAGAATATTTACTATAATAACAACTATTGATGCTGTATTCATATATTTCCTTTTTCTATCATAGTTTTAATAGTTTCAACTATTGATGATATTGTTTTTGCTTGATTATTTCTTTTCATACCTGAAACAGTTTTTTGTTTTATTCCATCAATATTTATGTAAGTTCCACTTTTTTCATAAAATGATGCAGTTGGAATTGCAACATCTGACTTCTCAATAGTTTTAGCATTGTGAGAAAAACAAGAAATAACTTTTTTACCTGTTAGTAACTCAATATTATCATCAAAATAGTTATTATCAAAAACTACTATAAGTGATGCTGCATCAAAATAAGTTTTAAATGAAGACTCATCTTCAGATATACCTACTTCTTTAAAAGAGGCTCTATTTGCACTTTTGTCATTTTTCTTCAAATAATCATCACCAAAAGTTTCATCTATGTATTGAGGTGAGTATCCAGAAATATTTGCTTTTACAGCATCTGCAAAGGCTTTTACATTTTGTAACTCTTCTAAACATAAGTTAGGATCTACAAGAAATAAGGCATTGTTATTTTTTGCAACTTCTGTATATAAAGAAGCTATTGCATTACTTGTAGAGTCTTCTTTTCCATTAACTAGTGCTTTTTCTAATCTATTTTCTTCTTCATTTTTATATGATAATCTACCGTAATCACACATGAAATAACCATTAACATCATTATTAAGTCTAGGTCTAAATCTGTAAATTTTGTCATCTTCATACTTTTCTTTTCTATGGTCAACAAAGATATTACATCCCTTTGAACAACCATTACAAATAGCATTAAATGTCTCCATAAACCAAACTCTTTGTTTAAATCTAAAATCTTTTGAAGTTAACGCACCAACAGGACATAAGTCTACTACATTCATAGCATAAGGATTACTAAGTGGTCTTCCTGGGAATGTACCAATAACTGAATGGTCAGCTCTATTAATTACACCTAACTCATTTGTTCCTGTTATGTCTGAACAAAATCTAACACATCTAGTACAAAGAACACATCTTTCTTGGTCTAGCATTACATTAGACCCTAAATCTTCTCTTTTTCTAGCATGGTTTTTTTCTTCAACATTTATTCTAGATTCATAAAAACCTGATTCCATGTAAAAATCTTGTAGCTTACACTCTCCTGCTTGATCACAGGTAGGGCAGTCAATAGGGTGATTGATTAATTCTAGCTCTAAGATATCTCTTCTTACAGCCATAATATTATCACTTGTTGTACTAACTACCATTCCTTCTTTTACAGGAGTATCACAGGCAATTTGGGGTCTTTTTTGTCCAGCAATTTCAACCATACACATTCTACAGTTTCCATCTTTCCCCAAGGCTTTGTGATAACAAAAATGAGGAATATGTATATCTTCATCTAATAATTTATCAATTAAGAGACTTCCTTGTTCTGCCTCCATCTCCTGATCATTGATTATCAGTTTTACCATTTCGCTCATTTAATAAATCCTCTTTAAATTTTTATTGTATTAATTATTTTCCAGTATATAGCTGTCTAGGTCTTGCAATTTTTGCAGTTTTATCTTGCTTTAATTCAGACCATTGTGCTAACCATCCTGGAGTTCTACCAATAACAAAGATTGGTGTAAACATTGCAATTGGAATTCTAAGAGCTGTTAAAATAACTCCTGAATAGAAATCAATATTTGGATATAAACCTCTTTCTTTAAAGTAATCATCACTTAATGCTGCTTTTTCAACTGCTGCTGCGATATCTAGTAGTTTAGAATCAAGATTTAACTCTTCTCTTAATTTATCTTGTAATCCTTTTAATGCTTCAGCTCTTGGATCTCTATTTTTATAAACTCTATGTCCAAATCCCATTAATCTAAATGGGTCATTTTTATCTTTTGCTTTTGCAATATATGAAGGTACATTTTTAACATCACCAATCATTCTTAATTGATCCATAACTTTTTCATTTGCACCACCGTGTGCACTTCCCCATAAAGCAGAAATACCAGAAGCTATTGCAACATAAGGGTGAGCCTCAGTAGAACCTACATTTCTAACAGTTGTAGTAGAAGCATTTTGTTCATGGTCAGCATGTAAAGTAAAAATTGCATCAAGTGCATCTACTTCTACTTGTCTTATTTCTTGACTTTTCCCATTTCCTAGGTATTTCATTTTCCCACCTGGATATGCTCTTAACATGAATAAAAAGTTTTCAGTGAAATATTTATCTACATCTGGGTAAATAAGTGGTGTACCAATTGAATTTCTATATGCCATTGCAGCAATTGTAGGCATTTTAGCTAAGATTCTTCTTCTCATCATTTTAAATTGTTCTTCATCTTCTAAATGTAAGTGATCTTTATAAAATGCTGCTAATGCCATAGTTGCAGCTCCCATTGTTGCCATTGGGTGAGCACCATCAGGTAAAGCATCAAAAAGTCTAATTATTCCTTCATTTAAAAATGATCTATGTCTTATTTCTAAATCAAAGTTTTTTGAAGCTTCTTCTGTTGGAAGTTGACCTCGCATAAGTAAATAAGAAACATCTAAAAATGAGTGTTTACCAGCTAAATCAGCAATATCATAACCTCTATATCTTAATTCAGAGTTTTCACCATCAATAAATGTGATTTTTGAATCACAAGATGCAGTTGATGTATAACCAGGATCATAAGTAAACATTCCAGTATCTTTGTAGAATGTTCTAATATCAACAACACTTGGCCCTCTTGTACCATCTATAATATTGTACTCATAAGCTTTACCACTTCTATTGTCTGTTAATGTAAATGTATCTTTTGCCATCTATTTTCCTTATAGTTTATTTTCAATTAATTCAAGAAATTCATGTTTATATTTTTCAACAATACTTTTAATAATATCTTTTACAGCTGGTGCAAAAACACAAATGGTTTTTCCATTCATTGTGTCACATACTTCTAAAAGTGTTTCTATATCATCTTCTTTTGCAACACCTTCTATTAATTCTTTTAAAATTTTATCAATCCAACCAGTTCCTTCTCTACAAGGAGTACACTGACCACAAGATTCATGGTGATAAAACTCAATTAGATTTTTAGCAACATCCACCATAGAAACGCCTTCTGGAATTATCATCATTCCTCCTGTTCCTAAAGTTGAACCAATTTCCCACATAGATTCATAATCTAAATATGCTTTCTCAACATCCTGGGCAGTTAAGATAGGACAAGAAGCTCCACCTGGAATAACAGCTTTTAATTTTAAGCCATCTTTCATTCCTCCACCAATTTCATTGATTACATCGGTCATTTTACAACCATATTGTAATTCATAAACACCTGGGTTTTTAACTGGACCACTCATTGCAAAAAGCATAGTTCCGGGAGCTTTTTCAGTTCCATATTTTGTATATGATTCAAAACCATTTTCAACGATATTTGGTACTGATGCAATTGTTTCAACATTATTTACAGTTGCTGGCATATCATAGAACCACTCACACTCTTTACCATGTGGTTTAAGTCTTGGATGTCCTCTTTTACCTTCAAGAGATTCAATAAGTGCAGATTTTTCACCACAAATATATGCTCCACCACCTCTGTGAACTGTAATATCAACTCTAAAATCATGTTTCCCCATGATTTTATCTCCAATAATTCCAGCTGCATAAGCTTCTTCAATAGCTGCATCTAATCTATCAATAAACCACTTATATTCACCTCTAATATAAATATATGCATCATGTGCTCCAATTGCATAACAAGAGCAAATGATACCTTCTATTAAAAGATGTGGATCATATTGAAATATTTGTCTATCTTTAAAAGTTCCTGGTTCTGATTCATCCCCATTTACGATTAAATATCTAGGTCTTTCATCAACTGGTGGCATAAGTTTCCACTTAGGTCCACAAGCAGCACCTCCACCACCTTTTCCTCTTAATCCACTTTTACAAACTTCTTCTGTAACATCTTCAGGAGCCATAGTAAATAGTTTTTCAATTGAAGTATATCTTCCATTTTTTAGTGCAACATCTAATTTATGAGAATCAGGAATGTCAAAATTTTTACTTACGATTTTTACAATCATGTTATTTGCAGCCATTATTTACACTCCTCTATAAGATTTTTAAGAGATTCAACTGTTTGATTTTCATGGTATTGACCATTTAAAGCAAACATTGGTGCACCACCACAAGCTCCAAGACACTCAACTTCACTTAAGTGAAATTTTCCATCTGCAGAAGTTTGACCTGGTTCTATTCCAATTGTATCTTTTATAAATTTTTTAAGATTATTTGCACCCATTAACATACATGATAGAGTTTTACATAACTCAATGTGATATGTTCCAATAGGTTTTAAGTTGAACATTGTATAAAATGTTGCGAACTCATAAACTTCAATTGGTTGTTTTCCAATTTTATCAGCTACGAAAATCATGGCTTCTGGGCTTACCCATCCCTCTTGCTCTTGTACTAACCATAAAGCTGGTAATAACATAGCATCTATTTTTGGGTATTTTTTAGCTGTTATTTGGAATTTTTCTTCATTTTCTTTTGTGTATTGAAATTTTGCCATTATCTATCAAACTCCCCTGCAATAAAGTTCATTGATGCCATTGTAATAACTGCATCAGCTAACATTGAATTTTCTACAATTTTTGCATAAGCTGCAAGTGAATAGAAACTAGGTGGTCTACATTTTACTTTATATGGTGTTCCTGTACCATCACTTGTAATGTGGAAACCTAATTCACCATTTCCACCTTCAGTAAATCCATAGTATTCACCTTTTGGAACTTTAATACCTTCAAATGTAAGTTTGAATTGATTCATTAAACCTTCAATGTTTCCATAAACATCTTTTTTGGCTGGTAAAAATATTCCCGGAGCTCCCACATTAATAGGACCATCTGGCATCTCTTTCATTGCTTGTTCAATGATTCTAATAGATTGTTTCATCTCTTCAAATCTACACATAAATCTATCATAAACATCACCATGAGAACCAACTACAACATCAAAGTCAAAGTTTTCATAACCATAATATGGTTTGTCTTTTCTTAAGTCAAAAGCAACTCCAGTTGCTCTTAAGTTAGGACCTGTAATTCCAGCACTTAAAGCAAACTCTGAATTTATAATACCAACATCTTGTGTTCTATCTTGGAATATTCTATTTCTTTCAACTAATGATAAAGCATCTTCTATAGCTTTTTCAACATCTCTTAAAACTTCATTTAAATCTCTTTCAAAACCATCATACAAGTCAAACTCTAAACCACCAATTCTAGTATAAGAGTTAGTTAATCTAGCACCAGTTAGTTTTGATAAAATATCATAAGCTTTGTCTCTTGGAGCAAAAAGATACCAATAGTTTGTTAAACCACCCATATCAACCATATTTGCTGCATTACAAACAAGGTGGTCAGTTATTCTACTTAGTTCCCCAATAACAATTCTAATCATTTTTGCTCTTGGCGTAATGTCTATATTTAACATATCTTCAACTGCTTTTGCATATCCAATATTATTTAAAATAGCACTACAATAATTAAGTCTATCTGTATATGGAATAACTTGTGAATAGTTATGTGTTTCACAGGCTTTTTCAAAACCTCTATGTAAATAACCAATTTCTGTAACACAGGCAGTGATTGTTTCACCTTCCATTGCAACAAAGTTTCTAATAGTACCATGAGAAGCTGGGTGAGATGGACCTACATTTAATAACATAAGTTCTTCTAAATCAGTGTCACTATAACCTTTTGATTTAAGTAATGGAACCATTTCATCCATCAAATCTTCAGTTTCAGTACAAATTTGTCCATCAGTAATATTGTAATCTTTTCTTAATGGATATCCAACAAATTGATGATGGTTTAAAACTCTTTTCATATTTGGATGACCAATGAAGTTAATACCATATTGGTCAAAAGTTTCTCTCTCAGCCCAGTTCGCAGCTTCATATAAATCACTAATAGTATCAACATTTAAGTTGTTATCAGCAACATAAGCTTTAATTACAATTTGTTTTTTGAAAGTTTTATCTCTTAATATGTAGATAAGTCCAAATCTTGAAGGAGTTACATCTGGATATTTTAAATAATCAATTGCAGTAATGTCAAGAAGTAAGTTATATCCTTCTTCATCTTTTAATCTTTTGATAGTTGATTTAATTTCATTTTGTGAAATTAACATATCTGGTTTAAGCATCAAGGATTCCTTTGAACTTTTTTACTCTATCTACAATAATAGATTCATTTTGAGCTTTTTTCTGTATACTTATAATTGCATCAAGTACTGCTTCTGGTCTTGGAGGACAACCTGAAACATATTCATCAACTGGAATAATTTGATCAACTCCTTGTAAGGTTGTGTAGTTATCATAAAATCCACCAGAACTTGCACATGCTCCCATTGATATAACCCATTTAGGCTCACACATTTGATCATAAATCTTTTTTAATACAGGTGCTTGTTTATATGTAATAGTTCCTGCGATAATTAGTAAGTCTGCTTGTCTTGGAGAAAATCTTACAACTTCTGCTCCAAATCTTGATACATCGTATTTAGCAGCTGCCACTGACATAAACTCAATCCCACAACATGCTGTACCAAATACCATTGGCCATAATGAATATGATCTTGCCCAGTTTACTGCTTTGTCAAGTCTTGTTGTGATTACTGAATCACCTAATATTGATTCTGCTCCTACTCCCATGATAATGCCTTTTTCTTATAGATGTAAATTAAACCTGCAAATAATAATCCCATAAACATAAACATTTCTCCAAGACCTAAAAATCCTAGTTCTCTAATATTTACAGCCCATGGAAACATAAAAATTATTTCGACATCAAATAGTACAAATAAAATTGCTACTAAATAAAATTTGATACTAAACCTAAGTTTAGTCCCACCAACTGGGTTACTTACACCAGATTCATAAACGGTATTTTTTGATTTGTCCTCTTTGTTTTGAGGTCCAACAAATTTTGAAAGTATAAATATTGATACTACAACAATACCTATAACAACAAAAATTGCTGCTGACAATAATAGTTCATTTGACATGCTTAATCCATTTCATAATAATATGTATATTGATTGTACACTAAGTTTATTTCAAATAGCTAGCATTTGTTACAAAAAAAAGCAAAGAGAAAAAAGTGAGAAAAAAGGTAATACTTTATTTTTTATTTAATTTTATCTTCCAAAATTAATAATTTTATTTAATCCTTTTTTAAGCTGAGTTTTTGATGTTGCTGTATTAAATCTGAAGTGTGATTTTCCATTTTTCCCAAAAGTTAATCCATCATTTAAAGCAACTTTACAATCATTGAGTAATATCTCTTTTATTTCTTGATGTGGTAAATTATATTCTTCAAAGTTAAGCCATAAAAGGTAAGTAGCTTCGGGCTTTTGTACTTTTATTTTAGTATTATTTTCAAGTGTTTCAATAGTAATATCTATGTTTGATTCAAGGTAATTTAGTAGATTTTCTAACCATTTTGTTCCATGTTCATATGCACATTGCATAGCAATCAAACCAAAGACATTTATAGTTCCGATTACTCTTTGTTTTATAATATCATCTAATTTATTTTTTAATTCATCATTTAAAGTGATACAATATGAAGCATTTAAACCTGCAATATTAAATGTCTTTCCAGGAGAGTTTAAGGTTACAGTAATATTAGCAATTTTTTCACTAATTGAGGCAATTGGAGTAAATTTTTTGAATGCTAAATCTGCATGTATTTCATCACTTACAATAGTAATGTTATTTTCAATACAAATATTTGCTAACTCTTCTAACTCTTTTTTATCCCAAACTCTTCCAACTGGATTATGAGGAGAACACAAAGCTATCATTTTTGTTTTTGGTGTAATAATTGATTTTAAGTGCTCTAAATCCATTGTATAGTAGCCATTATTTTCTTTTAATGGATTTTCTAAGATTCTTCTATTATTTGCTTTAATGCATTGAAATAAGGGAAAATATACAGGAGTTTGAACTATAATTTCATCATCAACATTGCTAAATGCTTCAATACAAGCAGCATATGCTGGAACTACTCCATTACATAAAGATATAGATGCAGTGTCAATATCCCATTGGTGTTGAGAACTCATCCAGTTTTTTATTGCTTCAAATATCTCTTTATTTTGTTTTCCATATCCAAAGACATTGTGCTGCGCTCTTTTTTGTATAACCTCTTGTAAAAAAGGTGGTATTTCAAAATCCATATCAGCAACCCAAAATGGATCCAAATCAGTTTTCCCAAAATATTGTTCTAAATTATCATATTTACTACACGAACTATTTTTTCTATCAATTATATTATCAAACATATGTAAAACCTCTATTATAAACTATTTTTTATTGATAAAATGATATAAGATTTATACTAATTATTTGTTTACATTAGAGGGAAATATGGAAAAAGCAATAGAGCTACTTAAAAAAAACGATTTATTAAAAGTTATTGACGATGAGTTGGATATATACTTAGAGATACCACACATCGCATATGTAGAGGTTAAAAAAGAGGATTCAAAGGCGATTTTATTTACAAATCCTATTGATAAAAAAACTGGAAAGAAATTTGATATTCCAGTATTGATGAATGTATTTTGTAATGAAAAAGCTGTAAAACTCTTCATTGGTGATGGTGATAAGATAGGAAGTGAGATAGAAAGCTTACTAAAAATGAAACCACCAACAACTTTTAGTGAAAAACTCTCAACTTTTGGAAAACTTTTCGCACTTAAAAATACTATTCCTAAAAAAAATAAAGGAAAAGGTGAATGTCAACAAGTAATAAAATTAGGTGAGGATGCTAAATTATCTAATTTACCTATTTTAACAACTTGGGAGCAAGATGGTGGGCCTTTTATTACTATGGGGCAAGTTTATACAACTAGTTTAAATGGAGAGCTTAAAAACTTAGGAATGTATAGACTTCAAGTTTATGATGATCATACTTTAGGAATGCATTGGCAAATACATAAAGATAGTAATCACTTCTTTCATGAATATAAAGCCGCAGGTAAAAAAATGCCAGTATCAATTGGAGTGGGTGGAGATCCTATGTATATTTGGTGTGGACAAGCACCTTTACCTATTGGAATTTTTGAACTTATGCTTTATGGTTTTGTCAAAAATAAAAATGCACAGCTTGTGAAAAGTATAACAAATGATATATATGTACCAAGGGATAATGACTTCATAATAGAAGGCTTTGTTGATCCATCTAAGATGAGAATTGAAGGACCTTTTGGTGACCATACTGGTTACTATACTTTAGAAGAAGAATATCCATTTATGGAAGTTAGTGCAATCACATCAAAGGCAAAACCTACATATTTAGCGACAGTTGTTGGTAAACCACCTTTAGAAGACAAATATATGGGACATGCAACAGAGAGAATATTCTTGCCACTACTTAAAACTACTGCACCTGATTTGATTGATTATTATATGCCTGAAAATGGAGTTTTTCATAATCTAATAATTGCAAAAATCAAAACACTATATCCTGGACATGCAAGTCAAATGATGCATGCATTTTGGGGAGTAGGGCAAATGAGTTTTGTAAAACATGCAATTTTTGTAAACCATGATGCACCAGAACTTACGAACCATGAAGAGATAACAAAACATATTCTAAATAGAATAGATATAAATGACCTGTTTATCTCAAGAGGTGTAGTTGACGCACTTGATCATTCAAGTCCAAAATTTGCTGTTGGTGGTAAACTAGGTCTTGATTGTACAGGAGAAGAGATAAGTGATAGTGGAGTTAAAGTTTTAGCTGATGGGGAATTATTGACTAAGATGAAAGAAATTTCAAGTGATATCATTAATCTAAAACAATATTATAAATATACAAAAAATCCAGTTACTATAATAACTGTAAATAAAAATAGAAGCCAAAAGTATCTATTTGAAGAGCTTAAACCTCTGTATGAGCACTTAAGAATACTAATAATAGTAGATCAGGCTAAAAATGATGTAAGTAATCCTTACATGCTTATTTGGAGAGTTTGTAATAATATAGATTCAAATAGAGATATTTTTATAGCAAATGATACTTTAGGTGTAGATGCTACAAATAAAAACTCATATGATAACTTTCAAAGAAGATGGCCGGATGATGTTGATTGTACAAAAAGTGTAATTAATGATTTGAAAAATCGTGGGATTTTAGATTGTTCTGATGAACTTATAGCTAAGTTCCAAATATAAACTAAAGTAGAAAAGCTACTTTAGTTTTTTACACTTATGATTTTGTCTTTATTTATATCTAAATATATCTCTTCTTCTAAAGAGATATCACTATCTATATATACTCTTAATTTAATTTGAGATTCTAACTCTTTTTCAAAGCTAAGAATCACCTCTTCATATTCGCCACAATAAAGTCTATTTACAGTATTTAGTTTATAGTTATTTGCTTTATTTGTTATTTTTGTTTCATGTATTCTAATGATACTTGTTTTTTCCAAGTCTAAATTTAAATCTTCTGCAATAAATTTTGGTAAGGTATTAACTTCCCCTAAAAAGTTTGCAATATAAAAACTATTTGGATTTTTATATATGTTTTTTGGAGTATCAAATTGTACAATTCTTTTATTATGAATAATTCCTATCTTATCAGACATAGATAAGGCTTCTTTTTGATCGTGTGTTACTAATATAGCTGATAATCCTAACTCTTTTATTAGATTTTTTAGCCACAATTTTGTTTTTGCTCTTAAAATAGAATCAAGATTTGAAAAAGGCTCATCAAGAAGTAAAATCTTTGGTTCATAGGCTATTACTCTTGCTATTGAAACTCTTTGTTGTTGACCACCACTTAATTCATGGATTTGTTTATTTTTATGTTCTATTAAATCGAATTGTTTTAATAATTTATCAACTCTTTTTTGTCTCTCATTTGCTTTTAGTTTAAATAGGGCAAATTCTATGTTTTCTTTTACATTTAAATGGGGAAATAAAGCATAATCTTGAAATATATAACCAATATCTTTGTTACACTTATTTGCTCCATTTATCAAACAGGTTTCATTTAAAAATATAGAGCCAGTATAACTATCTTCTAGTGAAGCTATACTTCTTAAGATAGTACTTTTACCACAACCACTAGGTCCTAATATTGTAACTATTTCTCCAGCCTGGACATCAAAAGAGATATCATTTAATATTTCATTATTTCCAAAAGCTATAGAAAAGTTTTTTACGCTAATACCAATCATCAAATTCCTTACTAATTTTTCATTTTTTGTGCGAGAATTAAAACAGATATAATTCCAAGTATTACAATAAACATTGCAGGAACACTTGATTCAAATATCTGCGCTTGACCAACTAACTCATGGGAAAATACTGCAAGTGTATCAAAATTAAATGGTCTTAATATCATAGTTAAAGGCAATTCTTTTATTACTTCAATAAATATGATTATTAAGCTTACAACTATTGAGTTTTTTATCAATGGAAATATTACTTTAAAAAAAGTTGCAAATGAACTTATATCCATAGTTTTACAAGCATCATCATAGGTTTGAGGAATTTTTGCAAATCCAGATTCATAGTTATTAATTGAAATGGCTAAAAATCTAACAACATATCCAAAAATAACAGCAACAATACTTCCTACAAGTAAAATATCAAAGGCTTTATTTATAATTAAAAAGAATGACAAAATTCCAACAGCTATGACTGAACCTGGAATAGAGTATCCAAGCTTTGATATTTGGGTTATATAATCTGCTAATTTACTTTTGTGCACTCGAACATTATATGTAAAAACAAAGGCCAAGAAAGTAATTAAAACAGATGTTCCAATTCCTAATGATAAGGTTTGATAAAACACAGTCAAAAAGTCTTCATTTATTGTTGATTTATATGATAAATAAAACCAATAACTCATTTGAGAAAAAGGAAGTAAAAATCCTAAAAAAAATGGAATAAAACATAAAATAAAAGCTAATACATTTTTATACCCAGTTAATTTTTCTTTTTTAATTGGTTTAAAATCTTTTCCAGCACTTCTATATCGTGTGTTTTTTCTTTGATATCTCTCTAAAAAGATTAATAAAAATATAAATAACATAAGCATAGAAGCTAATTTAGAAGCATCTTCAACACTTCCCATTCCAAACCAAGTTCTAAAGATACCTGTTACAAAAGTAGAAACTCCATAATAATCCATAACCCCAAAATCAGACACAGCTTCCATAACAGCTAAAATAACCCCTGCCACAATTGCTGGTCTTGATATTGGAATAATAACTTTGTAAAATATTTGAAAGTTTGTAAGCCCCATAGTTTTAGGGGCATCAACTATTGAAGAAGATTCTGAGTTTAAGTATGTTTTTGAGATTAGGTATACATATGGATATAAAACAAAAGACATTACTAAAATAGCACCTTCTATTGACATAATATCGAAGAAATAAACTTCCCCTAAATTTTTACCAAGTAGGTCTAAAATAAAAGTTGTAACACTTCCTGTTATATCAAACATGCCTCCATAAGCATATGAAACAATATAAGTAGGAATTGCAAAGGGAAGTATCAATGCATAATGAAAAAAATTAGAACCAGAAAAGGTAAAAAGTGAAGTTATGTATGCAGTTGAAAAACCCATGATTGAAGTTAAAACTGCAACTCCAATCATAATATACAAAGAATTAAATATATAACCCCATAATACAGTATCTACTAAATGTGTCCAATTTGGAGTACTTACAAATATATTTGATAAAATAAATAGTGCTGGCATAGAAATAAGTAGTGTTAAAAAAATACTACTTATTGTTAATTTATTAAAATACTTCAATTATTTTAAAACCTTTCTTATTTCCAACCAGCTGAGTCGAATATTCTTACAGCTTCAGCATTGTGTTTACCTAACTCATCAAGTGAGATATTATCAGGTGTAAATGTTCCCCACGATTGAGCAACTTTTGATTCCTTTACACTTTTTAATATTGGATATTCATAATTATCTTCAGCAAAAAGTTTTTGTGCTTGGGGACTTGCTAAAAATTCTATAAATTTTATAGCATTTGCTTTATTTGGAGAATATCTTGCAACTCCTGCTCCACTTATATTTATATGTGTTCCACCATTTTCAAATTTAGGAAAAAATATTTTAACTTTATTTACAGCATCCACATCTGATAAGTTTTTACTTCCATACATCTTACCAACATAGTATGTATTTACAATTCCAATTTTACCAATACCATAAGCTATCGCTTTTACTTGATACATATCATCACCCTTTGGACTTCTTGCCATATTTGCAACAATCCCTTTTGCCCATTTTAAAGCATAATCTTTTCCATGGTGAGCTACAACTGCTGCTAATAAAGATTGGTTATAGGCATTATTTGAAGATCTAATCATAATTTGCCCCTTATATTTTGGATCAGCTAAATCTTCATATGTTGATAACTCTTTTCCTATCCCTTCACCTTTTTTATAAACTGTAACTCTTGATCTTATTGTTACTCCAAACCATTGATTATCTTTGTCTCTTAAATTTTCTGGAATATTCTTTTCTAGATAATCTGATTTGATAGGTTGTAATAAACCTTTTGTTTTGGCTTTATATAAACCAGCAGCATCAACAGTGATAAGAACATCTGCAGGAGATTTATCTCCTTCTGTTTCCATTCTTTTTATTAATTCATCTGCCATTGCTTTTACGACATTTACTTTGATACCTGTTTCTTGTTCAAATAATTTAAATATTTTTTTATCTGTATCATAGTGCCTATGTGAATAGACATTAACTTCTCCACTTGCATAAAGTGAGCTTGATAATAATAATATAATTGGTATTAAAATTTTTAACATATGAGATTCCTTTTAGAATATAAGTATAATTTAAAAAAATGATTATAAGTTAAAGTAACTTTGCTTATCCTTAATAATAAGAATGATTA
Organism: Arcobacter iocasae; assembly: GCF_042214795.1. GTDB lineage: Bacteria > Campylobacterota > Campylobacteria > Campylobacterales > Arcobacteraceae > Arcobacter > Arcobacter iocasae. Next base: position 809,735 of record NZ_CP090177.1, on the reverse strand, counting down.
TCAGTAATTGTAGCGATAAAAAAGTGACTTTGGTTCTTTTTTCTTTGCTTTTTTATGTTAATATTTGGTTAATAAATGAAAAGGATAAAGATGAAGAATTTATCAATAAAAAGTAAATTACTTTTTATAATAATATTTACTATAATAATAGTAGCAGGTCTAATAGCAGTTAAATCTATTTATTCATTAAATGAATTAACAAAAGATAATATAGCAACTTATAAAAAGAATGCATATGAAGAACAAGAAAAAGAGTTAAAATCATATGTTGATTTTGCTAGAAATGTAGCAGTAGATTATTATAAAAAATCAGATATTAATATTATTAAAGAAAATATTAAAAAAGATTTAGAAGGACAAATGAATTTTTTATTTTTTATGCTTGAAGATTTGTATAAAAAATTTAATGGAAAAGTTTCAGATGAAGAGCTTAAAAGAATTTTACTAGATGCAATAGGTTCTGCAAGATATGGTACAAATAATGGCTATTTTTTTGTTTATAATGAAGATGCTATTGTATTAAAACATCCAATAAATCCAACAAAAGAAGGAAAACGATATCCCAAACCTCATATTTTGAACTTCATTGATTTAGCAATTAAAAATGGACAAGGCTTAGTTTCATATGAGCAAACTGTACCTAATAAACCTCCAAGGGAAAAAGTCGCATTTGTAAAATTATTTAAACCTTATAAATGGGTAATTGGAACAGGTTCATATTTAGATAATATTACAGAAAAATTGCAAGCAGAAGCTTTATCAACTATAAAAGCAATGAGATATGGAAAAAATAATAATGGTTATTTCTTTATATATGATTATGATGGAAATAATGTAATGCATCCTATCAAACCACAAAATGTTGGTAAAAATTTTATGAAATCAGCACATATAAGAGATTTAATTTCTTTAGCAAAAAAAGATGGGGGATTAGTAAAGTATAATTTTGTCAAACCAAATGATAAAAAATTGTATGAAAAACTAGGATATGGTATAGGATTTGATGAATGGAAATGGATGATAGGAACAGGTGCATATACAGATGAAATAGAAGCAAATATTAATAAAATGCAAAAAGAGTCAGATGAAAAAATACAATCAATTGTATTTGGAATCTTACTTATAGCTCTTATTGTTTCAGTTATTGTAGGTTTATTTGTACTGTATTTTATAAATAAACAAATAACTAATCCACTAAGTACATTTCAAAATGGATTACTTAACTTTTTTAGTTATTTGAATAAAGAGACTTCTAATGTAGAAAAAATTGTTATTAGCAATAAAGATGAAATAGGGACAATGGCTAATATTGTAAATGCTAATATTGAAAAAACACAACAACTAATTGAAGAAGATGAAAAAGTTATCAATAATGTTAAAGCTATTGTAAATGATGTAAATTCTGGTAATTTAAATACAAGAGTTACTCAAAAAACTGAGAATCAAGGTTTAGAAGAACTGAAAAATATTTTTAATGAGATGCTAGATTCTATTTCTAGTAAAATAAATAACAATTTAAATGATATTGATTCTGCATTAAATGAGTTGAAAAATATGAACTTTACACATAGAATAAAGAATCCAAATGGAAAAGTTGCAATTGCATTAAACTCTTTAGCTGATACTATTAATGAAATGTTAGTTAATAATATGAATAATGGTTTAAATTTACAAAGTTCTGCAAAAGAACTTTTAAAAAATGTAGCAATACTAAATACTGCTTCAAATGAATCAGCAGCTTCTTTAGAAGAGACAGCAGCTGCAATTGAAGAGATTACTTCTAATATTGCAAGTAGTTCAGAAAATATCTTACAAATGGTTTCTTTTGCTAATAAAGTATCTAAATCTGCTAAAGACGGTGAAGACTTAGCCAATAAAACAACAGTCTCAATGGATAGCATAAATAATGAAGTTATGGCAATTAGTGAAGCAATTACAGTTGTAGATCAAATTGCATTTCAAACAAATATCTTAAGTCTAAATGCAGCAGTAGAAGCAGCAACTGCTGGGGAAGCTGGAAAAGGGTTCGCTGTTGTTGCAGCTGAAGTTAGAAATCTAGCTTCAAGAAGTGCAGATGCGGCAAAAGAAATTAAAGAGCTTGTAGAAAAAGCAACAGTAAAAGCAAACGAAGGTAAAAATATCTCTAATCAAATGATTAAAGGATATACAGAATTAAAAGAAAATATTACACAAACTTTAGGCTTAATATCAAATGTAGAAACTTCAAGTAAAGAACAAAGAATGGGAATTGAACAAATAAATGATGCAGTAGCAACTTTAGACCAACAAACGCAAAAAAATGCAAGTGTGGCTAATTTAAGTAATGAGATAGCAGAAGAGACTCAAAAAATCGCAGGAAAAATTTTATTAGAAGTTGAGGAAAAAGATTTTATTGGTAAAAAATAAATTAATTTAAAAACAATTTAATAGTGGTTATAATATTTGTCTATAAAATAATCTATTAAAAAAATAGTCAAGGACAAATTTTAAATGATACTAATGATTGATAATTATGATTCTTTTACATACAATATTGTGCAATATTGCTTAGAGTTAGGTGCTGATTTAAAAGTAATAAGAAATGATGAACTAAGCATAGAAGAAATAGTAAAACTTAATCCTGAAAAGATAATAATCTCTCCAGGACCTGCAACTCCAGATGATGCAGGAATATGCTTAGAAGTTATTGAATATTTTGCTGACAAAAAACCAATATTTGGTATTTGTTTAGGGCACCAAAGTATTGCACAAGTATTTGGTGGAAAAGTTGTAAGAGCAGATAATATGATGCATGGAAAAATCTCAAAAGTAAAAGTCTTAAGTGATACAATTTTATTTAATGGATTGCCAAATGAATTTACCCAGACTAGATATCATTCATTAACTGTTAAACAAGATAATTTACCATCTTGCATTAAAGTTACCTCTAAAAGTTTAGATGATGATGAAATTATGTCTTTAGAAATTGAGGGTAAAAAAATATATGGAGTTCAGTTTCATCCAGAATCAATCATGAGTGAATATGGATATGAAATAATTGGTAATTTCTTGAAAATATAATGATTAAACAAAAATTTTACAACTATATCTTTGGAATAACCTTAGCCACCTTTTTTGTTGTACTGATTTTTGTTGCCAATAGTTTAAGCATCTCATATAATGAAGCACTAAATGTTTTAGTAAATAAATCTGTTTTATCTTATATAACGAAATCTAGTACATATTTTTTTGGTAATAATGATATAGCTATTAGACTTCCTTTTATTGTTCTTTATGTTTTTAGTGTTATTTTAATGTATTTACTTACTAAGGATTATTTTAAAAAAGAGATAGATAGATTAGTTAATATACTTATATTTATGTTTCTTCCTGGAGTTGTTAGTGCATCTTTATTGATAAATAGTTCTATTGTTGTTATTTTTTGTACCTTAGTATATTTGTACTATTATAAACTTTATTCAAAGCATAACTACTATTTGTTAATTTTCTTCTTATTTGTTGATAACTCTTTTGCAGTTTTATTTTTGGCTTTATTTTTTTATTCACTAAGTAAAAATGAAAATAAATTATTAATAATATCTTTAATTTTATTTGGGCTTTCAATGTATATCTATGGGTTTGAAGCTTCTGGAAAACCAAGAAGTTATCTATTAGATACATTTGGAATATATGCCTCAATATTTTCGCCTTTGCTATTTTTGTACTTCTTTTATTCATTATATAGGGTTGGAATCAAAGGAACGCGTTCAATATATTGGTATATCTCAATTACAGCGATGATATTTTCACTTCTATTTTCTTTTAGACAAAAAATATATATAGAAGACTTTGCCCCATATGTTGTAATATCATTGCCAATTATGCTAAAACTATTTATGCATTCATTAAGAGTCAGATTGCCTGAATTTAGAAGATTACATTATAATATTGCAAAATTATCTCTTTTTTTACTTTTTATTAATACTTTTTTACTTTTATATAATAAACCACTTTATCTGATTTTAGATAATCCAGAAAAACATTTTGCGTATAATTATTATTTTGCAAAAGATATTGCAAAAATTTTAAAAGAGAATAAGATTAACAATATAAAAACTTTTGATAGAAAACTTCAAAAAAGATTGGAGTTTTATGGCATCGTAAAAGGTAATGATTACTTTGTATCTTTGTATAATCCAATAAAATATGATAACAAATTTACAATAAAGTATTTGAATAAAGATTTATTAGATATCTATGTGCGAAAAATTAAACAGTAAAAAATCATATTTTTTATTTGAACTTATATTTGTAATCCTCTTAATATCATACTTTTCATATTCTCTTCTTCCTAAAAATACTCAACCTGAGTTTAAAGTAGCAATAGATAGATTGGTACTTTATTTAAATCAAACAAGACTACAAGCTTTTATTGATGATAAATATGATTTATCAAATCCAAAATGGTTTAGAAAAAGATGGACATTGAAATTTTTAAATTGTAGTGAAAATATTGGTGGTATTTATTATTTGTTGCAAAAATGAAAAAGAGTAATAAAACGATTTTTGTTTGCAAATTTAAAAAAGGTAATTAAGACAAATTAATTTTACATAAAATACTTCTCTTAAAATAAATATTGCATACTGTAATATTTTTAATAAATAAGAAAAACTCTTGCTAAAATCATTTTTGATAAGGAAGTATAATGGCAAGAAAACCTAAAAAGCTTAATATCTCAAAATCTGAACCATCAGAAGAAAGTGTTATTGATAGAATACACTTTGATAGAGTAGATAATACATTAGCAAAAGAGCATTATGGTTATTATCTCATCTGCATAGCTACAAAATCAAGTTTAATAAAAAACTCAAGAGTTTATTTATCTTATAAACATAAAAAACAATATTATAAATCTAAAGGAGCTCAAAATTTATTAGGTGAAAATATATATAAGAGAAAACCTATTAAAAGTAAAACGATTATTTTTGATGACAATAAAGATTATGAATCCCTTATAATTGATACAATTAACAGAGTATTTATTGATATTAAAAAATCAAGATTAACAGAGAGTATTATTGATGGGTTAAAGTATTGCATAGATGTTTTTAGAAAGAATGCAATAAATGTTGAATCAATAGAAGAAATAAATATAAAGCAATTTAGGTTAGTTGAAAAAAGTTTGTTAGAGAATAATGAAAGAAAAGAAAAAAGAATTTCAGTAAGTAAATTTATTAGTGAAGTTGCAAAAATTAATAATTCATTAGGAAAACAATTTATTAATTTAAAAACCACTCCAAAATCATATAAATCAAATACTTTTGATATGGCGATTCCTTCAACAGTTTTATTTCAACTTTATAAGTACGCAGTAGAAGAATTCGAAATAAATAAGAATAAGGTTAATAGTTATAATACATGGTCTAATCAATTTAATAATTATTCTTTTTTTAGTCTTGAAAATATATTAAAAACATTATTGTCTGAAGATAAAAAATATAAAATGCCTTTTTTAAATATTTTGTTGTTCAGGCTAAAAAAAGATTTTAATATTGATGGTTCAGTTTTATTATATAGTAAAACAAAAATGAATAGACTTACTACTAAAGAAATACAGAACATAAATAGACAAATAGAAAGTTTAAAAAATAAATCTATAGGAGGTATTGATCTTCTAACAAAAGAGTCACATTTTGCTTTATATTGGTTTTTACTATTTGTTCCTGAATATCCATATAGAAAAGATACTTCATTAGAGTATAAAAATTTACTGCCAAAAAAAATTAGGGATCTAAAAAGAATTATTGTTGTCTATTTCGATATAAAAATAAAAGATCTTGAAACAATTATGTTCCCTACAAGTAAAGAGCTATATCCTTTATTTTTGCTTCTTTTGATAGAACTAGGAATTAATCAAGAAAATTTAAATTGTTTTCAAGTTGAAAAAAATCTTGATGGAAATTATAGGTTAAAAGGAGATGATATTGGTTTAATGACAGTAGTTGAAACTACTAAAAATAGGTCAAATGAAAATATAATTATTCCTATCAAAAACAATTCTAAAATTAAAGAGTATATAGACTTTTATATCAAATGGTGTACTCCCTTATATGAAAATTCGAAAAGTAAGTTGTTATTACAATATTTAGGACTTTGCAATAGTTTCAAATATGAACCTATTTCTATTGAGGGAGCTTTTTTAGTTAGTTACAGATTAACAAAAAATATTTTTTACGATAAATATGAAATAATAGACGTTAATAACAAGAGACTTAATTTTATAGAACACAAAGCATTAAGAAAAAGCCATTTGCTTCAAGACCATTTTAAAGGTAAATCTGAGTTTGAAAGGCAGTTACGAAAAAATCATAAATCGAATGAAACTACGAAAATTTACTATGAAGGTCAGAATTTAGAATGGAATGGAATAAAAAAACATAAAATTGCACTTGCACAGAATCTCATAGTTGGCATTTTTAAAGGAGAAGTAGGGGAAGATGAGCATAAGACTGCAAAACTTTTAAACGGTCCTTTAGCAGATTGTAAGAATAACAGGAGTCCTTCTTTCAAAAATGCTCCTATGTTAAAAGACAATGAGCATTGTACGGATTGGTACAAATGCTTAACAGAATGTGATAAATCATATGTTATTCCAAAAATTCATGGCCCAGTAATTTATGCTTGGATTAATTTTATGGAAAATCAAAAAGAAATTTTTTTTAGAATTGAAGATTGGGAAAAAGAATATAAACTTGATAATGAATGTGCAAAAGATACTATAAGTAAATTCAATGATGAAATGAAAAACTATTGTGAAAAAGAATTTTACAAACATAATGATTTTATAAAAATGAAGTTTCAAAGAACAGTAAAAATTAAGGAAATTAGATGATTGATAATTATTATGAAGTTGAAAATCTGTCTGAGTGTCTTACTGAAAAAGATATAAAAAAAGTATTTGAGAATGTTAGATTTCCAAATAGAGGACATTCATTTTTTTTTGATAATAGAATTCTTTTAAAAAATAGCCCTAAAACTTTATCAAAATGCAAAGTTCAATTAACTGGTATTTTGAATATATATTTACGTGTAATATTATATTTTAAGTTAGATAAAAAAATGGGTGATTGTCCTTCTAATGCTGGTGAATCAACTTATTTTAGTTTGATACATATATTTTTAAGAGAAATATCTGAATTAAGAGAAATTAGCTTTTTAGATCAAATAGATAGTAATTTACTAGATGAATATATTAGTTATAAGCTTGATGAAAAAAAGATAAAGAGTCTAACTATAAAAAATAGAATAGATAAAATATTCGATGTCTTAAAATATGAAGAAGAATTAAAGTTTCCTCCTATATTAAAACTTGATGAATTTGCACTACAAAACTCAAAAGAATATAAAAGACTTAAAAAGATTGTTTCTTCAGATATTTCAGATGATGGATTAATCCCTAAGAAAAAGGAATCATACTCACTGTATGATTTAAAAATCATTATTTCTTCATCAATAAAATATATGGAGTTATTTAAGAATGAAATTTTAGAACTTGCATGGCATTTTAAGAAGTCATCTTCTAAGGTTAAAATAATAGAAAGATATTTATATCTATATAATTTTTTTGTAACTACACCAATATTTTTTACAGAACAAAATATAAGAGAAATCCAAAATAACTGTTTAATTCTTCATAAAGAAATAAATGGTTCACCCACAAATGACCAACTAATAGGAATAATTTCTAGGGGACAAATTAATGATGTTATTGAAAGATTAGAGGTTTCTTGTATTTCAATTTCATTAATGATGACGGGAATGAGAGTTGGTGAACTAGTATGGTTAGACAGAGACTTAAAAATAACACATGATGAACATGAACATTTAGAAAGAATAGTTTATAAAACAGCTTCAAACTCAACTGGTGAACCTTTGAAAATGCCTATACCTATAGTTTGTAAGGATGCATTAATAGTCCTTTCAAAATTTGCAAAAATTAAAGATGGGCAACAATATGGAAGTTTAATTTTATCAACAATGAAAAAAGATGAAACATCAGAAGTAAAAGTTGATAGAGCAACTAGATTATTAAAAATATATTGCAAGGATTTAGGAATAAAAAAAGCAATTACTGCACATAAGTTTAGACATGCAATGGCTTTTTTAATAACACATATTTATGATAATGAAGGCTTAGAACTTGCAAGAATGTTTTTGGGACATACAAGCATTACAATGACATTGAAATATATGGGATACTATAATATTGAACTTAAAGATGCTGTTAGAGAACTTATTCGAGAAGAATCTGAATTTTTTGTGAATGAAATTACCGAACAAATAAAAAAAGACAAAAATCTATTTGGAGTAAATGGAAAGTGGTTAATGCAAGCTAAAACTAGATTTTCTGGTCGATATGCAGATCACTTCATTAACTTAGTAAGGAAAGGCTTCCTGGAATTAATTGAAAATCAAAAGCTTGCAATAATCCAAACACCAGTAAGTCTTTGTATTCATGATTTATCAAAGCCAGAAGAACTAATATGCCAACAAGGGTTTGATTTAGAGGAAATAGCTATAAATGGCCCTGCTTCTGAAAGATGTAAGGGTGCAAATTGTAGTAATGCATTATTTTTTGAAAAACATATTGAAGAATTAAAAAAGAAAATGTATTTTAACATAGAGCCAGGTCTTAAAAAGAGGTTAGAAAAAAATACATTTTTTATAGAAGCAGGTGGTTTTGAACAGGATCCTTATCGAAAGGTAATTAAAGAATATGATGATTATAAAAAGGAAGTTATGTAATGGGACAAATATCAAAAGAACAAAAAGAATTGAAAATAAAAGCACTTCATGAAGCTATTGATGTCTTAATAGAGGAATCTACTCCTTCCTCAAATAAAGTGACTTACCAAAATGTTCTTGATTATGCAAATGAGCAATATGTTTTATTTCTTGAAAGTAAAATTGGAGATAAGAGTATAAAAAGTCCTAAAACTCAAGATTTTAAAGACATAAAAAAGAGAATTACTGATTTTAAAGATGAACATAAGAAAATGAAAACTTTAGTTTCAAAAAAAACAATTTCAGAAACAGCAAAACTTAAAAATGATATTGAAAGTTTAGTATTACAAATTGCTGATTTTTATGATCAAAAACTTTCATTAAATGAAGAGTTAGAGATGAAAGATAAAACTATTCAAAAATTGAAATTAGAAAGAACTAAATTATATGAAGAAGTTGATAGGTTGAAGGCTAAGTATGAACATTAAAAATATTACAGTAACACATCCTAGTTTGAAAAATAGAGATATAACGTTACTTTTAATTGATGGTAAGATTGATATTCCTTCAGCAGAGTTTTTAATTTATGAATCAAGATATGGTGGAAGATATGGAGGTATTGCAGGAAAAAGTTCTTATAAGGGTAAGGCATTTACAATTGCTGAATTATATAGGAATTTATATGATATGGATTTAAATTGGCGAACTGCTACTGAATTTGATATTAAAAAAATACGTAATGCAATGCTATGTTGGGATGAAAATGATAATATAGATTTAGACAATTATAGTTATGAACCAATATCAAATGATGTAATGAACCATAAGTTAAATACTTGGTTTAAATTTTATAGATATATGGATAAGTTAGATGAACCTAACGATATGGTTTTAACAATAAAAAAGACAAATAAATATAGACATAAAGGATTATTAGATCATCTTCATAAGAGATATAGTTCAGAAAAGAATGAAAAGATAGATTCATGGGCTTTAAGAGTAAAAGCAAGTCCAAAGCAGCATACTTATCATGCTTTGAGTAGAAAAGAATTCTCAATATTAAAAAAACATTTAAGAAATATAGATATTGTATATCAAGTTTTGGCTATTTTCATGGTTGAAACAGGATTACGTATAACTGCTGCATTAGATGCTAAAGAAAGTGATTTTAAAGGCTTACTAAAATTATATGCAAATGGGAAAACTCTTAATGATACAGTATATAGAAATTATATCCCTAAAGGACATGATGAATATAAACAATATGAATTGCCACTTAGAACGATGCAAGAGGTTAATGATAATTATATTAGAAGTGAATATGTTGATAGATCATATAAGTATGAGCAAAAAATGAAAATAACAGGAAAAAAGATTAAAGAAAATATTTTTTGGATAACTGAAAAAGGGAAAGAAGTAAATAAATATGATGTATGGAGAGCTTTTTCTAAAGCTTCTAAAATTATGGGAAGAACAGTGAATAATATTACACCTCATTGGTTACGTCATACATTTGCAACTTGGACTATTATGGATGTAGCGAATACAAAGGGGATCCCTTTAGAAAACACTGGACTCGTACCACATCCTTTATTATTAAATGCATTACAAGTAAAATTAGGACATGCAGATCCTTTAACTACATTAAGGTATATATCAACTGCTTTAAAACTTATGGGGCTTGATTTAAATGATGGACATATTAAAATGTCACTAAATAGATTTAAAAATTGTATAAAATCTCAAGAACTTGTAAAAAGAGAAGCTAAGGCAGAATTTGGTGAAGATTTTGATGATAAATATTTTGATGTTATACGATATGCAATATCAAGGGAAATTGTAATTGATGATAATTTAATTAAAGATAAAAAATATGTTTAAACGACCATTTATAGTTATTATATTGATAAGTTTAGAGGCTTGGCTCAATTTATTAATTATATAAGTTTAAATATATAATTGTAGTATAAACTTATAAAGGCAAAGAATGAGTAAAAATGTAGCTTATATTAGAGTTTCCACTGAACAACAGTCTCTTCAAAATCAAAAACACAAAATTCTTGAATATGCATATAATTATGACCTTAAAATTGATAAATTTTTTGAGATAGAAGTAAGCAGTAGAAAAGAGCAAAAAGAGAGATTAATAGATAGATTATTTGAGGAACTTAATATAGGAGATACCTTACTTGTGACGGAACTTTCAAGACTAGGTAGAAATATGCTAGAGATATTGAATATAATTGAGAAGTTTAATACTATGAAAGTAAATCTTATATTTATTGAACAACCAGAATTATCTACTGCAAATAGTACATTAGCAAAACTACTTTATTCCATATATGGATATTTTGCAGAAACAGAAAGAGAAATTATTTCTGAAAGAACAAAACGAGGTTTAGCTGTCGCAAAATCAAAAGGTAAATTACTAGGAAGACAAAAGGGACAACTTGTAAAAAGTAAATATGATCCTTATAGGGATAAAATTGAGGAACTTTATAAATTAGGACTTAGTGTTCAAAAAATTGTAGATTATATAAATATTGGAACTCAACCATCATTGTCTCAATATATTAAAAGTAGAAAAATATTACGATAAATATTTTAGGCTTTAACAATTATTTAAAGTTCTTTTGAATACTTATACTCTTTAAAGATACTATTATATGGACAGGTCTAAAAAGATTTTTATAAGTAATTGAATCACTGAATATGCTCAAAAGGTACAGGTTAGTGAACTTATTTTTTGAAATGAAGATTATTATTATCTGCAATTTTCTCTAAATTGTTATATTAATTAACTGAATTAATTTTTGTCTATATTTTAGGCTCATTCCACTAATTTGTACCCAATTCCTTTAATATTTATAATCATTGTATTCCCTAAAATTTTTCTAAGATTTTTTATATATGTTCGTACTGTGGTTGGCTCTGGCATTTCATCATATGCCCAATTATTAATTGAAATTTCCTCTATTGAAAGCGTTCTATTTTTATTTCTTAGAAAATATTCAAATACTTTAGATTCAATTTTTGATAATTGAAAAGAACTATTATTCCCAGAAATAATTTTTGTACTAAAATTATAGATCATTTTATCTGTAATATTAACCTTTATCTCACAATCAATTTGTTTTAACTTTTTTATATTATTTATTCTTATAGATAACTCAGCAAGTTCAAAAGGTTTTTTAATATAATCATCACAACCTACTTTAAATCCAGTTTGTAGATCTTCAATAGTATTTAAAGATGTAATAAATATTGTAGGTATATTAATGTTGTTGTTTCTTAATTTCTCTAATAAGGCAAATCCATTTAATGAAGGTACATTTACATCAAAGATTAATAAATCATATAACTCTTCATAAATTAATTCTTCAGCGATTTCTCCATCATGAGTGCTTACTACTTCATAATTTAACGTTAATAAAAACTCTTCAATAATTTCATTTAGAATTACATCATCTTCGAGTAAAAGTATTTTCATAGTACCAGTTCCTTTTATTGGATAGACTTATTTAGTGAGATTCATATACACCAGTTGAACCATCTTTATTCACATATAAAATGTCATATTTGTCTTTTTTATTTCCTTGTTCCATTCCAGGGCTTCCTATTGGCATACCTGGTGCTGTTATACCAATAATGTTAGGTTTTTCTGTTAGCATTTTTTTAATTGCAGAGTAATCAACATGACCTTCGACAACATATCCATCAACAAATGCTGTATGACATGATGTTTGCCCAGCTTGTAATCCAGCTTTTTGTTTTATAATATTAACTTCATTAGTCATTATTGTTTTTACTTCAAACCCTTTACTTTTCATAATGTCTACCCATTTAGCACAACATTCACAATAAGGTGATTTATAGACAGTCATTGTTTTGCCTTCCATTGCAAAAATTGAACTAACAAGTATTCCTAAAAATAAAATTGTTTTTTTCATAATTATATCTCCGTTTTTAATGTAGTTTTTAATGATTCAAACTCTTCTTTTGATATCTCACCTTTTGCTAATCGATTTTTAATAATATCTATAGCAGAAGTTTTTTCTTTACTATTTAATCCAGAGAAAATCAAATAAACTAAAATAGCCCAAAATACAAACATCGAAAAACCATGAAATAATGTAAAATTCATATTCATAAAATCAAACATAATAACTCCTTTTTTTTGTATCATATCAAACTAGTGTGGAGGTAATGAGGAGAAAAATGTCGAAGAATGAAAAATTTAACAAGTGTTCGCGCATATGAAAAAATTCGTAGTGTTTTATTGGGTTTCTTCGACATGTTTTAGGTACTAAATAACCCTTATGAATTCTACTTCTTTTTTATGTAGTTAACATGTAATTATTTACCTATTATAAAATATTTAAATTCTATATTGAATTTATTTAAAATATAAAGTAAAACTTGTACCATTTTTTATTTTAGAATCAACAGTAATGTTTATATTATATTTTCTACAAATTCTATTTACTATATTTAAACCTATCCCAAAACCACCTTGTTCAGATGTTGCTCTGTAATATCTTTCAAATATATTATTTATTTTTTCGTTACTAATTCCTATTCCTGTGTCACTGACTACTAAATTTTTTTCTTTGAGAATTATATGTATTTCTCCTCCCACTTTATTATATTTAATTGCATTTGAAATCAAATTATTAAAAACTCTTATAAAGTCATCTTTATTTATAGTAAACTTGAAGCTTTCTATATCACATTTAATTAAAATCTTTTTCTTTAATGCTAATGGTTCAAAATATTCCAATTGTTCATTTATTTCGTTTTTAAGGTCTAATTCTTCTATTATTGTATTATTTATATTATTTTCAAGAAAAGTATATGTTAAGTCTTTATAAATTTCAGAAATTCTTTTTGCACTTAATCTAATTCTTTCTATTTGTTTAATTGTTAATACTTCAGATTCTGAGGACATTAAAATTGCACTTATTGGGGTATTTAATTCATGTGTTGTATCTTTTATAAAAGTATTTAATCTTTCTCTTTCATCCTTAATTGGTTTTAAAAATAGTTTTGAAAGATAAAAACTAATTAAAGCAATTATAGAGTAAATTAAAATAAAGAAAAATAATATGTCAATTTTTAAATTATCAATTTTTTTAAAATATAAATTCTCTTCAATAGCAATATAATAAATATTAAGATGTCCTGAAACAGATTTATCAATTAGAACAAAATGTCCTTGATGTTTAATGTAATCTTTTGACAAATCTAATTCATAATTTATATCTCCATAGATTTTTTTCTTTTCTTTATTATAAAATGAGATCTTATATTTTTTACTATCCAATAACATATTAAAGTCAAAAGACGTTTTATTCATATGAGATAGTATAATTTTTGATGAAATTTTTGATGATAAATTCTGCATATCTGCTTTAATTAAATCAAAATATACAGTTCTTTCATTTTGGTAATATAATAGTGAAATTAATAATATTAAAATAAATGACGAACCCAAGTATAAAGATAAAAATCTTTTAAATGTGTTTTTTTCACTAGTTGTTAAATTTATAGCCATATCCTCTTTTATTAAGAATATATTCTTTTCCAAGAATTTTTCTTAAATTCTTTATATATGTTCTAATTGTAGAATCACCTGGATACTTTTCATTTTTCCAGATATTAGAATGTAAATCTTTAATGTTAACTATATCTTTCTTTTTGATTAAATATAATAATATTTCATACTCTTTTTTGGGTAAAGGGAACACTTTTTTATCTTTTTTAATGAGCATATTTTTCTTATCTAAATATATAGTATTAGATAACTTAATAATATTATTTGACAAAGTGATTGATGATTTCATCATATTTTCAATTACAAAATTTAACTCAGCAAGTTCAAAAGGTTTTTTAATATAATCATCACAACCTACTTTAAATCCAGTTTGTAGATCTTCAATAGTATTTAAAGATGTAATAAATATTGTAGGTATATTAATGTTGTTGTTTCTTAATTTCTCTAATAAGGCAAATCCATTTAATGAAGGTACATTTACATCAAAGATTAATAAATCATATAACTCTTCATAAATTAATTCTTCAGCGATTTCTCCATCATGAGTGCTTACTACTTCATAATTTAACGTTAATAAAAACTCTTCAATAATTTCATTTAGAATTACATCATCTTCGAGTAAAAGTATTTTCATAGTACCAGTTCCTTTTATTGGATAGACTTATTTAGTGAGATTCATATACACCAGTTGAACCATCTTTATTCACATATAAAATGTCATATTTGTCTTTTTTATTTCCTTGTTCCATTCCAGGGCTTCCTATTGGCATACCTGGTGCTGTTATACCAATAATGTTAGGTTTTTCTGTTAGCATTTTTTTAATTGCAGAGTAATCAACATGACCTTCGACAACATATCCATCAACAAATGCTGTATGACATGATGTTTGCCCAGCTTGTAATCCAGCTTTTTGTTTTATAATATTAACTTCATTAGTCATTATTGTTTTTACTTCAAACCCTTTACTTTTCATAATGTCTACCCATTTAGCACAACATTCACAATAAGGTGATTTATAGACAGTCATTGTTTTGCCTTCCATTGCAAAAATTGAACTAACAAGTATTCCTAAAAATAAAATTGTTTTTTTCATAATTATATCTCCGTTTTTAATGTAGTTTTTAATGATTCAAACTCTTCTTTTGATATCTCACCTTTTGCTAATCGATTTTTAATAATATCTATAGCAGAAGTTTTTTCTTTACTATTTAATCCAGAGAAAATCAAATAAACTAAAATAGCCCAAAATACAAACATCGAAAAACCATGAAATAATGTAAAATTCATATTCATAAAATCAAACATAATAACTCCTTTTTTTTGTATCATATCAAACTAGTGTGGAGGTAATGAGGAGAAAAATGTCGAAGAATGAAAAATTTAACAAGTGTTCGCGCATATGAAAAAATTCGTAGTGTTTTATTGGGTTTCTTCGACATGTTTTAGGTACTAAATAACCCTTATGAATTCTACTTCTTTTTTATGTAGTTAACATGTAATTATTTTTTTAGTATGTAGCCTAATCCTTTTATTGTCTCAAAGGAATCTTTTTCAAGATATTTTCGTATATTTTTTATATATGTTCTTATAGTTGCAATTGATGGCTCACTATCATAACCCCATACATTTATTATTAATTCATTTATTGAAATAATTCTATTTTTATTTAATAAAAAATATTTTAAAATTTTTCCTTCTTTTTTTGGTAAATAAATAATTTCATTTTCTTTTTGTATAGATATACTCAATAAATTAAATGTTATATTGTTTGAAATTTTAATAATTTCTGTCGAGTCTATAAAAAAACTTCTTTGTATATACTTTATACGAATAAGTATTTCTTCTAGAATAAATGGTTTCTTTATAAAGTCATTAGCTCCATATTGATATGCTTTTTTTAAATTTTCAATACCTGATGCTGATGATAAAAAGATAATTGGTATATTAAACCCGGAACTTTTAATTTTATTTGCTAAAGTTAATCCATCAATTGAAGGTACGTTAATATCAAATAATAATAAGTTAAATGTATCTGTATAAATTAATTCCTCTGCTTCTTCCCCATCATAAACGGTAGTAACGATAAATTGATTTTCAATTAAATATTCACTTATCATATCAGCAAAAACAATGTCATCTTCTAGCAATAATATATTCATTATAAATCCATTTTTTTCTTTATTATAAATGATTAATATGCACTTTTTGAGGAGCTAAACTACATGTTAACTACATTTTGGATAGATAGAATTCTTTATTATTTTTATAAATAAAATCTAACCCTTCTAGGAGAAAAAATGAAAAAAATCGCAAAATTAAGTTTAATAGCTGCAATAGCTATTACAGGATTTACAACAACTGCTTTTGCTGCAGATTCTTTATCTGAAGCATTTACAAATGGGAAATTAAAAGGTGAAGTAAAATCATATTATTTCGCACAAACTTTTGATTCACCTACAACTAAAGATAGTTCTATTTGGGCAAATGGTGGAATGCTAAATTATGTAACAGATTCGTATAATGGTCTTATTTTAGGTGCAACATTTCAGACTTCACAAATTGCAAGTATTGATGATGAAAGTGCAAAAACAGCTGGGAGTATGGATGCACAAGGTTCAGTTTTATCAGAATCTTATTTACAATACACATATGACAAAACTACTTTTAAAGGTGGTAGACAATTTATTAGTACACCATTATTAGCAGGTTCAAGTTCTAGATTAATTAAAGAATCTTTTGAAGGATATCTTCTTGTAAATAGTGATATCCCTGATACAACATTAGTTGCTGGTGTTGTTACTAAGTATCAAACAAGAACTGATAAATCAACATATTCTGATAATGTAGCGGCTGTCGATTTCCAAACAAATGGAACAGGAGAACCAGGTAATTTTAATACAATTAAAAATGGTGGAGTAAAAACACTGTATGTTAAGAATACTTCAATACCTAATTTAACAGTTCAAGGACAATATGCAAAAGTAAATGATGTATTATCTGCAATTTATGCTGATGCAAAATATACTGTTAATATTGATATAAAACCTTATGTTGCACTACAGTATTTTGATACAAATTACGATATTGCTGGATTAAAAAACAATTCATTATATGGAGTTAAAGCAGGATTTAATATTTCAGGGTTAGATTTATTTGCAGGATATACATCAGCAGATAATTCTTCAAGTGATGCTGCAGTTTTTAGAGGTATAGGACAAGGAGCATATGCAAATTATACGACTACAACAAAAACAGCAGGAGTTGATGCCTTTAGTGCGGGGACTGATGCTTGGCAAATTGGTGCAGGATATAAAATTGGTGATTTAAAATCAAAATTAAGATTTACACAATTTGATAAACTAGCAGCAAACTCAGATTTAGACGAGACTACTTTGAATTTGGAATATAAATTTTCAAAAGAATTAAAAGCACAAATTGATTATTCTATTTTAGATTATGAGAATAATACAAAAGATGCTACAGATTTAAGAACTAGACTTATTTATTCTTTCTAACAAAACTATGCAGGGATTTTCATCCTTGCATTATACTTCTCTTATAACTTTATGATAAAATTTCATAAAGGAGTTCCATGAAAATACTTTTACTTGAAGATGATATATTATTAAATGAGATTATTGAAGAATACTTACAAAATAAAGGTTATGCTATAACTTCCACCTTTACAGGAAGTGAAGCTGAAGTTTTAATTTATTCTGAAACATATGATTTATTTATTTTTGATGTGAATGTTCCTGGAATTAAAGGGTTTGAACTATTAAAAAGTGTAAGACAAAATAATATAAAAACACCAACAATTTTTTTAACATCATTAAATATGGTTGAAGATATCGAAAAAGGCTTTGAATCTGGTTGTGATGATTATATTAAAAAACCTATTGAACTTAAAGAATTAGATGTAAGAATAAACAATTTAAAAAGACTATTTAATATTTTACCCAATAATATTATTGAGCTTTCTTCAAATATATATTTTGATAGACTAAATTCAATTATTAATGTAAATAATAAGGAAATACGCCTTACAAAAAAAGAGTGTGAAATATTGTTATACCTAATAAGAAATCAAAATGTAGTAAGTGTTGAAGAATTGAGTACGAATATTTGGGCTTATGAAGATTCACCAAGTGAGACGACAATCAGAACATATATAAAAAATTTAAGAAAAATTCTCGACGATGACAACTTAATTATAAATATTAGAGGAATTGGGTATAAATTCAATAATAAAAATCTATTATAGTCATAAATAAGATTTTGGAGAGGTAACATGAATTCATACTCAGAATTTAACAATTCTGAGATAAAATAAAATGAATGAGGGTTAGCATGAGAAAAAGTAAATATAGTAAAGAGTTCAAAGATTCGACAGTTCAATTAATTTTAAATGATGGAGAAAGTGTTGTTAAAGTTGCAGAAGATTTAGGTCTTAATTCAAAGACATTATATCATTGGGTTACAAGTTATAAGAAAGCACATAATATACCAACAAGAGAGATAAATACATCTTCATCAAAAGAAAGTGAACAGGAAGAACTAAAACGCCTTAGACGTGAAAATAAGATACTAAAACAAGAAAGAGATATTCTAAAAAAGGCAACAGCGTACTTCGCAAAAGAAATCCTATAAAGTACGCATGGATAAGGAACAACAAGAATATTTTCAATACGCATATTATGTGTAAAGTATTAAAAGTTAATAGATCTTCATATTATCATTGGGTTAAAGCTGGTTGTATCATTAAAAAAGTAGATAAGAAACTTAATGAATTAATAGAGATTATCTTTGTTCAGGGTAGGAATAACTATGGAACTCGTAGAATTAGAGATAAACTAAAAGAAATATATGGATTAATCACTTCAAGAAGACGTATTTCAAATATCATGAAAGACTTAAACTTAAAAGTTAAAATGAAAAGAAGGTATAAAAATACAACTGATTCAAATCATAATCTGCCAATTGCACCTAATATCTTAAATAGAGATTTTTATGCATCAAATCCAGATGAAAAATATGTTGGAGATATTACTTATATTCCAACGGGGGAAGGTTGGCTTTACTTAGCAACTGTAATTGATTTATACTCAAGAAAGATTGTTGGTTGGAGTATGGATGACACAATGAAAGTGTCATTGGTAAATAATGCTTTAGAAATGGCAATACTTCATAGAAAGCCTTCAAATGGTTTACTTTGGCACACAGATAGAGGAAGCCAATATGCTTCATATTCACATAAAGATTTATTATTAAAAAACAATATTACTCAAAGTATGAGTAGACGTGGTAACTGCAGCAGCTAAAAAAGCCAGAGGAAATAGTGAACCTGCAAGCTCTGCTATTTGTCCTGTTAAGGCAAGAATTCCTGCTCCTATCATAACACCAGTACCCATAGATACTGCCCCTACAAGTGACATGCTATTTTTTTGATAATTTGTTATTCTATCATTATGTATATGTTCTTTCATGGCAACTCCTTTTATTTTTAACTCTAATTATATAAACCAATAAGTTAAGAAAGCATAGAAGAATTAATTATTTATAGACAAGAAATTAATCCCATTAGCCAAATATTGATTTAAAATAGTTTCATTATCATCTACTATAGTTTCATTGAAACTTATTGGATTTTTTTCTGATTTTTCTAACATTGAACTAAATTCACTATTCCCGTTTTCTTGTATATTTAAACTATTAGTATTACTTGAACTACAACTTGATTCATTAACATTTATAGCAATATTTAAAATATTCATTTTATACTCCTTCTATCTTAATTTAAGATTTTTTAATCTTAATGCATTCAATATAACAGAGACTGAACTGAAGCTCATAGCACTTGCAGCAATAATTGGAGATAATAAAACGCCAAAATAAGGGTATAAAATCCCAGCTGCAATTGGTACACCTAGTGTATTATAAATAAAGGCAAAAAATAGATTTTGTCGTATGTTTCTCATCGTACCTTTACTTAACTTATATGCTTTTAAGATACCATTTAAATCACCTTTTATTAAAGTAATTTCTGCACTTTCAATTGCGATATCAGTACCAGTTCCCATTGCAATTCCTACATTTGAAGCAACAAGGGCAGGAGCATCATTTACTCCATCTCCTGCCATTGCAACTATTTTACCTTGTGCTTGTAAATCTTTTATTACTGCTAGCTTATCTTCGGGTAAAACATCTGAGTAAACTTGATTTATAGCTAGTTCGTTTGCAATTGCATATGCTGTCGTTTTATTGTCACCAGTTAACATCACTACATTTATACCAAGGCCATGCAAGCCATCAATAGCATTTTTAGTTGATGGTTTTATTGGATCAGCAATAGATATTAAACCTGCCAAAATATTATCAATAGCTATAAAAATTACTGTTTGTCCATTTTCTCTTAAGTCATCAGCTTTTTTTTCTGCATCTTCTAAGTTTATATTTAGACTATCCATTAATTTAAAATTACCTAATGCAATAGTTCTAAAATCAACTTCTCCTACAACACCTTTTCCTGTTATATAATTAAATTCTTTAACTTCTAATATTTCTATCTTTTTTTCTTTTACTTTTTTGATAATAGCCTCAGACAAGGGGTGCTCACTATTTTGTTCTATTGCAGCAGCAAATTTTAAAATGTCATTTTCTATAAAATTATTTAAAGGAATTATTGAACTTATTTCTGGTTTTCCAACAGTTAAAGTACCTGTTTTATCAACAACAACTGTGTCAACTTTTTCCATAATCTCTAATGCTTCAGCATTTTTTATAAGTACTCCTTCTATTGCACCCCGACCAGTTCCTACCATAACTGAGATTGGAGTGGCTAATCCTAATGCACAAGGACATGCAATAATTAAAACTGCAACTGCATTTACTATTGCAAATGCAATACTAGGTTCCGGACCAAAAAGATACCAAATGATATAAGTAATAATAGAAATAATAACAACTACAGGTACAAAATAACCAGATATTGTATCAGCTAATTTCTGTATAGGAGCACGACTCCTTTGTGCCTGTGCAACCATTTCTATAATTTGTGATATTAATGTATCTTTTCCTATTTTAGTAGTTTGCATTAAAAATACACCTGTTCCATTAACAGTCGCACCAATAACTTTATCATCTACATTTTTTTCTACAGGAATTGATTCTCCTGTAATCATTGATTCATCAATATTACTTTTTCCTTTAGTTATAAACCCATCTACTGGTATTTTTTCTCCTGGTTTTATTTTAATAATATCATTTAATTGAATATCTTCTGCATCTATTAACTCTTCTTTATCATTTTCATTAATTCTTAAAGCTTTTGATGGCACTAAATCTAGCAACATTTTGATAGCAACATTTGTTCTTGAACGTGCTTTTAGTTCTAATACTTGGCCTAATAAAACTAATGTAATAATTACTCCTGCTGCTTCAAAATAGACAGGTACTCTTCCTGATTCTGTTTGTAAATCAATAGGGAAAATCATAGGAAAAAATAATGCTATGACACTAAAAATCCATGCAACACTAACACCTAATCCAATAAGTGTAAACATATTTAAATTTCTTGTAGTAATAGAGTAATATGCTTTAACATAAAAATTCCATCCTCCCCAAAGAACAATTGGTGTTGCAAGAATAAATTCAATATATTGTATAACTGTCATAGTTAAATTAACCGGCAGGATATTTTCTGTTAAATCTGATAACATTGCTAAAACAAATAAAGGCACAGCTAAAATCGCACTTACCCAAAACCTTTTTGTCATATATGATAGTTCTTTATTATCTTCTTCTTTACTTGTACTATCCATAGGTTCAAGTGCCATTCCACATTTAGGACAATCCCCTGGTTTATCACGAATAATTTCAGGATGCATAGGACAAGTATATTTTGTATCTTTATTTGAGTAATGATGTTTATGTACTGAACCATCATGCTTCTCAATATTTTTGTCTTCATTTTCTAAATAGGATGAAGGTTCTTTTTCAAATTTATTTAAACAATTTTTACTACAAAAGTAATATTTTTTGTCTTTAAAAAATTTATTAAACTTTGAAGTTTTGTTAACATCCATTCCACATACGGGATCTTTTACTATAGTATTCATGATAACTCCATTAATTATGATTATGTTCATTGTGCATAAAAAGATGAATTATGGGACATAAAAGCAATAATAATGGCCATAAATCAAATAACACTTTAGGTGGTTGAAGAAAAAAATAAACAACAACACTAACAATTAAAATAATTAGAATTTTATTTTTTTTCAAAATAATCCTTATTTTTAAATATTGTTAAATTATAATATTTTTATATGGAGTTAGTATGTAGAGAGGAAGGTCTTTAAATTAATTTAAAGACCTAAAGGTAAAAGATATACTACGCATTATTTAAGTTAAGTTTACACTCTTCTTGTATTTTAGTTATATCTCTTCTTTTCCAAATAAAATAAATGGCAGGTAAAACTAAAAGAGTTAAAATCACTGCACTTACCATTCCTCCTACCATTGGTGCTGCAATTCTTCCCATTACTTCAGAACCAGTACCCGTACCATAAAGTATAGGTAATAGACCAGCAATAATTGCTGCTGCAGTCATCATTACGGGACGAACTCTCATTCCAGCTCCATGAAGAACAGCATGCCTAAGAGTTTCTTCTCTAGGAATTAATTTTTGGGCAACACACCTTTCAATCATTTCATTATATGCTTGATTTAAATAAACCAACATAATAACACCAATTTCTACTGCAACTCCTGCTAATGCAATAAATCCAACTGCCACTGCAACTGAAAAATTATAGTTCTGAATATACATTAGCCAAATACTCCCAACCATAGCTAAAGGTAAAGTTCCCACAATAATTGCAACTTCTATAAAATTACGGAAGTTAATATATAATAATATAATTATAATCATCAGGGTTAATGGCACGACATACGTTAATTTTTCTTTTGCTCTTTCCATATATTCGTATTGTCCTGACCATGCTATAGAATATCCAGCAGGTAATTCAAGTTTCTCATTAACTGCAAGTTGAGCTTCTTTTACATAACTTCCAATATCTACACCCTCAATATCAATAAATGCCCAACCATTTAATCTGGCATTTTCACTTTTTATACCTGGAGGTCCATCTTCAACATAAACTTTTGCCACATCTCCTAATGTAATTCTTTGACCATTTGGTGTGATTATTGGAAGTAATGATAATTGTTCAGGAGAACTTCTATAATCTTGAGGATATCTTAAGTTAATGGGATATCGCTCAAGTCCCTCTACCGTTTGCGATACATTCATACCACCAACGGCAGTTGAAATAATTTGTTGTAAATATGAAATATTTAAACCATATCTAGCTGCTTTTTCTCTTTGAATATCAACTTTTATATATCTACCTCCTGCAACTCTTTCAGAATAAACAGATGTAGTACCAGGTACTTCTTTAATAATTTTTTCTAAATCTTTACCAATATTTTCTATAACTTTTAAATCAGGCCCTGCTATTTTTATACCAATAGGAGTTTTGATTCCAGTTGCTAGCATATCTATTCTAGTTTTAATAGGCATAACCCAAGCATTAGTAACTCCTGGTAATTTTACAAGTGCATCAAATTCTTTTTTTAAACTTTCTGTTGTAACTCCTTCTCGCCATTGATTCTTTGGTTTAAGTTGAATAAATGTTTCAATCATTGTTAATGGTGCTGGGTCAGTTGCTGTTTCTGCTCGTCCAACTTTTCCAAATACTGTTTCAACTTCTGGTACAGTTTTAATTAATTTATCAGTTTGCTGTAGAAGTTCTCTAGCTTTTCCAATAGAAATACCAGGATATGTTGTTGGCATATACATCAAATCACCTTCATCTAAAGGTGGAATAAATTCACTTCCAATTTTATCTAATGGCCAAAAACCAATACCTAAAATAATAAGAGATGATAAAAGAACCATTTTAGGATACTTTAATACACCTTTTAATACAGGCATATATCCAGCAGTTAACATTTTATTAACTGGATTTTTATGTTCTGGTAAAACTTTTCCTCTAATAAAATACCCCATTAATATTGGGACAAGCGTAATTGCAAGAGCTGCAGAAGCTGCCATTGCATAAGTTTTTGTAAATGCTAGTGGAGCAAACATTCTTCCTTCTTGTGCTTCAAGAGTAAAAACTGGAACAAAACTAACAGTAATAATTAGTAAACTAAAGAATAATGCAGGTCCCACTTCACTGGCTGATTCGGCAACTATTCGCCATCTATTCTCTTTTGTTAAAGGGGTTCGTTCCATATGCTTATGCATATTTTCAATCATTACAATTGCTCCATCAATCATTGCTCCAATAGCAATAGCAATACCACCAAGTGACATAATATTTGCATTAAGTCCTTGAGCATACATTATTATAAAAGCAATAAGAATACCTACTGGTAAGCTAACAATTGCAACTAATGATGAACGTACATGAAATAAAAATATAATACATACTAAAGCAACAACTGCAAATTCCTCAAGTAATTTAAATGTTAAATTATCTACTGCACTTTCAATTAATTTACTTCTATCATATACAGGTACAATTTCAACACCTTCTGGTAAACCTTTTTTTAATGTTTCTAATTTAGCTTTTACTAAATCAATCGTTTTTTGTGCATTTTCCCCATAACGCATGACAACTATTCCGCCAACAGTTTCTCCTTCTCCATTTAACTCTGCGATACCTCTTCTCATTTGAGGTCCAATGTCAATCTCAGCAATATCTTTTAAAAGAAGAGGTGTTCCATTTACATTCATTCCAAGTGGGATATTTCCTATATCTTCTTTATTTTCTAAATATCCTGTAACTCTTACCATATACTCAGCTTCTGCCATTTCTACAACAGAGGCTCCAACTTCTTGATTTCCTTTTTTAATGGCAGTATGAATAAGTGACAGAGGTATACTAAATGCTCTTAATTTATCTGGATCAATTTTGACTTGATACTGTTTAACCATACCACCTAGTGCTGTAACTTCTGAAACACCAGGAACTGTTTGAAGTTCATATTTTAAAAACCAATCTTGCACACTTCTTAATTGACTAATATCATTTTTACCAGTTTTATCAATAAGTGCATATAAATAAACCCAACCAACTCCAGTTGCATCTGGACCTAGTTGTGTTTTTGCATTTGATGGAAGAGTAGATGATACTTGACTTAAATATTCTAAAACTCTACTTCTTGCCCAATATAAATCTGTTTTTTCATCAAAAATAACATATACATATGAATCTCCAAAAAAGGAGTATCCACGTACTGTAACTGCACCAGGAACAGAAAGCATTGCAGTTGTAAGGGGGTATGTTACTTGATCTTCTACAACTTGAGGTGCTTGCCCTGGATAGCTTGTTTTTATAATAACTTGTACATCTGATAAGTCAGGTAAGGCATCTACTGCTGTATTTTTAACAGAGAACAATCCAGCACCTACAATCATCACTGTCGCAAGTAATACAAAGAAACGGTTCTTTACAGACCAATATATTATAGATTTAATCATAATTTGCTCTCAATTCCCTAATGTTTCATTCGAACATCAGTTATAATATATTTATTATCTTTTGTTTTAGTAATCTCAATATCCATAGGCATATCGACTTTAAACATAGAAAAATCAATTCTATCTGATACTTCAAAATTCATAGTCATTGATGGCCATTTCCAATTAGGAATTTCACTATGAGTTACTTTAATTGAAGTATCTTCAGGCATAAGTTTAACAACTTTTGCTTCCGCCCATTCTTTTTGCTCAGAATTTTTATCCATTGATTTCATACCTGAAGATGAATTGTCATCTTTATTTTTTAATTTTGACATACGTTTAAAGTCTGAAGTTTTACTTGACTCTGAATCTAATAAAAATTGAGCTGAAGTAACAATACGTTCACCTTCATTTAAGCCTTCCAAAATTTGTGCATATTGGTCATCAAATTTCCCAACTTTTACATTTATAGACTTGAAACTTCCTTCTCCTAATGCTAGTACTACTCTATTTGAATTACCTGTTCTAATTACTGCTTCTTTAGGGACTGAAAGAGTGGGTTTATCTTTTTTTCCATGAATAATAACTTGTGCAAACATTCCTGGCTTTAAGAGTTCATCTTCATTAGCAAATTTTAATCTTACTTTTATAGTTCTTGTTTTAACATCTAATGTAGGATAAATATAATCAACCACACCTTTCCACTCTTGTCCAGGTAAATAATCAAGCTTCATCTCAACAGGTATTCCAATTTCAACTTCAGATGCTTGACGTTCAAATATCTCTGCATTAACCCAAACTTGTTTTAATGTTCCAATGGACATAAGCGTTATCCCTGGTTTTACATAAAAACCTTCTCTAATCTTAAGATTATCTATTACTCCAGTACTAGGAGAATAAAAAGTAATTGATTGTTTAACTTTTCTTGTTCTTTCTAATTCTTTAATCGCTAAAATTGGCACTTGTAATGACACTAGCCTATTTTTTGCAGCTTTTATTAATCTTTGATTTTTTCTTTCTAGTGCTAGTAATAGTTCCTCTTGAGCATTAACCATTTCAGGAGAATAAATTTCATACAATGGTTCTCCTTTTTTTATTGGATCACCAGATGCTTTTACATAAAGTTTTTCTATCCAACCATTTACTCTTGGATGAATATGAATTAAATAATCTTCATCATAGTTTATATATCCAACAGTATTAATTTGAGAATGAAGAGATTGTTTTTTTACTAAATCAGTTCTTACTCCCAAATTATTAACTACACTTGGAGAAATCTTTATTGTTCCTTCTCCTTCATCAGGACCGCTTCCTTGGTTCCCATAAAATGGTATTAAATCCATTCCCATTGGAGATTTCCCAGGTTTATCTCTTTTATAATTTGCATCCATTGGTGCTACCCAATAAAGAGGCTTTTTTTCAATATTTTTATTTTCTGTTGTAGAATTTGAAGGTTCACTTTGTCCTATAGAGTTTAACCCAAGGTAAGTTATACCTCCTCCTAAAACAATTCCAGCAACGAATAAACCAAATTTCATAGTTTTTCCTTATTTATTTGATATTTTTAATATATTTTCTGCATTATTAGCAAAAAGATAATTATATTTAACAATATTTTTTTGAATTTCAACATTAATATCTAATATATCAATTTGTGAATTTAATTGTGAAATTCTTGATCTTACAACTTCTGCAAAATCTCCATCATCATTTGTATAAGCTGTTAAAGAAGCTTCTGCTTGCTCATTTATTTGAGGTAATAGTTTTAATTTATATAAAGATTGTCTATCTTTTAATCTTATTAAGTTAGCTTTTATTGTATTAAAGGAACTAAGAAGATTTTTAAATTGTAATATTTTTTCTGTTTTAACTGATTTTGTTTGTAGCATTGCTACTTTAAGTTTTTTATCTTGTCTATTTTTAACAAATACTGGTAAATCAAAAGTAACTCCAACAGAGAATAAATCAGCTCTATTTTTTCCTGCTAAATCATCTTCTCTTTTTGCATAGCTAGCATTAAGTGCAAATTGTGGCTTGTAATTTTCTCTTGCTAAAGCTATGTTTTTTGTAGCTGCTTTAATTTTCTGTTCAAGGTTTTTTATTGATGGATGATTTTCAAATTTATTTAATAGTTTTTCTGAATTTTCTTTAACATCAAAATCATATTTATTAATCATTTCAATATTTGGTAGAGTTTTTGGTAAAACTAGATTTGAGTTTTCTAAGATATTTTCACTATTGAGCTGGTCTTCCGTAAAACTATATAACCATTGTGAAAGACTTAATATTGCTTTATCTTTTTTTTGCTTCAAAATAGTTAGTCTATCCTCTAATTTTGTTAATTCTAATTGGGCTCTTACGATATCTTGTTGTCTTGTTTTTCCTAATGTTGATGAATAGTTTGATTCTGCTATATCTGCTAATTGTTCAAATAAAGAACGGTTTTTTTCAATTAAATTGATACTCTCTTGATTTTTATATGCTTCTAACCAAAGTTGAGAGATTTGTACAGTTAATTTACCTTTTCTATCTTCTCTTTGATATGGATATTGACTAGATTGCAATCTTAGTTGTTCTTTTTTTATTTCTAAACTATTTCCTCTAGGAAACATTTGAGAAACACCTATTTTTAATTGTGTCATAGCTTCTTGATTTAAATCGAATGTATCTGTTGGTAGATTACTAGCACCAATTGTTATTTTAGGATCAGAATATGTTCCAGCAGCAATACTACTCTCTTCTATAGCCTCTTGTGAATATTTATTACCTAATAGCCAAGAATCATTAATAACAGCTGTCTTAACAACTTTTTGAAGGCTTAATTCTTCACCATTCTTTTTAGGAATATCATCAAGTTCGAGTGAAAAACTTGATGATATTATTAGTGAAGCTACTAATAATGATTTATAAATCATTTTATATTTACACTACCATGTGCTTTTTGCATTGAGCCATCATGCATTTTAAACATTAGCTCATAATCCCATTGTCCACCCATGCTAAAGTTTACATTTGTATTATATTTGTCATTATTAAAAGTCGCTTGTTCCATAAATTCCATTCCAGGCATTGATGGCATTGAAAATTTCATACTTATATTGGCATCATTTACAGGATGACCATTTTTCATTAACATAACTGACATGTGATTTTTGCCATCAGATAATGGTTTGTCAGAGGCAACTGTTACATCATATCCATTTACCATCATATTATGATGGTATGGGCTCATCCCCATTTTATTCATCTCCTTGTCAGTTTTACCATCAGGATTCATGTGGTTTGTCATAACACCATTATGCATATGGTCTCCCATATGATTTTCACCTGCAAATAATGCAGTACTTGTTAATAAACTTAATCCTATTACAAATGTTGAAATCTTTTTCATTTTTTTCCTTTTTTTAATTTATGTAATTTTATCTATCTTGTGTGTAGTTAATGAGGAAATTATTTATTACAAAAGATATAATCTTTCAATCAACAATAAATAAACCTCTTTTAGATTTTGGTACACCCACTTCATGAGCAAATATTAAGAGAAAAGTACATGTACTTTTCTCTTTCAAATATATATAATATATATTTACCATTCGTTTTTGCATTTTTACCTTCATAAGATAATCTGGCATTGTCTGGAGAATAAATAGTTAAGTTAGATTTTAAATCATTATGACTATGACCATTATGTGTAAATTTTATTATTATATTAATCTAATGAATAAAGGATGAGGAAGATTAGAAAGAAAATTCTACGTAGTAATTAAAAGAATAGTAAGAAATAAATAATCTCTTACTAAATCTTCTTAAACTTTAAACGTAATGAGTTTAATACAACAGTAACTGAAGAAAAACTCATTGCAATTCCTGCATACATTGGAGTTAACATTACACCAAATATAGGGTAAAATACTCCTGCTGCCAAGGGAATTCCTCCAATATTATAAATAAATGCCCAAAATAGATTTTGTTTGATTGTTTTCATTGATTCTATTGATAAATTAATACTTTTTGATACAGCTTTTAAATCATTATTTATTAAAATAATATCACCTGCATCTTTTGTAATATCAGAACCAGAATTTAAAGTTATTCCAATATCTGCCTGTTTAATAGATGGGGAATCATTTACTCCATCACCTACAAACATTACTTTTGCTTCTTTTTGAAGTTCTATTATTACTTTGTATTTTTCATCAGGAAGAACTTGAGCATAAACTTTATCAATATCTAACTCTTTAGCAACATTATATGCAGTAATTTTATTATCACCTGTTAATAATATAGGAATAATATCTTTTGCTTTTAAATTAGCAATTAACTCTTTTGCACCATCTTTAATACTATCTTCTAAAGCAAAAACAGCCACACACTCTTTTTCTATTGATGCTAATATTACACCGGAACCATTTGCTAATGAATTATTATAGAAGTTTAGATATTTATCATTTAATTTTATACCATTCTTTTTAAGAAAATTAAGTGAGCCTATTAGTACATTTTTATTTTTATATATTGCACTTATTCCAAGACCAGGAATAATTTGTATATCTGCAAATTCTTTATTTATCTGTATGTTTTTATTTTTCACAAAATGAACTACAGCTTTTGAAATTGGATGTTCACTTTTTGTTTCAATGGAAGCTAAAATATCTAAATATTTTTCTTCATAGATTGCATCTTTAACAGAAATAATACCATTTGTTAGAGTTCCTGTTTTATCAAAAACTGCATATTTTATATCTTTTATAATTTCTAATATTTCAGGATTTTTAATTAAAATTCCTTCTTGTGCACCTTTTCCAACTGAACTAACTATTGCAATAGGTGTTGCAAGTCCTAAAGCACAAGGACAAGAAATAACTAGCACCGAAATTGATGCTATTATAGCACTAAAGGCATCACCTACAAAAAAATACCAAACTATAAAAGTTAGAATAGAAATAGCAATAACAACTGGTACAAAAATATTTGCAACATCATCTGCAAACCTACTTATTGGAAGTTTTTTACTTTGAGCTGTACTTAAAAGTGCTATTATTTTTGATAAAGTAGTATCGCTTGATTGCTTTAGAACTAAAACCTCTAGAATTCCTGTAGTATTCAAAGTTCCTGCAATTACTTCATCACCAATTGTTTTATATACAGGCATTGATTCCCCCGTAATCATAGAAGTATCAATATCTGCACCTCCTTTTACTATAATTGCATCTGTAGAAATCTTTTCACCTGTTTTTATTAGAACTTTATCACCTATTTTTAATTGTGTTGCTAAAATAGTCTTAAAAGTTCCATCTTCACAAATTAATGTTGCATTTAAAGGGGCTAAATTCATAAGTTTTTTTAAAAAATCTGTAGCTTTTGCTTTTGAACGTTCTTCTAGTAATCTTCCTAAAAGAATAAAACTTATAATCACAGCAGCTCCATCAAAATATAAAAATCGTAAATTTTCAGGAAATAG
This sequence comes from Arcobacter iocasae, assembly GCF_042214795.1. Lineage (GTDB taxonomy): Bacteria > Campylobacterota > Campylobacteria > Campylobacterales > Arcobacteraceae > Arcobacter > Arcobacter iocasae. The sequence continues at coordinate 778,422 of NZ_CP090177.1, read as the reverse complement.
TGAAGGAAAGAATACTACAAAAACTGAATAAAAATATGCGGCACTAGTACCTAAAGCAACGAGAACATTCATATCATAATTTTTATTACTAACAGCCTTATATGCCAAAGTGTAAAATCTCCCTCCGGCATAAAATTGTACTATAGTTGCTAAAATAAACATAATATATTGATTATTTTGAATATTCTCAACTGGAAAAAATACAAAATAAAACATAACTATAGTTAAAACTATACTTATAGAAAAAATATTTTTTAATTTATTATAAGCTAAAAGTTTAGTTTTTTCTAAAGCTTCTAAGTTTTCTTCTACTCCATAACCTAGTTTTTTAATTTTATTAATTAATTTTTCTTTATTTAAAAGTTTATTATCTATAAAAAACTCACCTTCATTAGAAGCAAAACTCACTTTTGAAGATTCTAATCCATTAAGTTTACTAACAGCTCTTTCAATTCCATTTGAACAATTTACACAAGTCATACCTGAGATATTTAATTTAATTTTTTCTTTTGACATTTTATCCTCCTATATGACTTGTATATATTATTTCTCTATTATTTCAAATCCAAGTTCAAACATTTCTTTTTTGAAACTAGACTCTTGCTCTTCAGTTGAAATCTCAACACTAACTTCTTTTGGATTAGTGTTGAGATTTATCTCAATGGTTCCAAAATCATCTTCTAAAGAACCTTTGATTAAATTTACACAACTTATACAAGAGATATTATTTGCTTTAAATATTTTTTTCATCATTTTTCCTTTTATATTTATATAATATAGTTTTAGTATGGAGTTAATGTGGAATTTATATTAAAACCAAAATTTTATACCAATTACTCCATATATTTCATCTAAAGGTGAAATATCATTTGTATTTCCTAAATTTTTATTCCATTCAACTCCTATATATGGAGCAACTTCTCTTTTAAATTCATATCTTAATCTAGTTCCAAGAGCAATATTTGAGAAACCACTTCCTATCCCCATTTTTTCATTGTCTTTTCTATAGGCACTTAATGCAATACTTGGACTTAATATAAGTTTTTGTGTCAATAATGCATCATATTCAGCTTCAGCTCTTAATCCAATATTTCCATCCTCTCCAAATAAAAGAGTTGCTCTACTCTCAAAAAAGTATGGTGCTAAACCTTGTACTCCTATTAACCCCCACGTTTGATGAGATTCAATACTCTTATCATATCCAATACCTGTTTGAAGATCCCAAAAAGGAGAAATGGCTCTTGAATAAACCAATTGGTTTTCACTTTTGGCAGATTCATCTTTTGGTTTTTCTCCTTCAGAATAGATATACACTTTATTTATATCGTAACCTGCATAAGCATAGACATTCCAAATAGTTGCTTTTTCGTTACTAAGTTGATATTCAAGTTGATCAACTACTAATGAGCTTCTAAAAATATCTCCACCACCACCTGCTAAACTTGATGTTGCTAATAATCCTGTAATTGATGTTGCTAATAATAATTTTTTCATCGTATTCTCCTTAAGACACTATTACTTTTCTAAACATATCAGTCATATGGTAAAGTAAATGACAATGATACGCCCAAGAACCTCTTGCATCAACATTTACTCTAAAACTAATTTTTGAACCAGGTTGTGCAATTATTGTATGTTTTTTAGGAAGATAGTTATCATCTCCTGTTTCTAAATCACTCCACATACCATGTAGATGCATAGGATGATTCATCATCGTATCATTAATATATGTGACTCTTAATCTCTCACCATATTTGAACTCTAAAGGTTTTGCATCTTTGTATGCAATTCCATTTATAGACCACATATATCTTTCCATATTTCCTGTAAGTCTTAAAATTATCTCTCTATCAGGTGATCTATCATGAGTTGTTGGAGTTAATGATTTTAAATCTGCATATGTTAAAACTTTTCTACCATTATTTCTAAGTCCAACACCTGGATCATCAAGTCTATATTGTGGATCGATTGCTACTGCATCTGTTTGAACACCCGAATCTTCTTCAAGTTTAGTAATTGGGATTACTTTACTTTGATTATTCATAGTTTTCATATCATGTCCCATCATAGAAGGTTCTATAGTCTTTTCTGGTTTTTTAATACTAGACATATCCATTCCCGCTCCACATTTCATAGCTCTTTGATTACGCATAGATTTTGTTTCTTCTGAAGTCATAGCTTTCATATTATCTCTAGAATGATTCATGTTCTCCATTCTACCCATATTCATTCCCATATCAGAGTGTGTTAAAATTGGAAATGCATCCATTTGTGGAGTTTGTGCAATTATTTTTTCATCAAAAGTTAAAGCTCCAAGTGCATATCCACTTCTATCTATACTTTGAGCAAAAATAGCATAAGATTTATTTTCTTCAGGTTCTACTATTACATCATAAGTTTCTGCAACTCCAATTCTAAATTCATCTATAGTTACAGGCTTAATATTATTTCCATCAGCTGCAACTACCCTTATTTTAAGACCTGGAATTCTTACATCAAAAAATGTCATTGCAGAACTGTTAATAAACCTTAATCTAATTTTCTCACCATTTTTAAATAGTGCTTTAAAATTAGTAGCTGGATTCTCTCCATTCATTAAATAAGTATATGTGTATCCTGATACATCTGAAATATCTCTATCTGTCATTTTCATTTCATTCCACATTTTTCTTTCACTAAATGCTTCAAAAAAACCTTTTTCTTTTACTTCATCAAAAAAATCACTAACAGTTCGTTGTTTAAAATTATAATAAGAAGCAGAAAGTTTTATTTTTCTATAGATTGAAGATGGTTTATCATCTGACCAATCAGATAAAGAAATCACATATTCTCTATCATATTCATAAGGGTCTTTTACTTTTGGGTCAATTATTATTGCGCCATAAACACCTTGTTGTTCTTGAAATCCTGAATGGGAATGATACCAATAAGTTCCACTTTGAACTACTGGAAAGGTATACGTAAAAGTTTCACCTGGTTTAATACCATCAAAACTTATCCCAGGAACCCCATCCATTGCAGGAGGCAAGATTATTCCATGCCAGTGAATTGATGTATCTTCATTAAGGTTATTAGTTACATTAATAGTAACAGTATCTCCTTCCTTCCACCTTAGAGTTGGGCCACTTAACATTCCATTTACAGTTTTAGCAATACTTGGATTCCCTGTAATATTTACTGATACCTTTTCAATACTTAAATTGAATGTATTGCCTTTGATTTCAGTAGTTTTAATTCTTGTTGATATTTTAGTATTTGCACTTATTGTTATTGGAGTATTTACAAGTAAGCTTGTTGCAATAACACCTTTTACAAAAGTTCTTCTATTTATAGTTTGCATAAGAATTCCTTTTTTGATTTGGAAAATTATACTTTTTTAATGAGGAGTGAATAGGTAGAAAAATTTATAAAAGTTTTAATAAGATATATACTTGCTGTTATATTTTTAACAACCCAATCTATTCTTATTTTAGAGCTTTTTTACAGCCATTTGTAAATAAACCTTTGTTTACTCCCATTATACGATAGTTTGAACACTATTTTAAGCACCCCATATTTTTAATAAGTCAATATTTTAAACTTATACCAATATATGCTTTATTACAATTTTAAGCTATCTATAACTGCTTAAAAACAATATCTTGTATATATCTGTGTTTTTAACAAAAGTTAGTATAATACTTTATAACAAATTGTAAAAAAAATTTAGAATTCTAATTACCCGTTATAGCACGGGCAATTAATTTTTTAAAAATAATGATGAGTTACATTTCATATAAAATGTATTAAAATCTTCTGTTCCAGAAATACTTACTTAAGGAACATAAAGCATTTATAGTAGTTTTCGTGTTCCACAAAGTGTTCAAAAAGTTAAAACTGTAAAGTTCCACAAACCTTAAGGGATTATTGAACAAATAAAGAGACCTTTCAAATCATATATTTAAAACTTAAATAATTACACTTTTTATATAAAGTTTATGTTTGCTAATTATAAGTATAATTACTTTAATTCTTATAATACTAATTACCCTTTACGTATTAAACAGATTTATAGTAAAGTACGAAGTAGTAGTATACAGAGCTAATTACTCTAAATATTTTTGAAATAAACTCAATAATTCTATATATAGTGATACAAATATGACAGGTCATGCAAATGCAAGTGAGAGTTTAAAAGATCCATTAACTAAAAAATATATTTATTCATCGAATAGCTGTGAAGAAAATAATTCTAATAGTGAATATGTCTTATTAACTAAAAAGTTTGGAATAAAAAATATAACTATGTCTTGTAATAGTACTTCCTCAATAGGACAATTATCATTTGGAAGTGATGGAAAAGTCTATTCAAGGCTAAGTACAGATGAAAATGATAATTTTGCATATTTACTAAAAGAAGATTGTGTAATAAGTTTTATATCTAAGAAGGGTGATATATCGGGCATTAGAGTATATGCAAATACAGGTTATATAGAAAAATTCTAAGAATTTCAAAATTTAAGCCAAGATTAAAGAAAAGCGCTTGACAAAGACAAAAAAACCTATTATAATTCCCGTCCAATTTGAGTGACAAACGTCGCAAAGGGTTGATGTTCTTTAACAAACTACGGTTTTAAGAAGTAAGTAACTTTTATAAACCGAATATGATATAAAACAAGAGAATTTATACAATTCTCGTCTATTAAAAAAACAATGAGTAATGTCAGTAAACAATTGCAATTAATCTTTTTAGGAAGATTAGATAAAAGAGTTAGACACTAGTCATGATTAAACTAAACATTTATGGAGAGTTTGATCCTGGCTCAGAGTGAACGCTGGCGGCGTGCTTAACACATGCAAGTCGAACGAGAACGGATTATAGCTTGCTATAATTGTCAGCTAAGTGGCGCACGGGTGAGTAATATATAGGTAACATGCCCTAGAGAGGGGGATAACAGATGGAAACGTCTGCTAACACCCCATATGCCTTTAAGACCTAAGTCTGCAAGGGAAACATTTATGGCTCTAGGATTGGCCTGTACGGTATCAGTTAGTTGGTGAGGTAATGGCTCACCAAGACAATGACACCTAACTGGTTTGAGAGGATGATCAGTCACACTGGAACTGAGACACGGTCCAGACTCCTACGGGAGGCAGCAGTGGGGAATATTGCACAATGGACGAAAGTCTGATGCAGCAACGCCGCGTGGAGGATGACACATTTCGGTGCGTAAACTCCTTTTATATAGGAAGATAATGACGGTACTATATGAATAAGCACCGGCTAACTCCGTGCCAGCAGCCGCGGTAATACGGAGGGTGCAAGCGTTACTCGGAATTACTGGGCGTAAAGAGCGTGTAGGCGGGTAAATAAGTTGGAAGTGAAATCCTATGGCTCAACCATAGAACTGCTTCCAAAACTGTTAACCTAGAATGTGGGAGAGGTAGATGGAATTTCTGGTGTAGGGGTAAAATCCGTAGATATCAGAAGGAATACCGATTGCGAAGGCGATCTACTGGAACACAATTGACGCTGAGACGCGAAAGCGTGGGGAGCAAACAGGATTAGATACCCTGGTAGTCCACGCCCTAAACGATGTACACTAGTTGTTGTGAGGCTAGACCTTGCAGTAATGCAGTTAACACATTAAGTGTACCGCCTGGGGAGTACGGTCGCAAGATTAAAACTCAAAGGAATAGACGGGGACCCGCACAAGCGGTGGAGCATGTGGTTTAATTCGACGATACGCGAAGAACCTTACCTGGTCTTGACATAGAAAGAACTTTCCAGAGATGGATTGGTGCCTGCTTGCAGGAGCTTTCATACAGGTGCTGCACGGCTGTCGTCAGCTCGTGTCGTGAGATGTTGGGTTAAGTCCCGCAACGAGCGCAACCCTCGTCGTTAGTTGCTAACAGTTCGGCTGAGAACTCTAACGAGACTGCCTACGCAAGTAGGAGGAAGGTGAGGACGACGTCAAGTCATCATGGCCCTTACGACCAGGGCTACACACGTGCTACAATGGGGTATACAAAGAGCAGCAATACGGTGACGTGGAGCGAATCTCAAAAATGCCTCCCAGTTCGGATTGTAGTCTGCAACTCGACTACATGAAGTTGGAATCGCTAGTAATCGTAGATCAGCTATGCTACGGTGAATACGTTCCCGGGTCTTGTACTCACCGCCCGTCACACCATGGGAGTTGAATTCATTCGAAGCGGGGATGCTAAAATAGCTACCTTCCACAGTGGATTTAGCGACTGGGGTGAAGTCGTAACAAGGTAACCGTAGGAGAACCTGCGGTTGGATCACCTCCTTTCAGAGTAATGAGATTAGATTCGTTTCTAATCTCAAGAAATAAAAAAACAATGGGTAAATATCCAATATCATATTCGGTTTGTAAAGGTTATTGAAAATAATAGGTGAAGAATGGGCCTATAGCTCAGCTGGCTAGAGCGCTCGACTGATAATCGTGAGGTCCCAGGTTCAAGTCCTGGTAGGCCCACCATGATTGAATAATCTTTGTTGGGGAATTAGCTCAGCTGGGAGAGCGCCTGCCTTGCACGCAGGAGGTCAGCGGTTCGATCCCGCTATTCTCCACCAACATTACACCAAAACCAAAGTAGAACGCAAATTAGTAAATTTTAATATTAGTACTTAAGAGAAGTATTAATATTAGGATTTATCCTAAATGTTATTTAAAAATTTAATGTTAAAGTCTTTAAAATTTTTTCGAATTAGAATAAAGAGATTTATTTTAATACAAAATAGAAAACAATTTAAACACACAATTACTGTTTTATTAAATATTGTATTTAATAAGATAGTAGCCAAGGAATAATTATCAAAAAAGGTAACTATAGAGATATAGTTATACAAATTATAAGCTATTAAGGGCTAATGGTGGATGCCTAGACTGTAAGAGGCGATGAAGGACGTATTAGGCTGCGATAAGCCTCGGGGAGCTGCCAAAGAGCTTTGATCCGAGGATTTCCGAATGGGACAACCCAGCATATAGAGATATATGTTACCCTGCGGGGAGCTAACCTGGTGAAGTGAAACATCTCAGTAGCCAGAGGAAGAGAAATCAAATGAGATTCCGTAAGTAGCGGCGAGCGAACGCGGATTAGGACAAACCCTATGCTTGCATAGGGGGTTGTAGGACCATAATGTGAGACTTAAAAGAGTAGTAGAAATATCTGGAAAGGTATAGCATAGAAGGTGAAACTCCTGTATACGAAACTCTTGAGAGCTCTATTGGTATCCTGAGTAGGACGGAACACGTGATATTTTGTCTGAATCTGGGGGGACCACCCTCCAATCCTAAATACTACTTACAGATCGATAGTGAACAAGTACCGTGAGGGAAAGGTGAAAAGTACTCCAGCGAGGAGAGTGAAATAGAACCTGAAACCATTAGCTTACAATCATTCGGAGCCCTATGTTGCTTGCAACAGGGTGACGGACTGCCTTTTGCATAATGAGCCTGCGAGTTGTGGTGTCTGGCAAGGTTAAGTCAAGTACGGAGCCGTAGCGAAAGCGAGTCTTAATAGGGCGACATAGTCAGATGCTGCAGACCCGAAACGAAGTGATCTATCCATGAGCAGGTTGAAGCTGGTGTAAGAGCCAGTGGAGGACCGAACCCATTGACGTTGAAAAGTCTCGGGATGACTTGTGGATAGGGGTGAAAGGCCAATCAAACTTCGTGATAGCTGGTTCTCTCCGAAATATATTTAGGTATAGCCTTATGTCGTAACATATAGGGGTAGAGCACTGAATGGGCTAGGGCTGCTTACCGCGGTACCAAACCCTATCAAACTTCGAATACTATATGCGTAATCATAGGAGTCAGGCGATGGGTGATAAAATCCACCGTCGAGAGGGGAACAACCCAGACTAACAGCTAAGGTCCCAAAGTTACATCTAAGTGGAAAACGATGTGAAGTTACTGTGACAACCAGGAGGTTGGCTTAGAAGCAGCCACCCTTTAAAGAAAGCGTAACAGCTCACTGGTCTAGTGATTTTGCGCGGAAAATATAACGGGGCTAAGATGTACACCGAAGCTTTAGACTTGTACTTGTACAAGTGGTAGGAGAGCGTTCTATTCAGCGTTGAAGGTATACCGACGAGGAGTGCTGGAGCGGATAGAAGTGAGCATGCAGGCATGAGTAGCGATAATTGAGGTGAGAATCCTCAACGCCGAAAACCCAAGGTTTCCTACGCGATGCTCGTCATCGTAGGGTTAGTCGGGACCTAAGTCGAGTCCGAAAGGGGTAGACGATGGCAAATTGATTAATATTTCAATACCAACAAATAAGCGCGATGTGGGGACGCATAGAGTTAATCGAGGTCACTGATGGAATAGTGGCTCGAAGGATGTAGGTTGTATCTTAGGCAAATCCGGGATACATTCGACCGAGATCTTACAGGCTGTTGCGATTCTTCGGAATCAATTCAGAATCGATGATACTGTCGTGCCAAGAAAAGCCACTAAGTATATTATTTGTTGCCCGTACCGTAAACCGACACAGGTGGGTGGGATGAGTATTCTAAGGCGCGTGGAAGAACCCTGGTTAAGGAACTCTGCAAACTAGCACCGTATCTTCGGTATAAGGTGTGCCTACTATTGTATAGAAACTTGCTTTCAAAAGCGATAGAGGTTGCAACAAAGAGTCCCTCCCGACTGTTTACCAAAAACACAGCACTTTGCTAACTCGCAAGAGGATGTATAAGGTGTGACGCCTGCCCGGTGCTCGAAGGTTAACTGATGATGTCAGCGCAAGCGAAGCATTTGATTGAAGCCCGAGTAAACGGCGGCCGTAACTATAACGGTCCTAAGGTAGCGAAATTCCTTGTCGGTTAAATACCGACCTGCATGAATGGCGTAACGAGATGGGAGCTGTCTCAACCAGGGATCCAGTGAAATTGTAGTGGAGGTGAAAATTCCTCCTACCCGCGGAAAGACGGAAAGACCCCGTGCACCTTTACTACAGCTTGACACTGTAGCTTGGATATTCATGTGCAGGATAGGTGGGAGGCTATGAACTATGGACGCAAGTACATAGGGAGCCACCCTTGAGATACCACCCTTGAATATTTGAGTTACTAACTGGGACGAGTTATCCTCGTTCAGGACAATGTCTGGTGGGTAGTTTGACTGGGGCGGTCGCCTCCTAAAAAGTAACGGAGGCTTGCAAAGGTTGGCTCAAAGCGGATGGAAATCGCTTGTTGAGTATAATGGCATAAGCCAGCCTGACTGTAAGAGATACAACTCGAGCAGAGACGAAAGTCGGTCATAGTGATCCGGTGGTTCTGTGTGGAAGGGCCATCGCTCAAAGGATAAAAGGTACGCCGGGGATAACAGGCTGATCTCCCCCAAGAGCTCACATCGACGGGGAGGTTTGGCACCTCGATGTCGGCTCATCGCATCCTGGGGCTGGAGCAGGTCCCAAGGGTATGGCTGTTCGCCATTTAAAGCGGTACGCGAGCTGGGTTCAGAACGTCGTGAGACAGTTCGGTCCCTATCTTCCGTGGGCGTAGGAAAGTTGAAGAGATTTGTCCCTAGTACGAGAGGACCGGGATGAACGTACCACTGGTGTACCAATTGTTCTGCCAAGAGCATCGTTGGGTAGCTACGTACGGATGTGATAAGAGCTGAAAGCATCTAAGCTCGAAGCCAACTCTAAGATGAACTTTCCCTGAAGATCCCAGCAAGACTAGCTGGTTGATAGGCTGGATGTGTAAGTGAAGTAATTCATTTAGCTGACCAGTACTAATAGATCGTTTGGCTTATTTTATATATTTCTTGGTTTACTATCTTATTAAGTACATACTTAATGAGTATGTGTGTAAAAGACTTTAACATTAATATACTCAAGATTGAGTTGAGTATTAAGAGCATTTATTGCTTTTACTACTCAACTTTGTTGGTGATTATAGAGAAGTGGAAATACCCGGCTCCATTCCGAACCCGGAAGTCAAGCACTTCATCGCTGATAATACTGCAGGGTCCCCTTGTGGAAACGTAAGTCGTCGCCAACTCTTGAGTCTTTTTTAAGCTTAGTTCTATTTAGACTTTCAGTCTTTTTAGCACTGAGCTTTTTTTTAGCACTTTTTTTACTGTTATTTATTTATTGCAGTAGAATTTATTAAGATTTATTCCTATGTTTTAGGTTTTATTTAGATTATAGTTAAATTTCTATATATTTTTTTCCATTAAAATAGATAATTAAATCAAGTCTAATTTTTTGTTTATTATCTAGTACTAAATACTCTTTTCCTTCAATAACAATTAGTGTATTAACTAAGCCTTTTGTTGTTAATATCTCTTCATTATTAAAATAAATAATTGTAGAGGGTATTTTTCTTTTAATAGCAATATCAAGTTGATCGAAGAACTCGCATGAAATTGGATTGTACATAGTTAGTATCCTTAAGTAAAATATCGAGATATGTTTATGGCATACCAAATAATTGAGAAGTTAAAGAAAAAGATAAACATAGAAGAGGTTCTAGATATCATTTTTTCTTTCTTTGTTCTTTCTCTTCCATGGGCTTTTAGAGATATATACATGTGAATTGCTGTTGCAATAACTATTAAAAATACAATTAGTAGTTTTCTATATAATAATATTCCAAATTGACTATTTTTAAACTCTTCGTTTAATATTATTGAATATAGATTGTGATGATTAAGTAAGAGCAAGCCTGTGATAAGTAATAGAGTAAGCCAAATTAATTGGAAATAGCCGTAAAATGGCCCAATATGAGAGTAAATTACATTTTGTGTGTTTTTGTCTTTAAAATAAATACCCATACCAAAAAGTAACAAGCCACCACCAACCCAGGCGGTAGCTGAAATTATATGAATAAATAATATTATATTAGTTAGCATCTTTTGATGGCAAAATTTCTATTGATATTATTTTGTCTTTTTGTTCAATAGAATCTAGTGTTTTAAAACTTTCAGAATCATTTTCTTCAATTCCTCCAAAAACAGTATGTCCACCATCTAAATGTGGGCAAGGAACAAAACAAATAAAGAATTGGCTTCCACCAGTATCTCGTCCTGCATGTGCCATTGATAATGTACCTTTTTTGTGAACTTGATTAGGTGCATCTGTCTCACAAGGAATAGACCAACCAGGTCCTCCCATTCCAGAACCATCTGGGCATCCACCTTGTGCCATGAACCCTGGAATTACTCTGTGAAAAATTAACCCATTATAAAATCCATCATTTGCAAGTGTTGCAAAGTTTGATACAGCTATTGGAGTTGACTCTGGAAATAATTTAGTCCAAATTACACCTTTATCTGTTATAAATTTTGCATATTGGAATTTTTCTAACTCTTCTTTTGGTAAATCGTATTTTTTTAAATCTTTTTTTGATCCAAACATTTTTATCCTTTAAAATTTATGGAATTATATCAATTTTCTGTATTAAAGAGATTAAATAAATTAGTTATCTGCACTCTTAGTTAAATAATTAAGTTTAACAAGATTATTAACTACTTCTTTGAAAACAGGAACAGCTGACCATGAGGCATAATGGTAGTACCAATATTTTCCTGTAGATATAGGATTTATTACAGTTACTCCTATTGTGTACTTTTTATTTTTGTCATTTGCAAAACCAAAAAAAGATGAAATATATATATCCTGATATTTACCATGTCTTGCAATTTGGGCAGTTCCTGTTTTCCCTCCAACTTCAATACCTTCAACTTGAGCATTAACTCCCGTACCTTTTGTTATTGTTTTTACAAGTAATCTTTTTATTTCATTAGCTGTTTTTTTAGAGATAACTCTTTTTTGTGTATTATCAGCTAAACTTACTTTCTTGTCATTTACTGATAAACTTTGAACAATCTTTGGTGTTACAATTATTCCATTATTGTTGAATGCAGAATAGGCTTTAAGCATTTGCATAAAAGTAGCTGTCATACCTTGCCCATATGAAATGGTTGCTTTAAAGACATTGTCTTCACCTTTGTCTTCTCCTGCTGAAAATTGTCTTATTGTTGGCATTACTCCAACTTTTTCATAAGGCAAGTCTATTTGTGTTTTTTCTGTTATTCCAAAGCTTTTAAGCCCTTCATACATCTCTTTACCACTTAATCTTTGAGCTAATTGTAAAGTTCCTATATTACTAGAATAAATAAATATATCATCAACTGTTAAATAATGTTTTGTAAATTCATGGTCATCTCCAATTGTAAATCTGCCAAGCTTATATTTTCCCCTTGGATATTCCCCTTTTGAGTTTAATTTACCGTTATTATATGCATTAAATAGTTCATCTTTTTTGATTCTATTTTTATCCATAACAAGGGAAATAGAAACAGGTTTTATGATTGAACCTGGTTCAAATAAAAATTCTATAGCGCTTACATCTAAGTATGGGATATCAGTTTGTCTAATTAGTCCTGGATTAAATCTATTTGATGAGGCTAAGGCTTTAATTTTTCCTGTGTCACTTTCCATTACTGAGACAATAATTTCATCTGCACTTAATTTTGTCTTGAATTTATCAAGCATAAGTTCTAGATTTTTTTGAAGCCTAAGGGGTATGTTTAAAATTAAATCTGCACCATCAACTCTATTTTGTACAATTGAATTTTTATTAAAAGAGATATATGAAAGTACATCTCTTGTACCTTCTAATTTACCATCTTTTGTGTTATTTAAAATATTGTTATAACTTTTTTCTAAACCTTTTATTCCATTAACTTTTGTTTTTCCATTATCACTTTCATATTTTCTTATATATCCAACAACAGGAGTTAAAGTATCTTCATATGAGTATAATCTTTTCTCTCCACTTTCATTTATATTTAGTCCTCTTAATATTTTGTTATCGTTGACTTCTATGGATTTGAAAACATTTAAATGTCTTAGCTTAAAGCCTAACTCTTTTAAGTTTTTTGCAGTTTTTGAATCAATATTATATGAAAGGACAATTGAACCAGGATTTTTAAGTGAATCATTTATCTTTTCATATATTTTAGCTTCAGGTATATCACTATAAATAGAGAAAAGTTTAACAAATAAATCAATTTTTTTCATATCTAAAAATCTAGTATCTATAGTTGCTTTGTATAATTTTAAAGAAGAAGCAATTTTAAAATTATCTTCACTTAATATATTTCCTCTTATTGCAAGTTCTGTTTTACTGCTTTCTAAATTGGGCAGCCTTCTTTTATCCGTGATTGTAACGAAGACATTTGACAGTAAAAGTATTAAGCTTAAGAAAATAAAAATAAGTATTATAAAAATTTTTTTAATTCTAGTAATTTTGTTTATGTTTTTTGAAGACATCTTTATCCATATTAGATTATAATGTGAAATGAATTTTATCCAAAAAATGTTTAAATCAAATCAGAACTTTTCAGAACCAGACTATTTGCTGTTTATATTGGCATCATTATTAGTAATTGTGAGTATAATTTTTTCATATTCATTAAGTGTTTATACTGTTGTATTTTATGAATATTCTCAATATCATTTCTTTGAAAGACAGCTACTAGTGGGAGTCTTATCAATATTCTTGATGTGGGGAATCTCATTTTTTAACCCTGATTTTATTATTGGAAAAGTGGGAATGTTTTTATTTATACTTTTTCTAATTTTAATGATTGCTATGCCATTTTTACCAGCTTCTATGGTAACAAGTTCCGGAGGAGCAAATAGATGGATTAGACTTCCTGGTCTTTCTTTATCTCCTGTAGAGTTTTTCAAAATAGGATTTATCTATTTTCTTGCTTGGTCATTTCACAGAAGAGTTATGGATAAGCCTAAAAAAATGGGTTTAAAAGAAGAAACAATATTATTATTGCCATATTTTGTGGCTTTTTTACTTGTAGTATTTTTAGTAGCTTTCTTGCAAAAAGATTTAGGGCAAGTTGTTTTATTAGGGCTAATTTTAGTTATTTTATTAATTTTTGCAAATAGAAGTTTTAAAATATTTTTGGCTTTAGGTTTTTTAATTGTTATAGGATTTATATCTCTGATTCTAGCAGCTCCTCATAGGGTACAAAGAATTTACTCTTGGTGGGCACTAAATCAAGATAAGATATTGTCAATACTTCCAAAATGGGCTGATGAACATCTTAGAATAGATGAATTACCAGAACCTTATCAAGTGTCTCACTCTTTAAATGCTATTCATAATGGTGGATTTTTTGGTACAGGTTTGGGACAAGGTAATTTAAAATTAGGATTTTTATCAGAAGTTCATACTGACTTTATCTTAGCTGGTATCACTGAAGAAGCAGGCTTTCTAGGTCTGTTTATTGTAAGTGCTATTATGTATGTAATTGTTTGGAGAATATTTAGAATAAGTAAAAGAGTAGAAAATCCTATTTATCACCTATTTACCTTGGGATTAGGATTGATGATTATTATTGCCTTTTTAATTAATTCTTATGGAATATCAGGAATGATTCCTATTAAAGGTATTGCTGTACCTTTCTTAAGTTATGGTGGTTCGTCTATGCTTAGTCTTGGTATATCCATAGGTTTAATTTTGTCAATAAGTAAATTAGCAAAAGAAGAGAGAAAATAATGAGTGGAAAAATTGTAATCACTGGTGGTGGTACTGGTGGTCATTTAAAAGTTGCAAAAGCATTTATTGATGAATTGGCTGTTAATAGAAATAGTAAACCCATTTTCATTGGCTCTTTAAATGGGCAAGATAAAAGATGGTTTGAAGATTATAAGAACTTAGAGAAGGCATATTTCTTAAATACTAAAGGTGTAGTTAATAAAGGATTATTTGGAAAAATAAAAGCCCTTGGTCAAATCTTTTTTCAAACACTTAAGTGTTGTGTTTATTTTATAAAGAATGATGTTAAGAGTGTGATTAGTGTAGGGGGTTTTTCCGCTGCTCCTGCAACTTTTGCTTCAATAGTAATTCCTTCTTGCAAATTATATATACATGAACAAAACTCTTATATGGGTAGATTAAATAAACTTACCTCAAAATTTGCAGTTGAAGTTTTTTCTTCATATTTAGAAGAGTCTAAAATAAAAGATTATCCAGTAAGTTCTGAGTTCTTTTTGAATTCAAGAATAAGAACTGAAGTAAAAAAAGTGATTTTTTTAGGTGGTTCACAAGGTGCTGTTGCACTTAATAGTTTTGCAATAAGTGTAGCAAAAGATTTAGATGATATGGGAATTAAAATCATTCATCAAACTGGAGATAGGGATTTTTTAAGAGTTAAAAGTGAATATGAGAAATTGGGTTTAGATGTAGATGTTTTTGATTTTACAAATGAATTAATTGAAAAAATGAAAGAAGCAGATTTTGCAATAAGTAGATCTGGTGCTTCAACATTATGGGAACTAGTTGCAAATGGTTTACCTACACTTTTTGTTCCTTTTCCCTTTGCTGCACAAGATCATCAATATGGAAATGCAAAGTTTTTAAAAGAGAAAAAACTTGCATTTTTAGTTAGGGAAAAAGAATTAAATAAAGATATTTTATTTGAAGCAATTAATAGTGATATAAAATCTATATCTGAAAATCTATCAACATTGATTTCAAATGATGCAATTAAAAAAATAATAGATTTTATATTAAGTAAAAATTAGAAGTAAAATTACACCAAATATAATTCTATAAATACCAAAAGCTACAAAAGTAAAGTTTTGTAAAAATTTTAAAAATAATTTAATAGTTAAAAAAGCAACTATAAAAGCAACTACAAAACCAATAGCTAAAATCATAAGATTTGCATCAGTAAAATCTTTATAGTGTTTTAATATATCATACCCCGTAGTTGCACACATAACAGGAAAGGCTAATAGAAAAGAGAACTCAGCACTTGCTTTTCGATTTAGGCCAACTAACATAGCTCCAATAATTGTAGAACCAGCTCTTGAAGTACCAGGAATCAGTGCAAATATTTGTGCAATTCCTATGTATAAAGCTTGTTTGTAAGTTACTTGTTCCACATCTGTTATATGGGATTTTTTTTCATCATAAAATTTTTCTACAATTAAAAAAACAATTCCACCAATGATAAACATTGTTGCGACTATTTCTATTGAAAACATAGCTTTTACTTGGTGTGAAAACAAAAAACCTATTGCACCAATTGGAATAAAGGCTAAAATTAGTTTTTTCCATAGTTCAATTTTTTTAATTGAAAACTTATCAGGATAGTTCAATATAACTGCTAAGATTGCAGCAAATTGAATTATAACTTCGTAAGCTTTATTCATACTATCTTGTTTTAATCCTAAAAACTCACTTGCGACAATTAAATGTCCCGTAGAAGATATAGGTAAAAATTCTGTAAATCCCTCTATTATTCCTAATATAACTGAATCAATAATTTGCATTTTTTACCTTTATTTTATATCTTTTGCTAGTTTGAAAAAAAGGCTCAAGCCTTTTTTCTCTTTTTTTTCTATTTTGTAATCAAGTTTTGTAAGATAAAATTGTATATCTTTTACTGAAATACCTGATCTTTGTGAATACTCTTTTAGAATATACTGAGGAATTTTTACTGCTCTTTTATTGAAATTCTTAGTTATTTTTCTTAAATAATCACCATGTTTGTTATAACAAAGCCTTGCGAAAACAAAGGGTAGGTTATGTTTTTTTGTCCAAAGCTTACCTAAGTCTACAAAGCTATCTTTATCATGACTAACATAATACTTAAGAGCTTTGTCTCCTATGAGAACTTGTCCTTCACATTGTAAAATTTTTGCTAATAAATTTGAAGTATTTGACTCATGGTCTTCTTTATAATCACCTGGAATTGACAAAACAGAAAGAATTTCTTTTTTTCCTATTATCCCAAAATCTAGTGACTTTTGTCCTTTAGATTTAATTGAGGAAATAAAAGCTGCATCAACTTTTCTATTTAAAAATTTTTTATTAATATCAGCAGGATATGATTTTTTAGAATTAATAATTGCTTTTAATTTTGCTGGTTTAATATTTTTTTTAAAATATACATGAAAAGGTAATAAATTTATATAATCGATTTTTGCAAATATCATTTATTTGTTTTCCTTTAAAATAGTTTTGATATAATAATTAAAAATTAGTAAAAAGGAGTTAAAGTGGTAACTATAGAATTTCTAGGCCCAATTAACAAAAAACCACTTACTTTAGATATAAAAAATTTATCAGAGCTAAGTGTTATATTAAAAGATGAACAAGATATGGTTAAGTGGCTTGAAAACTGCGCAGTTGCAGTAAATGATACGATGGTTAGTTCAAAAGATGTTGAGCTAAATAGCGGAGATAAAGTATCTTTATTGCCTCCTGTTTGTGGTGGATGAATAATTTAATGAAAAGTGAATAATGAATAATGAATAATGATAGAAAATTACAACTTTTTGATGGGTCTTTACCTGTAGAAAATATTACAAATACTTGGCATGAAGAGTTTAAAAATTCTAATTATGGTGCAATTATTACTTTTGTGGGAGTTGTAAGAGATGAAGATGGTATTGAAGGCTTATCTTTTGATATTTATGAGCCAATTTTAAATAATTGGTTTAACGCTTGGCAAGATAAAGCAAAGTCTTTAAATGCAATTGTACTTATGGCTCATAGCAGGGGAGATGTTCTAAATCATGAAAGTTCATATATTGCAGCTGTTTGTTCTCCTAAAAGAAGAGTTGCACTAGAATTAATAGATGAGTTTGTGGAAGATTTTAAGAAGTCTGCTCCTATTTGGAAATATGATATTTTAAATGGTAAAAGAGTTTATGCCCTTGATCGAAGCACTAAAATAGAAGGTTCAGGAATATTGGCATGAGAGTAGATTTGCATAACCATACAACACTTTGTAACCATGCTACGGGAACAATGGAAGAGTATGTATTAAGAGCAATTGAATTAGGAATTGATGAGTTTGGTTTTTCTGAACATGCTCCTATGAACTTTGATGAAAAATATAGACTAGATATTTCTCAAAAAGACTTTTATGAAAATGAAGTTAAAAAACTACAAGAAAAATATAAAAATAAAATAAAAATATTGTTGGCATATGAAGTTGATTTTATGCAAAATATAAAAATGCTAGATGAGATTTTAAATGCTAAAGTTGATTATCTTATAGGCTCTGTACACTTTTTAGATGGTTGGGGTTTTGATAATCCAGAATTTATAGGGAAGTATGAAAATAGTGATATTGATAAGATTTGGCAAGATTATTTTGATACAGTTGAAGCTCTTGCAAAATCAAAACACTTTGATATTATTGGGCATATTGATTTAATCAAAATATTTAAATATCTACCAAAAAAAGATGTAAAAATAATAGCAAAAAATGCTCTTAAAGAGATAAAAAAATCTGAGATGGTAATAGAAGTAAATGCAGCAGGATTAAGAAAACCTATAAAAGAAATTTATCCTTCAAAAGATATTTTAGAATTGGTTTATGAACTTGATATTCCAATAACATTAAGTTCTGATGCTCACAGTCTTGAACAAGTAGGTTTTAAATACGAAGAAGTAATAAACTATGTGAAATCTTTTGGCTTTACAAAAGTAGCGACATTTGAGAATAGAGAGAGAATGCTGGTTAATTTTTAACCAGATGTTTTATAAAATATCTTTTAATTAATGTAATAAATGTTTATTTTTTATACAAAAATTTGGGAATTTATAAACTTAATTTTGATAAGATATATTAAATCAAAATATCAGGAGATTATATATGGGTAAATTTGTTAACAATACAGAAGAGTTTTTTAAATATTGTGAAGAAAATGAAGTAAAATTTGTAGATTTTAGATTTACAGATATGAAAGGTATGTGGCATCATTTGTCTTATATGTTAAGTGCTGTAAATGAAGGTAATTTAACAAATGGTTTACCTTTTGATGGTTCATCAGTTGATGCATGGCAACCAATTAATAAATCAGATATGTTATTAAAACCAGATGTTGGTACTGCATTTTTAGATCCTTTTACAGCAGATTCAACAATCATTGTAATTTGTGATGTTTTTGACATCTATAAAGGTGAGATATATGAAAAATGTCCAAGATCTATTGCTAAAAAAGCATTAACTCATTTAACTGAGTCTGGTGTTGGTGATGTTGCTTATTTTGGACCTGAAAATGAATTCTTTATTTTTGATGATGTAAAAATTATTGATAATATTAATGAATCATATTATAGAGTTGATTCTGAAGAGGGTTGTTGGGCAGATGCAAGAGAAATCGAAGGTGGAAACACTGGACATAGACCTAGAACTAAAGGTGGATATTTTCCAGTTCAACCAACAGATTCAATGGTTGACTTAAGAGCTGAGATGATGTTAGTTTTAGAACAAGTTGGACTAGAAGTTATTTTAGGTCATCACGAAGTTGCTCAAGCTCAAGGTGAAATTGGTATAGTATTTGGTGATATGATTGAAGCTGCTGACAATGTTCAAAAATATAAATATGTTTGTAAAATGGTTGCACACTTAAATGGTAAAACTTGTACATTTATGCCAAAACCACTTTATGGTGATAATGGTAATGGTATGCATGTACACCAATCAATTTGGAAAGATGGTAAAAATTTATTCTACAAAGAGGGTGAATATGGAAACCTTTCTGAAACAGCTAGACATTATGTTGGTGGAATTTTTAAACACGCAAGAGCAGTTGCTGCATTTACTAACCCATCAACTAACTCATACAAAAGATTAATTCCAGGATTTGAAGCTCCTTCAATCTTAACTTACTCTTCTCAAAATAGATCAGCTTCTTGTAGAGTTCCTTATGGAGCAGGTGAAAAAGCTACTAGAATTGAAATGAGATTCCCTGATTCTACTTCTTGTCCTTATTTAGGATTTGCAGCAATGTTAATGGCTGGACTTGATGGAATTGCAAATAAAGTTGAACCAATTGGTCCAATGGATGAAGATTTATTTGAAATGCCTTTAGATGAAATTAGAGAAAGAAAAATTCCTCAAATGCCTCATACATTAAGAGGTTCATTAGAAGCATTAATTAGAGATAATGATTTCTTAAAACCTGTATTTACTCAAGATATGATAGATACTTATCAACACTATAAATTTGAAACTCAAGTATGGCCTGATGAAGCTAGACCAACTGCGTTTGAATTTATGAGTACTTATTCTTGTTAATAAGAAGAAAAGAATAAGTTTTTAAAAGCTTGGCTTTTTAGCCAAGCTTTTTTTATGCTTAATTTTTAAAATTGTACTTGATTTTTTTCTAGAAGTCTTGTTTTGTTTAATGGAAGTTTTGAAGTTTCTGTGTAGTACTCTTTTTCACCATTTAATGTAGTAGTTTTAACATTATCTGGTTGTGTAAAGTTTCTTTTAATTTCAGGATGAAGTTTTAAATAGTTTTTATAAAAGTATGCAAAAGCTGGTCCTGCAGCTCTTCCCCCCGTTTCACTTCTTCTCATAGGTTTATTATCATCATTCCCAAACCAAACAATTGTTTGTAAAGTAGGTGTATATCCACAAAACCATGCATCAACATTGTTATTTGAAGTTCCTGTTTTCCCTGCAATTTCAATTCCATCTACATTAGCCATTCTTCCTGTACCTTTTTTTACAACATCTTCTAATATTGTTGTCATTAAATATGCTTGTTCAGGAGAGGTTATAAATTTTTCTTCTGGTTCAAAGTTAACAGTTTGTTTATATCTATTTGTAATAGAACTAACAATATAAGGTTTTACTTGAATCCCATCATTTGAAAACATAGAGTAAGCTTGTGAAAATTCCATTGGAGAAACACCAAAACTTCCTAAAGTAATTGATAAGTCAAATGGTAAATCATTAAACCCATATGATTTTAAGCCTTTATAAATAACATCAATACCTATATCATTTACTAAATTAATGGTTGCAAGATTTCGTGAGTGAACTAATGCTTCTCTTAATGTAATTAGTCCTTTATAATCTTCTTCATAATTCTTAGGTTGCCATCTTTTTTTATTAGTATCTTCATTTGTTGTATCTTCTGTTTGTGTATCTGATTCGTTTACATCAGGATTTTCAGTATTTGCTTTTTTTGTCTCTTCATCCTCAAATTCATAGGTTCTAGAAATATCTGCAATATAACTTGCAGGAGAATATCCTAAATCTAAAGCTTGTTGATAAATAAATGGTTTTACAGCACTTCCTGGTTGTCTTTGACTTTGTATAACTCTGTTAAATGAAGACTCTCTATAATTTACACCACCTACTAAACTTAGAATTTTACCAGTGTTATTTTCAATTGTAATTAATCCACCATTTAAAGTTTTTGTAAATGCTTCTTGCTCTTCTATTAAACTCATAGGATAAACTTCTAATCCTTTGAAAGCTTGAGATCTAAAGTACTGATCTCTTTTTATAATATTATTGTAAGAAAGATTTAAAGCTTGTCTTGCTATTTCTTGTGCCTTTAAGTCAATAGTTAAATTAATAATATATCCCTCTTCTTTAATATTAGGAATATTTTTTCTCAACTCTTTAAATGCATAATCAACAATATAAGGAGCTTTGTTTTTAGTTAAGGTTTGGTTATAAACAGTTGGTACAGAATCCGTAGCTTCTTGGTATTCACTTTGATTTATCCAGCCAAGAGTTTTTAGTCTATTTACAACTTGATTTGCTCTTGCAAGTGAAAATTTTAGATTTCTAGTTGGATCATAAAAACTTGGAGCTTTTGGAAGACCAACTAATATTGCAATTTCTTTTAATGATAATTGGTAAAGTTCTTTTTTAAAATATCCAAGTGCTGCTGTTCTTATACCAAAGTATCCATGACCAAAATATACTTGGTTGAAATATCGCTCTAAAATTTGTTCTTTTGTTAGAACTTGTTCAACTCTAATTGAAAGTAGAGCTTCTTTTATTTTTCTTATAAGTTTTTTCTCTCTAGTAAGTAAAACAGTTTTGACTAATTGTTGGGTTAGTGTACTAGCTCCCTCAACTAATTTTCCAGCTTTTATATCTTTTATCAAGGCTCTACTTATAGCATCAAGGTTTACTCCTCCATGCTCAAAGAATTGAGTATCTTCAATAGCTAATAGTGCTTCAATTACTCTTGGTGGAATATCCTCATAATCTACATAAAGTCTGTTTTCTTTTTCAAAAATATTGGCTACTAATTCACCATTTTTATCAAAAAATTGAGTTGTCAAAGGGGGCTTATAATTAACTATTTTATCAATATCAAATCTTAAGTTAAGATATAAGTAAACTAGCCAAGATGCAACAGCCAGTCCAATTATTGTAATAATTCCTAAAATATATTTTATCATTATGCTTCCCTAAATTTTTTATTTGTAAAGTTTGAATTTATTAATTCAATCGTATATTCATCTTTTGGATTAGATAAAACATCTTTTGTTTTACCACTTTCTATTATTTTACCATTTTTTAAAATTATAATATCTTCACATAAATTTTTTATTGAATATATATCATGTGTAACATATAATATCTTTAAACTTAACTCTTTTATTAAACTTTCTAGCAATTCTAGAATTATCTCTTTATTTTTTGTATCAAGTGCAGTTGTTGGTTCATCTAGTAATAAAAGTTTTGGATTTTTGCTAATTGCAATTGCTATTACAACTCTTTGGAGTTGTCCTCCACTTAATTGCGCAGGAAATCTATTTAAAACAAATTCATTTAATCCAACTAATTTTAATACTTCTTGTTTTTTACTATCTTCACAAAAAAACTGCTTAGAAATTTTTGTCATTGGAGATAAAGAGGTAAATGGGTTTTGAGGTATGAAACCTATGTTTTTTTTATCAAGTTCACTAAGAGGCTCTATATTAATAATAGATTCTAAATTTGATGGCAAAAGATTTAAAATGGCTTTAAGGGTAAGTGATTTCCCACTTCCACTTTCACCTATTAATGCCATTGATTTATTTATTTCAAAACTTAAATTAACTAGTTCTTTGTCATTGTTTTTAATTTGAAGTTTATTAATTATAATTTTTGCCATATTATAAACTTATATTAAAGCTT
The DNA here is from genome assembly GCF_042214795.1 of Arcobacter iocasae. Taxonomy (GTDB): domain Bacteria; phylum Campylobacterota; class Campylobacteria; order Campylobacterales; family Arcobacteraceae; genus Arcobacter; species Arcobacter iocasae. The sequence goes on along the minus strand of NZ_CP090177.1, from coordinate 755,479 downwards.
CATCCATTTCTTTTGGAATATCAAGATTCATCAGTTTTAACACCGTTGGTGCAATATTATTTAAACTTCCTGTTTTTACCTCTTTTACTTTGTCAGATATAACAAAGCAGTAAACTTCTCCTACTGTATGATTTGTTAAGGTTTCACCTTTATCATTTCTCATCATTTCACAATTTCCATGATCTGAAGTTAAAACAATACTATAGTTTTTCTCTTTTGCTTTTTCTATTATTTTACCAAGTTCCAAATCAACAGCTTCAACAGCTTTGATTGCTGCATCATAAATACCTGTGTGTCCTACCATATCTCCATTTGCAAAGTTTACAACAATAAAATCATACTCTTCATCTATGGCTCGTCTAACTTCTACTCCAACTTCAGGTGCACTCATTTGCGGTTGTAAATCGTAAGTCGTAACATTGGGTGAGGGTATTAATACTCTGGTCTCATTTAAATAAGGCTCTTCCAATCCACCATTAAAGAAAAAAGTTACATGGGCATATTTTTCTGTTTCAGCTGTGTGCAGCTGTTTAAGCCCATTATTTGAAATAACTTCAGCTAAAGTATTTTTTGGAGTCTCTTTTGGAAAAAGCACAGGAAGAGGGAAGTTTTTGTCATATTCAGTAATTGTTGCAATATTAAGATTTTTCTCAACTCTTGGAAATTCAGAAAAGTTTTTGTCAGCTATTGCCTTTGACATCTCTCTCATTCTATCACTTCTAAAGTTACAAAAGATAACTCCATCATTTTCTTCAAATCCACTATAATCATTTAAAGATGCAGGAATAATAAATTCATCTAAAATATCATTATTATAAGAGTCTTCAATATAGTTATTTATATCTTTATCTGTTTTTGGAAGTCCTAGAGCAATCGCGTCATATGCTTTTTTTATTCTATCCCATCTATTGTCTCTATCCATTGCATAATATCTTCCACTAATAGTAGCTATTGAAATATCATAATCGCAAATGTTTTCTATGTCTTTTATATATTTCTTAGCACAATTAGGAGCAACATCTCTACCATCAGTTATTATATGTATAAATACTTTTTTTCCTAGATTCTTAGAAAGTTTGGCAAATGCTATTACATGATTAATATGAGAGTGAACACCACCATCACTAATTAATCCTATAAGATGAATATTATTTGATTTCTCAATTGTTGAGTTTAAAAGTTCATTATCTTTTAATGTATCATTTTCGATTGCTAAATTAACTTTTACTAAATCTTGGTATAAAACTCTTCCACTTCCTATACTCATATGTCCTACTTCACTATTTCCCATTTGGCCATCTGGTAAACCAACATGTGTTCCATAAGTATGTATTAAAGAATAAGGTACATTTTTAAATAGATAATCATAAGTTGGAGTATTTGCATTTTTTAGGGCATTGAAATTTGATGAATTATTATGACCAATACCATCTGTTATGATTAGAATTGTTTTATTTGTCATTATTTAAACCTTTTAAAATTATTAATATATTATAATCCGGAGATTATATCTAAACGAAGGTTTAAATTTGTTTTACTGGTTCTATAGACATCTCGAGATCAATATCTTTCAATATATTACAGTTCGTGCAGGAATTGCTTTTTTAATATCTTTTTTATTAACTATGTATTTAATGCCAAAATTCATAAAGTGGGCGAAAAATAAAAAGGCAAATCAGCCTATATATGAGTATGCTCCTGAATCTCATCAAATAAAATGTGGAACTCCTACCATGGGTGGAGTTGTATTTATTTTTTCAACTATAATTGCAACATTACTAACAGTTAAACTAAATAACTTCTATGTAGTAGGTGGACTATTAACACTTGTATTATTTTGTTTAATTGGAATGCAAGATGACTTATCAAAAATTTTCAAACAAAAAAATTCAGCAGGACTTAGTGCTAGAGCTAAACTTATATTACAATTTTTCTGTGCGTTTATAGTATCTGCTACACTTTATTATTATGCTCATACTACAGAACTATATATTCCATTTTATAAGTTACCTCTTTTTGATATGGGCATTTATTCAATAATTTTTTGGATGTTAGTTATTGTTTCGACATCTAATGCTGTAAACTTAACTGATGGACTTGATGGTTTAGCAACTGTTCCTTCGATAATTTCATTTTTTACTTTATCAACAATTGTTTATATCTCTGGACATGCAATTTTTAGTGCATATTTACTTGTTCCAAATATTAAAATGGCAGGAGAGTTAGCAATATTAGGTTCTTCTATGATAGGTGCATTGATTGCTTTTCTTTGGTTTAACTCTCATCCTGCTGAGGTATTTATGGGAGATAGTGGTTCTTTACCTTTAGGTGGATTTATGGGATACATGGCAATAGTAGGGAAAAGTGAAATACTACTTTTAATTATTGGTCTTATTTTTGTAGTAGAAACTGTATCTGTAATATTACAAGTTGGTTCATTTAAGTTAAGGAAAAAAAGAGTTTTTTTAATGGCTCCTATTCACCATCATTTTGAGCACAAGGGTTGGAAAGAGAATAAGATAATAGTTAGATTTTGGATTATAGCTTTTATGGCAAATCTTTTTGCACTATTAAGTTTTAAAATTAGATAAACAAATCTAAGATAGAGGAAAATATGATTAGAGTTTTAGGTAAAGGACTTACTGCAAAAGCTATAGAAGAAGCTTTTGATGATGTTAAATTATATGATGATAGTGATTTTGACACTTATGATAAATATTCAAATGATATTACTATTGTAAGCCCTGGAATAATGCCCTCTAATCATATGGTTAAAAATTCTAATAATATTATAAGTGAATATGATTTATTTGCAGATAATATGCCTTTTAGTATTTGGATTTCGGGAACAAATGGAAAAACTACTACTACTGAAATGACTCAACACTTGCTAGAAAAAAGAGGTAGTGTTTGTGGTGGAAATATTGGAACTCCTTTAGCAATGTTAAATAAAGATGCAAATATTTGGATACTAGAAACTTCTTCATTTACAAATTATTATACAAATAAAGCAAAACCAAACATATATATACTTCTTCCAATAAGTGAAGATCATATTACTTGGCATGGAAGTTTTGATGAGTATAAAAAAGCAAAATTAAAGCCATTAGATTTTATGGTAGAGAGTGAAATTGCAATTATTCCAGAAGAGTTCAAAGATTATAAAACTGATGCTTGTGTTATTACTTATAAAAATAGTGATTGCTTATGTAAAGAGTTTGGAATAGATAAAGAAAAAATAAAATTCAAAGAGCCTTTTTTACTTGATTCAATAATGGCACTAATAAGTAGTAAAATACTTTTTGATAAATTAGATTATGAACTTATAAACTCTTTTGTTGTTGGCAAACACAAAGTTGAAGAATTTTTTGATAAAAAAAATAGATTGTGGATAGATGATAGTAAAGCCACAAATGTTGATGCTACGATAAATGCATTAAAATCATATAAAGATAAAAAAATAAATCTTATTTTAGGTGGTGATGATAAGGGTGCAAATTTAAAACCTTTATTTGAAGAAATTAAAAAATATAATATAACAATTTTTGCAATTGGCTCAAATGATGAAAAAATATTTCAATTAGCAAATGAGTTTGGAATTGAAGTTTTTGCATTAAAATATTTAAATAAAGCAGTTGAAAAAATTGATGAATTATTCTGTGAAAATGGCATAGGAATGCTTTCACCAGCAGCCGCTTCTTTGGACCAATTTACCTCATATAAGCACAGAGGAGAAGAATTTAAAAATCTTGTAAGTGCTTTAAGCTAGAATTAATATGATAGACATTATAATTTCAGTCCAAAAACGATGGCTCGGTAGCTCAGTCGGTAGAGCAAAGGACTGAAAATCCTTGTGTCGGCAGTTCGATTCTGCCCCGCGCCACCATTTTTGTAAATATATTTATATGCTGGTGTAGCTCAGTTGGCTAGAGCAGCTGATTTGTAATCAGCAGGTCGGGGGTTCAACTCCCTTCACCAGCTCCATATAAGTTATAAGTCTGCGAAATCTTCATTTTTGAAGAACAGCGCTAGACCAGATTAATAATTTTCAACCGGTGAGGTTGGAGAGTGGTCAAATCCTGCGGATTGTAAATCCGCCGCCTACGGCTTCGAAGGTTCAAATCCTTCCCTCACCACCATTAAATGAGCGGGAGTAGCTCAGTTGGCTAGAGCTTCTGCCTTCCAAGCAGATTGTCGCGAGTTCGAGTCTCGTCTCCCGCTCCATTTATTTTTTATTGATTCTGGGAGCTGAGTTATATATATTGCAAAAATTATAACTCTTTTACTACATTGTAATCTCCTTGTAATCTTTTTTAGTGTATAATTGCGACCCGTTAACATAATTTAGTTGTATTAATACATTTAACTTATGTGAATGTCTCACAATACCCCTCTGAATAGATCAGCTTTTGGGCTTATCTGCTCAGAGGGCAATTTTATTAAATCTTTTAAAGGAAAAATTCTATGGCAAAAGAAAAATTTGACAGAAGTAAACCACACGTAAATATTGGTACTATTGGTCACGTTGACCACGGTAAAACTACATTAACTGCTGCGATCACTATGGTTCTTGCACTAAAAAATGGTCAAGCAACAATGGATTATGATCAAATTGATAACGCTCCAGAAGAAAGAGAAAGAGGAATTACTATTGCTACTTCTCACGTTGAGTATGAAACTGATACTAGACACTACGCTCACGTAGATTGTCCAGGTCACGCCGATTACGTTAAAAACATGATTACTGGTGCTGCACAAATGGACGGAGCTATCTTAGTTATCGCTTCAACTGATGGACCTATGGCACAAACTAGAGAGCACATCTTATTATCTAAACAAGTAGGTGTTCCATACATCGTTGTTTTCTTAAATAAAGAAGATCAACTTGATGATGAAGATAAAGAAGAAATGTTAGAACTTGTTGAAATGGAAGTTAGAGAATTATTATCTACTTATGATTTCCCAGGTGATGATACTCCAATTATTGCAGGTTCTGCATTTAGAGCTCTAGAAGAAGCTAAAACTGGAACTGCTGGTGAGTGGTCTGAAAAAATCTATAAACTTATGGATGAAGTAGATGCTTATATCCCAACTCCAGTTAGAGATGCTGACCAAGCTTTCTTAATGCCTGTTGAAGATGTATTTACTATCCAAGGTAGAGGTACAGTTGTTACTGGTAGAATTGAAAAAGGTACTATCAAACTAGGTGAAGAAATTGAAATCGTTGGTATCCACGATACTCAAAAAACTACTGTAACTGGTATTGAAATGTTCAGAAAAGAAATGGACGAAGGTCAAGCTGGAGATAATGCAGGTATTCTTTTAAGAGGTATCAAAAAAGAAGATGTACAAAGAGGACAAGTTCTTATTAAGCCAGGAACAATTACTCCACATACAGAATTTAGAGGAGAAGTTTATATCCTTTCTAAAGAAGAGGGTGGAAGACATACTCCATTTTTCTCTGGATATAGACCACAATTTTATGTAAGAACAACAGACGTTACTGGTTCTTGTACATTACCTGAGGGAACTGAAATGGTTATGCCTGGGGATAATGTAGAAATGACAGTTAGTTTAGTTGCACCAATTGCTCTTGAAAAAGGTACTAAGTTCGCTATCAGAGAAGGTGGTAGAACTGTAGGTGCTGGAGTTGTTGCTGAAGTTATCAAATAAGGATTAATATGGCAGCAGTTAGAATAAAAATCGGATTAAAATGTCAAGAAAGTGGAGATATTAACTACACTACTTGGAAAAACCCAAAAACTCACACTGAGAAATTTGAGGTTAACAAATATTGTCCGAGATTGAGAAAACACACTATTCATAAAGAAGTTAAGTTAAAGTCGTAAGACTTTACTTAACCTTTTTATCTTTTTAAGCAGGTCAGTAGCTCCAATGGTAGAGCGCCGGATTCCAAATCCGATGGCTGGGGGTTCGAGTCCCTCCTGGCCTGCCACTAAATATTTCTTAAAGTAGTAACAAATAACTTTTTTAAAAAATATTTATAAGCTAAATAATTATAACTCTGGAGTCGATTGTGAGTAAGTTAAAAACATATTATAAGAATGCAAGAGAAGAGATAGGAAAAGTAATTTTTCCAATTAAAGAACAAATTAGATCTGCTTATATTTCTGTATTTGTAGTAGTAACAGTTATTTCATTATTTTTAGCTCTAATAGATGCTGTAATGTCTTTTAGCTTGTCTTCAGTAATAAACTAAGGAAATAATAATGGCACATTTATGGTATGCAATTCAAACTCACTCAGGTAGTGAATTAACAGTGAAAAGAGCATTAGTAAGATTAGCTGATGAAATGGCTGATGGAAAAATTGCTGATGTATTAGTTCCAACAGAAGATTTAATTGAAGTAAAAAAAGGTAATAAAACAATTGTTGAAAGACCTTTATACCCAGCATATGCTTTTGCTAAAATTGATTTAGATACTGCATTATGGCATAGAATTCAATCAATGCCAAAAGTTGGTAGATTTATTGGTGAGTCTAAAAAACCTACACCATTATCTGAAAAAGATATCAATTCTATTTTAGATAAAGTTAATAATAGAGCTGCTGCTAAACCAAAAGTTTCATTTGACGATGGGGAAATGGTAAGAATCAATGAAGGTCCATTTGCAAACTTTAATGGTATAGTTGAAGAGTTTGACATAGCTTCAGGTATACTAAAATTAAATGTATCAATTTTCGGAAGAAATACTCCTGTAGAGATTTCTTATACACAAGTAGAAAGAGTAGTTTAATTACTCTTTGAATATAGACATTAGGCAAAAAAATTAGCTTCTGAGTTTTCTTGCCTAATGTCTAAATCATTAAACAACAAATTTAAAAGGAGAAAAGATGGCTAAAAAAATAGCTGGTGTTTTAAAACTTCAAATTCCTGCTGGTGCTGCAAACCCATCACCACCTGTTGGTCCTGCATTAGGGCAAAGAGGAATCAATATTATGGAATTTTGTAAAGCTTTCAACGAAAAAACTAAGGATAAAGCAGGGTTTAGTATTCCTGTAGAAATTACTTATTATACAGATAAAAGTTTTACATTTTTAGTTAAACAACCACCAATGACTGACTTAATTAAAAAAACTTCAGGTGTTAAAAAAGGTAGCGATAACGCACTTAAAAACAAAATTGGTAAATTGACTAAAGATCAAGTTATGGAAATCGTTGATATGAAAATCAAAGATTTAAATACAGATGATAAAGAACAAGCTGCAAAAATTGTTGCAGGTTCTGCTAGATCTATGGGAATTGAAGTAGAAATTTAATATTTCTTTTCATAAGCCTTACCACCAGGCTTAAACGGCGGTAGCAAACAAGTACTCTTTAGCTTTAAAAGCAAAGTTTCCTTGAAAAAAATAAAATTGCGGAGAATAAAATGGCAAAAGTTTCAAAAAGATATAAAAGTTTATTAGAAAAAATCGAAGATAAAAAATACACATTAGCAGAAGCAGTTGTTTGTGTAAAAGATTTAAAATCAGCTAAATTTGATGAAAGTGTTGAAGTTGCACTTAATCTTAATGTAGATCCAAGACACGCTGATCAAATGATCAGAGGTGCAGTTGTTCTTCCTCATGGTACTGGTAAAACTGTAAGAGTTGCAGTTTTCGCTAAGGGAACAAAAATGGATGAAGCAAAAGCAGCTGGTGCTGATATTGTTGGAAATGATGATTTAGTAGAATCAATTCAAGCTGGAAACATCGATTTTGATGTTTTAATAGCAACTCCTGATTGTATGGGAATGGTTGGTAAAATTGGTAGAATTTTAGGGCCAAAAGGTTTAATGCCTAATCCTAAAACTGGAACTGTTACAATGGATGTTAACAAAGCTGTTAATGATGCTAAAGGTGGTCAAGTTACATATAGAGTTGACAAAAAAGGTAATATGCAAGCTGCAGTTGGAAAAGTTTCATTTTCTAACGAAGCAATTACAGAAAATATCAAAGCATTTGTAGGTGCAATTAATAAAGCTAAACCTTCAACTGCAAAAGGTAGATATATTACTAATGCTGCACTTTCTTTAACTATGTCACCATCTATTTCATTAGAGGTTTTAGAAGTTATGGATATAAAAGCGTAAATAAAAGTAAATTTTACTTTTATTTATTTAAGTTTACAGTTAGGTCTTTGATTTACCTGTAAACTTGTTAAAAGAAATTTTAACATTCAAATATGTTGATAAAATCAATATTTTTGAGTGTTATTCAAGGCACTGATATAAAACTGAAGACAGCTGGTTAGATACCCCCGTATCTTGTAAAACCCGCCGAAGTTGGATGTTTTGAAAGGGGGAAATATATAATGATGACTAAACAACAAAAATCAGAAATCGTTGATTTCTTAACTTCTGAATTCAAAGAGTCTCAAGCTATCGTAGTTTGTGATTATAAAGGATTGACTCATAAACAGTTAGAAGTATTAAGAAAAGACGCTAGAGATAATGGAACTAAAGTACAAGTTGCAAAAAATACTCTTGTTGCTGTTTCTGTAAAAAATGCTGAATTAGGTGATATCGAATTAACTGGTACAAACATTTTCTTATGGTCAGAAGATCAAATCTCAGCTTGTAAAGTAGCTGACACTTTTGCATCTGCAAATAAAGATAAATTTGCTATCAAATCTGGTATCATTGAAGGTAAAATCGCTGATCTTGCTACTGTTAATGCATTTGCTAAGTTACCATCAAGAGAACAACTTCTTGGTATGCTTGCAGCTACATGGATGGCGCCAGTTACGAACTTTACTATTGGGCTTGATGCTCTTAGAAAGAAAAAAGAAGAAGAGGCTGCTTAATAAGCAACAATTATTTAAATAAAAATAAAAATAAAAAATTAGAAGGAAATGAAATGGCAATTTCTAAAGAAGACGTATTAGAATACATCTCTGGTTTATCTGTATTAGAGTTATCTGAATTAGTAAAAGAATTCGAAGAAAAATTTGGAGTATCTGCACAACCTGTTGCAGTTGCTGGAGGAGCTGTTGCAGCTACTGAATCTGCTGAAGAGCAAACAGAATTTAATGTTGTTCTTGTTGATGCAGGAGACAAAAAAATTAATGTTATTAAAGCAATTAGAGCATTAACTGGTCTTGGACTAAAAGAAGCTAAAGCTATGTCTGAAGAAGCTGGTGCAATCGTTAAAGAAGGTATTGGAAAAGAAGATGCAGAAGCAGCTAAAGCTGAATTAGAAGCAGCTGGTGCAAAAGTAGAATTAAAATAATTACTTACTTGTAATTTATTCTATGTAATACAAGGCTTTCATGCCTTGTATATAGATAGCATCTTTGAAGGCTAAGGTTAAAATTCCAAGGAATTTTAACCCTATCCTTTAGGGATGCTTTTGTGCTTTATACTAAAAAGCAAAAAAAAAATCAAATTTTTGACAAGGTGAACTATGCTAAATTCTTTAAAATCTGGTAATAGGCTTAGAGTCGATTTTGCTAAAAATCCACAACATATTGAAATTCCTAATTTATTACAATTACAACAAAATTCGTATGACAACTTTTTAATGGTAGGAAAAGAGAGCAGAACAGATGCTGGAATAGAAAAAGTATTTAAATCAATTTTCCCAATACATGATGCTCAAGGTAGAATTACTCTTGATTATATAGAAAGTGAAGTGGGTAAACCAAAATACGATGTTAGAGAGTCTATGGTTAGAGGTCTTACTTACTCAATCCCATTAAAAATCAAAATAAGATTAACTCTTTGGGATCTTAACGAAAAAACTGGTGAAAAAATCGGCGTTAAAGATATGAAAGAACAATCTTTATTCGTTAGAGAAATACCTTTAATGACAGATAGAACTTCATTTATTGTAAATGGTGTTGAAAGAGTTGTTGTTAACCAATTACATAGATCTCCTGGTGTTATCTTCAAAGAAGAAGAATCAAACACTGCTGGAAATAAACTAATCTACACTGGACAAATTATTCCAGATAGAGGTTCTTGGTTATATTTTGAATATGATGCAAAAGATGTATTATATGTAAGAATCAACAAAAGAAGAAAAGTTCCTGTAACTATTCTTTTTAGAGCATTAGGATATTCTAAAGAAGATATTATCAAAATGTTCTACCCAATTTTAAATATTAAAATTAAAAACAATAAATTCTTAACTGAATTTAGTCCTGAAGACTTCACAGGAAGAGTTGAATTTGATATTAAAGATGATAAAGGTAATTTAGTAATTGCTGCTGGAAAAAGATTAACTGCTAGAAAAGCTAAAGCATTAGTTGATGGTGGATTAAAATTAGTTGAATACCCAGTTGAATTATTAATGGACAGAAGTACTGCTGGTACAATTTTTGATCCAGAATCTGGTGAAGTATTATTTGATTCTTTAACTCATTTAGATGAATTAAAATTAAAAAAATTACTTGACTTAGGTTTTGATTCTTTTGATATTGCAAATGATTTAGCTGAAGGTGTTGATGATTCTATTATCAATGCATTTGCTGCAGATGCTGAGTCTTTAAAATTATTAAGACAAACTGAGCAATTAGAAGATGAAAATGATTTAGCTGCTATTAGAATTTATAAAGTAATGAGACCAGGTGAGCCTGTAACTAAAGAAGCTGCTAAAGATTTCGTTAAAAAATTATTCTTTGATCCAGAAAGATATGACTTAACAAAAGTGGGAAGAATGAAAATGAACCACAAGTTAGGTGTAAATGTTCCTGAATATGTTACAACACTTACTTATGAAGATGTTATTAAAACTGTTCAATACCTTGTAAAAGTTAAATCTGGTCATGGGCATATCGATGATAGAGATCACTTAGGTAACAGAAGAATTAGAGCTATTGGTGAGTTACTTGCTAATGAAATGCATTCTGGTTTAATCAAAATGCAAAAAGCAATTAGAGATAAAATGACTACTTTATCTGGTACATTAGAAGATATAATGCCACATGATTTAGTTAACTCTAAAATGATTACATCAACAATTACTGAGTTCTTTACATCTGGTCAATTATCACAATTTATGGACCAAACTAACCCATTATCAGAAGTTACTCATAAAAGAAGACTTTCTGCACTTGGTGAGGGTGGACTTGTAAAAGAGAGAGCTGGATTTGAAGTAAGAGATGTTCACGCAACTCACTACGGAAGAATTTGTCCAGTTGAGACTCCAGAGGGACAAAATATTGGTCTTATCAATACACTTTCTACATTTGCTAAAGTAAATGAATTAGGATTTATTGAAGCACCATATAAAAAAGTTCATGATGGTATTGTTTCAAATGAAATTATTTATGTTACTGCAACTCAAGAAGAGGGATTATTAATTGCTCCTGGTTCTACTAAAGTTGATGACAATGGTAAAATTGTTGAACCTTTAATTGAAGCTAGACAAGACGGTGAAATCCTAATTGTTGAAAGAGGGAAAGTTAATTTAATTGATATTTCTTCTCAAATGGTTATGGGTGTTGCTGCTTCATTAATTCCATTCTTAGAACATGATGATGCCAATAGAGCACTTATGGGATCGAATATGATGAGACAAGCTGTTCCATTATTAAGACCAAATGCTCCAATCGTTGGAACTGGTTTAGAAAAAACAGTTGCAAGAGATGCTTGGGAAGCTATTAAAGCTGATAGAACTGGTATTGTTGAAAAAGCTGATGCAAAAAATATTTACGTTAGAGGTGAAGATGAAAATGGTGCATTTATTGACCATTATAGTGTAAATAAAAATGTTAGAACAAATAATAATACATCTTTTGGGCAAAGAATTGCAGTAAAAGAGGGTGATACAGTTCAAAAAGGTCAAGTAATCGCTGATGGTCCTTCAATGGACAAAGGTGAATTAGCAGTTGGTGTTAATGCTTGTGTTGCCTTTATGCCATGGAATGGATATAACTACGAAGATGCGATTGTATTATCTCAAAGATTAATTAAAGAAGATGCATTTACTTCTATTCATATTTATGAAAAAGATGTTGAGTGTAGAGAGCTTAAACATGGTAATGAAGAGATAACAAGAGATTTACCAGGTGTAAAAGATGAATCAATTACACATCTTGATGAATCAGGAATTGTAAAAGTTGGTACATTTATCAAGCCAGGTATGATTATGGTTGGAAAAGTTACACCAAAAGGTGAAATTAAACCAACTCCTGAAGAGAGACTATTAAGAGCAATCTTTGGTGAAAAAGCAGGTCACGTTATTAATAAATCACTTTACTGTCCTACTTCAATGGAAGGTACAGTTGTTGATGTAAAAGTTTTCACTAAAAAAGGTTATGAAAAAGATTCAAGAGCAGTTGCTGAAATAGAATCAGAAAAAGCTGAACTTGATTTAAAACATCATGATAAACTATTAATGCTTGATAGAGAAGAGATTTTAAAAATCAATGATTTATTATCAAAAGCCCTATTAGTTAAAGATGTTGATTTAGATGATGTAGTTTATAAAAAAGGTCAAGTTATTCCTTTAGATGTATTAGCAAATGTAAATAGATTTGCTATGAAAAAAGTAGTATCTTCTTATGATAAAGATGTTGAGAAAAAATACAACGATATAAAAGAGTATTTTATTAATCAAAAATCTAGATTAAGAACTGACCATGAAGAAAAACTTGAAGTATTAGAGCATGATGATATTTTACAATCAGGTGTAATCAAACAAGTTAAAGTTTATATCGCAACTAAGAGAAAAATCAAAGTTGGGGATAAGATGGCAGGACGACATGGAAACAAAGGTATTGTTTCTAACATCGTACCTCAAGTTGATATGCCATATTTAGAAGATGGTTCAACTGTTGATGTTATATTAAATCCACTAGGGGTTCCATCACGGATGAATATTGGACAAATTCTTGAAGTTCACTTAGGATTAGTAGGTAAAAGACTTGGAACTCAAATTCAAGATATCTTTGATGCTAAGAAGACTGAATTTGTATCTGAATTAAGAGCTAAGATGACAGAAATTGCTGATGTTGCAAAACTTATGAATGGTAAAGAATTTTTAGCTAAATTAAGTGATGATGAATTAGTTGATTATGCACAAGATTGGACAAAAGGTGTTAGATTTGCAACTCAAGTATTTGATGGTGTAAAAGAAGATGAATTCTTAAAACTATTTGAATTAGCAAAAATTGACTTAGATGGTAAAACTAATCTTATTGATGGTAAAACTGGTGATAAGATGAAAGAAAGAGTAAATGTAGGTTATATGTATATGCTAAAACTACATCACTTAGTTGATGAAAAAGTTCACGCAAGATCTACTGGACCTTATTCACTTGTAACACAACAACCAGTTGGTGGTAAAGCACTATTTGGTGGTCAAAGATTTGGAGAGATGGAAGTTTGGGCATTGGAAGCTTATGGAGCAACTGCTGTTCTTAAAGAAATGCTTACAACAAAATCTGATGACGTAGAAGGAAGAACGAGAGCTTATAGAGCAATTTCAAATGGTGAAAATGTTCCAGATTCAGGTGTTCCTGAAACTTTCTTTGTATTAACAAAAGAGTTAAAAGCTTTAGGTTTAGATGTAGAGATTTTTGACGAGGTAGAAAATAATGAGTAAAAATACAGTATTAGAACCAATTGAGATAAAAGAGTTAGAAAGACCACAAGATTTTTCAGCGTTTCAATTAAGACTAGCAAGTCCAGAAAAGATTCTTTCTTGGTCTTGTGGAGAAGTTAAAAAACCTGAAACAATTAATTATAGAACATTAAAACCTGAAAGAGATGGTTTATTTTGTGCGAAAATTTTTGGGCCAGTAAAAGATTACGAATGTCTTTGTGGTAAATACAAAAAAATGAGATACAAAGGTGTTGTTTGTGAAAAATGTGGGGTTGAAGTAACTTCTGCAAAAGTGCGAAGACACAGAATGGGACATATTGACTTAGTATCTCCTGTTGCTCATATTTGGATGGTAAGTTCATTACCTACAAGAATTGGTACATTACTTGGTGTTAAATTAAAAGATTTAGAAAGAGTATTATACTATGAGGCATATATCGTAAATGAGCCAGGTGAAGCTTTTTATGATAATGAACATTCTAAAAAAGTAATGAAATATGACATTTTAAATGAAGAGCAATATAGAACTATTTATGATCATTATGAACATACTGGTTTTGAAGCTAATATGGGTGGACAAATTGTAAGAGATTTACTTGAAAACCTTGATTTAATGGAATTATTACATAGCTTAAAAGAAGATATGAAATCTACTAAATCAGAAGCTAAAACTAAAACTATTATCAAAAGATTAAAAGTTGTTGAAAACTTTATTAACTCTGGAAATAGACCTGAATGGATGATGTTAACTCAACTTCCAGTTCTTCCACCAGATTTAAGACCTCTTGTTTCACTTGATGGTGGAAAATTTGCTGTATCTGATGTAAATGACCTTTATAGAAGAGTAATAAACAGAAATAATAGACTTAAAAGATTATCAGAACTTGATGCTCCTGAAATCATTCAAAGAAATGAAAAAAGAATGCTTCAAGAAGCAGTTGATGCTTTATTTGATAATGGTAAAACTGCAAATGCAGTTAAAGGTGCAAATAAAAGACCTTTAAAATCTTTATCTGAAATTATTAAAGGTAAACAAGGACGATTTAGACAGAATTTACTTGGTAAAAGAGTTGACTTCTCAGGAAGATCTGTAATCGTTGTTGGACCATCTTTAAATATGGATCAATGTGGTATTCCTAAAAAAATGGCTTTAGAGTTATTTAAACCACACTTGATGGCAAAACTAGAAGAAAAAGGTTATGCAACTACATTAAAATCAGCAAAAAGAATGATTGAAGCTGAGACTAATGAAGTTTGGGAATGTTTAAGTGAAATTGTTGATGAATATCCAATTATGCTAAATAGAGCTCCAACTCTTCATAAACTTTCAATTCAAGCGTTCCACCCAACGCTAATTGATGGAAAAGCTATTCAATTACACCCATTAGTATGTTCTGCATTTAATGCCGATTTCGATGGTGACCAGATGGCAGTTCACGTACCTTTATCACAAGAAGCTATTGCAGAAGCAAAAATTCTTATGATGAGTTCTATGAATATTCTTTTACCAGCATCAGGGAGAGCAATTGCTGTTCCTTCGCAAGATATGATTTTAGGTATTTATTATCTATCATTAGAAAAAGATGGTGTAAAAGGTGAGCATAAACTATTTACTGGTGTTGATGAAGCAGTTATTGCTTTAGAGATGAAACAAGTAGATTTACATGCAAAAATTAGAACAAAAATGAATGACAAAATCATTCATACAACAGTTGGAAGACTAATTGTACATAATATTTTACCTGATTTTGTTCCTTTAGAATTATGGAATAAAGTTTTAAAGAAAAAAGATATTGGTATTTTAGTTGATTATATTTATAAACATGGTGGATATGAAGTTACTCCAAGATTCTTGGATAACCTTAAAAACCTAGGTTTTAGATATGCAACTGATGCTGGTATTTCTGTTTCTATTGATGATATTAGAGTTCCAGAAACTAAACCTGCGCATATTGCTAAGTCTAAAAAAGATGTTATTGAAGTTCAAAAACAATTCGAGCAAGGTTTATTAACTGAGCAAGAAAGATATAATAAAATTATTGATATCTGGACAGAAGTTAATAATAAACTTGGTCGAGAGATGATGGAATTAGTTGAGACTGATAAAAATGGATTTAACTCTATTTATATGATGGCCGATTCAGGTGCTAGAGGGTCTGCTGCTCAAATTAGACAACTTGCAGGTATGAGGGGTCTTATGGCTAAGCCAGATGGTTCTATTATTGAAACACCAATTATTTCTAACTTTAAAGAGGGTCTAAATGTACTTGAGTACTTTATTTCAACTCACGGAGCTAGAAAAGGTCTTGCCGATACTGCACTTAAAACTGCAAATGCGGGTTACTTAACAAGAAAACTAATTGATGTATCTCAAAATGTAAGAATTACAGCTGAAGATTGTGGAACTCACGAAGGTATTGAAATCACTGATTTATCAAGTGGTAATGAATTAACTGAGAGTTTAGAAGAAAGAATCACAGGTAGAGTAATAGCAGAAGATATTATTGATCCAATATCTAATGAAATATTATTTACTGAAGGTACATTAATTACTGAAGAAGATGCAAAAATTGTAAAAGATTCAGAAGTTAAATCTGTAGTAATTAGAACACCATTAACTTGTAAAATAGAAAATGGATTGTGTTCAAAATGTTATGGTCTAAACCTTGGTGAGCAAAGAAAAGCAAATCCAGGTGAAGCTGTTGGGGTTTTAGCTGCTCAATCAATTGGGGAGCCAGGAACACAGCTTACACTTAGAACTTTCCACGTTGGGGGAACTGCAAGTGCAACTCAAACTGAGAGAGAATTAAGAGCTGATAAAGAAGGGTTTATTAGATACTATAATATCAAAACTTATGTTTCTAAAGCTGATAAAATAATTGTTGCAAATAGAAGAAATGCAGGTATTTTACTTGTTGAACCAAAAATTAATGCACCATTTAAAGGTAAAATTACAACTGAGACTCTACATGAAGAGACAATTTTAACAATTACTAATGGAAAAGAAGAGAAAAAATTCTATTTAAGAAAAAATGATGTTGCAAGACCAAATGAACTAGCAGGGGTATCTGGTAAAATTGAAGGTAAACTTTACTTACCATATGCTGATGGTGAAGAAGTTGAAGCAAATGAATCAATAGTAGAGATGATTAAAGACGGTTGGAATGTTCCAAACCGAGTTCCTTTTGCATCTGAATTAAAAGTTGAAGATGGTGCACCTATTATTACTTTAGTTACATCAGGAGCTAAAGGTTCAGTTAAATACTATAAATTAACTGGAGATTATTTAGAAAGAAGACCAGATATTAAAGCTGGAGATAAAGTTGTAGATAAAGGACTTTTTGCTGTTATCGTTGATGGTGATGATAGAGAAGCATTAAGACACTATATTGCAAGAGGTTCTGTTATAGAATTAGATGATAATACAGCAGTTGAAAAAGAGACTATTCTTTCTAAACCAGAAGCTGATGAGAGAGTTGTTATTGCAGAATGGGATCCATATGCAAATCCAACTATTTCAGAAAAAGCTGGTACTGTAACATTTGAAGACATTATCCCAGGAATTACAGCATCTGAGCAATTTGATGATTTAACAGGTACTTCTAAATTAGTTATTAATGAATATGTTCCTGCTGGATTTAAACCAACTATTGTTTTAGCAACTGGATCTGATGAATTAATTAGATATACCCTTGACCCTAAAACATCTCTTTTTGTTTCAGAAGGACAAAAAGTTGAGATAGCTGATATCATTGGTAAAACTCCAAAAGCTTCTCAAAAATCAAAAGATATTACTGGGGGTCTTCCAAGAGTATCTGAGTTATTTGAAGCTAGACGACCAAAAAATATTGCTGTATTAGCATCTTTTGATGGTGTAATTTCTTTTGGAAAAAGCTTAAGAAATAAACAAAGAATTATCATAACTGATGATAAAGGTAGCAAAGTAGAGTATTTAGTTGACAAAGCTAAACAAATCTTAGTACATGAAGGTGAGTTTGTTCATGCTGGTGAGGCATTAACTGATGGACAAGTTGCTTCTCATGATGTATTAAGAATTTTAGGTGAGAAAGCATTACATTACTTTATTGTTTCTGAAGTACAACAAGTATATAGATCTCAAGGGGTAAATATTGCTGATAAACATATTGAGGTTATTTTATCTCAAATGTTAAGACAAGTTTCTATTCTTGATGGTGGAGATACTAAGTTTATCGTGGGAGATATGGTTTCTAAAAAAAGATTCCAAATTGAAAATAGAAGAATTATGAGACTAGGTGGAGAACCTGCGATTGCTGATCCTTTATTATTAGGTATTACAAGAGCTGCGGTTACATCTGATTCTATTATTTCTGCTGCATCTTTCCAAGAGACTACTAAAGTTCTTACAGAAGCTGCGATTAGTGCTAAAATGGATTTATTAGAAGACTTAAAAGAAAATGTTGTAATTGGTAGAACTATACCAGTTGGAACTGGTCTTTATAAAGATCAAAAAATCAAATTTAGCATACCTGAAAAATAGGCAATAGAGCTTTTGCTCTATTGTGATATTTAATCATGGATTTATACTCTTTATTACTACTTTTTATGGCTCTAGAACTATTTGAGTCAAACTGGCAAAAACACGACAATCTTTATGGCCTAATTTATAATAACTATCAAGTCTTTAGTAAAAATATCTTTTTATATTTTGTCTTGCATGTTACATTCTTTTATACACTTGCTGTATCCATTTATTTATCTAATTATGGCTTTTGGATGTCAAGTATTATTCTTATCAAGTTTTTTGACTTGGCTTTTAAATTAAACATGATGCAAAAACTCTCTTCTGGAGCAAAAATAGAAGAAGTAATGCCCATAAATATTAATATAACACTATTATTTAGATACTTCAATGTAATACTTTATCCTTTCTGTTTTGCCGTTGCTTCGGGACTTCTTTTTAACACATAATTTATATCATATTTTTTTAATGCTAGAATGCTATTTCTTAAAATAAACCTAAAGGAATACAATGCAATATTTAATAATTGCTTATGATAATGATAATGCTCTTGATAAAAGATTAGAAGTAAGAGATGCCCATGTTGCAGGTGCAAAAAAACTTATAGCTGAAGGTAAAATAATCAATGCAGGTGCTCTAATTGAAGAAGATCAAATGGTTGGCTCTACGTTATTTGTTGATTTTGAAACAGAAGATGAATTAAATGATTGGATAGATAATGAGCCATATGTTACAAACAATGTATGGAATATGGATGAATTTCAAATCGTTCCTGTGAAGTTACTTCCTAAAGATTAATAAATAATCACAAAAAACCCTATAAAATCGATACTTTGTAGGGTTTAAAATTCCGGGGCAGGATACTTAATTATTAAGTTAAATATAGTTCTATTTGTTCCCGGCTGTTTCTTTTTATAATCTATTGCAATCATTGAGTAAGTTTTATTAAAAAACTTTTCTTCAATTTGTAATTATGTATCCTGTCCCCGGAGTTTTTAGCTATCTATATAAATTTAATTTTTAAATCAGTTAAATCAATCTGAGTCGCTATATCTTCTATATTTCCTATATCTAGAACGAGTGCTTCTTTAACAGTATTATTTGTATCTATTGCAAATCTATACTCTTTTTGATGATTATATTGATTTCTTTTATTAAAAGCAGCATCTAAATTTTGGAATGAACCATTAAAACTATTATAATCATAGTACTTTACTAATCCTGCTTTTGCATAATAGTTCAATTTTTTAACAGTTTTTACTACTCTATCTATAAATTTTGAAGTATTATGTATTAGTACACAATATTTCCCAAGATTTTTAAAATTATCTGATATATTTAAATCTTTTGCAATTTCATCTAATTTATTTCTTTTAAATTTATTTCCTTCAATGATATTATCTTCATTTGTACTACCAGCAAATAAACATAATATATGTATATTGTCTATGAGTGGATCTTTCATTTCAATTGGACCGACAATATCTTTTAATTGATAGCCATTTATCTCAAATTTAGTGTTTTTTGCTTGAAAGACTGCACATAAACCTTCTTTCTCATCAGCTCTATTATTTTCTAATTCTTCTTCTATCTTTTTAAAATAAGATAATTTGTTCAAATATAATTTTCCATTTAGAAAGTCAAGCATATATTCTTTTTTTTCAAAAGTTTTTACAAAGAATATAATTTTATTTTTCTTCACTTAATATCCCTTTCTTTCTTTTTTTTCTAGTGATTTTATATATCTTTTCATAGCTAAAGAACTTTTGGTATTTTTAATCCAATATTATCACAATATTCTACAAATTTCTTTAAAATTATTCTTCATTATGAACTATCATGTGCTTTGGCTTTTTTTGTAAATATACGCATCAATTGATTGTTTTTTTCATTCCTTAAAAAGGAAGGAATAAGTTTCCAAGTTTCATCAGCTTATGGAATTCCAAAAAATATACTTAAGAATATTATAAAAAATGAAAGTCCACTAAGTTCTGCAGCTTCTTGATGGTATGAAATTGAGAGCTTATTATATACTATCTCTTTTATTTTTTCTGGAGTTATATTATATTGTGGGACTATTTCTACTTTTTTAAATTGTATATTTAAAGAAGTAGAAAAACTAGTTGAGCCATTATTTTTATCATTTATTTCTTCAAGACATTTATCAATAAACTCTTTTATATTAAAAGTAGACAATTTTAATTCTTTCTCTTTACATTCATTGGGATTTATAAACTTATAATAAACATTATCTATCTTAAAATATATTTTTTCTGCTTCAATCATTAGGGCTCCTTTATATTTTATTAAAAGTTTAGTTTTCAACAATAAAATTAAACTTAATCCATAAAAAAAGATTTAAAATATTTTATATTGTATTTATAATAGGAAATATATATAAGTATCAAGCTAAGAGATATCAATAAAAAATTGATATAAGATATTTTGAATTACATCTCTATCCAAAATTGTAATTCGTTTAGGCGAATAGGGTAACAATGCGCTTAATCCTGCTTTTCCACTGCGTTACGATTACACTACAATCAGGGTTATAGAACAAAGCACAGTAAAAAATGTATTCTCGCCATGCCGAATAATGGTATTTATGCGGTACTATAAAATATATTCTTCATTATTTCTCTAAAAATACATAAGTGTCTTTTTTATTTAGTGCGCTTTAACGCAGATGGATTTATAATCTTCAAAACAAAAAGGAAACTCATGTTAAAAATTATTTCTACTCTTATTATGTTACTTACACTATCAGAAGCTCACTTCTTAACTTTTATGTCAAATACTGATGTTGTTGAGGATAAAAAAGATTCAACACTTACTTTTGATATTTCCTTTATACATCCTTTTGAGCAAAATGGAATGACAATGGAAAAGCCAAAATTATTTGTAAATAGTAATACCAATAAAATACCTGTAAGTGAAACTACTAAATTAGACCACAAATCATGGAGTGCAAAATATAAAATAAATATGCCAGGTATATATAAGTTTTTTGTTGAGCCACAACCTTATTTTGAGCCAGCAGAAGGAAAATATATTATTCATGTACCAAAACTAATTGTTGGTGCTTATGGTTTAGAAGATGGTTGGGATGAACCTATTGGATTGAAGTATGAAATAGTACCTATGGTTAAACCTTTTGGCTTATATGCGGGTAATTTATTTCAAGGGAAAGTTTTACACGATGGTAAACCAGCTAGTAATGTTGAAGTAGAAGTTGAACTATATAATGATTTTAATTTAAAAGCTCCAACAAGCAGTCATGTGACACAAGTTGTTAAAACTGATGCTAATGGTATTTTTTCTTTTGTAATGAATCACAAAGGATGGTGGGGATTTGCAGCTTTAATTGAAGAGGGTGAAATTAAAAATAAAGATGGCAAAGAGTATCCTATAGAAAATGGTGCATTGCTTTGGATTAAGGCTTACTAGTGCATATAGCAGATGGTGTCTTAACTTTAGAATCAACTGTAGTTGTTAGTGCTATTAGTTTGGTTTGTTTATATATTTCTATTAAATCAATAAAAGATGAAAAGATAACTTTAGCAGCAGCTATGAGTGCTATGTTTTTTATAGCAACATTTATTCATGTCCCACTTGGTGTTACCCAAATACATTTAGTCCTTATTGGCGTGATTGGGATACTAATTGGGTGGATGAGTTTTATTAGTATTTTTATAGCTTTAGTACTTCAAGCTTTACTTTTAGGTTATGGAGGTGTTGTATCACTAGGAGTAAATCTTTTTGTTATGGGAATGCCGGCAATCATTGTGTATTATTTATATAATATGGAAATTACTAATAATTTAAATGAAAAAGTAAAGTTTTTTTTAGTGGGATTTTTAGGTACATTTTTTGCTACGCTTTTTTTAGCAATAATCTTACTTTTTTCAAAACCAGAGTATGAGTATGCTTCATATACTATATTTATAGTTGATTCTGGTGCTATGCTTATTGAAGGAATTATAAGTATGTTTTTATTGCAATTTATTAAAAAAACTTATCCAAAGATTTTGAAGGTACAATTATGAAATATATCTTTATACTTTTAATACTATTTTCTAGTGTATGGGCTCATAAATTAAATGTATTTTTAACTAATGAAGATAGTAATGTACATGTTTTTGCTTATTTTGCAAGTGGAGCAGTTTGTCAAAACTGTAGATTAATCATAAAAAACAAAGATAAAATTGTATTTGAAGATAAACTTGATAATAAGGGAAAATACACTTATAATTCAAAGTATAAAAATATAGATGTAATCGTTGATGCTGAAGGTGGGCATATGGCACAAGAGAAGATAGAAGTTTCAAAGCCACATATCCAAAGCTTAACAAAACATATACAAGAAGAGGAGACTCAAAAGTATTATAAAATAGTTATCTCTTTACTTTTAATTGGTATAATATTTTTCCTAATCAAAAAAGTAAAGAGAAAATGAACGAATATCCAATTAAATTATTAGTTTCACTTATTTATTCTGCAATTGTAGCTTTTTCTTTTCATATAGAATATATTTTTTTATTGCCAATATTTTTTATGCTAATTGTTGAGTATAAAGAGGTATTATCTATTTTAAAAAAACTTGCTTTAATAAATCTATTTATAATTTTCTTAGTTGTTTTTGTAGCCTTCCATGATATAAATAAAGCAATTGAGCTTTTTTTTAGAACAAATTTTATTTTGTTATTTAATTTACTGGTTTTTTATAAATCAAAAGGTTATGACATAGTAAGAGGTTTTAATTCACTTCGATTTCCAAAAAAGTTTGTGACAATATTTTATTTTTCTATTGTGATGATTGAATATCTTTTTAAAGAATTTAAAACAATAAAAGCAACACTTAGACTTAGAGGATTTCATGCTAGAAGCAATCTTTTTAGTTACCAAACATATGGAAATGTATTTGCAATGATGTTTATAAAATCAATTAGAAAATCAGAAGAGATGAGAGATAGTTTGATTTCAAGAGGATTTAATGGTGAGATTTATCTACTTGAAATGCCCTCAAAAAATAAAAACTATATTATCCTTTCAATTTTAGTATTTATTGTTGCAATTAATAAAATGGTGGTAAGTCTATGAGTTGTTCTGTTAATGTAAGAGATGTAAATTATTCATGTGAAAGCAAAAGTTTGTTGGAAAATATAAATTTAAATGTAGGACATGAAGAAAAAGTTGCTGTTGTTGGAGCAAATGGAAGTGGAAAAAGTACTTTACTTAAAATAATTGCAGGTTTAATTTCTCCTTCAAGTGGTTACATTGAAATATTCCATGACAAAATGGGCTCACTAAAAGATTTTAGAAAATATAGAAGTGATATAGGATATCTACCCCAAGATGTTTCAAATCACTTTTTATGCCCAACTGTAATAGAAGATGTGATGTTTGCTCTTCGAGCAAAAGGAGTATCAAAAGATGAATCATATACAAAAGCCAGTGAAGTTTTAGAAAGTCTAAACATAAAGAAGTTAGAAAATAGGATTATACATGAATTAAGTGGCGGTGAGCAGAAGATCGTAGCCTTAGCTGGGATTCTTATTACCAAACCAAAAATATTGCTTCTTGATGAGCCTACGAATGATTTAGATGAGAAAAGTGAAAATACTATATGTGAGATTTTAAATTCTATAAAAAAATCTATGATAATCGTATCCCATCACAAAAGTTTCATTGATAAACTTACACTTACAATATATAGATTAAATAAAAGTTTGATAAAGGAATAAGCCAAAGGCTAATAAAATATATCAATAAAGTATAAAGTTGGTAAACATGAAAAACAATATTGATATAGTAATGTTAGGTGACTCTCTTACAGCAAGGGGAGAGTGGGATGTTCTTCTTTACCCCAAAAAAATTATAAACCTTGGTCATGATGCTGATACTACAGTTGATATCTTAGCTAGATTAGATTTAGCTATTGAAGTTCACTCTAAATGTATTTATCTAATGATTGGTATTAATGATATGAATTTTTATAAGAGTTTAGACAAAATTTTTGAGAATTATATCCAAATATTAAATAGATTGAAAATCAAATCTACTTCAAAAGTTTTTGTACAATCTGTACTTTACACACAAATGAACTCTTTTAATAAAAAAGTAAAAGAAATCAATATCAAACTTAAAGAGTATTGTAATGACAATAATCTTACTTTTATAGATTTAAATGAGAATTTATCAAGGGATGAGGTTTTGTTAAATATTTATACAACAGATGGTTTACATTTAAATATGAAAGCTTATATTGAGTGGGCAAACAAAATTAGAAGCTATTTTTAAAACTTTTAAATAGTAGCTCTTTGTGATTTGTTGCTGTATCTTGATTCAGTATCATAAAAACAAAATTGTCATTTAAAAAGTGAGTATAAAACTTCTCAATTTTGGGATAGGTATAGCTTTTTTTCACAGATGGATAAATATACTTTTTCGCAGGATAAAACTGCATTGCCACATATAAAAAAAGCGTACTTAAAACACTTATTTCAATCACTGTTATAACTTTTGCTAACAAAGATTTGATATTTTGGCTATCAATAAATTTTGAAAGTATTTTAAATATAAAATCCCATCCAAAATATAGTATTAATAGATTTATGGCAAAGGCAATTAATATAAGAGTAGTATATGTATCTGCTTTTGTTATATGAAATTTTTGTAATAAGGTTGCACTTTCAGGAGCAAATTTTGCAGAGATTGAAAGTATAAAAAAGATTTTAAAATATTCAAATATTTTTAGATAAGTTTTTTGTACATAAGAGTGATAAATTAGGAAAAATAGTATTAAAAAGAATATAAAATCTAGTATGTTATAAAATGTCATTCATAATTATAACATAACTAAAAAGAGTTTTATCTCTTTTTAGCTTTTGCGTTTGGTAAGTCTGTAATACTTCCGTGGAATATTTCAGCTGCCATACCAACTGATTCATGTAAAGTAGGGTGAGCATGAATTGTAAGTGCAATATCTTCTGCATCACAATCCATTTCAAGTGCTAGTGAAATTTCACCAAGTAATTCACCTGCGTTATCTCCAACAAGTGCCCCACCAATTAATTGATGAGTATCTTTATCGAAAATAAGTTTAGTCATACCGTCACTTGAAACATCACTTGCTAAAGCACGTCCTGATGCTGACCATGGGAAAGTTGATACCTCATAGTTTACACCAGCTGCTTTTGCTTCATTTTCAGTCATACCAGCCCAAGCGATTTCTGGGAAAGTATAAGCGATACTTGGAATTTGTTTTGGTTCAAAGAATACTTTTTCACCAGCTATTACTTCAGCTGCCACATGACCTTCATGTACTGCTTTGTGTGCAAGCATAGGTTGCCCAACAATATCTCCAATTGCATAGATATTTGGTACATTTGTTCTCATTTGATTGTCAACTTTTATGATTCCATAATCATCAACATTCACTCCACAATTTTGAAGGTCTAGTTTATTACCATTTGCACTTCTTCCCATTGCTACAAGAATTGCATCATAAGCTACTGCACCTTCTGGTGCATTTTTACCTTTGAATTCAACATAAACACCATCTTGTTTTGGGATGATTGATTGTGCTTGAGTTTCGAACATTACATTAAATCTTTTTGCATTTGATTTAGTATACATTTTAACTATATCAGCATCAGTTCCGCTCATTAGTTGTTTACCTCTAACTACGAAGTCAACTTGGCTTCCTAATTTTTGATAAACAGTTCCCATTTCAAGTCCGATAATTCCTCCACCCATAACTAGAAGTCTTTTTGGTACTTCTTTTACTTCTAAGGCATCAGTAGAATCCCAAATTCTAGGATCTTCATGAGGTATAAATGACATTTTAGAGCTTTGAGATCCAGCTGCAATAATACAATTATCAAAAGTAACTTTTGTTTGTTTACCTTCAACATCAGTATGCTCAACGATAACAGAGTTATTATCTAAAAACTTAGCATAACCTTGTACTACTGTTACTTTTCTCATCTTAGCCATTGCACCTAAACCATCAGTTAGTTTTTTTACAACGCCACTTTTATAAGCTGCAACTCCTGGTAAATCAATCTCAGGTTTTGAAAACTTGATACCTGCATGTGAAATGTGTTCTGCTTCTTCCATAACTTTTGCCACATGAAGAAGTGCTTTAGATGGAATACAACCAACATTTAGACAAACTCCACCTAGTGTTGGATATCTTTCCACTAAAACTGTATCTAAACCTAAATCTGCACATCTAAAAGCAGCAGAATAACCACCAGGTCCTGCTCCTATTACTAGTACTTGACCTTTTACTTCACCTGCACCATCAGTATTTGTAGAAGTTTTTGCTGGCTCAGTTTTAGCTTTTGGTGCTTCTTGCACTTTTTCTTTAACAGCTGGTGTTGCTGAAGCTTCATCTTCTATTTCAATTCTTGCAATTAAATCACCAGAGTTAACTTTATCTCCAACTTTTACAAG
The DNA here is from genome assembly GCF_042214795.1 of Arcobacter iocasae. Classification (GTDB taxonomy): domain Bacteria; phylum Campylobacterota; class Campylobacteria; order Campylobacterales; family Arcobacteraceae; genus Arcobacter; species Arcobacter iocasae. Next base: position 728,967 of record NZ_CP090177.1, on the reverse strand, counting down.
AATCTCTTTTATAATACCACCGTGAGTAGTTGGAACATCCATAGAGGCTTTTTCAGTCTCTAGGGTAATAAGTCCATCTTCTTCTTCTACTTTATCTCCAATGCTAACCATAACATCGATTAAATCAACATCTTTATCAGCACCTAAATCAGGAATTAAAATATCTATAACTTTACTCATTTCACTTCCTTACAGACTTAATAGTCTAATATCACTTAATAGTTGTGATAAAGTAGTTGTAAATCTTGCACCATCAGCACCATCGATTACTTTGTGATCATAAGATAATGATAACGGTAAAGTTAATCTTGGCATGAAGTTTTCACCATTCCATACTGGTTTCATTTCAGATTTTGATAATCCTAAGATTGCAACTTCAGGAGCATTGATAATTGGAGTGAATTTAGTTCCACCAATTCCACCTAAAGAAGAAATTGTAAATGATGCACCTTGCATATCAGAAGATTTTAGTTTACCTTCTCTTGCTTTTTTAGAAATCTCAGCCATTTCAATAGCTATTTCTTTAAATCCTTTTTTATCAACATCTCTAATTACTGGAACCATAAGACCATTTGGAGTGTCAACTGCAATTGCAATATGGAAATATTTTTTCATAATTAAATTTTGCCCATCAGCACTTAGTGATGAATTAAATTTAGGATGAATAGCTAAGGCTTTTGCCACAGCTTTAACCACAAATACTAAAGGAGAAAGTTTAAACCCATCAGCAATAGCATTTTGTGCTTTTCTAAAGCTTTCTAGTTCTGTAATATCAGCTTCATCAAATTGTGTTACATGAGGAATTGATACCCAGTTTCTATGTAAACTTGGTCCTGAAATTTTTTGGATTCTACTTAACTCAACAGTTTCAATTTCACCAAATTGTGAGAAATCTACTTCTTTAAGTTCTGGTAGATTAAATCCTAATCCGCTTCCAGATGCACTTGCTGGTTTATTTAGTTGTTCTTTTACATAAGCTTTGATATCTTCTTTTAGAATTCTACCTTTTTTAGCGCTTCCTTTTACAAAACCTAAATCAACACCAAATTCTCTTGCTATTTTTCTTACACTTGGACTTGCATAAACTTTTTTAGCTTTTTGAGATAATACACTTGTGTCTTCTTTAACAGTTGATGTTGCAACTGCTGCTTGTAATGTTGCTGGTGCTTTTTTCTCTTCTTTTGGAGCTTCTTGTTTAGGTGCTTGTGCTGGAGTTGGAACTTTACTTTCCATAACTACAGTTTTAACCATCTTAGCAATTAAGTCACCAGAGTTTACTTTATCTCCAACTTTAACAAAAAGTTCTAAAATCTCACCTGCAAATGGAGCAGGTACATCCATAGATGCTTTTTCAGTTTCAAGTGTAATTAAACCGTGTTCTGCTTCAACTGTATCACCTACATTAACCATAACATCAATTAAATCAACATCTTTATCTGCACCTAAATCAGGAATATGAACTTCTTCAATTACTGAACAAATAGTTTGATCTTGGATCAGTTGACAAGAAACTTGTGCACCTGAAGCTGAAATTGCTTGAAGTTCTGCTTCTGCTGATTTTAAATCCATTGGCTCAGAACTAGTAGGAGCTGAAGCAACTGGTGCTTCTTTTTTCTCTTCTGCTTTAGGAGCAGGTGTTGAAGTTTCTGCTGGAGCTTCTTCGTTACTTGCCTCATCTTGGATTTCAATTCTTGCAATTAAATCACCAGAATTTACTTTATCTCCAACTTTCACAAGTATCTCTTTTACAACACCTGCATGAGTTGTAGGAACATCCATAGATGCTTTTTCAGTCTCAAGTGTAATTAAACCATCTTCAACTTCAACTGTATCACCAACACTAACCATAATGTCAATTAAATCAACATCTTTGTCAGCCCCTAAATCAGGAATATAAATATCTTGAATTGTACTCATTTCTTACTCCTTATGCTTTTAGTGGGTTGATTTTATCTGGGTTGATGTTATGTTTTTTCATAGCATCAGCTAAAATAGATTTTTTCAATTTACCATTTTTAACAAGTTGTGATAAAGTAGTAAATACAATAAAGTCTGCATCAACTTCAAAGAAACTTCTTAAGTTAGCTCTACTATCACTTCTACCAAATCCATCAGTTCCTAAAGCTTTGAAGCTTCCTTTTAAGTAAGGGCTGATTTGCTCAGAATATGATTTCATATAATCAGTTGCAGATATGAAGATAGATTCTTCGTCATCACCTAATACTTGAGTCACATATGGAACTTTATCTTTTCCATTGATATCTAACATATTTGATCTTTCTACATCTTGTGCATCTCTTGTTAATTCGTTATACGAAGTAACTGAGTAAATATCACTTGCGATTCCATAATCATCTGCTAATACTTTAGCAGCCGTTCTAACTTGTTGTAAAATTGAACCTGAACCTAATAAATTAACTTTGTAGTCATTTTTAGCTTTAACAGTTTCTAATTTATAAATACCTTTTTTGATACCTTCTTCAGCACCTTTTGGCATTGCTGGTTGGTGGTAATTTTCATTTAATGTTGTAATGTAGTAGAATACATCTTCTTGTGTTTCACCATACATTCTTCTAACACCATCTTGAACAATAACTGCAACTTCATAACCAAATGTTGGGTCATAAGTAACACAATTTGGAATAGTATTAGCAATAATATGAGAATGTCCATCTTCATGTTGTAAACCTTCACCATTAAGTGTAGTTCTACCAGATGTTCCACCGATTAAGAAACCTTTTGCTTTTTGATCTCCCGCTGCCCAACACATATCACCTGTTCTTTGGAATCCAAACATTGAGTAGAAAATATAAAATGGAATCATAGGACAATCATTGATTGAGTATGAAGTAGCTGCTGCTATCCAAGAACCCATTGAACCTAACTCATTAATACCTTCTTGTAGTACTTGACCTTTTTTATCTTCTTTATAGTATGCCACTTGATCTTTATCTTGTGGGATATATTTTTGACCTTCAGCTGCATAAATACCAAGTTGTCTAAACATACCTTCCATACCGAATGTTCTAGCTTCATCAGGAACGATAGGAACAATTCTTTTTCCGATTTGTTTATCTTTAACAAGTGTATTTAAAACTCTTACAAATGCCATAGTAGTAGAAATTTCTCTATCACCACTTCCTTGTAAAATAGCATCAAAAGCACTTAATTCTGGAATAACAAGTTTTTCAGTAAAGGCTTCTCTTCTTTGAGGAACAAATCCACCAAGCGCAGCTCTTTTTTCTTTGATATATTTCATTTCTTCTGAATCTTCAGGTGGTAAGTAGTATGGTAATTTTTCAATTTCTTCATCAGTAACAGGAATATCAAATCTATCTCTAAATTGTCTTAAAGATTTTAAATCTACTTTTTTAACACCATGTGCAATATTTTTACCTTCAGCAGCTTCACCCATACCGTAACCTTTTACAGTCTTAGCTAAGATAACAGATGGTCTACCTTTAGTTTCATTTGCTTTTTTGTATGCTGCATAAACTTTAACTGGATCATGTCCACCTCTGTTTAACATCCAAATTTCATCATCACTCATATTTTCTACGAGTTTTGCAGTTTCAGGGTATTTGTTGAAGAATTTTTCTCTTGTGTAAGCTCCACCTTTTTGTTTAAAGTTTTGGTACTCACCATCAACAGTCTCTTCCATAAGTTCTAGAAGTTTTCCAGATGTATCTTTAGCTAATAGTTCATCCCATTTGCTTCCCCAGATAACTTTAAGTACTTCCCATCCAGCACCTCTAAATTCACCTTCAAGTTCTTGGATAATTTTTCCATTTCCTCTAACAGGACCATCAAGTCTTTGTAAGTTACAATTGATAACAAAAATTAAGTTTTCTAATCCTTCTCTTCCTGCAAGTCCAATTGCTCCTAATGATTCAGGTTCGTCACACTCACCATCACCCATGAAACAATAAATCTTTTGATTAGAACAATCTTTGATTCCTCTATCAGTTAAGTATTTTAAAAATCTTGCTTGATAAATAGCTTGAATAGGTCCTAGTCCCATAGATACAGTTGGAAACTGCCAATATGTTGGCATAAGTCTAGGATGTGGATATGATGGTAAACCTTTTCCATGAACTTCTTGTCTGAAGTTATCCATTTGTTCTTGAGTAAGTCTTCCTTCTAGAAAACTTCTTGCATAGATACCTGGAGAGATATGTCCTTGGAAAAATATTAAATCTCCACCATCTTTTTCATTTGGTGCTTGAAAAAAGTGATTAAATCCAACATCATATAGTGTTGCAGAAGATTGAAAAGATGCGATGTGCCCACCTAATTCTAAATCTTTTTTAGAACCTCTTAAAACCATAAGTTGTGCATTCCATCTAATGATAGATCTTATTTTTCTCTCTAGTGATAAGTTACCTGGCATTTTAGGTTCTTGTTCTACTGGAATAGTATTCAAATAAGCAGTAGTCGCATTATATGGTAAATATGCTCCACTTCTTCTTGCTTTATCAATAAGTTTTTCCAAAAGAAAATGAGCTCTTTCGCTTCCTTCTTCTTCAATAACTGCTTCTAAAGCATCAATCCATTCTTGTGTTTCTTGCGGATCAAGATCTTTCAAGACATCGTTTAAGTTTTCAACTGACATTTAGTAATCCTTGTTAGATTTTTTAATAGAAATTGCGATTTTCTCTATATTTACTGGTGAACATATGTCCAAAATGTAAAAATAATGTAAGCCCATTATCGAGTGTATCGAATTGTGGTCATATGGTACTTATTTTTACTTAACATATACTTATCAGAAAAATTAATTTTTTCATTTAAGTTATATTAGAAATATTATCAAATATAATGAAAAAACAACAAATTTTAGTCTATTTTACTAGAAAATTATGTTAAAAATATGTAAAATATTAATTAAAATTTAAGTTTAAGATAAAAATAATTATTTTTTGCTTAGAAAAGGTTTCTATGATTGAAGAAAAAAGCTCGTTTAGAGTTATAAAAGATGGTGAAAATTCTGCTAGGGTAAATATGGCAACAGATGATGCATTAATATCATCTTTTGAAGAAAATGATAAAGCTATTTTAAGAGTTTATCATTGGTCAAAATCATTTACTATAGGGGTTTCCCAGGACTTTTCTTCTTATTCATTTTGTGATGAATATAATGGTAATTTTGCTAAAAGAGTTACAGGTGGTGGAGTACTATTTCATGGTCATGATTTATCATACTCACTAGTCATACCAACACCTATGCTAAAAAGTTACAATATTAAACAATCATATGAGCTGATTTGTTATTTTTTGCTAAATTTTTACAAAAAATTAGGTCTAAAAACGAGTTTTGCTAAGGATGATGAGGGTGTAAATCTATCTAAAAATGAGTTTTGTCAAGTGGGTTATGAAGCTTATGATATTTTGGTAAATAGACAAAAAATTGGTGGAAATGCACAAAGAAGAACAAAAAAAGTAATATTTCAACACGGTTCAATTCCTTTATGCAGTGTGAAAAAAAGTAACACAAATTTAGAAAATGAAAACAGTATTGATGAAAGATTTGGAATCAGCTTAGAAGATTTAAATATAAATTTAACATATGAAGAAGCAAAGAATTTATTGATAGAATCTTTTAATGAAAGTTTTAAAGTAGAATTGATAAATTCACAATTAAATGAGAAAGAAAAAAAGAAAAAAGAAGAGTTATTAAAGGATAAATATGACTATGCCAAGTAATATGGAATTTGCTGAGAAAAAAGTAAATTTCAAAAAACCAGAATGGTTAAGAAAAAAATTAACACCAAGTGCACAAATAGAGATGGAAAATCTTTTAAAAGATGTGGGTGGATTACATACAATATGCCAAGAGGCAAAATGTCCAAATATAAGTGAGTGTTTTGCAAAGAAAAATGCAACATTTCTTATTTTGGGAGATATTTGTACAAGAAGATGTTCATACTGTAATGTAAAAACTGGACTTCCAACTGAAGTTGATTTAAGTGAGATACAAAAAGTTACGACTTCTGTAAAACACCTTGGACTTAAATTTGTAGTAATTACAAGTCCTGCTAGAGATGATTTAAAAGATGGTGGAGCACAACAATTTTATAGGGTGACAAAAGATATTTTAGAAAAATGTCCCGGAACTCAAGTGGAAATTCTAATCCCTGATTTTAAAGCACGAGAAGAATCACTTCAAACTGTTATTGATTCTGGGGCTGTTATTATTGGACATAATATTGAAACGGTTCCTCGATTTTATAAAATCAGAAAAAATGCTTCATATGAAAGATCACTTCAAGTATTAAAAAGACTAAAAGAATTAGGTGGTGATAAAATCAAAACTAAATCAGCTCTTATGGTTGGACTTGGAGAGACTGAAGAAGAGATGGTACAAGTATTTAAAGACCTAGTTGCTGTTGGCTGTAAGTTTTTAAGTATCGGACAATATTTAGCGCCAAGTGGAGATTATGCAAAAGTTATTGAGTATGTAAAACCTGAGCAATTTGCAAGATATAAAGAACTTGCTATGGATTTAGGATTTGAATTTGTACACTCAACTCCATATGCTAGAAGTTCTTATTTGGCACATGAATATTTAGGTCATGAGAGTGCTAACAAAGATTTACTAAAATAATATGATGATATAATCCTTCAAATAAAAAAGGATAACTCATCAATCTAATTGGACTTGATTACATAAATCAAAAAGATAAAGAGTTAGTTGAACTCTTTATCTCTTCTAAAACTACTAAAAAATATATTTTAGGTATAAATAAACTTACAAAATCAGTATTAAAACATATAGAAGTAGCTGGAATAATTGATGACTTTACAAGAGTTCAAAGTTCTCGAAAAAAAACAGTTTTAAAAATAGAAGATGTGCAAAAAGATGCTTTGATATTATCAACATCAAGTGGAAGTCCCCTCGAAGTAAAAAATGGCCTTGATAAAATGGGTTTTAAAAACATAAATTATCTTGCTCTTTGTAAATATAGTGATTTAGAGTTAGCTAGTCCTGATTTTATAGATGATTTTAAAGATGACTTTATAAATAACAAGCTTGAGTATGAAAATACTTATAATCTTTTAGCTGATGATAAATCAAAAGAGATATTTGAAAAGATAATTAATTTTAAAATATCTTATGACCTAACTTTTATGCAAGGTTTTACAAATGATCACGGAAGCCAATATTTTGATAAAGAGATAATCCCAAAGATTAAAAATATAAGATTTGTAGATGGTGGTGGATATGTGGGAGATACTTTAAAAGAGATTATTAAAAACTATCCAGACTTTGAAAAAATATATTGTGTAGAACCAAATACTTTACACATAAATATAGCAAAAAGAGATTTTGGGGATATTGATAATATAGAGTTTATAAATTGTGGTTTGGGAAGTGAAAAAATAGTAAACCAGATAAAAGAAGAGAAACAAAATAATTGTGCCCATGATTATCAAGCTACAAATATAAACAGTATAGATAATCTCATAAGCCAAAAAGTTGATTATATAAAACTAGATATTGAAGGTGCAGAGCAAGATACAATAATTGGGGCAAAAAATACAATAAAAAAATACAAACCCATACTTGCAATTTGTATATATCATAAAGCACAAGATTGGTATAAAGTTCCCCAGTTAGTCTTAGATATAGAAAGTGACTATGATATTTATCTAAGACATTATATGGAAGGTATATACGAAACTGTTATGTATTTTATTCCCAAATTTAAATAAGCCTAAATAAGTTTAAAAAATCTAAATACCTTTGTTTGAATAAATATAAGTAGAGCAGAACTACAAAAACCAAGTATCGTACCCTCCACAACTCCAATAGTTGGATATGTTAAATATACTACATAAGAATAAACAATAATACTAGTAAGTCCAAATGGGGTGTTTTTTATGATGGTTCTAGCTTGTAAATTACTATGATTGAAATGTATTATTAAAAGCAAAGGTAATAAGATAGTTGGGAATGATGAAAAGATACCTGCAATACTTGCTGGAACATATTTAGGTAAATTTGAGATTATTAAGAAAATGATTAATGTAAGTATACTTCTTATTACTAAATCATAGATTGAGACTTTTGATATCTTTACGATTTTATGATCTTCTTTTTTTGAAAAATATATAGCACTAATAATTAAAAGTGTAAAGATAATTAGTGGAGTGAAAATTATATGTGGAGGAATAAAAGATAAGATAAAGGCAATTATTAAATATGAAATAAAAGAGATAACTAAACTCAAAATCACTTCAAATTTTCCTGTATAAAATGTACTAATATAATAACCAATAGAAAAAGCCAAGGCTGCAAAAAGACCATGTATATTATACAAAGCAGTCTCTTTTACATAATTCACCCCATACTCTATAGCAAAAAATATTAAGGTAATAGAACTTCCAAGAGGAAGACCTGAAAGTAGGCCAGAGAGTTTTGGACTAACTTTCTCAGCAATTACTGTTAAACTTAAAACTAAAGCAATGACTGTAATAGCTTTTAATACAAATATTTCCATTTAATTCTTTCTTTTATAAATGTCTTTAGAATAATATCTTGAAATATATAAATAAATAGTTTTATAAGATTTTGATATACTACAAAATAAATAAAAGGAAGAAAATGGCAGATGGTAAAAAGCGTTTTGATGTAAAAATTGGAGCAAAGGTAAATATAGTTTTAAAACAAGACCAAAGAAGTGGAAATCTAACTCAAGGGATAGTTAAAAATATCTTAACAAATTCTCCTACTCATCCCCATGGCATAAAAGTAAGACTACAAGATGGACAAGTTGGACGAGTGCAAGAGATCTTATAATGAAACTTTTTATAGATGGAGATGCTTTTCCTAATATGTTAAAACCCATAGTTTTAAGAGCCATTGAAAAAAAAGGCTTAGAGACTTTAGTTTTTGCAAATAAAAAAATAGATATTGGAAAATCAAATCATGTGAAATATATCATCGTGGATTTGGGAGCAGATGAAGCTGATAATAAAATTGTTGATGAGGTCTCAAAAGATGATTTGGTTATAACAGCAGATATTCCCCTAGCTTCTAGAGTAATAGAAAAACAAGCCCATGCTATTGATCATAGAGGTGAAACCTATACAGATGATAATATCAAACAATATTTAGCCATAAGAAACTTGATGCAAAGTATAAGAGATGCAGGAGAGATGACAAAAGGACCACCACCTTTTAATAAAAAAGATGTACAAAAGTTTGCAAGCTCTTTAAATGCATTTTTACAAAAAGTTTAATCTATATCTATCTCACATACAACTTGAGCATGATCACTTTCTAGTAGTGAGCCATTTTGATTTCTTTTTAGGTGTTCATCAAATACTTTGTAAGAGATAATTTTATCTTTTAAGTCATTTGATACAAAAATATAATCTATGACATTGCCATCTGAAAAGTGATAACTTGTGGGTGTTCTTTCTATGCTTTTTTGTTCAGGATGTGGATTATAAATCTCTTCTTCATGGTGATAATAAGCATCAAAAAGTATATATTCATCATCTTGGGATTCTTCATGATAAGCTTTGTTGCATAAAGCATCAATTGTCATTGAATACTCTTTGTCATTTAAATCACATAAAAATATTGTAGGTATTTTTGACTCTTTGATTTCCATAAATAAGGAAGATGCTTCTATTAGTCTTTGTTTTAAAACACTTGAAAAATCATTCTCTAAGGCAACTTTTGTTTTTTCTATTTTCTCTTTTAAAGTAGTATCTTTTTTAAATATATATTCAAACTCATTTAATCTATTTGATTTAAGATGATTTACATAAACAGCTATTTTTGTTTTGTTTGGAAGTTCTATTATTGCTTTTATTGGAACTCTTGAAAAGGCAAATTTATCTTTAAAATTGTGTTTTTTTATACTAGCTAAATCATATCTAACATTTTTATTTGAGATAATTGGGAACTTAGAAGCAAGGGCTAAAACTGTAGTTTTATAGATAGTTGGATTTTTTGTATTTATCTTTGGCTTATCCACACTTAAAAAGTGTTCATAACCTAACTCTTTGCAGAGTTCTTTTAACTCTTCTATTGAAAATACTTCTTGAAAACCGATAATATCAGCATCCAAAATTTTGATTTGTTCTTTTATCCAAGATACTTTTTGTTCCCATTGTTCTTGGGTAAACTTGTCTTTTTTGAAATACCAAGAAAAAGGTGGGGCTGTAAATTGAAATAGGTTGAAAGTGGCAAATTTAATATTCATAAAGTTATTATATCCGATTTATGTTATAATCCCAAAAACAATTAAAGGCTTTACTATAATACTTAATACTAAAACAATATTGGAGCAATTTCAATATTTCTGTAAACAAAACAATCCAAAAGATATGGAAACTGCACTAAATTATTTTGCCATATTTGGTGGACTTGATATAAAAATCGATACTACTAAACCACTTGGTAAACTAATAGAACGACATATTTTAGATGAATATTATGACTTACAAGAGTATATTTCAAAACTGACAAAAAACTCTTTACCATACTATAAAGTTCTAACTGGTATTGCTTTAGGTGATAGAAGAATTAATAGTGCATTTAAAAGAGCAGATGTAGAATATGACGAAGGAATAAAAGCTTTACACGACCTAGAAGAGTTAGAGGTAATTTATACTGAAACTTCTATTGACCATCTAACAAATAAATTTGAAGATAATGATGTGGCTGATAAGTTATTATTCAATGCTCCTTTTTTAAGATTTTGGTTTGCCTTTATATCACCACTTTATAGGGGAATTGCAAGAACTGAATATAAAGAGTTTTATGAGCGATTTAACAACTACAATGCAGAGTTTATGCAACTAATCTTTGAACAATTAAGTCATGAGTATGTAAAAGAACTTTTTAAAGATGATGCAATAGAAGAGATTGGAAGATTTTGGGATGAAAATAATGAGATAAATCTTGTAGCTGAGACAGAATCTGGGAAAATTATTGTGGGGTCTTGTAGATATACAAATAGCAAGATGAAAAAAACAGAACTTACAAGACTAAAAGAGCTTTGTGAAAAGTTAGAGATAGTTCCTGATTATGTTTTATTATTTTCAAAAAGTGGTTTCACAAATGAAGTAAAAGCACTAAAAAGTGATGGAGTAAAACTCTTCACAGTAAAAAGCCTAAAAGCGATTTTAGAAGCATAAAACTTTTTTAGTTCAGATACTCTAAATAAAGAGTATACTGAACCTTGAAAGGTTCTTATGCCAAAACTACGATACACATATCAAACAATAGAGTTTGGTAATATGGACATACATGTCCGAACTTTAAAAGATACACAACAATACGACGAAGAGTGTGATTTAAATCCTACTACAGGAATATCCTCTGCCAACTGGTCATTATTTGGAGTTCTTTGGCCCTCATCTAAAATTTTAGCAACTTTAATGAATAACTATAATATCAAAGATAAAAGAATCCTAGAAGTAGGGTGCGGAATAGCTCTTTCAAGTTTAGTTCTAAATCACAGAAATGCAAATATAACAACAACAGATTTTAACCCAGAAGTTCAAAAATTCTTGGTAGAAAATACAAGAATAAATCATGGAAAAACAATCCCCTTCGAGTGTGCAAACTGGGCAAATGCTGATGATACTTTAGGAAAATTTGATTTAATAATAGCAAGTGATATTTTATATGAACAGTTTCACTTAGAGGATTTAAGTAGATTTTTAAATGAACATACAAATGATTCTTGTGAGATAATTATAGTAGACCCAGGTAGAGGAAATCATGCAAAGTTTTCTAAAATGATGGTTTTATTAGGTTATGTTCATAGTCAAAGTGAACCTTTGAATACTTCAGATTATTTGGATGAGCCTTTTAATGGACAAATTATTCGTTATATAAAAGGGTAGTTCTTTTCTCTTGAAGAGGTAAACCTCTCCGCTCCTCTTACTTTGTGTGGACAAAGTAAGCAAAACCACCAACCGTATCAAAGCCCTTTGGGTTCCCTCATTTATTATTTATCTTTTCTGCCTTGCAAAACTCATATAAAAATATGCTTTATAGCATATTTGTTATATTCAAACAGTTGCAAGCCTTTTCCGAAAAGAGAAATAAACATTCGGCTTTTACAAATGTTGGAAAAAAGGTGGGATAAGGACATTTACATTTTTGATTGAAAGCTATTCTTAACTTCTTATATTCTCAATTACTAAAAGATTGTTCAAATTATTATTAAAAAGACACCAAAAGATATTACTACATCTACAGAAGCCGAACGGTTATCTTTCTCTTTTCTAAACAAGATTGGTAACTGTCTGAGTGTTTAAAAGTTGCTAAACGCAAGTTTTAATAAGCGAGTTTTACCAATCAGAAAAGATAAAAATAATAAGTGAGGGAACCTTTGGCTTCGAAGTTGCCACCTTAAAAACCAATAAAAATATTAGAATTTTCATAAATATCTTTTATATCTTTCTTCATCATATTTTTCGTTATTTTTATAAATACTATGTGCGATTACTACTATTTTTCTCATAACTGCTATTTGTGCTACAGTGGTATGTTTACCATTCTCTTTTAATCTATTATAAAACCTTTTTAATTCTTCATTATATTGTGTTGCATTTAGACTTGCCATAAATAATACACTTCTACATAGTTTTGAACCAGCTTTTGATATTCTTGTTTTACCTTTTATTGATGTTCCAGATGTTTTTTCTATTGGATCTAATCCTGCTAGGGATATTATCTCTTTTTGGTTTGCATTAGAATATTGTATAAAATGATGCAATAATACTATTGCTGATACTTCTCCTACACTTTTTATACTTTGTATATTAATAAATGCTTCTTGAAGTTTTTCATCTTTTGCTATTACTTTTTTTATTTCAAGCAGTATCTCTTTTTCTTTTTGTTCTAAAAGCTTTATCTCTTTTTTTATTCTTTGTATTAATTTACTTATACCATCTTTTGCAATTAAAGATTCCAAATGATTTTTATTTTGTGATTTTTGTTTAATTAAAAATTGATAGTAAGTTATTAACTCTTTTATCTCTTCTATTTCTTGTCTTATTACTGGTACTTTAATTTGTTCTTTTGAGGCAGTTACTATCATTTGAGATAACATTCGGGCATCATTTACATCATTCTTATTTCTTTGTCCTATTGCTTTACTAAAATTTGAACTTTGTTTAGGATTTACAATAAAGCATTTAATATTTTTATTTGCTGCAAACTTTTTTATAACAGAAGAATAATTCCCTGTTGGTTCATAAACAAATACTAATTTATCGATATCTTTTTTATATTGTTTCTTTAACTTAGAATACAAACTTTTTAATGATTTTATATTATTCTCAATAACCAAATCTAAATCATTATATGGAACATACACATTGATTGTTGACTTACTAATATCTAATCCGATAGAATACATATCTGGAACCTTTATTTTAGAATAAAGAGTTCGTTAGGGTAGGATTTCTCCTACCTGATTTGTCATACATATTTCGGACTCGTAAATTCGAACTAGATTATTACTGTTCTTGTTGCCACTCAAACTTTTAATATGACTATCTGACTTCAAATCAAGATGATTATTTTTTAATCTCTTTCGCCGTAGTTCGATATATCATTTAACAAACTCCATGAAAATATATTATCTATATCTCCATTAATTTTATTATACGAGCCGTAGTTGCTTTTGCTTACTTTTCGTCAATACAAAAGTAAGAAAGCGGAGAGGTTTACCTCTTCAAGAGCAAACCTATTTACAAAACCTCTCTATTTCAGTTGAGAAATAAACAGGACACTCTATCATAGGATAGTGTCCTGCTTCCATGCACTCTATTATCTCAAAATCATTATAATACCCCTCAAACTGCTTTCTCACATTGTTTTTATGAAAAGCAGGTAAATCATGATGACCTACCATTATTTTTATTGGTATAGTTATATCTTTCACTTCATCTATAAAATCAGTTGTAAGATACATAGTCATATAACCAGTTCTAGCTTCTAAAGTTGAAGCTTCATATCCCATTTTGACTCTATAATCTTTCCATGGTTGATTGTATCTATTACTTGCACTTTCAACTACATATTCAATAAAGTTTTCATTTTTTTTCATACTAGCGATTAGTTTATCTTGCGCTTGGGGTTTCATTTTTATGCCAGATGCTGAGATTGGGGTGATTAGAATTAGTTGTTTGACTCTATCATCTATTAAGGCTACTTTTTGGGCTATCATTGTGGACATTGAGTGGGCTAGAAGATTTACTTCTTTTAGATTTAGTTTTGTGATTAGGTTTTTTATATCATTTGCTGCTTCTTCGCAAGTGTATTCTCCTTGGATATCTTTTGACAAACCATAACCTCTGTGGTCTACAAATATGTATGTGAAGTTTGTAGTATCTATATAAGGTAGTATTGGATCAAAGTTTGTGTGATCTCCCATGAGTTCATGTAAAACTAAGATATTTTTTTTACCATTGCCTACAATTTTATGCCCAAGTATTGTCATGCTAACTTATCCTCAAATTTATATTTTTTTAGGAAATATAAACATAGTCCAACTCCTAGTAAAGCCATAAATGCACCACTTAGTGCTGGGTAATTGTAATTTAATCCCATAAATAAAGGAATACCACCTAAAAATGCACCTAAAGAATTAGCCACATTAAAAGCAGCTTGTAAAAATGCAGCTCCAAGCATTGCAGAGTGTTTTGCGCTGTCTAACATGATGATATTAATAGGTGCCCCAATAGACATGGCGAAGGCACCACATAAAAATGTAAGAATAACAGTTGCAAATTTATATTCTGATAGGAAAAATACTAATACTAAACATAAAACCATCATCGATAAAAGGAAGATTGCTACTTTTATAGGGTTTCTTTTATCTGCTAAATATCCACCAACTATATTTCCAACTAACATTCCAAGACCAGCGATAATCATCATGTATGAGACACTACTTTCTTCGAAATTTGTAACATTTATTAATAATGGAGCAATATAACTAATCCATGCAAACAATCCACCAAATCCAGTTGCTACGATAGCTAATATGTGCCAAGCTTTGATAGTCTTAAAAAATTGTAATTCATCTTTTAATGTGATAGTTTTTATCTCTTTTTGTTTTGGAAGATTTTTGTATAAAGAGAATATTGTTATTAATCCAATTAGTGAAACTATAGCAAAAGCAAATCTCCAAGAAAAGGTATGACCTAGATATGTGGTAAGTGGAACCATAGCAACATTTGCAATAGTAAGTCCTGTAAACATCACGGCAATTGCTTGTGCTGACTTGCCCTTTTGGGCAAGTTTTGCCGCAACCACTGTTCCCACACCAAAAAAAGCACCATGGGGTAATCCACTAAAAAATCTAGATATCAAAAGAGTAGAATAATTAGGTGCGATAGCAGATAAAAAGTTGAAAAATGTAAATAGAACCATAAAAGCTATTAGGATGTTTTTAGCAGGAAACTTGGCACTTAAAGCAACCAAAATAGGTGCTCCAATAACTACTCCTAAAGCATAAGTAGAGATTAAGTGTCCAGCAACTGGAATACTTATATTTAAGTCATTTGCGACATCTGGCAGTAGACCCATAATAGCGAATTCAGTCGTACCAATAGCAAGACCACCTAGAGCTAGGGGTAATAATTGTTTTGTCATAAAAAGTATCTTTATTTTGATTTTTTTGAATTTTAGTGTTTTATGCCTTAGTCTTTTATCAAAGATAAAATTAATATAAATTTATCACAGTAATGACACATTGCTAAGGTATAATTGTTACAAAACATATTTCCGAAGGAAAAAAATGAATATTTCTAGTATAAAATCAAAACTTCTTGTATTGCTATTTATAAGTATCTCTTGCTCATTTCTTATACTTGGATACAAAGATGCTTCAAGTAAGTATCAAACTGAATCTTCATTAGTAAAAAAAGATGAATCCGCTTTATCTAAGCAAACAGCTAAGTTTATTAATGACTATCTTCAATCAAAAATTACTGTAGTAAACTCTGTTGCTAATATGATAGAAAATGAAAATCTTACTATAGATAATAAAGTTTTAATAAATCAACTTATGCTTGGTAAAAAAGCAGGTGATTTTGCAAGTATGTATTTAGGCTTGGAAGATAGTGGTGACTTAATCAAGTTTAATGGTGACTTGAAAAGTATAGCAACTATGAATTATGATGCTCGAATTAGACCATGGTATAAAAAAGCTATCAAAATACAAAGTTCAGGTGTAACAGAACCTTTTGTTGATAATACTACTAAAAGATTAGTTATTACAGTTTTTTCACCATATGTTAAAGATGGGAAATTTATAGGTGTTGTTGGGGCAAATATATTTTTAGACACTGTTGTAAATGAGATATTAAATTTAAAACTAGGAGAAGATGGGTTTGCTTATCTTTTATCAAGTGATGGGAATATAATAATTCACAAAGATAAAAATCTTCTAAAGAAAGAGAGTCAATTATTTAAAAGTATCAAATCAGATGAAGATAATAAATTTGCAGAAGCTACTGAAAATGGAGTTAAAAAACTTGTAGCTTATAGTAAAGTTTCTATTCCTTCTTGGTATTTGGTTGTTGAATTAGGTAAAGAGGGTGTATACAAAGAAATAAATAGACATATCTTAGAACAAATAGCTATTTATGTGGGATTATTAATCATAATTTTATTACTTTTATATTTCTTACTAAAAAAACTATTAAATCCTATAAATACTCTTGAATCAGGATTAAATCACTTCTTTGAATACTTAAAAGGTGCAAAAAATACAGTTGAACCTCTAAATATTCATACAAATGATGAATTTGGGAATATGGCAAGAAAAATTGATGAAGAAATAGTCTTTGTAAAAGAGGGGATTGATAAAGACAGATTGCTAATTGAAAATGTAAAAGAAGTAGTTACTAAAATCAAAAATGGAAATCTAGATGTTCAAGTAGAAAAAACCTCTTCAAAAGAATCATTAAATGAATTAAAAGATATTCTAAATGATATGATAAAAGCAAATGCTAAAAATGTAAATAATAATATCAATACAATTTTAGCTGCACTTAAAAACTACTCAAAACTTGATTTTGAGAAAAATATAGATAATGCTACGGGTGAAGTTGCAAAAGGTCTAAATGGGTTATGTGATATTATTAATGGAATGTTACAAGAGAACTACCAATTAGGGTTAACTTTAGAAAATAATGCAAAACAACTTTTAGAAAATGTTAATACACTTAATAAATCATCAACAGATACAGCAGCATCGTTAGAAGAGACTTCTGCTTCAATTGAAGAGATTACTTCAACAATTGTAGAAAATACTCAAAATATTTCACAAATGGCAGTTTATTCAAATAATTTA
Source organism: Arcobacter iocasae (assembly GCF_042214795.1). Lineage (GTDB taxonomy): Bacteria > Campylobacterota > Campylobacteria > Campylobacterales > Arcobacteraceae > Arcobacter > Arcobacter iocasae. The sequence goes on along the minus strand of NZ_CP090177.1, from coordinate 711,628 downwards.
CTTAAATCAATTAGCTCAGGACAAGCTTTAGCAAAACTAACAGTTGAATCTATGAATGAGATAAATGAACAAACAAGTGCAATAGCAGATGCAATTACAGTAATTGATCAAATATCTTTCCAAACAAATATTTTATCACTAAATGCAGCAGTAGAAGCGGCAACAGCAGGAGAAGCTGGGAAAGGTTTCGCAGTAGTTGCTGCGGAAGTGCGAAATTTAGCTTCAAGAAGTGCAGAAGCTGCTAAAGAGATAAAAAGTTTAGTAGAAAATGCCACAATAAAAGCAAATACTGGTAAGAAAAATGCAGATGAGATGATTAGTGGATATGCAGAATTAAATGAAAATATAAATAAAACTACACAACTAATATCTCATGTTGAAGTTGCTTCAACTGAGCAAAAACAAGGAATTGAACAAATCAATGATGCAGTTGCTAGCCTTGATTCAAGAACTCAAGAGAATGCAAATGTTGCAAACCACACTCACCAAATTGCTATGGATACTTCTAATATTGCTAAAGACATTATTGAAAATGTAAATAAAAAGAAATTTAGAAAAGCATAAGAATAAGGCTAGTTTTTTAGCCTTATTTTATAAATAAAATGAAATCATAAAATAGATACAACAAACATATACATATACTTACTAAGCCTAAATTAATTTTATTTTAAGTATAATCCCTAACTTTTTTAGAAAACAACTACAGTTTCTCTAAAATGGTAGTATCGTTTTGATTATACAGGTGTATATATCAAGTCAATCGAGAAGCCTGGGTAATGCTATAATTATTCAAACCAATTTATATAAAGGGAAAAAATGCCTACTATTAATCAATTGATTAGAAAAGAGCGAAAGAGAGTGGTTGAAAAATCAAAATCTCCAGCACTTGAAAAATGTCCACAAAGAAGAGGAGTATGTACAAGAGTATATACTACAACTCCAAAGAAACCTAACTCGGCTTTAAGAAAAGTTGCAAAAGTTAGATTAACAACAGGATATGAAGTTATTTCATATATCGGTGGTGAAGGTCACAACTTACAAGAACACTCTATCGTTTTAGTTAGAGGGGGAAGAGTTAAGGATTTACCTGGGGTTAAATATCACATCGTTAGAGGTGCTTTAGATACTGCTGGTGTTGCAAACAGAACTGTTGCAAGATCTAAATACGGTACTAAGAAGCCTAAAGCGGCTAAGAAATAAGTAGAAGGATAATAAGATGAGAAGAAGAAAAGCTCCAGTAAGAGAAGTATTAGCAGATCCTATCTACAATAGTAAAGTGATCACAAAATTTGTTAACACTGTAATGTTAGATGGTAAAAAATCTGCTGCAGAAAAAATTATGTATGGTGCAATTGCAAACTTAGATGCTAGAGGTGAAGAAGCTGGTATCGAATTATTTGAAAAAGCAATTGAAAATGTTAAACCACTTTTAGAAGTAAAATCTAGAAGAGTTGGTGGAGCTACATATCAAGTTCCTGTTGAAGTTAGAGCTGTAAGAAGACAAACTTTAGCATTAAGATGGCTTGTAGATGCTTCAAGAAAAAGAAATGAAAGAACTATGGTTGAAAGATTAGCTAACGAATTATTCGAAGCTGCTAACGACAGAGGGTCTGCTTTCAAGAAAAAAGAAGATATGCATAGAATGGCAGAAGCTAATAAAGCATTTGCACATTATAGATGGTAGGAATTATAAATGGCTAGAACAACACCACTTAACAGAGTTAGAAACATTGGTATCGCTGCTCATATTGATGCAGGGAAAACAACGACTACTGAAAGAATTTTATTTTACACAGGTGTATCACACAAAATTGGAGAAGTACATGAAGGTGCTGCTACAATGGACTGGATGGAACAAGAGCAAGAAAGAGGTATTACAATTACTTCTGCTGCTACTACTTGTCACTGGAAACACCCAATTACAAGTGATGATTTACAAATAAACATTATTGACACTCCAGGTCACGTTGACTTTACAATTGAAGTTGAGAGATCTATGAGGGTTCTTGATGGTGCTGTTGCAGTATTCTGTTCAGTTGGTGGGGTACAACCACAATCTGAAACTGTTTGGAGACAAGCAAATAAATATAAAGTACCAAGAATGATATTCGTTAATAAAATGGATAGAACTGGTGCTGATTTCTTTATGGTTGAAAAACAAGTTAATGAAAGATTAAAATCAAATGCTATTCCTATTCAGTTACCAATAGGTGCTGAAGAAGATTTTAAAGGTATTATTGATTTAGTACAAATGAAAGCTATCGTTTGGGATGAAGATGCAGCTATGGGTTCTCACTACCATGTAGAAGAAATTCCTGCTAATTTATTAGAGCAAGCACAAGAGTATAGAGAAAGAATGGTTGAGGCTGCTGCTGAACAAATCGAAGAGTTAATGGAAAAATACCTTGAAGGTGAAGAATTAACTCAAGAAGAGATCACAAGAGGTATTAAAGCTGGTTGTTTAAATATGACTATTACTCCTATGACTTGTGGTACTGCATTTAAAAACAAAGGTGTTCAAACTTTACTTGACGCTGTTGCTATGTATTTACCAGCTCCAACAGAAGTTGCTGATATTAGAGGTGAAACTCAAGATGGTGAAGCTGTTATCGTTCCTTCTACTGATGAAGGTGAAGTTGCAGCATTAGCATTTAAAATTATGACTGACCCATTTGTTGGACAATTAACATTTGCAAGAGTTTATAGAGGTGTTTTAGAATCTGGAACATATGTAATGAACTCTACAAAAATGAAAAAAGAAAGAATCGGAAGATTACTTAAAATGCATGCAAATAATAGAGAAGAGTGTTCTCAATTATATGCAGGTGAAATCGGTGCAGTTGTTGGTCTTAAATCAACAATTACAGGTGATACACTAGCTAGTGAGAAAGATCCAGTTATCTTAGAAAGAATGGAATTCCCAGAGCCAGTTATCTCTGTTGCAGTTGAACCAAAAACTAAAGCTGACCAAGAAAAAATGGGTATTGCTTTAGGTAAACTTGCTGAAGAAGATCCATCATTTAGAGTAAATACTGATGAAGAATCTGGACAAACTATTATTTCAGGAATGGGTGAATTACACCTTGAAATTCTTGTAGATAGAATGAAAAGAGAATTTAAAGTTGAAGCTGAAGTTGGTGCTCCTCAAGTTGCTTATAGAGAAACTATTAAAAATGAAGTTAAATCAGAATACAAATATGCAAAACAATCTGGTGGTAAAGGTCAATATGGTCATGTTTACTTGACAATTACTCCTCTTCCAGCTGGTGGAGAAGAAAACTTTGTATTCGTTAATGAAATCAAAGGTGGAGCTATTCCTAAAGAATATATTCCAGCTGTTGAAAAAGGTTGTATTGAAACTATGCAAGGTGGTATCCTAGCTGGTTACCCAATGGTTGATATTCAAGTAACTCTTTATGACGGTTCTTTCCATGATGTGGATTCATCTGAATTAGCATTTAAATTAGCTGCTTCTATGGGTTTCAAACAAGGTTGTAGAAGTGCAGCTGCACAAGCTATCATCTTAGAACCAATCATGAAAGTTGAAATTGAAACTCCTGAAGATTATATGGGAGATGTTATTGGGGATTGTAATAAAAGAAGAGGACAAGTTCAATCTATGGATGATAGAGCTGGTGTAAAACTTGTTGTTGCAATGATTCCTTTATCTGAAATGTTCGGATACTCTACAGACTTAAGATCTATGTCTCAAGGTAGAGCAACATATTCTATGCTTTTTGATGCTTATCAAGAAGTTCCTAAAAATGTTTCTGAAGAAATTATTAAAAAGAGAAATGGTTAATTATCATTTCTGCTTTTAAATTAAAAACCCTAGCTTATATTAAGCTAGGGTTTTTTTTAGCATACTTTTTTTTGATTTTATAAAAAACAATTTTAACTTTTATTTTAAAACCTATTTTAAAAATAAATCATGATGCTTTACATGAAAGATAATTTTGATATAATCCAAACATGAAAATAACTACAAGTAATGAAAAACTAACCCAAATCAAAAAAGCAGGCTTTATATTAAAGCCCAATTCTCCTGAAATAAAAAAAGATTATGAGGTCATTAAAAATCACTTTTTAAAAGCTAATATAGAAGTTATATTAGAAAAACAAAGTGCCCTTATGATTAATGAAGGTGGTATTGAACTTGATAATTTATGTCAAATTTGCGATTTTTTGGTATCAATTGGTGGAGATGGGACTCTTATTTCTGTAGTTAGAAGAAGTTTTAAATTTGATATTCCAGTTCTTGGTATCCATCTAGGAACTTTGGGATTTTTGACTGATATTAGATTTAGTGAAGTTGAAAATTTTTTATCTTTGATGTTTAAACACGAATATAGAATTGACCATCGTATGATGATAAATGGCTGTGCAAATGAGCAAAGTTTTGTTGCTTTTAATGATATAGTAATTACTAGAAAATCAGTATCTTCGATGATAAGTCTATCTGCAAAAATTGATGGTAAACCTTTTAACTCTTATTTTGGAGATGGAGTAATTATTTCTACTCCTACGGGTTCTACTGCTTATAATTTATCTGTTGGTGGACCTATTGTTTATCCTTTAACTGAAGCTTTTATTGTAACGCCAGTTGCTCCTCATAGTTTGACTCAAAGACCATTGGTACTTCCAGCTGATTTTAAAATTGAGTTTACAATCACTGATAAACAAGGGGCCTTGGTAATAATAGATGGTCAAGATATTTATGATATAAATGAAAACGAAACTATCAAAATAGAGATTTCACCTAATAAGGCAAGACTAATTCACAGATGTCAAAGAAACTATTTTGAAGTATTAAATGAAAAATTAAGATGGGGAAATTAACAAATATGATTAATAGATTTTATTTAGAAAATTATCTTTCATTTCAAAAAGTTGATTTGGAGTTTGAAAAGGGTTTGATAGTATTTACAGGACCTTCTGGTGCTGGGAAGTCAATTCTGATGGATGCTTTTTTAGCTTTATTTGGAATAAAAGAGGCAAAAGCAGATTTAAGTGAAACAACAATTGAAGACTCACAAATATCTTATGAAGAGTTTGGAATAGAAAAAAATGATGAAATAATAATAAAAGAGTTAAAAAAAGATAAAGTTAGATATTTCTTAAATTCACAAACTATTTCAAAAAAAGCTCTTACACTATTTGCAAATAGTTTAGTTAAACATCTTCATTTAAAAGATAATAGTGACTTTGATAGTATTAGATTGGTTAGATTTTTAGATAGATTAAGCGCATCAAATGATGCTAGCTTTGAAAATGTATTAAAAGAGTATAAAGAGAGTTTTTCAGAACTCACAAATATATCTTCACAACTAAAAAAAATAAATGATGATGAATCAAAACTAGAAGAGTTAAAAGAGTTTGCTAAATTTGAAATTGAAAAGATTGAGTCAATAAACCCAAAAATTGATGAGTATGAAGAACTGAACGAGATAAAAAAACGATTAGCTAAAAAAGATAAAATAGAAGAAGCTATTTTGATGGCAAAAGGTATTTTTGAATATAGAACAAGTGTTTCAAAAGCTTTAGATACGATGGATAAAGATAGCTCATTTTTTGATGAAACAATTAATGAATTAGAAAATATATTTGAGAACTTTAGTGATTCTTTATCTGAATTAGAAGAATTAGATATAGAAGCTGTTTTAGATAGAATTGAAAAACTCTCTTCTTTGCAAAAAAGATTTGGTTCTATAAAAGAGGCAATTGAGTACAAAGAGCAAAAACAAGCGGAGTTGGACTCTTATGATAATATCTCTTTTGAAAAAACAATTTTAGAAAAAAAAGTAAAAGTATTGACTAGAAAAGTAGAAGAGCTAGCTTCTAACTTAAGTGTTTATAGAAATAGTAGTGCTAAGATTTTAGAAGAAAAAGTCAATTATTATTTAAAATATTTATATCTTTCAAATGCAAAAATATATTTAAAAGATAAACAAATAGATGCTTTAGGAAAAGATGAAGTTGCTTTAGATTTAAATGGTGTTAATTTAGAAACAATTAGTTCAGGGGAGTTTAATAGACTAAGACTTGCACTTTTAACTTCTATTAGTAAATTTGAGATTTTAAATAATGGGATTTTGTTTTTAGATGAGATTGATGCAAACCTAAGTGGAAAAGAGAGTGATGCAATTGCAACAGTTCTAAAAGAGCTGTCAAAATCATACCAAATATTTGCAATATCACACCAGCCACAATTAACAGCAGCTGCCAATCAGCACTTTTTTGTAGATAAACAAAATGGTGTTTCAAGTGTAAAAATACTTGATGACAAAGGCAAAATAGAAGAAATCTCTAGAATGATAAGTGGAGAAAATATTACAAAAGAAGCATATGAATTTGCAAAAAATTTGGTTGACTCTAAATAATCAAATTCTTATGCCATTTGAAGGGAAAACTTTAATATTTTTTTCTCATCTTTTTAATATTTTTTTTTAGTTATAATCGCAAAAATATAAAAATAGTGTTTATTACAAGGAAATATTAATGAATAAAGTGGAGTTATTAAGTCCCGCTGGAAATTTAGAAAAGTTAAAAATAGCAATTGCTTACGGAGCAGATGCTGTTTATGGAGGGGTTAGCCACTTTAGTTTAAGAATTAGATCAGGAAAAGAATTTACTTTTGAAAGTTTTAAAGAAGGAATTGATTACGCACACTCATTGGGCAAAAAAGTATATGCTACAATCAATGGATTCCCTTTTAATTCACAAATTGAGCTTTTGAAAAAACATATAGTTCAAATGGCAGAAGTAGGGCCTGATGCATTTATCGTAGCTGCTCCTGGAGTTGTAAGACTTTGTCGTGAAATTGCACCTCATATTCCAATTCACCTTTCAACGCAAGCAAATGTTATGAATTATCTAGATGCCCAAGTATATTATGACATGGGTGTTAGAAGAATAATAGCTGCAAGAGAAATAAGTCTAAAAGATGTAACTGAAATAAAAAAACATTTACCAGATATGGAAATAGAGATATTTGTTCATGGTTCTATGTGTTTTGCCTATAGTGGAAGATGTTTAGTAAGTGCTGTTCAAATGGGAAGAGTACCTAATAGAGGAAGCTGTGCTAATGATTGTAGATTTGAGTATACTTTATATGCTGCAAATGAAGATCATGGGACAATGTTCAGACTCGAAGAAGAACCAGGTGTAGGAACTTATATTTTCAATGCAAAAGATATGAACCTAGCTAGCCATGTGGATGAGATCTTAAAAAGTGGAGCAGTTGATTCTATAAAAATTGAAGGAAGAACTAAGTCACCTTATTATGCGGCAGTTACAGCTTATACTTATAGAATGGCAATAGATGACTTTTATACAAATAATTTTGAAGCGGAAAAATATCAAAAAGAGTTAGCAACTACTAAAAACAGAGGCTTTACTGATGCCTACTTGATTCACAGACCATTTGAAAGAGCAGATTCTCAAAATCATGAGTATGCCTTAAGTAAAGGTACTTATGAAGTAAGTGGACTTGTAACTGAAGATGAAGAGCACTTTTATTGTAAATATAAAACTTATCCAAATGAAGATATAGAGATTTTTGTTCCCTTAAATACAAAGATTGATGAAGTAGATAATGATATTGGAAAGATATATTTTAAAGATGGACTATATTATATTAACTTTAAAAAGATAATAACTGAAACTGGTAAAGAATTAGACTCAGTTCACAGTGGAAATACAAATAAAATAAAGTTACCAGGAAGGTTACCTTATCTTACAATGTTTAGAGTCGAAGATAAAATGATAATTGAGTAAATAATTTTATTTACTCATATCAATAATAAAGTGATTTTTACCATTTTCATAGGCATACTTAAACTTAAAGTCATGCAGTTCTATGGTAGTTTTCACTATATATAAACCTAATCCAAAACCATCTTTTCTTTTCTCTTCTTGAGAAAAAGGTTCTGTATAATAATTTAAATCATATTTTAATTTTTCACCACTAGAGATAACTTCTATTCTTTTTTGTGTGGCTATCAATGTTGCATGGTGATTTGGAGAAAACTTTATTGCATTGTCTATTAAGTTTTTTAGTGTAATTGAAAATAGTGCAATATCAACTTTTAGGTCAAAATTACTCATTTTGGTACTAATTGTACTTGCATCAATAAGTAATATATTCATAGCTTTTTTGTATATATTAAAGAATGTTGTATTTTCTTTGTAAATAACAGACATATTAGAAGAGAGTTTTTCAACTGTAGCTAACTCTTTTATAATATTATTCATTCTTTCAAATGCTCTTCCTAATATTTCTTTATTTTTATCATCTTCAAGGGATTCAACTATGAACATAGCTTTTGTAATAGGAGTTTTAAGTTCATGCATCATATTTCGCATAAATAGATTTTTTGAGTCTGTTAGATTATTTATATTTCTTATTGCATCATTAAAGCTTTTTGCAATTTTCCCTATTTCATCATTATTTTGGAAGTCAAGTTTTATATTTTTGTCACCACTTGAGAATTTTTGTATTTGTTTGTCTAGTGTTCTTAGAGGAATAAATTTTCTTCGTATAGCAAAATATAGTGATAGAAAAATAGCAACTGCAAATATGTATATAACTAAGGCAATACTTCTATTATAGGGCTTTGATTTTAAATCTAATAGAAGAATATTATAGCTCATTTTTTGAACATAAATATAGAACTTATTATAGTGTTCATAAATCCTTACTCTTCCAGAAGAAGATTCTTGAAACATAAGCTCTTTTGCATGATTTATAATATCTAACTTTTTTGTTCTATCTTCTATGGGATTTACTTCAAACTGTAAATATAGTTTTTTAAGTTGTTCTTCTTTAGGTAGTAGTTCCAAGCTATTTAACACACCATTAGCAATTATGCTATATCTTTGTTGTCTCTCTTGGTTGGACTTTTCTTTATCTAATTTTACAAAAAATAAAAATGTAGTTGTAATTGCAGCAAGGGCTAATACAAAGATAGTATTTATAAATGCAGTTATAGATATATTTTTCATATAGATAATTGGTATCCTATTCCTCTTACAGATTTAATGTAAGTGGTTGAATTATCAACTAATGCAATTTTATTTCTTATTCTTGATATCATAACATCAATATTTTTTAGACTACTATCATCTTCAATATGCAAACTGTCATAGATAAAGTCTTCTCTAGCAACTACTCCACCTTTTCTTTGTATAAGAAGTTTTAAGATATCAAATTCTGCCATGGTCAGATCTAAAAGCGTATCTTTAAAAAATATTTTCATATTTTCTAAGCTTAATTCAAAAATAGAGTTTTCACTTTTTTTAACTGGTTCAATATTTAATCTTTTTAAAATAGCTTTTATTCTAGCTTGTAATTCTCTTGGATTATAAGGTTTTGGTAGATAATCATCAGCACCCCTTTCTAATCCCATAACTTTGTCTAAAATATCATCTCTAGCACTTGATATAATAATTGGAATATTGGATGTTGTTCTAATTTTTGGAATAAGCTCTAAACCATCTATTTCAGGAAGGGTTAAATCTAATATAAGAAGTTTATAGCTCGGATCGGTTTTAATTATAGATAGCCCAGTATATGGGCTATCTGTATTTGTAACTTCGATGTCAAAGGGTTTTAAATAGTTTGTGATGATTTCAGCTAATTCTAAATCATCTTCTATCATTAATACTTTAATTATGGTAAGTCCTTTATTTAATAACTAATAAAATAGTTTGTCCTTGTCTATTTACATAAACTCTTTTATATTTGTCATTATATTTTCTTAATGCTTCTTGTACATCTGAAAATCTATTTATTGTAATATCTTCAATTTGTATAATAACATCACCAGCTTGAAAACCAACTTTTTCAGCATCAGATTTTGGTTTCACATTTGTAACTAAAACACCTGTTATATTTCTAGGAAGTCTAAATCTATCTATGATATTTGTATCTAAATCACTTAGTTGTAAGCCACCTAGAATAGTTCCATTGACTGATTCACTAATAATTAAGCCATCTCTATTGCCTAATTGAGCGTTTATAACTACATCTTTTTTATCTCTTTCTAATTGAAGTATAATTTTAGCATTTGGTTTAAAAGAAGCAATAGTATTTTGTAATGCAGCTCTATCTTTGATAGGTTTATTATTTATTGCATAAATTAAATCACCTCTTTTTAGACCATATTTAGCAGCTGGTGTATCTCTTCCAACTTCTAAGATAAGTGCTCCACTTTTGTGATTATATACTTTTGCTGACTCTTTTGTTAAATCATTAATAACTACACCTAAATAGCCACGAGTTACTTTTCCTTCTTCTACAAGTTTTGTAGCTACTTCTTTTACCATATTAATTGGAATTGCAAAACCAATACCATTGTTACCACCACTTCTTGTGATAATTGCACTATTGATACCTATAAGGGCACCTCTACTATCAACTAATGCACCACCAGAATTTCCTGGATTTATAGATGCATCAGTTTGAATGAAGTTTTCATATCTATTTATTCCAACTCTATTTTTATTTAATGCTGAGATAATTCCTTGGGTTACAGTTTCTCCTATACCAAAAGGATTTCCAATGGCAAAAATAACATCTCCAACTTTTAAATCATCTGCATTAGCTACTTTTATTGGAGTTAGGTTTTTAGCATCGATTTTAATAACTGCTAAGTCTGAATCGGCATCTTTACCTATTACTTTTGCAGTATATTCTGTAGTATCACCTGATAAGGTTACTGTTATTTCATCTGCATTTTCTACAACATGATTATTTGTAATTATATAACCATCTTTTGAAACAATTACACCAGAACCAAGGGCTCTTTGGATTTTGTTTTGCTTAAATTGGTTTCCAAATTGATCCCCAAAAAACCTTCTAAACAAAGGATCATTAAACATCTCCATTGGAACATTTCCATCTTGACTAGTCATGTGTGTTTTTGTAGAAATATTTACCACTGAAAGCATAGAGTTTTTAATGGAATCATTAAATGATAAAATTTGACTCATATTACTAGGAGCTACTCTTTGTGGATTTTTGGGTGCCATATCAAAATCAATACTCTTTGCAAACATATTTACAGCAAGTAAGGATGAAATGATTAATAATTTTTGATTAAAAATTAAAACATTTTTTATTTTCATGTGAATCCTTTTCAAATTTATTTATAATGAAATTTTATTTGCTTTGCGTAAATGAAAAATTAATAGATTGATTAATATTTGTTAATAAATCGTGGGTTTTCCCAAGATTTATTAAAGGTCAGTTTTTAAAACTGCACCACTACTTGCATTTGTTACAAGTGCTCTATATTGTCCTAGCCATTTTGATTTTAGTGGTTTTTTAAGTGGTGTAAATGCTGCTTTTCTTTTAGCTATTTCTTCATCACTTAAATGCACTTCTAAAATATATTGGTCAACATCAATATGAATTTCATCTCCATCTTTAAGTAATCCAATCATTCCACCTTCTGCCGCTTCTGGTGATACATGTCCAATACTTGCACCTCTTGTAGCTCCTGAAAATCTTCCATCAGTAATAAGTGCAACTTTATCACCAAGTCCCATTCCCATGATTAAAGATGTAGGTGCTAACATCTCTTGCATACCAGGACCACCTTTTGGACCTTCGTATCTGATAACTACAACATCACCAGCTTTTACTTTTCCACCTAAGATTCCAGCTATGGCTTCAGGTTGTCCATCAAAACAAACTGCTTTACCAGTAAGTGCTCTAGCTCCTGTAATACCAGCAGTTTTTATAACAGCACCTTGTTCTGCCAAGTTACCATATAAAATTGCAAGTCCTCCAACATTTGAGTATGGGTTGTCAATAGTATGTATAATATTTGTATCTTTTATATAAGCATCAGCTATTTTTTCATAAAGAGTTTCACCAGAGATAGTTAAATTATCCAATAAGATATCTTCACCTCTTTTTGTCATCTCTTTCATAACTGCATTAACTCCACCTGCTTTATTGATATCTTCCATGTGAACAGTAGATAAAGATGGAGAAATTTTAGCAATATGAGAAACTCTTTTAGAAATAGCATTTATGTCACTTAATTCAAAATTAACACCAGCTTCTTTTGCAATAGCTAACATGTGTAAAACAGTATTTGAACTTCCACCCATAGCCATATCAACAGCAAAGGCATTTCTAACTGCATTTTCATTTAAGATATTTGATAATTTGAATTTTTCTCTTGATTCATTATCTTTTGCAATTTCACAAACTCTTCTTGCTGCTTTTCTATATAACTCTTCTCTTTCAGGAGTTAAAGCTAAGATTGTTCCATTTCCAGGAAGGGCGATTCCCATAGCTTCCATAAGCGTATTCATAGAGTTGGCTGTAAACATACCAGAACATGAACCTCCACTTGGACAGGCATTACATTCAATATCTGTAAGTTCTTCTTCTGTCATATCACCTTTTTCAAATTTACCAACAGCTTCAAATGCAGTTGCTAAGTCAATAGGTACACCATCTTTTGTATGACCTTTAGCCATTGGACCACCACTTACAAAAACAGTAGGAACATCAACTCTAATAGCCCCCATTATCATACCTGGCACGATTTTATCACAGTTTGGAATTGCAATCATTGCATCAAGTTTGTGTGCATTCATAACTGTTTCAATAGAGTTTGCTATTAATTCTCTTGAAGGTAGTGAAAATAACATACCATCGTGCCCCATAGCAATACCATCATCTACACCAATTGTATTAAACTCAAATGGAACACAACCATTTGCTCTTATTTCTTCTTTTATTATTTCTGCAACTTTGTTTAGAAAAAAATGTCCTGGAATAATTTCAATGAAAGAGTTTGCAACTCCAATAAATGGCTTACCAAAATCATCATCTTTTAGTCCTGTAGCTCTAAATAATGATCGATGAGGTGCTCTGTCATAGCCTTTTTTTACTTCATCACTTCTCATATAAATCCTTAATATTTGTATATCGGATGATTATATCAAAAAATTTGGAAAATAAAATTAAAAACTATTGACAAAGAATAATTTTTTAAATATAATTCCACTCCATTTTAAGAAATAACACTTCTTTTAATCTACCAAATAGTGCGAGTGTGGCGGAATAGGTAGACGCGTGGGACTTAAAATCCCATTCCGGTTTCGGAGTGTCGGTTCGATTCCGACCATTCGCACCACTATTATATAAATGTTAGAGAGTTGCCAGAGTTGGTCGAATGGACCGGTTTTGAAAACCGGCGAGGTTCACGCCTCCGAGGGTTCGAATCCCTTGCTCTCTGCCACTTTAGTTAAATCATCTAATTCTTATTTTATATGATTTAATTTTTACGGAGCTATAGCAAAGTTGGTAATGCCTCGGATTGCAAATCCGATATGCGTTGGTTCGAGTCCGACTAGCTCCTCCATTTATAAATCTAAAACAAAACTTCAAAATTATATTTAAATGTTATAATAAAAAATTGATTTTAACAATATAGTTAGTCTTTACATTAAACATAATAATTATCAAAATCAAATATTTTTTGTAACTTTTCATTAACTATTTAAATACAAATTAAAGATTCTATTTGATATAATCTTACACTAGAATTAAAGAATGAGAGATATGATTTGAATATATTAATAACAGGTGGCGCAGGATACATTGGAAGCCATGTAGCAAAGCAATTATTAGAAACCACAAGTTACAATATAATCATACTTGACAACCTTTCAACAGGTAGCTTAAAAACCCTTGACACACTAAAAACAATAAGAGAATTCAAATTTATAGAACTAGACTTAAAAGAGTTTGATAAAGTAAATAGTGTAGTAAAAGAAAATAAAATAAATATAATCATCCATTTTGCAGCAAGTATAGTAGTACCAGAATCAGTTGAAAATCCTTTAAAATATTATATGAACAATACAGTTAATACAACAAACCTAATCAAATGTGCAGTTGAAAATAACATAAGCAAATTTATATTTTCAAGTACAGCTGCTGTGTATGGTGAACCAACAAATATCCCAAATACAGGGATAGATGAAACTTATCCGACAGATCCAATAAATCCATACGGTATGAGTAAACTCATGAGTGAAAAAGTTTTGCAAGATACTGCAAGTGTTACTGCTGATTTTAAATATGTGATATTTAGATATTTTAATGTGGCAGGAGCGAGTGCAGATTTGATTATTGGAGAGTGTCATGAGCCTGAAACACATCTTATTCCTTTAGTTGCAAAAACTGCTTTAGGTAAAAGAGATAAAATATTGATTTATGGAGATGATTACCCAACAAAAGACGGCTCAAATTTAAGAGATTATGTACATGTTTTAGACTTAGCTAATGCTCACATACAAGCGATAGATTTTCTTAATGAAAATTCTAGTAATATATTTAATTGTGGTTATGGGAAAGGCTTTAGTGTTAAAGAAGTTGTAGAAGTTATGAAATTAGTTACAAATACAAACTTTATATCTGAGATTGTTTCTCGAAGAGCAGGTGATCCTGCAATTTTAGTTTCAGATAATAGAAAAATAAAATCAAAAATGAATTGGATACCAAAGTATGAAAATTTGTCTTTGATATGTCAAAGTGCATATGATTGGGAAAATAGATTAGGAGAAGAGATTGGTACAAAATAATCAAATACAAGAAGATGAAATAGATTTAAGAGAACTTTTTTTAACTATTTGGAGTCATAAAAAGTTTATTATTATATTTACATTAATAGTTACTATAGGAGCAGTAATATATGCATATACAAAAACGCCAATCTATGAAGTAAAAGGGGTAATAGAAGTTGGTAGTTTTAGTAATAGTAATAGTAATAGTAATAACAAGAACAATAACAATTATATTGAAAATCCAAAAAGTCTTATAAAAAAACTAGAAATAATAAATATCGATAATGTTGAAAAAAATCAAAAAGCAATTATATCTTCAGTAATTTTAGTAAAGTCAACTCCAAACCTGATAGAAATAACAAGTCAATCAAAATCAAATACAGATGCAACAAATCTTTTAGATAAGATTATAAAAAAATTAATTGATGAACATAAAGTATTAATTAACAATTATAAATCTTTAATAATGGGAAATATTAATAACCTAAAATCTCAAAATGAGTTATTAGAAAAAAATGAAAATAAGTTTGATGGACGTTTAGCTTTAAAGTTTGAACTAATATCAAAGATAAAAGATCTAGAGTTTAGTATATCATCTTATAATATTCAAGATACTAAACAAATAGGAAAAGATATAACCAATCAAATAATACCTAAGAAAAAATTAATTGTAATAGCTGCTTTTGTCTCAGGATTTATTTTATCAATATTTTTAATATTTTTTATAGAATTTATAAAAGGGATAAAAAAAGAGGAAAAAAATAAATGAAGATAGCAATAGCAGGAACAGGATATGTTGGCTTATCAAATGGAATTTTATTATCACAACACAATGAAGTAGTTGCACTAGATATCATTCCTGAAAAAGTTGAGATGTTAAAGAAAAAGATATCCCCAATAGAAGATAAAGAGATTGAAGAGTATCTGAAAAGAGATGATTTAAATTTTACTGCAACTTTAGATAAAGAGCAAGCATATAAAAATGCAGACTATGTGATTATTGCAACGCCAACAGATTATGACCCAGAAACTAATTATTTTAATACAAAATCAATAGAATATGTTATTGCAGATGTATTAAATATAAATCCAAAGACTACAATGGTAATAAAATCAACTATTCCAGTAGGTTATACAAAAACTCTAAGAGAAAAATTCAAAACTGATAATATCATATTTTCACCAGAATTTTTAAGAGAAGGGCTTGCTTTATATGATAATTTATATCCCTCAAGAATAATTGTTGGTGAGAAAAGTGAAAGAGCAACTATCTTTGCTTCACTTTTAGCACAAGGTGCTATAAAAGAGAATATCGATATCCTTTTTACAGACTCAACTGAAGCAGAAGCTATAAAACTTTTTGCAAATACATATTTAGCAATGAGAGTTGCATATTTTAACGAATTAGATTCTTACTCACAATCTCATAATTTAGATTCTAGACAAATAATTGAGGGTGTTGGATTAGATCCTAGAATTGGAACTCATTACAATAATCCAAGCTTTGGTTATGGTGGATATTGTTTACCAAAAGACACTAAACAGCTTAGAGCAAACTATGCAGATGTACCATCAAATTTAATTAATGCGATAGTAGAATCAAACAGCACAAGAAAAGATTTTATAGCAGATTCAATTTTAGCTAAAAAGCCAACTATTGTAGGTATTTATAGACTTGTAATGAAATCAGGAAGTGATAATTTTAGAAGTTCAGCTATTCAAGGTATAATGAAAAGAATCAAAGCAAAAGGAATAGAAGTAGTTGTTTATGAACCAGTTATAACTGAAGATGAATTTTTTAATTCAAGAATAATTAAAAGTTTAGAAGAATTTAAAAATATTTCTGATGTAATTGTAGCAAATAGATTAAGTGAAGATATACTTGATGTAAAAGACAAAGTTTATACAAGAGATATTTTTAATAGTGATAGTTAAAAGGAAATATAGATTGAAGATATTAGTAACAGGAACAGCAGGTTTTATTGGTAGTCATTTAGCAATAAAATTGTTAGAACGAGGTAATCAAGTAGTAGGATTAGATAATATAAATGATTACTATGACCAAAATGTAAAATATGGAAGACTACAAAGAACAGGGATAATTGATTCTCTTGAAGATGGTAAAAAAATTCCATATGGGAAAATTATCATAGCAAGGATTGATTCTAATTATAAATTTATAAAATTAAATCTTGAAGATAAAGAAGCAATGATGCAACTTTTTGAGCAAGAAAAATTTGATGCTGTTTGTAATTTAGCAGCTCAAGCTGGAGTTAGATACTCTCTTACAAATCCTGATGCATATATGGAGAGTAATATTATAGGCTTTATAAATATTCTTGAATCATGTAGACATAATAATGTAAAAAATCTATCATATGCAAGTAGTTCATCTGTTTATGGACTAAATGAAGAATTGCCTTTTTCTACTAATCATAATGTAGATCATCCTATATCTCTATATGCAGCAAGTAAAAAGTCAAATGAACTTATGGCTCATACTTACTCTCATCTTTTTGATATTTCAACTACAGGACTAAGATTCTTTACAGTTTATGGACCATGGGGTCGTCCAGATATGGCACTTTTTTTATTTACCAAAGCAGCCCTAGAAGGCAAAAAAATCGATGTATTTAATAACGGAGATATGCTAAGAGATTTCACCTATATAGATGATATCGTAGAAGGAGTAATAAGAGTCATCGATAATCCAGCGAAATCAAATAAAAGTTGGGATAAAAAAGAACCTTCAACTTCATCTGCACCATATAAAATATATAATATTGGTAATAATAATCCTGTTAAGCTTATGGATTTCATTGAAGCAATAGAAAATAAGTTAGGTAAAAAAATAGAAAAAAATATGCTTCCAATCCAAGCTGGAGATGTCCCTGCTACTTATGCTGATGTAAGTGATTTAGTTGAAGATTTAAATTACAAACCTGAAACACCAATACAAGAAGGAATTGATAATTTTATTGATTGGTATTTAGAGTTTTTTAATGTGGAGAAAAAATAATGAGTAATAAAATATGTGTAATAGGTCTTGGGTATGTTGGGCTTCCTTTAGCTCATGCTTTTTCAGAAAAATATGAAGTAGTTGGTTTTGACATATCTCAATGGAGAATTGATGAATTATCATCTGGTTATGATAGAACTTTAGAATTAACTGAAAGTCAAGTAAAAGAAGCTTTGGAAAATGGTATGAAGTTTTCTTTAAATATAGATGACATCAAAGATTGTAATATTTATATTGTCACCGTTCCTACGCCAATAGATAAAAATAAAAGACCTGATTTAACTCCACTAATAAAAGCTAGTGAAACAATAGGTAAAGTTTTAAAAAAAGATGATATAGTTATTTATGAATCTACAGTTTATCCAGGAGCGACAGAAGAAGAGTGTGTACCAGTACTTGAAAAGATTTCAAATATGAAATTTAATGAAGATTTCTTTTGTGGATATTCTCCAGAGAGAATTAATCCAGGAGACAAAGAACACACAGTTACAAAAATACTTAAAGTAACTTCAGGAAGTACTACAGAAATTGGTAAAAAAGTGAATGAGTTATACTCAAGTATTATAACTGCAGGTACTCATTTAGCTCCAACTATTAAAGTTGCAGAAGCAGCAAAAGTTATTGAAAATTCTCAAAGAGATATAAATATTGCATTTGTAAATGAACTTGCAATAATATTTAATAAATTAGGAATAAATACTAATGATGTTCTTGAAGCTGCTGGTACAAAATGGAATTTCTTACCATTTAGACCAGGTTTAGTTGGTGGACATTGTATAGGAGTTGACCCATATTATTTGACTCATAAAGCTCAACAAGTAGGATATAACCCAGAGATCATCCTAGCTGGAAGAAGATTAAATGATAATATGGGAATTTATGTTGCAAATCAAGTAATAAAACTAATGATAAAAAAAGGTCATAAAATTGAAGGTTCAAAAGTATTAGTACTTGGTATTACTTTTAAAGAAAATTGCCCAGATATAAGAAACTCAAGAGTAATAGATGTAATAGAAGAGCTTAAAGAATTTGGGTGTGATGTATCAGTATCTGATTACTGGGCTGATAATAATGAAGTAAAACATGAATATAATTTAAACTTAATTAATGATGTAAATTTTGACGATTATGAATCAATTGTTATGGCTGTATCTCATGATAAATACAAAAATCTAACATTTAACAATAAACATCAAGTTATTTATGATATTAAATCTATATTAAAAAATAGTGATGGAAAGTTGTAATATGAAAGGAATTATTTTAGCTGGTGGAAGTGGTACAAGACTTTATCCACTTACTCAAACTATTTCAAAACAATTATTACCAATATATGATAAGCCAATGATATATTACCCCTTATCAATTTTGATGCTATCAGGTATAACTGATATTTTAATTATCACTACTCCGGAAGATAATATGAGATTTATCAACCTTTTGAGAGATGGGACACATTTAGGAATAAATATTTCATATGAAATACAAGAGAAACCCAATGGCTTACCAGAAGCTTTTATTATAGGGAAAGATTTTATTAAAGATGATAGGGTATGCTTAATATTGGGAGATAATATTTTTCATGCTGATACATTTATAAATAAACATGTAATTCCTAATTTAGAAGGAAATACTCCAACTGTTTTTGGTTATAATGTTAATGATCCAGAAAGGTATGGAGTAGTTGAATTTGATAAAAATCAAAAAGTTATATCTATTGAAGAAAAGCCAACTAAACCTAAATCAAATTATGCAATTACAGGGTTGTATATATTTAATAATGATGTTGTAAATATAGCGAAAGAATTAAAACCTTCAATAAGAGAAGAAACAGAAATAGTAGATATATTAAAATATTATCTAAAAGAGAAAAATCTTAAAGTTGAATTACTTGGAAGGGGTGTATCTTGGCTTGATACAGGTACTCATCATAGTTTACATGAGGCATCAACCTTTGTAGAAGTTTTAGAAAATAGGCAAGGACTAAAAATAGCTTGCTTAGAAGAAATTGCATATGATAAAGGGTACATAAATAAAAATGATTTAATAAAACTTGCAGAACCAATGAAAAAAAATGAATATGGAAAATATTTATTAAGAGTTGCAAATGGGAGTTAATACTATATTAGTTACTGGAGGTGCAGGATTTATTGGTAGTAACTTTGTATCATACTTTCTTGATAAGTATCCAACTTATAATCTTATTAATATTGATTTGTTAACTTATGCTGGAAATTTGGAAAATCTAAAAGAGTGTGAGTGTAATCCAAGATATAAATTTATCAAAGGGGATATTTGTAATCGTGAGCTTCTTGAATTTATATTTACTGAATATGATATAAGAGGAGTTATTCATTTTGCAGCAGAAAGTCATGTTGATAACTCTATTCAAAATCCAGGTGTATTTATACAAACAAATGTAAATGGAACTTATACATTAGTTGATGTAGCGAAAAAATATTGGATGAGAAAACCTTTTAAGTATAAAGAAGGATATAAAAATTGTAGATTCCATCATATATCAACAGATGAAGTATATGGAACATTATCAGATAATCCAAATGAACTTTTTATTGAGACCACTTCTTATGCACCAAATTCTCCATACTCCGCATCTAAAGCATCTAGTGATATGATAATTAGAAGCTATGTAAAAACATATGGATTAAATTGTGTAATTACAAATTGTAGTAATAACTATGGTCCAAAGCAACATGATGAAAAACTAATTCCAACAATTATTAGAAATGCATTAAATGGAAATCCTATTCCAATATATGGTGATGGGAAAAATATTAGAGATTGGTTGTATGTAATTGATCATTGTAGAGGAATAGATTTAGTTTATCACGAGGGATTAAAAGGTGAAACATATAATATTGGTGGAAGAAATGAAAGAACAAATTTACAAATTGTTAATACTATTTGTGATATTCTTGATGAAAAGGTTCCTAAATCTAACTTTTCACATAAAAACTTAATTACTTTTGTAGACGATAGAGCTGGTCATGATAGAAGATATGCAATAGATGCTAGTAAATTAGAAGAAGAGCTTGCTTGGAAAGCAGATGAAAATTTTGATAGTGGTATAATTAAAACTATTGACTGGTATTTAAAAAAATATAAAATATAATTTTACTAAATTAATTTAAAATTATGAGAATAAGGAAACTAAGAAATGATAAAAAACTTTAAAAAATCAAAAATTTATTCAAAAAATGTTCACTCATTTATACCTGGTGGAGCACATACTTATTCAAAGGGCGATGATCAGTTTCCTGAACTATCACCAGGAGCAATAAGTCATGGTAAAGGTGCTTGGATATGGGATATAGATGGTAATAAGTTTTTGGAATGGGGTATGGGATTAACTTCTATATCTATTGGGCATGCAGATAAAGATATTAATAATGCGGTTTGTTCTGAAATTAATAAAGGCGTTAATTTTTCAAGACCTAGTGAACTTGAATTAAAAGCGGCTAAATTTTTTCTTAAAAATGTTGCTAAAAATCATGAAATGATTAAATTTACTAAAAATGGTTCTACAGCAACTACTGCTGCAGTTAAATTAAGTAGAACTTTCACAAATAAAGAGTATGTCGCTGTACCTCAAGAATATCCATTTTTTAGTTATGATGATTGGTTTATAGGTAGTACAGAATGTGATGCAGGTATTCCTAATGTTATAAAAGATTTAACATTAAAGTTTTCTTATAATTCAATTGAAAGTTTAGAAAAACTTTTTTCAAAAACTAAAAATAATATTGCAGCTGTAATTATGGAAGCTACAAAATTTAAAGCTCCTCACAAAGATTATTTACTAAAAGTTCAAAAGTTATGTAAGAAGCATGGTGCAGTATTTATTTTGGATGAAATGATTTTAGGGTGTAAATGGCATTTAGGTGGAGGACAAGAATTTTTTGGAGTCAAGCCTGACCTATCTACATGGGGTAAAGGAATCGCAAATGGGTATTCTTTTTGTGCATTAACTGGAAAAAAAGAAATAATGAATTTAGGTGGAATTAAAAATAAAGGAAGTGAAAAAGTCTTTTTGGTATCTACTACACATGGTTCAGAAAGTCATGGTTTAGCAGCAATGATGGAAACTATAAAAAAATTAAAGAAAAATAAAATTATTGAAAAAAATTGGAAGTTTGGATTAAAACTAAAGTTAGGATTGAATAAAGTTATTAAAAATAATAACTTAGAAAAGTATATTGAAATTATTGGTGATTATGATATCTTTATGACTATAAATTGTAAAAATTATGAGATGAAAGATTCTTCTTATTTTAAAACTTTATTATTTCAAGAGATGATAAAAAATGGTGTATTATTTAATGGTTTATTTTATGTTATGGCATCTCATAGGCAAAAAGAAGTTAACTATACAATAAATGCATTTGAAAAATCATTGAAAGTTTATAAAAAAGCATTAGAAAATGGATATGAAAAATATTTAGTGGGAGAAGCAGTTAAACCTGTTTTTAGAAAATATAATTAAAAGAGGAATTAAATAATATGAAAATAGCAATACTTACTGGTGCAAATGGTCAATTAGGCCATGCTTATTTAAAAACTTTAGTGAATCTTGATTATTTTGTTTATGCAATTGATATAAACGTTGATGATATTGAATACTCAGATAAAATTAAATTTGTAAAATTAGATATTACAAATGAAAAAGAAGTTCATGATTTTCATAAATCTATAAAGAGAGTAGATATATTAATTAATAATGCGGGAATTGGTGTTTTTACACCTTTTGAGGAAAGAACAGCAAAAGAATTTATGCAAGTTATGAATGTGAACCTTTTGGGGACTTTTTTAATGTCTCAAAGTGCCATAAAGATTATGAAAAACCAAAAATTTGGTAAAATTATTAATATAGGCTCTATATACGGACAAGTTAGTAGTGATGAAAGAATATATGGTGATAGTGGTAGAAATAATTCAGAAGTTTATTCAGCTACAAAAGCTGGAATTATTCATATGACTAAATATATGGCTACTCATTTTGGTAAATATGGCATTCAAACAAATTGTATTTCTCCCGGTGGAATTTTTAATAATCAATCTCAAGAATTTATAAATAACTATGTTAGTAAAAATCCAATGAATCGTATGGGAACTCCAGATGATTTACAATCAGCATTAAAATTTTTAATTTCAGAAGAAAATATGTATTTAAATGGACAAAATATTACAGTAGATGGTGGTTTTGTAGCATGGTAAAAAAATACTACATTTTAGGCGGAGGAGTTACAGGATTAACTTTAGCTTATGAGCTTCTAAAAAAAGGTCAAAAAGTTGAAATTATAGAAAAAGATGCAAATGTAGGTGGTCTTGCTAAAACATTTTTTTGGAAAGATCGAGAAGTTGATTTGGGACCACATATTTATCATACACCAGATAAGGACATAGAAGAATATTGGGAAAGTGAATTTAAAGGGTTATTTTATCAAAGAGAACATTGGAGTAAAAATTTAAGAGATGGTCAATATTTTGATTATCCAATTTCTAAAGAATTTGTAGATAGTTTACCCACTGATATTAAAACAATTATTTACAAAGAACTTGAGCATTGTAATCAAAGTGATACTATTAATGCAAAGAATTATTATGAATATATACAAGCACTTGCAGGAAAAACTTTACAAGAGATGTTTTTCATAAGATATCCTGAAAAATTGTGGGGAATTCCTACAACAGAATTAGATGCAAATTGGGCACCAAAGCGAATACAAATCAGAGAAAAAGCTACTCCTTTTTATTGGGGACAATGGGCAGCTGTTGGAAATGAAGGTAGTGGAACTATTATTAATAGTTTAAAAAATAAAATACTTAAATTTGAAAAAATTATAAGCACAAATGAAAATATAAAAAAACTACATTTAAATAATTCAAGAATTTCTACTATTGAAACAGATAAAAGAGTAATTAATATTAAAAATAGTGATGTAGTCATAAATACAACATCGTATACTGTAACTAGTAAATTTATTAACAAACCAACAAATTTAAAGTACAGGGGAGTTGTTTTAGTATTTTTAGAACTAAATCATATTGATATCTTGCCTAAAGGTATAGATTTTATTTATATTGATGATAAAGAAATATATTTTAATAGAGTATCAGATCAAAATTCATTTGTTAAAAATCCTAATTTAAATAAAACTATTATGTGTTGTGAAATAACATATAGTGTAGGTGATAAATATGATATGATGGATGAGAAGAAACTTATCAATGATGTAAAAAAACAGTTTTTACAACTTGGTTTAACAGATGTAGAATCTAATATTTTAGATGCAAAATTGATAAAGTTACCAGAAGTCTATCCTATGTTTTTTGTGGGTTATCAAAATGAATTGGCTTCTACAAAGGCAACTATTGACTCAATAGGAAATATGTATACTATAGGTAGTTTAGCTGAATATGCATATTCAGATTTACAAGTACTATTTGGTAAAGCTATTGACTTAGTAGAAGTATTGACAAATAAAACTTTTAGCATTAATAAAATTGATAAAACTATCCCCCGCCTTTCATTTAAGAAAAAAGTTAATATTTCTGGATTTAACATTGGAGAGGGTGAAAGTACTTTTATAATAGCTGAAATTGGGTTAAATCATAATGGTGACCTAACTTTAGCGAAAGAATTAATTGATTTGGCCATTGAAAATGGTGCAAATGCAGTTAAACTACAAAGTTTTAAAAGTAAACATAGGGTTGCTAAAAATGGGAAAACGTCAAGATATGTGGAAAAAATACTTGGAACAGAAGAAACTGATTTTGAGATGTTTAAGAAAAATGAACTATCAATAGATCAAACAAAAGAATTATTTGACTATGCAAAAGATAGAACCATAATATTTTCTGCACCATTTGATTTAGAAAGTGTTGATGAGCTTGAGATATTAAATGTTGATTGTTATAAAATAGCTTCATTTGATTTAGTAAATTTGCCATTGATAAAAAAAGTTGCAGCTACTCAAAAACCAATTATTATCTCGACTGGTATGTCAAATTTATCAGAAGTTGAAGATGCATTACAGGTAGTAGCATCAACTGGAAATAAAAATGTAATATTACTTCAATGCACTTCATCTTACCCTTGTCCTCCTGAGAGTATGAATATCAAAGCAATAGATACTATGAGACAAGCATTTGGTGGACTTCCTGTAGGACTTTCTGATCATGTTATTGGAGATACAGTAAGTTTAGCTGCCGTTGCTAGAGGAGCTAATGTTATAGAAAAGCATTTTACAGTTGATAAGAGAATGGAAGGACCAGATCATATCTTATCCCTTATTCCTAGTGAATTAAAAGATATGGTTCTAAAAATAAGGCTAATAGAAGAAGCATTGGGCGATGGTATTAAACAATCTTCTCCAGATGAGATGTCAACAATTATTAGGTTTAGAAAAACCATGTATGCTAATAGAGATATTAAAGCAGGAGAGCAAATTACTGAAGATGATATTATATATAAAGGCCCTGCATATGGTATTTATTCAAAATATGAAAATATTGTATTGGGACAATATTTTACAAAAGATGTAAAAAAAGATACTCCCATTACATGGGATTTAATTAGTAGTAAAAAGAGTGTAAATGGATAATTTTTTAGATAAAGTTAACAAAAATATTAAAATAATGAAAAGTTATAATATAAAAACTGTTTTTACTATTTCTACAACTACAAAACAAGAATTACTCCCTTATTTAACGCCAATTCGGAAAAACAATGATTTCTCTGTGTGTGGATGTGTGATTTTTGATGTAAATATTCTGTCTTTATTAATTAAAAATATTGATGGGGAAGTTGATTTTATTTTAGTTGATAGTGAGAAAAAAATTCCATTAAAACATGTTAGCAATAATAAAAATTATATTGAAGAATCAATGTCAATAAATACTATTGATAAAATTGATACTAGTAATTTTTCAAAATATTGTTTTTTAAACATAAAGAAAAGTAAGGTCTTTGAATTTAAGCCAAATGATTTAACGGTCAATGCTGCATGGTTATTTATAAGTCTAAGATTATTACTCTTAAGTGAAAAAAAAATATCTATTTTAGGTTCTGGAAATATAGGTTCTAAATTGGCATTAAAATTAGTAGAAAGTGGTGCTAATGTCCATATATATAGAAGAGACTCTTTAAAGGGTTATAGTATCGAAAGAGGACTTAATTTTATAAAATCTAAAAATACGATAGCACGTATTCATTATCATGAAGATATTCTACAAACTTCTTTTCAATCTGATATACTTATAGGATCAACAGATGGGGTTCCTATAATAACAAAAGACATAATTAAGAGTGTAAAAAAAGATTGTATAATAATAGATTTAGGCAAAAATAATCTTACAAAAGAAGCAATAACTTTTTCTCAAAAAAACAATATAGAAATATGGCGTACTGATGTATCAGCAGCTTTAGAAGGTTATATTTATGAAGTTTTGAGATTGAATGATATATTCAAAAATTCTTATGGTAAAAGAAATTTAGAATATTGTTCTATAGTTGCTGGTGGTTATTTTGGTTCTAGTGGAGATATTGTTGTTGATAATATAATTACTCCATCATATGTAATTGGAGTTGCAAATGGTGATGGTACATTTAAGGATAACTTAGAAGATCATGATAAAGAAAATATTTTAAAATTAGAAAATGAATTTATATTTAGTTTAGGAGATTAATATGGAAAACACAGAAAATTTAGAT
The DNA here is from genome assembly GCF_042214795.1 of Arcobacter iocasae. Classification (GTDB taxonomy): domain Bacteria; phylum Campylobacterota; class Campylobacteria; order Campylobacterales; family Arcobacteraceae; genus Arcobacter; species Arcobacter iocasae. The sequence continues at coordinate 685,283 of NZ_CP090177.1, read as the reverse complement.
AGTTGTCCTTGGTGTGAATCGTGTGAGAATGAGAAGTGGGGAGATCCTCTTAGAGGTTTTGTTACAGTAAAATGTAAAAGTTGCTCTTTAATATTTGTAAAGAATAGATTAAATTCTAAAGGATTAATAAATTATTATTCTAATTATTTTTCTGAAATACACCAAGAAGATTTATCTTTGAATCTTCTTAGAAAAGAAATGTATATTATTGAATATAATTATGTAAAAGATTACTTTCACAAAAAATTATTAAAAGTGCTTGATGTTGGATGTAGTGGAGGATTTTTTTTAGATGAGTTTTCTAAAGATGGTCATGAATGTTTTGGAGTAGAATTTGGTGAAGAAGCTGCAAGAGAAGCAAAGAATAAATATAAAATATATGAAGGTGTATTTAATGAATTAAATATAAAAGAAAAATTTGATTTAATCGTCTTTCGAGGAGTTATAGAGCATATTCCATATCCTAAAAAGTATTTAGAAAAGGCATATGAATTGTTAAATAAAGATGGTTTATTGTATATAACTAGTACACCTAATTCAGATGCAGTTAGTTGTGAACTTTTTAAAGAAAAATGGAATCAACATACTCCCGAAGAACATTTAATGCACTTTAATCCAAATCATTTTAAAAATTATTTAAATAAATTTGACATGAAAGAATTGAATAGGAAGTTTTTATATGAAGAGACCCCTTATTCTAATATTGAAGATGATATTTTAAAAGTTGCAGAAGCTATAAAAATGAAGCGCAAAAATAATAAGATTAATTTTGTATCTCCTGCATTTTATGGAAATATGATGTCGCTTATATATAGAAAATAAAATAAGGGTTTATAAATGATAATTGCAATTATACAATCAAGAATGGGAAGTTCAAGACTTCCCGGTAAAGTAATGAAGAAGATTGATAATAAAATATTAATGGAATATCAATTAGATAGAGTCTTAGCCTCAAAAAGAATAGATAAAGTGGTTATTGCTACTAGTATTTTGAAACAAGATGATGTTATAGAAAACTTTTGTAATGATTATGGGATAGAATGCTTTAGAGGTAGTGAAAATGATGTTTTAAGTCGTTATTATGAGTGTGCAAAATATTATAAAGCTGATATTATTGTACGATTAACGGCAGATTGTCCTTTAGTTGATCCACTAATAATAGATAAAGTAATAGATAAATTTAAAGAGGATAATGTAGATTATTGTGGAAATACAGTTCCCCTTGAGACAAATACTTTTCCTGATGGTACAGATACAGAAGTTTTTAGTATGGAATCATTATCAAAAGCATATAAAGAAATTAAAGATTTTCATTTTAGAGAACATGTTACATTTCAGTTTTGGCAAAATAAAGAATATAGTAAGACACAATTATTTAATGAAAAAAATTATTCGGATTATAGAATTACTGTTGATTATCCAGAAGATTTTGAAGTAGTTTCTTTTATTTTTAGAGAATTGAAAAAAAGAGAGTCATTTGGACATCTTGATGAAATAATAGAAATTTTAAATTCTAATCCTGATGTAAAGAAAAAAAATGATAAATACTATTTTGGGCAAGGGTGGAAGAAGTAGATGTCAATAGAAATTATTGAATTTGACAATATAGATAAGAATAAGTTGGAATATTTTTTTAATCAATCTTTAGATATTTGGTTTCAACATTCAACTAATTGGATTGAATATACATTAAATATGAGAAAAGAAGGTAGTAAAAATTTATCTTTTGCTATTATAGAAAATAATGAAATTGTTGCATTCGCACCTTTGATAAAAGAATATATTTTTTTTGAAAAAGAAAAAAATGAATTTAATATGGCTGGAATACCTACTCTTTATCCAGCTTTTTCAAGTAATTTATCAAAAAATAATAGAGATAAAATAGAAAAGCTTGTATTTCAAAAGATTTTTGAAATTTCGGAAAGTGAAAAAATTGATTATATGACATTTGGGATATCTCCCCTAATTGATAATATATTAAATACAAAAATAATAGTTAATCCACTTATTAAGTATAAATTTCAAGATACAACAATAAGTTCTAATATTCTTAAATTAGATAAAGAAGAGGATGTTTTATTCAGAAATTTTAGGAAGGGTACGAAAAGTGACATAAAAGTTGCAATAAAAAATGGAGCCTCTACAAAAGTATATAATTCTGAGAATATAACAAAAGAACTTTTTATGATTTATAAAGATATCCATTTTAAGGCATCAGGTAGACAAACTAGACCAGATGAAACTTGGGGAAATATGTATAATTGGATTCTTAATAATTACTCTATATTAGCATTGACAACAATCAAAGATAAAATTATCTCGGCACAAATAGTAAATGTTTATAAAAGTAAAGCATATTACCATAGTGGTGCTACATTACCAGAATATGAAAAAGAGAGAGGAATTGGACATCTTGCTCAATGGGAGATTATAAAATATCTCAAATCAAATGATTTTACTCATTATGAAATAGGTTGGAATTGGTATCCGAATGTATCACAAGAAGTGGCAGATAATAAAATGCAAGGTATTAGTAGATTTAAATCTGGATTTGGGGCAGATATATTCCCTTTTTTTAGAGGTGAGTGGTTTAGAGATAAAGAGTACATGAAAAAAATTATTAATGAGCGTTTGGATAAGTATGAAATTTAAAAAAATATTATTTATATTTGGGACAAGACCTGAAGCGATTAAAATGATACCTATATATAAGCAATTAAAAGATAATAATTCTTTTGATGTAAAAATCTGTCTAACAGCTCAACATAGAGAAATGCTTGATAGTGTAATGTCATTTTTTAGTGTAAAACCTGATTTTGACTTAGATATTATGCAACAAAATCAAACATTAGAACTTCTTACTTCTAGATTACTTTTAAAAGTATCAGAAGTATTAGAAAATGTCAAACCTGATTTAGTTTGTGTTCATGGTGATACAACAACATCTTTTATATCATCTTTATCTGCCTTCTATAAACAAATAGATGTAGCACATATAGAAGCGGGGTTGAGAACATATAATAGGTATTCACCTTTTCCTGAAGAAATAAATAGACAATTGACATCTAAAATTGCCAAATATCACTTTGCTCCTACTATCATTGCAAAAGAAAATTTACAAAAAGAAAATATTAATGAAAAAAATATTTTTATTGTTGGAAATAGTGTGATTGATACTTTATTTTTAACTATAAATAATATAAAAGTCAATTATTTAGAAAAAGAGATTTTAAATAATATTAATTACAATTTTTGTAATAGAAAATTTATTTTAATTACAGGGCATAGAAGAGAAAATTTTGGTGAAGGTTTTTTAGATATTTGCATCTCAATCAAGAACTTAGCAATAAAATACAAAGATATTGATTTTATATATCCTGTTCACTTAAATCCAAACGTTCAGAAACCTGTATATGATTTACTGAATAATGTTGATAACATTTATTTAATTGAACCATTAGACTATAGAGATTTTGTTTATATAATGAGCAAATGTTACTTAATACTTACAGATAGTGGTGGCATACAAGAAGAAGCTCCTAGTTTAGGTAAACCAGTTCTTGTTATGAGAGATAATACTGAAAGACCTGAAGCCCTAGATGCAGGGACAGTTAAGCTTGTTGGGACTAAAAATATTGAACAAGAAGTTATTAAATTAGTAGAAAATAGTTGTGAATATAATAAATACAAAAATTTGATAAATCCATATGGAGATGGGACTACTAGTGAAAAAATTACAAAAATTTTGGAAGAAATTTTATGAGAATTTTATTTATTAGTTATTATTTGCCACCATTACTTTATCCTCAATCTATTCAGATAGGAAGATTTTTAAATTACTTAAAAGAATATCCAGAATTAGATATTACAGTTTTAACTGCAAATGAAAATTCAAATGTAGATAATGAACTATATCCAAATATATTTGATGGTATAAATGTAATAAAAGTTGAGAATAATTTTAACATGTATGTTAACTATGTAAAAAATAGGCTTTTGTCTTTTATTTATCAAAGACCAGATTCATTTGTTTCATGGATGAATAGAGCTTTTAATACTATAATCTCAAAACATAAAAGAGATAGTTTTGATGTTATTTTAACTTTTTCATATCCTTTAAGTACAAATATACTAGGTATGAAACTAAAAGATTATTTTAATTGTAAATGGATTGCACACAACAGTGATCCCTGGATAGATAATCCTCACGCTCATTTTAAATCATATATGATAAATGTAAATACTGATTTAGAAAAAAAGTCTTTTGAAAAAGCTGATAAATTAGTTTTTACTTCAATTGAAACATGTGACTTCTATAAAAATAAATATCCTGATTTAATTAAAAAAATTGATTATATAAACCATTCTTTCGATAGAAATATGTTTAAAGATAATAATTTAGTAAATGAAAAAATCATTTTAAGATACATAGGGAGTTTTTATGGTAAAAGAACACCTAAAGCATTACTTGAAGCAATAAAAAATATAGATGAAGAATATTTAGATAGATTCTGTGTAGAATTTGTGGGTGGTGGTAAAAAAGCAAAAATAATGCTTTCCGAATATAAATTAAAAAATGTATCAGTGATTGAACCTGTTAGTTATATGGAAAGTTTAATGTTAATGAGTAGTGCTGATTATCTTTTAGTAATAGATGCTCCATCTAAAAATACTAGCATTTTTTTTCCTTCTAAATTAGCAGATTATATAGGAAGTTGTAAATCAATATTAGGCATTTCACCAGAAGGAACTACATCTAGGATTATTAAAGATTTAGGATATAATTGTTATAATACTTTTGAAATAGAGGGGATAGTAAAAGAACTTATAAATATTGTCAATAGCAACTTTTCCCAAAATAATAATATAAATATAGATAAAATTAAAAAATATGATATAAAAGAAAATATAATTAAATTAAAGGGAATTATTAGTGAGTAAAATAGATGGTGATGCCGTAAATTTAGGACTTGATTGTTCTTCTGACTATGCAATAAACTATGCAAATAGTCATAATAAAAGAGATTTTACATATAACTTTGAATATATGAAAGAATTTGCTATAGACATTTTAATACCAAATTATAGCATTTTAGATGTAGGTTGTGGCACTGCTGGATATTACAAATATATAAAAAACTGTGAGCATTTAGTTTGTCTAGATGGAAGTAAAAATATGCTAAACGAAGCTAAAAAATTATCTAAAGAATTTGATATTAAAAGAATTGATTATGAGTGTTGTTTGTTTGATGATTATAATAGTTCTTTAAAATTTGATATTGTTAGTCTTGGAGTATATGGACATTATCTTCCTCATAATATTACTACTTTAATTAAAGTTAGTTCATTATTAAAAGATGAAGGAGTTGCTGTATTTAATATATCTATCCCCACTTCTTTGTATACAAAAGTTGGTGTTATTGTAAAAAATATATTTACAATGGGAAAATCAAAAACAATTTCAGAAATAAAATTTGAAAAGATGTTAAAGAAGGCAGATATAGGTAACGTAATAGCTAAGTTACACCGTATGCCAAATAGAATTAGTTATTTTGTGAAAAAATAGATGAATAAGTATTTAAAAACAATATTAAATAGTAAAATTTTTCTTAAATATGTAGTTTCAGGAAATTCAATAAGAGAAAATGATGTGCATATTAATAATGCAGTAACATGGCTATTAAACTCACAAAAAGAAGTTGGTAGTATAGGTTATGCGCATTCATATAATTTTGTACATAGTTGGCAAGATGCTTACCCTGAAACTACAGGGTATATTATACCTAGCCTTTTAGATGTTTATAGGAAAAACAATAAAATTGAAATTTATAATAGTGTTGAATTAGCAGTAAAATGGTTAAAAAAAATACAAAATGCAGATGGAAGTTTTAATGATTTAAATGGTAAAAAACAAATCTTTGATGTAGGCCAAATCCTTATTGGTTTTAATTATTTATATCAATTCTATTCGGAATTTAAAATAAAAGATAATTTATTATTATCCTTGAACTGGTTACTTTCCGTCCAGAATGAAGATGGAAGTTTTACAAAGTACTCATATAACAATATTCCTCATACATATTACTCTAGGGTTGGAGCAGCAGTAATAAAAAGTGGCTATCTATTGAATGATAAAAATATTATTGAAAAGGGTATGAAAAATATAGAATGGACTATGAAAATGCAGTTAAAAAATGGATTTTTTAAGTATTCCTCGTTCTCAAATCATGATCCTTATTTACATACAATGATATATATTTTGGAAGGTTTATTTGATGCTTATGAGTTAACGCAAGAGGATAGAATCTTTAAATCTATATTAAAGTTTTCTAATAAATTACTAGAAATATCAATAAGAGATGGAATTCTTTACTCTCAATATGACGAAAACTACAATATAAGCAATAAAGAATATTGTATGACAGGATTGGCTCAATGGGTAGGGATATGTTATAAAATTTTTAATGTTAATAATAATGTCAATTATAAAATTGATGGAGACAAGACTTTAGATTTTGTTAAATTAAAACAAATTGTCTCAAGTAATAAAAATTTATCTGGTGGCATAATGGGGAGTATACCCTTTTATGGGAAATATATGGGCTATTCTATCCCAAATTGGGGTATAAAGTTTTTTATTGATGCTTTATTGGAGGAAGAAAAATGTTAGATAAAAATAAATTTTTGTATGTTGAATGGGTAATTACTTATCAATGCAACTTTAGTTGTAATTATTGTTTTTTTCGTGATAATTTAGCAAAGAATGCATATATGTTTAAAAATAGAGGACCTAAGCTTCCAAAAAACAAATTTCAAAAATATGCATTTTATGTAGCGAAAGAAATGGGAATATTTAACTATGCTGATTCATTTAAAAATTATAAAATTGAAGAATGGATTAAATTATTTAAGACCATTAGTGAAACTAAAGATGAATTATATCTGTCATTTACTGGTGGTGAGCCATTGGTACTGTATAAAAAATTGAATAAAATAATTTTAGAATTAAGTAAAATGTTTAAAAAATTAAACATAAGAATTGATACTAATGGATCTGTTATCCCTATTTTTGATGATGAGATAAAAAAATATATTTCATACAATGTATCTTATCATCCTTCTCAAATTGATGTTAATCAGTTACTGTCTAATTTAAAAAAAATAGATGATAATGGAAAAGTTTTAATGGTAAATAGAGTTGTATTTAATTCAGATATTGAAAGTATAAATCAAGAAATTATCTTATTTAAAGATAAAGGTTATTTTTTGAATATAAATCCAGCACATTTTTCTCTTAAAGGTTATTCTGAAAAAAATATAGAAGTAATAAAAAGTATTAAGGCACCAATTGATTTTAACAATAGTTTAAAGAAAAATAATGTTGGGAAATTATGTTCTTATCCTATGTTTGGTTTACAATTACTTCCTAGTGGATATGCGTGGATTCCCCCCTGTGATAATAAAAATGTTGTGAATTTAATTAAAAAACCTCATGAAATAGAAAAATTATTAAAAAAAGAAAAGTTTGCTTGTCCTTCTGAGTGTGTTTGTTTTCATCAATATCCTTTTTCAACAAATAATGAATATAAAGATAATGATATAATGAATGAATATGTTGAACGAAATGTAAGACATAGAATAGGAACTATATGAAGTATTTTTTATATGGTTATTACGGATTTGAGAATTTTGGAGATGATTTGTTATTAAAGACAATTATTGATGAAATATCTCTAATAGATAATAAGTCGTATTTTTTTATTAGAAATAATAAAGAAGTTAATTTATTAAAGAATTATAAGAATATCCTATTTACAAATTTAGAGCAAATATTACAGAAAAATGGTTCAAAAATTTTTAATATTTTTAACTATTTTAAGGAAACATGTAAGTACATTAAAAGAAGTGATGTCTTTTTAATAGGTGCAGGTGGTTTATTTTTGGATAAAGGAAAATTTAATAAATCAATTTTTATTTTGTTGTTATTTACTATTTATTCAAAGTTATTAAATAAAAAAATTATTATATTTGGAGTTAGTTTAGATATCCTCGCTTCTCCAATGACATTATTTCTTGTTAAGAATATATTTAAGTTAGCTAATTTTGTTGCAGTAAGAGATGGTATAAGTTACTCTTATTTAAAATATATAATACCACAAAAATCTGTTTTAAGTTCTGACATTGTATTTTTAACAAAAGAATTGATTGAAATTTCAGAAAATTCTAAAGAAGATAATAAAAATGAAAAAACTACCTTAGGATTATGTTTAATTGATTATTTTAATACATATGAATTTGATTTAAAGAAAGATGCTGATTTTAAGAATAAAATACTAAAAAATTTAAAAAGACATGAAAATAAATATAAATATATATATATAGCTTTTCAGGAAGAAATAGGTCAAAGAGATAATGCTATTTTTGAATATCTTGTGGATAATGGTATTAATATGGAGTATAAATTAATTAATAATTTTAATTCAATAAATAGTGTAAAGGAAGTTGATTTTATAATAACAATGAGATATCACCTCGCAATTATAGGATATATTTTGCAAAAGAAAATTCTAATAATTGATCATGAACTTAAGATGTCATCTTTATCACTAGAATTAGATTTACCTTCTATTTCTATTGATAATGTATTGAATTGTAATATTGATTTAATTGAACTTGGAAATAAATCTAATACTTTTGATGAAGGTACTTATCGTAATATGATTAAAAAATCTAAATTGAATTTTAAGTGGATGATGGACTAATGAAAAAAATAGGTATTTATTGCTTTTCAAATACTTCTTATTTTTTTAAAGAGTTAGTATTAGAAGGAATTGAAGATTTCGAGTTTTATGCAATAGTACAACGTCATCAACAAAAAAAACTATTTGATGATATTTTAGATAAAAAAAATATTCTTTATCTATATGAAAAATTTAATCAATCGTATTCTTTAAATGATGATACAAATATTAATTTTCAATTTAATAATATATATAAAATTTTAGAGTCTGATAAAGATGGGTATAGAAATATAGATAAAGATAAACAATTAATATTAGTAAAAAACATATATTCAATTTACAAGAAATATTTGTTAGAAAAAAAGATAGATTATATGTTATTCCCTGATATTGAAACAGTTGATGGTAATATTTTGATAAATTTATGTTATGAATTAAATATTGAACCAATATATTATGTTCATACTAGATACTTAGGAAAATCATTTTTTTCTTCTACAGTTATAGAAAATCTCCCTAAATATTATGGTAAATTTACAAATAATGATGTTAAATTAGCAAAAAATTTTTTGACTGATTTCAAAATGAAAAGAATAAATAGTTCAAATTTATTAAAAACATGGACAGACTATGAAAGTAAAAAAATAGTTGTATCTAATGTATTTAAGAGAGCTATTACATCTTTCAAATACAAGTTGGGATTAGAAAAAAATTATTTTGGTGAAGATAATTTTTTTCAAAAAATGAGAACTAATATTGTCCCAATTTTAGAGATATATAGAAAATTTATGTTTTCATATCAGAAAAAATATTTCGATATATTTGATGATAAGGATATAAATAAACTACCTAATAATTTTATTTTATTTGCATTACAAGTTACTCCTGAATCTTCTATAAATACATTAGAGCAATACTTTACAGAACAGGAAAAGGCTATAGATTTAGTAAGATTAAACATGCCAAGTTCTTTTTATATAATTGTAAAAGAGCATCCTATGATGTTAGGAATAAGAAAAACATCTTGGTATAGAAAAATTAGAAAAAAAGCAGGAATAATTTTAGTCTCGTCAGAAGTTAATACCAATAAATTAGTAGATAGAGCAGCATTAATATGTACTGTAACTGGTACAATAGCTTTAGAATGTTATTTAAAAGATAAACCTGCTTTGATGTTTGGTTCAACATTCTTTTCTCATCTTGTACATAACTATGATAGTTACAAAAATTTTAGACTTTATTTAAATGATATTATTTTTAATCATATTCCAACTACTGAAGAAGAAAAAATTGAAGAACTTGCAAAAATATATAATATATCATATAGTACTATTATAGATGACCCTCTTAGAAAAGAAGTAGTGATGGAAAAAGGAAATGTTAAGAATTGTTTAGATGCAATAAAAGAGCATATTATTAGAATTGAGAAATACAATGAAGAGAATAAAATATAAAGATGTTCTCCCAAAATTTAACATCTAATATAATAAACACTTTTACATTTCAGATATTTTCTAAAAGTTTGGGGTATCTTAAATATTTAATTTTTGCTTTTTCTTTTGGAATAAGTTCACAAATGGATGCTTATTCTATGGCTTTAACAGTTTTAGACATTAGTTTGTTTGTATTTGGACATGTTTTTACTGTTGTAGGAATTCCCCTATTAGTTAAGGCAAAAGAAACATCTCTTACAAAGTTTAAAAAACTTAGTGGTTCAATATTTGCATTTGCATTATTTTTAACAATAATTATTGTTCCTTTAGAATATATATTTTTTCAAGATATAATTTCTATTTTAGCACCTGGTTTTGATTTAGAAAAAATAAATAGCTCTAAGGGAATATTTTATTACTTTATCTTTATGAGTGCTGTTTATTTACCTTTTTTTGCTTTAATATCTTTTTTTAGAGCACTTAACTTATTCTCTGTATCTAATTATGCTGAATTTATAGTTTCTTTTATTTCTTTTGTATATTTAATAGTGATTCCTAAAACAGATGTAAATATTATTCCAGTATCACTTTCTGTAGGGTATATTATTGGGATATTTTATTTAATATATTATGCAAAAAAGGTTAGAATAATAGCTTTTTATGGAAGTTTATGGCAAAAAGAATTAAAAGTTATTTATATTAATACATTAAAATTATCATTGTGGTTTTTAGTGTTACAATTAATTAGAGTAGTAGATAAAAGTTTTGCTTCATTACTTGAAAATGGAATGGTTATATCACTAACATATGCATTAATTATTACTTCTGGAATAGGTTTTATTTTTGATTTTGCGAATGTTTATTTAACTAAGTTATCTGAAAAAACTAATAATAATAAATTAATTACTAAGGCTATTAAGTTATATATTACATTGTCTATTCCTATTATAATCTTTTTAATAGTCTATTCTTATGGCTTAATTAAACTTATATATGGATACGGTGCATTTGATAGTAAAGCTATAGAAGTTACTAGTAAATTGGTTGCAATATTTTCTCCACTTATTTTTTTAGGACTAATAAATTCTCTATTTCAAAGTTTATATCAGTCTGTAAATAAATATGGATATGTGATATTTTTGTCTTTTTTTGGAGTCACTTTAAATTTTTTATTAAATACTTATTTAATAGAGTCTTATAAAGTTTATGGAATAGCTATTGCTACACTCTTTTCAACTACTATAGTGCTTTTTTTGAATATAATATTTTTAAAATATAAAGAGAATATAAACATAAACTATTTTGAGTTAATTGTTTATTTAATTAAGATATTAATAGGATCTTATCTATGTTATTTATCTAGTTTAATATTAGAACAATTCATTTTTAAATTAGTTGTATTTGTGGTAAGTTATATAGTAATATTGATTTTATTAAAAGATGAATTTATAGTAAAAATAATTAAACTTTTGAGAGGTGAAATTTAGTGTGTAGTATTTTAGGCTATTATAATACAAATTTATCATATGAACACATAGTAAAGCAAAATTTTCTAATGTCACATCGTGGTCCAGATAATTCTACAGTAAAAGAATATAGATTTAATGAAAAAAAATTATTTTTAGGCCATAATCGTTTATCAATTCAAGATTTAGCAACTCATGCAAATCAACCAATGGAAAATAATAGGTATGTAATAGTTTTTAATGGAGAAGTTTATAATCATTTTGAGATAAGAAAAAAATTAAATTTTAAAAAATTTAAAACTACTAGTGATACTGAGACATTACTTTGGGCATTTACAGAATTTGGAATTAAAAATGCACTGGAATATTTTATTGGAATGTTTTCAATTGCACTTTTTGATAAAATAGAACAAAAACTTTTTTTGATTCGTGATAGAGTTGGAATCAAACCAGTTTATTGGACTTTTCAAAATGATGAATTTGCATTTTCTAGTGAATTAAAAGGTATTTCAAGTCATTTAAAACAAAACAAAAGTAATAAAGCATTGATTCAATTTATGAGCTTTGGTTATATTCCAAGTGAGAATAGTTACTATAAAGATATTTATAAATTAAAATCTGCACATTATTTAGTATTTGATGGAAATAGTGTAAATATAAAAAGATATTGGAATTTACCAAACACTAAATTAGATATTCCTTATGAAGAAGCAGTTGAAGAAACAGAAAGACTTATACGAAGCTCAGTTAAATATAGACTGTTATCAGATGTTGAAGTTGGAAGTTTTTTAAGTGGTGGAATTGACAGTAGTCTTGTTAGCGTAATTATGCAGCAAGAATCAAATCAGAAAATTAAAACATTTTCTATTGGATTTGAAGACAAAAAGTATGATGAGTCTATTTATGCAAAAGAAGTAGCAAATTATATACATAGTGAACATTTTGAATATAAGTTTAAAGTAAGTGATGTAATAAATTTGATAGATAAATTAAAATATCATTTTGATGAGCCTTTTGGTGATGCTTCAAGTTTACCAATGATGATACTAAGTGAGATGACAAAAAAACATGTAACTGTAGCTCTCAGTGGCGATGGTGGTGATGAACTTTTTTTAGGCTATGAAAGGTACTTTTTTGCACAAAACTATCATAATAAACTTTCAAAGATATCACAATTAGTAAGAACTTTATTCTCTAATATTGGGAAATATTCACCTTATGATAAATTACAAAAAATGAGTTATCCCCTTAAACATCTTAATGTACAAAATATTTATGCACTTTTGTATTGTTCTACTAAACCTTGGGAACTTTCTAATTTATTTGATAGTGGTTTTCTAGAAGATTCCTTTGGAAAAAGTGAATTAAATTTATTAGATATTATGGATTATCAATTTGATGGAAAAGATATTATAGATAGTTTGAGTCGATTAGATTTTAATAGATACTTATCTGATGATATTCTTACAAAAGTGGATAGATCTACAATGGCATATGGTCTTGAAGCAAGAGTTCCTATCTTAGATCACAGAGTTATAGAATTTGCATATAGCTTACCTAGTCATATTAGGCTTCAACATGGTTCTAAATCTATATTAAAAGAAATTCTTTATAAACAGATTCCAAGAAGATTAATTGAACGCCCTAAAAGAGGTTTTTCCGTACCACTTAAATATTGGTTTAGAAATGAATTAAAAGATATAGTTTATTCTAAAATAGAAAACTTAGATGATAGATTTAATAAAAAATATTTAATAAAAATATTTAATGAGCATCAAAAAGGTAAAAATTTTGAATATGTTCTTTGGAATATAATGAGCTTAAGATGAGTAGGAAAAAACTCTCTATTTTAATTTATTCATTAGCTAGTGGTGGTGCTGAAAGGGTAGTGTCAACTTTATTGAATGAATTAAAATGCAAATATAATATAACTCTTTATTTGATGAATAATACTATTTTTTATGAGATACCACAAGAGATAAAGATAGTTTATCTTGAAAATTCAGATTCCAAAGAGAGTGGTATAAAAAAGCTTGTAAAGTTACCAATATTAGCATTAAAGTACAAAAAATTAAATATTAGTGATGTGTCTTTATCTTTTATGAATAGACCAAATTATGTAAATATATTGGCTAAATTAATGGGGATGAAGACTAAAGTTATTATAAGTGAAAGAATTGCACCATCGCAAGAGTATAAAACACATGGAGTAAAAGATAAGATATCAAGATGGCTCATAAAGTTTCTATATCCAAAAGCAGATAAGATAATTCCAAATGCTATTGGTATACAAAAAGACTTAGAACAAAACTTTGGTATAGAAATAGATAAAATTGTAGTTATAAATAATCCTATAAATTTATCAAAAGTAAATTTACTTCAAAATCAATTTGTTGAGTTTAGGAATGAAAAATTTTCTTTTGTAACAATCGGTAGAATAGAAGCTCAGAAAAATCACAAACTTATGGTAGAAGCAATGAAAGAAGTAAATGCAAATCTTTACATTATAGGTGATGGAAAACTAAGAAGTGAACTAGAATATCAAATAAAAGAGAATAGTTTAGAAAATAAGGTTGTACTTTTGGATCGACAATCAAATCCATATACATATCTCTCTCAAGCAGATTGTTTTGTATTTACTTCAAATTATGAAGGCTTCCCAAATGTTCTTTTAGAAGCTTTAGCCTGTGGATTGCCAGTAATAAGTACAGATTGCTTAAGTGGTCCAAGAGAAATATTAGCACCCGATAGTGACGTAGAATTTCAGTTAAAAGATGATATTGAATTATCTCAGTATGGTATCTTAACGCCTATAAGAAATGTAGAGAAATTGATAAAAGCAATGAATATGATTGTAAATGATGAAAAAATTAGATACCAATATAAAATTAAAGCTAAGCACCGAGCAAGCTATTTTGATGTAACTTTGATATTAAGTCAATTTGAAGAGATTTTAGATGCTTGATGCTGTAAATATAATATATATTTTGACAATAGTACTAGTATTAAATAAATATTATCACATTTCTAATTTATATCAAATAATACTTTTATTACATTTATTTAGTATTTTTCTATTTAATGGATTTCTAATTGATTCAAGTTTAATGCCAGATCAATTTAATTATTTTGAAGTTACTCAAAATATTCGTATGTTTGACTTTTTAAATGAAAGTAACTTTGCTAATGGTAAAACAGTTTATATCTCAGGACTTATTTTTGGATTATTCCCTATTCCTTTTATTGATTCACTTTATTCTATAGGAATGATAAATTACATACTCTATCTTTTTATTTTTTTATTTTTATATAAAAAAAGATTTTTATCTTCACGATTTATAGTATATTTTTATTTATTGTATCCCAGTTTACTATTATATTCATCCTTAGCATTAAGAGATATGCTTATATTTACAATAATGTTTTTTGCTACATATTACATTTTAATTGTAAAGAAAGGTTTGGTAGGTTTTGGTAGTATATTTTTATTACAATTTATTAAATTTCAGAATCTACTTATTTATGTAGTAGCATTAATTACATCGATTTTACTTTCACCTAAGAATAATAAGTATAATTTTATATTTTTTATTATTGCCTTTGCACCTATTCTTTTTCTTTTAGATTTTTTCACTATTGAAAAATTAAACTATTATCGTTTAGCTTTTTATAATGAGAACTTGTTAAGTGTCCATGAACCATATATCCCTATATCTTCATATTTTGATTTACTTTTATCAATCATACCAAGTATTATGATGCAGTTGTTTCGTCCTCTGCCATGGGAAGAATTTGGTATTTTACAATTACTACAGTTCTCGGAAAACTGTGTAATTTTTATTTTGATACTGTATATATTAAAAGAGAACTTCAAATATAAACTATGGAAAATGCAAGAAATAAAGTTTTTAAATGTACTTTTGTTTTTAGCATTGCTTATCTATGGCTTGGTGAGTTATAACAGTGGAACAGCAGTAAGGTATAAATTTCCATTTATTGGAATATATATTATTTATTCTTTTTATTTTATATATCAAAAAAAACAATTAATTAAAAAGAGTTCACTATGTGTGGAATAGCAGGCTTTATAGATAAATGCAAAAAAGAATATATTATAAATGATATGTTGAAAATTCAATCATATCGAGGTCCTGATGATAATGGAACTTATTTTGATGAAAGTAGTGGTGTGCATTTTGGACATAATAGATTATCAATTCAGGATTTAAGTTCTCATGGTCATCAGCCTTTTGTAAGTGGTTGTGAAAACTATGTGATAGTATTTAATGGAGAAGTTTATAATTTTAAAAATATAAAAGAAGAACTTAAAAAATTAGATTATAAATTTATATCTAATAGTGATACAGAAGTTATACTTTATAGTTATAAACAATGGGGTATAAAGTGTATTGATAAATTTATAGGAATGTTTGCTTTTTCTGTTTTAGATAAAGTACAAAATAAACTTTTTTTAGTGCGAGATAGAGCTGGGGTAAAGCCTCTTTTTTATTATGTAGGTGAAAATCAGTTTATGTTTTCATCTGAGATAAAATCCTTTCACAAGCATCCAGAGTTTAAAAAAGAGCAAAACTTAGAAGTACTTCCTTATTTTTTTCAATTTGGCTATATCTCTGCCCCTTATACTATATTTCAAAACTGTTATAAGCTAGAAGCTGGACATTATTTAGAATATGATATTAAAACTTTAAAATTTGATATTATAAAATATTGGGATGTGAATGATTTTTATTTAAAAGAAAAATTTGATAAAAGTGAAAATCAAATATTAGAGAATATTGAAAATATTTTAGATGATTCAATAGATTTAAGAATGGTCTCAGATGTACCTGTTGGAGTTTTTTTAAGTGGTGGATATGACAGTTCACTTGTGGCTTCAATCTTGGCTAAGAAACAAGGTAAAAAAATAAATACTTTTACTATTGGTTTTGATGATGAAAAGTACAATGAAGCAAAACATGCTAAAACGATAGCAGAATACTTAGGTACAAATCATACTGAATATTATATGAAGAACAGAGATATGTTAGATTTAGTAGAAAGTTTACCTTTTTATTATGATGAGCCTTTTGGTGATAGTTCAGCACTACCTACTATGATAGTATCAAAGTTAGCACGACAAAGTGTGACAGTTGCACTAAGTGCAGATGGAGGTGATGAGGCTTTTTGTGGGTATAGTAAATACTTTTTTCTTAATAAATTCCAAAATATATTTTCAAATAGTTTTAAAAGAGGAGTTTTAAAAACTGGATTAAATTTCTTAAGTGCAGATACAATAGAATTTGTCAATGATAAATTACCAAAGAATTTAAAACAAACAAATATCAAAGATAAGTATATTAAATTTAAAAGAGCTATAAATAGTGATAGCCTTGAGGAGATGTTTGAAAATGCAAGTAGCTATGTAGATAAAGATGAGATAGTAAGATTCTTAAAAATAAAAAGAGATAATGAGCTTTTTATAAAGTGGAATAAAGTAGATAATACAAAGTTTTTAGATCAAATGATGGCAGTTGATTATAAGATTTTTATGAATGATGATGTCCTTACAAAAGTAGATCGAGCTACTATGAGTGTAAGTCTAGAAGGTAGAGAACCATTGCTAGATCATCGTATCATAGAGTATATGGCAAGAGTACCACTTAATAAAAAATATAAAAACAATCAAGGTAAATATTTATTAAGACAAGTTTTATATAAATATATTCCCAAAGAATTAGTGGACAAACCAAAATCAGGATTTCAAATACCACTAAATGAATGGTTACGAGATGAATTAAAACCTTTAGTTTTAAAATATTTAGATGAAGAAAAGTTAGATCAAAATATTTTTGACAAAGATGAGATAAATAGTATAAAAAATAAATTTTTTGAAGGGGCTGAAATAGGTACAACTATATGGTTTATTTTGATGTATCAGATGTGGAAGGAAAAGTGGCTTGATTAAAAAAATATTATTTGTAGTAAATGTTGATTGGTTTTTTATATCACATAGATTACCTTTAGCTTTGGAGGCACTTAAAAAAGGTTATGAAGTGCATATATCTTGTGCTATAACTGATAAAAAAAAATATTTAGAAAGTTTAGGCTTAAAAGTACATCCTCTCGATATTTCACGAAGTGGTATAGGAATAACAGGAGAGATAAAGGCTTTTCTTGAAATATATAAAGTATTAAAAGAAATAAGTCCTAATGTCGCTCATTTTGTGACTATTAAGCCAGTACTTTATGGTGGAATAGCTTCTAGATTTTTAAACATAAACAAAAAAATTTTTTCTATCTCTGGGCTTGGATTTATTTTCATAAAACAAGGATTTAACGCAACTCTAGTAAGAACATTGGTAAAAATTATGTATAGATTTTCACTTGCTGGGAAGAATTCTCATGTAATAGTTCAAAATTCTAGTGATAAAGTTGTTGTAATCTCTATAGTTAAAGTACCAACTACTTTAATAAGAGGTTCTGGTGTAGATTTGAATCAATATAAATGGATAAAAGAAAACAATCAAAATATTAAAGTTTCTATGGCTTGTAGACTTTTAAAAGATAAAGGTGTTTTTGAATATATTGAAGCTGTAAAAGTTTTAAAACAAAGATTCCCAAATATAGAATTTGAATTATATGGAGATATAGATATTTATAATCCAGCAAGTTTAACTAATGAAGATATCAAAATGATAAAAAAAAGTGGATTTGTAAATGTATATGGATTTAGTAGTAATATTGCAAGTGCATTTTCAGATTCAAATATTGTAGTTCTTCCTTCTTATAGAGAAGGATTACCAAAAGTTCTTATAGAAGCAGCTGCTTGTGGTAGAGCAGTAGTCACTACAGATGTACCTGGTTGTAGTGATGCTATTGTACCTGATATTACAGGACTTTTATGTAAAGTAAAAAATTCTGAATCACTGGCTCAAATGATTGAAAAACTGATAATAGATGAAAACTTAAGAAATAGTATGGGAAAAGCAGGAAGAAAATTAGCTGAAAAAGAGTTTGATATTAAAAAAGTAGTGGAAAAACATTTTGAAATATATGAAGGTAAAATATGAAAGAACTATTAATCACAGGTTCTTCAGGTTTCATAGGAAACTATTTTATAAACAAATATAAAAATAAATACAATATAAAAACTTTTAGCTTTTTAAAAGATGATATAAATAGTTTAGATTGTAATGGAATAGATATAGTCTTTCATCTATCGGCATTGGTGCATCAAATGGGTGGTTCAAGTGCTAGTGAGTATAAAAGAGTAAATGTAACTCAGACTTTGAATATTGCACAAAAAGCAAAAGAATCGGGTATAAAACAGTTTGTATTTATGAGTACAGTGAAAGTTTATGGAGAAGAAACTACTCGCAAATATACTGAGAATACTATTTGTAGTCCAAAAGACGAATATGGTAAAAGTAAATTTACAGCAGAACTTGAGCTTAGAAAGTTAGAAGATGAAAACTTTAAAGTAAGTATTATCCGAACTCCCATAGTATATGGATATGGTGTAAAAGCAAATATTAAATCACTTGTAAATCTAACAAATAAAGTGCCAGTATTACCTTTTGGAAAAATAGAAAATAAACGAAGTATGGTTTATATAGGAAATCTTTGTCATTTAGTAGATGAGGTAATAAAACAACAAAAAAGTGGAATATTTTTAGCTAGTGATGATGAACCTTTAAGTACTACCAGGCTTATTGAACTTATCGCTAAAAATTTAGATAAAAAAATTTGCCTAATAAAAATACCATTTTTTGAAAGTTTATTAAAATTATTAAAACCATCATTTTACAAAAGACTTTATGGAAGTTTAGAAATTGATAATACAATAACAAAAGAAAAGCTAAATCTTAAAAATCCATATAGTGTGGAAGAGGGAATAAAGTATATGATTAAAGGAGAGAATATTTGATTTATTTAGTTTTAGTAGTAGTCTCTCTTTTTTTAACATATTTGATAAAGAACTATGCTATCAAAAAGTCTCTTGTTGCTCATGTAAATGATAGAAGTTCTCATACTACGCCTACCCCTCATGGAGGAGGTATTGCTATTGCAATTACTTGGTTTATTGGTTTGATTTATTTATATTTTACAAAACAGATTGACCAAACACTTTTTTATGCACTCTTAGTTGGTGTTATCATCTCTGTAGTTAGTTTTTTTGATGATTTATTTGAACTAAGTGCAAAATTAAGACTTATTGCTCAATCACTTGTTTCTTTATTTGGACTATATATTTTAGGTGGTCTTGGAAGTCTTGATTTTGGTTTGTTTTCAATAGACAATCAAATTTTTACTAATATCTTTGCTTTTTTTATGATTATTTGGTTTATAAATCTTTATAATTTTTTAGATGGTATTGATGGCTATGCAGGAAGTGAAGCCTTGTTTTTATCCCTTGCTGGATTTATTTTATTTGAAGAGAATCACTTTTTAGTTTTAGCTGTTGCTGTGCTTGGTTTTTTAATTTGGAACTGGCATAAGGCTAAGATATTTATGGGTGATGTGGGAAGTACACTTTTGGGTTATAATATTGCGATATTTACTATTTATTATGCAAATGAAGAGAGTACAAACTTCTGGATTTGGATTATTTTATTTGGAGTTTTTTGGTTTGATGCTACTTTGACACTTTATAGAAGAAAGAAAAATGGTGAAAAGCTAAGCCAAGCACATAAAAAACACGCTTATCAAAGACTTACTCAAAGTGGCTGGAGTCATAGTAAAGTAGTAATAGCATCTATTTTTATCAATATCTTATTATTTGTTATTGTATACTATGTTTCAAATATTTTTTTAGCATTTATTATATCTCTTATTCTTTTGTATGCTAGTATATATTTGGTAGATAAAAAAAAGGCTTTTGAATAATGTTTACTTTAGATAAAAGAGTTTTAAATATTTTAGTAATTATAGGTTTAAGTTTTATTACATTTTATTGGACTTTTTTTATATTTCATCAAAAGGCACAGATAAATATTATTATAGGTGTTATATGTATAAGAATTATTGCTTCATTTTTGATTTACAAAGATTATTCATTATCTTGGAGTAAAGCCACACAAAGAACATTTTTAATTAAAAGTATGGTTTATCTTGCTGCTTTTATTGTTTACTTGCCTATGTACTATGGTGATGTTAGGTTTGCACTTCTTGCTAGTGAGCTTTTTTTATATCTATTTTGTATAAATTTTTTAATGTATTCTTATAACTATTTTATAAATAAATGTAAAGTAGTAAAAGATAAAAGAATTGTTATTTACGGTGCTGGAAAAGCTGGAACAAAGTTAGGTGAAGAATATAGAAACAGCCAATACCTGATAAAATATTTTGTTGATGATTCAAAAAAACTTCAAAAAAGAAGTATTGATGGTATACAAATACTTTCTAAATTGAAGTTAAAGAATATAATTCAAAAGCAAAAATATGAACTTTTAGTAATAGCAATGCCAAGTGCAAGTAAAAGCAGAATAAAACTTATTTATAATGAATTAAGTCCATATTTTAAAACAATAAAAATACTTCCCTCTCTTGGTGATATATTGCAAGATAAAGATTATTCAAGACAATTAAAAGATATCTCTGTTGAAGATTTATTAGCCCGACATCCTAAAGATTTAGATAAAGACAAAATAGAAAATTTTATAAAAGATAAAGTAGTATTAATTACTGGGGCGGGAGGAAGTATAGGTAGTGAAATATCTAGACAGTGTAAAAAATTTGGTGCAAAACAGTTAATCTTATTAGACCATAGTGAATTTAATCTTTATCAAATAACTGAAGAGTTAAATTCAAATATTGTTGTTCCAGTTATGCAAACTGTTAGAAACTTTGGATTTATTGAAAATACATTTAAAAAATACAAACCCCAAATAGTGATCCATGCAGCGGCTTATAAACATGTGCCTTTAGTAGAAAGTAATATTTTAGAAGGGATATCAAATAATATTATAGGGACCAAAAATTGCATAGATTTATCTATAAAATATGAGGTTGAAAAATTTGTATTAATTTCTACAGATAAAGCTGTTCGACCTACAAATATTATGGGAACTACAAAGCGTATTTGTGAACTTTATGCCCAAAATGTAGATTCAAAAAGTACAGAAATAGTAGCTGTTAGATTTGGAAATGTTTTAGGAAGTAGTGGAAGTGTTATTCCTAAGTTTAAATCGCAAATTGAAGCAGGTGGTCCTATTACTGTAACTCATCCTGATATTACTAGGTATTTTATGCTCATCCCTGAGGCCTGTGAACTTGTACTACAAGCTGCAAGTATAGGCAAAGGTGGAGAAATATTTATCCTCGATATGGGTGAACCTATAAAAATAGTTGATTTGGCTAAAAAAATGATAGAACTAAGTGGTAGAGAAAATGTACAAATAGAATTTTGTGGGTTAAGACCTGGTGAGAAGTTATACGAAGAATTACTTATCAATGATAGTGATAAGAATACAGATTATGAGTCAATCACAGTTGCAAGTTCTACACTATTTGATATAAATTTATTGAATAAAAAGATTGATGAACTTTTAATAAGTGAAGATAAAATAGAAGTATTAAAAGAGATAGTTCCTGAATTTAATCACAAATTAAATTAAATTTTCAATTAAAATTATTAAAAATAATTATTAAACATGTCACTTTATGAAGTAATTATGAAATTTATAATATAATCGCAAAATAATATAAAAAGATAGGATAGGTATTTGAAAAAGATTATTTTCAGTTTAATTTTATTATTAAATATTGCAGTGGCATCCGATGATGCTTCAATAGATTTTTCTAATGAATTCAGTGAACCAAAAGCAGAGGTATTTGATCCACTAAGTGGTTATAACAGAGTTATGACATCATTTAATGACAAAGTCTATATTTATGTATTTGATCCCGTTACAAGAGGATATGTAAAAGTTGTACCAGAAGTTGCTAGAACTGGTGTATCAAACTTTTTCAATAATCTTTTATTTCCTATTAGATTTGTTAATAATTTATTGCAATTTAAATTTTCAAATAGTGCAGAAGAGTTGGGTAGATTCCTAATAAACAGTACTTTTGGATTATTGGGTTTTATGGATCCTGCAACTACTGAATTACATTGGCAAGCGCATAAAGAAGATTTTGGCCAAACTTTAGGCTTTTATGGAGTTGGCTCTGGATTTCCTCTTGTTTTACCACTTTTAGGACCTTCAAATTTGAGAGATACTTTTGCAATGGTTGCCGATGGATATGTTTCTCCTTTAAATAATTTTGGAGATAGTGATTTAAAATATAAAATTCCAAATAATGATGAAGAGACTATTTATTGGGCAACAGGTCGATATTTAAATGAAAATTCTTTTAATATTGGACGATATCAAAATATTAAAAAAGATGCAATTGATTTATACCCATTTTTAAGAGATATTTATGAACAAAAAAGAGAAAAAGAGATTAAGGAATAGTTCAATGATAAGTAATAAGTTTTTAGTTTTAATTTTCTCTTTATTAATATTTTCAAAGAGTTTATTTGCAATTGAAGAATCTAAAATAAAAGATGTGATGCAAGAAAAAATTGATAATGTTATATCGATTTTACAGCAAAAAGATAAAACACTAAAAGAGAGAACAGATAAGATTTTTTCTATTATGGATGCTCTTTTTGATTACAATGTTATGTCTCAAATTGCACTAGGAAAAGATTGGAAAAATTTATCAAGTGAAGAAAAAGCTGAATTTACAAAGCTTTTTGAAACAAAATTAAAAAACTCATATATTGATAAATTAGATCTTTATACAAATCAAAAAATTGAAATAGATGGTGTTGACAAATTAAATCCCAAAAGAATTAGACTAATAACACATTTAATAGGAAAAGATGAGAAGTATGAAATAGAGTACAAATTTTATAAAAACTCAAATGATGATTGGCTCATTTATGATGTAAATATTATAGGAGTTAGTATTATGCAAACATATAGACAACAGTTTGCTGGATATTTGAAAAATAAAAGTTTTAAAGATTTATTGCTTACTTTAAATACAAAAACAACTAATTAATGAAAACATTTTTTGATAAATTTATTCTAAATAATCCTAAAAGAGTTCTTGTAGCTCTTTTATTATTGATATCTTTTTTAGGATATTATGCTACAAAACTACAAATAGATGCTTCTTCAGAGACACTACTTTTAGAAAATGACAAAGACTTAAAACTAACAAGAGAAGTAAATAAAAGATATAAAAATAGAGATATTTTAGTTTTAACTGTAAGTCCTAAAAATGACTTATTATCAAAGAGTAGTTTAGATTTGATAAGAGATATTTCAAGTGATTTAGAAAAACTTCCAAGAGTAGAATCAGTAACATCAATTTTAACTGTTCCTATGCTTGAATCACCAGTTAGAGAGATAAAAGAGCTTGTAGATAAAGTAAATCTTTTAGAAGATAAAGATGTGGATAAAAAACTTGCAAAAAAAGAGTTTCTTACAAGTCCTTTGTATAAGAATGCCCTTGTAAGTAGTGATTTTAAAACCACATCTATAGTTGTAAACTTAATTAGAGATGATAAATATTTTAACTTCTTGGATAAAAGAAATGCTTTAATTAAAAAACAAAGAGATGGAACTATCTCTAATGCTGAATCTCTTGAACTTGAGAATATAAAAAATGAATTTAAAATATATAGAGATAAACTTAGAAAAGCAGAACATCAAAATATTATAGATGTCAGAGCAATAATAAAAAAATATGATAATCAAGCAAGGCTATTTTTAGGTGGAACTAGTATGATTGCTGATGATGTTATTACCTTTGTCAAAAATGATTTAGCAGTTTATGGAACTACGCTTGTATTTATTTTGATTGTTGTTTTATGGATAATATTTCGACAAGTTATTTGGATAACTCTGCCTATACTGATTTGTATCTTATCAGTTGTGGCTACATCTGGGTTACTTGGTCTATTTGGCTGGGAGATTACTGTTATATCATCCAATTTTATTGCATTACAACTAATAATTACTATTTCAATTGTATTACATCTAATTGTTCGATATAGAGAGTTAAGTGGAAGATTTGTACATGCTAGCCAATATAAATTAGTAATAAATACCATGCTTTCAAAATTAAATCCTTCGTTTTTTGCAATAATTACTACAATTGCTGGATTTGGTTCATTGGTTTTTTCTGGAATTATTCCTGTTATAAACTTAGGTTGGATGATGAGTGCAGGGATTGCAATGTCTTTACTTATTTCATTTATTGTTTTCCCTGCAATTTTAATAATGAGTGAAATAAAAAGACCACATAAAAAACTTGAAAACCACTCCTCTTTGACTTCTTTTACTTCATATATAGTAGAGAAAAAATCAAAGTATATTTTTATTGGAACAGCTTTAATTATAGTTTTTAGTTTAACTGGAACTTCAAAATTAAAAGTTGAAAACTCTTTTATTAACTATTTTAAAAAAGACACCCAGATTTACAAAGGTATGGAAGTTATTGATAAAAAACTAGGCGGAACAACTCCCTTAGATATTATAGTTGATTTTAAAGTTGAAAAGAAAGCTAAAAAAGAGTCTTCTTCTGATGACTTTTCTTTTGAAGATGAGTTTGAATCAACTTCAAATGATGCCCAGTATTGGTTCACTGAAGATAAGATGGCTTTAATTATGAAAGTACACAATTACTTAGAAAGTTTAGATTCAGTAGGTAATGTTCAATCTTTAGCAACATTATTAAAAATAGGTAAAACTTTAAATAAAAGTGAGCCTCTTGATGGTTTTAAACTAGCTCTTTTATATAATAAGTTGCCAGAAAAATATAAAGATTTGATTCTATCACCTTATATAGATATTAAGAAAAATGAAGCAAGATTTAGTATTAGAATAATAGATTCTGACCCAAGTCTTAGAAGAAATGATTTTCTACTCAAAATAAAAAAAGATTTAAACAAAATAGTTCCAAAAACTGAAGCGAGTTATAAAGTAACTGGACTTATGGTTTTATATAATAATATGCTTCAGTCACTTTTTAATTCTCAAATCAAAACATTGGGATTTGTAATTGCTATTTTATTTTTTATGTTCATTATTTTATTTAGATCTGTAAAAGTAGCACTTATTGCCATAATTACAAATGTTGTTCCTATTGGTATTGTATTTGGAATAATGGGTTGGCTTGGTATTCCTTTAGATATTATGACAATAACAATTGCAGCTATTAGTATAGGAATAGGTGTTGATGATACTATACATTATATTCATAGATTTAAAGAAGAGTATAAAGTAGATCATGATTATATTGAAGCTATGAAAAGATCCCATGATAGTATTGGTTATGCTATGTATTATACTACTTTAGTAGTAGTACTTGGATTTTCAATATTAGTTTTATCAAACCTTATACCAACTATTTATTTTGGATTATTAACTGTAATTGTTATGATTGCAATGTTATGCTCTGCTTTACTTCTTCTTCCTCGATTACTAATTATTTTCAAACCATATAGAAAATAATTAGTTTTCTTGCTTTTTGACACTACTCTGATACTACTTTCTAGTATAATACAATCAGATAAAATAATTAAATTAATTTTTTAATTATAAATTAAAACAATAATAAATAATTATGCCACTTATTAATTTCTAAATTCATGTAATAAAATAGTGATTTATTGAAATAATTAAGATATAATAATAAACTTTATTATTTATACTTTACTTATAAGGAAATACATTGCAAAATAAATTCTTTTTAGTTTTGATTACAATATTAATTGTAAACTCAAGTTCAAATGCCGTAAGTTTAAAGGACACTGTGGCTACTGTAATGATTGACAACCCTACTATTCAGTCAGAATTAGAAAATCAAAAAGGATATAGTAAATATGTAGATGACAGAGAGGGTAATTATTTACCAACAGTAAATCTAGAGACATATTTAGAAAGCTCAAAAGATAATAAGGATAGAAAGAGTTCAAGCACAGATGGGGAATGGACAAAACAAGATGGATTTTTAGCAACAGTAATACTAAGACAATATTTGTATGATGGAGGGATAACACCATCACAAGTAGCACAATCAAAATATGAGGATTTATCAAATAGATATAGAAGCTTTGATGCAATAGAATCAACAGTATTAGAAGCAGTAAAAGTATATACGGATTTAGTAAAAAGTGAAGAGAGATTAAGAGTTACCAAAAATATGGTAAAACTAAATGAAGATAATATGATAATAGCACAAGAGAATGAGAAGATAAGTGGAGAGATATTAGAGACTTATCAAGTAAGATCAAAATTGCATTTAGTAAAAGATAAATATATAGATGAAGAAGATAAAAAAGATACAGCAATAGCATCATATACAAGATATGTAGGTGTAAAGCCAAAAGGTAAGATTTGTAGACCCGTAATAGATGAATCAAAGATACCAAAAACATTAGAAGAGGCTATCAAAAGAGCAGTATTAGATAATAGTAAAATAAAAGAACAAATAGAGAAAATAAAAGCACAAAGAGAAAAAATAGCACAAGCAAAAGGAGAGTTTCTACCAAAACTAAATTTAGAGTTAAGAGCATCATTAGATAAAGATATAGATTTGTTAGGAGATGGAACAACAAAAAATGTTGCGGCAAGATTGAACCTTAATTGGAATTTATATAATGGCAATAAAGATAAAATAGCAACCGAACAAGAAAGAATATTTTTAAATGAACAAAAAAAGAATCTGGATGATATCACAGGTGAAATAGTTTCTAATGTAAAATCACTATATGGAAAAAATGAAAAATATAAAGAAAGAATAGCAGAAATAGAAGAGTATGTAAAAGCGAATACAAATATAGTAGATATATATAAAGAGCAGTTTTCAGCAGGTACCAGAACTTTTATAGATATATTAAATGCACAAGATGAATTGTTTGAGTCAGTAAAAACATTAATAGATGTAGAATATAATAGAATAGTAAACTATTATCAATTGATGTATAATTTTTCATCATTGACAGATAATATATTAGAATCAAAGAATCAAAATTGTGAAGAGATAAAACCAAGAATAATAGAGTTTAAACCAGATAAACAAAATAAGACTACACAAGAAGATTTAAATAGTTTGATAAGTGATACAGATAGTTCAATAATTGAATCTTTTAGGTTATCTGAAGAAAAAAATAAGTTACAAGGTACAGATATAAAAAAAGAAAAACAAACTTTATAATAAATAGACTATAATAAAAAACTAACTATTATAGTTTATTTTGTAACCAAATCCAGATGTATTTATAATACTATTTTTACCTATTTTTTTTCGTAATTTACTAATTAAATTCTTTAACGCAGAATCAGTAGCATACTCTTCTTCATCCCAAATGGTAGCTTTTATTTCTTCTTGTGAGATAAGTCTCTGGTCATGAATAATAAGAAAGTCTAATAATAAAATTTCATTTGATGTTAAAGGAATATCATTTTCAATATTTTGTTTATATAGTTTTTTTTCTATATAGTTATAATAAATATCATCTTTAAATTTAAGTATATATTTACCTTCTTCTAATATCTCAAGTGCAACTTTATGTAAGGCACTTTGAAGAATAGTAAAATCAATTGGTTTTACTAAATAATCAATCAATTTCAATCTTGTAGCTTCTAATAAATATTTTTTATCAGTTGAAGCACTTAATAAAATTGTTGGTATTTTTGGGAATTTTTGTCGAACTATTTTAATAAAATCAATTCCATTTTGTTTTGGCAAATTTATATCACAAATAATTAAATCAACTTTATTATTATTTAATATATCAAGTGCATTTATTGTATCTGGAAGATCAAAAACACTATTTACAATAAGTTTTAGTGTTTTAGTTATATTCATTCTAATATTAATTTCATCTTCTATATATATGACATTTATGTCTTTTAGAATTTTATCAAGTAAACTTTTATTATTAATATTTTGTAACTTATTCGTAATCATTTATTAACCTAGTTTTGCTATAATTCATATAATTATATAACAAAATAAATTATATGCATGTTTTATATTAAGGAAATCCATGAAAAAACTATTTTTTATCATTTTTGCTTTTTCCTTATTCTTAATTGAATTAAATGCTGTAAGTTTAAAAGATACAGTATCAAAAGTTTTAATAAATAATCCAAATGTTCAGTCAGAATTAGAAAATCAAAAAGGATATAGTAAATATGTAGATGACAGAGAGGGTAATTATTTACCAACAGTAAATCTAGAGACATATTTAGAAAGCTCAAAAGATAATAAGGATAGAAAGAGTTCAAGCACAGATGGGGAATGGACAAAACAAGATGGATTTTTAGCAACAGTAATACTAAGACAATATTTGTATGATGGAGGGATAACACCATCACAAGTAGCACAATCAAAATATGAGGATTTATCAAATAGATATAGAAGCTTTGATGCAATAGAATCAACAGTATTAGAAGCAGTAAAAGTATATACGGATTTAGTAAAAAGTGAAGAGAGATTAAGAGTTACCAAAAATATGGTAAAACTAAATGAAGATAATATGATAATAGCACAAGAGAATGAGAAGATAAGTGGAGAGATATTAGAGACTTATCAAGTAAGATCAAAATTGCATTTAGTAAAAGATAAATATATAGATGAAGAAGATAAAAAAGATACAGCAATAGCATCATATACAAGATATGTAGGTGTAAAGCCAAAAGGTAAGATTTGTAGACCCGTAATAGATGAATCAAAGATACCAAAAACATTAGAAGAGGCTATCAAAAGAGCAGTATTAGATAATAGTAAAATAAAAGAACAAATAGAGAAAATAAAAGCACAAAGAGAAAAAATAGCACAAGCAAAAGGAGAGTTTCTACCAAAACTAAATTTAGAGTTAAGAGCATCATTAGATAAAGATATAGATTTGTTAGGAGATGGAACAACAAAAAATGTTGCGGCAAGATTGAACCTTAATTGGAATTTATATAATGGCAATAAAGATAAAATAGCAACCGAACAAGAAAGAATATTTTTAAATGAACAAAAAAAGAATCTGGATGATATCACAGGTGAAATAGTTTCTAATGTAAAATCACTATATGGAAAAAATGAAAAATATAAAGAAAGAATAGCAGAAATAGAAGAGTATGTAAAAGCGAATACAAATATAGTAGATATATATAAAGAGCAGTTTTCAGCAGGTACCAGAACTTTTATAGATATATTAAATGCACAAGATGAATTGTTTGAGTCAGTAAAAACATTAATAGATGTAGAATATAATAGAATAGTAAACTATTATCAATTGATGTATAATTTTTCATCATTGACAGATAATATATTAGAATCAAAGAATCAAAATTGTGAAGAGATAAAACCAAGAATAATAGAGTTTAAACCAGATAAACAAAATAAGACTACACAAGAAGATTTAAATAGTTTGATAAGTGATACAGATAGTTCAATAATTGAATCTTTTAGGTTATCTGAAGAAAAAAATAAGTTACAAGGTACAGATATAAAAGAGATAGTAAAACCAGAAAATAAAATTGAGAAGAAAAAAAACTTAACTGAAATAAAAACTAATAGTGACAATGCCTTATTAGCTGTATCAAAAGATAGTTTTACCATAAATTTAGCTACTTTTACTGAATTAGATAGAGCTAGAGAATTTGTTTTAAATAATAACATAGCTGATAAAGCATTTATTTATGAATTTGGAAAAGATAAAAAATATACAAAAGTTTTATATGGAGTTTATAAAAGTTATTCAGATGCACAAGAAGAAATTAAAACATTATCTAAAGAGTTGAGTAAAAACAAGCCCTCAATTGATGGCATAAATAAACATCAAGAGTTATATTTAAAATATAATTAAAATTAGAAGAAAGGTCTATTTTGAGTAACATAGAAAATGAAGAACGAGATTTAAATACCTTACAAGATAGAAGAGAAGTGGATACGCTATTAGAGTGTTTACTTTTTTTAGCAAAATATTATAAAAGAGAGACTTCAGCAGGCTCTTTAAAATTTAACCTACCAATACATAACAGATCTTTCGATTTACCTATGTTTTTAAAAGCTTCTAAAAGAATTGGACTTACAACAAAGAATGTAAAAAGAGATAAGGTTGAAAATCTTACAAAACTGGCATTACCAGCAGTTTTATTATTGGAAAAGGACAGGTCTTGTGTTCTTTTAGATTATAATGAAAAAACTTCCATTGCTAAAATAATACTTCCAGGTGTTAGTTCTGGAGAGAGTGAAATGTCTTTAGAAAAATTAAATTCAGAGTTTATAGGTGAAGTAATAATAATAAAACCAGAATACAATTTTAATAATAGAATAGACAAAGAGATTCTTGTAGAAACACCAAAAGAGTGGTTTTGGGGAACACTAGCTAGAAATAAAGGTATTTACAATCAAGTGATATTAGTATCTTTATTTATAAATCTTTTTATTCTTGCAACTCCTTTATTTACAATGAATGTTTATGACAGAGTCTTGCCAAATAATGCTATTGATACTATGTGGGTACTTTTTATTGGTATTAGTTTTGTGATGCTATTTGATTTTATAATGAAAATATTGAGATCATATTTTTTAGGAATAGCTAGTAAAAGAACTGATACAATTATTGCAAATAAAATATTTAACCATGTATTAAATATAAAGATTGATTCAAAACCAGCTTCAACAGGACAATTTGTTAGTAGATTACAATCATTTGAGAGTGTTAGAGAGTTTTTTACAAGTGCAACAGTTGCTGCTTTTGTAGATTTTCCTTTTGCTATATTTTTTATAATTGTAATATTTTATATCTCTGGACCACTTGTCTTAATTACTCTTTCAACTGTAATTATTTCAATTGGTACATCTTGGTATATGCAAAGACCCCTAAAGAGTATAATCGAAAAATCAGTAAAAGAAGAGCAAATAAAACAAACTACATTAATTGAGACGGTTACTGGACTTGAAATTATTAAAAGTGTAAAAGCTCAAAATAGAATGAGAACAAATTGGGATCAAAGTGTTGGCAAAACTGTACATTATGCAGATAAAGGGCAGTTTTTATCTCAAAGCATTACCTTCTTTACAGCTTACATAGCACAGTTTTCAAATATAGCAATTGTAGCAGGTGGAGTCTATTTAGCAGGTAAGGGTGATATAACAATGGGTGCAATTATTGCATCAATGATGTTAAATGGTAGAACAATAGCACCTGTCTCACAATTAGTTTCTTTAATAATGAGATACGATAAAACAATGCTTTCCTTGAATAATTTAGATGAAATTATGAAAATGCCAGTTGAAAAAGAAAATAAGAATTATATTAGTAGACCTAATTTAAATGGTGATATTGAATTTAAAAATGTTGACTTTTCATATAAAGAAAGTAAATATAAGATTCTGAATAATCTTAATGTAACAATTAAAAAAGGTGAAAAAGTAGCAATATTAGGAAAAATTGGTACAGGAAAATCTACTTTATTAAAACTTATTATGAATCTATATGAGCCAACCAATGGTTCAATATTGGTGGATGAAGTTGATGTTAGACAAATTGACCCCATTGATTTAAGAAGTTCAATTGGTGTAGTTCCTCAAGAGCCATTTTTATTTATGGGAACTATTAAAGATAATATAACAATTGGTGAACAATATGTATCTGATGAAGAGTTAATATCTGTATCAAAAATCGCTGGCCTTGATGAGTTCTTGGGTAGACATGAAGCTGGTTTTGATTTAATGGTAGGTGAAAGAGGTGATGGATTAAGTGGAGGTGAGAGACAAAGTGTAACTTTAGCAAGAGCACTTATTTCAGATCCAAATATTTTGATGTTAGATGAACCAACAAATTCAATGGATAGTCAAACTGAAAAAGCTTTTATAGGTAAACTAAAGAATATTATTCATGATAAGACTGTAATTATTGTTACTCATAAAACTTCAATATTAGAGCTTGTTGATAGAGTCATTGTTTTAGATAATGGAAATATTGTTTTTGATGGTCCCAAAGAAGGTCTATATAAACCAAATCAAGGTGGCAAAAATGAGTAAAGTAAGATTATTGTTGTCACAAGTATTTCATGTAAAAGACCTAAATGGTAATTTTTTTGGTTGGTTTAAAAAACTTTATGGACTTGAAAATAGTGAAACAAAAGATTTAGAGTTTATATATACAAGTTATTCAAATGCAAATGAAAGTCCAACAAAATTTGCAAATATACTTTTTTTGTTTATTATCTCATTATTTACTATTGCAATTATTTGGGCAGCCTTTGCTGAGATTGATGAATTAGCAAGAGGTCAAGGAAAAGTAATTCCTACAGATAAGATACAAAAAATACAATCACTTGATGGTGGTATTATTTCAGAAATTTTAGTAAAAGAGGGACAAATTGTAAAAAAAGGTACCCCTTTAATGAAAATTGATACAACAAGATTTCAAGCAACGCTAGAAGAGAGTAAACAAGAGTATTTAAGTCTGCTTGCTGTAAAAGTTAGATTAGAAGTTGAATCAAATATTGACATTAATAAAGAGTTACCAACTTTAGTTTTTCCAAAAGAAGTTATGAATGATTCTTCTAGATATGATATTTTGGAAAAGAGTTTGTTAGTAAATAGATTTAATGAACTAAAATCATCTGTAAAAGTATTACAAAATCAAGCTGGACAAAAAGAACAAGAGTTAAAAGAGATAGAAAATACAATTAAAAATTTGAGCAAAAGTTACAACATCATAAAAGAACAAAGAGTTACAATTCAAAGACTTGTAAATAGAGGTGTTAAATCAAAATATGATTTATTAGATGTTGAAAAAGAGTATAACAAAACTACAGGTGATTTGGAAGCTGCTTTATTATCAGTAAAAAGGTCAAAATTAGCAATTGATGAAGCAAAAAGTAGAATAACAGAAAAGATTAATACCTTTAAAGCAGAAGCTTCTAAAAAGCTTCAAGAAACTGCAAGTTCAATTAATAAGTTTGAAGCAAAACTAGTAGGTGATAAAGATAAAGTCGCAAGGACAACTATTACTTCACCAGTTGATGGAATTGTAAAAGAGCTTTATTACAATACAATTGGAGGAGTTGTTCAACCAGGGGTTGACCTTATGGAAATAGTTCCAGAAAGTGATGTTTTAGTTGTAGAAGCAAAAATTAGTCCAAAAGATATTGCCTTCATTAATCCAAGTCAAAAAGCAATAGTAAAAATCACTGCATATGATTTTTCTATTTATGGGGGACTTGAAGGTAAAATTATTGAGATTTCTGCTGATAGTATCATAGACAAAGAATCAAAAGAGGGTAAAAGTTATTATAGAGTTTTAATTAAAACTAATAAAAACTATCTTGAAAGAAATGGTGTAAAACTTCCAATTATACCAGGGATGGTTGCTACAGTTGATATTATCACGGGTAAAAAAACAATACTTGATTTTATTTTGAAACCTATATTAAAAACAAAAGATAATGCATTGCATGAAAGATAAAGGAAATATTATGAATAAATTGTACTTATTAGTTTTAACTATGGCAACTTCTTTTTTAATAATGGGATGTAGTTCAAAAGATAATTCAGTACTTGTAATAAAAGATAATAAGTATATGATTTTACAAGAGAAAGATAAACTTAATATCAACAAAGTCTATGAAGATGCCAATCCTTTTGCAAGTATTAATGAAAAGAATAAAGATAGTGAATATTATTCTATTGTTAAATTAGACAATAAATATGGAATAATTAATGATAAAAATGAATTTTTATTAGAAGCAAGATATGACTATATTTCAAAACTATATAACGAGTTTTTTATTATAAAAGAAAATGACAAATATGGTTATGTGAATAAAAAATTTAAGATAGTACAAAAGCCATTTTATTTAGATGCAAAAGAGTTTATAGATGGAGTTGCTTTTGTACAGTTTCCAAATAATAAATGGGGTTGTATTTCAAATAGTATGAAAGTGTTATTAGAGGGGAAATATGATGAAATATTTCCTATAGTAAATTCATATGCAAGAACTGAACTTGCTGATAAATGGGGCTTTATAAATAAAAAGTGTGAAGTTATTATTGAGCCAAAATATGATTATATAAATAATTTTTATTCAAAATATACAAAAGTAGTTTTAAATAAAAAAGTAGGATACATAGATACTAAAGGTGAAGAGATAGTAAAACCTGATTTTGAGTTTGGTCAAAGATTTGGTTACTAAACATGAATAAAAAAGAAGAACTTTTATCTTTATTAAAAAAAAATAAAGAATTACAAATTCTTATTGAAACTGAAATAAAAAAGAATCGTGAAAAAGATAAGCTTTTATTTGCCCAAAATAAAATGGCTGCTTTGGGAGAAATGTTAAATAATATTTCCCATCAATGGAGACAGCCTTTGATGGAAATATCCTCATTATTTATTCCCATTGAAGGTAAATTAAATTTAGATATGGAAGTAAAAAAAGAAGAGTTAAAAGAATCAATTGAAAATCTAAATATAATTACAAAGTATATGTCAAACACAATTGATGATTTTAGAAACTTTTTTACAACAAATAAAGAAACAGAAGAGTTTAAAGTTTTAGAACAAATAAATACTGCATATAGACTCACAAGTGCTAGTTTAAAAGCAAATGATATACTACTTGAAATAAGAGTAAGTAAAAATCCTAAAATAATTGGTTACAAAAATGAATATACTCAAGTTTTAATAAATCTTCTTAATAATGCAAAAGATGCATTAGTAGATAGAAAAATATTAAATCCTAAAATTACTATTAGTGTGAAAGAAGAAAATTCTGAAGTTATTTTAAAAATAGAAGACAATGCAGGTGGAATAAAAGTAAATCCCCTTGAAGATATTTTTAAACCTTTTTTTACCCATGGCAAAAAAAATGGAACTGGAGTTGGACTTTTTATGTCTAAATTAATAATTGAGAATAATATGAAAGGTAAACTTTTAGTTAATAATACTAATTCAGGTGCCGAATTTAAGATAATTACTCACAATAGCACTATAAAATAACTCATCAAAATAAATAATAATAAAGATTATAAGAAACTTTAATTTTTCATAATAGAGACTTTTTAGAGACTTTTTTTTTATATAATATAGAAAATATTCACCAAAAGGTCTAAAAATGAATCTGATTATCAAACAACCAAATGGAAGCTATAGAGAAATAGAAGTTAATAAAAATACAACCTTTACTCCAAAAGAAGGAGAACAGTATTTCTTAGATAATTCTGAAAATCCTGGTTATAGTTTAAAGTTAATTGATGGACAAAGTTCAATTCAATTAGTTTTAGGTACTAATCCAAAATTAACATTAACTTTTGAAGGAATGGCAGATCTTATTAAATCAAATGGTGAAGTAAATAAGACTGTACTTTCAGTAATTTATGATAAAGAAGGAATGAATGATTTAAAAGAAACAGTTCTAAACCCTGATTTTCAAAGTGATGATATTATAAAAGATTTAGAAGCTCGTTTAGATGAAAACTTAACTAATGCAGATAAGCCAAATGGCGTTATAATTGATGACTTTGGTTCTTTAACAAGTGCAATGGAAGCATCAGCAGCAGGGGAGCAAGTAGTTTCTGATTCATCTACTACTCCAAATAGTTCAAATGAGGATATATCATTAAATTTAAATCCAGATAATAGACCTGATGGATTTAGAACAACAAGATTTGTTGGAGGTATAGATACTAATACAGGTGGTAATACTAACAATGAAGTAACTTTTGCAACTTTTTCTGATACAGGTGGAGATACAACAGCAACATCTGCACCAACAGTTGTTATTACAGAAGATACAAATAATGATGGAACAATTTCAAATACAGAATTAAGTGGAGATGTTGATATTAAAGTTACTCTTCCAAGTGATGCAGTAGCAGGAGATACATTAAATGTAACTATCAATGGAACAACAACTTCTGTAGAAATTACAAGTGATATGATTACTAATGGATATACAACTTCAACTCCAAAAGTAGCAGATGGATCAGATATAAAAGTAAGTGCAACAGTAACAGATGTAGCTGGAAATACTTCAGCAGCAGGAACTGATAGCGCAACTATGGGAGATACAACAGCAACATCTGCACCAACAGTTGTTATTACAGAAGATACAAATAATGATGGAACAATTTCAAATACAGAATTAAGTGGAGATGTTGATATTAAAGTTACTCTTCCAAGTGATGCAGTAGCAGGAGATACATTAAATGTAACTATCAATGGAACAACAACTTCTGTAGAAATTACAAGTGATATGATTACTAATGGATATACAACTTCAACTCCAAAAGTAGCAGATGGATCAGATATAAAAGTAAGTGCAACAGTAACAGATGTAGCTGGAAATACTTCAGCAGCAGGAACTGATAGCGCAACTATGGGAGATACAACAGCAACATCTGCACCAACAGTTGTTATTACAGAAGATACAAATAATGATGGAACAATTTCAAATACAGAATTAAGTGGAGATGTTGATATTAAAGTTACTCTTCCAAGTGATGCAGTAGCAGGAGATACATTAAATGTAACTATCAATGGAACAACAACTTCTGTAGAAATTACAAGTGATATGATTACTAATGGATATACAACTTCAACTCCAAAAGTAGCAGATGGATCAGATATAAAAGTAAGTGCAACAGTAACAGATGTAGCTGGAAATACTTCAGCAGCAGGAACTGATAGCGCAACTATGGGAGATACAACAGCAACATCTGCACCAACAGTTGTTATTACAGAAGATACAAATAATGATGGAACAATTTCAAATACAGAATTAAGTGGAGATGTTGATATTAAAGTTACTCTTCCAAGTGATGCAGTAGCAGGAGATACATTAAATGTAACTATCAATGGAACAACAACTTCTGTAGAAATTACAAGTGATATGATTACTAATGGATATACAACTTCAACTCCAAAAGTAGCAGATGGATCAGATATAAAAGTAAGTGCAACAGTAACAGATGTAGCTGGAAATACTTCAGCAGCAGGAACTGATAGCGCAACTATGGGAGATACAACAGCAACATCTGCACCAACAGTTGTTATTACAGAAGATACAAATAATGATGGAACAATTTCAAATACAGAATTAAGTGGAGATGTTGATATTAAAGTTACTCTTCCAAGTGATGCAGTAGCAGGAGATACATTAAATGTAACTATCAATGGAACAACAACTTCTGTAGAAATTACAAGTGATATGATTACTAATGGATATACAACTTCAACTCCAAAAGTAGCAGATGGATCAGATATAAAAGTAAGTGCAACAGTAACAGATGTAGCTGGAAATACTTCAGCAGCAGGAACTGATAGCGCAACTATGGGAGATACAACAGCAACATCTGCACCAACAGTTGTTATTACAGAAGATACAAATAATGATGGAACAATTTCAAATACAGAATTAAGTGGAGATGTTGATATTAAAGTTACTCTTCCAAGTGATGCAGTAGCAGGAGATACATTAAATGTAACTATCAATGGAACAACAACTTCTGTAGAAATTACAAGTGATATGATTACTAATGGATATACAACTTCAACTCCAAAAGTAGCAGATGGATCAGATATAAAAGTAAGTGCAACAGTAACAGATGTAGCTGGAAATACTTCAGCAGCAGGAACTGATAGCGCAACTATGGGAGATACAACAGCAACATCTGCACCAACAGTTGTTATTACAGAAGATACAAATAATGATGGAACAATTTCAAATACAGAATTAAGTGGAGATGTTGATATTAAAGTTACTCTTCCAAGTGATGCAGTAGCAGGAGATACATTAAATGTAACTATCAATGGAACAACAACTTCTGTAGAAATTACAAGTGATATGATTACTAATGGATATACAACTTCAACTCCAAAAGTAGCAGATGGATCAGATATAAAAGTAAGTGCAACAGTAACAGATGTAGCTGGAAATACTTCAGCAGCAGGAACTGATAGCGCAACTATGGGAGATACAACAGCAACATCTGCACCAACAGTTGTTATTACAGAAGATACAAATAATGATGGAACAATTTCAAATACAGAATTAAGTGGAGATGTTGATATTAAAGTTACTCTTCCAAGTGATGCAGTAGCAGGAGATACATTAAATGTAACTATCAATGGAACAACAACTTCTGTAGAAATTACAAGTGATATGATTACTAATGGATATACAACTTCAACTCCAAAAGTAGCAGATGGATCAGATATAAAAGTAAGTGCAACAGTAACAGATGTAGCTGGAAATACTTCAGCAGCAGGAACTGATAGCGCAACTATGGGAGATACAACAGCAACATCTGCACCAACAGTTGTTATTACAGAAGATACAAATAATGATGGAACAATTTCAAATACAGAATTAAGTGGAGATGTTGATATTAAAGTTACTCTTCCAAGTGATGCAGTAGCAGGAGATACATTAAATGTAACTATCAATGGAACAACAACTTCTGTAGAAATTACAAGTGATATGATTACTAATGGATATACAACTTCAACTCCAAAAGTAGCAGATGGATCAGATATAAAAGTAAGTGCAACAGTAACAGATGTAGCTGGAAATACTTCAGCAGCAGGAACTGATAGCGCAACTATGGGAGATACAACAGCAACATCTGCACCAACAGTTGTTATTACAGAAGATACAAATAATGATGGAACAATTTCAAATACAGAATTAAGTGGAGATGTTGATATTAAAGTTACTCTTCCAAGTGATGCAGTAGCAGGAGATACATTAAATGTAACTATCAATGGAACAACAACTTCTGTAGAAATTACAAGTGATATGATTACTAATGGATATACAACTTCAACTCCAAAAGTAGCAGATGGATCAGATATAAAAGTAAGTGCAACAGTAACAGATGTAGCTGGAAATACTTCAGCAGCAGGAACTGATAGCGCAACTATGGGAGATACAACAGCAACATCTGCACCAACAGTTGTTATTACAGAAGATACAAATAATGATGGAACAATTTCAAATACAGAATTAAGTGGAGATGTTGATATTAAAGTTACTCTTCCAAGTGATGCAGTAGCAGGAGATACATTAAATGTAACTATCAATGGAACAACAACTTCTGTAGAAATTACAAGTGATATGATTACTAATGGATATACAACTTCAACTCCAAAAGTAGCAGATGGATCAGATATAAAAGTAAGTGCAACAGTAACAGATGTAGCTGGAAATACTTCAGCAGCAGGAACTGATAGCGCAACTATGGGAGATACAACAGCAACATCTGCACCAACAGTTGTTATTACAGAAGATACAAATAATGATGGAACAATTTCAAATACAGAATTAAGTGGAGATGTTGATATTAAAGTTACTCTTCCAAGTGATGCAGTAGCAGGAGATACATTAAATGTAACTATCAATGGAACAACAACTTCTGTAGAAATTACAAGTGATATGATTACTAATGGATATACAACTTCAACTCCAAAAGTAGCAGATGGATCAGATATAAAAGTAAGTGCAACAGTAACAGATGTAGCTGGAAATACTTCAGCAGCAGGAACTGATAGCGCAACTATGGGAGATACAACAGCAACATCTGCACCAACAGTTGTTATTACAGAAGATACAAATAATGATGGAACAATTTCAAATACAGAATTAAGTGGAGATGTTGATATTAAAGTTACTCTTCCAAGTGATGCAGTAGCAGGAGATACATTAAATGTAACTATCAATGGAACAACAACTTCTGTAGAAATTACAAGTGATATGATTACTAATGGATATACAACTTCAACTCCAAAAGTAGCAGATGGATCAGATATAAAAGTAAGTGCAACAGTAACAGATGTAGCTGGAAATACTTCAGCAGCAGGAACTGATAGCGCAACTATGGGAGATACAACAGCAACATCTGCACCAACAGTTGTTATTACAGAAGATACAAATAATGATGGAACAATTTCAAATACAGAATTAAGTGGAGATGTTGATATTAAAGTTACTCTTCCAAGTGATGCAGTAGCAGGAGATACATTAAATGTAACTATCAATGGAACAACAACTTCTGTAGAAATTACAAGTGATATGATTACTAATGGATATACAACTTCAACTCCAAAAGTAGCAGATGGATCAGATATAAAAGTAAGTGCAACAGTAACAGATGTAGCTGGAAATACTTCAGCAGCAGGAACTGATAGCGCAACTATGGGAGATACAACAGCAACATCTGCACCAACAGTTGTTATTACAGAAGATACAAATAATGATGGAACAATTTCAAATACAGAATTAAGTGGAGATGTTGATATTAAAGTTACTCTTCCAAGTGATGCAGTAGCAGGAGATACATTAAATGTAACTATCAATGGAACAACAACTTCTGTAGAAATTACAAGTGATATGATTACTAATGGATATACAACTTCAACTCCAAAAGTAGCAGATGGATCAGATATAAAAGTAAGTGCAACAGTAACAGATGTAGCTGGAAATACTTCAGCAGCAGGAACTGATAGCGCAACTATGGGAGATACAACAGCAACATCTGCACCAACAGTTGTTATTACAGAAGATACAAATAATGATGGAACAATTTCAAATACAGAATTAAGTGGAGATGTTGATATTAAAGTTACTCTTCCAAGTGATGCAGTAGCAGGAGATACATTAAATGTAACTATCAATGGAACAACAACTTCTGTAGAAATTACAAGTGATATGATTACTAATGGATATACAACTTCAACTCCAAAAGTAGCAGATGGATCAGATATAAAAGTAAGTGCAACAGTAACAGATGTAGCTGGAAATACTTCAGCAGCAGGAACTGATAGCGCAACTATGGGAGATACAACAGCAACATCTGCACCAACAGTTGTTATTACAGAAGATACAAATAATGATGGAACAATTTCAAATACAGAATTAAGTGGAGATGTTGATATTAAAGTTACTCTTCCAAGTGATGCAGTAGCAGGAGATACATTAAATGTAACTATCAATGGAACAACAACTTCTGTAGAAATTACAAGTGATATGATTACTAATGGATATACAACTTCAACTCCAAAAGTAGCAGATGGATCAGATATAAAAGTAAGTGCAACAGTAACAGATGTAGCTGGAAATACTTCAGCAGCAGGAACTGATAGCGCAACTATGGGAGATACAACAGCAACATCTGCACCAACAGTTGTTATTACAGAAGATACAAATAATGATGGAACAATTTCAAATACAGAATTAAGTGGAGATGTTGATATTAAAGTTACTCTTCCAAGTGATGCAGTAGCAGGAGATACATTAAATGTAACTATCAATGGAACAACAACTTCTGTAGAAATTACAAGTGATATGATTACTAATGGATATACAACTTCAACTCCAAAAGTAGCAGATGGATCAGATATAAAAGTAAGTGCAACAGTAACAGATGTAGCTGGAAATACTTCAGCAGCAGGAACTGATAGCGCAACTATGGGAGATACAACAGCAACATCTGCACCAACAGTTGTTATTACAGAAGATACAAATAATGATGGAACAATTTCAAATACAGAATTAAGTGGAGATGTTGATATTAAAGTTACTCTTCCAAGTGATGCAGTAGCAGGAGATACATTAAATGTAACTATCAATGGAACAACAACTTCTGTAGAAATTACAAGTGATATGATTACTAATGGATATACAACTTCAACTCCAAAAGTAGCAGATGGATCAGATATAAAAGTAAGTGCAACAGTAACAGATGTAGCTGGAAATACTTCAGCAGCAGGAACTGATAGCGCAACTATGGGAGATACAACAGCAACATCTGCACCAACAGTTGTTATTACAGAAGATACAAATAATGATGGAACAATTTCAAATACAGAATTAAGTGGAGATGTTGATATTAAAGTTACTCTTCCAAGTGATGCAGTAGCAGGAGATACATTAAATGTAACTATCAATGGAACAACAACTTCTGTAGAAATTACAAGTGATATGATTACTAATGGATATACAACTTCAACTCCAAAAGTAGCAGATGGATCAGATATAAAAGTAAGTGCAACAGTAACAGATGTAGCTGGAAATACTTCAGCAGCAGGAACTGATAGCGCAACTATGGGAGATACAACAGCAACATCTGCACCAACAGTTGTTATTACAGAAGATACAA
Source organism: Arcobacter iocasae (assembly GCF_042214795.1). Classification (GTDB taxonomy): domain Bacteria; phylum Campylobacterota; class Campylobacteria; order Campylobacterales; family Arcobacteraceae; genus Arcobacter; species Arcobacter iocasae. The sequence continues at coordinate 642,470 of NZ_CP090177.1, read as the reverse complement.
ATAATGATGGAACAATTTCAAATACAGAATTAAGTGGAGATGTTGATATTAAAGTTACTCTTCCAAGTGATGCAGTAGCAGGAGATACATTAAATGTAACTATCAATGGAACAACAACTTCTGTAGAAATTACAAGTGATATGATTACTAATGGATATACAACTTCAACTCCAAAAGTAGCAGATGGATCAGATATAAAAGTAAGTGCAACAGTAACAGATGTAGCTGGAAATACTTCAGCAGCAGGAACTGATAGCGCAACTATGGGAGATACAACAGCAACATCTGCACCAACAGTTGTTATTACAGAAGATACAAATAATGATGGAACAATTTCAAATACAGAATTAAGTGGAGATGTTGATATTAAAGTTACTCTTCCAAGTGATGCAGTAGCAGGAGATACATTAAATGTAACTATCAATGGAACAACAACTTCTGTAGAAATTACAAGTGATATGATTACTAATGGATATACAACTTCAACTCCAAAAGTAGCAGATGGATCAGATATAAAAGTAAGTGCAACAGTAACAGATGTAGCTGGAAATACTTCAGCAGCAGGAACTGATAGCGCAACTATGGGAGATACAACAGCAACATCTGCACCAACAGTTGTTATTACAGAAGATACAAATAATGATGGAACAATTTCAAATACAGAATTAAGTGGAGATGTTGATATTAAAGTTACTCTTCCAAGTGATGCAGTAGCAGGAGATACATTAAATGTAACTATCAATGGAACAACAACTTCTGTAGAAATTACAAGTGATATGATTACTAATGGATATACAACTTCAACTCCAAAAGTAGCAGATGGATCAGATATAAAAGTAAGTGCAACAGTAACAGATGTAGCTGGAAATACTTCAGCAGCAGGAACTGATAGCGCAACTATGGGAGATACAACAGCAACATCTGCACCAACAGTTGTTATTACAGAAGATACAAATAATGATGGAACAATTTCAAATACAGAATTAAGTGGAGATGTTGATATTAAAGTTACTCTTCCAAGTGATGCAGTAGCAGGAGATACATTAAATGTAACTATCAATGGAACAACAACTTCTGTAGAAATTACAAGTGATATGATTACTAATGGATATACAACTTCAACTCCAAAAGTAGCAGATGGATCAGATATAAAAGTAAGTGCAACAGTAACAGATGTAGCTGGAAATACTTCAGCAGCAGGAACTGATAGCGCAACTATGGGAGATACAACAGCAACATCTGCACCAACAGTTGTTATTACAGAAGATACAAATAATGATGGAACAATTTCAAATACAGAATTAAGTGGAGATGTTGATATTAAAGTTACTCTTCCAAGTGATGCAGTAGCAGGAGATACATTAAATGTAACTATCAATGGAACAACAACTTCTGTAGAAATTACAAGTGATATGATTACTAATGGATATACAACTTCAACTCCAAAAGTAGCAGATGGATCAGATATAAAAGTAAGTGCAACAGTAACAGATGTAGCTGGAAATACTTCAGCAGCAGGAACTGATAGCGCAACTATGGGAGATACAACAGCAACATCTGCACCAACAGTTGTTATTACAGAAGATACAAATAATGATGGAACAATTTCAAATACAGAATTAAGTGGAGATGTTGATATTAAAGTTACTCTTCCAAGTGATGCAGTAGCAGGAGATACATTAAATGTAACTATCAATGGAACAACAACTTCTGTAGAAATTACAAGTGATATGATTACTAATGGATATACAACTTCAACTCCAAAAGTAGCAGATGGATCAGATATAAAAGTAAGTGCAACAGTAACAGATGTAGCTGGAAATACTTCAGCAGCAGGAACTGATAGCGCAACTATGGGAGATACAACAGCAACATCTGCACCAACAGTTGTTATTACAGAAGATACAAATAATGATGGAACAATTTCAAATACAGAATTAAGTGGAGATGTTGATATTAAAGTTACTCTTCCAAGTGATGCAGTAGCAGGAGATACATTAAATGTAACTATCAATGGAACAACAACTTCTGTAGAAATTACAAGTGATATGATTACTAATGGATATACAACTTCAACTCCAAAAGTAGCAGATGGATCAGATATAAAAGTAAGTGCAACAGTAACAGATGTAGCTGGAAATACTTCAGCAGCAGGAACTGATAGCGCAACTATGGGAGATACAACAGCAACATCTGCACCAACAGTTGTTATTACAGAAGATACAAATAATGATGGAACAATTTCAAATACAGAATTAAGTGGAGATGTTGATATTAAAGTTACTCTTCCAAGTGATGCAGTAGCAGGAGATACATTAAATGTAACTATCAATGGAACAACAACTTCTGTAGAAATTACAAGTGATATGATTACTAATGGATATACAACTTCAACTCCAAAAGTAGCAGATGGATCAGATATAAAAGTAAGTGCAACAGTAACAGATGTAGCTGGAAATACTTCAGCAGCAGGAACTGATAGCGCAACTATGGGAGATACAACAGCAACATCTGCACCAACAGTTGTTATTACAGAAGATACAAATAATGATGGAACAATTTCAAATACAGAATTAAGTGGAGATGTTGATATTAAAGTTACTCTTCCAAGTGATGCAGTAGCAGGAGATACATTAAATGTAACTATCAATGGAACAACAACTTCTGTAGAAATTACAAGTGATATGATTACTAATGGATATACAACTTCAACTCCAAAAGTAGCAGATGGATCAGATATAAAAGTAAGTGCAACAGTAACAGATGTAGCTGGAAATACTTCAGCAGCAGGAACTGATAGCGCAACTATGGGAGATACAACAGCAACATCTGCACCAACAGTTGTTATTACAGAAGATACAAATAATGATGGAACAATTTCAAATACAGAATTAAGTGGAGATGTTGATATTAAAGTTACTCTTCCAAGTGATGCAGTAGCAGGAGATACATTAAATGTAACTATCAATGGAACAACAACTTCTGTAGAAATTACAAGTGATATGATTACTAATGGATATACAACTTCAACTCCAAAAGTAGCAGATGGATCAGATATAAAAGTAAGTGCAACAGTAACAGATGTAGCTGGAAATACTTCAGCAGCAGGAACTGATAGCGCAACTATGGGAGATACAACAGCAACATCTGCACCAACAGTTGTTATTACAGAAGATACAAATAATGATGGAACAATTTCAAATACAGAATTAAGTGGAGATGTTGATATTAAAGTTACTCTTCCAAGTGATGCAGTAGCAGGAGATACATTAAATGTAACTATCAATGGAACAACAACTTCTGTAGAAATTACAAGTGATATGATTACTAATGGATATACAACTTCAACTCCAAAAGTAGCAGATGGATCAGATATAAAAGTAAGTGCAACAGTAACAGATGTAGCTGGAAATACTTCAGCAGCAGGAACTGATAGCGCAACTATGGGAGATACAACAGCAACATCTGCACCAACAGTTGTTATTACAGAAGATACAAATAATGATGGAACAATTTCAAATACAGAATTAAGTGGAGATGTTGATATTAAAGTTACTCTTCCAAGTGATGCAGTAGCAGGAGATACATTAAATGTAACTATCAATGGAACAACAACTTCTGTAGAAATTACAAGTGATATGATTACTAATGGATATACAACTTCAACTCCAAAAGTAGCAGATGGATCAGATATAAAAGTAAGTGCAACAGTAACAGATGTAGCTGGAAATACTTCAGCAGCAGGAACTGATAGCGCAACTATGGGAGATACAACAGCAACATCTGCACCAACAGTTGTTATTACAGAAGATACAAATAATGATGGAACAATTTCAAATACAGAATTAAGTGGAGATGTTGATATTAAAGTTACTCTTCCAAGTGATGCAGTAGCAGGAGATACATTAAATGTAACTATCAATGGAACAACAACTTCTGTAGAAATTACAAGTGATATGATTACTAATGGATATACAACTTCAACTCCAAAAGTAGCAGATGGATCAGATATAAAAGTAAGTGCAACAGTAACAGATGTAGCTGGAAATACTTCAGCAGCAGGAACTGATAGCGCAACTATGGGAGATACAACAGCAACATCTGCACCAACAGTTGTTATTACAGAAGATACAAATAATGATGGAACAATTTCAAATACAGAATTAAGTGGAGATGTTGATATTAAAGTTACTCTTCCAAGTGATGCAGTAGCAGGAGATACATTAAATGTAACTATCAATGGAACAACAACTTCTGTAGAAATTACAAGTGATATGATTACTAATGGATATACAACTTCAACTCCAAAAGTAGCAGATGGATCAGATATAAAAGTAAGTGCAACAGTAACAGATGTAGCTGGAAATACTTCAGCAGCAGGAACTGATAGCGCAACTATGGGAGATACAACAGCAACATCTGCACCAACAGTTGTTATTACAGAAGATACAAATAATGATGGAACAATTTCAAATACAGAATTAAGTGGAGATGTTGATATTAAAGTTACTCTTCCAAGTGATGCAGTAGCAGGAGATACATTAAATGTAACTATCAATGGAACAACAACTTCTGTAGAAATTACAAGTGATATGATTACTAATGGATATACAACTTCAACTCCAAAAGTAGCAGATGGATCAGATATAAAAGTAAGTGCAACAGTAACAGATGTAGCTGGAAATACTTCAGCAGCAGGAACTGATAGCGCAACTATGGGAGATACAACAGCAACATCTGCACCAACAGTTGTTATTACAGAAGATACAAATAATGATGGAACAATTTCAAATACAGAATTAAGTGGAGATGTTGATATTAAAGTTACTCTTCCAAGTGATGCAGTAGCAGGAGATACATTAAATGTAACTATCAATGGAACAACAACTTCTGTAGAAATTACAAGTGATATGATTACTAATGGATATACAACTTCAACTCCAAAAGTAGCAGATGGATCAGATATAAAAGTAAGTGCAACAGTAACAGATGTAGCTGGAAATACTTCAGCAGCAGGAACTGATAGCGCAACTATGGGAGATACAACAGCAACATCTGCACCAACAGTTGTTATTACAGAAGATACAAATAATGATGGAACAATTTCAAATACAGAATTAAGTGGAGATGTTGATATTAAAGTTACTCTTCCAAGTGATGCAGTAGCAGGAGATACATTAAATGTAACTATCAATGGAACAACAACTTCTGTAGAAATTACAAGTGATATGATTACTAATGGATATACAACTTCAACTCCAAAAGTAGCAGATGGATCAGATATAAAAGTAAGTGCAACAGTAACAGATGTAGCTGGAAATACTTCAGCAGCAGGAACTGATAGCGCAACTATGGGAGATACAACAGCAACATCTGCACCAACAGTTGTTATTACAGAAGATACAAATAATGATGGAACAATTTCAAATACAGAATTAAGTGGAGATGTTGATATTAAAGTTACTCTTCCAAGTGATGCAGTAGCAGGAGATACATTAAATGTAACTATCAATGGAACAACAACTTCTGTAGAAATTACAAGTGATATGATTACTAATGGATATACAACTTCAACTCCAAAAGTAGCAGATGGATCAGATATAAAAGTAAGTGCAACAGTAACAGATGTAGCTGGAAATACTTCAGCAGCAGGAACTGATAGCGCAACTATGGGAGATACAACAGCAACATCTGCACCAACAGTTGTTATTACAGAAGATACAAATAATGATGGAACAATTTCAAATACAGAATTAAGTGGAGATGTTGATATTAAAGTTACTCTTCCAAGTGATGCAGTAGCAGGAGATACATTAAATGTAACTATCAATGGAACAACAACTTCTGTAGAAATTACAAGTGATATGATTACTAATGGATATACAACTTCAACTCCAAAAGTAGCAGATGGATCAGATATAAAAGTAAGTGCAACAGTAACAGATGTAGCTGGAAATACTTCAGCAGCAGGAACTGATAGCGCAACTATGGGAGATACAACAGCAACATCTGCACCAACAGTTGTTATTACAGAAGATACAAATAATGATGGAACAATTTCAAATACAGAATTAAGTGGAGATGTTGATATTAAAGTTACTCTTCCAAGTGATGCAGTAGCAGGAGATACATTAAATGTAACTATCAATGGAACAACAACTTCTGTAGAAATTACAAGTGATATGATTACTAATGGATATACAACTTCAACTCCAAAAGTAGCAGATGGATCAGATATAAAAGTAAGTGCAACAGTAACAGATGTAGCTGGAAATACTTCAGCAGCAGGAACTGATAGCGCAACTATGGGAGATACAACAGCAACATCTGCACCAACAGTTGTTATTACAGAAGATACAAATAATGATGGAACAATTTCAAATACAGAATTAAGTGGAGATGTTGATATTAAAGTTACTCTTCCAAGTGATGCAGTAGCAGGAGATACATTAAATGTAACTATCAATGGAACAACAACTTCTGTAGAAATTACAAGTGATATGATTACTAATGGATATACAACTTCAACTCCAAAAGTAGCAGATGGATCAGATATAAAAGTAAGTGCAACAGTAACAGATGTAGCTGGAAATACTTCAGCAGCAGGAACTGATAGCGCAACTATGGGAGATACAACAGCACCGAATATTGGGAAGTTAGCAATAACAGATATTGTTGATGAAAATGGTGATTATTCAGTAGTAACATTAAAAGGTACAGGTGCAGAATCTGGAAATACTATAACAATATATGATGAAGATAATAATATTATAGGGACAACAATAGTACAATCAGATGGAACTTGGAATATGGATATTAGTAATCTTCCGGGAACACCAGTTAATGATAATGAATTTTTTAAAGCAACTGAGACTGACTTATCAGGAAATACAACTGGACAAACAGAAAGTACTCATTATTGGCATGGAGATTGGTCAGATAGTAATACTGAATCATCAGATGACTTTGTAATGACAGGTTCAGGAGATGATATTATTAATACTGATGACCTTTTAACAGGAAGAAATGAAAATGGAGAAGTAACTAGTGATAATAATGATACAAATGATAAGTTAGTAATAGATGGTGGAAACGGAACTGATATTGTAACATTTGGAAAAGATATTTCAGAATATACAATCACAAAAGATTCAAATGGTAATATTGTAATAACTGAAACAGCCGCAAGTGATAGTAATAATGATGGAAAAGGTGATGTAACAGAACTTAGAAATATAGAAACTATCAAATTTAATGATGGTACATATAATGTAGTAACAGAAAACTTTATTCCAGTAGCTCATGATGATGGTATGAAAGAAGGAGCTAATGTTGATAGTTCAGTTGTTGATTTAACTACGCAACAAGAAACAGGTAATATCAATACGGCTAATGGATTAGTAAATAATGATCATGTAATAGGTGGTAGTGGTAATCAATATATTTGGACTGGAGCAGGTGATGATATTATTGAGGGAGGTTCTGGAGATGATAAAATCTATGCATCATCTGGTAACGATACTGTTGTTTATAAAGGTGAATATAGTGAGTATAGTATAACAACTAATGATGGCTGGACATATATAAATGATAGTGTAAGCGGAAGAGATGGCAATGATAAAGTATATGAAACTGAAAATATTCAATTCTCAGATGGTTTATATAATGTAACTACAGGAGAGTTCCAAGAAGGTGTATATGTAAAAGGTATAACTTATAGTGATGAACCTACTCTTGTTACAGATGAAGATAGTGCAATAACAGTAGATGTTTTGACTAATGATACAGATGCAGATGGTGATACACTTTCTATAAGTGCAATACAAGGGCAAGATGTAAGTTCTGGTCAAACTGTTGATATAACAATTGATGGTGTTGTAGTTGGTAGTGCAAAAGTTGTAGATGGAAAAGTTGTATTTACTCCAGATGAAAATTTACAAAGTATGAGTGATGGAGAGAATAAAAATATATCTTTCGAATATACCGTAAGTGATGGAAAAAATACTGATACAGCTATGGTAAATATAAATGTAACTGGTGATAATGATGCACCAGTAGTGCAAAATATAGATTTAGGTTCAACACTAGAAGATAATTCAATTACCTTTACAAAAGCTGATTTATTAGCAAAAACAACAGATGTAGATGGAGATACATTATCTGTAACATCAGTGTCAATAGATTCAAAATATGGAACAATTGTAGAAAATAATGATGGTAGTTATACTTTTACTCCTAAAGCTGATTATTCAGGAGATGATTTACCAATTAAGTTTACAGTTTCAGATGGAATATCATCAGAAAATGCTGTTGCAACAATTGATGTTACAGCCGTTGCAGATGCACCAAGTATAACTCTTAGTATAACTAATACGGGTGAAGTAGTTTCAAGTACCACTAACTTAGTAGAGAATGGAAGTTTTGAAGATATCTCAGGAACTGATGCTAATGGTAATAGTGTAAGTAATCATGATATTGCTTATGGAGGAGTAGCTCATAATCAATCAATTACAGGTTGGCATGTGATTACAGATGAGGGTTCAAGTGCACCTACTATGGAAGTTCATGAATCACATCATGCAAATGTTGGTGCTACAGATGGACATAACTATATGGATTTAGGGGAAACCCATAATAATGGAGACACTGATAATGATAATACTCAAATTGGACAAGTTATTTCTGGTATTGAAGTTGGAGAGCTTTATACACTAAAATTTGATTATTTTGATAAAGCTGCATTACAAGAAAGTGGTGCGAATGGTGAAAAATCAGGTGTTGTTGAAGTTTATTGGGGTGGTGAAAAAATAGCAACTATAGATGGAAATAATACTACTTGGGCAAATTATAAAGCACAGGTAGAGGGTGGCTCTGGTGATGGTTCAAACTTACTAAGTTTTAAAGAAATTGGAGAAGGTAATGATAACTGGGGTATGGCAATAGATAATGTTTCAGTTGTTAAAACTGATATGGTTAAATATGATTTAGATATCAGTTCAAGCTTATCGGATACAGATGGAAGTGAAAGTTTAAGTATAACTCTAAGTGGTATACCAACTGGTGCAACATTAAATGAAGGAACTTTAAATAGTGATGGAACTTGGACAATTAATGTAGATGGAAATACTTTTAATGGTACAGTTGAAATGATGATCCCTAAAACTGTTTCAGATAATTTTGATATAAAAGCAACAGCTACTGCAACAGAATCTTCAAATGGTGATATTTCAACAGCAACAGTAACAGAAACTACAATAGTAAACTTGGTACCAACTTCAGAAGGTGAAGAAAAAACTATTGATTTTGAGGGAGTGCTACCAGAAAATGACGATACAACTGTAGTGACACCACATGCAACAAATGTAGTTATTGCCTTAGATATTTCTGGAAGTATGGATGATAAAGTAACATTAGATGATGGTACAAAAGTAAGTCGATTGCAGCTTGCTATTGATTCTTTAAAAGAGATGATTGCTACATATGAAGATAATGGTGGAGTTAATGTAAAATTGACAACATTTGATACTGATGCATCTGCAACGGGATGGATGAGTGCTGAAGATGCCTTGAAAGCTTTAGAAGGATTACATTCTGGAAGTGCTACAAATTATGAAGATGCACTATTTGAGACATATAATACTTATACTGAAACCCCAAATGGTGAAAAATCAGTAGTTTATTTTATATCTGATGGTAAACCAAATAGAGAGAACTGGGATAGTGATGGTTCAGGAAATGATTATATAACATCTGTTGATGGACAAGCTGTTGATAATGGATATATTACAAAATGGACAGAGTTCTTAAAAGACAATGCTAGTGAATTAAATGTTATTGGTATTGGTACTGGATTGGATGCAAATGATCCAGACTTCCAAAGAATAGCAGTAAATATTGGGACAATTAAAACAAATGTTTTAGTTGTGGAAGATGTTACAGAATTAAAAGATACTTTAGTTGATAACATATCAGCAAAAGTTGAAGGAAATGTTCTTGATAATGTTTCTGGTGGTGATGGAGTAATATCAATTGCTTCAATTACAATTGAAGGCGTTGAATATACAAAAGATAACTTCCCTAATACTGGTGTAAAAATGGAAAGTGGAAGTAAATTGATGTTTGATTTTACTACAGGAAATTATACTTTTATGGCAGTGGCAGGAAACTATAAAATTGACACTGTTGAAAGTTTTAAAATTACAGCAGCTGATGTTGATGGAGATACTACGAGTTTTGATGTTAATATTAATGTTAATGTTGATGATAAAGCTTCTACTCCAATTTTAACTATGGATATAGGAGATGCTCAAATTGTAGCAGATTCTCTAAGTGCTGAATTGGATACATCTAAACTGCCTGCTTTTCCAACATTATCTGTAAATGGTGGTGTAGATTTAAATAACAATTATGAGAATAAACATGGTAATGATGACACTTTAAATATCAATAATATGAATGCACATAAAATTAAAATTGAAGATGGGGATGATACTGTCAATATTAAATATAGTGCAAATGGAAAAGTAATAGATCTTGGTGAAGGAAATGATACTTTGGCTGTGGGTGGAAGTATTGATGGTTCGACTATTGATTTAGGGTCTGGCGATAATAGCTTACTAGTTGTCGAAAACACTAATGGTGCAACAATAAAAACTGAAGAAGGTAATGATAATTTAATAGTAGGTGGAAATGTTGATGGAGCAACAATAAAAACTCAAGAAGGTGATGATAGTATAACAGTATTTGGGAATGCAAATGGTGCTACAGTATTGATGGACGATGGTAATGACAGTTTAACTGTTGTTGGAAGTGTCAACAATAGTGGGGCTTCAATAGATATGGGAAAAGGTGATGACACTGTAGCCATAGGTAAAGATGCGGATGGAGCTACAATACATATGCGAGATGGTGATGATGTTTTAACTATTGGTGGAGATGCTAATGGCGCTACATTACATACCGAAGATGGTGATGATATCTTGTCTATAGGGGGAAATGCAGATGGGGCTACAATACATATGGGTGATGATTCTGATAAGTTAACAATAGATGGAAGTGCAAGCAGAGCTACAATATGGATGGATGAAAAGTACTGGGAAAACGATGATGGTAACAAAGATAATTTAATTATAGGTGGAAATGCAGATGGTGCTACCATATATATGGGTGGAGGAGATGATACTTTATCTATAGATGGAGATATCAGTCGAAGTACTATAGATTTAGATTCTGGTAATGATTCTATTTATCTTGATTCTACAAAAGCCATTACAGGATCATATCTAAATGGAGGATATGGAAATGATACCTTGTATTTTTCAGGTGACGCAAGTGAATATGCAATTTACGATAGCCATTTTAATAAAGTAAGTGATTTTAGTGGATATAGTGATTATTCAAATACTTATTATATTTATAAAGTAGATGGAAATGGAACTCCACAAGGTAGCGCAATGAAAGTTCAAAATATGGAAAATATTGTATTTAATGCCAGTTCAATTAATATACCAACATATCAATATGCTATCACTTTAAGTGCATTATTGACTGATACTGATAGTGAGACACTTTCAAATATTACCTTGACTGATATTCCTGCAGATGCAACACTGCAAGATAGTAATGGAAGTGTAATTAGTGCTAATGCAGATGGAAGTTATACGGTTCCAGTTGATACTAATGGTGATGCAAATGTAACATTAGTAAGTAAAACAGAAGTTGACTCAAGTGATTTAGAACATATTACTGCAAGTGTAACATCAACAGAGAACGATTCAAAAGATGCAATAACAGTACATGTTACTACTGAAGCAAAAACTATAGAAGGTACTGAGCATACAAATGATATCAAAGGAACTGATGCCGATGAACATATAGATGGAAAAGGTGGTGCAGATGTTATTCATGCAGGTGCAGGTGATGATACTATAGTATTTAATGGAACTGAAAAATCAATTGATGGTGGAACAGGTAATGACACATTAATTATGAATAATGATACGATTGACCTAGAAGATATTTTAAACCATACCGAAATAAAAAATATCGAAAATATTGATTTAACTAATAATCATGCACAAGAGATGAATATAAATCTAGATGATATTTTAGATATTACAGATGAGAATCATGAATTGAAAATTTTTGGAGATAGTACTGATAAAGTTGTTCTTGAAGGTGGAGATGCGAAATGGTCGCAACAAGCTGATTATGTAAGTGATACAGGAGAAACATTCCATGTTTATCAAGGAACCGTTGGTGGTTCAAATGTAAAAGTCTTAATTGACGATGATGTTTCAGTTACTCCTGATGTGTAATAAAAAGTAGAAAAGAGAGACTTCTCTTTTCTACAAATTTTATCTTTATTAAAAATTAGTTATAATCCGCAAAATACAATTTAAAACTCACAACACAGTAGGAAAGATATGTCAAATAATTTACTTCAAAAACAAGCGGATACAATCAGATTCTTGGCTTCAGATATGGTTCAAAAAGCAAACTCAGGACACCCCGGTGCACCTATGGGACTTGCTGACATTGCAACGGTATTGAGTAAACATTTAAATGTAAACCCAGCAAATTCAAAATGGCTAAATAGAGATAGATTAGTTTTCTCAGGTGGTCATGCTACTGGATTAGTTTATTCATTATTACATCTTTGGGGATTTGATGTAAGCATTGAAGATATCAAAAACTTTAGACAAACAAATTCAAAAACTCCAGGGCATCCAGAATATGGACATACACATGGTGTAGAGATTACAACTGGACCATTAGGACAAGGTATTGCAAATGCAGTTGGATTTGCAATGGCAAGTAAATATGCAAAAAATGTTTTAAGCGAAGATGTAATCAATCACAAAGTTTTCTGTTTATGTGGAGATGGGGATTTACAAGAAGGTCTTTCTTATGAAGCAACAGCAACAGCTGGGCATTTAGGACTTGATAATTTAGTTATTATTTATGATTCAAACTCTATTACAATCGAAGGTGATACTTCTATTGCTTGGAGTGAAGATGTTAAAAAAAGATTTGAAGCTATTGACTTTGAAGTATTAGAAATCAATGGTCATGATTTTACTCAAATTGATGAAGCTCTTGTAAAAGCAAAAACTGCTACAAAACCAGTACTTATCATAGCAAAAACTGCTATTGGGAAAGGTGCTGCTACTATGGAAGGAAGTCACCATACACATGGTGCTCCTTTAGGTGCTGATGAAATTGCTGCTTCTAAAGTAAAAGCTGGATTCAATCCAGAAGATTCATTTTTTGTATCTGATGAAGTAAGAGCTGCTTTTGATAAAACTACAACTGGGTCATTGATTGAAAAAGCTTGGAATGTTTCTTTAAGTGCACAATCAAAAGAGAAAATAGAGATGTTGCAAAATCCTGATTTTGATTCTATTGATTATCCTGAATTTGAAGCAGATACAAGTGTTGCTACAAGAGATTCAAATCACAAAATTTTAAATGCTATTTCACAAGCTATTCCTGGGTTTATAGGTGGAAGTGCAGATTTAGCACCATCTAATAAAACAGAATTAAAAGGTGCTGGTGATTTCCCAACTGGTAAAAATATCCACTTTGGTATTAAAGAACATGCTATGGCATCTATTTGTAATGCGATGAATTTATATGGATTATTTAGAGTATTTTCTGCTACATTTTTTGTGTTTAGTGATTATTTAAAACCAGCAGCTAGACTTGCGGCACTTGCATCTATTCCACAACATTTTGTTTGGACTCATGATTCTATTGGTGTGGGAGAAGATGGACCAACTCACCAACCAATTGAACACTTAACTCAATTTAGAGCATTACCAAACTTTTATGTATTTAGACCAGCAGATGCTACTGAAAATGTTGCTTCTTGGAAAGTGGCATTAAAATTAAATGCTCCTAGTGCTTTTGTTTGTTCAAGACAAGGATTAAAAGTACTAAAAGATAATAGAGCCTTTGGTGAAGTTGCAAATGGTGGATATTTAGTTAAGAAAAGAGAAAATGCAACTGTTACAATTATGGCATCAGGAAGTGAATTGATGCTTGCATTACAAACTGGATGTGCACTTGAAGAAGAGGGTGTAATTGCAAATATTGTTTCTGTTCCTTGTTATGATTTACTTGTAGAACAAGATAAAACATATATTGATACAATCATTGATCCAAATACAAAAGTATTTGCTGTCGAAGCTGCTAGAGGTTTAGAGTACTATAAATTTGCCGATGTGGTTTACGGTATGGATACTTTTGGTGCATCTGGTCCTGCAAATGAATTATTTGAACAATTTGGATTTACAATTCCAAAACTAAAAGCTAAAATCTTAGCTGACTTAAAATAAAAGAGAAGATGAGGCAACTCATCTTTTCAAACTTCTTTTAACTCAATTTAAAAATATCATCTTTATTTAATATAATATCCTTATAATAGTCCTAAAAGAATTAGGAGAAATAATGTCAATAGGATTTATAGGACTTGGAAATTTAGGAAAAGCAATAGCCACAAGACTAAGTGATGTTGGTGAAGAACTTATTGTTTATAATAGAAATGCTGAGAAAATAAAAGATTTGGGTTATGAAATTGCAAGTTCACCAAAAGAGTTATTAAAAAAGTGTGATGTTATATTTATGTGTTTGTTTGATTCCCCAGCTGTTAATAATATCTTTTCAATGCATGATGGACTTTTAAGTGAAGAGTTAAAAGGTAAGACAATAATTGATTTGACTACAAATCATTATGAAGATGTTTTAAAATTCCATGAAGCAGTAAATACTTTAGGTGGTAACTATCTAGAAAACCCAGTTTTTGGTAGTGTTGCACCAGCATTAAAAGGTGAATTGACAGTTGTAAGTTCAGGTAAAAAAGAGGTTTTTGAAAATGCAAAACCAATATTAGAAAAAATAGCTAAAGAGATATTTTATTTAGAAAAACCTTCAAGTGCTACTAAAATGAAACTTATCAATAATCTATGCCTTGGTTCTTTTATGGCAACACTTGCAGAGTGTACGGCTTTAGCAGAAAATTGTGAGATTCCAAAAGCTAAAGCTTTAGAAATTTTAGGTGTGGGTGGTGGTCAATCACTTGTACTAAAAGCAAAAACACAAAAACTAATTGATGAAGATTTTTCACCACATTTTTCTAATAGTGCAATAAATAAAGACTTACATCTACTTCAAAATTTAGCCTTTAGTTTAAATCAACCATTATATAGTGCAGCTATTCCTAAAGAGTTATTCTCAAAAATGAAGATGTTAGGTAAGGGTGATGAAGATTTTTCATCAATTTACCAATTATTCAAAAAATAAAAATGAGACTTAAAAGCTATCTTGGCTTTTAAGTTAGCTACTTAAAAAACACTTTCTAGTTATTTATATATAAATAACAATAATGATAATCTCTATTAATAAACTATTAATATTAATTTCCTTACAATTCCCCACTTTAGTGAATATATTTATTCTCTTATTAAAAATTAAAAGGAATATTATGAAAAAAAGATTAGTTATTGCAATGTCTTTAGTTGTTTCTCAAGGATTAACTTTTGCAGATCAATTAGACACAGTTGTAGTACAAGGAGCTCAAGAGTCATATTTTGAACAGAACTCTTCTTCAAGTATGAAAGGTGAGTCAAGTGATAAAAAAACACCTTACACAGTTTCTGTTACAAAGGGAACTTTAATAGATGATTTACAAGCTCAAAGAATAGAAGATACCTTTGATTATACAACAGGCGTAACAAAAGTTGGTAAAAATGCAGATGCCATAATGATTCGTGGATTTGACCTTTCTTTAGAAAATATCAAAGTAAATGGTATGTCAGGATTAATAAGTAGAATGGGCTCACCTTCAACTGCAAATGTAGAGAGAATAGAAGTAGTAAAAGGTCCAGCAGCAGTATTATATGGTTCGATGGCACCAGGAGGATTGGTTAATATAGTAAGCAAACGACCCCAGTCAGAGCAAAAAACTACTTTAGAAACATCACTTCAAACATACATGTCAAATGGAGTTTCTAAATTTGGAAGTGATAATGGTATAACTACTACACTAGATACAACGGGACCTATTACTGAAAATTTATTTTATAGATTTATTGCGGTTGGGGAAAAATTAAATTCTTATAGAGATAATGTTGATTTTAAGAATCTTTACATCTATCCAAGTTTGTTATGGAATGCTAGTGATAATACCTCTTTATTAGTTGCAATGGAATATGGACATGAAGATGGAAGTGCAGATGATGGGCTGTTTGTAGCAAATCATGATATATCAACAGCTGCTAGTTTAAATACGGTTTATCAAGAATCAGATGACTATGATAATGATGAAGGAAAAGCTTTTGATATTAATTTAGATCATTATATTAGTGATAATCTTTTCTTTAATTTTGACTGGAGAAGTGTATTTCATACAGATGAAAGAAAACTTTATGAAAATAATGAAGTAAAACAAGGAGTAACTGCATCAGATACAACACTAAGAAGAAGAAATAGACATCAATACAATGAAAGAGATTGGCATAGCTTTGATACAAATCTAAATCTTGATACAATTATTGCAGATATGAAACATAGTTTGACTTTTGGATTAGCTGGAAATTATAGAAAAACTGATTATGATAGAATTGCTCAAGGAGGTTTTGTAACTCCAAATATAAATATCTATAATCCTATTCATGGGGGAACTGCTGTTATTAACCAAAAAGATAGAAGAAAAACACAATATTATAGCACAGGTGTTTATTTACAAGATAAAATAAGTCTAACCGATAAACTTACTCTTGTCGGTTCTGCTAGAGTAGATAAAACAAAAATTGATTTTGAGTGTTCAAGAGGACCTTGTGTATCACCTGATAAAATAAAAAAATCTAGAGATTTTGTTGGTTCTATTGGAACAATTTATAATATCAATGATATCTTTTCAGTATATGGAAGTTATGGCCAAAGTTATGATCCTAGTAGTGCTGAAAGAGTTGATGACTCAGGTAATTCATTAGATACTGAAAAATCAAAACAATATGAAATAGGTACAAAAATAAATGTTAGCAAAGAGTTTAATACAGGAATATCATTTTACAAAATAAATAAAGAAAATGTAGCAGAAAGTACAGCTTCAGGTAATTATCAACTTTCTGGAGAAGTTGAGAGTAAAGGTGTAGAAGTAGAAGTTCAATGGTTACCTACTGCTAATTGGCAGTTTAAATCAGGGTATGCTTATAATAAAGCAAAATATGTATCTGGAAAATCTGTTGGAAATACACAAGCTCTTACTCCTGAGGTTACTGCATATATATTTACTAGATATAATATTCCCCAAAAAATATATGATGGAAGACTTGGTTTATCAACAGGAATATCATATAGAGATAAAATATATACAAATTCAGCTGAAGCAAAAAGAATAGAATTGCCATCATATGCAAGAGTTGATGTGGGAGCATATTATTCAATCAATGATTGGGATTTTTCATTAAATATTGAAAATATAACTAATAAAGAATATTATGAATCAGGTAGAGAAGATAATAGAATTTTCTCTGGGGAACCTAGAAAATTCACTATCAATATAAAAAGAACATTTTAAATATGTCAAAAAAGAAATCATTAAGTAATATATCAAGGTCTCTACATAGGGATCTTGGATATTTTTTTATAGGCATCACTCTTATATATGCAATTACAGGTTTTATATTGTCTGCTCGTGGTTTAGGGTGGTTTAAGTATGATTATAATTTTCAAACAAATATTTCAAAAAATATTTCAAGTGATGATTTTAAAGAAAAGCTAATAACTGAAGCAAAAAATGGAAAGCTAGATTATATTTATAAAGTTGGTACAAAAAGTGTTGTTGAAAAAAATATAAAAAGATTAACTTTCTCTAAAGAAGAAAATGACACTTTATATTTTGATTATAAATATATGCATGTAATTTATAACAAGAATTCGGGGGACGCAAACATAGATTATAAATCTTATCCAGCATTTTTGCAGATGTTTATAAGTTCCCACTTATCAAGTAATAATAGGGCTTGGTATTATTTAGCAATGGTTTATAGCATTGTTTTAGCCTTTTTTGCTTTATCAGCTATTGTTATGGTTAAAGGCAAATATGGCTTCAAAAAAAGAGGTTTATCTTTAATGTTAGCAGGAATATTAACTGTTGCAATCTTTTTATTTTTCTCATTTTCTTAATATTTATATTACTTTGTTATAATTTCGGGAATTAATAAATTGTAACAAAGGAAATGAATTGGATATGACTCTTTTTGTTTATGGTACACTTATGCCAAACTGCCCCAATGCCCATGTATTAGAAAAAATTGTAGGTAAATTTGTACCTGCTACGGTTAAAGGCTTTTTAGTAGATGCTGGTTGGAGTGCAAGTATGGGGTATCCAGGGATTAGATTAGATGCAAATGGTGATACGGTGCATGGCTTTTTATTTACTTCATCAAATTTAATTAATCATTGGGATTATTTGGATGACTTTGAAGGAAATGAATTTGTACGAACACCTGTTACCGTTGAGCGATACGATGAACTAGAAGTTGATACTTATATTTACACTTTAAAAGATCACATACAGGAGATATAATGAAAATAGAAGTTTTAGGAACAGGATGTTCAAAATGCAAAGCCTTAGAAGAGAATGTTAAAAAAGCAGTTGCAGATGCTGGAATTTTTGCTCAAGTTGAAAAAGTAGAAGATATAGAAAAAATCATGGCTTACGGTATTATGAGTACACCAGCACTTGTGATAAATGGAGAAGTAAAATCTACAGGAAAACTATTAAATAGTGAAGAGATAAAAGCATTTTTTTGATAAATTAACAGAAAATTAACTATCTTTCTCTAACCTTTCAGACTTAAATTTTAGTTTGTATGAAGGATAGAGAAGATGGATATAGGAACATCTAGTAAATATAAAAAAGTAAATGAAGATACACTTTTTTATAAAGCCGCTTGGCGCTGGCATTTTTATGCAGGGATATTTGTAACACCTTTTATGTTGATACTTGCAGTAACTGGTATGCTTATGATGTATATTGGTTATTTTGATGGAAGAGATGGGGAGAGAGTAACTGTTCCTATTCCCCCAAATACTATTATGCTTACCTTACAAGAACAATCAAACATCGCACTAGCCACTCACCCAAAAGGAAAATTAGTAGAGTGGATAAAAGCCTCTGAACCAAATAGAGTAAATGTTTTTCGAATAAAAGATTCTGATGGTAGCCAATCTATGGTTGCAGTAAATCCATATAATGGGGAGATTGTAAATGAATGGCTAAGAAGACAAGGTTGGTATGATTTAGCAGATGATATTCATAGTGATTTGCTTTTAGGAACTATTGGTGATAGGATATTAGAAATAGCTGCTGGCTTTGCTATTATTTTAATTATCACAGGAGTTTATCTTTGGTGGCCAAAGGATAGGAAAATAAGAGATTCTTTGATTCCAAAACTATCACTAAAAAGTCGACTTTTTTGGAAAGAAGTGCATGTCTCACTTGGGGTTTATGTATCTATTTTCTTTTTTTTATTTTTATTATCCGGAATGTCATGGACAGGAGTTTGGGGTGGAAAGCTTGTACAAGCTTGGAGTACTTTTCCTGCTGAAAAATGGGATAATATACCACTTTCAGATGAAACCCATGCTTCACTAAATTATGGTCCATCAGCTGGAATGCCTTGGGCAATAGAAGAGACTCCTCTTCCTGCTTCTGGTTCAAAACTAGGTGTAAATGGCACACTTCCAAATGAAGCTGTAAATCTAGATAGTATAGAAAGACTTGCTCAAAGAATTGGTTTTGAGGGAAGATATAGAGTATCTTTTCCAAAAGGAAATACAGGAGTATGGACGATAAATCAAGATACTATGAATAGTGATGCTAAAAATCCCTTTGCAGATAAAACTGTACATGTGGATAGATATACAGGACATGTTTTAGCAAAAGTTACTTTTGATGATTATTCATTTGCAGGTAAAACGATGGCTGTATCTATTCCCATTCACATGGGATTAGTAACTATTTGGAATCTAATAATTAATACAATAATTTGTTTATCAGTTATAGTTTTAAGTATTACAGGTGTTATTATGTGGTGGAAAAGAAGACCTGAAAAATCTGGATTTAAATTAGTTCCTCCGTCTATTCCAAGTAAATTGCCCCATTGGCATAATGCTATGATTGTTATGTTGGCTCTTTCTTTATTTTTTCCATTAGTTGGAATTACTTTGGTTTGTGTTTTATTATTGGATATGTTTATTTTATCTCGTATTCCTATACTAAAAAAGATATTTAAATAATACTAAAAAATGAACTTTTATTTACTCAAGTTTTGATATAGTTTTAAAAACTATAAAGAGTACACTTGAGTAATGAAAGATTAGGTCAACTTTATGCAGTATTTGCATTTTTATTTTGGGGAGGATTATCTCCAATATATTTTAAAGAGGTTTCTTCTGTAGAACCAATTGAGATATTAGTTTATAGAGTTTTATTTTCAGTTATTACTCTTTTGCCTTTTTTCTTTTTTAAAAAAGAGCTTAGTGCTTTTTTAAATATTATAAAAGATTTTAGGCAAATAAGAAATTTATTTTTATCTACACTTTTTGTATCAATAAATTGGCTTATTTTTATTTGGGCAATAACAAATAATAGAATACTAGAGGCCTCACTTGGTTATTATATAAATCCACTTGTAAATGTCTTATTTGGCTTTTTATTTTTCAATGAAAGAATGACAAAATACCAATACCTAGCAATCTTTATAGCTATCTTAGCGATATTATACCAGCTAATAACATTAGGTTATATTCCAATAGTTTCATTATCTTTAGCTATCTCTTTTGCAATATATGGAATGATAAGAAAAAAAATAAATGTAGGTTCTATTGTAGGTTTATTTGTAGAAGTTCTTTTATTATTGCCTTTTGCAGCTGCATATTTAATTTATATTTATAATACTAAGGAAATAGCTTTTGGTGAAAATAGTGGAGTCTATGTCTCTTTTATGTTAGTTCTTGCAGGATTAATAACAGTTGTTCCTTTACTATTATTTAATGGTGCAGCTACAAGAATGAAGCTTGCTACATTAGGCTTTTTTCAATATATTGCTCCTACAGTTTCTTTTTTTACTGCTGTGTTTATCTATCATGAAGAGTTTAATTTTGATAAATTAGTAACCTTTTGTTTAATCTGGTTAGCTCTTATTATTTATTCATTAGATTCATTTTCAAAGAAAAAAGTTAAAATTAAATAATTACAATTTGGTTTCACCTTAAAATTTTAACTTGACTTATTATTCATAAATATTTATACTTCATAATATGTACATTTATTGGAGTGTTAAATGAAATTTGTGATTAAAAATAGATGATAGGTAAAATTAATAATCTAGTAGTAATAAAATTTGCTTTTTTGTTTGTGGTATTTTGTAATGTGGTAGTTGACATTGCCCATAAAATTTTTTTACAAAATATTGCTTTTAAGATATTTGATGGAAGTACACAAGTTATTTGGATATCTATTATAAATGCTTTGATTCTTATTCCTTATGTACTCTTATTTACACTAAGTGGATACCTCTCAGATAAATACAATAAAAAAAATATTTTGATATATGGAGCTATATCTTCCTTTTCATTATCCATTCTTATGATATTTGCTTATGCTATTTCAAACTTCTATTTAGCAATGTTTGTTTTAGTTTTATTAGCTGTTCAAAGTGCCATATACTCACCTGCAAAATTTGGTTTGATTTTAGATATATATGGCAAAAAAAACTTATCAAGTGGAAACTCTGCCCTTCAAGCTATATCAATAATTGCAATACTTTTTTCAATAGCAGGAGCTTCATACTTCTTTGAAGGTTTTTATAATAGTAACCATCTTGAACTATTAAGTACAAAAGAAGAACTTTTATATGCAATCTTACCTTTGACTTATTATATTTTGCCTGTGGCATTTTTAGAGATGTTTGTCTCTTTTTTAGTCTTAAGAAGAGTAAATACTTATTACAAAAGAGATAAAGAACTATCTTTAGATAAGAGTGAGTTATTAAAGGGAAAACTATTAGGTAAAAATATAAAAGTCTTATCTTCAAATAGTGTGATATTTTTATCAGTTATTGGGCTTTCTGTATTTTGGGGAATATCACAAGGTATGATGGCTGTTTTCCCGTCTTTTGCAAAAGAGTATTTAAATGTTACTGATGTGTTTGTAATAAATGCAGTTATTGGAGTATCTGGAATTGGTATAGCAATAGGTTCTATACTTTATTCTAGAATTTCAAAACACTATATAGAAGTTGGAACTATACCTTTATCGGCTTTAGGAATGGCAACTACTATTTATACTGCTACTATTGCTCAAAGCCCATTTTTAATAGGAGTTTCATTTTTCATTTTTGGAATATTTGGAGGAATGTTTGTTGTTCCTTTAAATGCTTTGATTCAATTTAATGCGAAGAAAAAGATATTAGGAACAATTTTAGCTGGTAATAATTGGTTTCATTCTGTTTCTATGTTTTTGATGCTGTGTATGACAACTATTGTCTCTTTTTATAATCTAGACCCTTTAAATACGATATATCTAATTTTACTCATTACTATAATTGGTACAGTTTATACAGTAATAAAATTACCTCAATCTTTGATTTTACTGTTTTTAAAAAGTGTTATTGGATTAAAGTATAAACTTGAAGTAAGTGGAATAAAAAATATTCCTTCAAGTGGTGGAGTACTTTTACTTGGGAATCATGTTTCATGGATAGATTGGGCAGTTGTACTGATGTCAGTTCCTAGGGAAGTTAAGTTTGTAATGCATAAACCAATTTATGAGAAATGGTATTTAAATTGGATTTTAAAGATGTTTAAAGCAATACCTATTGGAACTACAGGAAGCAAAAATACAATCAAAACTATTGCAAATGAGTTAGATAAAGGAAGTGTGGTTGTACTTTTCCCTGAGGGTGGAATTACACGAAATGGTCATTTAGGAGAGTTTAAAAAAGGGTTTGAAAAAATATTAGAACTAACCACTAGTGATGTACGAGTAGTTCCTTTTTATATAAGAGGTCTTTGGGAGACAGTTTTTTCAAGAGCTAGTAAAAAATATAAAAAATCATATAAGATAAATAGTGTAACCGTATCATTTGGGAAAAGAGTTAAAAAAGAAAAAGCAAATGTAGTTAGTGTAAAACAAGATATTGTAAATCTTTCAACAATTGCATGGCAAGAGCATATAAATAACCTAGCACCATTAAATGAAGTTATTTTTGATAGATTAAAATCTGTATCAAGTGAGATGATTTTTGCAGATTCTACGGGAGTAAATCTATCAGGTAATAAATTTCTTACAGCTTCAATTTTATTTAAAAATTTACTAAATAAAAAGATACAAGGAAAAAATGTAGGTTTACTTTTACCATCAACAGCAGCTGGTGCATTTATTAATTATTCATGTTTGATGTTAGGTAAAACCCTTATAAACTTAAACTATACAAGTGAATTAAGCTCAATAAAGCAAGCTATCTTACAAGCAGAAATCAAAACAATAATTACTTCAAAAAAATTTGTTGAAAAATTGAAAAATAAAGGTATAGATGTAAAAGAAATATTTGAGTTAGTTGATGTAGTTTATGTGGAAGAGTTAAAAGAGAAGATATCAAAAGTATCTGGATTATTTACTCTTCTTAGTATTAAACTTTTACCAGCATTTTTATTAAAACCTTTTTATTTAACAAAAATCAAAAAAGATGATATTGTTATGATTCTATTCTCATCTGGAAGCGAAGATTTACCAAAGGGAATCGAACTTACAAGTGATAATATCTTGGGTAATTCTCAACAAATAGTTACAATAGTAAATGCGACACATGATGATATTATTGTAGGTTCATTACCTTTATTTCATGCTTTTGGTATAGTTGTAACTACTTTTTTACCTTTGATTGAAGGGATTAAATGTGTAGCTCACCCAGATCCAACTGATGGTTTTGGATTAGGGAAATTGATAGATGAATACAAAGCTACAATTATGTTTGGAACATCAACTTTTTATAGACTTTATACAAAAAATCCAAAAGTAAATAAAACTATGTTTACAAGTATAAGACTTGCAGTTGCAGGAGCTGAAAAACTAAGAGATGAGGTAAGAGTTGATTTTAAAAATAAGTTTGAAAAAGAGATTTTAGAAGGATATGGTACAAGTGAAACTTCTCCCGTAGTTGCTTGCAATATACCAGATACTTTAGCAATTGACGGCTCGATTCAAGTAGGTTCAAAAAAAGGAAGTGTAGGTATGCCAATACCAGGAACAATTATAAAAATAGTAGATCCAGATACTTTTAAAGAGTTAGCAACAGGTGAAGAGGGTATGATAATCATCTCTGGAATTCAAGTTATGAAAGGTTATTTAAAAGATGAAATAAAAACATCAAAAGTATTAAAAATAATTGATGGGAAAACTTTTTATATAACAGGAGATAAAGGAAGAGTTGACAAAGATGGTTTTATTACTATAGTAGATAGATACTCTAGATTTGCAAAATTAGGTGGTGAAATGATAAGTTTAGCAAGTATTGAAGACAAAATATCAAAACTTTTATTTGAAGATGAAAACTCAGAAGTTGATTTCATAGTTACTTCCATAGAAGATGAAAAAAAAGGTGAAAAAATAATATTACTTATTTCCCATATTGATGAAAAAGAAGTTGCAAAACTAAAAGATGAGATTATTAAAAAATTTGATAATAAATTAATGATTCCTTCAAGTATAAAAATTGTAGAAGATATACCAAGATTAGGAAGTGGAAAAAAAGATTTTAAAAAGGCAAAAGAATTAGCTTTTTAAATTTATAAAATAATTAGATATTTTTTGGTATAATCGCCACTATTTATAAAAAATATTAAAGGAAAAATATGAATTTTGTTTCTATTATTATGGGTAGTAAATCTGACTATGAAATTATGAAAAACTGTGCTGAGACATTGGAGCAATTCAATGTTCAATATGAAATGATAATCTCTTCTGCGCATAGATCTCCTGAGAGAACTAAAACTTATGTTAAAGAAGCTGAAGAGAAAGGTGCAATAGCGTTTATTGCTGCTGCTGGAATGGCTGCACATCTTGCAGGTGCATTGGCATCAGCTACAACTAAACCTGTTATTGGAGTACCTATGAAAGGTGGGGCAATGGATGGTATGGATGCTATGCTTTCAACTGTTCAAATGCCTTCAGGAATGCCAGTTGCAACTGTTGCTCTTGGAAAAGCTGGAGCTATTAATGCTGCATACTTAGCTATTCAAATCTTAGCAATTACAGATAAAGAACTTGCTATAAAATTAAAAGAAGATAGAATAGTAAAAAGTAAAGCTGTAGAAGTTGATTCTAAAACTATAGAAGTACTAATATAGTTTAAAATATCACACTATTTGGATTAAAACTAATAGTGTGATATTTGAATTTTAACAAAGAGAAAAAAACAAAGCTTTAGGGATAAAATAGATGATTACATTTTCACAACTTCTTTTAAAATTACAACAATTCTGGGCAGAGCAGGGTTGCAACATTGTTCAACCTTATGATATACCAGCTGGTGCTGGAACATTTCATCCTGCAACACTATTAAGAAGTTTAGACTCAACACCTTGGAGTACAGCATATGTAGCACCAAGTAGAAGGCCAACGGATGGAAGATATGGAGAAAACCCAAATAGACTAGGGGCTTACTATCAATTTCAAGTTTTAATCAAACCAAGTCCAGATAATATACAAGACTTATATTTACAATCTTTAGAGTATCTAGGGTTAGATGTTTCTAAGCATGATATTAGATTTGTAGAAGATAACTGGGAATCTCCGACATTAGGAGCTTGGGGACTTGGATGGGAAGTTTGGCTTGATGGTATGGAAGTTACTCAATTCACATATTTCCAACAAGTAGGTGGAATAGCTTGCGATCCTGTTGCTGTTGAAATTACATACGGTACTGAAAGATTAGCTATGTATTTACAAGAGGTTGATTCTGTATTTGATATAGTTTGGAACGAAAATGCTCATGGCAAAACAACATATGCAGATGTTCATAAAGAAGCAGAATATGAATTCTCTAAATATAATTTTGAAGTAGCTAATGTAGATATGCTATTTAAGCACTTTGATGATGCCTTCAATGAGTGTAAATCATGTTTAGAAGCAGGACTTCCCCTTCCAGCATATGATCAATGTATGATGGCAAGTCATGCTTTTAACACACTTGATGCAAGAAAAGCAATATCTGTAACTGAGAGACAAAATTATATTTTAAAAGTGCGAGAGCTTTCACAAGGTTGTGCTTTATTATATAAAGAACAAGAACAAGATAGATTAAAAAGAATTGGAAAATAATGAAAATCAAAGATATTTATGACTATTTAGATTCACTTTCACCTTTTGATTTACAAGAGAAGTGGGATAACTCTGGACTAGTTGTAGGTAGTTTTGATGAAGAGGTGCAAAAAGTTTATATTAGTATAGATTTGGATGAAGAGTTAGTTTCGAATATGGAAGAGAATTCTTTAGCTATTACTCATCATCCCTTGATTTTTTCACCTTTGAAAAGAGTTAATTTTGATTCTTACTCTACAAAGCTTTTAAGAATTTTGATACAAAAAAATATTTCATTAATTTCAATGCATACAAATATAGATAAAACACATTTGAATAAATATGTTGGAAAAGAGATTTTGGGATTAAATTTAGAAAATAGTGAAGAATTTATCTCATATGCTCAGGTAAATTCTTCATTTGATAAATTTTGTGAAGAAATATCAAAAAAATTAAATATTGATGAATTGAAATTTGTAAAGTGTAGTGATGAGGTTAAAAGAGTCGCCTTAGTAACAGGGGCAGGAATGTCGATGTTATCGGAAGTTAAAGCTGATTGTTTTTTAACTGGTGATATAAAATATCACGATGCGATGGATGCTAAAACAAGAGGAATTTCATTAATTGACATAAGACATTATGAAAGTGAACACCATTTTACGGAACTTTTATACTCTCTTATTGAAAAATATTTGAAAAAAAATAAATTAACAGCTATAATGGCGAATTCAAAAAATCCATTCAGTTTTTATAATACAAGGAGAAACGGTTGAACAAGTATTTAGAGGATTTAATCAAATTATCAAAATTTGACAGCAAAATTAGTTCATTTGAACCACAAATTGACAACGAAAAAGAAAAACTAGCAACTTTTGTTGAAATTGCAGAAGAGATTAAAAAAGGTATAAATGATACTTATGCTCAAATTGATGAGATAAAATCAAAAAGAACTAAAAATAATATTCACTTAGCTGAATTAAAATCGAAATTAGATGATATATCTAAAAAAGGTGCAGTAGTTCAAACAGAAAAAGAAGTTAAAGCTTTACAATTAGAAGAAGAGATTGCTAAAGAGCAAATTTCATTCGCAAATGAAGAAATTGAAAGACTTGACAAACTATCAACTGTAAAAGAAGAAGAGTTAAAAGAGTTACAAGAGAAATTAACTGAAGAAGAAACTGGAATCAAAGAGTTACAAGTAGCTGTTGATAGTGCTATAGAAGAGATTACTAAAGAAAGAAATGTTGTTTATCAAGATAGATCAGAGCTATTAGCTGATTTTGATAATAAAGTTTTAACTTTTTATGAAAAAATTAAAAGATGGGCAAAAGATACTGCTGTTGTTCCTGTTAAAAAACAGGCTTGTTATGGTTGTTTTATGAAAATAAGTGACCAAACTTATGCAGAAATAATTAAATCAGAAGAAATTATCAATTGTCCACATTGTGGAAGAATAATTTATAAAGAAGAAGAAACTGTAGAGGCTTAATCTTGAGCCTCTTCTCAATATTTTATTTTTTAGTATCTTTACTACTATATATTTTAGCAATCCCCTTTATTTTATTTAAGTCAAAAAACAAAAAATATAAAAAAGCTTTACCTGCAAGATTTTTTTTAAAAGATAATAACTCTTTTAGTGAATCAAAAATTTGGTTTCATGTATGTTCTTTTGGTGAAACAAAAGCAATAAAGCCAATTGTAGAAGCTTTGAATGAAGATGTTAATATATCAGTTATTACAAATACAGGTTTTGAGGAAGCTAAAAAATTAAATAAAAATGTAAGATTTTTACCATATGAACTTTTACTTCCATTTTGGATCAAAAAACAAAAAGTTCTTTTAGTTATGGAAGCAGAACTTTGGTATATGCTTTTTTTAGTTGCAAAAATTAAAAAAACAAAAACTATTTTGATAAATGCAAGAATTAGTGATAGGTCATATAAGTCATATAAAAAGTTCTCTTGGTTTTACAAAAGAATTTTTAAGAATATTGATAAAGTTTTTGCCCAAAGTGAAATTGACAAAAATAGACTTGAAGAGTTGGGTGCAAAAAATATTGAGGTAATAGGAAATATAAAATTAGCAACGCTACCAAAAAGAAGTAATAAATACAAAAAGCCAAGTGAGTTTATAATAACAGCTGGTAGCACCCATGAAAATGAAGAAGAACTAATTTTAAATTCCTATGAAAAAGAGTTTGGGAAGTTAATTATTGTTCCAAGGCACCCAGAGAGGTTTGAAAAAGTAAATCTTCTTATAAATGAGTTTATAAAAAATAAAGATATTACTTATCATAAGTTTTCCTTGAAAAATGATTTTTCAAGTGATATAATTTTAGTAGATGTTATGGGTGAGTTAAATAATATCTATGAAATATCAGATGCAGTTATACTTGGCGGGGCATTTGAAAAAATTGGTGGACACAATCCAGTTGAACCTGCATTTTTTAATTGTAGGGTAATAAGTGGTGAAAACTACTTTAATCAAAAAGCTCTTTTTGAGTGTATTGAGAATTATAAAATCGTAGAAAACTCTCAATTAAAAGATATAATGAGAGATATAAAAAATCTAAAACCAGCCTCTTTAAAACAGACTGGAACAATAGAACCAATATTAAGGGAAATAAATGGGACAAGATAAAGCTTATAAAGTATTAGCAAAACAAGAAAATATATCAAATAGTAAAGCAAAAGATTTAATTGACAAAGGCTTAGTAAAAGTTGGAGACAAAAAAGTTCTAATTGCAAGGGGTGATATCTCTGAAAATACAACATTTATTGTAAAAGAAGTTGCTCCTATAAAAGTGATATTTCAAGATGATGATATTTTAGCTGTTGATAAACCAGCTTTTTTAACAGCAGATGAAATATCAAGAAAGTTTCCTAATTATTTATTATTAAATAGATTAGATAAAGAGACAAGTGGAGTTATGCTTTTCGCAAAAAATGAAGAGTTTCAAACAAGAGCCATAAGAGAGTTCAAAAACAATAATGTATATAAAGAGTATGTGGCTATTGTTGAGGGAAAAGTTATTGATGAGATTGTAGTTGATAAACCAATTTTAACTATCAAAAACAATAAAGGTGTTGCTAGAAGTAAAGTAGATATGAAAAAAGGTAAAAGTGCAAAAACTACAGTTTATCCAATGCTTATCGAAGGAAATAAATCAAAAATAAAAGTTGTAATTGATACAGGAAGAACTCATCAAATTAGAGTTCACTTGAATTATATTGATTACCCTATTATTGGAGATAATGTTTATGGAAAACCTTCAACACATGTAAATAGAGTTTTATTACATTCTAAAATAACTAAAATATTTGACTACACATTTGAAGCAAAGGTTCCAAGAGAATTTAACATCTATGGACTTTAAATAAAATTTAAGGTTTAGTAATTTAAACAAATTACTAAAAACCCTTAAAATAGCCATATAATAAATAAAAATTTAAATTTTATGTTTAAATTTAACTTAAAGTTGACTCAATTAAAGATATATAAAGTTTAACTTTAGTAAAATCACTCAATTTTAAAAATGGAGTAGAGTTTTGTTTGATGTAATAACTGGGTCGATTAAAAGTGCAGTAAATAAAGTAAGATTTAAAGATGATGCCGCATCATTAAAAAAAGCGACAACTGAACTTAGAAAAGCACTATTAAAAGCAGATGTACACCATAAAACTACAAGAGATTTAATAAACAATGTTGAATTAAGAACAAAAGAGTTAGGAATAGGTCAAAATGCCTTTCTAAAAGCTTTACAAGAGAACTTAACAAGCATTTTAACAGCTGAGGGTAATCAAGGCTTTGTTTTTTCAAATACTCCTCCTACAACTGTTTTAATGACTGGTCTTCAAGGGTCAGGTAAAACAACTACAACTGGTAAACTTGCAAATTATTTAAAACAAAGAAAGAAAAAAGTTTTAATAGCTGCTTGTGATTTACAAAGACTAGCAGCAGTTGAACAACTAAAACAAATATGTGCACAAATTGAAGTTGATTTGTATTTTGATGATAATGAAAAAGATCCAGTTAAAATTGCAAAAGCTGCTCAAGAAAAAGCAAAAAAAGAACTTTATGATGTACTTTTAGTTGATACAGCTGGACGATTAGCAATTGATACAGAATTAATGAATCAATTATCAAAAGTAAAAGATGCCCTAAATCCAGATGAGATTTTTTATGTGGCAGATTCACTAACTGGTCATGATGCAACAAAAACTGCAAGTTCTTTTAAAGAGCAAATTGGTATTGATGGAGTTATATTATCAAAATATGATGGTGATACTAAAGGTGGAGTTGCTATATCATTAGCTGACCAAGTTGGTGTTCCTTTAAGATTTATTGGTACTGGTGAAAAGATGCCAGATTTGGAAGTATTTATTCCAGATAGAATTGTTTCTAGACTTATGGGTGCTGGAGATATGGAAGGACTTGCTGAAAAAACATCAGCAATTATTGATGAGAAAAAAGCAAAAGAAGTTACTAAAAAAATCAAAAAAGGTGAATTTAACTTTAATGACTTTTTAGAACAACTTAAAATGATGAGTAAGTTGGGTTCTATGAAATCTATTTTAGGAATGATTCCAGGTATGTCACAAATGGCTGGACAACTAAAAGATATGGATTTTGAAAACTCTGATGAGATAAAAAGAATCAAAGCATTAATTGGTTCTATGACTCCAAAAGAGCGAGAAATGCCATCTCTTTTAAATCCAAGTAGAAAGAAGAGATTATCTAAAGGTTCTGGTTTATCAGAAGTACAAGTTAATAAAATCTTGAAACAATTTAAAAGTGCATCAAAAATGGCTAAACAATTATCAAATAAAGGTGGCATGAAAGGCTTATCAAGCATGATGTCACAAATGAAAGGTCCTGGTGGGATGCAAGGTCTACCAAGATAAATAAATAAAAAATAAATAGTGTTGAGTTGTAAACTTCTAAGGTAAGTTTAGAATTCAATACTATTAAATAAAAAAAGGAAATACATGACAGTAATTAGATTAACAAGAATGGGTAGAAACAAAAAACCATTTTATAGAATCGTTGTAACAGATTCAAGAAAAAGAAGAGATTCAGGATGGATTGAATCAATTGGTTATTATAACCCAGTAGCAGAACCAAAAGTACTAAAACTTGACGAAGAAAGATATAACTATTGGGTAAGTGTTGGTGCTAAACCTTCTGAAAAAGTTAAAAAACTAGCTGAAGCAAAATAAGTTTTAACATGATTAAAAACTTCATTGAAAGCTATGTTAAGCTTATTGCTAGTAATCCAGACTCAATTGTTGTATCTGAAAAGCAAATTGACGATACTTTTGTTGAAGTTACTATAAGTGCTGATACTCACGATGTGGGAAAACTTATAGGGAAAAATGGAAATATGATAAATGCTTTAAAAACTATGGCTAATGGCTGTAAAGCAAAAGACGGAGTATCATATAAAATACAAGTAGTTGCAAACTAACTTAAGATGGAAAATAAAATCTATGTAGCTAAGCTTGGAAAATCAGTAGGATTAAATGGAGAAATTAAAATCTTCCTTGATTCTGATTTTCCAGAGCAATTTAAAAAAGGTGCTATATTTATAACTAACAAAGGTAATTCACTTACCGTAAATAGTTTTAATGAATCAAGAGGTACTATTAATTTTGATGAAATTAATAATATTGATGACGCAAAAAAACTAACAAATCAACAACTATTTACAACACAAGAAAATACTAAAGAAAATTGCAAATTAAATAAAGACCAATTCTTTTGGTTTGATTTAATAGATTGTATGGTATTTGAAAATGAAGAAAACTTAGGATCGATTGTTGAAATTCATAGGTATCCACTTGGTGACTATTTTGAGATTAAAACAGAAAAATCTTTGGTGGAAAAAGATTTTCCCAAAACTTTTTTACTTCCTTATGAAAAAAACTACATCAAAAGTGTAGATATTAAAAGTAAAAAAATTGAAGCAAAAGATGCAAGAGCTATTTTAGAAAATAGCTAGTAATTACATCTTTTATCATACTCTTCAGTTGTATAGTCATAAATCTCAACATTTATATTATATTTAAGTAAATACTCTTCGGCAACTTTTTCTCTTTCTATATCGTTTTCAAATGGACCTACAAAGATCTCTACATTGTTTTGATAGTCTCTACATAATGTTACATTATCATTAACTGAATAAATTTGATCAAGATATGATTTGTATATATCTTTGCTTTTTGTTTGTATTTTTATAACTTTTACAAACTGATTTACCTTCTCTTTAACTGGTGGTGCCGGATCTATCTTTACTACTTCATTCTCTTTTGTAGTGTCTTCAATTGTTGGTGGAGTTGTTTCTTCAACTTTTTTTGGTTCTTCTTGAGTATTTGTAGTTACTGATGTATTTTCACTTGGAGTAGTTGTTGTTACAGTTGTTGTATCTGTATTATCCGTAGAAGTATTATCTGTAATTGTATTTTCTTCTTTTGCTGTATCATCTTTTGTGATAACATTATCTATTTGTTTATCTATATTATCATCAATATTTTGTTTTTTAATAGCTGGAAGTTCTTCTTCCATTCTTTTTCTTTCAGCTTCTTTTATTTTCTCAATTTTTGCTAATCTTTCCATTTCTAGTTGTTTTTTTGCTTCAAGATATAAGTTCTCTTTCTCTTGAGCTTTTTGTTCTTCTGTAGTAGAATTTTCAACTATTTCATATTTTGTTAAAAGATTTAACTTTTTGTTCAATCGATTAGCATCAATATCATTTGGTGTAAATTGGTACTCTTCTTTTTGAACTTTAGCTTCTTGTGCTTTTGGTTGCTTTACAACAGGCTCTGGATCAAAAACTCCAATTAAATAAAGTACTGCACCAATTGAAACTAAAGATAATAATATTGAAACTGCTATTGTAAGTATTTTGATAAATTTATTTTGTTTTTTCTGAATTGGAAGTTCTTCATTTAATTCAATATCTTCACCATAATTAGTGGATGCATTATTTAAGTTAATATCATCAACAGGTGAAATTTCATCTTCATTTGAATTTGTAGATTTAGGTTCATTACTATTACTTTGAATCTCTTCTATTACTTCTTCATCTTCTGAAGGATCGTCATCTCTTATTAAAGATTCTATCTCTTCATCGGAAAGAGAAGACTTTCTTCCCTCAACTAATAAATCTTCACTTTTCTTTTCGTCAAGAACTTCTTCTAAACCTAAGTTTTGCATAGTTTCTTCTAAAAGTTCTGCTTCAGTTTTTTCTTTATTTTCTGCCATTTTTACTCTTTAGATGATGATTTTCTATATTCTTTTTGTCTTAGTAATATCTTTTCTTTGTTTTCTTCGTAATATCTTTTTCTGTATTCTTTTAGTTCTTCTTTTTTCTTTTCTCTGTATTCTTTGTCATATTCTAGTCTTTTTTCTCTATTTTCTAGATAATAGCTTTTCTTTTGATTTCTGTAGTCTTTTATTTTTTGAATAATTTTATCTTTTCTGCTATCTACATGGGATTTTTGTTTTTTAATAATTTCTTTTATTTTTAAATCGAAATTATCAATATTTAAATCATTTTCATAATCATAAATTTGTTGTTTAGACTTTTTTAATGATTCGTTAGACTCTTTTTCCAACTTCTTTTTTAGATAATATTCTCTTTTCTTTTTTTTATGATCTAAAAAATTTCGCTCTCTGAGTCTTTTTAATTCTTCTAAATCCATTTTAACCTAATTATTAACTAGTTTTTAATTGATTTGCTATTGTTAATAGCTTATCTGCAGTTTGAATTGCTTTTGAATTTGCTTCATAAGCTCTTTGAGCAGTTATTAAATCTACCATCTCTGTTACTAGTTTTACATTAGACATTTCAACAAATCCTTGTCTAAGATTTCCAAATTGTTCTTCTGTAGGATTTGCATCAATTGGGTCACCTGAGGCTGTTGTGGCTTTGAAAAGTGATTCACCCAATGGTTCTAGCCCTGCTGAGTTTACAAAATCCGATAAAGTTATTTGCCCAACTTCTTGCTCTTCACCTGTTGTTGGATCAGTTGCAGTGATTAGTCCATCTGCAGCTACATTTATTTTTATTAAATTATCTGGGATAACAATTTCAGGATCTAATAAGTATCCATTACCATTTACTATTGAACCATCACTATTAACTTTGAATTGTCCATTTCTAGTATATGCTGTTTCACCATCAGGCATAGTTATTCTAAAAAAGCCTTTACCTTCTATGGCTATATCTAAGTCATTACCTGTTGATTGTAGGTCACCTTCTGTAAAAGACTTTTGTATACCTGAAATTCTAACTCCAGAACCTACATCAATTCCTGTTGGATTTCTAGTGTCTTGACTAGTGGCACCACCTGTATAATTTAATCTTTGATACATTAAGTCTTGAAATTCAGCTCTGTCTTTTTTAAATCCAGCCGTATTTACATTTGAAATATTATTTGAAGTAACATCAATTTGATGCTGCTGAGCGTACATTCCTGAGGCTGCTGTATACATTCCTTTTATCATGGTGAATCCTTTATTGACAAAATACTATACATTATATTTAAAGAATTTTTAAATTCAAATAAATTTGAAGACAAATATACCTAATATTAAGTATAGATTTAAAACAAATTAATTATAATAGAAGAAATTTTAAATTTAACAAAGGTGTATAAATGAAAATACTAATAGTTGATGATAGTTCTACTATGAGAAGAATTATTGGTAATGTTGTGATGCAGTTAGGAATTGATAAAGAAGATTTCGATGAAGCTGAAGATGGAGTAAAGGCTTGGAATAAATTGGCTAGCAAACAATACGATGTTATTTTAACTGATTGGAATATGCCTAATATGAATGGCTTAGATTTAGTTAAAAAAGTAAGAAAAGAGGGTAATCATCAAAGTACACCTATAATTATGATTACTACTGAAGGCGGTAAAGGGGAAGTTATTACTGCTTTAAAAGCTGGAGTAAATAATTATATTGTTAAACCTTTTAATGCAGAGATATTAAAAGAAAAATTAGATGGTGTATTTAAAAAATAGTTAAATAAAAAGGCATAACTATGAGTATGAGTCAAGAAGAAATCGAAGCCTTAATGAATGGATTAGATATCTCTGAAAATGAAAATTCTACAAGTGATGATGCATCATCAGATGAAAATGATTCTGATAACATGTCTGAGGATGATATTGCAAATTTAATTGCAGAAACAAATTTGTCAAATAAAAAAGTAGAAGATGAAGATTCTTCAGATACTACATCTAAAAGTTCTGAAGAACCAGAAACAGACAGTACAGAAAAAATGTCAGATAATGATATTGATGCTTTATTAAACTCTCTAGAAGATGAACCAGAAGAAGAAACTTCAGTTTCTAGTGATGAAATAGACTCAATAATTAATGGTATTGTTTCAGATGATGAAAAAAGTACTGAAACTGTCAATAAGTCTGAAAGTAATGAAACTGTTGATACAAGTGAAATTGATGATTTAATTGCTGGATTAGAGAATGATAAAGATAGCGAAAGTGAATCATCTGATGATGATTATTTAAAAGATTTAGACCTTAATCTTGATGCAGAATCGATTGATGAACTTGATAAAGTTGAAGTAAAAGAAGAACCTCAGGAAGAGCCTCAAGAAGAACCAGAAGTAACAAGTACTCCTCCTAATAAAAAAAGAGGAAATAATGTTGTTAATGTTGAACAAATAAATATACCTAATCAATTGGGAGAAGTTGCTAATGACTCAGAAGAAAAAGCAACTAAAATATTTGATGCCTTAAGTTATATTTTAGAAGATAATGAAGAGCTTAGAAAAACAACTAAATCTTTAGATGGTTTTATTCAATCTCAACATAAGATGTTGGAGATGTTAAATCAAAAATTTCCAAATGTAAAAGAATTCTCAGAAAATTTAGAATCAGTAAAAGAGCTTCTTGATAAACCAAAAGAGATTCAATCTAGACTTCATAATAGAGATAAAGAACTTTTTGAAACAATGGAATTAATGCAGTTTCATGATATAAATAGACAAAAAATAGAAAGAGTAATGGGCTTAGTGATAAATCTTTCTCGTCAACTAAACTCTATATTTGATGATGAAACAAATAGTGTTAATATCCCTGGTGCTACTCATTTACCAGGAGATACTTCTAATGATTTGGTAAATAGTGATGATTTAGAATCATTAATTGCAGAATTTGGAAAAAGTAAGGATTAAATTATGAATCAAGGTATGTATCCACTAGCAGCAGCAATGGTAAATCAAATAAATAGAGTTGATACTGTGTCTAATAATTTGGCAAATAGTAGAACTATAGGATTTAAGCAAGAAAACTTAGCTGAAGGTACTTTTAACAATTATTTATTAAAAGCAAACCTTGAAGGTAAAAAGTCTGAGTATATAAATGAATTGACAAATAAAGTTCCTAAAATCGATCAAAAATTTATTGATAGTTCACAAGGTCCAATAGTTCAAACAGGAAATGATTTAGATTTTGCTTTAAAAGAGCCTCAAACTTTTTTTGCAGTTTTAGACCAAAATGGTAATGTTGAATATACAAAAGATGGTTCATTTAAAAACCTTGATGGTTTTTTAGTTGATTCAAAAGGGAATAATGTTTTAAGTGCAGATGGAGAGCCAATAGCTATTGAAGAAGGTTACAAACAAGCGATTGGAGTATTTAATATTGATTACAACAATTTAGAAAAATTTGGAGATAATAATTACAAATTAAAAGATGAACAACAAGCAGCAGTACAAGTTCAGGCAATGGAAGACAATGAAAATTTTGTACTTCAAGGTTCTCTAGAACAATCAAATGTTAATAGTGTTATGGCTATGGTTCAATTAATTGAAGCTCAAAGAAGTTATGAGCAATCACAAAAAGGCATAACCGGTATTGATAGTATGAATAAAACAATAATCCAAAAATTAGGTAATGGTTAATTATGAAACCAAGTAATGTAAGCGAACTTTTATTTAATACATTAAGTTATAGGGCAGAGAGACAAAAGGTTATATCTAGTAATATTGCTAATATAAATACTCCTGATTATAAGACAAAAGACTTAAGTTTTGAATCACAATTACAAGAAAAAAATAAGCAAAAAGATTTACAATTAGTTACAACTAATCAAAATCATATTAAATCAAAAGAAAATAATGATAAGAATTCAAAAATGGAAGTCTATGAAGTTGAGAATTTACAAGAACAAAATGATGGGAATAATGTAAACTTAGATACTCAAATGAGTGAAATGGCAAAAAATAATACAATGTTTCAAGCAATACAAGGTTCAATAAGAAAAGATGTTACTTTTTTCACATCAGTTATAGACGCTTCTGCCAAAAACTAATTAGGATAAATAATATATGGATCAACTTTTAAAGTTTGTAAATAATTTAAATTCTGCTCAAAGAGCTGTAATAATAGGAGGTTTTTCTCTTTTATTGGTTCTTCTACTTGGATTATTAATTTATTCGAATGTGAAAGCTGAAGATAGTAAGTTAAATTACACAATTGCTACTAACCTTACAAAAAACCAAGTTATGTTAGCTTCAAGTGAATTAGAGGCATCTGGAATTTTATTTTCAGTTGTTGGAAGTGGTAATTCTCTTACTTTAAAAACATCAAAAGATTTTATAAATATTGCAAAGATAAAATTAGTAACAAGTGATGCTGCAACAAATAAGCATGTTGGTTGGGAAATTTTTGAGAAATCTTCTTTAGGTACAACCAACTTTGAAAATAAGGTTAAGTACTTAAGAGCTTTAGAGGGTGAACTTTCAAGAGCATTGGAATCACTATCTGGAATATTAAGAGCTTCAGTAAAACTAGCTATTCCAAAAGAAACAATTTTTACAGAAAGAAAAACACCTCCTACAGCATCTGCAGTTTTGAGTTTAAAACCAGGTGTATTTTTAACTCAAAAACAAATCGATGGAATCAAAAACTTTATTGCTTCTGCAATTCCTAATTTAACAATTGAAAATATTAAACTTATAGATCAAGATGGTTCAATTCTAGAACAATCAAAAGAAGAAGCAGACAATTTAAGTTCAGTAACTCAAAATAAGTATAAAAAAAGACTAGAAAAAGAGTTTGAAGGTAAAATTGTAGATTTATTAGAACCTTTTGTTGGGAAAGGAAGAGTAGTAGCTAGAGTTTCACTAAGTCTGAATTTTTCTAAAAAACATACTCAAGAAGAGATTTATGAGCCAGAAGGAACTATTAGGAGTCAACAAACTACTGAAAATACTTCTTCTTCTGATGGCGTCGTAAAAGATACAGCAGCTGTACCTGGCGTACAAAGTAATATTCAAGCACCACAACCTGAGGGGAATAATGGAACTACTTCATCAAAAAATGAGAGTTCTAAAAATATAATAAATTATGAAATTTCTAAAAGAGTCATAGACCATGAAGATAAAAACTATTCGACCATAAATAAAATTACAGCAGCTGTAACTTTTGATTCTACTGCTTTAACTAATGTTCAAAATAAAGATGAGTTTATTAATAATATTGTAGAAGTAGTTCAAGATACAATAGGTTATGATGAAAAAAGAGGTGATAAAATCACTGTAAAAGATTTCAAGTTTGTTACTTATGATAATAAATCAAATCTTGATGCAAATGGTAATCCAATAGTTGAAGATTCTGGTGATACAATTGGTATGGTAAAAGCTATTTTGGCTGAATTTAGTGAATACTTCCAATACTTAATAGCAATGATTTTATTATTTATTTTTTATAGAAAATTTATTGTAAAAAATGATGTCGTAATTTTAAGTGATGGCCTTGGAAGTGCAGGAACTGGAAAAGCTGGTAGTGGAAAAGGTAAAGATATTAATATTCCTGGCGTAACTGATGACACTAAATTAGAAGATGAATTTAATTTAGATAGTGCAAAAGGTAGGTTAAAATCTAAAGTAAGAAGTCAGATTTTAAATAATCTTGAAGGATTAGATGAAGAATCAGCTGCTAAATATGAAGTATTAATAGAAGAAATTGATAGAATAATCAATAATGAACCAGCTGAAATGGCAAAAATGATAGAGTTGCTATTAGCAGAAGATAGTGGCAAAAAATATAATAATAAGAAAGGAAAATAGATGCAAAACCCACTAGATCATGAACTGACTAAGGGTATGCCAATGCTACAAAAAGTGGCTACCTTTTTTGTATTAATTGGAGAAGAAGCAACTGTTAAAATTTTCCAACATTTACCTAGACATATTGTAGAAAATATTTCTACGGCTATTACACAATTAGGCTCAATTGATAAAGATACTTCATTAGCTATTTTAGAAGAGTTTCATTTATATACTAGAACAAAAGGATTTATTAGTTCTGGTGGATATGATTATGCAAAAGATCTTTTATATAAATCTTTAGGTAAAAGTGATGCGGATGAAATTTTAGCTAAATTATCTAAAATGCAATTAGCTTCACAATCATTTAATTATCTTGATGCTATTAACCCAAAACAATTAGCAGATTTTATTAAAGAAGAATCTCCTCAAACAATTGCAGTTATTTTAGCTCATATGAATGCAAATGGTGCTGCTGATGTTTTAAATCAATTGGATGAAGATGTAAAAGTAAAAGTAACAATGCAAATGGCTACAATAAAAGATGTATCACCAGATGTTGTAAGAACTATTTCAATAGTTTTAGAAAAAAAGCTAGAATCACTTTTATCTTCTATTGTAGATGTAGGTGGTGTAAAAGTTGTTGCTGATATGTTAAATAGAATGGGACCAAAATCTCAAGACATACTTAAAAATATCAATGGTGTAGATACAGCACTAGCTACAAAAATTAAAGAGAACATGTTTGTATTTGAAGACTTACTTGCTTTAGATAAAGATGATATAATGAAAATACTTCAAAATGTAGAAATGGCAGATGTTGCAGTTGCTATGAAAAATGCAACAGAAGATGATCTTGCCGTTGTACGAAGTGCAATGTCACAAAGAGCTAGTGATAGATTTCAAGAAGAGTTTGAAATGCTTACAAAAGTTAAAATTAAAGATATTGAATCAGCTCAACGAAAAATGCTTGATGCAGCCCAAAAACTTATTGAAGAGGGTGTAATTGAGAGGGAAGTAGAATAACAAATGGAAAAAAACAATGTATACTCTAATGCAAAAGTAATTAAATCAAAAGATGGAATTGAAAATTTTCAATTAGGAACTTTTTTAAATACTGGTGAAATTACTCAAAATGATCAAATGCAAAAGATTGCAAAATTAGATGAGAAGCAAGTAAGTATTAATGGTGATCAAATATTAGCTGAAATTAAAGCACTTGCAGGAACAATTGCTGCTGTTCAACAAAAAGTTGATGGCTTGGAGCATATTGGATTAGCAGGTGGCAAAGATATAGATCATCAAGTTGTTCAAGCAATCAAAGATTTGAAACATTATGCAGCTTTTTTTGAACAAGCAACATTTCAATTAGAAACTAAGATTCTAAGAACATCTATTTCAATAGCACAAAAAATTATCTCAGTAGAAATAGGTGAAAACTCAGCAAAAATTGCAAAAGAGACTATTCATAATATATTAGACAAAATTAAAACTGCTTCAAAAGTAAAGATTCATCTAAATCCTAGAGACTTTGAACTTTTGAAAAATGACTTAAATCTTGAAGGTACTCATATCTCTTTAGTTCAAGATGGAAATGTAACTGCTGGAGGTGTTGTAATTGCCAGTGACCTAGGAAATTTTGATGGGAATATAGAAGCAAAAGTAAACTCAATGCTAGAATCACTTGATTCTATAATGTAAAATTCTACAAAAATAAATATTAGCTTAATATAGCTAAAACTATCTAAAAATAACTATTTTTATTACTTTTTATAAAATTAAATCTAATTCATTGTGATATAATTCATTATAAAATTAAACAAAGAGACTTAAATTTATGGAAATTAATGACAGAGCATACGATCTTTTAGTTGATACTCAAATTACTGTAGATGTAATGCTTGGTAGTGCAAATATTACTATTAAAGACTTTCTGGATTTAGGTGAAGGTGACATATTATCACTTGACAAAGCAGCAGGAGCTGGAGGTGATATTTATGTTAACAGTAGAATTATTGGTACGGGAGATATTATCGTTATTGATGAAAAATTAGCAGTTAGAGTTCAAGATGCTATGGATTCAGATAATGTTGTAAGATATTTCTTTGATGAAAATATGTTATAGGAGAAAATTATGGCAACTACAGATAATGTACAAGTAAGTACTGCTACTGGTGTAAATGGTCAGCAGTATACACAAGCTATTAGTAATGATAAGCTTACAAATGAAGATTTTTTAAATTTAATGTTAGAACAAATGAAACAACAAGATCCAACTAAGCCTATGGATTCACAAAGTATGCTTGATTCACAAATGCAAATGTCAACAATTGAGACAAACTTAGATATGTCAACTTCAATGAAAGCATTACAACAATCTTTTGCTCAAATGAATTTATCAACAGCAACTAATGTTATAGGTAAAATAGTTGAAACTGATGAATTAGGAGATGATGGACTTAGAAGAGCTTATCAAATTGGTTCAGCAGAAACAATAAATGGTGAAATTTATGTAGAAGGTCTTGAAATTATAACAAATGAAAAAGGTGAATTAACTTATGCTAATGAAACTACTAAAATCCCATATAGTAGCATAAGTAGAATTAATTATACTCCTACTTCAGGATCAGGTGGAAGTACGAACCCACCAGATACAACAACTGGTGATGATACAACTACAGTTGAAAATAATACTGGTTCATCTGATACAACAACAAATAGCTAAGGAAAAGAATTATGAATGGTAGTTTATACAATGCATTATCAGGTATTAGTGCAGCATCTAATTATGTTGATGTAACATCAAATAATATTGCTAATGTAAATACTATTGCTCATAAAGAAAGTAGAATTTCTTTTTCTGATTTAATGTATCAAAATGGAGAAGGTAAAGGTGTTGGAGA
Organism: Arcobacter iocasae; assembly: GCF_042214795.1. GTDB lineage: Bacteria > Campylobacterota > Campylobacteria > Campylobacterales > Arcobacteraceae > Arcobacter > Arcobacter iocasae. Next base: position 600,109 of record NZ_CP090177.1, on the reverse strand, counting down.
AGGAACAATAAATAAAACATTTAGACAAGGCGGAGTAAAGGATACAAATAATCCATACGACTTTGCAATACAAGGTAAAGGTTTTTTTGTTGTAACTGATCCAGAGACTAATAAAACATTTTATACTAGAGCTGGAAACTTTTTAGAATCTAAAGATGGGATACTTGTAAATAATCAAGGTTTAGAGGTAATGGGACTTCAAACAAAAGTTATATCTACAACAACTTCTGATGGTACAACTGCTTTTGGTGATAATTATACTATGCCATTAGCATCAGCAATAATTACACAAGAAGATAGAACTTTATCAATTAATGCTAAATCAACTGATTACCGAGATAGTGCAACAGATGTAGGTGTTTCAGGAAATAATTATAAAACAGCAAATTCTGTTATTTCAGATATTGAGTTATTAAAAAAAGATTATACAGATAAGTTAAAATTATTAGAGTCTAATCCAAATGAAGTTTCAGTTTCTTCTACTTTTCAAGAATCAAAGATTAATTACAAAGATTATGAAACAAAATTAAATAATTCAAATGATGTTTTAAAATTGAATCTAGGGAATGTTGAAATTAAACAAAATTTTGATATTGATGCCTTAACAACTATGAAAAAACTAGCTGACCAGATTTCAGATGAAGAGGGATATTCCGCTTCTTTTGATCCTGCTACAAGTACTTTAACAATTAATAATTTAGTAGCAGGAAGAAATACAAAGATTACTTCACCAACTATAAACGCAACTGAAGCAACTGTTGATACCGTTGATGCAATTAAAGGTTCAGGTTTAGCAATGGTTGAGTCTTCAAGAGATGCTTTAAATCAAGCTGTACAATTAGCAAATGCAAAGTTTCTTGATATTCAAAATGGTATTCCAGCACCAAATCAAGCAACACTTACCCTTGAACCTATAAACTTAAAATTAACAAATATAGGTTTAGCATCATATAATGATACAAAATTTAGTGTTGCAGATGATGGAGTTTTGTTATTAACACAAGGAAGTAATACTTATGTTGTTGGTAGAGTATCAACTGTATATTTTCCTGATGAACAAAGTTTAAATGCAGAAGGTGATAATTTATATACAAAAACAAAAGATTCTGGTGAGCCAAAGAATGCAGATATATTAAATAATATAGCTGCAAATAGTGTTGAAGTAAGTAATATAAGTACATCAACAGCACTTACGAAACTTATTGTTGCACAAAGAGCTTTTGAAGCTAATTCAAAATCTATGACAACATCTGATGATTTTTTAAAGACAGCAATACAACTTAAAACTACATAAGATGTCTATTAATTAGTACTTAAGAAGTATTAATTAATAAACATAAAATGTTTATAATTTATCTAAAAGGATAAGCCATGATTGGAGCACTATGGACAGGAATTTCAGGTCTATCAGCACAACAAAAAGCTTTAGACAATGAGTCACATAATATTGCGAATGTTAATACAATAGGTTACAAATCATCAAGAATCTCTTTTGCTGACCAAATGTATCAAGACAAAATAGGAAAAGGTGCTAAAATTCTAGATGCTGAAAAACTTTATACTCAAGGTGGATTTAAATCTACAGGAGTTAATTTTGATATGGCATTATCGGGAAGTGGTTTTTTTACTGTAAGTAATAAAAGCTCAACTGGTACTAGTGAAACTTTTTATACAAGAGCTGGTAACTTTAGAATGGGTGATAATGGAACTTTGCAAGATGCAGCAGGGAATGAAGTTCAAGGTTGGGCAATGAGTGCTATTACTTCTCAAGATAGATTGTCAACTAACCCTAATATTGATGTTTTCACAAGTGCGTATACAGAACTTTTAACATCAAAAATAGTAAGTCTTAATAAATCAGTTGAAACATATACCGCAAAAGCTACAGACTATACTCAAACTGCAAAAGATGATGTATCTACTGTTTATTCTGGCTATGGACTTAAGAGTAAGGGATCAAAAATAGATGATGTAAAAGAGTTAATTAAAAACTATTCAGATGCATTATCTGAATATCAAGATAATCCTGATGGTCCTTCTCAAAGTGCTATTGCTCAAAAAACTCAAATCAATTTTCTTGGTACTGATTTAACTAAAGAACAAGATTTGATATATGTATATATTAATGGTGATAAAATATCTCAAACATATGTACCTAAAACTGCAAGAATGTCTGATGATGGAAGTAGAATGTTAACAGATGTTGAAGCAAGTCAAATAGCAACATATAAAGCACTAGCTGATCAAATTTCTGATAAAACAGGATATGTAGCTTATACGGTTACAGATGAAGATATTACAGGAACTACAGAAACTGGTAGTGCAATAGATTCTTTTGAATCTTTTGATACTTTTACAAAGTCTACAAAAGACTTAGATGTTTTACACGGAATGATTCAAATAGAATCAATGGTTCCTGGAAAAGAGTTTAAGATTACTGAAGTTGGAGAGTATTCTGGTGCTTATGTTTATGGATCTTTTAATGAAACAACAAGTGCAACAAATGTACAAGTAGGTACGGGTCTTGGTGGTTTACAAAGTGCTAGAGATGCTTTGGCTAAAGCTATTACTGGTAATCAACGAGATGTTTTTACAATGGAAGAATTAAATCTTAATGGTTCAGATTCATACACTTTTGATTTTAGTGTATATGATAAAGATTTAGAAAAAACTATTAATTTTGGTTCTGCAATTAGTGTTGATCCAACAACAAATATAGATACTGTTATTGCAAATCTTACTTCAGGAACATCAGTTTCAGTTGCTAATTTTAATAAATACTTTACAGCTAAAAATATCAATGGTTCTCTTGTTATTGAGGCAAAAGAGTATGATGTAGAATTTAGTACTGAATTATTTGCTAAGGCAGCAAGCTATACAACAGCAGCTAGTGGAACAAATTATACCTTTAAAGGAAATGATGCTATTTTGGCAAATGGGCAAACTAGTTTTTCTATAACTGTTCCAGCTATAACTTTAGGTGATGGTACAGTTATAAGTGGCATAAGTGCCACAGGAGGAAGTATAAATTCACCTAGAGATTTAGATACTCTTGCTGGTAAACTAAATGATTTATTTTCTAAGAATACAGCGACTAATGCTAGTGGAAGAACAGTTTCCACTCCATATAATGCAATTGTTGTTAATGGGAATTTAATTATTGAACAAACTTCAGGTGGTGCAGTTTATCCAGCTAATTTAACTATAAATAAACTTGCAGGTGGTATTGACAAAAATGCTGATGCTTCTGGTCGTAAAGGTACAGGTGCAGAGTTTTTAGAGATCAAAACTACCCTTGATCAAACTTCTTCTCAAGATTCTTTACAATTGAGGCTTGATACCCTTGGCATATCAGATTCCGGTTTTGGTGAGTTTTCAGTTAATGATGCAGGTTTAATTATAATGAAACAAGATGGAGCAGAGTTTGCTATTGGACAAGTTTCTATTGCATTGTTTAATAATGAAAGAGGATTAGATCCAATGGGAGATAACCTTTTGGCAAAAACTACTCAAAGTGGTGAACCAACATTTAATATAAATAATGATAGAACAGCTACTATTTTAGGTAAAAACCTAGAGTTAAGTACCGCAAATTTAAGTGAAAGTTTAGTAAACTTAATGGTATTTCAAAGAGCATTTGAGGCAAATGCTAAATCAATTACAACTGCAGATGCACTGCTAACAACACTGATTCAGTTAAAACGATAATAAATAAAATAGATAGATTTCTCTATCTATTTTTTAAAGAGGTTAAATTTGGAAAATTTTTTATTGATTTTGTTTTTATTAGTAATGCTTTTATACTATTTTTCTACAACAAATGTATATAAATCATTATATGTAAAAATTAATGAAGAAAAGAATGTATTAGAAGAAGAGAAAAATAAATATACCCAACTAATGGAAAGATACAATAAACAAGTTATTGCGCAAGATGATGCTTTAAAAAATACAGAAAATAATCTCTCTGTTGCACGAAATGATTTAAGAGCTTCAAAACTTGAAAACAATGACTTAAAACATCAAGTTGATAAACTTAAGAAGAGGTCAGAAGAGCTCTATGCTCAAGTCAATACTATGATTTAATAGGAGCTTGTTATTAAACTAGTTATTCATAGAAAAAAAGTTTTACTTTTTTTCCTAATTATTATTTTCCAATTTAACTTATTTGCAGATGAAGATATTTCAAAGTTAGAATCACAACCTGATGTTTTGTTTAAATACAAAGATTTGAAAAATAATCAAAAAATGCTATCTCAACAAGTAGAATTTAATAATGCGGTTCTTCTTTTAGAAAAAGGTGAATATTTAAAAGCTATAGATATTTTAAAAGATACTTCTAAGTTTTTAAAAATACCCTCATATTTAAATATAGGTATTGCATATTATAAATTAAACTCTATGCATAATGCCAAAGTATATTTAGAAAGAATTTATGCGTATGATGCAGCTATTACTGAAGATACTTATTCATATATGTCTGCTTGTTATTATTTATATTTAATTTCAGATAATGAAAAGTTCTTAAAAAAAATCATCCAATTAGCTAAAACAAAAAAAGATTTATCAGAACATTCAAAGAGATTAATAGCTGATACTTTTATAATCTTGAAAGATTATAAAATGGCACTTTCTCTTTTGGAAACAATGGATTATGCTTCTGATTTTAAAAAAGGTTTATTATTAATTAAATTAAAAGATTATGAAAAAGCTGATTTATTATTAACAAAAGCTTATTCTAATAATGTTAATTTAACTACAAAAGATAAAATATTGTGGTTTATGGTTTTTAGTAATTTAAAATCAAATAATCTTGAAAAGCTAAATGATAATTTAGATTTAATAGCTGAAAGAAAATCTTCATTTGAAGCTAATAAAGATTTAGAACTTAAAATGTTTTTTAACAAAAATAAATATACACCAGATGAGTATTTTAAATTTATTACAAAATTTGATTTAAATAGAAAAATTGATTATATTTATTATTTTGCTCCATATATTTTCTCAGATAATGAAGAGATTATGTATGATTCTACAAAAGGTTTTATATTTAAAGATAAAAGTAGTTTAGATAATCTGGATGATATGATTTCTTATAATGCTTCATTTTTAAAACTTATAAAAAAAGATCCAATACAAAAAGTTGCTGAACTAAAAAAAATGCTAAATAAAGATACCAAGTCATATATTTATTATAACTTAGCTTTATCTTATGCTCAAATAGATGATTTTTATAATGCTTTAAAATATTTTGAACAAGCAACAAAACTTAATCCTGGAAATAAGTTATATTCAGCAATGACATTAATTACTGCAATTCGTTCTAATACTACAATTAGTGATAAAGATTATTTGGATACTAACATTAAACTAAAAAAAGGTATGTATCAATATTTTGGACAAAAAATATATAATTTAATAATAAATGATAAAATTGGAACAGCAACAGAACCTAAACACTATACTAAAACTATTTTTTATAAAGCATTAGATTTTTTACCTAAATTTATTGATGGTACAGCCACTTTAGATGAACCTTTAATAAAAGATAATTTTAAAGAACCACTTACTTTTTTATTAAAAGAAGTTATAAAACGAAAAAATGAAAATGATTTTACTTATTTTTCCAGATTACAAGATACAGTTCCATTAAAAATTAACAATAATTTTCTTGATGGTTCAATATTAATCACGCAATATTATATAGATTTATTAAAGGCTTTGGGTTTGTTTAATAAAGCAGATTTTAGTATGGAAAGTAATATTACGCCAACATATTTAAGAACTAAAGCATTAAAACTATTACATGATGGTTATCCTAAAAAAGCTTTAAGTCTTATAGAAACATTACAAAGTGAATATAAACTTGAAGATAAATATACTATGTATTTAGTAGTTGCTTGTTATTTAGATGATAATAGATATAACGATGCATCTGTTCAAATTTCCCTAATAAAGGGATTATTAAATGATAGTGATGCAGATTTTTTAACAGGTGTTCAGTTGATTCAAGAATTAAAAATAAGTAGTGCAAAACAATTTTTTTTAAAGCCTTATTTGGATGATATGATAGATTTTAAGATTGAAGGTTTTGATAAATTTTTAGAAAGTCTCTAATTTTTTATTAATTTAAATTTTTTTAGATATAATATTTTAAATTGAATTGATAAAGGAGAAGCTATGGAAATTGGTAGATTACCTGAAATCGACGCTGCAAAAGCTAACCATGATATTAAGATTCAGAAAGTTCAAGAAGTTGATGAAAAAGACAAAATTGTTCCTGATGAAAAATATAAAAATGCAAAAACAAACGAGCAAAGTGAAAAGCTAAATGAAGTTGTTTTGGATAATGTAAAGTTTGGCTACAATAAAGATACAAAAGACTTCTTTGTAAAAGTTACAAGGGGTAATGCTGAATTTAAATATCCAACAGAAGATATGATGAAAGTAAAAGCTCATTTACATGAGTTAGTAGATAATTTAAATAAAAATAATTAATTAAGGTTTGGCTTTGGCATCAGATTTATCAAATATTTTAAAAGACGAGCTATCTAATACTTTAGAGCAGTTGCTCTCTCAACCGACCAAATGTGAAAATGTTGAAAAAGCTGACTTTTCTAAAGTTGATTCTTCTCAATGTGTTGAAATTGATGTTAAATTTGAATTTAAAAATATTTCATCAACTTGGAATTTTTTTATTCCAACTTCTAGTGCAGCAAGATTTGAATATTTAATGCTTGGTGGAACAGGAGATTTAAAAGAGCATATCGATGATGAAATTACAGATGCAATAAATGAAATAGTTTCAAATATATGTGGAAGTATCTCAACATCAGCAAATGCACAAGGTTTCCCTGATATCTCAGGACTTAAGCATGAAATTCTCGGTTCAAAGATTATTGAATGTAATGGGAAAAAGAATGATGATAATACTTACTCATTTAAACTAAATTTAGATAATAAAACATCTGAAGTAATTATCTCTTTTGATGATGTAATACTTCCTTTTCTTTCAGAAATAACAGGTGAAGAAGCAGATGTTATTTCAAATAATGAAAACTCTTCTCAAGGTTCTTCATCTTTACCTACTACTAATGGCATTGATTCTTTATTATCTAATGAATCATCAAAAAATCTAAAACTTCTTTTTGATATAAAGTTAAAACTAAGTGTTAGACTTGGAACAAAATTATTTTTATTAAAAGATATTTTAAAATGGGATATTGGTGAAATTATTGAATTAGAACAAATGGTTAATGAGCCTTTAGATATTTTAGTAAATGGAATTAAAATAGGAGAAGGTGAGGCTGTTATTGTTGAAGGAAAATTTGGTTTAAAAATTAAGAATATTGGAAATGATTCATCACGATTAAGTCAATTAGGATTAGGATAAAATATGGATAAGAGTACAGTCGGAGGATTTGGGGCTGGTTGGGCACTAATCGCTCTTGCAATTATGCTTGGTGGAGTTGGATTTGGTCCATATATTGATATTCCATCAGTTGCTATTGTATTTGGAGGAACTATTGCCGTAACTGCTGGGCAATTTCAACCAAGTGAGTTAAAAAGAGTTGGTGCGGGATTTAAGATTGCTATGAATGAATCAAAAGTTGAACCACTTCCTGAGTTGATTGAAAAAATTATTTTTTATGCAACTGAAGTAAAAAAACACGGTGTTATGCAAATAGAACAAAAAGTTTTAACTGAATCAAATGCTTTTTTTAAAGAGGCATTTCAATTACTAGTAGATGGTACAAAACCTGATGTATTAGTACCTTTGTTAGAGTTAAAGTTAGAGCATATGGATAAGAGACATACTTCTTTAATAGGTGTTTTTTCTAGTATTGGTGGAACAGCTGGTTCTATGGGGATGATTGGAACACTTATTGGACTTGTGGCTATGCTTGCAAATCTTTCTGATCCAGCAGCAGTTGGTCCTGCAATGGCTGTCGCATTGATTACAACATTATATGGGGCATTAATAGGTACATTAATAGCTGGGTTAATTGAATCTAAATTAGATCAAAAACACAAAACAGAAGTAACTGCATGTGAGGTAATAATTACTGGAACTTCAATGATATCAGCAGAAGAATCAATTGGTAATATTAAAATGAAATTAAATGCAATATTAGTTGAATCTCCTCAATGATAAAGTATAACAATGGCTGATAAAAAATGTCCTGAATGTCCAAAATGTTTGCCAGGTTGGTTAGTACAATTTGGTGACTTGATGTCCTTATTACTAACTTTTTTTATTCTTTTATTGTCTATGGCAGTAATGGATAAAAAGAAAGTAGAAGAGTATTTTGATATAATGAGAAAAGCTATGGGCTTTTTAGATCAAACACAAGATACAGTAAAAAGGGATGAATCAACTAATACATCAAAAGATGCATCAAATGATGCAGATAGTAATGCTCAAGATACAGCAGCTGCGGCAGATGAGATGAGCCAAATTGCTCAAGAGATTAATGAACAAGTTTCAACTCAAAGTGAGCAAGTACAAATTACTGAAGGCAATAATGAATTTACTTTAGATATCCCTTCTTCAATTATGTTTAATGAAGGAGAATATGACTTATCAAATAGGTCAGCCAAGAATTTTATTTCTAAAATTGCGAGAGTAATTAGAACTATGCCTCAAACATTTGATATAGAAATTATAGGATATACTGATAGAAGTAATTTTAAAAGTGATACTATCCCAAGAGATGGTTGGGATCTTTCTGCATTAAGAGCTATTTCTGTTGTAAAAGAATTGATTAAAAATCGTATAGATCCTGCTCAATTGAAAGTTTCTGCATATAGTTCATATAGACCAAAAAGTGAAAATGCAGTAGAAAATAGAAGAGTTGAAATAAGATTTGTTTCTGCAACGGAACAAAAAAATATATTAGAAAAAGAAAATTTCTTTGATAGGTTGGAACAATGATGGATATAACAAATAATGTTGATGTATCAACATTAAACCAAAAAAAATTTGACAATGTAAATACTAATAACTTAAATGATAAAAAGTTAAAAGAGGTATGTGATAATTTCGAATCATTTTTCTTAAAAGAAATTATGGATGTCTCTTTAAAATCTTCACCAATAGCTGGTGAAGGAGCAGGGTCTGATATCATAAAAGGAATGTATACTGATGCAATTTCAAATGATGTTGCTGGAGGAATGGGCATTAGTGATATGTTGTATGATTTTTTGAGCAAAAAAAATAATAGTTAAATTAGGCAATAACATGATTAAAAATATTACAGAAGAAATGAGTTCTTTAGTTGTAAAGATGAAAGATTTAATAAATAGTGATATTGAAGATATAAAAGCTGCACATCATGAAAAACTTTTAGATAGAAATGATGATAAACAAGAATATATGAATAGAATAATTGAATTAAGAAAAAGCTTAAACGATGAGTTAGTTAATAAAATGCAAGAAGGTGTTGATATTAATGCTTATAGAGATGATGTAGATACTTTAGAAAAAGAGTTACAAGAATTACATCTATTAAATGCAAAATTAGCTTCAATTGTTCTTCCAATTCAACAAATGTATAAAGATATTGTTGAAGAATTAACAAGTCAAAGTGGAGGGAATATAGTTGAAATTAAAGTTTAGTTTAGTTTGTCTATTTTTTCTTTTTACACTAAAACTTTTTTCATATGAAGTTATTATTGCAAAAATCGATATTCCTTTTAGAAGTGCATTAACTCCATCTAATGTTGCTATTTTGAAAATAGAAAAACTACCTGATGATTGCAAACCTATTAGTTTGAAAGAGTTAAAAGAAAGAAAATATTTTACAAGTAAGTATTTACAAAAAGACAAAATTATTTGTCACAGTGATTTAAAAAAAGAGGATTCAAATAGAGTTATATTTAATTTTGGCTCAATACAAATTGAAACACCAGGTAAAATAATGTATGAAAATGATGAATACATTAAAATAAGAAAAGAGAATGGGAAAGTAGAAAAAATATATAAAGATGGAAGAGATAAATGAATATGCTATCATTTTTAGGTGAAACACCAACAAAGGCTTTAAGAAAAGCCCAAGAAGAGTGTGGAGAAGATGCAATAGTAATTTCTACAAAAAAAATCTCAGATCCAGACAGTAAAAAGAGCATGTACGAAGTGGTTGTAGCCTTAGAAGAAGACTATGATACAAATAAGAATAAAAAGCCATCATCTTTTACTAAAAAAATTGTAACAAGTAATGGCAAATTAAAAGATAAAGATTTTTCTGCAAAAGTGTATGACTTTAAAGAAGAAATTCTTAAAATGCAAGATGCAATTGAACAAGTTCAAAAATCAATTTGGGATCCCAAATCACAACTTTATGATTTAACTATACCACCTGAATTTGTGGATATTTATAATCTTTTTGAATCAAATGAGTTTGACCAAGAGATGACATATACTATAATGAAAAAAACAATTAGACAATTGCCTGTAGGAATGAAATCTAACCCCCATAAAATAAATGATTTTTTTAAATTGATACTTAGACGAATCATTCCTATAAAAAATGAGGTTCCACTTCGTAAGCATCAAAGAAAAATTATGATGATGGTAGGACCAACTGGAGTTGGCAAAACAACTACAATAGCAAAATTAGCAGCTCGTTATGCCTATAAATTAGGGGAAAACTATAAAGTAGGTGTTGTAACATTAGATTCATTTAGAGTTGGTGCAATTGAACAATTACAAGCTTATACAAATATTATGCGATTACCTTTAGAAATTGTTAAAAAGCCAGAAGATTTGGTAGAGTCATTATTAAGATTAAAAGATTGTAATTATATTTTTATAGATACTGCTGGTTCAAGTCAATATGATATAGATAAAATAGAGTTAATAAATGAGTTTCAAAAAAAAGTAGATGAACTTCCAATTGAGAAAGTTTTGGTCCTTCCTGCAAATGTTAAACAAAGCGATTTAATGGATATTTATACAAATTATTCAAGACTTAATATTGATTATTTAACTTTTACAAAACTTGATGAAACTAAAAGTTTTGGAAACTTAATCTCTTTCGCACACAAAACTAAAAAATCTATCACTTATATGTCAATTGGACAGAATGTTCCTGATGATTTAGTGGTTTCTAATTCATCATTTTTAATTGATTGCTTTATGAAGCACACATGTGTTAAGTAGGAAAAAAGTTGATTAATACTATTTCGACACAAGCCAATAAATTAATTAATCTTACAAAAAGAAAACAAAAAATTAATCCTTCGAATACTAAATTATTAACAATAACCTCTGGAAAGGGAGGTGTTGGAAAATCAACATTTACTGCGAATATTGCTTCTTTATTAGCAAAAAGAGGACTTAAAGTTGCAGTAATAGATGCAGATATTGGCTTGGCAAATATGCAAGTGCTTTTTGATGTAAAACCTGCTTTAACATTGTTTGATTATATTGATGGTAAAGCTAATTTAGAAGAAGTATTTATTAAAACAAAATACCCTAATATTACTTTAATTGCTGGTAAAAGTGGCTATCAATATTCTAAGCACTCAAATAGTTTAGTACTAGCAAGAATTGTACAAGATGTAATTGATATAGAAATTTTTGATATAGTATTAATTGATACAGGAGCTGGATTAAATGAATATGTTAAAGAATTTTTATCAATTTCAGGAAATATTTTAGCTTTAACTACAACAGATCCTAGTGCATTAACAGATGTATATGCATTGATGAAAATGCTCTCCAAAGATAAAAGTTCGCTTATGTTGTCTTTTAATCATACAAAAAACTTCAAAATAGGGGAATCTATAACTAATTCATTGCAGAACCTAGCACTCAAAAATAGATTAAATCCTAATTTTATGATAGAATATATGGGTAATGTAAGCAGTTCTAAAAATATTTCAACAACTGGAAGATTGAGAAAATTATTTGTAAACGAGTTTGAAGATCAACTAGTTACAAGAGAATTGGAGTTTATTGTTAGCTCATTGCTAAAAAAATTAAATAAATAGAGTTTGGATAAAAAGTGATTATAGAAAGATTTTCAAAAACAGTTATTGCAAGTGGAATTTTACGATTTTATGTAGCAACTGGTTTTTTTGGTATATCTTTATTTTTTTTATTCAATGTAAATCTATTTACACCTATGGAAATTGTGTTAGGTGTTGTTTTTGCAACAGTTTTTTTAAAGACTTTGTCAAATGTGATGTTATCTTTACTGATACTATTATTTAATCTTGATAATAAAAAAGCTGAGTTAGATTTTAAATATCATACACAAAAAATTGATGAACTATTAAGTGAGTTAACAACAACTGACTCAAATAGTAAAAATACTAGTACAACAAACTAGAGGAGAATTAAATGGATATTTCAGGAATTAATGGCATTTCCAATGTTTTTAATAAAAACAATGTTCAAAAAACAAATGACACTGAAAATCAAGGTGAATCATTTGCCTCAATGCTAAAAAATGCAGTTAATGAAGTAAATGATACTCAAGTTGATGGATACAAAGCAATGGAAAATATTGCAACTGGAAAAGTAGAAAATCTACAAGAAGCTGTTTCTAAAATAGAAGAAGCAGAATTGACTTTGAAACTTGCTCTAGAGGTTAAAAATAAAGCAATGGCAGGATTTAAGCAAGTAATGTCAATGCAAGTTTAGGATTAGGGAGTTATTATGGGCTTTTTTGATGGATATAATATAGCAAGCTCTGGAATGAGTGCACAAAGAACGAGAATAAATGTTGTTAGTGCAAATATTGCAAATGCTAAGACTACACATTCAACAGATGGTGGTCCTTATAAAAAACAAAATGTCGTTTTTCAAGAGATGCTATTAAGTGAAAACGAAAAATTAAAAGCCAATGATAGTCAGGATAAACAATCTACTCTTCCAAGTAAAAACTTAAGTGGAGTAGGAATAAAACAAATAGTTGAATCAAAAGATAAACCTGTTATGAAGTTTGAACCAGATCATCCTGATGCAAATGCAGATGGTTATGTTGCCTATCCAAATATTAATCCTGTTATAGAAATGGTTGATTTAATAGAGGCTATGAGATCTTATGAAGCCAATGTTTCGGCATTTACAACTACTAAAACAATTGATACGAAAACATTAGAACTATTAAGATAATAACTCCTTATAAGGATAAAGTATGAGCAATGAATTAGAACTTTTTACTACTCCAAAATCAACAGAAATAACAAATAATTCTAAAATTACACAGAATAATTCTCAAAAAAAAGAAGGTGAATCTCTATTTGACAAATTTTTAACAAAAGCAAAAACTGATATTGAAAATGTTGAAAATGAGACAAAATCAAATGTAAAAGAAGTAAAAAAAGATACAAATACAGACAAATCAGAAAAAACTGATACTTCAAAAATAGAATCAAAAACAGAAACAAAAGTAGATACAACAAAAACTGATGGAAAAACAACTTCTTTGATGGATAGATTAATACAAGAGACAAAATCAAATGTAAAAGAAGTAAAAAAAGATACAAATACAGACAAATCAGAAAAAACTGATACTTCAAAAATAGAATCAAAAACAGAAACAAAAGTAGATACAACAAAAACTGATGGAAAAACAACTTCTTTGATGGATAGATTAATACAAGAGACAAAATCAAATGTAAAAGAAGTAAAAAAAGATACAAATACAGACAAATCAGAAAAAACTGATACTTCAAAAATAGAATCAAAAACAGAAACAAAAGTAGATACAACAAAAACTGATGGAAAAACAACTTCTTTGATGGATAGATTAATACAAGAGACAAAATCAAATGTAAAAGAAGTAAAAAAAGATACAAATACAGACAAATCAGAAAAAACTGATACTTCAAAAATAGAATCAAAAACAGAAACAAAAGTAGATACAACAAAAACTGATGGAAAAACAACTTCTTTGATGGAAAGATTAATACAAGAGACAAAATCAAATGTAAAAGAAGTAAAAAAAGATACAAATACAGACAAATCAGAAAAAATTGATACTTCAAAAACTGAATCTAAAATAGAAACAAAAGTGACTTCTTTAAGCGATAGTTTAATTCAAGAGACAAAATCAAATGTAAAAGAAGTAAAAAAAGATACAAATACAGACAAATCAGAAAAAACTAATACTTCAAAAACTGAAGCTAAAAACGAAACAAAAGCAGATGCAAAAACAACTTCTTTAATTAATAACTTAGTTCAAGAAACAAGTGAAAATACAATAGAAGTAAAAAAAGACTCTCTTACTCAAAATAAAGAAAAACTTGATAGTTCAAAAAATGATGTAAAAAAGAATTTAACTCTTGGTGATATAAAAAATGGTGAGATTAATGTCAAAACAGATTCTAAGAGTGAAAATAAACTAGATAATGTTACAAAAAATATTCAAAATGAATTAAATGATATATCAAATAAAAAAGTTGAAAAAGAAGTTACAAATCAAAAAACTTCTAATGAGAATGCAGATATTAAAAATCAAAAAGACTTGAATCTAAATAAGCCATTATCAAATGAAAAGATTGAAAAACAAATAGTAAATAATATTAATGAAAACTCTAAAACAACTTTAGAAAATGATAGTTCAAAAACTTTAAGTCCAGAAATCAAAAATCAAAAAGCTGCAAATGATTTATCTAAATTAAATATAGAAACAAAAAATGAAAAAACTACTTTAAGTAATGAAAAAATAACATCATCTGAAGATAAAAATACAAAGAATGAGTCTTTAATTGATAAACTTTTAAAAGAAAATGGCTCTAAAAAAGAGAGTACATCAACACAACAATTAATAAAACCTAATGTAAGTAATTCAGTTGAGTTATCTAAGTCAAAAAATGATTTATTAACTAATATTTATATGAGTACTCAGAAAAAATCCGTAGATGTAAAAAAACTTGAAACAAAGCATGAAGGTGTAGAAATTGCAAAAAATGCAACAACTACAAAAGAAGTTGAACAAAGTGCAAAAGTATTGAATCTAGGTTTAGAAAAAGTTGAAGTAAAAATTGAAAAAAGTGTAGAGTCTCAAAGTGAAACTAAACTCTCATCAACATTTGAAAGATTATCATTTATTAAAAATGGATCAAGTAATTCAAAAGAGTCTAAAGACTCTAGCGAAGAGAAATTTAAAGATGAAAAAGGAAGTTTTTTAATTCAGAATAAAAAATTAGATGAGAAGTTTTTAGATTCAAAGTTAGTTAACTTAACTGTTAGTTCTGCTGCTGCACAAACAATACAAAATAGAATTATAGGGGCAAGACAACATATGTCTACTATGATGTCAGATTTAGCTAGAGTGATGTATGAAAACTATAATCCTCCAGTAACTGCATTTAGGGTAAACTTAAATCCTTCTGCTTTAGGAAATATTGCTATTCTTATTAGAGGTGATGCAAAAAATAATTCTTTATCAATTAGTATGAAGTCAAGTAATAATTCAACCAAAGAAAACTTAGTTGAAAATCAATCTATGCTAAAAGATAGTTTATTTAAGAGTTTTGCAGGAGGAGCTACATCTTTTGATTTAGATTTTGGTAGTTATGAAGGTGATAATACTCCTTCTGAAAACCCAAATATGAATCAAAATAAAGAATTTTCAAGTGAAACTATAAGTGTAAATAACAAAATAGAAGAGACTGAAGTAAAAGATAGTAAATACATGTAATGGAAGCATTATTATCTTTACTTAATGAAAGTACGGTAATAAATTTTTTATTACTTTTTGCTAGAATTTTAGCTTTCATGGCATTTATGCCAATATTTGGACATAAAGTTGTAAATGTTAGAATGAGAGCAGCTTTATCTTTTTATGTAACACTTTTTTTATTTCCTATGCTTGAAATTGAATCTCAAGTTACTTCAAGTGGATTTTTAATTGCTATACTTTCAGAAGCAACTTTAGGCTTAATTGCATCTATGCTTGTAAATATTATATTTAATGCAGTAAAAATGATTGGTGAGTTTGTTGGTTATGCAACAGCACTTTCAATGGCTAGTTTTTTTGATCCAGCTTCTGGTACAAATGAAGGTATTCTAGCAAGGCTAATGTTCTATATTAGTCTGGCAGTTTTTTTTGAATCAGGAATGTATGAAATGACTTTTTCCATTTTGGCAAAAAGTTTTACAATAGTTCATTTAGGTGCATTTGATATTTATTCATATGATGGTATAAAATTGCTTATTGATGAAATTAATAGAATGTTTGCTTTTACTTTTGCTTTTGCTTTCCCATTATTTTTTATTGGCTTTGTAATTGATATTTATTATGCCTATGGAACAAAATCTATGCCAGCATTTTCACCATTTGTTATTACTTTTCAGTTAAAATTTGCTTTAATTATGATATTTATTATGATGGGAATGGAAGTGTTCACTGAAGCTTTTACCAATTATTTTATTACAAAATTTCAATAGGGAGGGTTTATTATGGCTGAAGAATTAGATAAAACCGAAGAACCCACCGCCAAGAAATTAGAAAAAGCAAGAGGTGAAGGAAATGTTCCTAAGTCTGGTGAAGTAGTTGGTGCTGCTATACTTTTATTTGGAACAGTGTATATGCTTTTTTGGAGTACTTATACTTATGATTCTATAAAAAAACTCATGATTTATATTTTTAATCAAATTGGACAAGAGTTAACTTCTACAGATTATTATAATATAACAAATACAATTATTACAACAATATTTTATTCTTTGGCACCCTTTTTTTTAGTGGTTATTTTATTGGCAATTATTTTAAATGTAGTACAATTTGGAATTTTGATGAATCCAATAAAATTAAAATTTGAGAAATTGAATCCAATAGGTGGAATTAAAGGCTTATTCTCTTTAAAAAAATTATTGGAAGCTACAAAATTATTAGCAAAATTGACATTAATAGTTTTTGTTATGACTATCTTATTTGGACTTACTTATAAAGCTTTTTTAGCAATGATGGATAAAGATATTACTTCTTCTTTAGACGCAATGTTTACACTTTTATTATATTTCGTTGGAGCTATATTATTTATAGTAATATTATTTGCTATAATAGATTATTTTTTCACTAGACATTACTATTTTAAATCACTTAAAATGAGTAAACAAGAAGTAACAGATGAACATAAAAATATGGAAGGGGATCCTAAGGTTAAAGCTAAAATAAAAGGGATTCAATATAAATTACACTACGAAAGAATGAGAGCCAGTGCAAAAGATGCAGATGTTGTTATTACAAATCCTACACATTATTCTGTGGCTTTACAATATGATAGTTCTGTAAACTCTGCTCCAAAAATTGTAGCAAAAGGAATTGACTTTTTAGCTTTAAAAATTAGAGATGTTGCAA
This sequence comes from Arcobacter iocasae, assembly GCF_042214795.1. Lineage (GTDB taxonomy): Bacteria > Campylobacterota > Campylobacteria > Campylobacterales > Arcobacteraceae > Arcobacter > Arcobacter iocasae. Next base: position 582,791 of record NZ_CP090177.1, on the reverse strand, counting down.
AAGAAAATAAAATCCCAATTATTGAAAACCCTGCTTTAGCAAGGGCTTTATATGATCAAATTCAAATTGATCAAGAGATACCTGGAGAATTTTATCAAGCCATGGCTGAAGTATTCTCTTATGTATATGAATTAAATAAAAATAAAAGGTAAGTTTTGAAATTTTTAATAATACTGTTTTTACTATTTACTATTTCAAGTGCAAAAGTAGATTTTTATTATAGTTTTATAGACCCAGCAGGAACACAAATTTCTGAGAAAAGAAAAAATGATATTAAAGATGGATTTGAATTACTTCAACAAATAAAGAAATTGGCAAAAAATGGAAAAGTTGATGAAGCTTTTGCTGAAATTGAAAGTTTTAAAGCAACAAATAAAATTGATATATTAAATTCGGATATTTTACTTACTTATTCAGAAATCGCCCTTAAAAAAGCTAGCAAAAGAATCATCTCTGAAGCTTCTAATGAATTAGAACTAGCTATAAATACTGGTCAAATAAATGAGGATGACTTATCAAAAGCATATATGCTAATGGTTGATTTTAAATTAGAAACAAATAGGGTAAAAGAAGCAAAATATTTTGCTGAAATTATTATAAATAATTTCTCTGATAAAATTACGAATGCCTATGGACAAATTTATTTAGCTAAGGTATATAAGCACACAAAGTCTTATTCAAAAGCTATTAAAACTTTATACAATATTTTAGTAAATACAACTGATGTTTTAGTAGCTACCATTGTTGCTGATGAGCTATTTGATATTTATATTTTAGATGGTCAAAAGGAAAAAGCATATGAACTTATATCAAAAGTTTTGAATAAAAACATTGATTATTATTCAGAAGATTCATATGTTGCTTTAAGAAAGGTTGACAAACTTGTTGATGCAAATATGCCAGAATTTGCGGTTGAAATTTTAAAAGAGCTTTTAAATAGGGCAAAGCAAGAAGAGTTTATTGAAGAATTTAAGTTCAAATTAGCAAATGTTTATATGGAAATGTATGATGGAACAAACTACTATTTATATAAAGCAAAAGAGTTATATAAAGATATTTTAACTGATTATCCAAATGGTTTATATGCAAATGATGCGAAAATGTATATTGATGAGATACTAATGAGAGAGGGAAATATTACACCTCAGTTGATTGTCTCAAAGTACCCGAATTCAGAGGCTATGAAACAAAAAGCATTACTTCAAGAATTATTGAATTTTAAAAAAGAAAAGAAATATGATTTTATTTTAAAATCAAAAAGAGTTTATGGCAAAATTGCTGATACAATTACGAAAAGATTTGCATATAAAAATGTTGGTGAAATTTTCGATGAAGTTAATGTTGATTTAATAAAGCAATATTTGAAAAATGATCAGTGCTCTTTAATGAATAAAGCTCTTAAAACTTCTAGAAAAGAGACATTAGAACTTTTAATTGAAGATAAAAATGTAAAATATAATTTTTTTGAATGTTTAATTGAAGTTCCTTATGAAAGAGCTTATGAAATGTTAAAAGAGACTTTTAATACAAGTCGTGATGCAACATTATATCTATATTTAGAAAGAATGGCTTACTCTTTAGGCTTAGTGGATGATGCTATGGATTTTTCTTCAAAAGTTGAAATGGTAAATAATAAAGATGTTTTAGCAAAAGAATTTTTATATAGATTTTTAGTTTATAGTGCAAAAAAAGACTCAATTGCCATGGAGAAATTTTTCTATTATGCAACTAGATTTCCTGAATTTATAACAAAAAATGAGAATAATCCTCTTATAATAGATTTTTATTATCAATATTATTTATATTTAATTGGAAAAGATAAACAAGATGAAGCTGAAAAAGTTTTAAATAAGTTGTATACTAAACAAAAAGAGTTTGATGCATATGTTTATTCTCCTTTTGTAGATATTGAACTAGCAATGATAGAAAAAAGAAAAAACAATATACCTAGGGCAATTGAGTATTTAACAGATTCTATTAAAAATACAAGAAATATGAAAGCTAATGATCAAGCAAGAGTTGATTATGAGCTGATAAGATTATATGATAGTGAAGGCTTAAGCGCATTGAAAAATGAATTTATAACAAAATGTAAAGATATTAAAAATACAAAAGACTCTTTATATAAAGCCATGTGCGATAAGATGTAAAATGACAGATTTAGATAAGTTTATAGATAATATTGATAAGAATAATTTAATAATTCCTTTTGGAAGAATTACTCACATAAGTTCAACTACAATAAAAGCAGTGGGAATAGAAGTAGCTGTTGGAGATATTGTAAAAATAGAATCTGAACAGCATTTGTATACTGTTTTAGGAATGACTGCTTCTGTTGAAAGCGATGGATTTAAGATTGTACCCTTTTCTTTTATTGAAGGCTTTAGAATTAATGATAAAGTTTTTTTACAAAAAGATGGACTAACGGTAAAAAGTGGATATGGATTATTAGGAAGAGTTGTAAATGCTTTAGGTGAACCTATTGATAAAAAAGGTAAAGTAAAGGATTTAGAACAAAACTCTGCAATAAATAAATTATCAATTCCTGCTTTAGAAAGGGGAATTATTGATGAAAGGTTTTCAACAGGTGTTAAGGCAATAGATTCAATGCTAACATCTGGAAAAGGACAAAAAGTTGGTATTTTTGCTGGAAGTGGTGTTGGAAAATCAACTTTAATGGGGATGATTGTAAAAGGATGTGAAGCCCAAATAAAAGTTGTAGCACTAATAGGTGAGAGGGGAAGAGAAATTCCTGAGTTTATTCACTATAATTTAAATAATAATCTAGAAAATACAATAATTATTGCTGCAACTTCTGATGAATCTGCTTTAATGAGGAAATATGGTGCTTTTACTGCCATGGCAATTGCTGAGTTTTTTAGGGACAAAGGGCATGATGTTCTACTAATGATGGATTCAGTTACAAGGTTTGCAATGGCTCAAAGGGAAATAGGCCTTAGTATTGGTGAACCACCAGTTAGTAGGGGATATCCACCTTCTGTTTTTGCACTTTTACCTCAATTGATGGAGCGAGCTGGAAATACAGAACTTGGCTCTATAACTGCATTTTTCACTGTATTAGTTGATGGTGATGATATGAATGATCCAATTGCAGATCAAAGTAGATCTATCCTTGATGGGCATATAGTTTTGACAAGAGAATTAACAGAACAAGGTCAATATCCACCTATAGATTTATTAAGATCAGCATCAAGGGTTATGGATAAAGTTGTTAGTCCTGAGCATTATAATGGATTTTTAAAGTTAAAAAGAGTATTATCACTAATAAAAGAGAACGAAATATTAATTCGTGTTGGTGCTTACAAACAAGGTATGGATAAAGAATTAGATGATGCTTTAGCAAAAAGAGAGAAAATAAAAAGCTTTCTTTTTCAAGGAACAGTTGAAAAATATGACTTTAACCAGATTTTTAACCAATTTATGGAGGTGATTAAATGATTAATACAGACAGATCAACCCTATACAGATTAGATATACTGAATCAACAACAAATGAGAGTTAATTATCAACAAAGTACAAAGAAAAAAATTGATGATGGAAGTGATGATTCTGTTGTTTATTCTCAACAACTATTTTTAGAAGATAAACTTAATGTTTATAATGGATTAAAAACTCAAATAAATAATACTACAGCACAAAATGATGTATCAGATTCAACGCTTGCTGGAATAAAAGATTTATTAGATACCATTAAAAAAGAGATTATCAAAGGTAGAAATGACACAAATGATGACATTTCAAGAAAATCTATTGCAACACAAATCGAAGGGGCAAAAGAGAACTTATATACTATGGTTAATGAAAGAGTTCAAGATGAATATATATTCTCTGGTTCAGAGACTAATAAACAAGCTTTTACACAAGATGCAAATGGAAAAGTATCATATAACGGTAATACAACTTTAAGAAAAAGTGCTGTAGAAATAGATTCTTATCGAGACAGAGGTGTTACAGGATTAGATATTATGTCATATACTACAACTGCTGGAGTTTCTGGACAGCCGTTGAGTTTTAAAGAAGGTGAAAGAATAATTGATGATAATGGTAGAGAGTGGAAATTAAATGATGCACAAACTGTTCTTGTAGAGTATGATGAAGATGGTAAATCAACTAAAAATTTTATTGAAGTAAAAACAACAGGTGAATCACCTGATAAAGTACATGAAATAACTAGTCTTCCTACAAATGAAGATGGTAGTGAAAAAACTTTTACTGCAAAACACAATACTTTTGATGCTATAGATGATGCGATAAAGGCTTTAAAAAGTAATGATGGGGATGCTATGTCTTTAGCTCTTGAAAGTTTGAATAATGCTTGGAATGCTGCGAATACAGCACATGGAGAGCTAGGGGCAAGAAATGCAACATTTGAAGCAGCAGAGGAAAGAATTACTACAAAAACAACTCATTTTGATGTTTTAGCAATTCAAAATAATGATGCGGATCTGACTAAAGTAGCGATTGAGTCACAACAGTTGCAGTTAATTTATACATCACTTTATTCAAGTATTAGCAAGGCAAGCAAATTATCTTTAGTTAACTATTTAAGTTAATAAAATTTTTAATATATGAACATAAGAAAGATATTTTCAAAAGATTTATTTGCAGTAGCATTTTTTATTGCAATATTATCTATTATAATTGTTCCTTTACCGAAATTTATACTAGATTTCTTTTTGATTTTATCTTTGTCAATTTCTTTATTGATTTTACTTATTGGTTTATATATTCAAAAGCCTACAGATTTAACAACATTCCCTACACTTATTTTAATATTTGCGCTATTTAGGCTATCCCTAAATATCGCAACAACTAGATCAATTTTAACAGATGGACATAATGGTCCAGATGCTGTAAGTTCTATTATTTCTGCTTTTGGGAACTTTGTTGTTGGTGGAAATATGGTAATTGGTATTGTTGTATTTATTATTTTAGTACTTATTAACTTTATGGTTGTAACAAAAGGTTCTACAAGGGTTGCAGAAGTAACAGCTAGATTTACACTTGATTCTATGCCTGGTAAACAAATGGCTATTGATGCTGATTTAAATGCTGGATTTATTGATGATAAAGAAGCAACAGATAGAAGACATGAATTAATTGCAGAAGCAAACTTTTATGGGGCAATGGATGGTTCTTCAAAGTTTGTTCAAGGTGATGCAACAGCAGGTATTATTATTACAGTTGTAAATATTATTGGTGGACTTTTAATCGGTGTATTCCAACATGATTTAAGTATTTCAGAAAGTGCTAGAATTTTTACTATTTTAACTATTGGTGATGGTTTAGTTGCCCAAATTCCAGCTTTGATTTTATCAACTGCAACCGGTATTATTATTACAAGATCTAATCTTGATAAAGATAATTTTGCTGATCAAGCAATTAGTCAACTTGTAAGTGATTCAAAAGTTTTAATTTTACTTGGAATTACTTTAATCTTATTTTCTATGATTCCTGGTTTTCCAACAGGAATATTGGTCGTAATGGGATTATTGTTAGGTGGTACAGGTTATATTATCTATATGATTGATTCAGGTAGTGAAAATAGTTTTACAAGATTTTTCTCTAAAAAAGAAGAAGTAGAAAAACAAGATATTTTAGAAAAAATTAAAGAACAAAAAGATAAAGCTGCTAAACCAGAAAGTGATAAAGAAACTATTGATAATATTATGAAAATGGAAGTTTTAGAATTAAAACTTGGAATGAGGCTTTTACAACTTGTTCAGGGTAATTCTGAATTATTAGATAAAATTAGAGGAATTAGAAAAACTGTTGCTGCTGATTTGGGATTTATTATCCCTCAAATAAAGATTTCAGATGATGCAACTTTAAATTCAAATCAGTATTCTTTATTTTTAAAAAGAATACCCCTTGCGGTTGCAAGCGTAGAAGTTGATAGACTCCTTGCTATGGGAGGAACTTCTAAGGCTCAATTAGATGGTAAAAAAGTAAAAGAGCCTGTTTTTGGTCTTGATGCCACATGGATAAATCCTGATTTAAGAGATGATGCATTATTAAAGGGATTTACAGTAGTTGATGCCCCAACTATTATATCTACTCATATTTCTGAGATAATAAAAAGACATGCAGAAGATATTCTTACTAGACAAGATATTGTTGATATTGTTGATGGATTGAAAAAAGATTTCCCAATAGTTGTAGATGAAGCTATGAAATTAACTTCACATGGAACACTATTAAAAGTTGCAAAAGATCTTCTTCATGAAGGTATACCAATTGTAGATATGTTAACAATTATTGAAGCAGTAGCAGATATTGCAGAGTATACTAAAGTTCCTGATGTATTGTTAGAGCATGTTAGAAGTAAATTATATAGACTTATTACTAATAGATATTTGGATACTGATAATATTTTACACATCATTACTATTAAACCAGAACTTGAACAAGGCTTTATTGGCAAGCTTCAAGATAAAGGTGGAGCATCACAGTTATTGTTATCAATTGGTGAGATTAATGACTTAGTTACTCATACAAAAGAGTTACTTAAAACTGTAGAAGCAAAAGGTTATACAAAAGTTGCTATGGTTGTAGATCCAGTGTTGAGAAAAAGAATTTCTGAAATTTATGAAAAATTTGGCTTAGAAATTGCTGTCTTGAGTCATGCAGAACTTGATTCTAAAGCTAATTTTTCAATTGAAGGTACATTAGAGTTTTAATCATGAATTTATATTTTAAACTTTTTATATTAATAATTTTTACATCTTTTCTTTATGGAGATGTTGTTGTAAAATCAAGTGATAATTTCATTTTAAATGAAAATTATGTTTTTGAAATAGAAGCAGATGGTACAGATGTCGAGTTTCCTAAAATAGATAAAATAGATAACTATGTAGTTTCTAATTTAGGAACTAGTAGAACTATGACCAGCACTAATGGCAATGTGGTAAATAAGATTAAAAAAACATATGCAATAAAACCTACAAAAGAGTTCACTTTACCATCTTTTGAAATAAAAGTTGATGGAAAGATTATAAAGACAAAAGAGAAACTTGTAAAAGAAATTATTCCTAGTAAAACAAAATCAAAAAATTTTGATTTTAAAATTTCATTAAATAAAACCTCTTTATATACTGGTGAAGATGCAATTTTAAATATGAGATTTAAATATAAAAAAGACTTACAAATATCAGATTTAGGTTTTAATATGCCTGTTTTTAATGATATTTGGAGTAAAAAGATTGATGAAAAGAATAAAAGCTATGAAGAAAATGGCTTTGTTGTTCAAGAGTTAAACTTTTTAATTTCTCCTCAAAAAGCTGGTCACTTAAGAATAGACCCTATAAAAATAGAAGCAAAAGTAATTGATGAAAATGCTTTTACTTACTCTTTATTTTCACAAGCTGCAAAATTAGAAAAAATATACTCTAACTCTCTTAATTTAGATGTAAAACCATTACCTAAAGGTATTAATTTAGTAGGTGATTTTTCTATAAAAACTTCCGTATCTAAAGATGAAATAAATGAAGGTGATTCCTTGTCTTTTAAAGTAGAGATTGATGGAACTGGGAACCTTGATGATATGGAAGATATAAAATTAAATATTAAAGATGCAACAATATTTGAGGATAAACCAAAAATCCAAACAAAAATTGTAAATGACAAATATACAGGTTCATATAAAAAGTCTTTTTCAATAATTGCAAATAAAGATTTTGAAATACCACAAATACAGCTTAAATATTTTGATAAAGCTACTCAAAAAGTTGTTATTAAAAATACTCCAAGTTATAAAATAAAAGTAAAAAATGTAAAAAAACAAGAGAGTTTTACAGGACTAGAAAAAGCTCAACCTGAAAAACAAGTTGAAGTTGTAAAAGAAAAAATAGTTTATAAAACCTCTTTAAATAAAATGATATTATCATTTGTTTTAGGTGTTTTTCTGACAATAATATCTTTTGCTTTATATTTTTATATAAAAGCCAAAAAGAATTCAAAACAAAAAGATGATTTACCTCTTATAAAATTAGTAAAAAAATCTAAAAATGAAAATGAAATGATGAAGATACTTCTTCCATATATTGGATATAATAAAAATCTTGATGAGCTGATTTTTAAACTTGAAAAAGATAAATCTATTGATTTGAAAATTACTAAAAACGAGATTATAAAAATATTAGAAACTTTAGATTTGTAAAAGGATATTTATGAAAATTGTTGCTGTTTTTCTTCTAAGTGCAAGTTTATTATTTGCAATGGAATATTATTCAAAATTAGAACCATATGATAGTTTTGTAGTAAAATCTTCTGTAAGTGGAAAAGTACTTTTTACAAATGAAGAAGTAGAAGGTAAATACCTAAATAAAAAAACAAAAATTGTAGAAATAGACAATAGTGTAGATAAAATAGAACTTGCTCAAACAAAAAATAAATTAAAAGTTTTAGATTCTATGTTATATATTCAACAAAAAAATTATAATAGATTATATAAAATATCTTCAAAATCAGCTTTTGAAAAAGATAATCAAAAAATCCAAGTTTTAAATTTAGAATCAACAAAAAGTGATTTGATAATAAATATAGCCAATCTTGAAGATACAATTAAAAATAAAGTTTTGTGGGAAGATAAAATCTATATTTATAATATAAATGTTAAAAAAGGAGATTATGTTACTCCTGGAACTTTATTATATGAATCAAAAGATTTGAGCAAAGCAAAGCTAGAAATTTATATTCCTATTTCTGATTATGATTCAATTTCTAATAAAACAATATACTTAGATGGCAAAAAAAGTGATTTAAAAATTGACAAAATTTATAAAGTAGCTGATAGTAAACATATCTCTTCATATAAAGTAGAAATAATAGTGCCTAATCCTAAAACTTTTTCTAGACTTGTTAAAATAGAATTTAAATAGAAAAACTTGAATTATAAAGAACTTTTAGTTAATTATCCGCTTGTAAGAAAGCTCTCTATTCTTCAAGTAATAGCTTATTTTGGAGCTTGGTTTTCAAATGTTGCTATTTATACTATGCTTGTAAACTTTGGCTCTAGTGCCTTTGCTATTTCCCTTGTTACTGCTATGCATTTTATTCCAGCAATCGTGATAGCGCCCTTATCTGGTACCATTATAGACAGATTTAAAATCAAACCTCTAATGCTAACACTTTTAAGTACAGAATTATGCATGACCTTACTACTTCTTACTATTAATGATAAAGAAGATATTTGGCTTTTGATGATACTTATTTTTATACGAATGAGTAGTGCTTCTATGTTTTTCTCTGCTGAGATGACACTATTACCTAAAATAGTTTCAGGTGATGTTTTAAAAAAAACAAATGAAATCCACTCTATTATTTGGTCATTTACTTATGCTTTTGGTATGGCAATGAGTGGGCTTGTTGTAAATTATTTTGGAGTTAAGATAGCCATTCTTTTAGATGCTTTGTTTTTTATTGTAGCAATATTGGTTTTTTTTAATATTGAATTTAAAGTAGAAATTGTACATACAAAAGAGAAAGTTTTATCTATGATAAAAGGTGGCTTTTTATATATAAAAAGTAATAAGTATGTTCTTCATCTCTTGCTACTTCATGCCTCAGTTGGATTAACTTCTTTTGATACACTTGTAACATTACTAGCTAAAAATGAGTATAAGTATGTAATAGCAGTACCTTTATCAATAGGTATAACAAATGCCATTAGAGCAATAGCACTTATGGTAGGTCCATTTATTATTACAAATTGGGTAAATAAAGATAGATTAACCCTTTTATTTATTTTTCAAGGCTTAGGCATAATTTTATGGGGAATTTTTCAATTTAATTTTTATTTGGCACTAATTATGGTTTTTTTAACTGGTTTTACTACAACAACTATTTGGTCAATGAGCTATGCTTTTATACAAGAAAGGGTTGAGCACAAATATTTGGGACGAGTAATTTCATATAATGATATGATATTTATGTTATCAAATGTACTTACCACATTTTTTATTGGTATTTTAGCAGATATTATTCCTCTTAGTTTTATTACAATTATTTTAGGTTTTGCTTTTATTCTTGTCGCTTTTTATTATAAAAAAGTTGTAAAAGTTCTCTTATAAAAGTTCTATATCTTTTATATCATCTGTAGATAATTTCTCCATTTTCTCTTCAACTATATTTAAAAACAGAGCTTTATTATTCTCATCCATATTATTTTCAACCATTTCAGTAATATATTTTATACCGTTTGCATTTATTTTTTTTACACTTGCTAAGTAGTGAACAAAAGAGACCATTTTTGTATCATTGATTGAATATAGTTTTTTAATCTCTTTTTTTTCAGGTAAAAGTCCTTTATCTTCGTACATTTTTAGAGTTCTTACTTTTGTCCCTAAAAGTTCTGCAATACTACTTAAAGGTAATATTTCCTTGTCATTGTCTATTAAAGCCACTAATTTCCTTTTTCACAATTATACATTTTTTACTATAAATAATGTTTAAATTACACAGAAACTAAGATTAAATTAAGAAAGTTATGCAATAATAAACACTTAATATGTAAAAAATTAACATTTACTATGTTAATTTAAAACATATTGTATGGAAAAAAAATACAAAAAAAGGTAAAATTTATGTCATCATATAATATTATGATAAGAAAACCAGAAAAATCTGACGCAATTCAAATCTATGATTTGGTAAAAGACAGTAAGGTTTTAGATTTAAATTCTGAGTACCTTTATTTACTTCAATCAACACATTTTTCATCAACTTGTGCGGTTGCATTACATGAAGATAAAGTTATAGGTTTTGTATCTGGATATTTAAAACCAGATGAAAATAACAGTTTGTTCATATGGCAAGTTGCAGTTGATGGAAAATATAGAGGAAATGATATAGCAGGTCGACTAATCATGAATATAATTAAAAGAGATTTTTTAGATGTTGAAAAAATCTATACAACAGTGTCACCTAGCAATATATCATCAATAAAGGTTTTTGAAAAGGTTGCCAAAGGGCTAAATACAAAAATGACTAGTAGTACATTTTTTGAAAAAAATGACTTTAAAAACAGTCATGAAGATGAGACTCTATACGAAATAGGGCCATTTAAAATAAAGGAAGAAAAATAATGAGAATATTCGAAAATTTAGAATCAGAAGTAAGAGGATATATTAGGAGTTTTCCAACAATATTTGAAACTTCAAAAGGAGCTGTTTTAACGAATGAACAAGGTGAAGACTTTATTGATTTTTTTGCAGGAGCAGGAACACTAAATTATGGACATAATAATGAGCATATCAGTAAAGCATTGATTGAATACATACAAAAAGATGGTGTTATTCATGGTCTTGATATGGCAACAAGTGCAAAAAAAGATTTTTTACAAACATTTAATGACACAATATTAGTACCTAGAAACTTAGATTACAAAATACAATTTACAGGACCAACAGGAACAAATGCAGTAGAAACTGCACTTAAGCTTGCAAGACTTGTAAAAGGAAGAAGTAATGTTGTTTCTTTCACTAATGGTTTTCATGGTCTTACTCAAGGTTCATCTTCAGTAACTGGAAATAATGATTATAGAGATGAGAGTTATATTAGTAGATCAAATGTATCATTTATGCCATTTGATGGTTATTTTGGTGATATGAATACAATGACTATCTTTAGAAAATTTTTAGAAGATAGTAGTAGTGGACTTGATATTCCAGCAGCTGTAATTGTTGAGACTATTCAAGGTGAAGGTGGAATTAATGTAGCTAGTAAAGAGTGGTTGCAAGAGCTTGAATCTATTTGTAGAGAGTATGATATTTTATTAATCATTGATGATATTCAAGTTGGTAATGGAAGAACTGGTGAATTTTTCTCATTTGAATTTGCAGGAATCAATCCTGATATTGTAACTGTATCAAAATCAATTGGTGGTGGATTACCAATGGCAATTGTATTATTAAAACCAGATTTAGACCAATGGAAACCAGGTGAACACACAGGTACATTTAGAGGAAACAACTTAGCCTTTGTAGCTGCAACAGTTGCGATTTCACATTATTGGCAAAATGATGATTTATCAAATGCAGTTAAATATAAAGAAAAACTTTTAAAAGAGACTTTAGAAAAAATAGCTGATAAATACAAAGATACCTTTGATATTGTAATTAGAGGTAGAGGTCTAGCTTATGGATTTGAAATCAAAGGTGATAATTCAGTTGCTGGTGAGATTTCAAAATATGCATTTGCAGAAAAACTAATTATTGAAACTTGTGGTAGTGAAGATCAAGTTGTAAAATTCTTACCACCATTAATTATTGATGAAGAGACACTAATAGAAGGTTTAAATAGACTTGAAATAGCTATTTCAAAACTAGTTGCAGATAAAAAAGAAAAATTAACAGAGGAATTTTAAGAAGATGATTGTATTAGATATAAATAAAGATATTATAGGCACAGATAAAGAAGTTCACGCAGAAGAAGGACAATGGGTTAGTAGAAGAATGCTTTTAAAAGGTGATAATATGGGATTCTCATTCCATGAGACTATCATAAAAGCAAATACGAAAACGCATATTCATTATCAAAACCATCTTGAAGCCGTTTATTGTGTAGCGGGAAATGGTAAAATCGAAGATTTGAAAACTGGAAAAATTCATGAGATTTATGATGGTGTTATGTATGCACTAAATGAACATGATGACCATAATTTATATGGTGGAACAGAAGATATGAGACTGATTTGTGTATTTAATCCTCCTATTAAAGGAACAGAAAACCACGATGAAAATGGAGTTTATCCATTAGAAGATTAATAAGAGGAGAAGATTAAATGCAGGATTTATATCCATCAAGACTAAATGAAGAAAAGATTATACAAAGAGTTGATAAAACAGTATATAGTAAAAAACAACAAGGTGAATACTCTTTAAATAATATTGAGTTAGATGAGTATGAAAAGAATGGATTTATCACATTTCCAAATATTTTTAAAGAAGATGAAATAGAACAGATGATTCAAGAGATAGACTTGATGGCTGAAAATGGTGATTTGATTAAAAATGAAGAGTTTATTTGTGAACCAACGAGCAATGAACTAAGAACGATTTTTAATCAACATCTTTTTAGTACTCTTTTTGAGAAGCTTTCAAAAGATCCTCGAATACTAAATAAAGTTAAGCAAATTTTAGGAAGTGATGTTTATATTCATCATAGTAGGATTAATATAAAACCAGCTTATCAGGGAAAATCTTTCCCTTGGCATAGTGATTTTGAAACTTGGCACACAGAAGATGGTTTGCCAAATTGCAGATGTTTAAGTGCTTGGGTTATGTTAAATGATAATACAGAATTTAATGGACCCTTATACTTAATTCCAAAAAGTCATAAAAAATATGTTTCTTGTAAAGGAAAAACACCAGAAGATAACTATAAAAAATCTTTAAAAAAACAAGAGTACGGAGTACCAAGTTTAAAAGCAATAGAACAATTAGTCAAAGATAGTAATATCGTAGGTGCATATGGAAAAGCTGGAACATTAGTAATCCATGATGGGAATATTATGCATGGAAGCTGTGATAATATTTCTCCATATAGTAGAACTAATGCATTTTTTGTTTTTAATTCAGTAGAAAATGTTCCAACAAAACCTTTTGGTGCTAAGAGCAATAGGGCTTCTTTTTTGGCATTAAAAGATTATGAACCAATAAAAAGTAACTAATAAGGTAATAAATGAGTATGAAAGTATGTAAATTTGGAGGTAGTTCTGTAAAAGATGCCTCCCAAATAAAAAAAGTCTTAGATATTGTAAAAGAAGACGATGGTAGAAGAGTAATTGTAGTTTCTGCACCAGGTAGAGATGATAATTTTGATGAAAAGATAACTGACCACTTACTAAATGTAGCAACTTCAGGTAAATATTTTGAAGAACATCTCATAACTATAAGTAAAAAGCAAAGTTATGATGCAATCATAGATAAATATAGAAGATTATGTAGTGATTTAAATGTTAAAGGTGATGATTTAATAAAATCTTTGGAAAAAGATTTAGCAAATTCATTGTTAAAAGGCGAAAGAAAAGAAGCTTTTTTCTTGTCACGAGGTGAACATTATAACGCAAAAATAATACAAAGATATTTTTCAAATGAAGGTTTAAATATAAAACTTATGTTGCCAGAAGAGTTTGGATTTATTTTAAGTGATGATTTTAGAGATGGAAAAGTACAAAAAGTAACTTATGCAAATATAGAAGAAAAATTTGATACTACTAAAGATACTAAATACTTAGTTCCTGGATTTTATGGTGTAACAAAAAATAATGAAATAGCAGTTATGAGTAGGGGTGGAAGTGATTTAACAGGTGGAGAATTAGCTTATGCCCTTGATGCAAATAAGTATGAAAACTGGACAGATACAAATGGTGTTTATGAAGTTGATCCCAGAGTTATAAGTGGTTCAAAGGTAATACCAAGACTTACATTTAAAGAGTTAAGACTACTTAGTTCAAAAGGTTTTAATGTATTTCATTTCAATGCAATGTTAAATTGTAAAAAAAGTAAAATTCCAATTAATATTAGAAATACAAATAATAAAGAACATTGTGGAACTATGATTTTAAGTGAAAGAGTTCCAATGGAAGATTTAGTGGGAATTGCTAAGCTTGATAATATGGCATCTATTTATCTTCAAAAAGATATGTTAGCTGATGAGATTGGATTTACTGCTGAGTTATTAAAAATATTTAGTGAGTTTGGAGTTAATACTTATCATTATCCAACAGATAGGGATGATATCTCAATATTAGTAGAACAAGAAGATTTAAAAGGCAAGATAAATAATTTAAGAAGAGAGATAGAAAAAAGACTAAAAACAGATAATATTATTGTATCTTATAATTTATGTGTAATTACATTAGTTGGAATTGGTCTAAAAGAAAATACCTTTGCAATAGTGGATGCTATCAATGCTTTAAAAGAGAAGAATATTAGTTTTGATATGCTTGATATGAGTCCATCTAAAATTTCACTTCATATTGGAGTTTCACAAAATATTGCAAATAATGCACTTGAAACTCTTTATGAAAGTTTATTACAAAAAGAAGAATCTTTATAAGATTCTTTCTTTTTTAAATTAAGTCTTGTAAGAATTTAATTTCTTTGAAATGATTGATATAAAAAGGAAGTGATACTTCCTCAAAACTATCTTTATCTTTATAAAGGTTTATATACCATTCAAAGTCGATATCTTTATTTTTCAAGGCTTCTTGTGATAAAAGAGTATCATTGATGCCTCCTAGCTTACTTGGACATATTAATGCTACTTTTGTTTCAAGTTTTTTTATTAAATCAATCATAAAAAAATCTTCTAAAATAGGAACCATTAGCCCTCCAGCACCCTCAATAATCAAAATATCACAAAGTTTTTCAAGTTCTTTTTTTCTTTTAATTATAAATTCTAAATCAATATCTTTTTCTTTTTTAGCAACATAAGGGGCAGCAGGAAGTTCAAATTGGTAAGGTACTACAAAATCTATATCCACATCAAAATCAGGATTTAAACTTTTTGTTAGTTCAAGCATAGAAAGTCCATCAATAGGTTTATCTATCACTCCTGTTTCAATTGGTTTGTAATATCCAACCTTAAATCCATCTTTTGTGAATTTTTTTAAAAACAAAGATGCAGCATAAGTTTTACCAACATCTGTATTTGTCGCAGTTATAAATAAGCTTTGATTTGAAAGGTAATTTTTGTTTTTTATCATTGTAAATTCTTTTTTGGTATAATATTAATTGATTTTATCCTAAAAGGTTTTAATTTTGGCAAATGAGTTTGAAATAGAGTTAAATGATGATTTGGAAGTACAAGAACCAAAAAAGTATAAAGTGTTATTATTAAATGACAATTATTCTACTATGGATTTTGTAATTGATATACTTGTAAAGATTTTTAAAAAAACAACAGATGAAGCTACTGTTATAATGTTAAATATTCATAATAATGGAAAAGAAGTTTGTGGGACATATACCCATGAAATAGCTTCTACAAAAGTCATGCAAGTAAAAAATTTAGCTAGACAAAAGGGCTTTCCTTTAAAAGCGATAATGGAAGAAGAGTAAATTATGATAAGTAAAGAATTAAGAGAGATATTTGCACAAGCAGTATCTTATGCTAAAAGCAGTAAACATGAGTATTTGACATTGGAGCATATTTTTTTAATGTTATTAAATGATGAATTTATAGCAAATATGTTGCTTGATTTAGGATTGGATACTAATAAAATATTTAATGACACAAAATCACATATTGAAGTAAGTACCCCAAGACTTCCTGATAATGTTAATGATGAGCCAATAGAAACAACAACATTAACTTCAGTTATTGAACATATGGTTGCACATACACAAACTTCTGGAAAAGGGTTTGCAAGTGTTGATGATATGTTTATAGCAATTTTGAAAAATGAAAAATCATATGCAACTTTTGCTTTAAAAAGCCAAGGAATAGAAAGAATTGATATCTTAGAAGAAATAGCTCATAGAGATGTTGAAGTAGATGTTCAAGATGAAAATTTTGATGAAGAAAAAAGATTGAACAAAAAAAATGAAACCTTAGAGAACAATGCAACAGAACTAGTAGCAGTTGCAAAAAAAGGTGAGATTGATCCAGTTATTGGAAGAGAACGAGAAATAAATAGAGTAATTCAAGTTTTAAGTAGAAGAAAGAAAAATAATCCAATCCTTGTAGGGGAACCAGGAGTTGGTAAAACTGCTATTGCTGAAGGATTAGCTTTAGAAATTGCAAATAATAATGTACCTTCTATTTTAAAAGATTCAAAAGTCTTTTCTCTTGATATGGGTTCTATGCTAGCAGGGACAAAATATAGAGGGGATTTTGAGAAAAAATTAAAAACACTTTTAAAAGAGATAAGTAAAATTCCTAATTCTATTTTATTTATAGATGAAATACATACATTAGTTGGAGCTGGAAGTGTTGGCGGTGGAGCAATGGATGCTTCAAATATCTTAAAACCAATGCTTTCAAATGGAAAACTTAGATGTATAGGAGCAACTACTTTTACAGAATTTAGAAATGATTTTTCTAAAGATAAGGCACTTAGTAGGAGATTTGCTAAAGTTGATGTAAGTGAACCAAGTAGTGAAGATTGTGTAGCTATTTTAGATGGACTTAAATCAAAATACGAAGAGTTTCATAATGTTAAGTTCAATAAAAAATCTTTAGAAGTAGCAGTGGAACTTAGTAAAAAATATATCAATGATAGATTTTTGCCTGATAGTGCAATTGATGTTATTGATGAGGTAGCAGCTACTAAAAAACTACAATTAAATGCAGATGGTAAAAAGAAAAAACCTATAAATATTACTGCAACTGATATTGAAAATACTGTGGCACTTATGGCAAATATCCCACCAAAATCAGCAACGAAATCTGACTTAACACTTTTACGAAGTTTAGAAAAAAACATGCAAAAAAGAGTTTTTGGTCAAAATGATGCAATTATTTCAATAGTAAAATCTATTAAAGTTAATAGAGCAGGGTTAGGTGGTGAGTCAAAACCAGTTGGTAGTTTTCTTTTCACTGGACCAACAGGTGTTGGTAAAACTGAAGTTGCAAAAGAATTATCTAAACAACTTGGTGTTCATTTTGAAAGATTTGATATGAGTGAATATATGGAAGCTCATACTGTTTCAAGACTAATTGGAGCACCTGCTGGATATGTTGGATTTGAACAAGGTGGACTTTTAACAGAAGCCATTAGAAAACATCCTCACTGTGTATTATTACTTGATGAAATAGAAAAAGCTCATCCTGATTTGATGTCAATTTTACTTCAAGTTATGGATAATGCAGAATTAACAGACAATAGTGGTAATAAAGCAGACTTCCAAAATGTTGTTTTAATTATGACTTCAAATCTAGGTTCTTCAGAAGCAAATGTTATGGGATTTGCAAAAGATGATTCTTTAAATGAAAATAAAGCAATTAAAAAATTCTTTGCACCAGAATTTAGAAATAGACTTGATAACATTGTAACCTTTAAGCCACTTACATTAGATATTGTTTCAAAAGTTGTTGGTAAATTTATTGATGATATGAAAGAGCAAATCAAAGATAAAAATATTGATATAGTTATAAGTACAAAAGCTAAGAATGAGTTAGCAAGACTTGGTTATGATAAAGATATGGGTGCTAGACCACTTAATAGAGTTATTTCTCGTGAAATAAAAGATAAAATCACTGATGAAATTTTATTTGGGAAACTAAAAAATGGTGGTTTAGTTAAAATTGATTTTGTAAAAGATGAATTTAAATTTGATTATAAAGAGTTATAAAATGGAGAGAAAAATGAATAAAGTTTTATTAGGTTCTATTGTTGCATTATTTATATTTGCAGGTTGTAATGAAAGTAGTGAAGAGACTCAAAAGGTACAAAAAGTTGAAAAAGCAGAAGCTGCACAAACAGCAACTGTAAATGATACTAAAAAGAATATTGAAATTATAAAAGCAAAAAGCAATGAAATAATTGATTCTAGCAAAGAGATTGTAAAAGCTGTAAAAGAAGAGACTTTAAAAGCCGTTGATGATTCAAAAGATGCAACAAAAGATGCTATTGCAAAAGCAAAAGAAGTTAGTGTTGATGTGGTAAAACAAGCAAATGATGTGGCAAAAGATATTAGTAAAAGCATAGATAATGCAATTACACCAAAAGATGAAACTGATGAAAGAATTAAAACATTATTTGTAAAATGTGCTGGATGTCATGGGAAAAATGGAGAAGTTCATGCCCTTGGAAAATCACAAAAAATAGGGCAATGGGATGAAAAGAAGATTGAAGATGCTCTTTTAGGTTATAAAAATGGAACTTATGGTGGAGACATGAAAGGCATAATGAAAGGCCAAGTTATGCAATTAAGTGAAGCTGATATAAAAGCTTTATCAAAGTATATTTCAAAAATAGGAAAATAATGATTAAAAAGATTGATATAAATAGTGATGAATTTCAAACAACATTTGAATTAACAAAGCAATTTACAGATAAAGTTTGTGAAGAGTATGGATTTGTTTATAATCCAGAAGATGATGTAAATGAATCTATCCAAATGGGTTTGACTAGAAATAAACTTATATATGATAAGAGATATTGTCCATGTTTTATGGTAATAGGTGAAACTCAAGAAGAAAAAGATAAAGCTGATAATAGACTTTGTCCATGTACCCCAGCCCTTAAAGAGGAGATTCCTTCACAAGGTCATTGTCACTGTGGAATTTTTTGTACAAAAGAGTATGCAGATTCTTTAACTAATAGTCCAAAAGAAAAAGAGGAAGTTGTTCATTCAAAAGGTTTCACAAAAGAAGAGTGTGAAAATATCTTAAAAAAATCTCAAATAAGTGCAATGGAAGTTGAAGCTTTATTGGAAGCTAGAGAATTAGGTTTTATTAATTTTAATTTAGTTGATGTGAGAGAGTGGATGGAGTGGGCAGGTCATAGAATAAAAGGAACTGACTTCTTAGTTCCAACAACATCTTTTTATCAATCAATAGAAGTACTTGACGATAAAAAAGATATTCCAGTAGTAGTTTATTGCCATAGTGGAAGTAGAAGCGCTTATTGTCAAAATATTATGCTAAGTGCTGGATTTAAAAGTGTATGTAATCTTGACTATGGAATTATGACTTACCAAGGTGAATTAATTTCAGGTGAATAAAAAATAAAGAATAAATTTTATATATTTCTTAAAGTTAGTATAAATACTTTCTTAATAAAATTTAATTTAAAATAAAAATTCTTCTAAACCCCATTTCTAGGCTTTCTTGCCTAGAAATAATCTAAACAAATTAAATAATACTAAAAGTAATTTCTCAAATTCATGATTTTTTTCTAAAAGTTGTCATCAATATTTTTGTATAATATAGTGTAATTATAAAGATTTAAGGCTACTATGAAAGAGATTTTAAAGAGATTAGAAATCATTAAAAGTTGTATTGCTATTGAAGATGAAGAGAGTCTTTATCCCCAAGTGCATAGACTATACTCTTTAAAAATTGATGAAAAAGTAAAAAAAATATTAAAACTTATTGAAGAGACAAATTTCCAAGAAGTTATATCTTTAATTGATCAATATTTGGGTCAATTTTCTAGTTTAGTAGTACATGAAGATAAAGAAATTCAAGGATTAAAATTAGAGTTAAAAGTTTTAGAAAAAGAACTTTTAACTCTAAGTTGCAAGATTGAAGAACATCACAATAAAATAAATGATTTTAACAGTAGATACCATAAAGAAGTTGGTGTATTAATAGAAGAGATACTTATTTTAAGAGAAGAGTATTTTGAATTTTTATATAAAAAAGATGGTAAAAAATATGAGTATCAATATTTTGAAGCAAAAAAAGATTTTGAAAACTTTCATGAAGAGATAAAAAAGTTTAAATTAGATGATCCATATGAGCTTACAAAAATAGAAAAAGCTGAATTAAAAAGACTTTATAGAAAAGCTAGTAGATTGTGCCATCCAGATATTATAGAAGAGGCTAAAAAAGATAAAGCAGAAGAGATTTTTAAAGAATTAAATTCAGCATATCAACAAAACAATCTAAAAAAAGTATCTCGAATATTAAATAATCTTTTAAATGGTGAGAGCTTTTCATGTGAATCAGATACACTTTTTGATAAAAATATCTTAAAAAATAAAATTGAACTAGCTAGGGAAAAAATAAAATTGGCTAAGACAGAGATTGAAATTATAAAAAAAGATGAAACCTTTAGATTAATAAATAAAATTGATAATTTAGATGAATATATTTATGAAATGAAACAAGAGTTAAAAGAAGAGAAAGAGAACCTAGTTGCTAAAATGCGCCAATATTCAACAACAATATAAAAAGAGTAAAAATGACTAGTAGAGCAGGACTAATAATAAGAAACAACTCCTCTTATATGGAACTTTATAAGAGTAAAACACTTATAGCTTATACTCAAAAAATATTGAATAATCCCATTGATATTTCGATGGATGATTCATGGATAGATAGAATATTTGATTGGGCAGATGAAAATAAAATTGATGAATTGTACTTTATTGAAAAAGGATTTAATAGTAAGTATCCAAGGGGACTTCCAAGAGATAAACATACTTTATTAAATCTAGAAGAATTGAACCTTTCAAAATATAATTTAACTTATCTTCCAAAAGAGATATGTAATCTTACAAAACTAAAAAAATTGCATTTGTACAAAAATAGATTAAGATTTATTCCAAGGGAAATTAATAATTTACAAATGCTAGTGGAATTGAGTTTATCAAAAAATAATCTATCAAGATTACCAGATGAGATTTGTGAATTAAATAATCTAGAAGTTTTAGCACTTTTTGAAAATTCTATTACTTCATTGCCAAGTAAAATTGGACAACTAAAAAATCTAATAAAACTTAATTTATTAGGTAATGATTTAAGAATATTACCAAGTAGTATTTGTCAGTTGGAAAACTTAGATAGTTTAAGTATTTTTGATAATAAACTAGAGTACTTGCCAAATGACATAGGAAATCTTAAAAATCTAACAGAGTTACTTGTAAATCATAATTATTTAGTGGAATTACCTGAAAGTATAGGTGAGTTAAAAAAATTAAAAGTCTTATGGTTATATGAAAATAGATTAGAAGAACTCCCTTGTAGTATTGGGAACTTGACAGAATTAACGGACTTATGGCTTTACTCAAATAATTTAAAAACTATTCCAAGTGAAATATCAAACTTGTCAAATTTAAAAGAGTTATGGTTATCAAATAATTGTTTGATTAATTTACCTCAAAATTTAGATAGTCTCAAAAGATTAAAAGAGTTTAACCTTTCAAATAATAATATTGCTCATTTACCTATAGAGTTATCTTATCTCAAAGATTTATCTTGGTTAGAAGTTGATAAAACTGTACCTATAGGTAATGAATTTGATGACTTTATACAAAAGAGTATAATTAAGTTTTCTTAGACTGTGCTATCTAGCGAGTTTATATCTTTTATTTTAGAATCAACTGAAAACTTTTTTAATAGTTGAACTATTGAGATAAAAAAACTAACCATTGCAGGTCCTATAATCATCCCCCAAAAGCCAAAAGTCGATAATCCAGCAATAATAGAGAAAAATATTAATAACTCATTTATATTTGCTTTTGTTTTTACTACTTTTAAATTAATATATTTTATTATGACTGGTTTTACAAAGGTATCTGCAAGAATTGCTATTACCACAACTGAATATATAGCTATAATCAAACCATTAGCAGGAGATACTGTAAATCCTTCATATAAAGCCATAGGAAGCCACATAATCAATCCTCCTACAACTGGAATCAAAGAAGCAAATCCATATAATACTCCAAGTAAAATTCCATCATATCCAAAGAATGTAATAAAAATACCAAACAAAAATCCCTCTAAAATAGCTGTTGCAAGTACAGAATATAAAACTACACTCATTACTGTTGAAGACTCAATAAATAGTACACTAGCATCTTCTTTTTTTAAAGGTAAAAGACCTTTTAAATAACTTGATAGTTGTAATGAATAAAAATTAAAGAAGAAATAAAATATCAATATCATTACCATATCAATTATAAATTTTGCAGAGTTTTTACCTAAATATGCTCCAAAAGAAAGAAGACTTTCAATAAATTCTTTAATATTAATTTTACTTATTGCATCCATTAGTTGTTCTTTTATAATTAAAAAATCATTAGGTAAAAGTGCAACCCATGATTCAAATTTTGTTAGCATTTTAGATAAAGCTTGTTGGTCAATATTATTTATTAATGTAGCAAAAGAGAATACACAATATAACAGTGGAATAAAGAATACAAAGGTTAAAATAATCGTCATTAAAGTTGAAGATAAAAATTTATTTTTAATCTTAGTTGATACATTAATACTTAAAGTATTTGTGGCAACTGCAAGTAAAAGTGCAACGCTCATTGCTTTTAGAAAAGGGTGGAATAGTTCAATTAGAAAATAAAGAGTTATTGCTCCAATTAAAATCAAAAAATATTGTGGTTTCAAAATAGTTTACCTTCTATAATAGGAGCTGTAAGTCTAAAAAGTTCATATGTTTTTACACTAGCAACTCTTCCCCTTGCTGTTCTTTCTATATATCCATTAGCTAATAAGTATGGCTCTATGGCATCTTCTATAGTACCTTCATCTTCACTTAAAGCTGCTGCAATTGTAGAAAGTCCCATTGGTCTTCCTTTATTTGAAACTAGAAGTTCAAGTAAATTTATATCCATCTCATCAAAGCCTGTTTCATTTACTCCCAATTCATTAAGGGCATATTCACATCTTTTTAATTTGATTATTTGCTCATTTTCTACTTCTGCAAAATCTCTTACTCGTCTTAAAAGTCTAAGGGCAATTCTAGGTGTTCCTCTGCTTCTTCTTGCAATTTCATAACTTGCATCTTTTTCACACTCTTTATCTAGCTTTGTTCCTGCTTTTTGAATGATTTTAGATAACTCAGGATGTGTATAAAACTGCATTCTAAAGTGCATACCAAATCTTTCTCTTAAAGGATTTGAAAGCATACCAGCTCTTGTAGTAGCACCAATTAGTGTAAATCTTGGTAAGTCTATTTTTACAGTTTGTGCAGCTGGTCCACTTCCAATAATAATATCTAATCGATAATCTTCCATAGCAGGATAAAGTATCTCTTCAACTGCTGGACTTAAACGATGAATTTCATCGATAAATAAAATATCACCTTCTTCAAGGTTTGTTAAAATTGCAGCTAAATCTCCTGACTTTTCAATCATAGGACCAGCTGTTATTTTTATGTTTGAGTCCATCTCATTTGAGATTAGGTATGAAAGTGTAGTTTTCCCAAGTCCAGGAGGTCCATAAAATAAGATATGATCTAAGGCTTCACCTCTTTTTCTACTTGCATCTATAAAGACTCTTAGATTCTTTTTAATTTTTTCTTGACCAATATAATCATCCCATGATGAGGGTCGTAAATTTACTTCAACTTTTTCATCTTCAAAAGATATTTGTTCTACATTTACTAATCTATCATCCACTATTAGTATTCCTCTTCTTTACTTGGGAAAGTTTTGTTCTGAACATCTGATTTATAAGTTGAAACAGCATCTTTTACAAGTGCTGCACCATCTAAATAGTGTCTTACAAATTTTGGTTTAAATTCTTCAAAAAATCCTAACATATCTGACCAAACTAAAACTTGTCCATCTGTTTCTTTTCCTGCTCCTATTCCAATAGTTGGTATTGAAACAGCTTTTGTAATCTCTTGGGCAACATCACTCATAACCCCTTCAATTACGATACAAAAAGCACCCGCTTTTTCGATTGCAATAGCATCACGAAGTAGTTGTTCTTTGTCTTCTTGTGTTTTACCTCTTACTTTGTAACCACCTTCACTTCTCACATATTGAGGCATAAGACCAATGTGTCCCATAACTGCTATAGAATTAGATGTAAGATGTGAAACTATATCTGCTCTATCTTCTCCACCTTCTATTTTTACAGCCGCAGCGTTTGTCTCTTGGTAGGCTTTTATTGCATTTTTAAGTGCTTGATCTTTATTTATGTAGGTTCCAAAGGGCATATCTATTACTACAAAGGCTTCTTTAGCGCCATTGCATACTGCATTTGTATGATAAATCATTTGTTCTAAGGTAGCAGATAAAGTGTCTGGTTTACCAGCAAAACTCATATTTAAACTATCACCTACTAAAATAATATCTGCAAGTTCTTCAAATAGTTTTGCAAATAATGCATCATAAGCTGTAATCATTGTAAGCTTTTTTACATTTTTAGCTTTTTTTATTTTGTTAATATTTATTTTTTCAAAACTAGCAGATGCGGTACCATCATTAGATGGTAAGTTTCCTTGAAATTCATTTTTTATAATACTCACTAAATAACCCTTAATATTTATAGGTAAATATTGTATCTAAAATATCCTTTTTTTGAAAAACTAAAAAACAATAGTTATATTAAAAAAATTTATTTTAAATCTAATTGTAGAGCCTATTCTCATATCTCTCCAAGATAAAATTAGATAGAATAATTAAAAATTAATATTTTATTAGGATTATATTTTGAAAAAACTTGTTGGATACATTACGGCATCATTACCTGAAAACAATTTTACAGTTGATTTAGCTTTTAATATGAAAGATGCAGGCGTTGATATTTTAGAATTAGGTATTCCTTTTACTGATCCAGTAGCAGATGGTCCAGTGATTGAAAAAGCAAATTTAATAGCCTTGAAAAATGGTTTTAAATTAAAAGATTTATTTGAAGTTTCAAGTAAAATTGCTCCTGAGATGAAAACTTTGTGGATGGGTTATGCTAATCCTTTTTACCATTATGGAATAGAAAAGTTTTTTGCAAAAGCACAAGAGTTTGGAATAAAAGGTGCTATTGTTCCTGATTTTCCTTTTGAAGAGAGTTTAAAATATAATAAATTAGCTAGTCATTATGAGCAAGCGTTAATATCTTTTGTGGCTCCAACTCATAGTGAAAATAGAATTAAAAAAGTAGTTGAACATTCTAAAGAGTTTGTTTATATGGTAGCTTATGCAGGTATTACTGGAAGTGGAGTAGAAGAGGACTTAAGTGATATTATTGATAATGTTAGAAAGTATACTAAAACTCCTTTATATATTGGTTTTGGAGTAGATGAAAAGACAGCAAAAGCAAAAGCAAAGAATGTTGATGGTGTAATAGTTGGATCTGCTTTTGTAAAACATTTGATAGATGATAGTTTAAGTAATAGTGAAAAAATCCAAAGAATAACTGCAATAGCAAAAGAGATAAAAGAAAAAATAAACGAGTAATAATGCAATTGATAGATGATGAATTAGAGTTTGTAGAGAATAATAAAGATTGTTCTTATTTTGACAATGAAATATCTGATATAAGATATAGATACTTAAAAAACTGCACGCCAGAAGATTACCAAAATATGCTAGAGCATGGTTGGAGAAGATTTGGAAGAATGCACTTTGTTCCAGAGTGCAAGAATTGTACAAAGTGTATAAGTATTAGAATTGATGTTGCAAATTACAAATTCTCTAAATCAGAAAAAAGGGTAATGGCAAAAAATAAAGATACAAAAGTATATATTCAACCCCCTTCAATTTCTGTAGATCATCTAAATTTATATGATAAATACCATAAATACATGAATGATAAAAAATCATGGCCTTACGCACCAATTGAACCAATAGAATATAGTCGATCTTATATTGATGGTAAAACTTCATTTACAAAAGAGTTTTTATATATGAGAGATGATAAATTAATTGGTGTTGCTTTAACTGATATTTTGGATAAGTCAATCTCTTCTATTTATTGTTTTTATGACCATGATTATGAAAAGTTATCTATTGGGAAGTTTTCAATATTGGCCCAAATAAAAGTTGCTAAACAATTAAAAATCCCATATATCTATTTAGGTTATTGGATAAAAGATCATTTTTCTATGGGATATAAAGAAGCATATACTCCCTTTGAAGTACTAGAAAATAGAGCTTCATTAGATGAAGAGACTATTTGGAATAAATATAAGGTATAATAAAATCACTTTTGCTCAATTATTTTAAGGATATTTATGAAAAAATTATTTTTAGCTGCACTTTTATCTCTTTCATCTTGTTTTGGAACTGATTCTGTAGGAAGTGAAGTTGATTGTTTAGTAATAAAAGAAGAGAATTCAATTATTTGTAAATACATGACACAAAGATCAACAGAAGATAAATTTATAAAGGTTGAATGGATTAATCCAGAAGGTGAAATTTCAAGAACTAGAAATGTACTTATACCTTCAGGTCATGGTTCTGTTTATGATTTTAGATATTTAAGTGGTAGAGAAGTTGGTGTTTGGAATTTTAGAGTGACAGATAAAGACCAAGTATTTAATACTACTTTTGAAGTTTTAGCAGAAGAATAGTTACATTGTTATGTAACTATAATTCTTGTAATATTGTAAGTTATAAAAGATAAAACCCAAGCTGTTCCTGTCGTAAAAATAAAAAGATAAACTAGATATTTCCATCCTCCAGCTTCCCTTGCAAAAACCATTGATGCAGCTAAACAAGGTATATAAATCATTACAAACATAATAAATGAAAGTGCTGAAGTAATTGGAATATTATTTTTAATCTTATTAAGTAAAGTATCACTTTGTTCTGTTAATTGATCACCTAAGCCATATAAAATACCTAAAGTTGAAACAACTATCTCTTTTGCAGCAAGCCCAGTTTCTAGGGCAACTGTCATTCTCCAGTCAAAACCTAAAGGAGCAAATAATGGTTGAGAAAATTTACCAATAATCCCTAAGTAAGAGTTTTCTAAATTATATTGAACAAGGTCATTTTGCAATTCTTGTTTTTTTGTTTCATCTAGAGTTTGTTCTATTTTTGTATTGATTTCTTGAGTATATTCATGATTTTTTGGATAATTTGAAGCAAACCAAATTAGTATTGATGCTGCTAGAATATATGTACCTGCTTTTTTTAAGTACATTAGTGCTTGGTTTGAAACCGTGTGCCAAATGAGTTTAAATGTTGGTAGTCTATATTTTGGCATCTCCATTACAAAAGGTTCGTCTTCACTTTTAAAAACTGTTATTTTTAGTATTTTTGCAGCTACAAGTCCAAGAAGTGCTCCTGTTATGTATATTAAAAATAAAATATTTCCGGCACTATCCCCTGAAAAGAATGCCCCTGTAAAAAGTACATATATTGGAAGTCTAGCTCCACAAGACATGAAACCTATAATAAATAAAGTTAATAGTCTATCCCTATCATTTTTTAGTGTTCTTGCTGCCATATATGCAGGAACTGAACAACCAAACCCAGAAACTAAAGGAATAAATGATTTCCCATGAAGTCCAAACTTATGAAAAAAACCATCAAGTAAAAATGCAACTCTACTCATATAACCAGTTGTTTCAAGTAGGGCAATACCAAAAAATAAAATCACGATATTTGGTACAAATAAAATTACTGCTCCAACTCCAGCTATTGCTCCATCTGCTACTAAAGAAGAGAGTTCATTATCTCCTAAAATATTTTTTGTTCCATCTACAAGGGAAGCAAAAAATGAATCAATCATATCCATTGGAATATTTCCAACTACAAAAGTAAGTTGAAAAAGTCCCCACATAAAAAATAAAAATATAGGAATACCTAAAACTTTATTTAATAAAATATTATCAATTTTTGAACTTAAATCTTGACCATAGATTTTTTTAGCACTTACGACTTCTTGCGTTGCACCTCTTGCAAAAGAGTTCTTTTCATCTGCAAAAATTTCATCTAAGTCTTTTGTATTATAGTGCAAATATATGTGCTCCAAAGCTTCTTTTAGTACAGGTTGCAGTTCTGTCCAAATAGGCTCATCATGAAATTTTAAATATGTTTTTTTATCTTCTTGCAAAAGTTTAATTGCAACTTCTCTATAGTGAACATCACTTGCATATTTTTTTTCAATTAAAAGTGTTTTTATATTTGAAATTTCTTCTTCCATTACATTTGAAAAAATTAACTTTGATTCAAATTTAGAGGAATTGTATTTTTGAATCATAGTCTTTATTAGAGTCTCAATACCTGTTTTATTTTTAGCAGATGTTTTTACACAAGGTTTCCCTATGATTTTTGCCAATTGATTTTCATCTATTGATAAGCCTTCATTATCTGCTTCATCACTCATATTTAAAGCAATAACCATTTTTTTATCTAAGGCTAATAATTCAGTTGTTAGGTAGAGGTTTCTTTCTAAATTTGTAGAGTCTAAAACATTTAATATAATATCATAATCACCTTTTTCAAGATAGTTCTTTGTAACTTTTTCTTCAATTGTATAGTCATTTAATGAGTATGAACCTGGTAAATCTGTAATTTGAAAAAGATAATCATCATGTTGAAATTCTATTTGTTTTTTTTCTACTGTTACACCTGAAAAATTTCCGACTCTTAATTTAGAGTTAGAAATAGAATTGATAAGCATTGATTTTCCAACATTTGGTTGCCCTACAAGGGCTATTCTAATTAATTTTTTTTCATTTATATTTCGCATTCTCTTCTTTCTATTTCAATAGTTTTTGCTTCATTTGTTCTTAGTGCAATTTTCGTACTATTGAGTCTGATTTCAATTGTATTTTTTGACATTGTTTGCTCAATTACATATATTTTTGCACCTTTAGCTATTCCAAAAGAGTTTAACCTAGATTTTAATACTTGACTTGCAGATACTTTTATTATTTCTCCACATTCACCTTTTTTTAATTCACTTAAAGTCATATTTTCCTCTTTTATTTAAATAAAATTTATAAGTTTTTTATAAGTAAGTTATTGTATACCATAGTGAGTAAATAAATACTTAACTGATAGTAATTCTCAGTTTAAAATTCATAAATTTTTTTATTTTACTTGTTTTTATATGTTTATATTTGTTATACTATTATGTTTAAATTAAAAGGATACAATTTATGAATAATAATGAAGAGTTTGAAGATATAAAAGAAGAACTTAAAAAAATTGTAAAGCAAAAAGGCCTTAAATATACTGAACAAAGAGAGATTGTTCTTGAAGTACTTTTAAACGCAAAAGGTCATTTAACTGCTGAAGAAATTTATAATGAAGTTAAAAATGCTAATCCTGATTCAAATATAGGAATAGCTACTGTATATAGATCTTTGTCATTTTTAGAAGAAGTTCACTTAATCACATCAATTACATTTGGAACAGATGGTAAAAAATACGAATCAAATACTAAAAATCATCATGACCATTTGATTTGTATTTCTTGTGGAAAAATAGTTGAATTTATGGATGAAGAGATAGAAAAAAGACAAACTAAAGTAGCAAAAGAAAATGGCTTTGTAATTACAAACCATGTTATGCAACTTCTTGGAAAATGTTCTGATTGTCAATAATATTTAAGGAATTTCCTTAAATATTATTCCACTGATTGTAAATATAAGTTATGCTTAATAGCTTTTTTTAACTCTTGAATTTTTTTAATAATTTTCATTTTTTCTTTTATTGCAATTTAAATCGCAATCTCCACAATTATTTGAATCAATCATTTTTTTATATTCATCGTGAACGCAATTAGATGAGTGCTTTGTACAAATATATGGAATATTTTGTTTTTTTGCTATATTCTTATATTTGTGCATAACATTATGATTTAAAAATGATGTAAGCATGATAATACAATCTGTATCTTGTGGAATTTTTTTCTTTGGTGCAGATGATTTTTTTCTTGCATCCCAATGCCTAATAGAACTTGCCCCTAAATCTTCTAATGTAGATATTATAGTAGATATCTTATCCCCGCCAATAACTAATACACTCATAATACTTCCTTAGTTTTAATTTATATTTTCAAATAAATAGTGCTTTATTGATAATAATTATTAAAATAGTATAGGAAGTAAACTTAAAGTAAAGTTAATATTGATACTTGTTATCAATAATGTAGTTATTATTTTTTATTCTCTTCTTTTTCTTCATCACAATTTTGAGTGCAGTATCCAAAAATAAGAGTTCTAATAACAAAAAATAAAATTCCAGCAAGCATTACAATACCAACAAATTTTTCAGTTGCAATGATATTTAAGTAGTCTAAAAAAACTCCAGTTATTATAACTAGAATATAAAATATTAAAACTCTTTTGTCTTCTGGTATTAGAAAGAACATTTATTTTCTCGAAGGGATATATCTAAAAAATAGATATAAAATTAATAACATAACAATCAAAATGCCAACTGACGAAAAACTTAATATCATTTGCGGATCACCACTTCCCCTTTGATAATTTTTATTCATAAATAAAAATGTAGTGGAAAGAAGCATAAATGATGCAGTAATAACCGCAATAAGATGAGTAATTACTTTATGAATTTTTGTTTTATAAAAATCAAAAACCATCTTCCAAGTAAGTAGTGCTGATACTAGTGTAAGTATTAAGATTATAATTTGATCAAGATTCCCCATAAATTAGTTACCTTTTTTTAAAATAACTTATATCTGTGTATAAGTACTTTGATTATATCAAGTTTTTTATAGAAATAACTAAAACTTTAGAATACAAAAGTTAGAAATATAGGTTATTATTATAAATAAATTAAATATAATTTATAATTATACTAACTAAGTTTAAATAAGATAAAATATTACAAATATAGGAGTGATAATGTTTTTTGGTAATTGTAAAGAAAAAGATTTAGAAATAGCTAAGTTAAAAGAGAAAGTTGAGACCTTACAAGAAGAGTTAAAGCTTGAAAAACTTAGTCATAATGAAATCGAAGTTAAGTTGGAATCTAAATATAAAGATGAAATGCAAAGAATGAAAACAGAGTTAGAGGTATTTAAAAATATTTCTAAGAGTTCATTTGAAGAGGGGTTAGTTGCATTTGATAAAAATAAGAATGAAATTTTCAAAAATGAAAGAGCAAGTTCACATATAACAGATAGTAGTGTAATCTTAAATGCAATTAAAGAAAATAGACCTACTGTTATTCTTGGAGATTGTGAAGCTAAAATTACTTTACAAAGTTTTGATAATGTAGATGTTGTAATACTTACAAAAGTATCAATAAAAGATGCTGAGAATAGTTCAATTTTAAAATACAATAGTCAAAATATTAGTAATGCTTTGACTTCAACACAAGATGTTTATGTAAGTTTATTGGATGATTTAGATTCAATGATGGTTGAATCTAAAGATACTGCAAAAGGGTCTCTATTGGGACTTAATTTAACAGAAAGTATTGTAAGAGATACTGGCTATATTCAAGATCATATCCAATCAGAGAATACTATGGTTCATAATCTTGTTGAAAATAGTAAAAATATTTCTTCTGTTATAACCATGATAGAAGCAATAGCCTTTCAAACAAATATTTTATCACTAAATGCG
Source organism: Arcobacter iocasae (assembly GCF_042214795.1). Taxonomy (GTDB): domain Bacteria; phylum Campylobacterota; class Campylobacteria; order Campylobacterales; family Arcobacteraceae; genus Arcobacter; species Arcobacter iocasae. Next base: position 550,861 of record NZ_CP090177.1, on the reverse strand, counting down.
GCAGTTGAAGCTGCAACTGCTGGAGAAGCGGGGAAAGGTTTTGCAGTAGTTGCACAAGAAGTTAGAAATCTAGCAACTAGAAGTGCAGAAGCTGCAAAAGAGATAAAAAAAGTAGTTGATTTAATACAAAATGAAAGTTTAAATATAAAAAATAGTTCTGATCAAATTGCAAAATCAGTTGATGAAACTAAAACTAGAGTTGATGAACTTATTAAATTAATGAATAGTTTTGAAAAAAATTCTAGTAGGTCAGTTTTTGAAGTAGAAAGTATAAGTAATAAAATTTTCATAAATCTTGCAAAACTAGATCATATAATTTATAAAAATAATTTGTATAAACTACTTTTTGGAGAACCTAATAATTTTAATGGTGTTGATCATCATAATTGTAGACTTGGGAAATGGTATGAAAGTGGGCTTGGAAAAACTGAATTTAGCTTTGTACATTCATATAAACAACTTGAACCTTACCATAGGGCAGTACATGATAATGCAAATGCATTAGCAACTGAATGTTCAAGTAAAGATGAAATTTGTACAACTGAAATTATAGAAAATAGAGTTCACAAAATAGAAAAAGCAAGTGAAGGTGTTTTTGAATTCTTAGATAGAATTTTAGATGAAAAAAACCACCACCTGATGAATGAAGCTGCAAAAGAATTATTTGAAAAAAAAGTAAAAGGCTAAAAGATGAATGATAAAATATATAATATTGCTATTGTTGATGACACAAAAGAGATAATTGAAATGTTATCAAAATCACTTTCAAGAAGTAATAAGTATAAGATTTCTACTTATTCAAATCCACTTACTGCTATAAATAATATTGATTCAAAAATTGATGTTGTATTTTTGGATATAGTCATGCCACAAATGGATGGACTTGAAGCTTTAGAAAAAATAGTTGAAAAGAATCCAGATATAAAAGTTATCATGATGACAGCAAGTTCTACTTTGGATAGAGTTCTAAAAGCACATAAATATGGAGCAACACATTACATAATGAAACCATTTGATTCTATGGATAATATTATGAAAAAACTAGAATTGGTAATTAGTTTGTAGATGAAAAAAAACTTTTTTACTTTTTTAATATTTGTTTTTTTGGAAATTATTATATACACCAGTTTAGTTTATAATGAAAATTTACATATTAATAAAGTTTTAGAGAATAGTTTAGAGAATAGTTATGGTGAGTTTAAAGTCTTAAGGGAGTATTTTTTTGAAGAATCTGATGAAAAGATTTATAATAAATTTAATCATATCGTTTTATTAAAATCAATCTTAGATATTAAAACATACCAAGATTATGAAAAAGAAATATTAAAACTATCTAAACTACTTACTAATGCAAAAGAGTTAAGTTATTTAAAAAATAAAGAAGTTTTTGGATTAATAAAAAATAAAGAAGAAAAAGTATTATTATTTGAAAAAGATAAAACAATCATTTCTATATCTTTTATTCCTTATTTTGAGTCTAAAAGTGTCTTAAATTATTTCATAAGATTTAATAATCAATCCCAAATTTATGATATGAAGTTTAGAACAAAAATACTATTTTTAGTTTTTTCTATACTAATTATTATATTACTAGGATATACCTATTTTATATATAACATCAAAACAAAACTTTCAATTAAAAATGATGAAAATGAAGAATTACTTGAGGTTATTGATAAGTACATATTAATGACTGAAACGGATAAGGAAGGTTTTATTACTAAAGTATCAACTGCATTTTGTGAAGTAACTGGTTTTTCAAAACAAGAATTAATAGGTAGACCACATAGTATTATTAGGCACCCTGATGTGCAAAGAGATGTGTTTAAACATATGTGGCACATATTAAAATCGGGAGAAACCTGGAAAGGTGAAATAAAAAATATAGACAAAAATGGAAATATTTATTGGGTAGAGGGAACAATTGTTCCTAAATATGACAAAAATAAAAATATAATCGGTTTTCTTTCATTAAGAAAAGATATAACTAATAAAAAAAGACTAGATGAATTAAATACTAAGTTAAAATATCAAATAGAAGAAAAAATCAATGAAATGGAAATTTTGGATTCAAACTTAATACAACAATCTAAAAAAGCATTAGTAGGGGATTTGGTTGATATTATTGCCCATCAATGGAAACAGCCTTTATCTATAATGTCTTTGTATGCTATTGATATAAGTGAAAGTGTAAAATATGGTGAGATGAACCAAGAATATGCAAATGAATTAACAGAAAAATTCCAAAGACAAATAACCCATTTGGCTTCTACTTTAAATAGCTTTCGTACATTTTTTAACCCAAGTGATATATATGATAAATTTACCCTTTATGAAAATATAGAAAATGTTTTATTACTTCTGGAAGATGAATTGAAAATTAATAAAATAAATATAAAAATCCAAGGAAATAAAGATATAAAACTATTTGGAATATCAAATGAATTTCAGCATATTTTTTTAAACTTTATAAGTAATTCTAGAGATGCCTTTATAGAAAATGGAATTAAAAACAGACAAGTTACAATATCCTTTTTTGAGATAAATGGTGAAATACAAATAGATTATATTGATAATGCAGGTGGAATAAAAGAAAATATTCTTCACAAAATTTTTGATTTAAATTTTACTACTAAACCAATAGGATTGGGTACAGGTGTAGGTATGTATGCAACTAAACTAATTATTGATAAGCTAAGTGGAAAGATTAGTGTAACTAACTATAAAGATGGAGTTAAGTTTACAATTTTACTCCCTAATAAAGATAGAAGAAAAAATGATTAATACATATTTGAGTAATATTCAAATATATATGCTATAATCACAAAAAAATATATTACTCTTCGTTTCTAGTAATCCTTACGAAAAACCAATCAGCAAAACAACATATATTTACAAAAGGCATTTATGACATTTAAAGAACTTGGTTTAATTGAACCATTATTAAAAGCAATTCAGGATAAAGGTTATACAAAACCAAGTCCTATTCAAGAACAGGCTATTCCTATTATTTTAGAAAAACACGATGTTTTAGCAGGTGCTCAAACGGGTACTGGTAAAACTGCTGGATTTACACTTCCACTATTACAAATATTAAGCAGTAAAGAATCAAAAAGTACTAAGCCAGAAATTAGAGCTTTAATTTTAACACCAACACGAGAATTAGCAGCTCAAGTTGCTCAAAGTGTTGATGATTATGGGAAATATCTTCCATTAAAAACTGCAGTTATTTTTGGTGGAGTTGGAATAAATCCACAAAAAGCACTTATTAGAAAAGGAGTTGATATAGTTATTGCAACGCCTGGAAGACTGTTAGACCATATTGAACAAAAAACAATAGATATCTCACATGTTGAACATTTTATCCTTGATGAAGCAGATAGAATGTTAGATATGGGATTTATAAGAGATATAAGAAAAGTACTTGCACTTTTACCAGAACATAGACAAAATCTTTTATTCTCTGCAACATTTTCTGATGAGATTAAAAAATTATCTGATGGAATATTAAATAAACCAAAATTAATCGAAGTAGCTAGAAGAAATACTTCATCTGAAATGGTATCTCAAGTAATACATTTAGTAGATAAAGAGAAAAAGAAAATACTTTTATCTAAACTTATAAAAGAGGGTGATTGGAGACAAGTACTTGTCTTTACTAGAACAAAACATGGTGCAAACAAACTTAGCCAACATTTAGAAAGTGATGGAATAAGTGCAACTGCAATTCATGGGAATAAATCTCAAGGTGCTAGAACAAAAGCTTTGGCTGACTTTAAAGCAGGAGCTGTAAGAGTACTTGTGGCAACTGATATTGCAGCAAGGGGAATAGATATTGACCAACTTCCACATGTGGTTAATTTCGAATTACCAAATGTTGCTGAAGATTATGTTCATAGAATCGGAAGAACAGGAAGAGCTGGAAATGAAGGTCAAGCTGTATCTTTAGTATGTATTGATGAACATGATTATTTAAGAGGAATCGAAAAACTTATCAAAACTTCTATAAAAAAAGTTTTAATAGAAGGTTTTGAAGTAGATCCTAGTATAAAAGCAGAACCAATTAATAATGGTAGAAATAAGGGCAGAAATAACTCAAATTCACGAAGTACACCTAAAAAAGAGTTTTCAAGTGAAAATAATAGAAGAAGAGATAAAAAACCTTTCAGAAATAGTGATGAGCCAAAAAGAAGTGAAAAATCATCTTCTCCAAAAGGAAAGCTAAGTAACGAAGGTAAAAAATTTAAAGAGTCTTCTAGTAACTCAAAATTTGCTTCTTCAAAACCTAGTCAATCAAGAACTGATAGCAGATCAAATAGACAAAGAAGACCAAGAGTTCAAAAAGATTAATTACTTTTTTTATGTAAATAAATAATAATAATAAAAAGGCTACTATAATATAATTATTAAAAGGGCTGTTAATGAAAAAGGCACTATTTTTATTTATTATTTTACCAATTTTATTATTTGCTGATGAGTATAAAAAAGTAACTCTTCAGTTAAACTGGTTAAATCAGTTTCAATTTGCAGGTTATTATGTTGCAAAAGAAAAAGGCTTTTATAAAGATGTAGGCCTAGATGTTGATATAAAAGAGTACACTTTTAATACTGATTTAGTAAACTCAATTAAGACCAAAAAAGCTGATTTTGCAATAGGGCGGTCTTCTTTATTAATTGAAAGAGCAAAAGGTGAAGATGTAGTTGCTTTAGGTGCTATATTTCAAGAGTCACCTTTGATGCTTTTGGTAAGAAAAGATTCCCACATAGTTAGTGTTCGTGATTTAAAAGATAAAAAAATCATGATTACACCAGATGCTGCCTTTTCAGCATCTCTTCTTGCAATGCTAAGTGCTAACGGACTAAATAAAAATGATTTTATTACTCAAAGTCACTCCTTTAAACTAGATGATTTAATCTCAGGAAATACAGATGCTATGGCATCATACTTATCAAATGAACCAATTATTTTAAATGATAAAGGTATTAAATATAAAATTTTCAAGCCAAAAGATTATGGTTTTGATTTTTATAGTGATATTCTTTTTACATCTTCTAAGTTTATAAAAGAGAATTCAAAACTTACAAAAGATTTTTATGAAGCAAGTATAAAGGGTTGGAAGTATGCTTTTGAGCATAAAGCTGAGACTGCAGAAATAATATACAAAAAATATAATTCACAAAATAAATCATACATTCATCTTATCAAAGAAGGTGAAATCTTATCTAAATTGGCTTATGTAGATAATACAGAAATAGGTGATTTAAATAAGAAAAAATTGCAAAATATTTTTAATGTATTTAAATTATTTGGTTTAGTAAAAAATGATATAAATATGAATGACTTTATATATGATGGAAATTCACATAAAACAATGAGTTTAGAAATTTCCCCTATGAAACAAAAACTAATTTTTATAATTTTGTTTTTATTTATAACTGTATTTCTAATTGTACTTTTTATATTAAAGAAAAATAGATATTTAAAAGAACAATTACAAACAGTAATAGATGCCACTGATGATTTTATACTATATAAAGATAATAAGTTTAGATATTTAGGATGTAATAAAAGTTTTGAAAAATTTGTGGGTAAAAAAAAATCTGAAATAATTGGGAAAAATGATTTTGAACTTTTTTCTAAAGAATATGCTCAACTATTTAGAAAAAGAGATATGGAAGCTCTTAGTTTAAACTCAATACATATAAATAATGAATGTGTCGTATACGAAGATCAAAAAATAATTCTTCAATCAAAAGTAATACCTTTTAAATATAAAAAAACAAAAAAAGAAGGTATCTTAGTAGTCTGTAGAGATATAACAGAACTTCATGATATACATGAAAAGCTAAAAAAAGAAGCCTATCACGATGAGCTGACAAATATCTTTAATCGAAAAGCATTTAATGAAAGAATTGAAGAAAAATTTGACTTATATTATAGATATAAAAATGAATTTTGTATTGCTATGTATGATATTGATGATTTTAAACATATAAATGATACATATGGACATGATGTTGGGGATAAAGTATTGATTGACATGACAAATTATATAAAAAAACATATAAGAAAAACAGATTTAATTTTTAGAGTAGGTGGAGAAGAATTTATAGTGCTTCTTCCTAAAACTCCAATTTTAGAAGCATTTGATGTTATTGAAAAAATTAGAATTGAAGTATCTAAGTTAAATCTAATTAAAGATAAAAAAGTGACTATAAGTATAGGCATCACACAAGTAAAAGAAAATGATAACCCAACTTTTATTTATGAAAGAATTGATAAGTTAATGTATGTATCAAAACATGAAGGAAAAAATAGAACTTCAAAAGATTGATTTTTGTATTTTGGTGGAGATGTGGAGAATTGAACTCCAGTCTTAAAACAGCTACTACCAGCGTCTACATGTTTAGTAAAAGGTTGAAAAATTTCACTTTACAACAACTCAACCTGCAAGGCATATTGTGAAGCTAAGATTTTAAATGTCTCAAAATAGTCAAATCAACTCTAAAATGATAATCTATCTAGGGTGAATCTCCGTAATACTACATAGATAGAATCTGTAGTGGAAACCTCCAAAGTCTCAAGCCGTTAGGCGAGTCTGTGTTTAACTTATGCTACTTTAGCGTAAGCTGGAGCGTAATTTGTATTATTTGCGTCTAAAAAAAATGAACCGTATAACGGCATGTTCAGGCCGACATGCAACCAATCCTCACTGCTCTAATCGATACCAAGTCATCCCCATATCGAAGAGGAGAAGTATATCCTAAATTTCTTTAAATATGATTTATATTTATGTAATTAAATTTTAATCTAATTTTGGTAACCTTGTTGTTCTTTAACTATTATTTTAATATAATATTACAATTTTAAAAGTAGAGGTTTTTATGAAAAAAGGTATATTAATTATTGGTGCTGGTGGAGTTAGTCGGGTTGCAACTGTTAAGTGTGCGATGAATATAGATACATTTGAGAAAATTACATTAGCTTCAAGAACTATTTCAAAATGTGAATCAATCAGAGATGACATTTTAAAAAATCAAAATGTAGAGATCTCTGTAGCTTCTGTGGATGCAGATAGTGTTGATGACTTAGTGATACTTATTGAAAAAGTTAATCCAAAGTTAGTTTTAAATGTGGCATTGCCATACCAAGATTTAACAATCATGGATGCTTGTACAAAATGTGGTGTTGATTATGTGGATACTGCAAATTATGAACATCCAGATGTTGCAAAATTTGAATATAAAGAACAATGGGCAAGAAATGATCAGTTTAAAGATGCTGATATTATGGGATTATTAGGTTCAGGTTTTGACCCAGGAGTTACTGGTGTTTTTTGTGCTTATGCTCAACAAAATCTTTTTGATGAAATCCACTACATTGATATTATGGATTGTAATGCTGGTGATCATGGATACCCTTTTGCTACAAACTTTAATCCAGAAATCAATCTTAGAGAAGTATCTGCAAATGGTAGATATTGGGAAGATGGAAAATGGATTGAAACAAAACCTTTAGAAATAAGAGTTGATCATGATTATCCTGAAGTTGGTGTAAAGCCATCTTATCTTTTATACCATGAAGAGTTAGAGTCATTATCAAAAAATATTAAAGGTCTTAAAAGAATTAGATTCTTTATGACATTTGGAGATTCTTATATACAACATATGAATTGTTTACAAAATGTAGGAATGTTAGGAATTGAGCCTGTTATGCATAAAGGCGTAGAAATTATTCCAATAGAATTTTTAACTACATTATTACCAGATCCTTCAAGCTTAGGACCAAGAACTGTTGGAAAAACAAATATTGGATGTATCATTGAAGGTATTAAAGATGGTAAGTCAAAAAAAGTTTATATTTATAATATTTGTGACCATCAAGAGTGTTATAAAGAAACAGGAGCACAAGCTGTAAGTTATACTACCGGAGTTCCTGCAATGATTGGTTCTAAACTACTCTATAAAGGTGTTTGGAAAAGCAAAGGTGTATTTAACATCGAAGAGTTTGATGCTAAACCATTTATGGATGAGTTAATGGAACAAGGTCTTCCTTGGAAAATAGTGGAATTAGAATAAATTTTTTATTCTTTAAGTTATTAAAGTAACTCGTTACTTTTTTTAGGCTTTGCTTCTTTAGATGGAATTTACTTCCATTGTTAAAAGAAGTTAAAAATATAAGGTTCCCTTGAAAAATGGAACATTTTAAAAAGTAACTCGTTACTTTCTTTAGGCTTTGCTTCTTTAGATGGAATTTATTTCCATTGTTAAAAGAAGTTAAAAATATAAGGTTCCCTTGAAAAATGGAACATTTTTAAAGGAAAAATTATGCAAAAATATATCTGTACGATTTGTGATTATATATATGATCCAGCTCTTGGTGATGAAGATAGTGGTATAGCTGCTGGAACTGCATTTGAAGATATTCCAGAAGATTGGGAATGTCCAGACTGTGGCGTAAGCAAAGAAGACTTTGAGCCATATAATGACTGATATTGTTAATTCTTTTGAAGAATTACCAAGTCCTTGTTTTGTATGTGAAGAAGAACTTTTAAAGAAAAATCTTGAACTTTTAAAAAAAATTCAAAATGAAGCAGATGTAAAAATTCTGCTTGCTTTAAAAGGCTTCTCTTTATATGCAACATTTGATTTATGTAAAGAGTATTTAAAAGGGTGTTGTGCTTCTGGATTACATGAAGCACTATTGGCATCTAAAGAGTTTGGGAGAGAAGTTCATACTTATTCACCAGCATTTAAAGAAGAAGAAGTTGATGAAATAGTATCTTTATCAAATCACATTGTATTTAACTCAATTGCCCAATTAAAGAAGTTTGAAAACAAAGCTATAGGTCAAACCTCTATAGGACTTAGAGTAAATCCTGAGTACTCTTCTGTTGAGGTTGATTTGTATAATCCTTGCGGGGCATTTTCACGACTTGGAATAACAAGAAAAAATTTTGATAAAGACGCTATTTTTAATGTAGACGGTCTTCATTTTCATGCCCTTTGTGAACAAAATGTAGATGCACTAGAGGGTGCTTTAAAAAGTTTTGAAGAAAAGTTTGGTGAATTTTTGCCTAAAATGAAATGGGTAAATTTTGGTGGTGGACACCATATTACAAGAGCTGATTATGATGTAAATGGATTAGTTACTCTTTTAAAAGAATTTAAAATAAGATATCCACATTTAGAAGTTTATTTAGAACCAGGTGAAGCAGTAGGTTGGAAAACAGGATACTTAACTGCTACAGTTTTAGATATTGTAAATAATGGTATGGACATAGCTATTTTAGATACTTCAGCAGAAGCTCATATGCCAGATACTCTTGCTATGCCATATAGAGCAGATATAAGAAATAGTGCAGAATCTGGTGTTAAAGCCCATACTTATAGATTAGGTGGAAATACTTGTTTAGCTGGTGATATTATTGGGGATTATTCATTTGATGAGCCATTAAAAGTAGGTGATAAAATAATTTTAGAAGACATGATACATTATACGATGGTAAAAACTACCACTTTTAATGGAATTAAGTTGCCATCTATTGCAATAAAAAAGGCAGATGATTGTTACCAAATTGTAAAAAACTTTGGTTATAATGAATATAAAGCAAGACTTTAATATTTAAAAGGTAATAAAATGGGACAAAAGCGAGTTATAATTGAAGATGAATTCAAAGAAGACGAAGAGATTGATACCCATGAAGATATAAAACATAAGTCAAAAAATTTTAAAAGAAAAAGAAAAGAGTTAAAACAAAAAGGTAAAAAAGTTCAAATCTGGGTAAAAAAAGAGACCTTAGAATACGAAAAAGAACTTACTTTACTTCAAATAGAATTATTAAAATTCCAAAATCATGTAAAAGATATGGGTTTAAAAGTTTTGATGATTTTTGAAGGAAGAGATGCCGCGGGTAAAGGTGGTACTATAAAAAGAATCACTGAGCATCTAAATCCCAGGGGTGCTAGAATAGTGGCCCTTGGGAAGCCAGGTGATATAGAAAATACACAATGGTATTTTCAAAGATATACACAACATTTACCTAGTGCTGGTGAAATGGTCTTCTTTGATAGGTCTTGGTACAACAGAGGTGGAGTTGAGCCTGTTATGGGATTTTGTACAACAGAAGAGCACCATGAGTTTTTAAGAGAAGTACCAGAATTTGAAAAGATGATTGTAAAATCAGGAATAATTTTGTTTAAATTTTATTTCTCAGTTTCAAAAAAAGAGCAAGCAAGAAGATTTAAAAAAAGAGAGATAGATCCTTTAAAACAATTTAAGCTCTCTCCTGTAGATAAAGAATCACAAAAACTTTGGGATAATTATACAACTGCTAAATTTTCTATGTTAATGGCTTCAAATACAGATATTGCTCCATGGACTGTTATAAGAAGTGACAATAAAAAACTGGCTAGATTAAATTGTATAAAATATATATTAACAAATGTAAACTATACTGATAAAGTTGAATCTGAATTATTAAATATAGACAAGAGTTTAGTAAATACGGGAACTCAAGAGATTGAATACATGGAAAAAGAGAATAAATTTGCAAAGGTATAATAGATGAATTTAAATGATTTTGAAAAAACAGATTACAATGGTTTATATGTTTCAAAAGTTGCTCATGTAACTTATGGAAGAAAATATGTAGCAAGATTTCAATATGATAAAAAACGATATGTAAAAGTTTTAGGCTATTCAAAAAAAGATAATATTACAAAAAGAGATGCTATTACCTTAATGAATAATTATAAAGATAGTATTGTTATTGCGCAGGAAGAAGCACCGAAGATTGAAGTTCTAAATGAAAATAAAACTATACTACCAGCTAAAGAATATGAAAAAGTAGTTTCTCAAAATAAAGAAATGAAAGACTTATTAGGAGATTATAAATCACTTGATAAAAATGTTATGAGAGATGGAATAAGAAAGATTTATGAACTTGAAGAGCTTAAACATTATCAAATAGAATTAATCAAACTTCAAGATTATTTGGAAAAAGAAAACAAAAGAATGATTATTCTTTTCGAAGGTAGAGATGCATCTGGAAAAGGTGGGGCTATAAGAAGAATCACTAGATATATGAATAATAAGCATTACAGAATAGTTGCCCTTGGTAAGCCTGATGATACACAAAGAAATCAATGGTTTTTCCAAAGATATATTCAACACTTCCCAACAGGTGGAGAGATGGTTTTATTTGATAGATCTTGGTATAACAGAGCAATGGTAGAACCAATTTTTGGATTTTGTACACAAGAAGAACATGAAATTTTTATGGAAGATGTTGTTAATTTTGAGCAAGATTTAGTAAGACAAGGAATGATATTAATAAAATTATATTTCTCTGTTTCTAAAGATGAACAAAAAAGAAGATTTGATAGAAGAATTGAAGATCCTCTTAGACAATGGAAATTCTCAGAAGTGGATATGCAAGCTCAAGATTTATGGGGTGAGTTTTCAGAAAAAAAATATGAAATGCTTAGACGAACTAATTCACGAAGTGCACCATGGCATATTGTAAGAAGTGATGATAAATTTTTATCAAGAATTGAAGCTATGAAAATCATATTAAATTCTGTAGATTATGATGGGAAAAATTATGCTTTAAATTTTGAAGCAAATGACAAAATCAACATCTCTGTTCAAAGAGAGTTGATGCAAATGAGAAAATCAGCTAATTACTAATATTACCAAGGAGACAAAGAACTATTTTCTGAATTGTTCTTTGTCTCAACCTTTTTTAGTAATATTGGGGTTCTTTGATTCTTAAGTAAATCAAGCCACTTTTTTTCTTCTTTATTTGATAATATATCCTCTTTTATATTAGCTTGACTTGCTTCTTTTTTATCTTGGCTATTTTTATTCTTTTGACTATTTTGTTCACCTTGATTTTTTTTATCTTTTTCATCATTTTGCTTATTACTTTTATCCTTTTGTCTATTTTTATCTTTATTATTATTTTGTTTATTATTGTTACTGTTTTTATTATCATTTTTACCATTATTATTTTTGTTCTTATTATCTTTGTTATCTTTATTGTTTTTATTGTTTTTATTGTTTTTATTGTTCATTGCATTTTTTACAATTTCTAAGTTTTCTTTTGTTTCTTTATCTTCTTTTATTTTTAAAGCTTTTTCATACATTTTTTTCGCATTTTCTAAATCATTTAATTTAACATAAGTATTTCCCATATTGTGAAGTTTTTTGAATTCCAACACTTCATTACTAGTGGTTATATCTTTATATATATCTAAGGCACTTTTGTATTTTTTCTCTTTATACAAAGAATTTGCAAAATCATATTTACCTTCGTTTGTACTTATGAAGTCTTTAAATTTATTAGAAGCAGTTTTATAGTCTTTTTCATTATAAGCTTTTGTAGCATCTTTTATAGTATTAAAATCTAATAATGAAGCTTCTAAGTTAATATTTTGCAAAACTAATATAAATATAGATAATCTTACAAGTGATTTTATGCTTGGTAGTGATGAAACTGCAATCAAGAGTAAAATTAAAGCTAAGCATAAAGGATAATAAAATAGTTCAGTATAAGTTTTTTGTTTTTTTATTTGCATATTTATTTTATTTGCTTTTTTTGTAATATCACTTATAATTGAATTTATATCGTCATCATTTAATGTATAATTTGTATATCCACCATTCGTATTTAAACTAAGTTTTTTTATACTTTCATTCAGTTTTACCATTGCAATATTACCGTCCTTATCATTTTCATACCCATCTTTTAATGGTATTGGAGTAGGTTTCTTTGTAGCAATTGTTATGATATAAATATTTTGATTATTTTCATTTGCATACTCAATTTCTTTTTTGTATTCACCTTCATTTCCACCATCTGTTAATAAAATTATATTTTTTGATTTATAATCTTTTAGTAATTTATTTGAAGCCTCAAGTGCTGAAAATATGTTTGAACCATTATTTATATTTAAATTATAATCAAAGTTTTGAAGTAAAAAATTTAAAGAAGTAAAATCATTTGTAAGCGGTGATAAGATAAATGATGATTGGCCAAAAATTATTACTCCCAGCGAGAGTTGATTTGGTGATTTAACAAGGTCTAGTACCTTTTTCTTTGCCATTTTTAATCTACTTGGAAATACATCTTGTGCAAGCATTGATTTTGATGCATCAATTGCAACAACTACAGGAATGACTTCTTGATTTATATTTTGTTCTTTTTCATTTGTAACAGGTCTAGCAAGGGCAATTACCATAAAAATAAGTGCTAAAAAAAGTAAAATATTTCTACTTTTTTTTGTTAAGTTAGAGTTTGGTATTGCAAGTCTATTTAAAACATCTTGATTAAATATTTTTTCAAATTTACTTTTTTGTGTAACGATTAAAAAAAACAGTACTAATGAGGGAATTAACATCATTAAAAGTACATTAGGGTATAAAAATTGCATAAACACTCTTTTGTGTAGATTTATATAAGAAGCAATTTTAGTAAAGCCTTAGTAAAATTTAGATAAAATCGCTCAAAATAATTATATTGGAGAAAAGTTAATGGAATTTAACGCAAAAAGAGTTGATGAAGCTAATGCAGAAATAACTGCAACTATGAGTAAAGCTACAATCGACGCAAAAATGGACAAAATAGCTAAAGAAGCTGCAAAAACAATGAATATACAAGGGTTTAGAAAAGGTAAAGTTCCTGTAAATGTTGTTAAAGCTAGATATGGTGAAAAATTGTCTGAAGATGCAGCTAACGAAGTATTAAGAGATTTATTACAAGAAGGATTAGCTAAATTAGAAATTGCGAATGATGAATTAATTGGTGAGCCAGGTGTTAGTAAATTTGACAAAAAAGAAAATGGTGATATTGATGTTGAAGTTAAAATATCTTCTAAACCAAAGTTTGACTTAGGTGATTATAAATCATTAATTCCTGCTGTTAAAGAGAAAAAAGTAGCTAAAAAAGACCTTACTGAAAGATTAGAAAATCTTGCAAAAGGTTCAGCTCCATTAGAAAAAATCAAAAGAAAAAGAATGGTAAAAGAGGGTGACTTCGCTGTTATTGATTTCGAAGGTTTTGTTGATGGTGTTGCATTTGAAGGTGGAAAAGCTGAAAAATACGCATTAGAAGTTGGTTCTAACTCATTTATTCCAGGATTTGAAGAACAAGTTTTAGGAATGAAATATGAAGAACAAAAAGATATCGTTGTAACTTTCCCAGAAACTTATCAAGCTAAAAACTTAGCTGGAAAAGAAGCTACATTTAAAGTAACTTTACATGAAATTCAAGAAAAAGTTGCTGCTGAATTAGATGATGAATTTGCTAAAAAAATGTTACCAAATGAAGAAGATGCTACAATGGATACATTAAAAGCAAAAATTGAAGAGCAAATGAAAACTGAATTAATGTATACATATTACAGAGAAGAGTTAAAACCTGAATATTTAGACAAATTAGTTGAAAATGTTAACTTTGCTTTACCAACAAGCGTTGTTGAGCAAGAAGTTAATTATGCTTTAAATAACAAAGTAAGAACAATGACAGAAGAAGAGATTAAAGAACTTCAAGAAAATGCTGAAAAAGTTGAAGCTATTAGAGATGAATTAAAAGCAGATGCTGAAACTTCAGTAAAAGCTACATTTATTGTTGATGCTTTAGCTGCTGCTGAAGGTGTTGAAGTAAATGATCAAGAAGTTACTCAAGTGATTTATTATGAAGCAATGCAAAATGGACAAAATCCTCAAGATGTTTTAAAACAATATCAAGATGCAGGTTATATGCCAGCTATTAAAATGTCTATGATCGAAGATAAAGTTTTAAATAAATTATTTGACGAAAAATTAGGTAAATAAATTAATAAATAGGAAAATTATATGAGTTATATTCCATACGTTGTAGAAAAATCTGGTAGAGGTGAAAGAAGTTATGATATTTATTCAAGACTTCTAAAAGATAGAATTATTATGTTAAGTGGAGAGATAAATGATCCTGTTGCTTCTACTATAGTTGCACAGTTGCTTTTCTTAGAAGCTGAAGATCCAGATAAAGATATCTATTTATATATAAACTCTCCGGGTGGAGTTATCACAAGTGGAATGTCAATATATGATACTATGAACTATATCAAACCTGATGTTTGTACTATTTGTATTGGACAAGCTGCTTCAATGGGTGCATTTTTATTAAGTTCTGGAGTAAAAGGGAAAAGATATTCTTTACCTAACTCTAGAGTTATGATTCATCAACCATCAGGTGGAGCACAAGGTCAATCTACTGATATTCAGATTCAAGCAAAAGAGATTCAAAGAATGAAAGATACTCTTAACCAAATGATTGCTGAACAAACAGGTCAACCATTAAAAGTTATTGAAAAAGATACAGATAGAGATAACTTTATGAGTGCAGAAGAAGCTTGTAAATATGGATTGATTGACGAAGTAATTACAAATCACAAGTAAGAAAAATAATGGTAAGAGAAGTAATAACTTATCCAAATAAGTTACTTAGAACAAAATCAAAAGATGTGGAGAAGTTCGATGATGAACTTCACACTCTTTTAGATGATATGTATGAAACTATGATTGCTCAAAGTGGGGTAGGACTTGCTGCAATTCAAGTTGCAGTTCCACTTAATGCCCTTATTATTTTGATTCCCGATGAAAATGATATTCAAGCAAAAGACTCTTTAATAGAAGCAATAAATCCAAAAATAACTCATAAAGATGGTGTACAAGTTTTTACAGAAGGTTGTCTTAGTGTTCCTGGATTTAATGAAGATGTTAAAAGAGCACAACATATAATCGTAGAGTATCAAGATAGATTTGGAAATCATCATAAAATAGAAACTGAAGACTTTTTTGCAGTTGCTTGGCAACATGAAATGGATCACCTTGAAGGTCACCTCTTTATTGAAAAACTTTCTTTAATGAAAAGAAAGAAATTTGAAAAAGAGTATAAAAAATTCCAAAAAGGTAAATAAATTACATTAAAATTTATATAAAATTACATATAATAAACTAAATAGTTATTATATGGATTTTATATGAAAATAATTAAAAGTGCTACATTAGAGTCATTAGATGCGATATGTGTGGATGTTGAGGCAACATTTACAAAAGGATTACCCAGTTTTTCAATAGTTGGGCTTGCAAGTTCTTCTATTCAAGAATCAAAAGATAGAGTTAAATCTGCTCTATTAACAAATGATTTTAAGTTTCCACCTAAAAAAATCACTATAAATCTTTCTCCTTCAGATATAAATAAAAATGGTACCCATTTTGATTTATCAATTGCACTACTTGTTGCTTTATATGATACAAAAGTAAAGTTTGATAATTTTTATATTTTTGCTGAATTAGCACTTGATGGAACACTAAAAGAGAATAGTTCTATTTTCCCTTCCATATTATCTTTAGCAAAAAAAGTTGATAAATTAAGTGTATTAGTACCAAAATCTATTGAAGATAAAATTGCAATGATACCTAATATAAGTGTATATAGTGCCAAGAATTTAAATGATGCAATTATGTTTTTTAATTCAAAAGAGAAAGAAAAATATAAAGTTCCACAATATAAAATGTCCTGTGACACTTTATTTATAAACAACAAACAATTTTATTATAATAAAAAGTATGAGTTAAATTTTTCAGAGGTAAAGGGACAAAAAGTAGCAAAAAGAGCAGCTTTAATTGCTGTAAGTGGTAACCATAATGTAATATTTGAAGGAAGTCCTGGTTGTGGTAAGTCTATGATAATAAAAAGATTACAATATATCATGCCACCCCAAACAGTGGAACAAATACTTGAAAAGGCAAAATTAGATTCTTTAAATCTAATCGAACCAAATTTTGATGCAAGTACAGTTTTTAGGTCCCCACATCATACTTCCACAAGAGCTTCTATATTTGGTGGAGGTACAATTAATTCTAAAATAGGAGAAATTGCTCTATCAAATAATGGGATATTGTTTTTTGATGAGCTCCCACATTTCCCAAAAGCAATACTTGAATCCATGCGAGAGCCTTTAGAAGATAATAAAATATTAATTTCAAGGGTAAATTCAAAAACAAATTATGAAACAAAGTTTTTATTTGCTTGTGCTATGAATCCGTGCCCTTGTGGCAATTTATTAAGTGATACAAAACAATGTAGATGTAATGAGTTGGAAATCACTAGATATAAATCAAAGTTATCAGATCCTTTTTGTGACAGAATTGATATTTTTGTGACAATGAGTGAGGTAAATTATGATGATAAATCAGATATAAGTTCTAGAAAAATGCACCAAATGGTTTTAAATGCTTTTAAAATCCAAATGCAAAGAGGACAAAATGATTTAAATGGAAAATTAAAAGATGAAGATATCAAAAAATATTGTGTTTTAGATAGTGAGGGTGAAAATATTTTAAATAAAGCTACTCAAAATTATTCATTATCTTTTAGAAGTATAAACAAAGTTTTAAAAGTAGCTAGGACAATTGCAGATTTGGAAGCTAGTGAAAATATAAAAAAAGAGCATATATTTGAAGCACTTAGTTTCAGAAAAAGATAAAATTATTGTATAATGCGAAAAATTAGATTTTACGAAGGAAAACTTCGTATTGATTACAAAGGGATAAAATGACAAAATGCGGATACGTATCAGTAGTAGGAAGACCAAATGCAGGTAAAAGTTCACTTTTAAATTGGTTAGTAGGTGAAAAGATTGCGATGGTTTCTCATAAAGCAAATGCCACAAGAAAAAGATCAAATATAATTGTGATGCATGAAGATGACCAAGTTATATTTGTGGATACTCCAGGAATTCATGAAACTGAAAAACTATTAAATAAATTTATGCTTGATGAAGCATTAAAAGCTATGGGTGATTGTGATTTAATTTTATTTTTAGCACCAGTTACAGATCAAGTTAAATATTATGAAGAATTTTTACTAAAAAATAAAAAAAATACAAAACACCTTTTACTTCTTACAAAAATAGATTTTGTATCAAATGAAGAAGTATTAGCTAAAATGAAAGAGTATGAAAAATATTCAGATAAATACGAATCAATCATCCCTGTCTCTATCAAAAAAGCTACAACCCATGCGGATATTTTAGATGTTGTTGTTAAATATCTTCCTGAACACCCTTATTTGTTTGATCCAGAGATTTTGACAACTGAACATTTAAGAGATATCTTTAAAGAGTTTATACGAGAGTCAATTTTTGAAAATATTTCTGATGAGATACCTTATGAAACAGATGTTTTAATAAATAAAGTTGAAGAAAAAAAGAATGTTGATGTAATAAAAGCAACGATTATCGTACAAAAATCTACTCAAAAGGGTATGATTATTGGAAAAGGTGCAACTGCTATTAAAAGAATCGGAAAAGATGCTAGAGAAAAAATAGAAAAACTAACTGGCAAAAAATGTTTCCTTGAATTATTTGTTTCTATTAAAAAAGGCTGGACTAAAAATAGAGAAGGTCTTAAAGAATTGGGTTACGATATAGATTAATTTAAAAGTTCATATTAATTATTAAATAGTAATTAATATGAACAAATTTTGATATTTTTAAGTTATTAAATAATATAATTTATTATGGAATACTTAAATGACAAAAAAATCATAAATCTTGATTATATTTATACAAACCTGTTTAAAGTCTCTGAACAGATTTTAGACAAAAATCTTGATAAATTTATTCTTCATAATTTAAAAGAAAAAACTACTTTCCAAAAAAATCACAAAACTTTTTATACTTATTTGAAATACTCAAAAGAGTATTTTGCCTGTTCATATGAAAATAAAAATAGTGCAATACTTATAATAGACTTGATTAATGAGTATATTAAAACTAAAAAATTAGATCAAAAAAGAGTATTAGTTTATTATAGTGATTATTTATTATTGTTTGAGAAGAGTTCTTTATATTACTTTCAAAAAATAGAAAAAGAACTTTTAAATCAAGACATAGAAGTTTATATCAAAAAAAGGTTTTTGTTTGATTATGATGAAGTAATGTATATCAAAACTACAGATTTAGAAGTTTACAAAAACAAAAAAACAATCAGTACAGATTTATCTTATATTTATAATAATAGTGAATTAAAATTTTATTACTCATATTTATTTATACTACTTTTTTTATCTTCATCTTTTTTGCTTTTTGAGTATTATGATAAAAAATCTAATCAAAAAGAACTTCATACTATCCATAATAAAATTAAACAGAAAAATTTAATTCCCAAAAGGCAAAGCTTATATTTTAAAATAAGCACTTTATTTGCTATTTTAGAAAAACATAATCTAAAAATATCAAAGTTTGACTTTAGCAATAAAAGTTTATCCGTAACTCTTATTGCTAAAAATAGAGATGATTTTTATGCTTTTATTCAAACTTATAAAAATAGAAAAATAAATTCATTTTTTAAAACAAAGGGTGGTTATGAGATTAGTACATCGTTTGTTTTTTAATACTAAATATAAGGCTTTGTTTTATTTGCTTCCTTTGCTTTTCATGACTTATATTACTTATTCTTTTTATAGTTTTAATAAAATAAATGAATATAAAAGTACAAAAAAAATAAATATAGTAAAAAAAGAGAAGGTAATAAGTATATTCGATTTTATCTTTGATTTAGAAGAAGAGATAAAACATAAAAAAGTAAATATAGGGAATATAAAAATAATGCCTAAAAAAGTCTTTTTACAAATAGAAGATGACTTTTTAAAAAGTTTAAACATTGTTGATTATATAGAAAAATATAGTTCTAAAATAATCATAAAAAAGCTAAGCTTCAAAGCTATTAATGATAATAAAATAGATTTATATATAGAAATAGAATTAAATAAAAAAAATATTTTTTATAAAAATTTAATACCAAAAGAGATTAAAAATATAGTTTTATATCAAAATAATGCAATAAGTAGTAAAGAAGTACTTGTCAAAGATGATATAAAAGAAGATATTAAAATTGATGCCATTATTAATAATACTGTTTTAGTAAATGATAAGTGGTACAAAATAGGAGAAAAAATAAATGACGAAAAGGTGATTTCAATAAAAAGTGATTTTATTGAAGTAGAAAAAAATAATCACAAAACTAAAATATGGATATATCAAAATGAATATACTAGATAATTATAGATGTGATTATGAACTTATTAAAAACTATGAGATTAAAAGCTTAAGAGATAATCTAATTTTGCCGATTAAAAAAGATGAATATTTTATTACAGTAATAGTTTGTGAAGAGAGTTTAAATTTACAGTTAGTTGAGAGTAACTTAGTAATAAAAGAGATAAAATCTAGTAAAAATGAGATTTTATTTTGTTTGGATGATTTTGAAAAAAAGCATCAGATTTATATTAATTATAAAAATTCAATACAACAAAACCAAGAAAAAGCTGTACAAGAGTTTTTTGATTTGTTATTGAATTTTTCCCTTGAAAAAAAGTGTAGTGATATTCATATTGAGACTTTAAGTGAGTGTTTAATTATAAGACTTAGAATAGATGGTATTTTAAAGACATTTTTTAGCTTTGAAATTAGTTTTTATTTAGTCCTTAGTTCATATATAAAACTTATATCAAATATGGATATCACTCAAAAGAGAAAACCCCAAAATGCCAGATTTGAAAAACAAGTTCTAAATAAAGAAAAAATTGATTTTCGAGTATCAACTATGCCCACTATTACAGGTGAATCAATTGTTTTAAGGATACTAGATAATGGTGTTAATAAAAAAGATTTAAATAATATTGGCTTTGATGATATGATATTAAAAAAAGTAAAAAAATCAATTCTTAAATCAAATGGATTGATACTAGTTACGGGTCCAACTGGAAGTGGAAAGACTACTACTTTATACTCTATATTAAATGAACTAAATGATAATTCTAAAAAAATAATTACAATAGAAGATCCAGTAGAATATCAAATAAAAGGCATACAACAAGTCGCAATAAATAATAAAATAGGACTAAGTTTCAATGATGTTTTAAAAAATATATTAAGACAAGACCCAGACATAATCATGATAGGCGAAATAAGAGATGAAGAGTCTTTAAGTATAGCCATTCAAGCTTCCCTAACAGGTCATTTAGTTTTTAGCACCTTACATACGAATGATTCTATTTCAACATTATCTAGGCTATTTGATTTAAATGCAAAGCCATATTTAGTGGCTTCCACACTAAGAGCTGTTATTGCTCAACGGTTAGTGCTAAAACTTTGCTCTTTTTGTGAAGATGGCTGTAGCAAGTGCAATTATACTGGTTTTGATGGAAGATTATCTTTGTTTGAGTTTTTAGAGTTTGATGAAAATATCTCTTCTCTTGTTTCAAATGATTTTGATAAAAACAAGATTATGCACTATGTTAAAAGTATTGGATTTAAATCATTATTTGATGATGCAAAAGAGAAGATTGAAAAAAATCTAACAACTAAAGATGAAGTAAATAAAGTATTGTTTTGAATAAATATAAAATTCATTATCAAGAAAACCAAAAAATCAAATCAAAAATCATAATAAGTGATAATTTAGAAAAAGAAAAATTACCTAAAAATATTGTAAAAATAAAAAAGATAAAAAAGCTCGAATTTAAAAATATCAAAATAGTCAATAAGGCAAGTGAAGAGCAAATAATTGAGCTTTTTATTCAACTTAGCATAATGCTAGATTCTAATATTTTATTAATAGATGCCATAAAAATTCTACAGAAAAGTATCAAAAATAGCTATTTATCAGATATTCTAAACTCCATGGAATCTGCTTTACAAAATGGAAGAGCTATTTATAAAGCTTTAGAAAAATATGAAAAAGATTTGAATCCAATCATAATTCCTTTTTTCAAAATATTTGAAAAAAATGGAAATATAAAAGCCGTGATTGCTGCTTTATCCACACTTTTAAAAATAAGACTTAAAAATAAAAAAGATTTAAAAAACTCTCTAAGATATCCTATTATTGTCATGGTTACTTTTATTTTAGCTCTTAGTATGATTTTTATTTTTGTAGTACCAAAATTTGAAAATATATTTTTGCAGTATCATATGCAACTTCCTATTTCTACTATTTTGTTACTTAGCTTAAAGAATTTCTTTTTAAAGTACTCTTTATATCTTTTACTCTTTTTTATTTTCATTTATTTTGTTATAAAATATTTTATTAGTAAATCAGAGAAATTCTCTTATTATAAAGATGAAGTTATTATAAAATATCTCCCTATAGTAGGAAGTTTAAATAAAACATACGAACTATATAATTTTTTTGTAGCACTAAATATTTTATTGCAATCCAAATATGAATTTCACTTAAGTATGGGAAATGCATTAATTTTAATAAAAAATAAATACCTTTTGGCTAGAATATCGTCTATTAATGAACATCTTAAAAATGGCGAATCAATTTCATATGCATTTAGCTCAACAGAGTTATTTGATGAGTTGGTTATTAGTTTAATAAGAAGTGGTGAAGCTAGTAATTCTTTGGATATATGTGTAGAGAGATTACAAGTTTTGTATGAAAAAAAGTTTGATAAAAAGATTAAATCTTTAACTTCTCTTATCGAACCAATCTTTTTTATACTTATTTCATCACTAATATTATGGATTATGCTTGCAATTTTTACTCCCATATGGAATATGAGTGAGATGTTAAATATTTAAAGGTAATATATGAAAGATGAAAAAAAATTTGAAGATGCAATAAAAAGTGTACTTGAATATGTTGGGGAAGATGTAACTAGAGAAGGCTTAGAAAAAACTCCAAGTCGTGTGAGAAAAGCTTTTGACTTTATGTGTAGTGGATATAATCAAGACCCAAAAAAGATAATTAATTCAGCACTTTTTACAAGTTCAAATGATGAAATGGTTGTTATAAAAGATATAGAATTTTATTCTATGTGTGAACATCATATGTTGCCAATTATTGGAAAAGCACATGTGGCATATATTCCAAATGGAAAAGTAGTAGGACTTTCAAAGATTCCAAGAGTTGTTGATGTATTTGCAAGAAGATTACAAATTCAAGAACAAATGACAGAACAAATCTGTGATGCCCTACATGAAGCCCTAAATCCAAAAGGTGTGGCTGTTATGATAGATGCACGACATATGTGTATGGAAATGCGTGGAGTTGAAAAAATTTGCTCTACAACTGTAACTTCAGCGCTTAGAGGGCTATTTAAAAAAGAGAAAAAAACAAAAGATGAGTTCTTATCAATAGTAGCTCAGTCTTTACATAAATAATACTTCGTGCTTAATTTAGAAAAAATCAAAAAAATCAAATTTTCATATTTTGACTCAAATGGATATATTTATCCATTTGAGATGATTGAAGATAGTTTAGAATTTAAAAACAATCAATTAAAATGTTATATGTATTGCAAAGTTACAAACTTAAGTGCAAATGGAGAGGTTTTTTTATATTTAGAAATTCAAGATAATGAACTGTTTTTTAGAACAAATTATTTTGCAAATAGCAGTGAATACACAAAATTAACTAAATGTAGTGGAAATAATCTGAATTATAAAGTTGATTTTGGAAAAGATTCCTTAGAGTTAAATTTGGAAGTTTTTTAGTTATCAAAGGGTAAGATTATCTTAAATTTTGCACCCTTTTGTTTTTGATTATTGTAGTTAAATTCTGTATTCTCAACTTTTATTTTTCCATTCATGTGTTTTGTAACAATTTCTTCGCACATATATAATCCAATTCCAGTGCCAAAGGATTTCCCTTTTGTTGTAAAGTATGGCTCAAATACTTTTTCAATTATATTCTCATCGATTCCACCTGCATTGTCTATTATATCAACTATTATTTCCTCATTTTTTATATTTGTTTTTATAAATATCAATCTATTTTTTATATTATTTTCTATAAAAGCATCTTTTGAATTATTAAAGAGGTTTATGAATATTTGCATTAGGGCATTGTTGTCATTTAATATTTTTATATTGTCTATCTCATTTATAAATTCAATATTCTCATTTTTAAATTTACTTCCAATAACTAAAAGTGACTTTTCAAATGTATCTTCAATATTAAAATATATTTTTTCTTCTGAAGGTTTAAAAAAACTTCTAAAGTCATCTATTGTTTTTGATAGATATTGAATCGTGTCATTAATAAGTTTCATAGACTCATTTATTTCTTTACTATCTAAGGTATTCATTTCATTTTTTAGACTAATAGTTGTAGAAATTGTTGAGACATTAGATAGTGGTTGTCTCCATTGGTGTGCAATGTTTTCTAAAACTTCTCCCATAGCAGCCATTTTAGACTGTTGCATCATCATTTTTTCTTTCTCTTTTACTTCTGTAATATCTACAGCATTTGCAATCACTGTTCTTTTTTTATTTTTTATTCCAAATGGAGCAGAATAAAAGTTCCAAACTATAATCTTCCCAGATTTTGTTTTGATATATAATATTCCATTATCAACGATAGTATCAATATCATAAAGCTTATCTATTGATTCCTTTACATTTGAGGCATTTTCTCCATAGGCTTTTTTTGTCCATTTATCAATAGTATCTATTTCTTCATATTTATACCCAGTTAGTTTTTCAAAGGTTTTGTTTATTGTTAAAACTTTTCCATCTTCATTAAAAATTATTATTGGAGAAGCTAAATTATCAAGACTTTTTTTAAAATATTCTTTTAAATCTTCTTCTTTTTTAAATTCTTTTGAAATAATAAAGTACAAAAATAAAGAAGTAGCAGAAATAAATAACCAACCTTTAATAGTTTGAACAAAAGTTAAAAGTTCATTTTCTTGAGTGAAGAGTAAGATAGTTTTGTCTGAGAATAAAATCCAAAAGAAACTTAATATAAAATAAATTGCAGCTATATAAAATGCTGAAGAAACTTTCTTCATTAGGCTCCTTTATTGTTTAATTACATTATATCCTATGACTAGAGTAAAATTAGTTTTGCTAGCATCAAAAAACTAAAAAAACCAACAATATCAGTAACTGTTGTAAGTAAAACAGTACTTCCAACTGCTGGGTCAATATTATATTTTTTTAAAAAAAGTGGTATGGTTGCTCCAAAAAAACCAGCACTAAATAGATTGATTATCATAGAAAGAGCTATTACTAAACCTAATAGAGCTGTATTAAACCAAAAATAAGTGATTACACCAACAACCAGGGCAAAGAGTACACCATTGAGTAGTGATACTAATATTTCTTTCATAATCGCATCTTTTGAGTTTTCAAAATCTATCTCACCTAAAGCCATTCGTCTAACCATAACCGCTAAAGTTTGTGTTCCAGCGTTTCCCCCCATTGAAGCTACTATTGGCATAAGTACAGCTAGTGCAACAAAGGCTTGAATAGTTTGATCAAAAAATCCAATAACCATAGATGCTAAAATTGCAGTTCCTAAATTTATAAAAAGCCACATTGCTCTTTTTTTAGCTGTGAATATAAAACTATCATGTTCAAAATCATCATGAACCCCAGCTAATTGGTACATCTGTTCAGTTGCACTATCTTCAATAACATCTAAAATATCATCTGATGTAATTCTTCCTATTAGCATATTTTGATAACCAACTACGGCCACAACACTAAGGTCATATTTCTCAAATTGCTTTGCAACATCTTTTATAAGTTCGTCATCATTTACTTTATAAGGTTTAAACCTTTTAGCTCCATACTCTTCAATTAGTTCTTTGTAGGTTTTTTTATAATCAAAAATAATCAAATCTTCTAACAAAATAGAAGCCACTAAAATCTTATTATCATCTACTACATAAACTTGATGTATATTTTCAAGTTCTTTTTCTTCTTTTGCAATTCTAAGTTTTTCTATTGAGTTACTGATTGTTTCATTTAAGTTTGCACTAAAAAGCTCTGTTTGCATATATGCACCAGCTTCTCCTGCTTCATATCTTTTTAGCCAGTTGATTTCTTCTTGGTCATCAACTTCAAGACCATCAAAGATCTCTTTTGCTTTATCAACATTAAGTTCTTCAATTTCTTGTAAAATATCTGTTTGGTCATCAGATTCTAACTCATCAACAGCATCTGTAAGTTTTTCAATAGTTAGTTCGTGATAAGCATATTCTCTTAGTTTCTCAGGAAGTTCTAAAATTACATCCCCAAGTATATCTTCAGGTAAGTTTTTTAATACAAAGAGAAAGTCATCTGGATTTTTTTTTATTATTTTCTTTAAAGAATAAGCTATATCACTTGGATGTAGCTTATCTAACTTTTTTAAAAGTTCAGTTGGATTTTTTTCTATAGATTTTTCATTTATTTTCAAATTTACACTTTCAATAAGCTTTTATTTGGTATTTCTTTTAAATCCAGAACTTCTTGCGTTGGATTTTTACTTTTCTCATCAAGTTCTTTTGATAAGGCTTTTGTATATTTAAGAAACTTTTTCTTCGCAGTTCCTTTCAATTTTGTCTTTGTTACTCTTACTATTTTAGCTGGATTTATAGCTCTTCCATTTTTATATAAACCAAAGTGTAAATGTGGGCCAGTACTAACACCTGTAGTACCCACATAGCCAATTGTTTGACCTTGTCTAACTCTACTTCCTACTCTAAGTCCTGGTTTAAATCTACTTTGGTGTGCATAAAGAGTTTTATACCCATTTTTATGAACTATTTCAATAACATTTCCATATCCACCTTTTCTACCTCTGTAAACAATTCTTCCATCCGCTGCTGAATGAATTGCTCTTCCTCTTGGGGCTGCATAATCAATACCTAAGTGAGCTCTATATCTTTTTAATACTGGGTGCCATCTTTTTCTTGTAAAAGGACTTGAAATACGAGTATATGTTAAAGGTATCTTAAAAAAGTAACTTGTTAAGCTTTTACCGGCTTCATTATAATATTTACCATCATCTTCATTTTTAAATATAAAATATTCTTTATTTCTTATTTTTACAACTGCTGAGATAATATCTGGTGTTCCATGATATTGACCTAGTCTGATTCTTTGTCTATATTTTATTGTAATTGTGTCATCTTTTCTCATATATTTAAAGTTTACACTTCCACTATATGCTCGTATAAACTCATTTGCCAATTCACTATTTGATGTTTTATTTAATATGTCTTGATAAGGTGATAATGTAATTGGAATAGTTACAGTTTCAACAACTTCATCAAAAATAATTGGAAGAGTAGAGAATTTATAACTATCCCCATCTTTATAAATTTGTAGTTGTATCTCTTCTGATACTTCAATTAAAGCTTGTACAAGCTCACCTTTTTCGTTTTTTGTTTCATAGTAAGTGGCACCTGCTCTAATTTCTGAACATAACTCTTTGTCTTCCCTTTCCAAATTGAAATAAAGTTTGTTATCTATATTGTTCTCTTGTAGAAATGTTAGAAAGGTATCACCCTTTGGCCAAGACAGTTTTTTTACTTCTAAACTAAATAGTGAGCTCACTATTAATAAAATGCATATTAAATACTTCAAATCGTTTCTCTTTTTATTATAAAATCAAGAGTATTATTATACAATTGCAACCTTAAATATAATTTTGGAGAAGTTTTTGAAGAAAATTGCGTTTTTAGTTTTAGTCTTATTTAATACATATCTTTTAGCTGATTTTGTATCGATATATAGAACAATGGGAATTGAAGAAGTACAAAAAGAGTTAGATAGACAACTTAAAAGTGAAGAATATTGGAGTAAATATTTAGAAAACATTGATGTTAGATATGGATATTATGAATCAAAAAAGTATGTTTTAGTAGCTGATAAACTATCAAAAAAGTTTGAACTTTTCAAAAGAGAAGATAAAAAGTTTTTAAAAATTCTTACGCAAACAATGATTAGTGGAGAAAAAGATGGTGACAAATTCCTAGAAGGGGATTTAAAAACTCCTATTGGAGCTTATAGATTAACTAGAAAATTAACTAAACTTGATCAGTTTTACGGTCCTTTGGCATTAGTAACAAACTATCCTAATACTTTTGATAAATCTTTAAATAAAGAAGGTCATGGAATTTGGATTCATGGTATGCCTTTTGAAGAAACTAGATCAGATTATACAAAAGGTTGTATTGCATTAGATAATGAAAGTTTAGTGACTTTAGATAAAAATATAAATTATGATGAATCAGTTTTATTGATTTCAGAAAAAGATATTGAACCAACAACTAAAAAAGAGATGAGTGAAGTGTTAGCTTTTATTTTTTCTTGGACTGATGCTTGGAGAGTTTCTGATGTAGAGAAATATTTAACTTATTATTCAAAAGATTTTAAAAGAGCAAATGGACAAGATTTTGATGCATTTAAAAAACACAAAGAGTATATCTTTTCAAGAAAAGAAGAAAAAATAATTAATTTCTCAAATATAAATATAATGCCTTATCCAAACTCTTTTAATAAAAAAATGTTTAAAATAGTTATGGATGAGCATTATAAAACAAAATCATATCTTTATGATGGAGTAAAAGAGCTTTATATACAACTAGATAATGGAAAAATTTCAATCCTTTCTGAGGGTTAAAACTTTTATTAAATCTTCTTTAGTTATAATCACGCATTAATAAAACAACTTAAGGTTAATAATGCAAAAAGAGATGACTATTGAAGAGATGGCACTTGCCCACTCTTTAACACTTGAAGAGTTAGAAAACGTAAGAACAATTTTAAAAAGAGAACCAAACCATGTGGAAATAGGTATTTTTTCTGCTATGTGGAGTGAACACTGTTCATATAAATCTAGTAAAAAATACTTAAATGGCTTTCCTACAACTGCTCCATGGGTTATACAAGGTCCAGGTGAAAATGCTGGAGTTATTGATATTGGTGATGGATATGCTGCTGTATTTAAAATGGAATCACACAATCATCCAAGCTTTATTGAACCTTATCAAGGTGCTGCTACTGGTGTTGGTGGTATTTTAAGAGATGTATTTACAATGGGTGCCAGACCAATTGCAAATATGAACTCTATTAGATTTGCTTCTATTGAGGGAGATTCTGAAACTGCTCAAAAACATAGATTTTTACTTCGAGGTGTAGTTGCTGGTATTGGTGGATATGGTAACTGTATGGGAGTTCCAACTATTGGTGGAGAGACTACTTTTGAAGAGTGTTACGCTGGAAATAACCTTGTAAATGCCTTTACTTTAGGTTTAGCAAAAGCTGATGAAATTTTCTATGGTAAAGCTGAAGGTTTAGGTAATCCTGTTATGTATGTAGGAAGTAAAACTGGGCGAGACGGTCTTGGTGGAGCAGTTATGTCATCAGCTTCATTTACAGAAGACTCTGAATCAAAAAGACCAACTGTACAAGTTGGAGATCCATTTACTGAAAAACTACTTTTAGAAGCTTGTTTAGAGTTGTTTAAAACTGATTTAATTATCGGTATTCAAGATATGGGAGCTGCAGGGCTAACATCATCATCATTTGAGATGGCTGGAAGAAGTGGTTCAGGTATGATTATGCATTTAGATAAAGTACCTGCTAGAGAAGAGGGAATGACTCCTTATGATTTCATGTTAAGTGAATCACAAGAGAGAATGCTTATTTGTGCTAAAAAAGGTTGCGAGCAAGCAATTATTGATATATTTGAAAAATGGGAATTAGATGTTGCTGTTATTGGTGAAGTAACAGATACTGGAAATATGGAACTATTCTGGCATGGTGAAAAGTGTGCAGAAGTTCCTGTTCAACCAGTATCAGAAGAAGCTCCTATTTTAGATAGACCAGTTAAAGAGCCTGAATACTTAAAAGATATAAAAAATATAACTTTAGATAAAAATATTTCAAATCAAGAAGCTTTTGACGCTATGTTTAGTGATATGGAAGTTGTTGATAAATCTTGGGTTTATTCTCAATATGATTCTATGGTACAAACAAATACAATCGAAGGACCTGGAAGTTTAGATGGTTCATCAATTAGAATCAAAGAGACAGGAAAAGCACTTGCTATGAGTGCTGATTGTAATACAAGACTTTGTTACATCAACCCAGAACTTGGAGCTGCAGCAGCTGTTATGGAATCTGGAAGAAATGTAGCTATGAGTGGAGCAAGACCAAAAGCAATCACAGATTGTCTAAACTTTGGAAATCCTCAAAACCCAGAAGTTATGTGGCAGTTCAAAATGGCTTGTGAAGGTATAAAATCAGCTTGTAAAGCTTTAGTAACTCCTGTTATTGGTGGAAATGTATCTTTATACAATGAAACAAATGGAGTAGGGGTTTTCCCAACACCTTCAATTGCAATGGTTGGTGTAAATGAAGATGCAAATAAAGTTTTACCTTCAAGATTACAAGAAAATGGAAACACACTTTTCCTTTTAGGTGATACTAAAGGTGAGTTTGGTGCTTCTTTATATATGAAAAAAATGTATGATAAAGTTGCAGGTGTTCACCCAGAAGTAGATTTTGCAAAAGAGTTAGCACTTTGGGACACTGTTATTGATGCAAATACAGCATCTCTTTTAGCAAGTGCTAAAGATGTAAATGTTGGTGGATTAGCAGTTGCAATTGCTAAAATGGCAGTAGTTGGAAACAAAGGTGTAAAAGTATCTGTTGAATTAAATGACTCAAAAGATATCTTCTGTGAATCATTAAGTAGAGCAGTTGTAGAAGTAAAAGAAGAGAATATCGAAGCATTTGCAAAAATAGCAAATGAAAAAGGTATTTCTTGTACAAAAATTGGAACAGTTGGAGGAGATACAATCTCTATCAATGATGTTACAATCTCTTTAGAAAATGCAAAAGATATTTATTTTAATAAATTTAAAAAAGTAATCGAACAAGACTTATAATAAAAAAGGCTTTTTGCCTTTTTTATAAAACTACTAATCTAATACAATTAGGAACTCAATGGAAAATATAAGCATAATAACTATAATAGCAATTGCCTTTTTGGGTTCTTTTGGACATTGTGTTGGAATGTGTGGGGGAATAGTTGTAGCTTATTCAAGTACAAAGATAGATAACTCTTGGAGTAAGGTAAAACAATCCCTATCTCATATCTTATATGCCCTTGGAAGAGTTTCTACTTATACAATATTGGGTTTTATTTTTGGATATTTTGGAAGTGTTGTAACTTTTAATCATACTACTAATGGGATATTACTTTTAATTACGGGTTTTTTGATGATTTTAGTTGGATTATCTTTAAGTGGTAAATTAAAATTTCTAGTTAATATAGAGCACTCAGTTTCAAAATCAAAAATCTATCAACAAACTTTTCGCAAATTATTAGGCTCTAATACTTTTATTAGCTTTTATTTATTGGGCATGTTAAATGGACTTCTTCCTTGTGGTTTTGTTTATGTTTTTGCAATAACAGCTGCTAGTACAGGAAGCGCTTTCTGGGGTGCTTTTGTAATGTTTATCTTTGGCTTAAGTACAATTCCTGCAATGTTTTCATTAGGTTTTTTTGTGGGAATTTTTAAACAAATTGCCTTAAGAAATCTTTTTATTAGCATAGCTGCAATTTTAGTAATTATATTTGGTATTTACACAATGTATAATGGCTATGAGTTTTTAAGTAATCCTAATAAATCAATTATTAGCACTCACTCTTAGTTCAATTGAATCAGAAATATCAGTATTTATTACAGAAACTCTTTGCATAGCACTATCAACCATCATCTCTAAAACTTTGTCATAATTTATATCTTGAGTTAGTTTAAATGCTCTTGGAAAATAGTCACTTCTCTCATTCATTCCTGGTATTAAATTGATTTCAAGAAAAAAACATTCACCTTCTTTATTAGTTTTTATATCAATTCTTCCATAATCTCTTATGTCCAAATGTCTAAATGTATCTTGGGCTATTTTTTCAATTTTTCCCTTAAGAATAGAATCTTCTATAACTAAGAGTTTTTCATTATTTTCTCTTTTAACTCTTTCTGATAATATATTGTGTCTAGATTCTGAATTGCTAGCCAATATCTCAATAGCACTTACTAATAGTTCATTTTCATCTTTTTTTATAATAGCAACTGTAAATTCTCTTCCATCGAGGTATTTTTCTACTAAGATAGGTTCTTTAAATAGATTATATAAAGATAATATTTTGCTTTCATATTCTTTGAAATTATTAGCCAATGAAAAATCATCTATTCCATAGCTATTTGCAGTATTTACAGGCTTTAAAAAAACTGGAAATTCTAAAGGAAAATCTTTTTCTTTATATTCTTTTGGATTTGCTATAAAATAATCTGCTGTATTTATACCTTTTCTTCTTAAAAATGATTTTGCAAGGGCTTTATTTGAATCATATTTCAATACATCTTTTTCACATCCTGTATAGTTTATATTATGTTTTTTAAAATATTCACACAACAAAATATTTGATTTGTTTTTTAGTTCTAGGTATTTAATTGCTAAAATAACTAAGTCAGGTTTTCTTTTTAGTACTTTTTCTAAATCTTCTTCACTTTTACAGATATTCATTCTTGCATTATCATGTGATACTTTTAGCGTATTTAATATATTTGTACAAACAGCTAAAGTACCAAAGCCATTCTCTTTTAAGGTTTCATTTTCAGTAGTTATAATCTCTATCTTCACGCGTTTTCCCCTTTGTTTTTAATAATTTAAAACTTTTGCTTAGGGTAATATTGGTAGTAAATACCATTTTTATTGAATATTACAGCTAATAAATAGTTGTCTTTTTAAGTAGTAAGTTATGATAGTAGTTGTAAGTATAGCGTAAATATGATTATAAGACAATGCATATTGTAAGCTTTATTTAAAAGGTAAATACTCTATTCCTTCCATTTTCTTTTGCTTCATATAAAGCTTTATCTGCATTTTTAAATACCTCTTCAAAGGTTTGTTCTGAGTTTTTGAAACTGCTTATTCCAAAAGATACAGTTATATGTTTTACAGTGGGAAATTCAGTTTTTGATATATCAATTCTGAGCTTCTCTGCAATATTTTCGGCAACTTGTAAATCTTTTGTTTTTAGTAATAAAACAAACTCTTCACCACCCCATCTTGCAAAAATGTCATTTTGTCTTATTTTTTTTGAAACAGTACTTGCTAACTCTTTTAAAATTTCATCTCCCACATCATGTCCATAGGTATCATTTACAAGTTTAAACTTATCAATATCCAATATAGCAAGACAATAATTATAATTTAGAACTTTGTCTTTTATTCTCTCTTGTAGACCTCTCCTATTATGAATACCTGTTAGGGCATCATTATATGCTTTTGTTCGTAAGTTATTATTTGAATTGGTAAGTTTTGTATTCTTTTCCCTGAGAATTACTAAAAGATGGTTAAAAAACTTGGCTACTATTCCTACTTCTGTATCTCTTTCTTCATGAATCTTTTTTTGAAGATTTCCTGTTTTCATTATATTTACAATACTTTCAATAGTGTCAACCCAAGGAAGTTTTGCATTATGTTCACTTCTATTTAATCCTAAAACTTCATGTTTTTTACTAACTCTTAATAAGTTTATTTTATATAAAAAGTAAAACAAAACTAGACCTAAAGTAAATGCAAAAACAAAAGCAACTACTACACCAAGTGTTTGTACATAAATAAAATGAACTCTAGTAAAACCTTCTGGAAGTTTTCCCAATAACCCAACAGCAATTGTTCCCCATGCTCCTACAAAACCATGGATACTAACAACACTTAGAGGATCATCTACTTTAAGTTTTTTTATTAAAAATTGATCACTATAGTGCATCACATAAGCAGATATAAAACCTACAAATGCAGATTGTGCTATAGTTAATTCATAACAACCAGCTGTAATTCCTACTAATCCTGCAATAATTCCAAAACTAAATAATTCAACATCAACTTTTTCCTTATTGTATAAAGTTATAGTCCATGCACCAAATCCACCAAAAACAGCTGATAAAAGAGTATTTAATAAAATAGAAGTTACAGAAAAATTAAATTTTAAAAGACTTCCTGCATTGAAACCAAACCAAGCAAAAAATAGAATAAATACACCAAAAACTATAAAGTTATGGTTACTAGGCGCAAAATATTTTATCTTGCCATTTTTTTTAAATTTACCAAGTCTTGGACCTAAAATAATTGTTCCTGCTAATCCAATCCAAGCACCAAGTGAATGTACAACAGTAGAACCTGCAAAATCAATAAAGCCAAGTTCATGTAGCCAACCATTGTCATTCCATGCCCAATGCCCAAATACAGGATAAATAATAGCAGATACTGTAATTGAAACAACAATGTAACTAGTAAATTTGATTCTCTCCGCCACTGCTCCTGAGATGATAGTTATAGCAGTAGCTGCAAACATAGCTTGGAAGAAAAAAATTCCATTTTCTTCTAAATCAAGTCCATCTATTAAGAATTTATCTTGACCGATAAGACCTAAACTATCAGTTCCAAACATTATGCCAAATCCAATAATCCAAAAAAAGATGATACTAAAAACAGTATCAATAAGATTCTTCATAGCTACATTAATAGTATTTTTAGTCCTTACAGTTCCTGTTTCTACAAGTGCAAATCCAAGTTGCATCATAAATACTAAAAATCCACAAAGTAAAATCCATAATAAGTCCATATTGTTCATAAGTAGCTTCCTAATGTAACACATATATGGAAAAATAGTATCAAAAAACAACGATTATAAAATGTAAAATATGTATATAAAATATACAGTTTTTCCAAAAGCAACTCCTAATTACTTTTTTTGTATAATCACGAAAAATTATAAACAACAGAGGAATTAATTTGAGAGCATTAATCAGTGTTAGTGACAAAAGTGGTATTGAGAATTTTGCGAAAGAGTTAGTAAAATTAGGTTACGAGATAATTAGTACAGGTGGTACTTATAAAGCTTTACAAAATGCAGGAATAGCTGTAATAGAAGCAAACGAAGTTACAAAATTCCCAGAGTGTTTTGAAGGAAGAGTGAAAACTTTAAACCCATATATTCATGGTGGTATTTTACACAGAAGAGACAAACAATCTCACTTAGATCAAGCAAAAGAGTTAGGTGTTGAAGGTATTGATTTAGTATGTGTAAACCTATATCCATTTAAAGCAACTATTGAAAAAACTGATGACTTTGAAGAGATTATTGAAAACATTGATATTGGTGGTCCTGCTATGGTTAGAAGTGCTGCTAAAAATCACGATTCTGTTATTATTGTAACTGATGTTGTTGATTATGACTTAGTATTAAATAATCTAAAAAATGACACAAATACTCAAGAGTTTAGAAGAGATATGATGATAAAAGCATATGAGCATACAGCTGCCTATGATGCTATGATTGCAAACTATATGAACAAAAGATTCAACAATGGAATGGGTGCAAAACAATTCATCGTAGGTGAAAAAGTATTTGATACAAGATACGGAGAAAACCCACACCAAAAAGGTGCTTTATATGAGTTTGATAAACACCTATCAAATAAATTTATCACATTAAAAGGTGAAGCATCTTTTAACAACATGGGAGATATAAGTGGAGCTGCTAAAATTGCATCTGCTTTTGGTGATGACAATGCTGTATGTATTGTGAAGCACGGAAATCCATGTGGATTTGCTATCAAAGATACACTTTTAGAAAGCTATACTGAAGCTCTTAAATGTGACCCAATCTCAGCATTTGGTGGAGTGGTTGCTGTAAATGGTATAGTTGATTTAGACTTAGCAGTTAAGATGAATGAAATCTTCCTAGAAGTAGTATTTGCAGCAGACTTCACACCTGAAGCTGAACAAGAGTTAAACAAGAAAAAAAGAATTAAACTATTCAAACAAGGAACATCTAAACTTGAGATGGCAAACGATGTATTCAATTTCAAAATAGTAGATGGTGGATTTGTTTATCAAGATGCTGATAAAGTAGAAGAAGATGAGGTAAGAAACTCAGAACTAAAATCAAAAAGAGAAGCAAGCGAACAAGAAGTAAAAGATATGGAAATCGCATACAAAGTAGCAAGCTTAACAAAATCAAACTGTGTAGTTTATGTAAAAAACTCAGCAATGGTAGCAGTTGGTATGGGCATGACAAGTAGAGTAGATGCAGCAAAAGCAGCTTTACGAAAAGCAGAAGATTTAGGTATCGATGTAACAGGTTCAGTTCTAGCAAGTGAAGCTTTCTTCCCATTTAGAGATTCAATAGACTCAGCACAAGAAGCTGGTGTAAAATGTGTAATTGAACCAGGTGGAAGTATTAGAGATGATGAGATTATTGCGGCAGCTGATGAATACGGTATGTCTCTTTATTTCAGTAATAAACGACATTTCTTACATTAGAAAGATTGATTCTAAAAGCAATCTTTCTTCATAACTCTGCGTTACGAATAAAAAAGTACAAACTCATTTACTACAAGTAAAATCCTTAGTACTTTTTTATTCATGCCTTAATTTATTTTGAAATATCACTTCTAAAAACAATCTTTGGTATATTAGTTTAATTTCTATTTTTTAATTCTAGTTACTATACCCTTTTTATTATAATTTATTTTACACAATTTATATATTTATTTAATATATTTATTTACTTCACTCATTGGTCCACAATTAATAATATTCTCAAAACCTTTTTCTTTTAAAAAAGTACTCACCTTAATTGACATTAGTCCCAGAAAACAATAAATATAATAGGTTTGCTTTTTATCCAAACTTTTATATGCACCTTCAAATATATCATTCATACTGATATTTATTGCACCTTTAATATGATTAATTTTATATGCTTTATTTGGTCTAACATCTAAAATTATACCTTTTGAAGTAAAGATTAGATTACTATTTTTATCTATATTTGAAACTTGAATATATTTATATATTAAGAATATCACTATTAAAGTTAAGACTATAATTCCAATTATTTTCATTTTTACACCTTTTTAATACCATTCATTACACTTTTTTTTTAAACTATTTTCAATTAGTAAAAATCCAAAAGGACTGAGAGAATATATAAAATAATTCAGTACAGTTTCTTTATTTATATTATGCGTTTTTGAATAGCTAAATAAAAAAATACAAAAAAGCATAAACAAAAGACCATGTCCCATTCCCATTATTCTCATTAGAACTAAATTTTCTTCTAAATATTTTAGTGGCATAGCAATAAAAACTAAAATAATATAAGATATACCTTCGATGTATGAAATAAGTCTGAAGTTAGAAAATTGATTCTTAAACATTACTTCTCCTAAAAAGGTTTATTTATTGTTAAAATAATAATTAAAGCAGTAAAAAAAAGAGGTGATAAACTCAAATATTTTAAATATTGATTACTCTTTTTTAATTCATCTTTTTCAATTTGATTTAAATAAATTTTACATAAATGATGAACTATAATGATTAGTGAAATTAAAAAGAATTTAATATAAATCCAAAAACCTGTTTCTAAAAGTGATTTATTTAAAAAAAGTAAAATAATTCCAAAAAAAATAGTAGCAATGAAAGCAGGCATTGAGATTTTTTTATAAATTAAATAAGCTTCTTCTTGAAGATTGGTATTTTTGTTGCCAAGTTGTAGAAAAATAAGCCTACCAATGTAAACTATAGTTGAAATCCATGTAATTACTGAAATAAGATGAAATGATAATAATAGATAATAAAACTTCATAAGTCCTCCTGTATGTTTATTTAAAAGATGATACAATAGTGACCAGATTATCTTATGATATTTTACGAACCAGAGGTTACAATTGGCGTATAAAAACAGTGAAGCTCAGCTACCATTAAAAATTGCATTGATGATATTAGGTATTTTAGAAAAAGAATCTAATTTTAATTTAAAAAAATTTTTAGAAAGAAAAGGAATAACTTCTAAAATAATTGCACAAGATGATTTTACAGTTGGAATGTCATTTTTAAAAGATCCAATTTTAAGTGTTTTAGATGAAAAGAAAGATTATACAATTTTATATAATCTAGCAAAACACTCCACTCCAAATAATCTAGGGATATTGGGTTATTTAATGATTCACTCAAAAGATGTACATGAAGCTTTGAGCAAGTTTTGTAAATATTATGCTTTAATTGGTAAAAAAATGAAGTTAGTTTTTACTGATGATGAAGATGGCTATAAAATAGTGTTGTATTTCCATGATGAAAATGGTATTTTAGTTGACTTGGAAAATTATCTTGTAATGATACATTTTTTTAATATTATTCATTTAATTAATTATATTATTCCTAAAAGTATCGAACCATCATATATGAAATTTATACAAGAAGAACCAACTTTTCCCCTAGAAGATAAAAAAGTAGTTGGGATAAAAACATTTTTTTGTCAAGAAGAAAATTCAATTCATTTTAGTAAAAATTGTATAAAAATTGAAACTATATCAGCAAACGAATATTTATTAAAAGTATTTGAAAAAGAAGCAGAAGATGCACTAAATTTAAAATTAAATGAGGGTGGATTAAAAGAAAAAATTTCAGGACTAATTTTAATATCTTCAACACAATTAGATATATCACTTAAAAGTATTTCTTTAAAAGCTGGATTAACTCCTCGAGTATTACAAAAAAAATTAAAAGAAGAAGGTACCAGTTTTAGTAAAATTTTATTAGAAGTTAGAAAAAAATTATCTATTTATTATCTTTCAAGAAATATAGATTTGTTAACAATATCTTTAAACATTGGTTATCTTGATATAAGTACATTTTTTAGAGCTTTTAAAAAATGGTATGGAATAACTCCTACTCAGTGGAAAGAAAAAAATCTCTAAAATTAATTTTTTTTCTATTATTTATAAATTAACAGAATGAATTTCTGTCTATATTTTGGGAATGTTTTATTATATCATGCAGATACGAGGATACTTATTTAATTAATAAGATATGAAAATGCTTCTCATGAACACCTAAAGGTATTTTCTTCTCTTACTTTGTGTGAAGGAAAAGGGGTCAGGTGATAACTATAACTCTATAGAAATAAATCAAATGCTTAGCTTCTGTAGATGTGGGATAAAGACATTTACATTTTTGATTTATTTAGATACCTAACTTATACTAGCTCAATTTACAAATGATAGTTTGAACTTTTCTTCTTCCCCAGACTTTGAAGAAGCCGGAAGTTTTGAAATAATTTTCGGGAAAGCCTGAGGACTGTTTGAGGAGATAAAAGTCCTAAATGGACTTTTTCGACGAGTTCCGCAAGGCAGAAAACTTATTTTAAAACTGGAGGGGAGCTTTGCCTTCATCAATTTGTCTGGTTGCTTTTTGTCTTACTTTTTACAATTAAAAAGTGAGAAAGCGAAGAACTTGTTCTTCAAGAGAGCTAAGTTATAATTTTTCCTAAAAAGAATAAATACACTAAATGACTTATTTAAAGAGAAGATATACACTATTTTGTTAGAATAATGCATGTTTTAACTACAGAAATTTTAAATAAAATACTCAAATAAATCTTGACATAGGACACAAATGAATTTATTTTTTAAAATAGTTTTTTTCATAATTGTATACTTTATTATAACTATATTATTAAGTGGTGATTATACTGATGATTCAAAAGCCATTCTCTCTTTATTTTTTATAAGCTGTCTTATATCGTTTTTTGTAAGAATTTTTTTAAAAAATAACAAACACTCTACCAAAATTGCTTTTTTCTTAATAGTTTTAATAAATATACTATTTTTAATGAATACAACAGGTTGGAATGAAGGAACAATGTCTGGAACTAGTTATATTATTCCTTATTTTCAGTACATAAGTGATTGGTTGTATGGGATTTTACTTATTTCTGCTTTTATGGCTTTTACTCCAATACTATTATATTTTATTCTTATCTATTCAATTGTTGTATTTTTTTGTAGAATAAATAATCAAAACCCAAAAGAAATAATTTCTAAAAATTAAAATACATTTGCATTTTAAATCTGAAAATTTTACTTTTTTTTGTTATACTTTTTTTTTATATTAATTTTAAAAATTAAAAATAATTTAAGAACATATTCTTAAATACAAAAGGGGTTTTATGTTAGTAGTTATTTTATTACTTGCTGTTATTTTTATTGTTCTTGCTACAAGCAAGTGGAAATTACATCCATTTATTGCTTTATTAATTGCAGCGTATGGTATCGCAATCAGTGTTGGTATGGGCTACAATGAAATTGCAAGTACTATGACCAAAGGCTTTGGTGGAATATTAGCTTATATTGGTATTGTGATTGTTCTTGGAACTATTATTGGAGTAATACTTGAAAAAAGTGGTGCTGCTATTACGATGGCAAATGTTATTTTAAAAATTGTAGGAAAGAAAAGACCTGTATTAGCCATGTCAGTAATTGGATATATTGTTTCTATTCCAGTTTTTTGTGATAGTGGATTTGTAATTTTAAATGCTTTAAAACGCTCTATGGTTAAGCAATTAAAAGTTTCAGGTGTTGCTATGAGTGTCGCTTTGGCAACTGGACTTTTTGCAACTCATACTTTAGTTCCTCCAACACCTGGTCCTATTGCAGCAGCAGGTAATTTGATGGTTGATAATTTAGGACTTGTGATTATCTTTGGTATCTTTATTTCTATTATAACGATGCTTGCAGGATATTTTTGGGCTTTGCGTTCTGGAAAAATCTATAAAAGTGGAGAAGATACTCTTGTTGACCTAGAAAAAGATTGTGAAGTTATTGAAAAATATGGAGAATTACCAAGTACTTTTAAATCATTTGCACCTATTTTTATTCCAATTCTTTTAATGGCAGTAGCTAGTATAATAAAACTTGTTTTTAAAGATATGAATGAAACTTCTATTTATAAATTATTTATATTTTTAGGGAATCCTACAAATGCTTTATTTATTGGTTTACTATTTGCTACGATGCTTTTACCAAAGTTTGATGAAGAGAGATTGTCAGGTTGGATAGGTGAAGGGATTAAAAATGCAGGTGAGATTTTAATTATCACAGGTGCAGGTGGAGCTTTAGGGGCTGTGTTAAAAGCAAGTGGAATAGGAGCATATTTAGGTGATGTTCTTCAAACCCTAAGTTTAGGTATTCTTGTTCCTTTTATTATTGCAGCCGCTTTAAAATCAGCTCAAGGTTCATCAACAACCGCATTAGTTGTAACTTCTACTATAATTTATCCTTTACTTGCAAGTCTAGGTTTAGATAGTGAACTTGGAAAAGTATTAACAGTAATGGCAATTGGGGCAGGAGCAATGACTGTAAGTCATGCAAATGATAGTTTCTTTTGGGTTGTATCAAGATTTAGTCAAATGGATGTAGCAACTGCATATAAAGCATATACTACAGCTACTTTACTTCAAGGTCTTGTAACTATTGCTATTGTTTATTTATTAGCTGGAATTTTACTTTAATTTATAACTTCTCTAAAATATAGGTACTTTTAAGTACCTATATCAAGTACTCTCATAAACACCTAAATCTTCTTGTTTTTGCTTACTTTTCGTCAATACATACGGGAACGAAGTGACTAAATACTGAAAGGTAAAAGTAAGAGAATCGGAGAACTTGTTCTTCAAGAGAGTAGAGTAAAAATAAAATATAAATCTGTGAACAAGATACTAATCAATATTGTGTATCAATAAGGATATTTATAGTCTATAGTTGCTAAACTTATTGATATTTATAATAGGAGATATGAATTAATGGAATTGGATTTTAAGTGGTCGCGATTGGAGTCTTTGAGTACTTTGGAATTATTTCATATAATTAAAGCGCGTGAATCAGTATTTGTTGTAGAACAACAATGTCCTTACCAAGAAACTGATGATATGGATCTTCATTCATGGCATCTTTCTGTTTTTTTAAATGGTGAATTAGCTGCTTATGTTCGAGTTGTTGACCCAAGTGTTAAATATGAACAACCATCTATTGGTCGTGTTATGACTTTAGAAAAATTTAGAAATTTGAAAATTGGACGGGCATTAATGAATGAAGCAATTCGCTTCACAGAAGAACAATTTCCACAAATGGGTATTAAAATTGGCGCTCAAGTTTACTTGAAAAACTTTTATGAATCACTGGGATTTGAAGTTATAACTGAACCATATGATGAAGACGGTATTTCTCATATAGATATGATTAGACCATCAGCAAAAATATAATGAAAGTTTTAATAAACCAACAGCCTTAAAAGCTATTGGCTTAAATTTTTTAATCTATAGGTATAACAGGATTTAGTCCTGCAGTAATATGTAAAAAGTGTCTGTGTTTTTCAAACTGATCAATAATATCACTTGCAACTACATCCATCTCATATCCATAAATATCATAGGCTTTATTCCCATCTTGTAAGTAAACTTCTGCTCTAGCGTATTTCTTTTGTTCATGATTTGGATTAAGTATTTCAGGAAATGCATATGTTGGTGTATCATATCTACTAAATCTTACTTCATAAGTAAAGTCTAAATCACCATTGTGTTCTACTGTTAAAACAGAAACACTTTTCTCTTTATTATTGGTAACTTCTACATTCCAACCATGTCTTTCAAGCTCTTCTTCTACATTTTTCATGGCAGTAATTACATCTTCATTGATATATCTTCGTGTTTCATCTGGCGTTGGAAATTCAATAAGTCTTGAAAGTCTATTTTGCCAAGTTCCAGATACCTCTCCATGTCGTCCTGCATTCATATGATGTTGAAGTGAGTCATATCGAATAGATTCTAAATGTAAGGCTTTATAAAGTCCCCAACATGCAATAAGCATAATAATAGCAAAAGGTAAAGCAATAACAATAGAAGCTGCTTGTAAAGCTCCTAATCCACCAGCTATTAGTAGCGCTGCTGCAACAACACCTTCCAGTACTGCCCAAAATATTCTTTGCCATACAGGATTATTTTCTCTTCCTCCACTTGAAATAGTATCAACTACCAATGAACCTGAATCTGAAGAAGTTACAAAGAAAGTAATAACTAAGATAATGGCAAGGATTGAAATAACACTAGAAAAAGGGAAGTGCTCTAAAAATTTAAATAAGGCAGTTGCAACATCTGCTGATACAGCTGAACTTAGACTAGTAAATCCTTCTTTCATAATTGAATGCAATGCACTATTACCAAAAACTGTCATCCAAACTAAAGTAAATCCAACAGGAACAAATAAAACACCAAGAACAAACTCTCTTATAGTTCTACCTCTTGAAACTCGTGCAATAAACATCCCAACAAAAGGTGCCCATGCAATCCACCAAGCCCAATAAAAGAATGTCCAAGATCCCATCCATTTTGTATCTAGATAAATGTATTGGTTGAAAGTCATTTGTACAATATGCGATAAATAATTTCCTATATTTTGAACTAATGCTCCAAGTAAAAAGAAGCTTGGACCTGCTAAAAACACAAATAAAACAAGTGCTAGTGCAAGATAAAGATTCAATTCCGATAATCGTTTAATTCC
Source organism: Arcobacter iocasae (assembly GCF_042214795.1). Classification (GTDB taxonomy): domain Bacteria; phylum Campylobacterota; class Campylobacteria; order Campylobacterales; family Arcobacteraceae; genus Arcobacter; species Arcobacter iocasae. The sequence continues at coordinate 507,602 of NZ_CP090177.1, read as the reverse complement.
TCCATCAAGTCCTAAAACAACAGAAACTGTTGCCATAGTTGTAATAATAGCAATTAATATAATTTGTGTTGTAAGTCCAACAGGAATATCAAAAATATAATTAAGTCCAGCATTGACTTGTAATACTCCTAGTCCCAATGAAGTTGCAACACCAAAAACAGTTCCAAGTATTGCTATTGTATCAACTGTATGTCCTATTTTTCCATAAATTTTCTCTCCTATCATTGGATAAAGAGCTGATCTAATAGAAAGAGGTAATCCATGTCTAAAAGAAAAATACGCTAGTACTAAACCAACAACAGCATATATTGCCCAAGCATGTAATCCCCAGTGAAAAAAAGTGATTCGCATAGCTTGTTTAGCAGCTTCAATTGTCTCTTTGTCACCAACAGGAGGTGCTCCATAGTGCATAACAGGTTCTGCTACACCCCAAAACATCAGTCCAATTCCCATACCTGCACTAAAAAGCATAGCAAACCACGAAATATGACTATAGGCAGGTTTTGATTGGTCAGGCCCTAATTTAAATCTTCCAAAAGGAGATATTGCAAGAAAGATTACAAATATAGCAAAAATTCCAACACTAAGCATATAAAGCCAACCAAATTTATCTGCTATGAAATGTTTTACTCCATTAAAAGTTTCACCTGCTACTTGAGGCATTGTCATTGCAAATATCACAAGTAATGCAATAATAGCAACCGAGGGATAAAATACTGGTTTTAAAATAGTTGAGTTTTTTTCATTTTTCATTATTCTCCTTTACAAAAAAATGCATTATACCTTATCTATTTATGATATCGCTAAAATGGGGAAATTTACACAGATCAGTAATTTGTATATCTATTTTATCAATTCCTTTTTTCACCCCTTTGAGACCAAACATATTGAGTATCATTTTTCACTTTTGAGTAAAATAATTCTCCTGAATTTCTCCATGGGTCAAGAACTATTCCATCACTAAAGTTACAATCTTTGCAGGTAACTACCAAAGTGGTGTGTTCTCTCCAATAGTCACCAATATTTGCTCCACCTATATAATAATCAAAGCTTTTTAAATCTAAACTTTTTGCATGTTTTAGCATATCATATGCAAATTGCCAGCATAAGCCTTTATCTTTTAATCCAATATTTACTAAAAAGTTTTGAAATAAAGGAGGGCTTACTAAATCGTATGATTCTTTTAAAAATTGGGATTGTTTAAACATTTCATTGGAGAGAATTTTGGCTTCTTTTTTATTGACTTTATTATTTAATGAAGATAATAAAATAGCCAACTTATCCTTAGTTAGATTTTTTTCAACTTGAATATTAGATGCGCTACAGCCTATAAATAAGATGGTTAATAGTATAGTAATTATATATTTCATGAAAAAAGTATAGCTGATTTGGCTATATTTTTTCATAAAACTTCAAAGCATACTTAAGCTTTTACATCCCAGGTATTCTAGGTATTTTCCCAAGTTTTGTATTACGACAATATACTCCCCAACCTTTTTTAAGCCAGTGACCAAATATAGGCATTGGAAGCATAAATGCTTTTTTTTCGTCCCTATAAACAAAAGCCGCTCCATTTCCTGTATCCATTACACAAAGTATATTTAAGTGTTCATGGTATCCTTTGAAGTTAGTTTTATTTTGTTCTCTTTGGTGTATATTATGTGCAGCATTTTTTGCCATAACTTCTGCTACATGACCTTGTTTTGCTCTCCAATCATAACCTTCTAGCGAAGCTACATCACCAATAGCATAAATATTACTTAGACTTCCATCCTCATTTAAAACACAAGAGTAATCATCTGTTTTAATAAAGCCAGTATCATTTGTAGGAAGGTCAGATTCTTTAATAATCTCATGTCCATCACCTGCTGGTATAAACATTACTAAATCGGCATCAAGTTTACTTTCATCTTCAAATACTACACCATCTTTTTCAAAATGGGTAATTTTTTTCCCAAAGTGTTGTTTGATTTTTAGTTTGTCAAACATAGTAGACATCATCTTAAGTGCATTTGGTCCCATTCTTTTTCCAGGTTCTGTCATGGGTGCAAAGAAAGTTAGTTCAAATTTATCTCGTATTCTTTTTTTCTTAAGCATATTGTGAACATTAAAAAGTAGTTCAAAACCTGGTCCTCCTCGTACAGCAGATGTATCTTTTGGATTACCCCCAAAACCCATTGCTATTTTACCAAATCCTTTTTCTATGAGTTTATCTAAGGCATCTCTAATAGCTAGTGATTGTTCTGGCACTCCACAGATAGAAAGAGTATTTTCTACTCCCTTTGGTTTCATTTTTGAAGCACCAAGGGCAATAACAAGATAATCATAGTCACTGATAACTTTACCACTTTGTAGTGTAACACTATTATTTTCTTTTGATATTTTATTTACAGCATCAATTATAAGATTAAAACCATGTGCTTTTTGTAGTTCATTTAAATCTATGCAAGTATCTTTAAATTGAATTTCATGGGTTGGAATCCAAATAGAAGTTGGATATATATAGAAATAATCTCTGTCAGTTACTAAAGTCACATCATAATTCATTTTTTTAAGGTGAGCTGCTGCATCTATCCCAGCAAAACCACCTCCTAGTATAAGTATTTTTTTCATTTTTTAATTCCAGTATAAGTATAATTTATATTACTATGATAGTAATTAAAATAAAATAAAATAAATAAATGTTTAATTTATATAATTATAAATTATATTTATCTTCTAAAAGAAGTATTTTTACTAATAGATTTTTTACTGATATTTAATATAACTATAAAGTAATAAAAAAAGTCTCTGATAATTTTAATATTCTTAAAGATAAAAGTATTACTATGAGTGTGATTAAAAGGGCTTAGGAGAGTTTAAAAATATGAAAAAGTCATAAATTTGACTTTATAAATAAATTCTAAAATTACGATAGAGAGTTAATAAGGAATAAAAATAAAAGGATTATAATGAGCATATGTCAACAATTATTAAAAAGGATTTTTTATGAATGATAGCATTGCAATGTATTTCGCAAAACTTTTAGGAAAAGTTGGTATTAAAAGAATATGGGGAATCACAGGTGATTCTTTAAATGGTTTAAGTGATAGTTTAAAAAAGCTAGGAGAGATTGAGTGGATAGGAACAAGACACGAAGAAACAGCAGCCTTTGCAGCAGGAGCTGATGCAAAAGTTAGTGGTAAAATTGCTGTTTGTGCAGGTTCTTCTGGTCCTGGAAATTTACACCTTATAAATGGCCTTTTTGATTGTCAAAGAAAAGGTGTTCCAGTTTTAGCAATCGCTTCGCATATTCCTTCAAGTGAGATAGGAAGTGGTTATTTTCAAGAAACACACCCACAAGAGTTATTTAAAGAGTGTAGTATTTTTTGTGAACTAGTTACAAATCCAGAACAAATGCCACATATCTTAGAAACTGCAATTAGACAAGCTATTTTGAAAAAAGGTGTAAGTGTAATTGTTATTCCAGGTAATACAATGCTAGCCCCTATGCCAGAGACTTCAAAGCTATTATGGAATGAACCAAATTTACCAAAAGTATTACCAGATGAGGGTGATATAATTGAACTTGCAAAAATTTTAAATGAAAATGAAAAAGTAACTTTTATGTGTGGAGCAGGGTGTATTGATTCCCATGATGAAGTAGTTAAATTAGCTCATCTTTTAAATGCACCAGTCGTTCATGCTCTTGGAGGAAAAGAGTACATAGAAGGCAATAACCCAAATAGCGTTGGAATGACAGGACTTATAGGATACGAATCAGGTTATTATGCTATGGAAAATTCTGATGTGTTACTTATTTTAGGTTCGGCATTTCCATATAAAGCTTTTTATCCCGAAGATGCAAAAATAGTTCAAATCGATATAAAACCTGAAGCCCTAGGAAGACATACCCAAATTGACTTAGGCATGGTGGGTGATATTAAATCAAGTTTGGAGATGCTAATACCAAGAATTAATAAAAAAGATAATAATTCATTTTTAAAAAGTGCATTAAAACACTATAAAACTACAGTTGAAAAATTTGATAAATTAGCAAGTGGAAATAGTAAAGTTGGATTGATTCATCCTCAATACTTAACAAAACTTATTGATAAATATGCAAGTGATGATGCAATATTTACTTGTGATGTAGGGACTCCTACTGTTTGGGCTGCAAGATATTTGCATATGAATGGAAAGAGAAAACTTATAGGCTCTTTTAATCATGGCTCAATGGCTAGTGCTCTTCCACAAGCAATTGGTGCAAAAGTAAGTTGTCCTAATAAAGAAGTTATTGCTTTATGTGGTGATGGTGGTTTTGCTATGCTTATGGGAGATTTTTTAACACTTATTCAGCATAAAATAAAAGCAAAAATTGTTATTTATAATAACAGTTCATTGGGATTTGTAGCCATTGAAATGAAAGCTGGTGGATACTTATATGATAATACAGAATTAGAAAATCCTGATTTTTCAGCGATTGCAAAAGCAGTTGGGGTAAAAGGTTTTAGAGTTGAAGAACCAGATGAATTAGAAAGTACTGTAAAAGAGTTTTTAGAATATGATGGAGCAGCACTATTAGATGTGACAACTGCAAAACAAGAGTTAACAATGCCTCCCAAAATAAGTTTTGAAAATGCTAAAGGATTTGGAATATACATGGTAAGAGCTATTATAAATGGTAAAGGTGATGAACTAATTGAAGTAGCAAAAGACAATATTCTAAGATAAATTTCTCTTTTTTATATTAAAACTTTCAAAATTATAGTGTAAAATGTTATCAAATTATTAAGTCTACATTTTACACTTTATTACTTTCTAATCTTATATCTACTATTATCACGAAAAATAAACAAAAGAGGTGAAATGCAAGCAACAAAATCAGTTTTTATAGCTATATCTTCGTTATTCTTTTCAATTGGGTTTTTAGCCATTGGATATGGGATGATTATGACTTTTATAGGTCTTTTTCTTAAGGAACACGGAACCTCGGATATGGTTATTGGTTTAATTAATGCTGCATTTTTTCTTGGTGCCATGGCATCTTCTATTTTTAGTCAAAAAATCATTACTAATATTGGGCACATAAGAAGTTTTGTGACTTTTGCATCTATTATGGTTATTACATTTTTACTTCATTCTATGTTTTTAAATGAGTTTTTTTGGGCTCTTCTTCGACTTATCTGTGGATTTGCATATTATGGTTTATTGATTATCTTAGAAAGTTGGTTAAATGAAAAAAGTTCTAATGAACAAAGAGGACAAATACTAGCTATATATACAACTGTTTTTTATCTTTCAAATGCTATTGGTCAATTGTTGTTAAACATTGATGAAGACTTAGACCACATAATCTTTTCAATAGGTGCAGTTTTGGTACTTTTTTCTGTTGTTTTTATAGCAATGACGAAGATTAAAGAGCCTATTCTTAAACCATTTGAAAGATATAGTTTCCCAAAACTTTATAATGTAGTTCCTTTAGCCTTAACTGGAAGTTTTATAAGTGGTTTTTTAGTTGGTGGATTTTTTACAATGATTCCTTTATATATCATCAAAATTTTTGACTCTAAAGAAGTATTATCTTTTTTTATGGCATTTACTATTTTAGGAGGATTGATTTCCCAATGGCCAATAGGAAGACTTTCAGATATTTATGGTAGACGAAAACTTATTGCAATAACTGGTTTTTTTACAACTATTGTTTCAATATTATTTATTGTATTGCCTTCAAATAATATAATGATATACTTTTTAGGGGTTTTATTAGGAGCTAGTATTTTTTGTATTTATCCTTTAAGTTTATCTCGTGCTAATGATGTTATTGATGAAAATAAGGATATTGTAGAGATTTGTAGAGCCTTGCTTTTTGTATATGGGACAGGTTCTTTTATTGCACCAATTATTATAGGACTTGGTTTTAATTATTTGGGTTACCAAACCTTATTTATAATATTTGCAGTTTTAGGAGTTTATTTAGCTCTTTATTCATTATCAAAAAAACGAGTGGCTGATGATGATATGAGTGTTTTCGTAAATGTACCAGTTACTTCAAGTAGTGTAATGCCAGAAATCGATCCAAGACAAGATCAAGACTGGGTTGATGAACAACAAAAAGTAGTTTAAAGTACTTTAGATTTACTTTTATGTAATTTGGATATAATTTTAACACTATCAAGGAGTTAGGTTGAAATTAATATTCATACTTATAGTATTATTTATTTCCTTTGAAACTTTAAGTGCTAAGCCATTAAAAAAAGTTAGTTTACAGTTATCTTGGTTTGATCAATTTCAGTTTGCAGGATATTATGTTGCAAAAGAAAAAGGTTACTATAAAAATTTAGGTTTGGATGTAGAAATAAAACCCTTCAATTTTGGAATTCATGCTCCAAATGAAGTAGATGAAGGTAGAGCTAATTTTGGAATAGGAAGAGAAACTCTAATATTGGATAGAGCAGAAGGCAAAAAAATAGTTGCTCTTTATGCTTTATTCCAATCTACACCTTTAATTTTAATAACTACAAATAAAAATATAAACAAAGTAGAAGATTTCGTAAATAAAAAAATCATGACTACAGATGATGATTCTAGTGAAGTCTCTATCAAAGCTATGATTAGTTCAAAAAAAGTGAAATTAGAACAATTACATTTTCTAAAACATACACATAATATAAATGACTTAATAAATAAAAAAACTGATATTATCTCTGCATATATTTCAAAATCACCATTTGACCTTAATGAAAGAGGAATTCAATACAAAATATTTGATCCAAAAGATTATGGATTTGATATGTATAGTGATTTTTTATTCACAAGTGAAAATATGATAAATAATGATTTAGATACAGTCTTAGCTTTTAAAAAGGCATCTTTAAAAGGCTGGGAATATGCATACTCACATATAGAAGAGACAGTTAATTTAATATCAAAAAAATATAATTCTCAACACATTACAAAAAAAGCTTTAATCTTCGAAGGTGAAGAGTTAAAAAAACTCTCTTATCAAGATACGAAAAACTTAGGAGAAATAAAAGAAAATAAAGTACAAAGAATTTATGATTTGTATAATGTAATGGGCTTAATACCAAAAAAAACCGATACCAATAAATTTGTTTATTATACAAATGATAATAAAAAGATATTTTTAACGAAAGAAGAGAATTTATACTTAAAAGAAAATAATAAATTTAAAATGTGTGTTATCCCAAATATTAAACCATATAGTTATTTTGAAAAGAATGAATTCAAAGGCTTTATTGCAGACTACTTTAAGATAATAAAGGAAAAAACAGGCATAGAGTTTGAAATAATAAAAGATGATAAATTTAAAAATTATATTGATTTATTCAAAAATAAAAAGTGTGATATTTTTGCTTCTTTAGAAAAAACAAAAGATAGAGAAAAATATGCAAATTTTACAAAATCATATGTCAATATTCCTTTTGTTTTAATTACAAAACAGAATTTTCCTTTTGTGGATAGTTTAAGTACATTAAAAAATAAAAAAATAGGAATAAATGCTAATTATAATATAAGTAAACGAGTTAAAGAAAAATATTCTGACATAGAATTTATTGGTGTAGAAAACTTGGATGAAGGTATTAGAAAAGTTTTAAATAATAAAATTGACGGTCATGTTGATTTGTTATATACTACTTTATATAGACTTTATGATAATAATTCAAAATTAAAGATTTCAAACAAACTTGATATTGATTCTAATTTAAGTGTTGCCATTAGAAAAGAAGACAAAATTCTTTTTGACATTATAAGTAGAGCAGTTAATGATATTGATGATGCAAAAATTGATTCACTTATTAAATCATGGGTTACAATAGAGTATAAAAAGAGTACTGATTTTACTTATATTTGGATAACACTTTTTCTTGCAGGATTAGTTTTTTTAGCTTTGATGTATAGACATAAAGTTATAAGTGGCATGAATAAATCATTAAATGATAAAGTAAAAGAAAAAACAGAAGAATTATTAAAAATAAATAGTGAACTTGAAAAAAGAGTAAATGAAGAAGTAGAAAAGAATCTAAAAAAAGATCATCTTTTACAAAGACAATCAAAATTGGCTTCTATGGGGGAAATGTTAGAAAATATTGCCCATCAGTGGAGACAACCTTTATCTGTGATAACTATGGGTGCTAGTGGAATAAAATTAAAAAAAGAACTAGAACTTTTAGATGATGCATTTTTAGCAGGAACATTAGATTCTATATTGAAATCATCTTCTTATTTATCACAAACAATTGATGATTTTAAATATTTTTTTAAACCTAGTAAAGCTAAAGATAAATTTTCATTAGAAGCATGTTTCGAAAAAAGTTTAAATGTATTAAGTTTAAAATTAAATAGCGAAAATATAAAGATAATTAAAAACATTGAGAAAGTAGAAATAGTAGGATATGAGTCAGAATTGGTACATGTATTTATCAATATATTAAATAATGCTAAAGATGCTTTTTGTGAGGCTAAAGTGGATAAAAGATTTATTTTTGTAGATATATCAAAAACAAAAACAAAAATTATCATAAAAATAAAAGATAATGCAGGAGGGATTAAACCTTCAATTATTGATAATATATTTGATCCATATTTTACAACAAAACATAAAAGTCAAGGTACTGGTATTGGATTGTATATGAGTCACCAAATAATTTCAAAGCATATGGATGGACAAATAGAAGTGTCAAATAGCAAATATAAATATAAAAATGAAAAATTTGAAGGGGCTTTATTTACAATTACTTTTTATGGTGAATAATTTTAATTTTGATATAATCTCTTAATAAATTAAATGAGGAATTATATTGAATTGGTTAGAAATAGATAAAAAGCATGTTTGGCACCCTTATAATTCTCTTCCATCAAAAACAAAACTTTTATCTGTAAAAAGAACTGATAAAACTTTTATATTCTTAAGTGATGATACAAAATTAATAGATGGAATGAGCTCTTGGTGGAGTGCTATTCATGGATACAATCACCCAAAATTAAATGCAGCATTAAAAAAACAAGTTGATATTATGCCCCATGTTATGTTTGGTGGAATTGCCCATGAAAATGCAGCAGTTCTATCAAAACAATTAGTTGACTTGACAGGTTTAAATTCTGTTTTTTTATGTGATAGTGGTTCAGTTTCTGTTGAAGTTGCATTAAAAACTGCAATACTATATCAAAAGGCAAAAGGAAAAGAGAAGTTTAAATTTCTAGCTTTAAATAATGCTTATCATGGTGATACTTTAGGTGCAATGAGTGTTTGTGATCAAAAAAATTCTATGCACAGTATTTATGGTTCATATTTGCCCCAACATATTTTTACACAAGAACCTGAACTTGGCTTTGATAGTGATTGTACAGCTTCTTTAAAACAATTAGAAGAAAAATTTAAAAAGCATCATGATGAACTTTCTGGATTTATACTTGAACCAATCGTTCAAGGTGCTGGTGGTATGAGAATATATAATCCTGCTTATTTACAAAAAGCAAGAGAATTATGCACAAAATATGATATTTTACTTATAGCTGATGAGATTGCTACAGGTTTTGGACATACTGGAAAAATGTTTGCTTGTGAACATGCAAATATAAAACCAGACATAATGACTTTAGGAAAAGGTTTGACTGGTGGTTATATGACAATGGCAGCAATGCTTACAACAAAAGAAGTAAGTGATACTATATCAAATAGTGAAATTGGTGTACTTATGCATGGACCAACTTTTATGGCTAACCCATTAGCTTGTAGTGTTGCTATTGCATCTATTGAATTACTTTTAGAAACACCTTGGGAAAAAAGAGTATCAAATATAGAAAATATATTTTCAGAAGAATTAAAAGAGCTAAAAAATTTCTCTATAGTAAAAGATGTGAGAAATATAGGAGCAATTGGAATAATTGAATTACATGATGATAGTTATGCACAAGAGATACAAGACTATTGTGTGAAAAATGGAGTTTGGATAAGACCTTTTGGGAAACTTATTTATTCTATAGTTGCTTATACAATAGAAGAAACTGATTTAAGAAAAATTGCTAAAACTATGGTTGAATCAATAAGAAGCATAGAGAGATAATATGAATAAAAATGGATTTAAAAGACTTATAACAAACTTACCAGAAAATCCTGGAGTGATGGGTAGAGATAGATTTTTTAATAGTGCAGTTTTAATACCCTTTGTCAAAATGAAAGGGGAATATTTTATACTTTTTCAAAAAAGAGCCATGGGAATAAAGCAAGGTGGTGATATCTGTTTTCCTGGTGGTGGATATGAAGAAGGTATTGATAAAAACTTTAAACAAACGGCACTAAGGGAGACAGAAGAAGAGCTTGGTATTTCTAGAAAAGATATAAAAATCATCGGTCAACTAGATACTATGGTAGCTTCTTTTGGAACTATAATTGAGCCTTTTATTGGACTTATAAAGAAAAAAGCTATCAAAAATATGAAGATAGATAAAAATGAAGTTGAAAACACATATTTAATTCCATTGGATTATTTTAAACAAAATGAACCAGAAATTTATAATCTAAGAACTGAAGTAAAACCTTATCACATAGATGAAAATGGAAATAAAGAGGTTTATTTTCCAGTTGATGAATTAGGACTTCCTGAAGCTTATCAAAAACCTTGGGGAAATAAAAAACACAAAGTTTATGTTTATAAATATAAGAAAAAAGTTATTTGGGGTTTGACAGCTGTTATTTTAAATGACCTATTAAGAAGATACTAATCTTCTAAATAGTCATTACTGCCCACTTTTCACTTTTTAAAGCTTTTGTTAAAAGCTCTCCTGTATGTTTTATCTTTATATTTAGTTTTTCTAACTCTTTTACAGCCTTGTAGTCTTCAACACATACAATACAAGCACTCATTTTTACACCTGTCTCTTGGATTTTCAGTAGTTGTTTTTGAATATTTTTATCTTTTTTAACAAGTTTAATTGAAGGCCCCCAAAGCATTAAATGAGCTTTTTCCCAATATTGTCTTTCTAATATTACAGAAGAATAAAGCAAAGGGAATTTATTTGCAACTTCTTCATCACCACTTGACCAGACTATTAATAGATTTGATTTAGACATTTTATAACCTTTTTAAAATATTTGATATTATAGTAAAATATTAATACACAAAAAGTAAATAGAAAAAAAATATAATAAACTAAATAATAAAGGATTTACTATGTTTACAAAAATATACAATCAAGTCTTTGGACTTTTTGACAACTTACAATCTATCTTTTTGCTTTTGGCAAGATTAGTAGTGGCTTATGGGTTTTATGATCCTGCGATGAGAAAGTGGGCAGATATTGGTAGTATAGCACAATGGTTTGGCTCAATTGGAATACCTTTCCCTACACTAAACGCATATATGGCAGCAACAACTGAAATTTTAGGGGTTGTTTTGTTAACTCTTGGATTATTGACTAGACTTATATCTATTCCTTTAATAGTTGTAATGGTGGTTGCTATTTTTACAGTACACATAGGAAACGGATTTGGGGCAGGAGACAATGGATTTGAAATACCTTTATATTATATATTATTCTTAGGAATCTTTCTTACACATGGAGCTGGGAAGATATCACTTGATAATTTTATATTTAAAAAATAATTAGACATAAATTATCAAAATTAGTTCATTTTTGATATAATTTTTCCACTACAGCTTTAACTAAAAGCTGTGTAAAATTTATTTAAAAAGTAGAAAAAATGAATAAAATACTAATAGACAATAAAGAAATATATCCTTCAAAAGTAGTATGTATAGGCAGAAACTATGTGGAGCATATAAAAGAGTTAAATAATGAGACACCAGAAGAACCAGTTTTTTTCTTTAAACCAAACTCTTCAATAAGTAGTGAATTAATCTTTCCAAAAGGAAATACTAGCTGTCATTATGAAGCAGAAATATCATTTTTAATGGAAGAAAATAAAATCTCAGCAGTTGGTTTTGGCTTAGATTTAACATTAAGAGAAGTTCAATCAAAACTTAAACAAAAAGGTTTACCTTGGGAGAGAGCTAAATGTTTTGATGGAGCAGCTGTTTTCTCAAAATTTGTAAGTTTTGATGGAGATATTGAAGACCTTGGTATTGAGTTATATATTAATGGGGAACTTAAACAAAAAGGTGATGTTTCTATAATGATATATAAGCCAAGTGAAATAATAGAAAACTTATGCACTTTTGCCTCTTTTGAAGATGGAGATATACTTATGAGTGGGACTCCAAGTGGTGTGGGGAAATTTGAAATTAATGATAGTTTTGAAGGTAAGATTTTATATAAAGATGAAGTGTTACTAAATGTAAAATTTGATGTTAAATAACCTTCGAAAGTTTAATTTTTATTAAGAGTAGAAACTATATTTTTAATTTATTAAAAAACTTTTTTTCTTTGGATAAAATTCTAAAAATTATAAATTATAGGATTTAAAATGCCATTTAATAAATTAACTGAAGAAGAGATAAGAGTAATAGAAAATAAAGGTACTGAGCGACCTTTTTCTGGTAAATATAATGATTTTTATTCAGATGGTATTTACAAATGTAAAAAGTGTGATACAAAATTATACTCTTCTGATAATAAATTTAATTCAAGTTGTGGTTGGCCTAGTTTTGATGATGATTTTGGAACTGTAAAAAGAGTTCAAGACAGTGATGGAAGAAGAACAGAAATTGTTTGTGCAAACTGTGGTGCTCATTTAGGTCATGTATTTGAAGGTGAAGGATTTACCTCTAAAAATACAAGACATTGTGTAAATTCTATTTCATTAAATTTTGACTATATAAATAAAGCAAATGAAGACCAAACAATATGTTATTTTGCAGCTGGTTGTTTTTGGGGTGTTGAGTACCATTTTGAACACTTAAAAGGTGTTTATAGTGCAGTTTCTGGATATATGGGTGGAGATACACTTCATCCTGATTATCAAAGTGTTTGCTCTGGTACAACAGGACATTTAGAAACAGTAAAAATAGAATATGATAAAAAAGTAGTTTCTTTTGAAGAGTTAGTTAAATACTTTTTTGAGATACATGATTTTACTCAAGCAAATGGACAAGGTCCAGATATAGGTAGTCAATATTTATCTGCAATATTTTATAAAAATGATGAGCAAAAAGAAAAATCTTTAGAAATAATAGATGAGTTAGAAAGTAAGGGATATAAGGTAGCTACAACTTTAAGAGAAGCTGGAACTTTTTATGAAGCAGAAGAATATCATCAAAACTATTATGACAGACACCAAAAGGTGCCGTATTGTCATACTTATAAGAAAATATTTTAGTTGTTTACACCTAAAATATAATAAATTGGTCTTTCACTTATTTGTTGGACTTGTACCCCATATTTGTCTGCCCAATGTGAAACTTCATTATGAAATTCTTTTAGAATTTCATCTGAGTCATTCTCATCACACTTGATTTTTAAGTATTCAGTTTTATTTGAAAATCCCACATAAGCATTCATCTTCTTTAAATGGTCATTTAAACTAATAATGTGTTTTGCAAACTTTTCAAAATCTTTTGTATTTTTTATCATAATTTCTGCTTGTTTTAGTGCACTTTCACTTTTTGAGTAACCCAATTGTGATAGAACAACTTCAGGTGACATTTCTATTTGCATAGTAATCCTTTGTTAATATATTGTTAGTAAATATATCAAAAATGAATTGAAATGTTGGTTAATATTTTGTTGTATTATTTAATAGATAATATATAATTAAGTTATTTTTTCTATTATTTTTTGTAATATTGTCTCAACACAAGGGATATCATGCAAAAACAAAATAATTATATATTTGAAATCATATTTTTACCAATAATAATTATAATTTTTCTCATTACAAGTATTACTCTTTATAACATACACATTACAAAAAAACAACTAGAAAATCAAATAAAAAATAAAAAAGCCGAGTTTTTTCAAGAAAAGAAAAACTTGATATATAACAAAGTTCATAACATAAATAATATCATAAAAATTGACAACAATAAAGTTAATACAAAAGTTAAAAATCAGTTAAAAGAAAAAATTGAAATTGCATTAAAAGTCGTAAAAGGTACATATAAAAAGAATAAAAATTTATCAAAAAAGAGTTTAATCAGTGTGCTAAAAAATAGGCTTTCTATTTTAACATATAATAAAAATAAAAATTACTATTTTATTTTTGATAAAGCAGGAACTATCCTTGCCCATCCTGAAAAAGACTTAATTGGGGAAAACTTAAATGATTATTCTGATACAGATAGTAAAAAAATAGGCTCAAAACTATTTAATAGTTTAGCAAATAACGAAAAAATTGGATTTACCCAATATTATTTTAAAAAGCCAAATGTGAAGGATAAAGTATTTTTAAAAGCAGTTGCTGTCATATATTTTAAGCCATTGGATATATATATAGGAACATTAGTATATCCTCGCGATATTTTAAATGAAGAAAAAATAGATTTAATTAAAAAAATAGAATTAAATCCTGACTTAAAAGAATATATATTAATTTTTGACATTTTTGATATAAATGGTGGTAAAGATTTTGCTCAATTAATTGTAAGTAATAGTAAAGAAGAAATTTTAAAAAGAAAAATTGGTGATAATGTTAAAGATAAAACAGGAAATTTTTATAGAAAAGAAGTATTGAAACTTTTAAAAGAAAAAGGGGATGGTTATTATAAATATTGGTTTAAAAAACCAGGCTTTGATATTGAAAAAGAAAGATATGCATACTTTTATTGGAATAAACAGTGGAATTGGATTATAACATCTGGATTTTATTTTGAAGATTTAAATGCACAAATTGATAAACTAAAAAATGAGACAGATGTTTATTTAAGTGAATTAATAAAAAACTCATTAATTTGGGGAATAATTTTTTCTCTAGTAATGATTTCTATATCAACTACTATTTTTTATAAAATTCGAAGAAGAATAAACAATAACCAAATTAGACTTATGAAAAGTCAAGAAAATCTGAAAAAAGCACAAAAGATATCAAGAATAGGATCATGGAGTTATTCTTATGAAACAGAAGACTTGGTTCTTTCTGATGAAACATATGAACTTTTTGGAATAGAAAAAGGCAAAAGAAAAGTCTCTTCAAAATATCTTTTATCTTTTGTTCATAACGATGATAAAAGAAGGGTAAATATACTTCTCGATAGACTTGTTAAAGAAAAGAAGCCTTATGAAATTATTCATAGACTTGTAATAAATAAAAAAATTAAATGGGTTAATAACCAATGTGAAATCTTTGAAGAAAAAAATGGAATGATAATAATAGGTACACTTCAAGATATTACAGAAAAGTATGAAAAAGACAAAAAGATTGAAGAACAAGCTCAATTACTGTTTAATCAATCTAAAATGGCAGCAATGGGAGAGATGATAGAAAATATTGCTCATCAATGGCGACAACCACTTTCAGCTATTTCCATAAGCGCAAGTAGTCTTAAAATTGAGAGTGAATATAGATTTTTAGATAAAGAAAAAATCGAAGAAGGTTTGACTAACATTATTGATAATACTAAATATTTATCAAATACAATTGAAGATTTTAGAAAATATTTTGCTAAAGATAAAAATATAGTAAGATGTAATATAAAAGAAGTGTATAAAAATACAATAAAACTTTTAAAACCAAAATTTGACACACTAAATATTGAGATAAAAGATGAATGTGAAGACTTGTTTACTTATACTTTAGAAAATGAATTAGTGCAATGTTTAATGAATATTTTCAATAATGCACATGATGCACTTATGAAAAACAAATCAGAAAAAAAACTTATAATTATAAAAATCTCTAAGAAATATGACAATATAATTATTGATATTAGAGATAATGCAGGTGGAATAGATAATAATATTATACAAAAAGTATTTGAGCCTTATTTTACTACTAAGCATAAAAGTCAAGGTACTGGCATAGGACTTTATATGACACAAGAAATAATTACCAAACATTTAAAAGGCTTTATAAAAGTTGAAAATGTAAAATATGAAATTGATGGAATAATGTACAAAGGTGCTAGTTTTAAAATTTCATTACCTCAAGAATTAAAAAAATAGAATTAGGAAAATAAATGAATATTAAAAATTATGTAGTAATTACAGTAACATTTTTGTTACTTACTTTTACTATTGGTTCTTCTGTAATGAACTATGAAAAAGCACTAAAAGAAATGGAAGTAAATCTTAAAGAAAGATCGCTTCCTTTATCTATTGATAATATTTATTCAGAAGTACAAAAAAATATTATAGAACCTACCTTAGTATCTTCAATGATGGCAAATGATACTTTTCTAAAAGATTGGCTTATTCATGAAGAAGATCAAACTGAAAAAATAAGTAGATATTTAGAGAGTATAAAAAATAGATACAACATGTTTAGTACTTTTTTAGTTTCTAATAAAACAGGTAATTATTATACCTCTAAAGGTTTAATAGAAAAAGTAAAAAAAACTAATATAGAAAATGCTTGGTATTTTAAATTTAAAGAAAATCCAGAGAATCATGAGATAAATTTAGATTTTAACAAGTATTTAGATGATTCTTTAATTATGTTTATAAATTATAAAATTTTTGATGATAAGTTTCATTATTTGGGAGCTACAGGAATAGGAATAAAGATTTCATATATAGATGAAATGCTAAAACACTTTAGACTCAAATATAATTTTAATGTATTCTTTACAGACAAAAAAGGGCATATTGTCTTAAGTGAAAATGAATTTAATCATCCTAATAAATTGATAGATATAAAAGAATTAGATTTATCAAATAAAGATTTACTATTTGATAGTCCACAACTTTTTGAATATAAGAAAGATGGGAAAACATATATTTTAAACGGTAAATTTGTAAAAGAGTTAAATCTATATTTATTTGTTGAAGCAAAGCTTGATACCTTTACTGGAGAAGTTAGAAAAACTTTTATTTTTAATCTTCTTACTTCTTTAGTTATAACTATTATAATTATAATTATAATTTTGTACACAATAAAAACATATAATAAAAAATTAGAAAGTTTAGCTGCATATGATAGCTTAACAAACTTACATAATAGAAGAACCTTCAATGATTATTTTGACAAGGCATTAAAACAATTTAAAAGAGATAAAATACCTAAATCAATAATATTCTTTGATTTAGATGATTTTAAACTTGTAAATGACAACTATGGACATTTAGTTGGAGATGATGTTCTAAAAAGAATTGCTTCTATTTTAAAATTGCAAATTAGAGATAGTGATAACATAGCAAGATGGGGTGGAGAAGAGTTTTTGATTCTTCTAAATAATTCAAACTTAGAGCAAACCTTCAATATAGCACAAAAACTAAAAAATTGTTTTGAAAATGATATAGAACTAAATAATCTAGTAAAAGAGGGTATTACAGCTAGTTTTGGTGTAAGTACATTTAAAGAAGATGATACAATAGAAAAAATCATCTCAAGAGCAGATAAAACTCTATACAAAGTAAAAAATAGTGGTAAAAATAGAGTAGAAAAAGAAATATAGGAGTATAAGATGAGTGTATTATTAGAAATGGCTATGTTTCCAACTGATTATGGTGAAAGCAAGAGTGCACATGTGGCTAAAGTCATTGATACTATTAGAAAAAGTGGTTATTCTTATCAACTGACTTCTATGTGTACTATTATTGAAACAGAAGAGATAGGGCAAGCTTTGAAGCTTATAGAGGATTGTTATAAGGTTTTAGAATCACTTGATTGTAATAGAGTTTATGCTACATTAACCTTTGACATTAGAAAAGGTCATGATAATAGATTAAAAACAAAAGTTGAATCTATAGAAAAACAAATAGGAGAAGTATCAAAATGAAATATTTAATTGCATTAACATTATTAGTGAGTTCACTATTTTCTGCACAAAATTTGCAAGAGTGTGTTCAATCACCAGTTTCAAAAACATCAGTTATATTTACTTGTATACATGGAGAGTATTATATTGAGTATGAATCAACTTCAAAGAGAGATGTAAAAGGATTAAGAGTTCTTTATACAGAATCTGATAAATATAAGTTTTTAAAGAATCTGAAAAAACTTCCTAAAGATCTTAATTAGTGCACAATGGCATTATGCCATTGTACAACAGAGACTCTCATTCCATCTTTTATTTTTTTCACGCTATGAGAAAAGTATGGGTTACTTAAAAAGGCAACAAAATCTCCCTCTTTAGGTTTGATTGATATTTTTCTAAATTTATCATCATATAAAAAATCAAAAACCAATTCACCACCACTAAATTCAAACTCATCTTTTGGCTCTTTTACTTGTGTTGTTATAAATAAAACAGTTGTAATAATTCTAGCAGGAGCTACTGGTTTATATTCAATAATATTTTTATTTAAATCAACTATTTCACTACAGTTATCAGAGTGTCTTTTATAAAAACAGCCATTTTTATAAATAAGTATTTGAGGATCAATTGATTGCATAAGCGAGACATTAAAAAATTCTTCTATTTTACTTTTTTGTGATTCAAAAAATATATTGTATTCTTTTAGAAAAGTATCATTTGGAATGATATTGTAAGTATTTCTTATTTCTGTATTTTTTTTAGGAAGTACAACTCCATCATCAGTACTAATGATTCCTATTTTTTTAGATTCATCTTCATGATTTTTAATAAAGCTTTTCATATCTGAAAAATCAAAATTGATATTTTCATATATAAAAGGAGCTTCATGATAAGGATTTGGAAGTATTTTCATACTCTCCGGAACTATAGTATCAAGCCATTGTTTTGGTGAAAAAATATTATTACCAAATTGTGTTAGTTCAAGTTGTTTTATATCAAAAGGTGCAGTCATATAACCTACTAAATTTTTTATGGAATTATAGCACTTTTTTTAATAATCAATACCTTTAGTTTTAAAACTATATCTGTGTTCTTCACTTCTTCCAAACTCTTTTATCATCTCTATATGAATTTTTGTTCCATAACCTTTGTGTTTTTCAAATTTGTAGTTTGGGTATTTACTTGAAATGTTTACCATATATCTATCTCGGCTAACTTTTGCTAGTATTGATGCAGCACTAACTTGCTCATAATTTGCATCTGCTTTTATTTCATGTTTTAGACCTTCTATTCCAAAAGAAGTATTTCCATCCATTAGATATTCATTTGCTTTAACATTTTGCATAATCTCTTCTATAGAGTTTTTTAAACACAAAGATAATCCAAGCTTATCTAAAGTCTTTGCATCAGTAAATACTATATGATAAAAAGAGTTAGCTATTATTTCATCAAAAAGTTTTTCTCTTTTCTTTTCACTTAGCTTTTTAGAATCATTTAGTCCTTCTATTGGATTTTTTAAAACAACTCCAGCTACAACCATTGGCCCAGCTAATGGACCTCTTCCTGCTTCATCTATGCCACATAACATCTATTTCCTTTTTGTTTTGCTAATTATATTGTAAAAATTATGAAAGAAAATAAAATTATAACTTGACAAAAGTACACTCAAGGTGCTATAATTTTTTTAGCAGTTAAATTAAAGGAGTGCTAATTATGAATAAAATTTTTGAAAAACTAACAAACCAAATGAATGAGAGCATAGATTCGTCTGTTGCTTTAGCATTACATAATAAAAACCAAGAAGTAGAAGTTATACATATGCTTTGGGCATTACTAACAAATACAAACTCTGTACTAAACCAATTATTAAATAAAATGAATATAGACAAAACAGCCTTAGTACTAGAAGCAAAATCTCACACATCATCTTTGCCAACTGTATCAACAGTTACAAAAGAGAATATAAAACTAAGTAGAGGCTTTATAGATTCACTGCAAAAAGCAGAAGGTCAAATGGCAACACTTGGGGACAAATTTATAGCTATTGATTCATGGTTGATAGCAAACTTTGATAATAAAGTATTTAAAGATGTATTAGGTAAATATATAGATTTAAGAGAAGCAAAAAAAGAACTTGAAGCAATAAGAGGTGGAAGTGTTATTGACTCAGCTTCAGGAGATGAGAACTTAGAAGCTTTAGGAAAATATGGAATTGACTTAAACCAACAAGCAATCGATGGAAAACTAGACCCCGTAATTGGAAGAGATGAACAAATACAAAGAATGATGCAAATTCTTATAAGAAAAACAAAAAACAACCCAATACTTCTAGGAGAACCAGGAACTGGTAAAACAGCTATTGCAGAAGGACTAGCCCAAAGAATAGTGGCAAAGGATGTTCCACTATCTTTACAAAATAAAAGAGTGGTAACACTTGATATGAGTGCTTTAATTGCAGGTGCAAAATATAGAGGTGAATTTGAAGATAGATTAAAATCTGTAATTGATGAAGTTAAAAAAGCTGGAAATGTAATTTTATTTATTGATGAAATTCATACAATAATTGGAGCAGGGGCAAGTGAAGGAAGTATGGATGCTGCAAATATCTTAAAACCAGCTCTTGCAAGGGGTGAATTACATACAATAGGAGCAACAACACTTAAAGAGTATAGAAAGTATTTTGAAAAAGATACAGCTATGCAAAGAAGATTTCAACCAATTACTGTGGATGAGCCAAGTGTAAATGAAGCCTTGCAAATACTAAGAGGTATAAAAGAGAAACTAGAAACTTTCCATAGTGTAACTATCAATGATAGTGCCTTAGTAGCAGCTGCCAAATTAAGTGATAGATATATCTCTGATAGATTTTTACCAGATAAAGCTATTGACCTAATAGATGAAGCAGCAGCAGAGCTTAAAATGCAAATAGAGAGTGAACCAATTGTTTTATCAACTGTAAAAAGAGCAATTCAAACTTTGATGGTGGAAAAAGAAGCTTTAAAGATGGAAAAATCTAAAAAAAATAGTGAAAGAATTGAAGCTATAGAAAAAGAATTAGCCGATTTAAATGAAGAACAAAGAGCTTTGGAAACTAGATTTTTAAATGAAAAAGAGACATTTAATAAAGCATCTACTTTAAAAGTAAAAATTGATGAACTTAAAACAAAAGCACTAGCTGCTAAAAGAGAATCAAGATTTGAAGAAGCCGCATCTATAGAGTATGGGGAAATACCAGAATTAGAAAAACAAGTAAAAGAAAATGAAGAAAAATGGGACAAAATGCAAGAAGCAGGAACACTATTAAGAAATAGTGTAGATGAAGATGCAATTGCAAGTATTGTTTCAAGATGGACTGGAATTCCTGTAAATAAGATGTTAAGTAGTGATAAACAAAAAATCTTAGAAATAGAAAGTGTTCTTAAAAATGATGTAAAAGGGCAAGATGAAGCACTAAAAGCAATAAGTCGTGCAATTAAAAGAAATAAAGCAGGGCTAAGTGATGATAGTAAACCAATAGGCTCTTTTATGTTCTTAGGACCAACAGGTGTTGGTAAAACAGAGAGTGCAAAAAGTTTAGCGAAGTTTTTATTTGATGATGAAAAATCACTTATAAGATTTGATATGAGTGAATATATGGAAAAACATGCAGTATCAAGATTAATTGGTGCTGCTCCTGGATATGTGGGTTATGAAGAAGGAGGGCAGTTAACTGAAGCTGTTAGAAGAAAACCTTATAGTGTAATTTTATTTGATGAAATTGAAAAAGCACATCCTGATGTATTTAATATCTTACTTCAAGTTCTTGATGATGGAAGACTAACAGATAATAAAGGTGTTACTATTGATTTTAAAAATACAATTATCATATTAACTTCAAATATTGGAAGTAGCAAGATTATAGAAATAGCTGATAAAGATAAAAGAAGAGAAGAAGTATTTTTAGAAATTAAAAACTATTTTAGACCAGAATTTTTAAATAGATTAGATGATATAATTATTTTTGAACAATTAGGATTAGACTCAATTACAAATATTGTTTCAATATTATTTGAAGATATTAAGAAAAAAGTTGAAGATAAAGATATCCAAATTGAGTTGACTCAAAGTGCAAAAGAGTTTATTGCAAAAGTTGGATTTGACCCAGTATATGGTGCTAGACCACTAAAAAGAGCAATCTATGAAATAGTAGAAGATAAGCTTGCTGATTTGATTTTAGAAGACAAAATTGGTGCAGGAAGTAAGGTTGTTTTTGATGTGCAAAATGATGAGGTAATCGCAAAAATATAGTTTTTGGAAAGTTTTAACTTAGCTTAATATAAAGAAATTTTAAGTTAACTTTAACTATAATCCGCAACTTGAATTTTAAAAAGGGAATGACACTATGAAAAGAACATACCAACCGCATAACACGCCAAAAAAGAGAACTCACGGTTTTAGAGTTAGAATGTCTACAAAAAATGGTAGAAAAGTTATTGCAAGAAGAAGAGCAAAAGGTAGAAAAAGATTAGCTGTTTAAGCAAAGAATACAGACTAAATAGCTCAAGAGATTTTAGACAAATCTATCAAAGCGGCAAAAAATGGCATACGCCATCTTTTGTCGCTTTTTTTAGGTCTAGTGAAAAGTTAGAAATAGGTTTTGTTACTTCTAAAAAAGTAGGAAATGCTGTTTTTAGAAATAAAGCAAGAAGAAGATTACGAGCTATAGTTTTAGAAAATGAAAATAAAATTATTACTGGTAAATATGTTTTTGTAGCAAAAGATGAATTATTTAAAAAATCATATATTGAGTTACAAAAAGATTTTAATTTTGCATTTAAACGACTAAATTTATACAAATGAACTTTGTATTTAAATATCTAATTAAGTTTTATCAAAAATTTATTTCTCGTTATACCTCTCCAAGTTGTAGATTTTACCCAACTTGTTCCGAATATGGAGTATGGCAAATGGAAAATAACTCTTTTTTTAAGGCGATTTATTTTACAATAACACGGATATTAAAATGTAACCAACTTTTTAAAGGTGGAATTGACTATCCAATAGTCAATAGAATCCCGAATAAAAGTATCATACATAAAAAAATCAAAGTAATATATTGGTTTGTACCAACTGAAGATAATAAATACTTTGTAGTAAAGAATTGGGAGAGAAATAAGAATAATGAATAATTTAAATAATAACCAGGGTATGCAAAAGCGAATGTTAATCATGACATTAATTGTTTTTGTATTTTTTGTTGCTTATGAATTTTTGGTTTTAAAGCCTCAAAAAGAGGCACAAGCTGCTAAAATAGCACAAGAGAAAATAGTAAAAGCAAATAATGCTCCACAAGTGGCACAAGATAGTACAAATCCTGCATCTGCTCCAGTTTCAAATATGTCAACACCTTCAAATGTTGCTGATGCTATATCATCAAAAACAATTGCAACGAATGATATAGTTTCAACTATTACAACTGATAAAAATATTATCCAAATCGATAAATTAGGTAGAATCGCACAAGTTACTCTTTTAGAGAGACAATATATAAATGAAGATAATTCTCATATAAAACTTTTTGAACCAAATCAATTAAGACCTTTAGAAGTTAGATTTGCAGATAAAAATATTAATAATGAAGCATTTAATGTAGAAGTAACTGTTAGTTCACCAGTTATAGATGCTACAAAACAAACACAAACACTTATTATTACTCAAACATTAAAAGAGACAGTTTTAACTAAAACTTTAACTATTTATACAGATGGTCATTATGATTTAGATGTTAAAGCTACAAATAATAAACAATTTTTTATAACACCAGGTTATAGACCAAATGTATTAGCTGATATGTATGCAGATCATGGTGCAATAGTAAAATTAGCTGATGATACTTTAGATGTGACAGTTGATGGTAAAAGTGACAAAACTAAAACTTATCAAGCTGTTAAATTTTTAAGTTTCTTTGATAGATACTATACTACTGTTGTATATAACTTCAAAAAAACAATGCAAGTTTCTCTTATGCCAGACAAAGATTCAAACCCACAAGGTTTTGTTCACTCTGAAAATGCTTCTATTGATTTTAGTGGATATATCGGACCAAAAGAGCACAAAGCACTTAAAGCTTTAAATCCTCAATTAACAGGTGTTATTGAATATGGTTGGTTTACATTTATTGCAAATCCTATGTTCTTATTTTTACAATTTCTTCAAAGTTATGTAGGTAACTGGGGTTGGACAATTGTATTTGCTACAATTATAATCAAACTTATTCTTTTCCCTTTATCATACAAAGGTATGATGTCTATGCAGAAGCTAAAAGATTTAGCTCCTAAAATCAAAGAGTTACAAGAGAAATATAAAGGTGATAAGCAAAAGCAATCAGCTCATATGATGGAATTATACAAAAAACATGGTGCAAACCCAATGGGTGGATGTTTACCTTTAATTATGCAAATTCCTGTATTTTTTGCTCTTTATAGAGTTATTTTAAATGCTATTGAATTAAAAGGTTCTCCATGGATTCTTTGGATTCACGATTTAGCTTTAATGGATCCTTATTATGTATTACCAATTTTAATGGGTATTTCAATGTTCTTACAACAAAAAATTACTCCAAATACAATGCAAGATGAAACACAAAAGAAAATTTTCCAATTTTTACCAGTAGTATTTACATTCTTCTTCTTGTGGTTCCCAGCAGGGTTAACACTTTATTGGTTTATAAATAACTTATTTACAATTTCTCAACAATTCTTTATTAATAAAATGTTTGAGAAAAAAAAGTTAGTTGAAATAGAAGAGAAAAAAGCATCTAAAAAATAGGAAATAAATATGAAAAAATTTGAAGCAAAAACATTAGAAGAAGTATATGAAGTAGCATCAAATGAATTTAATTGTTCCATAATAGATCTAGAAATAGTAATAACTCAACAGCCAAGTAAAGGTTTTCTTGGCTTTGGGAAAAAAACTGCAATTATAACTGCTCAGTTAAAAAGAAAACAAAAAAAAGACAATAGAAAATATAAAGAAACAAAATACAGAAAAAGTAGTATAAATATTGAAGATGTATCAGAAAAAATTGCTAGTAGTAATATAAGCGAAACAAAAGCAGAAAGAAAGCCAACTTCTAAAGTTCCTAATGTAGAGGGAAAAGAACAAATATTTAATAATTTTTATACAGAAAATAATCAAAAAGATGAATTATCTAAAATTGTTATAAAAAAAGACAAAGAACAAGTTATTTCAGAAGTAAAAATGGATATCAATAACTTATTTCAAAACACATGTTATGAAATAGATGAAATTGAAGTTGATTTTTATGATGAAGAGACTTTATATGTTGAATTTAATGGAAAAGATTCAGCTTTACTAATAGGTAAAGAAGGTTATAGATATAAAGCTTTATCTTATATTTTATTTAATTGGATAAATGAAAAATATGGTTTAATGCTAAGACTAGAAGTTGCAGAATTTTTGAAAAATCAAGAAGAAGCAATTTATAATTATTTAGCTCCTGTTATTGAAACTATAAAAGAAAATGGAACATACAAAACTAAGCCATTAGATGGGATATTAGTTCATATTGCTCTAAAAAGATTAAGAGAAGAGTTTCCTAATAAATATGTTGCTGTTAAAACAAATGTAAGAGGCGACAAATATGTATTAGTAAATGAGTATAGAAGTAATCAGTAAATAATGGATTCATTTGATACAATTGCAGCAATTGCAACAGCCAATGGAATTGGCTCAATTTCGATTATAAGACTAAGTGGTAAAGATGCTTTACCACTTGCCTTAACTCTTTCAAAAAGAACTAACTTAACTCCAAGATTAGCAACTTTATCAAGCATATATAATAGTGAAGATGAAATTATTGATGAAGCACTTTTAATTTATTTTAAAAATCCAAACTCTTTTACAGGTGAAGATATTGTTGAATTTCAATGTCATGGTGGAATCGCTATTTCAAACATAATTTTAAATGAACTTATAAAATTAGGTGCAAGATTAGCAAATCCAGGTGAATTTTCAAAAAGAGCTTTTTTAAATAATAAAATCGACCTTTCAAAAGCAGAAGCAATAGCAAAACTTATTGAAGCAAGAAGTGAAGATGCTGTTAAATTATTAGCACGACAACTAAAAGGTGAACTAACTAATTTCGTAAATGATATTAGAGAAGATCTACTTTTTATGTTAGCTTACACTGAAGTTAGTATTGATTATGCAGAAGATGATTTACCCGCTGATATTTTTGAGCAAATAGAAAAGAAAATAGAAAAAATAGTAGTTAAATTATCTGACACATTAGAATCAAGTAAAAGAAGAGAAGGTCTAATCGAAGGTTTCAAAGTAGCAATTATAGGAAAACCAAATGTTGGGAAATCTTCGCTTTTAAATAAACTTTTAAATTTTGATAGAGCAATCATAAGTGACATAGCAGGAACTACAAGAGATACAATAGAAGAGTCTGTTAAAATTGGTACGCATATTATCAAAATAGTTGATACAGCAGGTATAAGAGAAGCTAGTGATACTATTGAGAGAATTGGAATAGAGAAGTCTTTAAGTGCTGTAAATGAAGCTGATATTATTATTTCATTGTTTGATAATTCAAAAGTTTGTGATGATGAAGATAAAAAGATTTTAAATATTTTAGATGAGATAGAAAATAAAGAAAAAATAATAGTATTAAATAAAATTGACTTAGAATCAAAATTTGATAAAACACAATTAAAAAATGAATATATAGAACTAAGTACAAAAAATAGTATTAGTACTTTAGTAAAAAAAATAGAAACAATTTTAGATAACAATTCCCATGATGATGATATGACTTTGATCTCAAAAAGACAAGTGGAAGCAGTGGAGCAAACTTTATACCATGTACAAGAAGCAAAAACTCCATTAATGACTGGTGAATTAGAATTTTTTGCTCACAATATACATGAAGCTATAGAGAATATTTCACTTATAACAAGACCATATGAAAATGACCAGATGTTGGATGTGATGTTTGGAGCTTTCTGCTTAGGTAAGTGAGGCATAGCTTTTTGCACACTTCTGCGTTAGAGTAATTTTTTACTCAATCACGTACTAGTTGTACGCTCAATCGTAAAAAAATTACTCTGCCTTGAATTGCACTAAAAATCTATGCCTCTACAATTATTTTGGGTACTTGGAAATAATAGGAAATAAATGAAAACTTATGATTTGATAGTAATAGGTTCTGGTGCTGCTGGGATGATTGCTGGTATAAAAGCTGCTAGAAATGGCAAGAGCGTATTATTACTTGAACAACAAGAAAAACTAGGTCCTAAACTAAAAGCTACAGGTGGTGGACGGTGTAACCTTACAAATACACTTGATAACTCTGATTTTATGAACTCTTTTGGTCGCAATGGTCGTTTTATGATGGAAGCTATTACTGCTTTTGATTATAAAGACTTGATGGGCTTTTTTAAAGAGATTGGTGTTGAGACTCATATTCCTGATGGGTTTAGGGTTTTTCCTATTACTCATAGTTCTTCTACTATTATAAAAGCTTTGGAAGATGAACTTATTCGGGTAGGAGTAGAAGTTAGATGTAATACAAAGGCTGAGACTTTATTATTCGAAGATGAAGCTATTGTTGGTGTTCAAACTTTAGATGAAAAATTCTTAAGTCCTAATGTTGTTGTAGCAACTGGAGGATTAGGTTATCCAATGCTAGGAGCAAATGGTGATGGCTTTATTTTTGCAAAAGAGTTAGGTCATAAGGTTACTGATTTGTATCCAGCTATGTTGCCACTTATTTCAAAAGAAAAATGGGTTGCTTCTTGTAAGGCTGATACTATTGCAAAAGCAGAACTTCGAATTGATTTACCAAAGGCAAAAAAACTAAAAGCTGTGGGTGATTTGATTTTTACTTCAAAAGGTGTTCGAGGTCCTGTTGTTTTGGATTTTTCTCGAGAGATTACTCCTTATTTAGAAAAGTATGGGGAAGTTCCTATTTTAATAAATATGATTAGAGGGAAAAATGAAGAAGAG
The DNA here is from genome assembly GCF_042214795.1 of Arcobacter iocasae. Taxonomy (GTDB): domain Bacteria; phylum Campylobacterota; class Campylobacteria; order Campylobacterales; family Arcobacteraceae; genus Arcobacter; species Arcobacter iocasae. Next base: position 479,778 of record NZ_CP090177.1, on the reverse strand, counting down.
GTTAGGGCACATATAAATAGCGAGATTAAAGCTAATGCTGATTCAACTATTTTAGAAAATATTTCTTCATTAGTTCCTGAGTCTGTTGCAAATGAACTTTGCATTTTATGTGATGTGGATACAAGTAAAAAATTTAAAGATATAAATGGACAAAATAGAGATAAACTTATCAAATATCTTGTTGCCACCCCTTTGACCATAACAGATCATGTGGGATTTAAACAAGCCATGATTACAAGAGGTGGAGTAAGTTTAAAAGAGATAAATCCAAAAACCATGCAAAGCAAGATTATAAAAGGTTTATATTTTTGTGGGGAAGTTGTAGATTTAGATGGACCTTGTGGAGGATACAACCTCCAATGGTCTTTTTCAAGTGGAAACTTAGCTGGTCAGCTTTTAGATTTTTGAGTCTGATGTTATTCTTTTGGAAAGTTTTTTTGGAACATTTTTCCTAAGATTGTCATAACACCTAACATTATACCTATAGTTAAAAGGGTTAGAATTTCAACCTTTGCACTTTTTAACTCCCAATCATATATATTAAAAAGTAAACTAAATACTATAGAAATGACTATTAAATATGTTATAAACTTCATTTGTTTTCCTCTCCTAGATATTTTGTAAAGTCGTTAAAGTTGCTCCATCTTCAGTATTATTTTTTTTGAGGTGGTGACTTACCCCTGTTTTTTTTTCTATTCTTTTAAATACTTTTTTAATAATGAACCGAATAACTATAACAAATATTAATACTTAATAATAGATGTGTTAGTAAAACCTAAATATTTAAATAAATATTTTTCAAATAGATAAAATATAGAAAAAACAATTAAAATATCGATAAGAATATTAATTATTTCCATTCTCAGTCCTATTTTTTCTTTTTATAATCTATTCTTCTCAACTATGTGGGAACTTAGCTGGAAAACTTTTAGATTTTTGACTTAATAAGGTTTTTCTATCCAAATAAATCTTGCATTTTCTTTAGAAATGTCTAACCAAGAATTTGTGTCAAATTCTACTTTTAAAACTTCTGCTGGTTTGATTTTTTCTTTATAGACCCCTAAAGTTATGCCAAGTGCTGTAAGAGCTGGATTATGACCTACTAGTAATAAACTATTAGCAGTATCATAAGTATATGATAACATTTCTACTATCTCATTTACAAAGGCATTGTAAATATTCCCATTATACATTATTGATTTGTCATATTTTAAAATTTCAGAAATTATTTCAGCTGTTTGTCTTGTACGCTCAGATGGGCTAGCTGTTATTAAATCTAGTTTTACACCCAATTGGCTTAGTTTTTCTCCAATTATTTTTGCTTCTTTTTCACCTTCTTTAGATAATTTAATATCATAATCATCTTCATTTTCTAAAGGTACATCTTTGTGTGCATGTCTCATTATATAAAGTGTTTTCATTTTTATCCAATTATTAATTTATAGCTTATTTTAAGTAAATTTACCTAGAAAGAAAATAAAATGTATAATTTCTTTTTTTTAATTTTTTATTTGAAAAATTGTTATAGAATACGCTTAATAATTTGTCAAGGAGAAAAATATGGAACAAGTAAAAACAATCTTTTTTTTAACACTACTAACTGTATTATTTGTTTTCATTGGCTTTTCATTTGGAGGTGCAAATGGTGCTTTATTTGCATTTTTGATAGCTGCTGGAATGAACTTTTATGCATACTATTACTCTGATAAACAAGTTCTAAATCATTATAATGCTGTTTTAATAGAAGATAGAAGAAATCATATTTATAAAATAGTTGAAAATCTTGCGTATAAAGCAAATCTTCCTATGCCAAAGGTATATTTAATCGCGGAGAATGTTCCAAATGCTTTTGCAACAGGTAGAAATTACGAAAACTCTGCAGTGGCTGTTACTCAAGGTTTAGTTGATTTGTTAAATGATGAAGAGATAGAGGGAGTTATTGCACATGAGTTATCTCACATAAGACATTATGATATCTTAATAGGTACTATTGCTGCTGTGTTTGCAGGAGCTATTGCTATGATTGCAAATTTTATGCAGTTTTCATCTATATTTGGTGGAAATAACAATAGACAAGGAGTTCATCCTGCTGTTATGCTTCTGATGGCTATTATTTTACCAATAGCAGCATCTATTATACAAATGACGGTAAGTAGAAGTAGGGAGTTTTTAGCAGATGAAGGATCAGCAAGACTTACAAATAATCCAGCTGGATTACAAAGTGCTTTATCAAAACTTGAAAGTTATGCAAAAAGAGGGCAGATGCGAGATGCCACGGAAGAGACAGCTCACATGTTTATTGTAAATCCCTTTTCTGGAAGAGATATAAAATTTGGTAATCTATTTAGAACTCATCCTTCAACAGAAGATAGAATTGCAAGATTGGAAGAGTTAAAATTTGAACTAAATGGTTGATTTTATTGAAAAATTCCAACTATAGAGTCTATATCCACACAATCTTGTAAAATAGGATAGACACCTTTTGCTATAAGTGAAATTTTTAAATCATAATCAATATCTTTAATTAAGAAGTAGTTTACTCCATAGTCATGTAAAAGGTCAGGGAGTAAATTACACGCTATCTCATCTTCATTATTATATACTGGGTTTATTATGCAATTTTGAGATTTTAGTTTATAATCTTTTATAAAATATATCCAGATATATTGGGCATTTTCATTTGCATAATCTATCCCTGTATTTGAGTTAGAACAAACAGCTAAATGGAATTCATTATTTATTTCATGTACTTTTATATTACTTCCTGTAACTAGAGCTAGGGATATTTTTTTTCTAGCACTTTTTACTATCCTTGCAAATGTTGCTCTTGATACATTCATTTTTTTTGCTGCATCTTCTTGATACATACAAAATGAATCCATCAAATGGATAGCTTCTAGTTCTTCATGTAATAATACTATATCTTCTTTTGCTTCAATATCTTTTGGACCAAAGTACTTACATACTGGTACAAGTTCTAATTTCCGTTTTAATTTGTCTCTTGCCATTGATTACCTTAATTTATTTAACATTCTACCATAATATACTTGACATATGTTCAAAATGCTGTTATAATTCCTGTCATATGTTCATTAACGTTAGAAAGTAAAATTTATCTAAATATTTTTACAGTATTTAAAATCTTTTACTCCTTTGTTATCGATTTGAAATCTAACTTAAAACATACATTATTACTCTTATTCCCTTCCCCCCCCCTTCGAGGAATAAGTTTAATAAGCGCCCCTTCATTTTGTAAAAACCATTTTAATATATTTTAATTTTCTTTTCGGTTTTTACAAAATTTTTCAAATTAAAATCAATAAAAATAAATCAAAAAAAAAGCTGGAATAAACCAGCTTCGATCTTTCAACTTAACCAAAGTAAAGATCATATAAATACTACATAATCTTTGCTTTAATATCTTTTAATTGTAAACTTTTTTTATACTATTTATATTACTACTCATGTTTAAAAGTAACATATCAGCAATAACTATTGACATCATAGATTCAGCAACAATTGAACCTCTAACAGCAACACAAGGATCATGTCTTCCTTTTAACTCACATGAAACTTCATTATTATGAATATCAATGCTATCTTGTTTGATAAACACCGATGGTGTTGCTTTAAAGTATACTTTTACATTGATATCATCACCATTTGATATTCCACCTAATATTCCACCTGAGTGATTTGTCTTAAACCCATTTTTATCTATTTGGTCATTATTATCATAACCTTTTACTTTACTAGCTTCTATTCCATCACCAATTTCTACAGCTTTTACTGCATTGATTCCCATCATTGCAGCTGCAATTTGAGCATCTAGTCTATAATATAATGGTTCACCTAAACCAATTGGTGCATTTTTTACATTTACTAAAGCCACTCCACCCACACTATTGTGAGAATTTTTAGCAGCTAAAATTGCCTCTTTTTGAAAGTCTTCTTTATTTTTGTCAAGTGAATATATTGCAGAAGTTTTTGCATAGTCAAAATCAAAACTAGAACCTTCAATTCCATCAATTGCATATATTCCACTTCTAATTTCAACACCAACTTCTGCTAAAAGAAGTTTTGCTATTGATCCAGCTGCAACTCTTGCTGCTGTTTCTCTTGCACTACTTCTTCCTCCACCTCTATAATCTCTTATTCCATATTTGTGAAAATATGTAAAGTCTGCATGTCCTGGTCTAAAAAGATCTTTTATATTTGTATAGTCTTTACTTTTTTGGTTTTCATTGAATATGACCATTGCAATAGGTGAACCAGTTGTTTTACCTTCAAATACTCCTGAAAGTATTTCTACTTTATCACCTTCTTTTCTAGCAGTGGCAAATTCATTTTTACCAGGTCTTCTTCTATCCATCTCTGCTTGTATGAATTTTTCATCGATTTTTATCCCTGCAGGAACTCCATCAACAATGCAACCTAATGCATTCCCATGACTTTCTCCAAAAGTTGAAAATCTAAATTTCTGCCCAAAACTATTCATTCTTTTATTAACCTTTTAATTTATCTAAAGCAATTTTAGCAACAGATTGTTGTGCTAGTTTTTTACTTTTTCCTATGGCTTGTCCATAACATTGATTATTTATCCAAATTGAGACTTCGAACTCTTTTTTATGATCTGGTCCATAAGAACCTTCAATTTTGTACTCTGGAATTGAGCCAAATTCAGCTTGTGTTATCTCTTGAAGAGCTGTTTTATAATCACTAAATAATACATCTAAATTTATTTTATCATATGATTTTTCTAACAGCGTTAAAATAATTGGTTTTAGTGTTTCTAATCCTGATTCTAAATAAATGGCACCCATTATTGACTCAAAGGCATCAGATAAAATAGAGGCTTTAGTTCTTCCTTTATTTCTCTCTTCTGCTATTGATAAATAGATATAATCACCAAGTTTTATCTCATTTGCTAACTTAGTAAAACCAGTTTCATTTACTAATGATGCTCTTATTTTTGACAAGTCTCCCTCATTTGATTCTGGGAATTTTTTGTATAAATACTCACCTACTATTAAGTTTAAAACCGCATCACCTAAGAATTCTAGTCTTTCATTATTATATGGTTTTTTAAAACTTTTATGGGTAAGTGCTTCGACTATCAGGTCTTTATTTTTAAACTGATAATCCAGGCACTTTTCTAAATTTACATAATCATTCATTTCTTTCCTTTATATTTTGTGCAAATTCTTTTGCAAGTATATCACATCTTTCATTTTCTTCATGCCCAGCATGACCTTTTACCCAAGAAGCTATAATTTTGTGGCTTTTTGATACTTCTACATACTCTTTCCATAAATCATCATTTTTTACAGGTTTTTTTGTTGATGATTTCCAACCATTTTTAATCCATGAACTTAACCATTCATTTATTCCTTTTACTACATAAGTGGAATCAGAGGTAATATGCACATCACAAGGCTCTTTTAAAGCCTTTAATCCTTCAATAACACCTTTTAATTCCATTCTATTATTTGTAGTATTATCTTCACCACCACTTAGTTCTTTTTGATTACCGTTAAACTCTAAAATTGTTCCATATCCCCCAGGCCCTGGATTTCCTAAAGATGAACCATCACTGTAAAGATTGATTTTTTTCACTTGTTCCCTTGATTAAACTATGTTTTACTTTAAATGTTAAGGTATTATGACAATGTGGACATCTTGTAGAATATATTGGAAGAGTTCTTTTACATGATGTACATAAAAAGTCAAAATTTAAATCAGCATTTATATTTGCATTATTTCTTTTAATTAACATTAAAATTTGAAAGCTAAAATCTTCACTTTTTTCTAAATTATTCAAATAACCTTTGGCATTATATAATTCTTTTAATACCTCATTACTATCAACTTTATCAAAATCTATATCATTAAAATCTAAGTACCAAAGCAAATCAATAATTTTTGTTAAATCAAACTTATCTATGTTTTGCCAAAAGAACTCTTTATTAAACTGTAATAAATACTCTAAAAACATTCTTTCAATAATTTTATTAAATTTAAAAAAGCTATAAAGTTTTTCTGTTTTTTTATCAAATGATATAATTGGGTCATTTAGTATGATTAGTGTTTCTATATAAATTCTATCCCTTACTGTATCTACATCTATCTCTTCTAGTGAATTTAAAACATCAATAGCTTTGTCATATTCTTTTAGCCTTTCGTTGATTAAGAGTAAATATTTTAGTGCTTCATTATTTCTTGGAGAAAATTTTAAAATCTTTAAAAATATTTCCCTTGATCTTTGTAAAAAGCCACCTTTAAAGTATGTAGATCCCAAAAGCTCAAGAAGTTCTTCTTTTTTTACTCTATCTTTTACATGTTCTAATAGGGCTAAATAAACACTAATAGCTTTTGTAAAATCACCTTTATGTAAAAAAGTAGATGCTAAAAGTAAAATAGAATCAAAAGGTAAGTTATAAGTTTTATATAGGTGTACATAATCCTCTTCTTTTAGTTTCCCTAATTCAAAACGCTTAAGAAGTTTTCTGTACTCTTTTCTGGCAAGTTTTTCTTTATAAACACCAAAAGTATAAGTTAAAAAAGAAATTACGAATATAAGTAATAGAAGTACCAAAATTCCAAAAAGTGGATCTCTGTACTCAAATGCTGATTGCAATTATTAAACCTTGTTTTTATTTTGAAATTAATATTAGCATAATTGAACATATAAAAATCTAAATTGTTAAATCAAAGAGATTAAATTGTATAATCTTTTTTATGATAAACAAAGATTCTATAGAAAATTTAAAAAATAATGTTGACATAGTTGATACAATCTCTCAATTCTTACAATTAAAAAAATCAGGTGCCAATTTCAAGGCTTGTTGTCCTTTTCATGGAGAAAGTACTCCATCTTTTGTAGTTAGTCCTGCGAAACAAATATATCACTGTTTTGGTTGTGGAGTAGGTGGTGATTCCATTAAGTTTGTAATGGAATATGAAAAACTTTCATATCCAGAAGCTATTGAAAAACTAGCTAGTATGAATAATTTTACTTTAGTTTATGATGATACAAATCAAAAAAAGCAAGATACAAAAGCAATTGAAGAGATTAATAAATACTATAAGAAAAATTTTGTAACTAATGATGTTGCAAAAGAGTATATAAAAAGTAGAGGAATTTATGAGTCTTCAATAGAAAAGTTTGAGATAGGTTATGCCCCAAGTTCAGGGGAGACAATAAATTATTTAAAATCAAATTTTTTAAATCTAAATGATGCAAAAGAGTTAGGGATTATTGATACAGGAGCAAATGGCTTATATGCAAGATTTATAGAAAGAATTACTTTTCCTATTTATTCATTAAATGGTGGCTTAGTTGGTTTTGGTGGTAGAACAATCACTGGACACAATGCAAAATATGTAAATTCACCTCAAACTAAAATCTTCAATAAATCAAGACTTTTATATGGTTACAATCTTTCAAAAGAGAAAATCTATAAGAAAAAAGAGATAATAATCACAGAAGGTTATTTAGATGTAATAATGTTACATCAAGCAGGTTTTGACAATGCAGTTGCAACCTTAGGAACTGCACTTACAAAAGATCACTTACCCATATTAAAAAGAGGGGAACCGCGAGTAATTGTGGCCTATGATGGAGATAATGCAGGATTAAATGCTGCTTTTAAAGCTTCACTTTTAATGGCACACAATGACTTTGAAGGTGGAGTTATTATTTTTGAAAAAGGCTTTGATCCAGCAGATATGGTAAAAGATGGGAAAATAGAAGAGCTAAATAAAATATTTTCTAAGCCAAAACCTTTTATTCCTTTTGCAATTGATCATATTATTTCACAATTTGATTTAAGTGATCCACAAAATAAACAAAAAGCTTTACATGAAGTAAATGAGTTTTTAAATACTTTAAATGCCATTTATCATGATGAATATTCAAGATATATTGCCCAAAAGTTAAATATTAGAGAAAATCTAATAAAAATAACTAAGAGCACAAGCAATAGAAATAATAATGTACAACTGTCAAAAGTGGATATTGGTGAACTTTGTATCATAAAAGCAATTTTAAATGATAAAAAAAGATTGTCAAGTGTGTTAGATATAATTGATGCATCTATGTTTGATTATCATAAGAATGAATTTGAAATATTATTAACAAATATAGAAGATGAAAGATTGAATTCAGTACTTTTAAATGAGAGATTAGAAGATTATGATGATGAAAGATTAAATGCAGAGTTATTAATTTTATTAGGGAAATTCTATACAAATAAATTAAATGAAGTTTTATATGATAAAAAATATACTTTTAATGAAAAAAGTTCTTTGATACGAAAAATAAGAGATAATATATCAATGTTAAAAAAAGGTAAATTAATAACTTATAATTTATAAATTTAATAGTCATAAAACTTTTTTTAAAGTAAAATTACAAAAAATCAAGGAAATATAATGGAAATAATTAAAACAGAAAGTGCACCAGCTGCAATTGGCCCATATTCTCAAGCAGTTAAATATAATGGATTAGTTTATACTTCTGGTCAAATTGCTCTTACTCCTGAAGGTGAGTTAGTTGAGAGAGATATAAAAAAACAGACACATCAAGTTTTAACAAATTTACAAAATGTATTATCAGAAGCAAATAGTTCTTTAGAAAAAGTTTTAAAAGTTACAATTTATTTAGAAAATATGGAAGATTTTGGCATTGTAAATGTAATCTATGGTGAGTATTTTGGGGATCATAAGCCAGCACGAAGTACAGTTGCTGTTAAGACTTTACCTAAAAATGTTTTAGTTGAAATGGATACAATTGCCATTTGTGATGATCTAATTAACCTATGATGATTTTTCGCTTAAAGTTAATTTAAACTAATGTTTGGTAACATTCCGTCCCGTTAAATAAGAAAGTTACTAAAGAATTGATAAGTTAGAGGAAAAGATATGTATGCAATTATAAAGTGTGGTGGTAAGCAGTATAAGGTTTCAGAAGGCGATATGATCGATATCGACTATACTGGAAAAGCTGCGAAAGAATCTTTAGAGATTACTGATGTATTAGCAGTAAACGATGGAGAATTAAAATGTGGTGATGCTATTTCTTCTGCAAAAGTAGAAGCTGTAGTGGTATTAGACGGTACTGGTGCAAATAGAGACAGAAAAGTTCTTATTTACAAAAAAAGAAGAAGAAAAGATTCTAAATTAAAAAAAGGTTTCAGAAGAAGCTTTACAAAAATTAGAATTACTAAAATAGCTGCATAAGGAGATAGACTATGGCTCACAAAAAGGGACAAGGTAGTACACAGAATAATAGAGACTCAGCTGGTAGAAGACTTGGAGTTAAAAAATATGGTGGGGAAGCTGTAAAAGCTGGAAATATCATCATCAGACAAAGAGGTACGAAAGTACATGTTGGTAACAATGTTGGTATTGGTAAAGACCACACAATTTTTGCTTTAATTGACGGAGTTGTAAAATTCGAAGTTAAAGATAAAGATAGAAAAAAAGTTTCAGTTTACGCTTCGTAAGTTAAACTTCTTTTTGTTTTAAAAGGGTGTAGTGCATTTGCCTACACCCTTTTTTTTAGTTTATAATTATTGTTAAATACAAGCAGTTGTACTTAATAATAGTTATAATTACATAATTATATATTAAAGGTTTGTAATGTTTATAGATAGTGTAAAATTTAGTATTTCTTCTGGAAAAGGTGGACAAGGTTGTGCCGCATTTAGAAGAGAAAAATTCGTAGTAAAAGGTGGACCTGATGGTGGAGATGGAGGAAAAGGTGGAGATGTTTGCTTTATAGTAGATAATAACACTGATACTTTATCTTGGTATAAAGGTAAGCACAAATTAAAAGCTGATAATGGAAAACCAGGACTAGGTAGTAGATGTACTGGAAAAAGTGGAGAAACTTTAGTTTTAGTTGTACCTCCGGGGACTCAAATAATTAATGATGACACAGATGAAGTTATCGCAGATTTATTAGAAGAAGGTGATAAAAAACTTTTGCTTGAAGGTGGAAAAGGTGGATTAGGTAATACTCACTTTAAAAATTCAAGAAATCAAAGACCAACATATTTTCAACCAGGACTTCCAGGTGAGACTATGAACATAAGATTAGAATTAAAATTAATAGCAGATGTTGGGCTTGTAGGTTATCCAAATGTTGGGAAATCAACACTAATATCAACTACATCAAATGCAACTCCTGAAGTTGCAAATTATGAATTTACTACATTAACACCAAAACTAGGTGTTGTAGAAGTTGGTGATTTTAATTCTTTTGTAATGGCTGATATTCCAGGAATCATTGATGGTGCAAGTGAAGGTAAAGGTTTAGGGTTAGAGTTCTTAAGACATATTGAAAGAACAAAAACTTTACTTTTTACTATTGATATTACTAATTACAGAAATACACTTGATCAGTTTAATGTTTTAAAAGAAGAATTGAAAAAATTCTCAAACGATTTAAGTAAAAGAAACTTTGCTATTGCATTAACTAAAACAGATGCATATTATGGTGAAGATTTAAGTGCTGATATAAGTAAATTTATTAATGAATTAGGCTTAGAAGTTACAAAATCAAATGAGTTTGGTTTTGATAAAAAGTTACCATATTATATTCAAGATACAGTTTATGAAAAATTTGATAAAAGTAAGCCTTTTTTTATATTGCCAATTTCATCTGTAACGCATAATAATATAGGTGCTTTAAAATTTGCTTTACATAATTTGATTACTCAAGGTAAATAAATGAAAAGAATAGTTATTAAAGTTGGAAGTGCCGTTTTACGAGAGGGCAATGTTCTAGCAGTAGAACGACTAAATAATTTAGTTGACTTAATAGCAAAATTAAAATTAGAAAAAAAATATGAGATTATTTTAGTCTCTTCTGGTGCAGTTGCTGCTGGAAATATAACTTTAGAATTAGATAGAACAAAGGTTCTAAATAGACAAGCACTAGCAGCTATTGGACAACCCTTATTGATGAAACATTACAAAAAAAGATTTAGAGAACATGGATTTACTTGTGCTCAAATGCTTCTTGTTGCTAATGATTTTGATTCTAGAAAAAGATCTAAAAATGCAAAAGGTGTGATGGAAATTTTATTAGAAAATAATATTATTCCCATTTTAAATGAAAATGATGTAATTGCTAATGAAGAACTTCTAATTGGTGATAATGATCAATTAGGTGCTCATGCTGCTATTTTCTTTGATGCGGATATGTTAGTAATCCTTTCTGATATTGATGGACTATATGATTGTAATCCACATGAAAATCCAGAAGCTAAAATGAGAAAAATAGTTAGCTTTTTAAAAGAAGATGAGTTAGAAATGAAACATAGCCCAAATTCAGAGTTTGCAACTGGTGGGATTGTTACAAAACTAAAAGCTGCAAATCTTTTATTAAAAAATGACAAAATGATGTATCTATCTTCTGGTTTTGATTTAACAAATGCATATGATTTTTTATTAAACGAAGATCATAAAAGTGGAACTCTATTTACTAAACAAAATTAGAATAATTTAGGACAGTTAAAAAGGATTGAAATGGGTAAAAAAATACTATTTATGGGAACACCAGATTATGCTACAAAAATCTTTGAGGAGATTTTAAAAAGTTCTTATGAAATAGTAGGACTTTTTACTCAGCCAGATAAACCTATTGGAAGAAAGCAAGTTATAACTGCTCCTCACATTAAACAATTTTGCATAGATAATGATTTAGATATTACAATTTTTCAGCCTGAAAAATTAAGAAATAATCAAGAAGCAAAACAGCAAATTGAAGCCTTAAATCCAGATTTTATAATAGTTGCAGCTTACGGACAAATTTTACCAAAAGAGATTTTAAATATAGCTCCATGTATTAATTTACATGCTTCCTTATTGCCAAAATATAGAGGTGCAAGTCCTATTCAAGAGTCATTATTAAATGGAGATACTTATACAGGAGTTACATCTATGTTAATGGAAGAAGGACTTGATAGTGGTGATATTTTAGGCTTAAAATATTTTAAAATACCCCAAACTATGGAAGTTGCAGAACTATTTTCTGAACTCTCAGAATTAGCTTCTAAACTTACAATTGAAACTTTAGATAATTTTGAAAAGATAAGTCCAAAAATTCAAAATGAAACGAATGTAAGTTACTGTAAAAAGATAAAAAAAGAGCATGGAGAAGTGAGTTTTGAAAATGCAGAAGCTCTTTATAAAAAATACAAAGCTTATTCTTACTGGCCTGGAGTTTATTTAAAATCAGGGCTTAAATTAAAGAAAATTTCTCTTGTAGAAAATAATTCTTCAAATAATGCAGGTGAAATATTAGACATTGAAGATGATGGTATAATTATAGCTTGTAAAAAAGGTAGTTTGAAAATTGCTACATTACAAGCTCCTTCAAAAAAAGAAGTTAGTGCAATTGATTATATCAGAGGTCAAAGAATTTCTTTACGGAATATTTTAATTTAATTTATTATATCATTACTTAATATCTTTTATAGAAGTAATAATTATGAAAAAAAGTAAAAATCGCTACAATATTTATGATCTAAAACTTTTCAATATAGATGATTTTGATATTTTATTACACAAGATATTAAAGCAAGTAAGAGAAATAATTTGTGCAGAAGCAGGAACTATTTATACTGTAGATAATGATGCTTTATGTTTTAATGTTTTTCAAAATGATTCTATGACTTATGAAGATATTTTTCTTCAATATAAAAAATTAAAAGATGTAAAACTTCCCCTTGATCCAAACTCAAAATACCTTGCAGTTGATGCTTATATAAGCGAAAAAATTATAATAGTTAATGATGTTTATAAAACGAAAAGATATGAATTTCTAGGTGTAAAAGAGTACGACAAAAAAAATAATTATAAGACCCACTCTATAATCACAGCTCCAATAATACACCCAATTGAGAATAAGAAACTAGGTGTTATTCAACTTATAAATAAAATTGATAGTGGTGATACTTTTGATTTTGATGAAAAAGATAAAGATACCTTAGCCATGGCAAGTTCTTTGATTGCTTTGTCAATTTGCCAAGCTCATGATGACTTTATTAGGTTAAAAGAGTTAAATGATGAATTAAAAATGGCAAATGAAAAACTAACAAAAAAAGTTGAGTATGAGATTAGTGAAAATGAAAAAAAATCAGCAATAATTTTTCACCAGTCAAAATTGGCATCAATGGGAGAAATGATAGGTAATATTGCACATCAGTGGAGACAACCATTAAGTGGTATAAGTACACTTGCCAGTGCACTTAGTTTTAATTTAGAATTGAATATTGATGATAAGAAACAAAGCATTGAAACTCTTGATAAAATAGTTGATACAACTAGATATCTTTCTGATACTATTGATGATTTTAGAAATTTTTATAAAATTGATAAATATGAAAAAACTTTTAATTTAGCAAAAAACTTGCATCAAAGTGTATCAATAATTAATGTTGTTTTATCAGAATATGACATTGAAATAATATTTGACTTGGATGATAGTATTAATTATTTTGGATTAGAAAATGAATTAAAACAAGCTACTTTAAATATTCTACAAAATGCAAAAGATGCCTTTCATATTAATATGAATCAAAATGATAAAAACAAGTTTATTTTTATTACTTTAGAAAAGATTGATGATTTAATATTTATAAAAATTAAAGACAATGCAGGTGGAATAAAAGAAAATATTTTAGAAAAAATATTTACAAAAGATTTTACTACAAAAGATGAACATAAAGGCACAGGTATAGGCTTGTATATGACAAAAGTAATTATTGATAAAAGTTTTGGTGGTACAATAAAAGCTGAGAACTGTACCTTTGAATATAAAGGTATTCAATGTGCAGGAGCTTTGTTTACTATTGAGTTTCAAGCTAAGAAGTAATAAAAACCTGTCACACTTAATAGTGAAAGTAAAACACCTATTACTAATGCATTTACAGCTAATCTTTCATCTAATCCACCTTGAATAGCTAAAATTACAGCCATAGTCATTGGTGGCATTGCCACTTCTAATATTGTTACCTTACTCCAAGTATCATCTAGATTGTAAAATATTGAAAATCCTATCATTACAAGTATTGGCATTAAAAACATTTTTATACCAAGAAGTAAACTTACAGTTTTAAATTTATAAAAAATATTTTTTACTTCTAATTTCATACCAATTGCAATCATGGCTACGGGTACAACTGTAGCACCTATTGCACCTGCTGTATTCATTACAAAAGTGGGAACTGTAAAATATTTTAAAATAATAGTAACAAAAAACATAATAATAGGTGGAAAAAATAATACTTTTCTAGTCATGGCTTTAAATCTTATAAGTTCACCACTTCCCCAGTTCACAATAACTGAACCCAATGATACTACTAATAAAAAAGAACCAAAAAGATCATAAATAAGAGCATAAACAACATAATCTTGCCCATAAAAAGCATCAATATATGAAAATCCCACAAATGAGGTATTCCCAAAAGTTCCAACTGCCATAAAGGTTGCTAGTGTTTTTTTCTCAAATTTTAAAAATTTACCAATAAAATATGTCAAAACAAGATTTGCTAAAATTATAGTATTAAACATAAAAATCATATTTAAAAATTTAAGATCTAAAGTAAGTGGATAAATTTTTATAAAAACCATTGCTGGAAGTGAAAAATATATAACAAAATCGACTAAAGCTTGAGAGTTATCTTTTATAAAAATCTTAAAAAAGTAACCTATCATCAAATATAAAGCAATTGGTAAAACTGGATCTAACATTATCTCTCCAAATTAAAAAGTAAATATTATATATATAAGTTCATTAATATGAACTTGTAGATTAATTTAGTACAATGCATTTATGGAAATTAGATATTTAAAAAGTGTTGATTCTACACATACATATTTAAAAGAATATATAAAGAGTAATGGTTTTTCCAATAGTTTATGTTTTTATACCCAAGAACAAACTGCAGGAATAGGTAGTCGTGGTAATTCATGGATAGGTACAAAAGGAAATTTATTTTTTTCTTTCGTAATAAAACAAGATGATTTACCAAATGATTTAGAAATACAAAGCGCATCAATTTATTTTTCTTATGTTTTAAAAAATATATTAAAAGATTTTGGTTCAGAAGTTTGGCTTAAATGGCCAAATGATTTTTATATAAATAATTACAAAATTGGTGGAACTATAACCTCTGTCTCAAATGGTTTAGTCTATTGTGGAATAGGCTTAAACTTAAATAATGTTAATAGTGAGTTCTTAAAACTAGATATACAAATAAATATAAAAGAATTATTTAAATTATATTTTCAAAATATTGAAAAAAAGATTTTATGGGAGGATATTTTAAAAGAATATGTGGTAGAATTCGAAAGAAGTAAAAATTTACACGCAACAATTAACAATGAAAAAATACCCTTAATCAATGCACAGTTAAATAGTGATGGTTCGATAAATATTAATAATAAAAAGGTTTTTAGTCTAAGATGATGGCAGAAGTAATAACAATAGCAAATCAAAAAGGTGGAGTTGGTAAAACAACTACAGCTGTGAATTTAAGTGCAGCTTTAGCCTTACAAGGGAAGAAAGTATTATTAATAGATGCAGATCCACAAGCAAATGCAACTACAAGTTTAGGGTTTCACCGAGACACCTATGAATATAATATTTATCATGTTATGCTTGGAACAAAAGAATTAAATGAAATTATACTAGACTCAGAAATTGATAATTTGAAAGTAGCACCTTCAAATATTGGTTTAGTTGGTATTGAAAGAGAATTTTATAAAAATACAAAAGATAGAGAATTAATATTAAAAAGAAAAATTGATCCTATTAAGAAAGATTTTGATTATATTATTATTGATTCACCTCCTGCATTAGGTCCTATTACAATTAATACACTAAGTGCTTCTAATTCTGTTTTAATACCAATTCAATGTGAGTTTTTTGCACTTGAAGGTTTGGCACAATTACTTAATACTATAAAATTAGTAAAACAAACTATTAATAGACAACTACAAATTAGAGGATTTCTTCCAACTATGTATAGTGCACAAAATAATCTTGCAAAACAAGTATTTGCAGACCTTGCACAACATTTTGAAAGTAAATTATTTAAAATTGATGGTAGTTCATATGTAGTAATACCAAGAAATATTAAACTAGCAGAAAGCCCAAGTTTTGGAAAACCAATTATGCTTTATGATGCGGCAGCAATTGGTACAAAAGCTTATACAAATTTAGCAAAAGCAATAGCAGGATAAAAAATGGCAAAAGCAGCATTAGGTAGAGGTTTAGGTGAACTATTAGGTGAAGTTGAATCAGCTTATGAAAGCAATAACAGTTCTTCTTCTAAAGAAAGTGGTATGGATATTTATTTAGATGTAAATAGTATCAAACCAAATCCCGCACAACCTAGAAAAATATTTGATGAAGATAAATTAAAAGAATTAAGTGATTCAATTAAGGAACATGGTCTTATTCAAGCTATTAGTGTAATTGAGTCAACTGAATATGGTGAATATATCTTAATTGCCGGTGAGAGAAGATTAAGAGCTCATAAATTAGCTAATATTGATAAAATCAAAGCAAATATTTTAGATATTGATAGTAACAAATTAAGAGAAATCGCTTTAATTGAAAATATTCAAAGAGATGATCTAAATGTAATTGAATTAGCATATTCGTATGCTCAACTTATAAATGAGCACTCTTTAACACATGAAGAACTATCAGTAAAAGTTTTTAAAAGTAGGACATCTATAACAAATACTTTAAGACTTTTACAATTATCTTCTTATGTTCAACAAATGTTGGCTAATGATAAAATAACTGCTGGTCATGCAAAAATAATGGTAGGGCTTGATGAAGAAACACAAAGAAAAGTTACTGATAGTATCATAGGACAAAAATTGTCTGTAAGAGAAACAGAACTACTTATTAAAGATATTAAAAAACCTGAACCAACTTCGGCTAAAAAAGCAAAATCATCACCTAAAAATTATGATTTAAAACCTTTAAGTAGTGTTGTTGATGAATTATCAAAAAATAATCTAAAAGTAAAACTTGAAAAGAATTGCTTTAAGATAGAAATCAAATCTCAAGAGGATATTGAAAAGATATCTAATTACTTTCGTAACACTTTATAAAATTTATCTAACAATTTGACCCATTTAATAAATATTTATATAATATTTCGCTAAAATTTATAAGTTTTAGTCAAACTAAACTGTAAAAAATATGGAGGAATGAATGTTAGACATAAGTCCTGTATTGTTGCTTAGCTCTGGTATTATTTTCTTATTAGTACTTGCCAGACTAAACAGTTGTCTATTTACGCCTCTACTAAAGCATATGGATGAAAGAGCAAAATCTATCAAAAGTGATTTAGAGAATGCAAAGTCAAATACTGCTGATGTAGATGGGATGCTAGCTGAAGCAAATGATATTATTGCAAAAGCTAAAAAAGAAGCTGCTGTAATTAGAGAAGAAGCTTTTAATGAAGCTAAAAAAGTTGCTGATTCTAAATTAGAACTTGCAAAATCAGATATTGAAACAAAATATTCTGATTTTAAAGTTTCTTTAGATAAAGATTCAAAAGCTTTAAAAGATTCATTAATCGCGGCAATGCCTCAATTTAATGAGAGCTTAAAAGCTAAGTTAAGCTCAATATAAGGGAGAAGAAGTGAACAAATTATTATTAACTTTATTAGCTTTAGCTCCTGTAGCGTTATTTGCTAATAGTAATGGTGCGGAAACTGATATAATTCAAAGAACCGTTAACTTTGTAATCTTTGCTGGAATTTTATGGTATTTATTAGCCGATAAAATTAAAGCTTTTTTTGCAAATAGAACTTTAGAAATTCAATCTGAATTAGATAAAGTACAAGATACTTTAAAAGCTTCACAATCAAAAATTGATGAAGCAGCAGTAAAACTAGAGCAAGCTAAAAAATTAGCTGCAGAAACTGTTGAACTTGCGAAATCAGAAGTTGGTGCATTAAAACAAAAAGTTGCAGATGCAGTTGACCATGATATTGCTCAATTAAACAGAAATTTCGATGAAAAAATAGAAGTTGAAACTAAAAAAGTGCAAAGACAAGTTGTTGAAGAAATTCTAGAAGAGCTACTTAAATCTGAAAATATTGCATTATCGCAAGATGAATTAGCAAGTATTATACTTAAGAAGGTGGCGTAATGAATGATTTAATTGCAAAAAGATATGTTAAAGCACTATTAGATGGTAAAGATTTAGCTACTGCAACTTCAATTTGTAATGAATTAAGTGAAATTTCAAAAGCATTTGCTGATGATAAGTTTATCTCTATCATATCTTCAATTGAAGTAAAAGAATCTCAAAAAACAGATTTAATAATCTCGTTGATTGATAATATTTCTGATACTACAAAGAATTTAATAAAATTGTTAGGTAGTAAAAAAAGATTAGAAATTATTCCATTTATACTTGCAGAATTAAAAGCTAATATTGCAGTAATGGAAAATTCTTATGAAGGTGTTGTTTATACTAACAATGCATTATCTGATCAATATATTAACTCTATTGCAGAGCAATTTAGTAAGAAATTTGATGTTAAATTATCTTTAACTCAAAATGTATGTGATTATGATGGTATTAAAGTTGATATTGATGGACTTGGCGTTGAGATTAGCTTCTCAAAAGATAGACTTAAATCACAAATGATAAATCATATTTTAAAAGCAGTTTAGAACTTATAAAGGAGAAATTGAATGGGTGCAAAAATTCAAGCTGATGAAATCAGTTCGATCATCAAAGAAAGAATTGATAACTTTGAATTAAATGTAGATGTAAATGAGACTGGTAAAATTATCTCTTATGCAGATGGTATTGCTCAAGTTTACGGTCTTAAGAACGTTATGGCTGGTGAGATTGTAGAATTTGAAAACGGCGAAAGAGGGCTAGCTTCTAACCTTGAAGAAGCTTCTGTTGGTGTTGTTGTTTTAGGTTCTGGAAATGGATTAAGAGAAGGTTCTTCTTGTAAAAGAGTTGGAAAACTATTAGAAACACCAGTTGGTGAAGCTATGGTTGGAAGAGTTGTTAATGCATTAGGTGAACCAATTGATGGAAAAGGGACTATTGAATCAACTGAAACAAGATTTGTTGAAGAAAAAGCTCCTGGAATCATGGCTAGAAAATCAGTTCATGAACCATTACAAACAGGTATTAAAGCAATTGATGCACTTGTTCCAATTGGAAGAGGTCAAAGAGAGCTTATTATTGGAGATAGACAAACTGGTAAAACAACTGTTGCTATTGATACAATCCTTAACCAAAAAGGTGAAAATGTAATTTGTATTTATGTTGCAATTGGTCAAAAATCATCTTCAGTAGCTTCTGTTGTTAGAACATTAGAAGAATCTGGTGCAATGGAATATACAATTGTTGTTAATGCTTCAGCTGCAGATTCAGCTACATTACAATTCTTAGCTCCATATACTGGTGTTACAATTGGTGAGTACTTTAGAGATAATGGGAAACATGCATTAATCGTTTATGATGATTTATCAAAACATGCAGTTGCATATAGAGAGATGTCATTAATTTTAAGAAGACCTCCAGGTCGAGAAGCTTATCCAGGGGATGTATTTTACCTACACTCAAGATTACTTGAGAGAGCTGCTAAAATGTCAGATGAAAGAGGAGCTGGTTCAATGACAGCTTTACCTATTATCGAAACACAAGCAGGAGATGTTGCAGCATATATTCCTACAAATGTTATTTCTATTACAGATGGTCAAATCTTCTTAGAAACTAACCTTTTCAACTCAGGAATTAGACCTGCAATTAATGTGGGACTTTCTGTATCAAGAGTTGGTGGAGCAGCACAAATTAAAGCTACTAAGCAAGTTGCTGGTACTTTAAAATTATCACTTGCACAATATAGAGAACTTGAAGCATTTGCTCAATTCGCATCTGATCTTGATGAAAGTACAAGAAGAGAACTTGAACTTGGTCAAAGAATGGTAGAAGTATTAAAACAAGGTGTTAATAAACCTTTAGTTATTGAAAAACAAGTTGTTATTATTTATGCTGGAACTAAAGGATATTTAAACGATATCGCAGTTTCTGACGTTGTTAGATTTGAAGATGAATTACATGCATTTATTGAGCAAAAATATTCAAATATTTTAGATGAAATTAAATCTAAGAAAAAATTAGACGAAGATACTGAAGATAATTTAAAATCTGCGTTAGAAGAGTTTAAAACTGTTTTTAGTGCAAAATAAGGATTAGTCAATGGCTAACTTAAAAGAGATTAAATTAAAAATTGGTAGTGTTAAAAATACTCAGAAGACTACAAAAGCTATGAAGCTTGTATCTTCTGCAAAACTTACGCGTACTAGACAATTGTCTGATCAAGCTAAAAGTTATGCAGAAAAGATTAATCAAGTTCTTTCTGAGATTGCACACAGAGTTGGCAAAGTTCAAGATGATGGAATGCACAATAGAGCATTTATTCAAAATGAAAGTCCAAAAACAGTAGATATTGTTTTTGTTACTGCTGACAAAGGTCTTTGTGGTGGATTCAACATGGCTACGATTAAAGCTGTAATGCACATGATGAATGAATACAGAGCAAAAGGTGTAACTGTAAGATTAAGAGTTGCTGGAAGAAAAGGTGTTGATTACTTTACTTTCCAAGGTGAAACATTGACTCAAAAAGTTAGCGATTTATCTTCTACTCCTGATTATAATAGAGCTTCTGATTTTATTCAAGAAGTTGTAACTGATTTTCAAAATGGAGTTACTGATAAAGTAGTTTTAATATATAATGGATTCCTTAATATGTTAACTCAAGAGTTAAAAATTAAAGAGATCTTACCAATTAGTTTTGAAAATGTTGAATTAAAAGAAGAGTCATCTATGCTTAATATTGAGCCAGATGATGATGAAGAAGTGTTAAATGAACTAACTGAGAAATACATTCAATTTAATATGTATTACTCTTTACTTGATTCTTTAGCTGCTGAACATAGTGCAAGAATGCAAGCTATGGAAGCTGCAACTAAGAATGCAAAAGAAAAAGTTGATAGTTTAACAGTTGAGTACAATAAAGCTAGACAAGCTGCGATTACAACAGAGCTGATAGAAATTATCAGTGGTGTTGAAGCATTAAAATAATTTAAAGGAGCTGCCCGTATGAAAGGTAAAATTGTTCAGGTAATGGGTCCGGTAGTTGACGTAGAGTTCGACGGATACTTACCAGAAATTAATGAAGCAATTCAAGTTACATTAACTGACGCTAAGGCTGATAGATTAATACTAGAAGTTGCTGCACATATTGGTGATAGTAGAGTTAGAACTATTGCTATGGATATGACAGATGGATTAACAAGAGGACAAGAGTGTATTGCACAAGGTGGACCTATTCAAGTTCCAGTTGGTGAAGCAGTATTAGGAAGAATTTTCAATGTAATTGGTGATCCAGTTGATGAAGGTGAAGCAATACCAGAAGAGACTCCAAGATGGTCTATTCATAGAGCTGCACCAACTTTTGAAGAACAATCTACAAAAACAGAAATGTTTGAAACAGGTATCAAAGTAGTTGACCTTTTAGCACCATATTCAAAAGGTGGTAAAGTTGGACTATTCGGTGGTGCTGGTGTTGGTAAAACAGTTATTATTATGGAATTAATTCATAATGTTGCATTTAAACATTCAGGATACTCTGTATTTGCAGGTGTTGGTGAAAGAACAAGAGAAGGAAATGACCTTTATCATGAGATGAAAGATTCTAATGTACTTGATAAAGTTGCTTTATGTTATGGTCAAATGTCTGAGCCTCCAGGTGCAAGAAATAGAATTGCATTAACAGGTCTTACTATGGCTGAGTATTTTAGAGATGAACAAGGTCTTGATGTACTTATGTTCGTAGATAATATTTTTAGATTTGCACAATCAGGTTCTGAAATGTCAGCTCTTTTAGGAAGAATTCCATCTGCTGTTGGATATCAACCTACACTTGCATCTGAAATGGGTAAATTACAAGAAAGAATTACTTCTACTGCAAAAGGTTCAATTACTTCTGTTCAAGCGGTATATGTACCAGCGGATGACTTAACAGATCCAGCTCCAGCTTCTGTTTTTGCTCACTTAGATGCAACAACAGTACTTAATAGAAAAATTGCTGAAAAAGGTATTTACCCAGCAGTTGATCCATTGGATTCAAGTTCAAGAATTCTAAGTGCAGATATTTTAGGACAAGAACATTATAACACTGCTAGAGGTGTTCAATCAGTATTACAAAAATACAAAGATTTACAAGATATTATTGCAATTCTTGGTATGGATGAATTATCTGAAGAAGATAAACTTGTAGTTTCTAGAGCAAGAAAAATCGAGAGATTCTTATCTCAACCATTCTTCGTTGCTGAAGTATTTACAGGGTCTCCTGGTAAATATGTAGAGTTAAAAGATACAATTGCTGGTTTCCAAGGTATCTTAGAAGGTAAATATGATAGTATTCCAGAAATGGCATTCTATATGGTTGGTGGAATTGACGAAGTTCTTGCCAAAGCTGAGAAAATGAAATAAACCATTAAGGTAAATTTATGGATACACTAAAATTATCAATAGTTACACCAAATGGACCAATATTTAATGGTGATGTTAAAACTGTAACTCTTCCTGGAAAAGAGGGAGAGTTTGGAGTATTACCAGGTCACTCATCATTGGTATCTTCATTAACAGTTGGTGTGATTGTAATTGAAAAAGAGAATACAACTGAGGCAGTAGCAATTAACTGGGGTCACGTTAATGTTAGCGAGACTTCAGTTGATGTTTTAGCTGATGGTGCTGTGGCACTTACTCAGGGTGGAGACTCTGATATTGCTAAAGCTATTGATGCTGCAAAAGAACTTGTTAATTCAGTTTCTGATGCTAATGTATCAATCGCATCTGTTGAAGCAAAAATCAACTCATTTAGTTAAGTAAAAATGATTGATATAATTTTAAATTATTTTACAAATAGTAGCGCTATTACACTTGTTGTATTAGCTCTGCTATCTGTTTATTTTGTTTTGATTTTTTGGCTTTTTATATTTAAAAATAGTCAACTTTCTGGACTAATTACTAATGAAAAAAAGTCTTTAGAAACACTTACTTCTAGAGATTCAATCTTAAGTCCACTGTCTGGTTTAAGCAGATGTGCTAAAACATCTCGTTCAAAACCCTTATTACATGCTTGTGAAATTTCAATTATTAAAGATGCCAGTGAAGGTTTATCTTGGTTATCTATAGTATCTTCAACTTCTCCATTTATTGGTTTATTTGGTACTGTTGTTGGAATTTTAGAGTCATTTGCAAAATTTTCAACTCAATCAAAAGTTGGATTTTCAATTATTGCACCTGCTATTTCAGAAGCATTAGTTGCAACTGCAGGTGGAATTTTTGTAGCAATTTTTGCTTATACATTTCATCAAATATTGACTAGAAAAGTTTATGAATTAAACACCTATTTAAAGGCTCAATCTGAAATTTTGATTGCTAAGGCATAAAAAATATGTATGATTATAATCAAAAGCCTGATTTAAATATTACTCCAATGGTAGATATCATGTTAGTATTGCTAGCAATTTTAATGATTACTGCTCCTGTTATAGAGTTTGAAGAACCAGTAAATTTACCAAATGGTAGTAAATCTAGACAATTACAAGATGTTAAAAAAATCTCTATTTTAATTACTAAAGATAGAGAAATTATTATTGGAAAAAACAAATATGAATTAAAGAATTTTGCAGATAGTTTTATTCTTTATTCAAATAATAAAAATAAAGATACTCCTATTCATATTAGAGCTGACAAAAGTTTAATTTATGATGATGTTATTTTTGTGTTAAAAACAGTCAAAGAAGCTGGCTTTTTCAAAGTTTCTTTAATCACTGATGGATAATCATGTTCTTTTCAAATTCTATTTCAAAGCAAAATAGTCTTTTAATTGCTTTACTTACATACTTTATAATAATATTTTTGTTTTTTCTTTATATAAAAACTTCTGATGTCAAAAAATTTGATGCTTTTAATAAAACAACTACAATTGAACTTAGTATTTTGCTTGATAAAGATAGTAAAATTATAAATAAAGAGTCTCATAAAGAGAAGAGTAAAACTATTGATAAAGTTGTTGAAAAGTCAAAATCAATAAGTGCTAAACAACAAAATAGTGTAAAATCTCTTTTTGCAAATGTTAAAGATACTAGTGAAAATGTTATTGAGAATAGTGTTAATAATGTTGTTAAATCTGAAGTAGCAAGTAGATTTAAAGCAAAATTTGAAAAAGAAAGAAAAAGTGAGAAACTATCAGTATCTACTTTATTAAATAATGTTAAATCAAAAGCTTCAGTAATGCCAAGTAATGAATCAAAAAATTCTATTGATCCATATTATTCTAAAATTTATGAATTATTAGCAAAAAGATGGAATCCAAGTTTAGTTGGAGATGATTTATTTGCAAAAGTACTAGTAATTATTACAAATGATGGTAAATTTGATTTTAGATTTTTAAAATACTCTGGAAATGAGTTTTTTGACAAATCTTTAACCTCTTTTTTAAATGAACAAGTTAATATTACATACCCAGAACATGATAAAGGTTCTGAAGTAAAAATTGAAGTAATATTTAAATCAGAAAGGTAATAATTATGAAAAAAGTATTTTTTTTATTAACATTAATTTGTATTAATTTATTTGCAGTTGATGCATCAATGGAGATTATTAAAAAATCTGATAATTTGCCAAAAATAGAAATATCAGTAGCAAGTGATACATCAAATGTTGAATATATAAATAAAATAAAAAAATTATTGATTCAGGACTTACTAGTAAGTGGTCATTTTGAAGCAATGTCAAGTAATGAAAAAATAAGTTTTTCATCTAATCCAAATATGTTAAGCTTGAAAAATAGGGGTATTGATTTATTTTTAAACATATCAATAAGACAGAGTAGTTTTGGTGGTTTAAATTTAAATGTTAAACTTTTTGATAATAATTTAATGCAATTAATTTTAGAAAAGACTATCTCATCATCTCAACTAGATAGATATCCGTTTGTAGCACATAGGGCAGCTATTGTTATCAATAAACACTTAAATGCACCATCAATTGATTGGATGGATAAGTTTGTAGTTTTTTCTGTATATAAAGATGCAAAAGAAGCAAACATTGTAATTGGTGATTATACTTTAACTTTCCAAAAAACGATTATAAAAGGTGGATTAAATATTTTCCCTAAATGGGCTAATGATAAGCAAGATAGTTTTTATTATACTTCTTATAGAGGCTCTTCTCCTCAACTTATTAAATATAATTTATACACTAGAAAAGTAGATTATATAATGAAATCTGAAGGTATGATAGTTTGTTCAGATGTTAATAAAGATGGTTCAAAACTTTTAATTACAGCTTCTCCTGAAGGTCAACCTGATATTTATTTGTATGATACAAAAAATAAAAGAAAAGAAAGGTTGACAAATTATAAAGGTATTGATGTTGGAGCTCATTTTGCAGAAAATGACACTAAAATAGTTTTTGTATCTGATCGATTAAATCATCCAAATATATTTGCAAAGAAAATTAATGGTAGAGGAGTTGAGCGATTAGTTTATCATGGTAGAAATAACTCTTCTGCTACAACTTTTGATAATTATGTAGTTTATAGTAGTAGAGAAACACAAAATGAATTTACTGATAATACATTTAATTTATATCTGATTTCACTAAAAAGTGATTTTATTAGAAGATTAACAACTAATGGAGTAAATCAATTCCCAAAATTCTCAAATGATGGAGAATCTGTTTTATTTATAAAAAATTATAGAAATAAAAGTAATGTTGGTATTATTAGGTTAAATTACAATAAATCATTTTTATTTCCTCTAACTAGTGGTAAATTACAATCAATAGATTGGTAAAATGTCATTATATAATAATGAGTTAAGTTTGGTTTGAGTAGAATTTAACAATTCACAATAAGGATAATTAATGAAAAAATATGGTTTATTAGCTTTTGTAGCAGCTACATTACTATTTACAGGTTGTAGTCAGAAAACAGTTGAAATGGAAAATACAACTCCAAGTCCAACAAATTCAGAGTCTACTTTAAATACAGTTGAAACTACTGATAATAGTGGTATGACTGCTGATAATATGACTACTGATGGAAAAGGTAACTATTTTGTAGTTAATGGTAAAAAAGTATTTGTTGAATCAATATACTTCGGATTTGATAAATTTAAATTGACTGAAGATCAAAGAAAAATTGCTTCTGAAAATGCTTCAAAACTTAAAGGTTTAGATGGAAGTGTTAAAGTTGAAGGTAACTGTGATGAGTGGGGAACAGATGAATATAACTATGCTTTAGGTTTGAAAAGAGCAAAAGTTGTAAAAGATGCATTAGTTTCTGATGGAATTGCTTCAAATTCTATTTCAATTGTAAGTTTTGGTGAAAGTAATCCTGTTTGTTCAGAAAAAAACAAAGAGTGTTGGTCTAAAAATAGAAGAGCAGAATATAAGCCACTTCCATAATATATGAACAAATTTTTTATAATTATTTTATTAACTAGCACATTAACATATGCCGAAGAGGTATCTGTTTTTGGTGCTGGTAATTTAGATTCTGCAAATCCCTATGGACTTACAAAAACAGAAAAACGTATTTTAAAGAACAAAAATGAATTGGGTTCGATTGATACAAAAGTAAAAACAGTAAATACTACTGTTAATACTTTAAGTGAGAGAATTGATGGCTTAGAGTCAATCTATGAAGGTGATTCTCAAAAATTAAATAATGTTGTTTTAACATTAAATAAACTTTTAAATGATTTTGAAATAAATCAAAATCTTACAGATAAAAATACTGAAGATATAAAAGATATAAAAAAATCTATAGATCAATTAAATATTTTACAAAAAAATATTTCTGATGAGAATACAAAAAATTTAAAGAATTTAAAACAAGCTGTTGAAAAATTAACTGATAAAATAAATAAAATTGATTCTAGTTACTTATCTGAAAAAGATTATAAGAAAAATATGGATCAATTTGTAACAATAAAAGAATTTGAAGCATTGAAAAAAAGCTTAAACATTAAAAGTAGTAAAAAAACTCAATCCAATGTAAGTGTAAAAAGTGATAATGCGGAAAAGATAAGCTCTACAGGTGATAATGCTTCTATTTTAGAAGAAGCGAAGAGACTTTTTAAAATTGACTATTTTACAAATGCAATTCCAATGTTTGAAGGTTTGATTGCTGCTAATTATAAGCCAGCTGAATCGAACTATTATTTGGGAGAGATTTGGTATTATAGAAAAGATTACGATAAAGCAATATCGTATTTTAAGAAGTCTGCTTTGTTATATGATAAGGCTGATTGGATGCCTTCATTATTACTTCATAGTGCGATATCATTTGAAAAAACGGGTGATTTTAAAAATGCTGCTTCTTTTTATGAGACTTTGATGACTAATTATCCAGAGTCAAAAGAAGCAAAAAGCGCAGATAAAAATCTATCAAAATTAAATTAAAAAAAAGGAAAAACATGTCAAAAGTTATAGGTATAGAATATACATTAAAAGATGCTAATACAGGAGATCATTTAGATTCAAATGTTGGTGCTGCACCACTAGAATTCGTATCAGGAAAAGGTCAAATAATCCCAGGATTAGAGTCAAAATTAATTGAAATGAATGTAAGTGAAGAAGCTGATGTTTTAGTTGAACCAAAAGATGCTTATGGTGAATTAAATCCAGAAGCTGTACAAACATTACCAAAAGAGCAATTTGCAGGTATTGAATTAAAAGAAGGTATGAGCCTTTATGGAACAGGTGAACAAGGTGAAACTGTTCAAGTTACAGTTACAGGTTTTAATGATAACGAAGTAACAATTGATTATAACCATCCAATGGCTGGAAAAACATTAATGTTCTCAGTAGCTATTTTAAGCTCAAGAGCTGCAACTGAAGAAGAGATTCAAACAGGTGTTGTTGGTGGAATGGCTGCTATGGGTGGCGGTGGTTGTTGTGGTGGTGGAAGCCATGATCACGGATCATCTGAAGGTGGTTGTTGTTCAAGCGAACCTAAAGAAGAGGCAAAATCACACGGTGGTTGTGGTTGTAGTCACTAGTATTTATTACTCTTTACAAAATTTTTTAAAATGCCCGAAAGCACATCTGCTTTTGGGCATTTTATTTTTATGACAAATATTAAATAGTATAATGCTGTTTTAAAAACCAAGTAAAAGATATAAGGATTAAAATATATGAAAAAAGTCGCTTTTATATTCCCTGGACAAGGAAGTCAAAAAGTTGGTATGGGAAAAGATTTCTTTGAAAATAATGATATTGCAAAAGATATGATTAAAAAAGCTAGTGATAGATTAGGAATAAATTTTGAAGAGCTTTTATTTGAAGAAAATGAAAATTTAGGAAAAACTGAATACACACAACCAGCTATACTTTTAGTATCTGCAATTGCTTATGAAGTTTTCAAAGATAAGTGTGATATTAAGCCAGAATTTTTATTAGGACACTCTCTTGGTGAGTTTTCAGCTTTAGTTGCAGCTGGTGCAATTGATTATTTAGATGCAATTGAATTAGTTCATAAAAGAGGTCTTTTTATGAATGAAGCTTGTTCTGGTGGAAATGCAGGAATGATGGCATTAGTTGGATTAGAAGATTCAAAAGTTGAACTTATCTGTGAAGAACAAAGAGAAAATGGTAAAAAAGTTTGGCCAGCAAATTATAATATGGATGGACAATTAGTTCTTGCAGGTATTAAATCTGATTTAGAATCATTAGTAGATACTTTTACCGCTGCTGGTGCAAAAAGAGCAATTGTACTTGATATGAGTGTTGCTAGCCATTGTGAGTTACTTACAAGTGCAGTTGAAAACCTAAGACCATATTTAGAAGAGTATATTAAAGATGAATTTTTACCAGTAGTTTCAAATGTATCAACGCAAAGTTATACTACTAAAGAAGAAGCAATAGAATTATTAGCTTCACAACTTACAAGCCCAGTAAAATATAAACAATCAATAGAAAAATATGCTTCTAAAATAGATTTATTTATAGAATTTGGTAATGGTGTTGTTTTAAAAGGTTTAAATAGAAAAATAGTAAAAGTTCCAACAGCAAATGTATCTGATATGAGCTCATTGGAAAAAGTAATTGGAGAAATAAATGAATAAATTAGCGATAATGGGAGCTATGGAAGAGGAAATTGAACCTCTATTGGCTCATTTTGATAATGTAAATGTAGTAGAGTTTGCAAATAATAAATATTATGAAGTTTCATATAAGGGATTAGATATTGTTATTGCCTATTCTAAAATTGGAAAAGTATTTGCGAGTTTAACTGCAACAACCATGATTGAAAAGTTTGGGTGTGATACTTTACTTTTTTCAGGAGTTGCAGGTGGAATTAATCCTGATCTTAATATTGGTGATTTAATTATTGCAAATAAACTTTGTCAACATGATTTAGATATTACTGCATTTGGACATCCTCATGGATATGTTCCAGGGGGCGGTGTATTTGTTGAAACAACAAAAGAGTTAAACGATATTGCAAAAAAAGTAGCTTCTAATAATGGAATGAAAGTTATTGAAGGAATTATTGCAACAGGAGATCAATTTGTTCATTCATCTGAAAGAAAAGACTTTATACAAAGTACATTTAATGCAGATGCTTTAGAAATGGAAGGTGCAAGTGTTGCAGTTGTATGTGATGCTTTAAATATTCCTTTCTTTATTCTTCGAGCTATTTCTGATACAGCAGATATGGATGCGGGCTTTGATTTTGATGAATTTTTAAAATCAAGTGCAAAAAACTCAGCTGACTATTTAATTAAAATAGTAGATGAATTATTAAAATAAGAGTTTTACTCTTATTTTAAATACTAAACTCAATAAAAACTAACAAAAAACTCTATATATTATTACTAAAATTTACAAACTTTATTTTTTTTCAAAATTTAAGCCAAGATTAAAGAAAAGCGCTTGACAAAGACAAAAAAACCTATTATAATTCCCGTCCAATTTGAGTGACAAACGTCGCAAAGGGTTGATGTTCTTTAACAAACTACGGTTTTAAGAAGTAAGTAACTTTTATAAACCGAATATGATATAAAACAAGAGAATTTATACAATTCTCGTCTATTAAAAAAACAATGAGTAATGTCAGTAAACAATTGCAATTAATCTTTTTAGGAAGATTAGATAAAAGAGTTAGACACTAGTCATGATTAAACTAAACATTTATGGAGAGTTTGATCCTGGCTCAGAGTGAACGCTGGCGGCGTGCTTAACACATGCAAGTCGAACGAGAACGGATTATAGCTTGCTATAATTGTCAGCTAAGTGGCGCACGGGTGAGTAATATATAGGTAACATGCCCTAGAGAGGGGGATAACAGATGGAAACGTCTGCTAACACCCCATATGCCTTTAAGACCTAAGTCTGCAAGGGAAACATTTATGGCTCTAGGATTGGCCTGTACGGTATCAGTTAGTTGGTGAGGTAATGGCTCACCAAGACAATGACACCTAACTGGTTTGAGAGGATGATCAGTCACACTGGAACTGAGACACGGTCCAGACTCCTACGGGAGGCAGCAGTGGGGAATATTGCACAATGGACGAAAGTCTGATGCAGCAACGCCGCGTGGAGGATGACACATTTCGGTGCGTAAACTCCTTTTATATAGGAAGATAATGACGGTACTATATGAATAAGCACCGGCTAACTCCGTGCCAGCAGCCGCGGTAATACGGAGGGTGCAAGCGTTACTCGGAATTACTGGGCGTAAAGAGCGTGTAGGCGGGTAAATAAGTTGGAAGTGAAATCCTATGGCTCAACCATAGAACTGCTTCCAAAACTGTTAACCTAGAATGTGGGAGAGGTAGATGGAATTTCTGGTGTAGGGGTAAAATCCGTAGATATCAGAAGGAATACCGATTGCGAAGGCGATCTACTGGAACACAATTGACGCTGAGACGCGAAAGCGTGGGGAGCAAACAGGATTAGATACCCTGGTAGTCCACGCCCTAAACGATGTACACTAGTTGTTGTGAGGCTAGACCTTGCAGTAATGCAGTTAACACATTAAGTGTACCGCCTGGGGAGTACGGTCGCAAGATTAAAACTCAAAGGAATAGACGGGGACCCGCACAAGCGGTGGAGCATGTGGTTTAATTCGACGATACGCGAAGAACCTTACCTGGTCTTGACATAGAAAGAACTTTCCAGAGATGGATTGGTGCCTGCTTGCAGGAGCTTTCATACAGGTGCTGCACGGCTGTCGTCAGCTCGTGTCGTGAGATGTTGGGTTAAGTCCCGCAACGAGCGCAACCCTCGTCGTTAGTTGCTAACAGTTCGGCTGAGAACTCTAACGAGACTGCCTACGCAAGTAGGAGGAAGGTGAGGACGACGTCAAGTCATCATGGCCCTTACGACCAGGGCTACACACGTGCTACAATGGGGTATACAAAGAGCAGCAATACGGTGACGTGGAGCGAATCTCAAAAATGCCTCCCAGTTCGGATTGTAGTCTGCAACTCGACTACATGAAGTTGGAATCGCTAGTAATCGTAGATCAGCTATGCTACGGTGAATACGTTCCCGGGTCTTGTACTCACCGCCCGTCACACCATGGGAGTTGAATTCATTCGAAGCGGGGATGCTAAAATAGCTACCTTCCACAGTGGATTTAGCGACTGGGGTGAAGTCGTAACAAGGTAACCGTAGGAGAACCTGCGGTTGGATCACCTCCTTTCAGAGTAATGAGATTAGATTCGTTTCTAATCTCAAGAAATAAAAAAACAATGGGTAAATATCCAATATCATATTCGGTTTGTAAAGGTTATTGAAAATAATAGGTGAAGAATGGGCCTATAGCTCAGCTGGCTAGAGCGCTCGACTGATAATCGTGAGGTCCCAGGTTCAAGTCCTGGTAGGCCCACCATGATTGAATAATCTTTGTTGGGGAATTAGCTCAGCTGGGAGAGCGCCTGCCTTGCACGCAGGAGGTCAGCGGTTCGATCCCGCTATTCTCCACCAACATTACACCAAAACCAAAGTAGAACGCAAATTAGTAAATTTTAATATTAGTACTTAAGAGAAGTATTAATATTAGGATTTATCCTAAATGTTATTTAAAAATTTAATGTTAAAGTCTTTAAAATTTTTTCGAATTAGAATAAAGAGATTTATTTTAATACAAAATAGAAAACAATTTAAACACACAATTACTGTTTTATTAAATATTGTATTTAATAAGATAGTAGCCAAGGAATAATTATCAAAAAAGGTAACTATAGAGATATAGTTATACAAATTATAAGCTATTAAGGGCTAATGGTGGATGCCTAGACTGTAAGAGGCGATGAAGGACGTATTAGGCTGCGATAAGCCTCGGGGAGCTGCCAAAGAGCTTTGATCCGAGGATTTCCGAATGGGACAACCCAGCATATAGAGATATATGTTACCCTGCGGGGAGCTAACCTGGTGAAGTGAAACATCTCAGTAGCCAGAGGAAGAGAAATCAAATGAGATTCCGTAAGTAGCGGCGAGCGAACGCGGATTAGGACAAACCCTATGCTTGCATAGGGGGTTGTAGGACCATAATGTGAGACTTAAAAGAGTAGTAGAAATATCTGGAAAGGTATAGCATAGAAGGTGAAACTCCTGTATACGAAACTCTTGAGAGCTCTATTGGTATCCTGAGTAGGACGGAACACGTGATATTTTGTCTGAATCTGGGGGGACCACCCTCCAATCCTAAATACTACTTACAGATCGATAGTGAACAAGTACCGTGAGGGAAAGGTGAAAAGTACTCCAGCGAGGAGAGTGAAATAGAACCTGAAACCATTAGCTTACAATCATTCGGAGCCCTATGTTGCTTGCAACAGGGTGACGGACTGCCTTTTGCATAATGAGCCTGCGAGTTGTGGTGTCTGGCAAGGTTAAGTCAAGTACGGAGCCGTAGCGAAAGCGAGTCTTAATAGGGCGACATAGTCAGATGCTGCAGACCCGAAACGAAGTGATCTATCCATGAGCAGGTTGAAGCTGGTGTAAGAGCCAGTGGAGGACCGAACCCATTGACGTTGAAAAGTCTCGGGATGACTTGTGGATAGGGGTGAAAGGCCAATCAAACTTCGTGATAGCTGGTTCTCTCCGAAATATATTTAGGTATAGCCTTATGTCGTAACATATAGGGGTAGAGCACTGAATGGGCTAGGGCTGCTTACCGCGGTACCAAACCCTATCAAACTTCGAATACTATATGCGTAATCATAGGAGTCAGGCGATGGGTGATAAAATCCACCGTCGAGAGGGGAACAACCCAGACTAACAGCTAAGGTCCCAAAGTTACATCTAAGTGGAAAACGATGTGAAGTTACTGTGACAACCAGGAGGTTGGCTTAGAAGCAGCCACCCTTTAAAGAAAGCGTAACAGCTCACTGGTCTAGTGATTTTGCGCGGAAAATATAACGGGGCTAAGATGTACACCGAAGCTTTAGACTTGTACTTGTACAAGTGGTAGGAGAGCGTTCTATTCAGCGTTGAAGGTATACCGACGAGGAGTGCTGGAGCGGATAGAAGTGAGCATGCAGGCATGAGTAGCGATAATTGAGGTGAGAATCCTCAACGCCGAAAACCCAAGGTTTCCTACGCGATGCTCGTCATCGTAGGGTTAGTCGGGACCTAAGTCGAGTCCGAAAGGGGTAGACGATGGCAAATTGATTAATATTTCAATACCAACAAATAAGCGCGATGTGGGGACGCATAGAGTTAATCGAGGTCACTGATGGAATAGTGGCTCGAAGGATGTAGGTTGTATCTTAGGCAAATCCGGGATACATTCGACCGAGATCTTACAGGCTGTTGCGATTCTTCGGAATCAATTCAGAATCGATGATACTGTCGTGCCAAGAAAAGCCACTAAGTATATTATTTGTTGCCCGTACCGTAAACCGACACAGGTGGGTGGGATGAGTATTCTAAGGCGCGTGGAAGAACCCTGGTTAAGGAACTCTGCAAACTAGCACCGTATCTTCGGTATAAGGTGTGCCTACTATTGTATAGAAACTTGCTTTCAAAAGCGATAGAGGTTGCAACAAAGAGTCCCTCCCGACTGTTTACCAAAAACACAGCACTTTGCTAACTCGCAAGAGGATGTATAAGGTGTGACGCCTGCCCGGTGCTCGAAGGTTAACTGATGATGTCAGCGCAAGCGAAGCATTTGATTGAAGCCCGAGTAAACGGCGGCCGTAACTATAACGGTCCTAAGGTAGCGAAATTCCTTGTCGGTTAAATACCGACCTGCATGAATGGCGTAACGAGATGGGAGCTGTCTCAACCAGGGATCCAGTGAAATTGTAGTGGAGGTGAAAATTCCTCCTACCCGCGGAAAGACGGAAAGACCCCGTGCACCTTTACTACAGCTTGACACTGTAGCTTGGATATTCATGTGCAGGATAGGTGGGAGGCTATGAACTATGGACGCAAGTACATAGGGAGCCACCCTTGAGATACCACCCTTGAATATTTGAGTTACTAACTGGGACGAGTTATCCTCGTTCAGGACAATGTCTGGTGGGTAGTTTGACTGGGGCGGTCGCCTCCTAAAAAGTAACGGAGGCTTGCAAAGGTTGGCTCAAAGCGGATGGAAATCGCTTGTTGAGTATAATGGCATAAGCCAGCCTGACTGTAAGAGATACAACTCGAGCAGAGACGAAAGTCGGTCATAGTGATCCGGTGGTTCTGTGTGGAAGGGCCATCGCTCAAAGGATAAAAGGTACGCCGGGGATAACAGGCTGATCTCCCCCAAGAGCTCACATCGACGGGGAGGTTTGGCACCTCGATGTCGGCTCATCGCATCCTGGGGCTGGAGCAGGTCCCAAGGGTATGGCTGTTCGCCATTTAAAGCGGTACGCGAGCTGGGTTCAGAACGTCGTGAGACAGTTCGGTCCCTATCTTCCGTGGGCGTAGGAAAGTTGAAGAGATTTGTCCCTAGTACGAGAGGACCGGGATGAACGTACCACTGGTGTACCAATTGTTCTGCCAAGAGCATCGTTGGGTAGCTACGTACGGATGTGATAAGAGCTGAAAGCATCTAAGCTCGAAGCCAACTCTAAGATGAACTTTCCCTGAAGATCCCAGCAAGACTAGCTGGTTGATAGGCTGGATGTGTAAGTGAAGTAATTCATTTAGCTGACCAGTACTAATAGATCGTTTGGCTTATTTTATATATTTCTTGGTTTACTATCTTATTAAGTACATACTTAATGAGTATGTGTGTAAAAGACTTTAACATTAATATACTCAAGATTGAGTTGAGTATTAAGAGCATTTATTGCTTTTACTACTCAACTTTGTTGGTGATTATAGAGAAGTGGAAATACCCGGCTCCATTCCGAACCCGGAAGTCAAGCACTTCATCGCTGATAATACTGCAGGGTCCCCTTGTGGAAACGTAAGTCGTCGCCAACTCTTGAGTCTTTTTTAAGCTTAGTTCTATTTAGACTTTCAGTCTTTTTAGCACTGAGCTTTTTTTTAGCACTTTTTTTACTATTCCATGAACTAGAATTTATTCTTTACTCTCAGGTGTCAATATTATTCAATATTCACTATTAGTTATTCATTATTATAGCTCGCATAGCTCCAACGGTAGAGCAATCCCATGGTAAGGGAGAGGTTGTAGGTTCGATTCCCACTGTGAGCACCACTTCGCTTTTATAAAAACAAATCAATTTAGTAAATAATATTTCATAAAAGAAAACTTTTGAATTAACTTTTCTATTAATTAATTTATTTTGTATATAAAGTATCATATGATAATAAGATTTAATTGTTTATTCTATAAATAGAGATAAGTTTACTCAAGCTTAAATTAATTGGAAAATAGAATAATTAGTTTATATTGATTTTTTACATCTAATTAGTGTCTGACATAATCCAATGTCATCAATTGTTTCAATTACTTCTAATCCTGCTATTATTAATAATTTCTCAAAATCAGTATATTTAAACATTTTACTATATCCATTTGCCATAGTGGTAAAGTAAGGAGAAGTATTTATTACACAGTATGCAGCTGTTTCATTACTTTGTCTATCCCAAAATGGTTCCATAATACATACTTCGCTATTTTTATCAATTGAATTTGTTATTTTATTTAAGATTTTTATGATTTGTTCTTCTTTAAAGCAATCTAGAAATTGGCTCATCCAAATAATATCAAAATCTTTTGGTATTGAAATTTCTTCTTTTAAAATATTTGCTTCGTATGTTGAAATATTATTTATATTATTTTCATATATATTTTGTTTTGCTAGTTTTACTTGTTGTGGTAAGTCCATTATTGTTATATTTGTATCTGGATTCTTTTGTGCAAATAGCATCGCAAACTTACCCGTATTTCCTCCTATATCAAGTATTGATTTAGGATTTAGTTTTTCTAATATTTTTATTGCTTTTGGAAATCCAGAATCAGAATACATATGATCAAAGTCAAACCAAGAATCTTTTACTTTTTGTGGTAAGGTTGAAAGAGCTGGGTATATTGTATCTTTATCACTAAATACTTTTAATCCTTCTGCTCTTCCACTTTTTATTGATTCTTCTAGATAAAATAATC
Source organism: Arcobacter iocasae (assembly GCF_042214795.1). Classification (GTDB taxonomy): domain Bacteria; phylum Campylobacterota; class Campylobacteria; order Campylobacterales; family Arcobacteraceae; genus Arcobacter; species Arcobacter iocasae. The sequence continues at coordinate 443,106 of NZ_CP090177.1, read as the reverse complement.
CTAAGTAATTAACATGATGGTTATAGTTCATATTAGTGTTAGTCATTTTGTCACTATGAATAAAAAAACCAATTTTTGTCAGATATATTTTTTCATTTTCAATTGAAACTACATTTGCACTTAATGCTGTTTCGCACAATAATTGTATTGCATACTTAGTTAGATTACTTTCTTTTGCTAATTCTTCATATGTTAATCCATCTTTATTATCAGCTAATATTTCTAATAATTTTAAATCTCTCATTGTTCTTACAACTTGGAATATAATTGGAGCGAATGCAATTTTTTGAGCTTCATATTGTGCTTGCATTGCATTTATTTTATTGTTATCTTTGAAGAAATTTTTCATATATTAACCTTTAAGAGCTATTGTTAATTCACCTTCTGAATAGGTGTCTTTTTCGTCAAACAACTCAAACTTGTACTCAGTCATTGTACCAAAGTTAAAAGATTTTGATATTTTAATTTGATAATCTTCTTTTTTAAACTCAGATAACTTTTTTATATTTTTTAAAGAGATTAAAAAACCTATTATTGGTTCTTTTTTATCTTGTGCAAAAGCAGCACTACTTTGGGCAGCTGCTTCACTAACCATTGCTAGTGTTGGTATATAAGGGAAATAACACTTTACAATATAAAAGTCTTCATTTTTTTCTATAATTTCTTGAGCAAATCTTATAGGTGCTTGGTGTGGTAAATTCATTAGATATTTATTTCTATTATGTTTTTTTTGTCTTTTTTAAAAATTTTAGCGATATGTAGTATATGTTCTATTGATTTTGGATATTTAGTATTTTGTATATCTTTTAAATTTATTGTTGCTTTTTCATTAGTAACTTTAACTTTCAATGCAACAGCACTTTCTAAATATTTTATGCAAGTATTTACTTCTTCAATATTATTTATATTTAATGTCTCAGCACAAACCAATAGCATCTCATCACCATCTAAAGCTTTTATTGCACCTACTTTTAAAACTTTTAGAGAAGTTTCTTCTCCTGATGAGATAGTTAAGATTTCACTAGTATTATTAGACAAAATTGAAGCATATGATACAGGTGTATTATAAACAGAGTTTTGGAAATCTGTAGGAGACAAAATTTCATTATTAGAAATTGCATTTAATATCCTTGATGTTGATAATAACTCTCCATAAGATGTCCCAAATATTATTCTACCTTTTTTAAAATTTATATTTGAAATAAGTTCAAGTACAAGTTTTGAAGCTCTTGTAAGTCTTCTTCTTATTATCATTTTTGGAACTAGTTCTTTTGTTCTTAAGTCTGCAATTTCTTTTTCACCAAAGATATAAGAGGAATTTATTATTTCTAAGTTTATCTTCATTTGACAAGTCCAAAAACCAATGAAGTATTATTTCCACCAAATGCAAAAGAGTTGCTAAGTACATAATCAACTTTTGATGAAGTAGTTTCAAAAGAGTAGTTTATATCATCTATTTCTATTTCTTTTAAGTCTTTATTTGAAGGAATAGTCTGTTTTATTAAAACCATGCATGAAATAATTGCTTCTATAGCTCCAGCTGCTCCTAAAGTATGGCCAGTAATTGATTTAGTTGAACTAACCTTTGGTTTATTTTCTAAAAATAAAGATTTTATAGCATTTAATTCAGAAAAATCATTGGCAGTAGTTCCTGTGCCATGGGCATTTATGTATGAGATGTCATTTCTATTTAAGTTTGCATCTTCTAAAGCATTTTCCATTGCTTTTTTAGCTCCTAAACCTTCTGGATGTGGTTGTGTCATATGATGGGAATCTGAACTATATCCAACTCCACATAATTCAATAGAGTTATTTTCTTTTTTATTTTGTAATAATAAAATTCCAAAACCTTCAGCTACATTCATCCCTTCACGATTTTTGTCAAAAGGAGTACATGGTTTTGAGGATAGAACACTTAATGCTGAAAATCCACACACTGTAGTATGTGATAAGGAATCTATTCCAATAACTAAAACATTTTCATATAATCCTTTTGAAATTACTTCTTTTGCATAGCCTAAGGCATTTGCACTTGAAGTACATGCCGTAGAAAAAGATACATCATCATAGAATTCATAATGTTGTTTTAAAAAATGTGATATTGCATCAACAGGGTGTTTTTTTGGATTGATTTCTTTATAGTTCTTATTTTTGAAAAAAAGTTTTTCTGTTTCATTCATTCCTCCAACAGAAGAACCAATTATTAAAAGAGTATTTGAAAAATCATGTAACTTTGTAATGTCTAATAATTTATCACATCTTTCTTTTAAAATATTATTTAAGTCTTTATCTCTTTGTATTCCACCAATTGCAACATTTCTTTCTTTAACATAAGTTGAATTTATTGAAATGGTATTTTTTTTTAGGCAAATTGATTCAAATAACTCTTCTGAATTATTTCCTGCACAAGAAATTGAATCAAAATAATTTATATAGGCTTTATTATTTATTTTCATTAATATAGTTTAATAAGCTAGATACAGATGCAAAAATATCTTGATATTGTTCAGTATTACTTATTTTTACACCATATTCTTTTTCGATAATTAAAACTAATTCAATTGAATCAACAGAGTCTAATCCTATTCCATCATCTCCAAATAAAGGTGCATCATCTTCAATATCATCAATCGTGAAGTCTTCTAAATTTAGGCCTTCAATTAGTACTTCTTTAAACTCATTAATAGTTGTCATATTTTATTTTAACCTTCTAAGTAATCTTACGAAATAGTACTGTTTTTCATCTTTTAATCATCTTATAAATTATCTTTTAATAAATTATTTTGTACAATAACGAATACATATAGAAAGAAAATCATAGTGAAGTTATTTAAGAATTTATTTGAAGTTTTAGAAAAATCAGAAAACTATTACAAAGTTAAACTGGCAAATAAAGAACATCCCGTATTTAAAGCACATTTTCCTCAAAACGAAATTCTGCCTGGATTTATGCAAATTGATATTATCTCAGATATATTAAATCATAAAATTATTACTATTTCAAAAGCAAAGTTTATGTCAATCATAAAACCTGAAGATATAATTGAATATTATATTACTTGTGTAAATGTATCTAAATATAAAATAATAATAAAAAGTGAAAATAAGAAAATAAGTGAAATAACATATGAAATTTAGTGAAATTATAGTTGTAATACCTACATATAATAATGATTCAACAATACAAAGAGTTGTTGATGATGTATTATCTTATAATATTAAAACAATAGTTGTTGATGATGGATATGATAATCCAGTAGAAGAAAAGTTAAATAAAAATTCAAATTTAATTGTTTTAAGACATCCTTTAAATAAAGGAAAAGGTGAAGCAATTTTAACTGGTGCCAGGAAAGCAAAAGAACTAGGCTACAAGTATTTTATTAGTTTAGATGGTGATGGACAACATTTAGCAAGCCAAATAGAAAAAATCATAAATGCATGTGATGGGGATAACCAAATAATAATTGGTGCAAGAAATTTTGAGATAGATAATGTACCTAGTGGTTCTAAATTTGGTCGTTGGTTTAGTAACTTTTGGGCAACATGGGATACAGAACAAGAGATAAAAGACTCACTATCAGGATTCAGATTATATCCCACTTCCATTTTAGATTTAGATATCAAAACTTCAAGATTTGATTGGGAAATGGAAGTTTTAGTAAAACATGCTTGGAAAAATAGATTGATAAAAGAAGTAACTATTGAATGTTATTATCCAACTGCTGAAGAAAGAGTTAGTCACTTCAAAAAATTTTGGGACACAGCAGCCATTGTAATGGTTCATATTAGGCTCTTACCTTTTAAATTCTTTTTAAAAAAAAGATATAAGTAGATGACTGTTAAACAAAGAGGAAGTGGTTGGAGTATAAAACTTGTATTTAATTTATACAAGCTTTTTGGTTATAAATTTGTTTATTTTTTAATGTATCCCGTGAGTTTTTTTTATTTTTTACTTGCATCAAATGTAAAATATTCTTTGAAAAAATACTATAAAACATTAGGTTTAGAATTTAATAATTGGATTTATTTTGAACATTTAAGAATGTTTGCAATTTGTCTAGTAGATAGATTTATATCTAAATATGACTCAAATTCATATAATTTTATTTATGAAGAAAAAGAAACTATTTTAGAAATAATGAATTCTAAAACTATTTTACTATTTTCTCACTTTGGAGGTTGGGCTTCAAGTTCTAGTAATCCAGTAACTAAAAATAGAATCAATATTGTTATGCATGAAGTTATTTTAGACAGTATAAAAGAGATTGAAAATAGTATTGAAAAAAAACTTTCAAATATTCATGTTATTGACCAATCAATGGGACAAATTCCTGTTTCTATTGAAATAGCAAATGCAATTTCTAATAATGAAATTATAGCAATAATGGCAGATAGACCAACAAGTGATAAATATAAATATAAAGCAAAATTCTTTGGTAAAGATGCATATTTTAATAAAAATCCATTTAAAATTTCTTATAAAACCAGAACACCTATTTTGTGCTGTTTTGTAGTGAATACTGGATTACAAAAATATAAGGTAGAAACAATAAAATTAAACTTAGATTTTAATTTAAAAGAGAAAGAAGCTATTGAAATAGCTATAAAAGAATATGTTAAATTATTTGAAGATATTTTATTAAAATATCCAAATCAATGGTTTAATTTTTATAATTTTTGGGAGAGCAAATGAATTTACAAATAGATAAAAGATATATAACATTAGATGAAATTACTAAAGCCTCTAATATTGAGATTTCAAAAGATAATGTATTTTTGAATTATATAAATCATACACATGATTTTTTGATGAATGAGATAAAAGATGGTAAACCAATTTATGGTATTACAACAGGATATGGGGCAAGTGGAAAGAACTATGTAAGTTATGAAGATAGTAAAACTTTACAAAAAAATCTTTTTAGATTTCATGGGTGTGGTATTGGAGTAAATTTATCACATAAAGTTTGTAGATATGCAGTTATTATGCGAACAATATCTTTAAGTAAAGCAAAATCAGGAGTAAGTGTTGAACTTCTCAAAAGGTTAGAACTTTTAATCAAAGAAGATATTATTCCTGTTATTCCTTCTCAAGGATCAGTTGGAGCGAGTGGTGATTTAACTCCTTTATCATATATTGCAGCTGTTATTGCAGGAGAGAGAGAAGTTTATTATAAAGGTGAAATAAAAGATGTGATGGAAGTTTATAATGAACTAAATATATCTGCTTATGAATTTAAACCTAAAGAAGCCTTAGCAATTATGAATGGAACTACAATCATGAGTGCCATTGCACTAGATGCAATTGAAGAGTTTGAAATAATATTAAATTCTATGGAATCATATGTTGCTGGAATGTTTGAAGTTCTTTTGGGTGATGATACTCCTGTTGAAGATTTCGTGCATGAATCAAAACCTTTTAGTGGGCAAATAGAGACTGCAAAAAATATCAAAAATAAAATTCAAGGTTCAAAATTAACACATGGAAGAGATGATAGATATGATAAGTTCTTTGCGGACAATGACTTAAATATTCAAGATACCTACTCTATGAGATGTGCACCTCAAGTTTTAGGTGTGATTAGAGATAATTTAGTTATTTCTAAAAACTGGGTTGAAACAGAGATAAATTCTGTAAATGACAATCCTTTGATTGATGGAGAAAATAAAAAAATTTATACATCAGGTAATTTTTATGGTGGATATGTAGCACATGCTATGGATACATTAAAAATATGTGCTGCAAATCTTGCTGATTTATTAGATAAAGAGTTTGCTCTTTTAGTTGATCACAAATTTAACAGAGGATTAGGTGAGAATTTAAAACTTTCACATGAGCCATTTTATCATGGTTTTAAAGCTATGCAAATAAGCCTTAGTTCTTTAAGTGCGGATGTTATTAAAAATACAGCAGCTGCTTCTATTCACTCAAGACCAACAGAATCATTAAATCAAGATAAAGTTTCTATGGGAACAACTGCTGCTAATGATTTTGCAAAAATGATTCCAGACTTATATAATATGCTTTCAATTGCTTTTATTGGTATGGCTCAAGCTGTTGATATTAGAGGTGAGGGTGAAGTATCTTTTCATCTTAAAAATATCCATGATGAAATTAGAAAAATAATCAAACCACTTTATGAAGATAGAAGAATGGATTTTGATATAGTAAATATAAATAAAATAATTAGAAGTGCAAAACTAGTATAAAGAAGTAAAATGGAAAATAAAAAAGTATTAGTTACCGGAGCCACTGGCTCTATTGGAGAATCAATAGTCAAAGAGTATGCTAAAAATGGATATTTTGTATATATTCATTACAATAGTAATAAAGAAAAGGCTGAAAAAATATTAGCTGAGATAAATCAAAATGGTGAGCTAATTTCTTTTAATATGCAAGATAAAAACTCTATTCGAGAAGCTTTAGAAAATCTTGATGTTGAAGTTTTGGTAAATAATGCTGGAATTATAAAAGATAACTTGTTTTTCTTTATGAATGATTATGAATGGGAAGATGTAATTAATATAAATCTAACTGGGCTTTTTTATGTTACAAAAGTTATTTCTAAAAACATGATGATGAGCAAGCGAGGTAGTATTGTAAATGTTGCATCAATTTCAGGAATAAGTGGAAACTCTGGGCAAGCAAATTATAGTGCGAGTAAAGGTGGAGTTATAGCTTTTACTAAGACTTTATCAATAGAGCTTGGGCGATATAATATTAGAGTAAATGCCCTGGCTCCTGGAATAATAGAATCAGAAATGATTGAAAATATACCAAATGTTAAAGAGCTAAAAAAAGCTATACCTCTTAAAAGATTTGGGGAAGCCGAAGAAGTAGCTAAATGTGCTTATTTTATGGGTGTTGATGCTACTTATGTAAGTGGAGAGGTTTTAAATATCAGTGGGGCAATGGTTAGATAGAGTTTATGAACTTACTCATATCTTTGTTTTATGCACCTATTGTTTTTTATTCATTAAGAAATTTTGAATTAAAAACGGTTTCACTTATAATTTTTATTTTTTCTTTGTTTTGGTTCATCTTTAGTATTAAAAAAAGTATAAAAGAGTACATTTTCCCTCTTTTTTATTTGATGGTATCTATTTTGGCATATTTTTTAGATAACTTTTTATTTTTAAAAATGTTACCATTATTGATTTCTGGATTAATTTCAATTTATATTTTATATAGCTATATTTCTAAAAATTCTTTTATTTTTATTTTTTTAGAAAGATTGAAGAAAAAGGTTGAAGAAAAAGAGAAAAATTATATTCATAAATCAACACTGTTTTGGTTTTATATCTCTTTGACAAATGTCTCAATTCATTCTTTTGTACTTTATTCAAAAGATATGTTTTATTGGACATTTTATTCATCTGTTGGTTGGTATTTTTTGTTTATTATTGCTGGAATTGTACAATTTGTTCATAGAAAAATTTATTTAAAGGGAAAAGTAGATGTTTAAAGTTTTATTTTTATTTTTATTTTCTACTCTTTTTTTATTTTCAAATGAAATTGAATTTAAAGAAGAAAAATATATAAGTGCACTAAATGCTAGCGTATATCGAAATGGTATTTTAAATATAAATAATGACTTTATAAAAGTTGCATATCCCCAACAAAATAAATCATTTACTTTCACAAAAGAAAATATAGTAGAAAAAGATGGCAATAAAGAGAATATTATTACTTATGAAGATAATTTGGATTTGACAATTTTTTCAAAAATCATAGAAAGTATTTATACAAATAAAGTGGAAGATATACAAGAGTATTTTAAAATCAAAAGAAATAATGAAGTTACGACTTTAATCCCAAGTGAATATGTAGCAAATTTGATAAATAAAATTGAGTATCAAAAAATAGATTCAGAATTAAAGTTTTTGAAGATATATTTTACAAATGATGATTGGATAAATATTGTTCAAACTCACTAACTATATAAATATATTAATATTATGTACTTTAGTCATACTAGTAGTACTTTTTGGCTCTTTTAGTCATATATCAACTGATCTACAATTTGTACTTCCAAATAGTGAAAAAAAAGAATTACTAAATGAATTTAATAATTTAAAAAGTACTAAAAAAATCTTTTTAAGTGTTGAGGGATTAGAGAAAAATGCTTTAGAAAAAATTAAGAAACTAGAAAGTTCATTTTCTAAAATAGAGGGTGTAAGTCTTGAAAAAACACATGAAAATAAAAAATTAAAAGAGTATAAAGACAAATACAAAGTTTATATAGAAAATATAGATGAAAAAAGTTTAGATAATCTAAATATAACTAAAAAACTTGAAGAGATAAAATCAAATCTATTAAAATCAAATTTCTCATATTTTATAAATAAACAAGATCCTTTAAGTCTTTATTTTAAGGATAGTTCATTTAAAAACTTGTCCCTAGAAAACAATCACCTAAGTATAAAAAATAAGGGTTATATTTCTATTTTTAATCTTGATAGTTCAATAAATACAATTTCAGAATATGAAAGAATTTATGACTCAATAGAAAAAACAATATTCAGTGAAAAAGATATAAAAGTATTTTCACCTATTTTTTATTTTGTGGAAAATTCAAGAATAATAAAAAGTGATGTAAACAAGATAATTGCAATTTCTACTTTTTTATTAATATTATTGTATTTAGTGATTTTGAAAAATGTGAAATTACTTTTAAATACTATTGTTACCTTGGTCTCATCTATTCTATTTTCACTATTGCTTTGCTCTTTTTTCTTTGATAAATTATCTATTTTTGTTATGGTCTTTGGTATATCTATTTCTACTGTTGCCATTGATTATATGTTTCATCACTTTATGCATGATTATTATAAAGAGAAAAAAGGTTTTAATAAAGATGTATTTTTAGGAATGTTTACTACTGTTGGAGCATTTGTAATTTTATCTTTTGTCTCTTTTGATTTGATTAAGCAGTTTTGTTATTTTTCTATTATTTCTCTATTATTTTCATATTTTCAGTTTGCATTTTTATATCCAAAAATTAAATTTTCTCATAAAAATACTACTACAAAGTATTATAAACTCTATTCAAAAGTTAGACCTATGTATGTTATATCTTTTGCAATTATATTATTGATATTTTCTATAGATAGATTTCACTTTGATTTAAATCTAAAGAATCTTGATGTAAATAATAAGCAATTGAATCAAACAGGAGAGTATTTTAGTAATAATTTAAATATTCAAAAAAATATGCCTGTTTTACTAAAATCAAAATCAATAGAAAAACTAATTGAAAATGCAAGGATATTGAAAAATAATTATCCTAATTCTTATATTCCAATTTCTATATTAATCGATGAAAAAGGCTTTTTAGATAAAAATCTTTTATTACAAAAGATAAACTTAAAGAATATAAAAAATCAATTGGATAAAAAAGCTATGCAGTTAGGTTTTAAAGTCAATTATTTTAAAGATGCCTATATTTTAAATGATAATAAGCCAATTTATACAAAAGAGTCAATAAATGATTTAGGTATAGATGTAATTAGATTTAAAGATTATTTTTTAACTTATGCAAATTTGCCAAAAGATAAGATTACTGAATTTTCTAAGTATAGTTTTATCGTAAACATAAGCATCAAAACAATGTTTGAACAAAATCTAAGTTCTATATATGATGAACTGATGGTTTATGGCACAATAACTATTTTATTTATTTTACTTATGTTATTTTTATCAACAAAAGATAATTATCTTTTATCTTTTGCATATTTGATTTTTCCAATAGCTTTAATATTATCATTGTCCTTTTTTATGACATTTAATATTTTGCATTTTTTTATGTTATTTGTGATTTTATCTATAAGTATAGATTTTGGTATTTACTTAGGTTCAAAGAATTTAGATAAGAGTACTTATACCGCTATTTTTTATTCTTTATTATCTACTTTTGCTGGATTTGGTGTATTGATATTTTCTAAAGTAAATGCTCTGTTTTCAATAGGTGTTGTTGCATCTGTTGGTATACTTGCAATTACACTTCTAATAATAATTTTAAAAAGGCCTTCTTATGACTCTTAAAGTATTTAATGATAATAGTTCAGTAAATGAATATGAAATAAAAAAAGAATTATTTTTTGAAAAAGAATACTTAGATAAAGTATCTTATATAGCTTCTTCAAAGAAAGAAACAAATGTTTTAAATATGATTAAATCATATTTCTCAGGGGCTAAGTCAATTTTATTTGATGAAACAAATAAGGCATTGAGTGATTCTTTAGATAAATTAAATATAAAAGAATTTAATGAGCCAAGAGATGATAAAAATATTTTTTATGATAAAGATTTTATGTTTTTATATTTTAGTTCAGGAAGTACAGGGTTTCCAAGTGGAGCATTAAAAACAAAAGAAAATATTTTAGAAGAAGTAGAAGTAATTACTTCATCTTTAAAAGAGTTTAATATAAAAAGAGTTATTGTTACTGTACCTTTTCTTCATCTTTATGGTTCATTATATGGATTGTTTTTTCCTTTAGTAAATGGAATTGATATAATACTAAAAGAGCATTTTTTACCCCATGATCTTTTAGATATGATAGATGACAATTCTTTAGTAGTAACAACACCTTTATATATAAAATCTTTAAATAGAGTAAAAGAATCAAAAGACCTTTCTAAATCATTATTTGTAAGTTCAACTGGTCCATTATCAGCTAATGATGCAAAAGATTTCAATGAAAAGTTTTCTGCAGATATTTTACAAATATTTGGATCTACTGAAACAGGTGGAATATCATATAAATTTAATGATGATTCTCTTTGGACAACTACTCCAAAAGTAATTACCTCTACTAATGAAAAAAATGAGTTAAAAGTGGAGTCTCCTTTTATTTCAAATTTGATTTATGAAAAAGAGTTTAAAATAACAAATCATCAAATACAAACCTTCGATTATGTGGAATTTTATGAAAATAAATTTAAACTAATAGGACGAAGCTCACAAATTCTTAAAATAGCTGGAAAAAGATACTCTACAATACAAATAGAAAATATCTTAGAAGAGGTTGATGGAATCGAAAAAGCAGTTGTATTTGTAAATTCAAATGAAAAGAATAGTTTAAAAGATGAGGTTTTGGATATCACAATTGAGAGTAAGCAAGAGTTCTTAGCTAAAGATATAAGAAAGATATTACAAAATGAGTTATCAAATATTAAATTTTCTATCAATTTAAAAATTGTCGATAAAATAAAAACATCAGTTGTTGGTAAAAAACTTGCAATTCAATAATTTATTGGTAATCAGCTATAATCAACATACTAAAAATAAAGTAAATTAATGTCTATTATAATAAAAGATTTGAATAAGTCATATAATAATGTTCCTATTTTAGAAAACCTCTCATTAGAGATTAAGACAGGTTCTGTATTTGGTTTATTAGGTCCAAATGGTGCGGGGAAGACTACTCTTGTATCTATTTTAAATCATCTTATTTTAAAAGACTCTGGTAATATAGAAATTTATGGCTTAGATTTTGAAAAACAGAAAAATGAAATAAAAAAGATATCATCTTATATTCCTCAAACATATGCTTTTTATCCTAATTTAACTAGTTATGAAAATTTGGAATTTTTTGCAGCTTTATATGGACTCAAAGGTGATACTTTAAAAAAACAAATTTCATATTGTATTGAAGCTACTTCTTTAGAAAAGTTTATAAATAAAAGAGCTTCGACATATTCAGGGGGAGTAAAAAGAAGATTGAATATTGCTATTGGTTTACTTAATTCTCCTAAAATAATATATTTTGATGAACCAACAGTTGGAATTGATCCCCAATCAAGAAAATACATCTTAGAAGTAATAAAGAATCTAAATAAAACCCAAGATACAACTATTATCTATACTTCACATTATATGGAAGAGGTTGAATATTTATGCGATGAAATAGCTGTATTAGATAAAAATAAAATTATATTACAAGAGAAAAAAGATGTTTTAGTAAAAGAAAAATCTATTATTGAAGTTGAGCTAGATAATCAAAAAATAGATGTTGATATTTCTAATTCTTATGATAAGTTTTTGGATTTAATGCTTGAAATAAAAAGTAAAAATAAAAATATCAAAAATATTAATTTTCCAGATAAAAAGTTAGAAAAGCTATTTTTATCCCTTACAAAAGAGGATTTGAGAGACTAATGTTTAAATATATTTTAAAAAAAGAGTTATTATTAATATTTAGAGATATTCATGCTTTGATGGTATTATTTATTATGCCAGCACTTTTTATTTTGATAATGTCATTGGCTTTAAAAAATACATATTCAGATAGTTTTGAAACAAAATTAAAAGTTGCAGTAGTAAGTTCTGAAAACAGTGATATAAAAGAATTTGTCAAAGGTTTAAATAAAAGTAAGTATTTTTCTGCAAGTTTAGTAAAAAAGGGTACTTTTGATACTTTGATTTATAAAGAAAATTATGATTTTATCGTAATGATTGATAAAAATTTCAAGTCACAAATAAATAAAAATACTAAAAATTTTGAGATAAAAACTTTTAGTAAATCTAATATAAAAAATGAGTATTTTTATATATTAAAAAATAGTATAGCTGAGATTATTTCAAAAAGTATTATGAAAGATTATTTTATAAAATCAAAAATCGATGCTAGGACACTTTCAGTTCTGAGTGATAAAATAAGTAATACATATATTTATAAAAATAATAAACCAAGATTGAAACCAAGTTCAGTACAACAAAGTGTTCCAGCTTGGCTTGTATTTTCTATGTTTTTTATTTTAATACCTATTTCTAATACTTTTATAAATGAGAAAAATTTTGGTACGATTTCAAGAATTAGAAGTATAAATTTATCTTTGTTCCCTATATTACTTGGTAAAATCATTCCATATTTTATTGTAAATCAAATTCAAGTTGTGATTATGATTTTAGTAGGAATATTTATTGTTCCTTTATTTGGTGGTGATTCTTTGATTATAAGTGGAAACTATTTACTTATATTTTGTATGAGTAGTGCTATTTCACTTGCCGCAATATGCTTTGCTTTATTTATAGCAAATATTAGTAAAACTACAGAAGAAGCAACTTCTATTGGTGGAGTTACAAACATAGTTTTAGCGGCACTTGGCGGAATCATGGTTCCTAAATTTGTGATGCCACAATTTATGCAAGATATTTCTTCTTATTCTCCTATGTCTTGGGGATTGGAAGGTTTATTGGAAATTTTTGTTAGGGGTGGAAATTTTAGTGATATAAAAATTTATTTAGTATATTTGATAATATTTGCCATAACATTTTTACTTTTGGCATATATGATATTAAAAAAAGGAAATAATCAATGAGTGATTTAAAATATGAATTAAAAAAGTTAATTATTGAAGAGTGTGAAAAAGAGTGTGAAGTAGAAGATATCAAAGATGATGATATTTTATTTGATCCGGAATCTCCTTTAGAACTTGATTCAATGGATGCTCTTCAAATATCTATGGCTTTACATAAAAAATATGGAATGAAGACAACAGATAGCAAAGAGCTTAGAAAAATAATGGTTTCAATTAACACTTTAGCAGAATATATAGAATCCCTTAATGAATAAAGTTTATATAACAGGCTCATCAATTATTTCTGCACTTGGAAATAATAAAAAAGATTCTGTTGAAAAAATCCAAGAAATTACAGATGATAATTATTTTGAATATTTAAAAGATAATTTTCAAGAATTGAAATATTATCAAATAAAGAAAAACTTTGTATCAAATGAAGAGAAGTTTTATTCAATCTTAGAAGAAGTGGTACTAAAAGCAATTGAAGATGCAAAGTTATCAAAAGATGAAGCCAAGGAGTTACATATTTTTTTAGGTTCAACTTCAATGTCAATATCCATAGTAGAAGAACAACACTTAAAATATAAAAAGGGACAATCATCTGATGAGATTAAAAATATAGGATATGGAGAAATTGGTAATTTTATTGAAAACTTAATTAGTTCAAAATACAAATCAACAATAATCCAAACTGCTTGTACTTCAAGTGCAAATGCAATTTGTCATGCAAGTGATTTTATAAAAAATAATAAAATAAAAAGAGCTTTAATCATAGGTTTTGAGTTTTTTAATTATACGACTTATAGAGGATTTCAATCTTTGATGCTTTTAAGCAAGTCAGGAGAATATAAACCCTTTGATATAAATAGTGATGGATTGATTTTAGGTGAGGCATGTTCTGCTGTTATATTAGAATCAGAAAAAAAAGAAGAAAATGATTTTGAAATATTATCATCAAGTAACAGCTTTGATAGTTATTCTGTGACAAGTTCTAATCCAAATGGAGAAGTGACCCTTTCTTGTATGGAAGAGGCTTTAAATAAAGCCAATTTATCTATAGATAAACTTACTTGTTTAAAAGCACATGCAACAGGAAGTGAAAATTCAAATTTATCGGAAGTTGTTGCTATTGATAAGTTGTTTAAAAAGTATAATCAAAAAACTGATGTTGTGATTTTAAAGCCATATATTGGACATACTTTAGGTGCTTGTGGAACAAATGAAGTTGTTTTATTGTGTGAGAGTATTAAAAACTCTTTTTTACCAAAAACAATTAATTTTTATGAGAAATACAACAACATAGATTTTACTCCTTTACTAAAAAGTAAAGAGATAGATAAAGCAACTATCCTTTTTCATTTTATTGGATTTGGAGGAAGTAATACTTCTATGATTTTAAGTAATGAGAGCTAAATGTATATAAAAAGTATTTATAAACAAGTAAATGAAAATAAATCTGCAAAAGAGTATAGAAAAGATTTAAAAGAGATTTCTAGTTTAAATTTTAGACGGAATTCAAAATTAAATGTTATGGCTGTTTATGGGGCATTAAAGGCATTAGAAAATATAAAATATAAAGATAACTTATCCATCTACCTTGCTAGTGAATATGGCTGTATTGAAGATTTATTAAAAGTATTGAATCAAATAAATAGTAATGAGTCTTTTGTTATGCCCTTTGATTTTTTAAATGTAAATACAAATAATACTGGATTTCTTATCTCTCAAGCATTACAAACAATTGGAAATAATATAAATGTTTCATCTGAAGATTTATCTTTTGAAAAAGCATTCGAGTTAGCTTATTTTGATTTTTATTTTAAAAAAGTAGATGAAATATTAGTTGGAGGAGTAGATGAGTCCCTTGATAATGTTTCAAATCATAACTCGTTTATAAATAATTTAGATAATTTAGATTCAAAAGATGGTTCATCCTGGCTGTATATAAATAATGACAAAACAAACTCACTAACTGAAATAAAACATTTTGAATTTTTTACAAATTTGGAAGAGTTGAATAAATATTTAAAAACTATTGATTATAAAATTGTTGGATTAAATCAATTTGCAAAAAAATATGTGAGTGAATTGCAAATAGATAAAAATTTAATATATAAAAGTAAAAATAACTTTTGTGGAACTTATAGTGTTCCTGATATTATTGATTTGTTAAAAAAGAAAGAAGAATCATCTGTATATATTAGTTTAGATTCTAAGAAAAGAGCTTATCTTTTCTTTTTTAAATGTGACTAAATAGTTTTCAATATTTTAAAGGCTTCTTCTTCTAAAGTTGAAGCTTTTATTAGAATATCTGAGATTTCTTTACTATTGAATTTTTCCATTTTTTTTGCAGACTCCACACATCTTAAAGCAAAAAATCTAAGTGTATCTCCTGATTGGCTAATTAGTTCACTAGCTTTTTGAAGTTTTTCATTATCCAAATTATATTTTTTTGATTCTTGTAAAAATGCTGCATACAAAAATCTAAATCCACCGCCACCAGTTCCTATTTCTTCTTGCATTCTTACTATATGAGTTAGATAGTTTTTTATATATCTATGATCGGTATTTTTCTGAAGTTTTTCTATTGATTTTGCTAATTTTCTCATTCCTTTGATTCCTGCAAAAGGGAAGGGTGTTAACATAGATTTTGCATTTTTTTTAATAGCTTTTTTTAGTATTGTTGTAAAATCAATATTTTTAGGA
Organism: Arcobacter iocasae; assembly: GCF_042214795.1. Classification (GTDB taxonomy): domain Bacteria; phylum Campylobacterota; class Campylobacteria; order Campylobacterales; family Arcobacteraceae; genus Arcobacter; species Arcobacter iocasae. The sequence goes on along the minus strand of NZ_CP090177.1, from coordinate 427,094 downwards.
ATATTTGTAGGGTAATAAATAAATCCTTTAGGGGCAAATGCTCCTTTTGCAAATCTAGCAATTGTTAAATCTTTTTCACTACATTCAACTACATCTTCAAAAACAGGATCAGAGATTTTATATTTTTTGCCAACTTTTCCATAAACTAATAGATTGTGTGCATTGAAGTGAAATCTCATATTCTCAGGCATATATGGAAGATAAAAAACAGAAGTTTGTAAGCCTACAAGTTTTTTTTCATCTTCTACTATTTTAGTAAGTTCCAAATTCGCTTCTAAAAGATTTTTATATTGTTTTTTGAAAATTGTAACACCTAAAACTTTTTCAATCTTTTTTACAATATTTTTAGGCAAATCTCTATATGCAATCAATGGAAGATTATTTATTTTTATAAAAGGGAAAAAAGCAAAAGAGAGCGTACTTGTCATTCCAAAAGCCATAGGTTCACTTATGTTTAGTCCATAATGTGTTAATAAAGTAGAAACAACTCCACTTTCACAATGTGCAAATTGAGAATGTTTAAAGTTTTCTGTCATATTTAAAATCCTTTAAGTCTTCAATCTCAATATTAAAAGCATCTGCATATTTTTTAATTGTATCATCTTTTAATTTTTTAAATATTTTCATTTTAAGATGTCTCTTAACTCTAAATGAAAACATATCTACTGCACTTGTTAGGGTTGGTAAATCCATTCTATTTTTATACATGTAATATTTAATTGGAGATGCAATATTATTTTGAATATCTTCTAAACACTCTTTTTCTAATTCTTTATACTCTTCTACTGCTGTAATAGTTGCATATTCTTCTACACTACTTGCATAATTTATTCTTTGAAATTCTCCATTGTCATCTGTTCCATACATAATTTTTTTTTGTCCATCTAGTGTAGAATTATTTTCTTGTGGAACATCAATTTTTTTCATTAAACAACTTCTAAAGACATAAATGCAGTAGAAAATCTTCCACTTTCGGGAATATAACAAAGGATTTTCTGACCTTTTTTTAATCTATCACTATTAAATAATTCTTCTAACATGATATACATAGAAGCACTCCCTGTATTTCCATGTGTTACTAGATTTGTAAACCATTTGTCATATGGAATTTCAAAGTTTGCTTTCTTTAATCCTTCATATAATTTATCTCTAAAGTATGTTGAAGAATAGTGTGGTAAAAAATAATCATATTGTTCTGGATTGATTTTTCGTTTTTCAATTATTTTAATTAAAGGTTTTATTACTGTGTATTCAACGATATTTTCATTTAGAAGTTTTACATCTTGTCGTACACTTAATAATGACTTTTTCATAACTTCTTCTTGCTCATAAGCACGCCATGATTTAATAGAATTATTTTCAAGTATTTCTAGTCCACTATACATACAAACAGGCATTTCTCCAGCATATGATAAGACATCAATAAACTCAATTTTTAAAGAAAGCTTATTTTTATTTGCTTTGTTTTCTACTCTCATAGCTCCTGCACCATCAGAAAGCATCCATCTTAGAAAATCTTTTTCAAATGCTATTCCTGCATTTCTTTCTAACTCTTCTAATTGATGGTTTGATTCTTCTGTGAAGTTTCTAGCACATAAGATTGGAGAAGATGCTTCTGAACCACAAGAAACTGCTTTTGTAAGATCTCCTGCTTTTATTCCATAATAGATATATTTCAATGCATTTATTCCACTTAAACAAATTCCAGAAGCTGATATTGTTTCAATTCCACTTATTCCCAATTCTCCTTGCACCATCAAAGTATGTCCAGGCATTAATTGATCAGGTGAAGTAGTTCCACAAGCTAAACATTGAATGTCATTTAAAGTAAAATCTTCATCAATTAACTTATTTATTGCATTTGAACAAAGTTGTGCATTTGTAAATAATGACTTTTGAGTTCCTTTTTCTAAAACATAAAATCTTCTTTTTATTCCATTACTTCTTAAAACTATATTTTTTGCTTTTGATTTTTTACCACCAATATAGCCCAAATATTCTTCTATATCTTTATTATCTACAGGTTCATTTGGCATAAATTTTTGAATGTTATTTATATAAACATTTGACATTTATTGATATTCCTTTATTCTTTCATCACTACTTCCCGAAGGTAATTCATATAGTTCTTTTTCTTTTATAACTGCATCTTTGTTTATTTTTCTTAAAATCGATTGTATTATCATATTTATAGGAACTACTGTTATTATCATCAATAATAAAAATATTAAGTACAACATTACAATTGGTTTTCTTTTTATGTCACCTGGTTTACCAATTTTTTTTATTAGTTTACCCCAAATAGTGAAGCTTTTGGTTCCTATCTTTTCACTTTTGATAAGTTTTGTATCTACAACAACTGCTTTTAATCCATAAAGTAAACTTTTATTTTCTTTTTCTTTATCATTCATTAAAGCATCAACTAGTGCTTTCCCAAATCTTTGAGATTTTTTTATTTCATTTTCATCAATTCCTGCACTACTTAATCCAAAAATTGAATTTTTTTTACCAGTTAGCATCCATCTAGGTGTTGTGATAAATGTCTCTAAAGAGTTACCTTTGTCAATAAGTACCACATTATCTATTAATTTTGCATCAAGGTTTATTAAGATCTTTTTCATCTTTTCTTGCGCCATTATCCACATATTTCTACAGCCAATCAGAGTAATTACAGGTTTATTTTTAAATTTCTTTTTTGCCCAAGAAGATTTTAAAAATGATGAAATAGGAATAGAAGGTGATAAAAACCAAACTTGATAAGAAAGTATAATCAAATCATAATCATTGGAATCATCTTCAAACTCATTTATTTCGCAAGGATCAAGATAAACAGACTCTGGAAAACTATCCATAAAAGTCATAAGAGACCAAGGAAAAGGAAAAGGTTTTTTTGGTTCAATATTTTTATAAATAACTTCAATATTTTTATTTTCAAATAAAGGTTTTGTGAAATTATTGACTAAATTACTTAATTGTCCAGTTTGAGAATAAGAAATTACTAAAACTTTTTTTTGATTCAAAGTAGATGCCTGAAAGATTATTTTTATTATGATAAAATATCATTTTTTTTATTAAAAATGAATAAGAGAAGTTGTTATTTCGTAATTATTAATGTAATATAGTCTTTAAAACTATATTACATTAAAGAAATTATTTTTGTAACAATGATAATTGAAAATTTATTGCATTTTCTAAATTTTGAACCCATCCATTATAGTTTTGATGAATTTGATTTGTTTGAGAATTGTATTTCAAGTTTAAACTACTTTTATAATTAATAGAGAAACTTTTATTATTGTATGGAATCTCAACAACTGCTTGATGTGTTCTAATATTAAGTTTTCCCATTGCTAATCCAGGTTTAACTTTTGTTATAATCCAACCTTTTGATGCACCTGCAACCTTTATTGCATCATAAACTTTATCCATAGACGCTTTTACTTCTATTGGATCATTATTAACATTATAAATAGAAGCTGTTCTACAACCTGCTAAAAAAAATAATGCCAAAAATAGTACACTTGAAACTTTTAAAATATTCTTCATTCCATCTCCTGCGGTTTTTTAAATTTTAAGATTATAGCATTGTGACTATTATAATATTATTAATAAATTAGTTATTAGTAGAAAATAATTTTATTTATTTTCTAATTTATTTAACTCTTTCATATTTAAATTATGACAAAGTTTTACACCATAGAGAAAAATTATCCATGAAGTATAAATCCATAGGAAAGTAAAAAGAAGTGTTGCCATAGAGCCATAAAGGGTTGTATATGTTTGATTATATAAGATGTAGTATATAAATAGATTTTTTGTTATTGATATGACGACTAAAGTAAAAAATGAAGATATAAGTGCTGCTTTTACACTGATGTGCGTATTAACTGTTAGTTTAAATAGTACAAAAAAGATACTCCATCCTAACATTAGGGTTAATAAAAAATCAAAAATTGTATTATTGTAAAATGTTGTTAAAATTATATATCCTGCAAAAATTGCTGGAAGTAGGGTTATAAATAAAAGATAAAAGAAAAAAGAGGCATAAATGGATTTTCTTTTAGTTTTATGAATTTTATTTACAATATATTCATAGTCTTTAAAAAACATTGTAAATACAAATAGCATATAAATAATCCCTATATTTCCAAGTTTGTCAGAATTTGCTATGAAGTTTTTAAACTCTTGGGCAAAATTTTGAGAATGTGATGGGTTGATTAGATTAAGTATGTAATTTATAAATAAATCAACATAATCATTAAATTGTTCAAGATTCGAAACTATCGCAATAATTAGTGCAAAAATTGGAAGAATTGAAAAGATAGTAAAAAAGCTAAGACTTGCTGCATAATATGTTGTATCATCATTAAAAAATGAATCTAGAATCTCTACTAATTTTGCAAATAGCTTCTTACTATTTTTTTTCATTTTTTCACTTTATAAGCCCATCTTATGAGGATTTAATATGTTATTTGGATCAAATGCTTTTTTGATGCTTTTAAATAATTCAAGTTCTGCTTGAGAAAATGCAATACTCATAAATGGAGCTTTTGATAAACCAATTCCATGCTCTCCACTTAAAGTTCCACCCATATCAACTACTAGTTGGAAGATCTCTTCTATGGCTTTATGCCCATCATGCATCTCTTTTTCATTTGTTTTATCTTTAACCATTACATTAACATGGATATTTCCATCTCCTGCATGACCAAAACAAGGAACATTGAAACCATACTTATCCCCGATTTTGTATATTTCTTCTAAGGCCTCTGGTAGTTTACTTCTTGGAACTGAAATATCTTCATTAAGTTTTTTTGTTCCATAAATTGCAGTTGCAGGACTTGCATTTCTTCTTGCAAACCATAATTTAGCTGCTTCTTCATCATCTTTTGCAATAATAAATTCAGTTGAACCATATTGGGCAAAAGAGTTTTCTAAAGTTTTTAATTGTTCTTCTACTTCAGCTTGGCTACTTCCATCAACATCTCCTACTAAAATCCCACCTGCATTTTCAGGTAGACTAACTTGTGGAAATTTTTGTCTTAAAGCTTTTATTACTAGGGCATCTAAAAATTCCATTGCAACTGGATTTGCTCCAGATGCTAGTGATTTAAATACTGCATTCATAGCTTTATTTACATCTGGGAAAACACCCATGTATGTTTGTTTGAATTTTGGTTTAGGAATAAGTTTAAGCGTGATTTCTGTGATAATTGCTAGTGTTCCTTCACTTGCTATTAAAATACCAGCAGTATTATATCCTGCCACATCTTTGATAGTCTTTTTACCAGCTCTTATAATCTCACCATTTGGCAAAACTGCTCGAAGAGCTACCACATAATCTTTTGTAATACCATATTTTGCTGCTCTCATTCCACCTGCATTTTCACTTACATTTCCACCAAGTGTTGAGTAATGCTCACTTGCAGGATCTGGAGGATAAAATAATCCTACTTCTTCAACTGCTTTTTGAAATTCCATGTTAATTAGACCAGGTTGTACAACACCTAGCATGTTTTCCATATCTATTTCAAGTAGTTTATTCATATGCCGCTCAAGACTTAAAATAATACCACCTTCAGAAGGAAGTGCTCCACCTGTAAAACCAGAACCAGCACCTCTTGGAACAATTACTATTTTATTGTCATTACAATATTTTAATACATCTGATACATCTTGCTCATGTCTTGGAAAAACAACAGCATCTGGCTCAAATCTCTCTTTAGTAGCATCATAACAATAAGCTATTAAATGAGCTTTGTCACTTTTTACATTTTCTTTGCCTACTACAGAAATAAAGTAATCTATATGATTATTTTTTATCATTATTTAATCCTAAGACATTTGAATAATAAGAGTTATAATCTATTTGATCTTTGCCTTTCTTAGTTGCTAAATCGCCATATAAAATCTCTTCTTCACTTCTATCATCATTTAAAAACTTAGTAATAGCAGAGAAGTCTAACCAACTCCAAATATCAGATGTGAAAATACTAGATTCAATCTTTTCAATTCTTGTATAAAATGGCATTTGTGTTTTACTTGAGAGATTAGGAATCATTTGTTTATTTAAAAGTGTAAAAGTTCTACTATCTAAGATATATAGATTAGATTTTATAACAATAAATATTGTTCCCATATTTTGAGAAAGTGCAAACTCTTGAATCATTTTTTGAGTTGGAAGAGGTCTATATTCACTCTTTAAGTATGCTCCAAAGATATCTGAGTGTACGAAGTTATTTTCAGTGAATTTTTTTCTTGTAGCTCTAAATGCATCAATATTTGGTGCAATTAATAAACTTTGGTCATACATAAAATTTAAAATAAATGTATCATCATTTGCCACAACTCTATTTGATGTTGGGATTGCATTTTGTTTTAAATCTAAAAATGGAATAAATTTTACAATTGAATAGTTTGAATTTGAACTTTCAACATAAGCACTTGAGATTATAAGTGCATTGCCATCTTTATATGTATGTTGAATAACACCACTTTGTCCAATTTTTAAGTTTCCAATATTTATTTTTGCATGGTCACTTGTTACATCATAAAGTTTAGTACTTTGAGTTTGCATATCTAAATCAATAGAAATATCATTTTTAGAAGTTAATTCTTTGTCTATAACTATAGGGTTTATATCACTTAAAATATAATTATAATCTAAACCTTTTTTTGCAGACTTGATTTCAATATCTTTTATATACCAACCAGCTCTTTTCATCTCTTTAAGTGATTTTTCACCCTTGCACTCACCACCATCTAATTTAGTAGTTTCAATATTTGATGGAGTTTCCCAAGATTTTTTATAACAAATTGTAGTTTTTGCATTTAAACTATTTGCAACTAAAAGTGTTGCTCCAAGTAGTAATAATTTATTATTTATCATTTTTTTCCTTATTTAGTTTGTAACTCTTGTAATTTTTCTTTTACTTCATCCACATGGAGGATTTCAATAGTCTCGCCATTTACTTTTTTCTTTTTTCTTACACTTACTTTTTCCCAAACTGCTGCAATTTCACCTTTTGGGTTTATAATAAAGGTAGTTCTAACTACACCCATAGATTCTCTACCCATGAATTTTTTAAGTTGCCATACACCATAATCTTCACACATTTTTTTCTCAACATCTGCAAGTAGTGTTATGTTTAAATTTTGTTTTTCTATAAAGTTTCTATGCTTTGCAGGAGTATCTGGACTTACTCCTAAAATAGTAGCATCCAAATCATCAAATTCTGGCATAGAAGCTGTAAAGTCACAAGCCTCAGTTGTACAACCTGGTGTATTATCTCTTGGATAAAAATATAAAACTATCCAGCTTCCTTTTATATCTCTTAAACAAATCTCTACATCATCTTGATTTGGTGCACAAAAATCTGGTGCCATTGAATTTACTTCTAACATATTATAATTCCTTATTCTTTTATTGCTATAAATGTTGCAAAATTAACCCACTTGAAAAGTGTTTCACAGTGTGTAAATCCAGCATCTTTTATCATTTTTTTATTTTCATCTTCTGTATATGGTATCAAAACATTTTCCAAAGCTTCTCTTTTTTGAGAAATTTCAAATTCTGAATAACCTTGTGTTTTTTTAAATTCATAATACTCATCAATACACTGTTTATTTAAAACATTATTTGATGAGATTACTTTTTCACTAAAAATAAAAACTCCTTTTTTTTCCAAAGAGTCATATACTTTTTTTATAAGTTTTTCCCTTTGTAAAGGTCGTATAAATTGAAGTGTATAGTTAGATATAATTAAGTTAGCATTTGATAAATCAACATCATGAATATCACCACAAATAAGATCAATATCAACTCCAAAAGCTTTAGCTTTATTTGAAGCTCTATTTAACATGGCTTGTGAATTATCAATTCCAATTAGATTTAATTTTTTATTACAATGTTTACCAAGTTCTATTAGTGTTGATGCCGTTGAACAACCTAAATCAAAAACTTTATAATCATCTTCTAAAAAATTTAGTGCAAAATTTATAGTTAATCTTTGCATCTCTTTATAGTATGGAACTGAACGATTAAGCATATCATCAAATACAGATGCAACTTCTTCGTCAAATTCAAATTGTTTTTTAATTGATTTATTAAATACTTTATCTATCATGTAGATATTCTATCAAAATGATTATTAATAATCATTTTATAAAGTAAGATTAAAATAGATTTTACAAGCATTTATATCATTTACTATTTGTTCTTTTAATTTTTCAAAAGATTCAAATTTTTCATTATCTCTTAGTTTTTTGAAAAACTTGATTGAAATATCACTATTATGTACTGTAATATCTTTATTTAAAATATGAGTTTCAACTGCAAAATTCCCATCTGTAGTGACTCTATGACCAATAAATGAAATAGATGGATAGCTGATATTATCAACTATTGTTTTAGTGATATAAACCCCTTCTTTTGGAAGAAGGTAGTCTTGAATATTTAAGTTTATAGTTGGTACAAAATCTGACTTCCCTAAGCCTTGACCTTTTATTTGAGTTCCTTTTACTTCATACTTTCTTCCAAGAAGGGTATTTGCTGTTTCAAAATCACCAGTTTTAATATATTCTCTGATTATTCTTGAGTGTATTGCTATATCATTTACACTTATTTCATTTACAACAACGACTTCTCCATTAAAAAGTGATTTTAAATCTTCTGTGGAATTAGCTCTATTTTTGCCAAAACAAAAATCAAAGCCAACAACTATTTTTTTTAACTTTGGGAATTCATCTTTTAGTAAGTTTATAAACTCTTTTCCACTTAAGTGTTTTATATCATTTAGTTCATAATAAAAAACAGGAAAAGTTGTACATTTTTGTCTTTGCTCTTTTGGTGTCATATTTGCATGACCTGTTTCAATTGCAATAATTGCACCCTTTGAAGTTAGGTTATTAAATAAAGATTGATGGGCTATATGCATCCCATCAAATCCTCCAATTGCTACAGATGTTATACTTTCTTTATCTTTTTTCATTTTTCTACCTGTGTTTTTTTGAAGTAAAATAGCTCTTCAATATTGCCATCTTTTCCTTCTAATTTGCTTTTAGAGTTTTTAATTAGTTTCCAATTTAAAAGAACTGTTACGCCCAAAAATTTTCTTCTGGCAAGGTCTATGGCATCTTTATCTTTTACCATGCCTTTTTTATCTCTTTTGACATTTGTACCAACTTCAAATTGGGGTTTAAACAGTACTATTATATTTTTTGTTGACAATCTATTTATATCATCTATAATATTGTGTAAACTTATAAATGAAACATCACAAGTTACGATATCAAAAATTTTATCACTTTTAAAATCTCTAATATCACAGTTCTCAAAAAACTCAATTTTGTCATTATATTTTATTTTTTCATGGAGTTGGTTTGAACCTACATCGACGCAAGTTACACTTTTAACACCATTTTCAAGAAGTATTTGAGTAAAACCACCAGTGCTAGAACCTATGTCTAAAGCAGTCAAATCTTTTAAGTCTAAATTAATCTCATCTAAAAAATATTTTAATTTATATGCAGCTCTTGAGACATAAAAGGTATCTTCTAGTATCTCAACTTTGTGAGTCTCTTCTACATTAAAAGATGGTTTTGTTATAATAGAACCATCTATTTTTATTTTATTTGCTTTTATAAGTTCATGCGCCTTATTTCTACTTTGTATGTCGAAAGCTTTTGTTAAAAATAAATCTAATCTCATAGGTGGAATTATAGTTGAAATATGTTCAAAAAGAGTTTAGCTCAATTTTTGAAGAGAAAAAGTCAAAATTTCATGCTTTTTTAGCTCCGTATGAAAAGTTTAATGATGTAATGAAAAAGTTAAAAGAAGAGCATCCAAAAGCTAGGCATTTTGTTTATGCTTATAGGTATTTAAATGAGTTTGATCAAATTATTGAAAACAGTAGTGATGATGGAGAACCAAAAGGGACAAGTGGAAAACCCTGCTTAAATGTAATGGCTGGAAATGAATTAATAAACACCTTCGTAATAGTTGTACGATATTTTGGTGGAATAAAACTTGGAACGGGTGGATTAGTAAGAGCCTATAGTGATGCTGTTAATAGTGTAATTAATATCTCACAACTACAAACATACGAAAAACTAGAACAAAGAAAATTAACTTGTGAATATACTGATTTATCAAAGTTAGAGTATCTAATAAGTAATCAAAATATAAATATTTTAAATAAAGAGTTTGATATTAATATCAAATTATATCTTGAATCTACAAAAGAAGATTTTGAAATCTTTGAAAAAGATTTACCTCTAAATACTAAATTAGAAATAAATATATAATTTTAATGTAACTTTTAAATAATTAATATATAATAATCTCTATAATTATTAAAGGTGACAATTTGAAGATTATAATTTTTATTTTATTGATTTTTACAATAGGGGCAAATGCAAAAAATAGTGAGTATATAAATATAAATTTTAAGAATTTAGATATCGAAGAGTTTATAAAGATTACTTCTAAGCAGTTGGATAAAAATATCTTTTATCTAGGAAAGATAGAAGGAAAAGTTGATTTTGTAGCAAATAAATCAATTAAAAAGCAAAAACTTCTAGAACTTTTAAAATTTACTTTATTAAAAAAAGGTTATGTTTTAAAAGATGAAGGAACTATTTTTAAAATAGAAAATACAAATACACCTTTGAATCAAGAAGAAAAAAAAGTTGAAATAATAGCTATTAGGAATCTTGAAGCACAAAATGTATTAAAAGTTTTAAATAAGATTTATTCAAACAAAAAATCAAATACAAATCCTCTTATTACTATAGAAAATGATACAAACTCTATCATAATAGTAGGAAGTAAAGCTGACACAGATAATATAAAAAAGTTTATCAAAAAAATTGATATTTTAAATCCACAAATTTACATAAAAGCAAAAATAGTTGAAATAAGTGAAACTAAGACAAAAGAAGTAGGATTAGAGTATGGGTTAAATGGTTTTAATAAATATAGTTCTACAAACTTAAGCACTTTTTCTAGTTCTTTTAATAGTTTGAGTAATACTGCGATTAGTTTTAGTGAATTTTCTACTTTTGGCTTTGATATCAACTCTTTATCAAAGGGTTTGAGTTTAGGGGCAACAATAAACTTTTTAAAACAAAACCAAGCTATAGATGTAATATCTGAACCTTCTATTTTATGTATAAATAATAAAGAGTCATCTATTTATGTAGGTGAAACAAAATCCTTTAAAACAGGACAGACAACAAATACTTCAGGAACAACAGAATCCTATAAAAGAGAAGAAATAGGATTACGACTAAAAGTAAAACCTAGAATTTCAAATAATAAAATTATTTTACAAATAAATACAGTTCTTGAAGATGCAAAAGAATCAACTACAAGTGAAAATTTAGATACTTCAAAAAAAGAAGTAATTACAACAGCTATATTAAATAATGCAGAAAGTGTAATAATAGGTGGATTAATAAAATCTAAAAAATTTCAAACAGAATCTGGGCTTCCAGTTTTAAAAGATATTCCAATACTTGGGAGCTTATTTAAAAATGAAAAATATATAAATGATAAGATAAATCTTGTAGTAATCATAACGCCCTATATAGTTCCAAAAGATTCAACACTTAGTATTATAAAAAGTAAGGTTGATTATCTACAAAGTTTAGAAGATGTTTATGTAAATAGTTTAATAAAAAAGCTTGAAGAAAAAAGAGTAGAAAAAAGTAGTGTCAATAGAAGCACTTCCTCAAATGCATTAGAAAAGATTTACACTAATGTAGAAAATTAATACTTATTTCTTCTTTTTCATTCTTGTTTTTGAGACTCTTTTATCATTTATTTTATAATTAAATTCTAAGTATTTTTCTATCATATACTCAGATAAATCATACATCTCATCTAGGTTTGTTTTAATTTTCCATGAATTAACTTGGTCTTCTTCTGAGAGCTGTTTTTTTATTTTGATATTATTTTTATTATAAATATTTAAAAACTTTTCAGTTGGAAAATTTTGTATTAAAGGATGGCTTAAAAAAGATTTTTCATACTCTTTTTTAAAATAATGTATTAAAGAAAAAGCTAATAATTCTGGTATCCAAAAAGATCCTTTAGTTATTTTGTTAGAAAATATTGAAGTTAGATATTGATAATAAACTCGCATTGGTTCAAGATTTTTTGAAACTTTTAAAAATGTGGGTGATAGGTTTTTATTTCTAAATATATAAAGTAAAGTTTCACTTATGATAATATTTGATTCTAAGTAGTTCTTCAAATCATGAACACTTTTATTTATAAATTCAATGTCTTTGTCATCTATTAATAAGTTTTTATTTGAAATATTATCTTTTATTTCAATTTTTTCATAATCACTTAAAAGCATATGAATTATTAACAATAAAGTATCAACTTTTATCTTTTTTAAATTAAAAGAGTTACAATACTTTGAGACTAATTTTAATTGTTCATTCTTATCCATGCAGACCCTAATTTTTAGATTCATCTATTTTAGGAAAAAAAATTTATTACTTCTTCTTTTTTTGTGCTTCATTTATAATCATTTTGTGCTAATTTTATAGTTAAACCGTGCTATAATATTATATGAAAAAAGATACCTTACAAAAAAGAACAAAAATAGCAAACGATATTATGTATTATATTTATACACATATTGATACACATATTGATATAGAAGAGCTAAGTATTGATTTAAAAGTTAGTAAGTTTCATATGCATAGGATTTTTAAAGATGCTTTTGGTAAAAATATTTATGAGAGTATCAAGTCAATAAGACTCCAAAAGGCATCAAATCTACTTCTGACAAATAAGTACTCTACCATATCAAATATTGCAAATCAGTGTGGATACTCTTCTCAATCGTCATTTATAAAAAGCTTTAAAGAGAGATTTGAGATGACTCCAAAAGAGTGGAGAAGTACAGGATATAAAGATTATTCACACAAAATCTTACAACAATCACAAAAAGCAATGGAATCAACTGCAAACTTTAGTGATATGACACCAACTATCGTAAAAATGCCATTTTTTGAGAGTTTTTATATTAGGAATAATGGCTATAATGCAAATATAAAAGAGACTTGGCAGAAGCTTCAAACTTGGATTTTATCAAATGATATAAAAAACTATCAGCAAATAGCACTATTCCATGATAATCCAACTATTACACCACTAAATGAGTGTCAATATATTGCTTGTGTAGTAACAGATGACAAGAATATAAAAAGTGATAGATTGCCAAATTTTAAAATAGCAAAGGGTGTTTATGCCAAATTTGATTTAGTAGGTAAAAGAGGTGATATCCTTAAATTTATACATTGGGTTTATCATGAGTGGCTTCCTAAAAGTGAGTATGAAACAACAACTAAACCTTCATATGTAATTTATAGAAAGAATAATTTTTTAAATGAAGAAAATGAGTTTGATTTGAGTTTTTATGTATCAATAAATTATTGATTATTTTATATATTTTCTCATCAGTATATTAAAAATATTCAAGTCTTTTATTAGTTTTTCTGGAGTTTGTGATTTTATTATTTTATTACAATCATTACATAAAATACTCAAGTTTTCAAAGTGGTAAGTTCCACCTTGATCTAAATCTTTTATTAGTAATAACATTGAAGTATCTATTTTAATACTTTTACCGCATCTCTTACACTTATAATTATCTCTTTTAATAACAAAGTTTTTTCTTCTTAGAAGATTGTTTGGTGTGCTGTTTTCAGGAATAGATTCTTTTTCATAACTCGCCCATAATAACTCTTTTGGTATGTTTCTTTGAGTTCTTTTTTCAAATGGCATTTCTATAAATTGTTTTGTCATCTCTTCCAAAATCAATATTTTTGCTTGGTCATAAGAGCTTGTTTTGATTATTGAATCTATTCTTGAAAAATCAAAATTTACTTTTGGATAGTTATTTTTCAAATGAATTTTTACTTCATGTAGAAAGTAAGAAATATTATTTTTGGTATAATATTTTTTAAATATTTTTTTTCTATAGATATAAAAAGGTAATATACAAGCAATTATGATTGATGATAAGATTATGTAATCTAAACCAAGAATCATAATTTTTCAGCTAAATTATTTTAGGGTCTAAAGTATGATTTTTTAAAGTTGTTTTTGCTAAATCATGTTCCCCAATAGCTAAGTTTTCAAGCTCATTTATATGTAAAACAGGAAGATTAATCTCTCTTCCAATTACACTTTCCATATTTTTTCTATTAAAATCTAATAAGTAAAAATCTTGGTCATTATCTACTACAATAAAATCAGCTCCACTATCATAAGCATCAAGCATTAAAGTTGAGGTTAATTTGTAAGTTAATTCTGGATTTAAGTGAAAAGTATCTTTTGCTAAATCTTGATTTAAAGATTGTAAGTTAAGCATTTTTGCTTTAAGTTTTGAAATCAAGTTTGATTTTTCGAGTGAATCTTCTGTTTTTAAGTAAGCTAAACTAAAATCTTTGAAGTCATATTTTATCTCTTGTGCTTTTTTAAATGTACCAAAATTGATTGTTTTTGATATAGAAGATTTAAAGTTTTGTTTATCAATAGTTTTTGAAATATTTAACTTATTTTTCAAATTTATAATTTTTTCTTCAATACTTTTCTCAAAGTTAAAAATTCTGTTTTTAAGACTTGTATGAAATTCTATTCCACATTCACATTCTTTGATTGTATGCAATATCTCATTTTCTTTTTGAGGAAATTTTTCTATTAAATCAGAAGCTAATAAAAGTATAGCATCTCCTATGTAATCATGCTCTATATTTAAAGTATTTGAAGCATAAAAATAGATCTTATAAGATATATACAATTCTTCTATTTTTTTATCAATATGAGTAGCTAGTAAATCTGTAGTAATAAACTTATTTAGGATTGAAAGTTTAGAAGTAAAATCATCTTCATTGATTATAAAATCTTTATTTGCTCTTCTTATACTTAGAGGTTCTATTTTTATATCACTACCAAAGTTATCTTTTATTTGTTTACAAGTAGTCATTACATTTATGTAAATACCATTTACAACAAAGTAACTATTTGGGCTATTTTCAAAAGAAAATTCAGCTTCACTATTGAGTTTGTTTAAAACAGTCAAAAGTGTGTTATTTTCTTCAACATTTAAAAAATGTTTTGTGTAATATGGTAAATAGTCTGATTTACAATCAAATCTAAATAAAGAAATTTCAAGTTTCATAATCGTACCTTAAATATTTTCAAGTCTATTTTAGTCAAATATCTCTTAGGAAATAATAATTATTAATTGAAAATAATAATTATTCATTAAAACTTTTGATATTAACACCTATTTTTACTAATTTCCCCTCTAAATCTTCATATCCTCTATCTAAATGATAAATTCTATGAATATTTGTTTCACCATCTGCCACAAGTGCTGCTAAAACTAAAGCAGAACTAGCTCTTAAATCTGTAGCCATAACATCTGTACCGTTTAGTTTATTTGGAGTACCAGTTATACTTGCTATATTTCCATTAAGATGAATATCTGCACCCATTCTTAAAAGCTCACTTACATGCATATACCTATTTTCAAACAATCTTTCATCAATAGTACTTGTCCCATTTGCTTGGGTTGCAAGAGCCATAAATTGAGCTTGCATATCAGTTGGAAAGCCTGGATATTCTGTTGTTATTATATTTACAGCTTTTATGTTATCACTTGGAAAAATAGTGATTTCATTTTGTGTTGTTTCAATTTTAAAATTCATCTCTTCAAGTTTTGATATCACAGCTTCTAAATGCAAAGGTTGTACATGCGTAATTGTCAATTTAGAATTTGTAATTGCTCCTGCACATAAATATGTTCCAGCTTCAATTCTATCAGGTATTACATCAAAATCTTTAAATTCCAAAAGTTTTTTATTTGTACCCATAATTGTAATATCAGAACTACCGATTCCGCTTATATCTAATCCTGCATTTTTCAAAACTTCACATAATTGTACTATTTCAGGCTCTTTTGCACAATTGATAATTTGTGTTTTACCAACAGCAAGTGCTGCTGCCATAATTGCATTTTCTGTTCCACCCACGGTTACTTTGTCAAAAACAATTTTTGCACCCTTTAATCCATTTGGTGCAGTTGCTTTTATATATCCAGCTTTTATTTCTATTGTTGCACCCAATGCTTCCATAGCTTTTAAGTGTAAATCAACAGGTCTTTGCCCAATAGCACAACCACCAGGAAGAGAAACTTCACAATGCCCAAATCTTGCAAGTAGTGGTCCTAATACTAAAATTGATGCTCTCATTGTTTTTACAATATCGTAAGTCGCTTTTGTCTCTTTTAGATTTTGTGTAGAAATTTTTATTTTATTTTTGTCTTTTGAATAATCAGCCCCTAACATTTCTAGTAACTTTAACATTGTATTTATATCAACTACATCTGGAAGGTTTCCGATATTGATTTGATTATTTGATAATATAGTTGATGCAAGTAGCGGTAAAGTGGCATTTTTAGCCCCTGATATTTTTATTTCACCTTGAAGATTTTTAGAAGATTGTATTTTTAGATATTTCATTTTGTTCCTATTGGTTTAGTTCTGTATTTTTAAATGTATTAAAACTATTTATTACTTATTGAGAATAACCGGATTTTAACAAAAGATTAATTAAAATTCGGTTTTTACATCCTAGGATTATAATGGACACTCAAACAATACAAGGCATAAAGTTTATGCTTTTTGCATCACTTTTATTTGCTTTTATGGGAGCTTTTGCAAAAGAACTAAGCTCTTCAATGAGTTCAATTGAAGTTGTATTTTTCAGAAATATATTTGGAGTAGTACTAATTGCTCTTTCTTTATATAAAAAACCAGTAAAACAAACAGGTGGAAAGCCTTTATTACTATTTTTTAGAGGCTTTGTTGGTTTTTTAGCCCTGCTTACATTTTTTTATAATATTTCAAATATCTCACTTGCAGAAGCTATGACTTTTTCTAAAACTTCTACTATATTTACAGCTATTTTTGCATATGTTTTTATAAAAGAAAAATTAGGGCTAAGAGGCTGGATAGGTGTTTTTATTGGATTTATAGGAATTCTTTTTATTACAAAGTTTGATGGTAGTACTTTAGATAAAACAGATTGGCTTGGTATTTTTTCAGGTGTAGGTGCTGCTTTAGCATACACCTCAGTTAGGGAATTACGAACTTTTTATGATACTAGAGTTATAGTTTTATCTTTTATGACAATAGGAACAATAGGTCCTATTATATTGATGGTAATTGCAAATTTTTATTCAAATAGTACTTTTGATTTTATGTTTGGAAAATTTACAATGCCAAATCTAAATGATTTATTATATATAACCCTTATGGGAACAACTGCAACCTTTGCACAAATTTATATGACAAAGGCTTATGGGGCTGCAAAGGCTGGGATAATTGGCACAATTTCATATAGTAATTTGATTTTTGCAATAATTCTAGGTGTAATATTAGGAGACAAATTTCCTGATATTTGGATATCATTGGGTATAATTTTAATTATTATTAGTGGAGTTTTAGCTTCAAGTAAAAAATAAGGAGAAAAAGTGAGTTTTGATTGGGAATTTTCTGTTATAGAGTGGAGTATTATTGCAATTGTTATAGTTGCTTGGTATATACATGATAAATATGTTCAAAGAAAGCATCAATTATTGGTAAATTATCCAATTATTGGAAGATTAAGATTTGTTTTGGAAGAAGCAAGGGAGCCATTTAGACAATATTTTGGCGATGAAAAGTTTTATGAATCAAAAGATAAATTAGACTGGCTTAATAAAGCATGTCGAGATCTTCCAAATTATGCTTCATTTTCTCCAAGTCAACCTTTGCCATATCCTAAGTTTATGATAAGACATGCCAATATAGTTTTAAATGAAGAAGAGGTTGAAGGTGGGTTTGAAGTAACTTTTGGACCAAGAAGAAAAAAACCTTTTATTTCTAAATCTATAATTGGAAGATCAGCTATGAGTGATGGTTCTATTTCACCTGAAGGAACAAGAGCTTTTGCAAAAGGTGCCCTAGAAGGACAATTTCCTATAAACACAGGTGAGGGTAGTGTAACTTCAAACTTCTTTGTTACACATCAAAATTACAAAGCTGATTACATGAAAGTTGTGCATGGTACAAAATTTGAAAAAAAGATAAAAGATGTAGTTCAATTTTTCTTTAATGGAGCCGTTGCAGCTGATGTTTATAGAAAGCTAGTATTTGGAAAAGACCCAGAAGCAGAAACTTATATATTTGACTTACAATCATCATTATTTCATAGAATAAACTGGGATGCTCCACTAGAGTCTTTCCCAAAAGAAGTTCCTACTGATTTACCTGATATTACATTTCAAATAAGTTCTGGATTGTATGGTGCTAGGGATAAAGCTGGTAAATTTGACCCTATAAGATATGAAAAAGTTATGAGATTTTGTCGTATGACAGAGATAAAAATGGCACAAGGTGCAAAACAAACAGGTGGAAAACTAGCTGGTCATAAAGTTACTCCTGCAATTGCTTATTATAGAGGTGTTGAAGCATATAAAGATGTTTTTTCACCAAATAGATTTCCTTATGCAAATACTATTGAAGAACTTTTTGATTTCATTGGTCAATTACAAGAAATCTCTGAAAAACCAGTTGGGGTAAAAATAGTTATTTCTGATTTAGATAATATTGAGCCTTATGCTAAAGAGATTAAAAAAAGAATAGATGAAGGAAAAGATTCATATCCTGATTATATTGCTATTGATGGAGGAAGTGGTGGAAGTGCTACTGCTCCAATTGAAACAATGGAAAGAGTAGGTCTTGATATTAAAGATTCTATTTATTTAGTTGACAAAGTATTAAGAGAGTATGGAGTAAGAGATAAAATCAATTTAGTAGCTAGTGGAAAAGTTTTAACTCCTGATGATGTTATTATTATCATGTCTTTAGGTGCAGATTTTATTCAAATAGCTCGTGGATTTATGATGAGTGCTGGGTGTATTAGAGCTAGATATTGTTCTGGTACTACAGGACATGATTGTCCCGTTGGACTTGCTACTCAAAATAAATCAAAAAGAAAAAAATATTTCGTACACAAACAAGCTAAAAAAGTAGCAAATTATCATAAAAACTTATTGAAAAGTGTAAAAGGTATGTTAGCTATTATGGGACTTAAAAATGTTAGTCAATTGAATAAACATAGAATCATGTTTGTAGATAAAGACGCAAAAGTTTATGATAATATGGATGATGTATTTAAAAGAAAACTAAAAATTGGTAGAGATTTGGAGGACGAATATCATGAACATGGATAAGGTTATTTCTGGATTTTTTATAATTTTAGCGATGACTGTAAACTTTGGATTTGTTTATGGTGACTTAGATACTATGACTCATCATAGTAAATATGAACTTTTTGCTGCAATTATTATAAATGTAATTGCAACAGTTCTTAAGCTAGGTGATAGAACTCAAGTTGGTTCTGTACTTTTGGCAACTTCACTTGTTGCAGATATCCAATTAATATCTGCAGCTTCTGTTTGGACAATAGCTACATATGCAAGTATAGTTACCTCTGAAGTTAGTACAACTATTGTTTCTCTTTCAGCAGGTGCATTGTTAGCAAATATTGTTTCTGTGCTTCTTTATGTGGGAGACACATTAAAATCAAAACGATAGTTTCCTTGAAAACGATAGGTTAAATTTTGACAAATAGTACATTATGGATAGTTCTTCTTAGAATGAGAATGCCTTTTATTGTAATAATTGTAACATACACTATTGCAATAACTGGGCTTTTATTAATTGATGGAGTGGATGATAAAGGCAATATTTATCATATGTCAATTTTTGATGCATATTATTTTGTAACTTATACAGCTAATACTATTGGATTTGGTGAAACACCATATGCTTTTACTTATCCACAAAGAATGTGGGTTAGTTTTTCAATTTATCTTACTGTATTGGGTTGGTTTTATGGTATAGGAACACTTGTTTCTTTACTTCAAGATAAAGTTTTATTAGAAGAGCTTAGAAGAAATAAATTCAGAAGAAATGTAAAAAAGATAAAACAAAGTTTTATTATAGTTTTGGGATATAACAATATAACTTCAGAAATTATAAAAAAAGCTCTAAGCTATGATATAAAAACTGTAGTAATAGAATCAGATGAAAATAGGGTAAATGATTTACTTTTAGAAAACTTTACACCTTATGTTCCCGTATTACTTTCAGATGTAAGTTCACCAAAAGTTTTAGAAGAAGCAGGAATAGAAAAAAGTAATTGTAGAGGATTAGTATGTTTATTTAATGATGACAAGCTAAATTTAAAAGTTGCAGTTATGGCTAAAATCTTAAATAGAAATATAAAACTTGTTGTAAAAGCATCAACTGCAAATCAAAGTGAAAATTTAGAAGATATTGGTGTTGATATTGTTGCAAATCCTTTTTCTATTATTTCAAAAGAGATTGATATTGCATTTAAAGCACCAAATATTTTAAAACTTGAAAAATGGATTTACAAAATAGATAACTTGAATGCTCAAACTCCTAATTTCCCTATGGGAAGGTATATAATTTGTGGTTTTGGTCGTATGGGAAATTATTTACAAGATCGATTGAGTGATAATGAAATAGAGTTGGTTTTTATTGAAATCGATGAGAAAAAATTAGCAAATTATAAAGAAGATAGTGTTTCAAGAATAATTATTGGTGATGCTGATGACAAAAGAGTACTCACAAAAGCTGGAATTCTTGAAAGTGTAGCAATAATAGCTGCAACAAATGATGATACAACTAATTTATCTATTTTAAGTAGTGCAAAAAAATTAAACCCAAAAATAGTGACAATAGCAAGAGAGAATGAACTAGGATATGTCTCAATGTTTCAAAACTCTAGAATTGATCATATCTTTTTGCCTGCAAATATTTTGATAAATAAAACAACCAATGCTTTAATAAATCCCCTATCAGACTTGTTTATTCAAGAGATGATAACTAAAGATGAAACTTGGGCTTCAAGCCTAGTGAAGAAGCTAACTCAAACTATAGATGAAAATCCTTTATTAGAATCAATTGAGATAGATAACTTTGATGCACCAGAGATTTATAAGCATTTAGATAATGGTGAAGAGTTAAAATTAAAAATATTTAGAACATCATTACATAATCGAGAGTTAAATAATAATATAGTACCCTTAGCCTTAATAAGAGGTGGTGAAAAATATTTAATCCCTGATTGGGATATGCCCTTAGAAAAAAATGATAAAATACTTTTTGCCTGCGATGAATATGCAAGAGATGATATGCAAAATATTGCACAAAATATTTATGAATTTTATTATGCCTATAGTGGAAAAGAAAAAAGAACAATTTTAAGAAGGATATTAAAGTGAAAGTTTTAGCTGGACCTTGTGTCTTAGAAGATAGAGACACCGTATTTAGAATAGCTGAAAAATTGAAGCCTTTAAGCGAAGATAAAAGAGTAGAATTTTATTTTAAAGCTTCATTTGATAAAGCAAATAGAACAAGTTTGGATTCATATAGAGGACCTGGACTTGATGATGGATTGAGACTTTTTGAAGAGATTAAAAAAGAGTTTGGATATAAGCTTATAACAGATATTCATGAGTCACATCAAGCAGCACCTGCTGCTGAAGTTATGGATATTTTACAAATACCTGCATTTTTATGTAGACAGACAGATTTACTTGTAGCTGCTGCAAAAACATCATGTATAATAAATGTAAAAAAAGGTCAGTTCTTAGCAGCTGATGCTATGAAACATCCAATTGATAAGATACTAAAAACTAGAGGCGTTGATGAGGTTAGTTACCAAAACTCACTAGATAATAATGTATGGCTTTGTGAAAGAGGAAATACTTTTGGATATGGAGCACTTGTAGTTGATATGAGAAATTTACTTCTTATGAAAGAGTATGCACCAGTGATTTTTGATGCAACTCACTCTGTTCAAATACCAAGTACAGGTGGAACAACGGGAGGGAATTCTGCTTTTGTTCCATCTATGGCAAAAGCAGCAGCAGCGGTTGGTGTTGATGGCTTCTTTTTTGAAACGCACACTGATCCAAGTGTTGCAAAAAGTGATGGACCAAATATGCTAAAAATCGAAGACTTATATAAGACTATAAATGAGATTTTTGCAATCCAAGGGGCTTTAGGATATAATTAGCCCCTTATATAAAATTTTCGGAGAAATTTAAATGAATATTATTGAAGGTAAATTAAGACTTGACGGAAGCGAAAAAGTTCTTATTATAAATGGTAGATTTAATCATATTATTACAGATAGATTAGTAGAAGGTGCAAAAGATGCCTTTATTAGACATGGTGGAAATGAAGCAAATTTAGATTTAGTATTAGTTCCTGGTGCTTTTGAAATTCCTTTTGCTTTAGAAAAAGCATTGGCTTCAGATAAATATGATGCAGTATGTTGTGTTGGTGCAGTAATAAGAGGAGCAACTCCTCATTTTGATTATATTTCAGCTGAAGCTACAAAAGGTATCGCAACTGTTGGTATCAAATCAGGAAAACCTGTTGCAAATGGTGTTTTAACAACTGATACTATAGAGCAAGCAATTGAGAGAGCTGGAAGTAAAGCTGGAAATAAAGGTGCTGAAGCTATGGTTACTATCATTGAAATGTTAGATTTATATAAAGAGATGGGAAAATAGATTGGCAACTAGAACACAAGCTAGAGAGTCTGTAATAGGACTTCTTTATGCATATGACTTAGGTAATGAGGGAATTGTAAAGTTTGTAGATGAAATTTTAGAAGATAAAAAAATCAGAAACAAACAAAAAGAGTTTGCCTTAAATTTATTTAATGGTGTAGTAAATAATTACGCTCTTATAAATGAACACATCGCTTCACATCTTAATCAAGGAACTATAAAAGATATAGGTTCTGTAGAAAAATCAATTTTAAGACTTGCTATTTATGAAATACTATTTGAAACACTTGATAGAGCTATTATTATAAATGAAGCAATTGAGTTATCAAAAAGATTAGCAAGTGATGGTGCACCAAAATTCATAAATGGTGTATTGGATAAAGTTACTAAGGAAGCTTAATGAAACTATGTATTTCATTGGATTTACCAAGTGCAGATGAAAATCTTGAATTAGTTAAAAAAGTAAAAGACTATGATGTTTGGTTAAAAGTAGGATTTAGAACATATATAAGAGATGGAAAATATTTTTTAGAAGAGATAAAAGAGATAAATCCTAATTTTAAGATTTTTTTAGATTTAAAACTTTATGATATACCAAATACAATGGCAGATGCAGCAGAAGAAATAACTGCCTTAGGACTTGTAGATATGTTTAATGTACATGCAAGTGCTGGAATAGATGCTATGAAAACAGTAATGGATAGAATAAAAGATATTCCAAATAGACCTTTAGTTTTAGCAGTTACTGCTTTAACTTCTTTTGATAATGAAAGTTTTAGATCTATTTATAATGAATACATAACCACAAAAGCAACACAGTTTGCAAAAGATACTTTTAATGCTGGCATTGATGGAGTAGTTTGTTCTGCTTTTGAAAGTGCTGATATCAAAAAGAATACTTCTGAGAACTTTATCACTCTTTGTCCTGGTATTAGACCTTTTGGTGAAGATGCAGGGGATCAAAAAAGAGTTGCAGATATTCCATTTGCAAAAGAAAATTTTGTGGATTTTATTGTAGTTGGAAGACCAATTTATAAAGATGAAAATCCAAATGATGTAGTTAAAAAGATTTTAGAGAATATTTAAAAGCTTTTTAGTAATAAAATTTCAAAAGTTAATAAAAAATCGTTAAAAATTAAGCGATTTTTTAACTTTATTTGTCTAAAATCACAGTCCTAATTCAAAGAAGGACAGTTGGGTGAGTGGCTGAAACCACATCCCTGCTAAGGATGCGTACTGGCAACGGTACCGAGAGTTCGAATCTCTCACTGTCCGCCACTATTGAATTAGTGAGGGTCTATAGCTCAGTTGGTTAGAGCACTCGGCTCATAACCGAGTGGTCCTGTGTTCGAGTCACAGTAGACCCACCACTTTTAAGCACCATTTTATGGTACTTTATAGAAGTTTTGCAAACTTCTTTTAAAAATGTAAAAATTTATTTTTAATACATTTTTAATACAACTTGTAAAAAAGCGGGAGTAGCTCAGTTGGCTAGAGCTTCTGCCTTCCAAGCAGATTGTCGCGAGTTCGAGTCTCGTCTCCCGCTCCATAAAAAAAGTCAAGATTTAAGATTTCTTTTGAAGTTTTAAATCTTGACTTTTTTTTTGCAAAAAAACTAATAAATCATATTGTAGATAGGTGTCTGAGCGGTTGAAAGAGTATGCTTGGAAGGCATATGTAGATAATATCTACCATGGGTTCAAATCCCATTCTATCTGCCACTTTTATAACTTCTTGAAAAGTTTTGAACAGTATTTAGTATACGCTAATTCTAAAATAAATATTTAATACTATGCTCTATACGCATCCATAAATACATTAACAGCTCTTATTGCCATTTGGTCCATTTCTTCTTTTGAATATTCTATGTCAATATTTAAAAGAAATTGATACATTAATTCTGATTCTAGTAGTCCACATAAGTGCTTTGCGGCAATAATTGTATTTGTTTTCTTAATTTTATTTGACTGCATAGTTTTTTCTAAAAAGGTAGAAATGATATTTTGACTTTTTAATACTCTATTGTTGTAAGCAATTCTTCCTAAGTCTGTTATTCCTGATTGACTTATTGTTAGTTTTCTTAATTCTCTTAATTTTGGTGAATATAAAAAAGCTAGTTGTCTTTTACCAAATTCACATAATTGTTCATATTCATTTTCAATTTTAGCAGATTCAGAGATTGTTTCGTATACAAATTGAAATTCCTCTTCATTTGAGATAGAAATTACTTCAAAAAACAACTCTTCTTTTGAAGGAAAATAGTTATATAGTGTTGTTTTAGAACCTCCAGCTCGAGCACAAATTTTTGACATAGAAGCTCGTTCAAAGCCAAACTCTCTAAAGACTTCTGTTGCAGCTTGAATTATTGTTTGTCTTTTTGTTTCTGTTTTTTTTCTCATTAAAATTTCTTTTCAATTTATTATTTTAAAGTTATCTTAACATGTAAAAAGATAATATTCCTTTAAATGAACAGTACAGTACAGTACAATTTTGAAGAAAGGTATAAATGAAGAATATAAATACTAATTTATTATCAAAATATTTTAAAACAATATCGGCAATAACTACACTTAGTATATTGATAAATGGGTGTGCAATAATTCCTACTGAAAAAGAGTTAGTCAAACCAAATACAATATCAAATTATAAATCAAAAGACTCTTTTGATAGTAAAATTAAAACACAGTGGCCAAAAGAGTCATGGTGGAAAATCTATGGTGATAAACAACTTGATGAACTGATAAGTGAAGCACTTAAAGATTCACCAAATATGGCTTCTGCAATGGCAAGGCTAAATCAAGCAGATGCTTATACTCAAGTTACAAAATCATCAAATCTACCACAAATAAGTGCAAATGCACAAGCAACAGAAGAAAAACATAGTTATAACTATATTACTCCTCCAAGTGCTACTCCTAAAGGTTGGAATGACTATGGACAAGCTACTTTGAATTTTTCTTGGGAGTTAGACTTTTGGGGTAAAAATCGTGCAACTATAGCTGCTAGTATCTCAAATGTAGAAGCTATGAAAGCAGAACTTGCACAAACAAGGTTGACTCTTTCTAGTGCAATAGCAAGCAACTATGCTGAATTGGCAAGATTGTTTGCCAATATGGATGAATTAAAAGAGTATTTAGAAGTTCAAAATAAATTATTAGTATTGTTAAACCAAAGATATGAAAATGGACTTGAAAACAAATCAGCTGTAGATGATGCAAAAAGTTTATTGGCAAATGCTCAAGGAAATGTTTTATCATTATATGAGCAAATTTCTTTACAAAGAAATAAGATAGCAGCACTAATGGGAGCAGGTCCCAATAGAGGTCTTAAAATAACTCGTCCAACAATTAATTTTTATCAAAACAAATTTGGATTACCTAATGACTTAGCTGTTAATTTATTGGGAAGAAGACCAGATATCATAGCTGCAAAAATGCAAGTAGAATCAAAAGAATATTTAATACAAGAGAAAAAAGCAGAGTTTTATCCTAATATAAATCTTTCAGCATTTATTGGATTACAGTCTTTAGGTTTAAATTTACTCCATGAAAAAGATTCTTATATGGGTTCAGTTGGTCCTGCTATTTCATTGCCTATTTTCACAGCAGGGAGATTAAAAGGTGATTTGCGTACAAATATAAGTATATATGAACAAGCAGTTGCAAATTATAATCAAACTATAACTCAAGCTTTAAAAGAAGTTGCAGATGCAGGAACTAGTCAAAAATCATTGACAAAACAGATTTTAAAATCTCAAGAAGCACTTGATTCTTCAAAAGAAGCTTATGAAATAAAAACAAAGCGTTATGAGGGTGGGCTTAGTAATTATTTAGAAGTCTTATACTCACAAGAAAATCTTATAAATGCAAAAAGAAATTTTATAAATCAAAAAAGTAGAGCGCTTACTTTAGATATAGCACTTAAGTATGCACTTGGAGGTGGATATACTCAACAATCGCCTATGAATGAAAAAGGAAATAATAATAATGGAAGAAAATAAAAAAATCACTGAAAAAGTAAAGAAGAATCAAAGTAAAAGAAAAAAAGTACTTTCGATTTTTTTTGTATTGATTATCTTAGTAGGGGCAGTTTTTGGTCTGTATTGGTATTTTTATGCTTCACACTATATTTCAACTGATAATGCATATACAGATGTAGAAATTGCACAAGTTACTCCCTCTGTGGGAGGTACAATTAGTGATGTACTTGTTACAAATACACAAGTTGTAAAAAAAGGTGATATTTTAGTAAAAATAGATCAAACTGACACTTCTTTAGCTGTAGAAGAAGCAAAAGCGAATTTAAGTTTAGCAATTCGTCGTGTAAAAGGGTATATGGCAAATAATAATGGACTAAATGCTTTAATAGAAGCAAGAAAAGCAGATGAAATGAAAATGAATGCAAAACTAAGTTCTGCAAAAGCTGACTTTGAAAAAGCACAAATAGATTTAAAAAGAAGAGAAGATTTAATCTCATCTGGTGCAATTTCAGCAGATGAATTAACAAAAGCAAAAAATGCTTATGAAAATGCAAAATCAAACTTAGATTCAACCCTAGCAGAAGTTAAACAATCAAAATCAAATATTGTTTCAGCAATTGGTTCAAGAAATCAAAATGCAACAAGAATTGATAATGTAAGTGTAGAAAACAACCCAGAAGTTCTTTTAGCAAAAGCTAGATTAGACCAAGCGATTGTAAACCTTAATCGAACAATTATAAAAGCACCAATATCTGGAATAATTGCAAAAAGACAAGTAGAACTTGGACAAAGAGTTCAAGCAGGAACTCCTTTATTATCAATTGTTCCTACACATAATATATATGTAAATGCAAATTTTAAAGAGGGTAAATTAGGAAGAGTTAAAGTTGGACAAGATGTTATTGTTCATGCAGATATTTATGGAGATGATGTTACCTATCATGGTGAAGTAGAAGGTTTTTCTGGTGGAACAGGGGCTGCTTTTTCTTTAATCCCTGCACAAAATGCTACGGGAAATTGGATTAAAGTTGTTCAAAGAGTACCAGTTCGTATAAAACTACTTCCTGAAGAGTTAGAAGCTCATCCTTTAAAAGTAGGTCTTTCAATGGATGTAGAAATAAATACTTTTAATCAAAAATAAAATGAGAGTCTATTATGCAAAATGAAAAAGCTTCTTCTGAAGAAGTTATAGGAGAATTTAAATTATCCCCTACAATGTTTTGGGTTGCTGCACTTATGCTTACAACTGCAAATTTTATTGCAGTTTTAAATATGACTATTGCAAATGTATCAGTTCCTCATATTGCTGGAAATCTAGGAGCAACAGCTTCTCAAGGTACTTGGGTAATCACAGCTTATGCAATTGGTGAAGCAATAACAGTGCCACTTACAGGTTGGTTTGCTCTTAGGTTTGGTGCTGTAAAAGTATTTGTGGTTGCTATGATTATGTTTGGTCTTTTTTCTATAGTTTGTGGTCTTTCTGATTCTTTAGGTCTACTTGTTATTGCACGAATATTTCAAGGATTTTCCGGTGGACCTTTGATGCCACTTTCTCAAACACTACTTTTACGACTTTTTCCAAAAGAAAAAGCGGGAGTTGCTATTGGAATGTGGTCTATGACAACACTTGTGGCTCCTGTTTTAGGTCCTATTGTAGGAGGTTATGTTTGTGATGAATATAGCTGGCCTTGGGTATTTTTCTTAAATTCACCTATTGTTATTATTTGTGGTTTTTTTGCTTGGCAATTATTAAAAGATTATGTTGAACCTTTAGTTAAAAAACCTATTGATGTGACTGGATTGTTTTTATTAATTATTTGGGTTGTATGTTTACAATTAGTATTAGATGAAGGTAAAGATCTTGATTGGTTTAGTTCAACTAAAATAGTAATATTAGCAATTATCTCTTTTATAAGTTTTGTTAGTTTTATAATTTGGGAATTTTATGATGAACATCCTGTTGTTGATTTAAAAGTTTTTAGACATAGGGGCTTTACCATTAGTGTACTAACTGTAAGTTTGGCATTTGGTGCATATTTTGGTGCCAATGTTTTAACTCCTCTTTGGCTTCAAACTTTGATGGGATATACAGGAACGCAAGCTGGTCTTGCAGCTTGTTGGACAGGAATTGCTGGGCTAACAGTCGCTCCATTTGTGGCAAAAGCTGCAACTACTACAGATGCTAGAAAATTGGTTTTTGTAGGTGTTTTATGGCTTGGTCTTATGACTTTCTGGAGAGGAATTGCAAATACTGATATGGCATTTATTGATGTTATGTTGCCCCTATTGTTTATGGGATTTGGACTACCTTTCTTTTTTATTCCTGCAATGGGTTTATCCCTTTCAAGTGTTGAAAAAAATGAGGTGGATTCTGCAGCTGGATTATTGAACTTTGTTCGTACACTTTCAGGAGCTTTTGCCACATCATTTGTAGCAACTGCCTGGAGTAATAAAACAATTGAAAATCATGCTAATTTGGTAGCCATTACAGATAGTGATAATAGTATAAGAATGGCAATGGAGAATACAGGAATGAGTACGGATTTGATTAATCAGACAATAAATATGATGATAAATAAACAAAGTGTAATGTTGGCAACCAATCAAGTTATGATTACTCTTTCAGTGGTATTTGTTTTAGCAGCTCTTATGATTTGGGGAGCTCCCAAACCAGTGAAAATACCAAAAACAACTGGCGGTCACTAGATATAGAAAAGAGCTAAATGTATTTAATTTTTAGCTCTTTTAAAAACTTTTTTTAATATGTTGATAATAACTAAAAGTAAAAAACCTACAATAAAACCTACTATTAGCTGATTTAAAATAAGAGGAATATTTTCAAAAAAAAGCTCTTCTATTGGATGAATATTATGTGAAAGAATTCCTCCTCCCACTAAAATCATGGCAAAAGTTCCAACAACTGCTAAAAACTTAATTATCTTTGGCATAAGTTCAATCAAAAAATTTCCAAATTTTAATCTGTTTTTTTTAATCAACCAAAATCCAATATTATCCATTCTAATAATAAGTGCTACTACCCCATATACTCCAAAAGTAGCAGATATTGCGACAATGGTTGTAACAAAAATCTGTAAGGGTAAGGTTTCATTTAATACAGTACCTAAAGAGATAATGACAATCTCAATAGAAAGAATAAAATCTGTTAATATTGCTGATTTTATTTTGTCTTGTTCTATTTTTAAGATATTATCGCTTGTTGAATTTATAATCTCTTTTTCGTGGTGACTATGTAGTTTATTGTGAAAATACTCTTCTATTTTTTCAGCACCTTCATAAAGAAGGTATAATCCACCAAAAATTAGAATATAAGGGATAAGAAAGGCTGCAAAAGCACTTAATATAAATGCTAGAGGTAGGATTATGGCTTTATTTCTTAGTGAACCTTTTATAATCGCCCAAATTACTTTTAGCTCTCGCTCTTGACTAAAGCCCATTGCTTTTTGGGCATTTACTGCCAAGTCATCACCTAAAATTGCAGCAGTTTTTTGAGTGGCAATTTTAGTTGTAACTGCTACATCATCAGCCAAAACAGCAATATCATCTAAAAGAGCGAATATACCTGAAGCCATTATTAGCCTTTATTTAAAATTATTTATCATATATTATAAACTTTATTCATGAGTATAAAATGCTCTATCTCCTGCATCACCAAGACCTGGTCTTATGTATTTATTATCATCAAGTCTTTCATCTATTTGAGCTATGAAGATATCCACATCAGGATGAGCTTCTTGAACAGCTTTTATACCTTCTGGGGCTCCTAAAATATTTAAAGAGATGATTCTTTTGGCACCTTTACTTTTTAAATAAGAAATTCCATCTATAAGTGAGCCACCAGTTGCTACCATTGGATCTAATAAAAGAACAGTTTTATCTTCAATATCTGGGATATTCTCATAAAAAAGTTTTGATAAAGCAGTCTCTTCATCTCTTTTCATAGCTAAAAATCCACTTCTTGCATATGGTAAAGTTCTTAAAATACCTGTAAGCATAGGTTCACCAGCTCTTAAAATTGGTACTAATACTAATTTTTGTACTTCTATCATCTGAACATCTAAAGGGCCTTGCCATGTATTTATATTTTGTGTAATTGTATTAAAATCAGATAAGGCTTCAGCAGCAATTATTCTTGAAATCTCTTCGATTGTAAGTCTAAATTCATTTGATGCTGTTCTTACATCTCTTAATCTATTTATTAGATGTTTTACTAGTATATTAGTACTTTCTTTATACATATTTTGTCCTATTTTATTTTATTATTTGGGCCAGATTATATCGCAAAATTGCTTATATACTAAACAGTGGTTTACATAATATTAACCATTATTTGGTTACCATAACAAAATTATTTAAATAAAGAGGATAAATGAAACCCACAGATTATAATTTTAGAATCAAGGATTCTATTCTTGGTATTCAGTTTTTGTTTGTTGCTTTTGGTGCACTTGTACTTGTGCCAATTTTGACAGGACTAGATCCAAATGTTGCACTTTTTACTGCTGGTCTTGGTACTTTAGTATTTCAACTTGTAAATAGAAAAACAGTTCCACCTATCTTTTTAGCTTCATCTTTTGCTTTTATTGCTCCTATTTCTTATGGGGTAAAAACTTGGGGAATAGCTGCAACTATGTCAGGACTTGTTGCTTCTGGACTATTTTATGTTGTGCTTAGTTTTATTATTAGACTAAAAGGTGATAATTTTATTCATAAACTTTTACCGGCTGTTGTTGTAGGACCTGTTATTATCTCTATTGGACTTATTTTATCACCAGTTGCTGTTAATATGGCTATGGGTAAAACAGGAGATGGAGCGATTGTTTTAATTCCCTTTGAAACAGCCATTATTATCTCTATGATTTCTCTTTTTACTATGGTATTTATATCACTTTTGGGAAAAGGTATTTTCAAACTGATTCCTATCTTAGGTGCTATTTTGGTGGGTTATGTTGTTTCAATATTTTTTGGGGTAGTTGATTTTTCAATTGTAGCAAAAGCTTCTTGGTTTTCTATGCCAAACTTTACAGCACCAGAATTTAACTGGCAAGCTATTATCTTTATTTTACCAATTGCTATTGCTCCTGCTATTGAGCATATTGGTGATATGTTGGCTATTTCAAATGTTACAAAAGTAGATTATCTTAAAAAGCCAGGATTAAAAAATACACTTTTAGGTGATGGTTTAGCAACTTCTGTTGCATCAATGTTTGGTGGTCCACCAAATACTACATACTCAGAAGTTACAGGAGCAGTTACAGTAACAAAAGCATTTAATCCCGCAATTATGACTTGGGCTGCAATTGCTGCTATTGTTTTAGCCTTTGTTGGAAAATTAGGTGGAATACTAGCTACTATTCCAGTTCCAGTTATGGGTGGAGTTATGCTATTACTTTTTGGAATTATTGCAAGCGTTGGTATCTCTACTTTAGTAAGAGCTAATATTGATTTTAACTGTCCTAGAAACTTAGTTATTGTTTCTATGATTTTAGTTTTTGCAATTGGAGGAATGACCTTTAATTTTGGTGGAGTTTCATTTTCAGGAATTGGACTTGGGGCGATTACTGGTATAATTTTAAATATTATATTACCACAGCCTAGGAAAGAAGACCATATTATTTAGATAAAAGGAGCTAAGTCTCCTTTTATCTATCTTTTGAAGAGGTAGATTTCTTTAAGAGAATTAAATCAATAATTATAAATAGGGACTAAATGAATTTTAAAATAACAAATGATGCAATATTAAAAAGAAAATTTAAACCAATTTACCCAATTGCATTTACAACTATCTTACTTTTTCTAATAGTATTCTCTGCTATACAGCAAAAAGAAAAAATAGATTGGTTACAGGTAATTATATTTTCATGTATAATATTAATTGTTGCCGGCTCCTCTATATTTGGAGCATATAAAGATATTAAGGAAATGAGACAATTAACTATTGAAGTTAAAGATGAAGGAGTATATCTTTATGCTCTAGTTGGAATTTCAATACTTCCATTTGAAATGATTAAATCAGTAAATTTAAAATACAAAAATAATGAAATTAAAAAATTTATTGTAAAATCAAATCAAGGTAGAATAGATGATTATTCAGGTTTTGAAAATCTAAATGAATTAAATAGTGAACTAAAAAAACATTTAGATAAAGAGCTATGGAAATAAAGTATAATAAATTGTTGAAAAAAATAGGATTGTATAGTTTTTCATAAACACCTAAAGGTCTTCGCTTCTTCACTTTTTGGTGGCAAAAAGTAAAATAAAAAGCCACCAACAGCTCGTATAATAAAATTAATGGAGATATAGATAATATATTTTCATGGAGTTTGTTAAATGATATATCGAACTACGGCGAAAGAGATTAAAAAATAATCATCTTGATTTGAAGTCAGATAGTCATATTAAAAGTTTGAGTGGCAACAAGAACAGTAATAATCTAGTTCGAATTTACGAGTCCGAAATATGTATGACAAATCAGGTAGGAGAAATCCTACCCTAACGAACTCTTTATTCTAAAATAAAGGTTCCAGATATGTATTCTATCGGATTAGATATTAGTAAGTCAACAATCAATGTGTATGTTCCATATAATGATTTAGATTTGGTTATTGAGAATAATATAAAATCATTAAAAAGTTTGTATTCTAAGTTAAAGAAACAATATAAAAAAGATATCGATAAATTAGTATTTGTTTATGAACCAACAGGGAATTATTCTTCTGTTATAAAAAAGTTTGCAGCAAATAAAAATATTAAATGCTTTATTGTAAAT
The DNA here is from genome assembly GCF_042214795.1 of Arcobacter iocasae. Lineage (GTDB taxonomy): Bacteria > Campylobacterota > Campylobacteria > Campylobacterales > Arcobacteraceae > Arcobacter > Arcobacter iocasae. Next base: position 393,643 of record NZ_CP090177.1, on the reverse strand, counting down.
CCTAAACAAAGTTCAAATTTTAGTAAAGCAATAGGACAAAGAAATAAGAATGATGTAAATGATGCCCGAATGTTATCTCAAATGATAGTAACTGCCTCAAAAGAACAAATTAAAGTACCAGTAATAAGACAAGAAATAGAAGAGATAAAAGAGTTAATAACTTACTATCAATTTTTAATTAAACAAAAATCACAAAATAAAAATCATTTGGAATCTTTAATTGCAAAAGATGGTATAAGTAAATTAATACAAAGAATAAAAAAAGAGATAAAGCTTTTAGAACAAAAAGAAAAAGAGATACTGCTTGAAATAAAAAAAGTAATAGCAAAAGATGAAAAACTTCAAGAAGCATTTATTAATATACAAAGTATAAAAAGTGTAGGAGAAGTATCAGCAATAGTATTATTGCATCATTTTATACAATATTCTAATGCAAACCAAAAAGAGATAATATCCCTAGCAGGATTAGATCCAATAGAAAAAACATCTGGAACATCAATAAAAGGTAAAACAAGAATATCAAAAGCTGGTTCAAAACTATGTAGAAGTGTATTATTTATGGCAAGTCTAAATGCAACACAATATAATGAAGAATTAAAAAGGTTTTATAATAGATTAAAAGAGAATGGTAAACATACCACTGTAGCACAAATAGCAGTTATGAGAAAAATAGTAGTAATCGCACATAGTATTTATAAAAATAACGAAAAATATGATGAAGAAAGATATAAAAGATATTTATGAAAATTCTAATATTTTTATTGGTTTTTAAGGTGGCAACTTCAAATCCCATTCGGGTTCCCTCACTTATTATTTTTAATTTCTAGCTTGAGGAACTCATAAAAAAGAGTGAGTTTATCACTCTTTTTTACTCAAACAGTCCTCAGCTTTTTCCGAAATGAAAAATAAACATTCAGCTTTTGCAGATGTTGGAATAAAAGTGAGATAAGGACATTTTCATTTTTGATTGTCTTTTGTTTTAACTTCTACTTACTCTAAATTAGACCAGATTGTTTAAACTTCTAAGATAAAGAAACAACTGAAGAGATTTTTTTCTACATCTGCAGGAGCCGAATGTTTATTTTTGTCACTATATTGATACCATCTTAGTCTAAAATTTTATTAGTTAAAAAAGATGGAGTGATATAATGAAAAAATTTATTGAAGATATTGTATTAGCTAAAAAAACCACTGATTCAAAAGAGTTGAAAAAACTTTCAAAATCTTCTCATTATAAAGTTAGAAGAGCAGTATCTAGAAATCCATATACTTCTCAAAAAACTTTAAAAAAACTACAAAATGACCCTATCTTAAATGTTGCATATATGGCAAATAAATTTGCAGAAAAAAAAATCTTATTTAAAGATTCTCCCTCTTTAACTTATCCTTGTGTTATTTGCGAAGAAGATGAATCAGAGTTTCATATTATATGTGCTCCTTGTAATAAAACTAATTCCCCTAAAAGTACAAAACTATTCTCTTAAAAAAGATAAATAAATAATTTCCTTATGGTATAATTTCTCAAAAAATAAGGAAAAATAGTGAAAAAAGTCTTATTATCAACAGTGTTTTTTGTAATGACACTTTCTCATGCGGGAATGTTTGATCAAGTTACAAATATGGTTTCTAGTGAACTTTCAAAAACAACAAGTGAAAATGACCTAATAAGTTCTATTACAAAAAATATGAATATAACTCCAACTCAAGCTACAAGTGGAACAGCAACAATTTTACAGTATGCAAAAAACCAAATTTCTGATACGGATTATACGGGTTTGTTAAAAGATGTTCCAGCTTTAGGTAATCTAAATACTTCTTCATTGACAGATGGTTTATTGAAAAAAATTAGTTCAGCTGAGTCTGTACAAACTGCATTTAAAACTTTGGGGATGGATTCTAGTATGATTAGCCAGTTTGTGCCATTAATTATAGAGTATGCAAAAAAAGTAGGTGGTGTTGATTCTTCTACTCTTTTAACAAGTGCCTTAAAAGGCTTGTTATAATTTAACTATTATTTGTTTTGTTGTATTTTGCTCATTTCTTCTTTAAATATTCCAATGAAGTGATTTACAACATTACTATCCAAATGACTTGACATGTCTTTTTTCATCATAACAAGTGTATTAAAGGTCCCCATTGAATTTTTATAACTTTTATTAGTAGTCAGGGCATCAAATACATCACACACAGCAATTATTTTTGCAAAAACACTCATATGTTCAGCTTTTTGTTTATCTGGATATCCTGTACCATCAACTCTTTCATGATGATTTCTAATACCTGAAAGTATGTCTTTATTTGTAACACCTAATTGTCTTGCCAATGCCCATCCATACATTGGATGCTTTTTAACTTCATTAAACTCATGTTCAGTTAGTGCACCTTCTTTATTTATGATTTTATCACTAATTTGAGTTTTCCCTAAATCATGAAGTAGGGCAGATGTTCCTAAGTTTTCTAAATCTCTTTTATTCAATCCCATATGTTTACCAAGACATAAGGAATAAACACTCACATTTAGAGAATGAGTATGTGTATAATAATCACTTGCAAGTATTGTTATAAATGAACTTACTGAGAAACTATCTTGTAAAATTGTACTTACCATATCATTTACTATAGTTTCTACTTCTTTAACATTTTTTATTGTCTGTGGATTCTCAAATATTTTATTTACAGTAGTTCCAACTTCTGCATAGAAGTTTTTCATATTTTTTGGGATTAGTTTTTTACTCATAAAACTTTTATAATAACTTTCATAAAATTTTTTTTCATTTTCATGAACATACAAATATTTGTAGTCAGAAAGGTTTTCAATATCATGAGCAATTAGTTTTCTACTTTTTGTAGAAACTAGAGAAACATTTTCTTCTTTTGTATTTTTTCCATATATATCAAAGAAAAATTCAACACCTTCATTTATTATTTCTTTATTAATAAGATAATATTTTTCTCTATTTGTTGTGTATTCATTCATGCCCATTTTAAACTCACTTAGTAATTATGGTATTAATTCATCTATAGTAGTCTAAAAAAAATAAAACTAATATTAAAAAATAATTTTATTATGTATTATTATATAATCTACTTAGTTATCAAATTGTTAATTATAATTTAATTATCCAATTTTTATTTTGACATTCATCTATTATTTCTTTAAAAAATCACTAATGATTTTTTTATGGTCAAAGACCAATTTATCAAGTGGTATTTTGTCTTTTTCATATATAAATACTTCTTTTGCATCATCTTGAGCTATAGGTTCTCCATATGCTTTACAAATAAAAGCTAGTGATACCGTATGAAATCTTTCATCTCTTTTTGGGTCTGAGTAAACTCCAAGGAGTGATTCAATTATAACATCAAGTGAGGTTTCTTCTTTCATCTCACGAACTACTGCATTTTCAACTGTTTCGCCAATATCAACAAACCCACCAGGAATAGCCATCCCTAGTGGTCTGTTTAGTCTTTCAATTAAAACTATTCCTCTAAAATTTTCTTTTTCATCATACAGTTTTATGATGCCATCAACTGTCAAATAGGGTGTCTTTATCATTGTTTTCTTTCTATAATATTTTTTCTAGTATATCAAAAGTTGGATAAACTATTAATAGGTGAAATAAAATTCTCATGAAGACTGCTAAGTCTTCAAGAGAGTTTATTAGTTTCATAAAACAATAGAATACCTACTAACAATATCCAAAATCATCTTCCCATATTCATGGGACTTATCCAAAGTCAATCTATCCTTGGTACCAGAAATACCAACAGAAGCAATCAAAATATTCTCATGATTAAATAAAGGAACACCCACACATCTCATACCATCTTGATACTCTTTATCATCAATAGAATAACCATTTTCTCTAACTTCTTTTAAAGTATCTTCTAGACTCTTTAAACTTGTAATAGTATTGTGAGTATATGAGTTTAATTTTACTTTTTCCAAATCAAAGTTTCCAAAAGCTAAAATTGATTTACCTAAAGCATTTGTATGCAAAGGAGCTTGTAGTCCTATTTTATTTCTTGTTTTAATTATCCTATCTGAGTTATCAAATTGATTTAAATATAAAACCTTGTAATTATCAAAAATACCCAAATATGCACATTCATTTGTATTTGAATATATCTCTTCTAAAAGGGAGTTTGTTTTCTTTACTATAAGTTCTATTCTTGTTTTTGAGTTTGTTGGTTTTGTTATATCTGTAGCGATGATTTCATTTGATTTTTCTAAGTGTGTGATAAAACCTTCTTCTTGAAGAGTTTTAAGAAGCCTTGACATAGTACTTTTTTCGATATTTAGTTTTTTGCATAGCTGTTTTGCTAAAATAGGTTTATCATAGTTTATGATTTCTTTATAAACTTGTAAACCTTTTGTAAAAGATTTGTTAGTTGACATAATAAAACTCTTTTTGTTTATTATATCAAATAACAGAACTTTTTTAGTAGTTCTGTTATTTTAAAATTTAAGCTAGAAGTTCATTGAATTTTGCAAGCCATTTAGGATGAGCTGGCCATGCAGCAGCTGTTACTAAGTTTCCTTCAACAATAGCATCTTCAAAGCCAATATCAGCCCATGTTCCTCCATTTGTAGTAAGGTCTGGTGCACAAGCTGGATAACAAGAGCAAGTTCTATCTTTGACTATCCCAGCAGCAACTAATACTTGAATACCATGACAAACAGAAGCAATTGGTTTATTTTTTGAATTGAAGTTTTGAACTATTTCTAAAACCCTAGGATACAATCTGATGTATTCAGGAGCTCTTCCTCCTGGGATTAGAAGTGCATCATAACTATTTTCATCTATCTCATCAAAAGAGGCATTTAATGTAAATTTATGACCTGGTTTTTCAGTATAAGTTTGATCACCTTCAAAATCATGAATTGCAGTTTTTATTTGATCACCTGCTTTTTTATCTGGACAAATAACATCAACAGTGTGTCCTACCATCAAAAGAGCTTGGAATGGTACCATTAACTCATAATCTTCAACAAAATCCCCAGCAATAATCAATATTTTTTTTGACATAATATTTCTCCTTTTTGTTATTGATAAATCATATAGCATAAAGTTTTAATATAGAATTTAAAATGAAACTAATTATTTCTAGTTTCATATTATGCAACATTCTTTGTTTTAAATAAACAATTAAATTTATTTTAGCTAAAATTTGGCTTTAAATGAGCATATGAGTACAAAACTAGGGATTAGATGAAAATATTATTATTACTTTTTTTATTTCTTTCAACACTATTTTCAAGTACCTTAGAGTCTTTACTTGACCAATATGAAAAAACCGCTGAAAATTCACTGCAAACCGTAGATGAAAAAATGGGACATATTCGTATTTATTCACAAAAAGAAATGAAACTTATGCAATATCATAAGTTAAGCGATATTTTAAAAGAACTTCCTCTTTTTACACTAAATAGAAATAGATATGGAGTGGCTAATCCATCCTTAGCTGGTAGTAAAACAAATGTTAGTGGATTTTTTAGATTTTTTATTAATGACCATGAAATAAGTTCAGCTCAAACAAAATCACCATTTATAACTTGGGGTGATTTACCATTAGATTTTATTGACCATGTTGAAATATATTATGGACAAAGCTCTTTTTCACTTGGAAATGATAGTGGTATATATTTTATTAGACTTTATACAAAAGACCCTGAAAAAGAAAATGCTGCTGAAGTAACTTCAAGAATTTCCAATAATCATACTAATTCAAATGGATTTACCTATTCATCTCAAGTAGGTACTGATTGGTCATATTTAATATATTTAAATAATACAAAAATAAGAGATAAAGCTGATTATGAGGGTAGAAAACTTTCAAATGATTCTCATAGAAGATATCTTTATTTAGATATAAAGAATGAAACTACAAGTATCAATGTTGGATATAGTGATTTAACAAAAGATAATTATATGGGATATTCAAAAGATGTAACTCCAAATAGTGGAGAGATATATTCAAAAGACTATTTTTTTGATGTAAGTAAGTATTTTTTAGATGATAAATCAATAAAACTAAATTTTGCATTTGGGAAAAATAATAGAAAATATAATGAAGAAAATGACGAAAAAATTACGCTTATTCCTTATCTTTTTTCTTCAACACAAAATATTACAAAATATGATGAAGATATGGATTTAACAAAGACAAATGCATATTTATCAAAAACATTCGAATATAAAGATAATAATTTTTTAGCTGCATTAAGCATGGAAAATAAAAAGTATAAGATAAATAATAGAACTCTTATTAATTCAAATACTTCTATTGATGTGGGAGCTTTTAATGATTTTAATGAAGAGAGTGTTTATTCACTGTTATTTCAAGATGACTATAAAATTAAAGATGATTTAATAATTATAGGAAATGCAAAATATGATAAATATAAAAGAAAGGGTTTTTTAAAAGATTCTACAAATAGTAATTATAGAATAGGAACTATTTATACACCTTATAAAAATTTTGGTCTAAAAAGTTTTTATACAATAACAACTGTACCCCAAGATTTTTATAGTGTTGATTTTGCTTTGCCTGTAAAAAAAGAGTTAAAAGATCAAAAGTATAGATTTTATACCCTTGAGGGTGTCTTTACTACAGATAACTCAAAGTTTGGAATAACCTATGACCATGTTACTATAAGGGATTTTATATATTTATCATCTGTTGGTTTTGTTAATGTTGATCATAAGATTACAACTGATGGTTGGATATTTGATTATGAGTATAATTTCGAAAATCAAGATAAATTAAAACTTAATTATTATTTAACAAGTTTGAGTGAGATTGCTAATAATTCACAAAGTGGTGGATATATTAAGTACATGGGAGAGTATGAGAAGTTTGAGTATTTTACTTTATTAAACTATAAAAGTGCATATAACTATAAAGATGTTCATGTTGGTAGTGCATATGATGTAAGTATTGGTAGTACTTACAATGTAACTAAAAATTTAAGTCTAAGTTTAAAAGGTGAGAATATTTTCAATAAATCAACACAATCTCTTTTCTATGATGCAAGTACAAAAAAAGACTTTGCACTTAAAGATTATGGTAGAAGTGTTACTATGACATTGAAGTGGGTATTCTAATGAAAACACTAGTACTAATACTTATCCTTATATCATTTTCATTCTCTTCTTCACAATATACTTTTTTAGTGAATAAATATGACAAAGAGATTGATTTAGAGGCAAAAATTATTGCAAAAATAGCAAATAGTTCTTTAAGAGAAAATATTAAGCTTTTTATTCCAAATATTACTAGTGTGGAAAAAAAGGTTTATTCTAAATATTTTATTTTAACTAATACTTGTGAAGAATCTAATTTTGTTTTTGTTAAAAATAATATGGGAAATATTACTAACTGTTCAGCAGAAAATAAATTATTTTTTACTAATAATTATAGAAAGTTACTTTCTGATAAAAAGTTCTTTGGAGCATTTTTCTGGAATAAAAGTAGACCAAATATTGTATTTATAAAAACAAGATTAAAGAAAAGACATATTAAATTACCAAAAAACTATGACCAATTTGTGGAAGATTTTGATGAAAGATAAATTATTTATAAGAAATCCTTTACGAATTATATTTTTAACTGCATTTATCTCTTCTCTTTTACTTTTACTTTTATATGGAATTACCCTATTAGAAAAAAGAGTTGAAAAAAAGATGATTGATATCTCAATTTTTGATGTTATATCTATTGCTAAAAATGATGCTACTTCTATAGGAAAACTTTTAATTAATAGTGAAGATTATGTTAAAGATATAGAAAAAGACCCAGCTCTACAAAAGACAATAGAAAATCACTTAAAGATACTTTTAACAAAGAATATAAAATATGCATATGTCTTATATAGAGATGAAAAAGGTATATTTAGGTTTTTAGTTGATGCTTCAAAGCCTGAAGAAAAAGCTGTTTTAAATCAAAAATTTGATGTGGAAAGTGAAAAGTGGTTTAATTTATATAAGACCAAAGAACCCCAACTAATAATGCATAGGCTTTTACATGAACTATCGATTACTTATCTTGTTCCTATTATGCAAAAAGGGGAAGTAAAACTTGTTTTGGCAATGGATTTCTCAATCAATAAAATAGAAGATATTAATGAGATGATTACTGTAATTAAAAATGTAATTATAGGAATTATTCTTATTACTTTTATTTTTTTAATTATCTTAATTATTCAAACATTTAAATATAGTGTTATGAAAAAAGTAGTTTATATTGATAAACTAACAAATGTTTACAATAGAAACTATTTACAAGAATCTGAAGATTTTATAAATTTAAATGATTATATTTTAGCTACCCTTGATATAGATTTCTTTAAAAGAGTTAATGATACTTATGGGCATGATGTTGGTGATAGAATACTAAAAGATGTTGCAAGAATTATTTTAAAATCTACAAGAAATAAGGATGATATAGTTATTCGGTATGGAGGGGAAGAGTTTGTTATTTTAGCAAAAGCTACAAGAAATGAGCATGCAAATGCTTTAAATGTAATAGAACGAATTTACAAAAATATTCAAAAGAATAAGTTTTATATCAATAATGAAAACTATATTAATATTACTGTTTCTATTGGGGTCAATCTTGTACCTTTTAAATCAAAAACTTTTTCAGAGGCCTTCAAGTTAGCAGATATCGCTTTATATAGTGCAAAAAACAAAGGTAGAAATACGATTGAAATTTATGATGAAAATGAAGATCAAATCGCTAATTGTCTATCTATAAGTGAAATAAATGAGGCAATGGATGAGAATAGGGTAATTTGTTTTTATCAAGGGATTGTTGATACAAATACAAAAGAGATATCACACTATGAAGCACTTTTAAGAATAGTAGATAAAGATGGGACAATAATTACCCCTGATAAGATTTTACCTGCTATTCGTGGTACATTTATTTTAAGAAATATTACAAAATGTGTTTTAGATATTTGTTATAAAAGACTTTTAGAAGATGAAAAGATTAAAATCAATGTTAATCTAAATCCCCAAGATATAATAAACGATTCTATTTTAAGTATTTTAATAACTTATGCAGAAGATAGAAGCGTATCAAACAGGTTGGGTTTAGAGTTAGTTGAAAATGAAGATATTATGACTTGTCTTGATGCAAAAGAAAACCTATCTATGTTAAAAGAGTTGGGATATAAGATTTATATAGATGATTTTGGAAGTGGATATTCAAACTTTATTTATCTTACTGAAATAAAAACTGATTATATAAAAATTGATGGAAATATTATTAAACGAATACTTGAAGATGATGTATCCTTTTTATTGGTAAAAAGTATTGTAGCCTTTGCAAAAGAAGCCAATATAAAAGTAATAGTTGAATATGTTAGTAGCAAAGAGATTTTTGATAAAATAGAGTCTTTAGGAATAGAATACTCTCAAGGTTTTTATTTCTCTATTCCTTCTTCTTTTGAAACAAAAGATTTAGTTGTTAGATGATAATTTTAGACTTTGAAACAAATAGCCATAACGAATATGATGTTATAGAAGCAGCAGCTGTAAAATTAGAGGTAGTAAATGGAGAATATATAGTTCGTGATAAGTTTCACAGATATTATCTCTCTCGTTATCCTGTAAATCCATACTCTTATGAGGTTCATAAACTTACCCCTGAAGCTATATTAAAAATAAGACAAAATTCTTCTTATGCATCTTATTTCAAAGAAGATGAAGAGTTTGTAGAGTTTTGTGGTGGAGCAGAAACACTGGTTGCTCACAATATTAGTTTTGAGCTTCGTCATTTAAGACAAATTGTAAATTTTAAAAATCATATTTGTACAATGAAAGAGAATAAGCATATTGTAAAAGCTTTAAATAAAAATGCCAAAATTAAAAATCCAACTTTAGATGAAGTGTGTTTTTATTATGGTATTGAGTTTGATGAAAGTAAACATCACAGTGCTACTTATGATGTTAGTAAAACTTTTGAGATATTAAAAAGAATGAAAATTTAAATTAGTAAATTGCTATAAAGCATTTACTAATTCAACATCCAAGTATTCATCTATTTTTTCAATAAAATCTTCAAATGAAACAGTTCCTTTTTTATCAAAAAGTACAACCTCTTCACCAAAATCATTTTTGATAAAATGATTTTCACTAGCAGTTACTTTTTCATATAATTCTTGCATCTCATCACTTGCATCATCTTGATTATGTAAAAACCAATTTACAGTAGTATCTTCTATTCTTATTAGTCCATAAGTATTTGCCTCATCAACATAGTCTTGAATTGTTCCATTTTCAAAACTTGCACCTACTACTAAATCATTTTCATTTAAAATCATATCCATCATATTTTATCTCCCAAACGTCCTATTTGCGTCTCTTTTTGTTGTTTTTTTCTTTTTTGCTGCTTTTTTTGGTAACTGAGCTTTATCTTTAGGTTTTTTATTTTTATTATCTCTTAAACCCTTTTTTTGACTAAGTGATTGTGTCTTAAATCTTGCAACTCTTGGTTGTTTTTCATTTAATTCATATTCATCATGTGTAAGTCTTGGTATATTGATTATTAGCTCTTTTTCTATTTCTGCCATTTGTAAGTACTCTTTTACACATAATAGTGTTGTGGCAACTCCTGGGTTTCCAGCTCGTCCTGTTCTTCCTATTCTATGTGTATAATCAACTGTTGTTTCAGGTAGTTCAAAATTCACTACATTTGGCAATAGTTCTATATCAATTCCTCTTGCTGCAATATCAGTTGCTACAAGTACCCTTAAAGTCTTAGCTTTAAAACCTTCTAAGGCTCTTGCTCGAACTGGTTGTTTTATATCCCCATGGATACAAGCTGTTTTTAGTCCATCTAAAGTAAACTGTTTTGTTATCTCATCTGCTTTTGCTTTAGTATTTACGAATACTAAAACTTGCTCCCAGTTTTCTGAACCAATTAGATATGATAAAAACTCTATTTTTTTGTCTTCATCCATTAGATATATTTGTTGGTCGATTATTTCTACACTTGATCTTTGAGAAGAAACTTCTATTACAACAGGTTTATGTAAAAACTCTTTTGCAAGTTTTTTTATATTTTGATTGATAGTTGCAGAGAACATTCCAATATGTCTTGTTTTTGCACATTCTGAGAAGATAAGTTCAATATCTTTTAGAAATCCCATTTCAAGCATAGTATCAGCTTCATCAAGAACTATATTGTTGATACTTGCTAAGTTTACAGATTTTGTTTTTATATGGTCAAGTAGTCTTCCAGGTGTTGCAACAAGGACATCAATTCCAGCATTTATTTTTCTTATTTGCTCTTTATGACTTAATCCTCCCACAACAATAGTTTGTTTTATATCTAAATATCTTCCATAGTGAGAGATGCTTTTTTCTATTTGTTTTGCTAATTCTCTTGTAGGAACTAAAATCAAACTTCTAAGAACTCTTTTTTTTGTAGAATCATTATCTTTTGTTTCAAAAAGTTTTTGTAAAATAGGAAGTACAAAAGCAGCAGTTTTACCTGTACCACTTTGTGCAGTTGCAATTACATCACTATTTTTAAGTAATACAGGTATTACTTTTTCTTGAACTTCAGTTGGTGTTTCATAACCTTCTTCTTCAAGAGCTTTTAAAATTTCTGAACAAAGTTTTATTGTGTTGAAAGTTTTGATAACTATTCCTTTTAGTTTTGTATTTTAAAAGTGTGATTATATCAAATAGTGTATAATATCTCAATTGTATTACTAAATCAATAATTAATTTAAAGGTAAACCATAAAAAAGTTTAAAAAAGTTCATATCGAAATAACCAATATTTGTAATTTAAAATGTTCATTTTGTCCCCCTAAAATCTTACCAAATACTACAATGAGTTTAGATAAATTTGAAAAGATAAATAGTGAACTCTCAAATGTTACAAAAGAGTTAGCATACCATGTAGTTGGTGATCCGTTAGTTGTGTCAAATCTAAATCAATACTTAGATATAAGTAAAAAACATGGTTTAAAAGTTAATCTTACAACTACTGCATATAACTTAAAAGAAGAACAATTTGAAGCATTGTGTAATAGTGCAATCAAACAAATAAACTTTTCAATTAATTCATATAATGGAAACTCTCATAAAAAGAGTTTAGATGAATATTTAACTCCTATTTTTGATTTTTGTAAATATGCCTTGGAAAAAGAAGTTGAATTTTTCATAAATTTGAGAATTTGGAATTTTGATGAAGAAAAAAGTGCAAAAGAGTTTAATACAAAAGTTTTTGAAAAGGCTTATGAATACTTTGATTTGACTTTAAATATTGATGAATTTTATGTGGCAAAACCAAAAAATATAAGAGTTGCAAAAAAGATATTTTTCAATTTTGACGATTATTTTGAGTGGCCAAGTTTGGAAAATGATTTTGTATCTGATAAAGGGTTTTGTTATGGTTTGGATTCTCATTTTGGAATATTAGCAAATGGAACAGCCATCCCCTGTTGTTTGGATAAAGATGCCTGTATAGATTTAGGAAATGTTTTTGAAGATGGTTTAGAAAATATTTTAAAATCAAAAAGAGTACATGATATAAAAGATGGATTTAAAAAAGGCATAGTAGTAGAAGAACTTTGCCAAAAATGTTCTTATAGAACTAGATTTGATAAATAAGGATTAGTATTGAATGAAGTAGAGTTGATAAAGAGAAGTTTAAAAGATTTTTTTACACCCGGAATATTAAAAATTGCAATTATTCCTCTTTTGGTGACAGTTGTTGTTATGATTCTTATTTTTATGGGCTTTGCAGATTATAGTCTCTCTTCACTTGACCAAGTGATTATTCAAGTGCAAAATGGAGAAGAGTTTACCGTAGATCCAAATGCTCCATTTTTTTATGTTTGGGCAGTTAATGTTTTAACTTTTCTTTTACACTATTCCGTAACTGCTTGGTTAGCTGGATTTTTACTTTTTACTGTAGGTACATTTTTTATATTGTTCTTTTCTATTTTTACAACTTTGATAATTATAGGATTTTTAACTCCTATGATTATAGAGACTTTGCGAAAAAGACATTATCCTGATTTGATATTAAAAGGTCATGGCTCACTTATTTCTCCACTTTGGGTAGCATTTAAAAGTTTAGTTGTGATGATGTTATTATTTATACTTTTTATTCCTTTGTATTTTATACCTTTAGTAAATATTATTGCTTTTAATTTACCAATTTACTACTTTTTTCATAAGCTTTTAAATTTTGATGTTACATCTACAATGTTGAGTTCTAGGGAGTATTTTGAGATATATACAAGCAAAAAAAATCTATTTAGGTTTAGAACCTTATTATTATATTTTATGTCAATGATACCTTTTATAGCACTTTTTTCTGCTGTATTTTTTATAGTATATTTATCAAATGGATATTTTTTAGAATTGAAAGAAATAAGAAAAACTGGATTAGATATTTAGTCTATATCCAGTTCCTTGTATGTTTTTTAATATATTTTTAGGAAGTTTTTTTCGTAAATTTTTGATAAATAGTCTTAGTGCATTTTGAGTCATAACAGAAGTTTCTTCCCAAAGAATATTTTCAATCTCATGATAAGTGATGATTCTCCCTTTTACTAGAAGCATTTTTAAAAAGATATTCTCTTTTTTTGTAAGTATAAACTCTTCACTTGGACCTTTTACCAATGCTTTACTCTCATCATAAACCCATAAAGGTATAAGATTGAAAATAGTGCTATTTTCAAAACTATCTATAAAAGCTCTTAATGCAAGGCTTAGTTTTTCTTCTGTTATTGGTTTTACAATATATTTTACTAGATGAAGTTCTGTAGCATCTAAAAGATACTCTAAATCAGTATGTGCAGAAGTAATTATTACTCGCACCTTTGGATTAGATTCTCTGATTTTTTTGACTAGTTCAAGTCCAGTCATTTTTGGCATTTTAATATCTGTAATAATTAAATCAGGTTTTTTTTCTAAGTATAGCTTATAAGCTTCCTCTCCATCTTTGGCTAGATATATGTTTTTAAACATACAATCAAGAATCTCAAAAATATTATTTTGAATACCGATTTCATCTTCTGCATAAAGAAGAGTAAAACTTCTAAGTTGGTTTACTAGATTATAATCCATAGGATACCTTGTAATAAAAGATATGTTAAAATATATAATTAAAAAAATGGAGTAAATTTGCGTTTTGTAACCGAAAAAAACATATCCAGAATAATCATATATATTTTTATAGTTATTATGACAACTATGATAACTCTTATATCATATTTTTATGTAAAAAACACTTACGCTGACTTTGATGTGGAGCTAAATAAGTTTGTAAATGATTATTATTCACATCAAAAAGCACTTCTAAAAAAAGAGATAAATGTTGTAATTGATATTATAAATTATAATGCTACAAAAAGTGGTAGTACGGAAGAAGAATTAAAAGAAGAGACAATAAGGCTTTTAAATAATATTTCCTTTGAAAGGGAAAGAAGTAATTATATTTTTGTATATGAAATTTTGGATTTTAATGGTGGTGATAAATTTGCAAAATTATTAGTTAATCCAAATAGATTGGATATCGTAGGGACAATTATTTCAGCAAATTATGAAGATGCAAATGGAAAGAAATTTAGACAAGATTTTTTAAATGATATAAAAGCAAAAGGGGAATCTTTTACCCAATATGTATATAAAAAATTCTCTTCTGATCAAGTAAGACAAAAAATTACTTATTTTAAACTTTATCCAACTTGGAATTGGGTTATAGCTGTTGGGGTTTATACAGATGATATTGAAAAAGATATTGCTAAGAAAAAAGAAGATTTAAAAAGTAGGGTCAAAACTCAAATAATACAAACAGTATTATTATTTATACTATTTTTATCTATAGGGATTGTTTTAACTATACTATTAAGTGAAAGAATTGATGACTTCTTCAAAGAGTATAGGGAAAAAGTAAAAGCAAAATCTGATGCACTAATTGAATTAAATGAGACTTTAGAAAAAAGAGTTTCTGATGAGTTAGAAAAAAATAGAGAGCATGAACAATTACTTGTACAAAAATCAAAATTTATTGCTTTAGGTGAGATGATATCAAATATTGCACATCAATGGAGACAACCATTATCTGAACTCTCTTCAATATTTATGAATATAAAATTTAAACACGGTATGAACAAATTAGATAAAGAAACAATGGATAAAAAATCTAAAGAAGCAGAAGTTGTATTGGATTATATGTCTCATACTATTGATGACTTTAGAAATTTCTTTATGCCAACAAAAGATAAAGAAGAGTTTTATTTAAAAGATGCAATTAAATCAGTTATGACGATTGTATCATCAGCCTTGAAATATAATAACATAAATGTTCAAATCGATGTAGGAGATGATTTAAAGTTGAATACATTTCTCAACGAATACGAACAAGTATTATTAAATATAATTTCAAATGCAAAAGATGTTCTGATTCAAAATAATATTGAAAATCCAATCATTAAAATCTATGCTGAAGAGCAGGGAAATTACATTCTCTTATCTATAGAAGATAATGGTGAAGGTGTAAAAGTAAATCCAAAGAGTAAAATATTTGAACCATATTTTACAACTAAAAGTGATAGTGATGGAACAGGTATTGGTCTATATATGTCTAAGATAATTATTGATAAAAATATGAAAGGTAAACTAAGAGTTCGTAATACAAAAAATGGTGCAAAATTTGTAATTACTGTTCCTAAATAATTAAGAAAATATTCACATAAAAAAAGGGATAGAAAATTTTCTATCCCTTTTTTGTTTTATTGAATTATTTATCAACCACCATACATTAAGTTTGGTAAGAATAGAGCAATTTCTGGTATATAAGTAACCAGCATTAGTCCTACAAAGATAGTTAGTGTCCAAGGTAAAGTTGCAACGATAACATCTTTTATAGACATTCCTGTAAGTCCTGAGGTAACAAATAAGTTTAGACCAACAGGTGGGGATACCATTCCAAGTTCCATATTGATAGTAATTACAATACCAAAGTGAATAGGATCAATTCCAAGTGCAACAGCAACTGGAAGTAATAAAGGTACCATAATCATAATAATTGCACTAGGTTCCATAAATGACCCAGCAATAATTAAAAGAACATTCACCATAAGTAAGAACATATATTTGTCAACATTTGCTTCAACTAATGCATTTGTAATCATTTGTGGAATATTCTCAATAGTTAAGAAGTGAGCAAATAACATTGCATTTGCAATAATAAACATAATCATTGCAGTTGTTTTAGCTGATTCTAGTGTTGTTGTATAAAATTCAGATAATTTAATATCTTTATAAATAAATACAGAAATAAAGAATGCCCAAACAGCAGCAACAGCAGCAGCTTCAGTTGGAGTAAAGATACCACCATAGATACCACCTATTACAATAACAATTGTCATAAGTCCCCATGATGCATCTTTCATTTTTGCAAGTCTTACTTTAAAAGGCTGAGGTTCTTCTCTTTGAAATCCTAATCTAACAGCTCCTATATATGTAACAACCATAAGCATGATTCCTAATAAAATACCGGGAACAACACCTGCCATAAAAAGTCTTCCAATTGAAACTTCAGCTGTAACACCATATACGATTAATACAATTGAAGGTGGAATTAAAATACCTAAACTTCCAGCAGTTGCAATAGTACCAACAGCATACTTTTTAGGGTAACCAGCTTGCATAATAGCACCAAACATAATAGAACCAATAGCAACAACAGTTGCTGGAGAAGAACCAGAAACAGCAGCAAAAATAATAGATGCAAAAATAGCTGAAATTGGTAATCCACCTGGTAAGTGCCCTACAATTGATTTAGCAAATTCGATAATTCTCTGCGCGGCACTTCCCTTGCTCAGTAAGTTACCAGCTAGAATAAACATTGGAATTGCCATAAGTGAATAATGATCAACTTTTTCAAACATCATTGAAGACACTTCAATAGGTGATATAGGAGTAAATAACATCATTGTTGTAAATGTTGCCGCCCCTAGACAAATAGCAATTGGAGCTCCAATAAGTACTAAAAAGAAAAATATCCCAAATAATACAGCTATACTCATAGCATTCCTCCTGTTTTCTTTTCAACTTCTTTAACCATCTCATTTAGATGTTTTACATTTTCATTATCTTTATGCTCTTTAGCACCCATTCCCATACCAGCTAAAACTTGTTCAGCTTCGCTTTCTTTTAATATTCTGTCATGATTTGTTGATAAAATAGCATGAATTCTTTCAGCCACTCTAAATGCACCAAAAAGAAATGAAACAGGAATAACTAAATAAACTATCCACATAGGCATATTCCATAAATCAATTGATCTTTCATCTAAAGGATAAACTACTTGAGTTATGTACTGAAGTCCATAATAAGAAACAGCAAGTAAGAATATTAATGTTACTAAATGAGAAGTAAGTAACATGCCCTTTGCAACTTTTGATGGCATACTATCTAAAAGAATAGTAACGGCAATATGTGCATCTTTTTTGAAGCAGTAAGCTGCTCCAAAAAAGGCACTCCATAATAATAAATCGACACTTAATTCTGTTGCCCAAGTTAATGAAGCATCAAATACATATCTTGCTATTACATTAACAAATGCAATAGAAACCCCAACAACCATACCAAATACTGCTATTTTTTGGTTAATGTGGCCTATTACTTTACTTAGAAGTCTTATTATCATAATATCTCCAATTATTTTGTATTAAGAGCATCATTAATCAAATCTTCACCTATTAAATCTTTATCATAAAATTCAGGGTAGATTTTACTAACAGCTTCTTTCCAAGCAGCTCTTTGTTCAGGACTTAACTCAAATATTTCAAGTTTTCCAGTTGTTTTTGCATACTCTTTAATTTTTTCAAATTGAGAATCGTTTAATTCTTTAGCATACTCTCTTTCTTTAACAGTAGCCTCATTCATTGCTTGAATAACATCTTTTTGTAAATCTTCAGGTAATGATTCCCAGAATTTTTTAGACATCACAACTAAATAACCTAAGTAACCATGATTTGAAACAGTTAGATATTTTTGAACTTCGTGAAATTTTTTAGTCCAAATGTTTGAAAATGGATTTTCAGCACCATCAATAACACCTTGTTGTAAACCAGAATAAACTTCAGAGAAAGGCATCATTTGTGGATTTGCACCAACTGCTTTAAATTGTGCTTCTAAAACTTTAGAAGACATGATTCTGAATTTTTGACCTTCTGCATCTTTTGGCATGATTATTGGTTTTTGAGATGAAGAAAATTGTTTAAATCCATTATCCCAAAAGTTTAATGCTACATAACCTTTGTCATCAATCATTTGTTTTAATTTTTGACCTACAATCCCATCTTGAACTCTATGTAATTGACCAATATCTTTAAATAAAAATGGTAAATCAAATAGTGCTAATTGAGGAACAATTTTACCAAATTTAGAAAAAGATGGTGCTGCCATTTGAACAGAATTTAATGTTAGAGCTTTTAGAACTGCATTGTCTTTATAAAGTTGAGAAGATGGATAAACTTGAACATCAATTTTACCACCAGAAAGCTCTTCTAATCTTTTTTCAAAAAAGTCTGCTGCTTTTCCTTTTGGAGTATTTGCACTTACAACATGTGAAAATTTTAGTGTATATTCTGGTCCAGCATTTTCAGTTTTTGAAGAAGGCTTTTTATCTTCTACTTTTGTATCTCCACAACCAGTAAATAATAGTGAACCAAGAGTTGCACTAATTATTAAACTTTTTATAGTGATTTTCATATATTTCTCCTTTTGTGATTATGATTAATTATAATAAAATATTATGTATATCTTATGTCTTTTTATGTAGAAATTTATAAATTTTTTGAATATTCTTTAGATTTTATGAGATGTTTGTATCATCGGTATTACCGATGATACAAAAGGTTTTGAAGATAAAAATTATTTAGTATTAAGGGCACCTTCAATTAAATCTTTACCTATTAAATTTTTGTTATAAAATTCAGGGTAGATTTTGCTTACAGCTTTTTTCCAAGCAGCTCTTTGTTCAGGAGTTAACTCATAAATTTCAAGTTTTCCAGTTGTTTTTGCATACTCTTTAATTTTTTCAAATTGAGAATCGTTTAATTCTTGCGCATACTCTCTTTCTTTTTGCGTAGCTTCATTCATTGCTTGAACAACATCTTTTTGTAAATCTTCAGGTAATGATTTCCAGAATTTTTTAGACATCACAACTAAATAACCTAAGTAACCATGATTTGAAACAGTTAAGTATTTTTGAACTTCGTGGAATTTTTTAGTCCAAATGTTTGAAAATGGATTTTCAGCACCATCAATAACACCTTGTTGTAAACCAGAATAAACTTCAGAGAAAGGCATCATTTGTGGATTTGCACCAACTGCTTTAAATTGTGCTTCTAAAACTTTAGAAGACATGATTCTGAATTTTTGACCTTCTGCATCTTTTGGCATAATAAGTGGTTTTTCAGATGAAGATAATTGTTTGAATCCATTATCCCAAAAGTTTAGAGCAACAAAACCTTTAGCTGTTACTAAACCTTTTAGTTTTTCACCAACAGGTCCATCTTGAACTCTATGTAATTGACCAATGTCATTAAATAAAAATGGTAAATCAAATAGTGCTAATTGAGGAACAATTTTACCAAATTTAGAAAAAGATGGTGCTGCCATTTGAACAGAGTCTAAAGTTAAAGCTTTTAGAACTGCACTATCATTATAAAGTTGAGAAGATGGATAAACTTGAACATCAATTTTACCACCAGAAAGCTCTTCTAATCTTTTTTCAAAAAAGTCTGCTGCTTTTCCTTTTGGTGTATTTGCACTTACAACATGTGAAAATTTAAGCGTATATTCTGCTGCAACACCTGAAGTTGCTAATAAAGCACTTGCTACTGCACCCATTACAAATTTTTTACCTGTAAACAGGATTCCATTGCTTTTCATCATTTAATCTCCTTAATTATGTGTTGAAAAAAGTATAATTAAATATTATGTCAAAGTTATGTACTTTTGTGTGAAAATTAAAGAAATTTTAAGCTTGCGTAGCATTAAAATAGCATTTTGCATTTTTCAATTATTTACAATAATTGAAAAAATTTAATTTGTACTACCTTTTGTAGTGCTAAAAACAAGATAAAATATTAACCCTTTTTTAAATAAAGACAAGGTATACTCCCTCTCTTTTATGGAATATAAATAAAAAATTTTAAAAGGACAGTTAATGGGTTGTAATTTAGATTTACTTACATCTTTTAAAGATAACTGTGGTTTTGGTTTACTAGCGGATTTAAAAAAAAGACCAAGTCATAGTAACTTAGAAGATGCTATTCATTCACTAGAGCGAATGATGCACAGAGGTGCAGTGGCAGCTGATGGTAAAACTGGAGATGGATCTGGTTTATTATTATCAATGCCTGACAAATTTATGAGAAAAATTGCCTTTCACGAAGGAATAGATTTACCTGAAACATATGCTGTAGCTATGATATTTACAAGTGAAGATTCAGAATTAGAAACATTTATAGAATTTTGTGAAAAAAATGATTTAAAAGTATTACTAACTAGAAAAGTTCCTGTTGATACTGAAGCCCTTGGTGAACAGGCCTTGGCAAGTTTACCAAATATTGTACAAATATTTGTTAGACCAAATAGTTTAATGTCATCAAAAAGATTTGAGGCTATGTTATATCTTACTAGAAAAGAGTGTGAGCATAAATTAAAAGATAATAAAGATTTTTATATTCCAACATTCTCATCAAAAGTAATCGCTTATAAAGGGCTTATTATGCCTACACATATTAAGCATTTTTATATTGATTTAAGAGATGAAGATTTTCAAATTTCATTTGCCTTATTTCACCAAAGATTTTCAACAAATACTCTTCCTAAATGGAAGTTAGCTCAACCATTTAGAGCAATAGCCCATAATGGAGAAATCAACTCTGTAGAAGCAAATAGATTTAATGTTGAAGTGAAATCAGAATTAGTAAAATCAGAAATATTTAGTGATGAAGAGATACAAAGAATCTTACCTATTTTACAAACAGGTTCATCTGATTCTGCATCTTTAGATAACATGTTTGAGTTTTTGATTGCTAATGGTGTAGATTTTTTCAAGGCTGCACGAAGTTTAGTTCCTGCACCTTGGCAAAATGCACCACAAATGGATTCTGATTTAAGAGCATTTTATGAATACAGATCTACTTCAATGGAAGCTTGGGATGGTCCAGCTGCAGTATCTTTAACAGATGGTAGACATATTGGTTGTTTGATTGATAGAAATGGGTTAAGACCAGCAAAATATGTAATTACAAAGAATCATAAAATTTACATTACATCAGAGTATGGTACATTAGAAATTGATGAAAATAATATCTTAGAGAGAGGTAGATTACAATCAGGTCAAATGATTGGACTAGACCTTAATCATGGGAAAATTTTAAAAGAAGAAGATATCAATAATTATTTAAAATCTTCTCAAAACTATGTTCAATGGTTAACAAAAGACATGGAATATTTACAAGAGTATATTGATGAGTCTTTTATAGATACTAGTGATTATAAAGTTAAAGATATAGAGACAAAACAAAAATATTTTAATATCACATATGAAGTATTAGACCAAGTTCTTGAACCAATGGCAAAAGAGGGTAAAGAACCAGTTGGTTCTATGGGTGATGATACACCAATGGCATGTTTTTCAAAGGTAAATAGAAATTTTACTGACTATTTTAGACAAAAATTTGCACAAGTTACAAACCCTCCTATTGATCCATATAGAGAAAAAGTTGTAATGTCTTTAGAAACAGGATTTGGCCCTATTTATAATATATTAGATGAAAAACCTGAGTATGCTAAAAGATTAAAAGTGGTAAGTCCTATTTTGATGAAAGAGAAATATGATGTTTTAAGATCTTTTGGAGATAGTACAAATCCAAGATACAATTCACAATATAAAAATAAAATTTTCTCAACTACTTTTAAAACTGATTTAAAGTCTTCATTAGAGCTTTTATCACAAAAAGTTATAAGAGCAATTAATGAAGATAATATTACAGTAATAATTTTAGATGATAGAAAAGGTTCTAAAGATAATAAAATTATACCTGCTGCTATGGTTGTGGGATATTTAAATAAAAGACTTCTAGAAGTTGGTATTAGACATCAAGTATCATTAGTAGCAGTAACTGGTGAAGTTTATGATGCACATATGGCAGCTGTTCTTTTAGCTTATGGTGTTACAGCTATTTATCCATACATGATGTATGGTTCAGTTGTTTCTTTATTTAGTAGAAATGAAATT
This sequence comes from Arcobacter iocasae, assembly GCF_042214795.1. GTDB lineage: Bacteria > Campylobacterota > Campylobacteria > Campylobacterales > Arcobacteraceae > Arcobacter > Arcobacter iocasae. Next base: position 371,342 of record NZ_CP090177.1, on the reverse strand, counting down.
TCAAAATATGAGATGCAAGAATTACTTAAAAATACTCTAAAATCAATAAATGCAGGATTATTAAAAATCATGTCTAAAATGGGTATTTGTACAGTAGCTTCGTATAGAAATTCAACACTTTTTGATGTAATTGGATTAAGTGATGAGATTATCAATGATTGTTTTCATGGGAGTCATTCTGATTTAGCAGGTCTTGGTTATGCTGATATTGAAGAGAGAATAGAAAAAATTCATTTTAATGCGTACTCTGATGATACTTATATGTTCCCATTAAATTTAGGTGGATTTTATAAATATATTAATGGTGGTGAGTACCATGATTATGGTCCAGCTACTACAAATGCAATGCATAATAAAAAAGCAAAAGATAAAGAAGATATTACAGATTTTGATACTTTACGAGAACTTGTAAATAATAGAGATAAAAAATTTATTAGAGATTTCTTTGAATTTAATTCAGATAGAAAAGCAATAGATATTAGTGAAGTTGAGTCTTTAGATGATATTTTCAAAAGATTTGCAACAGCTGCTATGTCTTTAGGTTCTATCTCTCCTGAAGCTCATGAAGCAATGGCAACAGCTATGAATACAATAGGTGGTATGAGTAACTCAGGTGAGGGTGGAGAAGACCAAAAAAGATTTGGAACAATTAAAAACTCTAAAATTAAACAAGTAGCTTCTGGAAGATTTGGGGTAACTCCTGGATATTTAAGAAGTGCCCAAGAGATTCAAATCAAAGTTGCACAAGGTGCAAAACCAGGTGAAGGTGGACAATTACCTGGACATAAAGTAACTCCATTGATTGCAAGTTTACGACATACAGTTGAAGGTGTTACTCTTATTTCACCTCCACCACATCATGATATTTATTCTATTGAAGATTTAGCTCAATTGATTTTTGATTTAAAACAAATCAATCCAGAAGCAAAAATTACAGTTAAATTAGTATCAACTATTGGTGTTGGAACAATTGCAGCAGGTGTTGCAAAAGCATATGCTGATAGAATTGTTATCTCAGGTGCAGATGGTGGTACAGGAGCAGCTCCTTTGACATCTATTAAGCATACAGGTAATCCTTGGGAAATGGGTCTTTCAGAAGCTCATAATGCCTTAAAAGCAAATAGTTTAAGAGAATCTGTTCATCTTCAAACAGATGGTGGACTTAAAACAGGACTTGATGTTGTAAAAGCTGCAATGTTAGGGGCTGAGTCTTATGCCTTTGGAACAGCAGCACTTACACTTTTAGGTTGTAAGATTTTGAGAATCTGTCACACAAATAAATGTTCTGTGGGAGTTGCTACTCAAGATGAAGATTTAAGAGCATTTTTTACAGGTACAGTTGATAGACTTATCTCTTACTTCACATTTATTGGTGAAGATGTTAGAAAAATACTTGCATCATTGGGGTATAAAACTATTGAAGAGATAGTAGGAAGAAGTGACTTATTAAAAGTAATTGATGATGAGTTTGCACAAAAGTTTGATTTCCAAAATATATTAAGAAGAATAGATGGAGTTGATACCTGTCAAAAGCTAAGAAACGAGCCATATGATAAAAATGAGTTTGAAAAAGCATTATTAAAAAAAGTTCATAGAACAATAGAAAATCCTAAAATGCCAATTAAAATAAAAGAGACTATTTGTAACTTAAATAGATCATTTGGTACTTTGATTTCTGGTGAAATTGCAAAATATTATGGGGATAAAGGTTTACCTGATAACTCTATTACTTTTGAGTTAAATGGAATTGCAGGACAATCTTTGGGTGCATTATTATCAAAAGGGATGAATATTAACCTTTATGGCGCAGCAAATGATTATGTTGGTAAAGGTATGAATGGTGGTAAAATCATTGTAAATACTCCTCACCAAGGTCCAGAATTCGCAGGTGCAGGTAATACTTGTCTGTATGGAGCAACTGGTGGAAAACTTTACGTACGAGCAGCAGTAGGTGAGCGATTTGCTGTTAGAAACTCAGGAGCTATTGCAGTTGTTGAGGGAACAGGAGATAATGCTTGTGAGTATATGACTGGTGGTATTGTTGTAATTTTAGGTGATACAGGTATAAATTTTGGTGCTGGTATGACTGGTGGATTATCTTTTATTTATGACCCTGAAAAATCTTTTATTGATAAAATGAATCAAGAATTAATAGAAGCCGTTAGAATTGATACAGATGATACTGAACGAGAAAGATTGTATTTAAAAAGATTATTAATGGATTATTTTAATGAAACTGAGTCAGAAAGAGCAGCTTTAATATTAGATAATTTTAGACCACAAATAAGAAATTTTTGGATGGTAAAACCAAAAAATATGACAGTTCTACCATTAGATCCGGATAAGGGAGATTAAGATGTTAAACTTTACTAAATTTGAAAGAATCAGTCCTGAAAAAAGAGATGTTTTACAAAGATTAAAAGATTTTGGTGAAATATATGAAGTTTTTAGTAATGGAAAAGCAAAAGAGCAATCTGATAGATGTATGCAATGTGGTGACCCATATTGTCATACTGGATGTCCTTTAGGAAACTATATTCCTGCATGGTTAAAACAAACAGCGAATAAAAATTTGGATTTGGCATTTGCCTTATCTAATGAAACATCTCCTTTCCCTGAAATCTTAGGAAGAATTTGTCCTCAAGATGTTCTATGTGAAGGTGCCTGTTCTTTAAATACAGGTCATGGAGCTATTTCAATAGGAGCTATTGAAACTCATATTAGTGAAAAAGCTTTTGAAAAGGGAATGGAACCAAAATATCCAGGAATAACTAGTGATAAAAAAGTTGCAATCATTGGTTCAGGACCAAGTGGTTTATCAGCAGCTACTTTTTTACTAAGACGAGGTATTCAAGTAGAGCTTTTTGAAAGATCTGATAGAGCAGGTGGACTTTTAACTTATGGAATTCCAGGGTTTAAACTTGACAAAACTGTAGTTCAAAGAAGAGTTGAGTGGTTAGTAAAAGCTGGTATGAAATTACATTTAAATTGTGAAATTGGAAAAGATAAATCTGCAAAAGATTTAGAAGAAGAATTTGATGCAATTTATCTTGGAATTGGTTCAACTTTAGGTAACTATACTGGAATTGAGGGTGAAAACTCTTCAAATGTTCATTTAGCAATGGAATTTTTAACAGCTGTTCAAAAAAGAAATTTCGGAAATAAAACTGATGACTTCATTGATGTAACAGATAAAAATGTAGTTGTTATTGGTGGTGGAGATACAGCTATGGACTGTGTAAGAACTTCTGTTAGAGAAGGTGCAAGAACTGTTAAATGCCTTTATAGAAGAGATGAAGCAAATATGCCTGGATCTAAAAAAGAAGTTGTAAATGCAAAAGAAGAGGGTGTAGAATATGTATTTAATGCTTCTCCTAAATCTTTTGTTGTGGAAGATGGGAAAGCTGTTAAAATAGAAGTATTAACTACTTCTATGAGCGAACCAGATGGAACAGGTAGACAAAAAGTTGTAATAAATGAGGGAAGTGAATATTTTGAAGAGGCTGATGTTATAATTTTAGCATTAGGATTTAAACCAGAAGTTCCAACATTTCTAAAAGATTTAAAAATAAAAACTAATTCATGGGGTGGTGTAGAAACAAATAACTATATCACTTCTAATAAAAAAGTTTATGCAGGTGGAGATTGTCAAAGAGGCGCTCACTTAGCTGTAACTGCTTCACTTGATGGAAGAGAAGCAGCGAAAATAATTCTTTCTAAATTTATATAAAAAGAAGAGTAATTTTACTCTTCTTTTTAATCTAATAAATTTTGATTTTTAAAATTATCCTTAAATTTCTTATTTTTAGCAAAACTGTTATTAATATTAGTCTAATTAAAGAAATTTTTAATAAATATTAGGTTATAACTCCATAAATTAATTTTAAAAAATAGGAAGTTTAGTATGTCTTTAATAATCACAGATGAGTGTATCGCTTGCGATGCATGTAGAGAAGAATGTCCTAACATGGCAATTGAAGAGGGTGATCCAATTTATATAATAGATTCTGACAGATGTACTGAATGTGTAGGCCATTATGAAGAGCCTGCGTGTGTTGAAGTTTGTCCAGTTGATTGTATTATAGTTGACCCAGATAACCAAGAAACTATGGAAGAATTGAGATTTAAATATAACCAATTACAGGAAGAAGAGGTATAACAAATGGCTAAGATTACAACTGTTATAGACATTGGGTCTAACTCAATGCGTATGGTTGTAATGCAGAAAAGTAGCCGTTTTGCTTTTCATCTTGTAAATGAAACTAAAGCCAGAGTTAAAATCTCAGAAGGCTCTTATGAAAATGCTGGGAACTTGCAAGAAGTTCCCATGGAAAGAGCATTTAACTCTCTAAAATCTTTCTTAAATATTTCAAAATCTTTAAAATCTAGAAAAATCTTTTGTGTAGCAACTTCTGCTATGAGAGATGCTCCCAATTCAAAAATCTTTGTAAATAGAGTAAAGAATGAATTAGGTTTAGATATTAAAGTAATTGAGGGTACAAAAGAAGCATATTTTGGTGGAGTTGCTGCTCTTAATTTAATAAAAGCTGATGATTTTGTAACTGTGGATATTGGTGGGGGATCGACCGAATTTGCGATAGTTAGAAATAAAAATATAGAGCATGTTTTATCTTTAGATATTGGAACAGTTAGATTAGGGGAACTGTTTTTTTCTAAGGGAGATATGGAAGGTGCTAAAAAATATATTTTAAATAAGCTAGAAGAACTCAAGTCGTGTGGATATGAAATACCAAGTACTGTAATAGGTATTGGTGGAAGTATAAGAGCATTAAGTAAAGTAATTATGAAAAAGAACTATTATCCTTTAGATGTTCTTCATGGTTTTAAATATAATGTAAATTCAAATAGAGATTTATTTGAAACTATATACAATTCAAAGAATAATAATGAGTTAAAACTCTTAGGTGTAAAAAAAGATAGGTTTGACACTATAAAAGAGGGAACTTTTATTTTTTCTACTATTTTAAATGAGTTAAATACACAAGAAGTTGTAACATCTGGAGCAGGTGTAAGAGAAGGTGTTTATTTAACTGATTTATTAAGAAACTCCAATTGTAAATTTCCAAGTAATTTTAATGTAAGTGTTCGAAGTTTACTTGATAGATTTCAAGTTGATGAAAAAACAAGTGCATATTTTGGCTCAAATGCAAGAAAAATATTTGATACATTAAAGCCAATTCATCAACTAGATGATAAATATAGGACCCTATTAGTAATAGCCTCAAAACTGCACTCTATTGGAAATAGTCTGAATTTTTATAAAGGAAATGATAGTACAGCTGATTTTATATTAAATGGCTTGAATTATGATTTTCTACATAGTTCTAGAGTTACAGTTGCACATATTATAAAATTCTCAAAAAAATCATTACCAATGCAAAGAGACATAATCAGACATAAAATGCTTCTACCTCCTTTGGAAACCATGCAATGGCTGTCTTTTATGATATCTTTGAATCTTCTAATTAACAATGACTTATCAGCACCAAAAGTAGAGTATAACTTAAAAGATAGTAAACTATGTATTGATATGGAAAGTGATATTTATCTAGTCAAAAGTGAAATAGATAAATTACAAATGCCAAAGGGCATTAAAATCAAAATAAAGTAGTTTATGAATCAAATTAAGAAGCTTGCAATTGTAAAGCTATCAGCAATGGGTGATATTATTCATGCCATGGTAGCTTTACAATATATAAAAAAGAATTATCCAGATATTTTGATTGATTGGTTTGTAGAAGAGAGTTTCTCACAAGTTTTACAAAATAATCCACATATTAATAATATTTATAGTGTAAATCTAAAATCAATAAAAAAAAATAAACTAGAAATTTTTAATCAAATAAAACTAATAAAAAACTATTCAAAAAACAATTATGACTTAGTAATTGATGCCCAAGGTTTAATTAAATCAGCAATTGTGTCAAGACTTCTAGGAAAGAGTGTTGCAGGTTTTGACAAAAACTCAATAAGAGAAAAGAGTGCTTCACTTTTTTACAATAAAAAAGTATCAATAGCATATGATGAAAATACGATTGATAGAAATGTAAAAGTATTATCTTCTCCTTTAGATTTTGAAATTAGTTCAAAAATGATCTTAGAAAAAGAGCCTTTTTTATTTTATAAAGATGAAAATCCTATTATTTATGATTATTTGGAAAAAGATAAAAAGAATATAGTTTTTGTGATTGGCTCAACTTGGGAAAGTAGAAATTATCCAAAAGAGAAGTTCTTAATAATAGCTAATGAGTTAAAAGAGAATTGTGTTGTAGTTTGGGGTAGCGATAGTGAAAAAGAGAAAGCCTTATGGCTTGAAAATAATTCTAAGTTTATAAAAGTTTTGCCAAAAATAAATCTTAATAGTTTAAAAGCATTTATCTCAAAATCAGATTTATTAATAGGAAATGATACTGGGCCTACACACATGGCATGGGCTTTTAATATTCCATCTATAACTATTTTTGGTCCAACACCTATTAATAGGATTTATCAAACTTCAATAAATAAAATAGTAAAATCTAATAGTAAAGTAAATCATTTCAAATTAGATAAAAATGATTTTTCAATTAGAGAAATTGATGAAAATATTATTATAGAAGAGGCAAAGAATTTATTAAATGGATAGTATTTATCTTGGGTTATTTTATACATTTAGATTTATAACACTATATACTCCTAAGTGTATTATGGATTTTATTTTAAAATCAGGAGCAATATTTTTTTATACTATAGATAAAAAACATAGAAAAATTGCTAAAGCAAATTTAGACCTTGCTTATGAAGATAAAATAAGTGAAGATGAAAAAATTAATATTATAAAAGGGTGTTATAAAAACTTAATTTATACTCTTGCTGATTTTATTAGAAATCAAGGTGCAACAAAAGAGGAAGTACTAAATAAGGTAAGCTTTAAAAATGAAGATTTATTAACAAGTCTTATTAAGCAGAATAGAAAAATTATTATCATGACTGCTCATTATGGGAATTGGGAGCTTTTATCATTGGCAATTGCTGCTAAACTTACTCCTTTATCTATAGTAGGAAGAGACTTAGAAAGTGAAGTGATGAATAAAATCTTAACTAAAAATAGAGAGCAGTTTGATGTAGAACTATTAAGTAAAAGTGGTGCTATGAAAGGTATGTTAACAGCTTTGAAAAAAAATAGACCAGTTGGGATTTTAGTTGATCAAAATACAAAAAATGAAGAGGGTATTTTAATAGATTTTTTTGGTAAAAAAGCAAGACATACTCCAAGTGCTGCAGTTTTAGCAAAAAAATTTAATGCAGTTATTATCCCTGCGTTTATAAAATCACTTGATAATGAGAAATATGAAATAGAGTTTTATGAATCATTTGAAGTAGCAAACAGTGAAGATAAAGAAAAAGATATTTTAGAGTGTGTTCAAAAGCAAGCAGATATTACAGAAGAAGTAATAAAAAGCAAACCAAATGAATGGTTTTGGTTACATAAAAGATGGAAGAATCAGTATGAACACATCTATAAATAAACTTTCAATAGTAATAATTACAAAAAATGAAGAGAAATTTATAGGTGATGCTATAAAGTCATCTTTATTTGCAGATGAAGTATTAATACTTGATAGTGGTTCTAATGACAATACTTGTAAGATTGCAAGTGAATTAGGTGCTAAGGTTTTTGAAGAAGAGTGGAGAGGTTTTGGTGCTCAAAAAAATCGAGCAATTGAACTTGCATCTTATGATTGGGTCTTTGTTTTAGATAGTGATGAAAGAATCACAAAAGAATTAAGAAATGAGATTTTAAAAACTTTAGAAACCCCTAGTGCCAATGGATATTTTGTTGCAAGATTAAATAACTTCTTTGGAAAAAATATTAAAACATGTGGTCTTTATCCTGATTATTCAATCAGACTTTTTAATAGAAAATTTGGAAAGTTTAATGAAGTACCTGTTCATGAAAGTGTTCAACTTCAAACAAAAGCAGGATATTTAAAAAATCATATGATTCATCTAGCGTATGAAAATATTGATGAGTTTATATCTAAACAAAATAGATATTCGACACTTAATCATAAGAAAAAATCTATTTTAAAAGCAATTATAAATCCATATTGGACATTTTTTAAACTTTATATTTTAAAGCAAGGTTTTAAAGATGGTTGGCATGGGTTTGTAATATCAAAACTATATGCACAATATACTTTTTGGAAATATATAAAATGAATAAAATAAATCCTAAAAGAATTTTAGTAATGAAGTTTAGAAATATTGGAGATGTACTTCTTACTACACCTTTAATAAAAAATCTAAGATTTAATTTTCCAGATGCTATTATTGATATTGCAGTTAATAAAGGCTGCGAAGAAATGGTAACTTTAAATCCAAATATAAATGAAACAATTATTTATGATAGAGCTAAGATAAAAAAATATTCACCAATTAAGAGAATAGTTGAAGAGATAAAGTTTGCTTTTTCAATAAGAAGTAAATCATATGATATGGTTATTAATACAACCGAAGGTGATAGAGGAGCTCAGTTAGCTCTTTTAAGTGGGGCAAAAATAAAAGTTGGATATCCCGGTGGCAAAAATATTCTTACTAAAAATGTATTTACAAACTATTTACCAAAACAAGAATTTAGACACACTTTAGAGATGGATTTAGATATATTAAGAGAGTTTGATTTAGATATAAAAGAAAAAAAAGTAGAAATATTTTGGTCAAAAGAAGATGAAAAAAAAGTAGATGATATATTAAAAAAAGAAAATATAGAAATTAAAAACTTTATTCATATTCATGCAGTTTCAAGATGGATGTTTAAATGCATAAATGATGTAATAATGGCAAAAATCATTGATTATTGTGAGAGTGAATTAAATGTAAAAGTTCTTTTAACAGCAGCTCCTGTGTCACAAGAAATAGATAGATTAAATAATATCTTATCATTTTGTAAAACTAATCCAATAAATTTATCAGGAAAATTTACATTAAAACAAACTGCTTGTTTAAATAAAAAATCAAAAATATTTATAGGTGTTGATACTTCAATAATGCATATAAGCGCTGCAAATAATGTACCTGTGCTGGCTTTTTTTGGACCAAGCGGAACAGATCATTGGGGACCTTGGGATAATGACATGATGGAAAGTGGATATACAAAGAGAAATGGCTTTCAAACTATGGGAAAGCATAGAGTAATAGCAGAATCAAGAGATTGTCAACCATGTGGAAAAGATGGCTGTGATGGAACTAAAATCAGTGATTGTCTGATGAATTTAGATTTTGAATTTATTAAGAAAAATATTAATGAGATGGTAAATGATTAACATACTAGAAATGGAAAGCTCAAAAGGTTGGGGTGGACAAGAAAAAAGGACAGTAAGAGTTGTCAATAATTTGCCAGAAGATGAATATAGAGTTTTTTGGGCTGTTGAAGAAAATAGTACTTTATATAAAAATAGAGAAGAAGTAAATGGTGAATTTTTTACTTTTAAGTTAAATAAGATTTATAATTTAAAAACAATTTATTTTTTATGTAAATTTATAAAAAAAAATAAAATAGATATTATTTCTACGCATTCAGGGAAAGACTCATGGATAGGAAATATTGTAGGCTTACTTACTAATACAAGTGTTATCAGAGTACGACATCTTATTTTACCTATAAAAGGGCCTTATAGTTATAATTTAACAACAAAAGTTGTTACAGTAAGTAATCAAGTAAAAGAGTATCTCTCTTCTATGGGTGTACATGACAATAAATTAGTTAATATTTATACTGGAATAGATACTAATAAATTTTCTCCAAATAAAAATTATGATTTAAGAACAGAATTAAATTTATCAAGTAGTATTTTACTTGTTGGAGTTGTTGCTGTATTAAGAGATGCAAAAAGACATATGGCTTTGATAAAAGCATTTTCAAAAATAAAAAATATAGATGTTAAGTTGGTTATTGTAGGAGAAGGTCCTATGAAAGAAAGAATTGAGAACTGTATTAAAGAAAATAATGTAGAAAATAGAGTTATTATGTTGGGACATAGAAATGATGTTGAAAATCTACTGCCAAACTTTGATTTGTTTTGTTTAGCGTCTAGACATGAAGCCTTGGGTACTTCTTTACTTGAAGCACAATCATGTGGAGTACCTGTTTTGGGAAGTAATGTTGGTGGAATTCCAGAAGCTTTAGAAGATGGGAAAACTGGATATTTATTTGATGACTTTAAGATGTTAGAAAAACAACTAAAAGAGTTATTAGAAGATAATATAAAAAGAGAGAATTTCTCTAAAAATGCAAGAGAGTTTATTCTTAAATGTTTTTCAGTTGAGAAAATGATGGAAGATACAACAAAACTGTATAAAGAACTTGTGGATAAATTATGAGTGTTCCTGTATTAATGTATCATCATATACTTTCACAAGATAGTTTTATAGCTAGTAGTGTGAAGAACTTTGATGCTCAAATGAAATATTTGAATGAAAATGGATGGAAATCATTAACATCAAATGAATTTTATTTGTATAAACAAGGAAAACTAAAAGTTCCAAAAAAGTCTCTACTTATAACATTTGATGATGGATGGAGAGATAATTTTATTTATGCTTATCCAATTTTAAAAAAGTATAATTTAAAGGCAACCCTTTTTGTAGTTACTCAATGGATAGAAAAATCTTCAAATGACATTGAATCAGAATATATAGAAAAAAAACATAACGAATGTAAAAAGCTTGTACAAATAAATCCAAGAGCTGTTTTATGTACATGGAGTGAATTGAAAAGCATGAAAGATGTATTTGATATTCACTCACACACTCATACACACTATGATGAATATTTTGGGAAAACTTCTTTAAAAGAAGAGATGACTAAATCACAAGAATTGATTCGTACACAATTAGGATTTGAGGATACTCAATTATGTTGGCCTAGGGGAAAATACTCACATAAATCAATAGAAATTGCAGTTAATGCAAAATTTGATATTATGTACACTACTAAAAGAGGTATTAATCTTCCAGATAATAATCTTTTGGAAATTAAAAGAATAGCAGTTAAAAAAGATGATAAGTGGTTGAAAAAGAATCTTTTTATATACTCAAATAAGTTTATTGGGAAAATTTACTCATGGATAAAACCAGAATGATTGATTTAAGAGAAAAAAAAATATTATTAGTAAGAAATGACAATGTTGGTGATTTAATTTGTACAACACCTGCAATTGAAGCTTTAAGAAAAAAATATCCGAATAATCAAATAGATATTGTTGTTAATTCATATAATTATGATGCAATTTATAATAATCCTTTTATTAATAAAATTTATTGTTACACAAAACCAAAACATAAAAAATCTTTTTTGAATAAAATAAGTGCAGCTATTGGCAAGTTAAAAATGCTTATAAATATTTACAAAGAGAAATATGATGCAGTTATCATTTTTAGAGGTGGATATTCAAAATCAGCAGAAATATTTTCAAATATAACTAAAGCTCAATATAGAGTTGGTGTTAAAGATCCTAAAGGGCGTGATAACTTAAATATTAATGTTGTAACTAATGAATTACAACACGAAGTTGAGTTTTGTATGAACTGCTTATATGAGTTTGGTATAGAATACAATAATGAAAAAACTCTTTATTTTATTGATGAAAGTTTGGCTAATCAATATCTTGAGTACAATGAACATATTTTATTTCATATCTCTTCAAGAATTGAAAATAATCAATATTCAAATGAAAACTTTTTAAAAATATTTAATGCTTTAAAAGATAAAAATATCTTAGTCACTGCAGAACCTGATAATTTTCATAATGCAGAATATTTAGAAACACATAGCCATGCTAAGTTTATTAAAACTAAATCTTTACAAGATTTAGGTGGATTGATTAAAAATGTTAAATTATTTGTTACATTAGATGGTGGTGCAATGCATTTAGGGCCAGCAGTTGGCACTAAAACAATATCAATTAGTGGTAAAACTAATATGAATAAATGGTATCCTTGGGGATATAAGGATTTAGTTATACAAGATGAAAGTAAAATAGCAAATAACATACCTTTTGCTAAAATTGTAGAAATGGTTATAAATAATGAAAATTAGTTTTTATGAACTTGTAATTGATTTTTTATTAAAAAAATATTCTCATGCAAAAAAGTATAAACTTTTGCCTATAGATGAAATTGAGACTATTGTAGTTTATTCAAACACTGCAATTGGTGATACTTTATTTAATACACCTGTTTTTAGAAGTTTAAAAGAAAATTTTCCTCAAAAGAAAATAATTGCTATTTTCAATCCTACTAATTATAAACTATTTGAAAATAATCCTTATATTGATGATTTTATACTATATGATGGAAGATGGAAGAGTTTTTTCTCAATATTGAGAATTTTAAGAAAAATTAAAATTGATTTATCATTAATACTTCATTCTAATGAACCACAAGCAACACCTTTGTCAATTTTATCTAACTCAAAATATATTATCAAAATACCAAATGATAAAAATAAATATCATTTATTTCATAACAATGAACAACTTTCATATTACGGCGATAGACATGGGATATATGATAGATTGAGAACATTAGAGTACTTAGGTATCTATGAAAAAAAAACCAGTATGGAACTTTTTATTGAAGAAGAAAATATTTTAGAAGTTGAAAGAAAATTAATTGAGTTAGGAATCGATACAACTTATGATAAATTAATTGGTTTTCAAATAGGGGCTTCAAACCTTAGTAGAATGTGGTTTGAAGAAAACTGGATTAAATTAGGGAAAAAACTTTTAGAAAATAATGAAAACTTAAAAATTATATTGACTGGTGCACCTAATGAAAGAGAGATGACTCAAAGAGTTTTTGAGGGAATTAATAGTACAAGAGTATTTAATTTAGCTGGTGAGTTTAATATAAAGTCAGCAGCAGGATTAATTGAAAAATGTGATTTATTAATAACTCCTGATACTGGTCCTTTGCATATTGCGGCTGCTTTAAATACTCCTACAATTGCTTTTTTTGTTGTTGCTCAATGGTATGGCTCAAATCCTTGTTTTAATGAACATCAACACTTATATATACAAAAAGAAAAAACTTGTACACCTTGTATTGGAAAAACTTGTAAATATCAAGAATGTATGCTCCAAATAACAGTTGATGAGGTTCTAAAAAAAGTTTATGAACTTTGTAGTTTAAAATAATGATAGGAATAGAAAAGTTATAAAATGAAGAATATTTTATTTGTAGATACTGGGTTTGAATATGGAGGTGGGACTAAAAGCTTTTTATATTTACTTGAAGGGCTTACACATAGTCAGGCTAAGTATAAAATTTCAGTTTTTTTTGAGCATAATTACCAAATAAGTGATAGTATTAAAATAAATGATTACTTAAAACAATTTAACGTCAATATTATTCAAAATAACTTTTCAAAAGAAAAAATAACAAAGTGGGAAAAAGAGTTATATAGACTGATTTCTAAAGAGTATTTATATAAAAAAGAGTTTAACTCAAAATTGTCATTTGCTAGAAAAATTTTAATGTTAGAGAAATTTGATTTGATACACCTAAATAATCATTTTGGAACAAACTTAGAATATATTTTAGAAGCAAATAAATTGAAGTTACCAGTAATTCAGCATTTACGAAAAAATTCATTTTTAAATAAATTTCAAATTGAAACACTAAAGAGTTTAAAATTTAATACTATTAGTGTTTCTAAATCAACCTATGAATTTTATAATCTGCAAATACCAATTGATGAGAATATTATTTATAATCCTTTTCCATTTGAAAAAGATATTCAACATATTAATAGTAAAGAAATTAAAATTTTGATGCCTGCTAATTATTTGGAAAATAAAGGACATAAACTAGTTTTTGAAGCTTTAAGTAAAGTAAATCGTAATGATATTAAACTTTATCTTGCAGGAACAGGAAAATTTAATAGCAAAACAGAAATAGAAAAAAATGAATTAATTAAAAAAAATAGAGTCGTTGAACTTGGATTTATTGAAAATTTAAGAGAACACTATTTAAACAGCGATTTTATTATTTCTTTCTCTGAAAATGAAGGTTTACCACGTGTAGTAATTGAAGGGATTTTGTATGGATGTTCAATTATTACTTCTAATTATAAAGTAAGTTATGAAATACAAAGTCTTTTAGAAGATAAATCTAAATATACTATTATAAAAAGAGATGCAAAAATACTATTGGATTTATTTACTCGACTTGAGAAAGTAGATGAATATAGAGTAGATTGTAATATTCAAAGTAATTTTTCTTTAGATACTTATATTAAGAAGATTGAAAGTCTTTATAAAGAGATTCTATAAATCTTAATATTAGTTCTTCTTGTTTTTTAGTTATGCTATATAGTTCTTCAGTATTTCCATTATATGGTGCTTTAAATATAAATGAATAAGGTACATAAGGAGAATTTGATTCAATGATTAATACATTTTTACCAATAGGATGTTGTTCTTTCATATAACATGGTCCTGCAAAGTTTATTAAAGGGATATTAAATGTATCAGCAATATAACTATTCCCCGTATCACTTGAAATATAAAGATTCATTTTTGAAATAGTTGATGGTAGTTCCTCTAAAGGTATTTTACCTAATAATGAAATTGTATTTAATTTATCTAGATTGTATGTTTTATTAATTTCCTTTAATTCTTTTTCTTCAGAGTCTAGTCCAAAAATAAAAATGTTATGATTTAATTTTTCTATAATATTGAATATTTTAATCCAAGTTTTTATGTCAATGGTTTTTAATTTATTCCCTGCTGTTAAACTTATTCCTATGTTAAATTTGTTTTTACCGATTAAGTTATTTTTTGATTCTAATAAAGGTAGTTGAATTATTTTTTTAAACTCTTTATGCGTGTAATTTTGATTAATTAATTTTAAATAAGAATCTAAAGTTAAATCATTAATTGTATGTATGATTTTTTTTATGCCAAGTGATAAGATTTTCGTATACCACTTATTAGAATAAGTAGATAATGTGACTTTGTTTTTTGAAAAACTCATTTTTCCTAAGAACAAATTAAAGCTATTCGGCATAACAATATATACATTATCGTAATTATTTTTAAAAATAATAAAGGCAAGTTTTAACTTTTTAAAAAAGTTATTTTTATAATCGTTAATAAAGTAGACATCTTTTATTCTTGTGTCATATAATGCAAATGAAGAATTTATTTTATCAATAATTAAATCAGTATTCTTTATTGCATCAAACATAATAGAAGTATTAACATAATCACCAATTTTAGCTGTTTGAATAATAAGATTATTTGATATAGCTGATTTCCTAAAAAGTGACATTAAAGACATTAACGGAAATAAAAGTAAATATATAATAAAATAAAACATTATAATTTATTCACTAAAGGTTTTTTTTGAAATATAATTTTTTTAATCATACATTATTTTACCATTTTGTTTCTTATAGTTTATTTTGTTATTTATTTGTTCTTCCAATACCTCATACAAATTCATTAAGGTATTTATTTTTTTCTCTACTTCTTTTAAGTAGTGCTTTTTTGTATTACAAGAACAAAATTTTTCTTTTTGGAATTTTTAGAACTAAAGATTTTAAACGCATTAAATATTTATACTTTTTATTAACTGTTTGGCTTATTCTTGGAGCTGCATTTATTAGTGAAAACCCTCATTATTCATTTAGTGAAATAAAAGGGCAATGGATAAATCCTCTTTTGTCATTTTTTATAGGATTTGTATTACTTGTTAGCGTGCATAATATAAATAATCAAGCTTTTAATAAAAAAGATTTACTTTATATTATCTTATTAGCATTATTAATACATATAGTATATTTAAACTTATTTGAATTTAGATATTTTATTGATAATAAGACAATAGTAACAAGAATTAGTGGATTAGCAGAGGGACCAGATAGAGCTAATATGCTTACTAATACTTTGTTGAGTTTATTAATGGTAGAAGTTATATATAGATTTAGAATCAAAAATAAGATTTTACCTATTAATAATTTTTTATTAACTATATTTCTAGTTATGACTATTTTGAGTTCCGCTTTTGAAGGAATGAGAAATGGTGTTGTTGCTTTACTTTTTTTAACTACATCATCTATATTTTTCATTTTCTACAAAAAGAATATAAATAAAAAAATTAAGCTATTAATTTCCATATTACTTTTATTCTTTCTATCATTACCTTTTGCTTATAATATACAACATGATAAAAGATGGAATAGTTTAATTGAAACAATACCAATAGCTTTAGATATAGATAATAATCTTTATTGGTTAGATAAATTAAAATATAAAGTGCCAAAATTAAAAAATGGTGAGCCTGTTAATGATTCAAATTATTCTAGAATTGCTTGGTTTAAAGCTGGATTATTAATGTCAATAAAAGATCCAATGGGAATTGGTTATCAACGAAATAGTTTCGAAGTAGCTTTAAAGAACAACTATGGACCCAATCATGCAAATTCTCATGCACATAGTAGTTTAATAGAATGGTTATTAGCCATGGGATATATTGGTGTTATTTTGTGCATAATGATTCTTTTTTATATTATATTCTTATGCATAAAGTATTTTATAAAGTATGAAAGTTATTTCTCAATATTTTTATTCTTTACTATGGTTGGTACGGCATCACGTGCTGTCGTTGATACTAATATGAGAGATCACATGTTTCTAACTTTTATGTTTATTGTTGGACTTTCTTTAGCAGGAATGTATTTTGATAAAAAAAAATTTAATATTAATCCGTGCCAATAAAACAAAGTTTGGAGGAGCTGAAGTTTATCTTTCTAGATTATCTTCCTCTCTAAAAAGTTTAAATATAGAGCACGAATTAGTTCACTCTTCTATTCCAAAATTTTTGCCTTCATGGCTTAGGGTACTTTTATTTAATAATCAAGTATGTAAAAATAAAAAAGATAACTTTTATTTTTCCTTGGAGAGAATTGCTTGTCCTGATATTTATCGGGCTGGAGATGGTGTTCATAAAGTTTTTCTTTCTATTGAAAAAAAATCAAAAATAAATTTACTTCATAAGGTTTATTTGTCTTTGGAAAAAAAATGTTTTGAGAATGCTAAAAAAATTATTGCAAATTCTCAAATGATAAAAAAACAGATAATTGATACATATGATATTCTTCCATCAAAGATTGAAGTTATTTACAACGGAATCAATTTAGTAAAACCAGATTTTAAAAACTCCTTTGAAAAACTTTCAAAAGAGTTTGATATAAAAAAAGAAGAAAAGATTTTGCTTTATGTGGGAAGTGGTTTTAAGAGAAAAGGTGTGGAAGAGTTTCTTGAAATATTTTCAAAAATAAAAAATAAAAAATCTAGAGCATTTATTATAGGTAAAGAAAAAAAGATATCTTATTATAAGAATTTGACGAAAAATTTGGGAATAAGTGAAAAAGTAATTTTCACAGGTCCAAGAGATGATGTATCTGATTTTTATACAATAAGTGATATATTTTTATTTCCAACTAGATATGAACCTTTTTCGAATGTTATTCTTGAAGCAATGAGTTTTTCAAATGTAGTAATTACAACAAAACAAAATGGTGCTCATGAAATTTTAAAAGATGAATTTATAATGAATAACTCAAAAGATTATTTAATAGTTAAAAGAATAGATGAACTATTAGAAAACCAAGAGAAAATGAATAAAATAAAAGCTCAAAATTTAGAGATAGTAAAAAACTTCTCAATTGAAAAAAATGTTGAACAAACTTTGAAAGTGATAAATGAAGTTATTAATTGAACTACCAACTTGGCTTGGTGATGCTATTATGGCAACTCCTGCTATTGAAAATCTTTTAAATCATTATCCCAAGGCAAATGTTACTATTTTGGGTTCTTTTGTTGCTACATTAGTTTTTAAAAACCATCCAAGAGTTGATAATATAGTTGTAGATGAAACAAAAAAGAAAAGAAATCGTTATGTGGCTTTATATAAGTTATCAAAAGAGATTGGTAAGTTTGATATGTCTATTAGCTTTCGAAGTTCTTTTTCTACAAAGTTATTTTTATTTTTTGTAGGCTCACCTAAAAGATTTAGATATAAAAAAATAAAAAAGCATATGCATCAAGTTTTAAAATATAATGAATTTATAAATAAAGTTTTAAAACAAAAAAATGAAGTAGGGGACTTAAAACTTTATTATAAACCGTTTGAATACAAAAAACCTACATTAGGAATAAATCCAGGAGCTACTTATGGAAGTGCAAAAAGATGGTATCCCCAAGAGTTTGCAAAGGTAGCCATAAATTTAGCTTCAAAATATGACATTGTTATTTTTGGAGGTTCTGGTGAAGTTGATATTGCGAGAGATATTGAAGAATTATTAAAGAATAGTGGAATATCAAACTATCAAAATTTAGCTGGTAAAACTACAGTTTCTGAATTAATTGAAAAAATTGCAGGATTAGATATCTTTATCACAAATGATTCTGGACCTATGCATATTGCCGCAGCTTTCAAAGTACAAACATACAGTATCTTTGGACCTACAAGGTACAAAGAGACAAATCAATGGAATAATCCAAATGAGCATATCATTACTAAAAACTTAGATTGTGCCCCTTGCATGAAAAGGGTATGTCCACTAGGTCATCATGATTGCATGAAACTAATCAAAGCAGAAGATGTATTAAAGGTGATAAATGAATAAAAATATATCTATTTATTATAAATTAAAAAATGTACTTATTGAAGAACTTCTAAAAGATGAAAATATAAGTCTATATAAAAAACAATCTATTTTTCAAAAGATTACTTTCAAGGCTAAAACTTTTCCTGATGTCTATTTTCATAATGGTTTTTTAGATGAAGAAGCTATTGAGATGATTGAAAATGCTAAAAAAACTATTGTTAATTCATACACGATGAAGATAGAGATAATAAAAACTTGTAAGATAACAAATGATAAAGTAGAGGTCATTTACCCAACTATTATATCTACTTATCTTAAGCCAAAAGATTCAAAAGAGATTTTGTTTAAAGAGTTTAATATTGATAAAAAAGATAAAATTATTCTTTTTCATTCTAAAAACTTGTTAAAAAATGGTGTTTTAGAATTTCTTGATATTTTAGCTTCTTTAAGTAATGATAACTATAAAGCAATAATTGCAGGGAGCAAAAACCAAATCTATTCTTTAAAGTTTAAATTTACAAAGTACAATTTAGATGATAAGGTTATATTTGTAGAAGATTATAAAAATATTGATTTGTTATATAGTGCTGCTGATATTTTTATTTTACCAACATATGTAAAAGCCTTTTCATCAAATGTTCTACGAGCTATGTTCTTTAAAACAGCTGTTTTTGTAAGTGCTAATAGTGCCTCTAAAGAAGTTATTGATATATTTTCAACTATGGATTCTCCCACTGATAGATCAATGCAGTTCAAAGTTGAAGCTTTGTTATCAAATAAAGATGAACTAAAAAATATCAAAAAAACCAATAAAGAGAGTTGTTCTGAGTTTTTATTTGATATTCAATTTCGAAGAATAAAAGAGATAGTTTTCAATATTTAAATTAAACTTAAGATAAAAAAGATATAATTCGCAGATATTTTGAAAACAGAAGGAAAAATAATGTCAAGAAGATGTGCAATATCTGGAAAAGGACCTATGTCTGGAAACAACGTAAGTCATGCTAAAAACAGAACAAAAAGAAGATTTTTACCTAACTTAAGAACTGTAAGAGTTACTTTAGATGATGGTACTACACAAAAGATTAAAATATCGGCAAAAGAGTTAAGAACTCTTAAGAAAAACTCATAATAGAGGCACTAAAATAAAGTGCTTCTATGAGCATCTTTCATAAATTAAAAAAGTCCCTGGGTTGGGAACTTAGATCTTCTAAACCTGAATACGACCTAAACCCTCTAATATACTCACAACTAAAACCTTTTAGAGTACCATTAGTACTCGTACAACTATTGATGATGATTGGAACAGTTGGATATGTTCTTATTGATGGTTTCCCAATTTTAGATGCCATTTATCAAACAGGTATTACATTTACTACAGTTGGTTTTGGAGAAGTTGCTCCCATCTCAGATGCTGGTAGATTTTTCACCGTCACACTTATTATTATTGGGTTCGCTTTGTTTACCCTTTCAATTGCTGTACTTATTGAAGCAATTATAAAAGGTAACCTAATTGAACTATATAAGGAAAGAAATATGCTTTATAAAATTGCAAGACTTCGTAGACATTTTGTAATATTTCATCATAATGAATATACAATTCAATTAGCAAGACAATTTAGAGAAAACCATGTACCTTTTGTAGTTGTTGATCCAAGAGAAGATATGGAAGAAATATCAAAAGAGTACCACTATCCATATTATGTATGCGAAGAATCATTTACTGAAAAAGCATTTTTAAAATCTCACTTATCATCTGCAAAAGGTGTTATAACTTTATCAAGAAATATTTCTGATAATATTACTTTAATTGCTTCTGTAAGACTTTATGAAAAAGAGTTAGGGCGAAATAAACCATTTTTGATTATCTCAAATGCTGAGACTCAACATGATAAAGAGAGACTAAAAAAACTAGGAGCTGATAAAGTTGTTGCTTCTCCATCTTTGATGGCAAAAAGAGTTTCAGCAATGGCTGTTCGTCCTGATATGGAAAATGTACTTGAAGAGTTCTTATACAAACCTGATACTCCAATTGATATGGAAGAAGTGCTTGTAAAAGAAGATTCTTGGTTAGTATCTAGACAATTAAAAGATATTCATTTAAGGGATAGATATAAAGTTTCAGTAATAGGAATTACAGAAAAAAGAGGAAGATTTATTCAAATGCCTAAGGGAACTATTGTTATAGAAGGTAATTGTAAATTGCTTTTAGTAGGGAACCAAAAAGGTATAGCAAAAGCTAAAATATTAGTCAATCAAAAATATATGCCAGAGGAGTGTACAAAATAATGTTTTCAATTTTTCCAATAAAAGGTTTTATAGACCAAATTGATGGTTTCTATTGTGATGGAGTTTCAGCTGGATTAAAACCAAATAATAAAAAAGATATTGGTTTTATTTATAGTGATACTTTGTGTGATGTTGGAGCCGTTCTTACTAACAACAAGTTCCAAGCTGCACCTTTAAAACATTATCAAAGATATGAAAATGATTTTAAAACAAATTTTGTACTTATAAACTCAAAAAATGCAAATGCACTTACAGGTGAAAAAGGTATTGAAGATATTAATACAATATTTTCTTCATTAAAATTTGATATTACAAATCCTATTATGAGTTCAACTGGAGTTATTGGAAATAGACTTCCAATTCAAAAAATAGTTGATGGGGCGAACACTTTTGATTTATCAAGTAAAAACGGTGAAAATCTAAGCCAAGCAATTATGACAACAGATGCATATCCAAAAGCTTGTTTGTATGAAGTAAAACTTGAAGATGGAAGTAGTTTTAAAATAGGTGCAGTTGCAAAGGGTGCAGGTATGATTAACCCAAATCTTGCGACGATGTTATGTTTTATTTGTTCTGATGCAAAAGTTTCAAAAAAAGATATTGAAGAAGCATTAAATGAAAATAAAGAGACAACTTTTAATGCAATCTCAGTTGATGGAGATACTTCTACTAATGATACAGTTTTAGTACTAGCAAATGGAAAATCAAATGCTTATGATAAAGAAGCATTTAAAGAGGCTTTAAAGCTTGTAATGCATGATATGGCTATGTTAATGGTTGCAGATGGTGAAGGTGCTAAAAAGGCTGTTGCTTTTGAAGTAATAAATGCAGTAACAAAAGAAGATGCTATAACTGCTGCTAAAGCTTTATCAAACTCATTACTTGTAAAAACAGCACTATTTGGAGAAGACCCAAACTTTGGACGAATCGCTTCAACTATAGGAGCTAGTAGAATACAATGTGATGAAAACACTTTAGTTATTGCTTATAACGATGTTGTTGTATTTAACAAAGGTGAAATAGTATTTGATGCAAAATGCGAAGAAGATGCTGGAAAAGTTCTACAAAATAAAGAGTTCAAAATCGTTTGTGATATAGGACTTGGAACTCAAAGCTTCACTGCGTATGGTTGTGACTTGGGTTATGAGTATGTAAAAATAAATGCGGACTATAGATCGTAATTAATTATTTCAAAAGTGACAGTAAGTCACTTTTGCCCTTATGAAAATATAAATATAAATTCAGATTATAAATCCTACTTTTTACATTCAAAAACATAAAAATAAATCTAATTTATAAAACATAAAAGTCTAAGAATTTACTTGATATAATGTACCTACACTTCAACAAAAGGATTTAAAATGTTTCATGAATACAGAGAAGAAATAACAAAATTAAAGGCAAGTGATAACTATTTTCACAATCTATTTGAAAAACACAATGCTTTAGATGAAGAGATTGAAAGTTTGGTAAAATCTCATGGTGATGAGTTTACTATTGAAGCAAAGAAAAAAGAGAAACTAAAATTAAAAGACGAAGTTTTTAACGCTATTATTAAATACAGAAAAGAAAATAATTTATAAAAGTTAGCTTAAATTTTTACAAGGGGGAAAGTTTTAAGCTTTCCCCCTTTTTTATTCACAAATACTAAGTAAAATTTGGATAAAATATCTAAATTTTATAACAAGGCAATATCAATGGAAAACCTTTTTGAAAATCAAGATATTATAGATATTAATATCGAAGATTCCGTAAAGTCTTCATACTTAGACTACTCGATGAGTGTAATTATTGGTCGAGCTTTACCAGATGCTAAAGATGGATTGAAGCCAGTACACAGAAGAATACTATTTGCAATGCATGATTTAAATATGAGCGCACGAGCTCCTTATAAAAAATCAGCGAGAATCGTTGGGGATGTTATTGGTAAGTACCATCCACATGGTGATACTTCAGTTTATGATGCACTTGTAAGAATGGCACAAAGTTTCTCTATGAGAGAGCCACTTATTGATGGACAAGGAAACTTCGGTTCAGTAGATGGTGATAGTGCAGCAGCGATGAGATATACAGAATCAAGATTTACTAAAATCTCAGAAGATATTTTAAAAGATATAGATAAAGATACAGTTAACTTTACAGCAAACTATGATGATACTTTAAAAGAGCCATCAGTTTTACCTACAAGAGTTCCTACGCTACTTATGAATGGTTCTGAAGGTATTGCAGTTGGTATGGCTACAAAGATTCCTCCTCATAATTTAAATGAGTTACTTGATGCAACAATGCATATTCTTGATAATCCAGAAGCAACAGCTGATGAATTAATGGAATTTATCCAAGGTCCAGATTTCCCAACAGGTGGAACTATCTTTGGAAGAAGAGGTATTATAGATGCATATAATACTGGTCGTGGAAGAGTTAGAATCAGAGCTAAGCACCATATTGAAACAAGAGGTAAAAAAGAGATTATTGTACTTGATGAATTGCCTTATCAAGTAAATAAAGCAAGACTTATTGAGCTTATTGCAAATCTTACAAAAGATAAACAAATAGAGGGTATCTCTGAAGTAAGAGATGAATCAGATAGAGATGGTATTAGAGTTGTAATTGAACTTAAAAAAGATGCCATGAGTGAAATAGTTATGAATAACTTATATAAGTCAACTCCAATGGAGACAACTTTTGGAATTATTCTTTTAGCTGTATATAACAAAGAACCAAAAGTATTTACTTTACCTGAGTTATTAAATGTATTTATTTCACATAGAAAAACTGTAATTATCAGAAGAACAATATTTGATTTAGAAAAAGCAAAAGCAAGAGCACATATCTTAGAAGGTCTAAAAATTGCCCTTGATAATATTGATGAAGTTGTAAAAATCATCAGAGCAAGTGCAAATGATGCTGATGCAAAAGAGAAATTAGAATTGAGATTTGGATTAAGTGCAATTCAATCACAAGCTATTTTAGATATGAGATTAGGAAGATTAACAGGTCTTCAAAGAGATAAATTAGAAGCTGAATACCAAGAGTTGATGACTATAATTGCTGAACTTGAATCAATTCTAAAATCAGAAGAAAAACTTGTTGAAATAATTAAAGAAGAGTTAACTGAAATTAGAGAAAAATATTCATCTAAAAGATTAACTGATATTGAAGACTCTTATGATGAAATTGATATTGAAGACTTAATTCCAAATGAGCCAATGGTAGTTACTATTACTCATAATGGTTATGTAAAAAGAGTACCAATCAAATCTTATGAAAAACAAAGAAGAGGTGGTAAAGGTAAAGTAGCCGTTACTACACACGATGATGACTTTATAGAAAGATTCTTTGTAACTAATACCCATGATACCTTGATGTTTGTTACAAACATGGGGCAATTGTACTGGTTGAAAGTTTATAGAATCCCAGAAGGAAGTAGAACAGCTAAAGGTAAAGCAGTTGTAAATCTTATCAACTTAAGACCTGATGAGAAGATTATGGAGATTATTCCAACAAGTGACTTTGATGAGTCTAAATCTTTAGCCTTCTTTACAAGAAATGGTGTTGTAAAAAGAACATCACTATCAGAATTTAGTAACATAAGAAGCAATGGTGTAAGAGCGATTGTTCTTGATGATGCTGATGAGATTGTAACAGCTAAGATTACAACTCCTAGTACTCAATTCTTGATGATTTTCACAAGTTTAGGTCAGTGTATCAGATTTGATGTTGAAAAAACAAGAGAACAAGGTAGAAGTACAAGAGGGGTAAGAGGTATCAAGTTTAAACATGATAGTGACTTTGTAGTTGATGCAAATGTTGTTGATAATATTGAGCAAGAGTTATTAACTGTATCTCAAAAAGGTATCGGAAAACGAACAACAGTAGAAGAATATAGAGAGACAAATAGAGCAGGTTCTGGTGTTATTTCTATGAAACTAAGCGCTAAAACAGGTACTGTTGTAGGTGCTGTATTAGTTGATGAAGCACAAGACTTGATGATTTTAACTTCTATTGGTAAAATGATTAGAGTGGATATGCAAACAATAAGAAAAGCTGGAAGAAATACTTCAGGTGTAATTATTGTAAATGTAGATGCAAAAGATAAAGTTGTATCTATTGCAAAATGTCCTAAAGAAGATGATGATGAATTAGATATCGAAAATGCTGATACTATGGATGGTATCAATTTAGATGAGTTTAATCTTAAAGATAAACCTGAAGAAGAGAATAACGATACTAATAAAGAAGATGATAATATATTAGGAGAAGATTAAAAATGAGAAAATTTAATGTAGCAGTTGTTGGAGCTACTGGTGCAGTTGGTGAAGAACTGTTTAGAGTTATGGAAGCATATGACTTCCCTGTTAATAAAATAGTTCCCTTAGCAAGTGCAAGAAGTTTAGGTAGTACTATTGAGTATAAAAATAAAGAAATAAATGTTTTAGAGTTAACTGAAACTTGTTTTGAAGAAAATGAAGTAGATATTGCATTTTTTAGTGCAGGTGGTTCTATTTCTGAGAAATTTGCAAAATATGCTGTTGAAGCTGGTGCTGTAGTTATTGATAATACAAGTCACTTTAGAATGGATGAAAATGTACCTTTAGTAGTACCAGAAGTAAATCCACAAGATATAGCTTTATGGAAAGAGACTGGAATTATTGCAAATCCAAATTGTTCTACTATTCAAATGGTACTGTCTTTAAAACCACTTGATGAACTTTATGGAATAAAAAGAGTTGATGTATCTACTTATCAAGCCGTTTCTGGAGCTGGTAAAAAAGGTATGGAAGAACTTATAAAACAAATGCAAGATATGTTAACTTTCAAATTAGATGAAACAAAAATTGAAGCTTTTGCACATCAAATTGTAAATAATGTTATTCCTCAAATAGATGTAGCCCAAGCTAATGGTTTCACTAAAGAAGAGATGAAGATGGTAAAAGAAACTCAAAAAATCATGCACAAACCAATGCAAATAGCAGCTACTTGTGTAAGAGTTCCAGTATTAAGAAGCCATTCAGAATCAATTACTGTTACATTTACAGATGGTGTAGACGTTGATGTAAATGAAGTAAGAGAAGCTTTAGCAAAGTTTGAAAATGTAGAAGTAATAGATGATCTTGAAAACAATGCATATCCTATGCCAATTGTTTCAACAGATACTGATACTACATTTGTAGGAAGAATTAGAAAAGATATCTATTCTTCTAATGTTGTTCATTATTTTAATGTAGCTGACCAAGTAAGAGTAGGGGCTGCGACAAACTCAGTTAGAATCGCTCTTAAATGGATAGAAATGGAAAACGAAATTTAATGATAGAAAAGCTTTTTGAAGCTTGCATGTGGAAGACAAGATTTCTTGTCCTCTCTGCAGTTATCTTTGGACTAATCGGTGCATTAGTTCTTTTTATAATCGCTAGCATGGATATATATGCTATGGCAGAATATGCTTTTAAAACTATAATTACTCACTCTCATCCTCAAGATTTTCATGAAGATATTGTAGGTGGTATTATAGGAGCAGTTGATTTATATCTTATCGCTGTTGTTATGTTAATATTTTCATTTGGAGTATATGAACTTTTTATCTCTCCAATTGATCATTCAGAAGATGCAAAAGAAGATTCAAAGATTCTATCAATCACAACATTAGATCAACTAAAAGATAAAATAGCAAAAGTTATTGTTATGGTTTTAGTTGTTAACTTCTTCCAAAGAGTTTTACATACTCAATACAATGGCGCACTAGAAATGTTATATTTCGCCCTTGCTGTTACTGCACTAGCAGTTGGACTTTTCTTTTTAGGAAAAGTTGGAAAACACTAAGAATACTAAAGGAAAATTATAAATGTCAAAAATATTTGTTGATGCATGTTTTAGAAAACCAACACCTTATACACCAGTATGGATGATGAGACAAGCGGGAAGATACCTACCTGAGTATATGAAAGTAAGAGCACAAGCTGGAAACTTTTTAAACCTATGTCACAATCCAGAATTAGCAGCAGAAGTTACTATTCAACCACTTGATATAGTGGGAGTTGATGCAGCAATTTTATTTAGTGATATTTTAGTTATTCCAAATGAAATGGGTATGCACCTTGAGTTTATAAAAGGTGAAGGTCCAATCTTTAAAGACCCAATTAAAACAGAAGCTGAGGTTGATGCTTTACTTGGTGGAAGTGAAGCTGCTGATAAACTAACTTATGTGTATGAAACTATCAAGTTATTAAAACAAAAACTACCAGAAGATAAAGCTCTTATTGGATTTACTGGTGCTCCTTGGACATTAGCAACTTATATGATAGAAGGACAAGGAACTAAGACATACAATATCTGTAAAAAGATGATGTACTTAAATCCAGAGCTTCTACATAAGATTTTAAGAAAAGTAACTGAAGTAGTGAAACTATATATGGAAAACCAAATCAAAGCAGGTGCAGATGTTGTTCAAATCTTTGATTCATGGGCAGCAGCAATTGAGCCAGCTAAATATGATGAATTTTCTTGGAAATATATGGTAGAGATAGCTGAATATTTAAAAGAAAAATATCCACATATTCCTATTATCATGTTCCCAAAAGGTGTTCCAGCATTTTTAGATAAAGTGTATGGAAACTTTGATGTATTTGGTGTAGATTGGGCTACTCCAATGGCACTTGCTAAAGAAAAATTAGGTGATAAGTATGTTTTACAAGGTAATATGGAACCTTGTAGATTATATTCAAAAGAAGCAACTACAAAATGTGTTGAAGCAATTCAAGATATTATGCAAGGTGATGGACATATTTTTAACTTAGGTCATGGTATTTTACCTGATGTTCCTGTTGAAAATGCTATTCACTTTGTAAAAGAGTGCCAAAGAGTTAGTAAAAAATAGTGTCTAATATAATCTTTGGTCCTATTCCTTCACGGAGATTTGGTATCTCTTTAGGAGTAGATTTATCCCCTGATACAAAACAGTGTAATTTTGACTGCTTATACTGTGAATTAAAGCCTGCAAAAACAGTTGATAAGATGGATTCATACCCAAGTGTAGATGAAGTCTTAGAGGCTATTAAAGACTCTTATGAGAAACACCCAAAAATTGATGTTATAACAATCACTGCAAATGGTGAGCCAACACTATATCCAAAACTAGATGAGCTAATTACAAAAATAAATGAAATCAAAAATGATACTAAGACATTGATATTATCAAATGGTGGTACTATATATGATAAAAAGATTTTTGATGCTTTATTGAAATTTGATACGGTGAAATTATCACTTGATTGTGTAAGTCAAAAGTGTTTTAAAAAACTAGATAGAATCCACAATAATATTGATATAGAAAAAATAATCGAGTCAATGATAGAGTTTAGAAAGAAAACAAATAAAAGCTTTGTACTAGAGATACTTTTTGTAAAAAATCTAAACGATAAAGATGAAGAGATAGAATTGTTATATGAAGCTGTTAAAAAGATAAATCCACATAGGGTTGATATTGGTACTATTGATAGACCACCAGCTTATGAAGTCAAACCAGTAAGCTTTGAGACACTAGAAAGTATTGCAAAAAGATTTGAAAACATAAATGTAAATATCGCATATAAAAATAGACCAAAACAGATAAACTCTTATAGTAGTGAAGAGATATTATCTATGCTAGAGCGACGACCTTTAACAGTAGAAGATATCAATAATATGTTTGATGAAAATAGTAAAAAAGAGTTAGAAAAGCTAATAGAAATGTCAAAAATTTCATTAGTAGATAGTGCAGGCTTAAATTTCTATAAAATTTGCTAATTTTAGTAAAATTTCCTTGACAATAAAAACAAATTTTACTATACTTCCACTCCATTTAAAGAGAAGAAAGATTCCGGCATAGCTCAGTGGTAGAGTAGATGACTGTTAATCATTTGGTCCCTGGTTCGAATCCAGGTGCCGGAGCCATCAAACTTCTTTTTAAATACCTTTTTATACAAGTTCCGGCATAGCTCAGTGGTAGAGTAGATGACTGTTAATCATTTGGTCCCTGGTTCGAATCCAGGTGCCGGAGCCACTATCCCAAAACCCCCTAAAAAACGTACATTCAAGAGATTTAAATTTGTTACTGTGCCCAAATTGTGCCCAAAATCAATTTTTTTACCTTAATTTTTGACTTATTTTGAATACTTTTAAAAATCTCTTTTTTTAGACAAAATTGATTGATTTTAAAATTGTAAAAATTTTGCAATTTTTTTTCTTCAATTGTGCCCAAAATGAACTTCTATTGAAAAAGTTAGAATTCTGTATATGCCTATATATAGACTTTAGAGTGTAGTTTGATGTTCTGTTTTACTGTACCCAAAATGTTCCCAAAAAATACTCAAATTTTGAATTATTTTTGAAAAAAACTAGGCTTATTTTAGAAAAGTTGCTCTTTTTTTGTCTTTTCTTTTAATATATCTAGCATATTTTGATAAGGTCATTGTTGAATCTGTATGTCCTAACATATTTGAGACCCAAAGAATATCTTCATTGTGTTCTATCATAATTGTTGCAAAAGTATGCCTAGTATGATAAATGGGTCTATATTCTAAACCAACCTTTTTTAATATCTTTTTCCAATGAGTATCTCTTATTCTTTTGATATCATAAATATGTTCATCATTTTCATTTAAAAATACATAAGACCTTTTTTGTCCAGTTAATTTGTATTGGTCTTTTAGATAAGGTAAAAGATAATCAATAATATCAATAACTCTATTACTATTTTCAGTTTTAGGTCTTGATATTTCTCCCATCTTTATTGTTCTTGATATTGAAATTTCTAATTTATTAAAATCAATATCAGACCATCTTAATCCAACCATTTCTCCACTTCTCATACCCGTAAAAAAAGCCAAAGCAATAAAGTTCTTAACTTGTCCCTCACAGTTATCAAGAATAGTTTTAATTTCTCTAAGACTAAAAGGTTTTATCTCTACTCTTTGTGCTCTTGGAACTTTTACTACTGATAAAGGACTATATTTTACAATGCCATCTTTAATTGCATCATTGTAAAGAGTTGTAAGTACTGTTCTTAGTGTTTTAATTCTTCGAGGACTTAAACCTTTATCGAGTAGGGCATTTTGCCAAAGCTCTATATCTGATGGTTTAACAGCATCTAACCTTTTTTTAGCAAAAGTGCTTTGTATATGGGTATGATATCCATTGTAATAATCTATATGCGTAGAATATTTCCTTGTTGCTTCATGTATTTTAAATGATTTATATACAAATTCATCTATTGTCGGAATTCTAACTTCATTTTTAAAGAACTCGCCTGTATTCAATTTGTATTGAAATTCAGGCATATATGTTTCTTGTGCTAACTTTCTATTTCTCTTAGTATCTTTTAGATTTAAACTTCGTTTATACCTTTTTGATTGATGATAAAATGTTATCCACAGTATATCGTCTCGACTGAATAATTTCATGGTTTTCCTTTCCTACCACCCAATCGTCAATCTCAACTCTATCATATAAAATCTTACCAGTTTTTTTATAAAAATGTAAATTCTCAATAAAAACTTCTTCTTTTAATTTGTAGATTCTATCTTTAGAATAACCAAGGTATTTAGCTAGTTCTTGTGTATTTAGCCATCTTTTAGTTTGAATTGATGCTAGGGCTTTTTTAATTGTTTCAATATCATTTGCTATCTCTTTTATTAGGTTTATATTTTCCATCTCAATCATAGTTTTTTATCCTCCTTTTCCAAACAATCACTAACACTAAGAACAGGAATCAAACCTCTTTTAATCAACTCTTTTTGAGCCACCAAATAAATATCAAATTCCCTTTTACTTTTGTGTTGATGTTTTAAAGCTTTCTCATAATAAACTTGTAAATCATAATCACTCAAACTTGAAATAGAAACAACATCAACAGGCTTAATCAAACTACCATCTTCTAAAAGTCTAAGATTCTCTTTAGTATTATCATTTTCATGTATAACTTCAACATCAATATATCTTTTCTTAATCTCTTTATTCGTAGTAACTCTTTTAAGGCTCTCTTTTGCCTTATAAAACAATAATTCCAAGTAATCAGTATCAATGTTAAGATTATTAATAAAAGCTCTTCTAACAAGCGATATGAATTCAGTCTTAAATTTATAATCATCATATATACAAACTGCTCTTTTAACTTTAATAAGTGGTAATTGTATTTGTAAAAAATCATCTAGTTTATATGATTCTTGTATATGTTCCCATATTGGAAGAGTATTTGCTCTTGATTTAGAATTATTCTTTATGTCATTATCTGTAATATTTGATACATCAACAAGTCTTAATTGATTCATAGAATCTTTAAAAAGATTTTCTGCATTAGATAACAGTTCTTCAATAGTTGATATATTAAAAGTCTTTAAATAAGTTCTATGTATTTCAAACTCTATATTAAATACATCATTATCCATATCAAAGCCATTATTCATAAAGTACTCATACATTAAATCTTTTTTCTTAGATTTTTTAAGTTCCTCTTTTTTATCATAGATTCTAAGTTTAAAAGGCTCTTTACCTATATATAGGGTTTGTGTCTTAGTTGAACTTCCTATTTCACTTATAGTTGAGTATTGTCTTTTTCTTGTTACAAACATATTTTTAGTTATAAAAGAAAAGTCATATTGAATAAAACAGTTTAAATCTGCTCTAGTAATTGGATAGTATCCTGTAATATAATGTTTTAAAAGTATGTTATTAATAAACTCAGTTAAACTACTTATTCCAATAGTATAAATTCCAACTCCTTGAAGTTGAATTCTAATATCATTTAATCCTCTATTTTTATATTTATCTTTAAATCCTATTTTAAAAAACTCATTAATATCTTTAAACCAATAAAAACCTTCTGCTTTTCCAAGATAGTTTAGAGGTATATCATTGATTGTAATATTTATATCATTGTTTTCAAACTCAATATCTTTTCTTTGAAATTTACCTTTGAGTTCTTCTATTTGGTCTAGGATTTCTATAAATAAATCATCATAGTTTTCGTTTGATTCTGCAAAATAGTAAAGTGAATCAATACCATGAAGCATTTTTATATCATGCATATTATTTCCTTTATCCGTTAAGAAAGGGGTATTACTATATACCCCTTAAAAATATTGCTTTCCACCCTTAAAAAAATCAAATAAACCTCCGTTTCTTTGGATTTTTTATAAGTGTGAAAAGCATTTGATTAAATACCGTAATATTTAACATCACCAATTATTGCAACATCAACTTCAATTGTTTTTCCAATTTTATCTTTAGTATAAAGTTTTACTTTAGACTCTGGAATACTAATATCTAGTAATGTCATCTTAGTTGAGCCATCTTGCATATTCTGATGGCTCATTAGCTGTAATTTTGTCTTTCCATGCGTTACAGCATTTGTCTTTTTATCTGTAAAGTCATTTGCTTTATAGATTCCTATTAATTCTGCTTTTAGAACTAACATTTTTTATCCTTTGTTTGGATAATCGATTATCGTGTTTTTATTTGTAATTACATGAGGGAAGTTTAGAGGATTTTATTTTTTAATTAAAGAGGAATATTTTGGATTAATTCTAAAAAATTCCAGTGGATATTTTTGTAAAAATAGTATATGGGGAGATTCTAATAATCCTTTCATTTCTGATGTTAAAAAAAAGTGATTTATTCTAGTATTTGGATTTTCACTTTTAAGAATTTTAATAAACATTGCTTTGATTTGTTTTTGTTTCTGTATAGGATAAGGATTTTTTTTACTTGAACCAAATATTGGTAAAAAGGATAGGGTAGAGGAAAGATAAATATAGTTATTAAACTCTTCATCATTGGGAGGTTCTTCATCAAGTACATAGGGTATTATTTCTGATATTAGTTCTTTAGATTTTGTATCTTTTATTTTTAGATAATTTTTAAACTCATAATGAAGTAATATACCTAGATTTTTTATTAGTGCTTTTTGAGTTGTTTTTTGAATGAGTTTATCATCAAAGAATTTTACTATTTTTGTAACTGTATCTTCATTTTCTGTATAGAGTAAAGATGCTTTTGTAATATCTGTTAGAGTATAAATACTTAGGAAGAATTTTAATAGGTCTTTATTTTTTTTAAATAGATTATAGAAATACCAATTTACTCTTAGTTCTCCTTTTGAGGAAATAGCATTGTTCCCTACGACCATATTTTTATATCTGTTAGTTTCTCTAGTTACTTTCTTTTTATCTGATTGAATATCTGCGAAGTATTTCTTTGGATAATTTGGTTGATTTATAAATTCTAATGCTTCAAAAGTTATATTTATTAGCCACATGATTTTATATAATTCCCTGTATATCATTTGATTTTCTATTTTTATTACTTTGTCATGTTTGATTATTTCTTCTATTGTTGAAAGTGATAATTGATTGAAAGCATTTATGTTAAAAGTTGGATGATGTTTTAGATAAAAATTTAGGGTGTTGTTTATTATGTCTTTTTTATAGTGTATGTCTATTGGGTATGTGTAGTTTTCTAGGTAGAGGTTGTTAATATAGTTTTTATTACTTTGAACTAACAATTTTATTTTCCTTTCAATAGTGAAATTATACTGTAATCTTTAGAATATTTATGTATAATTTTCTTGTAATAACTAAAGTAAATAAATATTTTAAATAATAAAACTGGAGAACAAAGTAATAACTTTGAAACAAATATCTTAAGTCTCAAATTTTACAGATAGGAGTTATATTGAAAACATTAAAAAATACTGGTATCACCGAATTTGAGTATAAAGAAATGATACAAAAAACTAAAATATCAGAAAAAAAACTAAATTGGATATATCAAGAGTTAGATAAAAATGTTAAACAAATAATAAATGGTTTAAACATTAAGTTTATCAAAGAGTTAAAAATTGATTTTATAAATCCAAAGAACATACGCAAAGAAGATAAAAACATTGAAAATGCTTGTGTTATAAAAGTTGATATTAACCATTATAAAATAGTTATCTTTCCTAAATTAATTGATGAATTATTTAGACATGCTCATTTTGTAATGAGTTATAGTAAAATTTTTAAAAGTCTTGATAGAAACCATAAAGATATTAATGTTTTAACAGAATCTATACTTTTATATTGGTTAGATTTCATATTTTTTCATGAGTATGCCCATATAATTTGGGGGCATTTAGATTTTAAAGTTAATGAAAATTATCAGATAAATGAAATTAATAACAATAATGAATTTAGTGATGATGAAATTGAAATTATAAGAGTATTAGAAGCAGAAGCTGATTATTACGGTTCTAGATTTGCTTTTGGCAGGTATAATCTATCCAAAACTAACTTGTATGAATATTTTAATGCAAAATGTGATGAATATGAAATGATAGAAGATTATATATTAAGTATTAATTTTTTATTTGAATGGTTCGCAGATAAATGTAAAGAAGTAAATGAAACTAGACTACATCCTTTACCTTATGAAAGGTTGAGTGTTATACTCGAAGGGATTATGAGTACACCAGACAATAATATAAAACATCTTAATAAATTTGAATTTCAACTTACCTGTATGAGAGCTTCAATTCATCATAAAGATAGTTTAGCAATGAGTGTAGATGATTATCTTGTATTGGTAAAAAAAGGGGCAGATTTTATTCAACATGCAAATAAAATCAAAGAAAACTATATAATCCCTTATCGTAAGATATATGGAATAAATAAAGACAGTAGTTTTAGTGAAAAATCTGAAGAATTATTTAAAAATGAAGAATTGATAAATAAGTGTCAAAGATTTATAAAAGAACCTACCAAAGAAAAAGAATTTTTTGGTTTTTTAACAATTGATAGTTTGACTCTTACAGGTAATTCTAAAAAATTTAGGAATATTAAATTAAAAAAACTAATAAATATTATATATGAAGATATGTTTAATTGTGTAGGTAAAATGAGTTTAGTTTATCAATTTTTACCATATGGCCATCTTTTAATGTTTTTAATTTTAATTAAGGATGGTTCTAAGCTTAATAATAAAATTAATTTAGAAAAAACTATTAATATTAATCCTGAACAAGGACTTTGTTTATTGGCACTATATCATTTAACATATCGAATAAATGATGAGTCAAAAGGTGTTGACATTCAACTATTAGAAAAATGCTGTAATAAATTATATAAAACAAAAGGTTTTAAAGTAAATAATTTAGAAGAAATATTAGAGGAACTTGAAGAAATTGGTTGTATAGAAAAAGAGCAAAACCTTTGGTACTTAAAGGAAGAGATGAAAATTGTTTAAAAGAATTAAAAATTAAAAAATTTATTTTCTGTAGTAAGAGTTAAGAAATACAATATTTTCAAAAGGACAACAATGACAAAAGATATATTAATAGAAGAAGTTGGTAAGTTTTCAATAGCATCATGGTTAATGCTAATTTATTTATTAGAAAAGAATGGTATTCAAAAAGATTTTGAAAAAACTCTTAGTGTGAATGAAAAAATGTGTTTATATAGTTTTGCATTAAGACAAGGCTTTCTTGATTTAATTATTAGAGTATCATCTTTTGATGAGGATAATGGAGTTTCGCCTACGGTAAAAGATTATATTAGATTAGTGGGTTTATATTTAATGTTATGTCAAAAAGATATAGATTTAGTAAAAAGATTTGAAGTATCAATGACAAGACAATTACATCATATACAGGGAGTTGCAGTTAGTATAGTAAATTATATGGGAAGAGTATTTGGGTTATATTCATTAATGGATACAGAATTAAAACAAAAAATTGGATTAGATTCAAAACAAATAGTTGCGTTTACACTTTTAATGAATAAAATTAGATACAAAGAAACTTCTTTTTGGTTAAGTTTTTCAATCGACGATGAAGAAATTCAAAAATTTTGTAAAGTATATGATATTAAGAGAAAAAACTTATTTCAATTTCTTAATTTTCTTAGTTTGTCTCAATCTAAATATAAGCAATTAGCAAAAGAAAAGGGCATAAGTAAAAAGAAGCTTGTTTATGATGTAAATTGTGCAACTAAACCAATATTTGAAGTAAATGAAGCATATATTATTCCAAGTATACAATTATTTGCAAATACAATATCAAGAAATTTATTTGATATTGTATTTAATCTATCTACTAATCAATCAAGATTCAGAGATAGATTTGGAAAACTTTTTGAAAATTACATTAAAGATATTACATCATATTTTTATAATATAGATATTGATTATGATGAAGAGTTTTTTGAGAAAGGAAAAAAGAAGCCAGAGTTTATGATTCAAGTTGAAGATACATATATTATTGTAGAAGCAAAAGTTTTACATATAGAAGCACAAAAACTTTATTCGGAAGATGAAGAAGCAGTATATAAAACTATTAAAAACACATTGCCAACAGCATTTAAGCAAATTGATGAAGCTTATACCTCTATCCAAAATCAAAAAGTCTATGGTATTATTATTGCTCATTCAAATTTTGAAACATGGATGTTATTTAAATGGGTATTAGAAGAACAGAATAAAAAAAAATATAATGAAAATATTGTTGTTATGTCAATTGATGAATATGAACAATTAATATCTAGTGATTCAGGTAAGATTATTAAACATATTGAAAATAAGATTAGTGGGTATAAGAAAAAAAATATGCAGTTTTCAGGATTTATAGAACTTGCCTTTCAATCAACTTATGCTGAAAATAAAATTAAAGTACTTCAAGATGAATTTAATACTTTATATACTACTGATATTGAACTAAAGTAAAAGTGATTAGTAGAAGAAATTATAATAGATAATTAAATATTTTAAGGGGAGTAATGAATTGTTTAATAAAGTGAATGAATATAATGAACTGATAAAGAAATTGGATGATACTAATGTAATATTAAATGATATGTTTAGTGTAATGAAAGAAAATCAAAATCAGTTTAAAAATGAGATAAATGAAAAAATTGATTTAATGTTAACTAGGTTTTTTAAACTATTTGAACTTCATGATATTCATATTAATGAAATACCTATAGTAATTGATAAAAAATTCAATATTACTTATTATGATATATCCTCTAAAGAAAAATTGTTAAAAAAAATATCCCATGAGTTATTAGAATGGGTTGCTTCATTTTTTTCAATTAACATCAATTGGTTAGTTGGAGAAAATGATTATATGTATGAAACTCACCATTTTGATAAGGATATTTTTGGATTTTGTAAGATGATTAATTCTATATCTAAGGAATATGATATTTATGATATTCATCTTTTAAAAGATTTTGAACTGGATGTAAATATTGATGAAAATAATAATACGAGACAATACGTATATCCCATATGCCAAATTAAGATTTTAGAATTAAATGGTAAGTATATATATAAATATATTGTATTTGAAGATTACCATTGGGATTATAAACGTACAAGAATTGAATTAAAAGTTATGGTATATTTGATTTACAAAAAATATGTTGATTATTATAAGTCTAATGTTTATATAAAAGGTTATGATATTGGCAAAGACATGGACTATTATTCATTTATAAAAGGTGAGACTTCATATAATCAGTTACATTGTTTTGGATATAGTTGGTACCCTGAAGATTATGTTGATGACCCTTTGGATAGTTATGTTGCTAAGGACACAGAGGAAAGACAAGAAGTTTTAGAATATATTGAATATTGGAAGTTACTAGAGAATTTAAATGAAGATTTAGAGTATTATTCTTTGAATTCCAATAATTTAAATAGTACTAAAAACAAAAAAAAAGATATAAACTTGCATGAAATAGATAAAAACCCTGAAAAAATTGTTCTTTTAGTAGAAGGTGAAACTGATAAATTACACTTAGAAAAAGCATTCGAAGTATTATATGACAAACCACATAATTTTACTATTATTCATTTTGATGGAGTTATTAAGCTAGAAAGGTCTTTAATTAATTCTACAGAAATATTCAGTAAACATATATCTAATAATCCAATTATAGCGATTTTTGATGCAGATGATACAGGATTAAAGAGTTTTGAGAAGGTTGTGAAAAATAAGATTGATAATAATATTGGAATTATAAAATCTTTAAATAATCTCTATGCAATAACCTTACCATTACCTCAAAAAGATTTAAAAGGTATATGTGAGATAGAGTATCTATACCCTAAAGAGTTTTTACATCAAAATGAAATTTTAAAATATGCAGATAATAGAAGAATTATTGAATTAGCAGAAAATAATATTAATGAGATATCAAAGGTTTTTCAAGATATTGAAGCAAATAAAAAACTTAAAAATATAAAATATTATAAAATAGACGAAAACCTAAAAACAAATTTTGCTAAAAGTATTTTTGATAGAGAGAATTTGGATAAGTCAATTTTTGAATCTTTTCATCCTTTATTTGAATTAATTGATAAAATATTTAGAAATAGGAAAAATTAAAAACTGTTAAATTATCAAAGGTAGACTTATATGCAGAATGACTCAGGAATGAATTTATTACAGAGTGAATTAGAGCGTTTAGAAGACTCTTTAGTATCTTCAACAAATCAAAATAGAACATATATGTGGTTTTATTTTACTTTTTTAATTTATTTTACGTATGTTATCGGAACAATAGATAATACAATATTATTAAAAGATAATATTAAGGTTATAATACCAGTTTTGGGTTTTAATATAGACTTAGAAATGTTTTTATCTATATTACCATTGGTTATACTAATATTACATTATGTTTTTCTCTATAATCTATCCCATCATTCAAAACGATTAAAAGTATGGTTAACGAGTTCAGGGAAAAGAACTTCATATAATTTGTTTAATAAATTACCAATTTTTGTTTTTAATGAGGTTATATTTGATGAAAAAGAACAAAGTAAACTTTATGTAGTAATAAATTTCTTTTATTTTTTTATGCCATTCTTTTTAATAATATATGCATTTTCTTTTAGTGTAAGGTTTGATTATCTTATAATTAATATTCTATATTGTATTTGTACTGTTGCTTTATTAATAATTAATTTTTTGGTAGCAATAAAAACTTCGAAAATGTTTTCTGTTAAGAAAACAAAATATATTGTTATAGGATACAGTGTATTAATTTTAGAATTAGCTTTCTTATTATACTTTTTATCAAAAAATTTATATTCTTTACGTATTCAAGGGGAAGATTATTCAAAAAAAGTTGATAATAAATTTTTAATAGAAAATGCAACTGAGTACATTGAAAAAGATTTACTTAGTGTAATTTATTCCACAGGATATACTATTAAGAATAAAATTTTAAAGCATTCATATTTTGAAAAATCTTCATTTATTGGATTTGATTTTTTAAATATTGATTTTTCTGATACTTTATTTTCAGAAGTAGTCTTTGATAAAAGTGAATTTAGAAATATAAAATTTACATCAACACTTTTTTCCAATAGTGATTTTAAGAATAGTATTTTTAAAAGCAGTATTGATTCTTATAATGAAAATAAGTTTTTTTCGACTCAATTTAATATTAGAGAATTAGATTTTACACAAAGCAATTTTTATAATTCAAATTTAACTGGAGTAATATTTGATGATGTAAAATTTAATAAAACAAAATTTGATTCATCTAACTTAGATGGTGCAAGAATTGATTATAGAGGAATATCATCAGATAATAATAATTTAATAACATTTACAGATAAATCTTCAATGAAAAGTGCCCACCTTTTAATTGCAACTGCCAATTTTAATAGAATTAATTTTGAAGAAATTAATTTGGATGGTACTTATTTTTATTACTATGAAAAAGACTACATGGATAATAAATCTTTTAATAAAATTAAGTCAAATTCGAAAGGATTATTATTTTTAGATTCAATAGGAAATCAAGAGAAAGAGAAAGATTTTTTTGATGTTCGAAAAAGTCAAATTTGTTCAAATTATTATTTGGTAAAACCATTATTAAACTTTCAAATTGAATTTGGTGCTGGTAGAGATATAGTCAAGAAGTTTAATTCAAAATATAAAGATGAAATGTTAGAGTATGTAAATAAAAATTGTTATTATTATTTAAAACATATATAGATATGTTAAAATAGATTTATTTTGTAATAGGGAGTAAGATGCAGTTAAGTATTGCAATTAACACAGTTATTTATTATATAATTTTGATGATAGTGATTGTATTGTCTTTTTTTAAAATAGGAATATACATTGTTCCTATTCTTTTATTTATTATGCTGTATATATTAACGATATTGACTCCCTTACATTTGTCTTGGGAAAAAGAAATGCCTTATGGTAGCATAGTACGTAGTTTTGTAATATACATATTTTTTGCAATTCTTATATATGCAATTATGTATTTTAAGAGTGGGTTAATAATAAATGGAAAATTGATTGATGTAGATTTTTTAACATCAATTTACTTTAGTGGTACTACGTGGACAACAGTTGGATATGGAGATATCTCTGCACCTAAAAATATTAGAATTCTAACTACTATAGAAGCAATAAATAGTTATTTTGCAATGGCTATATTAGTATCAATAATAGTATCTTGGTTTAATGATGTAAGAAGTGCTTCTAAAGAATATCTTAATTGGATTAGAAGTTCAAGTAAAGAAGATATCGAAAAAGTTACTGGAATAAATTTTGATGATTTGGAAAAAGAAATTAATAAAAAGAAAAAATGAAATAATTATTAAGGATTTTACTTGACTATTTTTTTTAGATATGTATATAAACTTTTGATTTTTTTTTCTGTAGTTAGTGGTATTTATAGTTTGTATGATACAATATTTTCTAATAATGACTATGAGCTAAACCTATATTTGCTAAAGACAAATAAAATAATTGAAAATAATACAAACATATCAGATTTAAAAATTATTTATAAAGACACTAAAATAAATAGACTGTTTAAACATGAATTTATTTTAAAAAATGATGGTAGAAAGGCTATTCCTAGTGAGTTCATTCATGAAAAAATAAAGATATCATTGAGTGATGATACAAAGCTTTTATTAGTGAATATAAACGATAAAAATTTACAATTTGATAAGAATACTTTTTTTATTGATTTTAATTTACTTAATCCTAATGAAGGTATTAGAATATCAATTTTGACAGATAAAATTTC
Organism: Arcobacter iocasae; assembly: GCF_042214795.1. GTDB lineage: Bacteria > Campylobacterota > Campylobacteria > Campylobacterales > Arcobacteraceae > Arcobacter > Arcobacter iocasae. Next base: position 330,296 of record NZ_CP090177.1, on the reverse strand, counting down.
AAAACTAAAATTAGATTATAGAATTAGAGAAATAGAAAAAATTGAAATTTTTGACCATTATCATAACCCACCTTTTATTGAGCGTGCAAAAAATATTAGTCTTTGGCTATATTTTCTTTTATTGTTTCAAATTCTAGCATTTTTTGATGGGCTATTTCTAATTGGCAGAGGAGATAAAAAGTTACAAGAAATTTTTAACTATATAAATACTATAAAATCAAATAAAAAGTTTAATAAAGACGAATATTTATTTACTTTGAGCATTCTATATTCTGAATATAGAAAGAAGATACATTTCTCATTTTTCTCAACTGATAGATTAATACAGCAAGTAAATGAGGAAATCACAAAAATAGATTTAAGTAATGAAATAGATAGATATGAACTTTCAAAGAAAATTTGTTTTTTTGTTAGAGGACTTAATTTATATGATTTAAGAGGTTCATCAGTTTATTATTCTCCAGTTCTTGTATTATTTTTAGTGGTAACTATACTAATAAAACTTTTTTATATTTAATTTTAAGAGGACAATTTTTTAAACACAAGGTTATATGATTCAAGTATACATTAGATGTTGAGCAAGATTTATTTGGGATATATTGACAGAAGAAAGAGATATTAGAGCATTTAGTAAATTAATACGAGATATTAGTATAGAATTAGAATTCAATAGAAAAATAATATTAATTTACTGTGCCCAAATTGTGCCCAAAATTAACAAAAAACGACTAAAAATGAAAAAATGATAGAGTTAAGAAGTCCGATTTTATGGTCTTTGTTGGTTTTTTATTTTTAATTTATTGCTCCCAGGTGCCGGAGCCACTTCATTTTGCGTTCAGCAAAAAAATCAATTTATTAAACAATCTTTTAAAATATTTCAGCGTTAAATCAATTTTTTGATTTACTCATTACCAGATGGTAAATCCTAAACCAAAAAATTAATTTGCCTCGAACTCTTTCAAAATCTTATTCACTAAATTGATTTGTAAAGAAAATTAATATTTTTTCCAAGTTGGCTTGCCATTAGAAATTATAAGAAATATTGCATCATAGATATATGGGATGACTTCTGCTATTTTATTAAATTCATCATCTGTAATTGTACCATTGTGTACAGCTGTAGAACAAGACTTATATGCATTTTTAAATAGATTAAATATGTTATGTTCTTCTTTTTGTTTTTTTAAATATGATGAAGCTCTTTTTCTAATTTTTAAACTTTTATCTTCTTCTGAGTTATTTAAAAATATTGATTCCATAGAAACTCGCACAGAAATGGCTCTGTCAATATTAATATTCATAGAAGCAAACTCAGAAATTTTTTTTATTGCAATAGTTAGATTATATTGTATCTTATTGTCAAGTTTTTCAAATTTTTTTAATAATTCATTAGTTTTTTTGAGTTCAATTTCGAGTATTTCAGGTGAAATACTCGGTTGAAGATAAGGTAATAATTGGTAGCTAGAATTATTTATCAAATAATCTTTTTCATCACTAATAACAGTTTTTGCAATAAGTGGAATATAATTTGATTTAAAATGTCTACTTAAAATAAGACACAAATAAACATTGTCTATTTTTTTATCTATATTTAAATAATCTTTGTATTTAAAAGCACTTAACGATGATTCTTTCAAGAAAGTAATTTTATTTTTATCTTCTTTAAATTCATATGTAAGGTACATTTCAATATTGGGTGCAAAATTACCAGAATTATAAATTGAGTAATTTCTTTTATTCATTAAGTTTTTTAAATCTACAAGTTTAACTCCATTGTCAAATTCAAAATTAATACTTTCAGTTGAAGAAAGTTTATGTAAATTACCTAATAAGTAAACTCTATATAAGTAAATTTCTTTTTTTCCCACAAAAGTTTTAAAGTTATTTATTGTAGTTTTTATAGAAAATCTTTTGGCATCTTTAACTAAAATTATTGCTAAGTTTTTTATATTAATTAAATTAGAACTATTACCTATATTTTCATAATATTCATTTGTTTTTAAATCTAAAATATTTTTTATAATATTAATAAGTAAATTGAATTCTTTACTTTTTATCCATTCATATATTTCTAATTTTTCATAAAAATTATTTTGTTCAAAATAGGTATTTTCAATGTTAAAATGGTTTATTATGTCAATAAGTACGAGTTCTAAGTGTTCAAAATAATTATTCATACTATCTCCATTAAATATAACCTATTTTATCATAAAAGAATATATCAGTAATAAATTAGTATTAAAATCAAAAAAAGAGAATACCTTTCTTAGTATATTATATTTAGTAAAGTTTTACAAACTTATCTATATAAGTAAGATAAACTCTTAAATAAATTTTTTAGAAATTAGGTACCAGTTTACTAATTAATCAATTGATATTTTATTCTTCTATCCACTTTAACAGTCAAATAATCTTTCCTTAAATAAATTATAATTATCAAAGTTTTGCTAAGATAACTAAAATAAATGGAACATGGTGTTTTGGTGCACCAACGATATCAAATATTTTACATGTTACACCTGCAAACTTTAAAATATCATCTTTTGTATATTCATGCTCATATGCATTATCAAATAATTCTAGAGTTTTTTGTGATACTAGCTCTAAGTCATCACAATTAACAATATCTTCATCAAGTGATTTTACAAATTTACATGTATGTGGAAATGTTTCTAATAGCTCTTTTAACTCTTGTTCTTCAATACCTTCAAAAGTTGTGGGTACTTATGAAAAAAATCGCTTATTTCTTGAAATTTACAAACCATATGATTCCCTTGTGTTTATTTTTAATATACAAAAAGTGTACCATGTGTTTTTACTTATTATTTGAAAGAGAATAAGAATAAATAAAATAATAGCTTAGATGAAAGTCTTTTACAACTATCTTATATCACTTTATAAAAATATTTGTTATACTTACCCTAATTAAAAAGGGATTATTAAGATGTCAGTATTAGCTAAGAGTGAAATTTTATTAAAATTAAAAGAATTAAAACCACAATTTAATAAAGAGGGTTTTATTATAAAAGCATTGTTTGGTTCTTACTCTAGAGATGAAGCTACGGAAAATAGTGATATAGACATATTAGTTGAAGCTACGCCTGAATTTGCAAATAAATATGGATTTCAAGCTATTAATAGAGTAAAAGAGATTCAATCAGAAATAAGTTTATTATTTGGTATCCCTGTTGATTTAGCGGATAGTTCAGGTATGGGGAAAACTGCTAAGAAATTTATTTTAGATAGAGCAATATATGTCTAAAGAATCTATAAGTAAAATATATTTAATAATAGAAAAAATAGAGTATATTGAAGAAATAGTTAATAATATAGGAAGTATAACAAAAGCTTTAGATGATGTTATAACAATAAGACCTGCAATTTTGATGCACTTAACGGCTATTGCCGAACAATTTGATAAACTTAAAAAATCTCATGCCGATGATATATTAAGTGAATTTGATAAAGAAGACTTAAAAGGTCTATATGATGTAAGAACATATATTGCTCATGATTATGAAGGTATAAATTTAGCAATTATAGAGTGGATTATAAGAAATGGTTTACCAAAATTTAAGATGCAATCTGAAAAAGTTATTGAGAATATGGGTAATTAGATATTTGTCACCAGAATTTTTCTCGAACTAGCGTTTAATAGAGAGTGTAAAAATAACTGTAAGAGTCTTTTTTTAAATAATCACATACTTACAATTGTAACTATCATCTTTTAGTATGTTCCTTGCAGACTTATCTAATGCATCCTCATAGTGTATTACATATCTAAATTTCACATTTTTTTCTTCTAGATTATTTGTTTTGACATATTCCATTGCATTTTTATAAAATACTTTTATATCTTCTGCTGTGATTGATTTTGATTTGGAGTTGTTATTACATTTTATTAGGAATGTTTGATTGTTATTATTACAAACTATATCTATTCCTTGTTCTTTTTTATTATCTTTTGTTTCATCATAGATTACTTTATATGCTAGTTTTTCGTATTTTTCTATTGTACGGAACTCTAAGCTTTGACCTTTTTTTTCATACTCTTCATTTATATTTATTTTGTATTTTTTGCCTTTATTATCCATGAATTTTTTAAAAACAAAAATAAAAATCACTATAGGTATTAAGTGCCACACTTGAGATAAGGAACTAATTATCATTTCACTAGACATTATATTTTCTCATTTTATTCCTTATTATCAAAGTTTTGCAACAGTATATCTAATTATTTTAAATACTAATGAGAAAATAAATGAAGAGAAAATATGCTTAAAATGAGTTTTATTTTCTTTTTTTAATTATACTTGGCAGTGCATTTATAAATATGGCAAATATTACTAAGGCACCGCCTATAATTGTCATTTTTGGTGGAATTTCACTAAGAAAAAGCCATAACCAGATTGGTGCCATTGTTGTTTCTATGGTAGTGAAAAGACTTACTTCTGCAGATGTTATATATTTTGTTGAGATAAAAATAAAATACATGGCTAATGGAATTTGAATAAAACCCATAATGCTTAACCAAAATAGTGATTCTAAAGAGATATCTAAAAGCTTATCACTAAAAGCAAACATAACAGTTGCAACAAGAAAACCACTAAGAGAGATGACGAGCATTGTAGGAAAGTGTCCATACTTTCTAAATAAAGTAAGCTCCATACCCATAGTTATAGCCAAAGCTACACCAAGCAGGTCTCCTATGTAGTTTCCTGTAAATGTAAAGGAGTTTCCAAAGACAATAAATACACCTACAAAAGAGACTACTATTGCAATAACTGTTTGCTTTTTGATTTTCTCTTTTAGTAATAGATAACTAAATATGGCTGCAAAGAAAGAGGAAGTCGCTAAAAGTACGACGGTATTTGCAGCAGCTGTATATTTTACAGAAAAGACAAAAAGACAAGTTCCCAAAGCAGAGAGTATGACCAAAAAAGAAAAATTCATAAACTCTATTTTATTGACAGGAAGCCAAGATTTACTGCTACTTCGTCTCCAAAGGATCAGCATACTTATTCCCATAAAAAGACCTCTATAAAAGGAAATAACAGATGCATCCACATTAGCAAGTCTTACTAAAAGCGCATCAAAACTTACGATAAATACTCCTAATGCAGCAAGAATCATCCCTTGGACTTTTATATCTTTCAAAAAGCAAATCTCCTCAAATTATATGTAATTTATTAGTATTTTAATTTTTTTCTATTTTTCTATTTTCTTTTATCCATGATTTAATACCATGCTCTAAATGAAAGACATTTTTATATCCCATTTGTTTAGATAAAAATTCACCAACTAAACTTGTTCTATTTCCAGACCTACATATTAGAACAAAAGGTTGATTTTTATCTTTTACATATTTTGAAAATTCATTAAGCCAACTTTGAACATCATACTTTCCCTTTTCATCAAAGAACATGATTTTCTTACTTGTTGGCACAATTCATAGTTCTTCCCATTCAGGAGGAGTTCTGATATCAATAAGTATAATATTTTTATCAATTTTATTTTGAAGCATTTTAGGAGTAATTCCTTTAAAATCTCCAAATGCAAAAATAGCTAAAAATACCAATGCTAGAAATATTCTCATAGTCTATAACCTTTATCTTAATTACCAAATAATAGCTTTAAATAGTTTAATCTATATTTTCTATATTCATAAGTTCTATGTCTGCATTGTACATTTATAAATCAGAAAGTTAATATTTATCTATGAAGAGCAACTAACATGAGATATCCCAGCTATTCCAAAAAAATCTAAAGGTTTTTTTGTATAATATTTTTCTTCTATTTCACTAGTTTGTTCAGCATATGGATTTGTCATTATCCCTTGTAACTCTTGTATTAGATCATAATTTCCATTTTCTGCATCTTGATATGCTAAAACTAGATACCACTCTCTTAAAGTATATTTTGGATTAGTTAGTTTCATTTGCTTTGAAAGCTTTTCTATAGACTCTTTTGAGCTTATATCTAGATGTGATTTCCATTTTTCTAACCAATTGTTCCATCTTGATTTAATATCTTCATTTTCAAAAGTATTACTATAAAAACTTTTTGTAAGTGCCTTAACATTATCAGGTATATTTGAAAGTTCCCTAAAAAATATAGTGTAGTCAACTTTAGTCTCTAACATAAGATCAATAAGTTCAGTAAATAATTCCAAGTCAAATTTATTAATTCCTAGTTTATTCGCCCACATATTATCTATTTTTTCTTGCATAGCTAAAGGAAAACTATTTTCAATTTTTTCAAGTTCTTGCAAAGTATCAGGGGCTGAACTAAGTAATGGTTTTAAAGCACTACAAAATGATTGAAAATTTTTATAGGCGGCTTGGGGTTGATTGAAAAATGAGAAATGCAATCCTCCACCTGTCCAAGGTTGATATTTTGGGTCAAACATATCAATAAATCCAAATGGTCCATAGTCAAGTGTAAAACCTCCTGCTGCACAGTTATCACTGTTGAAGTTACCTTGACTATAGCCTACTCGTATCCAGTTAGCTACTAAAGATGTAAGACGGTCTTGAAACTGCTTTGCTAGTAAAATGATTTTTTCTTCTAAATTTAAATTTTTGTTGATTAAATCACTATACTCTCTGTCAATTAGATGTAAGACTATTTTCTCTAACTCTTCATATGCTTTTGGGTGTTCATTTTTTCTAGCTCGTCTTCCAAAAAGTTCAAGTTGTCCCACACGAATAAATGAAGGTGCTACTCTTGTAGTGACAGCCACATCTTCTTCAATCATACGCTCAGGGTCTTTTGAGTAAGAGTTATTATTAAACCATGGTCTTGTTACTTGCTCTTTTTTAGAGGTAAAAAGAGTCAAAGACCTTGATGTGGGAATACCTAAAGAGTGCATATGCTCTTGAGCTAAAAACTCACGGACACTTGATCTTAAAACTGCCCGACCATCAGCACCTCTACAGTATGGTGTTCTTCCTGCACCTTTTAGTTGAAATTCCCATCTTTTACCGTTTATCACAGCTTCAAGAATTGAAATAGCTCTACCATCCCCATATCCATTTCCAGTTTGAAAAGGGCATTGTGCATAATATTCTGTACCATAAATAGATAGGGCATATCCAGTTGCCCAGCCTATATTTTTCATAGGTTTTGGTACATTAGAGATATCACCAGAAAACATTTTGATAAAGTCTTCTGCTTTTATTAAGTTTTTTGTAAAGCCTAATTCTTCACAAAAATTAACACTGTGAGAAATATATATAGGCTCTTTTAAAGCAGTGGGCTCTACAGGTACATAGTGTCCACTAAAAACTTCTCTTGGTGTTTTATTATCTGCATTGAATTTGGTATCAGGATCACAATTAAGATTCTCTAAAAAAGAGTAATCACTCAATTTGGTAAGTTCATCAAATGTATCTATTTTTTTCATATTTATATTTATCCATTAATTTTTATTTATTAATAGTTTTAACATAAGTAATTGAAATACATGGCAATAATAAGATTTAAAAAATTTTATTAAGTCAAAAGTAAATTTGAGCATGATTTTTATCCTCTTTTATAAAAAACATATGTTAAAATCAACATTAAACAATATATATTTGAAGGTGATTTTGTGTCTATTTTTGCTTTACAATCTTTAGCTGGTGGATTTCTAGATGAAGATTTAGAACATTTTAATAAAAGATTTGATGATTGGTGTATTCATTTTGAGAGTTATGAAGATGCTATGATTATTTTAAAAACTCTTGAAAATACAGAAGCCATTGATATTGTTGAAATAACACCATTAAGTTATCCTCAATATTATTTTACTAACCTTCAAGGCACTATTTATGCTACACGACAGGTTGAAGATAAAATCATTTGTGTTGTAGAGCCATTTATGGGCGCTAATTTTAAAATTGCAGTATGTGATCTCAAAACTAAAAAAGTAAGACTATCAAAGACTTCTTATAAAAACATTCCAAATGTTGAAAGTGCTTTTGCTAATTTTGGTGATAATTTAAATTAATATTACTAAAAGTTTGATTCTATTTCTTTAGAGTACTTACTTTACTGTAAGTTGCAATTAATTATTATGACGAAGTTATTATTTTATAGGAAGAGTATATGCAAGTAAATAAATTAAAAGATTTTATAAAAGAGAACTCAGCTTTGATATATGAGTTTATTAATAGTGAAGTATTAAAAGGGGTAGGGAGAATTCATCCAGCTTATTTTGAAAAGATTGTAAATGATATGTTTACTAAACAATCTGAGTTAAATATAAGTGAAAAGAACCTAAATCCAAATATATTCCCATATTTTATCTTTACACAAGTAGAGGGAAAGGGAAAGCTTGATTATACTTCTTTGCGAGTTGAAACAATAAAGTTTGATGAAATAGACAAAGAGTCTTCTGTTTATTATAATTATGCACGATTTTCTCTAAAAGACGACTCTTTATATATAGATTTGATGCAAAGCAAAATAGGCGGTATGCCTATTGATGAAGACATTGTTAAATTTACAAAAAAAATACCTATAAAAAGTTCTGCTTTAGAAGAGTTTATTAGTAAAAATAAAGATTAATCTATAGTTTCTATATTCACAAGTTCTATGTCTGCACAATCTTTTTTTGTAAGTTTTCTTGTCTTTGCATCCTCTTCTGCAAGTGATATTAAATCTGCAAAATCATTTTTATTTACTTCAAATTGATAGAGTTCTTTTTGAGTTTCTAGTTTTATTTTTGTATCACTTTCTTTTGTAATAATATCAATATTTCTAATCCCTTTTGCAAATTCACTTTTTATCATTTTGGCTACTTTGTCATTTTCAAATAGTTTTTCTAGGGTGAGTTCTAAGTTGAAGTCATTTTTACACAGTATTTTATAGGTTACTATCATTTTGCCATCCATTTTTTGTCCTTATCTATCTTTATTGGTGTTATTGTATCAGTAAAAAATGGTAATATTTAAAAATATTACAACTTGTAATATTTTATATTTATAATAATTAAAAATTTTGCTAGCAGTTTAGTTAATCTGAGTCTTAAAATTATGTTAATTTTTACCCAATCTACTTCCTTTTAATAAAAAAGTTTTTGATTTTAGATAGTATTACCTATGAAAAAAATTATACTAATCTTATTTTTAATCACTCTTCAGATTGTCAATGCTAAAGACGATACGATTCTTTTTTTGGGAGATTCTTTAACAGAAGGGCTTGGTGTCAATAAAGAAGATGCTTTTCCTAGTCTTGTTGAGAATATGATTCACTCTAAACTCAAAAAAGATATTACAGTTATAAATGGGGGAGTTAGTGGTTCTACTACAAGTGATGGGCTCTCGCGTCTTAAATGGTATATGAAAAAGAAGCCATATCTTATATTATTAGCTCTTGGTGCTAATGATGGTCTTCGAGGTTTAAACCTCAAACAAAGTCAGAAAAATCTTGAAGAAATAATCAACTATGCCCAAAAATCAAAGGCAAAAGTTCTACTAGCAGGAATGCTTATGCCTCCTAATTATGGACCTGAATATACACAGCGTTTTGAAAAAATGTATCAGCAAATAAAAGCTAAATACAAGTTAAGAAGTATGCCCTTTTTATTAGAGGGGATTGCTGGAAAAAAAGAGTTTAATCAAAGAGATGGCATTCATCCAAATGTTGAAGGTCATAAATATATTGCAAAAAAAGTTTTTGAATTTATAAAGGAAGACCTCTAATGTTAGAATTAAGAACACTGAAAAAATCATATCTTCAAGGCTCACAAAATATTGAGATATTTGAAAATCTAAACTTTCACTTAGAAGAGGGGGAAAGAGTAGCTATCATGGGAAAATCAGGAAGTGGTAAATCAACACTACTTTCTCTTATCTCAGGGATTATCAAACCAAATTCTGGTGATATTTCTTTAAACTCTACTTCTTATAAAGATTTACAAGAGAGTGAATTAAATGATTTTAGAGCTACAAATATAGGGTTTATTTTCCAAAACTTTCATTTAGTCTCTTATTTAAATGCCCTTGAAAATGTGATGCTTCCTGCAAAAGTTTGTAATATTGCAAAGCCAAAAGAAAAAGCAATAGAACTATTAAAAAGTGTAGGGCTTTCTCATAGACTAGATCATCTTCCTTCACAACTAAGTGGTGGTGAAAAACAGCGGGTTGCTATTGCAAGGGCACTTATTCATAATCCTAAGATAATCTTAGCAGATGAACCAAGTGGAAATTTAGATGATGAGACTGGCAATGCAGTTATGGATATACTTTTTGAACTAATAAAAAAGAACAATATGACTTTGATTTTAGTGACTCACTCAAAAGATGTTGCTGCTCGTTGTGAAAAGACTTATGAATTAGTTTCTGGAAGTTTAACTCAATGTTAGTATTAGAACTTGTTTTTAAGGCTTTGGCTCGTTCAAAGTCTTTTAGCTTGATATTTATATTAAACTTTTGTTTAGCTATTGCCTCACTTTCATATTTACAGTTTTTTAAAGGAAGTATAGAACACTCGCTAGATACAAAAGCAAAGGTTTTATTAGGTTCTGACCTTGTTGTATCTTCAAGGTTTCCTATAAGTGACCAAGAAAAACAAGACATCAAAAACAAACTTCCTGCAATAAAAGATTTTAATGAAGGTATTTCAACTGTTAGTATGATAGCTTCTAAAAAAAGAGCTAGGCTAATGGAAGTAGTCAAGGTAAATGAAGGTTATCCTTATTATGGGGGATTGGTTTTTAAAGATAAATCTACTTATCCACAAGAAGAAGCCCAACCAAAATCAAATGAAGTTTGGGTCTATCAGGAGGTTTTAGATTTACTTGGTTTAAAACAAGGTGATAGTTTAAAAATCGGTCAAGAAAGTTTTATTATAAAAAAAGTCATTGAAGAAGACTCCTTAAAAACAGTAAGCTTTAGTGGTTTTATGCCTAAGATTTATATAAGTGAAGAGGGACTAAAAAAAACCAAACTCTTACAGTTTGGCTCTACTGCTAGATACAAATTAAACTATGTTTTTAAAGAAAATTTAGACAATGATAAATTAGAAAAAATTGAAAATCAGTTAGAAAAAAGTGTCGATCAAAACTTGAGAGTTCTTTCTCCCAATGATGGAAAAGACAGATTACTTCGTGTTTTGACATTCGTTACAGATTTCTTGTCTTTGGTTTCACTTGTTTCTTTCTTTTTGGGTTTAGTTGGACTTATTTATCTATATTCTGGTTTTTTAAGAAAGCATCAAAAAGACATTACTATTTTAAGCGACTTGGGACTTAGTAAAAAAAGTTTAGGTATTACATATATTTTGCACCTCTTTGTATTGATTACAATATCTACTGTTATTGTTTTTTCACTTATGAGTCTGTCTGCACAGTTTATAGGTCCTATTATCAAAAAACTTGTGGATTTCAATTTTGATTTTTCATTGGACTATTACTTTTTCTTAAAATCATCACTTGTATTAATACTTTTGAGTTTAAGTATAGGATTACCATTGATTTTGCCTTTCCTTCAAAGAACAAAGCAATCATTTTCTAAGATAATTATTAGTTTTATTCCTTTTATTACAGTTTTATTAATAATATCTCATTTTGTAACGCCTGCTAAAAATGTAGGTATTCTTTTTGCTTTAGCAATGTTAATCCTTATCATCTTATTTTTTGCAATTGGCTCTTTAGTTTTAAGAAAATTTGATTTTTCAGGGCATTTGGAAAATCTATCTTTATCCTTGGCTTTAAAAAATATTGTTAGACAAAAGAAGACATCTCTGACTTTGTTTACAGCAATACTTTTGTGTACGACTTTTTTTAGTCTTATTCCTCAGATTGGCTCATCTTTATCAAGTGCTTTGACCCAAAGTGCTGATGAAAGACCAAGGTTTTTTGTAATTGATGCAAAAGAGGAGCAAATAAAAGATATAAAAACCCAAGTTGAGAATATGGGAGCACGATTAGAAAATATTTCACCCATGATTCGAGGGAGAATAATAAAAGTAAATGATGTGGATTTTACAAATCATTCTAAAAAAAGTGGAAGCGAAGAACTAAAAAAAGAGAAAAATGAACTTAAAAATAGGGCAGTAAATCTTTCATATAGAAGTGGGCTCAAAAAAAGTGAACAAATTGTTGAAGGGCGAGACTTTAGTGGAGTATACAACTCAAAAGATTTTTCTAAACCAATAGAGGTAAGTGTTGAAAAAAGATATGCAAATAGAAGAGCAATAAAATTAGGTGACCGTCTTGTTTTTGATATCTTAGGTCTTGAATTAAAAGCAGTTGTAGTAAATATAAGAACCGTAAAGTGGACTGAATTTGTACCAAACTTCTTTTTGATTTTGCAAGATGGTGCTTTAGATGATGCTCCTAAAACTATACTAGCAACTATTTCTTCAGGGAATTATGATGCAACTGCTATGCTGATAAAGCTGACTGAGCTTTTCCCGAGTTTGACTGTTATTGATGTAAAAAGTTTATTTGAGACTTTTTCAAACCTTGTAAAAAATGTCACAGAAATAACTGATAATATGAGTCTTTATTCCATAATTATTGGGCTTCTTATGAGTTTTATTATTATTCAGTATCAAATGAATTTACAAAAAAACAATATATTAAGACTAAAAATGATTGGAGTAAAAAATAAAACCATCAGAAACTCTTTTTTAATAGAATTTGGGGTAATCTCATTTTGCGCAAGTTCTTTGGGAATCGTTTTAGGAAGTATTGGTTCATATATTATAAGTAACATACTTTTTGAGTCTTATTGGGATTTTAGACCAGATGTTTTATTGTTGTACTTTTTCTTTATACCAATTTTGACCATCTTGATTGTTAGCTTTTTTACTTCAAGAATGATTCACCAAAAAGAGAATATTCTTTTTGGTGAGTAGTTAATCAATGAGTTTTAGTAACTCATTGATCCTGCATTTAAAAGTCCAATTGAGATTGATAAAAATGCCATTAAAATCCCCACAGATATGATTCCATCAGAAATCTTTGTTTTAAAAGAGTATTTTCCCCCAAGTCTTGTTACAATAAATGCAAAAATTAATTGAATCAAAATAGCAACTGTTCCCCAAATAGCAAAATCTATATACGATATAGAGTTAACTAAGGCACTATATAAAGGAATAGAAACCCCAATAATAGCTCCACCAAAACCAAGTGCTGCTGCTAGATTATTGTCCTCAAAAATAAGTTTATAATCATCATAAGGTGTAACAACTGCATACAAATAAAGAAAAATAATCACTAAAATAATAGCTGTAAGAAAGAAGCCAAGAAAGCCTATAAATAATCCTATTTCCATTTTAAATCCTTTTTTGAAATCTTATCTAAAAGTAGCTATATGCTTTATTATGGTATTTGTAATAACATTTATTATTAAAATTGTTAAGAAATTGTCAAGAACTATACACTTTGTAACTTTGCAAATTGATAATATAATAACTACTTGACTAAAATGAATTAACTACAGGAGGATTATTTAGATTTTTTTGTTAAAATATATTGCAAATAAGATATGATAATTGAAAAGGTGAGATATGAAAAAAGTATTACTAGTTGAAGATGACTTAGTTTTACAAAACTTGATAAATGAGTATTTGGAAGAATATAATTATTTATGCAGTGCCTTTTCAAATCCAATAGATGCCTTGGAGTCATTTAAAAAAAAACCAGATGATTTTACTATCGCTATACTTGATTTAGGTCTTCCTCTTATGGATGGTTTTGATTTGTTTAAAAAATTAAAAGAGATAAAAAATATTCCTATTCTTATATCAACAGCAAGGGATGATATAGGTAACAAAATCTATGGATTTGAACTTGGGACAGATGATTATCTTTCAAAACCATATGAGCCTAGGGAACTGATTCTTAGAGTTGAAGCCATCTTAAAAAGATACAATAAAGCAGATTTTCTTAAAATACATGACCTAAGTATTGATTTAAATAGCTCAAGCGTTTTTTTAAGTGATGTTGAAATAGAGTTTACTAAAGTTGAAAAAGAGATTTTTTTATTATTTGTAAATAATTTAAATAAAATCATATCAAGAGAAGATATAGTAAAAGAGACTTCACTTAATGATGATACAAAAAACAGAACAATAGATACTCATATTAGTAATATTAGATTTAAGATTGATGATAATTCCAAGGAACCTAAATATATAAAATCTATTTGGGGTATTGGGTATAAGTTTTTTTATGACAATTAGAAAACGACTATTTATATCATTTTGCTTAATCTTATTGATTGTTGCTTTTATTATTGGAGTGTTTTTTTATACAATTTATAATCTAAATAGCATCAATTCTCAACAAAAACATAGGTATGATCAATTAATAAGAATGGAAAAGCTAAAAGAGTTTAGTAACTCTTATTCATGGATAGTGCTTGATATTATAACGGACTTTGACAAGATACAAATAGTAAAGGATCGAATCAATAAAGCAAATGTACTCTTTGAAAATTTGAGTACTCAAAAAACTAAAATCATAAATAATTCTGAATCAAAAGAAGAAGAAAGAAGTTTAGTTTTGATTTTTTCATATTTTGAGACTATGCAAAAATCAATAAGTGAAGAATTATATACTTTAGTGCTTAATAAAAATACTGATTTTATTGCCTTTAATAAAAAGTTTGAACAAGTAAATATGCATAGTCAAAAACTACTTGAAGAAGAGATAAAATATTTACAAGAAAAATTAACTCAAACTCAAAATAAAAGAGATGACTTTTTAGATACTATAAAACTTGAATTAGTTATTTTATTTATTGTCTTATTTTTACTTAGTTCTATCATCTCTTCAAAGATTATAAATGAGATAAAAGATAAGCTTGATAAATTAAATCAAGGTGTTTTACATTTATTTAAAAATGATGAAAAAATTATAAAAGTAGACATTGGACGCAATAATGAGCTTAGTGTGATAACCGAAAATTTAAACTCATATTTAGAAAAACAAGCAAATATTATATATTCAAGAGAAGAGCTTTTACGAAATATTAGTCATGAATTAAAAACCCCAATTACGAAGGGAAAGTTCATGCTTCGAAAAATCAAAAATAAAGAAGATAATCAAATACTAAAAGATATAAATACAATCTTTTATGATATTGAAAAGCTTACAAGTAAACTTTTACAGAGGGAAAAACTAAACTTTGCAGTTTTAAAAAGAAGTAAATTTAAAGTGAGTTCTTTAATACTAGAATCTTTATCTAAACTCTCTATTGAAAATGAGTCAAATGTAACAGTCAATATTAAAAATGATTTTAATATTGAAGCAGATTTTTATTATCTAACTATTGCCCTTAAAAACTTGATTAGCAATGCTATGAAATATGCTAAAGAGTTTCCAATAGTAATAGAAAGTTGTGATGATGGAATTTATGTAAAAAATATCGCAAATGAACTTTCAAATGATTTAATATATTACATCCAACCTTTCACAAGAGAGCCAAACCAAGAAGAAGGTCATGGTTTGGGCCTAAATATTGTAAATAAAATATTAGAGCTTCATGGATTTGATTTAAAATATACCCATAAAGACTCATATAATATATTTAAAATAATATTTAAAATTTAGATTTTAGCTAGCTAATGCACTAGATAAAAATCCTAATCCTAAAAATACTACAACATTTACTATTATTAAGTTTCTTAAGAATTCCATGATAGTTCCTTTTTAGTAATTTTCTTATAATTTAATTTTAGTATATTTCTGCAAAGTTAAAAAGGGTATAGTTCTTGACATGTTCTTAACAATTTTTGAGTGTGAGAGTTTATGGTAAAAGAAGTAACTTAATAGTTACTTCTAATTAGCTTCATATAAAAATGATGAGGTATTTATATTATTTCAACTTCTGTGCTACAAGTTCATTTACAACTTGTGGATTTGCTTTTCCACCAGTATTTTTAAGAACTTGTCCTACAAAGAAACCTAATAGTTTTGTATTGCCTGCTTTGAATTTCTCAACATTGTCTGGATTTTTTGAGATAATTTCATCGATAATTGGTAAGATTACTGATGGGTCACTTATTTGTACTAGTCCTTTTGCTTCAACTATTTTTGCTGGATTCTCTCCGGATTTACACATTTCCTCAAATACTTGTTTTGCAATTTTACTTGAAATAGTTTCTTCATCTACCATTTTAATAAGTTGTGCTATTTGAACTGCTGTAAATTTCAACTCATCTGCTTGTTTTTCTTTTAACTCTTTAGCTATATCATTTGCTACTATATTTGCTATTGCAACAGGGCTATTCAGCTCTGATAATGCCTCTTCATAAAATGATGAAAGCTTTTCATCTCTTGCTAAGATATTTGCAACTTCACTATTTAATTTAAATTGAGTTGTATATTTATCAAATAGTGCTTTTTCTTTCTCATTTAACGCTTGGGCTTCACCATGCACTTGTGCATTTTTTATTTCTTGTTTAGGCGCAGCTTTTACTGTCTCTTCAACTACTTTTGTTTTTTTAGCCCAAGAGTCTTTTAGTCCTACTATTTTATTAAATACTGGATTTTCATCTGTGTAATCAATTGGGTCAGCATAAAAATACCCTTGTCTTTCAAATTGGAATCTAACATCAGCTTTATCAGTTATAACAGCTGGCTCAATAAGTGCATTTTTAATAACATGTAAAGAATCAGGGTTTAAATCTTCTAATCCATCAGGAGCTTCGCAAGAGTATAATCTGTCATAAAGTCTTACTTCGATTTTTTTTGCCTCTTTTGCATCAACCCATTGAATAGCACTTTTAACCTTGATACCACTTGTATCTGAACCACTTTTAGAATCAGCATTATACTCAGCTTTTATTTCTGTAATATTTCCATTTGCATCTTTAATTACTTCTTTACAAGTGATGATATAAGCATGTCTTAATCTTACTGGTTGTTCTAGTGTAAGACGATTGTAGTCTTTTTGTGGATTTTCAGAAAAATCTTCTCGTTCGATATAAAGTTCTTTTGAAAAAGGTATTTTTCTTGAACCATCTTTTGGAACATCATGTGGATAGTATGAAGCCTCAATGCTTTCACTTCCTTCATAGTTTTCAATGGTAACTTTTATTGGGTCAAGTACACACATCACTCTTGGTACTTTTGTATTTAAATCATCTCTGATACAAAATTCAAGTTGAGATACATCTACCATAGAGTTTGCTTTTGCAATTCCTATTTGGTCACAAAAGTTTAAAATAGACTCAGGTGTATATCCTCTTCTTTTGTATCCAGCAATTGTAGGCATACGAGGGTCATCCCAACCACTTACATATTTACCTTCAACTAGTTCTAAAAGCTTTCTTTTACTCATAACTGTATAGTTGATACCAAGTCTTGCAAACTCGTGTTGATAAGGTCTTGGTGGTGTTAATTTAAGAGTATCAAGTACCCAATCATAAAGTTCACGGTTATTTTCAAATTCTAGTGTACAAATAGAGTGAGTAACACCTTCTGTATAATCTGACAGACAATGGGCAAAATCATACATAGGATAAACATACCACTCATCTCCTGCTCTATAATGGTGAGCATGTCTGATTCTGTATAAAAGAGGGTCTCTCATTTTCATGTTAGAAGCCGACATATCAATCTTAGCTCTTAAAATATGTTCACCATCTTTAAACTCACCCTTTTTCATTCTCTCAAAAAGGTCTAAGTTCTCTTCAATAGAACGATTTGCATATTTACTTCGTTTCCCTGCTTGTGTAACAGTTCCTCTGTATTCTCTTATCTCTTCTTCATCTAGACTATCAACATATGCTTTACCCATTTTAATAAGTTCAATAGCATAATCATAAAGTTTAGAAAAATAATCAGAAGTATAATACTCTGTTTCTCCCCACTCAAAACCAAGCCATTTTACAGCATCTTTAAGAGCCTCAACATATTTTGTATCTTCTTTAGTAGGATCTGTATCATCCATTCTAAGGTTGCAGTGTCCACCAAAGTCTCGTGCAATACCAAAATTTATACAGATAGATTTAGCATGTCCTATATGTGGAAAGCCATTTGGCTCCGGAGGAAATCTTGTAACTACTTCTTTGTATTTGCCTGACTTTAAGTCTTCTTCAACTTTGACTCGTAAAAAATCTTTGTGCTCACTCATTATTAATAAACCTTTTAAATAAACTTCGTTTTGATTGTGAAACTATTATTAGGGCTGTATTTTATCAAATTAGTGCTTAGACAAAGAGTTTATTATTATTTTCTTGTAAACTATTAGAAATATTTTCTAAGTTTATTAATTGCCATAAATAAGGTACTAATGATTAGTTATTTTATATATGATAATAAGATTTAAATTATGGAGATATATATGCCACATATAGTATTGGAAAAAGCAAAAAATGTAAAAGAGTGCTACGATGCAATTGAGCCAATGATGCAACAGCTTGAAAAAGGAATACTTAAAATAACAAATAAGTATATAGATTACAAAGAAAACTCAGCACTAATAGAGAGTATTTCAATAGAAGATGGCAAAACTCAAAACTTTTTTATACAACTATCAAGTAAAGGTGAAGCAGTAACTGTAAGACTTTTCCCACTTACTGATCCTGAAAAAACAAAAGGTGTTAAAGCACTTATGGGAATAGTTGCAAAAAAGATAAAAGATTCAAATGTAGAAATAAATTATGGTAAAACAAATTTGCAGGATTTTTTAATAGAGTAATTATATTAAGTACTTATTTTCTTTTATCTAAACACATTACCAACAATATAAAACTATAATTACTATTCTTAGAATTTCAAGTAAGGGAAAAGATGAATGACAAAATAAAAAAGTATCTTAAAGAGGGTATTATAATTGTATTGATGTTGATAATAGCTATGAATGGAATTAGTTATTATAAAGCACTTGATTTAAACAAAGATAGACTAGATATAAATACCTTCACTCTTCTTGATGGCAAAACTTATGATATACCTAAAGATAAGCCCGTACTTATTCATTTTTGGGCTTCTTGGTGTCCTATTTGTAAAATAGAAGCTGCAAATATTGAAAAAATTTCTAAAGAGTATGAAGTAATAACCATAGCCGTTCAATCTGGAAGTAAAGAAGAGATACAAAATTATTTAAAGCAGAATAATCTTACTTTTAAAGTTGTAAATGATGACGATGGATTTTATTCTCAAAAGTTTAATATCAAAGGTTTTCCCACAACATTTATTTATGACAAAGATAAAAAACTAAGATTTAGTGAAGTAGGGTACACAAGTAGGGTTGGTCTTTACGCAAGAATGTTATTGAGTAAATAAAATAGCAAGATTCGGATTGTAAATTTTTGTTTTAAATAATATACTTTGACTATGAATAAATTAGAAGAAAAAAGCAAATATTATGAAGATATTAAAAAAGCTATTGAATACTTTGATGAAAACTACTCTAATCAACCAAATTTAGATGAGGTGGCTAAACATATAGGATTGAGTAAACACCATTTTGCAAGAATCTTTAAAGAGTATGTTGGTGTTACTCCTATGCAGTTTTTACAAGCAACTACTTTTTCATATGCAAAAGAGAAACTTCAAACTTCAAAGTCTATCTTAGATACTTCTCTTGATTTGGGTTTATCAAGTTCTAGTAGACTGCATGAACTCTTTGTTAATTTTATAGGAGTGACACCACATGAATATAAAAAGATGGGTGAAAACCTTGATATAACTTATGGATTTGGTTTTTCGCCCTTTGGTAAAACTATGATTGCAAGTACCCAAAAAGGTATATGTGCTTTGGAGTTCTATGATGACAGTTGTGCTGAGGTTTTAAATAGACTCAAATCTTCTTGGAAGAGTGCAAAATTTGTCCAAGATGATAAAAAAGCCCAAGAGTTATTGGATAAAATTTTTATCAATAATGAAAAAACAGATATTTTTATAAAAGGAACAAATTTTCAAATAAATGTTTGGAAAGCCTTATTAAATATTCCCAAAGGGAAAGTCTTAAATTATTCAGATGTAGCAAATTTACTTGGTAAACCAAAAGCAGTAAGAGCAGTAGCAAGTGCAATTGGTGCAAATCATATTGGCTTTTTAATTCCTTGCCATAGGGTTATTTCAAAAAGTGCAACAATGGCTGGATATAGATGGGGAATAAATCGGAAGAGGGTTATTCTAGCATATGAAGAAGTAGAACTTAAGCTTACTTAATATGATTTTTTTATAACTAAAATATTTTACAAAGTTTCATAAAATTCAATATTTTGCTATACTAAGTAAAAAATATTGGATATTTATGTTAAAAATAACTTTAAAACTCTTTTTAATAGCATTTTTATTTACTTTTCTTTATTCAGATGAAAAAGTAACTTTACAGCTTAAATGGTTCAATCAGTTCCAATTTGCTGGATATTATGCTGCAAAAGAAAAGGGTTTTTATAAAGATGTTGGCTTAGATGTTGATATTAAGCAAAGAGACCTTAAATATAATAATATAGAAGAAGTAATAAAAGGTAAAGCCCAGTATGGAGTTTCAGATTCTATATTGATACTTTATAAAGCGCATGGTGAGCCAGTAGTCATTGTATCTCCTATTTTCCAACATAGTGCCAGTGCTTTAATATCTTTAAAAAGTAGTGGTATTAATTCTCCTTATGACTTAGATGGAAAAGATGTTCTTTTTTATCCTAATGATACAGATGGTTTTGCAATATTAGCTATGCTAAAAAAGTTAAATATAAAACCAAATTTGATTAGAGAAAGACAAAAAGACGATTATTTAAAACTTTTAGATAAAGAAGTTGATGCTTCTCCTGTTTATTTGAGTAATGAACCTTTTTATTTTAAAAGTAATAATATAGATATTAATATTATCAATCCTTCTAATTATGGTTTTGACTTTTATGGGGACATTTTGTTTACTAGTGAAAGTGAAGCAAGAAATCATCCCCAAAGGGTCAAAAAGTTTAAAGAAGCGACATTAAAAGGTTGGAATTATGCTTTAGACCACCAAGAAGAGATTATTAAACTAATACACAATAAGTATAATTCGTCAAAGTCAGTTGAACATTTACGATATGAAGCAAAAGCCATAGAAAAACTCATTTCCAGAGAAATAATACCTTTAGGAAGTGTTGATAAGGGTAGAATTAGATATATCTCAGATTTATATAATGAATATGGTTCAAATGTAAAGGCATTTAATATAAATGATTTTATATTTGAAGATTATACTAAAGATTATTCGAATATAAATTTGAGTCAAGAAGAAAAAAAATATTTAGAAAATCATCCTGTCTTAAAAGTGCAAAATTTAACTACTTTTCCTCCTTATAACTTCTATGAAAATAATAAAGCCCAAGGTTACACAGTAGATTATATGAATTTGATAGCAAAAATTCTTGGGGTTAAAATAGAGTTTATAAGTCAGAAGAGTTGGAAAGAGTTTATTAATATGTTAAAGAATGGGGAACTTGATATTATACCTCATATTGCAATTAATAAAGAAAGAAGTGTATTTGTCGATTTTACTGATATTAAGCATATACTTTATCAGCCAAGTTTAGCAGTAAGAAAAGGCTCAGATATCAAATCTTTTAATGATTTAAAAGATAAAACAATAGCTGTATTAAATAAGTCATTTTTACATACTATTTTAAAAAATAAATATCCTAATCAAAAACTTTTTTTAACTTCTACAACAGTGGAAGGAGCAGAAGCAGTATCTAGTGGTTTAGCAGATGCTTTTATTGGTAACTTGGCAACTACAGAATATTATATTAAACAACATTGGTTAAGTAATTTAGAGATAATACAATTAAAAAATGTAAAATACATACCCAAAGAGGCACCATTATATATGGGAGTTTCAAAGGAAAATAATCTTCTTAAGTCTATATTAGAAAAAGCAAATAGAGAAATGTCTCATAATAAAGTTATAGACTTAAAAGAAAAATGGTTAAATCTAAAACCATCTAGTAGTGTAAAATTTACAGATGAACAGTATAAATATTTATTAAACAAAAAAACTCTAAAAATGTGTGTAGATCCCGATTGGTTACCTTTTGAAAAAATAGAAAAAGACAAACATGAGGGGATGAGTGCTGAATATATTAAACTCTTTGAAAAAGAGTTGCCTGTGCCTATTGAATTAGTTAAAAGTAAAAATTGGTTAGATACTATTTCCTTGGCACAAAATAGAGCTTGTGATTTTATAACTATTATGAAAAATAGAAAAGAATATGGTGCAGGTTTTGATATGACTAAAAATTTGATGAATATGGATTTAGTTATTGCAACAAAAATTGATAAACCTTTTGTAAATGATATTTCAAGTTTAGCATTTGAAAAACTAGCTATCGTAAAGGGTTATGGGTATGGAGAAATATTAAAAGATGAATATCCTAATATAAATATTATAGAAGTTAAAGATGCAAAAGAAGGCTTAACAAAAGTTGACAATAACGAGGTTTATGGTTTTATTGATGTTCTTCCTCTTGTAGCTTATAATATTCAAGAAAATTTTGTAGCTAATATAAAAATAGCAGGTAAATTAGATAAGAGAATAGGTTTTTCTATGGCAACAAGAAATGATGAACCACTATTAAATGAAATAATGAATAAATTAATATCAAATATACCAATAGAAAAAAATAAAGAGATTTTAAATAAATGGCTATCAATAAAATATGAAGAGAGTATAGATTTTAAGCCTTTAATTTATGTTATTCTTGTTTTTTCTATTATTCTTTTTATTATTATTATTAAAAATCGAGCGATAAATAAACTTAATAATAAACTATCAGAATATCTAAATATGATAGATGAGAATGTTTTAACTTCTTCCACAGATTCAAAAGGAATAATAGTATCTGTTTCCCAAGCATTTTGTGATATTAGTGGTTATACAAAAGAAGAATTATTAGGTAAAAATCACAGAATAATAAGACATGAAGATATGCCAAATGAATTATTTTCTCAATTATGGAGTACTATCTCAAGTGGAAAAAAATGGACAGGTGAAATAAAAAATAAAAAGAAAAATGGAGGTTATTATTGGGTAGATGCAACGATTTCTCCTATTTTTGATGAAAAGAAAAATATTGTAGGTTATACAGCAATTCGCCATGATATAAGTGATAAAAAGAAAGTTGAGAGTATATCAATTACAGATGAATTAACAAAACTATACAATAGAAGATATTTTAATGAGATGTTTGAGAAAGAGTTAAGTCGTGCAAAGCGGGATAATCATTTTTTTGCATTGATTATCTTAGATGTTGATTTTTTTAAACAATATAATGATTTTTATGGACATCAAAAAGGTGACTATGTTTTAGAAAGTATTGGGAAAAGATTGATTGAAATATGCAAGCGTTCATCTGATACTCCATTTAGAATAGGTGGAGAAGAGTTTGCAATAATATTTACTCCAAAAGATAAAGAAGATGCTTTAAATTTCGCTAAATTAGTCAATGAAAAAATAGAAGAGCTGAAAATCGAACATAAATACAATAAAGCAAGTGATTATATAACTGCATCTCTTGGATTATATGTAGCTTATGCAGATGAAATAGAAACATCTGAACATATCTATAACTTTACAGATAATGCTTTGTATAAAGCAAAAGAGAGTGGACGAAATAGATTTGTTTTATATGAGAATGAGAAAGAGTAAGTTATTTAAAATAAAGAGAGATTGACTCTCTTTATTATTTATTAGTAAAATGCTTTCTTAATGTTGTATTTTCTTTTCCTTCAAATTCTTTATTTTGTGCATCATTAATAATCTCTTTTGCCAATGAGTCAGTTTCTATTGCAATAGTATTTGTTTTTGCTGCGATAGAAGCATTTTGTTGTGTTTGTTGGTCAAGCTGATTTATAGCATCATTAATTTGTTTGATACCAATTTCTTGTTCTTTACTTGATACTGAAATATCATTGATTTTTTTTGTAGCATTTTCAATATTTTCTAATAATGAATTATATCCATCAATCATATTAGCACTAATGCCTTTACCTTCATTTGTTTTAGCTGTAGCATTTTCTACTAAAGATTTTATCTCTTTTGCAGCTTCAGCACTTCTTGATGCCAAATTTCTAACTTCTTGTGCAACAACGGCGAAACCTTTTCCAGCTTCTCCCGCTGTAGCCGCTTCTACTGCTGCATTTAGTGATAAAATATTTGTTTGGAAAGCTATTTGATCAATGATTGTAATTGATTCATTTATCAATGTAACTTGATTTGTAATTTCTTCCATTGCTTTGGCTGTATTTGAGGCTTGAGATTGACCTAATTTTGCAGAATCAGTTAAATTATTAGCAAAACTGTTCATTTCAACAATATTTTGTGCATTGCTTATAATTGTGCTTGTTATCTCTTCTAAAGCAGCAGCCGTCTCTTCTAAAGAGGCAGCAGCTGATGTAGATGAATTATTTAATGTGTGAACATTAGATATTAAAGTATTTGAAGAATCTCCTAATGTTAAACCAATTTCTAAAGATTTTTTAAGAAGTTCAGAGATACTACCTCCTAAGCTATTTACTCCCCTAGCAAGTTTTTCTAGATGAGCCTTTTTCTTATCTATTGAAATTTTTGTTTTATAGTTAGAGTTAGAATAATCAGACATTACTTCCAAAATATCATCAATATTTTTTTCCAAATTTATACTCATATTATTCATTATTGAAGTAAGTTCATTTAATGCTGGGTTTGATGATTTCTGATTAATTTTTGGAGTAAAATCTCCTTCTTCATAACTTTTTAATGTATTTATCGAATTATTAATAAGTTGCCTATCTTCTTCAATTTCTTCTTCGATTAGTTTGATTTGACTATTTACAACTTCTGCCATTTCACCAATTTCGTCTTTTGAATCAACTTTTAAAGGAATAACTGAATCTGCTTCTCTACTTAAGTATTTAAAAAAGTTAAATAATCCATCTTTGAAAGTTTCAATGTTTTTTATAATAGATTTAATAGTTATCATAGATAAAAATGCAATTATGATTAAAAAAACTACACCAATTATAATTAAGAGTTTTTCTAAAGCTTTTATTTTTGATTTTACTTCAGTACTTACATAAGTAGATAATTTCTCCAATATGAGATCTGTTTGATGAATCGTTTTTCTCATTTCACCTTTGATTCCTTCTTTACTATTTAATCCTATTAATTCTTCTGCTTTAACTAGAGCTAAAAAATCATTTTTGTAATTTTTTAAATCAGCAGAAATATTTTCAGTAATAAAGTCTTTAGCAAGTAATTTATCAATCTTTTCTTTAAAGTTATTAACATATTTTAAATTGCGTCTAAGCATAAAATCTTTTTCTTGTTTTCTTAAGTCATATACCATAGAAAGGAGTTCATAATTATTAGCTTTTTTAGCACTTTCTTGTACATTGTGAACACTATTACGCAAGCTTCCATATAAACCTATCTTTTCATTAAGTCCAATTTCAACTTGTGCTTTTACAAAGCTTGAAAACTTTTCTTGGTAGTCAATTATGACTTTTTTAAAATCTTTCACATAATTTATATCAAAATTATCTTCAAATAGATTATTCTCTAATGTCATAATGTGTGAATTTATTGTAGTTATATTTTTATTAAATTTATCTACATAACTTATTTCTTTACGAATAATAAAGTCTTTTTCATCTCTTCTAAGCATTAGCATATCAGATTTTAATACTTCAATCATGATTTTATTTTCATCTAGTTTTTCTATTTTTATAGATGAAAAATAAAAAAATACAACAAAAAAAACTAATCCAATTATACTAATTAGAGTAGAAATTATAAGTTTCATTTTTATACTTATTTTACTAAACATTTATATCCTTCTTTATATTAATGATAAATTAATATAATCTGAATTTTACTTTAAATAGCTTATAATTAAATTTAATAAAAAGATTAGATAAATGAAGAAAAATAAATTTTAGGTATATAGATAAAGAAAATCCAGTTAATTAAGTTACTAACTGGATAACTACTTTTTTAAGTTTAAATATTATTATTTTGAAGCTTTTTTAGCCTTTTTGTCAGCTCTTTTTTCTTTTAATGATTTTGCAGGTTCTGTTTTAACAGATTTCTGTACATCTTTGCCTTTTGCCATTGTATTTCCTTTCTATAAGTTTATTAGTTCAGTATATCCTAATAGTTTAAATAAAGTGTTGTGAAAATAAACTAATAATTACAAAGAGTTTTATTTATTAATAGCATAAATAAATATTTAAAATATTTCATCACCCTTTAAGATAAAACTAATTAAAATACTAATATCTAATTTTAAGTTTATTCCAAGGTTTGGAACGACAATACTATTTATATCTGTCACAGCTACTTTATTTGGAAACTATTATTTTAAGGTTTTTCATGCTTCGAAGTAAACGAATTCTTCTATTAAGTCACTGTTTATTAAATGTAAATGCAAAGGTCTATAAACTTGCAAACTATGAAGGATGTTTTGAAACTCTTCTTTCACCTTTGATGAAAGAAGGTTATGGTTTTATTCAACTTCCTTGTCCTGAACTAATTACTTGTGGTATTAATAGATGGGGACAAGTAAAAGAGCAATATGAAACTGAGTTTTTTAGAAAGCAGTTTAAATCTTTATTAAAGCCAATTATCTATCAACTTCTTGATTATAAAAATAATGGTTATACAATTTCAGGGTGCATAGGTATTGATGGTAGTCCTAACTGTGGTATAACAAAAACAACTCGTGGAAAATGGGGTGGAGAAATAGATGATACATTTAACTTAGAAGAAACATTATCTTCTACAAGAAGTGTCAATGAAAAAGGTGTTTATATGGAAGTTTTTTCTGAACTTTTAGATAAAAACAATTTAGACTTAAAATTTTATGCTGTAGATGAAGCAGATCCAAGTTCATCAGTGAAAAATATATTAAAGGAACTTTTATGAAAAAAATTATTGCAGTCGTTTTATTGGCATTTGGTATTTTTGCCCATGCCCAAAAAGATAGTATTACAGTTGGCCTTTGTGCTGCTTATCCTCCATTTGAATCAAGAGATGAAAAGAGTGGAAAAATTGTTGGTTTTGACATTGACCTAGCTCAAGAAATAGGAAAAGTTATAAACAAAAAAATAGTGGTAAAAGATGCAGAATGGCAAGCATTACTTGGTGGACTAAAAAATAATAATTTTGATGTTATTATAAGTGCTATGAGTCGTCAAGAAGCAGGAGCAAATAATGTGAATCTTTCTGATACTTATTATTTGTTAAATGATGTACTTGTTGTTAGAAAAGATGATAAAAGTATAAAATCAAAAGAAAATTTAAAAGGTAAAAGTGTTGGTGTTCAACTAGGTAGTGGAAGTGAGCAAATAGTTGATAAATTAGATGATTTAGGAAAAGTGGCAAGATATAATTATAATCCAGAAGCTTTTCTAGATCTAAAACATAAAAGAATTGATGCTGTTGTAGTAGGTTATGCATATGCATTGACTCAAAAAGATTTTAACAAAGAATACAAAATAGTTGATAATTTAGCTCCATCTCAATTGGTTGCTGTAATGAAAAAAGGCAATGACTCTTTAACAAAAGAGATAAATAGTGCTTTAAAAACACTAAAAGATAATGGAACTTATGACAAACTAGTTAAAAAATGGTTGGCAGTAAAATAAGTGAATTTTAATGTAGTATATGAAAACCTAGGATTTTTACTAGAAGCTTCATGGCTGACAATATATTTGTCTTTTGTCTCTTTTGTGATAGCTTTTTTTATTGGCTTGATTATTGGGACATTGAAAAGTTTTAAAATACCTAAAGTAATTAATTCTATTTTTTCAATCTACATTGAGATATTTAGAGGAACACCACTTTTAATACAACTTTTTTTTATATATTATGGTTTACCTCAAATTGGCATTACAATGTCAAGTCATGAAGCCGCAATAATAGGATTATCTCTAAATTTTGGTGCATACATGTCTGAAATTGTTCGTTCTGGAGTAACTTCCATAGAAAAAGGACAGTATGAAGCTGCAAAATCTCTGGGATTGAGTAATTTGCATATGTTATTTTATATTATATATCCTCAAGCTTTGCGTATTGTTTTACCCTCTATTACAAATTCATATGCAGCGATTCTAAAAGATAGTTCATTAGTCTCAGTTCTTTCAATAACAGAGTTGACAAGAGCTGGTCAATTGATTTATGTGAGAACATATGAACCTTTTGAAATATATCTTACTCTTGGTGTATTTTATTTTATCATGACTTATTTAGTTGCAATTTTTTCAAAGTATCTTGAAAAAAGAATGAATTATTCTTTTTAAAACTTAACTAAATATTAAAATAATACTTAAGTATAATAGTTTAATAATTATTTAGGTAATATTCTTTATGAAACATTTAAGAGGTTATAAAAAACGATACTTTTCGTTAGCAATTATTGCAATGTATTCGACTTTGTTTAAGTTGTGTACTATAGATAATAATAGACAATACCATCTTAAAGCTATAAAATTTCAAGAATATAAAACTTCACCTCCCTTACTTACTTTAAATTACTAATCAAAACAATCATTTCATATAGTTAAATCTATAAACACATTTAAAATATTTATAATACAAGGACGAATCATGCATATAGAAGCAGGCATAGTGCAAGGTGCAAAAATCTTATTGAGTTATGGAACAGCTGCTGTTTCATTTGGAATTGCTATAAAAATGGCATTAAATAGTATAAAAAATAGTGGGATGATTCCATTTATTGTTAAAACTATAATTTCTACAATTTTAGTTTTTATGTTCTTTGAAGTACTTCCCCATCATCCAGTAGGTGTTTCAGAAGTTCATCTAATCTTAGGTTCAACTCTATTTTTGATATTTGGTGCTAGTTGTGCTGCTTTTGGTTTGGCTTTAGGTCTTTTGATTCAAGGATTGTTTTTTGCACCATTTGACTTACCACAATACGGTATGAATGTAACAACTATTCTTATGCCTTTATTTGCAATGGGTTATTTAGCAAAAAGAGTTATTCCTCAAAATATTGCATACAAAGATATTGCTTATAAAGATACTTTAAAATTATCACTTGCTTATCAAGGTGGAATTGTAACTTGGGTTGCTTTTTGGGCACTTTACGGGCAAGGCTTTGGAATAGAAAACTTAAGTGCAGTTGCTACTTTTGGAATCTCATATATGAGTGTTGTAATCTTAGAACCACTTATTGATTTAGCTGTACTTGCAGGTGCAAAAACACTTGGAAAATTAGAAAATAGTCCTTTTGTAGAAAAAAGACTTTATAAAGCAGTTGCACTGAAAAATGAAAAGATATAGACACTATAAAAAAGATAAAGCAATAATTTTATCGTGTTTTGGTTCTATAATTGAACAACAAAAATATTTAGACTTAAAAAAGAGTATTGAAGAGCAATTTGAAGGAATTGATGTCTTTATAGCTATTAGCTCTAGAATGGTTTTAAAAGGTTTGATTAAACATGGATTTGAGTATAAAAATTTAGCTCAAACAATAGCAGATGTTGATATGCAGGGATATAAGAATATTATAGTGGCTTCTATAAACCTTTTTCCAGCTTGTGAACATGAGCTTTTGAAGAAGACTGTTGAGGGATTTAGACATTTTTCATTTTCAAATATTAGATTATCAAATGCAATTTTTACAAGAACAAAAGATACAACACTTTTTTTAAAAGAACTTGACGAAACCATTTCTAAGAAAAATACGGCAAATCTTTATGTGATACATGGAACTCCAAAGTTAGAACTAGGAGGACTAGAATCAGTTTCTTATGCTGCTAGATACTTAGAACAAAAAAGAAAAGGAAACTATGCTTGCTCACTAGAAGGTGCCTTTCCTTTTTTTGCCATAAAAGATGAACTTATAAAAAAAATGAAAAAAGATGGCTTTAAAAAAGTTCAAATAGTACCTATGCTTTTAGTAAGTGGAAATCACTACATAAATGATATGGCTGAAATAAGTAAAGAGTTAGGTGAACATTTTAAAACAAAAATTGCAAAAAGTCTAAGTGAAGATGAAAAGTTTAATCTTTTACAAATGCCAACAATAAAAGAGATTATTGTTAATAACATAAAAGAAGAGATAATAAAACTTGGACACTAAAACAAAATTATATATGGTTTCATTAGGTCCTGCAAATTGGGAACTTGTGACCATAAAAGCCTTAAAGGCACTTCAAACATGCGGTGCTATTTGTATCCCTACTAAAAGTAAGGATCATAGCTTTACAAGGTCAATCACATATAAAATCATAAAAGATTTGATGGATGAATATGGTTTTTCAAAACCTATTATTCCAGTATACGCACCTATGCATTTTAAGAAAAAAGATTGGCAATATCAAGTTGACATTTTAGAAGACGCAATAAAAGAACATGGAATCGTATCTTTTGTGACACTTGGAGATGCAGCTGTATATAGTACAGTATATTATTTACTTGATATGATTAAAAAACAAAATAAAAAACTATATAAAAGAAGTGAAGTAATTGCAGGAATCACATCTTTTTCTTATGCCTCTTCAAGGGTAAAAAAACCTTTGTGTTTAGGTGATAATAGATTTGAGATTATTCCTTTACTTGGTAAAGATGTTCCTAGTACAAAAGTATATATGAGACCAAAAGTTGGACTTGATACCAAACATATGCAAGAAGATGGGACAATGTATACATTCCAAAATCTAAATTTTGCAGGGGAACATATCCAAAAAGGGAAAATACAAAAAGTAAAAAAATATATGACACTTTTTATAGATTTTTTAAAAACAAAAAAAGGTAAAAAATAATGGAGTTTTTAAAAGAAGAGCCTCCTGTAAATATTGGAGCAGATATTTCAATAAAATCATTTGAGATGATAACAAAAGAACTCCAAGATTATGAAAAAGCAAAAGAATTTGATGAAAATCAAATGGAAGTTATAAGTAGACTTATTCATACAACTACTTGTTTTGAAGAAGTTTTAGAAAATATCTTTTTTACAAAAGATGCAATTCCTAGAATACAAGAACTACTTAAAAAACAAGCAAAAATAATAGTTGATGTAAATATGATAAAAGTAGGACTTAGTGATTTTTATTTAAAACAATACTCCAACGAAGTAATTTGTTATATAAAAGAGCCCTTTACTTATGAAAGGGCAGAAAAAAATAAGACAACAAGAAGTTATGCAGCAGTAGTAGAAGCAATAAAAAGACACAAAAATGAGCCTATGATTCTTGCTTGTGGAAATGCTCCTACTTTTATATATGCAGCTATAAATACACTTCTTGATGAAAATGTTGATCTTAAAAATGTAGCATTTTTACTTTTTCCTGTTGGTTTTGTAAATGTTGTAGAATCAAAAGATTATGGTAAAAGATTTTGTGAATATTTTGATGTGCCAGCAGTTATTATGGAAGGTAGGTTTGGAAGTTCAACTATGACAGTTGCAACTTTGCATGCCACATATAAATTAATCAAAGATTTTGATGGAAAAGATAAATATAATGGAAAATAAAATCTATAATAATATGGGAAGTGAAGTGGCTGTTGGCTTTATTTGTAAGCCCAAAAAACTAGATCCAAATAAACCAATAATGCATTTTAAAACACAGCTTTTTATTTGTGATGGAGAGAGATGTTCAAAAACACAAAAAGGTAATGACCTAGCAGGAAAGCTAAGAGATATTATAAAAGAGTTAGATCTTCATAAAGGTAAAAATCGTATAAAAATATCTAGAACCAATTGTTTTGGGGCTTGTAGATTTAGACAAGTTGCAGTTACTTTTGAAAATACTAAAGTAAATGGAAATTTGGTCAATAATAATATTTGGTTAAAAAATATTCATAAATATGATGAATCAAAATGGAAAGAGTTATTTTTAGCTTTAAGTACAAATGAAGATCTTAGTGAAGATTTATATGCACAAGTTCCTATGAGTGAAATAGATGAGTAATGGGTGAAAAAGAATTAAGAAAAGGCTTAACAACTGGTGCTCATGCATTTTTACTTTTTTGTTCTGCCTTAACTGATTTTTTAGAAAGAAGAAAATTATCTATTTGTAAAATAAATAAGATGGATAATGATGATCTTGATGTGACAAAAGGGTGTGAGATAGTTGTATCAATTAGTGATAATTTAGAAGATTTAGAATTAAATAATATCACACACAATCCTTTTATTTATGAAGCTAATACAAATATATTAGCTATTTATGGAGGAAGTGGTGTTGGAATTGTTACAAAAAAAGGTTTAAAAATTTCTCCTTCTTTTCCAGCAATAAATCCAGTTCCAAGGGATGCCATATTTAAAGCCTTTGAAGAGTTAAGTTTTCAATATCAGAACTTAGATTTGAAGTGTACAGTTTCTGTGACAGATGGTGAAGAGATATCAAAAAGAACTGCTAACTCAAAAGTTGGAGTCATAGGTGGTATTTCAATTTTAGGAACAAAAGGGATTGTAAAACCAGTTTCTAGTTCTGCTTATATTGATTCCGTAAAAACTGAAATAGAGTTTGCCGTAAAAAATGGTTATGAAACTTTGTATTTTACTTTGGGTAATTCAGCCTTAGAAGTAGCAAAAAAATATTCAAATGAAGAAGCTATTATAGAAATAGGAAATTTTGTATTTGATTCTATTGAAATAGCAGTAAAAGAAGGTGCAAAAGAGGTCATCTTTTTATGTGGAATTGGAAAGATGGCAAAGGTTTATCAAGGTTTTAAAAATACTCATAATCGTTTTGGGGTGATAGATTTTGAACTACTTCAAAAAGATATAGAAGAAGAACTAGGATTTAAAGTGGACATTCAATCAACTTTGACAGTAAAAGGAATCTCCCAAGAGCTAGAAAAGTATGGGCTCTTAGTAGAGTTTTATCAAATGATAACAAAAAAAGCAAATGAACAAATAAAGCTTTGGCATAAAGATTCAAATGTAAAAGCCATAATATTAGAACAAAAGGATGTCTTAGGATGGTAACAATTATTGGTAATGGAATGGGAGAATACGATTTTTCTAATCTCAATATTGACACAACAAAATATGACAAAATATTATGTGATGTAAACTTTAAAGAAGAACAAAACAATATTCTAAAACTAAAATTCAAAGAGATAAAAGAGTATATAATAAGTAACTATGAAAAAGAAAACATCCTTTATGTAGTTACAGGAAGTCCTTTATTTTTTAGCGCTGGGATAATCATAGCAAATGCTTTACCAAAAGAAAAAGTAAAAATCATAAATAATACTTCAAGTAAAGATTATATGATGGAAAAGCTCTTTATTAGTGAGGCAAATATTGATACTGTTTCTTTACATGGCAGAGAGCATTTTGATTTATCAAGATTTTTGACAAACAGTTACACCTTTGTACTTTGTGATAAAGATTCAATTGAAAAAATAACTCAGGCTGTTAAGTTTTTAAATAAAGAGGATATTACTGTAAGTATAGGGTATAAACTTGGATATGAAGATGAGATTATAAAACAAATAGATATTTTCTCAAAGGAGCATGATTCTTTTGATTTATCAAAGCCTTATGTTTTAGTTATAAAAAGAAATTTTGCATTTAAAAATGAAGTAAGTGAAGATGTAGAGTTTGACACCCAAAGGGGAATGATAACTAAAAAATACAAACGACACCTAAGCTTACAAAATCTTGATTTAAAAGCAAATCAACTTTTCTGGGATATTGGTGCTGGAAGTGGAAGTTGTGGCATAGAAGCTTATACAAGATATAAAACAAGAACACTCTTTTTTGAAAAGAATGAAGAGAGAATAGAACATATCAAAAAAAATCTAACAAATCATAAGGTGATAGCTTGTGAACTTTTTGTAGGTGAAGCCCAAGATAAATTTGAAAGCTTGGAAGAAAATCCACAAAGAATATTTGTAGGTGGTGGAGGTGAAGAAGTTATAAAAAGGCTTCCTTATCTTTATGAAAGACTTGAAGAAGGAGGAATCATGCTAATAAATGCCATTACCTTAAAGCATCTTTCATTGATGAATATAGTTTTAAATGAAGCAAATATAGATTATGAAATCCACTCAATAAGCCTTACAACATATAAGGGAAAACTTGATCTTGTGGAACCTGAAAGACAACTTTTCCAAATAAAGATTATAAAAGAGGAAAGCAAATGATATATTTCATAGGTGCAGGTCCTGGTGACCCTGAACTTATAACTGTAAAGGCTATGAATATCTTAAAAAAAGCAGATGCAGTTTTATATACTGGCTCACTTGTTCCAAAAGAAGTACTCTCTTTGTGTAAAGATGATGCCTTAATTGTAGATTCACAAGGTATGAAATATCCAGAGATATTTGAGTTTTTATCTAAACATAAAGATAAAATAGTGGCAAGAGTGCATACTGGTGATCCTTCTATTTATTCAACTATTGCAAAACAAATTGAATACTTAAAAGAACAAAATATAAAATATAGTGTAATACCAGGAATCACAGCTGCCTTTGGTGCAGCTGCTAGTTTAGCAATTGAATATACTATTCCAGGAGTTTCTCAAACGATTATACTAACAAGAGTAGAAGGTAAAACTCCAAATCCTGAGAAACTAGAAAATATACTAGCCTGCAAAAATTCATCATTGGCATTTTATTTATCAATCTTACTTTTAAATAAGCTAAAAAAGAAGGCTTTAAAGTTAGGTTATAGTCCTGATACACCTTGTTGGGTAGTGGAAAAAGCTACTTGGAAAGAAGAGAAAATATATAAGGGAACTATATTAGATATCCAAAACAAAGTATCGCATATAAAAGGTGTAGCCCTTATACTTTTTGGGGAGTACCTAAATCAAAAAGAGACAGAAGAATCACATCTTTATGTAAAGCCTCTAATAAAAGAGTTAGGGAAAAATAAATGTTAAAAATAGCAATAATCTCTATAAATCAACCAAGCCTAAATAGTGCAATAAAATTAAATGAATATTTAAGTGAGTATGAAGTTGATATATATGGGAAAAAAGATTTACAATCTGATTTTGACAAATTTATTTGTTATGAAAAGATTGATTCTGTTTTAGAAAATGGCTGGAAAAAATATGATGCTATTATTTGTATTCTTGCTATGGGAATAGTTGTAAGAAAGATTGCACCACTTCTTGAAAGTAAAGCGACAGATCCAGCAGTTTTAGTTATGAGTATGGATTTGTCAAAGGTTATACCTTTACTTAGTGGACATATTGGTGGAGCAAATGAGTTAAGTGATGTAATTGCAAAAAAAATAGATGGTTGCATAAATTTTATATCAACTGCAACGGACCAAGTAAAGGTATTTGCATTTGATATGTTTGCCAAAAAAAATGCTATGAAAATAGAAAATTTAAATAAATTAGCAAATATCTCAAATAGACTTATAAACAAACAAAAAGTAAAGGTATTTACCTATAAGAATATCTTTGATGCTATTGATGATAAAAATAATTTGCAGTTAATTAATGCTGATGAAATTGATGAAAATACAGTAATCATAAATCCTTTAAAATCAAGTGACAAGTTACAGCTAAAACCAAAAATATATTTAGGTATGGGATGTAATAGAAATACAAGTTTTGAAGATATAGAAAAAGCTTTTTTCTACTTTTTAGATAAACATAACTTAGATTTAGAACAAATAGAAAATATAGCTTCCTTTGAAGCAAAAAATGATGAAGTAGGGCTTTTAACTTTTGCAAAGAAATATAACTTTGATATTGAGTTCTTTGATGAAAAACAAATAAATGCTTTAGAGGGTGAGTTTAGTCCTTCACAAGCTAAAAAGTTCTTTGGGCTAAAAGGTGTAGCAGAGCCATCAAGTGTGTTGGTATCTAAATACAAAGAGTTGATAATACCTAAAGAGGTATATGAAAAGAAAATAACAATTGCAGGGGCAGTTTAGTGAATAGATTATATATAGTAAGTAGTGGAGCAGGGGGAGTTCATTATATAACTCCAGAGGCAAGAAGAGCAATAGATGAGTGTGAGGTTGTAGTATCTTATACTAAGTATGCAAGGGAGCTTAAAAGTATACTGGAGGGTAAAGAAGTTTATACCTCTGGTATGACCCATGAGATTGAGCGATGTAGCCAAGCAATAGAATATGCAAAGCAAGGTAAAACTACATGCATAATCTCAAATGGTGATGCAAATGTATTTGGTATGGCAACACTTATCGTTGAGTTAATAGATGAAAAGAATCTATGGGATAGTATCGAGCTTATTTCTCTTCCTGGAGTGACTTCATTTTTAGCAGCAGCTTCAAAGGTTGGAGCTCCTGTGTCTCAAGATTTTGCGATAATTTCTTTATCTGATAGATTAACAGATATAAACCTAATAGATAAGAGAGTCAAGTCTGCTTTAGAGTGCGATTTTGTTATGGGTATATATAATCCAAAATCAAAAAAAAGAATTTTGCCATATCAAAACTTTCTTGCTAGACTTGATGAGGTAGAAGAAAAAATAGCAATCATTGCTCAAAATGTAGGAAGAGATGAAAAGGAAAACATAACTATCACTACTACAACTGAGTTAATAAAAGAAGATATAAACCATGAAAAAGTAGGTATGAACACAATAATCATAATTTGTAACTCAAATACAAAACTTACAAAAAATGGTTTAGTTCTTACTCCAAGAGGCTATTTGAATAAGTATGAGACAAGTGGAGAGTTAAAGTAAAAAAACACATTAGTGTTTTTTTACTTCTATTGATTGTTTTTTCATTCTATATAATTCATAAGCTTCATTTTCAAATTCATCATAATCTAAAATTTCAAATTCATCATCAAAAAAACTTTTTAATTCATCTTTTTGTAATAAAAAATCAGGGTTTGAAGATGGCTTTTCATTTATCTCATCATGCATATAAGTTTCTATAAATAGTATGCCATCAGTTTTGAGCGCAGAGGCTAATTTGGGTATTAGTTTCCTATCAAGAAAGTTTGTCATGATGATAAGATCATAGGCATTTTTAGATACTTCATATTCATCTAAATCAACTAGTTTACAAGTGATATTACTAAAGCCTTTTTTATCAAGTTCATTTAGGGCAACTTGAGAAATATCTATTGCTTCAACATCAAAACCCTTTGATGCAAGATAAATAGAATTTCTACCAGCTCCACTAGCCACATCAAGAGCTTTTTTACCTTTTACTTTTGTAAGTAAGTTGATTAGTTTTTTACTAGGCTCTCTTTTTTCAAGTAGTGAGGGCGTATTTTGATATTTTTTATCCCATTTTAATTTGTCATTTAGTGCCATTTTTTCTCTTTTTAATATTTTTTACAAAATATTATACTCTTTTAAACTCTTCAATTAACTTCAATGTTTCCAAATCTTTTGGTGTTCCTCGTTGTTTTAAATGGCTTGTTACTCTTTCATATCTCTCTTTTGTAAAGGCTTGTCCTAATTTAAATTTTGCCTTTGTTTGCTCAGGTATAAGTTTATATATGCAAGTTGCAGTGATGATTTTTTCATACATAGAATCATGTAGTGGTGTATAGTTTCCCTCTTTTTGATATTTTTTCATCAAGGCTTCTAGGGCTTGGGCTTTTTCATTATAATCTTCTACAAACTCAATTTTACCATCGATAATTATAGATTTAAAAAGGTGTGTTGCTGGTGCTGCATTTCCCGTATCTGTACTAAAGTATGAGGGAAGTAGAGAATAAGCTTCGACTACAGAAAAACTTGCATTTGCATTTTTATTTATATAATCTATTTTTTTACCCTTTTTTGCCCCATGAAAAAACATCTCATTGTTATATTCTACAAAATTAATAGGAAGAGAATATGGTTTGTTATCTACACATAAAGCTAGCGTTCCATATTCTACATTATCTAAAACTTCTTTTATAAGGTTTTTATCTGTTATTTCAACAATTTTTTGCATTTTATTTCTTTACCCAGTCAAATTGCATCTGTTTAGCTGTTTTGTTTGCCAATTCTAAATTTTTTATTTTTGAAACAAGGTGTAAACTCATATCAATGCCTGCAGAAATTCCAGCACTTGTGAGTATATTTTCTTCATCTACCCATCTTACATCTTCCACAACATCTAAAGTAGGGTAATCATTTTTTAAATCAGGAATATCTTCCCAATGTGTTGTTACTGTATGATTTGTAATAATTTTTGCCTCGGCTAATAAAAAAGCACCTGTACAAACAGAGGCTACTATTTTTGTATTTTTTGATTGCTCTTTTATCCAGTTTATTACAGTTGTTTTTTTTACTTCTTCTGTATGCACTCCACCAACTACAATTAGGACATCAGTTTGAGGTACATTTTCAAAAGTATAGTGTGAATTAATTTTATAATTACCCCTTGCTGTTACTGTAGGGCTTTTTTCACTTATCAAAAAAACATTAAATTTTTCCTTCTCATCTAAAAATCTAGAAGCCACAGAAAATACTTCAAAAGGTCCAGAAAAATCTAAAACTTCGGCATTATCATAAATATAAATACCTATATTCACTTTAATCTCCTTTATCTTACAGTTAATTTTATATCTTGAAAAGTTGCATTAGTGCCACAATCACTTATTTCATTTGAGGTGAGTCTATTTACTTGCTTATTACCTGCATAGATTAATATAGAATTTGAATAAATTCTTTCATCATTTTTCACTTTGATTTGTATAGAATCAATTTTAGATGATATTGTTACTAATTGATTATCTATAAAACCTCTGCTTGGATGAACATAAGCATATTCATCATATTTGAATTGCGAGTTTATTGTATCAGTATTTTTTGATGTTAAAAGATAATATTCATCATCTTTTAAATCTAATAATTCTACATTTTTTGTATCTTGTTCGATAAATTTTATATCTGGTTTATCATTTATTTTAGTTTTAAAACAATTAAGATATTCATCTTCACTAAGAAGCCCTTCAAAACCAAACTCTTTAAATAAATAAGAAGTAAGCTCATATTCACTTATGGCATAATCATTTTCTTCACATAATTCACAAAATATAACTTCATCATGTCCATAACTAAGTCTTATATCTTTTTTTTGTAAAAATGTTTTTGCAGGAATGATTATATCTGCATATTTGGAAGTTTCATTTGCAGTTGTCCCCATAAAGATGACAAAACTGTTTTTTAATGATTCTACAATATATTTAGCATTTGGAGCAGATATTACTGGATTTGCTCCTTGTATAAATACTACATCATAATCATCAAATTTAACATCTGCATAACTACAAGTTTTAGTAGGATTTATAGATATTTTGTTATCAAAAGGATAGGCGCTGTTAGCTAAGTACCAAACACCTCTATTTTTTTTATCGAAAAGATTTAGTTTATCACATACCTTATCTATCTCATGAAATATAGCTGCCCCTTCTTTATATTTTTGAGCCCCAACACCAAGCATTACAGATACTTTTTTGCTAGTCAATAGTTCTACTGTTTGGTTAAACTGCTCTTGCGTGATATTAAGTTTTATTAAATCATTTATATCAATATTTTCATCATTCAAAGCTTTTTGTAATAACTTTGCTAAAAGATAATCTCCTTTTGGAGGTATTTGTAAAAATACTTCAGATTTTTTAGCAATTGGTGTTTTTACTGGATCAATTGTAATAAATATTTTATCTTTTATCAATTTATAAATATGAGCTGATGTTTGTGTAAGATTTCGTCCCCAAACCAAAATTACTTCACTACTTTGAAGGTCTTTTATACTTGGGTTTACATTATACTTTCTTCCCATCTCAATTCCAGCTTCTCCTCCTGCATCACAAATACTTCCACTTGCAAATGTAGCACTAATTTTTTCAAAAAAAACCATTGGAATTTTTTGCATAACACCCATGTTACCGCTACCCTTATAATACAAAACTTTTTGATTGGGTTCTTTTAATTTTGCTACAACTTTTTTTAATGTAGTATTTAAATCTTTATCAATAATATTTTTTTCTTGTATAAGATATGCAAAATTTTTACATAGCTTTTTATTTGTAATATAATCATCATTTGGTTTACAAATACCATTTTTATATACAACTTCACAAGCATCAAAACAATCCATTGGACATGCTGTTAATTTCATCTTGAGCCTTTTATTTTATTTGTGATAATATATCATTTATCTGTACTTGTGACAAGTGACAATGAATTAAAATAATTAGGGGACAGTTTTGTATTTTATTGATAAAAATAATAAGACACCTTTACATATACAATTATATGAAGAGATAAAAAAAGAGATAATTCATAATCTAAAAGTTGGGGATAAACTCCAATCCATAAGAAAAGTTGCCGTAATATATAATTTAAGTAAAACTAGTGTTGAAGGTGCATATTCTCAACTTGTAGTAGAAGGTTATATTGATAGTTATCCAAAAAGTGGATACTTCGTAAGTGATACAAATTATAAAAATTTTAATGATGATAGTATTATTGTTATTGAAAATGAACAAAAAGCTGATAATTTTATTTATAATTTTTATCCAGCAAGATTGGAAAAGGATTCTTTCCCTCTCAAATTATGGAAAAGAATTTTTAATAAAGCCATAGATGAGACAATTGATTTTGGTGGATATTCTGATGGGCAAGGGGAGTATGGCTTAAGAGATGAGATTGCTAAATATTTAATAGAATCTAGAGGTGTAAAGTGTAATGCAAGCCAAGTTATTGTTTGCAATGGATTTGATGATTCCTTAGGATTAATAATTAGACTTTTAAATAAGAAATATGATACTTTAGCAATAGAACACCCTGGTTATCATATAGCTAGAAAAGTTTTTGAATCAAGTGAGTATAAAATAAAAAAAATACCAGTTGATAAAAATGGGATTGATTTAAAAGAACTAGAAAAGTCAAAAGCAAAATTAGTTTATATTACTCCGTCACATCAATATCCTACGGGAGTTGCTATGCCCATATCAAATAGATTGAGACTTTTAGATTGGGCAGAAAAAAATGAAGCTTTGATTATCGAAGATGATTATGATAGTGAATTAACATATGAAACAAGACCAATACCTGCTTTGCAAGGTTTAGATAGTTTTGATAGGGTTGTTTATGTGGGAACATTTTCTAAGTCACTCTCACCTGCTATTAGAGTTAGTTATTTAGTTGTTCCAAGACTTTTGTTAAAAGAATTTAATGATACTTTTGAATCAAGAGTATGTTTATTTACTCAAAAAACTTTAGAAAAGTTTATGAGTGAAGGGCATTGGGAACGGCATTTGCGAAAAATAAGAACCCTCAATAAAAAGAAACACAATCTCATGAAAAAAGTACTTGAAGAAAAACTAGGTTCCACTATGAAAATAGTAAATCAAGGTGGAGGTTTAGCTATACATATTAGTCCAAAAGTTTCTTTTGATTGGGATAAATTAGAAGAAGTATCAAGAAATAATAGAATAAAACTTCATTATGCAAAAGAGAGAAGTGGTGGAGAATGGCAAGCACTTATGATGGGGTTTGGTGGATTTAAAGAAGAAGAGATAGAAGAAGCAGTAAGTGCTTTTTCTAAGATTTGGCATGAGTGTATCTTATAATTTAGTTTTTTAAAATTTTAAAATATTCTTCTCTAGGTATCTCTTTTGCTCCCAAGCTAGCAAGATGGTCATTATAAACTTGACAATCAATTATTTTGATACCATTTTGTTTTGCTTGGTTGCATAAGTGATAAAAGGCTACTTTTGAAGCATCTTTTTCTAGGGCAAACATACTTTCTCCACAAAATACATCACCAATGAGTAAACCATAAAGACCACCTACAAGTTTTTCATCTAAATAACACTCAATAGAAAAAGCGTATTCAAGGTGGAAAAGATTTGTATAGGCTTGTATGAACTCATGGCTTATCCAAGTGCTATCTTCGTGTTTTCTTTTTATATTTGCACATGATTTTATAACATCTTCAAATCGTTCATTTGACTTTACTACAAAACCTTTGTTATTAATAACTCTTTTTAGGCTTTTAGTTAGTCTAAACTCTTCTGGATATAAAACCATTCTTTTTTTAGGACTAAACCAATGTATGTAATTGTATTCATCTATGAACCAAGGGAATATTCCATTTTGATAGGCATTGATTATTCTTTGGGGATGAAAATCACCACCAATAGCTATTAAATCATCTTTCATCATATTTAAAGTTGGAAAATCAAAGTTATTATCATCGAGAAGGTAAATTTTTTCTTTATCATCTAATAGTTTCATAAGCAAAATGTTATCTCAATTTCACTAAAAATTGTCATCAAATAGAATAGATTTAGATATAATTGCAAAAAAAGGAAAAATTTGAAAAAAACTTTTAAACTACAAGTAGAAAATAAAAAAACTGAACGAGTAGTAGAATCAATAAAAAATGAGATAAGAAAATATATAAAAAGAGAACAAAGAAAAGCTTTACCAGAAGATAAAAACTATTGGTTTTTTGATTGTAAATTTGCAAAAGGCGATGAAACACCAGTTGAAATTCCACTTTCTCATGTTATCAAATCAATAGATTTAGCAGCAGCTGATAATTGCGAAACTTTTTATTTAGAGATTATTGCAAGAGCAGAATTTAGAAAAGAAAAACAAAGAGTTCAATCTTTAGACGAAACTACTTCTGAAGAATTAGAGACAAGTGAAGAACTAAATGAAGAGATAAACGAAGAGGATATTTAATCATCCTCTTTTTAAGATTATCTCTCCTAAATTTCTAGATATAGTATTTGCTACAACATTACATTTTACTTTAAATAAGAAAAAGATTTTATTATCTTTGTATGATTCTAAGCACTCAAAATTACCCATACCTTTTGATAACACTAATGGTGTTTTGTCAAATAGTTCCATGAACTCTTTTGAAGCTCTACTTTTATCTAATCCTGGAGTATCAACTCCTGAACTAATCACTTGGCAATATTTGTCAATACCACTTTGCAAAGCCTCTTTTGTAGTGATGTCATTTATTATAGCTTTTCCTCTTGTAGCATAGTGTATTTTAATATTTGGATATAAGTTTACTATTGTTTTAACTAATACTTTATCAAATACATTCTCACCTGCATTATCTGCTAAGATAATCAAAGAGTCTGTTTTCTCTAACTTCTCTTTAAATATTTTATAATCATTTATTGAAAAATCTGTTTCAAAGATAGAATTTATTTCATCATCCAAGCTAAACTCTCTTGTTGTAGCAAAATCAATTACATTTCCTGCAACTGCAGCTTTTATTGCAGTAAAAAGTTTATCCTCACTTGAAAAGATTTTATCTTCTATTAGAGGTAAGTATGTAGTAGCTTTTTTGATAGATTCTTGTTTTAATGTTTCTAGTGGATCTTTTAAATTTGTTTTAAAACCTAAGTATTCATAAACTTCTTTAGCTACAAAGGGAGGTGACTTTTTAAAATCAAAGTCTAAGGCTTTTTTTTCTACTTCATTATTTATCTCTTTTGCTAAAGTTTCATCTAGTTTTAGTAGTTTTGTTGCTTTGTCTATTTGTCCAACTATACACTCGACACAATCTTTTGTTATATTCATCTTTTCACTTTTGTATTTTTTGTTATTATAGAAAGTTTTTCTTTATATAAGGTAATATTTTATTGCTTTAATAAATAATAATTCATTTTTGGATATTATTCGAGGGTAAAAAAGCAAGAAAATATTTCTTCTTTTCTCTCTTTTTAAAATTATTACATAGGATTTGATGTGGGTTTTTTTAAATTAAAAAAATACAATACAAATGTCAAGACAGAGTTTACTGCTGGGTTAACGACATTTTTGACGATGATGTATATCGTCCCAGTAAATGGATTTATACTTGCAGACGCAGGTCTTCCAATGGATGCAGTTATTACTGCCACTGCTTTAATTACTATTTTAGCTACAATTTTTTCAGGTCTTTGGTCAAATACTCCAATTGCTATGAGTGTTGGTATGGGACTAAATGCTTACTTCTCATACGGTTTAGTTTTAGGTATGAAAATACCTTGGCAAACAGGTTTAGGTATAGTTTTTCTTTCTGGTATTTTATTTGTTATTTTATCTTTTACAAACTTTAGAGTTTGGATTATGACTTCTATTCCACTTAATTTAAGAAGAGCAATTAGTGCAGGTATTGGTACTTTTATCGCTTTTATTGGTTTAAAACAAATGGGTATGATAGTTGCAAGTCCTGCAACATTGGTTACTTTAGGTGATTTTACAAAAGACACTGTTTTATTGGGTACTTTTGGTTTGATCTTGACTTTTGTATTATTTGCTTATAACTTAAAAGGTGCTTTTATTTTATCTATTCTTGTTACTTCAATAGTTGGATGGATGTTTGGTATTGGAGCAGCTCCCACATCATTGTTTTCATCTCCTGCATCTATTTCACCAATATTTTTCCAGTTAGATA
Source organism: Arcobacter iocasae (assembly GCF_042214795.1). GTDB lineage: Bacteria > Campylobacterota > Campylobacteria > Campylobacterales > Arcobacteraceae > Arcobacter > Arcobacter iocasae. The sequence goes on along the minus strand of NZ_CP090177.1, from coordinate 286,043 downwards.
TTATGAGTGCAATTAGTTTGTCACTTTTACCTGTTATTATTACATTTTTAGTTACTGATATGTTTGATACTTTAGGTACTTTAACAGGAGTTGGATCAAGAGCTAATCTTTTTCAAGAAAATAATAAAGATGATAAATCTTTACAAAAAACACTTGAGGCAGATGCAATTGCAACAGTTGGAGGAAGTTTATTGGGTGTTTCGACAACTACAGCATTTGTTGAAAGTGCTTCAGGTGTAGAAGCTGGTGGACGAACAGGATTAACTGCTGTTTTTACAGCACTTTTATTTGTAACAACTCTGTTTATGTTACCACTTTTTAAATCTATTCCACCAAATGCAATTTATCCTATTTTGGTAGTTGTTGGAGTATTGATGTTTAGTGAACTAGGAAAAATAAATTTTGAAAAAGTAGATTTTGCAACTTCAGCAGCAGCTTTTTTTATAGTTTTACTTATGCCATTGACTTATTCGATTACAAATGGTATATCAGCAGGTTTTATTGTTTATACAATTATAAAATTAGTTAAAAAAGAGACAAAAGATATAAATATTGGAATCATTCTTTTAACATTTATTTCTTTATTAGTTTTTATATTAAGAGGTTAGAAATTGCAAGAAAAATATTATTATGGATATGATGAGTTCAAGGAAGATACTCAAATTTTAGTAGATAAGTGTAGGGATTATGAGCCTGAGATTTTGTTGGCAGTTGCAAGGGGTGGGCTTACATTATCTCACCTTATGGGACAAGCATTAAACATGAGAAATGTTTTTTCTCTTAATTCTATTCATTATGAAGGGGAGTTAAAACTAGATACATTTAATATTTTTAATATTCCTGATGTGTCACATGCAAAAAGAGTTTTAGTTATAGATGATATTGTTGATAGTGGTGAAACTATGAGAGAAATTTTAAAAACTTTAAGAGAGAAATTTCCTCATACAGAATTTAAACTAGCTACAATATTTTATAAACCAACTGCCTGTTTAAGTGCTGATTATTCAGTGAAAATTGCAGATAAGTGGATAGAATTTTTTTGGGAAGTTGATATTATATAATATATTTAGTATATAATTTATATATATTTAGTATATATTTAGTATAATTTCATCATTAATAAAATAGGAGAATATATGACCTTTATAGATTTTAAAAAACTTCTTTTGGATGCTGAATTGACAATTCCGAAATTTACAGCGCTTATTAAAGTAAGTGAAAAAAACATACAAGCTTATAAAAAGAAAAAAGAAGTTCCAAACGCTATTGCTGTAGTTGCTGCATGTTTTGCAAAGATGAACCAAGATGGTGTTGATTTTAAAGAGATCATAGATGAGTTAGATTTAAAGAAAAAAGAGAAAAAAGGTGCTGGTTTCTCTGCTTCAAAAGATAAATCAAAAAGTTAATTAATTTTTTTTAGATATACTTCCCAATAAAAATTTGGGAGTATATTATGTTTATTACAAAACACACAAAAAACTTTTTAGTTATTGCTTCATTTATGATGGCGCTTGGAGTTGCTATTGGTGCTTTTGGAGCACATGGTTTAAAAGCTACTACTGATGAATACTTAATGGCAATCTTTCACACTGGTGTTCAATACCATTTTTATAATACAATTGGACTTTATGGTGTTGCACTTATTTCTTATTTTTTACCAAATTCAAAACAAATCGTTATTGCAGGTTATTTGATTCTTTTAGGTACTATTCTTTTTTCTTGTTCATTGTATTTGTTAGTTTTATTAAAACTTTCTTGGATTGGAATAATCACTCCTTTTGGCGGAACTATTATGGTTATTTCATGGGTAATTATTGGTTTTGCAATAATAAATGAACTAAAAGTAAAAGAATAGAAGAGATAAATATAATCTCTTAACAATCATTACATAAAATTTTTATATAATGTATAAATAAATTATTAAAATAGGAGACAATATGGCAGTAAAAGAACACGGATTTGATATCTCTGCAAAATTAGATATGCAAGAGTTAAAAAATGCAGTTATACAATCACAAAAAGAGATAGAAACTAGATATGACTTCAAAGGATTAAAAGCAGAAATCGATTTTAATCAAGGGGCTAAAACTATTACTTTAATCTCTTCAAGTGATAATAAAGTTGACGCTATGTATGATATTTTAATTTCAAAGATGAACAAAAGAGGTTTATCTATTAACTCACTTGATGAAGCAAAAAAAGATGATAGTTCAGGTGGAAATAGAAAATATGTTTATGCAATCGTTGATTCAATCAAACAAGATGAAGCAAAACAAATTCAATTGGAAATAAAAAATTTAAAATTAAAAGTAAAAGCTGTAAATCAAGGTGATGAGATAAGAGTTACTGGAAAAAATATCGATGATTTACAAACTATCATGAAACATTTAAAATCATTAGATTTCAAATCACCACTTGTATTTGATAATTTTAAATAAAAAATTATAAATTATGAAGGTTTTATTACTAGAGGATGACTTAGCTTTAAGTGATATTTTAAATGACTATTTAGTGGATAAAGGTTATGAAGTAACTTTATGTACTAAGGGTGAAGATGCTTTAGAGAACTTGATTGAAAGTATTTATGATTTTGCAATACTAGATGTAAATACTCCAACTATGTCAGGCCTTGATGTTTTAAAATATATTAGAAATGACTATAAAAGTCAAACTCCTATTATAATCATCACTGCATACCAAGATACAAAGCATTTAAAAACTGCTTTTGAACTTGGAAGTGATGATTATATTAAAAAACCTTTTGATTTAGAAGAGTTAGAACAAAGAATAAATAAGCTTTGTAGATACTTTTCTCTTGGAAAAATTGATGAAATGAAAATTGATGATAATATCTCTTTTTTGCCTTCTGAATCTTTAGTTATAGCAAATGGCAAAAAAATAAGAGTAGCTCAAAAAGAAAAAGAAATCTTAAAATACTTTATAACACACTCCAATAGAGTTATCTCCTCAGATGAATTATTACAAAATATTTGGCAATATGATGAGCAACCAACTGATGCAACTATTAGGGTTTATATTAAAAATCTTCGAGAAATTTTGGGAAAAGATAAAATAGAAACTATAAGAGGAATAGGGTACAAGTTTGAACAAAAATGAAAAAAAAGCCTTATTTAGTTTCCTTTTTATATATATAGGCTCAACAGTTTTAATTCTTTTTATTTTATTACTTTCATATTATAAAAAAGAGATTGATATGGTCGATCGTCAATGTTCAATCGAAATGAAAAGTGCTGGAAATATGCTAAAAGCAAATATTTTAAATGCATATATGGAAAAGAAACCTTTTATTCCTACAAATTTAAAAAATGAGAATCTAAAATATGGGCTTTTTGATAAAAAAGGAAAAATAATTTATTCTCAACTTGAAAATAGTAAGATAAATTTTAATAAAGAAGCTTCTCATAATGAGAGTCACTCTTTTCATGTGGCAAAACTTGAAGAACAGCATGATGAAAAGATTGATATTAAATATATTGTAATTGAAACAAATCAATTAATTAGTGAAACCCAAAAGTTAAAAATATATATAAGTATAATTCTTTTATTGGCAACTTGTTTTATTGGATGTATTGGTTATTTACTTGCTAAATTACTTTTGAAACCTGTTCGAGAAAAAGTTGAACAAATGGACAAGTTTATAAAAGATTCTGCCCATGAATTAAATACTCCAATTGCAGTTTTGATGACTTCAACCTCTGCTTTAAAACAAGGTAGAAATACTGAAAAGATGCTAAAGTATATCATAAGCAGTGCCAAACAAATCTCGCAATTATATAATGACATGCATTATAGTGCTTTTAGTGAACAAGATGTTTTTTTAGATGTTAGTATTGATTTTGCTGAGTTGATTACTGAAAGTGTTGAGTTTTTTCAAGATATTGCTATTACAAAAGGTATTAAGATAAATTTAGAGCTTGAAAAATGTGATATCTTTATGGATAAAACAAAAACACAAAAAATAGTAAATAATCTTATTTCAAATGCAATTAAATATTCAAATAAAGATACACAAATAACTGTAAAACTAAAAGGCACTATTTTTTCTGTTCAAGATTTTGGAATAGGGATTGATCAAAAAGATCAAGAAGAGATTTTCAAAAGATACAAAAGAGGTGAAAATTTTGAAGGTGGATTTGGAATAGGACTAGATATCGTAAATGGAGTTTGTAAAGAGTATGAACTAAAGGTTTCATTAAAATCAAAGAAAAATGAAGGTTCTACATTTTTTATTGATTTTAAATCTGTTGCAAAATAAAGAGGCTCCTAAAACTTCATACTTAATTCTATGGTGCCATTTTTATTCTCTTTTATTTGAGTCTCAACATAATTTCTTTTATTAGATAGTTGTCCTTGAATAGTTTGCATTACATGCCAAAACTTCTCATTAAAAGGTGAACTTATATCTTTTATTTTGTGCTCTTTTATTATGTTTGCTATTATCTCTATGATATGCATATAGCAGATTTTATTTATACTTCTTTGTATTCTATATTCATGCATGATTTTTAAATTGTTTTGCAAAGCCGTTAATTCATCTTTATTTAATAAAGGATGAGAAATTGGAGTATTTTCAATCTCTTCTTTTAAGTATTGTTTGTATGAAGTAATCTCTTTTTCAATAGTTTGTCTCAATTCAGGCTTATATCCTATAATGATATTTTCTATTTCTTCATCGCTTGGTTTTGAAATTTGGGCATCATATTTATATATTTTACCTTGCACATATTCATGATTGATTGCATTTAAAATTTCAATTGCCGTTTGTATATACACATATTTGTCTTCTTTCCCATCTTTGAAACTTATCCCATGTTCAGAAATTATTGGTTTTGGTCCTATGTATTTTAGTTGCATTTTTAACCTTAAAAAATTATTATTTAAATTTATTCTACTATATATTTACTTTTTTTAAATAAATTTTGAATAAAATAAATGAATAAAGGCTAATAAATGAATAATATAATTAAAAATTTTAAAACTTCTATTTTAGAAGATACAAAATTTGTCCATCCTGTGAAAATAACATATAATCAAAATGGAATAGATAAAACTTGGGAAGCAGTTAAAAGCTTCGATTCTGTTGCTGTCTTACTTTACAATATAGATAAAAATGCTTTTTTATTAGTAAAACAGTTCAGAGCACCTGTTTATTTAAATGATAAATCAAATTTATGTACTTATGAACTTTGTGCTGGGATTATTGACAAAGATATTTCTTTGGAAATGATTGTAAAAGAAGAGATAGACGAAGAGTGTGGATATGATGTTCCTTTAGAAAATATAGAAAAAATTACCTCTTTTTATACAAATGTAGGAGTAAGTGGTGGTAAACAAAACTTATACTATGCCCAAATAAGTGATAGTATGAAAACCCATAATGGTGGAGGAATCCATGATGAACAAATAGAGACTATGTATCTTCCAATTGATGAGTATAAAGAGTTTATTTATGATGAAAGTAAAGCGAAAACACCTGGCTTGATGTTTTCTTTTATGTGGTTTATGGAAAAGAAATTATCTAAATAGAGAGATATTTTTATATTGCACTTTCTTATTATTAGCTAAAATAGTAATTATTTGATTTATTAATTAAAAATTTTCTAACGCGATTCTAATTTCTCAATGTTATAATTATCTTATAAATTTGATTAGGAGATATTGTGACTTTAGATGCTCAAAAAACATTAGTTGCTTTGCAAAATAATGATATGTCATTAAACACATCTATTCATAATGCTAACTTAACTACATCAGATCAAATAAGAGTAAATAGTGTAATAATTGATAAAAACAATGATAGTGATAGCATAAAATTAAGTGATAATTTAAAGGGTATGTCAGAAGAATCCAAAATTTTAGATTCTTTAAAAGTTAAAATGCTTCAAATTAATATGACTTCAGATGAGATAAGAAAAAAGAATATTAAATATGAAATAGATAATTTACTTAATAAATTTTCTAATATGACAAAAAATCCTTTATCCCAAAATGTTGATTATAAAAAAGAGAGTCTAGATTTCGATAAAAACAATATCTCATCTTTAAGTGGTTCTTTCATAAAAAGTCAGGGAAATATAAATCAAAATAATGCATTGGAACTCTTGGCATAAAATGAGGTGAAAACACCAAATTTGGTGTTTTCATTTGGTTGGTTTTTTGGGAAATAAGATATTTAAGTAATATATTTTAAAAAATATAAATTACCCAACTATTTTTAATAGCTAAATAATTTTTATATAAATAATTTAACATTATTTTTCAAGTACTTTTGAAAATTTAAGTTTGCTGTTTACAATTTCTTGTGCAGCTGGAAGTTGTTTTTTATCCATATTTGAAAGTTCTTTATCAAGCTCTTTTAATAAGGTACCTCTTGCTTTTACATCTTCTGTATTGTTAATTTTATTTACTAATGTATTTACATTGCTAACTCCATTTGCAAATAATCCAGTCATTCCTAATATCGCTAATACTGCTAATTTTCTATTTAATTTCATTTTTCTTTCCTTATTTTTTAAATGTATGGAAGTATATAAATAAAGTGTAAGTTATGTATTAGTTCTATAAGTTTTTATTTAAAGTATTTATGTTGATGTTTAATGAGTATTAGATTATAATTCTATCCCTTTGGAATAGTTTTATTCCATAATGATTAAAAAATAGTTTCTCATGTAATTTAGTAATATAACTAAATAATATTAAGTTAAATAAAATAGAGTTTCACAATAAAAGGAAAAATTTAAATGAATAAACTATTACAAATACCTTTTATAATAGCTTTTTCAATATTTTTAATTGGATGCAGTTTACAAAATACAAGTCAAGTATCTCCAAATAATAAAAATGAAGATTTGCAAAAACAAATAAAAGAAAATATCAATAGTAAGTATTGTAATAAGTATAAAAAAGTAGTGAATTATGCAGCAAGTTATATTGAAAAAGAGTTTGAAGATGGATATTTTTCAAAAAATGATATAGTTGGAGCAAAAGCACAACTTTTTTTAGTAGAAAGTAGTTCTCCTACAGTTTTTGCAAAAAATATAAATACAGCAAATGATTCTTATAACTCAAATTATGAATTAGCTAAAAAGAGTAATTGTGACTTAAGTGAGTTCTCTTCTAATCCACTTTTAAAATTAAAAAACAGCATAAAAATACTTGAAGAAAAACAGGATAAAAAATGATTCTTTTTAAATCTTTGATTATTCTTTTTTTATTTTCAACAACAAGTTTATTTGCTCAAACAAAAGAAGTAGATAAATTACTTGAAAAAGTAAATCAAGCTTCAAACCCCCAAGAGAAAAAAGAATTAATAGAAAAACTAAAAAAAGAATTGGCTACTAAAAATATAAAAGCAAGACAAGAATCTGATGCAATTATAAAAGCAAAAGAGAAGATGCCAAATAAACTTTTTGATGAAAAAGCAATAGAACAATGAGTAAAAAACTAAAAATCTTACTTCTTGAAGATGATGAAATCCTAGCTCAAACTATGGTGCAAATTTTAGAGCAAGAAAACTATGATGTGACTTTAGTGAGTGATGGAGAGGAAGTTTTAGAATATACTTATGATAATAAGTATGATCTTTATTTATTTGATGTAAATGTTCCTTTGCTTGATGGAATGGAAACATTAAAGCTTTTAAGGGAAGCCCAAGACTCTACTCCTACTTTTTTTATCACAGCAAAGATTGATATCAAATCGACTCTAAAAGGTTTTGATTATGGTTGTGATGATTATATTAAAAAGCCATTTGATTTAGATGAACTTTTAGCTCGTATTCAAGCAACTTTAAAACGAAAGAATCCAGTTGTTCAATACAAAGATATTACTTTTGATTTACTTGAAAGTAGGGTTTTAAAAGATAATGTTGAAGTAACACTTGGAAGTGTTGAAAAAGATATTTTCTCTTTACTTATGCGAAATATCGGTATGACAGTTGATAAGTCATCATTTTTTGATTGTATGAATAGACCAAGTGAACCAGCACTTCGAGTTTTGATTAGTAAATTAAAAAAAGTTTTAGATTTAGAAATAAGTAATATCAAAGGTATAGGATATAGACTTGAAAAATTATGAGAAAAAATCACTTCTTACTACGATTGCTCTTTTTTTCATACCTTTATTAATACTTGCTAGTATTGTTTTGTATATGTATCAAGTGGATAAAATAAAAGATATAGAACAAAATATTTTATACCAAATGAAAGATTATACCTTTGATTTCAAAGGTGATAAGTTTTCATTAGATATTGTACAAGATGATAAACAAAAAAAACTTTTCAAAATCTACCATTGTGAAGAGGGACTTTGTGCCTATTTTCAAATCCCAACAACTGGACCATATCTTTTAAAAGTAATTTATGACAAAAAAAAGTATGAAAAAGTCTATCAAGATTTTTTAATAAAAATTTTCAAATTTTCAATAATAGTATCTTTTTCTCTTCTTTTTCTTTCTGTTGCTTTTGCTATGTATTCACTAAGACCCATGAAAGAAGCTTTGCGTCTTTTGGAAGATTTTTTAAAAGATTTAATCCATGATTTAAATACTCCTGCAACTTCTATTTTACTAAACTCAAGATTGCTAAGAAGAAGAGGGGATTTTGAAGAGATTGAGAGAATAGAACTTAGTGCTAAAAGTATCTCTTCTTTGTATAAAAACTTAGAACTAATAACTCCAAATGAAATGGCAAAAAGTGAAGATGTTTCATTAGAAGAACTTGTCAATGCCAAAATTGAGATTTTGCATAAGTTATACCCTAAAATCAAATTTAACAAAAATATGGAAAATCTAATAATAAAAAGTAATAAAAATGCCCTTGATCGTATTATTGATAATTTATTAACCAATGCTTGTAAATACAACAAAAAAAATGGGGAAGTAAGCATAAGTACAAATAATCAAAAACTTATAATAGAAGATACAGGAATAGGCATAAAAGATGTAAAAAAAGTATTTCAAAGATATTATAAAGAGAATGATACAGGGCTTGGTATTGGTATGAGTATTGTAAAACAGCTTTGTGATATTTTGGATATAAATATTAATATAACTAGTGTGATTGATAAGGGTACAAAGATAGAACTTATTTTTAAATAGGTTGAGTAAAAATCATCTTTGAAAAACTCAAAGATGATTTTTACTACTTAAAGAACTTTCGATATTTTTAGTTTAGTATTAATAATTTGCTGAGCGGTAATAAGGTCTTCTTGCCCCATTGATGAAAGCCTTGCATCAAGTTTCTTCAATAATTGGCTTCTTTCATTTAAATTAGTAGCTGTATTGATTTTATCTACTAATACATTTACATCATTAATTCCAGCAGCGAATAATCCCGTTGCCCCTAATATTGCAAAAATTGCTATTTGTTTACCTAACTTCATATTTCACTCCTTTTTTTAAAGATGTGAAAGTATATAAAGAAAGTGTTAGTTAAGTGTAAGTTCTATCTAGATAATGAAATTCCAAAACTAATTCTGTTTATTTCGTGATTATAATCAATCAAACTATCCCCATAACCAGTAGATAATTGAACAAATCCAAAGGTATTTTTTGAGTTTAGTAAAGGGAAAGTCCAATTAAACTGTGCAAAGCCTTTATTAGAATCATCAAATTTAAGATTATTTCTAAGTAAGAGTTTAAATGTATGTGTTTTATATGGTAAATAAAATGTTAAATCTCCATATCCAAGATAATCTTCTATATCTGGATTGTCGTCATTTGAACCATCTGGGATTCTATACCAAACTCTTGGACTAAAAAACAAGCTTGAAAATTGGAAATAACTTTGAGCATAAATTCTATTCCATGATCTTGATGTTGGGTCAGATTGTCCATTTGATTCATGTAAAAGACCAAATTTAAGAGATTTTAAAGAGGTTTTATCTCTTTTCCCATAAGGAATCATAACAAAGACTTCAGGTCTATAATTTGTCTCTCTAAAAGGAGAAGACTCAGAATATAATTGCCACCATGAAGTTTGGGTATATCCAAAGTTTATGCTCTCTTTTAAACCAAAGAAGTTATAAGAAATAGGTTTTTTAACACTTAATTGAAATACAGTCTCCACATGTTTTCTATCATTATTTGACTTTGAAGAATAAGAGAATGGTAAAAGATAGTTCTCATTATAAGGATAAAGGTCAAAAGAAGAGGCTAAAATCTGAGATAGTGTATTACTCGTCTCTTTATCTTCAATTGGATCTAATACTTTTTTAGTCTCTTTTACTTCAGCTAGTTTATCTTTATCTACAAAAAGAGTTGATTCATCTGCTTTTGTTTGACTATTTAATGTAGCTACTTCTTTTTTGCCATTTTTTGCTAATTGTTTATATATAAGCATTGCTTCTTTGTAGTTATGTTCATCTTCAAACTTTTTAGCTTTTGCATATAATTCATCATTATTTTCACTTGCGAAAATTGTTGTTGTTAAAAATATAAATAATAAAAATTTTTTCATTTATGTTCCTATATAAATAATTGTTATATTAGCGTAATTTTCATTTTATTAGTTTATAACTTCACATAAATTCCATCGTGAAGAATCATATACTATAAAGTGTTGTTTATCATACATACTCACTGATGCTTTATTAAAAGGTATTTTATTTAGATTTTGGGAAGGTGTGATTCGTATTTCATGTAAAAACTTAGCATCTTTTATATCTTGACAGAACATTCGGTTTTTTCCCATCATTTTACTCCAAATATAAGCACCATCATCACTGAAGAAACTTTTGCCACCCTCTAGTTTTACTTTTGTTTTTTCCCAAGTAAATAGATTATTTTGATTTTCCTCTTTTTCATCACTATTAGCAAAAGAGTTTAATAGTTTTTTAAATATGTTAGTTTTTGTTGATGGTTTTGATAAATCAGTCTTGTTCTCACTATAATGATAACTTGTGAGTAAAGTATAAGGATGTTCTCCTCCTAGTTGCCTATTTATATTACTTCCTTCAACTATGCACCAAATTTTATCATGACTATATGTACACTCATGTAAATAAATATAAGAAGGACTACGCTCATTTATCCCTAGCATATCTATGATTTCAGGTTCGTTTATTTCTTTATAAATGTTTAGCATTTGGCAAATTGAATTTTTTATTTTTAGTATACTTAATGCTCTGCCTTCTTTTTTAGCAGGGGTATGAAAATGTACTAATAAAGTATTATCATTTATAGCTATTACATTTGAGTAACTGGGAATTCTTAAAAATTCATCTTTTGTTAAATGTTTTAAATCATCAGGATTACTCATTTCATAATAAATAGGATTAGAATTTTCATATAAAGGCATAAATGTGACACCTTGGAGTGTAAGTACAGCTATTCCCTCTCTCCACGCACAGTAAACCAAAGAGTTATCTTTGATTGTCAAGCTATTTATTGTATTGTTTGTGTCTAAACAAAAAATATCAAGTCTTGATTCGTTTTTTTCTTTATTATATATTTTAAGGACTACTTTGGTTTTTTTGATAAATGATATATTATCTAAAGACTCTTCTTTTGTTAGTTCAAATTCTTTTAGTATTTTTGTCTTTTTTAAAGTAGGTTCTTCGTAAGCCATACCTTTTTTTATAAGCTTTTGTATCAGTGGGTCTTTTTTGTTGTATTTTATTTTTGCAGGATATTCTACACTTTTAATAAGTTCTGCGCTTAATTCAAAGTTATCAAGTAAATAATTTGTAAATTCATGTGAAGTAGTACTTCCTAAGAAAGAATAATCAAATAGTTTTTCATAATCAAAAACAGCTCCAGCTGAAATCCAATCTTTCACATACTCAAGTGCAGAATCCCTAGATAGATTTTTTAATATAATTTCATCTTCAATAACTAAAGGTGCATCTTGAAAATATTTTTTTATCATTTCAAGAAGTGAAATAAAATCATAATTTCTACCATCTTTTACTTTCATAAATGTAAGTAAAAATATATCATTATCACTTATAAGCTGATTTTTTCTAAGATATTCAATAGATTCAATATCATCTTTTTCCCACAATATTGTAATGTATTGATAAAAAGGTTCCTGTAGATTTAGCTTTTTTAATCCTTCTAGGTTTTTGTCTTTTATCATTTTTAAAAATATTTTTTTATCTTCATTACTTATTTTAGTCATCTTATTTAATAAATCCTTTTTATGACTTTTATACTATCTAAAATATTATTAGAAAATTATGCACTATATTTGTAAAGCACTTATTTTATATTTTTAAAAAAAATGATATAATCGCCACAATTAAAGAAAAAGGTATTTTTATGTTAGTTGCCCCCTCGATACTATCAGCTGATTTTGGTAAATTAAATGAAGAGATTACTGCAATCTGTGATGGTGGTTGTGATTTGATTCATGTGGATGTTATGGATGGTCATTTTGTACCAAATATGACTTTAGGACCAGTTGTTGTAACTCCTGTTGCAAAGATTGCTACAAAACCACTTGATGTACATTTGATGGTAGAAAATAATACATTTTTTGTGGATTTATTTGCTCCACTTAAACCTGAATATATCTCATTTCACATAGAAAGTGAAAAACACCCACATAGACTTATACAAAAAATAAGAGACTATGGAATAAAACCAGCAATCGTACTAAACCCACACTCGACTCCTGAGTCAATAGAGTATCTGTTGGAAGATTTAGATATGGTTTTATTGATGTCTGTTAATCCAGGATTTGGTGGACAAAAGTTTATTACAAGTGTTGTTGAAAAGAGTAAAAAACTAAAAGAGCTTATAAATAAAAGAAATCCAAACTGTCTAATTGAAGTAGATGGTGGAGTAAATGATAAAAACATCCATGAATTAAAAGCTGCTGGAGTTGATGTTGTTGTAGCTGGTTCTTTTGTATTTTCACAGGATGATTACTCAAAAGCAATAAAATCTCTTCAGGTGTAATATGAAAGTTAAAATTTGCGGTATAACTAATCTAGAAGATGCCCTTGATGCGATAAATGCAGGAGCTGATGCTTTAGGATTTGTATTTTATGAGCCAAGTCCTAGATACATAAGACCAATTGATGCTAAAAAAATAGTTGAGCAACTTCCTCCTTTTGTGCAAACAGTAGGACTTTTTGTAAATGAATCATCAAAACATATAAATGACATCTGTAAAGTTGCACATATGCAATTGGCACAAATAATAGATGATGAAGATACCACAGAGTTTGATAACCTTGAAGTAACATACATAAAAGTTGAAAGAATAGAATCAAAAGAAGACTTAGAAGACTTAGAAGATAATTTCAAGTTAGTAGATGCCTTTGTTCCAGGTTTTGGAGGAGAGGGTAAAAGAATAGCCCTTGATTGGTTTAAAGAACTTGATTGTTCTAAAATAATACTTGCAGGTGGATTAAAAGCTGAAAATCTAAAAGAGCTAGAAGGTTTTGGCTTTTATGGAGTAGATGTTAGTAGTGGAGTAGAACAAAGCAAAGGGAAAAAAGATAATCAAAAAATGATTGACTTTGTAAAAGTAGCCCATGAAATCTAAAAAACAAACTCTACCTTCAAACAGTGATATAATCGCATCAAGAATTAAAAAAGGACTAAATAGTTTAGATGAATTATTAAAGCTAATTGAGTCCATGAAAAATACTTTTTTTGCTGATGCCAATTTAGAACTAGAACTTCTTTTATCAAATGGTTTTCCACTAGATATTATTGATGAAAAAGTACTTTTAAAAACAAAAGAAAATCAAATAAAAGACCAAGTTTTTTGTATCGTAGACATTGAAACAAATGGAAGCAATGTAAACAAAGGGCAAGTCATAGAAATAGGTGCAGTAAAACTTAAAAATGGTGAGATAATAGATAGTTATGAATCTCTAGTTTACGCAAAAGATGTACCTCCTTATATCCAAGAAGTGACAAATATAACTCCTAGTATGTTAAAAGATGCACCAGTATTAAAAACTGTACTTGAAGAGTTTAAGATATTTTTAGAAGATGATGTTTTTGTTGCCCATGATATCAAGTTTGATTATAGATTTATTTCAGAATCATTTAAAAAGTATAACTTAGGTGAATTACATAATAGAAAGCTTTGTACTATTGATTTGTCAAAGAGAACAATAGAAGCTCAAAGATATGGTTTAGACTTTTTAAAAGATTTATTACATATAGATATAGATACTCAACATAGAGCCTATAGTGATGCTCTAAGCACAACTTATATCTTAAAAGAATCACTTTCAAAATTGCCAGAGAAAATTCTAACAGCTGAAGATTTGATAGCTTTTTCAAAATCTGATAATATAATAAATAATAAAAACAACCAAGCAAAACAAAATAGACAAAACAGACAAAATAAAACAGAAAAGGAAGATTGATGTTTTCACAAGAAAAATACCTAAAAGCTCTAAACTTTGCAGCAAAGGCACATGGAGAACAAAAAACTCCCAAAGGCTTACCTTATATTACCCATCTAGCATCAGTTGCTATGGAGATGATGCATGCCTGTGAACAAGGTAATGTAAAACTTGAAGATGCAGATTTTGCAATACAAGTTGCTCTATTACATGATGTATTAGAAGATACAAATGCAACTATTAGTGAACTAATAGAAGAGTTTGGAGATGAAATTGCAAGTGGCGTTGAAGCCTTGACAAAAGATCCAACAATAGAGTCTAAAAAACAACAAATGGCTGAAAATATAAATAGATTACTAACCCAAAGCTACGCAGTACAATGTGTAAAATTAGCAGATAGAATCACAAACTTACAAAAACCACCAGAATCTTGGGATAATGAGAAAATATATAACTATTTTCAAGAATCGAAGTTTATTTTGAGCTGTTTGAAAAATGCGAATCCATTCTTATCAAAAAGATTAGAAGATAAAATTAATATCTACAGAACATACATAAAGTAAAAACTCAGCTTTTATCCATGTAACGAAGTGGAATCCATACTTGCACATTTCTGCGTTCGACTGCAATATTAATTGCACGCGCGAAATTTCCTTATGCCTTTGGGCATAAGTTTTCTCCTACTTCCTTACTATTGTATGCTTCTTTATTAATATCTTGTCTGCTTTGATTTGAATAAAAATCTGAGTTTTATGTGATATTTGAGATGAATTGATTTTTTGTTACATGCATATTGTGAAGTTTTTAAATAAGGTGAATTAATGCAAAAAATGATTGATGATAAAATATTAAGTATAAATAAATACTTGATATTAGTAGTTTGTATTCCTATGTTTTTGATTAATGAATCAGATATTACTCAACATAAAGAATTAGTATCTTTTATTAATTCTTTTGCTATATTTTTTGATGGTATTATACAATTTTCAAATAGAAGTAGTACTATGAACTTGGAATATTTTAGTATATTTCAAATTATGTTTGGTTTTATTATTGGATTGATTTGTTTTTGTATTTCTATAATAACCTTATATAGGATTTTTTATACCTCAAAACTTGGACAAAAAGACTCTAAGTATTTTAGTATTGATATTTATAATAATGGGCATAGTCTTAATAATAGAAACATATTTTCCCAATTATTATTTATACTGATATTTTTAGATATTTTTATTTTCTCAATATTTTTTAATATATATGATAATGAAGAATCTTTTATTGATTTTATACTTATGCATACAAAATTAGGCATATCAATTGTTTCAATGTGTATATCATATATAATTGGAGTTATGATTCCTAGAGTCATTTTTGAAATATATGGAAAGTTTTTTATGCATTAATATTTGTTTTTCTTTTTTTATAGTGAAGTTAAGCAGGTGCTTCAAGTTTGCATAATAGTGTTAATGACTATGTGGATGGAAGAAAATTAGGGGTCAGGTGATAACGATAACCAAATGATTCATAAATAAGATTGCAAAATGTAATTAATTTAATTATAAAAAGATATCTAGGTTAAAATACTTTTATCTTACTGTAAGAGGCGTGACTATGGCAAGAAGACCTAGAATAGAAATAGCTGGATATTATCATATTGTAAATAGAGGAGTAGAAAGAAGAGTTGTTTTTTATGATAAAGATGACTTTGAATATTTTCTAACCTTATTATCTGATGGCTGTGAAAAGTTTAATATAACTTTGCATAACTACTGCCTAATGAGTAATCATTACCACCTACTAATAGAATTAAAAGAAGGAAATCTTTCAAAATTTATGAGATATTTAAATGCTACATACGCAATATATTTTAATAAAAAATATAAAAGAAGTGGGCACTTGTGGCAAGGAAGATTTAAATCATGGTATGTGGCAAATGAAGCTTATCTTTATATCTTAATGAGATATATTGAACAAAACCCATTAAAAGCAAAAATTGTTGACAAAATAGAATATTATCCTTATAGTTCTAGTTATTATTTTTTTAATGAAGAAAAAGTTCCCATATATTTGCAAAATTCATGGATAGTAAAAACATATGGGAGAAATATTAAAGAGATAAAAGATTTTTTTACTTTAGAGGTAGATAGTGCAGACTTAAAAGAATTACTAAAAGCTTCAAGTTTAGTAGATGCACCAGATATTGAGAAAAAAACAGATGAAGAAAAACTAAAAAAACTCTTTCATAAAGTTACGGATAAGCAAACAAGAAATAAACATATATTAGAGGCATATAAACAAGGGTATTCACAGTATGTAATTGCTAAAATAATCAGTATATCACAGCCAGCAGTTAATAAGATAATTAGGAGAAACAGTTGATAAAGTTATCATTATCACCTGACCCCTTTATTTAATCAAATGTAAATAATACTATTACTTTTACAGGAAGAAGATTTGATAGTGAGTCTGGATTGTATTATTATAGAAACAGAATGTACAGTCCTAACTTAGGAAAATTTATATCAAAAGACCCTAAGGGTTATATAGATGGTATGAATCTGTATGCTTATGTTAAGAATAATCCATTGAAGTATTTGGATGCGTTTGGGACGACGGCAGTACAAAGATTTGATGGCGGATATGTAAGTTATAGTATAAGTGGAAGAACAGATGATTATTCAGTAAATTATGATAATGGTGGTGGATTTGGAAAAAATGAAAGTACAATATACTCTTATCAATCAGATGGTGGGTACAGAATGAAAGAAAATAATGATTATAGTGGAAATATTAATGGTAAAGATTATTCATTTACTATCGATTCAAATGATCAAAACAGATTAACCGCACAAACTGGATACAGACCTCTTAATCCTTTGGGAATTAATATTCCCATAATTGGAAATAGTACAGATGAAACTTTAAATACAATGATTGCACATGAACAAATTACCTATAGTGATGGTACAAATGAAGGTTTTTTTGGGAATAATAAAGTTCGCCAAGATGAAGGTCATACTAATAGTGAATATACATTAAAAGAAACTATATATGAAGGTAATGCTATGCAACAAGCCGTAGAAGTAACAAAAATAGGTACATATGATTTGATTGATAATCCATTGGATAATACTGATGTGCAAAATAACTGTCAAGACTTTATTGATAGATGCGTAAATAACTATAATCAAATAATAAATGTATATTAGGTGATATTATGATTCAATTAAGTATATATCTTCTGTTGTTTTTAGTTATTCTTATTAGTTTTATTTTTTTGATAAAGAAATTATTTATTTATTTAAAAATTCAGGATTACATTAAAAAATACCATATTATTGTGAAAGTAGCAAGTGTAATAATTATTATTTTCTTTATTTTGAATCAATGGATATTTATCATAATGGCTGAGCCTTTTTTAAGTATCAAACATTTTGTATTTACACCTGCAGAAGAACTTTATAAGCCAATTATATATGATGATTTTAACTTTTATAAAAAAGGATACTCTAAGACATTCAAACTCAACTATAACTTTATAGATAGATATGAGATAGATTTGCTTGATGAAACTCATAAAATACCAACTGGAAGATATAATAAAAGTGAAAAATACAAATTAAATGGAAAAATACAATTTGACTTTTATTCAAATGATAAGTTAATAAAAACTGAAATAACTCAATCAACTGGGGGAGGAGCCTATGCAAGTGATATGAAGTACTTTGAGTTCATTGTCTTAATGATGTTTAATATACCTATGGAATATAAATATTATAAAAATATGACTTTAAAAGTTACTGTCTTAGAACCTATTGCAGACTTAGAAAATAAAAATTTGAAATTATCTGTAAGAGTTACAAGTATTAGATAAAATTCCGGGGACAGGATACTTAATTATCAGACTAAGATATAGGTGTCAGGTAATAACGATAACAAAATAATCAAACAAGAAATAAATATATATTAGAAGCATATGAACAAGGGTATTCATAGTATTTAATTGCTAAAATAATCAGTATATCTCAGCTGGCAGTCAATAAGATAATTAGGAGAAATATTTGATTAAGTTATCGTTATCACCTGACCCCTTTTTTTTTGATGATGGCTTTAACTATGGACTTAATGATGATACTTCTTATAATGTTAAAAATATAGGTTCGATAAGTAGTGCGAAAGGTGGAAGAGGATTATACCTCTGACATCTTTTCTGAAAAAAGAATCAGGACACAAGTTTTCACATTTATTAAAATAATAAGCTTTAATGAACTCTAGATTTTATTATATCATGCAGATACGAGGATACTTAATTAAAAATAAATAGATTTTATTTAATATTGACAAAATAATCATATTAACATATAATATATGTTATGTAAACTATTATATAGGTTAAGGAATAGTATGTTAGAAGCAATATTGGGAAGTAAATGTAGAGAGCAAGTTTTGCAGTTTATTTTAGTTAATGAGTCAGGTTATGCGACCCAAATAAAAGAGTTTTATAAAATCGGTTTAGACCCTGTTCAAAAACAACTTGAAAGATTGGAGTTTGGTGGGGTGTTAGTTAGTCAAAAAGTTGGGAAAACAGTTGTTTATAGTTTCAATCCTAGATATGCTTTTTTAGAAGAACTTACAAATTTACTTTTGAAAGCTAGGGAGTTTTATAAACCTGAATTAAAAGAGTCTTTAATAATGATAAGAAAAAGACCTCGAAGACAAGGTAAGCCATTATGATTGATATAAAAAATATGTCTATGCCTGAATTGGCAAGTTATATTTGTACAAAACTAGAAGAAAAGAATATTGAAGTAGTTTTATCAGGTGGCTCTTGTGTGGAGATATATAGTAGAGGTGATTATACTTCTTATGATATAGACTTGATAAATAGATACAATGATACTTTTTTTAAGATAAAAGCTGTAATGGAAGAGTTGGGATTTAAGGAAGAGGGTAAATATTTTATATATGAAGGAACTCCTTTTTTTATTGAATTTCCATCTGGACCACTTGGAGTTGGAGATGCACCAGTAAAAAAGATAGAAGAAATAGCAACAAAATATGGAACTTTGAAACTTCTAAGTGCAACTGATTGTATTAAA
Source organism: Arcobacter iocasae (assembly GCF_042214795.1). Taxonomy (GTDB): domain Bacteria; phylum Campylobacterota; class Campylobacteria; order Campylobacterales; family Arcobacteraceae; genus Arcobacter; species Arcobacter iocasae. Next base: position 266,613 of record NZ_CP090177.1, on the reverse strand, counting down.
GATAGATTAGCAGCATATTATCACTGGAAAGATGAACAAAGTTTATCTCAAGCTATTTGGGTAGCTCAAAAAAACGAGATTGATTTAAATGAGATTGAAAACTGGTCTAAAAAAGAGAAATCGTTGGATAAGTTTAATATATTTTTAAAAGCTATCAAATAAAGTATGTTAGATTAAGTACCTAACATACTTAAATTATTTAGCCAGACACTTGTCTAGCATACTCCAATCCTAAATCAAAGGCTTTGTTGTTTATTTCGTGTACTTTTGCTGGTACTTTTGAAAGCATTGTTTCTCTTAAAATTCTGTTATCTATACTTTCTCCCGTCATGAAGTTAGCAATTGCTAGGGCTAGGACTGATTGGGTGATTACATTTCCTACTTCTTCTTTTGCTATTGTAATGATTGGGATTTCGTAGATTTTCCATCTTTTTTTATCTTCTTCTGTAGGTTTTACTAGGTTTGGCTCTACTACTATTACTCCACCATCTTTTACACCATTTTTAAATTGGTCGTATGAAACTTGGGCAACTGATAACATGAAGTCTATTTCTCCATCATTTGCGTATGGATATAGGATTTCTTTGTCATCTAGTGTTATATCAACAACAGTTGCTCCTCCTCTTACTTGTGAAGTATATGTGGCAGTTTTTAGTCCATATCCACCTGCATTGATTTTTGCAGCTGCGAAGATTGCTCCTGCTAGTAAAACTCCTTGACCACCAACACCTGTAAATCTCATCAATATTTTACTCATATTAGTTCCTTAAAATTCAACAGCAGTTTTGTTTTTTTGAGCTGTTTTTACTTTTTCATATTGGTCTGTATACTCTTTGGCATCTTCATCTTGTTTTAATATACCAGTTGGAAATTTTCCAACTTTTTCTTCATCACTTAGTTTTTCAAATTTATTTTTTGGAACGGTTATATCTTTTATCCAATCAAGATTTGCCATAGCTGAATTCATTTTATTTTTTCTTCCTAAGTTTATATGACAGTTTGAAAAGATATCAAAAAAGCTATATCCCTTATGACTTAGACCATTTTTCAATAATCTTTCTAATTTTTTAGGTTCAGTTACACTCTCCCTTGCCACAAAAGAAGCTCCCGCCCCAATTGCAAGTTTACAAGGATCAAAAGTAGGGTCGATATTTCCTCTTTTCATAGTAACTGTCCACATTCCTTGAGGAGTTGTTGGACTTGTTTGTGAGTTTGTAAGGCCATAGATGAAGTTATTTACAACTATGTGGTTTATATCTATATTTCTTCTACATCCGTGAATTGTGTGATTACCTCCAATTGCAAGACCATCCCCATCACCTGTTACACATATCACATGTTTGTCTGGATTTGCCATTTTGATACCTGTGGCATAGGCTATTGCTCTTCCATGTGTTGTATGAACTGTATTACAGTTCATATAAGAAGAAAATCTTCCAGAACAACCAATTCCTGATACTACACATACATCATTCATATCCCAACCAAGTTCATCAATAGCTCTAATTAAGGCTTTTAAAATAACCCCATCACCACAACCCCAACACCATAAAGTTGGCATTTTATTTATTCGTAAATATTTGTCATAATTAAAAGCCATCTTACATTCCTTTGATTTTTTTGATTATTTCAAGTGGAGCTATTGGTCTACCATTTGCTTTAAACAAAGTATCGAATTCCAATCTTTGGCTTGCTCTTTGTATCTCTTGAATATATTGTCCAAGGTTTAGTTCACAAACTAATACTTTATCAAATCTATCACATAGCTCTTTGATTTTTTTAGCTGGACTTGGCCAAAGTGTTATTGGTCTAAATAGTCCTACTTTTATACCTTCATCTCTTAATCTATTGATTGCTTCTTTTGCTGAAAGTGATAAAGAACCATAAGCTATAATCATAATATCTGCATCATCTAACATATACTCTTCATATGATTCTATTTCATCCATATGGGCATTTACTTTATTAAATAATCGCTCTATTAGATTTTCACACATTGTTTCATCTTCAGTTGGATGTCCATTAAAGTCATGGTGAAGTCCAGTGTAGTGATATTTGTATCCTTTAAACATAGGATTTAATACTGCTGGTTGATCAGAAGCTGCATTGTATGGTTCATAATCTTCTGGATTACCATCAAAAGTTTTTCTATAAAAGATACTCTTTTTTATCTCTTCAAGTGTAGGAACAATCGCTTTTCCACTCATGTGCCCAATTGTTTCATCCAGTAAGACAAATACAGGTTGCATAAATCTATCAGCTAGATTAAATGCCCGAACTGTTTCAGTATAACACTCAGATAAATTTCCTGCACATAAAGTAATAGAGTTATAATCCCCATGCGTAGGATTTTTTGCTTGTAAAATATCGCCTTGTGCCACACGAGTAGGAAGTCCAGTTGATGGTCCTCCTCTCATAACATTTATGATTACAAGGGGAACTTCTGCTATAAATCCAAGACCAATATTTTCAGCCTTTAGTGAAATACCTGGTCCACTTGTAGCTGTTAGTGATTTTTTACCACTCATTGAAGCACCTAGTGCTGCACAAATCCCTGCTATTTCATCTTCCATTTGGATAGCTGCACCTCCAGAGGCTGGAAGCAAATCTGAAAGTGTATGCATAACTTCACTTGAGGGAGTAATAGGATATCCAGAAAAAAACTCACATCCTGCATCAACAGATGCAATAGCTGCAAGTTCATTTCCTGTACATATTAGTTCTCTTGCCATTATTAATCCTTGATTCTGTAATTGTTTTCTTTTAGTATTCTAGCTCGTTGTTTTGATTCTTCTGTTAGTTTGGCAAACTTGTACTCATGTTTAGTTGCTACACTTATTGCAAAATCAGGACAAGCATATTCACAATCACCGCATCCAATACAGGATTCTTTTGAGATGATTCTAACCTTTGAACCAAGTGTTGAAGTAGAATCATATGTCATAGCAAGAACACCTGCAGGACAAACAGAAGCACATAGGTCACATGCTTTACACCTTTTTGCATCAATCCAAACTGGTGTATTAAGTGGAGTTTCCATTGAAGTCATTTTATCTCCTTTTATTTTCATTAAATAAAAATATTAAAATATATATTAAAATGGTATCTAATATAGGCTAAATATATTATATAAACAATTATGATTTTACTTCAAAGCATTATTAGAGAGTTTTTAGTACAATACAAAAAAATAAAAAAGGCTTTATTTGCTTCTATATCAACCACAAGATGGATATTGTTACAATAGTGATACTCACTTTTTACATCATTTTATAAATACAAATTTAAAAATCTTTAAAAACATAAAAGGTGAACTCTTAGACATAGGAAGTGGAAGTGGGATATTGGGACTTTTGGTTGCTAGAGATAATCCAAGATTAAATTTAAATCAATGTGAAGTTCAGGATAAATTTCAAGAGTTGACAAAGATAAATTCTAAAAATAATAAAATAGATTCAAAAATATACAAAGGAAAATATCAAGATATTAGTTTTGATAAAACTTTTGATATTTGTGTTTCAAATCCACCTTTTTATCATACAAATGTTGTAAAAACAGAAAATGAAAATATAAAAATAGCAAGATATAATGACTCTATGCCTTTGGTTGATTTTATATCAAAAACTTCAAAAGTATTAAATCAAAATGGTAAGTTTTTCTTCTGTTATGATGTTAAGCAGTTAAATGATATTATGCACCTTTTAAATGAGTATAAGTTAAATATTGAGTCGATGCAGTTTGTGCATCCAAAGCTTGGAAAAGATGCTACTTTAGTATTGATTTATGCAAGAAAAAATTCAAAATCTTTGATGCGAATCTTAAGTCCGCTTATTGTATTTGATGAAAAAGATTTTACAAAAGAGGTTCAAGGTATTTATAAAGTATCTTCAACACACAGTATAAAAGTTGATATATGAATGAAATAATAAAACAAGATGATTTTCCCTATGGTTTTAATCCAAAAGCTTGTGATACTTGCGCAGGAAACTGTTGCATAGGTGAGAGCGGTTATATTTGGATAAATAAAACTGAACAAGAAGATTTGGCAAAACTTTTAAATATAGAAGTAGATGAGTTAGTACATAAGTTTTTAAGAAAAGTAGGGTATAAGTATACAATCAATGAAAAAAGGTTGTCTGAAAATAATTATGCTTGTGTCTTTTTTGATTTGGAAAAAAGACAGTGTTCTGTATATGAAGCAAGACCAAAACAGTGTAGAACTTTCCCTTTTTGGGATTATTTTAAAACAAGAATTAATGAGGTAAAAGAAGAGTGTCCAGCTATAAAAGATATTTAATAATATTTATTTTTCTAAGTTCTTTGTTTGCAAAAGAAGTAGATAAAGATTTTAATGAAGATTTATATATTGTATATGCCTTAGAATATGAAAGACAAGGTAATACAAATCAAGCTAGATTTTTGTATGAAAAATTATATGACAATACTAATAACTATGAATATTATATAAGATATTTAAGAGCATCTTTGGCAACAGGTCATTTTAAAGATATTGTAAAAAAAGTACAAAATCATCTTGGCGATAATGTAAAAGAACAAGAGCTTATTTTAAGAATATATTGTGTTTCATTACTTAATCTAAATCAAACAGACAAAGCCTTAGAAGTGGCACAAAAACTTTTAACTAAATATAAAAGTGCTCTAAACTATGAAGTTTTGGCAAATGTTTATTTTGTAAAAAAAGATTATACAAAAGCAGCTTCGTATTTTGAAACTTCATATTCTATGAATAATAGTTCAAATACACTTCTTAATCTTGTAAATATTTTATATGCATATCTAAACAAAAAACCAGAAGCTTTAGCTTATCTTGAAACCCATGTTAGATTATTTGGATGTGATTCATCAGTTTGCCCAAAATTAGTATCTATTTATCAAGAACAAAATAATGTAGATGGTATTATTTCAGTTTTAAAAAGATCATATCAAACATATAAAAATGAAGATGATGAAGATATGGCTAATAAAACATATAAAGTTTTAATTGCATATTTAGAGAAAAAAGATATAAATGAAGCAATAAAATTTTTAGAAAAAGAAAAAGTAGATGATGTAAAATTAGTGAGTTTATATAAAAGAACTGATCAACCACTAAAAGCCCTAAAATTAGTGAGAAAACTATATAAACAAGATGGTAATGTTGATTTATTGGCTCAAATTGCTATTTTAGAATTTGAGACAGCACCAGATAAGAAAAAAGTTTTAGATAATGTTATTAGAAAATTCAATGATGTATTGACGGTTTTGGATAATCATGTTTATCAAAACTATTTAGGATATATACTAATTGATTATGATGTTGATGTAAAAAAAGGTCTTATTTATGTTGATAAGGCATTAGAAAAAGCACCAAATAATATTGCATATATTGATTCAAAAGCTTGGGGAAATTACAAATTAGGAAATTGCAAAATTGCTTATAAATTCATGAAAAAAGTAGTTGATGAAGTAGGATTAAGTGATAGTGAGATTAAATTACATTGGAAGAAAATTAAGGAGTGTAGTAAAAAATGATTTTAGATGAGATAAATAAGAGAACTTTAGAAGATGTACAAAGAAGAAAAAAAGAGATACCTTTAGAATTATTAGGAAGAAGTTTAAGCTCTAATCCATATGCTCCAAGAGATGTAAAACCATATCTTACATCAACTAAAGAAGAACCAATTAGAATCATAGCTGAAGTTAAAAAAGCTAGCCCTAGTAAGGGAGTTATAAGAGAAGACTTTGATCCAGTATCTATTGCCCAAGAGTATTCAAAAAATGGAGCAAATGCTATTTCTGTTTTAACTGAACCTCACTATTTCCAAGGAAATTTAGAATATCTAACACAAATAAGAAGATATGTACCAACACCACTTCTTAGAAAAGATTTTATTTTAGATAAGTATCAAATCGTGGAAGCTTTAGTTTATGGAGCAGATTTTATACTTCTTATTGCAAAAAGTTTATCAACTAAAGATTTAAAAGAGTTATATGAGTATGCACTTCACTTAGGATTAGAAGTATTAGTTGAAGTTCATGATAAAGAAGATTTAACAAAAGCAATGAAATGTGGAGCACATATTGTAGGAATTAATCATAGAAACCTCGAAACGATGGAGATGGATATGAGTCTTTGTGAAAAACTAATACCTATGATTCCAAATGGAAAAATTATCGTTGCAGAAAGTGGAGTAAGTAGTACTGAAATAATAAAAAATCTAAGCGAAATAGGTGCAGATGCTTTTCTAATAGGTGAACATTTTATGAGAGTTCCAAGTATAGAAGAAGAGTTGAAAAAGTTTAAAAACTCACTAAACTAACATGATTTATGAAATTATTCTATTTTCTCTATTAGCTGGTTCTACAGTTTTTATTGGTGGTTTGATTTCATACTATTTTGAAAATAGAGTACATAATAAAGAGTTAAAAGAGCTTATTATTCACTACTTAATAGCTTTTTCAACAGGAATAATGCTTTCTGCTATCTCTTTTGTTTTAGTCCCTGATGGGATGTTAGAATTGCCTGTTTTACTAAGTACTTCACTTTTTATTTTAGGTGGACTTTCTTTTTTCTTTTTTGATAAGTTAATTGAAAAGTACAGATATAAAATACCACAAGTAATAGCTATGTTGTTGGATTTTATTCCAGAATCTATAGCTTTAGGTGCTGTATTTGTTTATAACCATAAAGTTGGAGTTTTACTTTCTATTTTTATAGCCTTACAAAACTTACCAGAATCATTTAATTCATATACTGAGCTAAAAAAACTAAAACACTCATCTTATAAAGCACTTTTAATACTATTTATTTTAAGTTTTGTTGGACTCATCTTTTCCCTATTAGGTTATGTATTTTTAGAAGATAAGATTTTGATTACTTCTTCTTTGATGCTTTTTTCAGCGGGTGGAATTATGTATATTATCTTTCAAGATATTGCACCATTATTGCAATATAAAAAAAGAAAATTAATTGCTATTGGTGTAAACTTTGGATTTATAATTGGCATGTTAGGTGAATCTATAATATAAGTAAAACTTATAGATTTTTTAACATTAAATTAACAATAAACTCTTATAATTAACCTTATTTAAATACATAGGGTTTTTTATGAATAAAATATTAGTTTTAACAATTTCTACTATTATCTTATTTTTTGCATATGGAATATTTGAAAATATGACAAAAAATGATCCTAAAAGTAAAAGGGTAGAGTGCCAAGAAAAAACTGTAACTTTTGAATCAATTTATTCACCTGGAAAAATATCACTTGCCCAAGATTTACTCCTATCAGATAATTATATAATCAAATCAGAGATAAATTATTCAGTTTTTATGCCTTCTATTTTAAAAGAATTCTATGATGTAAAAAAAGCAGATTCTATTTTAATAAAATATATCCCAAAAGAGAAAATAGTAAACACAGATAAAAAAGTTTTGATTGATTATTATATTTCGGAAAATGATAAAAAAGATAAAAATAAAAAAGGTTCAAAATCTAACTTTTTTGCTGGATATTTAGTATTTGAATTTAAAATTGATAAAAAAATAGTTTACAAAATACAAACAGATTATATGGATGAAGATGGTAGTGATATAGAAGAGAGAATGAAGTGTGTTATAAAATCATTTCTAAGTATAAAAAATAAGAAAATGTAACTCAAGTCTATTTAAATAGACTTGAACCTACTCGAATCATATTTGAACCACATGCAATAGCTAATTCAAAATCTCCACTCATCCCCATAGAACAATATTTTGCTCCAAATGGTGCTAATTCATCAAAGATTTTCTTAGTTGTTTCAAAAGATTTTTTTATAATATCTTCATCTTCAACATGAGCCCCAATGCTCATAACACCTTTTAAAGTTATATTTGGACAAGTATCAATTATCTTTTTATAAACTTCAATTGCCTCTTCTGGTATAACACCGGCTTTTGATTCTTCATAAGCTGAGTTTATTTGAAGTAGGGCATTTATCTTTTTATTCTTTGCTTCTAGTTTTTTGTTAAGTTCAATTGCTAATTCTAAAGAGTCAATTGATTGAATCAATGTTGGATTTAAATCAATCAAATTATTGATTTTATTTTTTTGAAGTCTTCCAACAAAATGCCATTCCAATGGTAACTCTTCAAGTTTTTCCATTTTATCTTTTAAATCTTGCACTTTATTCTCACCATAAGCTCTTTGACCTGCACCATACAAAGTTGCTACTTCTTCTGATTGGCTATATTTGCTAATAGCTATGATTTTTACTATGTGATGATGAGAAACTTGAAGTCTTGCAGCCTCAACTCTTTCTATTAATTTGTCTAAATTTTCTACAGCTAACTGTTTTGTTAACATTTATTCTCCTACTTTAATAATCTACTGATATCGTTATAAATACCCAAAAGCATAAGAGAACCAAGAATTACCCATCCTACAACAGTCAAGTACATAAATACTTTATCACTTGGTTTTCTTCTTGCAATTATTTCATAAAGGTTAAACATAATATGCCCACCATCAAGGGCTGGTATTGGAAGAAGGTTTAAAACTCCTAAGTTCACTGAAATAAGAGCTGTAATTGTTAATAATGCAATAATACTTGATTGACTAGCTTCTGAAATTACTTTTCCAATTGTTATTACTCCACCAACTTCACTACTTGGAATTACACCTTGTATTAATTTTTGAACACCTTTAAAAATCATTTTTGATGATTCTACAGTTGTATCATAGGCAAAACCTAAGGCTTCAATTGGAGATAAATTTAATTTTACTACTTTTGGAGCAGGGGCAATACCTATCATTCTTTTTTTGATTTTTTCTTTAAATATATTTTCACTATCACTTATATGTGGGTTTATGATTCTTGTAATAACTGCACCATCTCTTTTAATATAAAATTGAAGAGCACCTTTTGACTGTACAATATATTTTCCAACTTCATTCCACTGTTTTACATCTGTATTATTTATTCTTAAAATTTCATCATTTACTTTTAATCCAGCTTTTGCAGCAGGTGAATTAGCTACAACTTGACCAATTGTCGGACTTAAAGCATTTGCCCCAATCATTGCAATTGTAAAATATAAAATAGCTGCAAGTACAAAGTTAGCAAAAGGACCAGCAAAAAGTATTATAATTCTTTGCCAAGGCTTTTTGTTGTTATATGAATCATTTCCCGCTTCTACAAGACCTGGTTTTGTATCATCTTGGCCTTTCATTTTAACATAACCACCAAGAGGGATTAATGCAAACTGCCAAGATGTTCCCATCCACTGTTTAGAAAAAAGTTTTTTTCCAAAACCTATTGAGAATACTTCCACTTTTATTCCAAAGTATCGTGCTGCTAAAAAGTGTCCTAATTCATGGAAAAATACCAAAAATGAAAGAACAAGTAAAAAAGTTATAGTACCCACAAATATCCTTTAGTTTTTAAAATAGTCTCTTATATATTCATATCCTGAATATAGTGTTAATATAACTGCAAACCAAAGTAACTCAGTTCCAAAAGGCCAATTCATAATTAAAAAACCAATAGCAATCATTTGAACTACGGTTTTTATTTTTCCTGCCATTGTTGAGGCTACATCTTTGCCTTCACCAATTGCAACAACTCTAAGTCCTGTTATAAAAAACTCCCTTGAAAGTATTAAAAATATAGCCCATGCACTTGCTCTATTTATAGCTACAAGCCCTACAAATCCTGCAAGCATAAGCATTTTATCTGCAAGAGGATCTAATATACCACCAAGTTTTGTTATTTGATTCCAAGATCTTGCTATATATCCATCAAAAAAGTCTGTAACTGAAGCTATTACAAAAATAAGTCCAGCAAAATAATCAAGCCAAGAGGGATGCCAAGTAGAAAAGATTGCTGAATCTCTATCAACTAAAAACCACAACATTAATGGTGCTAATGCTATTCTTAAAAGTGCTAAGGCATTAGGCAGATTTAATTTTTTTGTCATTATCTAAATGTTGTCCCACCATCTACGATTAGAGTATGACCTGTAATCCATGATGCATCACTTGTACATAAGAAATAACATGATTGTGCTAAGTCTTGAGGTTGACCAATTCTATTTAATGGAGAGTATTCAGCAGTTTTTGCTTTTACTTCTTCATAGTTTGTAAATGCTTTTAGCGCATCTGTATCAATTGGACCACCAGAAACTGCATTTACTCTAATACCATATTCACCAAGTTCATTTGCAGCATATTTAACCATAGCTTCAACAGCAGCTTTATTTGTACCATGACCTGCATAGTTTTCAATATATACTAAATTTCCTGTACTACTTAAACTAACTATTGCTCCACCACCAATTTGTTGCATTCTTTTTGCAGCTTGTTGTGCACCACAAACAAAAGCATTTACTGTTGCTGTATAGATATTATTTAATCCTCTTGGTTTTAGTTTCATAAATTTACCATATCCACCAACAACTGCTCGTCCATAAATCATAGCATTAGAGATAAAGAAATCAACTCTATCAAAATCTTTATCGATTTCTAAAAATAATTCTTTATATTTTTCTGGTTCTAAGATATTAAAAGGGTATGCTTTACATTTTACACCATATTTTTCTTCTACATCTTTACAAATATCTTCTGCAAACTGTTTGTTTGAATTATATGTAAAAGCTACATTAATACCATTACTTGCAAATTTGTAAACACACTCTTTTCCAATACCTTTTGTTCCACCAGAAATTACTAATGTTTTTCCCTTCATCTCACTACTCATTATTTTATTACCTCATAATTTTTAATTATTTCTTCAATTTTTTTCATATTTTCTAAGCTTGGTTTTGTAAGTGGTAATCTATACTCTAATGTATCCATTAATCCAGCAATATACATAGCCGCTTTGATTGGGATTGGGTTGTTTTCACAAAACATAAGTTTATTTAGTGCATATAGTTCATTATTTATAGCTCTTCCTGTTTCATAATCACCTTCAAATACACTTTTTACTAATTTACTTTTGTAATTAGGAAGTAAATTTGCAGTAACTGAAATAATACCTTTCCCACCATTTGCAAGCATTGGGAAGTCAATAAGATCATCACCCGAAACTACACAAAAGTCAGCTCTTTTTGCATTTAATTCAATTGCTCGCTCTAGACTTCCTGTTGCTTCTTTGATTGCATAGATATTTTTAATATCATCAAATAATCTAATTGCAGTATCTGCTTCAATATCTACTCCAGTTCTTCCTGGAACATTATAAAGCATAACTGGAATTTCAACAGACTCGGCAATTGCTTTGTAGTGTTGATAAAGTCCTTCTTGCATAGGTTTGTTATAATATGGAGCAACAGATAATATTCCATCAGCTCCAACATTTTGTGCATGTTTTGCTATATCACAAGCTTCATGTGTAGCATTAGAACCAGCTCCTGCTATAACTTTTACATTTGTTCCTTTACAAACTGAAACTGCAATTTCAATACACTCTTTATGTTCATTATGTGATAAAGTGGCACTTTCTCCTGTTGTTCCAACAGGTACCACTGCATCTATACCTTGTGCTATTTGTCTTTTGATTAAATATTCATAGCAAGTAGCATCAACTCTTCCATTTTTAAATGGAGTGATTAATGCCGTCATTGCTCCGGTAATTATATTCATTTACTTCCTTTATACTTTTACTATATCTTCTGGTAATTTGATTCCAGTATCTACATTTACTGTATGTTTTGAAAATCTTTCTAAATATTCCCAAAAACTTTTTTTCGCTTCTTCTGAAATTTTAACATCTTTTAGTACATCTTGCATACAACCAAGCCATTCTGTTCTTGCTTTTTCAGTTATTGAAAAAGGCTTATGAGCTTTTATCATATCAAAGTGACCCACTTCATCTGAATAATACTTTGGACCGCCACAAGCTTCTATAAAAAACTTCACATTATGAGACTTGACCTTTTCTAACTCTTTTTCATCTTGAGGGAAAAAGTTAGAGATGTCACTTTCTACTAATAAATCATAGAAGTTATTAAAAAGCTTAATTAGACCATCTTCTCCCAATTCTTTATAAAACAAAGGTTTAGGTAGCTCATAATGAGGCTTTTCACCAAAGTTTGTTTTACTTATCTTGTAATCCACCCTTCTCATCCTTTCTTAAAATTAAAGTTGTTGAATTGTCTTCTTGTAAATATTTTTTTGCAACTTTTACAATATCTTTTATTTTTAAGTTTTGAATGTTTTCTTCATATGAAAATAGAGGTTTAATATTATCTTTAACAAAATAACTTCCATATAATGAAGCTACAGAACTAGAGCTTTCAAGTGAAAAAATAAAATCAGCTTTTGTATTTATTTTTATTTTTTCTAAATCTTCTTGTGAAATTTTTCCCTCTTTTATCTCTTTTATTATTTCTAATATCTCTTTCTCAACATCTTGGGCTTTTACACCTTCATTACAGGTTGCCATAAATATAAATAATCCAGGATCTTTTAGTTCAATATTATATGCATATACTGAATTTACCAATCTTTTTTCATCTATTAGTCTTTTTTCTAAAATAGAACTTTTTCCAGAACTTAAAAGCTCACTAAGAGCTGATAGGGCTATTTGGTCTTTATTTTCAAAGTTAGGTATATGATATGCCATAGCTAACATTTGAACTTGGGAATCTTTATTTATTATAATTCTTTTTGCACCATCTTGTTTAGGTTCAACTGTATAAACTTTTGATGGGATATCTTTTTTATTTTTTATATCTTTAAAATATTTTTTAACTGATTTAAAAGCATCATCTTTAGATATATCTCCCGCAAGTACTACAATTGCATTTTTTGGTTGATAATAAGTACTATGAAAATCTCTAATATCTTTTATTGTCCAATTTTTAATGTCATCTGTAAATCCAATTGGAGTCCAATGATATGGGTGATAAATATAGGCATTATTGAAAAGTCTGTATTGTAAATATCCCATTGGATTATTATCTGTTCTCCATCTTCTCTCTTCTGCTACTACATTTCTCTCAGGTTGGAACTCTTTATCTTTTAATGTTAAGTTTTCCATCAAATCTGCAAAAAGCTTTAATGATTTACCCATGTTTTTTGAACTTGATTTTATATAATAGTGTGTAAAATCAAATGAAGTAGAAGCATTATTTACTCCACCAAATCCTTTTACTATCTCATCAAATTCACCAGCTTTTAGGTTTTTTGTTGATTTAAAGTTTAGGTGTTCAAGCATATGTGCTATTCCACTTTTTCCCATAACTTCATTTCTACTTCCAACTTTATAAAAAATGTCTGTTGAAACAACATTTGAACCATTTTTCATAGGTATTACAACTATTTGTAATCCATTGTCTAAAGTTTTTGTAAAATATTTTGGTAAGCTATTACTCATTAATTCTCCTGCGAATATAAATAGAAGTGAGAATTGTATCAATATCAATTTAATCACTTATTAATCCTCTTTATTTTTTTAAATCAGCACCAATTGCTTGATTAATGTTTGAAAAACCATCTTCTTCAAGCAGTTTTAAAATTCCTTCATTTATTTTTCTAACCATTGCTGGACCTTCAAATATAAGTCCAGAATATACTTGGATAAGTGAAGCACCTGCTTTGATTCTTCTATAAGCATCTTCAGGTGTTGAAATACCACCAACAGATATTAAAATAGTTTTCCCAAATAACTCTTTTGCTATTTCTTTAAATAATTCATATGATTTTTCGCATAAAACAGCACCACTTAGTCCACCAAAGCTTTGACATCCTGGAAGTAAATCATAATCAATAGTTGTATTTGTAGCAATAATCCCAGCAGCTCCTGCTTTTACAGCAGTTTTGCATAAGTCTATTGCAGTTTTAGCTTCCATATCTGGAGCTATTTTTAAAAATATAGGTTTATCAGTAAGTTCTTTTCCCATAGTAAAAAGTTCTGTTATAAACTTCTCATTTTGTAAATCTCTAAGATTTGGTGTATTTGGACTAGATATATTTATAACTAAATAATCACTAATATCTTTAAATTTATTTATTAAAATCTTATAATCACTCAATGCCATATTTTCAGGTGTTGTTTTATTCTTACCGATATTTGCACCCACTGGAATCACATAAGGAAAAACTTTTCTAAGGTTTTTAGCTACATCGTATGAACCTTTATTATTAAATCCCATGGCATTTTGAACTGTTTTTTGTTCTGGATATCTAAACATTCTAGGTTTTGGATTTCCATCTTGTGCTCTTGGAGTCATCGTTCCAATTTCTGTGTAACCAAAGCCTAAAGCCATCATTGATTCTATCATCGTAGCATTTTTGTCAAATCCAGCAGCTAAACCAACAGGATTTTTAAAAGTTATGCCTAAAATATCTTGAGATAATTTATGGTCAAATATAAAGTTTTTATTAACCATATAGTTATTTAAACTTCGGCAATAAGGCAATTTTGTTAGTCCAAATTCAGCAAGGTGATGTGCAGTTTCTGGCTGAAATTTAAATAATACTTTTTTTAATGTGTTATAGCTAAACAAATTTTTCCTTTTTTTAATCAATTATTTTATCTAAAACTTTGTAAATATTTCTTTATTAAATATTTGCTAGGTTATGAAGTCTTTGATACTCTTTACAATTATTCAATAATTGCTCTTCATTACCTTGACAAACTATTTTCCCACCTTGAAACACAGCAATTCTATCTGCGCTTTTTATAGTACTTAATCTATGTGCTATTACAAATGTGATTTTGTCTTTACTAACTTCATCAATAACTTCTGAAATAATAGATTCACTTTCATTATCCAGGGCTGAAGTTGCTTCATCTAAAATAAGTATTTGTGGGTTTTTATATAAAGCTCTAGCTATTGCTATTCTTTGTCTTTGACCTCCACTTAGGTTTGTCCCAAATTCATCTAGTTTTGTATGAACTCCATTTTCAAGTGACATTACAAAATTATAAGCATGTGCTTGTTTAAGTGCATCAATAACTTTTTGTTCATCAAGCTCTTGTCCATAGGCTACATTTTCAGAGATTGTATCATTAAAAATATATACTCTTTGTGTGACAATTGATATTTGGTCTCTAAGTGATTTTATATCAATATTTTTTATTGATTTATCATTAAAAAGGATTTCACCTTCACTTATTTCATAAAATCTAATGATTAGATTTACCAATGAAGATTTACCTCCCCCACTATCTCCAACTAAAGCAATTTTTTCACCCCTTGAGGCTTTTAAATTAATGCCATTTAAAGCAGTGAAGTCATCATATTTTAACTGAGTATTTTTAAATTCAACTGTTTGTATTTTTGTAGGGAATTCATCATTTCCAGTTAAAATAGTAGCTTTAGTATTAAATATTTCATTAACTCTTTCACTAGCTGCTAGGGCATCTTGCATTTTATTGTATAAACTTGATAATCTTTTTATTGGAGTATAAAGCATAAAAAGGGCTGTCATAAAAGAGAAAAAAGAACCAACAGT
Source organism: Arcobacter iocasae (assembly GCF_042214795.1). Classification (GTDB taxonomy): domain Bacteria; phylum Campylobacterota; class Campylobacteria; order Campylobacterales; family Arcobacteraceae; genus Arcobacter; species Arcobacter iocasae. Next base: position 251,170 of record NZ_CP090177.1, on the reverse strand, counting down.
TAGTTCTCCTTGTATCACTTCTCTTCCACCTACAATAATTACAACAGCAATAGCAATAGCACCTAATGTTTCCATTATAGGAGACACTAGTTCATTTGTTTTTACTGATTTTATATTTATATTAAAAAAATTTTTATTATGAGCTTGAAATTTTTTAGCTTCTAAAAACTCTGTTGAATTTGCTTTAATTATCTCTATGTTATTAAAAGTCTCACTTAAATTTGTAGTAATATCAGAGTTTGATTCTTGTGACCTAAAAGATAGTTTTTTCATCTTTTTAGCCAACACAGTAAGGGGATAAATTGCCATTGGAAGTACAACTAAACCATAAAATGCTAATTCAGCACTTTGGTATATAACAACTCCAATTAAAGCAATAATAGTAAGGCCCTCTCGAATAATCTCAGCTATTTGACTTGAAACTGCTGCCTGGATTCTATTTATATCATTTGTAATTCGTGAGATTAGTTCTCCACCATGTTTTTTTTGAAAAAAATCGATATCTAAGGTTAATACATGGGCTAAGAGTTTGTCCCTAACAATTCTTACAATATCTTGTCCAATATAAGAGATATAATAGGCTTGAATATAACCTCCAAAGCCTTTTGCAAAGTATAATCCAATAACCATAAAGGGAATAGTATGTAACATCTCAGCATTTTTTGCTATAAATATTTCATCAAGTAGTGGTTTGATAACATAAGCACTTCCACTAGTACCACCAGCAACTAGTGCCATACCAATAAAAGCGTAGAAAAATTTTAAAATATAATTTTTATAATAAGGTATATATTGTTTAAAAAATTGTCTCATTAAATTCCTGAAATCTTTTGTGATAAAGGCAGATTATATCTAAAATATTTAATAAAAAGCTAAAATTTTTATTTGCTAAAAATAAGTTGTTTAAATTTTATAAATCCAAACTCTTTTATTGTAAGAAAAAATAGAATAAATCCACTTAAAGTGGAAGCAAAAGCTAATCCTGCTGCTCCATAAGGGGTGATTAAAAGAAGTGAAAAAACTATATTAAAGCCAAGTGCTTTCATAGAGATTTTTGCAGCTAAAAATTGCTTTTCATGTGAGTATAACCAAAGGGAAAATATCTTTGCTATTCCAAAGGGAATAAGTCCTATTAAATACATACTAAGTATCAAAGCTGTATTTGTAGTATCTGCACTTGTGAATGCACCTCTTTGGAAAAGTAATTGAACTATAAATTTATCAAAAACAATTCCTATAAGAGTTGAGCAGGCTAGTAAAGCTGTTAATATTATAGTTGATTTTCGCATTAGTCTTAAGGCATTATCTTCATCTTTATTTTTAATAGCTCGTGCAATCATAGGAAAAAGTGCAGTTGAAGTTGCTATTGCAAAAAGTGCTAAAGGAAGCTGAAAAACTCTATTTGCATAGTATAAATAAGAAATAGAGCCAGTTACTAAAAATGAGGCTAACCAAGTATCTAAAAATGCAGAGATATGTGAAGTTGAACTTCCTACTGTAGCACTTACAAAGTTTTTGTAAAATTTATTTTCACTTATGTTTATTTTATTGAAAGTAAAAACTTTAAGTAAGTTTTTCTTTTTTATAGCAATAAGATGTACTAAAATTTGTAATAATCCACCAACTAAAACACCATAAGACATGTAATATGTTATCTCATATTTTCCTAAGTCTTTTGATAAAAGAAGTGCTGCTATTAGTGCTAGATTTAATAGGGCTGTTGAAAAAGCAGTAGTAGCAAAGTGATGTTTATACTGTAAAAGAGCAGCCATAAATGTAACTATAAATATCATAGGCAAATAGTAAAAGTTTATTGCCACAAGGGGTGCTGCTAAATCTACAGTTTTAGTATCAAACCCTAAAGCTATAACATGTGTGATAAACTTTGAAAATAGGGAGACTAAAAGTGAAAGAAATAAAATAAGAGCTAAAAATTGTAAAAATATGGCACTAGTAAATCTTATTTTTTGTTTTGTTTTTGCATATGCTGGAATAAAAGCTTGTGTAAAAGCACCTTCTGCGAAGATTCTTCTAAACAGGTTTGGTAGTTTGAAAGCTACAAAAAATATATCAGAATATATATTTGCTCCTAAAATAGAAGCAGTAAGTAAATCTCTTACAAAGCCCAAGATTCTTGATACTAAAATTCCACTACTATTTGTAAAAATAGATTTAATCAGCATATTTATAGTCACTTTTTTTATAGAGTATTATTTGTGGTTTTGATTTATAAAAACCTAAATGAGCGTTTATTATAGTAATTTTTTGCCCATTTTTTGGTAAAAGTTCTTTATTCTTTGCATAAACTCTTATTTTTCTTTTTTCATTTTTAAAAATATAGTTTAAATAGTTGTTATGCATAAGCCCTGAGATGTTGCTTATAACTTCATTTTGAAACTTATTTTCCAATATATCATATTTAGAAGCATCTAAAAAAAGAGATTTTTTATCTAGCATATCTTCTTGTCCATCTAATATTTGGAAATCATTTATTTCTAATAGTCCATTGAATCTTTTAGTTTGATTTATTTTTATGGTGTAATTTTTGTCATATTCTAATTTTGATACATCTTTGTAAACAAATATTGCTCGGTCATTTTTTTGTTTTATGATGGCTACATTATCTGTTTTATACACTAAGTTTATATCAGATAAGAGGATAGGAAAAGAGAGATTGTTTTTACTGTAAAGTTCACTTATCAAATCAGCTTTTACTGGTATTTGTTTTTTTACTTTGTCTGTTGTAAATGTTGCATAAATAGGCAAATGATCAGAAAAACCTCTGTTTTGATGAATATTATTTTTTATTTTCCATCTAAATATTCTTCCATTTTTTATTAAATATTCTGGTTTAAAGACTTGAAAGCTATCATTTACATAGGAGATATTTTTATCATCAAATAAAGCTTTTGGTAAAACAATATTATCAGGAGTCTCATTTTCACCCCTAAATTTATAAGAAAATCTTTGATTATAATTTAACTCTAACCATAGATTGTAATGTACTTTTTTATCATAATTTAAAATATTATTTTTAGAGATAAACTTGCCTTTTATTGAGGTATTTAAAACATCATTTATACCTGTTAAATCATAAGTATTATTTAGTTTTGAGTATTTGAAAGTTTCAAATTCATTGTAATTTGAATTTAAATCTCCTAAAATAACATAATCAACATCTTCATTTAAATTTTTTATATAATCTTCTATAGCTTGAGCATATAAAACTCTTTGGCTCTCTTGCTTTCTTTTTGAGGGCCAATGATTATTAAAAATGATAAATTTGTGATTATCTATATTTAATGTTACTTTTAAAATAGGGCGATTTACTTTTGAGTGTTTTACATCAATAAGTTCATAATTTGTTATTTCATATTTACTTAGTATTCCAAGTCCTATGCTTGAAGTTTTGTATTTTTTGAAAATTGAATATTTGTATTGGGGTAATTTTTTCGAAAGGTTATCAAAGGCTTGTTTTGATTCTACTTCTTGTAAAGCAATAACATCTTTATCTAAGTCCTTTATTACTTTTACTATGTGCTTTAGTTTTGTGTTATATGTCGTTTGATTCCAGTTTGATTTAGTATTTGGAATAAACTCTTTATATTCTGTTTTGTCATATTTTAAATCAAAGAAATTTTCCACATTATAAGAAGCTACTGTAAAATCTTTTGCAAGAGTTAGGTTATATGTAAAAAATATTAGAAATATAGTTCTTATTATCATAAGGGATTATATAGTTTATACTATTAGATTATGTTGAGATTTAGGTTATTTGAACTTAACAAATAACCTAAAATAAGATTTTATTTTTTAGAGTTTAATCTTGATTGATACTCTTGAGGGTGTTTACATACAGGGCACATTTTAAGAGCTTTTTTACCTCTATGAACATGTCCACAAACTTCACAAATCCACTCTTCCTCTTCATCTTCGCTAACATATTCAGCACCAGAATCAAGTCTTTGTTTTAAACTTTTGTACATATTTTCATGTTCTATTTCGATTTTACCAATCATTTCTAACATTCTTGCGATATCTTTATGACCTTCTTCTTTTGCAATTTTTGCAAAGTCTGGATACATAGTTGTATTTTCGTAATTTTCACCATCAGCTGCAAGTTGAAGATTTTCACTTGTATTAGCAAACTCTCTATCATAATTTAAAACATTGTAAGCTTTATATTCTAGTTTAGCATGCATTTTTTCATTATTGGCAGCTCTTTGGAAGTGTTCAGCAATATCTCTGTATCCCTCTTTTTGGGCAACTTTTGCATAATATTCATATTTATTTCTAGCCATTGATTCACCTGCAAAAGCTTTCATTAGAACGACTGATGTTAAATCAGTCGTAATACAGGCCATCTCTTCGCCACAGCAAGATAGAGTTCCTCCACCAACATTTGATACTTCTATTATATTTCCACATTTATTACATTTATAAGATTCGTGTTGTCTCATTATTTTTCCTTATATATAAGTTTTAGATGAATTTAATCATTTAAAGATTATATTTCATCCAAACTTAAATGCAAGAATTAGTTAAGTGTTGCTTTTATCATCCAGATGCTTTTTTCTAAATGTGCAACATTTTCATCTGCAAATGCAACAGTAGTATTATCGTTGTTTTCATTTGCCAATGTTGATAGTTTTTTAAATTCTGACATAAATATTTCAAAGTCAGCTAATATATTTTCTAATACATATTTTGCATCAAAATCAGTTTTTTCATCTTCTTTTATAATTGATGTTTTTGATAATTCACCTAATAACACAATTGGTTTATCTCCTAATTGTAATAATCTTTCTGCTGTATCATCATATATTGAACTAAATTCACCATAAATTTTTTCAGTCATTTCATGTATTGGAAAGAACTGCATACCTTTTATATTCCAATGGTAGTTATGTACTTTTGTAAACATTACAAGAGAACTTGCTTGGATAACTTTTAATTGTTTTGTTAAATTTTTCATTTTAATTCCTTTTTTATTTTGTGGATAATTTTTTTCCTTTGAGAATTCTAATAGAATATAGCTTAAAGGATAATTATTTTCTTTTGATAGTTTTTATTAATAATAAAAGTATAAATTTTGATTTTCATTCTTAATTTAAAATAATAGTTAAAGAATAATTATTTTCTTTAACTAAAGTTTATCTTACTTATACTACTATTCGAGTATTAGTATAAAACTATTATACATATATTATAAAGGAGGCGTCATGGAAAATTCTAGTAGATTATTAAAAGAGTTTAATTTGAAAGTAACACCTCAAAGAATAGCTATAGTTGAAGAACTTTATCACAAAGGTCATATAAATATTGATGAACTTTATGCAAGTATGTTAAGTAAGTTCCCTTCAATTTCACTAGCAACGATTTATAAAAATGTAAATTCGATGGTAGAGAAGTTTTTTATATCTGAGGTAAAAATACCTAATGAAAAATCTGTTTATGAACTGATAAAAGAGGAACACTCTCATTTAGTTTGTGAAAAGTGTAAAAAAATCGAAGATATAATTATAGATACTTCTAGTGTTTTAAAAGAATTAGAATCTCAAAGTAAATTTAATGTAAAACATGCAAATGTAGTTTTTACAGGTGTATGTTCACAATGTGCAAAATAGCTTAAAAAAAGCTATTTTGTACCACTAATGCAAATACAATTAACAATGCAATACCCGCACTTTTATTATACATTTTATTAGCAGTAATAAATACTAACATTATTGATAAAATCAAAGCTGCCACTATATCAAATAAGTTTGCACTTAAATTAACATTCAATGGATTAACCATTGCAGATAATCCTAATACCATCGTAAAATTAGCAACATTAGAACCTATAATATTTCCGATTGCTAAATCAGCTTGATTATTAAGTGCTGCTTTTATCGAAATAGTAAGTTCCGGTAAACTTGTACCAAAAGCTACTAAAAACAGTCCAATTAACCATTCACTTATACCAAAACTTCTTGCAATATTTGTAGCACTATCAATTGCAAAATCAGCTCCACCTATTGTTAAAATAAAACCTATAGCTAGAAATAGTCCTGATTTTCCCCATCCAAAAGGTTCTTTTTTTAATTCTTCATCTATTGCATCTACTTGATTTGAAGAGATTAGAAAAAGTAAGAAGGCACACATTAATAGTAAGAATAAAATACCATCAAAAAAAGTTAACTTTCCATCTATACTCATAAGTATAAAAACAAAAATAGGAAATAATGACCAAGCCGAATCTTTGGCAAAAAGGTCTCTATCTGGAATTATTTTTTTGGCTAATAAAAATACTGAACCTAATACTAAAGAAATATTAAAAATAGTACTTCCAATTACATTTGCAACAGCAATGTCAGGACTTCCTTTTAATGAAGCAGATATGGATACAGCCATTTCTGGTAAACTAGTACCAACGGCAACCAAGGTAGCTCCAATAACAAAAGGTGAGATTTTATAATGTAGTGCAATTTTTTCACTTTGTTGTATTATAAAATCAGCTCCAAAGATTAAAGCTGTCATTGAAATAATAAAAATTAAAATATCCATTTATGAATTCCTTACAATTAAACTTTTCGGAAGATTGTATTTTTTGATTAATTCTTCTTCTTTTTCTCTATGTTCACCATTATCAACTTCATGATCATAACCCAATAAATGAAGCATACCATGGATGAAAAGAAGTGTTAATTCATCTAAAAAACTGTGATTATACTCTTTAGCTTTATCTTCCACAAAATCAACAGAAATGACAATAGAACCTAAGGGCATATTTGGCATATCATAGTCAAGAGGGAAGCTAAGTACATCCGTTGCTTTATCTATATTTCTATGCTCTTTATTTAAAGTTTGTATTTCATCATTGTATACAAGTATTAGTTCAATATCTTTTGGACTTAGTTCATTTTTTATTATTTCCAATGAGCTTATATCTATATCAATTTTTGTTTGATTATCAAAGTCAATCATCTTTATCCATTTATTTTTGGCGGATTATAGCTAAATTAGTCAAATTAGTAAATAAAGGACATTTTTTGTCTTTAAGTAAATAAAATATAAAATATAAAAAATCAAAGGAGTAAAAATATGGAATTAGAAATTGGAGCAAAATCTAGTATTGAATTTAAAGTAGAAGATAAAGATTTAGCAAAAAACTTACAAATCTCACCTGAAGATAATTTTCCAGAAGTATTTGCAACAGCTAGAATGGTAGCACTAATGGAGTGTTCGGCTGCAAAAATCTTAATACCATTTTTAGAAGAGGGTCAATTATCTGTTGGAGTTGAAGTAAATATAAAACATCTAGCCCCAACACTTAGTGGTGATACAGCTATTTCAACTGCAACTTTTGAAGGTATGGAAGGAAAACTTTATAAGTTTAGTTTAGAAGTTGTTGATTCTGGTGGAGTAATAGGAACTGGTACTCATACAAGAGCAATAGTGACAAAAGATAGGCTTATGAGTGGGGCTAATAAAAGAGTAGGGAAGTAAAAAGATTTGAGCTATTAAAATAGCTCAATCATTTTTACCACTTCATCCACTGGGAAGATTTTTAATTTTGTTTTTAAATTTGTTTTTTGAGCAACTATTGCTTTTGTAACACCTTGCGCACTAGCCTCTTTTAGTCTCATATCTATAGAATATACATCTTTTATCTCACCTGTAAGTGAAACTTCACCAATAAATACTGACTCTTTTGAAATAGGTCTATCCCTAAATGAACTAATAATCGAAGCAATCACAGCCAAATCAGCAGAACTCTCTTTTATCTTAATACCACCACTTATATTTATAAATACATCATAGTGATTTAGAGGTAAATCAAGTTTCTTTTCAAGTAGGGCTAAAAGCATGTTTAATCTATTTACATCAAATCCTGTAGCACTTCGTTTTGGGTTTGGATAAGTACTTTCACAAACTAAGGCTTGTACTTCTATAATAAGTGCTCGGCTTCCTTCCATAACCACAGTCAAAGCAGAACCACTTTGGGGTTTACTTTTATCAAAAAACTTAGAGGCTATGTCTTTAGCACTTATAAGTCCTTCAGCTGTCATCTCAAAGATACCTATCTCACTCGTACTTCCAAATCTATTTTTAAAGCCCCTTAGCATTCTAAGTTCTTTTGATGATTCTCCTTCAAAGTATAAAACTGTATCAACCATGTGTTCTAAAACTCTAGGTCCTGCTATGCTTCCATCTTTTGTGATATGTCCTATGATAAACATAGCGATATCAGATTCTTTTGCTTTACGCATAAGTTCAAATGTTATCTCTCTTACTTGTGAAACAGAACCAGGAGCAGAGGTGAGTGAACTAGAATAGATAGTTTGAATAGAGTCAATTACTACTGCTTCATAATTTTGTCTTAATAGTTCTTCTTGTATCTCTTCTAGTTTGATTTCAGATAATAAATAAAGGTTATCACTATTTGCATCAAGTCTATTTGCTCGAAGTTTTATTTGTCCCATACTCTCTTCACCCGAGACATAAAGAACTTTTTTACCTGATTGTGAGATGTCACCTGCTACTTTTAAAAGTAGGGTTGATTTACCAACTCCTGGACTTCCACCTATAAGTGTAAGGCTTCCAGGAACTATTCCTCCACCTAAGACTAAATCAAATTCATGGTTATTTGATGAAAATCTGATGATGTCATCTTGTTCTATTTGGGTTATTGGTCTTGCTTTTGATGTTGTGTTTATTATTTTTGATGTTTGTTTTAATACTTCTTGTTGTTCGGTATTGAGTTCAACAAAGCTATCCCAACCTCCACAAGATGGACATTTTCCCATCCATTTGGTAGCTTGTTCTCCACAGTGCTGACACTCAAAAAGAGTTGTTTTTTTCTTAGCCATATTTTTTCCTTATAATCACAAGGGGATTTTATATTATTTTTGTTTAATTTTTTGTACTTTAGCATAAAAAGTTGGTGGGGTTTTAAAATATTGCAATTTGTTATTTTATTAATTATAGAATTAGTAAAATAAGTTATTAATAGGTTTTGTGAAATATTTAATAACAAATATTTAAAATGTATAGACATTAATCATTTTAAGTATAAGTTATATAGAATATATGATTAATTAAATAGTTATGTATAAAAGGTCAACGATGTTTACACCTGAAATAATAGATGAAACTAATAATGAGTTTATTTTGGTTGCAAATCATAATATAGAATCAATCGAGCAACTTGAATTAAGTATCCAATATAATAAATCTCGTATTAATTATGGTAAATCACATTTGCCAAGTCATATCAATATTTGTCGTTTAATCTATGATTTAAGAGGTCAAAATGTAGCTGATGATTTTCAATCTAAAATTATAGATGAGTTATCAGATATAGCAATATTGGAGTTCAAAATATAATGGGTTTACAAATTATTCTAAAAGATACAAATGAAAATGAAATATATTCTATTTTAAATACTGTAATTGAAAATTCAGAGTTATTTCTTATTAATGAAAACTTATATGGAATATCAATACCGACAAAAATCATTGATACCATTGGCGAAGACAAAATATTTACCTTACTAGATAAGTTTATATACTATTTTCTATGGGACGGTAAGTGGTATAATACATAACAAATCAATGGAGCCAATAAATTACGCTCTGGGGAATTTATTGGCTTACTTCAACCGTTAGGTGACATAATTATGGATATATCGAAAATTTTAGATAAAGAATTTACTTCACCTTTAAGTGGAGAATCCTATGGAATAGCTGAATCTTTTAGTGGTGCTTTACCAAATGGATTTTCGGTAAAAAATTGTGGTGAGCCTTTTGCATATGATAGTTGTGGAAACATATTCACAATAAGAAATAGCGAAATATTTTTTTTGGATCATGAAACAGATGACTTAATTTTAATTTCGAAAAATTGGGATGAGTTTATTTCAGGGTGTATTGAACCTGAGGAAATAGAATTAGATGAAGATCAGATTCTATCTGTATGGGTTGACCCTGATTTCGCTAAGGAAGAGGGCATGGACATACCTTCCGACGGTTGGCTTAAGCGTACACCTAACAAAAACATGGAACACAATAATTTACCCATCGGAAAAATTATCGCTGACGACAAATGTTAGATTACAAAAATCTAGAACAGAATATAAATTTATTTCTTTATTCTCATGAACACCTGACGGTATTTGCTTTTCTTACTTTTTAATCTCAAAAAAGTAAGCAAAAAAGACTGCCGAATTGATGAAGGCGAAGCTTCCTAAGCTTTTAGTCTTTCTTTTCTGCGTTCGAAGACTCGCTAAAAGAGTGTATTTAGCACTCTTTCTTCACGCTCAAACATATTCTCACTTTTCACCGAAAATAAAGCCTAAAATCTTAGCTTCATCAAAGGCAGAAAGAAATCCATTACAATTCTAACTGTGAATTTATAAAGTAATATTTTGACACCAAATAATATTGCTACAGATGCAGGAGCCGAATGTTGGAACCAAAGGTGGGATAAGGATATTTGCATTTTTGATTTGTTTAGAACCCTAATTTTGCATTTTTAAATTTACATATGATAGTTTGAACTTTTTTTCTTCCCAGACTTTGATGAAGCCGAAAGTTAGATGTTTATTTTCGGTAACGCCCGAAACTGTTTGAGCGTTAAGAAGAGTGCTAAATGCACTCTTTAGCGAGTTTTGCAGGGCAGGAAATAAATATATAACTGTAGGGTAGCTTTGCCTTCATCAACTCGTCTGGTTGCTTTTTGTCTTACTTTTTACAATTAAAAAGTGAGAAAGCGAAGAACTTGTTCTTCAAGAGAATAAAAATTATTTTTATCAATTATAAATTATCATAAAGTATATTTCCAATCTAATTTATGATACAAAATATTTTTTACCATTGTTTTTGATAAGTTTGCTTTTTTGAAGTCATTAATAAATTTTTTATGACAAAAAAGAGTCATCATTTTTTTAACTCATTTAAGTCTAATTCTTCAATATATTTATTTTCCAAAATATTTTTCCTCTGATTAACTATCAAAAGGCAAACTTAGCTTTAGGCAATTATATCAATGGAGTTTACAACTCCTGCCCCTGAACCATCATTTTTCACAAAGATTCCATTGCTTTTTTGCACGGCAGTGGTTTCATTGATGGCAGTTTGATACTTAAATCCACTTTGAACATCTCCCAAATAAATGGCACCTACATTTTTATCAAGCAGTGAGACTAAAGAGTGTTGTCCTCGCTCATCAATACTCCATATTTTTAGTTTGTCAAAAACGGCATCATTTTCATCTATCCAGTTATTTCCATCGCTGTCGTATTGTCTTAATTCTGCAAATCCATCGTTGGTATTTGGTCCAAACAGTTCACTGCCATTGTCAATTTTTCCATTTTGATTCTTATCCAAAGCTAGATATCCTGCTCCTTTCATAAGTTGAGGGATCATCTCGGTGCTTCCATCATTGTCCAAATCGAACATAAAATGCAGATTGCTTATGTTATCAAAAGCATTTACATCTTCACCATAGTTAATCACCAAAGGATCAATGGCTAGCTTTTGCTCTGTGAGCAATTTGCTATTTCGTGATTCGTGTAATTCTTTTGAAAAAGAGATATCGATATTAAAATTATAGGTATTGTTCGGTGTTTTTATTGCAACTGATGAAGAAAAATCAATGGTCTGTTTTTGATGGTACTCTTCTTGGGTTTGAACGAGTGTCATTACTGTTTTTGTTTTTTGTTGGGGGTTATAAGGATTTGAAAAATCAGAAATAGATTGTTCTGATGTAGATGTTTGATTGGGATAGTGGAGTGCTTCTATTTTTGGGTCAAGTCGCAGTATCAGCATTTCAATCATAATTTTTTTAATGCGGTCTTCTAAACTGAGATGATCTTCATACTTATATATCGCACGATTATTTTGAATCATAATAGAATCAGAGGTTTCTATTTTTAAGCTGGATTGAACACTACTTTTCTCTGAATCATTGTCTCCAGTAGAACTATTCGTAGAGATTATTGCAGAATGTTCATAGGTGGTTTTGTTTTGATAACTACTACTTATTGAATTTTCGAGAGACCTATTTTGTACTTGTTTAAGGGTAAAATCATTTTTAGAATAGAGCGAAACCTGTGAATTTTCTATAATCATTATTAATCCTTTAATCTAATTATAAGAATTGTAACATTAAATAAAATAATTGTCAATATTATTTTATTTAAAAAAAGTAAGAAAGAGGAAAGATTTACCTCTTCAAGAGAAAAAAATTATTTTTAGTTGTTATAAATTATCTCAAAGTTTATTTCCAATACAATCCATAACATTATTATTAAAAAATTAGGAGAAAAAATGAAAAAAATTATAAGTACGATTGTTGTTATGTTTTTGTGTGGAACTACACTATTTGCAAGTCCTGCAAAAGAAGAGAGTGTTAGAGAGTTAATAGATTTATCAGGTTCTAAAAATATAGGAAATTTATTTATGAAGCAACTATTACCAAACTTGAAAAGACTTGCACCAGATGCACCTGAAGAGTTTTGGGATAAAATGACAAAAGAAATTGATATGGATAAAATGGTGGAGTTAACTATTCCTATTTATCAAAAATATTTAAATGAAGAAGATATCCAAGCTATAAATAAATTTTATAAAACAGAAGCTGGACAAAAACTAATAAAACAAACACCTCAAATAATGCAAGAATCAATGATGGCAGGTCAACAATGGGGTCGTGAAGTTGCTCAAAAAATTGTAAGTGAACTAAAAGAGAAAGAATATATAAAACAAAATATGAAATAAACTATTTATAAATAATATTCAAAATTTAAAACAAGGAAGGTAACTTTGCCTTCCTCAACTCATCTTCTTTTTTTCTTCTTTTCTATATAATATAAAAAATTAGACATATAGACAAATAAGGAATCACAAATGGAGTTTTTAGAAGTCAAAAAAATATGGGATAAATCACCTCATAATGCATTTACAGATTTGATAAAATTTGGTGAATATTGGTATTGTACTTTTAGAGAAGCTGATGAACACATGTCTATGGATGGAAAGCTAAGAGTCATACGCTCATTAAATGGTAAAAAATGGTCTTCTGTTGCACTATTGGGATTTGATGGCGGTGACGTTCGCGATGGTAAATTTTCAATTACACCTAAAAATGAACTTATGTTAAATGCTGGGGTGCGATTAGTTGAATCAATTGATGGCTTAAATACTCGTTCTGTAACTTGGTTATCAGATGATGGTAAAAATTGGAGTGAAGTTTTTACTTGTCCTACAGGTCTTGGAACTTGGAGATGGAGTACAACTTGGCATAAAAAGACAGCATATAGTATAGGATATACAGGGAAAGATAAACTAGGCTGTTTATATAGTACAAAAGATGGTAAAAAATGGAAAATAGTAAAAGATAAACTTTTCCCTACTAAAAACTCTTCTTGGAGTGAAAGCTCTCTAGCCTTTTTAGAAAATGGAGATTTATATGTACTTTTACGACGAGATTCTCAAAGTTATACATCAGTACTTGGATTTTCTAAGTTTCCTTATGAGGAATGGTCTTGGAGTGATTTAAATGTTCCGATTGGTGGACCTAAGATGATTTATGTGGAAAAGCAAGATAAGTTTTTAGCTACAGTTCGTCTTTATGGAAATCAAAGTGCAAGAACATCTTTATGTTGGATTGATTATGAAAATGGAGAATTAAGAGAAGCTTTAACCTTACCATCAGGTGGAGATACAAGTTATGCCGGTATGGTTTATGAAGAGGATATCTTATGGATAAGTTATTACTCTTCACATGAGGGAAAAACATCTATTTATCTTGCTAAAGTTAGAATATAAAAGGCAATACTATGGACAAATTCTTACAAGCAGCAATCGAAGAAGCAAAAAAAGGTATGGCTGAGGGTGGAATACCTATTGGCTCAGTACTTGTTATTGATGGAAAAATAGTTGGACGAGGTCATAATAGACGAGTACAAAATGGAAGTGCTATTTTACATGCTGAAATGGATTGTTTAGAAAATGCAGGACGCATAAAGGCAAGTGATTATAAAAGAGCTACCTTATATTCAACTTTATCTCCTTGTGATATGTGTAGTGGAACTGTTTTACTTTATGGAATACCAAAAGTTGTTATTGGTGAAAACAAAACATTTCAAGGACCTGAAGAGTATGTAAAATCAAGAGGGGTAGATGTTGAAGTTATCAATAATAAAGAGTGCTGTAATCTTATGGAATCATTTATAAAAAATAATCCAGAACTCTGGAATGAAGATATTGGAGTATAAGTTATACCGAAATAGTATAACTACTTTCAAATATCTCGTTTTTAGATAAAGTGATTATTCCTTTTTTATTTTCAAGTTTTTTATTGTGACCTATAAAATCAGCAATACCATGCCAAGGTTCTATACAGATAAATGGCGCACCGCTTGGTTTTGACCAAAGTCCAAGATAATCAAAACCCTCAAATGACATCTTTATACTTTTATCATCTTTAGAGTTTTTAAAAGTGATTGTTTTGTTTTTTAGATTTTGTATAACTAAGGCATCATCTTTAAAAAGTTTTTCATCTAAAGCTAATTTATTATTTTCTAAATTTAATATCTCTTTTTGATGAGATATACCATCTACAGTTAAAGGTAATCTCTCTAATTCTTTTGTATTTTCAAATTCAAAATAGTAATCATTTTTATTTCCTTTTTCTAAAGGCCAATTAAAAGCAGGGTGAGCACCTATTGAAAAATACATTTTTTGTTGAGATTTGTTTACTACTTTATAAGATATTTCAAGGGAGTTTTTTATTAGTCTATAGCCAAGATATAGCTCAAAGTTAATGGGATATATTTCTAGTGTGTCAGTGCTATCTTTAAGTTTAAAACAAATATACTCATCTTCTTTAGTAAAAACTTCAAAAACTCTATCTCTGGCAAATCCATGTTGTCTCATTTTGTAAGTTTTATTCATATAAGTGTATTCATTATCTAAAAGCTTACCAACTATGGGAAATAAAATAGGAGCATGACGATTCCAATACTTTTCGTCACCTTGCCAAATATATTCAGTGGAGTCATTTTTCTTTTTTAAACTACAAAGTTCTGCACCTAAATCCTTTATTGAAATTTCTATAAAGTCATTTGATATATGATATTTCATGCTTTTATCCTTTGGATTTTTCAATAGTGAGTAGATTCTATACTATTTATGTTTAATTACTAAATAATATAATTCTTTAATTATTAGTTTATCTTATCTTAATATTAATAATAATATTATAATTATTATTTAAGGAAAGAATAATATTAAAAATAGGAGTTTTTAGGTGTTTAGAAGTATAAGAGGAAAATTATTAGCGTTAGTTATTTTACCAGTATTACTGATAGTAATTATTGTAACCGTTGTAAGTATAAATTTAACTTATAATAATAGTGAAAAAACAATAGAGCAATTTGAAAAAAGTATACTCAATGAAAAGAAAGAACTTTTAAAAAATGAAGTTTTAACTGTATATACAATTATTGAAGCAATAATTGGAAATTCAAAAAGTATTGATGAAGCAAAAAGAAAAGTTATAAGTGTTATATCTCAATCAAGATATTTAAAAGGAAGTGGTTATTTCTTTGCATATGAGAAAAAAGGAAGTGATTATCTTTTTGCATTTCATGGAACTAATTCAAAACTAAATGGCACTATTACCGATATTACTAAGCCGGATATAAAAGGATTCCAATTTAGAAAAGAGTTAATAGATACTGCAAATGATGATAATAAATTTGTAGAATATTTTTATAAAAAACCAAACAGTGGTGAAGTTGTAAAAAAACTCTCTTTTTCTAAATATGTAAAAGAGTTAAATTGGACTATTGTAACAGGAATATATGTAGATGATATTGAAAAGAATATTGCAAAAGAGAGAAAAAGAATTGATAATGGTGTAAATTCTTTAATTTATACCTTGATATCTATTATTACTATATTATTGATTGTTATTGTATTTGTTGTTTCTTATATTTCTAAAGTAACCTTAATAACTCCATTGAATATATTTGAAAAGGGATTATTATCATTTCTATCATTTTTAAACAAAGAGAAAAAAGATGTTAGTTTGATAGAACTTACAACTAAAGATGAAATAGGTCTTATGACTAAAAGAATCAATGAAAATATAGTAAAAGTAAAACAAACAATAGAACAAGATGAAAAAGTTATTGAAGATGTTACAAGAGTAGTTAATGATGTTAGTTCTGGAATATTGACTAAAAAAGTAGAAGCAAAAACTTCAAATGCAATAATAAATGAATTAACAGAAGATTTAAATATTATGATTGGAAGTCTTTATAATACTATTAATCATACAATTGATGTTTTAAAGTCATATGAGAGTAGAGACTTTACAAAACAAACAACTATTTCTTGTAAAGGGGAGCTTTGTTCATTAACAAGTGGAGTTAATAAACTAGGACAAGAAATATCTATGATGCTAAAAACAAATCTTGAAAATTCAGAAGTACTGGATGAAAATGCAAATAATCTTACATCTAATATGAATAGACTAACTGTTAGTGCAAATGAGCAAGCTGCAAGTTTAGAAGAGACAGCGGCAGCCTTAGAAGAAATAACAGAGACTATGAGAGCAAACTCAAATAATATAAATGAACTATCTTCTAACTCTATATCACTAAGAGATGAAGTAAACAAAGGTAAAGAGTTATCTAAAAAAACAAGTAACTCAATGGAACAAATAAATGATAATGTAAATGCCATAACTGAATCTATTGCAATAATAGATCAAATAGCATTCCAAACAAATATTTTATCACTTAATGCAGCAGTTGAAGCTGCAACCGCTGGAGAAGCAGGAAAAGGATTTGCAGTAGTTGCAGGAGAAGTGCGAAACCTGGCAACAAGAAGTGCAGAAGCAGCAAAAGAGATAAAAGCTTTAGTTGAAAGTGCGACAAAAAGTTCTAATGAAGGTAAAGATATAGTAAATATTATGTATGAGGGTTATGAAAAACTAAATGACAATATAATAAATACCACATCTATTGTTGATACTGTTACAACAAATGCAAAAGAACAGATGATAGGAGTTGAACAAATAAACTCAGCAGTGGGACAATTAGATAAAACAACACAAGAAAATGCTGCAATTGCTTCTGAAATCAATGAAGTAGTAAAAAGTGTACACAGTATGGCTGATAAAGTTGTAGAAGAAGTACAAAAATCTAAATTCTAATAGTATGACTTTTTAGTCATACTATTTATCTAACAAAAATAATTTATTATCAACTTCAAATAGAACTTAAGTACAAATCATATAAAATACGCTCCAAAAACAATTAAAAAAGAGTAAAAATGATTATATATATACACGGTTTTGCCTCATCTGGACTTGGTGACAAGGCAGCACTTTTTAAAGAATATTTTGATGAAGAGTTAATCTCTCCATCACTTTCATATGTTCCTTCACTTGCTATTAATACACTTGAACAACTTATTGAATCTTATCTAGCTTTAGAACAAGAGGTTTATTTAGTAGGTTCTTCTTTAGGTGGATATTATGCTATTTATTTAGCTAATAAATATAATTTAAAAGCAGTTTTAATTAATCCTGCCGTTCATGCATATGAGACTTTAGATAAAATTGGAACAGCTACAAATTATTATGACTATTCAAGTTTTGAAGTTATAAAAGAGCATTTGACATATCTAAAATCAATAGAAGTAGCTGAAATAAATGAGCAATCAAATTTTATGGTATTACTTCAAGAAGATGATGAGGTTTTAGATTTCAATGATGCAGTTGAAAAATTACCAAAATCAGAGCTTATAATAGAGCAAGGTGGTAGTCATAGTTTTGATGAGGTTGAAAGATATTTTAGAAAAATAACTCTTTTCTTTAGATGAGTTTTTTAAAACTATTTTGTGATGGAAGTGTAAATCCCCAAAGTAAAATAGGCTTTGGGGCTTATTTTATCTATGATGAAACTTTAACTATTCAAAATATCAAACTAAAAAAGTTTGAAAATACCTCTTCTACAAAGTTAGAATTGGAAGTTTTACTTTGGGCTTTAGCTGATGAAAAAATCATAAGTAATGATATAATTATTTATACAGATTGCCAAAATATTTTAGGACTAGAAAATAGAAGAGAAAAGCTAGAAGAAAACTTTTATAAAAGTAGTACTGGAAAAGAGATAAAAAATAAAGAACTCTATAAAGCTTTTTTTGAAATATGTGATAAAACGCATTGTAAATTTGTAAAAGTAAAAGGTCATAAAAGTTCAAATCAAAAAGATGATATTGATAGACTTTTTAATTTAGTGGATAAGGCTTCAAGAAAAGCTTTGAGAGAGTTTTTAACAAAATAAAACTATTTAAAAAAAAGGTGTTCATATGGAATTTTTTTCTAATGTTATAATCGCACTGTTTATTTATATTTTAGGTATCGCAAGTCCTGGACCTAGTAATCTTGCTATTGCTCAAACTTCAATATATGCAGGAAGAAAAGCAGGAGTTTATTTCGCTCTTGGAGTAACTCTTGGTTCTTTTTTCTGGGGAATTTGTGCAGCTTCTGGTTTACAACCACTTCTTAATAAGTATTCTGATGTTTTGTATATTTTGAAGATTTTGGGTGGCTTATATTTTCTTTATTTGGCATATAACTCTTTTAAAATGCTTACAAAAAAAGAGTATAAAAAAGTTGAAATAAAAGAGTCTAAAAATTCTTATAAAAAATATTTTTTCTCAGGCATAATGATGCATTTGCTAAATCCAAAAGCGATTGCAGTATGGATTGCAATTATTGCAATAGCCTTGCCAAATGAACAAAATAGTATGTCAATATATTTCCCTGTAATACTTTGTTTACCTTTTGGAATAGTGATATTTATAGCTTACGCTTTTATGTTTTCTAACCAAAGAGTAGTTAATAAGTATTTTGATTTTAAAAAGTATATTGATAGTTTTGTAGGAGTTACTTTTTCATTGGTAGGATTTAAACTTCTTTTTGATGCCAATAAATAAAATAGGTGCTAAGAAATCTTTTAGCACCTAATTTAAAAGTATTATTTACCTGTTTTTATTTTTTGTAAATCAAGTCCAAATGCTTTGAAGTTTGATTCAACTGAGTGTTTTTCTTCATGTACTTTTGAATTATAATGTCCCATTTCTTCTTTTGGTAATAAATGGTCTTTTAAATTAAAACTAGCTCTTGGTTGTGCATCAACAAAAAGTGCTACATCAGCAGCTTCTTGATCGCTTAATGTTCCACCTTGACCTAATGGCATATTTTCTTTAATCCAAGCTGGAGCTTTGTTAAGTTTACTCATACCAGCACCTGTATTATAAGATAGCCATTTACCATTTTTATCTTGTCCCCATAATGGAGGAAACACTGCAACCCCTTCGCCATTCATACCATGACATGATGCACATTTGTTTTCAAATATTTTTTTACCAGCTAAGTAGTTTTCATGAGTAGCTTTTTTTTGAATAGCTGCGAATTTTTTTTGTTCAGTTGCCCATCTTTTACTTGTAAGTACACTACATGGTCTATTTTCATCCATATTGATTTCAAAACCAGTAGAAAGCCATGTAATATAAGCAGCCATAGCAACAGATGCTTCTGTATCAATAATTGGTCTTTTACCATCCATACTTCTCATATAACAGTTATTGATTCTGTCTTGTAAAGTTTGTACAGTTTTTTCTCTTTTTGAAAATGCAGGGAAAGATGCAGCTGTTCCTCTAAATGTTCCAATAGTAGTCATAGTCCCAGGTTTTCCGTCATTACCTATTAAGTGACAACTTTTACATTGTAGATTATTTCCTACTAAGTCTTTTGTTAGAGGGTGAGTATTAGTTTCGTTCATAATAGCTTCACCTAATTTTACCATTCTTCCCAATTCTCCATTTGGGTAATTTTTAGGTACCTCTGGTGTTTGTGCAAAAGCGATTAAGCTAAAAGCAATTAATAAAAGTAATTTTTTCATATTGTCTCCTTATTCTTTAGAGATATTATAACAATTGAATGTAAGTATAAAGTTTGTTTTTAAATATATATATTAAGGAAAGGTTAATATTTAAAGAAATATGTAAAAGTACTACCTTCTTCTAGTTTTGATATTACTTCTATTTTTATATCATTTTCTTCACAAATGTTTTTTACAATATTTAATCCAATACCAAAGCCACCTTTTATAGTGTCTTCCCTATAGTATCTATTGAATATTGTAGAAGTATCAATTATCCCTTTTCCAAAGTCTTGAATACAAAGTATGATTTGAGCTTCTTTTTTTAGTTTTATAATTATTCTTTTGTTTTCTTTAGAGTATTTAATTGCATTTGAAAGGGTGTTGTCTATTATTCTTTGTATTTGAGCACGATTTATAAAGATAAATAAATTATCTTCTATATCTAAATCAAAAGTGATATTTTTTGATTTTGCTAAACTTTCAAATAATTCAACTCTTTGTTTTAAAAACAAAGATAAATCTAACTCTTCTTTTGTAAAAGTTATTCTTTTATTTTTTATTAGATATTCTATATCTTCATATACAAAAAGAAGGTTTTTTAGCCCATTTAAACAGCGCGATATCTCCTTTGAGTCTTTTTGTTTTTCTTGAAGCATTTCAAGATTTAATTGTATTACTCCAAGGGGTGTTTTTAGTTCATGCATTGCATCATTAAAAAAAGCATCAAGATAGTCATTTGCTTTTTTGTATGGAGTAATGCTTTGTTTTAAAATTAAAAACAAAGATATAAAAATAAATATGCCAAGTATAAGAGTTAAAAGAGACATTTTTATATAAATTTCTTCATAAGTAAACACTTTTGTGACAATAAGATAGTCTGCATTTAGCCTATTTGGGCTCAGTGATACTTTTTTTATAAGTTGATGTGGTTTATTTATATCAAGGGCTTTATTTGTTGTAGAGTAGATTAATTGGTTATTTTTATTAAATAAAAAGCTATCAAAACTAAAAGATTTTGGAAAGTTAAAAATATCGCTTTTAGAATCAGAGAAGTCACTTATACTTCTTTGGATATTTGAAGTGTGTATATCTAAGAGTTTATCTTGGTTATATTTATAAGTTTGAAGTTCACTTTGTGTATAAAAATATGCAGGTATACAAATAAGAATAATAATCAAAAAAGAGTAACCAAGGGCTAGTTTTAAAATATAATTTTTTGTATTAATCTCTAACAATCTTATATCCTAGTCCTCTTTGATTTAAAATAAATGTTTTAGAGGTTTTTGCTCGTATATTTTTTATGCATACTCGAATATCAGATTCATTTATATATTTATTATCCCAAACCTCTTCTCTTAGGGTGTCAAAGGTTACAAATTGGCTTTTATGAGTTAAAAGAGAAAAAATCACTTCATGCTCTTTTTTTGTTAAGTTTATGACTTCTGTTTTTCTTAGAAGTTCCATTTTATTAGTATTGTAATAAAACTCTTCAGTAAGTTTGAGAATATTTTCATTGGCATTAAAATAGACTGATTTTACTACTTGCTCAACTCTATATTTTAACTCTTTTAATGAAAAAGGTTTTTTTATATAATCATTGCATCCTAGTTCATAACCCATACTTAGATTATTTATATCAGTTAATGAAGTGATGAAAATCACTGGAATATTTTTTTCATCTTTTTTTAAAGTTCTAACCAAATCATAGCCACTTAAATTTGGAACTTTTATATCTAAAATCAAAAGATGATAATTTTTTTCATAAATTGCATTTAGTGCTTCTTCTCCATTTTCAAAATCATCTACTTTATAATCAAGTGATTCTAAATACTCTTTGATACTTATTTTATAATCAAAATCATCTTCTAATAAAAGTATATTCATTGAATTATTACCTTACTATTTGTATTAATATATCTGTTTTCATAATTATTATTTAATTGAAGCTTTGAACTATTTTTTAATGAAATAATAAAATATCCAAGCTTTTCTCTATTGAGTGAATAATAGGTAAAATAGCTAAAAGCATTATCATCATCTGTAAAATATCCATAATCTTCTAGTGTATTTGTATTAAAATTTGTATTAAGTGTTTTTTTATTTACTAAAGTAAATTCACCAATTTTTGGATTATTTTTTAGTGTTGTTGCGATATTTAGATATTTATTATTTAGTAAAATATCTAGGCTATAGCCTTTGTCTTTTAACTCTTTTTCTAAATAATCAAAACCAATAATTACTTCAATAGAACCTATAAATTTGCCATCTCTTAGTATAGGAGAAATAGCTTTAATATTTAATCTTTTACCTAATTCAATAGAGACTAAAGGTTTATTTTCTTTTTTTACTTTGACTAAACCTTCTCTAAAAGATGATAATGGAATATCTTTTTTTGAAAAATCCCAACTTCTAAGATAGGTATTTAACTCTTTTGTATGAATTTGTACTTCAAAAAGACTATTTTGAAGTTTTTTAAGTCCATTTATTTTTTTATTTACTATATCAAAGGCTTTTTTTCGGTTATTGATTTCATAGGCATTTATAAGCTCTTCATCTTGTGAAATTAAAATTGATAAAGAAAGGGCATATCTTTTTTCCTCTTCTAATAAATTTTTAGTTATTGCTAAAGAATTTTCAAGATTTGATATTAGTTTTTTTTGATTATTGATATTTAGCAAGATATAAAAGATAAAAGATACTAAAACTAAAGCAAGCAAGGATATAAAAAGAAAATACTTGTTTGACTTTGATTTTAATATATCCAAGGTATTTCCTTTTTATTATGATTTATTCTGAAATATATATTTCATCCAATAATGAATCTACAAAATTATCAGGAGAGAACTCAACTAAATCATTCATTGTTTCACCAACACCAATATAAAAAATTGGAAGTTCTAATCTATTTGAGATAGAAAATAGTGCTCCACCTTTTGCTGTTCCATCAAGTTTTGTTACAATAATACCATCAACTCCAACCATTTCATTGAAAGCTTTTGCTTGCTCAATTGCAGTATTACCTTGTGTTCCATCAAGAATCATAAGCTTTTGGTGCGGAGCTCCTTCTTTTGCTTTGTTACAAACTTTTACTATCTTTTTTAACTCATTTGATAGGTTTGTTTGAGTTTGTAATCTTCCTGCTGTATCAATTATAACATTATCAATATTTTTAGCAACGGCAGAAGAGATAGTATCATATGCAACTGCACTTGGATCATGTCCTTGTTTTGTTTTTATAATAGGAACTTCTAATTTATCAGCCCAAATAGATAGTTGCTCAATAGCAGCTGCTCTAAAAGTATCTCCAGCTCCTAAAATAACTGACTTATTGTCTTTTTTGTATAAATTTGCAAGTTTTGCAATGGTTGTCGTTTTACCTGCTCCATTAACTCCAATGATAAGTTGAACAAAAGGTGAGGGTAGATTTTCCATATTAACATCAGGCGCATGTTCGAAAAGCATAACAAGTCTATGTCTTAGTTGCTTTCTATTTATCATCTCAGGAAGTCCATCCATAGCTTTTTCGATAATAGAATAATCCATATCAGCTTCAATAAGCAACTCTTCTATATCTTCAAAAGAGATTTTCTCTTTTTTTTGAGGAACTACTGATTTTATATTTTCAAATGTTTTTGATAAGGCAGAAGAAAGGAAACTTTTATTCTCTTCTTTCTCTTCAATTGTTTCCTCTTTTTTATCTTTTTTAAAAAAACTAAACATCTATTTTATTGCCTTTTGGATATCAACATCTATCATCTCTTCTGGAACTATTCCTACATAAGTTTGAACAAGCTTTCCTTTTTTGTCATATAAAAACATAGTTGGAATTGCTTTAACTCCACCAACTGCATCTGCAAATGTCGCATTTTGTTTTGAATTTGTTACAACATAATTAATATTGTACTCATTTACGAAATCTTTTACTTCATTATTTGGTTTATTATCTTCTAATAAAACAGAAACTATTTCTAAGTCATTTTTGTATTTATCTTTTAGATGAATCAAATTTGGAATTTCAGCTTTACAAGGCATACACCAAGTTGCAAAAAAGTTCACAAGTACGGCTTTTCCATTGTATTCTTGGAAAGCAAAGCCATCATTTAGCTTTTTTATATTGAGTGTTTGAGCATCTGTAGTAGTAAGTCTGAAATCTTTTACTTCTACATTTTCTGCTTTTTTATCATTTTTTGAATTATCTGAGCCACACGCTGCAAAAAATATTGTTATAAAAAATGTTAAAAATGCTATTTTTTTAAACTGCATTTTAATTCCTTTTGGTAAAATATTTGAAGCTAAGAATTTTAGCTAACTAAGGCTTAAATATGTTAGAAAATCACAAGAGTGATTTTAGAAAATCGTGTATTAAAAAATTAAAATTTGTTAGTAGATTTACAAAGTGTTATAAAGATAAAAAAATAGTAGATGAGATATATAAAACTATTTGTGAATTAAAAAAAAAGAATGTTTTATTATATATTCCCCTTGACTTAGAAGTGGATATATATCCTTTGATAAAAAGATTAAGAAGAGAAAAAAAAGTTCAAGTTTTTGTACCATATATGGAAGGGCTTAGTTTTAAAGTAGTCAAATACAGACTGCCTTTAAAAACTAAAAAATTTGGTATAAAAGAGCCTAATAATTCTTTTGCTAATGTTAAAATAGATTTAGCAATAGTTCCTGTTGTGGGGATTGATGGACTAAATAAAAGAATTGGTTTCGGAAAAGGCATGTATGATAGGTTTTTTTATAAACTAAACTACAAGCCAACAATTCTTTTTACTCAAAGAAAACTTTGTAAGACTGCAAAAATTTTAAGTAATAACTACGATATTCAAGCTGATATAATAATTTCTAGTAAAAGATAAAAGGTCATAATATGGATATGTTACTTATAGAAGGATTTGTAGTTGCTATTCTTGCTTCAGCAATTACATTTTTCGTGATTAAAAAGATAAATAAAGCAAAAATTGATATTTATATTGAGCAAGCAAAAGCTAAAGCCAATGTTATAGAACATGAGGCTGAAGTTATCTTAAAAGATGCACAATTAAAGGCAAAGCGAGATTACGAAAGGGAATTTAAAAGTGCCAAAAGAGAATATGATGAGATGTTCTGTAAAATCGAAAGAAAAGAAAAAGAGTTAAATCATCATTTAGAATCAGAACTTCAAGCTATCAAAAAAGAAAAAGAAGAAATAGTTGAAAACAATAAAAAAATTGCTTCATTAAAAGAAGGACTACAAAAACAAAGTAAAACTTATGAAGAAAATATTTTAAAAACTTTAAAGATTTTAGAAAATGCATCTGGATTAACTGTTGAAGAAGCAAGAGAATTGATGCTTGAAAAAGTAGAAGAAGATTCTAGGGCAAAAATCGCTTCACTGTTTAGAAAAAAATATAAAATAGCAGAAGATAACGCTAAAAAAGAGATAAATAATATGCTTTCTCATGCAGTAACCAGATATGCAGGGGAATTTGCAGCTGAAAGACTTATAAACAATATTCCAATAAATGATGAAGAAACAAAAGGTAAAATTATTGGTAAAGAAGGAAGAAATATAAAAGCACTAGAGATGCTTTTAGGTGTTGATATTATTATTGATGATACTCCAAACACTATTACTATCTCTTCTTTTAATCTTTACAGACGGGCAATTGCCACAAAAACTATTGAAGAGTTGTTGGAAGATGGAAGAATCCAACCAGCAAGAATAGAAGAGATTTACAACAAAGTAAAAACTGAATTTGACAAAAATATGTTAAAAGAGGGTGAAGATGTTGTAATGGAATTAGGAATCAAATCTATGCACCCTGAACTTACTATTTTAGTAGGAAGATTGAGATATAGAGCTTCATATGGACAAAATGCACTTAAACATACCCTAGAAGTTGCACATCTTGCAGGACTATTAGCTTCTCAAATGGGTGGAGATGCTATTTTAGCTAGAAGAGCAGGGCTTTTACACGATATTGGTAAAGCATTGACTCATGACTTACCTGGATCTCATGTGGATTTAGGTGCAGAGATGTGTAGAAGATATGATGAACCAGCAACAGTAATCAATTCTATTTATGCTCACCATGGACATGAAGAACCTATAAATGTAGAAAGTGCCGCTGTTTGTGCTGCAGATGCACTAAGTGCAGCAAGACCAGGAGCTAGAAGAGAAGTACTTGAAAGCTTCCTAAAAAGAGTAGAAGAAGTAGAAAATATCTCAACATCTAAAAAAGGCGTTATAAATGCCTTTGCAATTAATGCAGGAAGAGAAGTGAGAGTAATAGTAAAAGCTGAACTTGTAAATGATGATGAAGCTATATTGCTAGCAAGTGAAATCGCCGAAGAGATTGAACAAAAAGTTCAATATCCAGGTGAGATAAAAGTAAATGTAATTAGAGAGTTAAGAGCAGAATCTTACGCAAGATAATAAATGAAGTTAACTTCATTTATTAGTTTATAAAAGTTGATATTATTTTTATATCACTTTCTTCCAACTCAAAAGAAAAAATATCCAAATCTTCTATCATATGTTCTTGTGATGTTGTTCCATTTAGTGGGGTAACCCCAATTTGTGTTAAAAATCTATAAAAAATCTGTGCTTGAGTTTTTTTGTATTTTTTTGCTAAATTTATAACTTCTTCTGAACCTAAAATATGGGGATTTGCACTAAGTGTCCAAAACCCAAGATAAGTTATATTGTTTTCTTTGCAAAACTCTCTTATATCTTTGTCATAATCACTATCTTTATAAAATCTATTTTGAAGTATTGTTGGCTTTATCTTTGCTTCTTTATATAAAGCTTTTAATACTCTTATATCGTAACAATTGCTTATACCGATATTTTTAGTTTTTCCTTGTTCATAAAATCTTTCAAAAATTTTCCAAACTTTCATCAAATGAATAAAAGGGAAAATAGGCGAGTGCAGAATATAAGAGTCAAGATATGTTGTTTGAAGATTTTTAAGGCTTACTTCAAATGAGTCTAAAATTTGTTTTTCTAAAGGATCTTCTGGATTATAAGGAATATTATTTAAATCTTGTCCATCTTTTGGGGTGAATTTTGTTTCTAAAAATATCTCTTCTCTTTTAAAACCTTCTTTATAAAGGTTTTGCAAAGCATCACCAATACCTTTTTCATTATAGTGTCTTGGTTGGCAAGCTGTATCTATAGCTCTAAATCCACTTTTTACAGCAAGTTCAACTAATCTTGCTGTTTCATCTTTTTTCCAGGCAGTTCCATATATAAGTTTTGGTATATTCATGATAAATCCAATATTTTTGATTTATTATAACAAAAATATATTTTACAGGAATTATTTTTATTGAGACTTTTTAATTCTTTGTAAAAACTCCAATTGATTATGTGATTGATTGGTAGCAACAATATTATGAGCAGTTTCTACTTCTTCTATACTGAGATTTGATTTTGCTTCTTTTAGGGCATCTTCTGCTTTAAATACAGCCTCTCCTGCCATGTGATTTTTGAAATTTGATACTTTTTCTTGAAGTTCTTCTATCATTTTTGTTAGTTCATTTTTATCATAATTTTTATCTTTTAACTTATCTTTAATTCTCTCAAGCAATGTTTCAAATGCTTTTACTTCTTCAGGTGATATACCTGTTCTTAGTATTGATTTTATTTCTTCAATAATTTTTTCACTATCTTTTTTTTCTAAATGTGTACTAAATCCTTTTATATCTTTTTCTGCTTTTTCAATTCTAGAACTAATATCATCACTTGATGGTTTCTCATTCATCTCTTTTACATCTTCTGCTTTTGTGATAGATTGTCCTGTAAGTTTTAATTTAAATTCTCTAATTCTTCTCTCTATCTCATCCATCATATCATTTAATTCTTCTTTAGTAAGACTTCTTTCTTTCATTTTCTTTTTAATATCTTGAACCATCTCTTCTAACATCTTTATTTCATCTTTAGTCATACCAGTTTGCATAACTGATTTAATATCTTCAACAAGTTTTTTCATATTTGCTAATATTTCTTCATCTGTTCGCGTGTTAGCCTTATCTGCTTTGTTTTGTTCTTTGTCTAAAGTAGTTTGAAAATCACTTGTGTCTTGTTTTTCATTTTTGTATTTACTTTTATCTTGAGAATAAGTATCTACCGAGTTTTGTGCAACTAAATTACTTTCAGTGTCTCTTGTATAAATAAACATAATCAATCCTTTACAAATGTATACATATATTTTACATCACAAAAAGAAATTTAAATATATCAATAGAATAATAAAATAGTTAAATTCATATAATTTAAACTAATTTAAAGCATTGAAAATAATTATATATATTATTTAATAAAA
Organism: Arcobacter iocasae; assembly: GCF_042214795.1. Lineage (GTDB taxonomy): Bacteria > Campylobacterota > Campylobacteria > Campylobacterales > Arcobacteraceae > Arcobacter > Arcobacter iocasae. Next base: position 222,903 of record NZ_CP090177.1, on the reverse strand, counting down.
TAATCTCTATCCAAATCAAACCCTCAACAATATTTAACTATAATTACAAAAAATTAGTAGAAGAGTAATGAAAAAAAATATATTAACAACACAAATTATCGCCGGAAAATACAAAGGCAAAAAGATAGAGCTTCCATCTTTAGATGTAACAAGAAGTTCAAAAGCAAGAGTTAAAGAATCATTTTTTAATGTTCTTCAATTTGATATTATTGATAAAGTATTCATAGAAGCTTTTGCAGGTAGCGGAAGTATCGGCTTAGAAGCTGTTTCAAGAGATGTAAAAAAGTCTTATTTTATAGAATTAAATAAAAGTTCATATAATATCTTAGTAAACAATTGTAAATCTATAGATATAAATAAATGTCAAACAATGATGGGTGATACTTTTGTACAGTTACCAGCTATCTTAAATTCATTAAAAAACTCTAGTGATGAGTTGATTGTTTATATTGATCCTCCTTTTGATTATAGGGATGGTATGGAAGATATTTATGAAAAATCATTTGACTTAGTAAAAGAGATTGAAAATGACAATATTCTAATGATATGTTTTGAACATGTTTCAACTGTAGAAGTTCCAGATGTATTAGGTAAATTTGAAAAATGCAAGTCTAAAAAGTTTGGTAAAACTACACTTACATACTTTAGGCTAGCTTAGTATGAATAAAGTGGCATTTTATATTTTAGCTTTTTTTGTAGCTATTATTTTTTTTATGCCACTTTTTTATACTGTATCTGCTTATGAATTAAATCCAAGTAAAATATTACAAGCTCCTAGTTTATCCCATATAATGGGAACAGATAGATTAGGAAGAGATATATTTGCAAGAATCTTAAATGGTGGTCAAACTTCTTTGATTATCGGGTTTTTAAGCGCTGCCATATCTTCTATATTTGGTCTTTTTATTGGTATAAATGCTGGATATTTAAAGGGTAAGGTTGATAAAACTATTACCATAATTATTGATTTATTTTTGACTTTTCCTACATTTTTCTTATTACTTGCTTTAGTATCTTATATCCAAGCTTCATCAATCATCTTGATAATAGTGATTTCAATAACTGGTTGGATGGGAATGGCAAGAATGATAAGAAGTGAAAGCTTTTCTATTGGTACAAAACCTTATATAAAGGTTTTAAATCTTGCAAATGTAAGTAGTCTTAAAATCGTATTCAAATATTTTACACCACTTTTAGCTCCTATTTTTCTTATCTCATTTACTTTTGGAGTAGGTGGGGCTATTTTGGCTGAGTCTGGATTGTCTTTTTTAGGACTTGGGGTTAATTCTCCTGAAATGTCTTGGGGAAGTTTGTTAAGTGATGGAAAAGCTGTGCTTGATATTGCTTGGTGGGTAAGTTTTTTCCCTGGTTTGATGATATTTATTGTTACTTTTTGTTTGATGCAAATAAGTGATTTCTTGCAAAGTAAAATAAATACAAAAGAGATACAAAAAGGATAGATTATATTTGAAATTTTACTTTTAGCATTTGCACTGGCTATGGATGCATTTGCTGTTTCTATAGGGCTTGGAGTAAAGAAAAAAGAGTTTGATAAAATCTTAGCTTTTAAAGCTGCATTATTTTTTGGATTTTTTCAAGCTTTGATGCCTTTATTTGGTCATTTGGCTAGTTTAGGAGTAGGTACTTTAATAGAGTCTATTGATCATTGGGTTGCATTTTTACTTTTAAGTTTGATTGGTGGAAAAATGCTTTATGAAAGTTTTGGTGAAAATACTGAAGATGAGATAAGTATTATCTCAAATAAAGTCTTATTTATCTTAGCTATTGCTACAAGTATTGATGCTATGGCTGCTGGATTTACTTTAAACTTGCTAGATATTAACCCTTATATCTCTATGCTTATTATTGGGCTTGTTACATTTGTATTTAGTTTTATTGGTGTACTTATTGGTTCAAAAGGTGGAAGCTTTTTGGAAGACAAGGCTGAAAAACTAGGAGGTGTTGTATTGATTTGTATTGGACTTAAAATACTTTTAGAACATCTTTATTCTTAAAATAGAACTATCAAAAATAAAATTTAACACGGAGAAAAATTTGAATAAATTAAAAAACAGTATATTAGTTTTAGCATTTTTGCCAATTATACTGCTTGCAGATAATAAGGCAAATGCCGAGCTTTTTGGGGCTTGGACTTTAATACCACCAGTTGTTGCTATTTTATTAGCATTTATAACTAGAAATGTAATATTTTCTTTATTTATAGGTATATTTAGTGGAACATTTTTAGTTAATATTGTAAATGGTGATATCTTTGCTGCTTTTGTTGGTGGTTTTATGGATATGGTAAGTAAGATGATTGGTTCAATGGCAGATTCATGGAATGCAGGTATTATTTTACAAGTTCTAACTATCGGTGGTTTGATTGCAGTTATTACTAAAATGGGTGGACCAAGAGCTATAGCAAAAGCTCTTGCAAAAAAGGCAAAAACTCCTGCAAGTGCACAAATTTACACTTGGGTGATGGGATTTTTTATCTTTTTTGATGATTATGCAAACTCACTAATTATCGGTCCTATTATGAGACCAGTTACAGATAGATTAAAAATAGCAAGAGAAAAACTAGCTTTTATTATAGATGCAACAGCTGCACCAATAGCTGGAATTGCTCTTATTTCTACTTGGATTGGATATGAAATCTCTTTGATAAAAGATGCTTATGCAACAATAGGGCAAGTTGATATAAATGCTTACTCAATCTTTGTAGATACGATTGCTTACAGATTTTATAATATTTTTATGTTGGCTTTTGTATTTTTTACAGCATACTTTTTAAGAGAATTTGGTCCTATGCATAAAGCAGCTCTTAGAGCTGCAAGTACAGGAAAAGTATCAAGACATATAAGACATGAAGAAGAACATTTAAATCAAGAGTCTTCAACTATGGCTCCTAAAAAAAATGTTGAATATTCTATTTGGAATGCAATTATTCCAATTTCAGTTTTGATTGTAGTTTCATTTTTAGGATTTTATTTCAATGGTTTACATTCACTAGAAGGAGAGGCCTTAAAAGCAGTACAAGCAGATCCTTATTCATTTGCTTCTATTCGAGATTGTTTTGGTGGAGCTGATGCTTCTATTGTATTATTTGAGGCTGCATTATTTGCTTCAATTGTAGCTATAGCAATGGGAATGCAACAAAAAATATTTGACTTAAATGAAGCTTTGGAAACTTGGGTTCATGGAGTAAAAGCATTAGTAATTACTGCTGTTATTTTGATACTTGCTTGGTCAATCTCTGCTGTTATAAAAGAGTTAGGTACTTCTGTTTACTTAGTATCAATTTTATCTCATGATATGCCTCAATTTATCTTACCATCTGTGATTTTTATTTTTGGTTCTTTAATCTCTTTTTCTACAGGTACTTCTTATGGGACAATGGGAATCTTGATGCCACTTACTATTCCTTTGGCAAATGCCATTGGAATAAATTATGGACTAGATACTAATGCTTTAAATGAGTATATTATCTTAAATATCGGTGCTGTTTTGACAGGTGCTATTTTTGGAGATCATTGTTCTCCTATCTCTGATACTTCTATTCTTTCATCTATGGGTTCAAGTTGTGATCATATGGACCATATCTCTACGCAATTACCATACGCTTTATTTGTAGGAACAGTTTCTATTGTATTTGGATATATCCCAGCAGCTCTTGGAATCTCAGTTGCTTATTTGATTCCTATAGCTTTACTTGTGCTAGCTTTGACAGTACGATTTTATGGGAAACCTTTTTTAAAACAAGAAGCATAAAAAAGAGAAGTAATACTTCTCTTTTAAAACTTATTTAGTAACTTATCTAATAACTTAGTACTAAGTATTCTTTTTGCAAAACCTAAAATATAAGTTGCTTTTGTAACATAATATCTAGGTTTTGGATTTTTAGATTTCATGATTTTTAAAACAACATTTGCCACGCTTGAAGGTGGAAGATTAAACAAACCTCCATCATCCTTGTTCTCTAGTCTAGTTTTTAACTCTTGTTCATAAGTTTTTCTGTGGAAACTATCTTTGATATTGATATTCTCATTAAACTTTTTAAGTGAGTTTTCCCTAAATTTACTAGTTACTGGACCTGTATTTATAGTAGTTATAAAGATATTATCATTTATAACTTCTTGTCTTAATGTATCAGCAATACCTTCTATTGCATATTTACTTGCATTATAAGCACCTCTAAATTTCAAAGAGATGATTCCTAGAACTGAACTGTGTTGAATAATCTTTCCATAACCTTGATTTCTAAATATTCTCATAACTTGAAGTGTAACTTCATGTAGTCCAAAAAAGTTAGTTTCAAATTGTTCTTTAAGAGTATCTGTTGATACATCTTCAATAGCTCCTGGTTGTCCATATCCTGCATTATTGAAAACTGCATCTAAGTTTTTGTCTAGTTTTAAGATTTTTTCTAAAACTTCTGCTATCTCTGCTTGGTTTGTCACATCTAGTTTGTAAGCTATGAAATCCAACTCTTGCAACATAAGAACATCTTCTTTTTTTCGTGCAGTTGCGTATACTTTGTATCCATTGTTTTTTAAAAGTTTTGCTGTTTCTAAGCCGATACCTGAAGAACAGCCTGTTATTAATATATTTGCCATTTTTAACCTAATATTTTTTCTAAGATGCTATTATAACGAAAAAGATTTTACTTCCAAAGATGCCTATGAACAAAAAAGATATAGAACTAAAAAACTTATTAGATATAGAAGTTACTAATAGAAATAATGAGTGTGAATTAACACTAGAGCGACCAGACCCACTATTTATAGCAAAAAGACACAATGACGAATACATCTCACTTATTTGTGCACTATTTGCCTATGGAAAAGCATCTTTGATAATAAAGTTTTTAGATAGTTTGGATTTTTCACTTTTGAATAAAGATGAACAGAGTATTAGAAAAAGTTTTGGAAAACACTATTATAGATTTCAAAATAGCAAAGATATCCAAGAGTTTTTCATAGCATTATCAAGACTAAAAAAACAAACAACTCTAAATGAACTATTTGTGGAGAAATATAAAATAAATAATAATGTCTGTGAAGGAATAGATAATATAATAAGTAAAATAAATGAAATAAATCCCCATACTTCCCAAGGTTACAAATTTTTACTTGGTTCAAATTTTAAAAGAGATAAACAAAACAGTATAAAACAAGTAGGAAATGCAGCATACAAAAGATGGTTTATGTATTTAAGATGGATGGTTCGAAAAGATAATTTAGATATGGGATTATGGCAAGGTGTATCAAGTGAAGACTTACTAATGCCACTAGATACTCATACTTTCAATGTATCAAATAAACTTGGACTTATAAGTAGAAAAAATTGTGATTTGTATGCTTCATATTTATTAACTACAAAACTAAAGCAGTTTGATAAAAATGACCCTATAAAGTATGACTTTGCGCTTTATAGAATTGGACAAGAGAAAATACTATAATTAATTACATTCCCTTTTTATAGCCTTTTAAATAGTCACTATAAGAATTTTTGAAACTACATTAGGTTACAATTACTTATAAAAATTTACAAAAAAGTACACCTATAAGTACACCAAAAAGTACACCTTAATTTTAGAATTACTTTTAAAAGGTAAAAAAATGAATAAATATATTGGCATAGAAATAGTTAATAAGGATTGCAAAGGAATGTTTTTAGAATGTGATGCAGAGTTGGATAAAATTACATCTATACAAGAAGCAAATAAATTAATTGGTAAAAAATTCAAAATACAATTAAGAACTAGAGTTGAAGGTAAAAGAGGAAAAAAGATCTTTACTTTTGAAAGTAAAAAGATAACATTTTTGAAAGCTATAGAGTATGTATCAAGCAAAAGAGTAGAAGTTCGAGAAACCTTAAAAACCAAAGGGACTTTAAGAGAAAAAAGAGTTGAGAATGTAAGTATTAATTTAGAAGAAGGGGAAACTTTTTTAGATAAGGTTGAAACTTTTTTAGAGACCAAAACAATATCTGCAAGACCTTCAACAATTCAAAACTATTTAACTGCATTAAATTTACATTCAAAACCATTACACAATAAGTCTATTGAAAATATTGCAATACATGATGTTCAAAAAATTATAAATAGTTTACTCTCAAGTAGAGCACCTGCAACTGTAATTTTATATGTTAGAACATTGAGAGCCTTTCTTTCAAAATATAAAGCATCTATTATTAGTGAATGGGAAGAACTATCTTTGCCATATGTTGATAATAAGGTAGATTATACATTAACTTTAGCAGATACAAAAAAAATTATATATGCAATGAAAAACTACAGTGGTACTGATGTTGAGGGTGAAGTTTTTTATCAGTTTGAAGAAATAAAAAATATATTTACATTTTTACTTACAGGTAGAAGGATAAATGAAGTATTGCAGCTAAAATATAGTGATATTAATTTTGAAGATAATACTTTTAAAGTACCTGCTTCAACGGCAAAAGGTAAAAAAGAGTTAGTCTTTAACCTTGATAAGTATTTATTAGAAGCAATTAAAAGTCAAGCAAGATTGAATAATATAGATTTATCAAAAACTTTAACGGATAAAAAGCTCTTTAAATATACAAAAGAAACACCACGAGTACACTTTCAAAATCTACTTAAAGCTATGGGTTTACCAAAACTAAGACTACATGATATAAGGCATATGTTAGCTACAACTCTTGTACAGAATAAAGTACCAATTGCAGATATTAGTGTATTGTTAGGTCATAGTAGTATTGCAATTACAGAAGCAAGATATGCAAATAAAAGTAAAGATCAAGCGAGTAGGGCACTTAGTTCATTTAATGATATTATAGGTTAAGTAGTTTAATAGAGCTATATAGTTCTAAATCTTAAGATTTGTCATTCCTAAATATATTTATTAAAATGAAGATTAAAGTATAGGATTGCTTAGCTGAAAATTACTATATTGATAAGTTGAATAAATATTTAGAGAGTATTTTCTAAAAAATAATCTTATCTATTACATGAGTATTTTAAAGGATGACTGATCTTCACTTTTTTTTGTTTTTATTTTAACTTTTTTAATGTATTGTCCAAGAGCTTGAGAGGTTATGTCTTTTAGTTCGGGATCTTTTTCTTTTAACATATTTAGAATTTGTACTTTTGTAGTATTTTTAGATAATTCACTAAAAATTATTTTCTTATGTTTATCAAAAATCGACTTTGTTTTTTTTCCTTTCTTTTTTCCTGCTCTTTTCATTTTTTTATGTAAAGTGATTGTAGTTTTATAAAGCCTATTATCAATATTCTTTTTTTCATGATTAAGTAAATCTATCAATACATTGTATGTCAAAAAGTTTAATTTTGAATCACTATATTTATCTTTGTATGTATGAATATTAATATTTTTAAAATGTAATTTAAAAAAGATATTTAGTATTTGATATGTAGTACTTCCAAATGAGCATAAACTATCAATATATAGCGTTGAATTTTCTTTAAGATTTTTTAAAGAGGTTATATATTCTATATCATTGATTTTATAATTGATATAATTTTTAATTTCTCTTTTTTTTTCTTCTTGCTCTTTTTCTGTTCTTGCTTTAATATATCCATAAAACTTCATTTTAATTCCTACTTATATAAAGGCATATAATATACTATAGTAAATTATAATTAAATTAATTTAACTTTCATTAAAATTAATATAACTAGTTAAAACCAGTTATATTAATTTTATTAGAAATAATGTATAATTAAAAAGTGTTTATAATTTATTAAGGAATTAGAGAATGGAAGAAAATGAATTAAAAAATTGGTTTGATAATTTAAAGAATAAAATAAAAAATAAAACTACAATTTTTTTAAATATATCAAATAATGATGTTAGTGAAAGCATCTTTAATGATTTTAAATTAAAAATTAATGGAATTAATAAAATACATTATTCAAATGGAAATATGAAAACTTTAAGTGAAAATACAATAATTTTAAAAAGTTCTATAAATCATATTAATACGAATTTTTCTTTTATAGAGAATAAAAGATTTCTTTCTGAACTTTTTAAAAATCCAATTATTATTATAAATGATAATATTTCAATAAGAGAATTTATTAACATATTAATAAATTTTCAGGAAAATGAAACTATAGAATATTTCGGTGAAAAAATTAAATATTATGTATTAGAAAAAAAAGATTTTGAAATGTTAATTCGGATAGATAAAAATGAACTTATTTCTCTTATAGAAAAAGAGCATAAATATTTAATTGAAATATTTTCTGATTTACCTATACTAAATACAGAAAATCTTAACATGCAAAAAGAAATTTTAGATAAACACAATGTATTATCTGCAAACTTTGCAAATTATCTATATAAATTTGCTTATTTCGATTTTGCTGCTAGTAGTACAAAAATTGGTAGGAATGTTAGACAAATATTTGGAATAAAAAGTAAAACAATTAACAATATTCGCATATTTGATTCTATGTCTCTACAAGCTAAACCTTTTAAAGGCTATGACTTAAAGACAGATAAGTATTTAGATATAAAGAAAAAAATAGCACAAAAATTAATAAGAATGAAAAATATTAAGAAATTAGATACATTTGAAATTGCAAAAATTACGGAACTTCCAATAAAAGAAATTAAAAAACTTTATTAAAACTAAAATACAGTACCTAAAAGGGTGGGAGAATTACTCCAACCCCTTTTTTATTCCCATTTAGATTAAATAGTATTTCTCTCAAGATAATCAATCAAAACACTTCTACTTAAATGTATCTTCTTCCCTATTTTTACAACTTCAAGTTCTCTATTTAATATTAACTTCTTAGCCATGTCAACTTTTATAATCTTCATATCTTCTACTTGTCTAAGATTAAATAGTACTCCTTGAGGGATTAATTTATCATAATCAGTTTTCATTTTAAACTCCAGTTTTAATTTTTCAATTAAGTGGATGCTCACTATTTTTTTATGCAAAATTTTTTATTTCCAATTCTTTTCATTTTCATATTATTAACAAGATAAGAGATTAGAGGTTCAAAAAAACAAAATTAGTCTAAAAGGAGATAAACATGATTATTGATATTGAAGTCATACATTCAAAACCTCAAGAGATAATAAAAAAACTACTAGAAGGTAAATGTAAAAGGATAGGTGATGAATTAAATCAAATGAAAATAAATTTAAGATCTGTAAATAATTTAGATTTTCAGCCACTGGAAGGAGCATAAATGATACCTCCAAATGTATTATTAACAATAGTTATTGCAACAGCAACAATAATTAAAGAATCATTAGATAATGATGATAAATAACTTTTGAACTAACTAAACTCTTAGAAGATAAAAAATAATAAAAGGAAAACCTATGTCAGTAAAACCATTAAACAATGAACAATTAAAAGTTCTAGCACCATCAATTTTTAGTGAAACACCAATTGAGGGTGTTTCATCTCGTTATGCCTTTGTGCCAACACATTCTGTACTTGATACTTTTAAGGAAGCTGGATATTATCCAATCCTTGCAAGTGAAAGTAAAGTAAGAGATAATGATAACCAAGGCTACCAAAAGCATATAATCCAATTTAGAAGCTTAGATAATTTACTTCGCCCAGAAGCAAGTGAAGAGTATGCAGATATAGTTCTAACAAACTCTCATAATAGAACATCATCTTTTATAGTTGATTTAGCTTTCTTTAGACTTGTGTGTGAAAATATGCTTGTGATTCCATCACATACTTTTTCTCATCATTCTATTGTTCATGCAGGATTCAATTTAAATAAAGTACATAAGGCAATAACTGAAGTCTCTTCATATATGCCAAAGATGAAAGATGAGATTGAAAAATTTAAATCTATAAACCTAACTAGCTTAGAGCAATACTCACTTGCAAATGCAGTTATAGATATAAGATTTGATAGAGATGTCCATGAAATTAATCCAAAAGAGTTTTTAAAGATTAATAGAGTTGAAGATGAAACTCCTACTTTGTGGAATGTAATGAATAGAGTTCAAGAAGCAATGATTAGAGGAGGAGTTAAAGGTAAAAATAAACAAACAAATAAATCTTTTACTTCTAAAGCTATTACTGCAATTGATGCAAATCTAAAATTAAATAAAGAACTATTTACAACAGTTCAAAAGATGGCAGATTTAAAAATGCCATATTTAATGGCTGCATAAGGAGTAAATGATGAAATTAGTAAATTATCAACTCCAAACACAAATTGAGTATTTATCAGAAGATAAATCAAATTCCCACTTTAAAGAGTATATTCAAAACATACTAGAAGATACAAGTAAGCCTTATTATCAAAGATGTGATTATGTAGGCTTATCTTTAAATGAATTAAAACTAAAGATTGATTCTTTAGGAAAAGATATTCAAGAACTTCAAGCTTTAAAGAAAAAGCTTTCCTCTTCTCTTGAACTCGCAAAAGAACTTACAGCAGAGGTTTTAATCAATAATGGTATTGATAGAATTGATGGAACTATTATCTCTTCCCTTACTCTTACAAAACTAATTCAAACCACAAAAGAGACCATAACAGTAAAAGATGACAATGCTGTTATGGGATTAGGATATGTGAAGTTTAGTGTAGATGAAGAAGCAATTCAAAAAGCTATTAAAACTAAAGAGGGACTAGAGGAGTTAAAAGAGTATATAAATATAAATACTCTTACAACAACTACTCTTCCTAAAGTAAAAGTTAATACAAAAAGAAACTCTAACAATGAAGAACAAACTAATGAAATCTTAATCATTGAAAAACAAGCAGCATAAGGAGCATATTATGTTTAATGATAATCAAACAAAATCTTTAGAAAATGAACTAGATAGTTCAAGAATTAAAACAAGAGAAAAAGGAAACATCAATCTCTCATACTTAGAGGGATTTGATGTAATAGAAACAGCAAATAAAATATTTGGATATGGGAATTGGTCTTATGATATTTCAAAACTAGAACAAGTATCACAAGAGACAAACCAAAACCAAAACTTTGTAGTTTGTTATAAAGCTGTAGTAAAAGTAACTGTACAAAACAATGACCACTCTAAAGCTATTAATAGAGAAGATGTAGGCTTTGGAACAGGCATTGCCAAGACTTTAGCTGATTCACATGAAAACAGTGCAAAAGAAGCTATTACAGATGCTTTAAAAAGAACTCTAAGAAGCTTTGGTAATCAGTTTGGAAATTCTTTGTATGATAAAACAAGAAAACATAACAATACTACTAATCCTCAAAAATCTCAATCTTCACAAAATAAAATAGTTGAGAAACAAAACAATCCTAAAACTCAACAATCCTTTGACCAATATGAGTATCAATCCCTTTATAACTTAGGATTAAAGATAATTGAACAAAATGGTTTTTTACTTGTTGTAGGTGATGATATTTTCTCTAAGAAAGATAGTATTAAAGCTTGTGGCTTTAGATGGGATGGTAATGGTAAGCAGTGGTATAAACAAATTGATCAAGGAGCTGCTTAATGAGTAAATTAATTTCAGAAACACTATTAAAGGATATTCCAGATTTGTATGAAACAGAAAGAGCCTTAAATCCCATGTGTCAAGTGAAACTCTTTACGCCTGATAGCCAATGGACTTGGTATATAATAGAAATCTCAAAGGAAGATAAAACAACTTGTTATGGTTATGTAAAAGGATTAGAGTGTGAGCTTGGTTATTTCTCTTTACAAGAATTAGAAGCCATTAAAGGACCACTTGGTTTACCAATCGAAAGAGATTTGTTCTTTGAACCTACGGCTTTATCTAAAATAAAGGAGCAAAAATGACTTCTGTATATGATGAACTAATTCCTAAAAAAGTTTTATTTTCAATAAAAGAAATAGAAGATATTGGAGCAATCAAAACCAATATGTGTAAAAAACTTATCTATCAAAATGAATTAGAAATTGTAAAAATTGGTAGGAAGAATTATATTTCAAGAAACGAACTTATTAGATATCTTGAGTCCAATACTGTTCCTCTTTTAAATTCTAATAATAAAAAAATTGCCTAAAGCTACTTTTGTAGTTTTAGGTTTTATAGAAATTTATTTATATTTTTTATTTTATAACTTTGTATATTACTCTTAAAAGTAAAAAGTGTATAAAGCTTGTAAAACTAAACTTTGTATATACAGTTAAATACGGATTTTTCTAACTATATATTTTAGGTTATTAATATTATTAATTAATATACTTATACATACTATCTATCTTTAATAGCAATAAATAATACATAGTAGAATAGTTGTTATCTATATTATATAAACATACTAATACTTGTACTCTAATCTTCTCTACTATAAATATTAATATTATAAAAATATATTTCTGTATACATTTAATTGAAATAAATTAAATAAGGAAATAGAAATGAAAAATAAGAAATATAATAATAGTCAATTAGAAGGTATTAAAAAATATATTGATATGATGAGTGAAAATTATTCAAAACTAAATATAGTAAGATTGGATTTAAGTTACAAGAAACTATACATCAATGAAATAACACTAGAAGATGCAAACAAAGAACTTAAACGAATGATTAATAATATGCGATCTAAACCATCTATTTTTAGGGATAAAATAGGATATATTATTAAAAAAGAATACACGAAAGATAAGGGAATCCATTTCCACATTATTTTTATCTATGATGGGCAGAAAACAAAAAATAGTGCTTTTAAAGCAGAACAGATTGGTCAATATTGGGAACAACTTACAAATGGAAAGGGAAGCTTTCATAACTGTCATCGTAATAATTATAAACATAATAGTATAGGTATACTTAACTATAAAGATACAGAGAAAAGAAAAATATTAGATGAATATGTAATATCATATTTATGCAAAAATGAGCAAAATATTGAATCTATTAAGGAGAATAAAAAAGATAGAGCTTTTACTCGTGGTACTATTCCTAAAGATAAAACTAATAGAGGAAGACCTAGAAATCAAAAGATAATTTTGAATATTGATAAATTATAAAAATGAAAAATATTTTAATTCTATTATAAAAAACGACATAACCTGTCTAAGACTATAGTTAAACTTCTTTTATAAAACAAAAAAGGAGTTATTATGTTAGCAAGACTTATTATTGGCAGTATTGCATTAGCTGCAACAGGTTATGGTGTGAAAAAATATGTTGAGGAGAATGACAGAGAAAAAGTATTAGAAGATACGGCTACAAGCTTTTTTGACTGGGGTGATAAAATTGGACAAAAAATAGGTGATTTTGGTGATAGTCTATTTCTTGGTAATGAAAAGGATGTAAAACCAAAAGATGTAGAAGAAGAATTCAATGTAATTCATAAAGGTTTTTATGCAGAAATGATTCCACTCTTTTTAGAAGTATATGAAAAACTACAAAATCTACCTAATTCAGATATGTATAGTACTTATAAACTGCAACTAAAAGTTGAAAACAATGTTTTAGATATCAAGGATGAATCAAAAGATGAACTAGATAAATATGTTGTTAAATTTTCAAAAGGAATTTGTGCAGTTTGCATAGAACTTAAAGAAATTAAATCATTGCAAAAAGAGAATTGTGATTTTAATCATTTTTCAAAAACTACAAAAAGAAAAATTGAAGATACTCATGTTTTAATGGATGAGCTTACGAAAGTATATAATTTAAAAGTTATCAATGAAAAAGGTGAGTTAGAAGAAGAGTATAAAAATAAACTAGATTATGTTGAGAGTATTGCAGATAAGATAATTTAAATGTGTATAAAATATTAATTAATAATTATATATCTATTTAATTATAGTAAATAAAATAAATAATATATTATAATAATATTTATTTTGTTGTAATTCTATGATAAATATAAAATATTGCTAAATGCTTATTTAGTTATAACTTCAAAGATTGAACAAAAATATGGTAGGTATTGTTGATATGTTATTAGGAATTATTGCAATTTGTGCAATATTTCTTATGATAAGGTTAATACCTAAGAAACTGTATCTTTTTAAATTATTTTGTAGTGAAGAATAGAATTATTATAATGAAAAAACAATAAAAGGTAAAAAATGAGTATTACATTAATTTTGGCAATAATAGTTGCAATTACAGCTATTGTTTTAGTTACTCTACTCGTAGGGTTAAAAAAAATATTTGATAGATTAGAATATTTTGATGTGGAGTTGAAACAAAGAGATAATGCACTATTAGAGTATCAAGATTTAATGAAAACTTTGTTTGAAAATAAAAATAATGAATTAAAGGCTGAATTATCAAATAAAATTAGACAAATTTTAGAAAATAGTCAAATTAAATTTGATGAATTATCTACATTATTTCAAAAAAACAGCAAATTATTAGAGAACGAATTACAATTAAATTTTAAAAGTATTCATAATAGCAGTGAGAAACAGTCTAATAACCTTATTGAAACTATTACTAAGTATAGTGAAAATATTTTGACTCAAAATAATGAGTTAAATAAATTATCAAAAGAAATATTAACAAATTCATTTGAAAGTATTTCCAATCAAATAATTGAAAGTTCAAATACCACAACAAAAAGTATTAATAAATATTTAGAAATTCAAGATAAGAATACGATTAATATTCAAACTAAACTTGATAATAGTTTCTCAAGTATTCTTCAATTGGTTAATAATTTAAGATTAGATAATTTGATCAATGTTTCTAATGAAATAGGAAAATATAAAGAAGGTATCTTTGAAGATGAACATTTTTTACAAGAAGTTGGACATTGTAGAGTTATAAGACTTACCGATAAAGTTAGTGGTAATATTACTAATGTCCATTATAATGAGAATGGAGAAAAGTCTTATACTGAAACATACTCTAGCGATTTTTTAATATATAAAATGAATTATCAATCTGGAAAGTTGATAAGTGGTGTTGAATTCAATAATAATGGTGATATATTATTTGAATATTTTTATGATGATGCAGAAGAAGTTAAGAAGAAAATAGAGTATATATATGATCAGAATTTTAATTTAAAAGAACAAAAAAAGATTAATTATTAGGAAAAAGAATGTATTTAGATTTATTAAATAAAGATGAACAGAAAGATTTTTTAGAGCTTGCACGATATTCAATGGGGCTTAATGGAGAATATAAAGAAGAAGAAGAAGAAGTTTTATTAGGGTACAAAAATGAATGTCAGTTAGTTGATTATACAGCATTTAGACAAGATGAAATTAAAAATATAATTAAAAATTTAATTGCTTCAAGTAAGAAAGTAAAAAAAATTATAATAGTTGAGCTTTTCGGAATACTTTTAGCAGATGGAGAAGTGTGTGACAAAGAATCTGAATTTATAAATATGTTATCAAATGAGTTTAGAGTTAAAGAGTATGAAGTTAGTAGAATACGGAGATGGGTTGAGGCTATGAATGATATTGTTCAAGAGGGCTATGAATTAATTTCTAGATAAGTAAAATAAAAGGATTTATGATGGGAGTTTGGGGAGCAATTAAAAATATAGTTAAAAAAGTAAGTAATATTGCAAAGGACGCATTTGACTATGTTAAAGAAAAATCATCAAAAGCATGGAATGGTGTTAATGGAAAATCTACTTTTAATGAAGCTGAAATACTGCTTGCAGAAATTACAGATAGGTATGATAAAGCTAAGTTTGATTATGACAAAAATATGAAAAAGTTTAATAAAGAACTTGAAAAAAGAATTGACACTATTAATTATCATAAAACAGACATATATGAAAAATACTTTAAAAGATTTATATCTTTAGGAAACAGACTTCATAATATAAGTATTAAAGGAAAAAGTTTTTTAGAATATTTCGATAATTCTATTACAGAAGTCAAAAAACTTGAGGGTGTAAGAGATAAAAAAGAACTCTATTTAATAGATTTTAATAATCTTAGTTTTAAAGAAGTAGGACTAGGTATTATTACTCTCGGATTCTTTACAAGAAAAAAAGCTAAACAAACATTAATAAAAATCCAAGAAGAAGAATCAAGAATAAATGCAGAGATTGAAAAAATGCAATCTCAATTAACAAAAGTTAAAGTGATATTAGAGTCTATTGAAAATGTAGCATTATATTTTGACCAGTTAGTTTTAAGTTATTCAAAAATACTTGATAGATTTGAGTATGGTATTTCTTCTCAAATACAAAAAATTATTTTAAGAGGTGGAAAACTAGAAAATGGAAAATTAAATTTTAAACTTATGCCAATAGTTCATATTGAAGAATTTAGTACACTATTTAATCTTTCTATTGTTTTAAAACAAATGGCAAGTATGGGTTACTTAAATCAAGATGGAGAGATTGAAGATAATGATATTAAAGCTGTAAATGATATTAAGTTTAAAATAGAACAAAATGAGATATTAGCATCTTAAAAGGAAAATTATGACTACAAATGAAGAACTAGATGAAAACACTAAAAAACTTGTAGGTAAAACTTTATCTTTTGAAGAGCTACAAAAAAATCTAAATAACACTTCTCCTCTTCAAATGAGTAAAAAACTTATTGAAATAGAAATTTATGACCAGCAATCATCTTTAGAAGTGATGGATAAAATTTATGAAGAGTTTGAAAGTGGTCAAAATGTAATAAATGAATTAGTTAATCCAATGTTATTAGGTATTGCTGATGGACTAGTAAAACATCCTAAATTAAATGGATCATTTAGAAAAAGTAATATTACTCCATCAAGACTTGTTAATGAAGTAAATAACTTTAGATATGAAGAATGTACAGAAAAAGACATTGATGATGATGTCTTTTTAACTCAAGCAGAAAAGACATATTATAATAATGAAAAAAAAGGTATGTCCAAAGATGGAAAAGAATATAATAAATACTTCCATAGAAATAGTTATTATGATACAAAAAAAAGAGAACAAACACAAGCAGAAAAAGGCTTAAGTGATGATGACATAAAAGGTATGGATATGGATCATGTTAATCCTATTAATCATATACGAAAAAAATATCAGAATAATCCTTATCTGTATAGAGATGACCTACCTAAGTTGATTGGGATGGGAGAAAATGAAAACTATGAAAATTCTTCGTTAAATAGATCAAAAAATGATGATACTTGGAGTGAATATATAAATAAAAAGTTAGATTATAAAAAGCCTCAAGGGCATGATAAAAATGGGAATATTCTTGATGATAAAGGAAGTATAATACTAACGAAAGAAGAACAAGAAAAGAAGCTAAAACTTGAAAAAAAGGCAACAGAAGCTCAGAATAAAGAAGCTAGAAAAATTATGGCAAAAAATATAGGCTTAAAAGGTTTAGGTGATGCTATTATTTTATTATTAAAACCAATATGGTTTGAAATAAAAGATATTTTTAAAAATGGAATTTTGTATGGATTTGATACAGATGATAAAATTGAAGCTTTTATTTTAAGAATAAAAAGAGCTGGAAAATATATTAAAGATAATGCGTTAAAAACCTTAGTTGGTTCATTAAAAGAAGTTTTTGATAATTTTATACCAATGTTATTAGAAAATATTTTAAAATCATTTTTAGGTATGTTTAAGAAGTTTATTGAAATTGTTACACAAGGTTTTATGTCTATAAAAGAAGCATTTAAAATTATGATGAAATCTTCTAAAGAAATGAGTCCTGCACAAAAGGCAGATGCAATTACAAAAATTATTGCTACTGCTGTTGTGCCAATTTTAATGTTTACATTTGAAGAAAGTATTTTTAGCTTTTTAAAAGGAACACCTTTTGACTTTTTGAAAGATGTAGCTATGATTATTCTTTCTGGACTTACAACAACAATATTTGTGTGGTTATTAGATCAAATTGATTTATTTTCTGTAAAAGATGAAAAAAGATTATCAAGAGTAAAAGAAATATTTCAACTAAGAATAGAAAATATCAAAAATAATACAGATATTTTTGAAAAAGAATCTATTGAGATATTAGCAAAACAAAAACTTTGTTTCACAAAAATAATTGAAGATATGAATGAATCGATTGATAATAATTTAAATATTAACGATTCTGTATATAAAATGGCTGATTTTACGAATATTGACTTAAAAGTTAAATCGACAGATGATTTTTTATTTTTACTAAATAATAATGAAAAATTAGTAATATAAATTAATGACAAACTCTCATGATAAATTAGCATTAAGACTTTCTCTTATTCTCACAAAACTCAATACTGGTGAAAGGTTCACCAGTATTGAGTTAGCAGAAGAGTTCAATGTAAGTATTAGAACCATTCAACGAGATTTAAAAGAAAGACTATCCTTTATACCCATTGAAAAAGATGGTGATTATTATAAAATGGAAAGTTACGCACTTGGAAAACTTAGTTTTGAAGACATAAAGAACTTTGCAACACTTAGTGGGGTTAAATCACTTTATCCATCACTTACAAATGAGTTTATTACTGATATTTTAAATGTAAAACTAAATAGTGCTTATCTTATAAAGAATCAAGGCTTTGAAGATATAAGTAACAAGCAAGATTATTTTGAAAAGCTTAGTGCAGCTATAATCAAAAATAGTCCTGTAAACTTTGATTATAAAAATAAACATAGAATTGTAAATCCTTATAAACTTATCAATAATGATGGTATCTGGTATTTATTAGCTGATGAGCAAGATAGATTAAAAACATTTACATTTTCAAAAATCCAGAAATTTAAATGGGAAGATGATACAAAGTCTTTTATTCCTAAAAAAGAGTTTTTAAATCAAATAGTAACAAATGACATTAATTGGTTTACGACAGATGACCTTATAGAAGTAACACTTCAAATAGATAATGTTGCAAAAGAGTATTTTGAGAGAAAAAGTATATTAACAAATCAAAAGATTATAGAAGAGAGTGATGATTATTTTTCTGTTTTAACTTATATTTCATATGATGATGAGATATTAAAATTTGTAAAATATTGGATTCCTTATGTAAAAATCCTAAAACCTTTGTATTTAAAAGAAAAATTAAATAATATATTGCAAGAGTACATTTTAAAACTTCAATAATAATTATAAGTCTTATTATTAATCTAATTTTTTAATTAGAAAATTAAATTGTATAAATAATTTACCAAAGTTTTCATTTTGTTATTTTTTGCTTAAGAATTAATAACTATTAAATGCTATTTAGATAAAATAATTAAAAATTGTATTTAGAATACTAATACTTTTATATTATGAAAATATTTAAAAAACTAAAGAAAAGAATTTAAATGAGTGATACTACACAATTTGATGCACATTTATATTTAATACAAAAAATTCTTAGAAAAGAGCAAATAAGTACATTAGAAGTTGCAAATTATTTAAATAAAAGTGACAGACAAGTAAGAAGATATATTGAGCAATTATCTCCATTATTTGAATTTCCTATAGAATATGATAAAGAGTGGATAGTTCCAGACTTTATAATGGATGTTAGATCATATACTCCAGAAGATTTAGTGATTATAAATGCACTTTTAACAAAAGTAGAGAAAGATAACCCTGTATTATATACAAGGGCAATTGATATGTTTGAAGTTTTAAATGAAAAAGCATCACATGTTATTTTCAAGCAGTCTTCCATTGAAAATATAATGGTGAAGTATAAAAAAGAGTTTTACTTAATAAAAGAAGCTATTGAAAAAGTAGTTGAGATAAAATTTAATTACTACTCTGAAAAATATCCTAAGCATGTTCAACCTCTTAAAATTGCTAACCTAGAGAGATATTGGTATCTTTTGTGCTACAACTTAAATGAAAAGAAGTTTTGTAAATATCATTTTAGTGGTCTAAAAGATATTGATTTACTTAATGTTCATTTTAAGCTGGAAAGTCATGACTATAAAAATAGACTTGATAATGCAATCAATGCATATTTTAATTTAGAAGAAAGTAGTAATGTTCGACTAAGATTATCAAAAGATGCTAGAAGAGTTCTTTCTAGAAAGAAATTAAATCAAACACAAAATATTTTTAAAGATGAACATGATGATTATATTATGGATATAGAGATCACTCATTTAATGGAAATTGCTCCTGTTGTACAGCAATGGATTCCTCATATAGAAGTAGTTTATCCTGAAAAATTAAGAACTTTAATAAAAGAAAATTTAAAAAAGTATGAAAATTTAAAGTAAGGGGACATGTTTTTGTCCTAAGGTTTTTTTATACTTTGATAAATGAAACTCTTATTGGAGTGCATAAAGGAATAACTATGCAAATAGACGGACATCATACTTTAACGTATGTATTATCAAGAATGGTTGGTTTTGAACACAGGGAAGCAAATATAATTGCTCATGCTGCACAATATGTAGATGATGCAACAAATTCAGGAAATATTGAATTTACGAATGGTGCAATGTTTAGTAGGATTAGTTCTGCTCATACAATGGAAGTATATGATATGAAATATTATCTTAATGCACATGAAAATCATTTAGTTTGGGTTCCTTTTCATTTTCTTCCAGGAAATGATGGCAAACATTCTGGAGAATATGTAGCTGGCAGTTTCATTAGAAAACTAATTTGTAAACCATATAGTCCTGTTGCTGATGATATCTTAGATGCATGTATTAATGATTTAGATAAGCCTTATAGTTTACATAGATTAGGAATCACTATGCATGTTTTTGCTGATACATTTGCACATCAAGGCTTTGCTGGAGTTGTCCATAATGTAAACAAAGTGAAAAATTTAGAATGTCATAATTATGATATGGATTTTTTTGATTCATTAAAATCAAAGGCATTAAGTAGAAAATTTCCTATGGGACATGGACCTGCTTTAACTTGCCCAGATATGCCATTTTTAAAATGGAGTTATACTAATGGATTAGGAGAAAATGTTAATAGAGATAATTTAGAAATATTTATGTCTGCATGTAATAATTTAATTGGACAACTTGGAAGATATCTCGTTGATAATGGTGGTGTTATGAAAGATACTTTGCCTAGTGATATAGAACAAATAAAAAAGAATTTTGAAACGTTTAGAAGTGATGATGAAAATGTTCGACATGACAAGTGGTTATCATCTATTAGTAATGGTGAATTTAGTTTTGGACCAGTTGATTTAGAATACATTGGAAAAGGTGAAGGTTCTTGGAAACATAAATCTATTAATCAAATACATTCAGTCGATCAAGAAGAAGATGTGTTTGAGTTTTCAGATGAATTTATGGATAGTGATTGGAGATTGTTTCATGTAGCTTTAAAAGCACATAGATTTGATTTAATTAATAATATATTACCTAAGTATGGCATGTGTGTCTCTTAATCAAAAGGAATTATAATGAATAGTAGTAGCACAGAATTTAATTTTACTGGACTTAGTGAAATTTTTAGCGATAATGTTAAAAATAATGAAACAACATTGGCTTTTCAAATTAATAATGGTAATGGAAAATTTGTTTTTATGGCTTTCTTTGATTATGATAAAAAGAAAGGTTTTGAAAATTTTTTATTCTTTTATTGTCGAAATATTAGGTATATGGGGGAATTAAAGCTTTATGGAAATCCATACAAAAATGTTTTTAAAGTTTTTATAACTGAAACTGATAAAAGGAAAATTATTGATGAACTTCAATTACAAAAAGGAACAGGTAATTCATTTGATTTTGAACAGTTTCTTAACGTTTTAAACTCTCAAATTCCAAAAAAGATTCAGAGAAAAGATAAAGTTAAAATACTAAAAGACAATTTTAAAGAAATTGACTTAAAAAAAAGGAAGAAATTAGTTGATGAGGCAAATAAAATCTATCTATATGGTGTTAATACACTACCTTCACATAAAACACCACAAGATAAAACATTACGAAAACTTTACTTATATATTGATGGTTCAAGTGATAATATATCAGATTTTATTAATGAGTTAGTCAAACTAAATAAAACTGTTATGTGGACGGATAATCCTAGTTTGGAAAAAGATTTTGTATCAGTAGTTTCTGGACTATAGTACTTGAGTAATGTAAAAGGATAAATGTGAATGATAGCTAATATTAACCCAAAAGAATTTATTAAAGCACAAAATGAAGCAAAAGAAGCGATTATTGATGCTCATTTTAAAGGTAGTATTGAATATGTTGAGAATATGCCATATTATGATATTAAAAAAAATAAAGATTTGTCTTTAATTATTGAAAAGCTTATCGATTTCAATGTATTTGACTATGATGAGTATTCTTACTCTTTATTACTTAGTGATGATTATAACGCTCATTTAAAAACTTATACAGATGTAAATATCAAAGATATTGAGGAAAAACAAAAAAACATTAAGAAGCTAATTCGTGATATTAATATTAAAAGAAAAGATAATCAATTTTATTCAAATGAAATAAAAAGAATAAACTCTACATTAAGAAGTATTAAAAAGATAATTTATAGAGTAATAGAATCACTTAATGAAAAAGAGATGAAGTTTAAAGCAGAAACAAATTTTGAAGTTAAAAAAGTAAATCTATATGATTGTAAAGCTGATTTAACAGCATTATCTGAAGCTGTTAGTAATACTGATAAATTTCTAATAGAGTATAAGTCATATTTTATAGATGAACTTGGTAATGAATCAATTTCTTTCCATATTAATCAATTGGCTCATTATATACATGATGTGAGAGAGAACATAAGAAAAACATTGAATGAACTGTCAAAATATTTAATGCACATTGAAAAAGAAGCAAAAAAGATAGAGAAATTAAATCATTTATATAAGATGAAAGTAAATGGAGAGTTATTTGAAAAAAGCAATATTGAATCAGTCTTAACAAGGTTAGAAAATGTTGCTGATTCTATAAAAGTAAGACCACAATATATGAATGACGAAGTATTAATCGAATCAATTGTGAGTATTGCAAAAGAAAACCATAAATCAAAAGATAGCAGAAATGAAAAGAGTGAAGAAAGACCTAGTCCAGTAAAATCTAAAGATAAAAAAGTATCAAAAACAAAAGTTATATTAAGTACAAAAAAAGTTTACAAAAGTTTCATTAAACAGGATTTAGATCTTGCATCATTTTTAAAACAGAAAGATTTAGATAAAAAACAATTTTTATCAATTTTTATTAGGCTTACTTTACAGTATAACAAATTTTTATCAATATCTAAAGAGGATATTATAGAGCATAAAGGTATTAGATTACCACATATTATAAAAAGGGGATAAATTGGATTTATTGCAATTACAAGAGTACAAAGATATTTTTCAAGTAATTGAAGAGTGTAGAGTAAATGGTAAATTCATTAATGAAAATAGTTCAGATTATAAAATTAAGGAAGCGTATAATTTTATATATCAATATAAGCAAGATGTAAAAGATTATTATAGCATCCTAGGTTATACACTAAGATCAGATACAGGCTTTTTTTATTTTATTATTGATATATATGAAAATATTCCTAAGCCTTATTCTAATGGATACGTAGATTATATAGATATATATAGGTTTTTAAAATTATTAAATAGTGATATAAGTTCTTCTGATGCTGGACCGTACAGTGCAAGTGATATGGAAACAAGATTGAATGGAGATATAGAATTAAAAGCAATGATTGATAAAATGAGTTTTTTAAAGAAAAGATCAACAAATCGTGAAGCTATAGATTCAATTATCACAAGATTAAAAAGTGATGGTTTTGCTGAAAGTATTGGTAATAGAGAAGAAGAGTTTTTAATACTAAGATCATTTAAATTTGTAGAAGATATTATTGAGGACGTTGAATATGAGTTATAATCAATTAGGCTTAAAAGAGTTAAGGTTTATAAATAGTGGACACTTCCCTCATGAAAGAATAATCATTGATGATTTTACTTTACTACTTGGTAGTTCTGGTGTAGGTAAAACAACTGTTATGAGTGCAATATGCTACTTCTATACAATGGATAAGTTTAAAACAAGACCTATACCAAAAGAGAAAACTTTTTATGACTGGCATATTGAAGGTAGTTTCTCTCATTTGATTTATATTTATGAAAATAAAATAGGGAAGAATCTTCTTTTATTAAGTAAAGAAGATGGAAAATCAATAAAACATATTTTTATAAATATCCATAATTTTCAAGAAGACATAAGTATTTTATATCTTGATGAGAACAATCGAAGTTTAAATCTAAAAGAGATTTTGTCAAATTGTTTAAAATATGGCTTGAAATATTATAAAAGTGAAACAGTTCCTACTTTTAGAAAAATGATGTGTAGAAAAAGCTATAAAATGTTACCCAATAAAGATAAACCTGAGTTAGATTTTTCACTATATGATAGTGAAGAGTCTGCAAGTTTATTTGGTAAATATCTATTTAATATATATTCAAATTCTTCAGTTAGAGATAGAGGTATTAAAGATATGCTTATTTCTTTAATTGGAGAAAAAGAGTATTCTTTAGATATATCAAGTTTTAAACATAAGTTAGATGAAGCCTTGAGAAATGTAGAACATTTTGAATTGATAAAAAATAGAAGAGATAAAATACTAGAACTTGATGAGATTATTATTTCTTACAAAGCATTATGTAATGAAATAGATAAAACTGTTTTTGAGCTTGAAACAATATCTTATAATAAAGATAGAATAAGTGAGGTAATAGAAACAAAACAGCTTGATTTCTCTGTACAAGAAAAAATAGAGACTGAAAAAAGTGAAAAACTATTAAATGAATGGAATAAGAAGTCTACTAATTATAACGACCAAATTGCAGAACTTAATAAAACTATAAAAAGCAATGAAACTACCTACAATAAATTTATTGGTGAATATAAAATTGAAAGATTAATAGAAGAAGACAGTAAACAAAATAAATATGAAGAACAGAAAAAAAATCTAGAAATCAAAATAGCTGCAATTTCTAGTAGCATTGAAGAACTTGATATTAAAGAGGAAAGAGAAAAACAAAAAGAAAGAATTTCTTTAAATAGCAAGAAAGAACAAGAAAAAACACAACTAGAAGAAAAAAAAGAACATCTTGCAGAAGAAGTACTACAATTATCAAAGGATAAAGAGTTTGAAGTTAATGATAGTATAAATGCATTTGACGAAGAAATAGAACTAAAAACAACTGAGTATAATCAATTAGATAAAAAAATATCAGAAGATGAGACTACATTAAGACTATTACCATCTCAAAAATTAGAGAGTAATGCTTTTCTAAAATCTGAAAAAGAGGTTAATAGATTAATTGCTTTAAAAGATTCGATTGAATCAAATACAAAAGTATTGGAGACTGAAAAGTTAGAACTTGAAAAACAAAGGGATGCTAGTTTTGAAGAGCTTAATAAAAAAATTCAAGAAGAAGTTAGTCAATATAACGATAAGAAAAGTAAGCTAAAAGAGAAGATAGATTTAGTTAATAGAAAATTAGACATTGGGAAAAAAAACCTTTTTGGTTTTCTAAATAAAAATGAAGTTCCAAATAAAAGAAAGATTTTAGCTATAGCAAATGATGAAATTTTATTTGAAGAAAAAAACTTTAATTTTTCACTTGAAACTAGCAATGATAATTTTTATGGTTTAGTGATTGACGGTGATATTGAAACAATGGCGAGTAAATATGATATAGAAACCCTTGAAAACAATAAAACATCTCTTCAAAAACAACTAAATGAGTTGGTATCAAGTCATAAGATAAGATATAAAAGACTTGAAGATAATCTAAAATCTTCATCTAATAAATTTAAAAAATCAATAAAAGAAAAGTCAAGAGAAATTTATGACTTAAGCCCTCAAATTAAAGATTATGAGATAAAAATAACTAATGAGCAAAGAAGATTAGGTGAAGAAAAAGTGCGTCTTAAAGATGAAAATGACAAAAGAATAATTGAAACAAAGAAGCAACTTCTAAAAGATAGCGAAAGGTTAACTGCTTTAAAAGAGTATATCTCTACTAAGAAAAATAAAAAAGATATTTTTATTCAAGAAATAAATGCAAAATATGAGGGGAAAGAAAAGGGTTTAAATGCTCAATTATCTGAGTGTAAAAATAGTATTAATGCAATAAATAAAAAATATGAAAACCTTATCAAAGAGTCAGATAAAAAGATACATGAAATATATAACGAAATTAAAAGAAGTCAAAATATTGATACTGATGAACTTGATTCTTATAATAAGACAATTAATCAATTAGCAAAAATTATAAAAGAAATTCAAGATAATAGAGGTTTAGTTAAAAGATATAATGATGAAGTATTACCTAATTATAATCAAATACCTTTATTAAAAGATCAGTTAGCTCAAACAGACAAACAAAGAACTGAGGATAAAGACTATTATGAAAAAGAATTAAAGGTTATTGGTGATGTGTTAAAGCAATTAGAGGATTCTATAAATATTTGGAAATTTCATGCCAAATCATTTAAAGATTTTAAAAATACATTATCTCAATTTGAAATAACTACTAACAAAAACTATGATTCTTATATTGAGGAAGAGGTTATATCTCTATTGAACTCTAAACATAATATTACTCTTTTTGAAAGATACAAAACTCTTGAAATGCAACAAGATGAAAAAGAAAAAACAATTAAACTTGATACTAGAAGAATTGTTGATGACATTCCTAGTGATAATATGATGAAGCTCAAATCAAAATCTGATATAAATAGTTTCGATGATAATATCGAACAGTATATTGTAATTGCAAAATCATATGCAGACTTTATTAAAACAAAATTTGATATTGAAGGAACAAGCTTACAGTTACATATTCTAATTGAAACTATAAATGATGCTGTTAGTAAAATATCCCATATCAAAGGTACATTTGATAGTATTGTAAAAGATGTTATTAAAATTAATTCAACTATTAACGATGGTATTACAAATATTACGGTGATTGATTTTATCAAGTTAAATTTTAGAAATACAGGTAATGATGAAATTGTTAGTAGAATTGAAAACATAGGTGATATGTTAAGTGCTAATATGCTTATTGGTTATGAGAATAGTGAAAGATCAGAATCCGTAAAAGATGAATTAGTAAAAATAGCCCAAGATTTACAAATAATATTAGAAAAAACATTTAAAAAGAGTATTACGGTTTCAGATATAAGTACATTAACTTTTGATGTAAGTGAAAACGACCAGGTTACAAAAGGTATTGCTACATTAGATAATATAGGTAGTAATGGAACATCTATAATGGTAAAAGCAATTATTTATATAACATTATTGCGTATGGTTACAAAAAAATTTGCCAATAGTGAGAAGATAAAATATCATTGTATTATTGATGAAATTGGTCAGATATCTGCAGATTATTTTACCGAACTTATGAATTATGCAAAATTATTAGATTTTGTATTTATCAATGGAACTGCTGCAAATGATGATGATATTATTGATGCATACCCTAGGATATATATGGGAACAAGAGAAAGTTCAAGTCATGTTGAGCTAAGTCTTATAGATGCGCAAGATGCTATGGATGAATGGTAATGGTAATAAATATTAATACAAAAAATTTTGAAGCTCTCAAAAAACTTTTAAAAGATGAATATATATTAAAAAAAGAGATATCCTCTCAAAAACTTATAAATTCACTTGTTGAGTGTAATGCAATAGAAATTGATGGAAAGCCACAATGTATATATTTAAGAGATATAAATACCTTATTTGCAGTTATAAAATCAAATGGTTATAACATCAATTGTATTGAGGATATAGACTATTTTACAGAAGAAAGTGAAGTATCAAAAAGTCGTGATGAAGTCGCTGAAAAATTCTCAGATACTAAAAGAATAGAATCTAAAAGTTTTAATGGACTTATGATTAGTATATTTGAGAAGATAGAAGTTACTTTAAATGGAGAAAAACAATATATTTATCCTATATCAGGTACAGGCTTATTTATTCATTATAGTACTAAGTTAGAATTGGATAATGATACAGTTTTAGTAGGTGTAGAAAACCCTCAAGTTGTTTGGTTTATAAATAAATATCAACATCTTTTTAATAAAGATAAACAATATGTATTTTTATCTCTTAGTGAATTTAAAACTTCATATCAGTATAAATGGCTTGAGTCTTTTAAAGGAGAGTATATTCATTTTGGAGATTTTGATTTAGCAGGGATAAATATTTATCTTAACTCTATACTTCCAAGGCTTAAGAACTGCATGTCACATTCTTTTTTGATTCCTAATCATATTTATAAAATCATGAAAAAAAAGAACTATAAAAAAGATTATTCGAGTCAAACTAGATACTTAAATATTGACACAAAAGATGATGAAAAGTTAAAGGAACTTATTGAGTTTATCAAAAATCGAAAAATCACACTTGAACAAGAATACTTAAGTAAGTTACCTAGTTAGGTGACTTACTTAAAATATAATGTGATAATTTATAATTAGGAGATATTAATGGAAAATTTTGAAGTACTGGTAATATTGTTCTCAGCTATATTAGTTATAGGAGGATTCTTATTTTATAAAACAGTTAAAGATAAGAATACTGAGATTAAAGACGTATCAAAAGATAAACAAAATTTAGAGATAAAAAACTCAGAATTGACAGTGAGTCTTGATAACTCAAATAATATAAAAGATTTATACAATGAATCTTCTAAACAGCTAGAGGAAAAAAAGCAAGAGTCAAATCAATTTAAAGAAGATTTGACAAAAACAAAAGCTTTACTCGATGAGCAGATAAATAAATATAATGCATTTGAAAAGTCACAAACTGAAAGAGTTGATGATTTAAAAAATGAAAATATACAATTAAAAGAATCTAATGAAAACAAGTTTATTACTATAGGACAGTTAAAAGAAGATTTATCAAAATATAAAACTTCATTTGAAGAACAAAAAGAAAATAATACAAAACAGTCTGCAGCTTTAAATAAAAGAATAGAAGAGTTAAAAGATGAAACTCAAGCTTTAAAAGTAACTAACTCAGACTATAATGAGCAAATTAAAAACTATAAGTCAATGATATCTAAACTAGAAACAAAAGTAAATGAGAGTGTGCAAAATACTAAAAAAACATTAACTGATAAAGAGTCTTATATCAATGATTTAAAGCAAACAATCAATACTTTATCAGATGATAAAGAAGAGCTA
Organism: Arcobacter iocasae; assembly: GCF_042214795.1. Lineage (GTDB taxonomy): Bacteria > Campylobacterota > Campylobacteria > Campylobacterales > Arcobacteraceae > Arcobacter > Arcobacter iocasae. The sequence continues at coordinate 193,891 of NZ_CP090177.1, read as the reverse complement.
CAAATACAGGTGAATAAAGATAAAGGTATAGTATCTCAACTTCAAACTCAATTAGAAGAACAACATAAAGCTATGGAAGATAAAGTGAAACTTCTACAAAATAGTGAAGAAAAATTAAAAGTAGAGTTTGAAAATCTTGCAACTAAAATTTTCACTGATAATAGTAAAAAATTTAGTGAACAAAACCAAAAAGACTTAGGATTGATTCTGAATCCTATGAAAGCACAGCTTATAGATTTTAAAAAGAAAGTTGAAGATGTATATGATAAAGAAGCAAAAGATAGAAGTCTCCTTTCTGCAGAACTAAAAACACTAAAAGAACTAAATCAAAAAATGAGTGCAGAAGCTCATAATCTTACAAATGCATTAAGAAGTGATAGTAAGAAGCAAGGTAAATGGGGTGAGATGGTACTTGAAAAAGTACTTGAAAGCTCTGGCTTAAGAGAAGGACATGAGTTTAAAAGAGAAGTAAGTTTAAAAGATGATGAAAATAAACCTTTCAGACCTGATGTAATTGTATATTTACCAGATAATAGACATATCATTATTGATGCGAAGACATCACTTACAGCTTATAATGATTATATGGCAGAAGAAGATGATACTCTTAAGCAAATATATCTTAAAAATCATATTAAATCTGTAAAAGATCATATCAAGGGATTAGCAAATAAAAAGTATGAAGATTTACAAAATGTGAATAGTCTTGACTTTATATTTATGTTTGTACCAATTGAGGGAGCTTTACTTTTAGCACTAGATAATGATGTAAATTTATACGATGAAGCTTTTAAACAAAAGATTATATTAGTTAGTCCTACAACACTTTTAGTTGCATTAAGAGCAGTTGAGAATACTTGGAGATATGAAAGACAAGCACAAAATATTGCAGATGTTTACAAAAGAGCAGAAGAATTATATAAGAAATTTACAGGGTTTGTAGACGATTTAAAAAAAGTGGATGAAGGACTTGGTAAAGCTAGAAAAAGTTATGATGAAGCATTTAAGAAGCTTAGTACGGGACCAGGTAATTTAGTTGGACAAGTAATCAAGTTAAAGAAAGTTTCAAATATAAAACCTAAAAAAGAGTTAGATACTGTTTTAGTAGATGTTGCTATGATGGATGTTTTAGAAAATAAAAGTGAAGATTTAGGGGAATAGGTAATGAATATTTTAGATATAAAATTAAAAAATTGCTATGGTATAAAGAAACTGCAAAAGGCATTTAACTATACACCAGAATTTAATGTAAATATAATATATGCAAAAAATGGTTTGATGAAAACTTCTTTTACTAAAGTGTTTAAAAAATTCCAAGATAATAAACAAGATGAGATTCAAGATTTAATCTTCAATAGTACACCCGTAAGTAAAGATATAAAAGTTGATGGCAATGATATAAATAAGGAAGATATATTTGTAATTCATTCTTTTGAACAAGCTTATGAATCTAATAGTATTTCTTCATTACTAGTAAATGACACAATAAAGCAACAACTTGAAGAGGTTCTTATTTTACGCACTAATATTTTAAAAAATTTAGAAAAAAAATCAGGACTGAAAATTTCAAAAACTTCATTAGGAAAAACTATATTTGAATTAGAACCAACAATAATTAAAGATTTTGGTTTTGAAGAAAAAAGTATTTTACAAAACCTTGATGACTTAGAATTAGCAGAAGAAAATAACTATTTAACAGATGTACAATATTCTATAATATTTGATGAGTCAGTTTTAAATAAAAAGATAAAATCTGAACAATTTCAAACTAAAATAGATGAGTATATTACAAAAAGTGATGAAATTTACGGTACGTATGATTTTTTTGAAAAAGGAAAGTTTACATTACCTAAATTAAAAGAAATTCAAAAAAAACTTAAAGGAAATAATTTTTTTGTAAAAGAAAATAAGATCTCATTAGGATTAGGTCAAGACTTTTCAAGTTTAACAGAATTAAATAGAAAGATAAAAGAAATTGAGGATGCAATACAAAGTAGTGAAGAATTTAAAGCTATAGAAAAGTTATTAAGCGATGCAAAAGGCATGGTCTTAAAAGATACTATAGAAAAGTATCCTGATATATTATTGGAATTAAAAATAGAAAATATTGAAAATCTTAGAAAAAAACTTTGGCTGTCATATTTTAAAAATGATGAAGAGAATTTTAATAGCCTAAAAGAAAAGTATCAATTATTAAAAGAGAATATTGAAAGCTTAGATATAAATGATACGCCATGGAAAGAGGCTATTGATATTTTTAATGCAAGATTTGATTTGCCTTTTAAAATGGATATTGAAAACTTAACAAGTTCTATAATAGGAGAAAGTTTACCAAAAGTTGTGTTTAGCTTTTGCGATAAAGAAAATATTGATGATTGTATAGAAAATGATTGGGTTAGGTTAAATAGAGATGAGTTAGAACAACATAATACGTTAAGTCAAGGAGAACGAAGAGCATTATATTTATTGAATATAATCTTTGATATCGAACAACGAAAAAGAGAGAATCAAAAAACATTATTTATAATTGATGATATTGCAGACTCTTTTGATTATAGAAATAAATATGCAATCATAGAGTATTTAAAAGATATTTCAGAAAAAGATAATTTTTATTTGTTAATTTTATCACATAACTTTGATTTTTATAGGACAATATCTGGACGATTAAATTTAACAAGAGAAAATAAGTTTCATGCTATCAAATCAAATGATGAAATAATTATAGAGAAAGAATATTATCAAAATCAACCATTCGTTAATTGGAAAAAGAATTTAAACATTAATAAACATGTAATAGCGTTAATTCCATTTGTGAGAAATTTAATAGAATATGGAATTGATGATAAAAAAGATTATATTCTTTTAACACATTTATTACATATTAAAAATGAGACACAATATAAAAGTGATGGTAAAAGACAATCACAAAGTAACTATAATGAAGTTAATGGTGACTTTACAATTGAATCAATCTATGATATAGATTTTGGAAAATTAAAAGGTATTTATCGGAAATATATAGGAAAAGATAATTTTAATAACAGCATAAATGACATTGATAAGGTGTATGACTTAATTATTGATATTGCAGATAATAATATCTCAAATGATAATATTAACTTAGAAAATAAAATTATTCTAGCTATTGCAATAAGATTAAAAGCAGAAAAATATATGATTAATAAAATTAATGACAATACTTTTTTAGACAATATTAGCGGTGTTCAAACTAGAGTACTTTACAATAGGTATTCTACAGATTTCTCTTCAGAATTAGACAAAATAAGATTATTGGATAGTGTAAATATTATGACTCCTGAAAATATTCATCTAAATTCTTTTATGTATGAACCACTATTAGATATGGATATTGTTGAATTGAAAAGTTTATATACTGAAGTTAAAAGTTTAATTTAAAGGTAATTGCATGGGAGTAGAACTAAAAACACATAAAATGTTATGGGGTAGATCTGGTAATAGATGTGCTATGCCTGATTGTAGAATAGAACTTGTTATGGATATATCAGAAACAGATGATGACTCACTTATAGGAGAAGAATGTCATATTGTAGCTAGAAAACCAAAAGGTCCTAGAGGTGATAAGGATTTTGATAAAGAAAAATTGGACAAGTATAATAATTTAGTATTAATGTGTAGAAATCATCATAAAATTATTGATGATAACCCTGAAGCTTATACAGTTGAAAAATTACATCAAATCAAACATAATCATGAAGTATGGATTAGAAGTCAACTTTCATTTGATACAGAAAAACAAAAAGATGATGAATTATATGCTACATATATTGACCAATGGGTGAAGTGCATTGATTTAGATAATTGGAAAAATTGGACTTCTTATTTATTGTCTGCTGATGATCCAAGTATTACGGTTGAAAAGTTTAATAAACTTGATGAACTAAGAGAGTGGCTATTTTCAAGAATTTGGTCAAATAGATATACTGAACTTGAAAATGCTTTTGAAAATTTTAGATTAATTTTACAGGACTTTTTAAATTTATTTAAAGAGCATATGAAAAAAGCAGATGAGTGGTATTGTACAGAGAAATTCTATAAATTAAAATGGCATGAACAAGATGTTTACGATAGGTTGTCAAAACAATATACTTTTCATGTTTTATTAGTAGAAGATTTAGTTGTTGAATTAACAAGAGCAACAAATTATATCTGTCAATTAGTTAGAAAACATGTTGATAGTTCATTTAGATTAAAAGAAGGGTTGTCAATTATTGAAATGGGTCCATTTATGGATATGTCTTGGAAACAATACCGTGTTCAATATACAAAAGATGATTTAACTAAAAAGTTTTTATACAAAAATCTTAAGACTTTTAAAGAAGATAGAATTACAAGAGACTATTGTAGAAGTGTAGGTGTAGATGAGAATGATAAAAGGTTCCTTGAACATTATTATTCCTAACCACTCCCTAACAAAAATTTAAATATAATATCTTCTTTATAAAAGGTGTAAGTTAATGAGTCAGAAGAAAAACGTGATAGAAGAACAAAGTATAAATGATGTTAATTATGAATTGCTGAAAAAACAATTTCCTCATGCCGTGAGTATAGATGAAGATGGCAAATATATAATTGACCCACAAAAATTGCAGATGAGTTTAGATCCATCAAAAGCAGAAATAAAAGAAGATGGTTATGGGCTTAATTGGGTTGGTAAAAAAGAGGCTTATCATAAAGCATTTGAAAAGAATTATAAAGTATTAAAACCTTTAAAAGAGGACTCTAGAAATTGGGATAAGACAGAAAATATTCTTATAAAGGGTGATAATCTTGATGCATTAAAGATATTAAGACAAAACTATTTTGAATCTATTAAAATGATTTATATTGATCCACCATATAACACTAAAAATGATGGGTTTGTTTATAATGATGATTTTACAACTTCAACTGAACAAACACTAGAAGAACTTGGATATGATAAAGAGTACATAGATTATATAGAAAATATACAAGGAGCTAAAACACACAGTGGATGGCTTAGCTTTATGTATCCTAGACTTTTATTAGCTTTTGATCTATTGAAAGACGATGGTTTAATTTGTATTTCTATTGATGATAATGAGATTGCACAATTAAAAATTTTATGCAATGAAATTTTCGGAGAAAACAATTTTGTAGGTGAATTAGCTACTGTAAATAATATTGCAGGTAGAAGTGATAAAAAGAATATTGCAACTGCACACGAATATATATTATGTTATCAAAAATCTGATTGTTTTAATGCAAATGGACTTCCTTTAACTGAAGAACAATTAAAAGATTATAAGCATGTAGACCCTATTAATAAAAAGTTTTATAGAAGGCAAGGACTAAGAAAAAGAGGTTCAGGTTCAAAAAGAGAAGATAGACCAAATATGTACTATCCAATTTATTATGATATTGATTCTGACGAAATTACATTAGACAAAGATAAGTTTGATAATCCAGAGATTATAACTCCTAAGTTATCTAATGGTTCAGATGGTCGATGGAGATGGGGTAAAAAAACTTTTAAAGAGAAGACACATTTATTAGAAGTTAAAAAAGTTGATAGAAGAGATGAATATGATATCTTTGAAAAAGTTTATTTAGAAAATGATGGTGATATGAAATCTGTAAAAATGAAATCTTTTTTATTGGATAGTGATTATACAACGGATACGGCAACAAGTGAATATCATGAAGTTATGGAATTAAATACTTTTAATAATCCAAAGCCTGTTAAATTAATTAGTGATTTAATGACTATAGGAGTTAATAGTGACAGTATTGTTTTAGACTTTTTTGGAGGAAGTGGAACAACTGCACATGCTGTAATGGAGTTAAATTCTAGTGAAAATAAAGGTATTAAATTTATTACAGTTCAATGGGCAGAAGAAACACCTGATAAAAGTGTTGCTAAAAAAGAGGGATATAATACAATTTTTGATATCACTAAAGAAAGAATAGATAGAGCAGGAAATCAAATGGCTCAAGGTGATATAGGATTTAGAACTTTTGAAATTGTGGAAGATCAAAAACAAAAAATCTATCAAAAATCATTAGAAGAAGTAAGTCAAGATGATTTATTAGCTATGATGGAAAAGCCTGATATAGAAACAAATGAAGAGATACTTTATAATCTATTTGTAGCAGAAGCATTACTTCTTAGTGCAAAACATGAAGAACTTATAAAAGATAAGCTTTATCTTGCTTCAAATGTAGCATTCATACTTGGTGATATAGCATCTGATGACTTAGTAGATGCACTTAAAGATAAAAAGGAGTGTGAGTATATAACTGTATATTCTCCAAATATTAGTGATGATAAGTTTACACTAGAACTTGAGAGTAATATTTCAAAGCTTGGTATTAAGCCTGATAAATTAAGATTTAGAGGATAGTCAATGGCTTTAAAAATAAAGTTTGATAGACTTGATTATCAAGAACACGCAGTAAATAGTATCAGTAATGTTTTTAAAAATATAGCATTTACTCCAAATAACAATAGAAAAAGTAACCCATCTTTTGACCTTGAATCTTCAAAAAATATTTTAGTAAGTAATATTACAAAAGTTAGAGAATCAAACAAAGTAGATATAGGAGATATATCTATAAAAGATGAACTTGTAGTTGATACATTGATGGAGACAGGTACGGGTAAGACGTTTACTTTTTTAGAATCAATATATAGACTAAACCGAGATTATGGACTGAGTAAGTTCATAATCTTGGTACCTTCTAACCCTATAAGACAAGGTACTATTAAAAATATTAAAATAACAAAAGAGTTTTTTGTAAAAGAGTATGGTAAGCAAATATCAGTATTTAACTATAGTGAAAAAACAGTACTAAACTATATTAATGCAAGTAATCAAAATATATCTGTATTAGTGTCAACATATCAGTCATTTAATAAAGCTTCTAACAATATAAACAAAAGTAAGATAGAACAAAGCCTAATAGGTCGTGCAAAAAGTTATATGCAAGCTATTGCTCAACTTAGACCTGTAATAGTTATAGATGAACCACATAGGTTTGAAGGTAAACAAACTGCAAAATATTTAAAAGACTTTAACTCTCTTTTTACATTAAGATTTGGTGCTACATATAAAGGTGATGAGTATAAAAATCTTATTTATACACTTGATAGTGTAGATGCATTTAGTAGAGGGCTTGTTAAAGCTATTACAGTTGATACAGTTGGAAATGAAAATGTTGATAATCATACCATAGCATTTACTAAAATAAATGGAAGTAGTCAAAAAGATTATAAGGCTACAATTGAATACAAAGACATCAATTCTAAAAATCAAAAAATTGTTTTAGAAAAAGGTGAAAACCTTGGTGAAAAAGTAGATATAGAATATTTAAATAGTTATATTGTAGAAAAGATTACAAAAAGTGAGATAGTATTTACAAATAGTATATCCTTACCTTTTGGAGTTAGTGAAAGTTATGGCGTACTTCTTGATGAGATGCAAAAGGTCATTGTAGATACAGCTATAAAAAATCATTTTGAAAGAGAAGAAGAACTTTATAAGCTTGATATAAAATCACTTTGTCTTTTCTTTATAGATAGAGTAGATAAATATCTTACAGATGAAGGTACAAATGGTGAATTAGCACAACTATTTGAAAAGTTATATTTAAAAAATCTAAATGAAATTTTAAAAAAAGATAATCTAGATGATAAATATAAAAAATATCTTTTAAAAACAAAAGATAATCTAAATGAAATACATAGTGGATACTTTGCAAAATCAAAAAAAGAAGGTGATGAAGCAGAAGCTATTGAACTTATCTTAAACAAAAAAGAGGAACTGTTATCTTTTGACAGTAATCTTAGGTTTATATTCTCTCAATGGGCTTTACAAGAAGGATGGGATAATCCTAATGTAATGACTCTATGTAAACTAGCACCAAGTAATTCTAAAATTTCAAAACTACAACAAATAGGAAGAGGGCTTAGACTTGCAGTAAATCAAGATGGAAAAAGAATTACTCAAGATAATAGTAACTTTGAGTTTATCAATGAGTTATTTGTAGTGGTACCCTCTACAGAAGAAGACTTTGTAACCTCTATTCAAAATGAGATAAGTGAAAATAGTATTAAACAAGTTTCTAGACTTTTTAATGAAGATATTATGGTCGAAAACCATATTGCTAGTACATCAAGAGCAGCAACTAAATTACTTGATGAGCTTGAAGAAATGGGATTTATCACTATAGATGAAGATGATATGAGTGAGATCACTATTTCAAAAGAGCATTATAGTTCTAGGTCAAAAGAGCTAGAGTCTTTAGAGATGAAAGGTTGTGATAGTAAAAAGCTTAAAGAGTATTTTGATAGCTTCTTTAAAACATCTACTCGAGTAAAAGCAAAAGATAGAAGTGGAAAGAAAGAAAAAGGGAAAATCAAAATTCATCAAGAAAACTTTAAAAAGTTTAAAGCATTATGGGAGAATTTAAACTATGATGCTGTGGTTAAATATGATATTAATAGTAATACACTAATTGAAACAGCTAAAAAGAAAATAGATGAAAACTTTACAATAAGTGGTCAAGATATAATTGTTAAAAGAGATAAAAATGTAGAGGATAAAGAAAAGCATGATAGTGATAAAGACACTGTAAAAGTAGAAACTCACTCGATATTTACTCTCTATGAATTTATTAAAGCACTATCTAACAATACAAAACTAAGTATGCAAACAGTTGCTAAAGTATTGCATGGAATTAAAAAAGAAAAGTTTGATTTAATTCCTCAAAATGAGAACTTGGCACTTAAGAAAATTGAAGAACAACTAATAAGTGCTATTTACGATACCATAATTAATAAAATATCTTATGATTTAAAAGAGATAAAAACTAGTAATAATTCTCTTATAGATAAAAATGGTAATATCAAAGAATTTATACCTACAGGAAGCTTAGGAGTTGAAACTTATAAAATAAAATCAAAGAATGTACAAGAAAAATCAATCTATGATGAAGACTTTATGGAAGTTGATAGTACTATAGAAAAACTAACTATAGATGACTCAAGTGACAAAAGAATTACTGTATTTGGGAAACTACCAAAAGTAAATATTCCTACAGCTCATGGACGAAACTATAATCCAGACTTTGGATATGTTATAGAATCAAGGGATGATAAAGAATTATATTTTGTTGTTGAGACAAAAGGATATGATAAGTTTGATGATATAAGTACGAAAGAAAAACTACAAATAAAAAGTGCTGAAGCTTTTTTTAAAGAATTACAAAATATTGGTCTAAATGTTAAGTATACAACTAAATTAAATAGTCCAGAGTTATCACAATTGATAAGTGATATATTGAAGTAGAAGTATGAAAGAAAAATTACTAATTGAATTTACTAAGATAATATAAAACAAAGAAAAAACAAAATTTTAAGAGCTTTTGAGGTTTCATCCTCAAAAGTATATTTTATTGATTTGATTTTATTGAAAAAATATTAAATCTTTTTAAAGAATTCCTCAATATCAACTTCTAGTACAGCAGATATTTTATAAAGATGCTCAAGATTAAAATGTTTATCTTCTGCAAGCAGTTCTGCCTTACCAAGAAATGTAGCATTCTTGTGTTCTATTGCATTGGCAAGTTTTAACTGTGATACTTTTTTCTCTTTTCTAACACGAATAATATTAAGACTTACTTTTTTATAAAACTCTTCTAAATCTTTATCTTCAAAATCAACATTTTTCATCGTATATTTAACATCCTATAAGATATTATTAACAACACTCTATAGAGTGCTGAATTTATAAAAGGATAAATAATGCTTAAATTTACAAAAATAAAGAAAGTTGATTTGTTCAGTATGTCTTGGGAAACAAGAGTGTGTGAACGATGTGAGGAAAGAGTAAGAGAGAGTGAAATATGTGATACATGCTATTGTTGTTCAGCTTGTTGTGCATGCTAGAAAAGGACTTGAAATGGGATTTGCAGATGTTACAAAGGATACTTTAAAAAAGGCACCTGGGAAAATCTTCGATGTAGTTAAGAATATTGATATTAGAGGAGTTATTGATTCTTTTGATAAAATTTTACAAAAGCAAATGAAAAAGAAATCAGACTATGAAATTATAAAATTATCAAAACAAAATCCAGATAATAAATATATAAAAGAAGAAATAAGAAGAAGAGGGCTTTAGTCTTCTTCTTTAAAATTATAATTTTTGAATAATTCTACAATAAATAATTTAAACCAAAAATGTTAAAATACTAAATATATAACCTTTCAAGAATGATTCTAATTTAAATGGAATCATTAATAAAAAAAGTACACCTAAAAGTACACTTTTATAATTTTATACTAAAATTATACCTTTAAGTAGGTATTTCCACTCCTATATAGAATTGGTCAAGAGAAGTTGATAGAATCTAATAAGTAGGTAATATAACTAATCACAACTGAAATTTATACTATATATCAGGGGTATTTGTTTTTAAAATATAACCTACACCTTTAATAGTTTGAATATCTAACTCTGGTACTTTTTTTCTTAGTCTAAAAAGTAATTGTCTTCTATTCTCATCATAAGTTGCATTGTCATGCCATAATGTTAAATCAACATATTCATTGGATATTACACTGTTTTTATTTTGTATTAGCATATATAAAAATTGTTCTTCTTTTTTTGTTAGAGTTATCTCTTGATTATTTTTCAATAAAACTTTATTTTGTACATCATAAACATATTCATTATCAAGTTTAATTGCTTCAATTTTATTATTCAGTCCAAAACGAAGAGAGGCTAGTTTTACTTCTCTAAGAAGATGGGCATCTAAATATGGTTTTACAATATATCCTGTAAAGTTGACGCTAGAAGCTTCAGTTAGTGTTGTATCATCGTGGTATGATGTTAAAAATATAACTGGAACATTGAAGTTTTTTTGAATAAGCTTTGCTGTTTCGATACCATTTAGTTCACCTTTGATATTGATATCTGCGATGATAATATCAACATGCTCTTTGAACATTGCCTCTAAAGCATTTTCACTTCTACTTGCAATAGCAACTACATGGTATCCTGCCCATTCTAATGTTCTTTTCATCTTTTGTGCAGTTAAAGTTGTATCTTCTATGATTAATATGTTAATTTTTTTCATGTAAGTATTTTATCACTTCTGCGTTATATTTATCGTTATATTGTAAAAACATTACTTTTTTTATGTTAAACTTTTGAAAAAAAGAGTCTTATGCGTTATTCAATCATTTTATTAGTTTTTTTATATATAAATTTACAAGCAACTATTTTGGTCAATACACCAAATAATATAGACCTTCTCCCCAACTCCAAAATATACCATGATATAGGCAATCACGAAACCATAAATACTATTTTAAATAAAAATGATAAATTTATTACAACAAATAAAAAAGTTGTTGATTATTGTATTTTAGCTCCTGAAGGTGTATGGATAAAATTTCAACTTCAAAATCCTACATCAAAAACAATAGAAAAGAAAATTAGTTTCGGAAATATCTTTTTAGAAGAAATTGAGCTTTATGAAATAAAAAACCAAAAAATAGTATCTAAAAAAACCACTGGATTTTATCGCCTTGGAAAATTTGATGGAAGAGTTAAGCTTAATGTTTCTACAACTATTGAGCCAAATAGTACACAAAATTACTATCTTCATGTAAAAAATGAAAAACTCTCTTTGTGGTTCAATCCAATACTTCATGAAACAAAAGAGTTCAGTAAAGAAGATACAGCTAAACAAGTAATTTGGGCACTCTTTTTTGGTGGGATATTATCTCTTGTTTTATATAATATCTTTTTATTCATATTTACAAAAGACAAAATCTATTTGTATTACTTTTTATATCTTATTGCTACACTTTTACAAAGCGAATTTTCTATATATATAAGACTTTATTTTTTTCCTATGGATGATATTGAATTTGTCAAAAAAAGTTTATATTTTAATCTTTTTTATGCAAATGTTTTCGTTACTTTTACTATGACTCTTTTTATTCGATATTTTTTGAATACAAAACTTTATCCTAAAATTGACTTATCTTTAAAAACCATCATTTGTATAATACCTGTTTATTATGTTTTACAAATCTTTGATATCTTTACTGTTCCACAGGTAATTCTTTTTCAGTTTGTTACCCCATACTATTTTCTTGGGATTGGATTTTATGCTCTTTATAAGAAAAATCCTCAAGCAAAATTTTTCTTATTGGGCTGGAGTTTTGCTCTTTTAGCTTGGTTATCACTATTTTTCAAATTTTTGGGACTAATTCCTGAAAAGTATGTATTTACTTATACCTTTGAAACTCTTATTATGGCAGAGGTTATTTTATTTGCTATATCATTAGCGTATCGTATCAAAAGATTAGAGATGAAAAAAAACGATTTAACCAAGTCACTTTTAATACAACAACAAAATGAATCCAACCGTTTAGAAAAAATTGTAAACATAAGAACCCAAGAGTTAAACAACGAATTAAAACAAAATGAACTCTTGCTAAAAGAACTACATCATCGAGTGAAAAACAACATGCAATTTATCACTTCACTATATGCACTTAAGCTCAATGATAACAATGATAAACATATCCAAGAAAAACTTTATGATGTAGAGAGAAAAATCCATGCTATGAGTATCGTACACCAGATGCTTTACAATCAAAAAAATCTTGTAAATATTGATGCAAAAGAGTATTTTGAAAAAGTTTTACAAAATATAAAAGATAGTTTCGAGCTAGAAAATATCACATTTGAACTTGATATAAACTCTTTTTTAGACACAGAAGAGGCTATCTATTGTGGTCTTATAGTAAATGAGCTGGTTACAAATGCCATTAAACATGCTTTTGATTCAAGTGGGGGAATCATAAAAATTTCACTAAATAATGTAGATAATGGAACCTTACTAGAAGTTTCTGATAATGGTATTGGAAAAGGTGCTAACACAAAAGCAAACTTTGGAGAGATGATGGTAGAATCACTTGCAACTGACCAACTAGAAGGAAACCTTCAAGTAGTAGTTGATAAGGGAACACATATTTCTTTATGGTTTAAAAATAAAATACAAAAAAGTAACGGTGAATATAACGATAGCTAAATATAATACTTGTATATAAAAAAAGAAGAGATTTCTCTTTTCTTTATACAAGGACAATATTATGAAAGCAAATGTAAATTATAGTTCCCGTTTAAAAATCTTACAAAAAGATATGAGGATAAGTTTAATAGTTAGTGTACTTTTATGTAGTACAACATTTATATTTGCAGATTCTAATAATAATGAACTCAATACTATTAGTCAAAGTAATAAAGAGACTAAAGATAACTCATCTGAGTTAAGAATATTTGGAGCAGGTGAAAGATTAGATGATAAAACCTACTCAGGAATGGGAATAGAGTATAAAGATGACAATATCAAAACAGGTATTGAGTATGGAAATGATTATAATAAACTTTATGGAGTTTATAAATATGCCTTGCCAAAAAACTTCTATTTAAAAGGTGGAGTGGGATATTTAAATAAAGAAATACCTTTTAATTCTGAGTTTATTGATATCAAACAATATACACTAGGAACTTCTCTTGGTTATGGAGATGATTCAAACTATAATATTGAAATAGGATATCTTGGAAATAAACTAAGCAATGCATATGATGCAAATGGGTATACCAATACTGTGTATGTAGAAACTTTGGCTCAATATGAGATGGATTATGAAAAAGATTGGGGAACGCTTGAAGCTGTGGGTACTTATCAAAACTCACATCTATATCATAAAAATTATTCTGGAATGATTGTAGAAGCAGCTTATTATCCTATCGAAGATATCAGAACTTCTGTGCAATATGATGATGCACAAGTTGTAGATGAGAATAATTATAGAGTAATACTGGGAGTTAAATATGCCTTTGCCTCACAAAAATGGTCTCCTATATTTAAAGCAACTGCTAATACTTCAAACTCAGTCTCGTATGGTTTGGTGTATGATGAAGACATAGAAAATGAGCCCTTGAGTAACAGAGATTTCTTTGAAAATCAAATAGGAACAGGAACTCTTAAAGCACAAGAATTAGCATCAAGTGAATTTAACCAACGAATTCAAAAGAGTTTAAATCGTGATAATAATACAAATACCGAAAAAACATCCGTTCCAAATACAAAACCTACAGGAGAAAGTTTTACAGTTAATATACCAGGCAATGGATTTACAAAATCTGTAGACTTAGCTTCACATATTCAAGATGCAGATGGAGATACTTTAACTGTGATTTATGTTGGTAGTGGAGTGATAAGAAGCACTTGGGGTTCCTCAATACAGACATCTACAATATCAGGTACCATCGCTACCCTTTCAATCTCTGCAGGTTCACCTCCTGGAGCTACCACTGATGCATATTTAGAATATAAAGTTTTTGATGGAAAAGAATATAGTCCCGTATATAGACTTACAATAACGAATTTCGGAATATAGATTTTTATGATAATGATAAAAAGAAAGAAAGTTGATTTTATGTAAAAAAGTAACGGTGAATATAACGATAGCTAAATATAATACTTGTATATAAAAAAAGAAGAGATTTCTCTTTTCTTTATACAAGGACAATATTATGAAAGCAAACATAAATTATAGTTCCCGTTTTAGAATCCTAAAAGGTGGGAAAGTAAGTCTAGTAGTAAGTGCACTTCTAGGAGGTGTAACTCTAAGCTTTGCAGCTCCAAGTGGTGGAGTTGTAACAAGTGGAACTGCTACTATTTCTCAAAATGGAAATACAACAAATATAAATCAATCCACCTCCAAAGCTAGTATAAATTGGAATAAGTTTAATATAGCTTCCCATGAAACAGTAAACTTCAATCAACCAAATGTAAATAGTATAACTCTCAATAGAGTTATAGGAAATGAAAGAAGTATTATAGATGGAGCATTAAATGCCAATGGTCAAGTTTGGATATTAAACTCAAACGGAGTTTTATTTGGTAAAAATGCAAGTATAAACACTGCAGGCTTATTAGCTACAACTAAAGATATCTCAGATACTAACTTTCAAAATGGAAACTATAGTTTTACAGGAGATTCTACAAAATCTGTTATCAACCAAGGTACTATAAAAGTTAAAAATAATGGTTATGTAATCTTTGCTTCTAATGAAGCTAAAAATAGTGGAACTATAGAAGCAGTAAAAGGAAGAGTACAACTCACATCAGCTGATGAATATACAATAAATCTAAATGGTAACTCTTTAATAGATTTGTCTGTAGATAAAGGAACTTTAGATGCCCTAGTTGAAAACTCAGGAACTATTCTAGCAGATGGTGGAGAAGTATATCTAACTACTCATGCAGTAGATGAACTACTAAGAGGTGTAGTAAATAATACAGGGATCATAGAAGCAAACTCACTAGATGGAATAAACGGACATGTGGAACTATATGCCCATGGAGGAACTGCAAATATAGCTGGAACTATAAAAGCTAAAGGTGGGTTTGTAGAGACTTCAGGAAAAGAGCTAAGTGTTGCATCTACAACTTTAGTAGAAGCTTCAAAATGGCTGTTAGATCCTACAGATATTGTTATAGAATCAACAGGTGGAACTGATATAACAGGAGCTAGTGTAAGTGCAACTGCAATAGAGTCTAACTTAGCTACAACAGATATAGAACTAAAAGCCGATAATGATATTACTGTAAATGAAGATATCACTTGGGGTGAAGCTACAAAGCTTACTTTAACTGCAGGTAATGAGATATATGTAAATGCTATTATTGAAAATACTAACAACACTAATGGTGGAGTTTACTTTAATGCAGTTAATAGAAATGCAGCAATAAAGTTTGACCCAACTACTGGAAAAGTAATCATAAATAATATCAATCAACTCCAATGGATAAATCAAGCTTTAAATGGTAGATATGAATTAGGTTCAAACATAGATGCTAGTGATACGAGAACTTGGAATAGTGATGGAAGTGGTGGTTACTATGGATTTAAAAAATTAGGAGATAACTCTACATATAATATAGATACACAATTTACAGGAGTCTTTGATGGTAAAGGTTATATTATAGATGGCTTGTATATTAATAGAGGTGGTGAAGATTATGTAGGGTTATTTGGTCGTACTAGTGCTTATGGAGCTAATAAAGGAACAATTTTAAATCTAGGACTAACCAATGTAGATATTACAGGAAAGAAGTATGTTGGAGGATTAGTTGGAATGAATCATAATTCAACCATCACAAACTCATATGTTACAGGAAAGGTAAGTGGTAATAATAATGTTGGTGGATTAGTTGGACGGAATATTAATTCAACCATCACAAACTCTTATGCTACAGGAAATGTAAGTGGAAATGGTAATGTTGGAGGATTAGTTGGAGGGCTTGATTCTTCTACCATCACAAACTCATATTCAATAGCTACAGTAACTGGAAATGGTAATGTTGGAGGATTAGTTGGATTAAATTATAATTATTCAACCATCACAAACTCATATTGGGATATAGACACCACAGGTCAAACAAATGGAGTAGGATTTGGAAGTTCAGCTGGAGCTACAGGAATCTATAGCTCAACTAACACAGTAAATGCTTTTGATGAAGCAACTTATGCAGGCTTTGATTTTACAAACACTTGGTTTATGATTGAGGGGGAGACAAGACCTTTTTTAAGAAGTGAATACTCTACTACTATCACAAATGACCACCAACTCCAACTTATGGCTATGGATTTAACAGCTGATTATGTTCTAGCAAATAATATAAAATACACAGGCGATATGTGGAGCTCTAAAGGGTTTGATTCTATAGGAGATAGTAGTACAAGATTTACAGGAAACTTTGATGGTCAAGGGCATGTTATAGATGGTCTTTATATCAATAGAGGTAATGAAGATCGTGTAGGGTTATTTGGTTATGCCTTTGGTTCAAATATCTCAAATATAGGACTTACTAATGTAGATATTACAGGAAAGGATTATGTTGGAGGATTAGTTGGGAGTAGTTTTTCAACAATCCAAAACTCATATGCTACAGGAAGTGTAAGTGGAAATAAATATGTTGGAGGATTAGCTGGGATGGTTGGTGGTACAATGAGAAACTCCTATGCTACGGTAACTGTAAATGGAAACGATTCTGTTGGAGGATTGGTTGGATCTACTAATGGTAACATTTTTAATTCATATGCTACAGGGGCTGTAAGTGGAAATACCAATACTGGAGGGTTAGCTGGTTTTTCTTCTTTATCACTTATCATAAACTCATATTGGGATATAGATACTACAGGGCAAACAAATGGTGTAGGAAATGGAAGTTCAGCTGGGGCTACAGGAATCTATAGCTCAACCAATACGAAAGATGCTTTTGATAAAGCAACTTATGTAGGCTTTGATATTATAGAAGATTCAACGATTTCAAGTAGTTATAAATATCCTGTTTTAAGTATTTTTAATGGAGGGGGTAGTAGTGTTTGGAAAATTTATAAAGCTCCCCCTTCAGTTCCAGTTACTCCAACTCAAATTGCCAAAACAACAACACTTGATTTAAGTAAAGTAATCACTCCAATATCCAACAAAAAAGTATTTACAAATAAAGATATAGAAACATTACTCAAAAGTGGAATAGATATAAAAACAATCTTACAACAACTAGATACTAATGAACTGGCACTTATTCCTGGAATTGTGATGCAAGTATTAAATGGTGGGATAAATCTTCCCTTTGGAAGTAAACAACAGTTTAATTTAAATCAAGAAAGTGAAGAAGAGGAAAATACAATATGAAAAAAACATCAATACTCTTAGCCACAACATTAAGTCTGCATGCAGCACCTATACCAAATATCAGTGACTTCTTAAATGAGGTAAAACCACCAAAGATGGAAAAGAAAAAAGAGGTTCTACCTCCTTTACAACAAGAGAGTGATGAGTATAAAAAAAGTTTTGAAGATGGTAAAAAAGTATTTATAAAAAGCTATTTGATTAATGGAAATACTCAACTAAGCACTAAAAAACTACAGACTATTTTAAAACCTTATGAATCAAAAGAGTTAAGTTTTAAAGAGATACAAGAGATAGTTACTCTTATTACAAAAGCATATAGAGATGAGGGGTATTTTGTAGCAAGAGCTTATATACCTACTCAAGATTTACAAGCACAAGATGGAGTACTTAAAATAGCAATTATCGAAGGGAGCTATGGAGAGTTTAAACTAGAAAACAGTTCATTAGTCAAAGATTCTATCTTACAAGCCAAACTTGATGTTGCAAAAAACAAAGAAGCAATAGCTATAAAAGACTTACAAAGAGCATTGCTTTTAATCAATGATACTCCTGGGGTAAAAGTAAGTAGTACAAAAATTGCTGCTGGAAAAGAGGTTGGTACAAGTGACTTTATAATAGGGACACAAGCCACTGAACCATATAATGGCTATCTTATTGGGGATAATTATGGTTCAGATTATACAGGTAAATATAGAGTTATGGCAGGTGTGGATATCAACTCTCCTTTTAAAATAGGAGATAAAATCTCTTTGTCTGCTTTGAGTTCTGAAAATATGGGTTTATTAAATGGAAGAGTAGGGTATGGATTTCCCATATATGAAAACGGATTGAGGGGAGAAGTAAGTTACTCTAAAACTACTTATGAGTTAGGAGATAAATATGAAAATCTTGATGCTTTAGGAAGTGCTGATAGTTTTGTAGCTTTATTTACTTATCCAGTTATTCGCTCAAACGGTGAGAATTTAAATACATACTTAAGAACATCATATAATAAAATGAATGATGAGATTAGAGCTACTTCATCAAATGTAAAAAAGAATACAGTAGTTTCTAAAGTTGGAGTTGATTATTCAAAAAACCATCTTATTTTTGGTAAATATTCACAAACAAAAATAGATACTTCTCTTAGTCTTGGTAGATTGAATTTTAATAATTCAGTTGATGAAGCAGATGATAAAAAAGGAGCAAATACAAATGGAAACTTCTCAAAAATAAATATTGAATTAGAAAACAATACTTTACTTAATGAGAAAATAAATTGGAAAAATAAACTTCAACTTCAATATGCTCTTGGAAATAAAAATCTAGATGGAAGTGAAGATTTGAGTTTAGGTGGTATTAATGGAGTTAAATTTTATCCTAGTGGAGAAGAGAGTGCTGAAAATGGATATATTTATACTACTGAGTTAACTTATACTTTACCTTCATTTAATGACCTAAATTCAAAAATTGGAATGTTTTACGATGTGGGAAGAGTATATATGAGTAGAAATATTACAAATGAGAAAAGTAGAACTTTGCAAGATATTGGAGTGAGTTATAGTGCTTTTTATAAAAGATTTTTTATGAATACTAACTTATCACATAAGCTTGGAGCTGCTAAAGTTACTAGTAGAGACGATTATAATACTAGATTTATGTTACAACTTGGTATGACATTTTAATTTATTTTTATGGGTTAAATCATCGTTGATGATGATTTAACCCATAACTTAGTTTTATATTACTAATCCATCTTCTAGTATTATTTTATTTCTACCATCATTTTTTGCTTGATATAGAAGTATATCTGCTTTTTGTATTGCATCATGGTAAGTTTTATGGTCATTTCTTAAAACTACACCAGCTGAGAAGGTCACTTTTATTTTATTATTTTTATAATTAAAACTATTTTCATTTACGATATTTTTTATTCTTTTTAAATATTGTAAAACTTCTCTTCTTAGTTTATATTCAACAGTTGCTACAAACTCTTCTCCACCATATCTAGCTAAGATATCATTTTCTCTAGTTTGGCTTTTCAGTATTTTTGAGAAAGTTTTTAATACCGTATCTCCACCTTCATGACCAAAGGAATCATTTATATTTTTAAAGTGGTCTAAGTCAAAAAAGACTATTGCGTATTGTATATTTTCTCGCTCGAAGTTTTTATCTATGGTTTTTATTTCTGTATCATAAGCTCTTCTTGTAAGAAGCCCAGTAAGGTGATCTATAATTGCCTCTTTTTTTGCTTCTTTTAACTGAGATTCTAAATTCTGAACTTTGTTTTCTAAATCTTTTACATGGTTTTCACCAGTTGATAATTTTTTATTTACTTCACTCATCTCTGTTTCGATACTAGAAGCTGCATTTATAAGTTTATTTTGCAAAGCTACCAATTCTGAAATATTGCTATCTTCTAAATCTATTGATGCAAGTTCATCTTTTATGCTTGTTACATTACTTGAACTATTTTGGTTACTGTTGATTGCTTCTTTTAAGTGTTTACCCATAAGAGTTACTAGTTTTGCAATATCAGCAGTTTTTTCTTTTAGTAGGGTTTGATCTGTTGTAAATCTTTTTTCTAAAAGTTTTTGCATCTCTTTTTGTATATCTTCTTCAAAGATAAGTTCTGGAGAATCACCGATTTTAATAGAAAAATTTGTAAGTTGTTCATCAAGATGAATATTGATTGATGGAGATAGAGCCTGCTTGATAATAGAAGCCAATGTCGAGACATTTTTAATATGAACTCTTTTTAAAAGTAGGGCAATAAGTTCTTCAAATGTCTGAATATCATTTGCATTTAATTCATCCCTTTCTTGGGGTGTTAGTTTACTAACTAAGTTTTTAAATAAATTACATTCTTCTATTTTTTCATTTTGCTCTTTTGCAAGATTACAAAACTCTTTGTTGTATTCATTAGGAGTTGGTTGAACACTTCGTTCTTTTAATACTTCTAATGTCTTGGCAGCTATTTTTTCAATATTTGTCATGAGTTTCCTTTTTTAAGCTAAAAGTTTTTTTACCATCTCATTTATTCTTTTTCCATCAGCAACGCCTGCAAATTTTTTACTTGCAGTTCCCATTACTTTTCCCATATCTTTTATAGTTGTTGCACCAACTTCTGCTATTACTTCTTTCATCCCAGTTTCTAGTTCTTCATCACTTAGTTGTTGTGGTAAATATATTTTAAATACTTCGATTTGCTCTTGTTCTACTTGAGCTAAATCATCTCTTCCTGCATCTTTATATTGGATAGAGGCTTCTTCTCTTTGTTTGATACCTCTTTGTACAAGTTTAATAACATCTTCATCATTTAACTCTTTTCTTTCATCTACTTCGATTTGTTTTATCATAGTATTAATAGCTCTTATAGAATCTCTTTTTACAATCTCTTTTGATCTCATAGCATCTTTTAAATCTGATTTTAGTTGTTCTTTTAAACTCATATTGACAATCCCTTTATAATTTATAAATTTATTTATTGTAGCAAACTATGCGTTAAAACTTTCTATTAGTTCTTCAAGTTCTAAATATCGCTCAACTTTTTTTTCATAGATTGACTTTGTCTCTTCTAATTCTTGGGAAACGGCTACTATTCCTTTTTGTTCATAACAAGAAGGATTTGATAAACACTCATTTATCTCTTCTATTTTTGATTCTAATTCTTCTATCTCTTTTGGGAGATTATCATAATCCCTTTGGTCTTTGTAGCTTAGTTTTGTTTGCTTTTTAGTGTTAGTTGTTTGTTTTGTTTTTGTAGTCTCTTCTTTTGCTAACTCTTTTTCATAATCTTCTAATTCTTTTATTTCTTTTTCTATTTCAAGGTACTCAGTATATGGTTGAAATGATTCAAATATCTCACCATCTTTACCTTTGAAAACATAAAGTTTTTTTGCAATCTTATCTACAAAATATCTATCATGTGATACAAATATAAGAGCCCCTTGGAAGTTTTGCAAATACTCTTCTAGGATATTGATTGTGGGGATATCAAGGTCATTTGTAGGTTCATCTAAAACCATACAATCAATATCTTTAGTAAATAAAAGTGCAAGGGCTACTCTGTTTTTTTCACCACCACTTAATACGCCAATTTTTTTATCTAAATATTCTCTAGGAAATAAAAAGTTTTTTAAGTATCCAAATACATGTAAGTTTCTTCCATCTGGAAGTACAACTCTATCTCCACCATTTGGACAAAAGGTTTCTAAAAGATTTCTGTTATCATCTAGCATTTCTCTATGTTGGTCAAAATATCCGATTTTAAAATCACCTTTTTTAAAGCTACCACTATCGATTTGAAGTTTACCCATAAAGATTCGTAGCATAGTTGATTTTCCAGTACCATTTGGTCCTACTATTGCTATGGTGTCTTTTTGTAAGATTCTTGCTGTAAAGTCTTTGATAAGAAGTTTATTTCCTAGTGTTTTTGATATGTCATCAAGTTCGAAGAGCATCTTTCTTTTATTTTGAATTTTTACATCTTCGCTATTAAATGCCTTTTGTTCTCTTTGAAGTTCTACACTCATCTTTTTTATAAGTGATGGGTTTGATCTAGCTTGTTTTTTTAGGTCAAAATATTCTGATTTTCTTCTTTCATTTCTTTTTCTTCTAGCTGTAACTCCATGTTGCATCCAGTAAGCTTCTCTTTTTACCATTCTTATTAGATTGTGGTGTTCTTTTTCCATGATTTCTAGCATTTGTTGCTTTTGTTCTAAGTAAGCAGTATATCCACCTTTGTATTTTTTGATTTCCCCATTTTCTACTTCTATAATTTCAGTTGCAATATTATCTATAAAGTATCTATCATGTGAGATAAAAATAAGTGTAAAGTTGTTTTTAATAAGTAGTTCTTCAAGGAACTCTACCATATAAACATCAAGGTGATTGGTAGGCTCATCTAGAAGTAAAACATCTGGTTTTCTAAGTAACAATCCAGCAAGACTAACCCGTCTTTGTTCTCCTCCACTTAAGAGATTTACATCTTTGTGTTCAAACTCTTTTAGGTGGAACTCTATCAATACTCGTTCAATGAGATTATCCAAGTCCCAAGCATTGTGAAACTCTAAAAATGTAGCTAGTTCGCTTTGTCTATGAAGGAGGGCATTATTTTCATAATCAGTCATTAGTTTATGAGATATCTCTTCATATTCATCTTTTGCACTTTTTACTTCAACTAGTTGCTCTTCAATAGCATCTCTTACCATCAGATTGTCTTTGAACTTTGGTTGTTGGGCTAGCATCTCTATTTTAAGAGATTTATCAATAGCCATTTCCCCACTATCAACTTCCACTTCACCAGTGATGATTTTAAGAAGGGTTGATTTCCCTTGTCCATTTTGTCCAATGACAGCGATTCTTTGTCCTTGGTTTAGTGTAAAGTTCACATTTTTGAGTATCACTTTGATGTCATATTGTTTTGAGATGTTTTGTAAGTCTATTAGTGCCATATGAGTTTTAAAATCCTATATATTATTTATTAATTTGGGTAGATATAGTATCTAAATATCTGTTATATCCTGCTTTTAATATTTATAGAGATATTAGTTACATTAAAACTTATTGGTTATAATTAAATAAAGATAGGAAATAATATTAATGAATAGATTAGTTATTGATTCAAATATAATAGATTATTGTTCTGAATTAGGTTTGACAAAAAGTTTTTTTGAAAACCTAGATATTGAAATTTGGGTTCCAACTTATGTTAAGAATGAAATTTTAAATTCTAAAAAAGAAAAACTTATAAATAAATTATCAGAAATAGAATTTAAAAGAATTGGTTTTTTTGGTTTTGCTGATAACCCAAATGCATTAAGTTTTGGGCAAGGTTCTTTTTATTCAAATGAATATGATGACTTTATAAATAATACATCAGAAAAACATAGAAATGATAGATTTATTGCTTTGTTATCAAAGATAAATAATGCAATTTTTATGACAAGTGATAATAAAATATTTAAAGATGTCTGTATAAATAAAGTAAGAGCTTTATTTATATCAAAAGATGAAAAATCTTATAATAAAGCAATTCAATATAGTGAACATGTATATTATAATTTAATTTGGACAAAAGAGAAATTTAGAAAGATAATAGATGAAGGTTCTTTATTTAAGTAAATTATCATGAACACCTTTCGGTCTTCATGATAAAGTTTTTATTAAATAATTTGTATTTAATCTCTAAATGATGTTACAATTAATAACTTTCAAAAGGAAATACAATGTTTACAATATATGAAAATGGAATAGTAGGTGTTCAAACTACAGCTGATAATTTATACAAAGTTAAACCAATCGATAAATCAACTGATGCAAAATTTAAACCAGATGATGAAATTGTTGAGTATTTCTCTCACAAAAGAAAGAACTCTAAAAATAATGATGAACGAATAAACTCCTATAAAAAAATAGCAAATATGGATACATCTGAACCTATTTACCAAGTAAAAGATATCATGACAAAAGATGTATTTACTATTGATACAAAAGCAAGTATAGAAGAAGCATATAACCTTTTAAAAGAGTATGGAGTAATGCAAATACCCGTAATCTCAACTGAGAGAAAAATAATAGGCTTGATAAGTAAAAAAATAATACTAAACCTTTTGATGGCTGATATGGATAATTCAACTGCAATATTAAATAGAGCATTAGAGGATATATTTTTACCTGAAGTTATAACAACAGATCCAATTTCTGATATAAGAAGAGTGGCTAAAGTTATGATTGACTATAAACTTGATGCTATTCCTGTCGTTGATGATGATATTTTAATTGGAATTATCTCTAAAACAGATATTTTAAAAGCAGTTTCTCACTTACCAAAATTGCAATTATGGTCATAAAAAAGTTTAATCAAACTTTTTAAAATCCTTATCTTCACTTCCATCTTTCTTTCTATTTTTATACTTCCACATAGTAATAAAATATCTCACACTAGAAAGACTTAAAATAAAGGCTATTATAAACATAACAACATAGATCAATGTTATAAATATCTCCATTTTTTATCCTTTTTATTTAGTATAACAAAATTGATAAGAAATTAAAAATTTAGCCTTTAGTTGTGTGCTCGTAAACTCCAATGAAGTTTTCTGGTGGGTGTTTTACAAACTCTGTACATCTTTGGATATAGATTTTATAGATATTATTATTAGTTTTTATCTCACTATTTTCTAACTCTTCAAAAATCACTAAAGCCTCTTTAAATTGTGAGTTTTTATATAATTCAATTGCTTCATGGTGTTTTTCTAACTCTTCTTTTTGTGCTCCTTGTGCTTGACCTTTTCCATATACTTGCCAAATTTCTACGGGTTCTATTTTACCTTTTACTGTTACTAAATCTAAAAACCTAAAGATATAGTCTTCTTTTAAAGCATCTTTTGTAAAGTTTGAGATATTTAGTTTTGAGTTATAAAATTTACATAGGGATTCTAATCTTGCACCAAGATTTATGGCATCTCCAATAACAGTATAATCACTTCTTCCACTACTTCCCATCTCTCCTACAATTGCCATACCTGTATTTAGACCAATTCCTATATCGATATGAGGTTTGTTTTCTTTGTCGTACTCTTTATTTAAAGGTTCTAGGTGAGCTATTTGTTCAAGTGCAGCAAGAACAGCTTTATCTGGGTGATTTTCCACATTTCCAGGGGCATTCCAATACGCCATGATAGCATCACCAATATATTTATCAATAGTTCCTTGGTATTTTGTAATTATATTACTCATAGGTTCCATATATTGATTTAAATATTTAATTAAATTTTTGGCATCACCCATCTTTTCTGATATTTGAGTGAAACCTCTTACATCACTAAAAAATACTGTAACTTCTTTTTCCATAGCTTGAAAACCACTGTCATCCATATTCTTAAGTAAGTTATCCATTACATCTTTTGATACTTTAGAAGCAAATTTTTTCTTGATAGCTTCTTCTTGTCTTATCTCAAAAAAGTAATCAAGTAAGGTAGCAATTATAGCTGCTGTACTTATAGTAAGAATGGGGTAAAATATATTAAATACTAAACCTTTAGTAAATAAGGAATAATATGAAGCATATACTGTAGTTGCTAAAAATGCTATTGTAATAAATGGGTTATACCAAAACGGTGTAAATGTGATTGCAAGGGTAACTATTAAAGATAGAGTAAAAATTAATACTAAATTTACTCCATCCATCCATGATGCTTTGAAAATAAAATCACCAGTTAAAATATTATCAATAACATTTGCATGAACTTCTACCCCTGGGTAAACAGATTCAAAAGGAGTAGCTCGAAGATCTAGTAATCCAGCTGCAGAAGTTCCAACTAATGCTACTTTGCCTTCAATAAATTTTTTATCAAATTTATTATTATATATGTCAAGGGCAGAGATATATTTAAAACTTTTTTCTTTACCTCTAAAGTTTACTAATATTCTTCCGTGTCTATCTGTTGGAATTGTTATGTCATTTAATTTTACATTTTCAACACCATCTTCATCATAATTTATGATAACTCTTTTTGTATCAGTAATGACTCTTAGTACTTCTAAAGCAAGTGAAGGGTAAATAATATCATTATATGAGATGATTAAGGGTACACTTCTTATGATTCCTGATTCATCTGGAACATTATTAAAAAAACCACTTGAGTATGCATTATCTTGAACCATAGGAATATTTAAAATAGTTCCTGTTGCTTTGATTAGATAGTTTTCATCAGGATTTTTGTTTTTCTCTACAAATATGGCAGGTATAGAGGGAGCTTTTTTACTTACATGTTTATTGTCTTTTTCTAATTCAAATTGATAACCTAAGATTGTAGGGGTGCTTGCAACTGTTTTTGCAAATATTTCATCATAATCAGGTACATCGTCTCTTTTTATATTGTATTTTTCTAAAACTTTTTTAGGGGAACTTCTATCACTTTCAGCAAAAACAACATCAAAGGCGATGAGTCCAATCCCTGCGTTTGTAAGGTTTTCTAAGATTTTAGCTATTTTATTTCTAGACCAAGGCCATTGCCCTAAAGTTTGTATGGATTTTTCATCAATATCTACAATAAATACATTATCATTATTTGGGATTTCTCCTCTTATTTTAAAAAGAGTATCTCTTAAGCTATTATCAAAAGTTTGAGGTAATTGTGGAAAGAAAATATATGTAAAGGATAAAAATAAAGAAAGAATTATCGAGATAGAAGAGTATAATAATACTTTTTTTATAAATTTATTTTTCATAATATTTGTTTACATTAATGTAATACATTCCCTTCATCATTTGATTCAAAATCATCATATGGATCCATATGTATGTTGATTACCCATTTTTTCTTTTTATCGATTTTTCTAATTTTATTTTCTATTCTATCAGAAATTTTATGTGCTTCCATTAAAGTAATGAGACAGTCAAATACTAAATGAACTTCCACAAATATCTTATCTCCTACTTCTCTTGTTTTTAAGAGGTGATGATTATTTACTCTCTCTTCTACAATAAAAGCATTTTCGATTTTTTTTACTATCTTTTGAGAAACAGCTTTATCAAGTAAAACTAATACTCCATTTTGAATTAATTCATATGCTGAGTATATGATATATAATGATATTGAAGCACCAATAACTATATCGATTACTTCGTAACCTGTAAATTTTACTAAGACTAAAGATAATAGTACAGCAATATTCGTATATACATCTGTTTTATAGTGTAAAGAATCAGCTTTTATAACCATATTATTTGTATTTTTAGCTACTAAATTAAGATATATAACTAAAGAGGTAGTAATAACTAAGGAGATAATCATTACAGTTAAAGACTCTTCTAAGTATTTTGACACTTCACCAGTGATAGCTTTTTCAATGGCTTGATATAATAAAAAAAGTCCAGATAATGTAATAATGGTACCTTCAATAACAGAAGCCAAAGCTTCAATCTTTCCTCTACCATAGTTAAAATATTTATCAGCTGGTTTTTCTGCATTTGAAATAGCAAAATAGTTAAATACAGATACAAACATATCTAAGATGGAATCTACAGCAGAAGCTAAAACTGCCACAGATCCACTTGCAATTCCTACAGCTAATTTTATTAGCGTAAGAATTGCTGCAACGCTTGATGAGATTATGGTTGCTTTTCTTTGTGGAGACATAATACTAGTAGTTTTCGTTTACGAACTCTTCTATTCTAGCAATACCTTTTAGAATAGAATCTAAATCTGTAGCAAATGAAAATCTAAAATATCCCTCAGTACCAAATGCAAGACCTGGAACTACGGCTACTCCTTTAAGTGCTAGTAAATCTGAACAAAATTTCATAGAGTCAAATGTAAGTTCTTTGATATTTATAAACAGATAAAAAGCACCATCTGGTTTAAGACAAGTGATACCTTTTATAGCATTAAATTTTTCAACAGCTATATCTCTTCTTTTTTCAAACTCTCTTCTCATGATTTCAATTGTAGCATCAGCTTCACCTTCTAGTGCAGGAATTGCAGCATATTGAGTGATTGAATTTACATTTGATGTAACTTGACCTTGAAGTTTTATCATAGCTTTTACTAAGTTTTTTTGAGGAGTTGCAAGATATCCAAATCTCCAACCAGTCATAGCAACTGCTTTACTAAGTCCGTTAATTGTAACTGTTCTTTGGAACATATCATCACTTACTTCAGCTGCTGTACAAAACTTTTGACCATCGTATATAATTTTTTCATACATTTCATCAGAAAAAACTAAAATATCAGTACCTTCTAAAACTTTTCCAATAGCAGTTAACTCTTCTTTAGTATAAACTGCTCCTGTTGGATTTGAAGGAGTATTTAATAATAATACTTTTGTTTTAGAAGTAATCGCTGCTTTTATTTGTTCAGCTGTTACTTTAAAACTTGTAGTATCATCTGTTTCAATAAAAACAGGTACTCCATTTGAAAATTTAACTTGTTCTGGATAAGTTACCCAATAAGGCGCAGGAATAATAACTTCATCTCCATCTTCAATTAATACTTGAAAAAGATTAAATAAAGAGTGTTTTGCTCCATTTGAGATTATAATTTCATCTAAATTATAATTTAGCCCATGATCTTTTTTTAGTTTAGTAATGATTGCTTTTTTAGTTTCTGTGATACCTTCAACAGCTGTATACTTAGTATGACCATCTTGTATAGCTTTAATTGCCGCTTGTTTTACTATATCAGGCGTGTCAAAATCTGGTTCACCAGCACTAAAACTTAGAATGTCTTTACCTTGCGCTTTAAGCTCTCTTCCTAAAGCAGTAATAGCCATTGTAACCGACGGAGATAGGTTCTCCATTCTTTTTGCAATTTTCATTATTTTCCTCAATGTATTTTTTATTATATTTCAATATAATAGTAGGTGGATTTTATCAAAAGAATACTTAAGGATGATATTGGAATTTAAAGTTTTATTGCAAGAAAAAGAAGTAGATGCAAAATTAATAAATAAAAGAAATGTTAGGCATTGTTATTTAAGAATTATAGAGAATAATTCAATTCAAATCACTGCAAATAAATACTTCTCTTTAGATGAAGCAAAAGATTTGATAAAGAGAAAAGAAGAGTGGATTTTGAGCCATCTAAATAAGAAGTCTTCAAAAATATCTGATGATAAGTTTTTTTATTTGGGAGAACTATTTGAAAAAAAAGATTTTGATGATTTTGATTTAATTACTTTTTATAAAAGTAAAGCTTCTTCAATCATAACACCAATAGTAAATAATCAAGCTCAAATCATGCAACTGTTTCCCAAAAATATAAAATACAGAAACAATAAATCAAGATGGGGATCTTGTTCTTATGACAACACTATAAATCTAAATCTAAACTTATTAAAATTTCCAGCAAGTGTCATTGAATATGTTGTAATTCATGAATTAGCACATATAAAACATAAAAATCACTCTAAAAAGTTTTGGGATTTGGTAGAAATATACTGTCCTGAGTATAAAAAATGTGAAAAAGTACTTAAGACTTTTTAATTATCTTTCTAATATCTTCAAATTTCTTTCGTAAATCTTCATCATTACAAAAATTTTCAAAGATACCATAAGAACGCTCTTTGTAAAAATCTTCACCTTTGAGTTCTTCTTCTTTTTTATCAATAACATTAGTTACAAAAAATTTTATATCATTTACATTTGCAATATTTGCTTTTTTTAAAAGTGATTTTATCAAACTCTTGTTATACTCAAACTCCATTTTATAAACAGGATGTTTTAATACGAAAAAAAGAGTTTGGTTCTTTATATAACCAAATTTTATACCTTTGTTTAGTTTTAAAGGTAAGGACTTAATTAATCTTTCTATTGTAATATTGGTATTAATTTTTTTAAATTCAGGATAATATTTCAAATGAGTAAGAATTTCGCTAGCATTTTTCATGCAATCATTATAACACTATTTTTATTAAGTTTATCAGGGTGTGGCTATAAAGCTGATCCTAGTTATGTCGACGATACAAAAGAGGTAATTACCAAGTGATTTACGATTATGTAATTATAGGCTCTGGTGTTGCTGGTTTAAATGCAGCAAGACTTATTCCTAAAGACAAAAAAGTACTTCTACTGGCTAAAAAATCTCCTTGGGAGTGTAATACCTTTTGGGCTCAAGGTGGAGTTGCCTTTGCAGTTGATAGGGAAGATATTCCAGCTCATATAGAAGATACTTTAAATGCAGGTGTTCATCATAACAATCAAGCTGCTGTAAAACTTCTAAGTGAAAAGTCAAATGAAGCAGTAAGTGACCTGATTGAAGCTGGCTTAAAAGTTGACTTAAATGCAAAAGGTCAAATTGCACTTACAAAAGAAGCAGCACATAGTAGAAGTAGAATTTTACATGCAGATGGTGATGCAACGGGAAGAATGATTCATATGTTTTTAATAGAAGAGTTTCCCCATGAACTAGTTACAAATGTTGTGGTAAGTGATTTACTTATTAAAGATGATGTTTGTTATGGAGTTCAATATTTTGTAAATGAGACAGAAGAAAAAGTTGCTTATGCTCATAACACAATAATAGCAAGTGGAGGAGTAGGTTCTTTATATAAATATCATACAAACTCTACATCTATATCTGGTGAACTGCAAGGTATCTGTTTGGAGAAAGGAATATCATTAAAAGATATGGAAATGATTCAATTTCATCCAACAGTTGTAAGGGGAACTCACTTTGCTAGAAAACCACTTCTAAGTGAAGCTTTAAGAGGTGAGGGTGCACATATAGTTGATGATGATGATAAAAGATTTTTATTTGATTATCACCAAGATGGAGAGTTAGCACCAAGGGATATTGTAAGTCGTGCAATATTTGATTATGCTACAAAAACTGGCAAGGGTGTATTTTTGTCATTTAAAAACTTTGAAAAAGAGTTTTTCCAAAAAAGATTCCCAAATATTTATGCAAATCTTAAAGACCTAGGCTTTGAGTTACCTTTTGAAAAAGTTCCAATTTCTCCTGCTTTTCATTACACAATGGGAGGAATACCTACAAACTTAGATGCCTTAGTTGTGGGCATGAAAAATCTATATGCAATAGGGGAATGTGCTTGTACTGGTGTTCATGGTGCAAATAGATTAGCTTCAAACTCTTTATTAGAGGGAATTGTTTTCTCAAAAATTGCAGTTGAACATAGCTTGAAAAATCACTTTGAAATTGATTCAAAAGCATATGATAAAAAGATAAATACTCATATAAGAAACAAAATTATTGATAAAGATATAAAAGATTTATTAAGAAAACTTATGTGGGAGAGTGCTTCTATTGTACGAAATGAGTCAGATTTACGCACTGCTTTAAATCAAATAGAAATATTTCTAAAAGAAGATGTTGGTAGGCTGTTGTTTTTAAGATTGCTTACGGCAAAATCTATATTAACTAGTGCCCTTGGACGAAAAAAATCGTTGGGTGCACATTTTATTAAGGAGAATTAATGTTAAAAGTTTTGGTGTCATTACTTTTACTTGCTGTTGCATCTTTTGCATCTAGTGGTGGAGGAGAAGCACAAGTAAACCCTGATCTTACTATGACTTGGGTTGGTATTTCATGTTTGTTTATTTTTGTTATAGGTTACTACTTTGTAGCTGCAGAAGAGAAATATGAAATCGATAAAGCAAAACCTGCTTTACTAATTGGTACTTTGATGTTTATGTTAGTTGCTGTTTATTATGCGATGAATGGCTTAGATATGGATGCTGTACACAATGAAGCATCACATCTTATTTTAGAGATTGCGGGTATCTTCTTTTTCTTATTTGTTGCAATGACATATATTGAATCTTTGATTCATATGAGTGTATTCGATAAGTTAAAATATAATCTTGTATCAAAAGGTTATACATATAGAAAACTTTTTTGGGTAACTGGTCTTTTAGCTTTCTTTATCTCACCAATTGCTGATAACTTAACAACTGCATTGATTTTATCAACAGTTCTTATCACTATTGAAAAGACTAGAAAAGATTTCTTAGTTCCAGGTGCTATTAATATTGTTGTTGCTGCAAATGCAGGTGGTGCATGGTCTCCATTTGGTGATATTACTACTCTTATGGCATGGACAGCAGGAAAAGGTGATTTTTCTGATTTCTTATTCTTATTCCCTGCTGCTATTGGAGGATATTTAGTTACAGCTATTATCTTGTCAAAATTTGTTCCAAAAGAAGTTCCAGCATTTGATGTTTCTACTGAAAAAGTTCCAGTTATGGCTGAAGGTGCAAAAGTAGTTATGGGACTTGGTATATTTACAATTTTTTCTGCTGTTGTTGGACACCAATTATTACATTTACCTGCTATGTGGGGTATGATGTTTGGTTTAGCTTTACTTAAAGTTTATTCTTATGGTTTAAAGAAAAAATATGGGAAAGACCACTTTAATATTTTCCATTCAATGGCTAAAATTGAAAATAATACATTATTATTCTTCTTTGGTATTTTAGCAGCAGTTGGTGCGTTATACTTTATAGGGTGGTTAGGATTAGCAGTTCATGTTTATCAACCTTCTGTTTTAGGACCAACGATTGCAAATATTTGTGTTGGTTTCCTTTCAGCTATAGTTGATAATGTACCTGTTATGAGTGCTGTTTTAAAAGCAGGACCAGAAATGGGACTTGACCAATGGATGCTTGTAACTTTAACAGCTGGTGTTGGTGGTTCTTTAATCTCATTTGGGTCTGCTGCTGGTGTTGGTGTTATGGGTAAATTACATGGTATTTATACTTTTGGTTCACATATGAAATATGCTT
Source organism: Arcobacter iocasae (assembly GCF_042214795.1). GTDB lineage: Bacteria > Campylobacterota > Campylobacteria > Campylobacterales > Arcobacteraceae > Arcobacter > Arcobacter iocasae. Next base: position 160,867 of record NZ_CP090177.1, on the reverse strand, counting down.
GGACTATCTTAGTTGGATATTTTGCATCTGTAGCGATTTGGTATTTACAATACGAAATTATTGGATTTTATCACGCGGGATAAATTATAGTTTGTCAACAAAAAAATAAAAGGTTACTAAGTTTTTTACTTAGTAGCCTTTTTTTTATTAAAAAGGATTTTCAATGTTTTCTTGGATTTTTAGGCCTTCTAAAAAAGAAAAATTTAAAAGAGCAAGAACTTATGTATGCAAACATTGTAAACATACTTGTGAAGGTTGTGATGCTATGTTTTGTTATTCTTGTTATAGCAACCTTGGAAATCCTTGTCCCAAATGTGGAAAAACAAATCTTCAAGAAAAAAAGATGAAATAATCGCTTAACCAATTTTTTACAACTATTTAGATAAAATCCCTCATTAAAAATTGTAATACCCAAACACCAAGAAGTGTAAAATATGAAGGAAAATAATAAATGAAACATGTACCAATCGTTGTATTAGATTTTGGTAGTCAATATACTCAAATCATAGCAAGAAAACTAAGAGAAGCAGGAGTTTATTCTGAAATTGTTCCATATAGTGAAAGTATAGAAGATATAAAGGCTAGAACGCCAAAAGGTATAATCTTAAGTGGTGGACCAGCATCTGTTTATGCTAAAGATTCATATCACCCAGATAAAGAAATATTTGAGCTTGGATTACCGATTTTAGGTATTTGTTACGGTATGCAACTTATTTCTCAATATTTTGGTGGAAGTGTAATACCAGCTGATCATCATGAATATGGAAAAGCAAAATTAAATTTTGAAAAACAAAGTGATATTTTTAGAGATACTACAGATGGGCAAACTGTATGGATGAGCCATGGTGATAGAGTAGAAACTATTCCTGAAGGATTTGAAAAAATCGCAACAAGTGAAAACTCACCTTATGCAGCTATTGCTGACTTGGATAGATTAGTTTACGCTTTCCAATTTCATCCAGAAGTATATCACTCAGAGCAGGGTGCAAAACTACTTAAAAACTTTGCAAAATATATTTGTAATTGTGAAAGCACATGGAACATGGGTTCTTTTGCAAAAGAACAAATCAAAAAAATCCAAGATCAAGTTGGAGATAAAAAAGTTCTTTGTGGTGTATCAGGAGGAGTTGATTCTTCTGTAGTTGCGACTCTTTTAGCAGAAGCAATAGGAGATCAATTGATCCCAGTATTTGTTGATAATGGACTTTTAAGAGCAAATGAAAGAGAACAAGTAGAAGCTATGTTTAAAGCAAGAGGTGTTCCTTTAATCACAGTTGATGCAAGTGAGCAATTCTTAAGTAAACTAGAAGGTGTAACAGACCCAGAAACAAAAAGAAAAATCATCGGTGAAACATTTATCAAAGTATTTGATGAAGAGGCAAAAAAACATGATGGTATAGAATTTTTAGCACAAGGAACTTTATATACAGATGTTATTGAATCAGTATCAGTAAAAGGTCCTTCAAAAACTATCAAATCTCACCACAATGTAGGTGGACTTCCAGATTGGATGACATTTGATTTAATCGAGCCATTAAGAGAAATCTTCAAAGATGAAGTAAGACTTCTAGGACTTGAACTTGGAATTCCAAAAGATATGATAGGAAGACACCCTTTCCCTGGACCTGGACTTGCTATTAGAATCATGGGAGATGTAAATAAACCTGATTTAGAGCTTTTAAGAAAAGCAGATGTTATCATGTTAGATGTTCTAAGAGCAACTGGATATTATGATAAAACATGGCAAGCCTTTACAGTACTACTAAATGTAAAATCAGTAGGAGTTATGGGTGATAACAGAACTTATGACAACACTGTTTGTGTAAGAATAGTAGAAGCAACAGATGGTATGACAGCAACATTTGCACATATTCCACATGATATTTTAGAAACAATAAGTAGAAGAATTATCAATGAGGTTGATGGGATTAATAGAGTTGTGTATGATATATCTTCAAAACCGCCAGCAACTATCGAATGGGAATAATTTTTTTGCCGTAATTTCGGCGCATCTTTCCGCGAATATGAACTTCGATGTACGAGTAGTACACCTTCGTTCATCTTCACAAAAATCTACACCAAACTTCCGACAAAAATCTATATTTTAATTTTTATAATTGTAAAATTTATTTTAAAATGTTAAATTATTTGAGGTGATATGCAAGGAATAAGTTATAAAACATTTATTAGAAATTTAAAATCTGATAATTTATCTTTAATATTATGTAGTATCATTTTTATAATACTTTTAATCATCTACATAGAATGGGACTTTTACATAAAAAACCCTATTCAAAAATTAAAAGACATGAAAACAAATAGTGGTATTGTTGAATATGTTTCAATTGGACGGATATCTTCCTTAGGTTTAAAAAATGAAGATTTTAGAGTTACTTTACCATATGGTATAGAACATAAAATTTTAAATAAGAATATTCAAATTTGGTTTCAAGAATATGAAAATTTTCTACTGGGTAAAGATAAATATATAATTCAAATTAAAATGGGTGATTGGTTATTAATAGAGAATTACAATAAATTTTATTTGAATAGATTACAAGATGAAAAAAATGCTTATAAGTATATGATATTTAATTCTATTATGATTATTTTAATATTAAGCATAATTGTATATAGAAATTTAGAATTACAAAAGAGGTATTCACGTGTTAATTAAGTTTTCTGTTTTAAACCTCTGAATAGAATAAGTTCACTTAATCTCATAATAAAATAACAATACAAATGAAAGCAAACATTAGCGATAGCAATTGAAAAACAGATTTTTTATCTGCAAGCAGAATTATCATGGTTACTTATTTTATCGTTGGATGCTGGAACAAAGTGACGAAATTCTTTGATAAAAAGTAATAAAGCGTGACCCTGAAAGTGCACAGAAGAAATAGGAAAACTTGTGCTAAAAAGCACAAGGCAAACTTTTCGCGTAGATTTATATATAGTTCTTTTTATAAAATCTAATCTAATCCCTCATTATATCAAGCAGTTTTTTAGCCATAGTAACTCCTGTATTATAAAAAATGTTGTTTAAAGTTAAATTTTTCACTTTTAACATACATTATGTATATTAAAGTTCTAAATATCAACATAAAATAAACATAAAAATTATAACAAATAATAAAAATATATATAAAAATATTGCACTTTGTAATATTTATTTTATAAAATACTTAAAATTAACTATTTATATGAATATATAATAAACAAGTTGATTTAAGTAATTTATTTATATAATGTATATTCAATAAATAGTTATGTGTAAGGATAAAAATGACATTTAATGAACTATGAAATATTTTAGAGTATGAAGTTCCAAAAAAGATAGACCAACATGATGGATTAAATTTTTTCATAAAAAATAGAAACAAATTTGAAGGTTGGTTTAAAGTAGAACTCTGTGATATTTTATCAAGACATACAAATAATATTACTCCTGAAAAAGACAGGATAGATATAGTCTTTGATGATTGGGCATTGGAGTTAAAAACATCGAATACTAATTATCGTTATGAAAATGTTGAAAATAAAACTAGACCAGTTACCAAAAATATCACGAGTATCATTAAAGATATTATAGATTTGAGAAATAATAAAAATTATAAAAACAAAGCTGTAGTTTTTATCATATTCCCATTATCAAAAAGTACAAAAGATTGGGATAAGCATATTCCGAAAATAAAAAATGAATTACAAGAATTAAAAGAAAAAGAGTTTAGTTTTAAAAACGGAACAAGTGTCATGTTGTATTGTGGTTTGGTATAAAACACATAACAAAACATTGGAGAGAAATATTTGACCCTGCGGCTCAAATATTTCTCAACTCAAACGTTATACACTAAAAGGAAAAATGTAAATGAAAAAAAATATACTTTTAATATTGGCACTAATTATTTTAGGTGGTTGTGCTGCTGTAGGTGTGCCAAGTACAAGTGACCCTATTGAAAAACTTAAATGGGCAGATGAACTATATAATCGTGGAAGACCTTTTCCCGCAGAAAAATTAATAAATGAAGCTATTATAATCTGTAAAGAAAATAATAACTCTGAATGTTTGGGGAAAGCATATTTAAGTTATGGCTTTTTTTTACGTTCACCTTCAATAAAAGAAAACCAAAGTACTTATAAAGAATATGGTTTTCGCAATAAAGATATTACATTTGATAATAGACTTGTTAAATCAAAAGAGTATTTTGAAAAAGCAATTACTGAATACTTAAAAACAAAAAGATATGATTATTTAACAAATGCATATTTAAATCTTGGTTTTGCATATTATTTTTTAGGTGAACACAAATCTGAATGTGAACCTTATAGAATTAGTCTTGAATATAACCAAAAAAATATTAAAATGAATCCTAATGCAAAAATATCATTGCCAAAAGGCTTTTCAACATATAAAGAATATGTTGCAATACATCAAAAACGTGCAGGATGTTTATAAAAAAATGTATAACAAAACATAGGAGCTAATAAGTTACCTAACGGTCGCTTATTAGATCTATTCGAACGTTATACAAATAAAGGATTTAAATGGATAATTCGAACCAAAGATTAAATGATGTATTTTTTTATGGATTATATATGGATGAAGAAATACTAAAAAATAAAAATGTTGAACCTAGAAATAAAAGAGTTGCTTTTGCAAATGATTATCAACTCAGAATTGGAAATATGGCAACACTTCTGAGAAAAAAAGATTCACAAGTTTATGGATTAGTATATTCATTAACCCATGATGAAATCGATACTTTATATAAAAAATCAGGATTAACTGATTATATTTCAGAATCAATATTAGTAGAATTAGATGATGGTTCAAAAATTGCCACTTTATGTTGTATTTTATTAAATGAACCATCAAGTAACGAAAGTAATCCTGAATACTTTAAAAAATTAAAACTATGTATGGAAAGTTATAATTTGCCTGTACCAACTATGGTATAACAAATCAGCGGAGCCAATAAATTACCCTGCGGGCAATTCATCGGCTCAATTTAAAATCCGGGGACAGGATACCTATTAATCAAAATAGTTAATACAATAAAAATTTAGTACACTGTCCCCAGATTTTCGAAAGCTAAAAAAGTAACAAAGCGTGAACTTGCAAGGGAACAAGAGAGATTATTAAATAATCTAGGTGAACATTTGCCACCTTGAAAACTTTTTTGAAATTAAATACAATTTTTATATTATTTTGTAGATTGATTTAAGATTATTTTATATAAAATAGTTATCACTTAATAAAAAGGAAACTAATGAAATTCAAATTAATAATTTTAAGTTTATTTGTGATGTTCTTCTTTAATGCATGCGCACCTAAAAATATCTCACCAGCAAAATTAAAAACTATATCAAATATTGGTGTATTATCTTTACATGGAAATGAGATGGCTAGTTTAGAGCGTGGATTAACTATTTTTGGAAATGAAGATAACATTACAGATATAACTTCTTGGAAAATAGATGAGTATATTCAAAAAGAAATGACAAATATGCTTAGTTCAAAATACAAAATTACAGATGTAATATTAACTCCTTTTCAAAATAAAGAAATTGATGAAGAATATGAAAAAAGAATAGCTATTTTAAAAGATATTATTGTAAAAAATAAGTTGGATGCTTTGATTATTTTTGAAAAAGGGGCGATTATCTATGAACATCATGATGTTCATCGTGGAATTGGAGTGATTAAAGCAAAAACATTGGGTTTTGAATCTACATATATAAAACTTAATATGAATTTGATTTCATATGATATAGTTAAAGATAAAGTAGAACAGTTACATTTTAATAATATAAAATTTAAAAAAGAATCCTTAAAACTGATTGAAAATAGTTTATGGGTTGATACAACAAAACCATTGCCAATTGAGAGTATTAAAGTATTAGAACCAATTGTAAAAAAAATGTTAAGAGAGAGTTTATTAAAAGAATTTAAAGAAATAGGATATTTATAGGATTATAAGACTAATTAAAAAACCGCCCGTGAATTTTTTATTAGTTTTATTTGAAACACTGTTTGTTTCAAATTATGCTAGATATTAAACTTACAGAGCAATATATCTTAGGAGAAAAAATGATATTGAAAATAAAAGTAATACAAATATTATTACCGTTATTGGTAATCTTATTCAGCGGTTGTGTTGGTCAAATGGACATTGCTAAAGTTTTAAATGATCCACAAGCAGATGTTAATGCACGTAACAGTTTTGGTAACACTGTCTTGATGTATGCAATGGAATCAGCAGATATAAATATAATTAGACAATTGATTGAAAGAGGTGCTGATATTAATGCAAAAAATAATTTAGGAGAAACTGCCTTAATGGGATCGGCAGTTAGAGGCAATTATGAAATCACTAAGCTTTTACTTGACAATGGGGCTAAAGTGGATGTAGAAATTTATAAATGGAGAACGACAGCCTTTATGATAGCTGTTTTTCATAATCATTTCGATATAGCAAAACTGCTTCTTGAACATGGATCCGATATTAACCATCAATCCAAAAATGGTTTAACGGAACTTATGTACTCATCAAAAGAGAATAAAGTAGAATCAGCAAAATTCCTTATAAAGGAAGGTGCTCGCCTTGATATTAAGAATGATATGGGTAAAACTGCATTGTCTATAGCTGAAGAAGAAGGCAACGAGAAAATTATTCAACTTTTGAAGAGTATAGGGGCAAAGTTATAATGATATAAATTCCGGAGACAGAATATTTATTTAAAATAATTAGGTACACTGTCTTTATAATTAATATAATAAAAAAGGAGTTTAGAATGGAATTTACGTACTGGCATATGCAGATTCATCCAGATGACAAATCTTTTGCAGAAGAACATGTATATTCAATTTTAGAACATAAGAGGATTATAGGTTTAGGTAATTGGGATGCTGGTGAAAATACAATTGACAAATTTCGTTATGAAATGAGTGTTAACGATATAGTTGCAATTAAAAATGGTGAAAAATTAATTGCTTTAGTACAGATTATTGGTGGCTTTTATGAGGTTAAGGATGATTGTACAGATATTAGTTGGATTGAGAATAGACGACCAATAAGGGTTTTGGATTGGGAATTAGATGAAAAAAAATTACCACAACCTCAAGGTACACTTAATAAATGTGTGAATGATGTTGAAACTACAAGAATAATAAAAAAATGGCATTCTCGTGTGATTGATTCCTTTAATAAACGAAAAATAGATATTTTAGTTTAATTAGTTGAAAATTCTGGGGACAGGATATACTGTCACCAGATTTTAAAAATAAGTAAATTTTATTGTTATATCATTTTTTATGTCTAAAATATAGGAGATTAAAAATGGCAAGAATAAGAAGAATAGTAGATACTATATACACAATCCAAACTGCATGGATTAGAAATAATAGCTTCTGTCTTGTGACAAATCATATGCATTTAATCGTTATACCAAAAAATGTAGAATCATTATCTAAAGCAATTGAAAATTCCGAGGAATTTACCTTTACCCTTGACAATACTTATTAAATTGCATATATTCTATTTACTAAAGGAGTTTTTTTGGAAAACTATTTTGAAAAAGAGTTTGAATTGAGATTTTTTGAGATGAATAGATTAGGGGAAGCTTCTCCTATTGCTATATTGACTTTGCTTCAAGAAACTGCTGCTGAGCATTGTCATTATGCTGGGCATAATCTTTTATCTTTGATGTCAGAAAATCTTGGATGGGTATTGCTATCTGGTATGATGCAAATGCAACGCTATCCTTTATATAAAGAAAAAATAATTATTAGAACTTGGATATCAAAATATCAGACTATTAGAGGATTAAGAGAAAATATCATTTATGATGAAAACTATAATATTATAGGAAGAGCTAGAGGTTTATGGCTTTTTTATGATATAAAAAAAAGAAGACCTACACGAATACATCCAGACTTTTTAAAAAGATGGTCATCAGACAAATCAGTATCTCTTGAACACGATATAAGTAATAAAATTGAAGCTCTTGATTCTTTTGAATATAGAAAAGAGTTTAAAGTTAATATGTATGATACTGATACTAACAAACATGTTAATAATCTTAGATATCTACAATGGCTAATAGAATCAATACCTAATGAGATACTAAATAACTATTATTTGTACTTTATAGATGGGCGTTTTATATCAGAGGCTCAATATGGTGATGTGCTTTTATCTTCAACAAAAAAGGATAGTTCTGAAAACTCTTTTGTACATACTATTCAAATTAAAAGCACAAATAAAGTTTGTGCCACGGGTAAAACTATCTGGAAAAAAATTTGAAAATTCCTGGGACACAATACTTATTTAATCCTATCTATTCTCTTTTCCCAAACCCAAAATACTATACCTAATCCTATATAATAAATAATGCATACTCGTTTAACCTTACAGATAAATGAACACATGCAGAGATATGATATCCACTATGTCGACTAGTTTTTCAAGAATGATATTTTTTCAAAATTACTTTAAGCTTAAAGCACAGATAAAAGAAATAAAAGACATAATAGTAAATGTTAAAAAGATGGAATATAATTTAAAATTGAAGAGTAACTCAAATAATTTACGAAGGTTAGAATAGATGAACGGTTTTAAAAAATCAGCAGGTATAGTATTATTTAGCTTGAGCATACTTTTCCCCCTACATTTGTTTTCAGATACGCTAAAAATAGCTACAGATGAATGGTGCCCTTACGATTGTTTAGCAGGTCGAAATGATGGGAAAGTTGGCTATGTAGGTGATCTATTAGTTGAAGCCATGAAAGCTAGAGGTCATAAAGTTGAGTTTGTAGAAGTTAGTTATACCCGTGGTTTAGAATTGGTTCGAGAAGGAAAATTAGATGGTACTATGGCTTGCTTTAGAGAAGAAGCACCTGATTTTATTTTTCCAGATTTTCCACTTGGAAAAAGCAACAGCACCTTTTTTACCCTTAAAGACTCTTCTTGGAAGTATACAGGAACCCAGTCACTTAAACAAGCTAAGATGATCGGTGTGATTGATGGTTATGACTATGTTGATCCAACTGTGATGGAGTATCTTAATACAAAACCAAATAATGTTTTAGCAATGAAGGGTGAAAAGCCATTGGAAAGATTGTTGGAGATGTTACTTAGTGGCAGGATAACTACTATTATTGAAGACAAAAGTGTTTTGGAATATAAAATCACTCAAATGGGTAAATCAGATTTAGTAAAAGTCTCTGGAGTAACGGACTCAGTGATTGATGTTTTTGCTAGTTTTTCACCAAAAAAAAAGAACTCAAAAGAGTATGCTAAAATTCTCTCAGAAGAAACTATAAAAATGCGAAAAGATGGACGCCTACAGGTTCTTTTGGAAAAATATGGAATTAAAGACTGGCAATCTAAGTAAAAGGTTTATTAGTTAATGATCATCTCTCCATTCAAACGCTTTCGTCAAAGCATTGCTTTACACCTATTAACTACGATTTTCAGCGTTTATTTTTTAGTTGCAGTGGTGGTAACAGTTGTTCAACTTTATAAAGAGTATGAAGATACTAAAGCTAAATTTTATAAGGAGATTCAAACCTTACCAGCTACTTTTAATAGGGGTATTGTGAACTCAGTTTGGACTTACAATAAAGAGTTATTACACTCTATTTTACTAGGTATGCACAATTTACCAATTGTAGTGGGGATTAAAGTTGAATCGATTGATCATAAAATGGATTTACAAATTGGAGCAGTGCTCAACGAAAAAAATGAGATAACTTATTATGATTCTTCTGGAAAAGTAACGGTGCAAAAAGAGTTTGGTTTGGGTACTGATACATTATTTAAGTATGAATTTCCTATGGATTATACGGGAGCAGCTTTTGATCATAAAGTACCTTTAGGCCAAGTTACATTATACTCCAATAATCAACTAGTATTTGATCGGGTTAAATATGGTTTTATTCTTATTTTAATTAATTCCATCATCAAAACAATTGCACTTTGGTTTATTATCTATTATTTCATAAAAAAATATCTAGGACAACCTTTGGAGGAGTTTACGACTAAAATACGCAAGCAAGATGTGCAGTCTCCTCAAGCTATTGATTTAAACATTCACTGGACAGATACAAATGAACTGTTAATATTGAAAGATAGTTATAACCAGATGATTAAGCGTTTAAATAAACACAAGCTCCTTAGTATTACAGATAAGCTCACAGGACTTTTCAACAGACTAAAACTTGATGAAGCACTAAATGATGAATTTAACCGTACTAATCGCTACAATAGAAGTTTCGGTATCATTATTATAGATATTGATTATTTCAAAAGAGTAAATGATACCTACGGTCATCAAGTTGGTGATCAAACACTTATTCAATTTGCCAAAATACTTAAAGATAATATACGCAAAATTGATATTTTAGGGCGCTGGGGTGGTGAAGAGTTTATGATAATATGTTCAGAAACTGATTTTGAGGGCACTACCAAACTAGCTCAATCACTTCGTGAAATAATTAGCAAATATGATTTTCCAACCATTGGGAATCTTAGTGCAAGCTTTGGAGTATCTATTTATGATGGTGATGAAAATATAGATAAAGTTATTGCGCGTGCTGATAATGCTTTATATAAAGCAAAAGCAAACGGTAGAAACAGAGTTGAAGGTAAGTAATAGTTAAAAAATATGGGTCAGATGATAATATAATAACTCTGTGTAGATAAATGTGTTAAATAGCTAAGGTAACTATTATCACCCGATTCTTAGTTTTATGTAATAAAAAAGTCAAGAAGAGAATTTATACTATTTTTAGTATCATATTAAATGAATAATTTAAAAACCCAATTTTTAGGCTTTATAAACACACCTTTTTTATTCAAAGAACTCTATGGTCTAAGTCAAATAGAACTAAATATAAATGAAATAAAAGAGTTTGATTTTACGCAGTTAAATATCACTGAAAAACTTCCTTTAGGCAAAAGAATAGAGCGTTTTTTTGAATTTTATATAAATCAATCGGCAAATTATGATTTGATAAAATCTAATATCCAAATCATCCATGATAAAGAAACTCTTGGAGAATTAGATTTTCTAATCTATGATAAAAAAAATCAAAAATATTTTCACATAGAGCATATTTATAAATATTATTTGTATGATATTTCTTTTAAAAATGAGATTGATAGGTTTATTGGTCCAAATAGAGATGATTCTTTTGCAAAGATAATAAAAAAGCTAAAAAACAAACAACTTCCTTTATTATATAAAAATGAAACACAAAAGTATTTAGATGGAATAGATATAAATAATATTGAACAAAAGGTTTGTTTCAAAGGAAATATTTATGTTCCTCTAAACTTACTAGGTAAAAAAATACCTATTGTAAATAACTCTTGCATAAAAGGTTTTTATATAAGCTATAAAGAGTTTGTAAATCAAAAACATTTTAGTGAGTTTGAATATTTTTTACCTTCAAGAGATGATTGGGTTAGTGATTGTAACTCAAATCAAAGGTGGAAAACCTTTGATGAAGTGATAGATGAGATTGAATTATTATTAAGTTATAAAAAATCTTCTCTTGTTTGGTTAAAAGATAGAAAAAATAAAACTCAAAGTTTTTTTGTTACTTGGTGGTAGTTAACTAAATCTGAGGATGTGATATTCAATTTAATTCTAACATTTACAATAAATGAGTTTGTATTCATTTTTTTAAAGGTTGTAAGTGATATTTCATTAGAATATGAAATATATTTAAAGGATAATTTTGAACGAAAATATAATTTATGCATTTATTGCATTAGCAGTTTTTATGGCATATAAAAAGTATACTCAATATCAGGTATTAAAGCTTGTTCCCTCTTTGCTTTCTCAAGGTGGTCAAATTGTTGATGTAAGAACTTTAGATGAATTTGGCTTGTCTCACAAGGATGGAAGTATCAATATCCCATTAGATTCACTTAAAAATAGAATGAAAGAGTTAGATAATACTAAGCCTATAATTCTTTGTTGTGCCAGTGGAAGTAGAAGTGCACTAGCAAAGCGTACTTTATTAGCAAATGGATTTGAAAATGTTCACAATGCAGGGAAATGGAACTCTCTTTTAAAGTTTTAATAATGAAAATATCTTACCATCGTCGGCGTAAAATAAAAACTAGAAGAATAGCACTGCGAGATTTGATTTTACGAGGTATTGAAGAGCCAAAGGATTTAGCAAAAGAGTTGAATGTCACAGTTCCTACTATAAAAAGAGATTTAGAAGCACTTAAAACTATGAGTGAAGAAGACTTTACTTTTGAGACTAGACAAACCTCCCAAGAGATAATTGATAAAAAAGATACCATATTAAAAATGCTAGATAATGAAGAGTATTATAATGAAAATGGCGATATAAATATATCAAAAATCACAACAGAATTAAATACTTCGAGGGCAACAGTTATGTCTGTTTTAAATGGTGAGTAAAGATAAAACTCCAATTAAAGAATTTCGACAGAAAGTATAGTTTTTCTAGTACATCTATTTGTATATATATTATAAAATTTTGATAAAAAGTAAGGGAAAAATGTGAGTGGAATATTTTTAGTTGATTATATTGCCTTAGGATTATTAGTCGGATTTTTGGCTGGATTATTAGGTGTTGGTGGTGGAGGTATTATGGTTCCTATTTTTACTATTTTGTTCGCTATGCAAGGGTTTGAACATGAAAAAATCATGCATTTGGCATTGGGAACCTCAATGGCAACGATTATTTTTACTTCATTTTCAAGTATGCGTGCTCATTATAAAAAAGATAATATCGAAATATCTATGGCTCTTAAAATAGCTGGAGGAGTTTTGATAGGAACATTTAGCGCAACTTTTTTAGCCTCTTATCTTGCAGGTGTTTATTTGGCACTGTTTTTTGGAGTATTTATGAGTTATGTCGCTTTTAAGATGTTTAGTAAACCCTCTTATGAAGCCAATACAAATCCACATGGAAAAGTGGGCAATATATTTACTGGAACTTTAATTGGAGCGATTTCAGCATTAGTTTCAATTGGAGGAGGGTCATTAACTGTTCCTTATTTGGTACATCAAAACTTTGATATGAAGCGGGCTATTGGTACTTCAGCAGCAGTTGGGTTTCCTATTGCAATATCTGGTACTATCGGTTATGCTATTAACGGTTTTGGGAATAGCGATTTGCAAAATTATATCATTGGTTATATCTATATTCCAGCTGTAATAATAGTGGCAATTAGTAGCATTTTTACTGTTCCTTTAGGTGTAAAATATGCATCAATACTTCCTACACAGAAACTTAAAAAAGTTTTTGGAGTATTGGCAGTAATTTTGAGTATTAAGATGATATTATCTGTCATATAAAAGATATAATGCATTAAAATTATAATAAATAAGTAAAGAAGAGCTTCATGGATATAATTTTATTTTTCTATCATTGCTAATTTAATGGCTATAATATCAACAAATATTTAAAAATAGAGAATCTCACAATTAAAGTTTATTGACAACAATCTTAATTTAGGGTTTATCAAAACACCCAAAGGATGTACCTGATGAATATAGAGGTGAATGATTCTAAGATATTATTAGCACTTAATAAGCCCAAGGGCTATTTGGTTACTCGAACTGATGACCTTGGGAGAAAGACAGTTTATGACTTATTACCCAAGTGGGCTTTTCATGACGGCTGGATGCCAATAGGGCGACTTGATTTAGAATCTAAAGGGCTTTTGTTATTTACAACTGATGGCAAGATTGGTGATGCTTTAACCAAACCTGGCAATTGTATTAAGATATATGAAGTTTGGGTCAGGGGGTATGTTACTGATGAGCATATTCTTCAAGCTAGTAGGGGAGTGGAAAGTATTCATGGTCTATTAAAGGCAAAAGTTCTAAAAGTAGGTATTGGTGGGGCTAAAACAAAACTCTTAGTGGAACTTCAAGAAGGAAAAAATCGGCATATTCGTAGGCTTTTTGGAGCACTAAAAGATCCGAAATTTGGAACGCCATTGAAAGTCTTAACCTTGAACCGAATCAGTATAGGAAGTTTTAAAATTGATATGGAAATTGGTAAGTGGCGTTATCTTTCTTTGGAAGAAGAGAAAACATTAGTTTAAATTTTTCTCTTATCTCTTTATTAGAGTTTTTTCATATAATGTATATTATGTAGGTATTAATTGAAGGAACTTTATGATTTTTTATGAAAAAAATAATGAATTAGATTTAGATATAGGAAGTCGTCATATTGAACTTCAGCGTCGTTATGAGGCAATAGGAGCAATAAATGACTTATTTATTGCCATTTGGTTTTTAGTTGGAAGTTGTTTCTTTTTATATGACTCACTTATGTATAGTGGTACTTGGTTGTTTATAGTAGGTAGTGCACAGTTTTTGATAAAACCTTTGATCAAACTAGCTAGTTTGATTCATGTATCACGAATATATAAAGAAGAACAAAAGATTTATAAAAGTTAAATCGTGATACTAAAAATTATATTGGTAAAATTATAAAGAATTTTGCACCTGAATAAGTTTTATTATTGAACTCTATATTTTGATTTTTTATAAGTATTTCACCTGAAAAATGTTCATGAATAATTTTTGTACTCATATATAACCCAATTCCAGTACCTTGACTTTTATATTTTGTAGTAAAGTATGGGTCAAATATTTTATCAATGATATCTTCCCTAACGCCACCTGCATTATCTTGTATTGTAATAGTTATCTTACTATCTTCTTTAAAAAATTCTATTTCAATTACTTTTTCTTTTATATCATTTTCATTTAATATATCTTTTGCATTATTAAGAATATTTATAAAAACTTGAGTTAACTCATTTATTACACCATTTACGAATAATTCATCTTCACAGGGTACAATATTTAGTGTAATAAAATGGTTTTTTAAAGAAGCAGATACTATATCAATAGCTTTATTTAAAGAAGTTTCAATATTAAAATACTCGTTTTTATCATTATTGTCTCTTATATAATCTCTAAAATCATCAATTGTACTACTTAAATAATTTGCATATTTCATTACACTATCTGCTGTCGTTTCTATTTCATTCTCTTCTAAAAGTTCTAACTCTTTTCTTAGTTTTAAGCTACTCATTTGAATAGTAATAGCACTTAAAGGTTGTCTCCATTGGTGGGCAATATTATTTAGCATCTCACCAATGATTGCCATTCTTGATTGATGTTTAAGAAGAATATCTTGCTCATGATTTTTTTCTACTTGAGATTTTAAATTTTGGAATAATTTTTTTTCTTTTTTATTTAAATATTTTAAATCAATTATATTTTTTTCAATATTTTTTGCCATAAGATTAAAAGATTCTTGTAGTTCAAGTGTCTCTTTACTATCGCCTAAATTTATCCTTTGTGAATAATCTCCATGGGCAATTGCATTTGCACTATGAGTTAATTTAACTAGATTTTTTGTAATCCATTTACTTATTGCTATAAGTAAAATTGCTGATAATATTAACTCCATTAATGCAATAATAATACTACGAGTAATCATCTCTTTTTTTGCTTGAAGATAAAATTTTGTAGAAAGACCTAAATAGACTTTTCCTAATGATTCAGAGAATAATGTTATAGGGATATTTGTATCAAATCTTGCATCTTCTAATGATTTTTTATTAAAAGGATCCAATTCTTTTTTGGGTAAGTTTGAACAATCATTCCACCCAACACTAGAAATACAGTTATTTTGATTATCTACAACTACTAAATAATCTATAGTTGGAATCTTATTAGTTTCATTTAAAATTGCATTAATTGTTGCATAATCCATTTGAACAATAGGTGCTACTAATGCACTTTTTAGTAATATTTTTTGCTCACTTAATCTTATATTTGTTTGAGTGGACAAATTTGTTTCTAATTGATTTACATTTTTTATTACCATTAATGTAAGCATTAGACTCTCAATTAGTAAACTTGCAATTACCCATTTCCAAGCTAAAGATACTTTCATCTATTTGTATAACCTTTCCATAGTTTTATCCACTATTGAACCAAGGTTATCTAAATCATTTGATTGTATTTTCTTAAATCCCTCAAGTTTTGTAATTTCTAAATGTCTTTTACCTTCAGGAGATTTTGAAAAAGCATCTAATGCTGTTTCCCACTCTTTTAAAGTAATACCATCTGCACTTTTTGCTAGATATATTCTACTTGGCTTTGGTTTACTTTGATATATTACATGTACTAAATCTTTAGTTTTTTTTGTCATAAGTTTTATATAATTTGGTAAAGATAAAATTATCATGTCTGCATTATTATTAAGAAGTATAGATATTGAACTATCCGTTGCACTTGTATATGTATAGTTAATTTTATCCCCATCTACAAAACCTTTTTTATCTAACCACTCTTGTGCATCTAATGTTGGAAAAGAAACAGGGTCTAATCCAATAACATGAAGTGGCAGATTTTTACTTTCTAAAATATTTTCATTTGTAGCTAAAAGAATAGTTGATAGACCTTTAGTATAAGTCATTATAGGTGTATATCCACCTAATCTTTGGGCAAGAACTGCTAGATTTGGTGAAGTCAAAATCAAATCATAATAAGTTCCCTTATCTGAGCGCTTAGTAAATTCACTAAAATTTTTTGCAGTTAAAATCTGAACAGGTCTTTTAAAATAATTTTGAAGAAAAAGTCTTAAATCTTGGTGGGATTGTAAAATTACTCTAGTTGATGAGTGTGGAGCAATGCCTATTTTGATTGAATTCTCTTTGGCATAACAAAAAGTTGATATAACAAAAATTGATAGAAAAAGTATTATTAGTTTCATATTATTTTCACCTATAAAAATATAATTTAATTATAACAAATAATATTAATATTATTTATTAAGTGCTTTTTTATATTTTTTCACAAGATTTAAAACTGTTCTTTAATGCATAAAATTTATAAAAGTTAAAAGAGATAAAGCTATAATTCGCGAATAAATACCACTTTGTTTTTAAAGGATACTTTATTTCAGATTTTTTACAAAATACTATTGAATCTCTCAATGTACTTACAACTTATGAAGCAATAGCAATGCTTTTAGCCGTAGCTTATATTCTTCTTGCTATCAAACAAAGTCTTTGGTGTTGGCCTGCGGCATTTTTATCAACTTTGATTTATACTATTTTATTTTTTGATGTCTCTTTGCTTATGGATTCTTTTTTAAATGCTTACTATCTTATCATGGCTGTATATGGTTGGTATTCATGGAAATATGGTGGAAAAAACGAAGAAAAGCAGTTGGAAGTTATAACTTATGGAACAGTTAAAAATATCAAGATTATTTTACTTCTTACTGTACTTTCACTAGGTGTTGGTTATATTATGGCAAATTATACTACGGCTAGTTTTGCTTATATGGATTCTTTTACTACTGTTTTCGCACTTTTTGCGACCTTTATGCTTGCAAGAAAAGTGTTAGAGAACTGGGTTTATTGGATAGTTATTGATTCTATATCTATTTATATATATATTCAAAAAGGTCTTAATCTAACAGCTATTTTATTTGTAATTTATACAGTTTTAGCTTTTGTAGCTTATAAAAAATGGAAAGAAGAGTATGACTATACAGAAGTTAAAACAGTATAAAATATTTAAAGATGAAACTCTTTTAAGTCTTAAATTACTCAAAAATCAGGGGTTTTGTAATATAAATTACCAACTAAAAACATCTAAAAGAAACTATCTTATTCGAAAGTTTATAAGTGATGAAACAGTCAATATCAATAGAGAGTTTGAGTTTATGATTCAAAAAAAAGCACACAAAAAAAAGCTTGCTGCAAAACCTTTTTTTTTAAACATAGAAGAAAACTTTATGGTATGTGAATTCTTAAAAGGGAAACATAAAAAAAGTATCAATGCCCAAGAGATAATACATTTAGCTAAAATGATTAAAAAATTGCATACTATAAAAAGTAATGTGAAAACATATGATTTTAAAAAACCATTGAATTATTACAAAAAAATGCTCAATAGCCAAGAAGCAAGTAAAAGTATCCATATTTGTAAAAGGGAACTTAAGTCATTAAAAAAGTATAAAAAAACATTGGTAACTACTCACCATGATTTAAATCCTAGAAATATTCTTTTTCGTAAAAAAAGTATTAAATTTATTGATTGGGAATATACAGGAGTCAATGACAGTTTTTTTGATTTGGCAACGCTATGTTTTGAGTTTAGATTAAATAAAAAAGAGGAAAAGATTTTGTTGAAAAGTTATCAAAAAAAAGTAGATAAAAAAGATATACAAAAACTTCACTCTTATATTATGCTATATAAACACATCTGCAAGTTGTGGTTTATGGATTTAAAAAGTGCCAAATAAACAGACAATCCTATCAAAACTAAAATTAATAGACAAAGGTATTTTATTTATGCTTTTAAGCGCAATGCTAGGAGCTGTTAATGGAGCCTTGGCAAAGATGTTGTCTGAAAGTATGGATCCTATTGAAATAGTATTTTATAGAAACTTAATAGGGATTATAATTATTTTATTTAGCATAAATAAATATCATGTATCTGTTGATATGTCAAAATTACATTTACTCTTTTTAAGGGGACTTTTTGGAAGCTTAGCCATGTTATTATTTTTTTACACGATTGCTACTATTCCTTTGGGAGAAGCTGTTGTATTAAATAAAACCTCGCCTTTTTTTGTGACTATCTTGGCTTATTATTTGATGAAAGAAAAGATTAATCTAAATACTTTTTTCGCTCTTATTCTTGGATTTATTGGAATTATATTTATTATGAAGCCTTTTGGCATAGAAGTATCCTATGAACATATTTTGGGTGTTTTAGGTGGTTTCTTTGCAGCAGCTGCATATGCCACTATAAAAAAAATCAAAGATATTTATGATGCAAGGGTTATTATGCTTTCATTTATGGGAGTTGGTATTATTATTCCAATAGGACTTTTTTTATTCACTCCTTATGTTCATTTTAAGATGCATTTAGAACCTTATATTTGGGCACTTATAATTTTGATGGCTATTATTTCAACTGGTTCACAATGGTTTCTTACTCGCGCTTATAGTCTTAGCAGGGCAAGTATTATTGGAGTTGTAAGTTATACTAATATTCCTTTTGCTATTGGGTTTGGGTACTTCTTAGGAGACTTACTCCCTGATATGTATACTTTTTTAGGTATTATTCTTATTGTAATTGGTGGTATTTTAGTTAGTAAAAAGGATAAAAAATGAAAGTAAATATTCCAGGAAGAGAAGAAGTAGAGATTCAAAATATTGTATTTGATTATAATGGTACGATTGCAATAGATGGTAAATTAATTGAGGGCATTAAAAAAAATATAAATGAACTTTCAAACTCTTTTAATTTTTATGTAATTACTGCTGATACTTATGGAAGTGTGGAAAAAGAGCTTGGAGATACAAATTGTGAAGTTATAAAAATAGCAAAGTCTTCTCAAGATGTTAGCAAGTTAGAGTTTATCAAAAATCTAGGGTCTTCTACTACATTAAGTGTTGGAAATGGACGAAATGATAAGTTGATGTTAAAAGAGTCTATTTTGGGAATTGCTATTTTACAAGATGAGGGTTTATGTACAGAGACACTGTTAAATTCTGATATTTTAGTAAAGTCTATTTTTGATGTATTTTCTTATTTGAAAGATGCAAATAGATTAATAGCCACATTAAGAAATTAATCTACTTTATGTTTGCTTTTTTTAATAAGCTCTTTAAATTCTTTAAATAATTCTGGATCATGTTTTATTCCATTTTCTGATTCTAAAATTGACATAATTTCATCATGACTTCGTTTATCATGGTAAGGTCTAGGTGATGCCATAGCATCATAACTATCTGCAAGTGAAAGTATACGCGAATATATAGATATCTCTTTACTTTTAAGTTTATCAGGATATCCATTTCCATTATAGTATTCATGATGATGTCTAACTGCATCGGCTATTATTTCACTATCTTCAAAATGCATACTTTTTAATAGTTCTTCACTTTTTAAGGTATGACTTTGCATGATTTTCCACTCTTCCTCATCAAAAGGCGTAGTTTTTAGTAATATTCTATCTGGTATGCCAATTTTACCTATATCATGAAATGCAGCACTAATCCGCAGAATTTTTATTTGACTTTTGTTGAATCCTATACGAATCCCTAATTCTTCAGAAATTGCTACAACTCTTTCAGAATGCATTTGAGTATGTTCATCTTTTTGTTTTAAAGCTAATAAAAGTGCTTTTGAACATTCACATATTATTTTTTCTTCTAATCCAACTATTTCCATTTTAACCCTTTGCTATTATTTTAACATAAAAAATAAAAAAATAAAAAAATAAAAGTTTTGGAAAAAGATAGCTATTTTAGTGTTTATTTAACTGTATTTAGAATTTTAATAATAAAATATAGCAAGAAGAAATCTATAGAAAAAATAATGTCTATGCATTTTTAATATTATAGACAAAATAATATGATAAGATAGGTCTACAAGCGATAAATAGTATTTTTATATGGTAAGAATACTTTTAAAAAAAATATAAGGATGGCAAATGGCTAAAATAAACTACAATTACGAAAAACGAGCGCGGGAGATAGAAAAAAAGAAGAAAAAAGAAGAAAAACAGAAGAAAAAACAAGCATCTAATAATGAAACAGTAGAAGACACTCCTTCTTCTAATGAAGAATAGATTTAAAAATAATAGCTTTTTATAAGCTATTTAACTATATTTTCAATATAAAACACCAATATAGAAAAATCAAACCATAACAAAGCCTTTATATAATAAAATGCGACACAATATAAAGGGCATAATCATATGAATAACGATTTATCATCTATCAAACCCGATAGACCAAGTATTATAACTTCAGAAATTGAAGCTATACATTTCTATCGTAAGATGGATACAAAGGCAACTGTTGTCGAACTAGTTGCAGGAAAGTATGTTCTTGTAGAAGAGTATTACAGCAATGGATTAGAAGTTTTATCTGAACTTAAAAAAAATCTTTTAAAAAAATATAAAGATAAAAGCTTTCAAGGACAAAGAGACTATCGAAGTGCATTTAGAGAAGCTTCACATAGATTGTTATTAAAAGTAAAAGATAATAAACTTCTTGTAAAAAAAGCTCCCCATATTGGTTGGTTAGAATTATTATATCCAGAGGTTTCAGAATTTTATATCTCTTTTCCTGAAGTTCAAGGAATGAATAGTTCATGGCAATGGTATCAAAAAGGAATTGAAGTTAAAACTTTAGATATAAATCTTCATCCTTTTTATGGTACATATTTCCCAACACGATTTGATCATTTAAAATTATTTGATAAATGGCTAAAAAAATATGAAGGTTCAAAAGAAAAAGTAATCGAAATAGGAATTGGAAGTGGTGTTTTATCATTTCAATTAATCCAAAATGGTTTTGAAAATATTTTTGCAACAGATACAAATAAAAATGCAATTATTGGAGTAGATCAAGAGAGTAAAAGATTGGGTTATGAAGATAAAATAACACTTAATCATGGTGATTTATTTGATAATTGTGATGTTATGGCTGATTTGATTGTGTTTAATCCTCCTTGGTTACTTGCAAAACATAAACTAGAAGAAGGGCTTGACAAAGCTATATATTTTGAAGAGGATTTATTTCCTAGATTTTTTGAGCAAGCACAAAAGCATCTTAATGCTGATGGAAAAATAGTTTTGATATTTTCAAATTTAGCTCAAGTTGTTGATAAAGAAAGTTTTCATCCTATAATAGAAGAGTTACGAAACAATAATCGTTTCAGAAAAGAGTTACACTTAAGAAGAGATGTAAGAGCTTCATCGAAAAAAACACAACGAACAGATTCAAGAGAGAATGAAAAAGTTGAATTATGGGTTTTATCACAAAAAACTGAGAAATAAAATATAATTGTAAAAAGATAGATTGATATTTTTAAAGTGTATTTGAAGAGTTATAAGCGGGAAAACCGCTTATAAAATAACGCTATTGAGCAGTAACGTTTTCTGCTTGAAGACCTTTATCACCTTGAGCAACCTCGAAAGTAACTTTTTGACCATCTTCTAATGAAACTCTACCATATCCAGTACTGTTGATGTTTCTATAATGTACGAATACATCTTTTCCACCATTTTCTTGTTCGATAAATCCAAAACCTTTTTCGCTGTTAAACCATTTAACTGATCCATTTACTAATTCTGCCATTGTAATTCCTTTTGTTGATACACAATTTTACTTGTGCTATATAAAATCTAATTATGAAGCTATCTTGTGGAGTGATTTTACTGTCAACGAAAGGTTATCAATATAAAGCATGCCATAGATGAAATTCGAAATCATCTTTCAATTGAATTCAGTATACCTGAATTATAATAAAAAGCTAGGGGTAAATAATAAAAGGCAAATTTCTTTTGAAAAGTTTTAACTTTTGAAGATGATAATAAAAATTTTGATTCTATTTATAAAGCAGGATTTTCTTAAAATGCAAAGAAAAAAGCTACTAATCATAAAAGAAAAAAAATGTAAAGATAAGATGGGTATTGTTAGTAAAAATAAAAGGTAAAATTTATGTCTCAAATTAAGTTGATAAATCATCCTGATTATCTTGTACTTATTCCACCAAATAATTGTCGTGTATTAAGTTCAGCAGTGTTGAATGGTGGGTTATGTGATGTGGCTTCTTTTTTGAATTTAAAAGTGGATAAAGATATATCTTTACCCACTTTATCACCTGAGGAGACTTTGAATATCAAAGCTATCGAACTTGCATTGCCTCAACCTACTACAGCTATGATGACTGCCGCATCAATGAAATCATTAGGTCACAGCATAGAAAGCCATCAAGGATTAACAGTAGAATGTTGGGTCACAAGTGGACTTAGTAATGCACGACGAGTAGGTGATATTGCTGATGAAGAAATCTCTCCTGGGACTATAAATATTTGGCTATATGTCAATCAATCCTTGAGTGATGTGGCACTTGTAGAAGCTCTAATTATGCTCACAGAGAGTAAGGTTACTGCTGTACATGATGCAGGAATTCTTAGTCCAGTTTCTAAGTTACTAGCTAGTGGAACAGGTACTGATAGTCATGCTGTATTTTGTCCTTATGGTAACGAAAAAATTGCTTATTGTGGTAAACATACATTATTAGGTGAACTAATTGGGCGAGTGGTGTTAAAAGCTTGTTCTATCAGTCTTGATAAATCGATGAGTGATGCATCATATATCTTTGCATCTTCAGATCTAGCTAAACAATAAAATTAGAGTAAAAAAGAAATAATATGTTTAAAACAAATGATTATTGGGAAGAAGAGTTTATTGAGTATGATGATAAAAACTTTGATTCTATTTATTTTGATAATTGCACTTTTATAAAATGTGATTTTTCTAAAAGTCTTATGCAAGGCTGTAAGTTTACTGAGTGCACTTTTATATCTTGTGATTTGTCTTTGAGTGTTTTGAAAAACTGTGTATTCAATGATGTGACTTTTGAGAACTCAAAACTTCTTGGAATATCTTGGAGTTCTTGTGAAGAGCCTTTCAATGTTGAATTTGATTCTTGTAATATTTCACAGAACTCTTTTCATCTTTTGGATTTACGACAAATTAAATTTGTCAATTCACTTATAAGAGATACTGGTTTTGAAGAGTGCAACCTTGAAAAAGCACTTTTTAAAACTTGCGATTTAGAACAATCTGTATTTATAAAAAATAATTTACAAAAAGCCAATTTTGAAACATCAAAAAACTATTTAATCGACCCAAAACAAAATGATATAAAAAATGCTACATTTTCTCTTCCTGAGGCTTTGAGCTTTTTAACTCTTCTTCCTATAAAACTAAGATAGCTTTTTTATTAAAGGATAATTTTTTTCCTTTAATAAAATTTATTAATTTTACTTTAAAACTTTTTATATATACTTCCACTATCAAAAAATTAAACAAGAAAAAAAGGAAATAAAATGATAGTAACAAAAAAAGCTCCAGACTTCACAGCAACAGCTGTATTAGCAGATGGTCAAATTGTAGAAGATTTTAATTTATATAAAAATATTGGTGAAAAAGGTGCAGTATTATTTTTCTGGCCATTAGATTTTACATTTGTTTGTCCATCTGAGATTATTGCTTTTTCAAAAAGAGTTGAAGAGTTTAAAGAAAGAGGAGTTCAAGTAATTGGTTGTTCTGTTGATTCAGAATTTGCTCACTTTGCTTGGAGAGAAACAAAAGTAGAAGAGGGTGGAATCGGAAGAGTTGCATTCCCAATGGTTGCAGATATTACAAAACAAATTGCAAGAGACTATGATGTATTGTTAGATGAGTCTGTAGCACTTAGAGGGTCATTTTTAATTGATAAAGATGGAACAGTAAGACATGCAGTAATCAATGACTTACCACTAGGAAGAAATATTGATGAAATGGTTAGAATGGTAGATACAATGATATTTACAAATGAAAATGGTGAAGTGTGTCCAGCAGGATGGAACAAAGGTGACGAAGGTATGAAAGCAAACAAAGAAGGTGTTGCTGAGTACTTAGGTAAAAATGAAAATAAATTATAGGAAATAAAATGTCAAAATATTTAGAATTAGATCAAAATAATATAGAAGATACAGTAAAAGAGGGTGTGTCATTAGTTGACTTTTGGGCACCATGGTGCGGACCTTGTAGAATGATTGCTCCTGTTATTGAACAGTTGGCTGAAGAGTTTGAAGGAAAAGCAAAAATATGTAAAGTAAATACAGAAGTTGAGCAAGACTTAACAGCAAAATATGAAATAAGATCAATACCTACTATTCTTTTCTTCAAAGATGGTGAAATAGTTGACCAATTGATTGGAACAACTACAAAAGGTGCTCTTGAAGAAAAAATAAATAAATATTTATAATATATAAAAAGCAAGGTCTCTCCTTGCTTTTTTACTACTACTAAAATTTTCTAAATCCAACTACTATATCTATAAAATAAATATCTTTATATTTTCTAAACTTAAAGATAATTCAGTTAATATTAAATAAGTCATAAAAGAAAAGGATCATAGATGAATATAATAGTATTTTTATTAATAGGTGCAATTGCAGGTTGGTTAGCAGGTAAAATAATGAATGGTGGTGGCTTTGGGCTTATCGGTAATATTGTTATTGGTATTGTTGGTGCTGTTGTTGGTGGTTTTGTATTTGCCTTTGTTGGACTAAGTGCAGGTGGATTTATTGGCTCAATTATAATGTCTACAATAGGTGCTGTGGTATTATTATATATTGTAAAAATAATCAAAAAGGTTTAATTATTATAAAAATGAAAAAATATTTAGAATCAACAGAATTTATAGATTGGAAAACTCCAAATGTATTAACTAAAGCAAAAGAATTGGCTAAGGGCTTATCTTCTGATGAAGAGATTGCCCATAAATGTTTTACCTTTGTACGTGATGAGATAAAGCATAGTTCAGATTTCAAACTTAATCCAGTGACATGTAAAGCATCAGATGTACTTAAATATGCTACTGGATATTGTTATGCAAAAAGTCATTTATTGGCAGCACTTCTACGGGCAAATGAAATTCCTACTGGCTTATGTTATCAACGTTTAACTATTACTGATACTCCTCCTTTTTGTCTTCATGGATTAAATGCAGTTTATTTAAAAAAATATGGCTGGTATCGTATGGATGCTAGAGGTAATAAAGAAGGTGTTTCTGCACAATTTTGTCCACCTTTGGAAAAACTAGCTTTTCCAATAGTTACTTTGGGTGAGGTTGATTTTCCTGAAATATATTCAGAACCTTTAGCAATAATAATAAAATCATTAACGAATGGAAAAGATTACCAAGATGTGGCTAATAACTTACCAGATTTAGAAGTAATTAAAGAAGTTCTTTAAAATATAACTTTAAAGCTTTTTAATATCAACTTATTTGTATTGCAATAATGTACTATGTCTAAAAATTTTTAAAATGTATAATTTACCAAAAAGAAGGGTAAATTATGAATTTTGTATTTTTTCTACTATATTGTAGTTTGATGATAATAACACCAGGCCCCACTAATATTATGATTCTTACAACAGTGCACAATTATGGGGTCAAAAAAGCTTTTGAGTTTTCTATTGGTGCATTATTCGCTTTTTTTGTATTATTAAGTATATCTGTTATTTTTAATTCTATATTGATGAATTATTTGCCAAATATTATAGTTATCTTACAAATAATTGGAGCTATTTACATGTTGTATTTAGCATATCAAATTTTTAAGATAAATAATACTTCAAAAAAAGAAAATCAATTTTCATCTTTTAAAACAGGTTTTCTTATGCAATTTGTTAATCCCAAACCAGTATTGTTTACATTGACTGTTTTTCCAAGTTTTATTTTGCCTTATTATACCTCTTTTTGGCATTTGACACTTTTTGTGTTATTGATTACAATTATTGCTTGTGTTGCTTTTTTATCATGGATTTTATTTGGAAAAGTACTAAAATCTTTTTTAGATAAGTATAATAAACTAGTAAATAACATAATGGCAATATTTTTAATAATATGTGCTATTGCAATTTCAGGGATATTTAATTAAATGAGTTATTATGGATAAGTTCACTTATAAAAATAGAGTAGATATCACAGCACTAAAAGCAAAAATGGAAAAGTTTTCATACAAAAAACACTCCCATGAAGAGTATGCTTTGGGCGTAACTTTAAATGGAGTTCAAAAATATAATTTAGATGGGGTTTCCCAAGCCTCATATAAAAATGGAGTAATGCTTTTCAATCCGGAACAACTACATGATGGAGAATCAGGATGTAATGATGAGTCTTTAGATTATGTTATGTTGTATATTAAGCCAGAACTTTTTTTAGAAGCATTAGGTAAAAAAGATATCGTAAAGTTTTCCTCTTCTATTGTATATAATGAAAAACTAAAGCAAGATATTATCAATCTATCATCTGCTATTTTATTTGAAAAAGACGAATCTTTGTGTTCTGAATTATTGTTAAATATTACAGATAATTTCTCTACTAATGATTTTATTTTAGATTATAAAAAAGAGAATTTAATTGTCAAAAAAGCTAAAGAGATGATTTATTATGAGTTGGATGATGTTTTAAATATAGATGAAATAGCAAAAGAGTTAAGCTTAAGTAAATTTCAATTTATAAGAATGTTTAAGGCAAATACAGGAATAACTCCTTATCAATTCTTTTTAAATTGTAAATTGATTCATGCTAAAATATATTTAGAACATACAAAAGATTTATATGCTGCTGTTGTGGAGTATGGTTTTACTGATTTATCACATTTTAATAGGCACTTTAAAAGAGTATATGGAGTGACAGCTTATGAGTATATTCAATCTTTAGTTTGAGTAAAAGTTAAAAGGAAAATTAATGGGAATTTTTAAAATAACTATTTTGTTAAGTTTGTTTTTTAATTTGCTAGGTGCCAATGATAAAGAGTTGAAAAATATATTTGATAAAACACAAGTTAATGGGACCTTAGTTATTTCATCATTAGATGGTAAAAAAGAGTATATCTATAATAAAAAAAGAGCAATGACTAGATATATCCCAGCTTCTACATTTAAGATACCAAATACACTTATTGTACTTGAGGAAAGAGTGATAAAAGATGAAAATGAAGTAATAAAATGGGATGGAGTTGTAAGGTCTTATGAACCTTGGAACAAAGACCAAACTCTGCAAAGTGCTATTTCAATTTCTTGTGTATGGTGTTATCAAAGATTTGCAAAAGAGATTGGTAATGATAAATATTTAGCTTATTTAAAAAAACTACATTATGGTAATGAAAAAACAGGTTCAGATGTGACAACTTTTTGGTTAGAAGGTGATTTGAAAATATCTGCATTTGAGCAAATAAAGTTTTTGAAAAAACTTTATAACAATGATTTACCTTTTACTCAAAAATATATAGATATAACTAAAAAAATACTAACAGTAGAAAAGACAAAAGAGTATAGTATAAAAGCTAAATCTGGTTGGTCAGGAAAGATCGGTTGGTATGTTGGTTATGTGGAAAGTAAAAATAGTATTTGGTTTTTTGCATTAAATGCTGATATTTCAAAAGAGCAATTAAAATATCGAAAAGAAATAGTGATGGAAGCTTTAAAAAGTAAAAATATAATTTAGTAAAAAGGAATAATAAATGAATTCAGAAATATCATTAATCATTGATATAGTAGTAAAAGATGGACTAAGAGATAAACAAATTGAAGCCTTTAAAAAACTAGCTCCTCTTGTATTAAAAGAAGAGGGATGTTTACAATATGAACTAAAAGAAGTTGAAGATGATAAAAATAGATTTATAATCCTTGAAAAATGGGCTTCAAATGAGGCACTTTTGGCACATGATGAAACTGCTCATATGATAGAAGCAGATTCAAAAAGTCCACTCTTTAGAGAAAAAACAACAGTTTTAAAGCTTTTTGACATTTAAAACAAATAAAAGATTTGTAAAAAAGTTTCTATATGATGGATTTACTGCTTAATAGTATCTTTTTTCTTTGACCTAATTGGATATGAAAAAGCTTCTTTTATCATGTTTTTTATAGGATTGTGCGACAAATTTATAAAAGTAGGACTAAAAGATGAATGTATTAATTGTATATTGTCATCCCGAAGCCAAATCGTTTAATGGTTCATTAAAAGATGTGGCAAAAGAGACATTTGAAGCACAAGGTGATACGGTTGAAGTTTCTGATTTATATGGTGAAAATTTTGATCCTGTTGAAAAAGCTGAGCATTATAAAAATAGAATAGATTTAGATAAGTTTGATCTTTTGTCTGAGCAAAGAAATGCATACAAAACGGATACTCTTCCTGATGATGTAAAAAAAGAGATAGAAAAAATAGAAAAGTGTGATTTACTTATTCTTCAATTTCCTATGTGGTGGCATCAACAACCAGCAATGCTAAAAGGATGGTTTGACAGGGTTTTTGTTAGTGGAGGTTTATATACCAGTAAAATGAGATATGATAAAGGCTATTTTAAAGGAAAACGAGCTATTTGTTCTGTCACTTCTGGTGCACCAAAAACAACCTTTACAGAAAATGGTAGAGGTGGAGGAGAAATTGAAGTTTTACTAAGATCTATGAATTTTTCTTTGCACTATATGGGATTTACAGTATTTCCTCCATTTTTATCAACTGAGATACAAAATAAAGGATTTACTTATATGTCTGAAGATAAGTTTGATTTACATTTAAAAACGAGTATGAAGAGATGGGAAGAACATCTTAAAAATTTAGATAAAGAAGAGCCTTTAAAATTTTCAGGATGGAGTGATTGGAATGAACTTGGTATGGAAAAAGAGTAGTTCTGAATTTATAAAAAGGAAAAAAAGAAATGAAAATAAAAGTAGTTTTTCATATTGATGAAATAGAAAAATGGGATTTGACTTTGGCAAATGTTGAGAATCTATTAAAAGGCATTGATGTGGAAAATTCGCATATAGAAATTGTTGCAAATTCTAAAGCTGTACTTGCTTATAAAAATGATTCTAATATAGGTAAAAAATTGGAAAAACTAGTTTCTAATAAAGTGGATATAATCGCTTGTAATAATGCTTTGAAAAATCTCAATATCGAAGATGAGATGTTATATTCATTTGTAAAAATAGTGCCAATAGGTGTTAAAGAATTAATCGTAAGACAGCATGAGGGATATGCTTACTTAAAGCCATAATTCTTTAAATACTATTTATTATAATTCTCTATTTCTTTTACTGCTCCAACAGCTGCTGGAAGTAGGGCTTCACTCATAGCTGGATGGATATAAAGCATCTCTTTTAGGTGTTTTATATTATTATTTATGTGCATTACTGCTAAGACTTGGTGCATCATAGTTGAGCTTTCAGGTCCTATCATATGGCAACCTAGTATTTCATAAGTTTTTGGGTTTGTAATAAATTTTGTCACTGGATATTTTAGTCTTGTTGACATGGCTTTTGCACTTGCTAGCCAGTTTGTTGTTGTAGCTACATATTCTATATTTTGTTTTTTTGCTTCTTGTTCTGTAATACCTACACTTGCAATTTCAGGTTCTGTAAAAACTGCATGTGGCATGTATTTGAAGTGTAAAGGTTCTTTACAATCTTCAAGTAATATTTTTCCTAAGTGATTTACTTCATATGAGGCTGCATGTTGGAGCATATAAACTCCTGCTGCTTCTCCTACAACATAAACGCCTTTTGCAGTTGTTTCAAAAAAATCATCTCTTTTTATGTAGCCTTTTTGGGTTGTTTGTATTGAGGTGTTTTCTAGTTTTAAGCTTGAAGTATTTGATTGTCTTCCTATTGCATACAGTAGGGCTTCACTTGTGTGAGTTTTACTTGTACCATCTTTATTTTCTAAGGTCATTGTAAACTGTTCATTTTTGTATTCAACATCTTTTGCAATTGTATCAAACTCTATATTTACTTTTTTGCTAAATTCACTTTTAAATATCTCTTGTATCTCATAATCTTCTTTTCCTAAGATATGTTGGCTTCTTGATAGTAGTGTTGTTTCTACTCCTACGGCTGAAAAAAAGCTTGCTAATTCACAGGCAATAAAACCAGAACCAACTATTGTAAGTGATTTTGGAATTTTACCCTTTAGGGGAAAGATATCATTACTAGTCCAAGCTTTTTCATGCTCTGGTTTTATGGGTTTTGTTCCTGTTGCAATTACTATTTTAGGAGCAGTCAGTTGTTCCTCATTTACTTGCACTACATTATTAGAAATAAAAGAACCAACTCCTTTAAAAACTTCTACATTTTCATTAAATCTATGCTCATATTTTTCATCAACTTTTGAGATATATTCATTTGTATCTTGAAAGATTTTTTCTAGGTCAATTTTATTTATCGTAGAGTCTATGAAGTGTCTATTTGAATCTTTAATTGCATTTGCTATATGGGCATAACCAATAAGTAGTTTTGAAGGAACACAACCTCTATTTGGGCAAGTTCCACCAAGGGCAGATTTTTCTATTAGGGCTACTTTTTTGCCAGCTTTGCCAGCACTAACTGCTAAATTACTTGCTCTTCCTGCTCCAATTATTATTAAATCGAACTTTTTCATACTTTAGCCTTTAATATTTGATATATTGTATGCAATAAATATTAATTCTTTGTTTAGTATATGAAATTAAGTTCTAAAAGTAAATTAATCAGCTTTTTGTAATAGTTTATAATTCTTATAATAATTTATAGTTTCCATTAAAAGTAGAGCAATTATTCCCATAATCCAGTATATGAACCATTGTGAAATCATACCAATAAATCCACCTTCAGAATAATAATCATAAACTTGAAATGCTAAAAAAAATAGAACAGTTGATTTTAAAGAGATATCATTATTTTTATTGAAATTTATTATTTCATAATCTTTTAGTTTAAATTTAAAGAAAAAAAAGGCAAAAGCAATTGGAATCAAACTTAAAATATACAAATAGTCCTCTTTTAGTATTTGTATTGTTTTATTCTCACCTAATACAAATAGATAAACTGCTATGATAGCTATAAAAGTTACGGCAAAAAGATTAATTGGTTTATTCAAAATATTTCCTTGTATTTTTGTGATTTTATCGAAAAAAAGATTAAGGGCTTAAATCTAGTAATCTAGTAAAATATAATAATAAATACGAAAGGTTTTTTAATTGAGCGAAAATAACAGAACAATTGGATTATTTGGTGCTATTGCAATTGGCGTTGGTGGAATGGTTGGTGGAGGTATTTTTGCTGTTTTAGGTGAAGCTGTATCTTTAGCCCATGGAGCTACAGTTGTTGCTTTTTTATTAGCTGGTTTCGTAGCAATACTTACCTCTTACTCATATGCAAAACTATCTGTAAAATTTCAAAGTAAAGGTGGAACTGTAAGTTTTATTGATAATGCCTTTGGTCACAATTTTTTATCAGGAAGTGTTAATTTTATACTTTGGTTAAGTTATTTAGTAACTATTTCTTTATATGCAGTTGCTTTTGCTTCTTATGCAGAAGTTTTATTTTTAGATAAATCTACATTTTTTATGAATCATTTATTCATAAGCTTAGCTATTATTTTGCCTTTAGTTATAAATTTAATAAGTGCTTCATTTGTAAGTAAATCTGAGACAATTATCGTGATTATAAAAGTAGTATTATTAATAGTTATTATTGTTTCAAGTGCTTCATTTGTGGATACTCAAAGATTCAATCCAAGTAATTGGAAAGATAGTTTTTCTATCTTAGTTGCGGGAATGGTTATCTTTGTTGCTTATGAAGGGTTTGAACTTATTGCAAATGCAGCAGAAGATATAAAAAATCCAAAATCAAACTTGCCAAGAGCCTTTTATGGCTCTGTTATTTTAGTAATTATTCTTTATGCATTAATTGCCTTTATTACTGTTGGAACTGTAGATGAGAGTGTATTACTTAAAGCAAAAGATTATGCCTTGGCAGTTGCTGCAAAACCAGCTTTAGGACAAATAGGTTTTACAATCGTTTCTATTGCTGCACTGTTAGCAACTTTTTCAGCTATAAATGCAACAATATACGGAAATGGACGATTGGGATTTATCCTTGCTATGGAGGGTGAACTTCCAAAAGAGCTTAATGAAGAAAAAAATAGTATTCCCAGTGTAAGTATTTTAGTAACTGCATTTTTTAGTTTAATTTTGGCAAATAGTATTGACTTAGCACAAATTGCAATAATAGGAAGTGCTAGTTTTTTACTTATATTTTTTATTGTAAATGTTGCAGCATTTAAATTATATAAGCAAATAAATGCAAACAGAATTACTTTACTTATCTCTTGTATTGTTAGTTTTGTGGCCTTATCAACTCTACTTATTCACACTTTTTTTACAAATAAACAATCTATACTCATATTTTTCGTTTTTATTATTATATCAATAATATTTGAAGCAATTTACGGACGAATGGTTAGAAAACATATGCTTAATAGACCTTATTAATAGAATAAATAATATATAATAAAGAAATATATTTAAAGGAAAAACATGACATCTCGACCACTTTTTGAATTAACTGAACAAATCAATAATGAGCGTACTTGTGTTAACCATTTATTTTTTCCTGCACAGTGTGAAACTCTCTGGCATAGACATGAAAGAGATTATGTAATTGTTCCGATGCAAGATTGCGAACTTCTTATGGATAATGGTGAAGGATTTAAAAGTATTACTTTAAAATCTGGAGAGTGTTATTATAGGGATGCAGGAGTTGAACACAATGTAGTCAATCCAACTGCTAAAGATATTACATTAATAGAAGTAGAATTTAAATAACTAATATCAAAATTAACCTATGTTAATGACAAGACTTTTTTTTCTTTGTATACTTCAAAATATTATCTGATTGTAATAAATGAAATAGTATTCTATATTCAATATTATCACAAGGAAAAAAATTGAATAGAGTATTTATAACAGATAAGATAACTGATCCTTATATAGAAAAAGAGGTCTTAGGAGATGAGTTATCAACTGAATTACATGAAGATATAGAAGTTCTTATGGTTTGGCACAAAAAAATAACAAATGAGTATATTAATAAATTGCCAAATTTAAAAGCACTAATTAGATTTGGGGTTGGTTATGATGTATTTTTAGATTTAGAATATATCAAACAAAAAGGAATTTATGCTTCTAATACTCCTGATTATGGAACGGAAGAGGTTAGTGATACAGCAATTGCTATGATTATGAATATTGCTCGAGGAATTACAAGATATGATTATCGATGTAGAGATCACAGAGATGGTACTTGGCAAATCAATACTTTAGATAATATCAAAAGAACTAGTGATTATAAGCTTGGAGTAATTGGTGCTGGAAGAATAGGTGGAAGTGTTATTTTAAAAGCAAATGCTTTGAGATTTCAAACATATTTTTACGATCCTTATTTATCAAGTGGAACGGAGAAAATGTTAGGTGCAAAAAGAGTTGAGTCTTTAGATGAGTTACTAGAAACTTGTGACATCATTTCTATAAATTGTCCATTAACATCTGAAACAAATGCCTTAGTTGACGAAAAATTTATATCTAAGATGAAAAAGGGTGCTTCTATAGTAAATACAGCTCGTGGAGGCATTGTAAAAGATTTAGATGTATTTTATGAGCCTTTAAAATCTGGACATTTAAACTGTGTGAATCTTGATGTTATTCCAAATGAACCACCTCAAGATGGTTTGATGTTAGATGCTTGGAGAGCAAAAGAAAATTGGCTTGATGGTAGATTTCTTATAAATCCACACTCTGCTTTTTATAGTGATAAAGCATATTTTGAGATGAGACAAAAAGCTGCACTAAATGCGAAAAGAGTATTGGATGGGAAAAAACCAATAAATATTGTAAATGGATTAAAATAGCAATTTTTTACTATACTTAATTTAATTCATTTTCTATAATTCTCATTTTAAGGAGAGAGAGTGAATTTAAAAAGTATTTCGTTTGCATTAATTGTTGTTTTAATTTGGGGAGTTAATTTCTCAGTCATAAAGTTTGGACTAGAAGAGTTACCTCCTATACTTTTTTCCTCTTTGAGATTTTTTATAGTCGCTATTCCTGCTGTATTTTTTATACCTTTTCCTAAAACATCTATTTGGAATGTTTTGGGAGTAGGGGTATTTTTAGGTGTTTTAAAGTTCTCATTTTTATTTATTGCTATGAAAGAAGATGCAAGTGCTGGAATCTCATCTTTACTTTTACAAGCACAAGTTATATTTACAATAATCCTTAGTATGATTATTTTCAAAGAAAAAATTACAATAGCACAATCAATAGGTATGTTAATAGCACTTATTGGATTTGGATTTTTCTTTTTTACAGTTGATACAAATATTACTCTTCTAGGAATAGTTTTAATATTATGTGCTTCAATTTTTTGGTCAGTTTCAAATGTAATTATGAAACAAATAAAAGATGTAAACCTTTTGCATTTTATGGTTTGGGTAAGTTTGATTCCACCACTTCCTTTGTTTATACTTTCATACTTTTATGAGTCCCATGAGCCTTTAACTTTATTATTAAACTCTAGTGTTAAAACTTGGGTTTCTGTAGCTTATACTGGATATATTTCTACTTTGGTTGCTTTTGCTATTTGGGGATGGTTACTTAAAAATTATAACTCTGCTGTTGTTACTCCTTTTGCTTTAGTAATACCTGTTGTTGGGATTATTAGTTCAAATATTTTACTTAATGAGCAATTAAATCATATAGAAACTCTTGGAGCTATTTTGATATTGTTTGGATTATTTATTTCAGTATTGGGAAATAGGCTTTATAAATTTGTTTTAAGAGTAGAAAAAAGAAGAGTTTAAAACTCTTCTTTTTATATTGTTTCTAATTTATCTTTTTTAGTATTATAGTTATCAATAATAACAGCACAAGCTGCATCACCTGTAATATTTAAAGCAGTTCTTGTCATATCAAACATTCTGTCTAAGGCAATAAGTAAAGGTAGACCTTCTATTGGAATACCAGCTGCAATTAATACAGCAACTACTAAGAATGAAGGACCAGGAACTCCTGCTTGTCCAATAGCACCAATTGTTGCAGTAAAGATAATAGCTACATATCCACCAAGACCTAAATCTATATTATAAACTTGAGCAAAGAAAATTGCTACTAATCCATAATAAATAGCATTTCCACTCATATTAATAGTTGCTCCCAATGGAAGTACAAAAGAACAAGTTGATTTAGAAATTTTAAGTTCTTCCTCACATGTTTTCATATTAACAGGAAGTGTTGCCATAGATGAAGCTGTTGATAAGGCTACTATTTGAGGTTTTTTCATAGCAGAAAGGAATTTAAGTATTGACATTTTTGAGAATAACTTAATAAGTAAAGGATAAAATCCATATCCATAAACCAATAGGGCACCCATATACACAAGAAATAGTTTCCCAACAAGTTTAAGCATCTCAAAACCATATGTTCCAACAGAATCAGCCATAAGTCCAAATACCCCAATTGGTGCTAAGAACATAACCATTGTTACCATCCAAATTAGTGCTTGAGTTGTAGCTTCTAAACTATTCATAATTGGAGCACTTTTTTCTTTTGGTACTTTTGAAAGAGCAATACCAAAAAATAGACAAAATACTAAGATTTGTAAGATATTTGCATCTAAAAGTGATTGGAATATATTTGTTGGAATCATTCCTATAACTGTCTCTATTGCACTTGGTAATTCACCTTTATCAGCATACTGATTTGAGAACATATGATGAACACTAGTTAAATCTAAACCAACACCTGGTTTGAATATTTCACCTACAAGAAGAGCTAGGGCAACAGCAATTGCAGAAGTTGCAAGAAAGAATACAATTGTTCCCATTCCTACTTTTCCTGCACTTGGACTATCACTTAAGTTTGCAGAACCAGAAATGATAGAAATAACTATCAATGGTATAACTAGCATTTTTATTAAGTGAATAAAAATAGTACCTAATGGAGCAAAGATTGATGCCTCTTCTCCCATAACAACACCTGCTATAGTACCCAAAATCATAGCAATCAAGATTTGAAATCCTATGTTTTTAAATAATGACTTCTTAACCATATATATCCTTTTTATATGTTTTAGTCATAAACTATAACTTTATTAAGTGTCTTAAAAGTGGCTTTTATTTTTAAACTAGATAAATAAAGAAGTTTAAATTAATACTAATGACCTCGTCCTAACATTTCTGTAGCTTCTGTGATTATTAAAAATCCTTCTGGGTCATTCTTTTTTACTAGTTCTCTTAGTTTTTGTAGTTTATCAACTTTTACAACTATTAAAATCATTTTTTTATCTTCATTATCAAAAAGACCATCGCCTCTTATTATCGTTCCTTGAGGACCTAACTCATTTCTAATTAATTCTTTAAAAAGATCTGTTTTTTGAGTAACTAAATAAACAACTTTTTTATTAAGATTACCAGTTAGTATTACATCAATAACTTTTGCTGTAATGTAAATACTTATAATACTCCATAGTACTTTTCCTGTATCATTAAGAATAAATAGTGATGAAAAGATAATGATAAAGTCAATTACTAAAATAACTTGTCCAGGTTTCAACTCTGTTTTTGATGAAATTATTTTTGCAAGTATTGTTGAACCACCAGCTGTTGATTCCCCTTTTATAATAAAAGCCAATCCAATACCAACAAAAACACCTCCAAAAATAGCACCTAAAGAATTATCTATAATAAAAGGCTTTAAATGAACTATTTGAGTTAGAAAATCAATAAATATAGATATTAAAAGAATAGTAATGATAGTTCGAACAGCAAACATTTTACCAAGAAATTTAATACCAAGTAAGATTAGAGGCAAGTTAATTAAAATAATTATTGTACCAATAGTTAGATTTGTAATATAGTGAATTAATAAAGCAAGTCCCGCTGTTCCTCCAGTAATAAGTTCACTAGGTGCAAAGAAACCAACAACAGAAAGGGCTAAAAAAACAGAGCCTATTATTATATAGGCATAGTTTTTAAGTTCATGTCTTGAGAAAAAAGTATTCATATAAATCCTATTTTTTATTTATAGAATTTTAGCCATTTCTATTTAATAGTATGATTATTTAATCAATATAAGGTTTCTTAGTTGATAGTCTAGTATCAACTAATCCTCGTCCAATTGTAAAATGATAAAGCGTTTGGAAATGATTTGTTTGTAAACCAAGTGCTCCATGAAGTATATCATCTAAAAAACATCCAATACCAGTAGCTGAAAGTTTTAGTGATGTAGCTTCTAAATATAATTGTTGTCCAATAGCTCCACAATCCCAATATAGTTGCTTGTATCTTGAAGCTCCAAATTGTTCTAATTGATTTGTAAATTGGGCTAACATTCCAAGGGTAAATGCTCCATGGCTTGCAATGTCTTGATTACAAGATATTGCTTTTGATAGGAATTTAAAATCTCCCTTTACAAGTTTATATAATTGACCTGATTGTGTATCAACTTTTTCCCAAAGAAATTCTTCTTTAAATAAAGTTTTTAATTGCTCTTTATGTTTTTCATTACGAACAAGTATGTAAAGTCCTTGTTCAATATCTGTTACATTATGTACAAAGATTACTAAATGTATAGATGAATTATTTGATTTTACAGAACCCAAAATAGTTTCAAACTCTTTTTTAGTTATATTTGAGTCATCTTTATCCATTACTTGTGCTGAACGACGATTTAATACAATATCTTTTGCTAAAAATGAAGTTTCTCTATAAGGATTTATTTCATATTTGTCATTTGTATATTGTTTAGTCTCTAAATCATCACTTAAAGTTGCATCTTCTATTTTTTCTAAGATATCCCACTTGTGCCAATCATGGCTTAATTGGTTTGCTTTTCCTCTATAAGTTTCTTCCAATGAATCTCTTATTTTATCAATATCTATTTCTTTTAATTTATTTTCTGAATTATCATTAAAAGAGACTAATAATAACATATCAGGAAGTTCTCGCTCTTGGGGGATAAACCTTTGAACTTGATCAAATCCTATTAGATTTTGAAGGCTAGAATCTTTTGTATTGACTACTTCAACTTTCCAACCTAAGATTAAAGCTGAAATTTCCAAAGCTTTTAAAGCATGCCCACAATCAAGTTGGGTATATCTCCATGATCTTTCTCCATACTTCCAAGCTTCTCTCCAAACAATTGATGATAAACATACCAAAAAACTATTTTTTGGTAGAGTTAATTCTTCATTTGCATTTGATAATAATTCAAGTTCATGTTCAAGTGGGCAATAGTGAAAAAGTCCATCATCAATACCTGGAATATCATTTGATATAATATAAGCTTCACTAGGCTGTAGGTTTCCACTTGAGGCATTACATCTTAAAGCCCAAGATTGACCTTGGTATTCTTTAATTGCAGCAAGTCCAAGGGAAAATTGGAAGAATTGTGATATTGCTTCTTTACATAAAGGAGCTGATAATGTATCATCTTTTTTTTGATTAAATATTTGGCTATATTCCAAGGTCTTATTTTCAAAAGATAAAGGCAACTGTGTTTTCTTAGTATCTATGTATGTTCTATATGGGTTTGGTTGTGTTGCCCAATCCATATATCCTAAAGATTTTGCATATCTTTGTTGGGAATGTTTTGTTTCATTGTGATAGGTATAAACCATTTGTAGTTTTTTATTCATTTGATCATAGTATCAAATAAGATTTAATAATTTATTAAACTTAAATAGTAGATTTATAAAATAAATTTTGACTATTTTAGCTACCATATTAAAAATAATTAAAAAGAGAAAACATGAATAATAAGAATATACCTTTTCAAACAATAGATTGGTCAAATATACCAAAAACAGAACATAAAGGTGAGTCTGGAATAGCATACTGGCAAACTTTGCAATTTGAGGGATTAAGAGTTAGAGTTGTAACATATTCTGCAAATTATGTAGCTGATCATTGGTGTGAAAAAGGTCATATTGTTTACTGCCTAGAAGGTGAAGTTGTAAATGAACAAAAAGATGGAGAAAGTTCTATTTTGAAACCTGGTATGTCATATATAGTTTCAGATGAATTAAGCTCACATCGTTCAGTTACAAAAGATGGTGTAAAACTACTGATAATTGATGGTGATTTTTTAAAGCTAAAAAGTTAAATAAATAGTATTTAGTTTAATATTTTTTTACATATAATGCGTAAAATTAATTATTGAGATTATATGAAAAAATACAAAGTTCTTTTATCCTACCTAATTTTAGTTGTACTATTTGCTTTTATTCCATTAAAAGCCGATGTACAACTAGACACTTCAAAAATAAAAAATTATAAAGTTATAAAATCTTTTTATAAAGACTCTAAAAATAAGTTTTTAATTATAAGATCATATAACTATAAGTCTAAGTCTTTCTTTTTAACTATCAATCTTAATAGTTTGAAAACATCTATAATGACACAAAAAGAAAAAGAGAAATTAACAAAAGCAGATAAATCTATTTTAGAAAATACCAATTATGATATTTTAGTTAATAAAGCACTGAAAAACAGTTTTCCAATATCAAATGCTGGCATAAATGATAGTATAAAAAAGAAGCCCCATGAGATGTATCTTACAATTGATATGTGTCCTTCTTCTAAAAAAGGTTATGAAAAAGAGTTATTTGAAAAGTTTTTAGATCTAAAGCAAGTAAATAAAAAAATTCCAATTGCCATTTCAATAACATACAGATGGGTAAACGGTCATAAAAAGGAATTTTTATCTCTTATACATAATAAAAAACTAGATATAACTTGGATAAATCATTCACGAAACCATTATTATGATAAAAATGAAAAAGTATTAGAGAAGAACTTTATGCTTTATTTTAAAACTAATCTTGATGTTGAGATTTTAGATGTAGAGAAAATGCTACTTTTAAATAATCAAGTGCCCTCTATATTTTTTAGATTTCCAGGTCTAATTTCAAGTGCAAAAATTAACAAAAGAATGATAAATGAATTTTCCCTAATTCCCCTTGGAACTAGTAATTGGTTAGTAAAGTCAAAAAAAGTGGCAATAGATGGGAATATAATTTTAGTGCATGGAAATTTAAATGAACATGAGGGAATTAAGATATTGTTTAAAGATGTAAAAGATGTAAGATTGCTTAAATCCATATATAATCCATTCTTAATAGAACAATAATCTAAGCTTATTAAATTGGGTAAAAAGCGGATATTAAATTTCTAAAATTTCTAAAAAATTCATAAAAATGACAAAACTATAAATTATTATTGTATAATTGTAAATATTTTTTAATGACTTTATACTAACTATTGAAATTCTCATTGTATGTATAATTTTTATTGGAAATATACATATTTAAAGGAAAAAAGAAAAATGCAAATTTATGTGGGTAATATGTCTTACGGTACAACAGAAGAGGGTTTAACTACTTTATTTTCACAATATGGGGAAGTTAGTAGTGTAAAATTGATTACAGATAGAGATACTGGTAGAGCAAAAGGTTTTGGTTTTGTTGCTATGAATGATGATAGCGCAGCACTAAAAGCTATTGAAGAATTAAATGGTAAAGAGTATGATGGTAGAACTTTAAGAATTAATGAAGCTAAACCAAAAGAAGATAAACCAAGAAGAGAATTCAACAATAGATATTAATCTAAAACTTTAAAAAGGGTCTTATCCCTTTTTAAATCCTCCTTTAAACATACAAAATCTCCAAACTATTTTTATAAATAAGGTATTTCATGCAAATCACTCAATTAAAAGAATTAATATTATTGAATTTAGAAAATAGCACAAACGAATTTAAAAGAGTTTTTCATGGAAGAGGCAACTTTTATGAAGATTTTCATTATTTATGTGTTGATAAAATAGATAAGATTTTGCTTGTAAGTTTATTTCAAAATGTTGATGAAATAATAGAATCTGATTTGAAAAAAATGTTTAATGAAATAGTTGAAGAGATGAGTTTCTCTTCTTTGATTATTCAAAAAAGATATTTAAAAGAAAATTCTTATGAAGTACTAAGTGGTAGTTTACCAAATAATGCATATGTAATAGAAAATACTCTTAAATATAATATTAATTTTTCAAATCAAAACATAGGTTTATTCCCTGATATGAAAAGAGGGCGAGAATATATTAAATCAATATCAAAAGATAAAAATATATTAAATCTTTTTTCATATACTTGCGCTTTTTCAGTTGTATCAATTAGTGCAGGGGCAAAACAAGTAATAAATGTAGATATGTCAAAGGGTGCACTTAGTACTGGAAGAGAAAACCATAGAATAAATAATTTAGATACTAAAAATGTGAAATTTTTGCCATATAATATTTTAAAATCATGGAGTAGAATTAAAAAATATGCCCCATATGATATTATTATCATTGATCCACCATCTTTTCAAAAGGGAAGTTTTGCCGCAAGTAAAGATTATGAAAAAATTATTCGAAGATTGAAAGAACTAGCAAGTGAAGATTGTATAGTTTTATCTTGTTTAAATGCTCCAGAACTTGATACAACTTTCATAAAGAATATATTTGATGAAAATGCTAGCGAATTTAAATTTATTAAAAGATTAGATAATCTAGATACTTTTCCAAGTAACAACGAAGAAAAAAGTTTAAAAAATATGATTTTTCAAAGGAAAATTAATTGATAAATCCTAAATTATGTCCCTTTTGTGGTAAAGAAAATTTATGTGAGGCAAATATTCCAAATAATTCTTGTTGGTGTAATAATATAAAAGTACCTATGGAATTAAGAGAACTAATCCCTCAAGAAAAGAGAATGAAAGCTTGTATATGTAAAAAATGTATTCTATCTTTTCAAGAAAATAGTAAAAACTTTATAAAAAACTACACTATAAAATATAGATAACTTTAAATAATATTTGCTAAAATCTTATTACTTTAAGAATGGGGAATATAATGACTGAAAAAAACCGTTGGCTTATGGCTTTATCTGCTGTTGGTGTTCATTTATGTATTGGTTCTGTATATGCATGGAGTGTATATGTAAAACCGATTCAAGAACAAATGTCTTGGAATTTAACTGATGTAACAATTGCTTTTAGTGTTGCAATTTTCTTTTTAGGGCTATCAGCAGCTTTAATGGGAAAATTTGTTGAAAAAAATGGCCCAAGGGTTTCAGCACTTATTGCTGCATCATTATTTGGATTAGGAACTATGGGTTCTGGACTTGCAATTATGATGGAGTCAAAACTGCTTTTATACTTTTTTTATGGAGTTTTAGGTGGTTGTGGGCTAGGTATAGGTTATATTTCTCCTGTTTCTACCTTAGTTAAATGGTTTCCTGACAAAAGAGGAATGGCAACTGGACTAGCTATCATGGGATTTGGTTTTGCTTCAGCTATTTGGGGGCCAACTATTAAAATACTCATAGGTGTAGTTGGTATTTCAAATACTTTTTTTATACTAGGGTTTGCTTATTTTATAATTATGTCTTTATCTGCTTTATATTTACAAGCTCCGCAAAATGATTATATGCCTGAACATTTTAAGAAGAAGTTAAAAGAAGGTAAGAGAAAAATAAAAGAAGACTTACAAAGTCTTGGATTAAATGAAGCTATTAAAACACCAAGATTTTATGGTCTTTGGTTAATGTTATTTATTAATGTAACTTGTGGAATTGCAATCATTGGTGTTGCTTCTCCTTTATTACAGGAAGTTATAGGAATATCTGCTTTAGCAGCAGCAGCAGCTGTTGGTCTTATGGGGATATTTAATGGTGCTGGAAGAATTGTTTGGGCTTCATTATCTGATTATTTAACTAGACCTGTAGTTTACATAATCTTCTTCTTTACACAAGCTATTGCTTTTTATATGTTGCCATCAATTACTGAAATTGTAGTTTTCCAATTTGTATTATATTTTATAATGTCTTGTTATGGAGGAGGGTTTGCTTCTATCCCTGCATATATTGGAGATATATTTGGAACAAAAGAGTTAGGTGCAATTCATGGATATATTTTAACAGCATGGGCGGCAGCAGGGTTAGTAGGACCGCTTATTATATCAATTGTAAAAGATATGACAGGAAGTTATTCTCAAACACTTTATGTATTTGCAGGATTTTTTATAGTTGCTTTGATTATTTCATTAGCTATGCTTTTAAATATAAATAAAATAAGAAAGAGTAAATATTAATAAAATAATAATACTCAATATTTTAATTTATAAAATAGAACTCTTTTGTTATAATGAAATTAAATAAAATAACAAGAAGTGTAGTGAGTCAATTTTCAATATCTGATGATGTAAAAAATCTAAATTTAACAAATATAAAAGATAACCTTTTTAGCTATAAATATGATATAAAAAGGTTATCAGCATATTTTCAAAATCCAACAGAAGAACTAGAACATTTTTATAGCAGTTTTAAAGGTGAAGTTTATGAAAATATAATTTATGAACTACTTTTGGAATATGCTAAAACTGCCCCTGATATCAAAAAATTTATTTTAAAAGGTCCTCACCAAAAAAGGGATTTAATTCAAAATAAAAGTGGGTTATTGATTGACAATAGCAATCAAATAGTTTATAAGGCTTCATACAAAGATATAAGTGAGTTTGATGCACTTTTTTTTACAAATAATGAAATATATTTTGTAGAAATGAGTACTTCTAAAAAAACAGCAAGTTTAAATAAAAGGTTATTTAAAAAACAAGCTTTATTAAAAGTATTGTTTCCTTATTTGGAAGTAAAAGCATTGATTGTTCTGACAAAAGGATCTGTTGGTCTTAATAATTTCCCTTCATATTGTACTGTTTGGGTTACAAATGATTTTGAAGATGAAGA
Source organism: Arcobacter iocasae (assembly GCF_042214795.1). Lineage (GTDB taxonomy): Bacteria > Campylobacterota > Campylobacteria > Campylobacterales > Arcobacteraceae > Arcobacter > Arcobacter iocasae. Next base: position 116,597 of record NZ_CP090177.1, on the reverse strand, counting down.
TTTTCTAAAAGAACTTATTGAGAAAAAAAGACAGAAAAAGATTACTTTCCCAAGCGAAAAAAAAGATGCAAAGTTTATTGAAGCAAATACAATTTCTCACTCAAATTTTAAATATTTTCAAACTTTAAAATGGATACTTTATAAGGCTAGGTCTCATAAGAACTTCAGTGTAGATTTAGGTTTTTTTAATAGTAAAGATTTAAATTTATATTTTGATATATATACAAAACTTTATATTGGGTATTTGAAAATAGAAGATTTTAGACAAATCGCAAAAGATTATGATTATGAAGTAAGAGATGATAAAGTAATCGTAAGTATTGAAAAAATAAATCAAAAAACTTATGGAATAATTTATTATCCAAAAAATAAAAATGGTCAATTAAAACGAGTAAAGATTGATGAAACAACTATTAAAATAAAAGATAAAGAAGCAGAAGGTTTTACGAATGCTGAAATAAAATTTATGTTAAATGTTTTAGATGAAAAATTTGTTTTGACTTTAAATGATATAAATCACATAAATAAAAATATTTCAATAATAAAAACTTTTTAAACTACTTATATCTTATACTTTTTTCAAGGGACTTGGTAACTTGGAATTTTACCATTTGTTTAAATGGAATTAAAAAATTATCTAAAGAACTTTTATCTATATTTTCAATATTGTGTTTATTTAGGAGTTTTAAAAGAACCAAGGTAGACTCTATTGTAGATAAACAATAATTTGATGGTTGTTTTTTAAATACATATGCAGAACTATTTTCATGGTTAAAACTTATTTTAGGTAAAGAACTTAAATTTGCACTTGATTTAAGTATCTTTTTAGAACAAGCCCAAGTAGAATCAATAAGAAAAATTACTTTTTGTTTTTTATTTTCGATATTACTTTTACTTAGATTTATAGAATCTATTCCTGGATATAGAACATAACATGCGTTATTAGTATCATTGATTAGAGAATTCAACTCTTTATTATGTGAAAAATCAATGCCTACAAAAATTTTACTATTTAAAAGTGATTGGTGAGTTATTTTACCTGTATTATTTTTTGTTTTTCTAAACTCTTTTGGGTGCATTAAAAATATAAATTTAGTATTTGTATTAAAGGGCTTAATTAAACCACAAAGGCAACTTATTTTTGCTCTATTACAATCGTAACAATATTCTCTATTATTTATCATTTCGTATTATATTGTAACTTTATTATAAAGAAATTAATAGTATCAAAGGTTTTTTATGTTAAAAAGGCATAATATTAAGCTATTATTAAGAATTGTATAGATATGATTGTTATATTTATTGTAGGGGAGGTGTGTAATGAATAGTATTAACAGTGTCCAAATGAATGCATTTATGGCTCATAGTTCTAATATGAACCAAAATACAGAGATTAATGTAAATACTAATACAGATAAAAACATACCAAAAGTTGAAGATAGTTCTGAAAATGATATTAATAATCAAGCAGTAAATGTATCCATTTCGATGCAAAGTATGCTTGTTTATGTACAAGTTAGAAGTTTAGAGTTTGTTCAAACAAATACAGAAGCTCAAGACATGCTACATAATATATTTAATAATAAAGAGGTTTTCCATTTTTTAGATGGTAGAGATAGTTCTAATGGCCTAAATCTTAAAGATTTAGGTTATGAAGGAAAACCAATTACTCAATTAACTGCCAATGAAGCTAAAGATTTAGTTTCAGATGAAGGTTTCTTTGGTATAGCAAAAACTTCAGAAAGAGTTTCAAATTTTGCGTTTAGTATTAGTAATAATGATGTTGAGCTTTTAAAAAAATCTAGAGAAGGTCTCATAAAAGGTTTTGATGAAGCTGAAAAACTTTGGGGAGGAAAACTTCCAGAAATATCTTATCAAACTCAAGATAAGACTTTAGAACTTGTAGATAAAAGAATAGCAGAACTATTAAATAAAGATAAAAAATCTAGTGAAGATAAAACTAGTGAATTGGGAGATAGCCCTGCTGAAGCTCTAAAAGAAGAGACATCAGCTAAAGAAAAAGCAAAAGAGAGCTAAGCTAAATTAGCTCTTCTTTTTTCTCGCTCTTTTCTTTTGTTTTTCATTTTTGTTAAAGCAAGTTTTCTCATATCAGCAATAGTGTCTGACTCATCCATGATTTCTAATCCAAGTAGTGTTTCAATACAATCTTCAAGGGTAACTATACCTTCTGTTTGATCATAGTTATCGAGTACAACAAACATATGTTCTCTTTTTTTGATAAAAGTATTTAATACTTTTGAAACTGGAATATTTTCATTTAAAGCAAAAACAGGTCCCATAATAGAATCTATTGTCACTTCGCTATCTCTAATTGCTTGTTTAAATATTTTTTTAGTTAGAACAATTCCTACCACATTGTCAATTGTTCCATCATATATTGGAACCCTTGAGAATTTGTATGTTCTTTTGTCATCTAAAATATCTTTTATTTTAGTGTTTTTCTCAATTGAATACATTACAGATCTAGGTGTTAAAATTTCTTTTACTTTTATACTATGTAGTGTTAAAGTATTTTCAATAATATCAGACTCTAAATCTCCAATAATACCTTCTTCTTCACTTAAAAGAGTTGAGTGAATTAATTCTTCCCTTGAAATGGAATCACTAGAAAAATCACCATTGGCAATTTTTTTTGTAACAAATTGAGTGATTATGATTATTGGATAAGTTATAAAAATACAGAATCTAATAATAAGTGCTGCAACAGGTGCTAGCTGTTTCCAGTAAACTGCTCCAATTGTTTTTGGAATAATTTCTGCAACAAAAAGTATTAAGAATGTCAAAATAATAGAAATAATAATGACAAAAGATGATTCTCCACCAAATACATTATTCGCTTGTACACCAATAGCAGTTGCTCCAAGTGTGTTTGCAATAGTATTTAAGATTAGAATTGATGCAATTGATTTATCTATATCTTGTTTTAGACTTTTTAGAAGTTTACCAGATTTTGGTTTTTCTTTTTCTATAACAGAAATATAAGAAACATTTAACGAAAGAATAATTGACTCTAATACTGAGCACAAAAATGAAACACCGATAACTAAAACAAATAGTAATATTAGAAGTTCCATATTGTCCTACTGTTTTGTAATTTTAAGTTATTCCTCTGGGAATTATCTTCCAAGATACCGCTCCTTTTTAATATAATTAACATCGTATGATAGCAAATTTTTTTGAAAAATACTATAAATTTGACAAAAATGTTTAAAAAGATGTATAATAAATGTAAGAAAATAGTTAAATTTTATAAAGGAGGTTATTATGGAATTTGGACCAATACCTGCACTGAATGAATTTCAGATGGATAGTGTTAAAAAGTTTGAAAGAATTAATGAAATAAATCCTAGTAAAAAAGTTGATAATGACCAACAACCTAACGAAGTTCAAAGTGTTCAAGATAAAATAGCAGAAGAAGTTAAAACAAATAAAGTTAAAAAAGGAGACTTCTCTACATATAATGAAGTGACTTTGACTAATTTAAGTTTTGGTTATAACGAAGAATCAAAAGATTTTTTTGTAAAAGTACAAAGGGGTGATTTTGAAGCTCAATATCCTACAGATGAGATGATGAGATTAAAAGCATTTATGATAAGTTCAAATGAAAATGAAGCTAGTTAACTATATAATTATTTTTTAATTCTAATAAGTTACTTGCTTCATAATATTTTTCACTGCTATCTAATTCGTCCAATAGATAATTATATTTTTTAAATACACTCCAAACTCTTTTATATGCATCAGGTCTTTTTTTTCTATACAAAGCCAATGCCGTAGCTCCATTAATAAGACCTTGAACTGCTTTTGCTTTAGATTTTTCTTCTATTCTTTTATAGTATCGCCACTCTTCTTCCAAAAGTTCATGCGCTTCTACAAATCTCTCTTCTTCAACCGCTTTTATAAATCCATCTATACTCAAGAATTAAGTTCTTTATCTAAATAATATCCTGTGTATGAGCCAGATTTTTTATGATTTGCTGCTATTTGTTCTGGTGTTCCCATATCAACTATTTGTCCACCTTTACTTCCACCTTCAGGTCCCATGTCAATAACCCAATCAGAATTTTTTATAATGTCAAGATTGTGTTCGATTACAAGTACTGAGTTTCCTAAATCAACAAGGTGATGTAATACTTTTGTAAGTCTATCTACATCTGCAAAGTGTAATCCTGTTGTTGGTTCATCAAGTACATAAAGAGTATTTCCTGTATCTTTTTTACTTAATTCTTTACTTAGTTTTATTCTTTGAGCTTCACCACCTGAAAGTGTTACAGCATTTTGTCCTAAAGTAATATATCCTAAACCAACATTTTGTAAAGTTTCTAATTTAGCAAATATTTTTGGAACTTTTTTGAAAAATTCAATTGCTTCATCAACACTCATATTAAGTACATCTGATATAGATTTTCCTTTGTAAAGGATTTCTAAAGTTTGTGCATTGTATCTTCTTCCATGACACTCATCACATTTAACCATAATGTCTGGTAAAAAGTGCATTTCAATTTTTATTTCACCTTCACCTTGACACTTCTCACATCTTCCACCTTTAACATTAAAAGAGAATCTTCCTATTTGATATCCTCTTAAACTTGCTTCTTTTGTTTTAGAAAAAAGTGTTCTTATTTCATCCATAAGACCAGTGTAAGTTGCTGGATTACTTCTAGGTGTTCTTCCAATTGGTGATTGGTCAAGATAAATAACTTTATCAAGATCTTCAAGTCCTTCAATAGAAACACCATCGACTTTATTTACTTTTCTTGCATGATTTAAAAGCTCTTTTGCAACTGGAAGTAGGGTCTGTAAAATAAGTGAAGATTTTCCACTTCCACTTACACCTGTAATTGCACATAGATTTTTAAGAGGAATTTTTACATCAAGTTCTTTAATATTATTTATTGTTACATTTTGAATTTCAATAAATTTTTCTTGTGGTCTATTATGTACATAATCTATTTTTTTCTTTCCTGTCATATATTGTGCAGTTAAAGTTTTTGCTTTCATCATCTGTTTTAATGTTCCAGAAAATACAATTTCCCCACCATATTTACCAGCATTTGGTCCAATGTCAACTATAAAATCTGCTGCTTCAATAGTCTCTTTATCATGTTCAACTACTATTACAGTGTTACCTTTTTCTTGTAAGGCTCTAAGTGTTTTTATAAGTTTATTTGTATCTCTTTCATGTAGTCCAATTGAAGGTTCATCTAAAACATACATTACACCTGTAAGTCCAGAACCAATTTGAGAAGCGACTCTTATTCTTTGAGCTTCACCACCACTAATTGTTCTTGCATCTCTTCCTAAAGTTATGTAACCAAGTCCAACATCATGTAAGAAAAAGATTCTCTCTTTTATCTCTTTTAAAATTGGATCTGAAATCATTCTATTTTGGTCTGAAAAATATTTGAAGTTTTTATCATCATGAAAAAAAGCAAAAGCATCATCTATTGGTAAAGTAATAATTTCTGAAATAGTTTTATTAGCAACTTTTACTGCTTGAGATGAAGGTTTTAATCTATTTCCTCCACAATCACTACAAGCTTTTTCAGTCATATATTCGCCTAAATCTTTTTCATCTTTTATCATGTCATAGGCAATTTTAACTATACCTTCCCATTTTCTTGTAAGTTGATGTCTTTTCCAAGTAAACACAGCATCTTCAACTCCACCATGAAGTATTGATTTTTTTTGATGTTCTTCTAGCGTATCAAAAGGAACAGAAGTATCAATTTTTGCTGCTTCACAATGGGCTTTTAACATCTTAAAGTAATACCCTTTGTTAAAACCATAGATAACTCTAATAGCTCCATCATCAATGCTTAGGCTTTCATTGATTACTTTTTTCATATCAAGTGCATATCTAATACCTAGTCCATCACAAGATGGACAAGCACCTTTGGGTGAGTTAAAAGAGAAAGTTAATGGTTCAAGTGGTTCAAAAGAGATTTTACAATCAAAACAAGCCATATGTTCAGAGTAGTGAATATGCTTTTCAGTTCCAACTTCTTCATGATTCATAATTTCAACTTCTAGTTCTCCAAAACTTTCTTTTAAACCTTTTTCAACATCTTGAGCAATTCTATCTTTGTTTTCAGCTTTTACAACAACCCTATCAATTACTACTTTAATAGTATGCATTTTATTTTTTTCTAGTTCTACTTCTTCATCAAGTCTAACCATTACCCCATCAATTATGGCTCTTACATAACCTTTACCTCGTAGGCTTTCGAGCATATCTGCAAATGAACCTTTTTTTCTATTTACTAAAGGTGCTAGTATTACTATTTTTGACTCATCTGGTAATTGTAATACTTGCTCAATTACATCAGAAGCACTCATCTTTGAAATAGGTTTTCCACATTTATGACAATGTTGTGTTCCTACTCTTGCATATAAAAGTCTAAAGTAATCATAAACTTCTGTGATTGTTCCAACTGTTGATCTTGGATTTTTAGAAGTTGTTTTTTGGTCAATTGCAATAGCCGGAGTTAATCCTTCTATTCTTTCAACATCAGGCTTTCCAACTTTATCTAAGAATTGTCTAGCATAAGCAGATAGTGATTCTATATATCTTCTTTGACCTTCTGCATAAAGTGTATCAAAAGCTAGAGTTGATTTCCCAGAACCACTAAGACCTGTAAAAACTATTAGTTTATTTTTGGGAATTTCTAGGTTTATATTTTTTAAGTTATTTTCTTTTGCATTATATATTTTTATTGAGTCTGTCATAATTGTTATCCATTTTATTATAAATTATTTACGCTATATTTTTAAGTTATTCTATCAAAAAAACTGATATTTAGTACCTGTTTTTTGGAAGTTTAACTATAAATTTAGAAACAATGCAAGTTATATTTTTATAGCGAAACTTACATTTTCTACTTTGAGCCATCTAAATGACTATTGACTATTCTTTTACTTGTATTTAATTTTAATTTGTTTTCTCTAAATGTATAGTTTGAGTAGGGAAAGCAAATGAACAATTATTTTTTGCTACTAATTGTGATATTTTTACAATAACATCTTGTTTTGTTTCTAACCAATCTTCCCAATCAGGACTTCTACTAAAACAATATACTAAAATATTAATAGAACTAGATGCATACTCATCAATATAAACTAAAGTAGTATTTTTTACACCAATTAAATCTTCTTTTTTTAGTAAATAAGGTTTTTTATCAATATTTAACTTAGAACTTGCAATTGAAGGATGTTCTTGTAACATCTCCCTAATATCAACAACAAGATTTTCAATATCACTCATCTTACTTCCATAAGTAATACCTAATGACATCATGATTCTTCTTCCTATTACTCTTTTTGACCAGTTAAGTATTGACATATTTGCTAGTTGAGCATTGGGTACTGTTATCATTGCATTTGCAAAAGTTCTTATTCTTGTTGTTCTCATTCTAATATCAACAACAGTTCCTTCAACATTTCCAGCTTCTATCCAATCTCCTTGAGAAAATGAATTGTCTGTAATAATATTTAATGATCCAAAGAAGTTACTAAGAGTATCTTTAGCAGCAAGTGCAACAGCAATACCCCCAATACCAAGTGAAGCAATAATGGCTTTAATATCAAAATCTAATTGCACTAATAAAAATAGAAGTAAACAAATTAATATTAATATTTTTAAAATTCTTAATATAAAGTCTACCATCTCTTTTCTCATATTTGGATAGTCATTAAATATTTTATCCGATGAAAGATTTATATAATTTGTTAGTATTCTATAAAACATATAAGATAAAAGTGCTAAATAAACTGTAGTAAACCAAGGAACAAGTTTATTTACTATACTTGCATTATCTATGAGTAGAAAAAGAGATAATTGTAAAGCAAAAATATACATAAGAATAGAAACAGAAAAACTAAAACTACTTGGAACAATATCTATAATAGAGATATTTAAAGCTTTTATTTTTTTTGATAGTTTTTTACTAAATAAACTTGCAAAAAATGGTAATATTTTTTTATTAGCTATAAAAAATAGAATAAAAACAAATATAAGAATAACAATCTTACCTATTGAAATATGGAAATAATAATCAAATATTTCAGATGTATTTTTTATATAACTAGTAGAATCAATTTTTTTAATTACATATTTTAAACTTAATTCATCCAATATAAAATTACTAGGTCTATATTCATTCATATTTGCTTTTAGATAATTAAATACTAGTAAGTTTGCTTTTATTTGAGATTCTAGTGTATTTAAAGAAGTTTTAAAATCAGTAGAAAGTGTATCATGCAAATCACTTACTTGTGATGCAGTTTTTTTAAAGATACTTAAATCGATATTAGTTAATTTTTCTATTGAATCATCAAGTAAAGAAACATAATATTTTTTATCTTTAAAAGAGTTTTTTCCATCAATGATTGAATTAATTGTTTGGGCAAAGTTCTTTTGATTTTCTAAGATAGTTATTTTTAAAAGGTCTCTTGATACTGCCAAGTTATTATCATATTTAGAGTTGACATTTATTTTACTATTTAAAAATTTAGTTTTTTGTTCATAATCTTTTTCATCAAAAGTGTAAGGAATCTCTTTATTGATATTTTTTACAATTTTTTCCATCTCATCATCAATTTTTCCAATTTGATTATCTGTATGTAATTTAAAATTTTTATTTTGAATAAGTTTGATGATGAAGCCCAAGTCATAAGGGTCTACTTCATTAGTAGTATTAGTTTCATCTGTTTGTGTATCACTACTTGTAGTTTGGTCATTTTGTTGATTTTTAACCTCAGTATCTGCTACAAGAAGACCACTTCCAAAGAGGTTTGTTGATAATAGTAAAAGTAAAATTATTTTTAATAAATTATATTTTGTAGTATTGTGCATTTGCCATCCATTGTAAAAATTAAAGCAGCCATTATACCATAATAAAAGATTAAACAATCATTTGGTATTTTACTTATTATTAATTGTAAAGGTTAAGTGGAATGAATATTCTTAATAGTTTTGAAATAGAAAATGAGCTTTTCTATTATTATGATTTGAAAAAAGTTTTTTCAATATATGAGAGCTTAAAAGAACTTCCAATTTCCTTGAAAATTTTATTAGAAGAGAATTTAAGGAAAGTATCAAATGATGAAGAAATAGAGTATATAATTGATACTTTTTTAACTAGAAATAACTCTATTATTAATTTTTATCCTTCAAGAATGATTACCCAAGACTTTACAATACTTCCTTCTTTGATTGATTTGGCAACATTAAGAGAAAAAGTAAAACATTCGTCAGAAAAAATAGATAAAATCAATCCCAAGCTTATGGTTGATTTACTTTTTGATTATGATTTAGAGCACAATTGTTCACAAGAAGATATTCAACTTCAAATAGAAAAAAATAAAGAAAAATATAAATTCATAAAATGGTCTCAAAATAGTTTTAGTAATTTTCGTGTTATCCCACCAGGGTCTGGAATTTGTCACCAACTAAATTTAGAATATTTATCTACAATTATTCATCTAGAACAAAAAGATGGAAAAAATTACTTATTTCCTGAAACGGTGTTATGTACAAATTCAAATTCTTCTATTACAAACTCACTAGGAGTATTAAGTTATTCTGTTGGGGGAATAGATACCCAATTATCAATGTTAGGATATCCTATAGAGTTTAAACTACCAAAAGTTCTAGGTGTAAAAATCAAAGGAAAACTAAGAAAAGGGGTTACTTCTTCTGATTTGGTATTATATTTGAAATTTAGACTAAAAGAACATGGAATAGAAAATCAAATAGTTGAGTTCTTTGGAGATGGACTTTCTGAGTTAACACTAGAAGATAGATCTTTCTTATCTAATATGGCTTCTAAATATGGTGCGATTTCTTTTTATTTCCCAATAGAGGATAAAACACTATTATATTTTAGTAATACAAAAAATAGTAGTGAATTTTCAGAACTTATTAAAATATATCTAAAAAAGCAAGAGCTTTTTTTTGAAAATAAAGAATTGTCTTTTGATGAGACAATTGAAATAAACTTAAGTGAGTTGGAACCTATTATTTTTGATTATAAAGATATAGAAAATAAAGTACAAATAAAAGAATTAGATAATCTACTTATAACAAAAGAAGGAATAATTTTAAAAGATACATCTATTGTATTAGCTTCTATTAATACTTGTACAATGGTATCAAACCCTTATTTATTGATACATGCTGGACTTGTGGCAAAAAAAGCTTATGAGTTAGGAGTTAAAACTAATGAGCATATTAAGAAAGTATTGACAATAAAGTCTCACATTGTAAAAAGTTATTTAACAAAATTAGATTTATTGAAGTACTTTGAATACTTAGGTTTTGATATTATTGATTATGAGTGTAATACTTCTAATTCATTAGATGAAAGGATAGAAGACGAGATTAGAAAATATAACTTAAATGTCGTTTCAATATCTTCAGGTAATAGGCATCTAAAAGAAAAGATTCATCCTTTAATAAAGTCAAGTTATCTTATGTCTCCCTCTTTAGTTATTGTGTATTCATTTACACAAACAATAAAAAGTAATATTATTAATGAAGTGAATGGTTGTAAATTTTGGCCAAAGCATGATTTAGTGATTGAGTATTTGAATAAATTAGATTTTAGTTTTTATAAAGATATATACAAAAATATATTTTTAGGTGATATCTCTTGGCAAAATATACAAATAGCTAATACTAAAACTTTTGATTGGGATGAAAGTTCTATAGACATAAAACAATCAAATTTTATAAATAATATTGAGAATAAAAATAACCAAATTGAAAATGCAGGTATATTAGTACTTTTAGGAGATAATATAGATACAGAGTATATTTCTCCTAAAGGACAAATATCTTTATATTCAGAAGCTGGGAATTATTTAGAACAAAAAGGTATAAAATCATTTGATTATAATACTTTTGAGAGTAGATGTGGAAACTTTGAAATTATGTCAAGGGGAATGTTTGATAATGTAAGGCTTAAAAATAAAATGATTTCGAAAGAGGGTGGATATACAAAAGATTTTGAAAAGGATGAAATAGTATCTATTTACGAGCTAGCTCAAAGATTTAAACAAAGACAAAGACCTTTAGTCTTATTTGCTGGTGAAAACTTTGGTGTAGGCGAACAAATAGAATGGTCAATAAAAGGAATAAAATCACTTGGAATAAAAGCTATAATTGCAAAGTCTTTTGATGAAAAATATAAATTAGATTTACACTATCTTGGAATACTAGCTTTAGAATTTACAGAAGGTGAAAACATAAATATATTGGCTCTAAAAGGTGATGAGGTCATTGATATTAAGTTAGACGAGAAGATAAAAATAAATAGGATATATAATTTAACAATAAGTTCAAATAGAGGAATTATTGAAACTAAGTTAAATAATAGCATTGATGAGGCTAATTATAAAAATAATAGCAACTTAAGTTCATTATTAAATGACTTAATAGCGAAATAATTATAAAGTACAAAAATTAAAAAAGGAATTAGACAATATGTCATTGTTCAAATTAAAATTATCAGATAAGATAAACAAAGCACTTATTGAAAATGCTTATATTAAACCAACTGCAATTCAAGAAAAAGTAATTCCTTTAGCATTAGAGCATAAAGATATTATTGCAAGAGCACAAACTGGAAGTGGAAAAACTGCTAGTTTTGTTTTACCTATATTAAATCTTTGGGATAATCAAAACTTTTCAGGAAAACCAAAAATTAGATGCTTGGTTTTAACGCCTACAAGAGAGTTGGCATTGCAAGTATCTACAGCTTTTTTAACATTTAGTAAATATATGAATAAAAAACCAAAAGTTGTAAGTGTTATTGGTGGAGAGAGTATTGGTGAGCAGTTATTAAATATCCAAAAAGGGTGTGATGTTGTTGTTGCTACTACTGGAAGATTGCTTGATATTTTAAAGAAAAAACAAATGGACTTATCAAATCTTAATTTCCTTGTTTTAGATGAAGCCGATAAAATGCTTGATTTTGGTTTTGAAGAGGAGTTAGAACTTTTATTACAAGTTCTACCAAAGAAGCGTCAAAATCTTCTTTTTTCTGCAACATATCCTGCAAAGATGTTAAATATCGCCTCAAAAATAACACAAAATCCTATTGAAATATCTATTGAAAATGAAGAAACAACAGTTCAAAGTATAAATCAAAGGGTAATAGAAGTAAATAAAGAGAATAGAAGTGCTTTACTTAGACATTTGATAAAAGAAGAGAATTGGCAACAAGTTTTAGTTTTCATGGCAAATAAACGCTCATGTGATAATATAGCTTCAAAATTTAGAAAATATGGTTTTGAATCAGAATCTTTTCATGGCGATTTAGTTCAAGAAGAGAGAAATGGGACTTTAGAAGATTTTAAATCAAAAAAAATAAAAGTACTATTTGCTACAGATATAGCAGCAAGAGGGCTTCATATAGATAATATTTCATGTGTGGTTAATTATGACTTGCCAAGGGCTGCTGCTGATTATATTCATAGAATTGGAAGAACTGGAAGAGCAGGGAAAAGTGGTATTGCAGTCTCTTTTATATCCCATGAAGATAAAGAACATTTTGCTTTAATTGAAAAACGAAGTAATATCAATCTTGAAAAAGAGCAAATAAGTGGGTTTGAACTAACGGGAACTCCTATAACAAAAGAAAAAGGTTTGCCACCTGTAAAAGGTAAAAGAAAAAGTAAAAAAGATAAATTAAGAGAAGAATCTTTAAAAAAGACTAAATAGTTTTATAAATCATTATTGAAAAAGTTAAGGTATACAAAATAAGAATGTATTTTTTATAAGAGACTAGATTAATCATATTTTTTATTTTTATACCTAAATATACACCAACTAAAGAGGCTAAACCTACAATTATTCCTTGAGAGTACATCATATGACCATTGAAGCTTAAAGATATAAATCCAGCAGTTGAAGAAAAGATTACAAAAAATAGTCCTAGGGTTGTTGCTCTTTTTAAATTATAATTCATAAAGCCAACTAAAATTGGAGTTATAATAATAGAACCACCAGCACCGACACTCATGGCAATTGCACCTGAAATTGCACCAATTAATACAAGTAATAATATAGATTGATTTTTTTCTTTTTTGTCATGTTCAGCAGGAGTAAAAAAAAGTTTTAAAATTGAAGCTAACATAATTAGTATAAATATATATTGCAAAGTTAGATTTGAAAATGCAGCAACTACAAATCCTGAACATAGACCTCCTAAAAAGCCTCCACTTCCAATGGCTATTCCATCAACTAATATACCTGATTGTTTTTTACTATTTAAAAATGAACCAAAGATTGAACTAAATACCATTTGAACAACTGAAATAGATATGGCTTCTTTCATAACTAATCCAGATAATAAAAGCATTGGAACAAGTATCATTCCTCCTCCAACACCAAAGAAACCTGAAACAAAACCTGTAACAAGCCCTAAAAACAGAAGTTCAAAAATCATTATCTAATAGAGTTCATTGCGGAAATAAATTTTTTGTAAATACATTCAAGATCTGTATCTTCATTAGTCAAATCAATTCCATCATGTTTTTTAATTGCATGTTCTAAAACAGCAACTCTTTTTAATAGATATTCAAACATCTCTTTATTTATATCTGGTAAATCTCCATGATTTAATCTACCATTTTTATCATCTCTTTTGATAATTTTAGCAGGTACTCCAACCGCAGTTGAGTTTTTTGGTACATCACAAATTACAACAGAATTTGCTCCAATTTTACTATTTTTTCCAACAGTAATATTTCCTAAAACTTTTGCACCACTTCCAATTACAGAGTTTGATTTAATAGTAGGGTGTCTTTTACCCTTATTTAAACTAACTCCACCAAGAGTTACACCTTGGTAAATTAGTACATCATCTTCCACAATTGCAGTTTGTCCAATAACTACACCAATTCCATGATCTATAAATACTCTTCGTCCAATAGTTGCAGCTGGATGAATATCCATATTACATAAAAATTGGGTAAGTCCCATTATTATTCTAGAAGTTAGTTTGAAATTCTTTTTATAAAGTCTATTTGCAATTCTATGATTGATAACTGCCCAAACTCCAGGGTAATTAAAAATAAGTTCAATATTAGAGTTTAGTGCTGGGTCATTTAATTTTGGAACAGAAAAGTCTTCTTTTATCTGTTTCCAAAGAGAGATTTTTTCAGTATTTGGTTCTGGTTTAATTGTTTCTTTATTTATTTCATCACTCATAATAACTCCATATAGTTTTTAAATAACTATTTTCATTTAAATATTTTTTCAAATCTTTATAAATTTCTGGATCCAGATTCTTTCTTAAAATATTTTTCATATTATCTGTATCATAATCAATGTCTTCAAGGATATCAATTATTTTTTGAGATTCTAATATTTTTTCTAATACAACTTTCCCATCTTTAAATACTACATTAACTTCAGTTGGGTGTGAGAAGAGGTTATGTTTCATTCCTAAAGTATCTTGATATGCTCCAACATTAAAAAAGCCTAAGAAATAGTCCTCTTCATTTAAATTTATATCATGTAAATAAAGTGGTTTTTTTGAGTCAAAAGGAATTTCCCCATCACTATCACAAGTAATATCCCATAAAGAAGCACTTCTTGTAGGATTTTTATCTAAATGTGTTAATGGCATTACTGGAAATTCTTGATCAATACCCCAATAATCGGGAAGAGATTGGAAAAGAGAAAAATTTAATAAATATTTTTCTTGAATACTCTCATTAAGTTTTTTTAACTCACCATAATCATCAATTTCTAAAAATGAAATAGCTTTTTTAATTATTTGGTGTGTTAGAACTTCTGCATTTGATCTATCTTGTAAATCAATATAACCCAAATCAAAAAGTGTTAAAAGTGATTCCATATGGTCTGTACTATCATGCATATACTCATATGCAGTTTTCTTAGTCATATCTCTATGTAAATAAAATAGCTCTTGAATTAGTGGTGGATTTTTTTCTTTTAATTTTAATTGGTCAAGTTCATACTCAGATGAAAAAAGCTCTAAAACAGGAGTTACAAGTACTGTTGAAGCAGCTGAAATAAATCTTCCTGATTCTGTAAAAATATTTGGTTCATCAACACCTTTTTGTTTTGCAATATCTTTTAATGTAAATATAACATCACTTGCAAACTCACTAAGCGAATAAAATCTTGTTCTTTCATAGGCATTATATTCAACTGCTAAACCACCACCAATATTAATCGATTTTAGTTTAGTTGCACCCAAATTCTTAAGTTCTGCATAAATATGTCCAGATTCTCTTAGTGCTTTTTTTAATGGTTTTATTGAGTTCATTGCTGAACCTATATGAAAGTGAATCATGGTAAGATAATCAACAATATTACACTCCTCCATTAATTCATATGCTTCAAGGATTTCAGTTGATGTAAGACCAAATTTAGAGTTTATCCCTCCACTTTTAGCCCATAGTCCACTTCCCCCACTATGAAGTCTTACTCTTAATCCTATATTTGGACATTCAAGTTTTGTCTCTTTTAAAACTTCTACAATCATCTCAAGTTCATTTAAACCCTCAATAATCAAAGTAATATTATGTCCCATCTTTTTTGCAATAAAACCTAAATGAATCATCTCTTTATCTTTAAATCCATTTACTGTAATAGGAGAACCTATATTATTGTATGTCATTGCAATAACAAGTTCTGCTTTACTCCCAGCTTCCAATCCATAATTGAATTTTTTTCCTTCTTGTATTAAAGGGTGAATGAAGTTAGGTAATTGATTTACTTTTAAAGGAAACACTGCATTAAATGTTCCTTGATAGTTATACTCTTTTATACTTGCATTAAATACATCATAAAGTGTATGTATTTGTTTTTTTGTTATATGTGGAAATCTTAAAAGCAAAGGGCCTTTAAAATCTTGTTTTCTAATATCTTTTACAATAGATATTAGTGATGGTTTGCAATCAAAATTAACTTTTGCCAATCCATCTTCAATAATAAAATTATCATCACTCCAGATGTCAATACCATAATCATTCACTATTAAAAATCCTCTAATTTTAAATTTTGTTCTTCTTGTGTATCTATATTTTTTATATAAATTGTCCCATTCTTTAATTCTGTTTCACCAATCAATGCGACAATATTTGCACCATGTTTTTCAGCTATTTTAAAGTGTTTTCCAAAACTTCTTGGGCTATACTCTATAATAGTTTTTGTTGTCTTTCTTTTTTTAAGAGCAACTTTTGTTATTGTATTTAGTGCATCTTCACTCATAGCACCTAAATAAATTGTATCTTCTTTTATATCTTTTTGTTCTATTAGTTCAAGTAATCGCTCAATTCCTATAGCAAATCCAATACCAGGAGTTGGCCGTCCACCTAAAAATTCTACTAGTCTATCATATCTTCCACCACCTGCAATTGCACTTTGAGCACCAATTTCATTTGATGTAAATTCAAAGGCAGTTTGAGAATAATAATCTAAACCTCGAACTAAGTTTGAATCTATAACATAACTTACATTATTAAAATCTAAAATCTCTTTTAATTTTTCAAAATCACTATCACATTTTTCACATAAATTATCTGTTATCTTTGGAGCATTGACTAAAAGTGATTGGCATTTTTCATTTTTACAGTCTAAAACTCTTATAGGATTTGTTTCTATTCGTCTATTACAATCCTCACAAAGTTCTGTTTTTATATTTGTTAACACTTTTACAAGATTTTCTTTATATGGAGGCATACAAATAGGGCAACCTAATGAGTTTAGTTGTAAAGTAAAGCCAATACCAAAGAAATCTAAAATCTCTTTTAGCATCATGATAATATTTGCATCTTCATAAACAGAATCTATGCCAAAAACTTCACAGCCAAATTGGTGAAATTCTCTAAGTCTTCCTTTTTGTGGTCTTTCATATCTAAACATAGGACCATAATAGTACCATTTATATGTTCCACCAGCACGGTCAAATTTATTTTCCACAAAACTTCTTACAACTCCAGCTGTTCCTTCAGGTCTTAGGCATACATCATTTTCACCTTTGTCGATAAATTGATACATCTCTTTATTTACAATATCACTACTTTCTCCAACACTTCTTTTAAAAAGTGCAGTCTCTTCTAAAATAGGAGTCTCCATGTATGTAAATCCATAGTTCTTAGCTATTTTTGAAGCATTTTCAACAAAATATGTAAAAAGTTCACTCTCTTTTCCTAAAATATCATTCATCCCTCTTAGACTTTGAATATTTTGTTTACCCATTTATAAAATCCTCAATTTTTTTTGCAATTTCTTCTATACTTAAACTTGCATCTATAAAGATGTAGTTTAAACTTAACAAATCAATTGTCTTTTTCATTCTATTTTGAATATCAATTAAATAATCAATTCCCCTTGATTCAATTGAATCATTTGATTTATTTCCTAATCTTTTTGTTAACTCTTCTTTACTCAATTCTAATAAAATAGTATGGCTAGGCAAAGTATTTTCCGTAGCTATCAAATTTAAAGTTGTGACAACTTCAATTGGCAAACTTGAAGCATAAGCAATACCTGAAATAACTGATCTATCTGAAATAATCATTTTGTCAATATTTGGTTTTATTACCTCTTCTATATGTTCAGCTCTGTCTGCTAAAAATAAAAACATCTCTGCAATTTTTGATTGAGCTTCACCATTAAGTGCCATTTCTCTTAGTTTACTACCAAGTTTTGTCGCCCCTGGCTCTTTTGTAAAAATAGCCTCACTAAACTTTTTTGATAGAATTTCAAGCTGAGTAGATTTTCCAGCTGTATCAATTCCTTCTATAACTACATACATTCTATAACCTCTTTTGGAACTAAGTGTTGAAACTTACCTTTAAATAATATAATTTCTCTAACAATTGTAGAACTAACAAAGGCATTTTCAAGCGTTGGCATAAGATATAAAGTCTCAATTGTCTTATTAATTGAAGAGTTTGCATATCCCATTTGAAGTTCATATTCAAAATCACTTACTGCTCTTAAACCCCTAATAATAGTTGTAATACTTAAACTAGTTGCTAAATCAACTAATAAAGTATCAAATCCTACAACTTTTACACCACTAATATTTTTTGTGGCTTCTTTTGCGAATTCAACTCTTTTTTCATGGGAAAACATAGGTTTTTTTCTTTCACTTTTTGCAACTGCTATAATTACTTCATCAAAAATATTTGCTGCTCTTTTTATAATATCCATATGTCCATTTGTAATTGGATCAAATGTACCTGAATATATAGCACTTTTGTATGATGAGATTTGTTCTTTATTTTCTTTATTCATCTTCTTTCCATCTTTTATATAAACTATTTTCTATTCCTAAACTGTCATACCATTTTCCAATAATAAAGTTTTCCATTTCATCAATTGTTGTGTTATTTGAATAATAACCCAATATAGGAGGTGAAATAATAACACCCAATGATGACAATTTGGTCATATTTTCTAAAGGAATCTGAGAAAAAGGCATTTCTCTGGGAGCTATTAAAACTTCCCTTTTTTCTTTTAAGGATACAGCAAATGCTCTTGTAATTAGATTATCTGCAAAACCATATGCACATTTTGCTAAAGTATTCATAGAACATGGGATAATTACCATCTTGTCAATTTTAAATGAACCTGATGCAATAGGTGCAGCTATGTCACTATTCTTAAAAAGTTTGATATTTTCTTGATTTTTCAGTTTTTCAAATGCTGAATTATGTTCATATTTTAATGCAATTTTTGCACTTTCTGAAATAACAACAAAAGCTTGAATATCTTGAGGTAAAAGCTCTAAAAATTTAATTCCTAAATTTACTCCACTAGCACCGCTAATTGCTACAACTAATCTCAATTTAGATCCTTATATTCTTTAGATAAATTAGTGATATTAGCCTAAAAAATCTTTATTTTCAAACAATTATGTATTATGTTTCAGAATTTAAAAGTTAAAAACTTATTAAAAGCTTAAATTTAAGCTAATATTAATCATTGGAATGCTAACATTTTGTATTACTATAAATTAAGATAAAGCAATCATTTTGTATAATTTTATTAATTTAAGTTATACTAAATGTTTAAAGGATAATTATGTCTAAAAATTTCACTTATTTAAGAATAAATAAAAATAATAAAAACTATACAGAAGAACAAGAAAATGGAATTATTAATTATGTCAAGAAACATAATATGGAAATTTTTCATAATATTGAGGTAGAAATCAACACTCCATCTGAAGAAAAAAATATTTTAGAATTATTAAAATCATGTAAAATGAACTCTACTTTAATCGTATATGATTTAAATGTTTTTGGAAGAACGATTGAAACAATTTTAGAAATTGTTAAATTTTTATTGGAAAATAAAGTAAGAATTTTAGTGATAAAACAAAACCTAGAATTAGTTGATAATGATGACATGCTTACAAAAATGGTTTTAGGAATGATATCTATGACAATTGCTTTGGAAAAAGACTTAATGAGTTTAAGAACAAAAGAAGCCTTAAGTGCAAAAAAACTAAGTGGTCAAAGTTTAGGTAAACCAAAAGGTACTATCCAAAAATCAAAATTTGATAAACAAAGAGATAAAATAGAAGAACTTTTAAGTGTGGGATTATCTGTTAGAAAAATAGCAAAACTTTTGGGATATAACAATCACATTGGTTTAAATAACTATGTAAAAAAAAGAAATATTAGAGAACATAGTACTTCTTTAGAAGAATTAGCAAGTTAAATTTATATCTCTACTTTCATATTTATATTTACTTCAAAAATATTATAGTATCATATTAGCTATTTAAAATATGGAGAATATATTATGAAAGTATTATTATTAAAAGATGTAAAAGGTACTGGTAAAGCTGGTGAAGTAAAAGAAGTTTCTGATGGTTATGGGAAAAATTTTTTAATTGGAAAAGGTTTAGCATTACTTGCAACAAATGAAGTTTTAAATAAACACAAAGCTCAAATGAGAAGAGAAGCCCAAAAAGAAGCAGAAGAAATAGAAACTGCAAAAGAGACTGCAAAAATACTTGATTCTCAAAAATTTACAATAAAACATAAAATTGGAGCTAATGGACACTTGATTGGTTCTGTTACAAATAAAGAGATTGCTGAAATATTAAAAGAGCAAGCAGATATTGATTTAGATAAAAAAAATATAACATTAAATTCAAAAGTAAAAACAGAAGGTATCTTTGAAGCAGATTGTAAACTAGGTCATGGAATCCATGGAACAGTTAAATTTGATGTAATTGCTGAGTAAAATATGTTTGATGCTACTACGATATTAGCCTATAAGGCAAAAGATAAAGCAGTTATTGGTGGAGATGGTCAAGTTACTTTTGGAAATACAGTTTTAAAAGGTAATGCTACTAAAATTAGAACACTTTATAAGGATAAAATTTTAGCTGGTTTTGCTGGAAGTACTGCAGATGCATTTAATCTTTTTGATATGTTTGAAACACATTTAGAAAATACAAAAGGTGATTTATTAAAAGCTGTAATTGCATTTTCAAAAGAGTGGAGAAAAGATAAAGTTCTAAGACGACTTGAAGCTATGATGATAGTTTTAAATAAAGAACATATATTTATATTATCAGGTACTGGTGATGTTGTTGAACCAGAAGATGGAATGATAGCCTCTATTGGAAGTGGTGGGAACTTTGCTATTTCTGCTGCAAGGGCACTTCAAAAGCACTCAAATTTAGACCCTGAAGATTTAGTGAAAGAATCACTAATGATTGCAGGAGAACTTTGTATTTATACAAATCAAAATATAAAATTATTAAAAATAGAGGATTAATACACATGAATATGACTCCTAAAGAGATTGTAAAATTTCTAGATGATTATGTAATTGGTCAAAATGATGCTAAAAAAACAATAGCATTGGCACTAAGAAACAGATATAGAAGAATGCAATTAGAACCAGATATTCAAGAAGAGATTATGCCAAAAAATATTCTTATGATAGGAAGTACTGGTGTTGGGAAAACTGAGATTGCAAGAAGATTAGCAAAAATGATGAGTCTTCCTTTTGTAAAAGTAGAAGCTAGTAAATACACTGAAGTTGGTTTTGTAGGTCGAGATGTTGAATCTATGATTAGAGATTTAGTTTTTGCATCAATGGACTTAGTAACAAAAGAGTATGAAGAAAAAATTCAAGATGGCATAGACCAAGAAGTAAATAAACAAATAATTGAAAAACTTGTTCCTCATTTACCTGAAGGTGCTAGTGAGAGTTCAAAAGAGTCTTTTATTAAAACTTTTAACAAAATGGAAGAAAAACTTTTAAAAGGTGAATTAGAAGATAAAGTAATTGAAATAGAGCTTCCTAAAAAAGCTCATGTTGAAGTTATAGATTCATCATTTCCTATTGATATGACTTCTATGCAAGAGAGTTTAAATAATATGTTAGGTTCTCTAAATAAAGATAAAATAAAAAAAGAAGTAAAAATAAAAGATGCAAGAAAACTTTTAAGAAGTGGAGCTAGTGAAAAATTAATAGATCAAGAATCTATTAAACACGAAGCCATAAGAAGAGTTGAGAATGGTGGAATTATTTTTATTGATGAAATAGATAAAATTGCATCTGGAAAAAGTAATCAAAATCAAGACCCAAGTAAAGAAGGTGTGCAAAGAGACTTACTTCCAATAGTTGAAGGAAGTAATGTTCAAACTAAATTTGGACAAGTAAAAACTGATCATATTTTATTTATTGCAGCTGGGGCATTTCATGTTAGCAAGCCAAGTGATTTATTACCAGAACTACAAGGGAGATTTCCTTTAAGAGTTGAGTTAAATGCACTTGATGAAGAGGCTTTATATAAAATATTGACAAATACTAAGAATTCATTATTAAAACAATACAAAGCTTTATTAGAAGTAGAAGGTGTAACTTTAGAGTTTGATGATGAAGCAATTCATTCATTTGCACACCTTTCAGTTGAAGCAAATCAAAAAGCTGAAGATATTGGTGCAAGAAGATTGCATACAGTTATTGAAAAAGTTTTAGAAGATATAAGTTTTGATGCTGATGAAAAAAGTGGAGAAACTATTATCATTACTAAAAAATTAGTAGAAGATAAATTGTCAGATATTGTTAAAGATGAAGATACTGCAAGATATATATTGTAGTTTTTATTTTTTTTTGGCTAAAATAAGGTAAATAAGTAATTTAAAAGGCGGACCCATGAAAATAGTAACATTTTGCAATATTGATGAGAAACTATTGGACTCTAGTTTTACTGTAGAGGGATATGAAGAAACATCAGGTGAAGCGGATATTGCAATTATAGATATTAATTCAATATTTGATTTTGAAGAAAACAAAGCAGCCTCTTGTAAAGCTAAATATGTTTCTATTGCAATTCTTGATGATCAAGATGATTATGATGCATTTAAAAACTTTGGTATTGATGCTTGGATTAAACATGAGGATTTATCTAAAATAAATGAATTAATTGCAGTTTTAAAGAAAAGGTTTTTGTCATAATTATAGATACACATTGTCACTTAGATAACAATCAATTTTATGAAGATGTAGATTCGGTAATCCAAACTGCAATTGAAAATGGTATTAAGGGATTTTTAATCCCTGGTGCTGATTTTAAAGATTTACCACAATCTATAAAATTGGCTGAAAAATACAAAGAAGTCTATTTTGCAGTTGGGATTCACCCTTATGATGCTCTATCATATGATGAAAATATCATGAAAGAGTACATTAGTCATCCAAAATGTATTGCTGTTGGAGAGTGCGGTTTAGATTACTTTAGGCTACCTGAAGATGAGGAAGAAAAACTTCAAGAAAAAAAGTTGCAAAAAGAAGTTTTTATTTCACAAATTGAGTTTGCAAAAAAAGTGAAAAAACCTCTTATTGTACATGTTCGAGAAGCTTCTGATGATTCTAAAACTATTTTAGAAAAATATGGAGCAAAAGAAGTTGGTGGAGTTTTACATTGTTATAATGCAAGTGAACATTTACTCTCTTTGAGTGAACATGGTTTTTATTTTGGAATTGGTGGAGTCTTAACTTTTAAAAATGCAAAAAAATTAGTGGAAGTTCTACCAAAAATCCCTTTAGAAAAACTATTAATTGAAACAGATGCTCCATATTTGACTCCTCATCCTCATAGGGGAAAAAGAAATGAGCCATTTTATACAAAATTTGTATCCCAAAAGATAGCAGAACTCTTAAATATTAACGATGAAGAAGTTCAAAATTTGACTACAAATAACGCAAAAAAACTATTTAAAGAGTTTTCTAGCATAATTTAGATAAAATCTCAACTATTTACATAAATAGGATTGATAATTGCTTAAAATTTTTCTAATAATCATAACTCTTTTTTTGAGTGCAAACGCATCGCTAATAGGAAGTAACTTCTCCCAACGGGATTTACAGATCTTAAAAGAGCTAGATATTGACCCAGCTTACATCACAGATTATAAACTACAAAAGACTTATAATAGATATTTACAAAATATTCAAGATAAATATGTAAAAAGATTTAATAGAGCTTCATTATTTGTTCCAAAAGTAAAAGACATACTAAGAGAAGAGGGCTTACCTGAGACTTTTTTATATCTTGCTATGGCAGAATCAAGTTTTACCTTAGATGCTAAATCAAGAGCCAGAGCTACAGGTATGTGGCAATTTATGCCAGCAACTGGTAGAAATCTTGGACTAAAAAATGATATTTATGTTGATGAAAGAATGGATATTGTTAAATCTACATATGCAGCAGCTAAATATTTAAAGTACTTGCATGGAGAGTTTGGTAAATGGTATCTTGCTGCAGTTGCTTATAATTGTGGGCAAGGAAGAGTTATTGAAGCAATTACAAGAGCAACTCTTGATTTATATGAAGATGAAAATGGCAAAAAAAATGATAAATCAAAAGAGATAAAAGAGTATAGACATACTATTACTTTATATCAACAAAAAAGAGTTAGATTTAGTCAATTAAATAAAATCTATAAAGAAGTCCTAAAATGGGATGTAAAACCAGATATTTATGAACTTTTAATGGAACAAAAAGATGTTAGAAGACAATATCTACCTGAAGAGAGTAGAAATTATATAAGAAAAATAATCTCGCTTGCCATGATGAATAATCAAAGCTTTGTAACTGAAAATGATCATTCTCATATCAGAAACATAGGTGTAACTTCGCCAATTGCAACTGTTAGAGTAAAAGGTGGATTGCATTTAAAAAATATTGCAAAAGCTATTGGAATGGATTATAGAGATTTAAAAATGCTAAATAAACAACTTATTAGAAATATTATTCCTACTTACAAAAAAGATTATCAAATATATATTCCATATAGTAGATTATCTATATTTAATCAAAACAAAATGAATATAGAACCAACAAAATATCAAATTCATATTGTAAAAAGCGGGGATAACCTTTATGATATAGGTAAGAAGTATGGAATCTCTTATAAAGTTATTAAAAGTTTTAATAAACTTAAAAGTAATAGATTAGCATTAAAACAAAAATTGGTTATTCCATTTGTAGAAGGAACGGAATTAAAAACAAAAGATTATTATGTTAAAAATGGAGATACTTTATTATCAATAGCAAAAATGTTTAGAGTAGAAATTAGTAAATTAATGGCAGATAATAATTTAAAAAATAGTCTTATAAAAAGAGGAGATAAACTTGTTATTACATATAGATAATTTATTTAAATTAATTTTCACATTTTTAATTATGATTCTTTTTACTGGTTGTTTTTCATCTTCTTCTTATAATTATGGTAATTTTAATGTATTTAAAAAAGATAGAAGTAGCATAAAAGTTCCTGAACAAAAAATGAAAAACTCAGAAGCAATGCATAGAGCTACAATGAGACCTTATCAAGTATTTGGTAAGTGGTATTATCCAACTGTTGCAAAAGTAGGGGATGTTCAAACTGGTATTTCTTCATGGTATGGACCAAACTTCCATGCAAAACCTACTTCAAATGGTGAAATTTATAATATGTATAATGCAACAGCTGCACATAAAACTTTACCTATGAATACAATGTTAAAAGTTGAAAATTTAGAAAATGGAAAATCAACTATTGTAAGAGTAAATGATAGAGGACCTTTTGTTGGTACTAGAATAATTGATTTATCTAATAAAGCTGCTCGTGATATTGATATGGTTGCAAAAGGAACTGCAAAAGTTAAAATTACTGTTATAGGTTTTCATGGTAAGATTGCTGAAACTAAAGCAGAAAAAGAAGAAGTTGCAAGTGTAGGTAAATATTATTTACAAGTTGGAGCTTTTAGTAAGTATGCAGGAGCTAAAATCACTCAACATAAATTTAAAATAATGTTAAATGATGAATATGATGTTATAATTAAAAAAGGTATTTTTAACAATAAAGAGATAAATCGAGTTTGGATTAGTGGCTTTAGATCAGAAGAAGAAGTTAAAGACTTCAAAGAGAAAAATTCTCTACCAGGCATGATAATCGCAGAGTAATAGGAAATAATATGGCTGAATTTAATAGAAAAACAAAAGAGACAGATATATATTGTAAAGTTGATATTAATGGATGTGGAAAATCAAGTATAAATACAGGTGTTGGTTTTTTTGACCATATGTTAGAGGCTCTTTCAAAACACAGTGGAGTAGATATAGAATTAACTTGTAAGGGTGATTTACACATTGATGCTCACCATACGGTTGAAGATTGTGGAATAGTATTAGGAAAAGCATTAAAAGATGAAATTTTCCCAATTAAAGCAGTTGAAAGATATGGAAATGCAACTGTAGTTATGGATGAAGCGTCAACTACTTGTGCTTTAGATTTATCAAATAGACCATATTTAGTATATGAGGTAAATGTTAGTGGAAAAGTAGGGGATTTTGATGTTGAACTTGCTGAAGAATTTTTCCATGCACTTGTTATGAATGCTGGATTAACTACTCACATTATAAATGAAAGAGGAAGAAATAAACATCATATTTTAGAAGCATCTTTTAAAGCTTTTGCAGTAGCTTTAAGAAGAGCCTTAGTCAAAAATGAGAGATTGGGAATCCCAAGTACTAAAGGGATTTTATGATTAAGTTAATTGTTCTTGATGTTGATGGCACATTAACTGATGGAAAAATTATTTATACAAATAATGGCGATGAAATAAAATCTTTTGATGTGGCTGATGGTTTAGCAATTGCAGTTTGGACAAAAAAATTTGGAAAAAAAGCAGCTATTATAACTGGAAGAAAATCTTCTTTAGTAGAAAAAAGAGCAAAAGATTTAAATATAGAACATCTTCATCAAGGTGTACACAATAAAGATGAAGTTTTAGAAGAAATTTTAAAAGCTGAGGGAATCACTTGGAGTGAAGTTGCTGCTATTGGTGATGATTTAAATGATTATAAAATGCTCAAAAAAGTAGGACTATCTTTTACTCCACAAAATGGTTCAAAATATATAAAAGAGATAGTTAATGTAGTTTGTGAAAACAAAGGTGGAGAAGGCGCTGTTAGAGAGATGATGGAGTACATCTTCAAAGAAGATAGCTTAGAAGAGGAATTTTTAAACTTATGGCGATAAAATATTTTACTTATATTTTGTTAATATGCTCTTTTATAGCAACTGTAATTGCAATTACACCTAGAGAAAAAGATAAAAACAAAGAAGAACAGCCTCAAATTGTTTTTGAGAATTCTACTTTATACACTTTTAATGAAGACAATTTAGAAAGAATTGTAAATTCAACAAGAGCCATGAAATACAAAACAAAAGATGTTATGTATGATGGAAAGATTATATTAAGAAGAGTTGATAATGGAACAGATTATATTCAATCTGATATTATTATTAAAAGACTTGAACAATATAAATTTTTAAACGATGTAAAATATAATAGAGAGAATAATATACTTTTAAATACAGATGAGATGTTTTATGATGGAATCAAGAAAATAGCTACAAATACAATAGCATTTGATGGTATATATAATAATAGTACTATAAAGGGAAAAGCTTTATATTATGATACAAATAAACAAATTTTTAAAGCAAAAGATACACACTTTGAAGTTTTATTAAATAGTAACAAGGGTAATAAATGAGAATTTTTTTAGTTTTGGGTTTTTTAGTTAGTTTTTTATTTTCAGAAAAATTAATAATAGACGCAAAAAATTTTGAAGCATATGACGAAAAAGGCTTATCTATTTTTACAGGTGATGTAAAAATGGTAAAATCAAGTGATGAATTAGAATCTGATAGATTAGAAGTATATTTAAGTGAAAAAAAACCTAATACAAAAAGAGAACCTTTAAAATATATTGCAACTGGTAATGTTAAATTTAAAGTTAAAACAGCAGGTAAGTCTTATGAAGGTAAAGGTGATAAAGTTGTTTATGAACCTAAAAAACTAAAATATGTAATTACTGGAAATGGATTTTTAAAAGAAGTAACAGAAGATAAAAGACTTTTTGGAGATAAAATTGTAATTAATCAAATTACAGGTGAAGCAAAAGTTACAGGAAGCGAAAATAAACCAGTTAGATTTATAATTGATTTAGGGGATACAAGCAATAAGAAAAAAGAAAGTAAACAAGTTACTCCTACTGTGGAAAAAACAAATAAAGTTGAGGCAAAATAATGAGAATAGTAGATGCCTCATTTATGCAATCAGCTCAAAGTATAAGTGACTCACCAGGTCCAGATGTAGCTGAAATAGCATTTTTAGGACGAAGTAATGTGGGTAAGAGTTCTTTATTAAATACTCTTACAAATAGAAAAGGTCTAGCAAAATCATCTTCTACTCCTGGAAAGACTCAGCTTATTAATTATTTTAATATAAAGTTTAAAACAGATGAAGAAAATGGTATGCCACCTGATTTATTTGCTAGATTTGTGGATTTACCTGGATTTGGATATGCCAAAGTATCTAAGACTTTAAAAGCAGAGTGGAATAGAAATCTAACAAATTATTTGGAACAAAGACCAAATCTACAGATGTTTATACATCTAATAGATGCTAGGCATCCAGAGCTTGCAATAGATAAAAATGTTGATGAATTTTTAGAAAAAATAAAAAGAGGCGATCAACTTATCGTTCATGCTTTTACAAAAACAGATAAGCTAAAACAAAATGATTTAGCAAAATTAAGAAGAGAGTACCCAGAGGGTATTTTTATATCAAATCTTAAAAAAAGAGGTATAAGTGACCTCCAAAATAAAATAACAGGATATTTATTTGGAAATTAGATTTTATAAACCAACAACAAAAGATATTATTCCTATGCAAAGCCTTGTAAAAGGTGAAGTAGAGAAGGGTACTATCTTACTTAGAACAGAAGATGAGATGGCTAATACAATACGGTCATACACTGTTGTTGAAGTTGATGGAAAACTAGCTGGTTTTGTAGCAACTCATATTCACTCAATAAGACTAGCAGAAGTGCGAAGTTTAATAGTATCAAAAGAGTTTAGAGGATTAAAACTAGGAAAACAACTAGTTGATGCCTGTATAAAAGAGGCAAAATTTTATGGACTAGAACAGCTTCTATCTTTGACTTATGAAGCAGGTTTTTTTGAAAGCTGTGGCTTTAGAGCTATAGAGAAAGATCAAATACCCGAACATAAAATTTGGGCTGATTGTATACGATGTAAACATTTCCCCGTTTGTGATGAAGTGGCGATGGTCTTTGACCTTTAGCCACTTTATGGCCGAGTACCTTCTATAGCTTTAAATAAACCACTTCCTTTTATTACACCATCTTCAAAGTCAAATTTTCCACCTATTGCTTTAATCTCTCCACTTCCATAAAATGAACCATTTACATTTCCCGTTATACTGTTAGAATTATGAGTTAAATCAGATGAAGAGAAACCTGATGAGTTTACGATTCCATTATTTCCAATAGCTATATTATAAGTAATAGTTTGTTGGGAATTATTAGTATATATTAAGTTCATACTTCCTGTAAAAGAGCTACTTCCTCCACCAAAATCAAATGCAAAATCTACTTTACTAGTTGAGTTTATCTCATATTCATGTGTACTTGTCCCATCATATATATCACCATAAATAACATTTCCATAAAAATTTACTGTATCATTTACCCCTTTAATTAAATTATCTACAATACTTTTTGCAGTTTTTGTTCCTGCAATCCATCCTCCTGTATAAGTTACACCTTCAACTGTTCCTTCCCATTCTCCCCATGATAAGTATGCATCATTATTTTGATCAGTTAATGAATCAATGCTAGTATCTTCTTTTAGTGTAGAATTATATATTTTTTTATTATCAATATTTATTTGAGAAGAACTACCTATTTGAGGTTTAGGTTCATTTTCAGTTGATTCTATATTTGGATCAAAGTCATTTATTCCCATTTCTCCATTTTTAAAAGATTCAAAAGTAGAACCATCCTTAATTATTGTATTTACATATCCTAGAGTAGTAAAATTAGATAAAGTAGAATGTTCTTTAGTTTTTTTAGTTTTTTTAGTTATTTCACTTGTTATTTGATTTTCTATAAATGAAGTGACATCATCTGCATTATTATTATTAGAAGTTTCATTAGCAGAATTTGGACTATTATTTGTATTATTAGTTTTATTGTCGTTTTGTTCTCCTTCTCCATTACCAGCACCAGTTTGTTGTTCTAAATTATCTAAAGTATCTTGTTTCAAAGGCTCAGGAGGAGTAGGCGCCTCACCTTGTGGAGTTCTAGTTAACTCTTGTTTTGCCACATCTACAGTTACTCCATTTGCAGTAACACTAATAGCTCCATCAGTACAAATAATTATTTGTTGATTCCCTATAATTGTAGTTCCTCTAATACCAATAGAAGCAGATTTTGTTTTTAGTTTAAATCTCTCTTTATTTATTTTTCCAATCTTTCCAGTAATAGATTTAAAAGAGCCTTTCATAAACCCAAAACTAGCCTTAGAGTCTTTTGGTTTACTCTCATCATAAACATAATCAAAGATGTTTAAAGTAGAATTTTGTCCAATAGTAATAATAGTATTATCATTCATGGTAATTTGAGCTTTAGAACCTTTAGAAGAATTTATAACATCATTCTTTTCTAATTTCTCTCCAAGTTTAGCTAGGATAGTATTTGAATCCCTAGAGATTTTAACATCACCAACTAAAGCTGTTATTTGTCCTATACTAGCAAATAAAAAGTTTGCAAGGATAAAAAGTAATAAGAGTATCTTTTTCATGTTAAATCCTTAAAATGTATAAATCAATGAAGATTTAATAACTTGTTTTTTATAATCAAAGGGTTCTTGGTTTGACATATTGTTTGTAGCTGTTGCTTTTAAGGCAAAGAGTAAGTTTTTTCTTAAGGGTCTAGTTATTCCAATAGATGCACTATTTATCTTATCAACTCTTCTTGATAGAAAGTTAACATCAGTATCTCTATAGATTACTTTTTTACTATTTATATTTGTGTTTAGATTAAATTTATATGGTAAAGCTAAACTGTTTTCTAAGCTTACTTCAAATGATTCTTTACTTACATCTGTTCTTTGTTCATATATTTCTAACTCTTTAGCATATGAAGTATCTAAAGTAAAAAGTCCAAAGCTTTCTGTTTTATATTTTAAGCTATTTGTTAAATCAAATACATAAGCATTTTTTTGTTTATCTTCTTGTTGGTCATAGAGTTTTTTACTTAGTTTAAAAGTAATATCATTTAAAGTTGTTTGAGTAAAGATATGAGAGTTTGAAAGTATTAGATTATAGTTTTTTAAATAGTCTTTGTCATTGTATCTAACATAATCCATTCCTATTCCAGAGCTATATTTATTTGCTCCTTTGTAAAAGGTAGGAGTAGAAGTAAATGATATAACATCAATATTACTATCTTTTTTAGTATCATAATCTTGGGTATAAACTACAAGATTGTTATTTAAAGAAAATTCTTCATTATATTTATATACATGGTTTATAACAGCAATGGCATCATAATAATAATCAGATTCTTCTTTAGCATCATTATTTAAAGTTAAATCAGTTCCCAATTGGGGTACAAAGACTGAGTATTCACCTGCTGTTGCTGAGTTATTTACATTTGAATCATAACTTAAATCAAATACTAAAGCTCCACTTATAAAGTGTTTTTGCATAGTTTGTTTTATGTAAGCAAGTCTTGATTCAATACTTTTTTTTACATCTGGTGGAGTATCTGCATTTACTAAAACAGCATTAAAGTCTTTTATTGCTTGAGTATAGTTTTTAAGCATCAAATTACTTTGTGCTATTTCTATTTTTGCTCTTAAATTATTTGGTTGAGCAAAAAGTATTCTTTCATAATAACTTATTGCTATATCATATTTCCCTTGTTCATATTCACATCTTCCAAGATAGAAGTTTAGATTTTGGTTTTCCAAATCATTTTTTGATAAAGAAAGAAATATTTCGTAAGCTTTTTCATAAGCTTTTTCATTAAATAGTTTTACTGCTTGGTCATATGAGGTTAGGGATTCAGCACCTAGAACAATTGAGACAGTAAAAACAGAAGACAAGAATATATTTTTTATCATTTAAGAAACTTCTTTTGTGTAAATTAACCTATTATATTTAAGTTAGCCTTAAGATGTATTGAGTTAAAAATGACAAAATAATGAGAAATAAAGATAAATAACTTAATGAAAAATTAATGTAAAATAAA
Source organism: Arcobacter iocasae (assembly GCF_042214795.1). GTDB lineage: Bacteria > Campylobacterota > Campylobacteria > Campylobacterales > Arcobacteraceae > Arcobacter > Arcobacter iocasae. Next base: position 84,939 of record NZ_CP090177.1, on the reverse strand, counting down.
TATTTAATTATGAATAAAAGTCAGAATATTAATTTATACAAATTACGAACTAAGTATTTTCTATATTCTTATTTTTCCAATGATTTACCTATTGACAGTTTTAGTTTTGCCTTTATAAAAGTAAGATCGAATTTTGACATAATTACTTCTGCTTCTGCTTTTTGCAAGGAGGCTTGTTGTGTTAATAAGTCAGTCATTTTGATTAATTTATTTTTATACATATCTTCAGCTTTTACTAAAATCTCTTCTGCTAAGTTTTGAGCTTTTATTTTTTCTTTTAGAATCTCTTCCTTTGATAAGTAATTTAAATAGTTTTGTTTTACTTCAAGTTTTATAGAATCTTTAAATTGTTCTTTTTGCAACATTAGTTTATTATATTTGATTCTACTTTGTTCTATTTTAGATTCCCTTGTCATATCAAATATTTTCATATTTAGTTGAACTTTTGCTAGGTAGAAGTCCTGTGTTTCATCAAAATTCTTTAATTTATCATTGCTATATCCATACTCTATATGTGCATCAATTTTAGGATAATAATCAGATTGTTCTATTTTTATATTTTTCTTTGATGACTTTGCATTTAAATCAATATATTTAAAATCTTCTCTTTTGTTTATAGCTTCTTCTTGGATATTTTTTAAATCAATACTTGAAATTTTTACCTCTTCAAAGTTTTTAACATCTGTAATTTCATCACCAACTAAAAAACTTAAATAAGAAAGGGAAAGTGATACTTTATTTTGTGCTTCTTTAAGTTTTACATTTGTATTTAAATCTCTCACTTGGGCTTCATTTAAATCTATTTTTGTAACTAAACCTTCTTTATACATTTCATTTGAAAAATTTACAAAAGATGTAGTTACCTCTTTTGCTTTTTGTGTAGATTTTAAATACTCTTTAGATGCGACACAAGCATTATAAGCTCTTAATAATTCTAAAGTTAAAAGTTTTTCATCATATTGATATTTTTTGTTTTTTGCTTGGATTTGAAGTTTAGCAATATCTTTTGCATTTGATATTTTAAATCCTGTAAATAGTGGAATATCATAGGTAAGTTTTGTTTCATAATTATCTACAGATTTCGGATAGTTTAAATCGTCTGGTGCAGTACCTATAGAGTCAGAACCTGTATATGAACCTAACCCAAAATCACCAAAGGTAGCTTTTCTAGAACTTAATTTTGAATTAAAAGCATATCCTGCATGATTTGTACTTGTATAGGTTTCTTTAAAATGTAAAGCTCCATAATTATTTGCTGATATTTCATCTAATATTGCATGAGATTGTTTTATATCTAATTTTTTTGATTTTAGTTCTTTATTATTTTCAAGTAATAAAATTAAAGCTTCATCAAATGTTACCTCCTTTGCAAAAGAGAATATGGAAGTTATTAACAAAAATACAAATAGTTTATTCATAAGTAACCTTTATTTTTAAAAAGTTATTATAATGTTTTATTAATTAAAATAATGTAAAACTATATATTATATTTTCTTATAATTATTAATAAAAAATAAGTATGAAATATTTTCTATTTCCCTTCTTCTTTATTCCAAATAGCATATAATTCTTCAGCTTCTTGAATCTCTTTATCAGAGGGCTTTCTTCTACATGATAAATATCCTGTTGAACCATTACAACTTTCAAATGGAAAAACAGTTGCATATACCCAGTAAAAATCACCTGATTTAGTGGCATTTTTTACATATCCTGTCCATATTTTACCAGATTGTACAGTATCCCAAAGAGATTGAAATGCTTTTTTGGGCATATATTTACTTCTAACTATACTATGGGGTTGTCCAATTAGTTCATCAAGTGTATACCCTGCAATTTTACAAAATGTGTCATTTGCAAATCGAATGATACCTTTTTCATCAGTTTCACTAACCAAGAAAGCAGATTTATCTAAAACTATTTCTTTTCCCTCTGTCATATTAACTCCTTAGTTAAATTTTTTATTTTTTGCATCTTCCACAAGGTCATTTGCCATATTAGAAACTTCACTTGATATATTTTTAATTTTGTTTGCTTCACTTGCATTTTCTTGTGTTACACTGTCAAGTTTTGCTACTGCATCATTTATTTGTTCAATTCCATTCATTTGTTCTTTTGAAGCTGATGAAACATCTTCAATAATATGAATTGTTTCTGAAATATGTTTGTTCAATTCTTGATAATCAGTAATCATACCATCAGATATTTTTTTACCTTCGATAGCTTTATCATTTGCATCTTCTACTAAGTCTTTTATTTCTCGTGCTGCTTCTGCAGAACGAGATGCTAGATTTCTTACTTCTTGTGCTACAACTGCAAATCCTTTTCCAGCTTCTCCTGCTGTTGCTGATTCAACTGCTGCATTTAGACTTAAGATATTTGTTTGAAATGCAATTTGATCGATTATATTAATTGCTTCATTGATTGCAGAAACTTTTTGATTGATTTCTTCCATTGCTGAAGCTGTATTTGCTGCATGCTCTTGTCCTTTTGAAACAGATAATTTAACTGTCTGTCCTAGCTCTGACATTTTTGAAGCATTACTGGCATTACTTCTTGTTATTGATGTTATTTCCTCTACTGCGGCGGCTGTTTCTTCTAGTGAAGCAGCTTGATCATTAGCTTTGTTTGCTAAGTTTTCCATAGAGTTTGTTAGATTATAAGAGTTTTTTTCTAGGGCTTGTCCATTCGATAAATTTGTTTTTGCACTTTGGCTTAAGGCATCACCTAGACCATTAACTCTTGTCATAACTGCAAGCATCTCTTCTTTTAGACTTTTATCTATAATAACTCTATTTCTAAAATCACCATTTATGTACTCATCTAAAGTATCTTTTACATTTAACATATTATGTTCAAGAATATTTAACATTTTATTCAGTGTATTTTTTAAAGTTAATATCATTGGGTTTTCAGAACTCCCGTGAATTCTACACTTATAAATACCTTGTTCTACCTTATCTGCTGTTAATACAACTTCTCCCATAACTCTAATGTCATCTTTTAATTTTTTATCAATTTCCAATGCTACTTCATTTAATAGTAAAGTTAATTCTCCTATTTCATCAGAATTAGTAACTTCACTTGGTGTATATTTATTATCAACCATTGTAATAAAATCTAAAAATCTTTTAAAGTTATCTTTAAACATCTCTAGTGGTTTTTTAACAATATTGTTAAATGCAAAAATTACTAGGATATAAGAAATTATAACTGTGAGTAGAGTAAACCCTGATACTTCTAATATGATTGCACTTATTTGATTTTTAGTTTGTATTTTCATTTCAAGAATAGTTTTTTCTACATCATCTACATTTGTACCCGTTCCTATTATCCATCCCCAAGGTTTAAATAATGTGATGTAGGAAAATTTTGCAATTGGTTCTGAATCATTAGATTTATGTAGTTCATAGTCTATTCTTCCTTCACCTTTATCTTTAATTATTTTACTCATTTGATCAAAAACATTATTATTTACAAAATTAACATCTTTTGTTAAATCTTTTCCTTCAAGCGCTGAATTAGTAGGGTGCATTACCATTCTCATATTTAAATCAGTAATCCAAAAATATCCATTCTTACCATATTTTATATTTCTGATTTTTTCTATTACCTTTTTCTTACCTTCTTCTCCATATTCTTTTTCATATTGAGAAATAAGATTGTTAATAATTTCAATATGATTTTTTAGTTCTTGTGTTCTTTCTTCATACTCTCCCTCTCTAAATTGCTTAGCTTGTACTTGGGTTAATGTATTTATCTCATAAATTGCTATTTGAGAAATTATTATTGACATTATAATAATTATAATAGTAATAAATGCTAGAGTTTTTGTTTTAATTGATAATGGCTTCATGATTTCTCCAATAGACTTTAGACTAATTTTATAATAATATAAAATTTTATTAATATACTGTTAATATTATAATTGGGTTATTTTGTTAAATTAATTTAGTAGGAGATGTATAATTAATTGTTTATCTAGGATTAAGATAAGCAAAAAGGTAGCTTAAAAGTATTATTTAAAAGATTGTGCGAGATTTCCAATAATAAGTTGCCAGCCATCAATGATAATAAAAAAGATAACCTTTATGGGCAGGGATATCATTACAGGAGGTAACATCATCATACCTAAGCTCATCAGAATAGAAGCTACAATAATATCAATAACTAAAAAAGGCAAGAATATTAAAAATCCTATTTCAAAGGCTGTTCTTAACTCACTTACAATAAATGCAGGCATTAAAAGAGTAAGTGAAACATCATCTATATTTTTAGGATTTTTTTCTTTTTTAATACGATAAAAAAGGGCAATATCTTCTTCTCTTGTATTTTTTATCATAAATTCTTTAAAAGGTTTTACACTTTTGGCAAAAGCCTCTTCATAACCAATCTTTTCTTCCATATAAGGCTTAACACCTTCATTATAAGATACCTTAGCATATGGTTCCATAATGAATATAGTTAAAATAAGTGCCATAGATATTACGATTTGATTTGGAGGTGCTTGTTGAAGTCCCATAGCTTGTCTTAATAATGATAATACGATTATAAGTCTTGTAAAGCTTGTCACCATAAGTAGTAGAGTTGGTGCCATTGCTAGTAAAATAAGAATGATAGCAATATTTATTGTTTTTACAAATTGTGCAGGTTGATCTATTGATGCAATTGAAAGATTTATTACTGGTAAATTATCAGCAGCAAAAAGTGAAATAGAAAATATAAAAAGTGCTAATATAATTCTCAATTAGTATCCTTAGAAAAGTAAAAAGGAATGATAACTAAAAAAAGTTTAAATTCAAAAGATAATTCAGGAAAACTATATTATAATGAATTAAATTATTTAAGATAAATTTAATAATTGGATAATAAGGAATGAATTATGCATACACATATTATGAAAAGTTTTATTATTTTGATATTGATAGTTCAATGTTCTTTTTCGAAAGATTTAAAAGAGATTCTTGATGATGGATATATAAGAGTTGGAGTTAAATACGATTATAAGCCTTTTGGTTTTATAAATAATGATGGTAGACTTGATGGTTTTGATATTGATTTAATTAAAACTATGATGAATAAACTAGATTTGAGAGTTCAATTCATAGAAGTAAGCTCTATTAATAAAGAAAAAATGCTTTTAGATGACAAATTAGATATTCTTTTTGCAGGAATGGTAGAAGATAAAGAGAGTAATAAAAATATAATTTTTACTAAGCCTTATTATTTAGATGAACAAGTTGTTTTATTAAATAGCAATAATAGTGTCAAGAGTTTAAAAGAGATGGACAATATGCATGTGGGTTCTTTAAAAGGAACAAATTATTTAACTAATTTTTTAAAAATACAACCAAATGTATTAACAATTACTTTTTCACAATATCCACAGTTAACAAAGGCTTTGGCTTTTAATAATATAGATGCTGTTACTGCTGGTTCAACTTGGGCAAAAGAACAAGTTGAAAGCCATAGTAATGAATTTCGAATCTTAAGCGATGTTATTTGTACAATCAAGTATTCAATAGCTTTAAAAAAGAATAATGATAACTTAAGAGAAAAGTTAAACCTATTATTTGCTGAGATTACAAAGGATAATACTTATGAAAAAATTTATAAAAAATGGTTCAAATAATTAAAGTATCATTATTTAAGAATATATGAAATTATATTCAGATATTATTTTATTAATTTAAACTTAATTAATAAATATAAATATATAATTAAAATATTATTAAGTATAAAAATAATGAAAATGAATTTTTTAGTTTCGTAAGGAGATTATTTTGTCACAAGAAATAAAATTATCAGAAAATACAATGATAGTATCAGAAACAAATACAAAAGGAATTATTGTTTATGCAAATAATGATTTTTGTGAAATAGCTGGTTATACAAAAACTGAATTAATTGGAAAACCTCATAATTATGTAAGACATGAAGATATGCCAAAAGCAGCCTTTGAAGACTTGTGGAAGACAATTAAGTCTGGAAAAGTATGGAAAGGTATTGTAAAAAATATTACAAAAAGTGGTGGCTTTTATTGGGTTAATGCTACTGCTTATCCTTCAAGAACTCCTACTGGAGAGTTAAGATATATATCAGTAAGAGTTAAACCTACAGATGAAGAAATAAATACTGCAATTAATTTATATAAAACTATGAAATAGAAGAAGGTTTCAATAATATGTTTTTTAATAAGACAAGTGAAAATAAAATATTAGAAATTTTTGATAATTTTGAAAAGTTTGTTGATGGTGAAATAAATTCTTTACCAAAGATAGATTACAAATCATCAGGATTTAATCAAAAAATAATAGATAAATTATCTGTTATAAGTGAAAAAATGTGTAGAAAAAATCAAGATGAACTTTTAGTTTTTGGTGAGATTATGTTAATTGCAGAAAAATTATCAGATGGATATATCTCAGATAAAATTCATTATACAAATACTTCTAATAAAAAGTTAAACTACATAGCAAAAACAATAAATAATCTTGTAGATAAGCTTCATGATATGTTAGGTTCAGATCTTCACAAAATAACCTATGTATTGGATAAGTATTCAAAATTAGATTTTACTAGTAAAATTGAGAATGAAAGTGGGGAGTTGATTTTGGCACTAAATAATGTTACAGATTTGATTTCTCAAATTTTATATGAGAATAAATCAAATGGTTTAACCTTAGATTATACTTCTAATCAGCTGCTTGATAGTGTTCAAAAATTAAATGAAAGTTCAACAAGTGCAGCTGCAAGTATAGAAGAAACAGCTGCTGCAATTGAAGAAATAACTGGAAATATTAGGTTAAATACTGAAACTATAGTAAAAATGTCAGAGTTCTCAAATGAAGTTACTAGCTCTGTTCATGTTGGTGAAGAACTAGCAAATAAAACAACAATTGCTATGGATGAAATTAATACACAAGTAAGTTCAATAAATGAGGCAATCACAATAATTGATCAAATAGCATTTCAAACAAATATTTTATCATTAAATGCAGCAGTAGAAGCGGCAACTGCTGGAGAAGCAGGAAAAGGTTTTGCTGTTGTTGCTGCAGAAGTGCGAAACTTAGCTTCAAGAAGTGCAGAAGCTGCTAAAGAGATAAAAAAGATAGTAGAAAGTGCAAATTTAAAAGCAAATTATGGGAAAAGTATTGCAGATGAGATGAAAAATGGTTATAAGTTATTATATAACAATGTATCACAAACAACTGAACTTATTTCTGATATTGAAACTGCATCAAGGGAACAATTATTAGGAATTGAACAAATTAATCATGCGGTAAATTTACTTGATAGACAAACCCAAGAAAATGCTAATATTGCATCTAAAACTAATAATATGGCAATGATTACAGATGAAATTTCTAAGTTGATTGTTTCAAAAGCAAATGAAAAAGAGTTTATAGGAAAAGAGCTAGCTAAGATGAAGTCTATTTAGAATTAGTTTACTTTTATGTAACCTAATTCTATTAATTTATTATATATTTTAGTTGTAATTTCTCCTGCTGCACTTCCACCATGTCCACCGTGTTCTACTAATATTGTCACAGCATATTGAGGATTATTAAAAGGTCCATATGTCGTCAACCAAGCATGGGATCTTTTTAAATATTCTAAGTCCTTTTCATGAACTCTTTTTTTAACATCTTGATCTATTCCAATAACTTGAGCAGTTCCAGTTTTTGCAGCAACTTTTATTTTAGGATTTATACCTCTTAAGTGCCAATAAGCAGTTCCATGTTTATCATTTGCAACTTCATACATACCTCTTTGTACAAGTTTTAAGTTTTCTGGGTCAATATCTATTTTTTTAGGTTCTTCATAAGCATCTTTATAGAAATGAGGAGTAGCTAATCTATCAGTTGCTAAAAAAGAAGTATATCTTGCAATTTGCATAGGTGTTACAAGTACAGAGCCTTGTCCAATAGAGGAAATAAGTGTTTCACCTGTAAACCAAGCTCTATTGTATTTTTTTCTTTTCCAAGCTTCATTTGGATTGATTCCAATGAATTCATACATTTGGTCAACACCTGTTTTTTCCCCAAATCCAAATTTTGCCATTGTTTCACTAATCTTATTTATACCCACTTTTTGACTAGCTTTATAGAAAAAATCATCACAACTTTCTCTAATAGCTTTAATAAAATCAACTATTCCATGTCCATCTTTCTTCCAACATCTAAATTTTCTATTTGCAAATTCATATGTTCCTGTACAATTTACTTTGAAATTCCTACTTATTCCATTTTCCAACAAGCCTAAAGCTACACCCATTTTCCAGACACTTCCTGGAGGATACATACCATTTGTAATCTTATTTGTAAATGGTTTATTGATATCATTTTGTAAATCATCCCACTCTTTATATGAAATCCCATTTACAAATACATTATTATCAAACTCTGGAAAAGAAGCAGCTGCTAATATCTCACCATTATTTACATTCATTACAATTACTGCACCAGCTTTTTGATCAAAAATATCATGAATGTATTGTTCAAGTTTAATATCAATAGTTGTAGTGATATTATTATCAATTGTTACATCTTTTTCTTCTAATACTTCAAGTTCTTTATTTAGGGCATTTACTTTTACTTTTTTATATCCAAGTTGACCTTGTAAAATATTGTTATAATACTTTTCTAAACCATTTTTACCAATTATTCCACTATATCTAGAAATAGGATTACCATCAATATCTTTTCTAGAAGCTTTTCCAACATATCCAATAATGTGTGCTGCAACTTTTTTAAAAGGGTAGTTTCTTTTTACTGCTGATTCTACTTTTAAATTATCTAATGAGTTAAAAACAGTATATTTATCAAAAAATTTGTCATAAGCTATATAATCAATAATCTTAACAAAATCGTGTTTATAAGGAGAATCTAACTTATTGTACTTTTTGATTAATTTGTCTTTTTCAAAATCTGGAAAATATGTAACTATTGTATTAACTAGTTCTTCTAAGATATGTTTATTTTTATATGAACGCAAGTGTGGTTTAATACTTAGTGAAAATCCAAGTTCATTGATAGCTAGGGCAACTCCATTTCTATCTTTGATAAGTCCTCGTGAAGGTGCTTGATAAACTTTTTTTATGTAGTTTTGTTTTGATAGTTGTTCATAATATGTATTTGATTTTATACTTAAATAATATAATCTATATACTAAAAGTAAGCATACAATACCAATAAAGATAAGAATTAAATTGAGCCGTTTTTTCATAGAAATAGTCCGTAAATTAAGAAATCAATCACAATATTTAATATAACATATCTAACTAAGTTAAAATTTAAATCATTAGAAAAAAACCAAACTAAAAGAACACCTATATAAAAAGTTAATATATAAATGTAATTATTTAAGTTATGCAAGGAAATAACTCTATTTAAACTTGGCAAGATAAAAGTATATATAAATAGTGATAGAAAGGTAAAAGAAAATGGCAAAAAACCATTATTGTATTCTATAAATAAAAAAACTATTATCAAATATGTTAAAGAGTAATAATATTGATATTTAATAGATTTTAAAAAGGCTAAAAAAATTATACCTGCCATTAAAATAGGGAAAAAATGCACAGATGAAATAATATTTACAAAGACTGTAAAAATTCCTAAAAAGAATATAAAGTAAGGATTGTGTAATAGTATATTTTTCATTTAATTAGCAGTCTTATTATATTTTTTGCTGATTATATTATAAATAGTCTTATACTAGGATATCATTAGTTTTTATTTTGCTTTGACAAGTCATAAATAAAAGCAAAAACTTCTGCAACTGCTTTATATAAGTTATTTGGAATTTGTTGATTTACATCTAGTTTTGTTAAAAGTTCAACTAAATCTTCATCTTTTTTTATGGGAATATTATTCTCTTTTGCTATTTTTATAATATTAGATGCAAGTTCACCGCTTCCTTTTGCTACAACTTTTGGTGCAGTATCATCTTGTATATTATATTTTAAAGCTGCGACTTTTAATATTTTCTTTTGTTCATCCATTTTAAACCTTGATATTTACACCAAAATCAAAATCATCATCTTGTTTATAAAAATTTTGTTTTGTATCTTCTTTTAATGTATGTATGTTCAATCCAATCACACTTATACCTGTACCATTTAACTCTCGTCTCAAACTTGTTGCTTTTTGTCTTATTAATTGTTTTGTATCTTCTTTTTCCACAAAAACAGAAATATCTAGTTTATCATCTTCATATAAATAAAGATGTAAATTTATTTTTCCTAAGTCTTTTAGTGTTAAATCAATCAAGCAGTAAAACTTTTCATCATTGGCTTTTTTTATATCAATTGAACCATCTTCAAGTAAATCCCACAAAAAAGGAACATATACATTATTTGAAGAGTTCGCGATTGAATAAAGTTGGTGATAATCAATTTGGGTCAAAAGTTTATCTACATGTTTTAATATCTCTTTTGGATCAGCATCTTTAGAAATATGGGGTTTTATTTCATCAATATCTTTTGATTGATTCTGAATTTGATTTTGAAGTTGTGCTTGTACTTTTGATAAAACTGTTTTTATATCATTAAAAACAGGTGAGTCAGTTTTTATTGAGAAAGTATTTGATTGAAGAGCTGTTTTTGCATCTAAATTTGTGGCAATTTTTACAGCTGCATCTTTTGGGTTTTGCAGGTCTATTTTTTTTATATCAGTTAATATTTTATCAATTTGTTTTAAAGTATCTTTGACATTTATATTTTCTTTGATTGAGTTTTGAGCTTGTGGTTTGGCTTCTTCTTTTAGTTGTACTTTCATTTGTAGAAGCTGAGAAGTACTTTGAACAGTGCTTTTTATTTGTTGCTCTTTTCCTTGGGGAGTTGTTTCTACTTGTTTTGAAGGATTATCAACAGTACTTTGTGTTTTTTCATTAGAGACTTGCCCTTGAAGTTGAGCTTGCACTTTAGTTAAGATATTTTTTATGTCAGTTAATAAAGGAGAATCACTTTTAATACTTTGATTAGTTGTTGTAGTTGTTTGTTGACTTATTTGCTGTGTTGGTTTTGATTCATTAGTTATATTAGGTTTTACAACTTGTTCTTTTATATTAGGCATTTCAAGGTTTTTTATCTGAACTAAAAGTTTGTCTATTTGTTTAAGTGTTTGGGGAATATTGATATTTTCTTTACTAACACTTTGAGTAATAGCTTGATTACTGTTTTGTAGTGTGTTTTCTACTTTTTGATTAGAGACTTGCCCTTGAAGTTGAGCTTGAACTTTAGTTAAAATATTTTTGATGTCATTTAATAAAATAGAATCGCTTTTGATACTTTGAGCACTTGTTGTAGTTGTTTGTTGACTTACTTGTTGTGTTGTTTTTGATTCATTACTTATATTAGGTTTTACAACTTGTTCTTTTATATTAGGAGTTTCAAGGTTTTTTATCTGAATTAAAAGTTTGTCTATTTGTTTTAATGTTTCAGGAATATTGATATTTTCTTTACTAACACTTTGAGTAATAGCTTGATTACTGTTTTGTAGTGTGTTTTCTACTTTTTGATTAGAGACTTGCCCTTGAAGTTGAGCTTGAACTTTAGTTAAAATATTTTTGATGTCATTTAATAAAATAGAATCGCTTTTGATACTTTGAGCACTTGTTGTAGTTGTTTGTTGACTTACTTGTTGTGTTGTTTTTGATTCATTACTTATATTAGGTTTTACAACTTGTTCTTTTATATTAGGAGTTTCAAGGTTTTTTATCTGAATTAAAAGTTTGTCTATTTGTTTTAATGTTTCAGGAATATTGATATTTTCTTTACTAACACTTTGTGTAATAGCTTGATTACTGTTTTGTGGTGTGGTTTCAACTTTTTGATTAGAGACTTGTGTTTTACTTTGGGTGCTAATTTGTGCTTCTAGTTGGGCTTTTGTTTTAAGCAAAACAGCTTTCATATCATTTAATAGGCTATTTTCATTTTTATTGTTTGGATTAGTTGCTTGATTTAAAAGTTTTGATTCTAAAAATATACCACTTTTTTGTATTTGTTCTTTTACTTCTTTTGATGTGGTTTGTTCTGGTGTGATTGAAAATTTTTGTAAAAATGTTTTTAATTGTTCAGTGCTTTTATCATCTGGTAGAGCTTTTACAAGAGATTGTAAATTTGAGGTAAAGGAACCTAAATCTTTATTCAAATTTGAATTTTTTAGTAAGTTTAATATGGTCTCATTTGATTTTGAATTATTTTGGATATTACTAAAAAGACTTTTTAATAAGGTAGAAACATTTAAGTCTTTATTTTGACTAGTTATCAAAGTTTTAACATCAGCTTCTTTCAAAACCTCTTTTAAGACTTTGTTTGTACTATTTGCTACTAGTATATTAAGTTGTGTATTTGTAGAGACTAACATACTACAAAGTATATCATAAAATTAAATCATAAATCTTTTTTGGTATAATAAAGTAAAAATAATAATAGGAGAGATACCATGGAAGAAATAACTATTTGGCACAATCCTAGATGCTCAAAATCAAGGGATGCTTTAAATTTTTTACAAGAGAAGAAAATAGCTTTAGGTGTTATTAAATATTTAGATGCAAAACTAACAAAAGAAGATATGAAAGAAGTTCTTCAAATGCTAGGTATGAGTGCTAGAGAACTAATGAGAACAAAAGAAGATATTTACAAAGAATTGAATTTAAAAGATGAAAATGATGAAGAAAAGTTAATCGAAGCAATGATAACTAATCCAAAACTAATTGAAAGACCAATTATTATAAAAGATGGGAGTGCTGTTATTGCAAGACCTTTAGAAAAAATAAATGAATTGTTTTAATGATACACGACAAACAACTAAGAATAAGATATATAAGAGTTTTAGAAAAATTTTTTACTAGAACTGTTTCCCTACTAAAACTAGAAGATTTTGATTTTGAGATTTTTAAACAAAGAACATTAAAAAACTTTGAAGATACTAAAAGAGTAAAAAAAGTAGAATTAACTTCTGCTTATTTACTTAGTCTAAAAAAATTTATAGATTTGACGCTTTTATATTTGGAAAATCATAGCGATGATTTTGAAGAAGAGAAAAACAGACTTTTAAAAGAGGCAAATTTACTTCAAAAAGATAAAAACCAAAATGCTTATAAAAAAGACAAACATAAACATAAAAAATTTGATGATGGATATTAATGCAGGATGAGAATAAAAGTTTTAAACTTTCAGGAATATTAAAAAAAGTACTATTTTCGAATAAAGATACGGGGTTTTGTATAGCAGTATTGGATAATGACCAAAAGATATGTGGAACATATTTTGATACTGATATTGAAAAAATTGTTGGTGAAAATATTGTTTTAACGGGTAATTGGGTCACTCACAAAAAATATGGAATCCAATTTGCCTTTGATACTTTAGAATTAAAAGAGCAAGAACTTTATTTCTTTTTAACAAAAATAGTTAAAGGAATAGGGCGAAAAGTAGCCTTAGAACTCTTGGAAAAGTACTCAGAAGAAGAACTTGTAGAAGTTTTAAATAACAAGCCAGAAGAGCTTTTAAACTTCAAAGGGATAAGAGAGAAAAAACTAACAACTATAAAATCATCATGGCAAAAGTTTAAACACTTAAGAGAACTTGGTTCTTTTTTATCAAAGTTTGGAGTTACATCAAATCTTATTACAAAGATTTACTCAGAGTTTAGTGAAGTAGAAAATCTAATTGAAGTGATTAAAGAAAATCCATATGTATTGATTCGTATAAAAGGTATAGGATTTAAAAGAGCTGATGAAATAGCAAAAGCCTTAGGAATAGATGAAAGATCAGATTTTAGAATTATGGCTTGTTTAAATTATACATTAAGAGAGTATTGTGATAATAATGGAAACTCTTCAATAGATAAGTATCATCTTTTTAGATTATTAGATGAAGCTTTGAGATTCCAAAATGAAGAGATGTTATATGAAAATGCAATAGCAAAAATGGAACTTGATGAAGATATTTATAAAACAAAAGAGAATAGATATGCTCCATCTATGTTATATTTTGCAGAAAAAAGGGTTTTAGAGTTTTTTAAAGCTAGAGAAAATGATATGTATTTGAAAAAAATAGTTTCAAATATAACTGAATATTTAGATAAAAAAGAGAAAACTTTAGGTTTTACTTTAAGTCCAGAGCAAAGAAAAGCAGTAGAACTTATAAATGAAGGTCATAAAACACTATTTTTAATAGGTTATGCAGGAACAGGGAAATCAACATCAAGTAGGGCAATTCTTGAACTTCTTCAAGAGATAAACTCTTATGATGATATTATCGCTATTGCTTTAAGTGGTATTGCCTCTCAAAGAATAGCAGATACTACAGGCTATAATAGCTCAACTATACAATCCCTTTTTGTAAAACATAAAGAGAATGAACATTTCCCTTATAAAGTAATATTACTTGATGAAGCTTCAATGGTAAATTCTGTGATGTTTTATCAAATCATTTCAAAAATTGGTCAAGACACTATTTTTATAATAGTAGGAGATGATGGGCAGTTACCAGCTATTGGTGCTGGAAATATATTAAGTGATTCTATAAAATATGAACTAGCACCTATTTGTAAGCTTACGAAAATATATAGACAAAATGAAAACCAAGCAATTGCAGTTATTGCAAATGAAATTAGACAGGGAAATGTGCCAGAATATAATGGAAATTATGAAGATTTTAAATTTATGGATGTATCTATATCAAATTATTATGCTTCAAAAAACTCTTTAGGGCAAGGAGAATTTTCAAATTTAAGAGGTCAAAATTCTGAGATGATATTAAGTTTGATATTAAATATATCAAGTGCATATATTAAAGAATTTTACAAATTAATTAAGGCTAAAGACATATCAAAAGCGCTTATTCTTTTTCAAATAATTACCCCTATGAAAGGTGGAATGTTAGGTGCTGAGAACCTAAATATTCAATTACAAAAAGTATTTAATAGCTCAAGGGAAGAGTCAAAACAAACAAAACTTTATGAATATAAACTAAGTGATAAAGTAATTCATATAAAAAATGAAAATATGAGAGCACAAACTATGCAAATGTATAGAACGGGTTCTAGTGATTATTTAGAAAGAAGAGTTTTTAATGGACAATTGGGACTTATAATTAAACTTGATTTTGATGAGAACAAATGTATTGTTTTATATCCAAATGATGATATGGTAGTATTTTATGACTTTGATGATTTAGATTCACTTTTATCCCTTGCTTATTGTTTAACTATTCATAAAACCCAAGGTATGGAGTATGATAATGCCCTTATTCCAATGAGCTTCTCACACTATATTATGCACAATACAAAGCTATTATATACAGCAATTACTAGGGCTAAAAGCATGTGTTATATCGTAGGAGAAGAGGATGCTTTTAAGGGTGCTTGTAAAAGAATAGAGACTACAAAAAGAGAATCTGTAATAAATGACTTGTTAAGCTAAGTGGTTTAACATTTTCAAAAGCTACATTTGAGTAATATATCTAAAATTTTATCGAGGATTTTAATAGAATGTTAACTTGGATGCAAAGACATAAAAAGTGGTTAGTAATTACAATTTGGATAAGTGTGATAGCGTTTGTGGGCGCTGGTTTCGTTGGTTGGGGAAGTTATCAATATGGAAGTTCTTCTGGTTCTGTAGCAGTTGTAGGTGATAGAAAGATAAGTGTTGATGAGTATCAAAGAGAATATTCTTCTTTGTATAGACAGTATTCACAAGTTTATGGAAATAAATTTAATCAAGAGATGGCAAAAAAAATTGGTCTTCCAGATGCTGCTTTAAGTTTAGCTATTCAAAAAAATCTTATTTTATCTTATGCTGATGATTTAGGTTTATTAGTAACTGACAAAGATATTGCAAAAGAGTTAGTTCAAATGCCTTCATTTATTAAAGATGGAAAATTTGATAAAGAACTTTATGTAAAAGTTTTATCTCAAAATGGTACTACACCTGTTGCTTATGAAAAATCTTTAAAAAGAGATTTACTTTTACAAAAAGTTGAATCATTATTAGACTTTACTCCAACAGCTAATGAAGTAAATAATTTAGCAAAACTATTATTTGCACAAGATGATGTATCTATTAAAATATTAGATCCTAAATCAATCAATATTGATGTAACAGAAGAAAAGTTAAAAGAGTATTGGGCAATAAATAAAATAAAATATTTGTCAACAGACTCTTATGATTTAGAAATTTCTAAATTACCATTAAAAATTATTACTCCAAGTGAAGATGAATTAAAAGAGCATTATGCTAAATTTAAAACGGATTATAAAAAAGAAGATGGAAAATTAAAAACTTTTGATGAAGCAAAAGATGATATGATAAAAGTAATTAGTTTAAAAGAATCAAAAAAAGATGCTTTAAAAAAATACTTAGCTCTTAAAAAAGATGAAATCAAATTTGATGAAACTAAAACAATTTATGAAGATAAATTACCTTTTTCTGCTGAAAATATAAATGAAATCAAAACTTCAAAACTAGGTGTTGTTTTAAAACCTTTTGAAGATAAAGATGGTTTTACAATTGTAAAAGTAATCAAGAAAAATGATCCAAAACCTCTTTCTTATGAATTATCAAAAGATATGGTAAAAGCTGATTATTTAGATATCAAAAGAACTGATAAGATGAAAGTTTTAGTAGCAAATGAATTAAAAAACTTCACAGGTGAAGACTTAGGGTTTGTTAATAGAGCATCAATTAATAAAATCAAAGGTTTAAATAGTAATGAAGCTTATACTTTTTTAAATAAACTTTTTACATCTTCTGAAAAAGAAGGAAAAATTGAAGTAGGTGGTAAAGTAGTAGTTTATAAAGTAAATTCAAGTAAACTAGCTGATAATATAACAAAAGAAGAAAACTCATCTGTAAATGATATTTTATCAAAATTAGAAAGAACAGAGTTAATGAATAATTTGATAAATAATCTTAAAAGTAAATATGAAGTTATCTCTTCTTCAGATTCAAAGGAGTAGAAATTGGGTAGCACTCTTCTCGCAATAGATATTGGATCTACTGATGTTACGGCAATTATTGCTAAAAACGATTTAGACTATAAAATTAATATCTTAGGTACAGGAATTGAAGCGAGTGATGGAATAAATAAGGGGCTTATTACAAATATTGAGTTAGCCTCAAAATCTATACAAAATGCTGTACTAAAAGCAAGAAGAAGTACCTCTGAGCCTATTGAGTCAACAGTAGTTGCAATATCTGGTTCTTATACTAAAGGTATAAGAAGTATGGGAAGTGTAAATGTTCCGAATGGAATAATCACTGAACATGAGATAAATCAAGTTATGCAAATGGCTTTATATAATGCAACTATCGTGCCTGAATATGAAGTGGTACATGTTCTCCCAATATTTTTTAAAGTAGATGATTCAGCAGATGTTGATAATCCTTTAAATATGAATGGAGCAAGACTTGAAGTATCAGTTTATATTGTAACTGCAAAAAGAACTGCTTTAACTAATCTAAAATCAGCTTTTAAAGAATCAAATATAGAAATTACAAACTTCGTTTTAAATGGATATGCAACTGCAATTTCAGTTTTAGATGAACAACAAAATAAATTTGGAAGCTTAGTAATAAATATTGGAAGTACAACTACCGAATTTGTTTGTTATAAAGGTAGTTCTATTTTATATACTGATTTTATACCAGTTGGTTCAAATCATATTACAAATGATTTATCAGTGATGCTTCATACTCCTCATAATGCAGCAGAGCTGATAAAAATAAAATATGGAAGCTTACTTTCAAATAATAGTGAAGATGACCAATTAGCTATTAAAAAGATAAAAATCCCAAGAATTGGGGATGAACAAGTAACTGAAGAAATCTCATTGGTTGATATTAGAAATATAATTCATGCAAGAGTTGAAGAGACTTTAATCCTTGTAAAACAAAAATTAAGTAGAAGTGGAATTGCTGATAATTTAGATGCAGGGATAGTTATAACAGGTGGGATGAGTAAGCTAAAAGGTATTAGAGAATTAGCAACTTTAGTTTTTGAAAACCAACCTGTAAAAGTGGCAAATCCTAAAAATATCAAAAATGGTTATATGAATTTTGATGATTCAGCTATGGCTACAATTGTGGGACTTCTTTTTTATTCTTTAGATAAAAATAGAAATTTTGAGTTAGACTCAAATAAAAAACTTAGAAGAAAAATAATAGAGAAAAAAGCCATTCCAAAAGAAGAGGCAAGGGAAATACAAAGAGATGTTAGACAGCCTGGAAACAAGTCAAATGTAGATATAAAACTTAAAACTGAAGATCCTACTCAATTACCTAAAATATCGAAAACAAACAAAGGTAAAGGTATGGCTAGATTTTGGAATAAAGTTTCGGAGTGGTTTTAATGGATAATGGATTATTTAGAGTGGACGATATAACAGTAGAAATGCCAAACAAAACTTTGTCAGATAATGTAGCAAAAATCACCGTTGTTGGAGTTGGTGGTGGTGGCTGTAACATGGTCAATCACATGATTCAAGAGGGTACTCGAAGAATCGACTTAATCTCAGCTAATACAGATTTACAAGTTTTAAATATCTCAAGAGCTCCTAAAAAAATACAATTAGGTGCAAAGCTAACTAAAGGTCTAGGTGCTGGAATGAAACCAGAAGTTGGTAGAGATTCAGCAATTGAAAGTTATGAAGAGATAAAAAGTACTTTAACTGGTGCTGATATTGTTTTTATAGCAGCTGGTCTAGGAGGTGGTACAGGAACAGGGGCTGCTGCTATTATTGCAAAAGCAGCTAAAGAAATAGGTGCTTTAACTGTTTCTGTTGTAACTAAGCCTTTTACTTGGGAAGGTAAAAAAAGAGCTGGATTGGCAAATCTTGGTCTTGAAGAGATAAAAAAAGTAAGTGATTCTATAATTGTAGTGCCAAATGATAGACTTCTTGATATCGTTGATAAAGATATCGGTATGAAAGATGCTTTTAAAATCATTGATAATATTTTATACCAAGCAGTAAATGGTATGAGTGAAGTTATTTTAAATCCAGGGAATAGCGATATTAATACTGACTTTGCCGATGTAAGAACTATTATGCAACATAAAGGTATGGCTCTTATGGGAATAGGGCGAGCAAAAGGTGAAGATGCAGCTATTAAAGCCTTAGATGCTGCTACAAACTCTCCTTTACTTGATAAGATGTCTTTAAGTGGTGCAAAAGGTATCCTAATCCACTTTAATATTCATCCACAGATTTCTATGTTTGCTATTAATAATGTTATGGAAAAAATACATGAAACTATTGATTCAAATGCAGAGATTATTTTTGGTACAACCTCAGATGATTCTTTACAAAAAGATGAAGTAAAAATTACTATAGTTGCTACTGGATTTGAGTCTAAACCAGAACCTAAAAAACAAGAACAAGAGCCTTCAGATGGAGCTAAACAAAATATAATTACAGATAAAGATAATTATTTAGATGTACCACCATTAATGAGAGACTATGTAGTTCAATATCACTTATCAGAGTAGAAAAAGTTTCTACTCTTCAAAAATTACTATATCATAAGAGCTTTTTTTAATAACTAAAGCTTTTGATGAGGGTACAACTCCAAATTTATCTATTTGTTTTAATTGTGTTTTATATTTTTGAACATCTTCTTCTAAATTTTTTATTTTTGTATTTAACTGAAGTATTAAATCAACTCCAGCAAGATTTATTCCTAATTCTCTAGTAAGTCTTAATACATATTTTATATGGTCAATATCTTTTTGGGAATACAAACGAATTTTACCATTTGTTCTAGAGGGGGTTATTAAACCCTCTCTTTCATATTGTCTTAAAGTTTGTGGATGGATTTCTAGAATCTGTGCAACAACTGAGATTAAATATACAGGTTCTGTGTATGAGTTTGTTTCCATAATATCCTCTTTTAAATAGTTTCTGGTAATTTCTCTTTTAATAAATTAATTAAATTTTCATCTAAATCTTCAACTTTTGGTAAAACAATATTTGCTTTTAAATATAAATCACCTTTTGTTCCAGTTTTTCTATTTAGAATTCCTAGTTCTTTTACTCTAAATCTTTGGTATTGTTTAGTATTTTCTGGAACTTTTAAAGTTATAGTTTTATGTACTGTTTTTATCTCTATTTTTCCACCAAAAAGAGCTGTTTTTAAAGGTATATTAAAATATTTTGTTAAGGTATCTGCTTCAAGAGTATACTCAGGACTAGGAGCTACATTGATTTTTATGATTAAATCACCTCTTTTGCCATTATATGATTTTCCTTTACCTTTTGCTCTTATTTTTTGTCCATCTCTAATACCTTCTGGTATTTTGATGTCAAATGATTCATTATTGAAAGATACTTGTTGTTTCCCTCCAAGAATAGATATATCAAAGGCAATAGTAATTTGAGCACTCATATCTAAATCAGGCTCATTATAACCACCAAAACCTTGTCCTCCAAATCCTTGGTTTCCAAAACCACTTCCTCCAAAGCCACCAGAGCCACCAAACATTTGTCTTAAAATCTCATCTAAGTCGACATTTCCACCTTGACCTCTTGCAAAGTCATGGAAATTTTGTCCACCAAACATAGAATCACCATGTTGGTCATACTGTTGTTTCTTCTCTTTATCTGATAAAACTTCATAAGCTGCATTAATTTCTTTAAATTTTTCTTCTGCATCTTTATCTTTGTTTACATCAGGGTGATATTTTCTTGCTAATTTTCTGTATGCTTTTTTTATTTCATCACTTGAGGCACTATCACTCACCTCTAAAGTTTCATATAAACTTTTTGCCATTAAAACTCCATATAATATTAATTTTTATTCTAATTATATCACAAACTTGAGTCGTAGTCAATCAAGTTGAAATAATTAATAGCAAAAAAGTAAATTAATTGCTAAAAAAGTAAATATATACTAAAATCATCATATGAATGATAAAATATTTGAAAAAGATGAATGGACTCAAGAAGAGTACTTAAACAATAAAGAACAACTTCAAAAAGATGGTATAAATGTGATTTTAGTAGACACAATTTTAAAACCAATTACTGGAGCTGAATATATTACTTATAACCCTTATGAAATGAAACTTATGCCAAAAGATAAAACAGTATTTGTATTTTATTGTGATACTGGTAAAACTACAAAGAGTAGATTAGAGTTTTATAAAAGTAAATTACCAGGTTTTAGATGTGTAAGTTTACATGGGGGAAGAGGGTATTGGAGACCAAATTTTAAATTATTAAATAAAAAAGATGACAATGAAAAATTATGATTATGTAATTATTGGAGCAGGGATTGCAGGATCTTGTGTGGCACATTTTTTAAAAGATGAGAAGACTCTTTTATTAGATAGATTTGATGATGTTGCACAATTTGCTTCAGGAGCAGCTGGTGGATTTTTATCTCCTTTGCTTGGAAAACCAAATAAATTTAAAGAACTTGTTACTACATCTTTAAAATTTGCAGTTGATTTTTATAAAAATTTAGATGAAGATTTGATTGTGCAAAAAGGTGTTTTAAGAGTTCCAAAAGATGATGAAGATAGATTAAGCTTTGAAGAGTACAAAAAGCATTTTGATTTTGAATGTGAAGAGAAAGAAGGTGGCTTTTTTTTCAAAATAGGCTCACAAGTATTTTCTTATGATATGTGTAAAAAAATAACAAATAATATTGATAAAATATTTAATTATAATGTAAAACATATAAAAAAAATAGATAATTTTTATATTATTAATGATGAAATAAAAGCAAAAAACCTTATTTTAACTACTGGTTCTGATATAGAGCTAATAGATGAAGAGTATATAAAAATAAGAGCTGTATGGGGACAAAGAATTGATATTTCCACTACAACTTGTATAGACTTTAACTATCATAAAGAGTGTTCTATATCAACTTCACATGAAAAGTTAGATAATAAAACTTATAAAGTATCAATTGGTGCTACACATCATAGGTTTGACAATACTCTTGAAAAAAAATATAAAGCTTTCCAAGATCCAGAATTATCTAATTTAGCCAATATTGGTTATACAAATAACTTATACAAAAATGATACTTCAGAACTATTAAGTAAAGCTAATAATATAAGAGCTTTAGATGATGTAAAAGTACTCAAAACTTACTTTGGGCCAAGAGCTAGTAGCTTTGATTATTTTCCATTAGTAGGAAGTTTGATTGATTCTAAAGAAACATTAAATATGTTTCCATATTTAAAAAATGGAACACCTGTGAAAAGTGAAAGATTTATAAGACATGAGAACCTTTTTATACTAAATGGAGTAGGTGGAAGAGGTTTTGTTTTATCTCCTTATTTAGCAAAAAAACTTGTAGATTTTATTAAAAATAATGAGACTTTAGAAGATGAAATTACAGTTGATAGATTATTTAAAAAATGGGTTAGAAGAATAAAATGATAATCTTTATTAATCTAATATTTATAATAAATAGTTAAACTCTAACAATTTTATTAAAGGAAAAAAATTGTTTAAAAATATTTTAAAAATTGTAGTTTTAGGTTTAATAGGTTTTGGATTACTTATTTATTTTACTGCTGAAAAACCAGAATATGTTAATCCAAATGTTGTTACAAAGAGTAAATTAACTTTAGAAAATCTACCAAAAAATATTGAACTTGTTGGAAGTGAAAATATTATTTCTTCAAGTACAATATTTAAAAAAGGTATTAAGACTTTAGTTATTGTTGGTAATCATGATTCTTTATCTGTTGTTAAAGATTTGAAAAAATACTTTACTATTGATATGCCATATGTTATGGTTGCAAATATTTCAGCTGCTCCATGGTTTATCAAAAAATGGGCGATTCCTGGAAAATTAGAAGAATTAACAAAAGATTCTGATACTCCTATGGTTTATGATTATGATGGTTCTATGGTTAAATCTTTAAATCAATATGATACTTCAAAAACTGGTTTTTTTGCATATTTAATTGATGAAAATGGAAACATTACAAATATTTATGATGGAAAAGTAAAAGAAGATGCGATGGAAGGCTCAATGAATGAAGATGAGAAAAAAGCTTCATTAAAACCACTAATAGATTTACTAAAATAGAAAAGGGGAATTTCCTCCCCTTTTCATCCAAAATTACAAGAAAACTTCTCTTAAATATAAAACTAATTTGAACTTATTATTGTTTTTTAATTAAATAGGGGTATCATTATTACTCAACAATATTTTTTAAAGGAATTAAAATGAAACACGAATTAATGAAACTACCTTATGAAATGGATGCATTGCAACCATTAATGTCAAAAGAGACTTTAGAATTTCACTATGGTAAACATCATCAAACATATGTAAATAATTTAAATAATTTAATAGCTGGAACTAAATTTGAAGATTTATCTTTAGTAGAAATTGTAAAAGATGCTGAAGGTGGTCTTTTTAATAATGCTGCACAAGTATTTAATCATGACTTTTTCTGGAATGGTTTAACTCCAGGTGGTTCAACTATCTCTGGTGATGTAGAAGCTGCTTTAGTTGAAGCTTTTGGATCAGTTGAAGAATTTAAAACTCAATTTACAAACAAAGCTGTAACTCACTTTGGTTCAGGTTGGGCTTGGTTAGTAAAAGATGCAAGTGGAAAATTATCAATTGTTGCTACTGCAAATGCTGGAACTCCATTAACTGATGGTTTAACTCCACTTCTTACATGTGACGTGTGGGAACATGCATACTATATTGATACTAGAAATGCAAGACCTGCTTATTTAGAAAACTTTTGGAAACTAGTTAACTGGGATTTTGTAGCTAAAAATCTTAAATAATTAAAAACTTAATTTAAAGGGTCATCTCTCATGACCCTTTTTTAATCTCTCCCAACCACACAACTTAGGTAAAAAAATGAATAATATTACAAAACAAGACTCTATACGAGGTGCTTTTTTCGCATCAATTGTTGCAGATGCTTTATGTTTAGGTAGTCATTATGAATATGATGCAAAAAAAATATATAAAGCATATGGTGAAAAACCCATAGAAAAATTTATGAGCCCCGGTGAAATGATGGGTGGAATGACTCATGGAATAGGTTGGGGTGAACAAAACTATCATCCTGGCAAAAAAGCTGGCGGAACAACTGATTATGGGGACTATAATATTTTAATATTAGAGTATTTAGCAAAAATAGCAAATCCTGTCCAAGATTTTGATGTGTCAGCTATTATTCCACATTGGATGAATAGATTAGAAAATAGTTGGGGCTCTTGGATTTGTACTATGAGTAGGGAGACTTTTGCTCAAGTCAAAAAAGGTATAAGAGTTGAAGACCTAGGTGGTTATTCAAATGCTACAGCTATAAGACATGTGGCAGCACATGCATACTATGATGATGAAGAAGTATTAGTAGATGTGGCAAAAAAAGCTATGTTTACACATAAAGAGGCTCATGCCTTAGGTGGTGCAGAATTTTTTGCTAGGGTTACCAATCGAGTTATAAATGGAACTGAACCAAGAGTTGCTATCGAAGAAGTTGGAAAACTTATGGGTGGTTTTTATCAAGATAAAGTTAATCAAGCAATTGCAAAATATGAAGAGGAATCAAATCCCCAATCTGATTTATCAAAAGAGCAGTTTAGCGATGACTTAGCGCTAACATCAATGGCAAGACTTTGGGATGTGGGAAGAAGCGAACCTATAAAAGTAGGAAAAGCTAGTCCAACTGAGGGAACTATGCCTGGAAGTATTTATTTCATCTTAAAATATGCCAACAAAGAAGATGGTCTTAAAAAAGCACTTCAAGCTAATGCCATGGTTGGTGGTGATAATGCTTCTAGGGGTATTATGATTGGTATGGTACTTGGAGCTTATTTTGGGGTAAATGCTATTCCAAAAGAGTGGAAAGATACTTTAGAACAATGGGATTATTGTGAAGAGTTATTAAATAAACTACCACTTCTACAGTAAAAAATACAGAGAATAAAATTTCTCTGTATTTTATTCATTTAGCCACTCAAAAGCTTCTAATTCATTTTCGAAGTTTTTTACTTCCCCTTGTATAAACCATGAAGTGATTTTAGAGCCAATTTTTATCCAACTTTTTCCTGTGATGATTGCAATTTTCTCAAATTGGTTTCCATGTTTAAGTCCAATTTTTAAATCATCCCAAGCAGCTTTAAGTTCCCAACCATCAAGCTCAGTACAATCACATATTGCTCTTATCTTAGGATTTGCAATTTCTTCAAGTGCTGAATCAATCATAGGAGTTATTGTCTCGTAATCTTCATGAGTAAGTGTTCCTATTGCTTTTATAGTAAGCAAAATGCTTGAATCAACTTTTTGTATGCCAACTGTTAGTTCATGTTTTTTAGTTTTCATGTGTTACTCCTTTTAAAAAAGTTTTACTATTATTAGTTTACTCTGATTTTTTGGGAATTAAAAGTTTTCATTAAAAATCTTAAGGATAGGAAAGTCAAAGGGAATCATTAAAAGGCACTAAATAAATTGATAGTAATTTCCCTTTACATTTAACTTTCAGAGGCTCTTACTATCTATTATGTCTATTTAACGCAATTTCTTATAGTATTGTTTCTTATTTGAAAAAGTTGTTTTTATTTAGTGTATCAACTAATTCCTTAACTGATGATACCGACTTTTTAAATAACTCTTTTTGTTCATCTGTTAGATTTAGTTCTATGATTTTTTCAACTCCATTTTTACCAAGCATTATTGGAACTCCTGAAACTATATCTTTATAGCCATATTCACCTTCTAATAAAACAGCACAAGGGTAGACTTCTTTTTTATCGTGTAAGATTGCTTCTACCATAAGTGAAGTGGAATGTGCAGGAGCGTAATATGCTGAGCCTGTTTCTAAGTATTTTACTATTTGAGCTCCACCATTTTTTGTTTTTTCTACGATGTCTTCTATATCTTGGGAACTTAGAACTTCACTTAGGTGTACTCCTGCTACTGTTGAGAAGTTTGGTAGGGGAACCATATCATCTCCATGTCCACCCATAACAGAAGCATTTATTTGTCCTGCTCCATATCCTAGTTTTTCTAAAATAAAGTGGCTCATTCTTGCACTATCTAAAATACCTGCCATTCCTATGATTTGGTTTTTGGGGAATTTTGAGACTTTTAGGGCAGTGTAAACCATCACATCAAGGGGATTTGATACCACTATTATAATTGCATTTGGAGCTTGTTCTTCTATATCTTTTACAACTATTTTCATAATCTTTGCATTTGTAAGAAGTAAATCATCTCTACTCATACCTGGTTTTCTAGGTATTCCCGCAGTTATAACAATAACATCACAATCTTTTAAATCACTTGAGTCTTTTGCCGCACTTACAATTGTTCTAGAACTTGCAGCATTAGCAGCTTGTGAAATATCTAAAGCCATTGCTTTTACAATATTTTCTCTAATATCTTTTAAAACTATTTTTTCACAAATTCCTTTTGAAGCTAAAGTATAAGCAAGTGTTGAACCTACATTTCCTACTCCAATGATTCCAACTTTTTTGTTTTTCATAATAATATTCCTTCAAAATTCGTAAATAAAAAAAGGTAGGTCATTTGACCTACCTTTAAAATTATATTTAATAAAAATTAACCAATAATTAGATTTAATGTTGCACTTGGTCTTAATGCTTCATTTGCTTTTGCTTCATCTGGTAAATAATAACCACCAATATCAGAAGCTTTTCCATGCGCAGCAACTAATTCTGACATAATTCTATCTTCATTTTCAACCATCGCTTTTGCAATAGGAGTAAATTCTACTGCTAATTCTTTATCTTCTGTTTGAGCTGCTAATTCTTGTGCCCAATACATAGCAAGATAGAAGTGACTTCCTCTATTATCAACACCACCTAATTTTCTTGAAGGTGATTTGTCATTTAAAAGAAAAGTTCCAGTTGCTTTATCTAATGTTGTAGCTAAGATTTTTGCTTTTGCATTATTTTGAGTATTACCTAAGTGCTCAAAAGAGGCTGCTAATGCCATAAATTCACCTAATGAATCCCATCTTAAGTAAGACTCATTTGTAAATTGTTCAACATGTTTAGGAGCAGATCCCCCAGCACCAGTTTCAAATAATCCACCACCTTTCATCAATGGTACGATTGATAACATTTTAGCACTTGTTCCAAGTTCTAAAATTGGGAATAAGTCAGTATTATAATCTCTTAATACATTTCCAGTTACAGAAATAGTGTCTTTACCTTCTCTCATTCTTTGTAAAGAAACTTTTGTAGCTTCTAATGGAGCCATAATAGATATATCTAAACCAGTAGTATCATGCTCTGGCAAGTATTTATTTACTTTTTTAATCATTTGGGCATCATGTGCTCTATTTTCATCTAACCAGAAAATTGCTGGAGTATTTGAAAGTCTTGCTCTACTTACTGCTAGTTTAATCCAATCTTGAATTGGTGCATCTTTAGCTTGGCACATTCTGAAAATATCACCAGCTTCAACATCATATGAGAATACAGTATCTCCAGCTTTATTTGTAACTTTAAATTGTCCATCAACAGGTGCTTGGAAAGTTTTATCATGTGAACCATATTCTTCAGCTTTTTGAGCCATAAGACCAACATTTGGAACAGTTCCAATAGTTGTTACATCTAATTTACCATTTTCTTTAAAGTCTTCAATAACTGCTTTAAAAGCTTGTGCATAACATCTATCAGGAATCATTGCTATTGTATCTTCTTCTTTATCATCAGCATTCCACATTTTACCACCACCTTTAAGCATAGCAGGCATAGATGCATCAATAATAACATCAGATGGTACATGTAAGTTTGTGATTCCTTTAGCAGAGTTTACCATTGCTAGTCTTGGTTGTTTTTTATAAATTTCAGCAATATCAGCTTCGATTTCAGCTTTTTTAGCTGCATCAACTTTGTCTAATTTAGAGTAAAGGTCACCTAAACCATTATTAAAGTTAACTCCTAATTCATCAAATAAAGCTCCATGTTTAGCAATTAAATCTTTGAAGAATACTTTAACAGCAAATCCAAACATAATTGGATCAGAAACTTTCATCATAGTAGCTTTTAGGTGTAAAGACAGTAATACATCTTTTTCTTTAGCTTCAGCAATTGTTTTTGCATAAAATTCTTGTAAAGCTTTTGCGCTCATAATAGTTGCATCAATTATTTCACCTTCAAGTACTGGTAAAGATGCTTTTAAAACTGTTTCAGAACCATTTTTATCAAAGAAAGATATTTTTAAATCATCTGCTTTTTCAAAAGTTTCAGAAAGTTCAGAACCATAAAAATCTCCATGGTCCATGTGTGCAACTTCAGTTTTAGAATCTTTTGTCCATTCTCCCATTTTATGAGGATTGTTTTTAGCATAGTTTTTAACAGCACTTGGTGCTCTTCTATCTGAGTTTCCTTCTCTAAGTACTGGATTAACTGCAGATCCTAGAATTTTAGAGTATCTAGCAGTTATTTCTGGACTTTCATCATAATTAGGTACATTGTAACCTTTTGATTGTAATTCAGCAATTGCAGCTTTTAATTGAGGAATTGATGCAGAAATATTTGGAAGTTTTACAATGTTTACAGTTGGATCTTGAGTTAATTTACCAAGTTCAGCTAAATGATCACCAATTTTTTGATCTTCTTTTAAATTCTCTGGAAAATTAGCAAGAATTCTACCTGCAAGTGAGATATCTTTTGTTACCATTTCTATACCAGAACTTTTTGTGAAAGCCTTAATAATAGGTAGAAATGAGTAAGTAGCTAAAGCTGGAGCTTCATCAACTTTTGTGTAAATAATTTTTGACATTTTTGTTCCTTGGTTTGTTTGAGTTTTCGTGTAGGTCATATTAGCATTATTTTATGCATAATATTTTAAATAAGTACCAAGAACGAAACAGTTTAAATTTCTTGTTTCAATACTTCTCAACTAATTAACTGTTTTCCAAAGACTTTTTATAGTTTTTTTAGATTCAGGCTTATCTTTTTTGGGAAATACTTTTTTTTCTTCTACTCTTTTTACATTTTTTAGCTTGTTTATATTATCTATATGTTCTTTGTATGTATTTGTGAATATATGCCTTCCTGTGCTTTTATCCCTATAAAAATATAAATATTGACTTTTTGATGGGAAAATTGCAGCTTTAATAGCATCTAAACTAACAGCACAAACTGGATTATCTGGTAAATCTGCATATTTATATGTATTGTATGAAGAAGTGTCTTCTTTTATCATTTTTGATGTTACTTTAGTATGAGAGTACGCTCCATAGTTTAAAGTACCATCCATTTGCAATGGCATTCTTTTTTTTAGTCTATTTTGAATTACACTTGATACTGTTGACATTTCATTAACATCTGCTGCTTCTTTTTGTATTACTGAAGCGATTATCACATATTTGTACCAATTTTTTTTTATGTAGTGTCCAAATATTTTATTTGAAAATTCTTTATACCTATTCTCAGTATATGAAATTAGATAAAAAACAATGTGGTCTTCATCCATTCCTATTGGGAGATTATATGTTTCTGCTAAGATATTACCATCAAGTTTGTATGAATATTTATTATAAGCTTCTTGAAGTTTTGGAAAAGACAACTTTAATTTTTGAGAAATCTCTTGTAAGAAATAGTATGCTGTTTCTCCTGGAATCAAGGTTAATGATTTTAAAGCTGCTTTTGAAGTAAGTAGTCTATTTATAAAATCAGCTTTAGTCATTTTTGTGGCTTTTAAATCAATCCAACCACTTTGAGGATAGCCTTTTGCTTTAATGATTACTTTATCAATTATATTTAAGTCATAGCCTGATTTATTTAGGTATGTTATAATATAATTCGTACTCCCTTTAGGTATAAAAATTACTTTTGAAGATGATAAGGGAATTGTTATATAAAAAAGTATTACGATACTAAATACTAGGATTACTTCTATAATGTTACTAAAAAAAATTATTGCTTTTATTTTATTCTTTTTATCACTAATGTCATTTTTAGTTTTTTTCTTAATTAATGGTATCAATTTGGATTCATTCTCTTTTGGTAATTTTTCAGTTTCGAAATTCTATATAAAAATTGATAAAAAGCTCATTGTACGAATAGATGAAATAGACATAAAAGACAAAAAAACAAAAGTTCATAGCTCACTTGAAGATATAAAATCAATGATAAGTAAAGCTCCTATGATTTTGGATTTCTTTCAAAGTATTGATATAGAAACTATGAAAATAGCAGATAACACCTTTAAAATAAGATTAGATGATGATTATATTTATGTGGATAATAAGTTTGTAAATATAGCTTCTCAATATTCTAAAGAAGGTGATGTATTAAAATTAAATATTTATTCTATTTATTTAAAAGATATTGATTTATTACTTTTGGGAAAGATAAAATTAGATTTTCATAATAATATTTTAGTTTTTTTAGGAAATTATGATTATGAAAACTTAGTAAATGGTCAATTAAATATTCAGACAAATAAAGATGAACTTGACTTTTTTATAAATTCTGGGGAAATGAAAGATATAAAATTTTTAAAAAAATATGTAAATTTAGACAAAATAGCTGAATCGTGGATGTATGACAATGTAAATGGAAAAATTTATTTGGATTATTTGTATGGAAAAGTTAATTTAAAAACTCTTACTCCTATTTTAAAAAGTATCAAAGGATATGCAAGAGTTACAGATGCAAAAGTAAAATTCCATGGTGATTTAGATGCTGTAGAAACACCACTTATAAACTTGCAATATGAAAATGATGGTTTACTTATTAATTTAGAAAAACCAACTTTCAAAGGTATAAACATTGATGGTAGTTTTGTAAATATACAAGATATGACAAGTTTGAAATATGGGCATGTTGATGTAACATTAAAAGCTACTCATATGCTTGATGATAATGTCTTAGGCATTTTAAAAGCTTATAAGATAAATCTTCCTATTAAACAACTATCAGGTACAACTGATGCTAATGTGCACTTATACATACCTTATGATGCTCCTATGAAGACTTTTGGTGTATTTAAAAGTAAAGATTCAACTTTTAAGATAAATGATTTTGAGTTTTATTCAAAACAAGGAAGTGTTGATTTAATAAATAGTGATGTAATTATAAAAGATACCGATTTTGTACATAAAGACATGATAGATGCAAAAGTAAATTTAAAAATTAATACTAAAACTATGGATTCAAAAGGTGATGCTTTATTAAATAAACTTTTGATAAAAAGTGATAATCAAGAAATTGTAAATATAGAAAATAAAAAAATTGATTTTGGTATAGATTTTAAAGAAAATACAAAATTTACTATCGATGATTTGAAAACTCAAATTTTATTTCAAAAAGATGGCACAGAGATTAATATCAAAGATATAGAAAAAATCTATCCCTATTCAAAACTTTTAGAAGATTTAGATATTAAAAAAGGTGATATAGATATAAAACTAGATGAAAAAAGTAATATTAACTTCTTAGCAAATCTATATGAACTTAATCTACCACTAAAAAAAGATGGTAAAAAAATAGATAGTTTAAAATTATTTGGATTGATTGATGATAAAAAAACTACAATAAACACATATTCAAATGACCTTAAAATCGATATTATTAAAGATAAAATCAATTTAATTATAAATTCTTATGATATTGATTTAACTGATGATAAAACTAAAAATAGTGTAGGGCAAGACTTAAGTATTAGATTAATAAATTCCAACATATTATTAAAAGATAATAGCTTTTATTCTATAGATTCGAATATAGATTTAATCAACGATAATGTCTTCTTTGATGGGGCTTTTGGGAAACTTGATATCCCAATTACTGATGGTAAAAAGAAAATAGATACTTTAGATATAAAAGGGTATTCTAAAAAAGATTTGGTAAAAGTTATTTCAAAAGATAAAAATATTGATTTAACTTTAAAAAATGATGATGATTTATATTTAAAATTAAAAAACTTTGATTTGATGTATGATACCGAAACTACAAGTGTAGATAAGTACAAAAAGGTAAAAATTGAGGGGAAAAATTCAAATATTATTGTTAATGATAAGTATAAAGTTTTATCAGACAAATATAATATAACGGCAGATGAAAAAAAAGTGATATTTGATTTAAATTATCTAAATGGAAAAATAAGATATACAAAAGATATTAATAAAAATATTAGTTTGGATGCAAAAAATATTAATGATAATTTTGTAAATACTTTCTTTGATAAAGAGCTTATAAAAGGTGGAACATTTTCTTTAACTGCTGATGGGAAAGATAAGTTTATGAGTGGAAAAATGCTTTTTAATAAAAATAGAATATTAAATTTAAATATCTTAAATAATATAATTACTTTAGTGAATACAAGTCCCGCACTTATTAATCCTTTATTAGCTATTCCTGCAGTTTTTGGAATGGTTACAAATGGTGGATTTAATCTAAATGGATATGCGGTAAATGAAGGATATGTAGATTTTACTTATGATTTTGATAACAGAATTTTAAACTTACTTAAGATACACACAATTGGTAATTCTGTTGATTTTGATGGTTATGCAACGATTAATTTAAAAGATTCAACTATAAATTCAAGTGTTGATTTAATCTTCATGAAAGATTATAGTAAGATTGTTAATTTTATACCAGGATTAAGTTATATCTTTTTAGGGGATGACAAAAGAGTTTCTACAAAAGTTGATATTACAGGTAATTTAAATGATCCTAAAATAAATACAAATTTAGCTAAAGATTCTATTTCAGCACCAATTGATGTTCTAAAAAGAATAATTACTTCACCAGCAAAGCTATTTGAGAAGTAAAAGTTTATTCGTTTCTTAGAACATCAATAACATCGATTTTAGTAGCTTTTGATGCGGGATAATAAGAAGATAATAATATAATTATTACTGAACCAATCATAATTGATATGAAATCAATCATATCTAAATCCAAGGGAAGTTTACTTGTTCCATAAACATCAGCTGGAAGAGAAATTATATTGAAATTATCTAGTATAAAGATTCCAAAAAATCCTAAAAATGTACCAATTATAATACCAGAAAAACCAATTACAATACCAAGTTTTAAAAATATTTTCTTTATTTCTTTATTTGTTGCACCCATTGATAAAAGTAGTGCTATTTCTTTTCTTCTACTCATAACTGTCATAAGTAATGATGAAATAATATTAAGTGAAGCTACTAATATAATCAACATCAAAACAACAAAAAGTGCCTTTTTTTCTAATGCCATTGCAGAGAAGAAGTTTCCATTTTGTTGCCACCAACCAATTACTCCCACACCTGGATAATTTTGAAGTTCTTTTTCTAATAATTTTATGTCATTAAAGGCATCATTTGAATATATATGAATACCATCATAATAATTATCACTCTTTCTTAGTATTGTTCTTAAAGCAGCAGCTGTTGTGTACATATATGAATTATCATATGCATTTAATCCTGAACTAAAAGAGCCTTTGTAGTTAAATCTTTTCATTTTTGGCATCATTGTAAAACCATTTGGATTTAAAGAGGTAAAATACATAGTTACTTTACTATCATCATATAAATAAAGTTTATCTGCGGTTCCAATCCCTGTTATTAAATCATATTTATTTAAAACTAGATTTTTAGTAGCTTTTGCATAAATAGAGTTTATTTTAGCTTCTCTTTTGGGATCAACACCAAAAATCAGACCACCTGATATCTTTTCATCATGTTGCACTATTGCTTGAGAAGTAATATAAGGAGAAAAACTTAAATTTGGGAATTTTTTTTCAAGAGTTTCAAGTAAGTTATCATTTATTCCATTTCCAAACTTAGCATATACAGATAATGGATAATTCATAGTAAAAAGTTTATCTTTAAACTCTTTTTCTGTTCCATTCATGATAGCCATTGTTATGATAAGTACCATAACTCCTACAGCTACACCAACAAATGCTAAAATTGCACTTATTGATATAAAAGGGTTTTTCTTGTCAAATTTTAAGTATTTTTTGACAATAAAGTTAATAAGTTGATTATTCAAATTATTTACCTGCTATCAATCCTCTTTTAGGACCACTTACTCCACAACATTGTTTATATTTTTTTCCACTTCCACAAGGGCAAGGGTCATTTCTAGCTATTTTCTTTTCTGCTCTTGGAGCATCTTCAAAGTTAGTTGAAATATTTTCAGAAGCTTCTATCATTTTTGCTCTCATAGCTTCAATTGCTTCTTTTTCTTTCTCTTCTTCTTGAGAATCTCTTAGTTGAACTGTGAATAATATTTTAATAATTTCATTTTTAATATTTGCAATAAGCTCTAAGAACATATTATAAGATTCTTTTTTATACTCAACTAATGGATCTTTTTGGTTATAACCTCGTAGACCTATACCAGTTTTTAAGTTATCCATTGAATATAAATGTTCTCTCCAAGCATTATCAAGAATTTGTAAGTAAAGAATTCTCTCTATTTCAGTTTTTTGTTCAGGAGCTGCCATACTCATTTTTTCTTCATATACTTCTTTTATAATTGTAAGTAGTTTTTCTTGTAAATCATCAAAAGATTCTGATTTAATATTCTCTAATGTAAGTTCTAAGTTCAATTCTTCTTTTACTTTATTAATAATAAAGTCATAATCAAAATCTTCTGCTGCCATACCATTTATAATGTTAGCATGCATAAGTAAGTTTGTTATATATTCAGCTCTATTTTCATCAAGTTTTTCAGTAATTTTAAAATTAGGGTCTAATAAATCATTTCTAAAGCTGTAGATTACTTTTCTTTGTTTATTTGCAACATCATCATATTCTAAAAGGTGTTTTCTACTCTCAAAGTGCATTGTTTCCACTTTTTTCTGTGCATTTTCAACTGCACGAGTAACCATTTTAGATTCGATATGCTCACCTTCTTCAATACCTAATCTTTCCATAATTCCTTTGATTTTATCACTTCCAAAGATTCTTAGAAGATTATCTTCTAGAGATAAATAAAATTGAGAAACACCAACATCACCTTGCCGACCAGCTCTTCCTCTTAACTGATTATCAATTCTTCTACTTTCATGTCTTTCTGTTCCAATAATTGCTAATCCACCAAGGTCTAGGATTTCTTGAGTTAATTTAATATCAACTCCCCGTCCTGCCATATTTGTAGCAATTGTTACTGCACCTTTTTGTCCAGCATCAGCAATAATTTTTCCCTCTTTTTCGTGTTGTTTTGCATTTAAAACTGTATGAGGTATTTTTTTCTGTTTTAATATTTCATGTAATTTTTCTGATTTTTCAATAGAAGCAGTACCCACAAGTACAGGTTGACCTTTTTTATGTAGTTCTGCAATTTTATTACAAACTGCATCAAATTTTTCCCTTTCACTTTTGTAAATAAGGTCATTCCTATCATCTCGAACAACTGGTACATTTGTAGGAATAGATACAACATCAAGGTTATAAATTTCAGCAAATTCTGTTGCTTCTGTTTGAGCAGTTCCTGTCATACCAGCTAGTTTGTCATACATTCTAAAGTAATTTTGAAATGTAATATCTGCTAGTGTTTGTGATTCATCTTGAATAGAAACATTCTCTTTTGCTTCAAGTGCTTGGTGTAAACCTTCAGAGAATCTTCTTCCTTCACTTAATCTTCCCGTAAATTCATCTACTATAATTACTTCATTATCTTTTACAACATAATCAACATCTATTTCAAATACATAGTTAGCTTTAAGTGCTTGGTCTAAAGTATGAGATAGGGTTGCATTTTCAAGTAAATAAAGGTTTTCAACTCCGAATAATTCTTCTGCTTTCTTTTGACCTTGTTCTGTTAAAAGAACAGATTTACTTTTTTCATCAACAATAAAATCACCAGTTGTAATAGCGTGCTCATCAGCTCTTTTTGGCTCAATTTTTTCGCCTTTTTCAAGTTTTAAAGCGATTTGATTAGCTTTTGCATAATCTGAACCTTTTCTATTAGAAGGTCCTGAGATAATAAGTGGAGTTCTTGCTTCATCAATTAAGATTGAATCTACTTCATCTACGATTACAAAGTGATGTTGTCTTTGAACACACTCATTTAAATCATAGTTCATATTATCTCTTAAATAATCAAATCCAAACTCATTGTTTGTTCCATAAGTGATATCACAAGCATATTGAGCTTTTCTCTCTTCTTCATCTCTAATATCACCTAATATTGTACCAACAGTAAATCCAAGGAAATTATATAGAGGCGATAGTTCATCTGCATCTCTAGAAGCCAAATAGTCATTTACTGTAACTACATGAACCCCTTTGCCTGTCATAGCATTTAATATAACGGGTAATGAAGCAACTAAAGTTTTACCTTCACCTGTTTTCATCTCTGCTATTCTTCCGTCATTTAAAACCATACCACCTATTAATTGAACATCATAATGTCTCATATTTAGGACTCTTTTACTAGCTTCCCTAATTATTGCAAATACATCATTTAAAATATCATCTAATTTTACTGATTCATTTTGAACATCATTTTTTAAAGTTTCAAATGTAGCTTTTAGCTCATCATCACTCATCTGCTCATACTTTGGTTCAAGTAGAGTTATAGTTTCAGCTCTTTTCTTATATCTTTTTACTTCTTTATCATTTCTCGTACCAAAAATTTTTGAAAAAATATTTAACATAAAATATAGTCCTTTTCCGTTATAATCCGATGATTATATAAAAAAGAAGGTTAAATTATGTTTTATAAAGTGATTTTTGTTGTAATGTTTGTATTATCTGTATTTTTGGAAGCATCTCCTTTGAATAATATTAAATCATTTGATGCAGATTTTGAACAAAAAATTATAAATCCATCGAAAAAAGAGATTTTGTATAGTGGACACTTATATTTAAAAGATCCTTATTATATTTTATGGCAATATAAAGAACCTATCATCAAAAGTGTATATATTGTAAATGATTTCGCAGTTATTGATGAACCAGAACTAGAACAAGCAATCTTAACTAAACTTAAAAATGAAATTGATATCTTTAATCTCATCAAAAATGCAAAAGAAATATCGAAGAATAAGTATGTGGCTATTATTTATGATGTAAAATATAATCTTTTTACAAAAGATAATAAGATAAATAAAATTGAGTATAAAGATGCCCTTGAAAATAGTGTTACTATCACTTTTTCTAATGTAAAACAAAATACACAAATAGATGATGATTTATTTAAATTTTTACCTCCTGAGAATTATGACATAATAAGAAAGTAATTATTTTTTAGATAAAATTCCAATCTTAAAGGTACAACAGACAATAGCTTGAAGTAATTCAAGAGGAAAGTCCGGGCTGCAGTGAAGTAGGGTTCCATCTAAAGGATGGCTAGGGAAACCTAAGGGATAGTGCAACAGAAAGTAAACCGCCATTTATGGTAAGGGTGAAAGGGTAAGGTAAGAGCTTACCAGTGTTTTGAGTAATCTTAACAGCTATGTAAACCCAACCCGCAGCAAGAAGAGACGGTATTTAACTTCACAGTTTTTCTCTTCGCGGGATTGTTTAAGTAATTTAACAACTAGATAAATTATTGTCTAATACAAAACGCGGCTTATAGTTGTACCTTTATTGTCTCATCTCTTCGCAAATATCAACTTTCATACCTTCGTGATAACTACAGTTTTTACCACATTTATAAGTTCCAGTTGATTCTAGACCCTTTTCTTTTAAAACACCCAATGAAACATCTCTACAAGTTGCAAAAGTAGGGAATTTTGTAGGTGATATCATACTTCTTTTTGTGTTTGTTTTATCAGGGTAGATATAAGAAGTCCATTCTTCTTTTGTTTCTCCACCAAAAAAACAGCCGGTAAATATGCTCAGTGTAAGGCATATAAGTAAAACATTTTTTATCATTTTTTCTCTTTCTTATTTTGATTTGATTCTAATATAATCAATCTAAAATTTTCTTTAGTGTAGATTTCATGACATCAAAGTCTTTTAGGAACTCTTTTAGTCGTAAGTTTTCAAGGTACATGTTTATTGCTTTGAAAAGTTGCTCTGAAACTTTTCCTAGAGAGGCTGCTTTATTTATAGTATCTGGTTTATATCCTATTTCTTTTGCTAAGGCTTTATATGTGATATTCAAGTCTTTACAGACATGTTTTACTATATTTGGATTTAATTGGGTATATAATCGAGTAGAAGAGATATCAAATAACCTACAAACTTCTAAAATCAATTCTTTTTTAGTAATTAAGTTCACTCTATGATCAAAGTTTGGTGAACTTGGATTAAACATATCTAGTTTTTCTTGTTTTAGTGATATAAACAATTCTTCACCATCACAACCCATTATTTCATCAAAGGTTTTTGCTAGTGCTTCTTCTTTTCTATTTTGAAACTCTTCAATAAACATTAGTGAGTTTACTTTTGTAGTTTTATTTTTAGAATCTTTTAATTCTTCAAAAGTAATATCAAAAACATCATGTTCAAAATCAGGATGAATTGAAATTTTTGGCATAGCTCCATCATTAAATACCAAGTGTAAATTTGTAGATGAATCTCTATTGTTTGAAAACACACTATATAAATCAGCAGTTGTCATCATATAGTTAGAAAGGAACTCATCTACTATCTCTTCTATGTCATGAATTATTTTATATTCGCACTCTAAATCTCTAACATAATATGGAACTTTTTGAAAAAGTTTTCCTACTTGAATCATCTCTACGCCTTTTTTGAAACTTTAATTAAATGTTGTATTATATACAATAAATACTTTGATTATTATATATTAAATAATGATAAATATCTAATATATATCAATTTAATCTTAAATTAAGAAAGCTAAAAATGATTGTTTTACAATTTTTCCACAAAATTTATGGTATGATAAATTAAAAATTTAAAGAGAAAAAAACATGAAAAAAATCTTATCAATATTTGTACTTCTATTTTTGTTAACACCACTTTTTGCTGTTGATTATTCTGAAATGTCTACTCAAGAATTGATAGAAATTATAGGTTTTGTTAAAAAAGAAAATAAAGCAAAATTTGAAAAAGAGTTAAAATCTAGAGTTTCAACTATGAGTTCAAAAGAGAAAAATCAATACAAAATAAATATGCAAAAATCAAAAGCTAAAAGATAAATATGAAAAGAAAAATTTTACTTTTAGAAGATGATATTACATTAAATGAAACTGTTGTTGAGTATTTAGAAGATAATGATTTTGAAGTAGTCTCAATATATGATGGTGAAGAAGCTTATACAAAAATTTATGAAGAAAAGTTTGATTTACTAATATTTGATGTAAATGTTCCTACTCTAAGTGGGTTTGAACTTCTTGAAAATCTAAGAATTGATAATATAAATACTCCTGCTATATTTATAACTTCATTAAACTCAATGGAATCATTTGAAAAGGGTTTTAATTTGGGCTGTGATGATTATATAAGAAAACCTTTTGAGCTAAAAGAGTTATTAATAAGAGTAGAATCAATACTAAAAAGAGGGTATTTTCATAGCGTTGATACAAAAGTAAATATAATAGCTGATATATTTTTTGATACAAGTTCCAATTTACTTTTTAAAAACAATGAAGAAATAAAAATAAACAACAAAGAAACAAAACTTTTAAAACTATTTTTACAAAATCAAGATCAAATCTTATCACATGATCAAATTTATGAGTATGTTTGGGATTATGGGGAAGAAAGTAGTGATTTTTCACTAAGAACATATATAAAAAACTTGAGAAAAATATTTGGGAAAGAGAGAATCATAAGTGTTAAAAAGCTTGGATATAGATTTACCACAGAGTGAAAAAAAGACTCTTTGGGGCTTTTTGACACTATATAGTGTACTTTGCATTGTGATTTTATTGTTTATATCATTTTTGTATTATAACTTCAAAAAGGACTTGATGCTTCAAAATAAAAGATTGGTTTTGCAAGAGTATTCAAATGATTTAATCTCAAGATTAAAAGACTTACACATAAATTTTGATAAATACAAATTTTATCCAAGGGATGAAAGATTTAATTCTGCTATTTATGATAGTGACAGAAATCTTATCTTTTCAACGCTTGCCTCTCCTAAAGTAAAACTTGATGAGATAACTTATACTACAAATAACTATATTCACTATATAAAAGAGCCAGAATCGTACTATTTAGGAGCTAAATATGTACTTCTTGAGATACCAGAAGATAAAGCTTGGATAAATGATGTTATAAATAAAATTACTATTTTTTTGATTTGTGGTTTTTCTATTATGTTTATTTGTGGATACTTTCTATTAAAACTATTTTTAAGACCTATGCGAGATTCTCTTCATCTTTTGGATAGGTTTATAAAAGATACAACACATGAGTTAAATACGCCTATAAGCGCTATTATCACAAATATAGAGATGATAGATATTGCAAGTCTAGAAGATGTGAAATTACAAAAGAAACTAAAAAGAATAGATACTGGAGCCAAAACTGTCTCAAATATTTATCAAGATTTAACATATTTGGCACTAAAAAACAAAATTATTTCAAAAAATGAAGATTTGGATTTATCAAAAATAGTTTTAAATCGAATTGATTATTTTAAAACTTTAGCTGATGTTAAAAAAATATCTTTTATAAAAAATATAAATTCTGGTGTAAAAATTTTTTGTGATGAAAAAAAAATAGGAAAAGTAATAGACAATCTTTTATCAAATGCAATAAAATATAATAAAATTAGTGGAACAATAGAAGTAATTCTTGAAAATAATAAACTAATTATAAAAGATAGTGGAAAAGGTATTTCAAAAGATAAAATACCTTCTATGTTTGAAAGATATGCAAGATTTGATAAAAGTGTTGGTGGCTTTGGAATAGGGCTAAATATCGTATATATGATAACAAAAGAGTATAATATAAATACAGAAATAAAATCAGAACTTGACATTGGAACTCAAATGGAGCTTACATGGTAAAAAGAGTACTTATACTAGCTGTTTTTCTTAACTCATTTTTATTTGCAAGTGTGTATGAAAAAAATTGTGTAGCCTGTCATAATAGACTTCCTGTATCTATTGATAAATATTTTTATAGATATTTACTTAAATATAGCTCTAAAAGATCTGTAAATGAGGCTATGAGCAAATATCTTAAGAGTCCAAGTAAAGATACAACAATTATGCCTGATGCCTTTATCAGTAGATTTGGCATAAAGAAAAAGAGTACATTAAGTGATGATGAACTTAAAAAAGCTTTAGATGAGTATTGGGATATTTATAAAGCATTTGGCAAATTAAAATAACTCTTTAAAATTCACAATCACTCCACTTTTATATTTTATACTTCTTTTATCAAAACAATAAAAGGAGTTAAAATGAGAACTTTAACAAAAATCTTAGTAGTAAGTTCAATTTTAAGTTTAACATCACTTATGGCAAATGAGGGTGAAACTATTTTTAAAGCTTGTGCTTCTTGCCATGGAGCAAAGGCAGAAAAAGCAGCCTTAGGTAAGTCACAAATTATAAAAGGCTGGGATAAACAAAAAATAGTTGATGCTTTAAAAGGTTATAAAGCAGGAACTTATGGTGGAGCAATGAAAGGCGTTATGAAAGGCCAAGTTGCTAGACTTGATGATGAAAAAATACAAGCAGTTGCTAGTTATATTTCAGCATTAAAATAATAATAGATTTTTATAATTTATTATTTACAAAGGAGTAAGTTATGAAAAAACAAAGTATATGTTTAATTTTAGGATTAACAATTCTTTCTTCATCTCTTTTTGCACAGGGTGACAGATTTACTCAACGGGTAAAAGTTAATTATTCAAAGCCTGTTTATGAAAATGTCCAAGAGGTAATTCCTAATCGTGATTCTCGTTGTTATGAAGAGTATGAGGTTCGAACACCTATAAATAGGACTTCTTCTTATAGAAATGAAAATACCATAGGAGTAGATACTATTATTGGTGCTACAACAGGTGTAATTATAGGTAATCAAATAGGAAGAGGGAATGGAAAGGTTGCTGCAAAAATTGTAGGTGGACTTTTAGGTGCAACTCTTGCAAATGGAATAAGAAATAGCGATTATTCACATAATAATAGAAATAATACAGAGTATTACTATGAAACAAAAAGAAGAAATATTTGTAATAATAGAGTGATTAATAAAAGTGTTTTAAAAGGTTATGAGAATTATTTTACTTATAATGGAAAATCATACTCAAAGTTTTCCCCATATCGAGAAAACTATATAAATATCGAAACTAATATAAATTTTTAAATAAAAAAAAGGTAGGTTAAAAATAACCTACCTTTTAATCTGTAATTCAATAATTTAAAAAATTATTTAGCAACAGCCTCTTTTAAAGCTTTACCAACTTTAAATTTAGCTACAGTAGTAGCTTTAACATCAACAGTTCTATCTGTACCAGGCACTTTTGCAGTTCTAGCAGCTCTAGCAGCTGTAGAGAATGTTCCGAATCCGATGAAACTTACAGTTTCTTTTTTTACTAAAGTCTCAGTAATAGTTTCTAATACAGAATCAACTGCACATTTTGCGTCTTTTTTAGATAATCCAGC
Source organism: Arcobacter iocasae (assembly GCF_042214795.1). GTDB lineage: Bacteria > Campylobacterota > Campylobacteria > Campylobacterales > Arcobacteraceae > Arcobacter > Arcobacter iocasae. The sequence goes on along the minus strand of NZ_CP090177.1, from coordinate 42,474 downwards.
TTTTGCTGCTACTGCGTCGATAAATTCAGCTTTGTTCATTGAAGAACTCCTTGTTTAAGATTTAAAGTTACCAAAACTTTATACTATTTAAACTTTAAAATAGCTAAAAGTATTGCTCATTTTCCCCTAAATAGAGGTTTATTTGCAAAAAAATGACTTTTCAAGCTCTAAAACTAGATTTTATGCTCAATAATCTACAACTATTTTCTAGAATTGCAACTTTTTTTACTAGCTCATTGATGTCTCTATCATATACATAAGCACCAATTCCTTTTATAACCATGACATGATTATTTGTCTCTTTTAGATATTTTGTTATTTCTAAAGCATTTCTATCATACCAAGTTGAAAAATCTCCTGGGTCAAATATTTTTATTTTTTCAAAAGATGTTTTTCCAAAAAAATCATCTAATATAATTTCATCATGCTCAAAAGTATATGCAGTTGTATAAATAGGAACCCCAAAGGCAATATATTTAGCTTCATGTATATTGTTGTATATAGTTGCATGTATATGAGCTTCTATACTTGCTAGTTTCCATCTATAATCTTGACTGGTCATGCTTAATTCACAAAATGATTTTTCGTTCATTTCATCAAAAATTGCATCTGATGTGTTTATCATAAATGTACTATGATCTAATTTTGTAGAAATAGAACCGTGATATATTCCAAAAAAGTTTTTTCTAAAAAGTGTCAACGATAGTTTACTTAGTTGGTCTACATGATTTTGATCGATCATTTTAAATGCCTTAAATATTATTTTGGATATTATATATAAAAAATTATAAGGACCCTTTTAATGAATATCCCACATATCCCAGTATTGTATAAAGAGACACTAGGAGTCTTCGAAAATATTGATTCTGGGTATATAATAGATTGTACTTTAGGATATGCTGGACATTCAGAAGGTTTATTAAAACAAAACTCTAATGTTAAGTTAATATGTAATGATCAAGATAATGAAGCTTTAGAGTTTTCTAAAAAGAGATTAGAGCCATTTTTAAATAGAGTAACTTTTAATAAAGGAAACTTTGAAACTGTTTTAAATAGTTTTAAAGAGTATGATATTAGAGGGATATTAGCAGATATTGGAGTTTCATCTTTACAATTAGATAAAGAAGATAGAGGCTTTGGTTTTGATAGTGAATCTTTAGATATGAGGATGAATCAAGAACAATCTTTAGATGCATCTGCTGTGGTAAACACTTACTCGCAAAGTGAGTTAGAGCGAGTTTTTAAAGAGTGTGGAGAAGTAAAAGAGTATAAAAAAGTAGCTTCAATAATCGTAAATAATAGACCATTTTCTAGTGCAAAAGAGCTATCTACTTTTATAGCAAAAAATATGCATAAAGGTAAACTTCATCCAGCAACTCTTCCTTTTCAAGGTATTAGAATAGAAGTAAACGATGAATTGGGTGTTTTAGAAAGACTTTTTGACTCAATAGAAGAGATAAAACCAAAGAATTGTTTGGTAGCAATTATCTCTTTTCACTCTTTAGAAGATAGAATTGTAAAAAACTACTTTAAAAAGTGGAGCAAAAATTGTATTTGCCCAAGTGATGTTATGCGTTGTACTTGTGGAAATGATAATGCTTTAGGGAAAGTTATTACTAAAAAACCTATTATTCCAACAAATGAAGAGATAAAAGTAAATCCAAGAAGTAGAAGTTCAAAATTGAGGGTTTTTAAATTTGATTAGATTAAATGCAAAAAATTCATTGTTAATAGTTCTGTCTGTACTAGCAGTATCATTGATTTTATGTTTTCCAAAAATATATTTAGCAAATAATATTTATTATGTTAGTAAAGATATTAATAAATTATATGCCAATTATATCTCTTTAAAAGAAGAAAATAGATTTTTACAACAACAATTAGAAGATATGAAATTTAAAAATCAAATTATAGATTCACTTTTAATAAATACTTTGGATAATAACAAGTGATTAAATATATAATAGAGTTTGGTCTTAGAAAGCCGATGTTAAATCATCTGCTTTTATTATTTTTACTGATTTTATCAGTTTTTGCATATAATAATATACCAAAAGAGATATTTCCTCCATCTGCTCTTGATGCTGTTGTTATAAATGGTTCTTATCCAGGAGCTAGTTCAGACTTACTTGATAAAATGGCTGTTGAAGATATAGAAGATGAACTGTCATCTGTAAAAGAAGCTGCTGATGTTACTTCTACAATAAAAAATGGAAATTTTTCAATTACTGTTAAACTAAAAAAAGGTTTTAAAGCCCAAAATGTAATAGGTGATATTAAAGATATTATTACAAAAGTAAAAACAAACTTTCCAACAGACATGGATGAACCAACAGTAAAAGAAAAAATTAATGCAATACCTCTTATTACAGTTGTAGTTTATGGAGAAAAAACTAAACCCCAACTTTTAGAAATAGCAAAAGATTTAAAATCAACATTTTCAAAAATGGGTGATTTAAGTGATATATCTATTTGGGGAGATAGTGATAAAGAGTTACTTGTAGAATTTGATGAAAAGAAAATTTTAGCTTATGGACTCAATTTACAAGAAGTACTAACAGCAGTTGAAAACCTAAGTTCTATTTTTCCAGCAGGTATTATAAAAGATACTTCAAGACACTATTATTTGAGTACTTTTAATGGTGAAAAAGATATAAATAATATCAAAAATACGATTTTGAAAATATCAAATCAAAAAGTTTATTTAAAAGATATTGCAAAAATCAAATATGAATTAGCAGATGTTAATACTATCTCACACTTTAATGGTAGTAGAGATGTTTCTATTGGTATAAACAAGGGAGAAACTGGCGATGCAGTTGAACTGGTTCGTCAAATAAAAGAGAAACTAAAAGAGTATAAAAAAATATATCCAGAACTTAATTTTGCAACACATACTGATACTTCTGTTTGGATAAAAAATAGATTAAATACTGTTTTCTCTAATATCTTTTTTGGATTGTGCTTACTTTTCTTAGCCTTGTTTTTCTTCATAAATGCAAGAATTGCAATAGTAATAGCTATTGGGATTCCAACTTCATTTATGATAGGACTTATTAGTGCTGAAGCTATGGGATATAGTTTAAATATGCTTTCATTGTTGGGAGCTTTGATTGCCTTAGGAATGCTTGTAGATGAAGCTATAGTTGTAGGGGAAAACATATATAGACATATGGAAATGGGAAAGGATAGGTTCCAAGCTGCTATTGATGGTTCTGTTGAAGTTTATCCAGCTGTTTTAACTGCAACTGCAACAACAATATTTGCCTTTTTGCCAATTTTACTTATGACTGGTGAAATTGGAAAGTTTATGAAAATACTTCCTATCATGATTACTATACTTCTTATCTCTTCTCTTCTTGAAGCTTTTTTCTTTTTGCCTTTACATGCAAAACAAATCTTAAGAGTAAACAAAGAGGAGCAAAAAGCAGATAAAATATGGGCTTGGAATAAAAAATTATACAAAAAGATTTTAAGCTTTTTGTTAAAGAAAAAATATACATCTCTTATCATTATGGTTTTAACAATTGTTAGTTTAACAATTTTTATTATGATGAGCTCAAAATTTAAATTTTTATCAGATTTTGATACAACACAAGTATATATAAGTGGATCAGTTGGTGTTGGTAAAAAAATAGAACAAACAGAAGCCATTGTAAAAAAAATTGAGAATAAAATTTTAAAGAATTATGATTTTGCTAATAATTTACAATCAGTCTCTTCAGTTATTGGTTTAAAACTTGATGGTAAAAATCAACCCGAAACTGAAGAATTCTATTTCCAAATATTTGTTAATTTAAATGAAAGAGCACCTCAAAATTTCTTTGATAAATATATAAATCCTTATCTTTCTCCTAAATATGATGATACAAATATGATAAGAGAGAAATCATCGCAAACAATAGAAAAAGAGTTGCAAAAACTTTTAGAACCAGAAATAAAATCTGGAGAATTTGAAGACCTTAAAGTATTTACACCAAAAGCTGGAATAGTTAAAAATGATTTAGAATTATCAATTAGTGGTAATGAAAAAGAGGTAAGTGGCGCTGTTACAAATATCAAAAAAGCTTTAAATAATATAGATGGTGTATCAAATGTAGCTGATGATTTTATGATGGGAAATGTTGAATTAAAGTTTAAAGTTAATGCTTATGGTCAAGATTTAGGAATAAGTGAAAACTATATTGTCTCATCAATTAGACCTTTTTATTTTAAAGGTACATATTCAAAGATGTTTGATAAAAAAGGTATAGTTGATGTTGTTTTTCAAAGTAAAAATAAAGATTATTTAAAAAGTTTAAATGATTTTGAGATAATTGTGCCTAATACTAATGAAAAAGTATTTTTAAAAGATGTAGTTGATATTGTTAGAAAAAATGCCTATTCTCAAATTTTTAAAGAAAATGGTCAAAGAATAGTATCTGTGACTGGTTCTATAAGTGGGAAAATGACTTCAGCAGAAGTTTTTGAAAAGTTAAATCCAATTTTAGATAAATATAAATCAAAAGTTAGTATTGATATAAAAGGTGAGCAAAAAGAGAATAAAAAAGTACAAAAAGAGATGGGAGAAGCAGCCTTAATTGCAATTGTACTTATCTTTATTGCTCTTGTTTGGATGTTTGATTCTATGATTAAATCACTGATTATACTTTCTACTATTCCTTTATCTATTTTAGGTGTTTTTGTTGGACATTTTATTCTTGGTTTAAATATTACAATGGCTAGTTTAATTGGTATGGTTGGACTAGCTGGGGTTATTGTTAATGATGGAATTATTATGATGGATTTTATTAAAAAAGCAAAATCACTTGATGAGCTTTTAGAGTTTGCGCTTCTAAGATTAAGACCTATTTTACTAACATCTATTACAACTATTTTAGGTCTGTTTACTTTGATGTTTTTTGCTTCTGGACAAGCTCTTATTTTACAACCAATGGCTGTGTCTTTAGGTTTTGGAGTATTATGGGCAACAGTTCTAAATCTATATTATGTACCTATGTTATATAGAATTATTTATTTAAGAAAACTGTAAAAGGTTACTCTTTTTTTTGAGTAACATTTACAATTCCAAGTACTCTTGAAGTTAAACTTTTTTTCTCATCGAAGTTATTTACTTCTTCACCCATATTTAGTGAGGTAATTACTGCTTTTCCTACAATCTTTCTACCTTCTTTGCCAAAAAAGCTTTTTGTTTTTACACCCCAAACATTATGAAAAAATAGAGGCTCACCATTTTTTTCACCAATATAAAGCATAATATGACCTTTTAGATATGCTAAAGTTAAAAAAGGAATTCCATTTTTTATAATAAACTCTTTTTTCTTTTCATTTGAGAGCTTTTTTACATCATAATATTTATAATCTAAAGTTTGACCATAAGAGTTTCTTTTTAAGTTTATTCCAAAGGGAGTAAAGTAATCTTTTGTCAAAGCAGAACAATCTCTGTGGTTTAGAATTTCACCCCAACCATAAGGTTCTGCAATCAATTGATTCATGATATTTGTAATATTTTCACTATTAAATTCAATTGGTTTTTTTGCAATATAGACATTTGGAATCTCTATTACTCTACTAAATCCTTCATTATCTCCATATCTTCCAATTGTAATTGCTTTATTATTTTTTACAGGAAATAGTGTTCCTAATTTTATATATTCTACGAAGACACCTTTTTTATATATGGGAAAATTATCTTTTATCGCAATATAGTAGTTTTCATTTTCAAAAAACTTTATTAGTTCATCATTCATATAAGCTATATCTGTTACTTTTATCCAACCTTTTGCAAAAGAAGATAAAACATAAGCCCAAGCTCTATCTTTAGATAAGTGAGAGATTAAAATTGGTGAGTTAATTTTTATACCAGAGTTTTGATTATAATCAAAGGGAAAACCTTCCCCTGCAATAGAGGGGTTATAAAAGATTTTACTATTACTTGGAAAAAGTCTTAGGTTTGAATTTTTTACAGTAATTGCTTTTTTTAAAAAGGTATTATATTGTTCAAAATTTGAGTTATCTATTTGTTCATCAAACCACTCTTTTTTGATTAATCTATTATTATCTCCATAAACTTTTTTATTTTTATAGCTAAATTGCCAAGTTACATCTTTCAAACTTGCTTCAAATTTTTCTTTATGCCAAGGGGTAAAATATCTTTCATTAAACTCTTTGTTTAATTCATCTTGGATATTTTTATTTAATTTTGGAATAGAAGAGGTGTATTCTATTGGGGCTTGTTTATAAATTATTAAATCATTTACTTCTGTATCTAATTGTTTTGAAGAACAGCCTAAAAAAAGAAAAGAAATAGTAAGTATATATAATAGTAAGTAAATTTTTTTCATAATAATCCTAATGTTTATTAAATTTTGTGATTTTATCATAATGAATTTTAAATTGATGTTTATGTCTTTATAAATTGTAATACTATATCATGTTAAAAAAAGTTTTAAAGGCTAAAAGTAAGTGACAATTACAATTTCTATTGGAAAAGAGATATTTGAAGATATTTTGAATATGAAATTAAGGGTTTTATCCAAAGATATTAATAAATATTGGAGAAGCGAACTTTTAGATATAAAAATTGTAGAGGATAAAATAAGATATGATATTAAAAAAGTAAATAGTCTGATTTTAACAAATGGTTTAGGTGAAGAAAAGCCATCTATTAAAATTGAGTGTAAAGAAGTAGACTATAATTCAAAGCTAAATAAGTTTGAATTTAAATTGGGAAAAATATTAGAACAAAAGAACATAAATACAACTGAGAATTTTAAAGATAATTTAATAGAAGAACTTTTAAGAGAAAAAGAACTTCTAAAAGATATGATGAATAAAGATGCTTTAACTTCTTTATATAATAGAAGAAAGATGGAAGCCGATTTAGAGCTTTTTGCCAAACAAAAACACTCTTCTTTACTTTGTGCTGTATTTATTGATGCTGATAGGTTTAAAGGTATAAATGATAACTTTGGACACGATACAGGGGATAGGGTTCTAAAATACTTAGCAAATAAGATTCAATCTCATGCTTATGGTCTAAATGGTGAAGCTTATAGATATGGAGGAGAAGAGTTTATAATTTTGTGTTTTGAAAAAAAAGATGAATTAATAAAAAAACTTAATATTTTAAGGGAAGACATAAAGTCTCAAATGATATTTCACCCTTTAAAAGAGATATCCATAACTGTTTCTATGGGAGTCTCTTTTTATAATAAGACAAACTCTCTAGATGAGTTTATAAAAATGGCTGATGAAAAAGTATATGAAGCAAAATTAAATGGAAGAGATAGATTAGAAGTAGGCTAAGTTCTTTTTCTTTTCATTTTTAATCCACTCATTTTCACTTAGTTCAAATTCTGGTTTACCTATATAATATCCTTGAGAATAAGAAATATCCATTGCTTTTATAAATTCAAAAATCTCTTTATTTTCCACATACTCTGCAATTGTTTTTATTTTTAAACTATCACATAAGAATTTTAAGGTACCAACAAGAAGCTGAGTCTTTTTATTTGTATCAATATCTGTAATTAGTGATCCATCGATTTTTAAGTAGTCTATGTAATCAGAAAGCTTAATTATATAATCATAGTTTGAATATCCACTACCAAAATCATCTATGGCAATTTTACAATTTAATTTTTTTATCTCTTTTATAAAACTAGTAAATGCCTCATAATTATTTATAGCTTCTGTTTCAACAAGTTCAATTACAAGTCTATTTTGGAAGTTATATCTAACAATTTCTTTAAAAAGGTACTCTCTTATTTCATCATCAAGAATATCTTCCATACTTAGATTAATAGAAAATTCAAAATCTTTGTCTTCAAAAAATTTAAATGTTTTTTCTATAATTATTTTTGTTAAAGTTTTATATTTTTTTATTTTTTTTGAGATTTGTAAAAACTCATCAGGATAAAATATTCTATCCTTATATTTTAGTCTTACAAGAGCTTCATATTTTTCAACTTTTCCTTGAAAATTATTAAAAATAGGTTGATAAGCTATAAGCACATTATTGTTTAAAATAGCATCTTTTATTACTTTTATTTTTTCAATATTTATTTTATGTTTTTCAAGATTTTCAACATGGGAACTATTATAAATAGATATATCATGATTTAGTTGTAGTGCTTCATCTAATGCTATTTCAGCCTCTTTTAGTTCATTTATATTGTTATTTAATATATCTATCCCACTCACACCAATAGTAGTATCTATAGTTATTTCATATTTATTTAGAATTAAAAATTCTTTACTTTCTAGCAAATTTTGGATTTGATTTAATGACTCATTTAATATCTCTCTATTTTTATATAAATATTTAAAAGCAAAAACATTATGTTTTATCTTATATATTTTTAAAAATCTTTTATCTTTTTCTTTATAATCTAAGAAAAAATTAGCACAATTTTTTAATAATTCTTTTGTAACATTGTATCCATAAATATTTTGAATATTTTTATCATTTGTTATATTCAGTAATATTATTAGACAACCTTTGAACTCTTTTTCTTTTAAATCATTTAATAAGTGCTCTAAATTAGGCAGTTTTGTTAAATCATCTGTTATAAATTGTTTGATTATTTTTTTCTCAAGTCTTTCTGGAGTACTTGCAAAATAGAATACAAGAGGCAGAGCTAAAATAGATATTGCAATAAGAACATAGATGAGTTGTAATTTTTGTTTATCTAAATCTTTTTTTAGTGTATTATATTTTGATTCAAAAAAAAGTGTTATATTCTCACCTTTGTTAAAACTTTTTATTTTTTTTGAAAAGTATTTTCCATTTGAAAATTCTTGATTATTTAGAATTGATTTAATCTCTTCTTCATTAAAGTGTGAATTTAATAAGTGTTCTTTGAAGTTTTTAGAATAAATACCCATATTCTTATTTTCATTTGGAAATACTATATCGCCTTTACTTGAAATTAAATAAATGTTAAAAAATTCATCATTTTTTAAATAATTAAAAAGGTCATCTATAACAATATTTACGAGAATAAAGCCTTTTTTATTGTCATTTTTATCAAAAACTGTTTTAGCAACTAGTATTGTGGCCATTTTGGGTTTAGTTGCTTTTTGATTGGCAATATTTAAATCTATACTTGAAATACCAAAAACTCCATTATTTAAATTAATAAAAGTTTTAAAGTAATCATTACTTGCAATATTTTCTAATTGATTTTTAGGTGATATAGTTATATCTTTATCTTTTGAAAACAATTCTTTTTTGATTTTGATTTTTTCATTACCATTTAAATCAATGTATCTTAATTGGAAAACAGAGGGAAATGTATTTATAAGTGCTGAAAATAAGTTCTCACTATTTTTTATATCTTTATTATTATTAATATAGTTTTGAAAAATTTGATTGTTGGATAGAGTATCTAAAATGATTTTATCTGAGTTTATTAAGTTAGTAATGTATCTTTCTTTTTCCGAAAAAATAATATCAAAGTTTTTGTTTGAGATATTAGTAATATTTGCTTTATTAGTTATTGAATCATAGATATAAATTGTACTTATTAAAATAAATACAGATAGGAAGTGGAAGAATAAAAATTTAACTTTGTAACTTGATCTCAAAACTGATACCTTTAAAAACTTTCTTTGTTATTATATTACAAAAATAATCTTTAAAAGCACCAATTTTATTTGATGTAGAAATTATTTAACTATTTGATCAGCAAGAGCTTCCATATCAGCATCGCTTAAAGAAGTAACTTGTCCTGCCATTAAACCTTTTAAAGGTCCTCCATAAGTTCCATCTTTATAACCTTTTAATGCAGCAATAAATTCAGCTTTTGTCATGTCTTTAATAATCTTAGATTTCCCCATTGCAGCTTTTTCCCCATTTGCTCCATGGCAAGCTACACATTTTTCATATGGATTAGCAAATGCAGCACATGCTAAGATTGTAGTTAGAAGTATTATTTTTTTCATTGTTGTCCCTTATTATTAATTTATAATTAAAATTTTATAGTACTTAAACTTTTAAGTTGATTAGTTTGTTAATAATTCGTTAAAAGAAATTAATTTGAGGAGAAGAGTAACATTATTTAAAGTAAGAAGAGAGTCTTCTTACTTTGATTATTTACCGATTTGATCAGCAATTGTTTGAATATCTGCATCACTTAAAGTTGCAACTTGTGCCTTCATTACACCTTTCATAGGTCCACCATAAGTCCCATCTTTATAACCTTTTAAAGCAGAAACAATTTCAGCTTTACTCATATCTTTAATTATTTTTGATTTTCCTAAAGCAGCTTTTTCTCCGTTTGCTCCATGGCAAGCTACACATTTTGCATATGGATTAGCAAATGCTACACATGCTAAGATTGAAGTTAAAAGTAGAATTTTTTTCATTATTTTTTCCTTTGATTTTTTTAATTAGAGTATTATAGGGAAAAAAAATGTAAATTTAGTTGATTTTAGTCAAAGAATTTAAATTTTTCAAAAATTATTTATGTAATACTTAATTTTAAGTATTACATAAAATCTATTTTAAAGAATCTAGTAATTCAGCTTTAAGTTGGTTCTTATTAATTTTATTTTTATCACTTGGAATTAAAGGTAGTGATTTTTTATAAATAATTCTAAGGGGAATCATATATGAAGCTAGGTGTTTTTTTAGTTCAAAACTTATCTCTTTTGAAGATAATTCACTTCTAGCACTATATACTAAAACAATCTCTTCTTCTATCTCTTCATTTTCTATTGAGAAAACTGCACATTGTTCTATTTGTGGAATATTATTTATGGTAACTGATTCTATTTCATATGGACTTACTCTAAATCCTCTTGTTTTAATCATATCATCATGTCTTGAGACAAAGTATAAATATCCTTCTTCATCTTTGTAAACATAATCACCTGTTTTTACAACAACTTCATCTCTTAGTTGTCCCTCTAGATTGATTACATTTTTAAGGATATTAACTGATTTAAATCTCTCTTTTGTTTCAATAGGTGCATTCCAAAAACCTTTATAGATATATCCACCTCTGTGAATTAATTCACCAACAACTCTTGGAGGACACTCATTACCATTTTCATCAATTACATATAATTCTACATCTGGTATTGATTTTCCTATAGAGTTTGGTCTTATATTTATTTGGCTTGGATCTAAATATGTAGATCTAAATGCTTCTGTTAAACCATGCATTGAGAAAATTTTTGCATTTTTAAAATATTTTTGTACATCATTTACCATTTTATGAGTTAAATTACCACCAGATGAAGTAATAATTCTAATATTACTTAAAAGCTCAGCACTTGGAAGTCTATGTGATTCTTCATCAAACATATGAGTGATACTAATTGGCATAAGTGGAATAACTGTAATATTATCATTTATTAGGTGATTAAAAAAATCACCTGCAAGAATAAATCTATGTAAAGCTAAGGTAGCTCTTTTGTATAAAGAACAAAAAATTTGATTTAGTCCATAATCTAAATTAAATAGCAAAATTCCAGATATTACATCATTTTCTTCTAAACTTAGATATTGTGATACAACTCTTGCACTATCTATTAAATTTCTATGTGAAATAACTATTCCTTTTGGCGTTCCTGTTATTCCAAAAGAGTAAGTAATTACGGCATTCCCATGTCCATTTATTTCATAAATATATGGTTTATTGTAGTATTTGAAAATCTCTTCAAATGAGGGTACATCTTTGTGTGTTGTCTCATAAGATATAATATGTCCATCAAAACTAATATCTTCGATTGAATTTTCTTTTATCTTATCTGTTATGATACATTTTATATCACAATCTTTTATTATGTATTTTACTTGGTCTGGTTTAAGTAGTTTTGTAAGAGGTACTAGTACATAATCAGTTGATAAAATAGCTAAGATAGCTATTACTTGTTCAATCTTTTTATTTGAATAAATACCAATTCTACTTCCTTTTGGTAAGTCCAACTCATTTAGATAAAAAGCCACTTGATTTACTTTTGTTAATAAATCTTTATATGTAAGGCTTTTTTCACTTAGAATTAAAGCATTTTTATTTGGATGTGAGATTGCAGCATCTTCAATTAATCTTCTAATACAATTTATAGACATCTTTTATCCTTTAATTTTGAGTTAAACCAATAGTCCAAATATCGTAATTTGAATCCATTACGACGCTTGGATTATGGTTTGAATTTAGAATTTTTTTATAAAAAAATGAGATTATATCTTCAATCTCTTCTTGTGATAAAACTTTTGTAATACCACCTGTTAAAACTACTGTATTAAGTGATAATAGCTTTAAGTTTACATAAGCTTTTCTATAGTGTGATACTTTACATAAAACTAAGAATATCGCAAGTTGCATTAATATTCTTAAAGCTTTTTCACTTTGTTCTTCAAAGATATTTTCTGTAACTTTTAAGTGAGATAATAACTCATATACAAATTCATTACTTTTTGCACTAAAGATTAAAGACTCTTTTGATTTAAAAACACCTAGTTTTTTAAATACTAATCTATCATACTCATTTGTTGTAACAATATTTTCATTCACTAAATCTTTTGAATAGTGAATATCAGTAGTTGCTCCTCCTATATCTATTAGGATATAGGGATTTACAACTGAAAACTTACTATTAATAAATGGCAAAGTTTTATTTACGATATATGGAGTAGAATATATTTGATTTGATGTTATTTCATAAAGATGTTTGATGTCTTCTTTTCCCATAATATCAGCTTGATACAGATTAGTTAAATACTCTTTTAAGTTTTCTTCTATAATATGAAGCTTATCATCAATAATATTTGGTAATACAACTAAGTCTTTTATGTTTTTTTGAAGCTTGTCACTATCTTTTGAACTTCCCACATAAACAATATTTGAGTATTTGATTTTTTCTAAATAATCAAATAACTCTTTACCAAAAATATCTGAAACAGAATCAATTCCCCCTACAACAATAACAACATCAATTAAATCACTAGGAATTGAAGAGCTTTCAATATCTTGATATAAAACAGTATCAATGATATTAATACCAGAGTTAAATGCTATATTTGTAGCATATTTAAGTGAAAAAGAGTTTGTAACACCAATAATAAGTGTGCTAAGTCCTCCATTTGCAGATGAACAAATATAAACATCATCTTTTTTATATGTTTTAATTGTATCCCCACATTTATAAGTTAAATCATCATAAATATCTTTATTAAAGTCTCTAAAATGTTGTTCAACACCCTTTGAAGAGCTAATTTTAAAATATGTACTTCCTACATCAATTAGTAGTTTATTATTTGTATTTACTTGGCTCATTGCATAATTCCTATATCATGGATAATATCATTTACTATAGATGTAGTATCTTTTTTAAGATCACATTTTGATTTTTCATATTCAAAACAACGATCAGGAATTGGAACATTTCCTCTATTCATTATTCTAATATTTTTGTTTGCATCTCTTATTGTAATCATCTCATTGTGATTTATTATATGAGGAGAGAAAGGTACATCTATTATTCCATTTTTGATGCTATTGAAGGCTTTTCTCCATAAAGTATCAGCGCTGTCATTAAATATAGCTTCCATAATAGCTTTTACTTCTAGGGTTAAATTCTCTTCCTCTTCTTCATCGACTACATTTGGAAGACCATTTAAAATTCTAAGAAGATATTGCGTATTTGCAACTGTTTCAGCATTTGCTTCTTTTGTAGGAATTCCAGAAGCCTCTTGTTTTGTTTTTGTAATAATCTTATCAGCTCCAACCATAGCAGCAATTGCTGTTGACATAGAGATAAGTTGAGATGCAAAGTTTTGATCCATAGGAAAAGCACCCATCCATTGGTGATATACTAAATGAACCTCAGCATCTCCACATCCAATTTCATTTGCATAATGTTTTGCAAGTTTTCTTATAACTGCACCAGTTACAATATCTTGGTTTACACTTCCACTTTGTGAAAAAGATACAGAGAATGATTTAACTCCTTCTTCAAGTGATAAAAGCATCTCAATTAATTGAATAACAATAGTAATACAAGGAGGAACAAGTGTTGCTGTAAGTGGTCCAAATGATTCTCTGTTTATTGGTTCATTTAAAGTTGAGTATTTAGCACAAACTCGCTCAACATATTTCCAATATAAAAAAGCTTTATCTAATGGAAAGTTTTTAGAGTAGGGTAAAAGGTAAGTAATAGGACCACCTTCTATCTCAAAAATACCAGAAGCAATTGCTGTTTCAATTAATAGTCTAGCATCAGGAGTTCCATGTCTTAGAGATACAGGTTTATTAAAATGAGTAATCATCTTTCTAGTAGTTCTATATCCATGATTAACTAAGGGGTAACCATTTAGCATATCAACTTCACTCTCTTCAGAAAGTCTTAACATCTTTTTAGATGTTGCATAGTCATTTAATCTTGTATTTGAATCAATAGTACATGGTAAGACATCTACATTTGCATTTACGAAAAATTCATAAAGTGCATACATCTTATTATATGTAGGGAAACCACCTCTTGGTTGTACCAACATTTTATTTTTTGTTCTAAAGTTATGTGAAATAAATAGGTCTTTTGATGCATTTTTAACAAACTCTTCAACTTCTGCAAAGTCAAAGTGCTCTACATATTCATTACTTAAAATTATTTCTCGTTCTTCTTGTAATAAACTCATGATTCTCTCGTTTTTAAATATTTTTCTAACTCATCAAGTCCTGTATTTAAATCTACTTGATGAAATACCAAGTCAAATCCATAGTTTTTGAATTTTGGAACAATAGTTGAGGCATCACCTGTTCCAACTACTAGGTTTCCCCCAATCATAAAAACTACATTGTCAAGGTTTTTATATTTTGATTTTAAGATTTTTACTTCTCTACACCAACCTTCTGCTTCACCGTTTAAAGAAGAGATTAAAAGTACATCTGCATTAGTTTCAACTACAGCATCAAAGAATTCTTCTAGATAAGTATTAACTCCTAAGTTAAATACTTCAAATCCTCTTGCTTGTAATGAAAGATCGATTAATCTATTTGCTACAACGTGTATATCGTTTCCTACAACGCCTGTTACTACTTTCATTTAATTGCCTATTTGTTCATTTTATAAAGGGCACTAGAATATCTAAAAGTATGTAAAACTTTTATTAGATAGAATAGCTTAAAAATATGAAGTGATTTAATGAAAACAAAAATATATATGATACCTGGCTTTATGAATGATGAAAAGTTATGGAGTAGGTTAATTCCTCTTTTTGATGATAGTTATGAGTTTATTCATCTTGTGATTCCATTAGAAGATAGCTTTGATAAAATAGTTGAAGTAATAAATGAAAAAATAAAAGATGAAAAAATAAATCTTTTAGGATTTTCCCTTGGTGGTTATATTGCTTGTTATTTTGGGTTAAAGTATCCAAATAGAGTCAATAAAATATTAGCTGTTGCTTGTACTCCTGCAAATTTGGATGAAGTAGAGTGTCAAAGAAGAAAAGAAGCTATTGAATTTACTAAAAAGTTTGGCTTTAAAGGGCTTAGTAGAAAAAAAGTTTTAAGTTTAGTAGAACCACAAAATCAAAGTGATGAGGAACTTATAAACTTGATACTTAAAATGTATGTAGATATAGGGGAAGAGGCTTTTTATTCTCAATTTAATGCCA
This sequence comes from Arcobacter iocasae, assembly GCF_042214795.1. Lineage (GTDB taxonomy): Bacteria > Campylobacterota > Campylobacteria > Campylobacterales > Arcobacteraceae > Arcobacter > Arcobacter iocasae. The sequence goes on along the minus strand of NZ_CP090177.1, from coordinate 26,843 downwards.
CAATTATAAGAGAAAATTTAAGTTTAAAACTAATAAATAGTAATTTAAATTTAGCTTTTTTATATGCCAATAAAGATAGGCTTGTTAGTTCAAAATTTATGGAAGAGTTTTCTTTAAAAGCTAAAAATATTGAATTTACACAAATAGAAGCTCAAACTCATATGTTACCACTTGAAAGAGCAAAAGAAGTAAAAGAAAAAATCATACAGTGGTTTTAAATAAGGTGAAATATGAATAAAATAATAGAACTTAGAAGTGATACATTTACAATGCCCTCAGTGCAGATGAAAGAGTATATGTTTAATGCCCAAGTTGGAGATGATGTATATGGTGAAGACCCAAGTGTTAATGCCCTTGAAGATAAAATGGCAAAACTAACAAATAAAGAGGCTGCTTTATTTACTACAAGTGGAACACAAGCAAACTTGTTAGCTATGCTTTCCCATTGTCAAAGGGGTGAAGAGTATATCTGTGGACAAGATTCTCATATATTTAAATATGAAGGAGGAGGTTCTTCTGTTCTTGGTGGAATATCACCTCAGCCAATAGAATTTGAAAAAGATGGAACTTTGGATTTAAACAAAGTGTATAAAAAAATAAAACCTAATGATTTTCATTTTGCAATGACTAAACTCTTATGTTTAGAAAATACACATGATGGAAAAGTTTTGCCTCTTTCTTATTTACAAGAAGCAAGAAAATTTACACAAGATAAAAATCTTTTATTGCATCTTGATGGGGCAAGGGTTTTTAATGCAGTTATTGATTTAGGAATAGATATTAAAGATATAAGTGTTTGTTTTGATTCTATGTCAATATGTATTTCAAAAGGTTTAGGTGCTCCAGTTGGTTCTGTATTAGTTGGAAGTAAAGAGTTTATAAATAAAGCTAGAAGATATAGAAAGATGTTAGGTGGTGGATTAAGACAATCTGGTTATTTAGCAGCTGCCTGTTCTTATGCAATAGATAATAATATAAAAGATTTAGAAAAAGACCATGCCAATGCAAAAAAACTAGCTTTGGAATTATCAAAAATAGATGAAATAAGAATTTTATCAAATGATACAAATATGGTATTTATAGAAGTATTAGATAAAAATGTAGATATATTAATAAATTATTTAAAAAATAAAGGTATAAATATATCAGGAACTTATGAGGAGTTGAGACTTGTAACCCATAGAGATGTTTCAAATGAAGATATAGATTATGTAATAAAAACTTTTAAAGAGTTTTTTAAAAAATAAAATTATAAAAAGGAAAATAAATGGATTTTTTTACAGCAGATATAAGTGATGCACACCCAGATAAAGTATATGTATTAGATAATGAGTTTAAAAACTATGGCGGAAAGCTAAAAGCTTATGGAGAAGTAGTAACTATAAAGCTTGATAGAAATAATACAGATCTAAAAAACTTATTAAAAGATGTAGATGGTACAGGAAAGATAGTTGTTGTTGATGTGGAAGAAGAATACTTTGCAGTAGTAGGAGACAATCTTGCTAAATTTGCTGTTGATAATAACTATGAGGGAATCATTGTAAATGGATATGTAAGAGATACTTTTTTTACAAAAGATATGGATCTTATATTATTTGCAAGGGGAACTTGTAGTAGAAAATATGGTATTGAAACACAAGGTGAAATAGGAGTTGATGTCTCTTTTTGTGGAGTTAAATTTTCTCAAGGTGACATAGTTTATGCAGATATGGATGGAATTATACTCTCTAAAGAACTATTGATATAACTTGACATAAATACTAGTTAGTAGTATTATTCTAAAATAAATTACTAATTAGTAGTATTTAAAGGAAAAAACTATGGATATTAAAGATAGAGCACAAGGTGCTATTGTTGGAGCATTTATAGGTGATGCAATTGCTTTGGGCCCACATTGGTATTATGACTTAGAAGAACAATACAAAGATTATGGACAATGGATTACTACTTATACCTCTCCTAAAAAAGGAAGATACCATGAACATGAAAAAAAAGGTAATCAATCTCAAGCTGGATATATACTTAAGCTTATGATTAAATCTCTTATAGAAAATAAATCTTACAACGAAGAAGACTTTTGTAAAAAGATGGATGAAGATTTATTTACTAAAATAGATGGAATACCAACTCATGGACCAGGTGGTTATACTTCTCAATCTATTAGAGAAGTATATAGACAAAGAGTTGAGCAAAACTTACCTTGGGATAAAGTTGGAAGTAGAGCAGATACAACAGAATCTATTGAGAGAACACTTGCTATTGCTGTAGCATATACACTAAAGCCAAAAGAGTTAGCAAAAAGTATTTCCCACAATACATTTTTAACACAAGTGGATGATATAGTAGGTTCTATGACTGTTGCATATGGGGCAGTATTAGCTCAACTAGTTCAAGGTGAAAAATTAGATGCTCAAATATCTAATAAACTAATGAGACTAGTTAAAAAAGGTGAGCTTCCTTTTCATGCAGTTACTACTGAGGGATTAAAGCCACCAAAAGATGGAGCAAAAGATCCTTCAAATATAGGATTGTTTGCTTCTCCTGATGCTTTATTATCACCATCTTTTATTGCACAAGCTGCAAATGATAAAGATATAAAAATAGAACCAGCATGGAAAGTATCACTTGTGTATGGAATGCCATGTGCAATTTATCATATATTACCAGCAAGTTATTATTTAGCTGCAAGATTTAATGATGATTTTGAAAGTGCTATTTTACATGCTCTTAATGGTGGTGGACAAAATCAAGCAAGGTCAATATTAACAGGAGCATTAGTTGGTGCACAAGTGGGATTAAAAAATATTCCCCAAAGATTTATTGATGGATTAAATGAAAAAGAAGAGATTTTAGATTTAGCTAAAAAACTATCAGATATTATTGAATTGTAATTTAATTTATATATAATAAACGAAATAAGAAATATATGAATAGATATTATAAGCGTACAAAATAGCTATTAAAGACAATAAAATACAACAAAATATGAAAAAAGGTAATAGATGAATTATACTTGGAAAACTATAGATTTAAACAATGGAACAGTAGAAGAAAAAAGAGAAGAGATAAAACAATATTTTTTGCAAACTTATGAATTAGATGAAAAACTTTTTGATTTATTAATAGACAAAAAGCATATACTTGAACAACCAAATAGATTAAGACACCCTTTGATATTTTATTTTGGACATACAGCTACATTTTTTATGAATAAGTTAAATGTATCAAATCTAACAACTAAACGAGTAAACAAAACTTATGAAGCCTTATTTGCTATTGGTGTAGATGAAATGAGTTGGGATGATTTAAATGATGAAAATTATCAATGGCCAACATACGAAGAGACAAAAGCATATAGAGATGAGGTAAAGACTTTAGTATTAGAGCTTATTGATACTATTGAATTTACTATTCCTATTAATTGGAATTCTCCTATGTGGATTATAATTATGGGAATAGAACATGAGAATATACATATAGAGACATCATCTGTATTACTTAGAGAACTTGATATAAAATATTTTAGTGATGATGAGTTATTTACATATAACAATGAGAGAAGTCAAACTTATCCTCAAAATGAATTAGTATCAGTAGAGGGTGGGGAAGTTATACTTCAAAAAGATCATAAAAAACCAAACTATTATGGTTGGGATAATGAATTTGCATTTCATAGAGCAAATATAAAAGAGTTTAAAGCTAGTAAATATCTTGTATCAAATGGAGAGTTTTTAGAGTTTGTAAAAGATGGTGGTTATAATAAATTGCATTACTTTAGTAAAGATGGGTTGAAGTGGTTAGACTTTACTCAAACTAAGATGCCAACATTCTGGATGAAAGAGGATGACAAATACTATTTAAGAGAGATAAATAGAGTAGTTGAGTTACCATTGAATTATCCTGTTGATATTAATGTATATGAAGCAGAAGCATTTTGTAAATATAAAAGTGAAAAGTTAGGTTTTGAAGTAAGACTTCCAAGCGAAGATGAATATTATAGATTAAATGATTATGTAAAAGCTCAAGAGTGTGAATCAAATATTGGATTAAAGTATTTTAACCAAACACCAGTAGATAAATATCCTATGGGTGAATTTTATGATGTAGTTGGTAATGTATGGCAATGGAGTATAACTCCTATGTATCCCCTTGATGGATTTGAAACACATCCTATATATGATGACTTTACAACTCCTACCTTTGATGATAGACATGCCCTTATAAAAGGTGGGTCATTTATTAGTTTAGGAAATGAGACTTTAAGAAGTGCAAGATATGCCTTTAGAAAACACTTTTTCCAACATGCAGGGTTTAGATATGTTAAAAGTGATAATGAGTACAGAACTAAACTAAATGATAATGTATATGAAACAGATGAGCAAGTTTCTCAGTATTGTGAATTTCATTATGGTGAAGAGGTTTATGGAGTTAAAAATTTTCCTAAAAATTCTGTTGAGGTATTAAAACCATATTTAGAAGGTATCAAAAAAGAAAAAGCACTTGATTTAGGTTGTAGTGTTGGAAGAAGTTCATTTGAATTAGGAAAAATATTTGATGAGGTATTAGGAATAGACTTTAGTGCTAATTTCATCAGTGTTGGAATAAAACTTAAAAAATATGAGAGTTTAACTTATAAAGTTGCAACTGAGGGTGAATTATACGAAGAAAAAACAGTAGCATTGGATAATTTTGGACTTGAAGAAACAAAAGAGAGAGTTACTTTTATGCAAGGTGATGCTTGTAATTTAAAAGATATGTATACAGCTTATGATTTGATTTTTTGTTCAAACTTGATAGATAGATTATATTATCCACAAAAATTCTTAGATGATATCCCAAATAGGGTAAATAAAGATGGTCTTTTAGTACTATTGAGTCCATATACTTGGCTTGAAGATTATACTCCTAAACAAAACTGGCTAGGTGGTTTTGTTAGAGATAATAAAGAAGTAAAAACTTTAGATACTTTAAAAGAGAATTTAAAAGATAGATTTGAATTACTAGATACCATTGATGTTCCTTTTGTGATAAAAGAGACAGCTAGAAAACACCAACATACTATATCTCAAATGAGTATTTGGAAAAAGATTAAATAAAACCATATTCTACTAAATAAATTAAAACATTATTTAGTAGAATAATTAATGCAAAAATTAAATTTGATAAATGACAAAAAAGAGCTACTTTACTTTTGTCTCTTTTTGATACTTATTTCTTTTGTTACCTTATTCGTTCAATATAATAATTATAAAGATTTTACTGCTAATTCCATATATAAACTACAAGCGCAAGTTATAAATAAGTATGAAAAAGATGATTTTGATATCTATAAATTACAAGGTACTAAGTTCTCTTTTTTTACATCTACTCCTAAGGGTTTAGATTTAAAAAGACTTGATTATGTAGATATATCTATACTTAGTGGAAAAGTATCCTTTCTAGAGTATTTAAAAGGCTTTTATGTAAAGAGTTTCAATATTTTTAAATATCAAAAGTATAGTATAAAAAAAGATTTAAAAGAAAAAATACAATCCCAACATACAAATAAAAATATAAGTGAAATATATGAAGCAATATTTTTAGCTCTTCCTGTAAACAATGAGTTAAGAGATATTTTTGCTATATATTCCATTTCTCATTTAATAGCAATTTCTGGATTTCACTTAGGTGTATTATCATTTATTCTTTATTTTATATTTTATTATCCATACAATTTTTTTCATAATAGATATTTTCCTTATAGAAATAGAAGGTTTGATATTTTATGCATTGTTTTATCTTTATTATTTGTATATTTGATTTTTACAAATTTAGTACCTTCACTTTTAAGAGCTTTTATTATGATGCTTTTTGGGATATTTTTATTAAGGGCAAACATAAGGTTAATCTCCTTTGAGACACTTTTACTTACTTTACTATTTATAATTGTACTTTTCCCAAAATTTTTATTTTCAATCTCTTTGTGGTTTTCCATTATTGGAGTATTTTATATATTCCTATTTATAAAATATTTTCAAAACCTTAATAAAGTATTTCTATTTCTATTTTTTAATATTTGGATTTTTGCAAGCTTTAATCCCATAGTTCATTACTTTTTTGGAGTAACTTCTTGGGTCCAACTATTTTCTCCACTTATTACTATAGTTTTTACTATTTTTTATCCCTTAGAACTATTTTTACATTTTATTGGATTTGGAGGTATTTTAGACCCATTTATAAATTCTGTGTTAAATATGAAGTTTCAAAGTTTTGAAGTGATGACACCACTTTGGTTTTTTATAACTTATATTATATTTTCACTACTTGCAATTATAAGAAAAGAGGCTTTTTGGGTTTTAAATATTTTACTTGTGAGCTTTAATTTGTACTTGTATTTATAGGAGAAAAATCTCCTATAAAAACTTAGATAAGACCTAATTTATTTAATAATAAAATTGCAATAGCAATTGGAACAATATATTTAATCAAGGCATACCAAATATTAAATACTGCTAAAGATACAAATTTTGTAAATTTATCTTGAAGTAGTTGTTTATCTACATAATAACCCAAAAAGATACAAGTTACTATTCCTGCAATAGGCATTGAAATAGAAGATGTTAAGAAATCCATCCAATCAAAGGCGTTTTTACCAAAAAATGTTAATGATGTACTATATGCAGAAGACATAGAAAGTAGGGCGACAATTCCAAGAATGTAGAAAATTGATCCACAGATTATAGTAGCTTTTAATCTTGTCATATTATATCTTTCAATAAAAAACATCAAAGCAGGTTCTATCATAGAAACAGCAGATGTTATTCCTGCAAAAACAAGGGCAGAGAAAAATGAGATAGCAATAACATGTCCTAAAACTCCCCATTGAGAAAATATAACAGGAAGAGAAATAAATACAAGTCCCGGTCCTGCTGCACTTTTTGCTCCCGCATCAAAAAGGAAAGTAAAGATAATCAATCCAGCAATTATAGCAATAACTGTATCAACTAAAGCAACTAAAACAGATGATTTAAAAAAGTTTGCATTTTTGTCTAAAGATGCTGAATAAGTAATAATAGTACCAATCCCCACTGATAAAGTAAAAAATGCTTGTCCTAGTGCTGCGAGTAGTGCATCACCATTGATTTTACTCCAGTCGGCAATAAACATAAAACTAAGAGCTTGTGAAAAACTATCTAAAGTCAATGCATAAATTAAAAGCCCAATTAATATTAAACCTAATAGGGGCATTAAAATAAGATTTATTTTTTCTATTCCATCTTTTACGCCTTTTAATACAATAAAAACAACTGCTAATGCTATAAGTGTATGATAAAAGATTTCAGAAGAAATTTCATTTGAAATAAGATTATTAAAAGTTTTTCCTGCAACTTCAGAAGTAGAAGGAAGTGTTTGAAAAGATGTAACAATATAGTTTAAAATCCAACCTAATACAACAGAATAAAAAGAGAGAATCACAAGTCCAGCAAAGATCATAAATGCGGCAAATTTCCAATTTTCATTTTTAGATTTCGACATTTTTACAAATGATGTAGAAACATTAGCTTCTCCATATTGACCGATAACTGTTTCTGCAATAAATATTGTTAATCCTATAAAAAGTATTGCTAAGAGGTAAACAATAACAAATGCTCCACCTCCATATTCTCCTGTGATATATGGAAACTTCCAAATATTACCTAATCCAACAGCTGAACCAGCTGCTGCTAAAATAAACCCAATTCTTGTAAATTTATTCAAACATGTTCCTTTTATACTTTCTCAATTTTTTAAAGGGTTAATTCTATCTATAAATTTCTTAGAAATTAGTTTTTTAAGCTTTATTATTTCTGAAAAAATAAATTTAATGATATAAATTTAAAATATTTATATCCTAATTACAAATAGTTAAATTATTTTTATAACAGCTAACATATTTATTTGCAAGAGTTATTCTTTCTTTATTAGTTGGATGAGAAGAAAAATAATCAAAAATAGTTTCTTTTTCTCCATTCTTTGATAAAGTTATCCTTTCAAGTATAGAAGAAAAATTTTTAGGATTTATTTTAGATTTCAACATCATTTCAAAAGCAAACTCGTCAGCTTCTATTTCATGTTTTCTTGAAAAGTTAGTATTTAGGAATAAAGAACCTATCCCCACACCTAAATCAGAAAAAAATGTACCATCACCTGTAATATACATAGCAAAAATACTAACAAAACTATTTTCAATAATTCTTTTTAAGCCATGTCTATGAACTACATGTCCAATTTCGTGGAATATTACTGAGTTTATTTCATTGTTATTTTTACTTAATTTTATAAATTCATCAGTAAGTACGATATCTCCATTAGGTAAAGCAAAAGCATTTGGAATATTAGTATTATTTATCTGCCAGTTTCTAAAATGTAGTTTGTACTTAAAGCTTTTTTCCTTGATATGAGGTAAGACATCTTTATTAAAAGATATTAGTATCTGTTCTTTTTTTTGTTTTAAAAGTTTGCTTTTAGTAAAAAAATGTTTATCTAAAGTTTTTAATGTATTTTTAGAAATTAATGTATTTAATTCACTTGGTAATGCAAAAGCAAGTTTTCCACTTATATAAGGTACTCCCCATTTAAAAAAGCTAAAAACTGTGAAAAGTGTAAATAATATTGAAATAAATACCAAAACCAAATGTGATTCTAATTTGTGCAGTAAACTATTTTTTTTAAGAGGCTTTATAAGATATAAATCTATTAAATCATTTTCATCTGTCATAAAAACTTCGCCATTTTCAAGCGTAATTTTTCTTTTAGTATTTCCTAATCTAGAACTTATTGATAAGGATTCTATTTTCCCATCATCTATTAAATTATTATTAGACTTTATACTATAAAAATTATCTTTTATAAATAGCTCAGCATTTTCAGATGTTGAGCTATTTTTTTTATATAAGTATCCTAAAATCACTTTAGAATGGCATCCCAATTTCTACATTTAAAGTATCTCCAATTTCCTCACCAATTGCTGATTCTTTTTTAATATTTTCTGAAAAATAACCATCAAATGTTCCATCCATTAATAATGCAGTGTTATTTAATGTGTATTTTGCAATTCTAACTTTTGCCCAAGGATATGCAAGTCCTAATGTAATCAATGTTAATAGAAAGTTTGAAACTAATATAAAAGCATATGGTATAAATTTCATAGTTGAATTGAATTGAATTTTATCATTTAATTTTGTATTGCTAAATATATATTTTCTTTGTCTTGTAATATAGTAAGCTAATGAAATAATACTTACAAGAATTGTAAGAAAATAACTAATTATTATTAATGGTAAAAATGTAGTAAATATTTTAATACCGACAAGTTCAGGATTTGTTTTGTACATACTAATTATTGAAGAAAATTCTGTAAAACCATACATTAAATAGAATATTACTGCAATTATAACTCCTGTAACAATTAATGTTGTAATTGATATTAGTATAGTTTTTAATATAATTTTTAGGTATTCTTTAGTATTTATATTCGTTTGAAAAGATGCATTTCCATAGTTAGTAAAATCTATTAAATATCTAGTTCTCATTATATTAAAATATGAAAATGAAATCATATAGAAAAATATAAGTGAAATAATTCCTACTATAACAAGTGGAGTTATATGTTTAATTTGAAATATAAAAAAAGCAATTAATCCAAAAATAAGGATAAAGATTATTGGTAAAGCTAAAAAAATTATGTATGATTTTTTTAATTTACCATCAAACTTGAATCGAACATTATTAAAACTTGTAACATTTAAATTAAACTTCATACTTCTCCATATAAGCCATGGTATTATAATTACAAATAGTATAAGTAAAATTATGCTTTCTATTGGAAAGAAATTTTCCAATACTTTATATAAAATAAATAATCCAACAGCAATCAGATATCCAAAAAATAGTTGTTTGCCTGTTGCATGATATTCGAAGTTCTTTTCTTCTAATATACTGTTAGCATATAAATATCTGTTGTTTCTAACTTTTGCCCAAGGATAATAAATACCTAGGGTAATAATTGTTAAAAGTATATTTACAATCCAAATTTTAAAATATTCAAATCCTGAACCAGTAAACTTAAATGTTTTCATTATTATATCTCCTTAATAAATACATAAAATTTTATCAAAAAAATCTTTAAGTTATATGTAGATTACTCATAAATAACTATGAAAAAATAATTTTATTTTAGAAGTAATTTTTAAATATTTTAGTGAATACCACAAATGTACCACTTTATATTTTTACAATTAGATTTATAAAAAGGAGAAGATATGAGTTATTCGAAAAAAAGATATATTACATATGCTATTTTAACTATTTTTATAATGGGAACACCTTTTATAAGAATAGATGGTAATCATATGTTATTGTTATCATTTGTTACATATGATTTTCATTTTCTTGGAAATGTATATAATATGAATGAGTTTTTTATTATGCCATTTTTACTGATGTTTTTGTTTATTGGAATATTTGCCATGACATCTATGTTTGGTAGAGTTTGGTGTGGTTGGGGATGTCCTCAAACTATTTTTAGAGTTATTTATAGAGATTTGATTGAGACATTTTTATTAAAATTGAGAAGAATCAAAAATAAACAAAAAGATATAAACTATGATAAAACTTCTACTAAAATAAAAAAATATATTGGATTGCTTTTATGGATAGTTTTATCTTTTGTCATAGCTATTAATTTTATGCTTTATTTTGTACCACCTGAAGACTTTATAGAATATATGAAATCGCCACAAGACCATTTTTTCTTAGTGATGTTTATACTTTCTATTGTTGTATTTTTAGTATATGATATTGTTTTTATGAAAGAGCACTTCTGTACATATGTGTGTCCATATTCTAGAATTCAGTCTGTTTTATATGATAATAATACAAAACAAGTTGTTTATAACCACAATAGAGGTGGGAAAATTTATCCTAACAATGAAAAATCTATTTTCAATGTAAAACAATGGTCAGGAAATGAAGAGTGTACTACTTGTGAAGCTTGTGTAAAAGTTTGTCCTACACATATTGATATTAGAAAAGGCTTACAAGTTGAGTGTATAAACTGTTTAGAGTGTTCTGATGCTTGTAGTACAGTAATGGGAAAACTTGGTAAAAAATCTCTTATTTATTGGGGAAGTACTAATAGTGTTTTATTAGAAAAAATTGAAAAGTTTTTAAATCCTAGAAATCTTGTTTATATGGGATCTTTAGTTATTTGTTTACTCTTTACTGCTTATTTTATGTCTGAAAAAGAGCCTTTTTTAGTAAATATAAATAAAAATACAGAATTATATAAAATAGATGAAAATGGAAAAGTTGTAAATAATTATTTATTGACTATTCATAATAGTGCTGATAAAAAGTATACTTTTGATATTGAAGTTTTAGATAAAAATATCAGTATTAAAAGATATAATCCAATAATGTTAAATCCAAAGCAAACAAGAAAAACTGTATTAATTTTAGTTAGTAAAAATAAAATTAATACTTCAAAAATAAACTTATTATTTTATGCAAAAGAGAATAAAGAACTAAAAATGCAGAAAAAAATACTATTTTTCTCTCCAAAATAGTTTAAACTGATTTCTCAATATTTATGTAAAAAGTAGTACCTTGGGGGCTACTTTTTACATTAAGTTTTCCCTTGAAACTTTTTTCAATAATCATTTTTGATAAATATAATCCAAGTCCAGTACCACTGCTTTTTGTAGTAAAATATGGTTCAAAAATTTTATCTAATAATTTAGACTTTATTCCTTTTCCATTGTCCTTAATTTCTAAAATCACATCAGCAGTATTTGAGCTTATTTCAATTGCTATTTTTCTATTCTCTATGCTTTTTATTGCATCAAGAGCATTAGAAATTATTGCAACTAAGACTTGGGCTAATTCATTTTTTATTCCAAATATTTTTATATGTTCATTTGTATTAAAAGTTAAATCAACAATTACTTCTATTTTTTTTATATCACCACTTAAAATTGCAAGGGAGTTTTGAATAACCTCTTTAATTTCAAAATCTTCTTTTTCTTTTGATTCTGTATAAAAGTTTTTGAAATTTTCAATTGTACTAGATAAGTATTCTATTTGTTCATTTGCTTGGGAAGTTTTTCTATCAAAATAGCTCTTTTCTAAATTACTGCTTTCATATTTATTTTTTAAATTTATCAAGATATATGAAAGATTATTTAAAGGTTGTCTAAATTGATGGGTTATATTAGCAATCATTTCTCCACTTTGTGCAAGTTTTGATTGTTGTAAAAGCATTGATTCTATTTCTATATTCTCTTTTTTCAAAAGATTATATTTATATGCAACTGAAATAGTAAATAAAATAGCTTCCATAGCAAAAGCTAGCAATACTAAGTCCAAATTAGTATGCATTTTAAAATAAGTTTTAAAATTTAAAATGTATAAAATAAGACAGATTACAGACCATCCAATAACATATATTGCAGTAGCTTTAAAGCCTTGGTTTAGATTAAATACAATTGATACAAAAAGTATTGCATAAATGATTGTGTATGGTAAGTATTCAAATAATAAGTAGTGATAAAAAGCAGTCAAAATTATGAAAATAAGCAATAATGTGTTTAATATTAGTTCTTTGTTATTTGTTATTTTAGGAATAAATTTACCCTCATAAAACCTTACGGCAAAGACTAAAGCTGAAACAGTCGCAAAAAAGAGTGAAAAGTCCTGAAAAAAAATCTCAGAATAAAAGAACTTACTATATAAAATAATATATGACAATGAAAAAACTTGCATAAAACAGTAGCTTAAGTAAAAAAGTTCTTTTGAATAAATATATCGAATAAAAGTATATACTATTGTCATCATTAGAATTCCAAAAGTTATTCCATAAGATAAAATAGTAGTTAAATCATACATTTATTTTATATCCAACTCCATTTTGATTTGAGATTATGTCTTTTGAAATCTTTTGTTTTAAATACTTAACTAAAGTTTTTAAAGCATCTTTTGTCATAGGAAAATCTTTCCAAACATAATTCTCTATCTCTTCATATGTAACATATCTATCTTTATTATTTAAAAGAAGGGTTAATAAATCAGTCTCTTTTATTCTTAATTTTACTAATTCATCATTTATAAGAAGAGTATGATTATATTTGTCAAAAACAGAAGTTTCATTTAGTCTTATTATATTTGTACTACTATTTTTTAGATTATCTACACAAAGTTCAAGGGCATCTTTTAATTCATTTTCTTTAATTGGTTTCATAAGGTATTTTACTAGTTGCAGTTCAATTGCTTTTAAAAGATACTCTTTATGAGAAAATGCTGTTATAACTATGATTTGAACTTCTTTATTTTTTTGTCTTACATTTTTAGCAAACTCTAAACCATCTACTTTTGGCATTTGTATATCAGTAATAATGATATCTGGGTTTATTTGTTCAAATTTTTTTAAAGCATCTAGACCATCTTTTGCTTCATAAATATTTACAAAATAGTTTTCCAAATACTCTATTGCATTTTCTCTTGTTACATCATCATCTTCCACATAAAGAATTTTGATTTTATCATTTTTAATAGTAGTCATTTGTCGCAGTTGATGTTAATTTTTCTAAAGTATATTTTAGATTTTCATCCATATCCATATTTTTCATCATCCACATAATATAACTTGGATCTTCTTTTGCAACTTGAGTTGTCTCTTTTCCTTTATATTTTCCAAATTTAAATGTTTGTATAAATACAGGAGTTTTTGTAAGTTCAACTAATTTTTCCATAGGATTAAAATCTGGATATACAGTTCTACATTTTGCAACAAGTTGTGATAAAAATAGTTTCATAACTAAAACATCACCAAGTGCATCATGAGCTTTTATAGTTATATTGTGTTTTGCAGCTTCTTCTTCTTCATCCATATAAATATCAAGGGCATATCTTAGATATTGGAGTCTATGATATGGAAGTTCTGGAAATAGGTGTTGGGCACATCTTAAGGTATCTAATATTTGATATTTTGACTCAAAGCCTTCTTTTTTTATCATTCCTAAATCAAAGTTTATATTATGGGCAATTAAATAGTTTGATGGGTTATTATACTCTTGAAGTTTTTGATAAAATTTTGTTTGAGTTGCCTCTGGCTTTCCAATAATCATATCAGGAGTTATATTATGTACTTCCATAGCTTCAAGTTTTATCTCAACATCTGTAAAACATATTTCATCATAAACTTCTATTGGTGCTTTTGCATCTACTATCATAGCTCCTAGTTGTATGATTCTATCTTCTTCTTGGTTTCCTGTTGTTTCTGTATCAAATAGTACATATTTTGGCATAAAGTTTCCTTTTCTTTTATATTATTAGCATTCCATCGCCATAAGAGAAAAATCTATATTTCTCTTTTACAGCAGTTTCATATATCTCTAGCGTTTTTTCTAAGCCTACAAAAGAGGCTATTAACATAATAAGAGTTGATTTTGGTAAATGAAAGTTTGTAAGCAGGTGGTTTACTTTTATTGGTTTATTTGCTGGATTTAAAAATAAATCACATTCACCTTGGATTTTATTTGTTCGGGCATAGTATTCTATAGTTCTTGTAACTGTTGTTCCAACTGCAAGAATTTTATTGTCTTTTTGTTTTAAAGCTTCCAAGCTTTCCCTTGAAATTTCAAAATATTCACTATGCATAGGGTGATTTAAAATATCTTCAGCATCAACTGGTTTAAATGTACCAGCTCCCACATGAAGTGTTAAGTAATTTATATTATGTTTATCATTTAGTTTTGCTAAAAGTTCATCTGTAAAGTGCAATGATGCTGTTGGTGCCGCAACTGCACCATAGTTTTTTGCAAATAATGTTTGATAATCTTTTTCATCCTCTTTTTCGTCTTCTCTATTCATATAGTGAGGAAGAGGTAAATGACCTATTTTATTTAAAATATCTATTAAAGATAAAAAGTCTAATTCTTTATTATCTTTGAAGAACTTAACTGTTCTCGTACCATCTTCATTATTTAATTCAAGAACTTCAGCACTTAAATCTTCATCAAAAAATAGTTTTGTTCCTTTTTGAACTTTACCTTTTATCATGACTTGATATCTATTCATAAATAGTGGTTTATTAAATAGTAATTCTGTTTTCCCACCACTGTCTTTTTTACCATAAATTCTTGCTTTTATTACCTTTGTGTCATTTAAAAAGATATCTAAATTTTCAGGTAAGAAATCAAGTAAATGCTTATATGTAGTATGAGTTATCGTATCACTATTTCTATCATATACTAAAAGTCGTGCACTGTCAGCTGGGTACAAAGGTTTGCTAGCTATGAGTTCTTTTGGTAAAAAATAATCATAGCTAGATGTCTTTAATGGATCTAAACTATTCTTCATCATCTAATGATTTATCCGCGGGATTAAATACTTTTGCAATATAAATTGATGCACCATAAAGTAAAATAAGTGGTCCAGCCATTAAAAATTGAGTTAAAACATCAGGAGGAGTTAATAAGGCAGAAACAATAAAAATAATTACAATTGCATATTTAAAAAAGTCTTTTAACATTCTATCATCTACAAGTCCAATTTTTGCTAGGAAAAATGTGACAACTGGAAGTTCAAATGCAATTCCAAAACCAAATAATAATTTTGTAAAAAAGCCCACATATTTACCAATACTTGGTAATACTGTTACAACTGTAGAACCAAAATTAATTAAAAACTCAAATCCAAAAGGAACAACTATGTAATAAGCAAAAGCTGAACCTGATAGAAACATTAATGTAGCAAAAAATACAAAAGGTAATACAAGCTTTTTTTCATGGTCATAAAGTCCAGGTGCTAAAAATAACCATAACTGCCAAAATATAACAGGCAGTGATAAAATGAACCCACTAAAAAAAGCAACTTTAAGTGCTGTGAAAAATGTTTCTTGAATCTCTACTGCTACCATTTGTGATTTTGCTGGAAGTACAGCTTCTATTGGAACCATCATCCAATTTAAAATTGGTTCATAAAATGAAAAACAAGCAAAAAAGGCAACAACTAAAGTTAATACTGAAATTATCAATCTTTTTCTAAGATCAGCAATATGGGGTTTTAAGTCTTCAAACATTAGGCTTTATCCCCTTCTTTTTCTTTTATTTCTTTTTTAATTTTAAATTTATCACTTGGTTTTATCTCAGAAGTAGTTTCTTTAACTTCTTCTTCAACTTTTTTTATTTCTTCTATTTTATCTTCTACTTTTTCATCTTTAAATGATACTTTTTTAGATTTTTTATTATCTTTATCATTTTTATCATCTTTTAAAATATCTTTCACACCTAAATCAAAATCATCAAACTTTGTAACTGATGATTTCGCATCTTCTATTTGATTTCTAAATTTGTTAGCTTCTTCTTTCATATCTGATATATTTAATTCATTGTCTAGAGTAGATTTCGCATCTTCAAGACCACTTTTAAACTTCTTAAAAAATCGTGCAACTGATACCATAGCATCAGGTAACTTATCAGGGCCTAATGCAATAATCGCAATAATCGCAATTAGCATAATTTCCATAAATCCCATTCCAAACATATAATGTCTCCATTTGATTATTAAAGGAAAGATTTTACCTTATTTTTGATAAAATCTATCTAATTATTTAAAAAGGCATTAGATGAAGTTATTAGTTTTACTTTTTATAGGAATTATTTTATATTTTATAGCAAGAAGTTATAAAACAGAAAAATTTGAAAATATTAAATTTAATATTAAAGAAAATTTCCAAGGAGATTTACTTCATCATGAAGCAGGTCTTTTAATCGCACTTATGGCAAAAGTTGCAAAAGCTGATGGAGCTGTATGTGAATTAGAAGCAGAGATGTTAAAACATACATTTACTGATATTTCTAGTCATTTTGAAAACAGTGCAGAAATAAGAGAAAAGTTAAAAAACATATATGATGATGAGAAAAAGAGTTTTGATAATACTTTAGAACTTTCCCAAAAACTTTATAAACTAACAAAAAGTGACTACCAAAAAAGACTCAAAATTTTAGAATATCTATTGAATCTTGCTTTTATTGATAAAACTTTTAGTGATGCAGAGAGAATGATTTGTGAAGATATATCAAATGCCTTACAAATCAAAACTAATGATTTTAATCATATGATTAATGCATTTAAAAACTTTTATGCTTCACAAGCTCAAAATCAAGCAACTACACTTGAACAAGCATATGAAGTTTTAGAATCAAAAAAAGAAGATGATGATAAGACAATTAAAAATAATTATAGAAAATTGGTAAAGAAACATCATCCTGATATTATCTCAGGGCAGGGTGCTAGTCAAAATATTATTGACGAAGCAACTAAAAAATTGCAAGAGATAAATGAAGCGTATGAAATGATTAAAAAAAGTAGGAATGTATAATTGTTAGAAAGTTTTGATAAGAATTATGAAGTTTGTAATTGTATTAAAGTTACAATTAGTGATATAAAAACTTCGATTATAAATGAAGGTGTAAAAACACTGCGGGATTTACAAGAAAAAACTAGGGCAGGTACTGAGTGTAGACACTGTTTAATGAACGAGGGTGATTTTGGAAAAGTCAAAAAAAAGATTTATTGTAAAGAGGTATTAGGAGAGTTTCTAAATGGCTAAAAGTTTCTCACGCTCTTATGAAGTTTGTGCTTGTAAGCATGTGTCACTTGGAGAAATTTTGTATGCCATTAAAGAAAAAAATGCTGATACAATCGAAAAAATAGGTCAACTAACCGATGCAGGAACTTGTTGTGGTTGTTGTGTAAGTAGCGAAAAAGATTTTGGAGAAGAAAAAATGGAATTATATTTAACTACAATATTAGATAAGTTTGTGAAAGTAAATTAATGGAAGAAAAAGAGTATGTAATCGATGAAATAAAGAGTCTTATTTCATCTACTGGAGAAAAGATTGATATTAATCCAAAGTTTTTGGATTATTTTGATTTAGAAGAATTATATGACATAAAAGAAAATTTATTAAGTAAAAAAGAGAATTTTAGAGAAAATAATAAAGATTTTCTTGAACAGATTTATGAAAAAACAAAAATAAATGAGATATAATTTATTAAAGGATAATAATTATGGAATGGAAGAATATAAAAGAACAATTAATAGTATTTCTAAAAGACGAAGTCAAAAAAGCTGGTCTGCAAAGAGTTACTGTAGGATTATCTGGTGGTTTAGATTCTGCAATAGTAGCTATTTTATCTAAAGAAGCATTTGGGGCAAATATGAGTTGTGTGCTTATGCCTTCTCATTATTCAAGTGAGGGAAGTGTAAGTCATGCCTTAGAAGTATGCAAAAAGTTTGATATTGATTATGAAATAGTTGAGATTGCTCCTATGGTAGAAGCTCACGAAAAATTTATGAATGGTGATAAACTAAGAATTGGTAACTTTAGTGCAAGAATGAGAATGTCAGTTTTATATGATGTAAGTGCTAGAGATAAATCTTTAGTTGTGGGTACTTCAAATAAAAGTGAAATTCTTTTAGGATATGGAACTATTTTTGGAGATGTTGCTTGTGCTATTAATCCAATAGGGGAAATGTACAAAAGTGATGAATACGAATTTGGTAAATTTTTAGGAGTTCCTGAGTCTATTTTATGGAAAAGACCAAGTGCTGATTTATGGGAAGGTCAAAGTGATGAAGATGAGCTTGGATACTCTTATAAACAAATGGATGATGTACTTAAAAAATTAGTTGATGAAGGGGTTTCAGCTGATGAGTTAAAGAGTAATGGTGTTGATAAAGAACTTATTGACATGATTAATTATAGAATGAAAGCTAACGCATTCAAAGGTAAGCTTCCAACAATAGCAAAAATCAAATGGAGTTAATATGAAAGAAATTGCGTTTTATAAATCATCGGTTGGGGAAGAAGAACTAGCACAGTTAAAAACAGTTTTAGAACTTAAAAAAGATAGTTCAAAAGTACTTGAATTTGAAGAGAATATGGCTAAATTTATTGGTGCAAAGTATGCTATTTCTACATGTAATGGAACATCTGCCTTACATCTAGCTCTTAGTGCAATTAAGTTGAAAAGAGGAGACAAAATATTAATGTCTGTAAACTCTTTTGTAAATGTACCTGAAGTTGTAAGACACTTTGATGCTGAGCCTATTTTTATTGATATAAATATTGATGATATGAATATTGATTTAAATAAGTTTGAAAAAGCATTAGAAGAGAACAATTCTAAAAAACTAAGAGGTGCTATTATCTCTTTTGTTGCAGGGCAAACTCCTGATTTAGATAGATTATATGCTATTTGTAAAAAATATGAAATAATATTAATTGAAGATTGTACTTCAGCTCTTGGAGTTACATACAATGATGAAACAGTTGGTTCTTTAAATGCAGATATGACAGTTTTCTCAACAAATCCATCAAATGGTAAAACAGATGTAAGTAATAGTGGAGTTATTGTTACAAATGATGAAGAACTAGCATCTCGTGCTAAATTACTTAGAACTCATGCTGTTACAACTACATACGATGACTATGGAAACTTAGATTATATTTATGATGTTGTTGATATTGGACATAAATATGACTTAAGTGAATTAGATGCAGCATTCTCTTTGGCACAACTTAAAAAAACAAATAGTTTTATTAAAAGAAGAAAAGAGATAGCAAAAATCTATAAAGAAAGACTTACAGGTGTAAAACATATAGAAATACCTAAACAAAAAGATGAGCATATTTTTACTCATTATATTATTAAAATCTCAAGAAATAGAGATGCTTTTGCTAGAGAATTAAAAGAAAGAGGTATTAATACTGGATTAAATTATATTCCTTTACATCTTTTAAATTATTATAAACAAAAATATAATATTAAAATCACTACTTATGGTAGTGCCTTAACATCTTACCAACAAATTTTATCTATTCCTATTTATCCAGGACTTACAAATGAAGAGGTAAATTATATCTGTGATCAAATTATAGATATTGCTTCTGCTTGGATTTAATAGTTGTTAAAACAAAAATTTAATATTTGGATTGAAGAGTATCTCTTCTTTCCAACTCCTTTTCAAAAAATCATCTCTTTTTTACTTATTCCATTTACTTTAATTTATATGATAATTATAGCTTTTAAGCGTATGTCATCTTCTAGAAAATTAGATTTTGGTATACCAATTATTTCAATTGGAAATATAATAGTAGGTGGTAGTGGAAAAACTCCTATTACAATAGCTCTTGCAAAAGATAAAGAAGATGTGGCTGTAGTCTTAAGAGGTTATGGAAGAAAATCCCAAGGACTTTATGTGATAAGTCAAAAGGGAAAGATTTTAGAAGATGTAGAAACTAGTGGTGATGAAGCTATGCTTTTGGCAAACTTTTTACCAAAGGCTTCAGTAATAGTAAGTGAAGATAGAGTAAAAGCAATTATAAAAGCAAAAGATCTTGGATGTAAATTAGTCTTTTTGGATGATGGCTTTTCAAAATATCATATAAATAAATTTGATATATTATTAAGGCCTTATAAAGAGCCTGAAAATATATTTTGCTTACCAAGTGGTGGATATAGAGAAGCTAAAATGATGTATTCAACAGCTAATCTGGTTTTAAAAGAGGGCATTGATTTTAAAAGAGTTGTAAAGTTTAAAAAAGAGGGTAAACTTTTAGATGAATTACCTTCTAAAATAGTAATTTTAACAGCAATTTCAAAGGCAAAAAGACTTTTAGACTTTGTTCCAGCTACTTGTGAATTGGTTTCTTTTCCAGACCATTACAATTTTACGAAACTAGATATTGATGTAGTTGAAAAATCTTATAAAGATTTTACTATTTTAACTACTGCAAAAGATTTTGTAAAATTAGAAAAATTTCATATAAAAAATTTAGTTTTGATGGATTTAGAAATTGAATTTAAAGAGAATATTGATTTTTCTACTTTAGAAAATTATATAAAAATATAAAGAATAACGATGACAAATATATATTATATGAATGAAGATAATTTAGGACATCTTGATGGTTCTAAAAAGATAAATTCATTTCTTTGGAAAATATTACATAAAAGAGTACAAAAAAGATTAAAAAAATCTATTATAAATATAGTAAATATGAGAAAAATAGTTTTCAATAAAAATAAACTGTTACATTGTCAAATCAATGGAGATTTACCTTATGTATTTTTAAGAAGAGACCCTAGTTGGTATTGTGATGATGAAGATGATTATTATATTCCATTTAGTATTTGTTTTACAGATGGAAAAAGAAAATATAACATTGTTTTAACAAATGGAGAAATAGATATAAGAGATGATAGTGCTAGAAAAGAAGATTTAACTAAAAAGCTCTCTCATACTCCTGTTTTATTATTAAAAGTTTTTGATAATATAGAAAAAAGTTTTAAAATTCTATTGGAATATATTGCAGAAAAAGATAATAATGGTTTCTCTAAATAAACAAGAAATTTTCTTGTTTATTTAATAATATGTCCTACAAATTTCGACATATTGTTTAGTATTTTGCCACCTTTTCTAAATCCTAAGGCACAAGCTTCATAAGCATAAAAAACTCCCGCTTGGTAAGAATTCCCTTTTTCATCTGTTGGAAGCTCTACATACTCTTGATAGATAGCTTTAAAGCCTTCATAATCACCATCTGTCTTCATATCTAGTGAATTGTCACTATTTATAATAGCAACATTTGCACCTTCTCTTCCAAAACATCTTTTTTCAACTTGTTTTTTTCCAATAAGAGGTTCAAAAGAAGTTTCAAGTAAAAGTGGATGATTTGGGTATAAATCCCAAAGAATTTTCATAAAACCTTTTGATTGGAACATTAAAGTATAAGCAGGATTGAAAATAATTGCTTTTTTGTTAGCAACTATATCTTCTAAAATCAAAGCTAATTCACTTTCATCTATGGCAATATTTTCCCAAGGTATAAGTTTAAACCAAAATTCAAAATTTACATCATCTTTGAAAATACCTTCATCATTGAATTGAACTTTGTCAATATATTCAAAATCAGTATTAAAGCCAGCTTCTGTTGCAATATGTTGTAAAAGCTTGGTTGTATTAATATCTTCACTGCTAGAAGCAATAGAAGAAAAAAGTATTTTCCACCCTAAATTTTTATAAAACTCTTCAAACTTCTCTATATCATCTTCCATTGTAATGATTCTTTTGAAGTTGTCTTTTAGTGCATCATATAAGTTGTTAAATTGACTTGCTTCATCTAAATTATTAGCTTTTAGCATAGCCCATTGAATAATTGCTGTTTCAAAAACTGCGGTTGGAGTATCTGCATTAAATTCAATTAGTTTTATTGGTTTTCCATCAATTCCACCAGCTAAATCAAATCTTGAATATAAATGCCAATGCACATCATTTTCCCATGATTCTTTTATAAGGTTTACTAGATTAAATGGAATATTTATTTCATGGAAAAGATTATTTTCTATAACATAATCACCAGCTTCACAAAACATGTCATATAGCTCATTTGTAGCTTCATAATAAGCATTTGCTTCTTCTTCACTTACTTGAACTATTTCATCTGCTATGTATGAAGTTTCATCTTCATCTGTGTGCCAAACAAATCCTATTGATTCTAAGTATTCGCTTGTAAGAGGTTTTAATTTTTGTAATTTCATTAATCAACCACCAAAAAAGCCACCAGATCTAGAACCAAAAGATGAACTAGATCTAGATGAGCTTTTCCCACCAAAAAAACCACTTTTTTTGCTTGAAGTAGAAGTTTTACTTGTATTAGCAGCTTTTGTAAATGAACTTTGACTTTTAGAATATGTTTGTGGTGATTTGTATTGAGTTCTTCTTTGAGATTGAAAATTTTGGTTATTGAATAGTTTATTTCCAATCCATGAACCAATCATTGCTCCAGCAATTGAAGATAATAAAACTCCACCAAGACCCATTCCTCCACTTGACATCTCAGGATTAGTTAAAGCAGAAGTTCCATTGTCGATTTTCATTTCTTCTTCTTTTACTAATTTTTGTATTTCAGCTTGGCTAAGAATTTTTTCACTTCCATCTGGCTTTCTCAAAACAATTGTTGTTTTAGAAGAGGGGAACTCATCTACAATCTTGTATTTTCCTTCTTTACTCTCTTCAATAACTACAAAGGCAGCTTGTTTTTGACTAGCATTTGTAAAAGCACTGTTTTGCCCCTCTTGATTATTATTTGAATTATCCCCACATCCTACTAGCCCAGTGATAAGTACCGCACCTAATCCACCAACAATGGCATAGTCTGATATTTTTTTTATATGTTTCATATAGTTCCTTCGCATCATTTAAAAAGTTATTTATATTATTGGAGGTATTTTATCGAAATTGTGTTAATAAAAGGTGAATAGGTTTTGAATTCACAAATAAAGCAGTTTTTATCAAAAAAATTCCTTATAAATTATCTATATAATAAATTTTGCTTTTGGTGAATTATTATTCATTTTCTTGACCTTGGTCAATTTCTTCTTGCTTTCAATTAGTTAAAATAATCTTTAATAATAATATTAATTTTATAATTTTATATTTATATTATAAGGTTAACTATTATTACAAGTATAGTAAATAAAAGGAGGTTATTTTGACTACTTTCCCTTTACTATTATAAAAGAATATTTTATAAATAGTAAATTTTGAGTTAGATGATTTAATTACCATCTTTTACTTTGATTAATCAAAGTTATAATAATTAGGAGTTTTTATGTCCTGTAATACAGAAAAAAAAATTAAGTCTTTATGGTTCATTATAGGAATACTTGTCTTAGGTGGCATTATTGGTCTACTTTTTTCTTTTGGTGTAGCTGTTGGAGTAGAGAAAACTTCAGGTGATAAGTTTTGTACAATGTGTCATACGATGCAACCAATGGCAAATTCATATTATCGTGATGCTCATGGTGGAAATAATAATAATGGTGTACGAGCCAAATGTGTTGATTGTCATTTACCCCATGATTCACTTGCCAATTATCTTTTTGAAAAAGCAAAAACAGGTTTACATGATGTTCAAGTACAAAATTTCGGAGATCTTGAATCTATTGATTGGGAAGATAAAAGAAAACACGCAAAAAGATTTGTTTTTGATTCAGGTTGTATGAATTGTCATGCAAACTTACAAAATGCAACATCTAGTAATACTAAAGCTTTTATTGCACACAAAGAGTATTTTGAAAAAAGAACAGATAAAAAATGTGTTGAATGTCATAAGAATGTTGGTCATCATATTTTAGGTGATTATATTAAAAAATAAATTTGATACACAAAAAGGAAGTAAAATGTTAAAAAGAATGTTATTTATATTTCTTTCATTTGGAGTAATAGCATTTGCAGCAAATGTTGGAGATCTTACAAATGTTAAAACTTTAAAAGTTGATCGTGGTTTAACGGAGGCTGGAAAAAGTTGTGTTGAATGTCATGCAAAATTAACTCCTGGTCATGTAAATGACTGGAAAGAGAGTAGACATGGGCATGTAGGCGTGAGCTGTATTGACTGTCATAGTGTTAAAAAAGATAGCCCTATGGCAGCACAAAATTGTGAAGGTATAAAAGGTACTGAGATTTTTGTATCATCATTAGTAAGTCCAAAAACATGTGAAAGATGTCATCCTAATGAAGTAAAAGAATTTCAACAAAGTGGTCATGCAAGAGCTGCACTTCAGATTCAAGCTAAAGAAGGAATGATATCACTTATGGAGTATTTTGAAGGTAGAAATCATCCAGATTTAAAACACTCTCCAGAAGCAACAGGTTGTATGCAATGTCATGGTTCAATTATAAAACTTGGAAAAGACAAAAGACCTACTGCTGAAACATGGCCAAACTATGGTATTGGAAATGTTTATCCAGATGGTGGTGTAGGTAACTGTAAATCTTGTCACTCAGGACACAAATTTTCTATCGAAGAAGCAAGAAAACCAGCCGCTTGTGCATCTTGTCACTTAGGGCCTGATCATCCAGATATAGAAATATATAATAATTCAATGCATGGACATATTTTTAATAGTGAAGGTAGTAAATGGAAATATGATTCAGCACCAGATGCTTGGGAACCAGGTGATTATAGAGCACCTACTTGTGCTACTTGTCATATGAGTGGTATTGGTAATTTAAAAACAACTCATAATGTGAGTAAACGACTTAAATGGAATGTATGGATGCCAATTTCTAAAACAAGAGAAGGTGGATATGAAACTGCTGTAAAAGATTTTGAGAATGGAAAAATCACAAAAGGTAATCCTTTAGCTGGTAATCCAGATGGAAGTACTGCTGCGCGTACTGAAATGGAACAAGTTTGTGTTTCTTGTCATACAACAACACATACTAAAAACTTTTTTAATATGGCAGATAAACATGTTGAACTATACAATACTTATGCAACTGATGCTAAAAAAATGATAGATGAATTGACTAAAAAAGGTTTAATGCATAAAGATAAATGGTCTGATAAAGCATTTAAAATTTGGTATCATTTATGGCATCATGAAGGTAGAAGAATGAGACAAGGTGCATTAATGGGTGCTCCAGATTATGCTCACTGGCATGGAGTATTTGAAGTTCAACAAGATATTAGAGAACTTAAAATCATTTATGAAAAAAGAATCAAATCAGGTAAAATCGAAGAATAAATTGATTTTTATTTAATGTAGAAGGAGAAAAATTTTCCTTCTACATATTCTAAAAGGATAGAATGTGAAAAAATTAGTATATACCTTATCTATAGTTGTATCTTTATTCTCATCAACTTATGCAAGTGATATTTTAGCAGTTGTAAATGGGGGAAATGTGACAAGTGAAGTTGCACCAAATAATTTTAAAACTTTAGATAATCAAACACAAAAAAATATTCTGAATAAACTAATAGAAAAAAGATTAGTAAGTGATTATGCACTAAAAACTGAT
Organism: Arcobacter iocasae; assembly: GCF_042214795.1. GTDB lineage: Bacteria > Campylobacterota > Campylobacteria > Campylobacterales > Arcobacteraceae > Arcobacter > Arcobacter iocasae. The sequence continues at coordinate 949 of NZ_CP090177.1, read as the reverse complement.
ATTGTAAAAAGTGAAGAGTACAAAAAAGTATTAAAACATATTTTAAAAATGTCAGATGAAAATGATAATAAAAAAGGTAATGAAAACCTTGCCGATATAGTTAAACAAAAGAGCATAAAAGGTTATACTCAAGAACAACTAAATAGTAAAAAAGGATTATTAGCATTTGATTTTTTACTTACACAAAAAGCAGAACAACTGCTACCAAGTGATAAAGAACTAGAAAAATATTACAATGATAGAAGATACAAATATGATACACCAGCACAAATTGAACTTTTAAGTATAGTAGTTGAAAAACTATCTTTAGCTAAAGAAATTATAAAAAAATTACAAAATGCAAAAGATATACTTCAAGAGTTTTCAATAGTTGCAAAAAAATACTCATTGGCTCCAACTGCTAAAAATAGTGGTTATTTTGGAAAAATACCTTTGTCTGTATTAAATAGTGAGTTAAGTCCAATTTTAAAAGATAAAAAAAGAGGTTTTTTTACAAATAAACCAATAAAAACAGAATTTGGATATGAAATTTTTTATATCTTAAATGACATTCCTGAGTACAATAGTACTTTTGAAGGGGTAAAAGATAAAGTAAAAGAAGAGTATGTTAAAAAAACTGTAAAAACTTGGGCTATAAATAAAATAAAAGAACTTAAAGAAAAAGCAGTTATTAAAATTTATTAGAAATAAAAAGAAGAGTCTCTACAGAGACTCTTCTTTTAAACTTTTTCTCATAATTTCTATAGTTTGATTATCTAAAGTAGTATCAGTAAATAGCTCAAAAGCTAAAACACCTTGATATAAAAGCATATCTTCACCATCTTTTACTTTTAATCCTTCTAATCGTGCAAGTTTTAAAAATGGAGTTTCTTTTCCATAAATACAGTCAAAAGCAAATTTTGCATTTAAAAATATGCTTTCTAATGTAGTTTTTTTAATAGGATAGTCT